>NZ_JAFEJU010000009.1 GCF_018555455.1 Bifidobacterium colobi | reverse complement strand
GGCGGTCACAGCCCAGGGGAGACGCCCGGACCCATTCCGAACCCGGAAGCTAAGGCCTGGCACGGCGATGGTACTGCACCCGACAGGGTGTGGGAGAGTAGCACGCCGCCGCATTAACACTTAACGAAAGCCCGATACCATGGATGGTACCGGGCTTCTTCGCATATCCGACACCCGGAACCCCCGACACCAAACACCAACCAGCAACAACCACGAGTCCACCACATCAGACACCACACACAACGCCAGCACGGACTCGCTACAACCTGGAAGTCCCGCACAAGTTACATGCATATGTGGGATTGCCCTCCTAGCCCATCACCGTTGGTTGATATGTCAACGCATTCCCTACACTGAGAAACTGTTATGCATTACTTCACACCCAAGCGTTGCGCGACCTCAAACAAAATCATGTACCACGACAAGGTACAGGCACAACGTGCCGCCGATCAAAGCTTTATTGAGCGTGGCGCAGAACTCTGGGTATACCGCTGTGAATACTGCAATTGCTGGCATCTGACGCATCGCGATCCGCAATTGAGCTACAAACACGTTCCGCTCAATCAGGAACTGAAGCCGCACAGTCGCAAACGTGGATATAAACCGCGCAGACGCTAGCGAGACATAGTCAACAGCTAGTCTCCTGCACATACAATAGAGCCCTTGCGGGGATTGCAATAGCTTCCCAGCAAGGGCTCTTCGTTATGTTCTGTCCGGCCTTCAGCTAAGCCGCGGTCGTGCCAGTTACTTATCCAGCTCGAAGCCTTGCGCTGCAGCCTTGGGCAGCAGCGTCTGACGGCTGACATCCTGGCCGCTGACTGTGGCAATCTGATCGCTGAACGCGTCCACCGGACGGTCAGTATTACGCAAGTCATAGTACTGGTGCACTTCTGCATCGAACTCATCAAGCGCAGTGAGGGTGTCGCTATCCGCGCCATCGGTCGGATACGCGTTGTCGAAGAATTGCATCTCTCGAGGCATGCGTGGCTTCAGCGCCGGATCCTGATCAGGCTTGCCGATTGCCAAGCCCAGCACCGGATACGTGTACTTCGGCAGTTTCAGAGCTTCGATAACCCCCGGAATATCGTTGAGAATCGACCCCAAAATCACGCAGCCAAGACCCAGCGAATACGCGGCCGTCTCCATGGCGTGTAGCGCCAATACAGCGTCGTTCTGAGCCTGCGTAAAGCGATAGCTGTACTTCAGATGGAATGCGTCAGAATCAGGATCAATGCCCTTACGCTCAGCGATACGCGCATTGCGATGCTCATCAATCACAAACACATACAGCAGCGGAGCGGTGGCGATGTACGGCTGATGACCGAATTCAGCCATCTTGGCCTTGAGTTCCGGATCAGTGATGCGAATGGCGGACCAGTCGTTCAAGAACTGGCTGGATGCGGCGTGCTGTGCAACGGTTTCCAATGTGGAGACGGTATCAGCATCGATAGCCTCATCCTTGAATTTACGAATCGAGCGGCGGTTCAGCAGCGCTTCAATAGTGGAGTTAGTAACCATATGCACATTCTCGCATGGCGAGAGCTGATGGTGAAGACCAGTGCTCTCAGAGCGAACCATTAGCGCAATTGGCCGTCAAACATCGGTAGAGGCGATAATCGCAGTTGCATAGTATCCCCGTGTGCGTTTTTACCGCGCAAAAAAATGCCGCGCGAGTTGTGACCGTGCTGCATGACCGTTAGCGCGGTAATTTCTCGAAATAAATGGCGACTTCGAGAATTTACCGCGTTGAGCGACTGTCAGTGCGGTAGATTCTCGAAATAAGTGGCGGCCTCGAGAAATTACCGCGTTGAGCGATCGTCAGTGCGGTAGATTCTCGAGATCAAGGAAAATTTCGAGAATCTACCGCGCTAAAGGGGAGGCTGAAGGGTGATTGGGCCGACGAAGTTGAGGGGATGGTTGGGCCGACGAAGTTGAGGGGATGGTTGGGCCGACGAAGTTGAGGGGATGGTTGGGCCGACGAAGTTGAGGGGATGGTTGGGCCGACGAAGTTGAGGGGATGGTTGGGCCGACGAAGTTGAGGGGGTGGTTGAACCGACGAAGCGGAGAGGTGGATTGAACCAACGAGGCTTAAGGGTTGATTAAGCTGACGGTGCTGAAAGGTGATTGGGCCGACGGGGCTGGAAGGGTGATTGAACTGACGGGGCTGGAAGGGGTTGACCCGTTCGACAGGGCTGGGTGCATCTACCGTGCTCAACCCAATCAGCAGGGCAAGAACAATACGGCAACGCCCCTACGCGCGAATCAGTGACGAGCTTTACGATGACGGCGGTCCACAAACGCCTGAGAGCCGCGATCGGACAGCTGCGAAACCACAGCGCCAAATGCCGCTGAAGCCGCGGCAAACGCCAGACTCAGCAGCCAACCTTGCGGGGCATCGGCGGCAAGTCCCTTGCACAGATTGCGCTGGGCAACCCCCTTGTTCCACAGGCTCTGGAACAGTTTGCCGGCTACGAAGCCAGCAGCCGCCGGAATCGCGGATTTGATGAACTTGTCGCCCAAAGAATCCGGATCGTTCAACCGGCGCTCGCGCGCGGCGTTCACTGCATCATCAATACGATGCAGCCCATCAATCATCTGATCGGCCTCAGTGGAGATTGCGGAGTTCGGTTCATCACTCATAACCATCAGTCTAAAACAAAGGAATCATAAAAGGCGAGTGGCGTGGGTGGAGTCTGCACAGGATACAGACTACAGTGGAGGCCATGAGCGAACATACTACGGACGGCACTGTTGCCGTCGAATCATCGCGCGGCGGCTGCGGTTATTTGGTGTTGCTGCGTCACGGACAGACCGTGTGGAGTGAATCCGGGCAACACACCGGACGCACGGATATTCCTCTGACACCAACCGGCCGCCAGCAGGCAGTCGATGCCGGGCAGCGTCTGCGCGAGGCGTTCCCTCGTGGATTCGAGCCGGGGTGTGTGTTCTCCAGTCCGCTGAAGCGCGCTCGTCAGACCGCGGAGTTGGCCGGATTCGAGGGCTGCGGTGTGCTCGATGGCATCGCTGAGTGGGATTATGGCCGCGCGGAAGGTCGTACTAGGCAGCAGCTGAGCAAGGCCGGCGGTTTCGAGTGGGATATTTGGCGTGATGGGCCGCGCTCACTGCCTGTGGAGCTGGAAGGCGACTGGGAAGAAACGTTGCCGAACGGCGAGCAGGTGCATGTGCACAACGGCGAGGGTGAGACCTTGGAGCAGGCTGCGGCTCGCGCCAAGGGTGCCATCGATGAGATTCTGCCGCTGATTACTAGTGGCCGCAATGTGCTGCTGGTGGCACACGCGCATATTCTGCGCATCCTGACCTCGCAATGGCTGGGTGTGGATCCGCACTTCGCACGACTGCTGCGGCTGGATACCGCGCATTATTCGGTGCTGAGTGTGTACAAGGGCGACCATGTGATTGAACGGTGGAATGCCTGAGTGCTGCTCGCGTGATTCCTATGGCTCGTCGGTTCGGCGAGCTTTTTTATTACTGCTGCTGGTGCTGATATCGGTGCTGGTGCTGACGGCTGCTGGTGTTGATTTTGCTGGGTGCTGTTGGTGCTGATGCTGGCGTGTTGCAAACGATAGCGATGGCGGGCGGAATCAGCTTGGCAAATAGTCATTAAAGAATAATCTGACTATGTTTGCGTTCTCAATGATTGCGAACGCTTGCATTGCTGACTATCGCTGGTGAGTATTGAAATATCGGCGGTTTTGCTGTGTTTGTCGTCGTACTGGGCTGATTATGCATGATTAAGGCACGCCGACATTGCCATCGTTTGCAAAAATGTGCGAACCGTTGCACAATAGTGCATGTCGATAGTTGTAACGGTGCTACTAACGGCATCGCTTCCAATCAACAACCGAACGGAAGCTTCGATGAAAGGGAAAGGTTCGAAGATGAATCGCACTATTAAGTCGGCAGTTGCAGTGGCCGCCATCGCTGCAATGTCTCTTGGTACGTTGGCCGCATGCGGAAGCTCCACTTCCGGCGACGACGCCAAGGGCAAGGTTTACTACCTGAACTTCAAGCCGGAAGCCGCCGATCAGTGGGTTGCGCTGGCCAAGGAATACACCAAGGAGAAGGGCGTCGAGGTCAAGGTGCAGACCGCGGCATCCGGCACCTACGAGCAGACGCTGAAGTCCGAGATCGCCAAGACCGAGGCTCCGACCCTGTTCCAGGTCAACGGCCCGGTTGGCTACCAGAACTGGAAGCGCTACACCGCTGACCTCTCGAACACCGACATCTACAAGGAACTCACCAACCAAAACGTCGCCCTGAAGGATGGCGACAAGGTTGTGGGCGTGCCGTACGTGATGGAAACCTACGGCCTGATTTACAACAAGGACATCCTCAACAAGTACTTCGCACTGGACGGTGCCAAGGCCAAGTCCATTGACGAGATCGACAACTTCGATACGCTGAAGGCCGTGGCCGACGACATGCAGGCCCGCAAGGACGAGCTCGGCATCCAGGGCGCATTCACCTCCGCAGGCTTCGACTCCAGCTCCGACTGGCGCTTCAAGACCCACCTGGCCAACCTGCCGCTCTACTACGAGTTCCAGAAGGACAAGGTCACCGAGCAGCCGGCCACCATCAAGGGCACCTACCTGCCGAACTACAAGAAGATCTTCGACCTGTACATCACCGACTCCACCACCGATCGCACGCAGCTGAGCGCCAAGACCGGCGATGACGCCAACTCCGAGTTCGCACTCGGCGAGGCCGCCTTCTACCAGAACGGTACCTGGGCTTGGACCGACCTGCAGAAGGCCGGCATGAAGGCCGAATCCGTGGGCATAATGCCGATCTACATCGGTGTTAAGGGCGAAGAGAAGCAGGGTCTGGCCACCGGTTCCGAGAACTACTGGTGCATCAACGACAAGGCTTCCGACGCCGACAAGAAGGCCACCGAGGAGTTCCTCAAGTGGGTGATCACCTCCGACACCGGCAAGAAGGCTCTCTCTCAGGACATGGGCTTCACTACCCCGTTCAAGACCTTCGACGATGTCAAGTCCGACAACCCGCTGACCGAAGCCGCCGTTGAGGATCAGAAGTCCGGCAAGACCCAGGTTTCTTGGAACTTCACCATGATGCCGTCCGAAGAGTGGAAGAACAAGGTCGGTCAGGCCCTGCTCGAGTACGCTCAGGGCACCGGCAACTGGGATGCCGTGAAGACCGCCTTCGTGGACGGTTGGGCTTCCGAGTACGCAGCCTCCCACTGAGTCCGTTTCGGCTCGTGAGCTTTGCATAGTTCTGAATAGCTCTGAATTGAATAGCTCTGAATTCAATGTGAGGTGATGCCAGCAGCGGTGATTGCCATCGGATTCCATAATGGATGCCCCTGATGGGCTTCCCATGGACGGATTGCTTTCGCCGCTGCGATCCACAGATTCCATAGATTCCACAGATTTACAACGACACTGAACATCGCGGCGCCTTGTGCCTTTTACCCTCCTTCGCACAAGGCGCCGCAACCCTCTTACTCCAACTTCATTGTGTCTCCTCCTTACGCATGTGGCCCCGTCGTTCACAACTGAGCGGCGGGGCCACATGCGTTTTGCGGCGGGATCACGCACGTTTTGCGGCGTGCCACGCGAGTTTTCGAGAAATTACCGCGCTGACAGCCGCTCAGTGCGGTAATTTCTCGAGATTAGGGTTCATTTCGAGAATTCACCGCACTGACATAGTCCCAGTGCGGTAATTTCTCGAGCAAGCCATTTTTAATCAGTGCGACCTACTTGACGCGAGACGTTGAGGCGCGCACCACCAATTGTGCCGGGCAGGTCACGAACGGATGCTCGAGCGGCTTTTCCTCAATCAGATCGAGCGTCATACGCGCCGCCTTGCGTGCCATCTCCACCGGATCCTGACGAATCGTCGTCAATCCAATGTCATCGGTATAGAAGCTGTCATCATAGCCAATCAGCGACACATCGCCGGGCACTGACAGACCGTTGCGCTCAAGCTGGAACAGCAGCGGCAGCGCAATACCATCCTCCTGGCAGGCAATCGCCGTGGGCATCTCATCCAGACTCATCAGCTGCGTGACCACATCGCTGATTTCATAGCGGCCGTCGGCATCAACCTTGCAGACAATGACCTGCGGTTCGACGCCTTCCCTGCGACAGTGCTCGGTGAAGGCGTCAAATCGATTGCGCACGGAGAAGCTCAGCGAAATATCGCGGTCAGTGCTGACGTAAGCGATGCGACGGTGTCCGAGATTGATCAGATGGCGGGCTGCCAATGTGGAACCCTGAGCATCATCGATGTTGATGGCGGCGGCGAACCCGCGAGCCTGCGCATCCACCGAGTTGATGCCCACAATCGGCACATCCACGGACGCGAGCTGGGCGATTTCGTCGTTATCGATGTCGAACGAAACCACGATCACCGCGTCGGCGTTGCGGCGCACGGGCAGCATGTCGAAGAATTCCTTGCGCTCCTCGATGCTGGAAACCTGGAATATGGAGATGTCGTAGCCCTCGGAATGTAGCACCTCGTTCAGTCCTTCGATGACCGAAGCGGTGAACCAGAGGCGAATATGGCCGCTCATCAGAACCGCGATGCGCAGCGAACGGCCGGATTTCAGGGCCGCAGCTGAGCGAGACAGCGAGAAATTGAGCTTGTCGGCGATGGCAAGCACGCGCTCGCGGGTTTTGGCGGACACCAAGTCCGGCCGGGTGAAGGAGCGGGAAACCGTGGAGATGGACACTCCGGCCTGTTGGGCGACGTCTTGGATGCTCGTGGACATGAGGCCTCTTTTGCGACTCGACGAATGGATGCACAACCGAATGCATAGCCGAATGCACAGCCGGATGTGCAACTGGATGTGTATTCGGATGCGTACGTGTAGATAAAACTGATTCAAGTGTACATGGGATTGGCTGATTGCGCAGTGTTGACAACGATTGTATTGCAAACGTTTGTAATAAGCGATATAGCAAAGTAAAAGTGGCTGAATATAGCCAATTCAGTAGGTGAAAACAATGATTGTGCAAGGCTACTTTTTAAATTGGAAACGCTGGAAATGACAACGTTTGACATAAGGGCGTGCACACCGTACCATAAACATAGGCTTACATGAGGGCGGCTATGGAACAGCTCTCATGAGCAAAGCTGATATTGAGATGGTCCCGCTTCGACGCACGACGTAGTGCAGCGGGCTCAAGGAGGAGGAAGTCATGATCAGCATGGCTGGTAAGGCGATACGCAGATGGTGGGCGCTGTTCGCGCTCCCCACGTTCGCCGCATTCATCATTGGATTCCTGGTGCCGTTCATTATGGGCGTGTACCTGAGCTTCTGCGAATTCACCACGGTCACCGACGGTGAATGGGTGGGCTTGAAGAACTACACCAAGGCGTTGAAGGATCCGGAATTCCTGCACGCGCTGGGCTTCTCCACCGCGTTCACCATTGTGACCACCATTGTGATCAATGTGGTGGCTTTCGCCATCGCCTACATGCTGACCAAAGCCATCAAGGGCTCCACGCTCTTCCGCTCGGTGTTCTTCATGCCGAACCTCATCGGTGGCATCATCCTGGGTTACATTTGGCTGCTGCTCTTGAACGGTGTGCTTGCCCACTGGGGCCGCGCCCTGACTTACAAGGCTTCCTATGGCTTCTGGGGTTTGGTCATTCTGGTGTGCTGGCAGCAAATCGGCTACATGATGATCATCTACATCGCTGGCCTGCAGGCACTGCCGACCGACGTGCTGGAGGCCGCCGCAGTGGATGGCGCGAACGGCACCCAGACCATGTTCCGCATCATCATCCCGCTGATGATGCCGTCCATCACCGTGTGCTCCTTCCTGACGGTGACCAACGGTTTCAAGCTTTACGATCAGAACCTCGCCTTGACCAATGGCGCACCAAGCAACATGTCTGAAGGCCTGGCGCTGAACATCACCCGTACCTTCTACGGCCGCATGGGTTGGGAAGGCGTCGGCCAGGCGAAGGCCGTGCTGTTCTTCATCCTGGTGGCGGTCATCGCACTGATTCAGAACAAGCTCACTACGAGCAAGGAGGTGGCAGCCTGATGAACGAGAACAAGCCTGTGAAGCACGGTCCGGTCTGGACTGCTTTGTTTACCGTCGTTTCGCTCTTCTGGATTTTCCCGATTGTCCTGGTGCTGATCAACTCCTTCAAGCAGAAGGCGTACATCTCCAAGAACGCGTTCTCCTTGCCCACTGGCAAGGCGTTCGTGGGATTCGAGAACTATACGCGCGGTGTTGAGACCACGCAGTTCTTCGCATCCTTTGGCTGGACGCTGCTGATCACCGTGGGCTCTGTGGTGCTGATTCTGGTGTGCACCTCGATGTGTGCATGGTGGATTGTGCGCGTGAACAACTGGGCTGCGAAGCTGTTGTACACGTTGTTCCTGTTCAACATGATCGTGCCGTTCCAGATGGTGATGTTCACCCTTTCCAAGATCGCCGATATGCTGAAGCTCAACACCCCGTGGGGCCTGTGCATCGTTTACCTCGGCTTCGGTGCCGGCTTGGCCGTGTTCATCTTCACCGGTGTGATTAAGGGCATTCCGCAGGAGCTGGAGGAGTCCGCCATGATTGATGGCGCTTCCGTGCCGCGCATCTTCTTCCAGATCGTGGTGCCGATTATGAAGCCGTCGATCGTGTCCGTGGCCATCCTCGAAGCCATGTGGATTTGGAACGACTACCTGCTGCCGTACCTGACCCTCGACCTCGGCAAGTACAAGACCATCTCCGTGGCCGTGCAGTACTTGAAGGGTGGCTATGGTTCCGTGGATATGGGCGCCATGATGGCCTGCCTGGTGCTCGCCATCATCCCGATCATCGTCTTCTACCTTGTCTGCCAGAAGTACATCGTGAGCGGTGTTATGGCTGGAGCTGTAAAGGGTTAACGGCTAGTGCCGTTAACCCTTGGCTGGAAGCCCAGTGGGCTTCCAGCAGGCCCCAGGCTGAGACGCGGTAGCCGAGCGTCAACGGCATCATCGTCTTGCTTGGTTGTTTTTCCCGAATTTCTCTCACTGAGTCAGACTCAGTGAGAGAAATTCGGGAAAGAACAACGGAATGTGCGGCTACTATAAACATCGATGAGTTCACATCGATGAGTTTCGATACAAGGAGAGTTGATGAACTGGCTGTCGCCCGACTCCAAATTCATGCGCGCGTGGGGCAATCTGGTCGACGGCGTACTCATCAATCTCCTGATGCTGATCACGTCCATTCCCATCATCACCATTGGCGCGGCGCTCGCAGCCGGGCAGGACGCCAGCCGCAAAGCGTTGGAGGGCGAGGGCAAAGGCGTTGTTGCCAACTACTTCACAGCGTTCAAATCAAACTTTGCCAAAGCCACAGTGCTGTGGCTGCCGTTCTTGGCAATGCTCATCGGACTTGCTTACTCGTGGATTGTGCTGCAGATCACGCCGCTGCTGATTCCTAAGTTCGCGCTGAGCATCCTGTGGATTATCGGGTTCGAATGGGTGTTCGCGCTGCAAGCCCGATTCGAAAACACCGTGGGCGGCACATTGAGGAATGCTTTTATCTTCGGCATCTCCCATATTGTTGCCACAGTGGTGCTGGTGGCAATCGATGTGGTATTCGTGGCGCTGTTGGTGGCGAGCTGGTTCTATATGCCCGGCGGACTGTTTTTGCTGGTGGTGCTGGGCTACGGTTCCATGCTGATGATTCATGTGCCCATCAGCGAGCGCGTATTCAAGCCATACGTCGGCAAAAGATGACTTCCCGAATTTCTCTCACTGAGCTCTCGTCAGTGAGAGAAATTCGGGAAGTTGGAGTCGGAGTGGGAGTTGGAGTCAGAGCTGGCAGTCGGAAGAGAAAGCCAATGCGAGAGGTCGCGAGCAGTATCTGAGTTATCCACAATGCTTGTAGAGGCGTCATAGTATCCACATTTCCCAGTTGCGCTTGATAATGCAGTGATGATGCTCATAGCGTTAGAACATGAAAGAGCATAAAGAAATATCCGCATTGCTACTGCGGGCAGAAACTGAACAGCGCTGCGCCTATGGCAGGAATCATGCGCAGAGACAAGCACTGCGCCGTCGTCTGATGGCAGGAGAGCTTGTCTCCCCATATTGCAATCTCTATATGCGATGTGCATATTGGCAGGGATTGGATGTAGAACAGCGGTCGATGCATACGATCCGAGCATTGGCCAAGATGCATCCGCAATGGGTGTTTGCAAGCTTGAGCGCCGCATGTGCGTATGGGCTTCAGCATCCATTCACTATGCATAACGGGATGGTGTATATAGCATCGGATAAAAGCCCAGGAAGTAAAAAGGACGAGCGGCACCTGCAGCGAATATATATGAATCAAATACCGGTTAAGGAATGCGGTGAACTGTTGGTTACGACTCCCGTCCGTACTTTACTGGATTGTGCGATGTTTCCTTTCCCCCAAGCTTTAGCTATGTATGATTCGGCGTTGCGCATGCAATTAACTACTGTTGACGAGATTCAACAAGCTGCAACGCAATATGTTTGTTACGAGCAAGCTGTGGGAAGGCTGCTGACCTATACGGATCCGCGTAGTGAGAACGGTGGGGAATCGTTGATGAGAGGTGTGGCCATGGAGCGTTGCTTTATGCGCCCCACGCTCCAAATGGAATTCGATAATCCGGATAATCCTTCAATGCCGTATAGGGTCGATTGCTGTTGGCAGCTGGCCGATGGTCGTATTATCGTGGCGGAGTTTGATGGCATGGCCAAATATGCTGATGCCAGTAATCAGAGCCGCGCCAGTATTCAGGCGAAACTTGAATATGAGAGGCGACGCGAGAACCATCTGAAAAGTCAAGGTGTCACTGCGATAGTGCATATCTTCTTTGAAGATGTAGTGACGCCCGGTCGGCTGGAGTCAAAGTTGCTTTGCGCCGGTGTTCCCAAAACTCGGTAATTCAGCAGTCTCTTCCCGAATTTCTCTCACTGACCAGTGCTTAGCGAGAGAAATTCGGGAAAAGGGGTGAGAGCCGAGGAGGGCGGCGGGGTAAGGGGTATCGTTTTCCGGAATTTCTCTCACTGAGAGGAGCTCAGTGAGAGAAATTCCGGAAAAGGAAAACGAAACCGAAACGGAAGTGGATGACGGGATGGCGCACTGCCTACGCGCTACTTCTTGGCCTGCGTCAGCTGATACGCCACGAACAGGATGGCCAGCCAAATCACGCCGGCGATCACGGCCACGCGGTAGCTGGCGGAAAAGCACATCAGCACCACCACGAGCGCCAGGAACGCCAGCACCACCCACGGCGTCACCTTGGCGAACGGCAGCTTGAAGTGAATCGCATCCAGTGCTTCCTGACCGGACTTGCCGGCGAGTTCAGTATCCTCAGGAGCGCCGCCGGCGGCAACCACCTTGCGGAACTTCATTTCGGTGAACATGATCATCGTCCAGTTGATAATGCCGGCGATTGTGGCGATCGACATCAGATAGTTGAACGCGAACTCAGGCCAGACGAATACCACCACGACGGCGATTGCGGTAATCACCGCGGAAGTCAGCACACCGGCCACCGGCACGCCGCGCTTGTTGAGTCGACCCAGATATGCCGGCGCATTGTTCTGCTTGGCCAGCGAGTACAGCATGCGGGAGTTGGCGTACAGGCCGGAGTTGTACACGCTCATCACAGCGGTGAGGCACACGAAGTTCAAAATGGCGGCCGCTGCGTGAATGCCCACGGAGTCGAAGATCTGCACGAACGGGCTGGACTTGCCGTCGATGGTGTTCCATGGCACCACGGCCATGATCACACCGAGAGCGCCGATATAGAAGACGAGGATTCGCCAAATGATGTCGTTGGTGGCGCGCGGAATCGTGGTGCGCGGGTCCTCAGTCTCGCCTGCAGTGATGCCGATGAGCTCGGTGCCGCCGAAGCTGAACATCACCACGACCAGAGCCATCAAGAGGCCGGTCCAGGAGCCGTCGGAAGCGCGGCCCATCAGGCCGTTCGGGAAGAAGCCGCCGCCCACGGTGAACCAGTTGGCGAAGCTCGCCTTGATGCCGGAAGCGGTAGGCAGCGCGAACACGATCACCGCAAGGCCGCCGATAATCATGGCGATCACGGCCACGATCTTGATGATGGCGAACCAGAACTCAAACTCGCCGAACTTGGAGACGCCCAGCAGGTTCGCAGCGGTGATCAGCACGAGGAACACGGCCGCGGACACCCACGTCGGAATCGCCGGCCACCAATAGTTGACGAACGAACCCACCACGGCCAGCTCCACCATGGAGACCAGAATGTAGTTGAACCAGTAGTTCCAGCCGGAGATGAAGCCGGCACGCTTGGACCAGTAACGGGTGGCATAGTAGCTGAACGCACCGGCCTTCGGATCTTCGACCGACATTTCCGAAAGCGCGCGCACAATCATAAAGATGGCGAAGCCGCCAATCAGGTAGGCCAGCAGGATGGACGGGCCGGCCAGCGCGATGGATTCGCTGGAGCCGTAGAACAGGCCGGTGCCGATGGCGCCGCCGAGCGCAATCAGCTGAATGTGACGGTTTTTCAATGACTTGCGCAGTGTGGCCGGCACCGGCACGTCGTCGGTTTCGCGCGGCTTGGTGCTGGGCGCTTCATTCGTACTCATGATGATTCCCTGTTTCTCTCAGTGCTCATACGCGCGCAGACATAGGCTGACTCTGCACGCGCACATATGCCGTGCATATGCCGTACATATGCCGCACATATGCGCGCGTGCAAGGTTCGCCAGAATGCGCAATGGGGGTCATTGTAAGCCGGATTCATTACGATGTCGCGCTGATGTGGCTTGTTATGGACAGTCGCACTGCTGCAGCAAGTGCGGCCAGTGCCGCCGGCTGCAAAAGTTCAATTTTCAGCAGCGTAAATTGAACTTTTTTGATGGGTGACTGTAGGGCGATATCGCTGTTTGAACTTGTGTATCGCTTTGGTAAACAGCATAGTGCTACAGTTTGAACTTGCATTGAACAAGCGGGTGAGGCTGGAAAAGCCAGGAAGAGATAATACGCATGGTCGAATCGAAAACAGCCGCTAGCGCGGCAAACGCTCCGGGCAGCGGTTCTGGCGAGCTGAAATCCGTGGAAAGCTTGGACCACGACAATGAGATGGCCCGCGGTCTGAATAATCGCCACGTACAGTTCATCGCCATCGGCGGCACCATCGGCACCGGCCTGTTCCTGGGCTCCGGCAAGTCGATCGCGCTGACTGGCCCGAGCATCGTGTTCGTGTACATCGGCGTGGGCATCATCATGTTCCTGCTGATGCGTGCCATCGGCGAGCTGATGTACCGCGACCCGAGCCAGCACACGTTCATCAACTTCATCACCCGCTACCTCGGCAACGGATGGGGAAAATTCGCCGGTTGGTCATACTGGATCGTGCTCGTGCTCATCGGCATGAGCGAGATCACGGCCGTCTCGACGTATTTCATCACGTTCTTCGACACGTTCGGCATGGACCTCAGCCATTGGAAGTGGCTGATTGAGCTGTGCTTCCTCGCGGCGCTCGTGACCATCAACCTGATTGCCGTCAAAGCGTTCGGTGAGGCGGAATTCTGGTTCTCGATGATCAAGATCACGCTGATTTGCGCGATGATTGCCACCGCCGTGGTGATGGTGGTGATCGGCTACCACTATGACGCCGTGCAGATCACCGGACAGGATGGCGTCTCGCCCGCAGGCCACGCCGGAATCGACAACATCACCAATAATTTCTCGATTGCGCCGAACGGCTGGCTGAGCTTCCTGATGAGCTTCCAGATGGTGTTCTATGCCTACGAAATGATTGAGTTCGTGGGCGTGACCGTCTCCGAAACCCAGAACCCGCGCAAGGTGTTGCCGAAGGCCGTGAACGAAATCATCATCCGTGTGCTCATCTTCTACGTGGGCGCGCTGCTGGCCATTATGGCGATCGTGCCGTGGACCACGTTCAAGCCGAACAAGGACGGCTCCTTCGCCTCCCCGTTCATCATGGTGTTCCAGTACGCCGGCCTCAAGTGGGCGGCCGCGCTCGTGTTCTTCGTGGTGATCACGGCGGCTTCGTCCGCATTGAACTCGCTGCTCTACTCCGCCGGCCGCCACCTCTACCAGCTGGCCGCCGACTCCGAATCGCCCACATTCCAGAAGATCGGTGTGGTCTCCAAGCGCCAGGTTCCGGCACGCGCGATCTTGGTGTCCGCCGCACTGATTCTGCTTTCCCCGGTGATTAATTCGATTCCCGGCATCTCCAGCGCGTTCGTGCTGTTCGCTTCCGCCTCCAGCGCGGTGATCGTGTTCATCTACGTGCTCACAATGGTGGCGCACCGCAAGTACCGTCGCTCCGCCGACTTCATTGCCGACGGCTTCGTGATGCCGGCTTGGAAGGTGCTCAATACTTTGGCGATTGCGTTCTTCGTGTTTGTCTACTGCACGCTGTTCCTTGCGGACGATACGCGCGGTTCCGCCATCGCCGGCTTGGTGTGGCTGGTGGTGTTCGGCGGGTACTGCCTGCTGCACGACCGCTTCCAGAACCGTGATTTGAAGGCGGCGCTGGGCCGGTAGTGTGATGCGGTAGCTTGATTCGCTGGTCTCGCGTCAAAGATGGCAATGCTCCTGAATTTCTCTCACTGAGCGACGCTCAGTGAGAGAAATTCAGGAGCATTAGCGCATTAAGAGCGTCAGCTGTGCGCCGGGCGAGAGGAGTATTGCAGCGCCCCGTGCACCAATGCGGACGTGAAATGCATGTTGCACATCCCCGCCTCTTCTGCCTCGTGAGTGCATCCGGCTATGCTGCACAACAGCACCTTGTGTGTATGCGTACGATTCATCATGGTCCCCCTTCGTTGGGATGGCTTCTGTGCCATCATGGTGCTTTCAGCATAGACGTAGTTCGTTACAAAAGCTAGGTAATAAGGCGTTTCTGCTTAGGGTGTGTGGTTGTCCGGGAGTGTTGGCTGGGCATCTGATGGTGTGCGGAAAATGGCGCACACAGGACGCCGATGCGCGCATTGGTTGCGCATGAACGCTCCCCAAGGAAAGTTTTCCTACAAGCGATGATGCCGATTCCATCGAAAACCGGATGGATAGCCTATGGGTATGAGTGCATGACGCGGCGAGCGAAATTCAGCCAATGCGGCGCGCACGATGCATGACGAAACGATAAGTAGCAGGAGCACGATGATGTCTCAAACCTTTACTTGGAATGCCGGTGCTGTAACACTGACCTTTGATTATGACGATAATGATTTCGTAGCGATGCGATCCGTTCGTATGGGGGAGTCGGAAGCCGTGTTTGAACAACGGATCCCGATTGTGGATGTAATGACCACGGGTACCGGCCACCGCATCGCTTGCAACAAACTGACGCATACGGTCATTGGATCGGCGTTGCGTTACCGTTCGCACACCGCTACCAATGATGATGAACGTGGGCGCCATACGCTGACCATCGCACTTGCCGATCCGCTGCATCATCTTGATGTCGCTGTGCACTATGAGGTCGCCGACAGTGCTCCGATGGTGCGCACTTGGGTTGATGTGACCAACTCGGGTAGCGACCAGCCAACGATTCTTGATTCGGTGACCAGTTGGACCAGTGAATTCGGTGCTCCGGCTGGCCAGAACGCCGATCTGGACGCATGGCAACTGTATGAAAGCCGGTTCGATTGGCTCGCCGAAGGCCGGTGGAGCAGCAACAAGGTACGCGATCTGCTGCCGAAATTCAGCCAGGAAATCACCGCGGTCGATTCTCGTCAGGAGTACGCGAAAATCTCCACCGGTACTTGGTCCACCGGCATGGTCGCGCCACTCGGCATCTTGGAATCACAACGATTCGGTCTGACTTGGGTATTCCAAATCGAGCATAACGGCGCATGGCGGTGGGAGATCCACGACGACACCACGGACGGCGGCGTGGCGCTTTCCGGCCCGACCAGTGAGAATCACGCTTGGGAGAAAGTGCTGCAATCAGGTGAAACATTCACCTCCGTACCGGCTTCGTTTGCGCTCGCCGGCACATTCGATGGAGCCATAACCGCACTGACCAAGTACCGCCGCGCCTTCCGCCTGCCACATAAGGACAATGCGCATCCGAGCGTGGTGTTCAACGATTACATGAACACCATTTACGGTGACCCGACCACCGCAAAGGAACTGCCGCTCATCAAGGCGGCCGCCGAAGTGGGCATTGAAATTTTCGTCATCGACTGCGGTTGGTATGACGATACCGGCAACTGGTGGCCTTCGGTGGGTGAATGGCTGCCCTCGAAAAAGCGTTTCCCGAACGGCATCACCGAAGTCATTGACGCCATTCGTGCCGAAGGCATGATTCCAGGCATTTGGATTGAACCGGAGGTCATCGGCGTGCAGAGCCCGATGGCTGACAGGCTGCCGGATTCCGCGTTCTTCCAGCGTCATGGCCAGCGCGTGGTGGAACAGGATCGCTATCTGCTTGATTTGCGCGACGATGCGGCCCGCGCCCACCTTGACTCGGTGATCGATCGCTTGGTCAAGGAGTATGGCATCGGCTACTTCAAGTTCGATTACAACGTTTCCCCAGGTGCCGGCACCGACTACCAATCCGACAGTGATGGCGATGGCCTGCTCGGCCATAATCGCGCCTACAGCGCTTGGATTGATTCCCTGTACCAGCGATACCCGGACCTCATCATCGAAAACTGCTCATCCGGTGGCATGCGCGAGGACTTCGCACAGCTCAGCCGCTTCCAAGTGCAATCCACCTCCGACCAGCAGGATTGGATGCTGTACCCTGCCATTGCGGCTGCTGCACCCATGATGATGCTGCCCGAACAGGCGGCCAGCTGGGCGTACCCGCAGTCCGACATGGATACGGAAACCACGGCATTCAACATCAACACCACGTTCTTGGGGCGCTTCTTCCTCTCCGGCTACCTGAACCGGATGAATGAAGCACAACATACGCTCGTCGAATCCGGCATCAAAGCCTATAAAGCACATGTGCAGCCGGTGATTGGCCAATCCACGCCGTTCTGGCCGCTGGGATTGCCGAAGTGGGATGACGTGGTCGTGGCGCTTGGCCTGAACACCGCCCAAGGCGACGCGTTGATTACCGTATGGGCGCGCGACCCGTTCTGCTCGCAAAGCGCGCTGCGATTGCCGCAATTCCAAGGGCGTGAAGTGTCGGTAACCCCCGTCTTTCCAACCGAGAAGGACGGGCTGGAGCCGTGGCGGACAAGCTGGGATGCGCAGTCCGGCATATTGCACGTGGATGTGCCGGTCGGGGAGTATGCCTCCCGGACCTTTGCGGTAAGCGCTCGCTGACCGCAAAGGCGGTGTTTCGGGGAGGTCCTGATCTCTCCCAGGCGTTCGCGAGGCCGTCTTGTCTGGTGCCTAGCGCTTCGAGACGGTCGATTCGCGGATGATCAGCGAACAATCCATCAAGGTCATACCGCGTTGCGGGCGACCTTTGATGGCTGAAAGCAGCATGCGTGCGGCCTTGCGCCCCATTTCGCGCATGTTGTTATCGAACGTAGTGATGGGGATGCGGCATTCCGTGGCGGTTACGGACCAATTATCGTGACCGATCACCGCCACATCCTCAGGCACCCGAATACCATGCTCCAAGAATGATTCGATTGCACCGCGAGCCAACATATCGTTCAAACAGTAGAGGCCGTCCACCTGCTCGCCGGACTCAATAAGCAGGTTGGTGGCCACGCGTCCCCATGATTCATGCCAGTTGCCGTATCGGGTAGGTGCGGAAAAGCGCAAGCCGGCCTCCGCCATTGCCTGTTCGGCACCTTTGACGCGATCTTTGGTAGCCGCATAATATTCCGGTCCAGCCAGTATGGCGATATGCGTGCGGCCTTGCCCCAGTAGATGATTGATCGCGGCCTGCCCGGCCAGACCGTTATCCACGGTGATGGAGCTGTCGGCTGGATCCGTGGACGGGGCATACACATACACAATGGGAATCCCCAATACGGTACTGGGTTTGACTGGAGGCCGGGCATCGGTCTCGCCGCCGAGAATCAGCAGTCCATCAACGCCGCGGGCCGCCATTTGATCGATATGGTTCCGCTCGATTTGCGGATCGCCTCGGGAGTTCGTGAGCAGTACCGCATGATTGGCCACGCCGAGCGTATCCTCCGCCCCGGCGAGGGCTGGCATGGAGAAACGCCCTTCCAAATCAGCCGACACCAAACCAATCAACCCGGATTGTTGGCGTACGATCCGCTTCTCTGCGGCTGTTCGCTGTTGATAGCCGAGTTCCTGGGCGGTGGTTTGCACTAAACGTCTGGTATGTGCGGCGATATGCCCAGTGCCATTCAGTGCTTTTGACGCTGTGGCAAGAGAAAGATGGGCGGCATCGGCCACATCTTGCAAGGTAACACGAGTTGTCACGTGGCCATTGTAGGAAAACTTTCCTAACCAAGCAAATCAGGTTCAATCCGAAAACGTTATTTTTATGCTGAAGTTACTTGCTTTCCAAACCCTCAACGCAGAGTGAAACTCAAGGTCGAGAGAGCGGGCAGAACCATAGAAAGGAAACATCATGAACGTTCGTTTGCGCAGTGGCGCCAAGAAGATTGTGGCCGCGGTGGCGGCCATCGCATCGCTTGGAGCAATGGCGGCATGCGGTAGCGGCACGGCTTCTCAGTCGGACGACAACACCCTGACCTTCTCCTACTGGGACACTTTCCCGGTACTTGAGGAGTTCAAGAAGGACAATCCGGACATTCAGCTCAAGGAAGTCAAGGTTCCCGGCGACTCCTACAACACCAAGATCAACCAGATGATTCTTGGCAACAACGCTCCTGACGTGATGCTGCTGCAGGAAGCCGATTACGTGCGCTACGCCAAGAACGGCGTGATCGACAAGCTCGATGACAAGCTGGGTGACATGGGTGTCAAGACCGATGACTTCCTGCCTGCCATCAAGGGCATCGCCGACGATGTGGATGGCTACTATGGCCTTTCCCAGGGCATGGCCACCGAGATCATGTACTACAACAAGGATATGTTCGATGCCGCAGGTGTCGCCTACCCGACCGCTGACTGGACTTGGGATGATTACGCTGCCGCTGCGCAGAAGCTCACCAAGACCGAGGGCGGCCAGACCACTCAGTGGGGCTCCGATGCTCCGAGCTTCAACGGTGTGTGGTACTCGCTGGCAGGCCAGGGCGGTGACGCTGTGGTCAAGGACGGAAAACTTTCCTTGGGTAAGGGTCTGAAGGCCGCTCTCGAATACCAGAACAAGATGACCAACGAACTCAAGGTCCAGCCTGCTCCGTCTTCCGGCTCCAAGGTCTCCGACCTGTTCGCCGCAGGCCAGGCTGCCATGACTCTCGGTGGTAGCTGGCTGATCGCCAACACCTACAAGGATGTCGACTTCAACTGGGATATCGCTCCGATGCCGGCCGCACCGGATGGCCAGGACTACGACTCCTTGCACACCTCCTTCTTCGCCGTCTCCTCTTCCTCCAAGCACAAGACCGCTGCCTACAAGTTCCTCAAGTGGATGATGAGCGAAAAGGGCCAGGTCGCCCTTGAGAAGGCCAACGCCAACATCTCCCCGTTCAAGTCCATCGGCGACAAGGGCGACTACCAGATTCAGGGCAAGCATGGTCCGAGCAACTGGGACGCCTTCACCGAGGCTGCTGAGCAGGGCAAGTTCGGCTACACCACCGTGGCGTCCACCCCGACCTTCGACCTGTACAACCAGATCAACGCCTACATCCTCGGCCAGACCTCTGAGAACGATGTGCTCAAGACCGCTGTGGACAAGGCCAACAAGGACATCGAAGCCGCCCAGTGAGCCATATCTGATGCGGTTCTGATCTGAATAATCAGATTCTTTCTTCTCCCTCCTTCTCCTACCTGTGCCGCCCGCCGATCAAGGTCGGCGGGCGGCACAGGGTTTTCCCTCATAACGTTTTTTCTATCGATCTGATTGAACTGCCGTGCGCAACATACATGCACAGCTCAATCACCATTGACTGCTCCTGACATGCCTGCCGCGAACCACCGACCGGCATATATCAGAAAGGAATATGCACCATGTCCACCGTTGCCGTATCCGCATCGCGCAAGGATGCGAAGAAGCCCAAGCGGCGTTCGGATGCCGCTGCGGGTTGGGGCTTCCTGAGCCCCTGGATCATCGGTTTCCTGTTATTCAGCGGTTTCCCGATTCTCTTCAGCTTCTACCTGAGCCTCACCAAGTGGAACCTGCTGGGTAAACCACAATTCGTTGGTCTGCAAAACTATGCTGACCTGATGTCCGGCGATTCCGAGCTGGGCAAGACCCTGCTGGTCACGTTCATCTTCACCATCATCAACGTGGGCGTTTCCATTCTCTTCTCCCTGATCCTGGCCATGCTGCTCAACAGCAAGGTTCGATTCAAAGGTCTGTTCCAGTTCTTCTACTACGTGCCCACCATCATGCCGTCCGTGGTAATGGCCGGCTGCATGACCCTGATGTTCAACCCGCAGCTCGGCATCGTCAACTATGTGCTGAAGCTGATTGGCGTCACCAATCCTCCGAACTGGACCGGCAGCAATTCTCTGGTGTGGGTGGTTGTCGCCTACGCCTCTGTGTTCACTTTCGCCACCGGCCAGCAGATGCTCGTCTTCTCTGCGGCGCTGAAGGATGTGCCCACCGAGCTCTATGAGGCAGCCTCCCTGGATGGTGCCAACGGCTGGCAGAAGTTCTGCCATGTGACCATTCCGGGCATCGCTCCGATGATGCTGTTCAATGTGGTCAGCTGCACCGTGAACTCCTTCAACGGCGCCTTCACCCTGCTCTACCCGTTGACCGGTGGTGGTCCGGGCGATGCCACCAAGGTGCTCGGTCTGCTCATCTACGACAAGGCCTTCAAGAGCTTCAACATGGGTCAGGCTTCCGCGCTCGCCGTTGTGTTGTTCATCATCGTTGCCATCATCGGCGCCCTGCAGTTCAAGCTCATGGACCGCAAGTGACCCAAGGCTCATAGCCGTAAAGACGAAAAGAGACAATCATGTTCAAAGCTCCCAAGTGGTTCACCGTACTGCAGTACGTGGTGATGATCATCGTCGCACTGTTTATGTTCTTCCCGATCTACTGGATCTTCTGCAACTCACTGAAAACCCTGACCGGCATCTCCGCATTCCCGCCGCAATTGTTCCCCAGCAATCCGCAATGGAGCAATTACGCCACAGTGCTCAGCAACCCTTCCACGTTGCTGTACCTGCGCAACACGCTGATTCTGTGCATCGGCAATACGATTGGCACCCTGCTCTCCAGCTCCATCGTGGCCTACCCGTTGGCTCGCATGCACTTCAAGGGTCGCGGCGTGATCTTCGCCATCATCATCGCCACGATGATGGTGCCGACCGCCACTTTGGTGATTCCGCAGTACCTGCTGTTCCGCGCATTCGGCATGCTGGATTCCTTCTGGCCGTTGATTCTGCCGGCATTCTTCGCCCAGCCATACAACGTGTTCCTGTTCCGCCAGTTCTTCGTATCCATCCCGGAATCGATTGACGAGGCCGCCATGTTGGACGGCTGCAACCGCTGGCAGGCGTTCTGGAAGGTGATTGTGCCGCTTGGCAAGCCGATTTTCATCACCGTCGGCATCATGTCCGCCAGCTTCTGGTGGAACGAACTGTTCACTCCGCTGATCTTTATCGACTCCGATAATCTGAAGCCTTTGACTGTGGGCGCGCTGACTTCCTTCCAGCTCGCCGGCGGCGGCAACCAAACCAACTGGCCGCTGCAGATGGCCTTCTCCATGCTGATGATCATCCCGCCGGCAATCCTGTACATCTTCTGCTCGAAGTACATCACCGAGGGCATCAAGACCAGCGGTATGAAGGACTGATGTGCCGGGCGAATTCGGCAGGAAGGAATGACGTATGACTGGCAAAGCATCGAAGTCTGCAGCACATGTGGAGGCAGACGCTCTCGCGCACAAGCCGGCCGAACCTCAGGTGTCCATCACTTCGAAATTCTGGGGGCGCTACCGTTCGATGACGGTGAACAACGCCCTGCCATATCAGTGGCGTGCGCTGAACGATGAAGTGCCTGTGGATGTGCCTGAAGGCGCGGCATGGGGCGAGAACGGTAGCCAATTCAGCCACTCGATGCGCAATCTGCGTATTGCGGCAGGTCGGGAGCCGGGCTCATTCAGCGGACAGCCATTCCAGGACACGGATGTTTCCAAGTGGCTGGAAGCGGCAAGCTATGCGTTGGGATTCGCCAAAGAAGACCCGCAAGCCGATGTCGATGAGCTGGAACGCCGTGTTGATGAGGTTGTTGGCCTGTTTGCTGACGCCCAGGATAAAGATGGCTATATCGATACCAAATTCGAGATTGACCTGCCTGCCGACCAGCGGTTCCGCGGGCTTCGTTGGAGCCATGAACTCTACACGATGGGTCATTTCATCGAGGCGGCCGTAGCCAACTATGAATCCACCGGCAGCAGCAAGGCGTTGGATGTAGCCCGCCGTGCCGCAGCATGCATTGACGAGCATTTCGGTGATGGCGAGGGTAAAGTGCATGGTCCGGATGGTCACCCTGAGATCGAACTGGCGTTGGCCCGGCTCTACAAGGCGACCGGTGAGCGGCGCTGGCTCAATCTGGCGGCTTGGTTCATCCGCGTGCGTGGTATGGATCCGGAGTTCTTCGACGAACAGGATTACGCCGGTGGACCGCAGTTCTATAAAGATCTGCACATGCCGCTGAGCTATTTCATCATGGAGAAGCCGGTTCTGGATCTGGACAAGGCGGAAGGCCATGCCGTGCGATTACTGTACATGGCCACCGCCATCGCAGAAGTCGGGCATCTGCTGGACGATACGCGTATGCTGGCTGCAGCCGAACGGCTGTGGACGAACATCGTGCGCCATCGCATGTATGTGACCGGCAACGTGGGCTCCTGCCAGATTGGCGAATCGTTCAGTTACGACGATGATCTGCCGAACGATCTTGGCTATGGCGAAACCTGCGCCTCAGTGGCCATGCTGTTCTTCGGCAAAGCGTTGATGGAAACTCATCCGACCGGTGCCATAGCCGATGTCATGGAACTCGAGCTGTTCAACGGTATGCTCGCCGGTATTCAACTGGACGGTACTCGGTACTTCTACGTGAATCCGTTGGAAGCCGATCCCGCCGCATCCAAAGGCAACCCCACCAAGGCTCATGTGCTGACTCGTCGTGCCGGATGGTTCGATTGCGCATGCTGCCCGGCGAACATCGTGCGACTGATCGCTTCGCTGGACCGTTACCTGTACACCGTCAAGGGCAATACGATTTACGCGCACCAGTACATTGCCAACAGAACAGAGTTCGGCAATGGTTTGGTAGTCGAACAATCGCAGCCGGGCGAAGGCTATCCGTGGAGCGGCGACATTGAATTCCATGTCGCCAACCCTGAAGGCTTGCAGCGTAGTCTGGCTGTGCGCATTCCCGCTTGGAGCACCAAGTGGACGCTGGATGTCGACGGCCGTCGCACCTATGTGCAGCCGCGCGACGGGTTTATTGCCGTGGACGTCTCCAAGCCGGAAACGCATATCAAGCTGATGCTCGACATGTCTGTGCGATGCCTGCGCGCCTCACTCAATGTCAAGGCCGATGCCGGCAAACTTGCCGTGGCTCGTGGGCCGATCGTGTACTGCATGGAGCAGGTTGACAATCCGCATGATCTGTGGACCTACAGCATGCCGGTGAACGCCCAGATGAGCGAGCATTACGACGCCAAGCTGTTGGACGGTGTCGAAGTGCTCAAGTTCGGCGGCGTGCGCGATGTGCAGGAAGCGGATGGGCTCTACGTGTCTGTTGACAAACCAGTGGAGCGTCGGGCGGAGGAATTGACCATGATCCCGTATTACGCCTGGTGCAATCGCACGGAAGGTCAAATGCAAGTGTGGGTGCGTGAAACCGTGCGGTGAGATGCGGGCGAGGTAGTGTTTTCGCGCGCGCATCGAGCCAATACGGTTCGCCAATAACTAATGAATAAAGGACCCTCCTTCGCAGCAGGCTTGAATGAAGGCTCGCATGCTGCGAAGGCGTCCCGTCTCCTGATGGTAATGAAGACGGGAAACAACAGCATATGGCGTC
This sequence comes from Bifidobacterium colobi, assembly GCF_018555455.1. Lineage (GTDB taxonomy): Bacteria > Actinomycetota > Actinomycetes > Actinomycetales > Bifidobacteriaceae > Bifidobacterium > Bifidobacterium colobi. The sequence goes on along the minus strand of NZ_JAFEJU010000009.1, from coordinate 49,909 downwards.
GGCAAGGGAGCCGGCTTAGCGGTCTGCTAGCTTGCTCCTCCTGTTGATGGCATATGCATTCATCAACCAGAAGGAGAATAATGAGGTTACGAAAATCTCTGGCGTCACTGCTCGCGGTGGCGACTCTCGGTGCAGGTGCAGTTGCTCTCTCGGCAACTGCTCATGCTGACGATGTGCAACCAACTGATATCGCCATCGATTTGAATCAATCCACTGGTGCGGTGAAGTATGGCGCAACCGGTTTCCTGTACGGTTTGGCCGATGATGGCGTGCCGACCGATACCATGCTGCAAGGATTGAGCCATCTGCACACGCAGGTGGGACGCCCGACCGATGGCAAGCAACATCCGAACGGCGATTCTGTGGAAACTGCAGGACAGTGGTTCCGCAATGGCGGTCAGGATATCCAGATTTACCTGAAGGATATGTATCCCATTCCATGGCCCTACCCCTCGTACAGCCCGAACATTGAAGAGGATTATCTGCCCAAGATCAAGAAGCAGATGGATACCGCCAAGAATGCGGGCCTTGACACGAGCAAGGTCATTCTTATCACGTTTAACGAGCCTGATATCGGTGATAGGAACTACCGCAATTCAGCCAATCCCACGAGCGACGGATTTAAACGACTGCTCGCTGATTGGGACACTATGTATAAGTTCATCAAGAACTACAACGCCGCCAATGGAACCAAGTTCCAAGTGGGTGGCCCCAATTACAACGCTTATTATGAAGACGCCTATGATGCATTCCTGAAGCATGCAATCGAAGCTGATACGGTACCGGATGTGGTGACCTGGCATGAGCTAAACAGCGCTGAAGCTCAGGGATATCTGCCACATTACAACAGCTGGAAGAAGATCGAGGAGAAATACCTCGGTGCTGATTCCAATATTCCAATCAGCATCAATGAATATGCAAACCGTGGCACTCAGCAGGTGACTCCCGGCGTAATGGTGCAATACATCAGTCATTTTGAGAACACCAAGGTTTCCGCGGCATTGCCGTACTGGTTCCCGGCTGGTGATCTCGACTGGTTGGTCACTCGTAACAATCAGGCTACGGGCACATGGTGGTTGTACAACTGATATGGCCAGCTTTCCGGAAACACCGTGAAGGTGAATCTGAAGGACGATAACCAGAACACGCAGGCCGTGGCTTCCTATGATGAATCGACCCAGCAAACCCGAATCCTGTTCGGCGGTGCCGAAGCCGGTGCAGTCACGCTGACCGATACATTGAAGGTCTCTGGAGCGGATACGAAATACCCCGATGGGGCGCACGTCACTGTTCAGGGCGTGGATGCTACGGCTCCGGGTAATATGCCCAATGCCAAAGACCCGGCTGCCGGCAATAAGGTTCCGGAAGCTTCCAAAGGCACGTATGTGCAGTGGCAGGGAGATGTGTCAGCCCAGCAGCTGGTAGACGGCTTGGATATTCCGGGCCTCAAGGCAGGATCCGCGTACTACGCCATCATTACGCCTGGCAAGACTGGCGGCACAACCAGCAATCAGCTTGACGGAACGTACGAAGCCGAATATGCGCATGTTGCCGACAGCAACAATAATGTATCCAAGTCATTGCTCACTGTGTATGCGGGAGGCGCGAGCGGAGCCGGTTATGTGACCGGTTTTGACAAGGCCTCTACTGATCGCGGTGACGCAAACAAGTTCTTCGTCACTTCCCAGAAGGACGGCTACGCCAATATCGCCGTACGCTATGCGGCTGATGCGAATAGCAAGCTGTTGCTCAAGGTGAATCGTGCCGATGCAGTAACGCTTGATCTGCCGTCTACCAACGGTGCGTGGGGCGAAACCACTGTGCGCGCTTACCTGCCGCTGGGAATCAGCGAGCTTGATTTCACGGCGCCTGAGCATGCGTCTGATTCCGCTGGCGTAAAGCTTGATGCGATCAAGTTGGCTTCCGATGATGCCACCGCAGTGCAGAAAATCGAAGCTGAATCGGCATCCAACACCCGTGACGGCAAGGCTGCAGTATTCGACGATGCCAAAGCATCCGGCGGCAAGGCAGTGAACAATGTGGGCAACAATCAAGGTTCCTTGACCTTCAATGTGGCTGATGTGCCGGAATCGGGCGATTACACATTGACCTTTGCCTATGCACATCTGGATGTGGCGGACAACAATGATTTCCAGACCAAGAACCGTTGGGCTGACGTCTCCGTCAATGACGGTAAAGCACAGCAAGTGGTGTTTGCCAATACTCGTCACTGGGATGATTATTGGACCACTTCAATTCGTGTGAACCTGAAAAAGGGCGATAACACGGTGAAGGTGAGTACGGCCGCAGCCAAGAAGGGTTGGGCGCCGAACTTCGACTACTTGCAGCTGGGTCGTACCGCCGTGCAGACATCTGTGCCGCAGCAGTCCGTGAATGCGGCTCCGCAAATCAAGGGCGCTGATGATGTTGCCATCAACGAGGGCGATGCTTTCGATGCCAAGGCTGGAGTGACCGCTTCTGACGCTGAGGATAGTGATCTGACCGAAAAGATTCAGATTGAAGGTGCCGTGGATACCAAGAAGGCTGGCTCGTACGAGCTGACCTACACGGTTGTCGATTCCGCAGGCGCCAAGACCACGGTGAAGCGCACGGTCACGGTGAACGCCAAGGATACCGATCACAATCAGGGCGGTCAGACTGGCGGCAATAACCAGTCTGGGCAGCCCGGTACCGGCAAGGGCGATAACGCTCCTGCGGATGGTAAGGGCTCGGGCAATGTGCTCGGTAACACTGGTGCCGCTGTCAGTGTGATTGCCGTGGTTGCGATGGTACTGGCTGCAGCCGGTACGCTGATTACCGTTCAGCGCAGAGGCAACGCTCGCCATTCCGATCGCTGACCGCTGGTAATTCGATGAGTCACGAGTCATGAGTCATGACTCATACTGACCATCCCTAGGAAAGTGGCTCTGCATGGTTGCAACAATCATGCAGAGCCACTTTTGTTACGTTGTTTAAATTGTTTATAGTGTGAGGTATCATTAGCGACGGTTGCGCGGGTGATGCGGCACGGAGAGCAGTGCCGATTGCGCATGTGCGCCAAGTTGCAATCTGCGAAATCATGTATCGCAGATGGGGGATAGCAAAGGAGATGTACCGTGGGCTATGAGGAAGAAGCGGTGGATGAGCTGTGGCGCGATGTGTGGTGCCACAGGTCGCAAGTGCAGCGCGATCTCAACCATGGCGCTGGCGAATCCTTTGTGGTTCGCATGCTGGCCCATCAGGGCACGATGTCTCCCTCGCAACTTGCCAATGCCATGCGCGTGACGAGCGGGCGTATTTCCGCGGTGCTCTCTGCATTGGAGAAAAAAGGCCAAATTGTGCGGTCTGTGGATCCTGATGATCGCCGCGCGGTGCGAGTGGAGCTTACGGATGCCGGTCGGGAGCGCGGCCGTAAGGATATGCAGGAGATACGTGACGCCGTCTGCTGGATTTTCTCGCAGATGGGGGAGCGGCGTACCCGCGAATTCGTTGATTTGGCCCGCGAATTCTCCACCTATATGTCGATTTGCAAGCCAGGTGAGCCGCGTCCCACGCCGGAAGAAGTGCGCAAGGCGTTCGAAAAAGATTCGCAGGATTCCGAGAATCTGTAAGCGTGGTGCCGCATAGTGCTTCCGCTTGCTGGCTGAGCGCAAGCCGATTCTGCTCATAGTGAATCATTGAATGTCGTTCAGCCGCGCATAATATCTTACAGTGTAAGTAATAAATACTAAAAAGGATTAAGTACTTCTGTTTGCTTCCCTCGGACAGCAATCGCAGTAATCAACAACACAATCAACAACACAAGGGGAAACAATGCTTCGCATCATGAAATATCTCTCCAAAGCGGAGATAGGGCAGATGCTGCTCGCACTGGTAACCATCGTGGGGCAGGTCTTCTTCGACCTCAAACTGCCGGATTACATGTCCGACATCACCACGCTGGTCGAAACACCGGGCAGCGCCATGGCCGACATCTGGATCGCCGGCGGCAAGATGCTGCTCATTTCACTCGGCTCCGTGGCCTGCGCCGTCATCACCGGCTATCTCGCGGCCCGCGTCGGCTCATCGTTCACCCAGCGCCTGCGCTCGCTGGAATTCCGCCAGGTCGAATCGTTCGGCCCGGCCGAAATGAACCGATTCTCCACTGCGAGCCTCATCACCCGTTCCACCAACGACATCACGCAGATTCAGATGTTCATCACCATCGGTCTGCAGCTCATCGTCAAATCGCCGATCATGGCGGTCTGGGCCGTGGCCAAAATCGCCGGAGAAGGCTTCGAATGGACGCTGGCCACCGGCGTCGCCGTCGTGATTCTGCTGGCCGCCATCGCTGTGCTGATGGCCATGGTCATGCCCAAGTTCAAAGCCATGCAGCAACTCACCGACAACATCAACCTCGTTGCCCGCGAGAACCTCACCGGTCTCAAAGTCGTGCGCGCCTACAATGCCGAGGACTATCAGGAAGCCAAGTTCACCGAAGCGAACAAGGAACTCACGGAAACCCAGCTGTTCACCAACCGAACCATGGCAGTCATGATGCCGCTGATGAACACGGTGATGAACGGCCTGATGCTCGCCGTCTACTGGATCGGCGCCACCCTCATCAATGCCGCCGACATCACCGACAAGCTCACCCTGTTCTCCAACATGGTGGTCTTCTCCAACTACTCCGTGCAGGTCATCATGAGCTTCCTCCTGATGAGCATGGTATTCGTGCTCTGGCCGCGCGCCGACGTCTCCGCCCAGCGCGTGCTCGAAGTCATCGACACCGAACCGATGGTGGAAAACGGCACCAAAACAGCCGTCGACATCGCCAAAACCGGCCAGCGCGGCACCGTGGAATTCAAGAACGTGAGCTTCACCTATCCGGATTCGCGCGAGGCCATGCTCGAGAACATCAACTTCAGCGCCAAAGCCGGGCAGACAGTCGCGTTCATCGGCTCCACCGGCTCCGGCAAAACCTCACTGATTAATCTGGTGCCGCGCTTCTACGACGCCACCCAAGGCCAAGTGCTGGTCGACGGCATAGACGTGCGCGACTACGACCTCAAAACCCTGCGCGACAAAATCGGTTATGTACCGCAGCAGTCAGTGCTGTTCAAAGGCACTGTGGCCAGCAATGTGAGCTACGGCGACAAGTCATACGACGATACGATGAGTCGCGTCAAAGCAGCCGCCGATGTGGCGCAGGCCAGCGAATTCGTCAACCAAATGGACGGCGGATTTGAAGCGGCCATCGCACAGGGTGGCTCCAACGTCTCCGGCGGCCAAAAGCAGCGTCTCTCCATCGCGCGCGCAGTCTATCGCAAACCGGAAATCCTGATTTTCGACGATTCGTTCTCCGCGCTGGACTTCAAAACCGACCGCGAAGTGCGAGAGGCGCTTGCGCGCGAGGCCAAGGAATCCACCAAGCTCATCGTGGCGCAGCGCATCGGCACCATCATGAACGCCGACCTCATCGTCGTGCTGGACGACGGCAAGATCGTCGGCCAGGGCACCCACAAAGAACTCATGGAAAGCTGCGAGGTCTACCAGCAGATCGCCGAATCCCAGCTCAGCAAAGCCGAGCTGATGGCCTGACCAAGAGCGCTAACGAAAGGACTTACCAATGCCAAGAGGACCTATGGGACACGGGCCGGGCGCAGGGCGCACGGTCGAAAAGCCCAACGATTTCGGCAAAGTCATGGGCAAACTCGTCGCCTACTGCCGTAACTACATTCCTGTCATCATCATCGCGCTCATCCTGGGCGCAGCCGGTACCATCTTCCAAATCATCGGTCCGGACAAGCTCAAGGACATGACCAACGTCATCGTCAAAGGCCTGCCCGCAGTCGTGCATGGGCGCCCAGTGATGCGTTCCATCGATCTTGCTGAAGTCGGACGCATCGCCTGGCTGCTCGTCGCCCTGTACGTGGGCTACGCCGTGCTCAGTTACATCCAAAGCTGGATGATGGCTAACGTCACCCAGCGCACAGCCCAGCGTCTGCGCGAATCCATCTCCACCAAAATCAACAAACTGCCGCTCAAATACTTCGACAAAGTCAGCTACGGCGACGTACTGTCACGCATCACCAACGATGTGGACGCCATCGGCCAGACGCTGGGGCAGAGCCTCGGCTCGCTGATCACTTCGGTGACGCTGTTCGTGGGCGCGCTGGTCATGATGTTCTACAACAACGTGATCATGACGCTGTGTGCCATCGGTGCCAGCCTGCTCGGCATGGTGCTGATGATGGTGATTATGAAGGTCTCCCAGAAGTACTTCGCGCAGCAGCAGGCCGCGCTGGGCGATGTGAACGGTCACGTGGAGGAGATGTACTCCGGGCATGTGATCGTGAAGGCGTACAGCGGCGAGGCCGATTCGATCGCGCGCTTCGAGAAGTACAATGCGGATCTCTATGAATCCGGTTGGAAGTCGCAGTTCCTCTCCGGTCTGATGATGCCGCTCATGAACTTCGTGGGCAACTTCGGCTACGTGGTGGTGTGCGTGGTGGGCGCGGCGCTCGCCATGGATGGACAGATCGAGTTCGGTGTGATCGTGGCGTTCATGATGTACATTCGCCTGTTCACCCAGCCGCTCTCGCAGTTCGCACAGGCTTTCCAGAACCTGCAGCGTTGCGCGGCCGCCGCCGAGCGCGTGTTTGGCTTCCTCGAGGAGCCGGAAATGGCGGACGAATCCGCCAAGCCGGTGCTCCTTGGTGCTGAGGGGCACCAGGTTCGCGGCGATGTGGAATTCAGCCATGTGCAGTTCGGCTACGAGCCGGGCAAGCCGATTATCCATGATTTCTCCGCATCCGTTGCGGCTGGCCAGAAGGTGGCGATCGTTGGGCCGACCGGTGCCGGCAAAACCACGATGGTGAACCTCTTGATGCGCTTTTACGAGATTTCCGGTGGCTCGATTTCGATTGATGGCGTGGACACCGCAAGCGTGCCGCGTTGGAATGTGCATGAGCAGTTCTCGATGGTGCTGCAGGACACGTGGGTGTTCCGTGGAACAGTGCGTGAAAACATCGCCTATGCGAAGCCGGGCGTGACTGATGAACAGATCGTTGCGGCCTGCAAGGCTGTGGGATTGGACCACTTCATCCGCTCCCTGCCGCAGGGCTATGACACGGTTCTGGACGACAAATCCTCGCTTTCCGCGGGCCAGAAGCAGCTGCTCACGATCGCCCGTGCCATGGTGCAGGATGCGCCGATCTTGATTCTCGACGAGGCCACCTCGTCCGTGGACACCCGTACCGAGGAGCTGATTCAGAAGGCCATGGATGCGCTGACCGTGGGGCGCACCTCGTTCGTGATTGCGCACCGACTCTCCACCATTCGCGACGCCGACATGATTCTCGTCATGAACCACGGCGACGTAATCGAGCGCGGCACTCATGACGAGTTGCTCGCGGCGGGCGGGTTCTATGCCGGTTTGTACAACAGCCAGTTCTCGCTCGCTGGATGATGGAGTGTCCTCGTTGTTGCTGCCCGCTGCGACGTACCTCCGTACGCCTTTGCGGGCGCGCCAAGAGGCCACACACATCATCCAGTTCACTTCGCTCGCTGATTGACGGCGCGATGTCGGCGTTGCTCTGCAGCGGGGTAGAACTTCGAGCGGTTCGAGGTTTTGCCCCGGTGCTCTGTTCTCAACAGGGCAGAACCTCGGCTGACTTGAGGAAACACTCTGCTACGTGCGCATAGTGGGGCATTCCCTCGGTCGGCTCGAGGTTTTGCCTCGCTGGTTCGGGCTCAGCGGGGCGAAATGCCGATTAACTCACGGTTTTGCCCCACTGATTGGTTCCCAGTGAGGCGAACTCTCGGTCTGCCAGAGGATTTGCTTCGCTGCAGCAGTTTCATCGGGGTGAATTCGTGATTGACCCGAGGAAATGCCCCGCTGGCTTGAGATTCAGCGGGGCGTAATCTCGGCTGGCTCGAGATGTTGCCCCGCTAGGTGCTGATAATTCCGAGGGCTAGCGCGTGAAGAAGCTGCCTGGGAAGTTGGGGGACTGGGCGGCGGTGCGGTCGGCGTTGAGAATCGCGCAATCGAAGTCGAAGTAGCGCCGCAATTGCTCGGCTGAAGTCGTGAATAGGGCAGTGGCCAAGCCGTCGGCAATCGCAGTTGGATTAGCGTGATGTGCGTGCGATAACGGTTTGCCGCTGCCGGTGGATTGCGCACTGTGATCCATGGTGATACCGAATCCAGAGGCGTTTGATAAGGCGTTGGAATGCTGACCGATTGGGGTTGTAACCAATCCCGTATTCCGCGCGACCGCAACCCATGTGGCCGCCACGTCTTCCACCGGCAGTCCGTCAATGGCGTTGAGCAGATGATGCAGTTGATGGCCGGCCGCCTCGCCCCAGTGGCGACGGCTGGGCGCGCTCGCGCAGAACGCGCCGGCGTTGAGTTCAGCAGTGCCCACTGCGCGGGTTGGATCCGCAGGATCTTCGAGGGCGATGGTGATCGGCGAACCGGCATCCATGCGAATCAGCAGATCACCACCCGCATCAATCACAAAGGCATCAGTATGCGGGGCGAGCATCCCTGCGATCAGATCCACCGCATACCCTTTGCCGCATGCGCCGAAATCAAGAGCAACCGGACCGTGCGTAACCAGTGTTGTGCCGCGTTCGCCATGCCGCTCCACATCATTGCGCCACGTTGGACGGCCATGAATCGCACCCAAGTGGCTCTCATATGGCGTGTTTCCGAGGTGTGATTCGTTGGCCGTGCCGGAAGCTGTATTGCGCGAAGGTGCTGTGTCGGATGCGGCACCACCGGTGTCATATCCGAGCGCATCCGGCGCAACAGTAAACGAATAGTGGGCGTCGTAGCCCAGTCGAATCAGATCTTCGCCCACGCATGGGTCGATGGCGCCCTCGGTGGCCTCGAACAGTCGGTCATACCAATCGAACAAATCCGCGCACCAATCAGGGAAATCGAACGTGCCGCCGTGCTGGGCTGTGCGCATGTGCGAGACCAGCGAACTCGGGCGGAAACGGGAGAGCGCGGACTCGTAGGTGTCGATGAAAATATCGATGGCATCGTACAGCGTGACGGTTTGGTCGTTCGCCATCGACTGGCCAGACTGGCCAGACTGGCCAGTAGCCGCGGTGCCGCCGAACAGCAGCGAAGGCATGGCGATGGGCGTCTCCGCAGATGCCGTGGATTGCACTATCAGTCCCGTACCAAGCGCGTGCGGGAAGGCCATCGTGTGTGGCAGCTGTTCATCGAGGCTGGTCATGCCTACCATCGTAATAGGCTCGAGTGTTGGCCGGGCTTGCGGTGATACACTGCTATTGACATAGTGTCAACAAGGAGGTTTGGCTATGAGCGGTTCTGATCGAATTTCCATTGATACGCACACTGATGCTGCTGCGGGAAGTGCCGGGGTCGGCGTGCCGGCCATCAAAGACCTGCCGCTCGCCAAAGTCTGGGCATTCGCCATCGGCCAGTTCGGCTGGGCATTGCTTTCCGGCATCATCTCCAACTGGCTCGTGTACTTCTACCAGCCCGACCAAGAGACCATCAGCCAAGGTCAGACTGTCTTTGTGCCGCAAGGTTTGGTAGTACTCGGCATTGTGACCGTAGTGGGTGGCATCACCGCATTCGCGCGATTCTTCGATGCATTCGTGGATCCGGCCGTGGCCTCACTCTCCGACCGATGCAACGCCAAAGCCGGCCGTCGCATGCCGTTCCTGAAATTCGCAGCCGCACCACTCGCCATCGTCACCGTGCTTGTGTTCTGGAGTCCGATCAACGGCACCAGTTGGATCAACGGCGCATTCCTCTTCGTCACCGTGATCGGCTACTACATTGCACTCACGTTCTACTGCACGCCATATAACGCGCTGATCGCCGAGCTCGGCCATGATTCCAAGCAGCAGCTCACCATCTCCACCGCCATTTCGTTCACCTGGGTGGCCGGTACCGCCATCGCCTACGTGGCGCCAGTGATTTGGGGTGGCCTAGTGCCAGGACTTGGCCGCATCACCGCCATTCGCGTGACTTTCACCATCATGGCCGCCATCGCATTCGTATGCATGCTGGTGCCGCCGCTCGCCATCCGCGAGAAGGACTACGTCAACTCCCAGCCCACCTCCGAATCCACCATCGAATCACTGAAGCAGACCTTCGGCGACGGCGAATTCCGCAAGTTTGTCTGCTCGGACGTGGTCTACTGGGTGGCCATCACCACTTTCCAAACCGGATTGCCGTTCTTCGTCACAAGCCTGCTGAAACTGCCGGAAACCACCACGACCATCTACTTCGTGCTCATGACCGGCGTTTCCGTACTGTTCTACGTGCCGGTCAACATTCTGGCCAATAAAGTCGGCAAGAAGCGGCTGCTGCTCGTGGCGTTCGTGATCTTCACCTGCGCGTTCGCGTTCGCCGGCGCGCTTGGCTCGGGCGCTCTCGGCTTCCTGCCGGCCATGACGCAGGGCCTGATCCTCTCGGTGGTCGGTGCGATTCCGATGGCCGCGTTCGGCATCCTGCCGCAAGCCATCGTGGCGAATATCGCCGACGCCAGCTCCAAGACCACCGGTCAGGATCGCCAAGGCATGTTCTACGCTGCCCGCACGTTCGCAATGAAGATGGGACAGTCCGTGGCCATGCTGCTGTTCACCGGTGTCTCCACGATCGGTATGGCCTCCGGCGCCGGTTACCGTATCGCCGCCGTGTGTGCTGCGGTGCTGTGCGGCCTGGGCGGCATTGTGTTCGCGTTCTACAACGAAAAGAAAGTGCTGGCCGTGCTGGGGCAATAGTCTGGGCCAGTAGTGCCTGGCCTCGCGCCGACGGCCCCTCGGCCGCTCCTGCTCTGCCACACCCGACCTCGAATTGCGTTTGACGGCACTTCGTACTATATTGTTGCGAGTTGCTTTGCGGAGCAAGGCAACAGACCAAGGGGCTGTAGCTCAGTTGGTAGAGCGCTTCGTTCGCATCGAAGAGGTCGCGGTTTCGACTACCGTCAGCTCCACTTGGGTCGCTTGCATTCATTCCACCGCGAGCGGCCCTTTTCTTTTGCATCCTTCCCATCGGAAACGCTCCTGACGTCCATGATTTGCTACGCTGACGGACAGTAAGAGTCGTATCTCGTTTACGAGGGGTTGATTTTGGCTTCTCGGAACATCTATCTGCTCTACAAGGGGTTGGTGGAGGCTCGTATATGCCGCATATAAGCCATTGCCATACCGTCATTCCGCCGTTTTTGCGGTTTACATACTTGGCGAGGAACCCCTTGTAACGCAGATAGACCTCCGGTGCGGCTCAAATCAACCCCTTGTAAGCCAGAAAGCCTCCAAAAACCGGCTAACTCCGTGGGGTGGGGAATACTGGAAGTATGACAAGCGCAGAGAATATGGCAGGCGATATGACCAATGATGCGGCCGAGCAGTCTGAATCAGTGAATTTCGCAGCTTCGCAAGAACAGACAAGCGGAGCCGACGCGCATACTGCAGCGCTGGATTCTGCAGACGCCCGCGCCGCAGCCGTGAACATTCCAGCCGGTACCGTGGTACTCGCCGCCACACCGATTGGCAATATCGGTGACGCTTCCGCCCGCTTGGTGGCGCTGCTGGAGCGCGCGGACATCGTGGCCGCGGAAGACACGCGTCGCCTCTATGATTTGGCGCGCCGACTCGGCGTGTATGTGACCGGCCGCGTGGTGGCCTACCACGATCACAACGAGCGCAGCAAAGCCGACGGTCTGCTCGATCGGGTGGAAACCGGTGCCACGGTGCTTGTGGTGTCCGACGCCGGCATGCCCACCATCAACGATCCAGGTCTGGCTATCGTTCGTCGCGCCATCGAACGTGGATTGCCGGTGACCTGTGCGCCCGGTCCCTCCGCAGTACTGGACGCGCTCGCACTGTCCGGTTTGCCTACCGATCGATTCTGCTATGAAGGATTCCTGCCGCGCAAGCATTCCGAACGTGTGCAAGCGTTGCGCGCATTGCTGCCGGAGCGCCGCACGATTGTGTTCTACGAGACGCCGCATCGCATCGCCGATTCGATGGATGACCTGTTGGACGCGTTCGGCCCGAATCGTCCGATGGCATTGTGCCGTGAGCTGACCAAGGATTACGAGCAGATTCGCCGCGGCTCTATCAGCGAGATTCGCCAGAGTGTGATTGATGATCCGCCGCGTGGAGAAATGGTGTTGGTTATTGGCGGCGCATCCAATGAGGAGGCCGAGGCTGCGGCGCCGAATACGTTGAGTGTGGAGGATTTGGCGGTGCTCGCTATCGACCGCGCGCTTGAGGATGGTCTGCGTATCAAAGACGCCATCGCCCAAGTGGTGCAGGAACATCCGCTGCCGGACGGTTCGCTAGCCAATCGCAAGCAGGTGTACTCGGCAGTGTTGGCAATGAAAAGCTGAGTTGAGCGCATGCGGACGCATCGTTGACAATACTGCCTGCGGTGCTGCGTGATTTACGACGCAGAATCACCGGGCTTCCGCTTCCAGCGATTCCAGCAGTATCTCAAGCGCCTGCCGCACGCCAGGCCCGCCGGATTGGGAAATATATTCCAATAAAGCGGCATCAGCCGTCGGATTCGCGACGACCCAGCGGCGCAGTTCCGGCACGTGCTGTGCAATATACCAAAGCACATCAGCATCAGTATCCGGCGAGCAAGCCACCTGCGGCGTGAGCGGAATCGGTGGATTCGGCGGTGCCGTCATATCCGAAATCAGCGCGGATGCTGAGTCTTCTTGATGCTGCGGAAGCCTATGCGACTGCCGAAGTTTGCGCAAACGATGCGTCGGCTGCTGCCTTGCGCGATGCCAGAATCGTCCCATCATGCGTACCGTTCTGTAGCGGAATCGTTGATCTCGCGCTGCACGGCATTGAAGAATTCCTTAGCGCGCGCCGCATACTTGTGATGGCGATGTTCCCGGATGATTTGCAGGCAGTCATTCGGGCGGAATTCGTAAGCCGACATAAGCTGACAGACCAACGTATTGGCCACGGATGGATCCGGGCCGTTTTCGGGAGCCATGACCAGATCACAGGCGGTGCGAGCGGGTGTGGTGATAACAAGGTCGCCGATTTTCATGATTTGTTCGGGCAGCGTGAGGCGTTTGAATACGCGGATGCGGCGGCCGGCTACAGCAGCGCGAAAATGCGATGTGGAGATTACGTCGATGGTGTCGGGAAAGTCGCCGCCGCCGAGCCAAACCCAAGCGGCAGTGCGCGTGCAAGCCACAGTGCCGAACGGTGCGATTGCGGACATGATTGAGGCGCGCCCGTAGAGTGTGTTGGCATGCTCGCTCCAGTAGGCGCAGGTTTCGTCGAGCTTATGAATGGTGCCGAGTTCGGCAAGCAGATTCATGCTCAGCGGTCCGGGTAGGTCGGAGAGGTGCAGGATGGGCGGCACACTCGGCTGGGCTGTGGGTGTGCGGCTGCCGGCGGCGGCTCCCGCGCCTGGAGTGCTGATGGTGACGGTGTTAACGCCGTTCTTCTTTGAACGATTTGAAGTACTCATGATTCCACAGTTGCACGTTTCCGCGTTGCGCGCCACCGGCTTGGCGAAAACGGTGGATAAGTGGATAACTTTGGTCGGGAGGTCAGGATTGTGGATAAGTCGGTGGATATTTGGGTGGGGTGTAGTGATTGCGGGTAATCGCGGTACGGTCCTGTGATTGCGGACTCGTCTACGGCGAGACTGTACTGCTTTATGAGCTGATGCTCGCAGATCTCTCCCTCAGTCAACTACGTTGACAGCTCCCTCATCAGAGGGAGCCATTGGCTCGGTTGTCGCTGAGTGTGCGTTCGCTGGACAGCCCACTGGACTGTCTTTTATGCGGCGTGGTCCGGCAATTATGGTCGGGCTTCGCCCACGTTTTTCTGGCTCGGTTGTCGCCTCGCACACGTTGGGCGAACGCTCTCGCGTTCTCTATGCCCAACGTGTCCCCTGTACGCCGGATAATCGGGGTTTATGAGTCATGTTTTGGTGAATGTTGCTTGGCCGTATGCGAACGGCCCCCGTCATATTGGCCACGTCGCCGGCTTTGGTGTGCCGTCCGACGTTTACGCGCGCTACGAGCGCATGAAAGGCAATGACGTGCTCATGGTCTCCGGTACCGATGAGCACGGCACCCCGATCCTCGTGGAAGCCGAGAAGGAAGGCCTCTCCGCGCAGGAGCTCGCCAACCGCTACAATCGCGTGATCGCCAAGGATTTGTGTGACCTCGGTCTGAGCTACGACCTGTTCACCCGCACCACCACCGGCAATCACGAGCACGTGGTGCAGGAGATGTTCAAGCAGTGCCTGAAGAACGGCTACATCTACAAGGGCACCCAGCAGGTGGCCATCTCCCCATCCACCGGCCGCACCCTGCCGGACCGTTACATTGAAGGCGAATGCCCGATTTGCCACGCCGAAGGCGCTCGCGGCGACCAGTGCGACGCCTGCGGCAACGAGCTCGATCCGGACGAGCTGATCAACCCGGTCTCCAAGATCAACGGCGAAACCCCGCGCTTCGAACAGACCGAGCACTTCTTCCTCGATTTGCCGGCGCTCGCCGAAGCCAACAAGGCATGGCTGGAAACCCGCAAGGGCTGGCGTACCAACGTCATCAACTTCTCCCTCGGCCTGTTCAAGGAAGTCAAACCGCGCGCCATCACCCGCGACATTGACTGGGGTATCCCGGTGCCGGTCAAGGACTGGATCGACAACCCGAACAAGAAGCTCTACGTGTGGTTCGACGCTGTGATCGGCTACCTGTCCGCATCCATCGAATGGGCTCGCCGCCAGGGCGACCCGGAGAAGTGGCGCGAATGGTGGAACGATCCGAGCTGCCCGGCCTACTACTTCATGGGCAAGGACAACATCACCTTCCACTCTCAGATTTGGCCGTCTGAAATGCTGGCCTACAACGGCCAAGGCTCCAAGGGCGGCGAAACCGGCCCGATGGGTCCGCTGAACATGCCGGAGCAGGTCGTGGCCTCTGAGTTCATGACCATGGAAGGCAAGAAGTTCAGCTCCTCCCGCGGCATCGTGATCTACGTGAAGGACATTCTCGCCCGCTACCCCGTGGACGCCGTGCGCTACTACATCTCCGTGGCTGGCCCGGAATCCTCCGATTCCGACTTCACGTGGGCTGAGTTCGTGCGTCACAACAACGAGGAGCTCGCCTCCTCCTGGGGTAACCTGGTGAACCGCGTGGCCAACCTGATCAACAAGAACTTCGGCCAGATTCCGGCTCTGGACGAGGATTCCATGACCGACGAGGATCGCGGTCTCCTGGAAGAAACCGCTGCTGCATTCGACGTGGTCGGCTCCTCCATCGAAACCCATCATCAGAAGCACGCACTGGCCGAGGCCATGCGCATCGTCGGCGACATCAACAAGTACATTTCCGCCACCGAACCGTGGAAGATTAAGGACGACCCGGCTCGCCTCGGCACTGTGCTGCATGTCGCCGCCCAGGCCGTCTCTGATGCGAACCATCTGCTCGCCCCGTTCCTGCCTCACTCCGCGCAGAAGGTGTGGGAGGCGCTCGGCGGTACCGGCACTTTCTCCCCGCTGCCTGAGCTGCGCGAAGTCGAGGATCTCGACAAGCCCGGCTTCAAGTACCCGATCATCACCGGCGACTACAAGCTTGGCGTGAACGTGCACCCGTGGAAGAGCGAGCCGATCGAAGTCGGTGCAGTGGTGCCGAAGCCGAAGCCGATCTTCGCCAAGATTCCGACCGAGGCCGTGGAAGAGGAGTTGGCTCGCTTCGATGAGGCGCTGGCTGCTCGCCGCGCCGCCGAAGCCGAGCGCTTGGCTGCAGAGAAGGCCAAGCTGGCTGCCGAACAGTCTAAATAAGGCATCGGTTTCCGGATTTTCTCTCACTGACGAAGCGTCAGTGAGAGAAAATCCGGAAAACCCGTTTGGCGCATGGGGCTCGAGGGCGTCGCATTGGACATTGTGCGGCATTCTGATGGGTAGCGTTACAAAGTCAACACAGTTTGCCAAGAAAACTCCCAGATAAGCACATCGAATCGCCAAGGAACGGGCGGTTAACTAGAACATGTCAACGGATGAAGTTCATACCGATGGCGAGGTTTTCCGAACCCCATAACTGAACCCTTCTTCTCTCTTCTCTCTCACCCGGCGCCCCAACGCCGGGTTTCTTTTTTGGCATGGAGCCCGACGCGTTGCCGACGGTATCCGGTTTGGCAAATTTTGGCAAAGGCTGGCTGTGTCAGAGGGTGGCAAATTTTGGCAATCACTGATGACCATATGCTGAGGCATGCAAGCGCTCATGCCGCGATTGGTGCGGCGGTGCGGATGCTGTAAGAGCGTAACCGTAAGAGCGCAGTAAAGTCGCGAGGAAAGGAACGTATGATCATGGTGGATCAGATGGTGATTGCTGGTGCAGCACTGGCTGCGGATTGGCAGAATGCTCTGATTGCGACCGGCGGCACGCTCGGTAAGGCTGCCATCGTGATGGTAGTGGTTGCCATCGGCGGTGCCGCGATTGATGCCGTGGCTCGTTTTATCAAGAACCGCTTTATGTGATGGTCGATAAGCTCAGAACAGATGGCCCGTATCTGGCGCAAATCAATGAGATATGTGCCAGATACGGGCCATCTGACTTGTTTTTGCGAACAGGATTACCGCTACTTCACTGTGAACCCTTCCTGCTGCCCATAGGTCTTCAGCGAATCGCCCCACTGCACGAGCGCGTTCTGCAGGGTGATTTTGCCGTGATACGCCTGACCAATTGAGTCGACCGCAATCGAGTTCGCGTAGGCCATGTACGGCAGGTATTCGAACTTGGTGCTCACGTCGTTCGAAGCCGTGGCGATCACCTGATGCGTGGCCTGTCCACCGAAGAACGAATCCTTCTCGTTCAGCCAATCGCTATCGGTGAGCACGGTGTTGAGCGGCGGCAATCCGCCTTGTGCAAGATTGACCTTGACGCCGTCGCCATATGCGAACCACTCAGCAAATTCATACGCCGCTTTCGCCTTGGCGTCATCGGTGCCCTTGGGCAATGCCAACGCGCCGCCGCCATTCTCGCCATTTGTATGCTCGCCGGCTGCATACTGCGGCATCAGGGCGATGCGCCACGAACCCTTGGTCTGCGAGAGATTCTTCTGCATCGAGGACACCATCCATGCGCCGGTCAACATCGTGGCGATAGAACCGTCGTCCAGCTTGCGCCACCATTCGTCGGTCCAGCCGGTGGTGGAGGTGTCGATGAGTTTGGCATCCAGCATCGATTGCCACATGCCGGTGAATTTCTTCACGTTTTTGCCGCTGAAGTTCACGCTGACGTTGGTGCCGTCCACGCTGAACGGCTGTGCGCCTGCCTGCCAGAGCATGGAGGTGATGAAGCCGCCGTCGCCCGTGTCGTTGGCGATGTGCGCGTCGCCGGGCAGCGCGGCGATTTTCTCAGCGGCCGCGCGGTATTCGTCCCATGTGGTCGGCGCGGTGGTCACGCCGGCTTTGGCGAACACGTCCTGGTTGTAGAACATCACCATCGGGCCGGAGGAGATCGGCAGTCCGTACGGTGAGCCGCCAACGGACACATTGTTCTGCGCGGCCTTGGTGAAGTCGCCGCGAATCGAACCGAAGCCGTAATCGTTGATGTTGCGCAGCTGATCGGAGATGGCAAACTGATGCACGGCGTTGTAGTCGAGGTAAACCACGTCCGGGATGCCGCGGCCTGCGTTGATTGCATTGGTCAGCTGCATGTATTCGTCTTCGTTCGCGCCGGCGTTGGTGACTTTGACCTTGATGTTCGGGTGGGTTTTCTCAAACGCGGTGACGAAATCATTGATGGTGGATTGCCAGGTCCACAGGGTGATTTCGGTGGTGCCGGAGCTGCTGTGGGTGCTGTTTTCGCTCGAGGTGCTGCCGCATCCGGCGGTGGCGAGCAGGCTCAGTGCCGCGATGGTGGCGGCAGCCGTGCGAATCCTAGTGACTTGGCAAAGCAGACGAGACATGTGCAGACACTCCGATGTTGAACTGGACAATGTGCAGAACTTCCGAACGCAGATTTTACCTGTGTGTGACTTGCGAGACTGCACAAATCAAGAGTTTTTGTGCAATTGGCAAAGAGCGGCAATATCCCGCGGCAAAATCAGGGATGACTGATGGCAAAGCATGGCAAAAACTGGCAAAGTTGCGCAAAACTTGGATGGCAAAAAACGGCAAACGTGGTGACGCTTCTATGGTGAGCCATGTGATTCGGTGCAGCGCCCCGATGAAACCGAAGAAGGTTTCGGTTTGCTCGGGTGCTGGGCCGAAAAAGACAGTCGAAACCATCGGCTCGCGCAACCGCAACAGCCCGATGAAGACCGAAGAATCGATGAGGAATCGAAAGGGATTGCAATGAGGCTCAACCTCAATGGTGTGTGGGACTTCTACCCGAACGGCGGGCAGGAGCGTTATGACATCGTCGTGCCGACTTGGTGGGACTCGTTGCCCGCCACCACCGGCTACCCGGCCGAATGGGAGAAGGGCCTGCACCACGGCGTGTACGTCAAGACCGTGGATCTGCCGGAAAACATCACCGACGAAGACGTGTTCCTCCACGTCGGCGCACTTGCCACGCTCGGCAAGGTGTTCGTCAACGGCCAGTCCGTCGGCCCGCTCACGACCAAGGGCTACCTGATGACCCTGCTGCCGTACGACCTCGATATCAACAACGTGGTCAAGCCCGGTGCCAACGAGATTCGCATCGAAGTCTGGTCCGTTAAGGCACTGCCGGAAGACGCGCTGGCCACCGAAGGCGGCCCGGATCGCCTGCTCTTCCCGTTCGGTGTGGAGAACATCGTCGGCCGCGTGGGCATTGGCGAAGACGTCGAAATTGTCACCAAGCCGAAGCTGCGCATCGACGATCTGCAGATCATGCCGGACCTCAAGAAGAACGCTGATCCGTCCGACGACGAACTCGCCGTGAACGTGACCATCGTCAACCACACCGCCGCCGATGCCGACCTGAAGCTCACCGCCGCTGTGCACCCATACAAGGGTGATACTGAAACCGCGGCGCTCACCTTCGACCCCGTCGATGTGCACGTCGCAGCCGGTGAGAGCACGGTTGTGAAGCTCGCCAAGGGTTGGCCGACCGCCCACTACTGGTCCCGCACCGACCCGTTCCTCTACACCGTGGACGCCGCCATCGCCGACTCCAAGGCCGCGGACGATGCAAAGCCGGTGCACGAATACTCCGACCGTTTCGGATTCCGCCAGTTCTGGCGCGAAGGCGACAAGTACATCATCAACGGCGTCAAGATTCGCCTGCGCGGCGACTCCCTGTGCCTGCTCAACCAGGGCGACCGCGATCTGATCAACGAGATCGGCGACTCCTACGGCGTGATCTTGGACGACAACCACGCAATGGACGAGATGGCCAAGGCATGGCTCGACGCCTACCGCCACGCCAACTGCAACATCATCCGTAACCACATCCGTTCCGTGCCGTCCCACGTGCTGATGGACCACGCGGATGAAACCGGCATGCTGCTCGAAGAGGAAACCGCGTTCTGGAACCCGGGCTCCACCTCCAACGTCTCCCTCGATCCGCCGTACTACCTCAACTACTCCGATGAGGCCATCGGCTACTACACCGAATGGGTGGAGCGCTGGGTGCGCGAATACCGCAACCATCCATCCATCGTGCTGTGGTCCACCACCAACGAGGCATGGAACCCGAACGACGCCGAAATCCTCATCCCGCCGCTGGAAGCTGCGGCCAACCGCGAGGATCCGACCCGCTTGGTGATGAACGATGGCTTCAACAAGCCGATCACCAACGAGGACTCCCGCCACTACTTCGGCGGCTACCCCTCCGGCATGACCTCCGCACCCGACATCTACGATCTTTACCAGATTGACGGCGACCTGCCGCTCGGCGCTGGTGAAGAGTTCTCCGTCTCCACCGCAGGCATCCCGCAGTACGCCGAAGACGGCACGATCAAGGACATCTACCATGGCCGCTTGAACGGCAACCCGGACACCATTTCCCGCGCCGACTTCGGCCGCGAAGTGGGCCGCGTGACCCGCGGCGTGCGTACCACGCGCATGGCCAACTGGAAGCCGTTCTGCCTGTCGATGTTCATCTACGACAACATCGAAAAGGTCATTGAACTCGATCAGGAGCACACCAAGCACGGCCTCAACCCGAAGGCTCTGCTGCGCCCGCAGTTCGACCCGACCGCCGAAGGCGACGCCCGCTGGATCGAAGGCGACGGCTACCGCTACTTCGCCAACTCCTACGCCGACGTGGCCGCATTCGACAAGGACTTCGACAAGGAGCCGCGCCTCGGCCTGCCGCACCACATCTACCAGCTTGGCACTGCCTCCCAGCGCACGCTGCTCGTCTACAACGATGAGGAAGTCGACGGCACTGAACTCGAGGTCCGCTGGACGGTGACCGCCCAGAACACGCAGGACGGCACAGTGCGCGAAGTCGAATCCGGTTCCAAGACCATCACCGTGGACCACGGCGAATTCACCGAACTGCCCATCACCATCCATGTGCCGGGCGAGGTGGAGACCTACGAATCCAAGCTCATCGAAACCCTGAGCGTGGTCAAGAACGGCAAGCTCAAGTTCACCGAAGACAACTTCCTCGGTTGGATCGGCCGCCCGGCCCCCGCCAAGATCGGCGCCAGCCGCGAAGTCATCGACCTCGGCACCGTGGACTGGGTGTCCCGCAACGTCAAGCACTGCCTGCACCTGAAGCAGGAAGGCGGCGCCCTGAGCGAAAAGTGGACCGCCCGCGTGGTGGATGACGCCAACGGTTCCATCAGCTTCGAGCGTCTCGCCGGCAACCTGCGCCACGAGCAAGAACTGTTCTACACGGTGAACGTGGCCGGCCTCGAATCCGGCAAGGCCTACACCGGCCAGATCGAATACACCGGCGAAAACGGCGACACCGTGACCGTAACCGTGAAGTTCGTAGCCGGCACGATGCCATGCAAGTGCCAGGCCGCCAACAAGGCCCTGGGCGCCACCGTGCGCGTCAGCTCCTCCTCCGAGCGCTACGGCTGGACCGTGGCATCCCTGGTCGACGGCGAATTCAACGCCGACTACAACCACTTCGGCTGGTCCAGCGAACCGACCAAGGAGAACCACAGCGAATGGGTCTCCCTGAAGCTCGCCGAACCGACCACTGTGGCTCAGGTTGTGCTCGCCCCGCGTGGCGAAAACCCCGGCGGTACCGTTGCCGAAGCCTTCCATGGCGAAGGCGAAGGTGTCGGCGGTGTGCAGGAGTTCGCCGCAGGCCACCGCGCTTTCGATCCGAACCAGGGACAAGGCTTCCCGGTCGACTTCACCATCGCCGTGTCCGCCGACGGCAACGCGTGGACCAAGGTGGTCGATAAGCACGACTATGCACTGCCCGCCAACGGCAAGCCGCGCGCGTTCGACTTCGCTCCGGTAGACAACGTGCGCTTCGTCAAGCTGGAAGCCTCCAAGCTGCGCGCCAACCCGAACGAACATGACGAGTACGCGCTGCAGCTCGTGGAGATCGCCGTCTACGCCGATGCCCACATGCCAGCCATTCCGTCCGAGCCCACCGATGTGACCGCTTCCGTACAGTCTCACGACGTGCAGGTCAGCTGGAAGTTCGCTTCCGACGGCCGCTCGCCAATCCTCGGCACCAAGCTCACCCTGACCAACGCAGCCGGCGAAATCATCCCGGCCGAAGTCACCGGAACTGATACCTACGCGCTGATCAGCGATGTGCCGGCCGGCGAATGGACCGTCACCGTGCAGGGCCGCAACGAGATCGGAGAAGGCGAAAGCGCCACGTACCAAGCTTTCAAGGTCGGTCGCGACACCGCCAACGAGGTTGACGATCAGCTGCCGCAGCCCAAGGCTCCGGTTGCCGAACTGCTCGTGGAATCCGGTGCCGTGGCGGTCTCCTGGAATGATGTGGACACTCGCTCCGGTTTCGGCAAGGGCGGCACCAACATCCATCTGACCCCGGTTGATGCTTCCGCTGACTCCACGTTGCCGAAGCGAGTGGCTTGGACCCCGACCGGCACCACCGCCTACACCTTCACCGATGTGGCCCGCGGTACCTACCAGGTGACCATTGAAGCCACCAGCGGCGAAGACAAGGTTTCCCCGGCCAGCGAGCCAAGCGAGCCGATCATCGTGGCCGCCGTGCCCGCCAAGCCGAACAAGCCGGGCGTTACCTCCACCGCCGACACGATGAACGTGACCTGGAAGGCTCCGGCAGACGGCGGCACTGCGATTACCTCCTACGTGCTGACCTTGCGCAACCTCACCGAGAACACCGTCAAGGTGGTCAAGGCCGAGGCTGGCGAGGAAGCCAAGAGCGTGTCCGGATTGAGCGCCGGCAACTACACGGCATCCGTGATCGCGGTCAACGCAATCGGCATGTCCGCCGAGTCCAGCCCGTCCCTGCCCTGCCTCATCAAGTAGACCGCGCGCAACGCGCGCCCAATAATCAAAGATTTGCCGCTGCCCAGGCAACGGCGAGCGGTGTGGTGCAAGGGAAGGCTTGCATCACACCGTCCAATAACAAGAAAGAACTAAGGAGTTCTGCACTATGAGCACTGCAACAGCGCAGTCAGTCAAGAAGACGCCAAAGAAGCTGACTTGGCTGAACATCGTCGGTTATGGTTCCGGCGATCTTGCCAACAACATCGGCTGGCGTATGATGTCGATGTTCCTGGCCACCTACTACATCTACATGGGCATCGACCCGGTGACCACCGCTAACATCTTCCTGTTCGCCCGCTTCTTCCAGGCTGTTGTGTACCTGCTCGCCGGCAACTACGCCGATCGCGTCAAGCCGAACAAGAACGGCAAGTTCCGCCGTCTGGTCGTGATGTTCGGCGTGCCGATGATGGTGGCCATCGCCCTGATGTACACCATCCCGGCCAACGCTGAGATGGGCGTCAAGGTGGCATGGGCCATCGTCACCTACCTGCTCTACCAGCTGCTCGGTGCCTTGGGCGGCGTGCCGTACGGCGCACTGCTCGGCGCTATGACCCAGGATCAGAACGAACGCCAGCGTCTTTCCTCCGCCCGTATGGTCGGCGGCGCTCTGTTCGGTCTCATCGTCACCTTCACCCTGGCTCCGGCCATCAACACCGTGAAGGATCAGGCCGCTCTCGCCAAGCTCATGCTGCCGATCGTGTGCATCTTCTGCCTGGTTGGCGCGCTGATCTACGTCTTCCTGTACAAGACCACCATCGAGCAGATCGATGTGCCGACCCAGCCTAAGGTCTCCTTCATCGACACCCTGAAGGCCATCGTCATGAACCCGGCCCTGCTCATCCTGTGCTTCGCCACCGGCTTCTACCTGATCGCCACCTGCGTGGGCTCCATCGGACCGATCATCGCCAAGGAAGTGCTCGCCAACGGTGCCGACGCCGGCACGCTGGCCCTCATCACCACCATCGTCACCCTGATCAACGCCTCCATCGGCGTGGTCGCCTCCCCGTTCGGCCCGGTTATCGCCCGCCACCTCGGCAAGAAGGGCGGCTGGTACCTCGGCTGCGCACTCGGCATCATCGGTGGTGTGATGTTCATCTTCGTCTCCAACGTGTGGCTGTCCCTCGTGGGCATGGCGCTGAACGCCATCGGTGCCCAGTTCTGCGGCAACTACGTGTGGGGCATGGAAGGCGACACCGTTGAGTACTACGAGTGGAAGACCGGCAAGCGCACTGATGGTGCCGCCATGGCTGGCCTGAGCTTCTTCCGCCAGATGTTCGGTGCCCTGACCTCCTGGCTTGGCCCGGCCATCCTCGCCTTCACCGGCTACAAGTCCGGCATGAACGTGGCTCAGGATCCGACCGTTGCCGAGAACCTGCGCCTGGCCGCCGGCCTCGTGCCGCTGATCGGCTTCGTGATCTCCGCCGCCATCATGTTCTTCTACCCGGTCACCGAGAAGAAGTTCGCCCAGATCAAGGCCGAGCTCGCCGAGCGTCGTGCCGAGGCCGAGGCGTGAAACAAACAATCCAGTGGATTGTTTGTAGCCGAGGCCGAACGGCGACAGCCGTGAGGTAATGATGAGCCTGGCCGTAGGCCAGTCAGCAATTGCTGGTCGAAGCTAAGGCTGCTGAAGCCTGATTCGCGCTGATTGGCTCCCTCGTGTAGAGGGAGCCTTTTTCTATATATAGTGGAAGGCAATACACCAGGGGAGGGCTGAGATGGCACAGCAACAGCGCAAGGCAACCGATCGCGTACGTCTGGCGGACGTGGCGGACGCTGCCGGCGTGGCCATCTCCACCGTCTCCCGCGTATTCAGCAATCCTGACCGCGTGAACTTCCAAACCGTGGAACAGGTACGCGCAGTCGCCGAACGCCTCGGCTACCGGCCGAATCCTCGCAAGCATCATAGTGCTGCCGCTGCTGCTGCAGTGCCGGAGCGCTCGCCAATGCAGCCGCAGCCGTCGCCGACCATGCCAACTGCCGACGATACCGCCGCGCACTCCCGCAGCAGTTCTGCCTACACGACTAACCCTGCTAGCTCTGCCTACTCTGCGAACCCTGCCAGCCCTGCCAACTTCGCCCACTCTGCCAGCCAAAGCCGCTCAACCACAGCTGTGAGCACGTCCACCAGCGGCGGAGTCATCGCACTCGTAGTCAAAGACACCACCGACGGCATCTCCTCGCAGATCTTGAAAGGCGCGCAGATCGCCGCCATGGAATCCGGCAGTGCGGTGGGTTTGATTGAAGCCGGCCAATCCCAACCGCGCACGCAACAGTTGCTCACCCATCTGATCGGCAAGGTTGACGGCGTGATTCTCGCCACCGATTCGCCCGGCATCGACTTCATCCGCAACTACGCCAAGCGTGTGCCGCTTGTAGTGCTGAATCGTCCGGTGGATGGCGTGCCCAGCGTGGTGCCTGATCCTCGCATCGGCGTGGTACGCGCGCTGACCATGCTGCGCCGCGCCGGCCATACCGCAGTCACCTACGTATCCGGCACCACCTCGTGGGCCAATCAGTCGCGCTGGTCCTGCCTGCACGATGTCGGCCAGCGCATGGGCCTGCGCATGAACCATATCGGACCAGTGCGCCCCACTGTCGAGGGCGGCTATCAGGCGGCGCTCGCGCTTGAGAATTCCAAACCCACCGCAGTCATCACCTATAACGATCTGATTGCGGCCGGCATTGTGCTGCGTCTGACTGCGGACGGCGTGCGCGTGCCGGACGACGTGTCCGTCATCGGTTTCGATAACACGCTGATTGCCCCGGTGGTGACTCCGCCGATCACATCGATTCGTATTCCGCGCGATCTGTTGGGGCAGACTGCGGTGCGACTGCTGCTCGGGCGAGAATCCGGCGCGGTGCGAAATCCCGCGGATGCTCAGCTGATGGAACAGTTGAAGGATCTGGGTGTGCGCAATGAGGACGAGCAGTCCGCCAATGTGACTTTGGTGGACACGTCGATTATTGTGCGCAGGTCCGTAGGGGAGAGGCGGGCGCAATGAGCGACAGCAAGCGTGAAACACTGCGTGAAACCGGTCGCAGCAGTCGTGAAACAGTCCGTGAAACATTGCATGAAACCAGCCGTGGCGCACAGTCGGAAGCAGACAGCCAAGCGCTGAGCCAAGCCCTGCATGAGCCCGGCGTGCGCAAAATCACCCTGCGCAACGCCATCGGCTTCGGTATCGGCGACTTCTACGGCGGCGGCCAGCTCACCATCATCGCCGCCTACCTGTCCCTGTTCTGGACCACGTTCTGTGGCATGTCCATCGCCACCGCGCAGTCAGTCATCGGCCTGAGCGCACTGATCAGTGCAGTGGCCGCGTTGCTGTTCGGGGTATTCGACGACAATCTTTACCGCTACACCATCGGGCTGCGTTTCGGCCGCCGCCGCTTCCTGCTCATGATCATCGGTCCGATGCTGCTGGTCGGTGTTTTCCTATGGATACCGGGGCTGCCGCTCGCCGCCTACGCCGCGGTGTACGTGTTCTGGGTGATTCTCGCGCAACTGTTCCAAACCGCCTACAATCCGCTGCCCGGCGAAATGACGCCCGACTTCAACAGTCGCACGAAACTCTCCACCGTGCGCATGTTCATCTCCACCGGTGCGGCCACGCTGATTCCGCTCGCCGGCAGCGCCGTGCTCGCCATTTTCGGCGAACGCACGCCCGCCGGCTACATGATCTTCACGATTACCACGACGGTACTGTTCGCGCTCGCCGTATTCGCCTGCTGGCGCAGCACATGGGAGATGAGTCCGGAAGCCGCGGGATTCGGCGCGTATGCGCGTGGTGAGAAACATGAAGGGCCGATTGGCGCGCGCGGATGGCTGCGGCGCGCAGGCAAAGTGCTGCGCGAATACGCCACCACGTTGCGGGTCAAGGAATTCCGCAAGCACCTGTCGATCTATCTGCTGGTGCAGGTGTCGATGGACGTGTTCGGGCAGACGTTCGTGTTCTTCGTGGTCTACGACTGGAATCACACGGCCGCGTTTGCCTCGCTGCTGCTCGGCTGCACGGCCATCTCCCTGCCGCTCATGCCGGTATTCGGCTGGGCGATGACGCGCATTGGGCCCAAACGCCTGTATGCCATCAACTTCATCGGCTGCCTGATCGGCGTGGCATGGATGTTCGCCGCATGGATGCTGGTCGGCGTGCTGCCGGGCGTGGTGTGGACCATTGCCACCGTAGTGGGTGCACTGTGGTTCTTCGCGTTCAAATCCTTGTGCGGCTACCTGCCGTGGGCCGTGTTCCCGTACATTGCAGACATCGACCAGATCATCACCCGCCGATACCGTTCCGCCACATTCGCCGGCATCCAAGCCTCGTTCCGTCAGCTCGGCTCAGGCATCGGCACCATCGGCGTGGGCCTTGTGCTCGGCGCAGTCGGATTCGACGCCACACTGCCGCAGCAGAGCATCGCCGCCAAAATCGGTTTGGGTGCGGTGCTGCTCGGCTGGTTCGCCTTCGCCATGATCATCTGCTGGATTATCTCCGCGCACCTGGTGATCAACAAACACACTGATTCCGTGGTGTTGGCTGAGATTACGCGACTGCGCAACGGCGGTGCGCGCAACGAGGTAGACGCGGAAACCCGCGGCATCGTCGAACACCTGACCGGCCTGCCATACGAGCAATGCTGGCGGTAATAGCTGAGGTTCTGGGGGTTCCGGGGTGTTCCCGAATTTCTCTCACTGACTGTTAGTCAGTGAGAGAAATTCGGGAACACCCCGATACACTGGAGCATCATGAGCAAGCATCACCGCGACCGCAGCTGGGCGCCGGCACCCGAGCCGCTGCCCGAAGACATCCAAGTCATCGATAACCACACGCACGTGGCCTCCGTAGTGCCATTCGCGCGCGCCATGGACCATGAAGCGCAGGCCAAAGGACAGGCTCCCGTACCTGTCTACGATGTGGACCAGCTGCTCGCGCAAGCACAAGCGGTCGGCGTTGGGGGTATTATCGACTGCGGTTGCGAGCTGCCGCACCTGATGACCGCCGTGCAGATGGCCATCGATCATCCAGGTAATGTGCACGCGGCGCTCGCAATACACCCCAACGAAGCCGTGCTCCACGGGCATCGCGGGGTTCCCGGGCCGGACGGACTGCCCCTGAAATACAAGCCTTACCATGACACGAGTTTCGAGGATGCGCTCGCCGAAGTGCATCGTCTGGCCACGCACTACCCCGAGCAGGTGGTGGCCATCGGCGAGACCGGCATGGATCTGTTCCGCACCGGCGAAGGCGCCAAGGAACTGCAGCGCGAGGCGTTCCGCGCGCATATCGCGCTCGCCAAGGAGCTGGGCTTGCCGATGCAGATTCATGACCGCGACTCGCATCGCGAAGTCATCGAAACCCTGCTGGCGGACGGTTCTCCCGAGCGCACGGTGTTCCACTCTTACTCAGGCGACGCTGAAATGGCGCAGATCGCGCGCGAGCAAGGCTGGTACCTGAGCTTCTCCGGTACCGTGAGCTACAAGGGTAACGATGGCATCCGCGAATCGTTGCGGATTGTTGGGCTCGACCATGCGATGGTGGAGACTGATGCGCCATATCTGACGCCTGTGCCGTACCGCGGTCGCACCAATGCACCGTATATGATTCCCTACACACTGCGGGCCATGGCTGATGCGCTGGATGTGTCGATTGTCGAGGTGGCTCGCGGCACTCGTACCACTACTCGCGAGGTGTACGGCATCTAAACTGCGACGTGTGCGCGCCGTCGCATCGGATTCCGGGGATTACGTCGAAATAGGCCCGTTTTCATGCCCCTAAACGACGGATTTCGGGGAATCCGGCAAAAAAGAGGGTGTATGCGGGGTGTGTCGTGACGGATTTCGGGGAATCTAGCGCGGGCGGGTAATTAGGCATGCTGCCCTGTTTTTGCGAGTTGCGAAGAAATCGCAACGGCGCTACCATATCGTTCGATATTGCAAGCAGAGCATGAATGTGAACTCGCGGGATGAAGTTGGGGCCCGTGTATGGAGGACTGAACGTATGGTTGAGTCGAGCAAACAATCTTCGCGCGCCCGAAAACAGAACAATCACACCGACGGCGAAACCAGCACCCAAGCTGAAGCCAGTAATCAAGCCAAACCATCCCGTCAGCCTCAGTCTGGTGAACCAGCCAAACCGAGCAATCAAAACAATCAAAACAATCAAAACAATCAAAACAATCAAACCGCGCCGGCGAAACCGGCCAAACCGTCCAAACCGGCCAAGCAACCCAAGCAAAAGCTGCCCAATGCCAAGCGCGCAGCCGCCAGCAAATCAACCCAAGCCGAGCAGATAGCCAAAACCCTGAAGCAAGAGGAAGCCGCACTCCTCCGCGCCGACACGTACACCAAAGCCCCGAAAGTCTCCCGCCGCACGCTCACCAAAGAAGAGCGCGAAGCTCTCGCCAAACAGCGCGAGGCCGAAAACAAGGAGGCCGAGAAACTCGCCTTCACCGCGTCCAAGGGTCGCATCGGACGCTGGTGGGCACGCCTGCAATCTGGGCCGAACAAGATCACCTGGGGCATGGCCATCGTGGCGCTCGGCGTGGTGTACGGCGACATCGGCACCTCGCCGCTCTACACCGCGCAAACCTTCCTCTCCGGCCAGGGCGGACTCGGCAATGTGGACCGCACCGCGGTGCTCGGCATGCTGTCGCTTGTCTTCTGGTCGATCACGATGATCACCACCGTCAAATACGTGCTCATCGCCATGAAAATCGATAACAATGGCGAGGGCGGCATCTTCGCGCTGTATTCGCTGATTCGCCGTCACGGCGCATGGCTTGCCATCCCGGCCATGCTGGGAGGCGCGGCCTTCCTCGCTGATTCGGTGCTCACGCCGGCTGTCTCCATCAGCTCCGCAGTCGAAGGTCTGCAAACCCTGCCTCCGCTCGAGCGGCTCTTTGACGAGAACCCCAGCCTGACCCTGATGATCACCGTGGTCATTATTGTGGTGCTGTTCTCCGTGCAGTCGCGCGGCACCGAATCCATTGGCCGCGTGTTCGGCTCGATTGTGCTCGTCTGGTTCAGCTTCCTCGCCGTAGTCGGCCTGTTCAATCTTTCCAATGATTGGACCGTGTTCGAGGCACTGAACCCGATCTACGGCATCCAATTCCTGTTCAGTCCGCATAACGAAGCCGGCATCGCACTGATGGGTACCGTGTTCCTCTCCACCACCGGCGCCGAGGCGCTCTACTCCGACATGGGCCATGTGGGCCGCGGCAACATCTACTTCACCTGGCCATTCATCAAAGTGGCGCTCGTGTGCAACTATTTCGGCCAAGGCGCATGGATGCTCGCCAACAATCGCAACCCCGAATACACCACGATGAAAACGCTGAACCCGTTCTTCCAGATGATGACGCCGAACGTGCGTTACATTGCCGTGGTGCTTTCCGTGACCGCCGGCGTGATCGCCTCCCAAGCCCTGATCACCGGCGCGTTCACGATGGTCTCCGAAGCCACGCGCCTGAACTGGATGCCGCATCTGCAGGTGCGCTACCCGGCCCGCACGCGCGGCCAGCTGTACATTCCGGTGGTCAACGGCGTGCTGTGCGCCTCCACGCTGATGGTGCTCGCCATCTTCAAGGATTCCGAACACATCTCCGCCGCATACGGATTGGCGCTCACCATCACAATGATCACCACCACCGTGCTGCTCGGCGTGTACCTGTGGTATGCCGGCCGCCACTTCGGCGCACTGCTGTTCACTGTGGTGTTCCTTGCCATCCAGGTGATGTTCTTCATCGCCTCGATGGCCAAATTCCTGCACGGCGGCTGGTTCACCATGCTGCTCACGCTTGGCATTCTGTTTGTGATGTATACGTGGAACGAAGGCACCAAGCTGGAACGTGCGCAGCGCCGCCATATGCGCCCGGCTGATTTTCTGCCCGCGCTCGACAAGCTGCACGGTGACTTCCGCATCCCGTACTTCGCGGACAACATCGTCTACCTGACTTCCGACGCGGAAACCAAGCGACTCGACACCGACATCTTCTTCTCCATCTTCGCCGACCATCCCAAGCGCGCCCGCGCATGGTGGGCAGTGAGCGTGGAAACGACCGACGATCCGTTCACGCGCGAATACTCGGTGGAGAATTTCGGCACCAGCTTCCTGTTCCGCGTGCGCATTCGCTTGGGATTCAAGGTTTCCCAGTCGATTCCGGCCTACATTCATCAGATCATGCACGACCTGTCCAAAACCGGCGAACTGCCCAAGCAGCAGTCGCTCTACCCCAAGGTGGACGCGGATCCGGATATCGGCACGATTCGCTATGTGCTGATTCACAAGGCGCTGATGCCGGAATCCAAAGTGTCCGCGCGCGGTGCGTTCCTGTTGCAAGCCAAGTATGCGATTCGCCATATGGCCGGCTCGCCGGTCAAATGGTTCGGTTTGGCACCGTACAATCCGCTGATTGAAGTCCAACCGCTGTTCGTTTCCACGCGCCGGCCTCCGCGACTGAAGCGCACGGATCTGATGCGTTCGGTGCCGCTGCCCTCAAAGCGCAAGGCCGATCCGGCTGCGATTCCAAATCCGCTCGACACCACCACCGGGCTTGGAGAGTTGGTGAAGCAGGTGGAATCCACGATGGATTCGGCAGATGCCGCGGGCGGACGTGCGGGCTCGAAGCACTCCGGCAAATCCGATTTCACCCAGGCCGACGTGACCATCGTGTCCCGCATGATTCGTCCCAAGCGCCACTAATACGCTCTATAAGCAACTCCTATAACGGCCTCCGCACGTCGCTGAGTTGCGCCGGTAGATTGTCATACTATGTGCAGATTACTGGGATACGCGACGGCAGGTACCGACCTGAGTCTCAACGACATCCTCGGCGTGAAGAACGTCGAGGACTTCCGCGACCTCTCGGAAATCCACAATGATGGTTGGGGCGTGGCGCAGCTCGCCACTCCTACCGAAACCCCGTACGTGCGCGATGGTGGCGCTCCCTCGCCGGAAACCGGCGTCAAAATCTACAAGTCCACGGTCGCCGCACGCTTCGACAGCACGTTCGGTGCTCTGGCCGCTCAGCCGGCACGCGGCGCCATCTGGCACCTGCGTCTGGCCAGCTCCAATCTGCCGCTCATCATGGAGAACCAGCATCCGTTCTATGCCAACGGACTGAGCTTTGTGCATAACGGCGATATCTCCGACGCCAACGGTCGCAACATTGTGACCAACCGCTCCTACCCAGTGGATCACAGCGTGCTGCTCTCCACCGGCGGTCGCTCCGATTCCGCAATCTTCTTCGCGGTGATTCTGGAATACATCGGCTTCGGCTTCCCCCTCGACGAAGCGGTGGCACAGGCGGTGCGCGAACTGCGTCAGGCCTACCCGAAGTCCAGCTACAACTGCATCATCCAGTCCGAAGACCAGATGGTGGCACTGTGCGCGGCCGGTCGCGAGAAGACCAGCCCGCGCATCGTGGAAATCTATGACGAGTACGGCCGCGGCGCTCAGGCCGCCGACTACCGTGTGATGCGCTACCGTGCGCTCACCGACGCGGACGGCAAGCAGACCGGCGTGGTCGTGAGCTCATCCGGTTACGACCAGAACGGTTGGACCGAACTGGAAAACGATCAGATGATCGTGGCCTCCAACCGCAACGGCACCTTCCGCCTCCGCTCCATCTGAATCCGCGCCCGCTTTGCGCGCCCTGCGCTTTCGCGCACTCCCGCGCGTCCCGCGCCCCGTGAGCGCGGCCCGCGCGTCCCGTGAGCGCGGCCCGCGCACCCCGCGCCCAATAGGGCCAGATTCCGGGAAATCCGCCGTGAAACGTATCGTGAAACGCCCCTTTTGCGCCGCAATCCCCGGAATCCGCTGCAAAAGGGGCGTTTCTGCGACGCAATCCCCGGAATCCGGCAAGGAAGGTGGGGACGGGCGGCAGGGCGCAAATCATGCGCAGACCGTGCACAGACCGTGCACAGACCGTGCACAATCACATGCACAGGCCATGCACAGGCCATGCGCAGGCCGTGCGCAGACCGTGCGCAGACCACGCTCAGACCATGCGCATATGGTACTTTTCGGCCAGTGCGGGAATATCCGGCACACCGTACTTGGCCACCAGCTCCAGCCAGCGCTGCTTGTTCTTTTCGCCGTATCGCGCGGCTTTGGCGGTATAGGCATCCACTTGCAGGAACTTCGGCGGTGTGGACTTGCTGTGGAACTTGTCGGC
Source organism: Bifidobacterium colobi (assembly GCF_018555455.1). Taxonomy (GTDB): domain Bacteria; phylum Actinomycetota; class Actinomycetes; order Actinomycetales; family Bifidobacteriaceae; genus Bifidobacterium; species Bifidobacterium colobi. Next base: position 17,334 of record NZ_JAFEJU010000009.1, on the reverse strand, counting down.
ATACATCACCACTTCCTGCTCCAGATTCACCGGCACATAGTCATCCGGCGGCAGCGGCAGGTCCTGTGCGATCACGGCCTCACGATTCAAGCCCACACCCGTATGATTGCGCGCGAACTGGGCGATCGACTCGTCCACGCCTTCGCTCAGGAGGTACTCGTAGCCTTTGAGCCCGTGCAGAATATATTTCTTGCCGCTGAACTTCAACGGTTCGCCGTCGGTGCCGTCATGCTTGAACACTTTGTAGGTGCCGATGTCGTGCAGCAGGCCGCCGATAAGCACCAGATGCTCGTCCAGCAGCCGCGGTGGCACTTGGCCGCCAGTCACGCCGTCGGGGGAGGGAACCAAGGATTCGCCGCCGGCCGGCAGCGTGCAACGGCGCGTAAACAAAGCGTTCTGCCGGCGTACTATCTGGCAGCCGATGGTCGCCACAATCACGCAATGCGTATGCACCAGATCGTACGCCTCCTGCGAGGGGGCAATCTTCTTGTGCAGTTCGTCAATCTGCTCCAGCGTGGGAATATATCCGCTCATGATGCGCAGCTCCAGTCCTCCATAAGCCTAACTACACCCCAGATTAGCGCGTAGGCCGGCTCTACCAGTTGCAATACGGCTTTGAGCGTGACTATCTCGCTTACAAGGGGTTGATTTCCGTCTTCCAGAACGTCTAACTGCTCTACAAGGGGTTGTTGAGGGCATGTATGCGCCGTATACAAGCCCTCAGCGCAACGTTATTCCGCCATTCTTGAGAGCTGTCTACTTGGCGAGGAACCCCTTGTAACGCAGATAGACCTTCCGCCAAGCACGAATCAACCCCTTGTAACGCAGAAAGCGGGGTGAAGACCACTTTCTTGGGCCTTCACCCCGCTATTCATCGGGTGCCGCGGGAAAATGCGCTGGTTTCACACCTCAAACAGCGTGTCCGCAGCCTCGGCAATCTCGCGCGAAGCGGTCAGCACGATCACGCAGTGCTTCGGATCGCCGCTGTGCGCCAGCTTGGCCAGTGCGGCGAACACGGTCACCGTGTCGTCGTCGTTCAGGTCACGCGTCGGCTCGTCCAAAATCAGTACTTCGGCTTCGGCGCTGATGGCACGGGCAATGGCCACCAGACGCTGCTGCACTTGCGGCAGCTTACCCACGGCCGCGCCGGTCGTGGCTTCGGAGAAGCCCACTTTGGCGAGCAGTTCGCGCGCGATCACCGGCTTGGGCTTGAGGAAATTGCGGTTGGAGGCTTCCATGGCGTAGAGCACATTGTGCTCGGCATCCAGATATGGCTGAACGGCATGCAGTTGCGGCACAATGCCAAGGCGATGTCCGCGCAATTCCACCGGTTCCAGCTCGGCGATATTCGCACTCTTATTCATCACCGCGCCGGAGGTCGGCTGCACGAGACCGGTCATGACACCCATCAGCGCACGACGCTTGGCGTCCGCGGTCAGACCGGAATCCGCGTCATCGCTGATGAGCACGGCGTATGCGTGACCGGCATAGCAGGCGAACTCCACGTTATCGAGCACGTTGACCTTGCCCTTGGCGCCCGCCAGCGTGACCTTGTTCAACGCAAACGTGGGGTAGGTTTTCAGCAGCACGTCGTCCGCACCGCCGCCCACCAGCACGCGATCGATGCGCGATGCCAGCGTCATGGCCGGTTCGGCTTTGTGTGACTTGTCCTCGCGCGCGGCCAGATCGTTCTTCGGTTCGGATTTCGCCAGTCCCAAGGTTTCGTTCACATGTTTGGCATTGCGCTCGGTGACTGCGGCGGATGCATCGGCAGAAGCCTTTGCCTCCGCTTCGGCTTCGCTGGGCTCAGCTGCAGCGTCTGCGGTGCCGGCCGCAGACGCCGCATCGGCAGACGCAGCGCCGTCAGCTTCGCCGGTCGGTACGGCGGCGACTGCCTCAGGATCGGTTACGGCTGATTCCTCGGCGGCAGCCAGACTGCTGTAAATGTTGTCCGCTGCGCCGGCTGCGGCGTCGCTGACTTCGGCATCGTCTGCATCCTCGTCATCGTCAAACATGACGCTGAATTGGATGGAGTCGGCGGGCGCTGGCTTGATGGCATCTGCGGCAGACTCCGCAGCAGCCTCAGCATCCGCCGCCTTGGCGTCGAGCTCCTCGGACTGCTGCAGGTTCTCCTGATCCTTGACGTTCTTGTCATTGTTCTTCTCGCTCATGCCTTGGCCTCCGCATCGTCGTTGGAATCAGCTTCAATCGTTTCGGTTTCGCTCACCGAACCCCAGTCGCCGTCGGCGGCAAAGAGCTTGTCGGCGCGGAAGAACGCCAGTCGCAGCGCGGCGAGGATGGCGAGCACCAGGATGGTACCCAAGCCGCCCCACACCATATTCCAGATGAGCGAGGAGGAAGCGGTGACTTCGTGGCCGGTGAACAGGGCTGCGGCAAGCGGCTTGGTGGCAAAGATGCCGCCGACCAGGCCGATCACATAGAACGGCAGCGTGGTGAAGAAGACCTCGAGCATGAACTGCCAGCCCAAGCGCCCGCGGGAGACGCCGGAGACCAGCGCCATGCCGATTTCGTCGTCGCGCTTCGGACCCCATACGCCGACGAGCACCAGCGCGAGCAGCAGCACACCGCCCACAGCCAGCAGCACAATGGTGCTGGTCTTCACGTTGGCGGCCACGGCATCCATAGACTTGAGCGACTGAACATACGCCTCAAGCGAGGGGGAGGACACCGTGTAGCCGGAGGCAGGCAGCTTGGACTTCTTGAAAGTGGCGACCAGCTTCTTGTAGGAGGCGGAATCCGTAACGTTGAACACCACGTTCAGATCCGGCACCTGCCAGCCGGAGACGGAGGAGTCGCCGGTCTGCGGGTCAAGTCCTGCCTTGGCGAAGGTCTGGTAGTTGGTGAAGATCGCGTTCTCGCGGTTGCGGGCAGTCACCACCGGATTGTCGGCGTCGGCTGCGGCCGTGTATTCGTAGATGCCGCGCACGGTGAGCTCCGCGGTTGTGGAAGCATCGGAGGCTGCGGCCACTTTGAACTTGCTGCCAACCTTCAGGTTGTTGGCCTTGGCGAATGCGGAGGAGACCAGTGCGCCGGTGGTGTCTGGGTTGGAGGACTGATTGTTGTAGCTCAGGTTCTTGCCGCTCACGATCTTGAAGGTGCCGAGATCGCTGGCCGAGGCCGCGTCCTTGGTCCAGAAGGCGCGCCAGATGAGCTGGCCGCCGGTCTTATCGTCGGAAGCGGAACCGAGCTTATCGCCGCTCACGGCCTTGAGATCACCGGAAACGCGCGCCGGCACGGTTTCGGTGACCGTGAAGTCGAGCGTCACGCCGGCCTGCTGAATGATGGTGGCGTATTCGGTGTAGTCCGTCCAAGTCATGTAATGCTTGGTGGATGCCGAATCGCTGGGGGAGACCTTCTTCCATGCGGCGGCGCTTGGACGAATGGCCAGTGTGGCCTTCTGCACGTCGTAATCATCGGTGTGCGCGGTGTGATTTTCCTGCACGATGGCCAAGCCGGCAACTGTGCCGAATGTGACCACGAGTGCGATAATCGCGGTGAGCGCCGTGCGCCCCTTCGAGCGCATCATCGCTCGCCATGCGTTGCTGAGGACGAACATGTGTGTACCTCTCCCGTTCTCCTAAGCCGAAACTCTCTGGCTTGCAGCGATGTATCTACGCTGCGAGCCGAATCATTCGAACTTCTCGAAACTCATCAATACGAACTCCACTATTATTGCGCTTCGTGACCGTTGTCTTGCGCATTACTGTTATACCTCTCAATGAAGTCTGAAAGTACTCTGATAATCGATGGTCGCGATTGACGGTTGCGCATGCGGCGTCAACAACTGATCGCGGAACCGCCGCCAAGCTACCATCCAATTTCGAAGATTCAGCCCGTATTCGGCATATTTCCAATGGTTTCAAGCCGTTCTGCTACACTAACCAACGACGTATAAGCAGACACCTGAGGTAGTGAGGGTGGCGCGTCTTCGGGCAGTGAGACAAGCCCCCACCAATCAGGAAGGTAGTGATTATGGCAAAACGCAGGGCACATGAAAGTCATCCAATTCCGAATCTTGGATGGCAGAGGGTGCAAGGGCCGCATCATACCGCGGCATACCGTGTGAGCCATAAGGTTGCCAAGGGCATTGCGCTGGCTGTGATTGCCGTGCTCTCGTTCGTGGGTACGTTCGCTGGAGTGACGTGGGCGGATATCAGCAACACGGTGAGCAATCAGTCTGTCAAGATGATTGTGCAGAAGTCCAACGGCAAGAAGGTTGATATTCTGCCGGTGGATCCGTATTCGAATACGCCGATCAACATTCTGCTCATCGGCCAGGATTCGCGCGATGGCGACACGAACAGCGCTATTGGCGGTGGCGATGAGGTCGGTGTGCATAACTCCGATACGCTGCTGGTTCTGCAGATTGCCGCGGATCGTTCGTTCATCAACTTGGTCTCGCTGCCCCGCGATTTGATGGTGTCCACTCCGGGTTGCGAAACCTCCAACGGTACGATGTATGCGCAGTCCTCGGTGATGATTAATTCCATCTTCCCAAACGCTTACGCGCAGGGCGGCGACGTGGCTTCCGCCGCCAGCTGCACAGTGAACGAAGTGAATTACCTCAGTGGTCTGAACATCCAGCAGTTCATGGTGGTGGACTTCGGCGGTTTGGTTAATATGATTAACGCTGTGGGCGGTGTGGATGTGTGCATTCCTACTCCTATGCAGGATGACTACACCGGCTTGAATCTGGCTCAGGGTATGCAGCATCTGGATGGTATTACCGCGACGCAGTATGCGCGTACGCGTCACGCCACTGGTACCGATGGCTCGGATACTATGCGTACTACTCGCCAGCAGTACTTGATTAAACGATTGATAAAGACTGCGTTCGATAAGAACATGCTGACGCATTCCGCCCAGCTCTACCAGCTTGCTAAGGCTGGTCTGGAGTCGGTGCAGATGAGCGAAGGTTTGGCGAATACCACTACGCTGGCCGGTCTGGCCGCCAGCATGAAGAGCTTCGACATGAGTCACTTGTATTCGCAGACCATCCCGGTGGTGCCGTGGACTCAGGATGCCAATCGTAGCCAGTTCGCCGATGGTGCCGATGCCGTGTGGGAGAAACTGCGCAATGCTCAGCCGCTGGTGGATTCCGCCAACACGGGCACTGCCATCAACACCAACAATTCTTCGGATTCGGATAGCTCTTCCAGCTCGGACAGCAAGAAGAAGAGCACCAAGAAGAAGTCCGATAGCTCCAGCTCCTCGGATTCTTCTTCCACCGACAGCACCGACAGCTCCAGCACGGATTCCAGCTCCACCGACTCCTCCACGCCGACCACAAACGAGGACGGTTCCACCTACGATCCGGCTACGAACACCACCAAGCTGGCGGACGGCACCATCATCGATCGTGAGACCAACGGCATCATCGACCCGGAAACCGGTGCGATTCGCAGCCAGACCACCGGCCAGTTCATTGGCTTGGCCGCGCGTTACATCGAAGTCACCTACTGCGGTGTGAAGTACTGATCGCAGTGCTGATTGATCCGGTGAAGAGCCGCGAACCATGACGCGCATCGCTCCTTGTCTTGCACCAATCCAAGCAAGACAGGGAGCGTTTGCATCAGTAGACGCATACAAGCACACCACACAGGAAATCCAACGTAGAACAGCATGAGCAAACGCAATAGTTACGTAGAAATGCTACGAGTGCTCGCCATAGCGGGTATCTCGGTGTTCCACGTCTTCCAGCCGTGGTTCGCTGCCACTGCTGTAGCCACGCCGATTGATCAGCTGTCTCCTGAGAATCAAGTGATAGCCAGCAATCCGCTGGCGATGCTGTTGCTGGGTCTGATTGCACTGCTCGGCGCCACCGGCAATCACATGTTCTACATGATTTCCGGGTTCTATTTGGTGCCGTCCGCCGCCCGCAAGTCGCACACCATGACCAGTGCTGAGTATTGGCGCGAGCAGTTCGCTGCCACTGCCCGCCGCGCACTGATTATTGTGCTTTCGGTCCTGTTCTATATCGCCGTTTGCTATGTGATTAATGTGTTCGTGACGGTGCCGGAGATTGGCACTGTGGTGTGGTGGAGCTACGGGCTTGAATTCGTGTGGCTCTATTTGGTGTTTGTGGTTATTGCACCGGTGTTCGCTTGGATTGTTGAACGCGCGAATCCGCGCGTGCTGTGGACGTTGATGGTGATTGCGCTGGTTGTGGTGTTTGCTCTGAACCTGTACATTGCGTTCATCAATCCGCAGGATACCGCGCGAGGCTTGAGTGATTGGCGCAAGCAGATGAGCGCGGTGACGTATCTGGTGTCGTTCCTGTTCGCTGGTGTAGTGGGTGTGGACGTGCGCAAGGCTGGCGGGCTGGGGCGTGTATCGGCGCAGGCATGGCGTCGCGCGGCGACCGCGCTGGCATTGCTGGTGCTGCTTGTGGAAGCGGTGCTGGTTGTCTTGGATGAGCGACAGCTGATGATGGCATTGTCGTATAAATCAACGTCGCTGATCTCATTCCTCGGCGCATGGTTTGCATTGATGATTGCAACGGCTGCTCATGGGAACGGCGAAGCAGACGTGGCTCACAGTGCACGCAGCATGCCTGAGAACATCGCGCGCTGCATTACTGCGGTGGCGTCCGGCATTCTCGGCTTCTATATTGCCCAATCGCTGCTGGGCGGCATCTGGCATACACAGTGCACGGCAATCATGAAGGGATTACTGCTGCAAGGCAATGCGTGGAGCCTTGCGGCTGCGTTGACTTTTGGCGTACTGTTCGCGCTCGCATTCGTGCTGCTGGTCACTATCTTCGATTACGTCACTCGCCAGCCGCTGCTCCGTCTGTTGCGTTTGCGTTCTATTACACGCGCGTAAGCGCACAATAATGCAAGCATTCTGCGTGTATGTGACTGGTGGCATGCGCGCTATCAGGGTGCGATTGTAGAGTGGGCTGTGGTTGTGTGCCGGCATCGTGGGGAATACCGCGACTGCTCGGTCAGGATAATTCGTGAATTCAAGCTCTGGCATGGTCGTTGGCTGTGACTGGAGCGATAGAAGTATAAGAAGAAGAGGGCCTGTAATGGCGAAAGCGAACATGAGCAAGCGCATGCACGCTGGCTTCAGGAATGCTGTGGCATCGGTTGTGTCCGTTGCCGTGCTTGGCGCACTATGCACCGTACCGGCGTATGCGCTGAGTGATACCAATCTGGATGAGTCGTCGAGTCAGTCTGCTGGCGCAAGTACGGCAACGAATGCTGGCACTGCGACGAATGCGGGCACCGCACAGACCGGTACTGCGCAGTCGCAGCTGAAGACTCAGGCCATCAAGGACGAGTCCTCCTCCGATGCCATGCCGAGCAATCCGAATGCCGCATTGCCCGACAAGGTTGCCGCGAACATTGCCGATAGCGACACCGTGGTTTCCGAAGACTACGCGGTGAGTGACAATGGCGAGCTGAAGGATATCGAAACCGGTAAGACCGTCACCGATCCGAAGCTGGTGGGTACCAAGGATAAGCAGCCGGATCCGCTGGCTAAGACGGATGGCGAGTCGTTCATCCCGGTTGAGGCCAGCGAGGTGAAGCAGAAGGTCGCCGAAGTCAAGGGCGATGCCGCGGTTGAGGGGGATTCGGCTACGTCTGATTCTGCTGATTCCGCCGGTAATGCAGCAGGTACCGATCAGTCGAACGGAACCGATGCAGGGCAGTCCGGTACCGAGGGCAGCAGTGCAGCTGGTACTGCTGGTGCTGTGAGCGATAAGTCCGCAAAGTCCAGCAAGTCCACAAAGTCGAACGTCAAGCTTGCATCGCTACAGAACAATGGCTACGGCGCGCACTGGGGCACCTACAACGGTACCGCCGCCTTCTATGACGCGAACAACAACCTGTTCGTGCAGCAGGCCAAGGGCGTGGTGGATGTTTCCGTATTCCAGGGAGATATCGATTGGCAGGCCGCCAAGAACGCCGGTGTGGAAGGCGCGATTATCCGTATCAGCTTCGGCGCAGGCAATGGCTTCGATGCCAAGGCGCTACGCAACATCAGCGAATGCAAGCGCCTGGGTATTCCGTTCGGCGTGTACACCTATTCGTACGCTGAGAACTCTTCAGTTGCCGCCGAAGAGGGCAATGACATTGTGAACCTGCTGCGCCAGGCCGGCGTGAGCCCGGGCGACCTGAGCTACCCGGTGTATTACGACCTTGAACGCTGGACGTGGGCAGGCCACGCGCCGCCCACCGACCCGAACGTGTACGAAGGCATTGTGAACACCTGGTACAGCAAGCTGCAGGCTGCCGGTTACAACAATCTTTCGGTGTACTCGTACACCTCGTACCTCAATTCCGCACTCAACAAGGCCAGCATCCACGCCAAGACTCGTTGGGTGGCCCAGTATGGCTCCACGATGGGCTTCACCAACTGGTCCACCAACGATCGCGGCTGGCAGTACACCAGCGGTGGCTCGGTGGCCGGCATCAGCGGCCGAGTGGATCTGAATGCGTTTGGGTACAAGGAATATCACGCCAATTATGATGTGCGTGGGTTGGAGAAGCTCTTTGTTCCTAAGGGAACTTATTACATCGACTCGGTGAAGAAACTGGATTCATCGGTGTCGATTGACGGTAAATCTTCGGACTCTGGAGCGGTCACAGATTTGCAATCCGGAGATTCATCATCTGCGCATTTCCAACTGATTCCGCAGGATGATGGTTCATACGAGATTGTGAACGAGAAGTCTGGCTTGGCATTGGACGTATCCGGCGGTAATGCCTTTAATAGGGCTGTTGTTCACCAATGGGAACGTAATAATACAACTGCTCAACGGTGGTGGCTTCGCTCGGCTACTTCAGGTGGCGTGTTTATTCAGTCCGCTTTGGGCAACTGGGTCTTGGATTTGACCTCTGGCAACACCACAGATGGCACGGTAGTGCAACTGTATGAGCCGAACGATTCAGAGGCTCAGCATTTCGTGGTGACTTCGGCTACCGCGAAAGTTCCCTCGAATCCGGTCCGTCTCACTTCAGGCGGTGAAGAAAACCGTACGCTCGGCATTGCGAACGATTCATATGATGATGGTGCGAAAGTGCAGTTGCAGGATTGGACTGGCTCGGATTCGCAGCTCTTCAAGTTCAGCCGAGTAGGCAAGGGCCTCTACGAAATACGAAACCTGAACTCAGCGAAAGCTATTGAAGCGGCTTCGGGTGGTACCGCAAAAGGTACTGCGGTTCGTCAGTGGACCGCCAATAACACCATTGCACAGCGCTGGGCCATCTACGATTCGTCTGCTGGTGGTGTTGTGTTGGTGAGTGCGAAGTCTGGTCGTGTGGTTGATGTGCCCAGTGGCAATCTCTCAGCAGGTACGATAGTCCAGTTATGGAATGCCAATGGCACGGTAGCCCAGATGTGGAAGACTTCCACTTCGCAATCAACTCATGGCGGTTTAGTGCGTCTTTCTGGTATTGGTCGGTATGAGACGGCTAATGCGGTTGTGGCTGCCGGTTTTGAGAAGTCGGATTGGGTCGTAATTGCTTCCGGAGAAACATATCCGGATGCCCTATCCGCTTCGGCTTTGGCTGGTGCGTTAGATGCTCCAGTGCTGCTATCTCAGCCGGATGCTTTACGTGATGATTTAGCAGACCGAATTCGATCTCTAGGCGCGTCGAAAGCGGTATTAATCGGCGGTGAAGGTGCGCTATCCAGTACTTTGGAATCTCAGGTGCGAAACTTGGTGTCCTCTCATTCAGTATATAGATTCGGGGGCGAGACTCGATATGACACTTCTCTAAGTATATTGAGAGATGCTCCGGCCAAACTTGGTATCTCGTGGTCTAAGGATAAGACTGCGATAATTGTAAGTGGGGAAAGCCCATATGACGCATTATCGATTTCCTCTCTTGCCTGGAAAAAGAAACAGCCCATTGTCCTGACGGGGCTTGACGGTTTGGAAACGCGTACGTTGAATGTTCTGCATAAAGAAGGTTTTAAGTCCGCACTACTTATTGGAGGTAAAGGCGTAGTCCCGATTACCGTTGAGCAACAGCTATACTCGATGAACCCTGTACGACTTGGCGGTCAGACCCGTTATGAAACATCCTTAGAAGTAGTGAAGTATGCTCAAGAAAACGTTTTTCTTAGGACGAATGGTGCGGTCTTTGCTTCTGGCGAAAACTATCCTGATGCCCTAGTTGGTGGTGCGTTGGCAGGGAAAACGGGAAATGTTCTTGCTTTAGTTAGTGATGGTGATATGAGTTCGGCGACAATAGACTTTATTGCAGATAAACAGAATGCCGGGAGCACAGATACAGCGTATGTGTTAGGTGGTGCTGGAGTGCTGAGTGCAAGTACAGAAATAAGTATTGCAGCCAAACTCAATAAACACATCCAATAACCGGTAATAACTGAATGAGAGAAGAATGATGAAGTATCGCAAATTGATTGCCGGCATTGTATCGGTCGCTCTTGCGTCTACTCTAGGATTAGCACAAACCGCTGGAGCTATTGAGTATCCGAACGTCGAATCCGTGAATGACACTTCATCAGACGGCATTTCACAGGTCACAAAAAACCATACTCCTAAAACCGAGAAGACATCGTTTTCGTCTTCGGAAGACGATCAGAGCATCGCTCCGTATTCATTGGACGAGAATGAATCCAGCTCCGAACCGAAGAATGATGCCACGCCTTCATCAACTGGAGTGATAACCGCATCAGCTGACCTCTCTGGCCTTGCTACGGTGGGAGTTACTTGGAAGCAGCAGGATATGAGCGACCACAGCAAGGCGCCATCATACCGACTGCGCACCTTCCAGAACAACAAATGGGGCGACTGGGTGGAGTTGCCATCCGTGGATGAAGACGCCGATGTGATGGGCGTGAGTGCTTCATACTACGTGGGCAACGCCAGTAAAGTGGAAGCCGAACTGACTCCGGTTGACGGCCAGACGCTTTCCGAAGCAAAACTCGTAACTGTCGATTCCGGCTACTCTGCCGGCAATGCACAAAGCTCTGCGTTTAAGGATGCCAACGGCAGTACCAAGCATGTGGCAAAGTCCGCAGTGCTTACCGATAAGACGACGGCTAAAACGCAGCAAACTGCTGCCGTTACCGCTACCGGTACGATTCATACCCGCGAAGAATGGTGGGTGAACGGTAATCCTGCAATGACCTGGTCTCCGGAGCGAACCGGACATTGGAAAGGTGCCATCGTGCATCACACCGTTGACCGCAACAACTATTCCCAGGCTGAAGTACCAGCCATGATCAACGGCATCTACGTCTTCCATAATGTCACACGAGGCTGGGGTGATATCGGCTACCAGATTATCGTGGATCGCTTCGGCGGCATCTGGGAAGGGCGCGACGAAGGCGTTCCCAACCAGATTGTGCCCGCCAGCCAAGTTGCCGGTGCTCAAGCATACAGTTTCAACTACGACACCTTCGGTGTAGCACTACTCGGCAGCTACCATCTGAGCGAAGCTCCAACGGATGCGCAGATTCGTTCCACCGCTGCGGCTATCGCATGGGAATTTGATGCCCTTGGCATCAGTGACCCGTATGGTACTTTCCAATACTTGGGAACACAGGCGCGCATCACCGGCCATGGTGACCACAGCCACGGTTCGGCCAACAACACCGCATGCCCGGGTCAACAGGTGTGGAACCGTATGGGAACGATTCGTGATCTAGTGAAGAGCTATCTGAACGACGTTACGCATTTGCCTGCGCTCTCAGTCGGTTCTGGCACGTTCTATATCGATTCCGCAAAACAGCTCGAATCATCGTTACAGGCGGAAAACGGTTCCACGGCTGAAGGTGCTTCGATTCGTCTGCAATCCGGTACCAAGGATGCGATGGGCTTCGAGTTCAACCAGCAATCCGATGGTTCGTACGAGATTGTGAATAAGAAATCAGGTCTGGTGCTTGGCGTGAAGGATGAGAAGGCCTCCAATGGCGCTGCTGTGCAGCAGCAAAGCCGTAATAACAAGACATCTCAACGGTGGTGGCTGAGGACTGCTAACACCGGCGGTGTGTATATCCAGTCCGCTTTGGGCAACTGGGTCTTGGACTTAGTGTCCGGCAACACTCAGGATGGCACGCTCGCGCAACTCTATGAACCGAATGGCACGCAGGCGCAGCAGTTTATTGTCGCGTCCGCGACAGCGGCGATACCTAAGAATCCAGTGCAATTGACATCGGTTGCCGATGTCAAGTTATCGGTCGGCATTGCCGATGCTTCTTTTGATGCAGGTAAAGCTGTCCAATTACAAAACACTGATAGCTCAGATGCGCAGTTATTTGCGTTCAATCAAGCGGGTAACGGTGTATATAGCATTATCAACTTGAATTCCGGCAACGCTGTAGAGGTCGCTTCAGGTGGTATGACAAGTGGCACCGCTGTTCGTCAGTGGACACCTAATGGTACTTTGGCGCAATTGTGGGCACTACGAGATGCCGGAAATGGGCAACTTGGACTGGCTAATGCCAAATCTGGGTTAGTTCTCGATGTCCCGCATGGGAAACCTGGCAATGGAGTTGCCCTGCAAATATATAGTTCCAATGGAACCGTTGCGCAATCATGGATTGCCAAGTCCGTTGAGTCCTCTCGTGGTGTAGTAAAACGGCTTTATGGCCAACTGCGTTACGACACTGCTGATGCTGTGATCGATGCAGGATTCAAGCAATCTCGGTGGGTGGTCATCGCATCCGGTGAATCATATCCGGATGCACTGGTTGCGTCTGCAGTCGCAGGGGCATTGAAGGCCCCGGTGATGTTGTCTGAACCAGACTCATTGGATAATTCCGCAGTAGATCGTATACGACAGCTGGGCGTAACTAAGGCGGTATTTATAGGCGGACAAGGGGTACTATCCACAAGATTGGAAACACAAGTAAAAAACTTAGTTTCTGAGCATCAGGTGATTCGTTTTGGTGGTGCAACTAGATACGACACATCGTTGGACGTGCTGACACGCGCACCGGAACTCCTGAACTTTGAATGGTCGAATACGGTGGTCATGGCGACCGGAGAATCTTACCCAGACGCATTGTCAGCGTCGTCTATGTCATGGGCAATGAGGTCTCCGGTTGTTCTAGTCCAAGATGGGAATCTCGATGAGGAGTTAGCTCAGACAATACTATCTGCGAGGTTTAACCATGCACTTCTTATCGGTGGTGAAGGCGTGATTGCAAAGAATGTGGAAAAGCGTTTAGTTTCACTAGATCCAACACGTCTTGGCGGGGCTGACAGATATGAGACGTCAGCGGCAGTTGCAGAGTATGCGGTCGAAAAGGGCATTCTCAAGACGGACGGAGCAGTATTTGCCACGGGTGAGAATTATCCAGATGCATTAGCTGGCAGTGCTTTGGCAGGTTCAACGGGCAACGTATTGCTGTTGGTTGGTGATTCTTCAACGCAAGCTGTTGATGCAGTTGCTAAGTATCAGACGAAAGGCAATAAAAGTACGGCCTTCATTCTTGGAGGGGAAGGCGTGGTGAGTTGGAAGGTTGCTCAGCATATTTCTACTGCTTTTAATAAGCGCCTTGAATAATGAGGGTGTTGGTGACTGCAACGCAGTACGGTCGCGCGGACAGGTATACAGTTGAGAACTCATATGCGGCCGAAGGTGTTTGCTGGCAGCATGGGTTATCTCGCTACGACATTGGTGGCATCTCAACATTGAAAGTGTTGTATCATCTAAAGGAAACTGATAATAGATAGGAAAATGTAGAAGAATGCTTGACGGTAGGACTGTTTCTCTGGTTATGCCTTGCCGCAATGAGGCCTCGTTCCTCGAGAACCTTATTGATGAGATTCCTGATTTCTTTGACGAGATAGTCTGCGTTAGCAATAAGTCAACAGATAATACTGTTGAAGTTGGCACGCGTATTCAAAAGCATGTACCTCGTTTTAGAATGTTGCAGGATGATCGCACAGCGAATGGTATTGGATACGGTTATGCGCATATGACCGGCATCAATGCAGCAGAAGGCGATATCATCGTATGTGCGGATTCTGATGGCACATATCCTGTTGAAGATGTGCCGCAACTATGGCGCGTGATGCAGGATAAAGGAATAGCATTCACATCCTGCACCCGTTATCCCGATCGGGATATTCCAATGAAGCTCCAGCTGGGAGTTAAGATATTAAATGCTGAAATTGCCTTGCTTTACGGATTGCGTATTCATGATTCGTTGTCAGGCATGTGGATTTTCACCAAGGATGTCGTGGATCAACTCCATCTAACCGAAGGTGATTGGAATCTGTCTCCTCAGATTAAGCTAAATGCGTATGAGGCTTTGGGCACCAGGTTCAAGGAACTGAAGATTACCCAGAGAGTGCGTTACGGAGAGACAAAGCAGAACTATTTTGAAACAGGTATGAAACATCTGTTATGGATTGCAAGAAATAGATTCAAGAAAAGGAACAGCATTCAGCCATGCGTCTGATGTTGCCCGCACTGTGTCAAAGTGATTTTTCGAGTGTCTATGTAGATGTGAATTATTGGCAAGGAGAACCTTTAAATAGTTGACAGACTTCACTAACTCAACCACATGTAGCGTACGATAAAACAGAAGCAATGACAGGGCTTCTTATGGAGCTTTGACATGTTGAAATGAAAATAAATCTGTAGGATATTTAATGTCGCAATTTGACCGATTTCTTGGCATACTAGACAAAAGTGTCACAGTATTGCTTCGGGCGTTATTCCTAGTTTTTTTTAGGTGCTTTGTACTTATTGTCGATATTTACTACATATGATAATCCTGATCAGTATAATCATCTTTTTATTTCAATTATTTCGGCTTTGATTGCTGGAATATTTTGTATTGTGATATTGCGATGGAAGTTGTTTAACGTTTGGATTGATTCAGCTCCCTTAACGCTATGCTATATCGTTTTCCTTTCTACTATCTTTCTTTTATCATTATTGTGGATTTGTCTGGCAAATGGTGATCCAACCTCTGATCAGCTGATGATGTTCAAACAGGCTGATGGGATGCGAAATCGTCTATTATCGCTTGATGAGCAGATATATATAACCCGTTATCCTTATCAGAGCGGATATGTGCTGTTCATCTATATCATGGGTGGATTATTCGGTGCCCATCATTATCTTGTAATTAGACTGTTTAATGCCATAGCGACTTTGTTGTTGGCATTTGCATTATGTCGAGCATCTAAAGTGCTATCTAACGATGAAAATACAGAGAAGCGTTGCATGTTAGTTGTAACGGCGTTTCTTCCCTTGACTTGCTTCGCGCCATTTATATACGGGAACATACCATCTACGGCGTTCGCAGTTATGGCGTGCGTTCATCAGCTAAAGATATCGGTTGATTGTAAAAAATTATCTTCTGTAGTTGTCTACAATGTCGCTGCGATGTTTCTATGGTATTTTCTTGCCATTTGGTTTCGTCCGACTTCTATTATCTTCGTTATTGCTTCTATACTTGTCGCTTTAACTATCGCTATTATCAAACGCAATATTGCTCATGTTGCTGTTGCTGGTGCATGTATAATAGCATACCTGTTGGCGGCTATGCTTCCTGCGATGATAGTTCGTACCTATACGGGTTATCCTGATGACAGTTCGCGAGCGATGCCCAAGGCCGCATTTATAGCTATGGGTCTTCAAGATACTGCGATTGTTCCTGGATGGTATAACGAGTATACCGGAGTTATCTATGATCAGGCAGGTGGCGATTCCGACCGTACAGCTGAATTGGCTATCCAATCTATAAAAGAGCGTGTGGCTGTTTTTGCTCATCATCCACGTTATGCAGCGGGGTTCTTTATAAAAAAGATAGGTGCGATGTGGAGTGAGCCGACCTTTTATTCACTCCAATCCTCAATCATTCCCGATGATGAAAGTGCTGGTCGTCTTCAGCATTTGTTGAATCGAACAAGCGCGCGAAATGTGTACCTTACAATATGCGATATCGTTCAATCTGCTATATATCTTTTAGCTTTCATAGGCCTATTCGTTAAACGTCGAAGCATCACTCTGCAGCAGATGCTGTTTTTCATAATTGCGTTAGGCGGATTCTTGTATCTATCCGTTTGGGAGACTAAGTCCAACTATGCTATGCCTTTCTTCCTTGTGTTGATTCCTTACGCTGCTGTTGCTTGGACAATGTTGACAATTTCTGGAGCAAAACAAACGAATAAGGATCATTCTTCGAGCGGTGAGGCATATAAGATATAGTTGCATAGTTTGTATTGGAAGTTGGATATAAGCTTAACGGGCATTTCAGGAGGTAGAAGATATGTCAGATATATTGTATATCGTTATGCCGGCATATAATGAGTCGGCCAATATTATGGCTACGCTCGCTGAATGGTATCCAATAGTTGAACGTCTTGGGAACCACTGCAGGCTGGTGACTGTTAACGACGGGAGTCGAGATAACACGTTGGAGCTTATGCAGAAATTTGCTGAACAGCATCCACAGTTTGTGCCGTTGGACAAGGCTAATAGCGGACATGGAGGGACCGTTTTATACGCATATCGGTATGCGTTGCAGTCGGGTGCTGATTGGATTTTTCAAACGGACACAGATGGACAAACAAGACCAAATGAGTTTTGGCAGTTCTGGGAGCAACGTCACGAATATGATATGTCCATTGGCAACAGAACCGAACGCGAAGATGGGTTTTCTAGGATTGTGGTGACCAGAATTCTCCGTCTAGTAATCCAGTTGAGGTTCGGGGTGTATATTCCAGATGCCAATACGCCATTTCGTTTGATGAGTGCACAGAGTTTGCGCGAAAATATTATGCTTGTGCCGGATGATTTTAATCTAACAAATGTGCTTCTCTCGGTTATATACATGAAAAAACATCAAAGAGTGTGTTTTATTCCCATCACATTTCGACCGCGTCAAGGTGGTAACAATTCAATTAATCTTAAAAATATATTTGCGATAGGGAAAAGAGCGTTAAAGGATTTTAAGATTCTTATTATTAAGATTGATCAGAATATAAGCGCTTAATGCAAATGCTGTTATATTTGTGGTTGGAACTCAATCCAGTCAACAAAATAATTGACGTTTGTTAGTTTGAGTATGTTGGGGTGTCCAGCATGTCTCATGTGGTTCTTCAAGCGTTGGCATGGGTGTCACTTTACAGTATGTTTGCCAATGACCTTGAGATAATGTTTGGGCTGGTTCTGTCATGCTCTTTTAGAAGTGAATGACAGAACCAGCCCAAATTCTTAGTCTATTTTCTTTGCCGATTCTATTTGACGGTGAGGTTGAGTTTGTCGGCGATGGCGTCGGCGGTGGCGGGGGCGACCACGCCGGTGCCACCGGCGATCCACGCGTGGTCCACGCCGTCCGCGTGCTCGCCCGCGAGCGAGACTGCCG
>NZ_JAFEJU010000008.1 GCF_018555455.1 Bifidobacterium colobi | reverse complement strand
AACAGAAGACTTGCGGCGGTCACAGCCCAGGGGAGACGCCCGGACCCATTCCGAACCCGGAAGCTAAGGCCTGGCACGGCGATGGTACTGCACCCGACAGGGTGTGGGAGAGTAGCACGCCGCCGCAACCACACTTAACGAAAGCCCGATACCATGGATGGTACCGGGCTTCTTCGCATATCCGACACCCGGAACCCCCGACACCAAACCCCAACCAGCAACAACCATGTGATTATTGCAGACAGTACTGCAGACAGCATCGCCTACAGGAATCCATGCGGCTCATTGACTAGAGGCCAATTCGTTGCGAATCCGCCACAGGAACCTTCAGTCCAGTTTGAAGTCGCTGTCGAACGTCATAGCGAACACTGGGGTTTCTGAAGTGCTCAGCTTTCACAGCGCAGCACAGCACAACGCAGCGCAGCGCTGCGCTGAGAGGAAAGAACATGGACTTGGAATAATAACAGCGCGGGGCACATGACCAGTTGATGTACCCCGCGCCGAACTGTATTAGAACCGTATCAGAAATCGAAGTTGTCCGGGTCGGCACCGTTGCGGTGACCGGTGTTGAGGGCAGTGACTGCGGCCATATCGTCAGCAGTGAGGTTGAAGTCGAACACGTCGAAGTTCTGCTTGATACGCTCGGCGTGCGTGGATTTCGGCAGTACGATGATGCCACGCTGGATATGCCAGCGAATCACCACCTGAGCTGCGGACTTGCCGTACTTCGCGCCAATCTCAGCCAGCACCGGCTCGGCCAGCAGGTTGCCGCCAGTGCCGCCCAGCGGACTCCATGCCTCGGTATGAATGCCCTTGCCGGCCAGGAAATCAATCAGCTCCTGATTGGTGAACTGCGGGGAGGATTCAATCTGATCCACGGCAGGAACCACATCACTGTTCTTCAGCAGCTCCTCAATATGGTGCTGCTGGAAGTTGCTTACACCAATCGCCTTCGCGCGGCCGGACGCATAAATCGTCTGCAAATCCTCCCAAGCCTGCTGCCAGCCGTCCGCCGGCCAATGAATCAGATACAAATCCACATAATCCAGACCCAAGCGATCCAAGCTTTCCTGGAATGCATCCAAGCCGCGGTGTGCGCGAATATCATCATTCCAAAGCTTGGTGGTCACGAAGAAATCCTCGCGCGGCAGGCTGGCGCGGCGAATGCCTTCGCCCACGGAAGCCTCGTTGCGGTAGATCATCGCCGTATCAATGTGGCGGTAGCCGTTCTCCAGTGCCGTCTGCACAGCGTTGATGGTGGTTTGGCCATCAGGAGTCTGGAATACGCCCAAACCAACCTGAGGAATCACCGTGCCATTGTTGAGGGTAATCGTCGATTGAATCGCCATAATGCCTCGCTTAACTTAATGTCAGTACGTTCCTGAGCTATTCTACGAAGCAGAACAGCTGAACACAGCAATATCAGCAGATAGCTAATGAGATGGTCACGATGCATCGTTGTGTGATTGCCGTTGTGACTATCCCTCAGTCCGCTTTCCGCGGACAGCTCCCCTAACGAGGGGAGTCGAGAAGTGCCATGCGCTGGCGTGGGGTGAAAGGAGCGAATTTATGCGGTATGCGGCGGCATTCGATTCAGGAACCACGGCGTTAAAAGGCGTGCTGGTAGCTGAAGATGGGCGGATTGTGGCCAGCGCGAGCAGTGATCTCACGCTGATCATCCAAGGTGATTTCCGTGAGCAGGATCCCAAAGAATGGTGGCAGGCGTTCTGTGAAGTATCCCGGTCACTGGTGGCCCAAGCACGGGAGAACCAGCCTGGATTCACTGCCGAACAGGTTGCCGGCATCATCTTCAGTGGGCAGATGCAGGACGTCATCGCATTGGATGCCGAACTCCAGCCGGTATACAACGCGATTCTGTATTCGGATGGTCGCGCGAATGACGAAGCCGAGCAGCTCGGCAATGCGTACCGGGGTGGCGCAGCACGATTTCTCGAAACCGTGGGCAATCGTTTGGAAGGCTGTCTACCATTGCCGAAGCTCATGTGGCTGCGCGATCATGAGCCTGACCTGTTCGCACGCGTACGTCATGTACTGATCAGTTCCAAGGATTATCTCATCGCGCAGTTGACCGGTATGTGCATTGGCGATGTAGCAGCCTGCTCCACAGCAGGTGCCATGACCATTCGCGAAGGGCAATGGGATACGGAACTGTGCGAGGCCGCGGGCATCGATAGCGCAGTGCTGCCTGAGCTGCACAAGCCGCAGGATCACATCGGCACTGTGACTGCAGCGGCTGCGGCGCTTACTGGATTTGCCACCGGCACTGTGGTGTATGCCGGCATTGGCGACGCTGGCGCGACCACATTCGCCAGCGGTGTCGCCAAGCCCGGCCAATACAACATCAATATCGGCACCTCAGGATGGATTGCCACCGTATCGCCAGAACCGTTCGTCAACAAGCCCGGTGCAGCGAATCTGAAGTTTGGTGTGGCATCGGGATTCGTAAACGCGGTGCCGTTCCTCAATGCCGGTGATGTACACAAATGGGTGACCGGCGTATTCGCCGGCGGCGATTATGCCGAAGCCCACGAGTTGATTGCCGCGTCGGCGCCCGGCGCCAATGGCGTACTCTGCCTGCCGTACTTGGTGGGGGAGCGGTTCCCGGTGATGAACGCGACTATTCGCGGCGCATACGTTGGCATCACGCCGGACACCACGCAAGCGGATATGGCTCGAGCAGCGCTGGAGGGCGTGGCGTTCTCGATTCGACAAGGCATGGAAAGCTTCGATGCTGCGCCGTTCTCCATATCCTTGATCGGTGGTGGCGCTCGCGAAAGTGCATGGTGCCAGATTCTCGCTGACGTGCTGGCCCATCCCATCGATGTATATGCCAACGCCGATATTCTGCCGGCAGTAGCGCTCGCTTCGCTGGCGTTTGATCAGCCCAACCTTGCTGCGACCATCGCCGAAACCACAACCTACGTGCCAGACCCAGCAGCCGTGCGCATATATAACGAGCGTTACCCGCGTTTTCGCAAGCTGTATCCAGCGGTTGCTTCGTTAAATGACCAAGTTCAGTGAAGTCCGTCAAGCCTGTAGCGTATTCGTGCGCGAAGGGCAATGAGTATACCGTATACTGCATAAAAAGAGTGGTTGTTCAATGGTGAACTTTCCACAAAGGTTTGACTGAACGGGGATACCAATGGTTAAGGATATTGAACTGTACAGAGCCGAAGATGGTTCGGTTCAGCTAGAAGTCAGTGTGCATGGTGACACGGTGTGGCTGACGCAGGCTCAGATGGCGGAATTATTCGGTACAAAAAGTCAGGCGATGACCAGACACATTAAGAATATTCTGGCTGACGGTGAACTTGATGATTCAACTTGTTCCAAAATGGAACAAGTTCATATCGAGGGCTCCCGTCGTATTCGACGTACTGTAAAAGTGTATAGCTTGGATATGGTTATCTCAGTCGGATATCGTGTTAATTCCAAACGAGCTACCAGTTTTCGCCGCTGGGCTACGAATGTGCTGAGACAATACCTTATTGACGGTTATGCAGCCAATGAACAGCGACTGCAACAGTTGGAGAAAGTCGTTACCGTACTTGCACGCAGTAATGAAAAGACCATCCATTTGCCGATGGCAATAAGCGTATGGCGGCTGCGATGTTCGTGAGTTTCCTAGAAGGTAATGCCGATGCTTTTGCTCAAATTGGTAAGCCGATTATTACCAATAATGATCTTGCCGCCATCACGCTATTAATCGCTGTGAGCGACCCTAGCGAAAAGGATGTGATGATTGATTTAGTCGAGCGTATGCTGTCGCAGCAGAACAATAGGAGGAACATCTGAATAAAGGTGCGGATATCGCTGTATAAGGCAAATGCTGACTGACGAAACTGCGTAATATCTCACGATACGGGTGAAAGTGAACGTTTCCGGGCACTTCGTGGCTTTACATTGCTACGATGAGGCGTTATGAGCGAGAACATCATGCGAATCATCGACCTTCGTGGTCAACAACTGTCCCGTGCCGAACTGCTGGCCGCGATGCCGCGCGCCGCAATGGGCACTTCCGAAGCCACCGATCTGGTGCGTCCGATTCTTGAGGACGTGAAGGAACGCGGTGCCGCAGCCCTGCGCGACTTCGAGGAAAAGTTCGATCACGTGCGCCCCGAACACCTGCGCGTGCCGGCTGAGGCAATCAAGGATGCGCTCACCACGCTCGACCCTGAAGTTCGCGCCGCCATCGAGGAATCCGTGCGTCGTGCTCGTGCCGTGGCCAAGAACCAGGTACCGAAGGACTTCCACACGGATCTGGCCCCTGGCGCTCGAGTTGCCGAACGTTGGATTCCGATTCAGCGCGTCGGCTTGTACGTGCCCGGCGGCAAGGCCGTTTACCCGTCTTCCGTGATCATGAACGCCGTGCCGGCACAGGCGGCAGGCGTCGAATCCCTGGCCATCGCCACCCCGCCTGCCCGCGATAACGCGGAAGGCCTGCCGAACAAGACCATCCTCGCCACCTGCGCCATCCTCGGCGTCGACGAAGTGTACGCGGTCGGCGGCGCACAGGCCATCGCCATGTTCGCCTACGGTGCCAAGGGCTCCGAGCCGCAGGACGGCGACGTGCTGTGCGATCCGGTCGACAAGATCACCGGCCCGGGCAACATCTTCGTGGCCACCGCCAAGTCCCTGGTCTCCGCGTTCGTGGGCATCGATGCCGTGGCAGGTCCCACCGAAATCGGCATCATCGCCGATAAGGACGCCAACCCGAGCCTGCTCGCCGCCGATCTGATTGGTCAGGCCGAACATGACGAGCTCGCCGGCTCCGTGCTCTTCACCGATTCCCCTGAGCTGGCTGACGCAGTGCAGGAGAACCTCAACTACCGTGTGCCGAAGACCGAGCACGCCGAGCGCGTGCACACGTCCCTGTCCGGCACCCAGTCCGCCATCGTGCTGACCGATGGTCTCGACCAGTCCATCGACGCCGCCAACGCCTACGCCGCCGAACACTTGGAGATTCAGACCAAGGATGCGGATGCCGTGGTCAAGCGCATCAAGAACGCCGGTGCCATCTTCCGTGGCCCGTACTCCCCGGTGCCGCTGGGCGATTATATGTCCGGCTCCAACCATGTGCTGCCCACCGGTGGCACCGCCCGCTTCGCCGCAGGCCTCGGCGTGCACACCTTCATGAAGCCCGTCGAAGTTATCGAATACGACGAGGAAGGCCTGAAGGCTCTGGCCGCACGCATCAACGCGTTCGCCGTATCCGAAGACCTGCCGGCACACGGTGAGTGCGTGCTCTCCCGCTTCGTGGAAGATCCGTACAACAAGGCAACCCTGCGTGAACAGGAAAAGGAAGCTGGTCTGCTGTGAGCACTATCCCATCGAACCTGCCGCTGCGCAACGATCTGATTGGCGAGGAACCGTACGGTGCTCCACAGCTTGACGTACCGGTCTGCCTGAACGTCAACGAAAACCCGTACGCTCCGGACCCGGCCGTGTGCGACACCATCGCCAAGCGTGTACGTGAAATCGCTCCCACGCTCAACCGTTACCCGGATCGTGAGCACATCGAACTGCGTAAGGCGTTCAGCGACTATCTGGCCCGCGAATCCGGCACCCGACTGGACGTGGACGAGCTTTGGGGCGCGAACGGCTCCAACGAGATCATGCTCCAGCTGTTCCAGGCCTTCGGCGGCCCCGGCCGCACGGCTCTGGGCGCCGACCCCACGTACTCCATGTACCCGGAATACGCGCGCGACACGTTCACTGGCTGGAAGCTCGCCCACCGTAACCCGGACTTCACGCTGAACGTGGAGAAGGTCATCGAAGCGATCAACGAGGTCAAGCCCTCAATGGTGCTCCTGACCAGCCCGAACAATCCGACCGGTACTCCGCTGCCAATGGAAGACATCGAACGCATCCTCGCCGCATGCGAAACCGCCGAAGTGGCGGGTGCGGGAGAAGGCGTGCATCCGATTCTCGTCATCGACGAAGCCTACGTGGAGTTCCGCAAGCCCGGCACCCCGAGCGCAGTCAGCCTCATCAAGGATCACCCGAACCTTGCAGTCAGCCGCACCATGAGCAAGGCATTCGCCTTCGCCGGTGCGCGCGTCGGCTATCTGGCCGCAAACAAGGGCATCATCGACTGTGTGCGCATCGTGCGCATGCCGTACCACCTGTCCGCCGTGACCCAGGCCGCCGCACTGGCCGCTTTCGAACACACCGATGAACAGCTGAGCCGTGTGGAACACTTGCGCGAAACCCGCGAAGCCACTGCCGCATGGTTGAAGCAGCAGACCTACAAGGGCCAGCCGCTCGAAGTAGCCGAATCCGGCTCCAACTTCCTGCTCTTCGGCGGTCACTTCGATAAGCGCGACGCCATCTTCGACGAACTCTTGAAGCGCGGAGTCCTTATCCGCGTGGTCGGCCCGGACGGATGGCTGCGCGTGTGCATGGGCACCGACGAGGAAATGGAAACATTCCGCAATGCCCTCGCCGAAGTGCTGCGCATAGTAGAAGCAGCCTAAGTCAACAATCGTTTCGGTAGGACGGCAGGGCACCGGTACAATCCGGACCCTGCCGCATCCATTCCATTCGCACCATAATCAGGAGACATGATGGCAAGAACCGCACACATTGTTCGCGAAACCAGCGAATCGCACATCGACCTCGAGCTGAACCTCGACGGTACCGGTCAGACCGACATCGACACTTCAGTGCCGTTCTACAATCACATGATGAACGCGCTCGGCAAGCATTCGCTGATCGATCTGAAGATTCACGCTCACGGCGACACCGATATCGACGTGCACCACACTGTGGAAGACACCGCCATCGTGTTCGGCGAAGCATTGAAGCAGGCGTTGGGAGACAAGCGAGGCATCCGCCGCTTCGCCGACGCCACCGTGCCGCTGGACGAAGCCTTGGCCAAGGCTGTGGTCGATATTTCCGGTCGCCCATACTGCGTGTGCTCCGGTGAGCCCGCGGGCTTCGAATACTGCATGATGGGCGGTCACTTCACCGGTTCGCTCGTGCGTCACGTGATGGAATCCATCGCGCTGCACGCCGGCATCTGCCTGCATATGCAGGTGCTCGCTGGTCGTGACCCGCACCACATCGCAGAAGCAGAATTCAAGGCACTGGCCCGCGCGCTGCGCTTCGCCATCGAGCCCGATCCGCGCATCGAAGGTCTGATTCCAAGCACCAAGGGAGCCCTGTGATGGCCGACGATACCGACGATAAGGATTTGAATCAGAATTCAGATTCAGGGGCGGAAAACGAGTCGCATTTCTCGGATGAGGAACTGGAAGCGTCACTCGCCGGATTTGAAAAGGAATTCGCTGACGAGGATGCTGGCAAGGCTGATGCCGCTGACACTTCGGCCGATGCATCAGCGACTGCTGATTCTGCGGCTAACTCAGCTGCTTCAGCTGTTGATGCCTCGGATGATGTGGCCAGTGTAGCCGACGCCGTCAATGAGGCGATGGCTGATGTGGTTGACCCCTCAGTCGGCTTCGATAATGAGCTCGCCGGCTTGCTCGGTAACAAAGCGAAGATCGCGCTGATTGTCACCCGCATCGCCGCCGCCGACCTGCTGGCCGCATTCTGCCAGTTGTCCGACATTTCCGCCGAATGCATCGGATCCAATCAAGGTGCCATTGCGGTGCTGAAGAATCTTGATGGCGATGGTCCGGAAGCTGCCGCCAAGGATCTGACCACCGTGGTATCCGGTATGGCTGTGGTACTGGCAGTGAATCGTGCCGACAAGCTCGAAGCGACCATGTATATGCAGGGCGAAGCCGGCCAGACCTTTGCGCCACCGGTGCTGTTCAATTCCACCCCACGATTCGTGGAGGATCTGATGCTCGGCATCGTGACGCTGGTACAGCTCAAGAGTCAAGGATTCGAAGTCGTGAACTCGGCGGAACTTGACCATGATAAGGCCTTGGCAATCATTGCCAAGCACACCAAGCAAGGGCGTGCAGGTCGCGGTTCACGCATCGAATAATCAACGGCAACTTATACGGAAATCACCAAGCAGGGGAGAGACTTATGACCAAGGCAGTCGTATTCGACTACGGTTTCGGCAACGTTCGCTCCATGGTGCGCGCGTTGGCGAACCTCGGCGTAGACACCACGCTCACATCCGATTATCGTCAGGCACTTGAGGCGGACGGTCTTGTAGTGCCGGGCGTGGGCGCGTTTGCCGCATGCATGGAAGGTTTGAAGCAAGTGGATGGCGACCGCGTGATTTACGATCGCATCCGTGCCGGCCGACCGGTGCTCGGCGTATGCGTCGGCGAGCAGATCATGTTCGAACACGGCACCGAACATGGCGAGCAGGCCGAGGGTGTCGGTCTGATTGGCGGCTCTGTGGATCCGCTGGATGCCGATGTGGTACCGCACATGGGCTGGGACACTGTCGAAGCTGCGGAAGGATCCGTGCTGCTCAAGGGCGTGGAACACGAGCGCTTCTACTTCGTGCACTCGTATGCGGCCATGGGCGTGAGTCCAGCCGACACCTCACGATTCTCCATCGACCTGAGCGGCGAGCCTGAGCGTGTGAGCTGGTGCCAGTACGACAGGTCTCGATTCGTTGCCGCCTATGAACGTGGTCCACTGTTTGCCACCCAGTTCCACCCGGAGAAGTCCGGTGATGCCGGCGCCCAGTTGCTGAAGAACTGGATTGCCACGCTGTAAGCATCTGGTTGCAACAACCTGCTGCTAGGTATTTAAGAAAGGTGTATTGAAAATGTCATTGACTCTGCTTCCCGCCGTTGATGTGCGCGATGGCAAGGCCGTGCGTCTGCGCCAAGGCGAATCCGGTTCCGAGACGGATTACGGTTCCCCGTTCGAGGCGGCTCGCACATGGGTCGAGGCCGGTGCCGAATGGATTCACCTAGTTGATTTGGATGCCGCCTTTGGAACCGGTAACAATCGGGATCAGCTGCGTCAGATCGTGCACGAGCTCGGCGACAAGGTGAACATCGAGCTCTCCGGTGGCGTGCGTGATGATGACTCCTTGGAGGCGGCTCTTGAAGCTGGTGCCGCCCGTGTGAACATCGGTACCGCGGCTCTGGAGAACCCGGATTGGACCGCTTCGGTTATCAAAAAGTATGGTGACCGCGTGGCCGTTGGCCTTGATGTGCGCGGCCATACGTTGGCTGCGCGCGGCTGGACCCGTGAAGGCGGCGACCTGTTCGAAACCATGAAGTTCCTGGACTCCGTGGGTTGTTCCCGCTATGTGGTGACCGATGTGGCCAAGGACGGCATGATGTCCGGCCCGAACATCGAACTGCTGCGCGAAGTTGCCGAGCGCACCGATGCCAAGGTGACTGCATCCGGTGGCATCTCCAAGTTGGATGATTTGCGTGCCATCAAGACGCTGGCCGACTTGGGCGTGGACGCCGCAATCCTTGGCAAGTCCCTCTACGCGCGAGCCTTCACCCTCCAGGAAGCGCTGGAAGTCGCGAAGTAAGGTTTCGCCGCGTCTGAATTCCCGGAATTCGTCGACTTTACGTCCGGATTCCCCGGAAATCGTTGTCTCCTGAAGCTGGTTGAAGCCACGGGCGCGGTAATTTCTCGAAATAATCGTTGATTTCGAGAAATTGCCGCGCTGAGTGAGTGTCAGTGCGGCAAAATCTCGAAATGATTCCTAATCCCGAGAATTTACCGCACTGAGCAGGCGTCAGCGCGGCAAATTCTCGAAATGGCCATTTTCCTCGAGATTTTGCCGCGCGGAGAATGATGCATCAGGACCGAGTGATGTGTCAGGGGCTGAGCGGTGCGTCAGGGTTTGATGAGCGGTGCGTCAGGGTCTGAGTGTCACGCTGAGAGTGGTGCATCGGGGTTAGCGTGGTGCGTCAAGGCCCGAGCGATGCATCAGGGTCCGAGCGATGCGCTGAAATGCCCAGCCGCTATTAAGCACACGGCAGATTGCCGGATTTGATGAGCTTCTTGAACACGGCGTAATCCTCATCGTTCTGCTCGGCGTAGCTGACGGCGAACGAGGCGATGGCTTGATCGAATTCGTCGGTGCCGCCCATGTAATTGGCAATGGCGATGGAATCGCCGGTGCGAGCGTGCGCGTGAGCCAGGGACCATGCGCACATGCGCGATAGGTCACTCAGCCCGGAAGCGGTGAGGTTGTCGATATCAATCGAGCCCTTGCCGTTCCAGAGCTGGCGCACGTAATAATCGCGTTTGCGACCATCCTCGGCCATGAAGCTGGACCAACCCAGCAGCACGTCGGCGGTGCTCTGAATCAGTTTTTGTCCCTGCACCACGCGCTCGCCGTGCGTGGCATACCGGGAAGCGCCGCAGTAATGCTCAAGCACGGAATAGGTGGCTTCCTTCATTTGCAGCATCATCGGGTCATCGATGTCGCGGGCAATCCATACGGATGTCCATGCGCGCTGGCCAACCGAGCCGACACCGACCACCTTGCGGGCGGAATCCTGGTAGCGCAGGTGGTCGAACACCATGCGGCGATCGTCATACAGGGAATGTCGGTAGCTTTCCAACAGCGTATCGAGGCGAGCTTGCAGCGCTTCGGGATCGGCGTAATCAGTGAGCTCGTTGATCGGCACCAATTCCGGGGGATTGGACTTGAACCGCAGCTTGCCTCCCTCATACCGGCACAGTTTGGCGGCTGCAGCGTCATTATCCTTCAACAGTGCCTTCATTGCAGCCTCGCGCAATACCGGGCTGCGCTTGGAACCACTGGTCTCAAAACGATCCAGCGTCTCTTCAACGTCCAGATGCTCATACCAGGCATCCAGATAATCCATTTCGGAGAACCATTTCATGCGCTCGCGGTACGTGCGCACACATTGCAGCACCGCGGCACGGCGATCTTTGGTCTTGAGCTTATTGGCGCGACCGCAAATCTCCACGGACACCGCCAGTCGCTTCAAATCCCATTCCCACGGGCCGATGGCGGTCTCGTCGAAATCGTTGATATCGAACACCAGGCGGGCGGAGGGGGAGCGGAAGATACCGAAGTTGCCGATATGTGCGTCTCCCACGCACTGTACCGGAATGCCCGTCACTGGCGTGGATGCCAAATCATTGGTCATGATGAGCACAGTGCCACGGTAGAACGTGAACGGGCTTACGCTCATA
This sequence comes from Bifidobacterium colobi, assembly GCF_018555455.1. Classification (GTDB taxonomy): domain Bacteria; phylum Actinomycetota; class Actinomycetes; order Actinomycetales; family Bifidobacteriaceae; genus Bifidobacterium; species Bifidobacterium colobi. The sequence goes on along the minus strand of NZ_JAFEJU010000008.1, from coordinate 75,240 downwards.
CGCTTATAACGCAGCGGAATCAGTTCCGGTACACGAATCGCGGACTGTTCCTCCAACAAGCTGATGGCTTCGCGGCGGCCTTCGCGTACCTGCCAAATGGCATGGGATGCCAGCGGCGCTGCACTGCGTGCCTTGATTCCGGCTCGAGAACGATCCCGAGGATTGACTGCCTGCTTCCAGCTGGTTACATCAACGGGCGGATTAGCGGATGGGGTCAGGTGATCTTCGCTCATGGTTATCTACTGTAGCGCCGAACCGTTTGACGCCACGGCGGGAGCTTGCATAGCGGCGGAACATAGTCAGCAGAACACGGGCATGCCGGTATCCCGTAACACGTGGCACAGCAGCATCCCGTAACGCGTGGCACAGCAGATTGCACAGCAGATTGCACAGCAGGTCACATTACGTTTCATACCACGTTGCCCATCATCGTCATCAACGTGGCAATGGGATGTTAACGCGACTCGTAACACGGCTATGGAACACTTGGCGATTATGGATAAACAGCAGGAGTTTGCACTGCGCACAGTCGAGGAACGCGACGTGCGCTTTATTCGTCTCTGGTTTACGGATGTGTTGGGAACCTTGAAATCCGTGGCCATCGCTCCGGCCGAACTGGAAGCCGCATTCGAGGAGGGTCTCGGCTTCGACGGTTCCGCCATTGAGGGCATGACCCGAGTTTCCGAAGACGATATGATCGTTCACCCCGACCCCTCCACCTTCCAGATCCTGCCGTGGCGTGGCGGCCCGCAAGGCACCGCGCGCATGTTCTGCGACATTCTGACTCCGGATGGTGAGCCATCCCTCGGTGACCCGCGCCATGTGTTGAAGCGCGCGCTCGCCAAGGCCAAAGACAAGGGCTTCACGTTCTACGTGCACCCGGAGATCGAATTCTATCTGTTCGAAAGCCAGGACGATTGGTCCAAGGCACCCACGCCGATTGATGAAGGCGGCTACTTCGACCATGTGCCGCGCAGCCCAGGCATGGACTTCCGCCGCGCCACCGTGAACATGCTTGAGCAGATGGGCATCTCGGTGGAATACTCGCATCACGAGGCTGGCCCCGGTCAGAACGAAATCGATCTGCGTTACGCCGATGCGTTGACCACGGCGGACAACATCATGACCTTCCGTACGGTGGTCAAGGAGATTTCCTTGGAGCGCGGCATTCATGCCAGCTTCATGCCGAAGCCTTTGGCCGACGCTCCGGGCTCCGGCATGCATACGCATTTGAGCCTGTTCGAAGGGGATTCCAATGCCTTCTACGAGGCTGGTCAGGAATTCAACATGTCGCTGACCGCCCGCCAGTTTGCCGCCGGCATCCTTTACCATGCCGCGGAAATCTGCGCTGTGACCGACCAGTACGTCAATTCGTACAAGCGACTGTGGGGCGGCAATGAGGCTCCGAGCTACATCTGCTGGGGGCACAACAATCGTTCCGCGTTGCTGCGCATCCCGCAGTACAAGCCGGGCAAGGGCAATTCCGCGCGCATGGAATTCCGTGCACTCGACCCGGTTGCCAACCCGTACCTGGCGTATTCGGTGCTGCTGGCCGCCGGCCTCGACGGCATCGACAAGCAGATGCAGCTGGGCGAGCCCACCAGTGATGATGTTTGGGAGCTCACCGACGGCGAGCGTCAGGCCATGGGCATTCAGCCGCTGCCGCGTTCGCTCGACGAAGCTCTGAAGATCATGGAGAAGTCTGACTTCGTGGCGGATGTGCTCGGCGAGCACGCGTTCGGCTACTTCCTGGACAATAAGCATCAGGAATGGGAGGAGTACAACCAGCAGGTGACTCCGTTCGAATTGAAGAAGTACCTGCCGAAGCTGTAACAAGGGTAAAGGCTTGCGCTTCCTCGCATAATCAATGACGGTCCCCAAGGGCAATCATCTTGGGGACCGTCATGGTATTAAGGCTGCTGTGCTGTACGCGCTGCTGTGACGACCATGCTGCTGTGACTATGCTGCTGAATCATCATTGGATCATTGCTGAATCATCAATGCAGCCTTGCATCATTGCTGAATCTTCAGCGTTGTGGTGTAGGTTTTCGCCCCGCTGGCATACGGGATGAACGTGACGCTGAGCGGTGCGGTTTCGCTACGCAGTTCCACTGCGAACTGCACGGTGGACTTCATTCCAGGGCGAATATTGAGGATCGTGCCTTGCTCCACATATCCTTCCGGGGCATTGTCAAAGTAATAGGCGTTGTCCAGCGTAACCCCCTGCTGTTTGATTTCAACAGTACCAAACGAGTTCAGCGCCTCACTTTTTGAGGATTCGTTGATCCAATCGACGGAGACGATGGCTGTCGCCGTACGCGCACCTTCGCCCGTATCTTCGTCGGGCCCACGTTTTGCGTCGACAAAACGCAACGACACCTTATCCCAGTTCGACTTGCCGATTTTCGTCATACCTTTGCGATCCTCTGCGGTCGCCTGAGGCAGTTTATCAAGGCTGCTTGTTTCCACTTGAGTCCACTTGCCGTTGCCTGACGGAGTAAAGGCAGACACCACCAGTGGTTTGTTGCTGTACAGTGCGTCGGGTCCACTTTGCACATAGATAGGCGCGCCTGTTTCCCTCAGCGAGTAGGCCAACGTAGTGGTGAATTGCTTGCCGGCGGCGACATCGGTTTGCGCGGATTCCTTATGGTATCCATTGGCTGCGGCATCTGAGGACAGGGTGACTTCTCGAAGCTGCAAACCATGTTGATACACTTCGGGGAAGGTGAGATTATCGAAGTTCTTGGTTGTGCCGCTGGTGTTCTTCCATGCGAACGACACGATGACGGTGGGACTTCCGGTGTAATCTTCGGGGCCGGATTGCGCGGATTCGATGGTGAGGTGTGCTTTGGCTTTTCCGGAGGAATCGTAGAGGTCGCCGGACTGCTCAACGGTTGCTTGCGCAGCGTCGTCGTTGCCGATACCACTGTAGTCCTTGCTTCCAGCGTGCGAGTCGGTGTTGTCTGAGGACTGCGTGGAATCAGTGGAGGTGCTCTGCGAAGTGCTGGAACTTGATGAATGCACGATGGATCCGAGCCAGTTATTGGCTGTATTGAGCAGAGGATCGGCCAGACCCCAGACCACGGCGCACACCACGATCACCCAGAAGAATGCGTTGCGCTTCTTACGTGGCTTGGAGGCATTCTGCTGTGCGATTACCGGGTTCGGGCGGCGGTCGGCACCATGCCCGGAGGTGCTGTATCCGTTGGTGCTGGCCTGGTAAGACTGCTTGTTGCCTCGCTTGTTCGACGACTGCTTGTACTGCGATGGTCGTGATGACCGCTGCGGTACCGGCTGCTGTGACCTTCCTGAGGATTGCGGAGCCCGCGCCGCAGTCGTCGTTCGCGATTGAGCCGCCCAATCCTTGGCTCGCCGTTCGGCAGCCTCGTGCATCTGATGTTTGGTCTCGACGATCTCGGACAGATATTCGGCGCGCCGTGCCGGATCCACATATGATGGCAAACCGTCGTCAAACGGGGAGACATAGTCGTCATCATGATTCAACAATCCCATAGCTTCCCCTTTGACGCGTACTGCCGTGCCCACCATTGTGCGGCTGGCACTTCACCACTCTGTGGTTTTCACCACTCCGTGGTCTTCACCATTCCGTGGTCTTCACCATTCCGTGGTCTTCACCATTCCGTGGTCTTCACCATTCCGTGGTTTTCACTATTCTACGGTCATCGGTTATGAAAACAAGGCACCGCCGGCATCTTCCCGCGTGTCTGCTGAGTGTAGTTGTAGGGATACGTCAATACCATCATCTCGGAAAGGCAATACAGGGAGATGGTAATGGCCGAAAACAATGGCAAGTCGAGTAAAGATATTTCACGCAGTGGCGATCGTTCCGAGCGTTCCGATCGCTTTTTCACCCTGCCGGTCAATATTCTGATTTTCGCCAGCTTCATGCTGGGCATGAGCGAGTTCGTGGTGGTGGGCATTCTGCCGGATATCGCCTCCGGACTGCAGGTCTCCGAAGTGACCGTGGGCAATCTGGTGGCCATCTTCGCGTTCGTCTACGCGCCGTGTACGCCGCTCGGTTCGGCTATTTCCGGGCGATTCCCACGATTCGCCACTTATCTGACGCTGATGAGCGTGTTCCTGGCCGGCAATATCCTGTGTGCGTTCGCGCCGAATTATCCGGTGCTGCTGATCGCCCGACTGATTATCGCATCGGTTTCCGGCACTCTGGTGGCCATCTCCATGACGTTCGCGCCGGATGTGACCACCGATAAGTACCGTACGAAGTTCATCGCATGGGTGTTCTCCGGCTTCTCCATCGCCTCGGTGGTCGGCGTGCCGGTAGGTACTTGGGTGGCGAACACGTTTGGCTGGCGCGTGACGTTCTACTTGATCTCCGTGTTGACGATGGTACTGCTGGTGCTGATGTTCACGGTGCTGCCTCGCAACAGCCACATCATCAAGGTCGGTTTCCTCTCCCAATTCCGCTTGTTCTTTGACCGTCGCATCCATTTGGGTGTACTCACCGTGGTGTTCGGCGCGGCATCGAGCTATGTGTTCTACACCTATCTGACTCCGATTCTGCGCGACGAGGTGAAGCTGCCGGAGCAGTACATCAGTCTTGGATTGGTGGTGTATGGTGTGGCCTGTCTGTGGAGCAACCTGTACGCCGGCAAGTTGGCGGAACGTGGCAGGGGAGTGGAACCGCTCTACCATCTGCGCTGGGTGTTCCTGGCGCACGCGATACTGCTCGCCTCGCTCGCTGCGGCGCATGTGGTATCGCTGTATGGCGCTGTGGCGCTGATTGTGCTGGGCATGTTCATGTACCTATTCAACGCATCCTCGCAGGTGCTGTACATGGATGTGGCCGCGCAATCCCATCCCGGTTCGATGAACCTTGCCGCATCGCTCAATTCGATGTCGTTCAACATCGGCATCGCCATCGGTTCTGCGGTTGGCGGACTTGCCAACGATTTCCTAGGACTCACCTGGCTGGGCCCGGTGGGTGCCATCTTCGCGCTGCTGGCAATGGCGATGTCGTGGATGCTGGCACCATACGTAGGCAAGCGCATCGAACGTTGAATCAATCGTCAGCTGCGAGGTGAACCGAACCAGCTTTCGTAGATGATGGCGAAGTTACGGTTGCCATAACTGGAGCAGGAGTCGCCGGTGCCAACGCCTGCGGCTAAAGCTGCCTCGTTCGGCTGGTATGGCGTGTAGATGTACAGCAATGCGGTGGCCTTGTTTTTGATATACACGTTGGTGCCACCGCAAGAGGCGTTCGGGTGATACTGCACATAGTTCAGCGCACCCGCATGATAGCCGTAGCGGTCCTCATGAGCGGTGTAGTACTGATATCGCTTGGCGGCACCATACACCTGCTTGAAGAAGCCAGCATACTCCGGATCGCAACTGGCATCATCCGGGCAGCTTAATCCCATGGCCGCTTTGTATTGGAAGTCGGTGATGGTGGTGGCCGTGACCAGATGTTGCTCCTTCTGCAGTACGGTCAGCAGTACTTTCTGACTGATGTTGCAGGCCTTGGCCGATTTAGTGATGATGGCCGCCGCGGTTTCTCCCTTGGCGCCCTCATACGCATCGCAATACTCGTTGGCGGGCTGATCGGTGGTGTCGAATGTCTTAGATTTCAAGCATTCGCCACCGGAGCATGCGGCGCCCTGCTCGTCCAGAAACGATTGCACTTCCTGCTCGCTCATCGCATTGCCGTTGAAGAACTGACCGTCGGCGATGATATCTCCTGGATCGAAGTCATACTCCTGAGTGAGCTGCAGCTGACGGGCTTCCGCCTCTTTGACCTCAAGACGCCATTGCACAAAACGAAGCGTGCCCATGGCTAGAGCCATCGCGCACACCACGGCCACGATGGTAATCAGCACGGTCTTGATCTTCTTGCCAAGACTTTGACGCCTCCACCATTGCTTGGGGCTCATAGGCTTGCGGCCCGCGGGTTTCCTGCCGCGAGCCTTGGCCGTGGGTTGCTTTGCTGTGTTCGATTGCTTCGCTTGTGTCATCGCCCAGCCATTGTAATAGCCGACGCTCAGAGCCCATTACGCTCGCGGTGAATCACGCCAGAATCTTTTTGATGCGATTCAGGGATGCAGGGCCGTGGGTGCCGAGTTCCTGCGCCCACAGGCTCAGATAGAACTCTTCGAGCATCCATCGAGCCTGTTCGGCTTGCTTCATCAACGCCTCATGCTTCGGGCCAGCCGGTTCGGCCTTGGCGCGAGACAGAGCCTTATCAACCAGTTGCTTGGCTTCATCGGCCTGCCACGCCCATTTGACGTCACGGTTCTTATCGCTTTTCGCCTTGGCCAAGCGCATCACATCAGCCTTGAGGTAGCGGTGCAGCGACTTCAACGCATCCGGGGGAGTGCGGCCGATGAATCCGGGGTAGACGAGCGTGGCGATATGGTCACGAATCGACTGCAATACGGAAAGCATCGGCAGATCAGCCTTGCCGGACGTGGCCTTATCCACTTCGGCATAGGCTTTGATGATGGCGATAACGTCATGCGCCACCTGATAGACGGTATCCTCATAGACTTCGCGCACATCCAATACGGCATTGGCGAGCGCCTCATCATCCGGCAGCGAGTCCACGTTCGGCAGCAGACGTTTGACCGTGGCCAGTTGCAGGTCCTCAACCAGTTCCTTGGTGGACTTGTAGGGGGCTGCAGCCAGCATCAGGGCCTCGGCGCCGAGCCAGCGCGAAGAGATGCGCTCCGCCGGCAACCGCAGTGCATCCAAGGCGCCATGCCAGAGCATATCGGCGCGAGAAGCGGTGGTGGCGCCGGCCTTATGCAGCAGGTTCGCCTGAGCGACCAGATTGCCTTGCTTGGCGGCCTGATCGGCTTGCTTCTTGACCATCTGGCGAGCGGACGCCTGTGCCTGGGCAGCGTACTTGCGTTGCAGATCCTTGAGACTCTTCGCAGTGTCCAGTACCTTCACCGCGCCACGAGCACGGCGACGCCCATGTGCCTGCTTGGGTGCCGGCAGCTGCTGCTCCACCGAGAATGTGACCTTCAAATATGGTTGCAGACGATCCATTAAATCCGGTCCCAGTACTTCCGGGTGGATTTGCGCGCCGACCGTAGCGATGGCGGCCTTGGTGAATACGTGTGCCAGATCAGGCCAGCCCACCGTTTCCCCGTTCTCATCCGTCGGCGCGAGGTTCGGTTTCTGCTGCGAACCGGAGCCAGGCAGCTCGGGGTAATGCTCATCAATCCATGTACGGATGGCGCGTGCCGCGTCCGGCGCGGGCACGAACTGGACGCGCAACTGCTTGGGCAAGGCCTTGATCATCGCAAGAATCAGCTCGTCCAGCAAGCCCGGCACATTCCACGTGAACTGTGCCGGTGTGATGCGGGACAGCGCTTTCAACGGCACGTGCACGGTCACGCCGTCCAGCGGATTACTGGGATCGTAGATGTAGCTTAAACGCAGATCAATCGGCTGGCCATCGGTGCCGATGGTATGCCAATGATCGGGGTAATCGTTGAGACTCACCGATTCGCTGTCCGAGAGACGCTCCACCTTGGACGGGTCGAACGTCAACAGATCGGGATGCTCGTTATGCTCGGCCTTCCACCATTCCGCCAGATCGGCCACCGAGGTCACGTTGGTGGGGATCACCGCATTGTAGAAGTCGAACAGATCCTCATCGGATACGGTGTCCGCCAGTTGACGGGTTCGACTGGCATCCTCGGCTGCATCCTCGAGAATGTCACGGTTCGCGCCGACGAAATCATCGTAGCTGAAACGCTGCTGGATATCGCCTTCCACCAAACCTTGGCGCAGTAGGAAGTCACGAGCCTCCAACGGATTGATGCGCCCCCACTGCACGGTGCGATCCTGCACGATCGGCAGACCATACAGCAGCACGCGGGCCGTGGCCACAGCGGAGCCACGTGAACCGGACCAATGCGGTTCCGCATACGTGGTACGGGTCAGCTGGCCGGCCAACGGTTCCGCCCACGCCGGGTCGATCGCAGCGGAATACCGGGCCCACAGGCGGGAGGTTTCCACCAGTTCCGTGCTCATCACCCAAGCAGGCGTCTTCTTCGCCACAGCGGAAGCCGGGAACAAGGCGAAGCGGGTGCCGCGAGCGCCCTGATAATCGTTCTTCGACTGTTTTTGCGCACGTTTCATCGCACGGGCGCGCGCAGCACCGGTGAGTCCGGCGAAATCAGAGGCCTTGGGCGCGCGAATCACCTGCATGCCCATCATTGAGAGCAAACCAGCGAGCATCGATTTATGGATGCCGTCCGCATCCCAAGCACAGCACAGCGAATGTGCGGGCTGCTGATTCAACGGCAGCTGGCGAATCTCCAAACCAGGGCGGGTGGACGGCAACGGATCGCCCACCTTGAACTTGAGCTCCTTGCACATCTGCCTGAGCTGCATCACCAGATCCTTCCACTGGCGCATCCTCAGCCAGCTGAAATACTCGGTTTTGCAGATACGACGCAAGGCGTTATTGCTGGGGTCGCCGTCCGCCTGGAACACACGATCCCAGATGTTCAACGCGGTCAGGAAGTCCGAAGTCTCATCCGCATACCGGTTATGGATACGGTCGGCTTCCTCACGTTTATCATCCGGACGTTCGCGCGGATCCTGCAAACTCAGGAAGGAGACCACCACCAGCACCTGGGCCAGCAGATTCGGGGAGCCGGATTTCGCCGCCTCGATCACCATGCGTCCCAAGCGCACGTCGATGGGAATACGGGAAAGCTGACGGCCGATATGGGTGAGCGTCACCTCGCCACGCTTACGGCCAATGGCCTTCAGCTCCGTGAGCTCATTGAAACCATCGGATACGGCCTTCATATCCGGCGGGTCGATGAAGCCGAACGTGGTCACATCCTCAGCCGTGCGAGCCACGCCCACCGACAACATATGCAACACCACCGCGCCCAGGGAGGTTCTGAGGATTTCCGGCTCGGTGAAACGGGGGCGGGTTTCGTAATCCTCACGGGAATACAGGCGGATCGCAATACCATCCGCCACACGACCGCATCGACCGGACCGCTGATCGGCGCTGGCCTGACTGATCGGCTCGATTGGAAGCCGCTGAACCTTGGCGGTTTTCGAATAACGGGAGATACGCGCGGTACCCGGATCCACCACGTAACGAATACCCGGCACGGTCAGTGAGGTCTCCGCCACATTCGTGGCGATGACGATGCGCTGATGCGTGTGCGGCTCGAACACCTTATGCTGATCGGCGGAAGACAATCGCGCGAACAGGGGCATGATCTCAATCGCGTCAGGCCGACGCATATCATCGGCGCGCGGGCCGTAATGATGGCGCAGCGCGGCCTCGAACTCATGAATATCACGCTCACCGGAAGCGAACACCAGAATATCGCGCGGTCCACGCTCATGCGAGGAATGGATGACCAGTTCGGCGCAGGCGCGCGCCACGGCGGTCGGCATATCGGTAATGCCATCATCCTCGTAATGGTTATCGGAGCGGCGTGAGCGCGGACGATCGGCATCGGATTCGGCGATGGCGCTCGCCAGCTCCTCATAATCCGCGTCACCCGGGCGGGCGCCGGTGGCGAAGCCGGGCACTTCTCGCATCAATGCGGGGGCGGTGCCGAGCGGTTCATACACCACCTGCACGGGGAACGTGCGGCCGGAGACTTCAATCACCGGCACCGTGCTGTGCAGCGCGTGTTCGAAATGCTCCTTGAACTTCACCGAATCAATGGTGGCGGATGTGATGATGAGCTTCAGATCGCGCCTGCGAGGCAACAGCGCGGTCAGATAGCCGAGCAGAAAATCAATATTGAGGCTACGCTCATGCGCCTCGTCGATGATGATCGTATCGTACTTGGACAGAGTCGGGTCACGCTGAATCTGCGCCAGCAGAATACCGTCGGTCACCACGCGCAGACGCGTGTTCGGCGAGCTTTCGTCGGTGAAACGAACCTGATAGCCCACCTCGTCGCCAAGCCGAACACCCAGCTCCGATGCGATGCGTTCGGCAACCGTGCGGGCGGCGATACGGCGAGGCTGCGTGTGCACAATCTGCTTGCCGTGCGTGCCTCTGCCCAATTCAAGCAGAATCTTCGGCAGCTGCGTGGTCTTACCGGAGCCGGTCTGACCGGAAACAATAACGACTTGATGGTGCTGAACCGCTTCGGCTATCGCTTCACGGGCAGCGGAAACGGGCAGTTCGCTTGGATACTCATACTTCATGACGGACTTCAATAATACGGAAGCCCTTGGAGCTCGCATACTTGCCCACAGCGAACCCATCGCCCAATTGCGCGGCAAGCCATTTGATCAGCGAATCGGAACCCAGATTCTTCTGCACCACCAGATAGGCGGCGGCCCCAGGCTTCAATCTCGGCAGCCAAGCCATCAGCAGCGTATGCAGCACCTCTTTGCCAACACGGATTGGGGGATTCGACCAAATGGCGTCGAACGTGAGATCCGCAGGCAGCGCGCTGGCATGCTTCGGTTGACGGTCTTGAGGCAGGGGAGTGCTCGATTCATCCACCTGAGTCACATGAACATTGCCGCACCCATTGCTTGCCGCATTCGCCGCAGTCAAATCAAGCGCACGCTCATTGACATCCACCGCCCATACCTTGGCGTTCGGGGATTCGAACGCCATGGCGAGCGCTATAGGACCCCAGCCGCAACCCAAGTCAAGAAAGTTGCCCTCTTCAGGCAGTTCGGGAGCATGACGCAGCAGCACCGAGGTACCCAGATCAAGACGGGAACCGGAGAACACGCCGTTCGAGACCTCCACGCGAGCCTCATGATCGCGCAAGGTGACGTTCAACGTGCGGCGCACATCCTTGGACGAAGGTTCCGCGGAGAAATACTGTTCTGCCATTGTGTGCTCCATTTCCGCGGGATTCCCGCATGCCGTGGTTCGTTGATTGCATCCGTTGTTGCGCTGTTCATCCCCGTGTAGCGGGCATGTCACCTCACCTGATGATAATAAGGAGCCATAGAAGAATCGTGAACCACTGATGAGCGTTGATATGAGAGGTGCCTTTGAGCGACAACAACCAGTACACCGATATTGATCAGGGCAGCTCTTCCGTGACTTCTCAAGGCGTGCTCTCCTCGCAGTCGGATGTGCTGCTCGACAACAACCAGCGGCCGGCCGGGTGGCATGAGGACACCAATCAGGAATGGCAGGAGCGCGAGGCCCGCAACGAGCTCAAGCATGTGGCCGGCCTTGGCGAACTTGAAGACGTTACCGAAGTCGAATACCGCAAGGTGCGTTTGGAACGCGTGGTTTTGGTAGGCGTATGGTCGAGCGCCGTGACCACGCAGGCCAAGGCTGAGGAATCCCTGCGCGAGCTTGCCGCGCTCGCCGAAACCGCGGGCGCCGTGGTGTGTGATGGTCTATTGCAGCATCGATTGAAGCCGGATGCCGCCACCTATGTGGGTTCGGGCAAGGCGCGCGAGATTGCTGATATCGTGGCGCGCGAGGAGGCCGATACCATCATCGTCGACGATGATCTGCCGCCGTCGCAACGTCGTGCGCTTGAGGATGCCGCCAAAGTCAAGGTGGTGGATCGTACCGCCGTAATCCTGGATATTTTCGCCCAGCACGCCACCTCCCGTGAAGGCAAGGCGCAGGTTGAGCTCGCCCAACTGGAATACATGCTGCCACGCTTGCGTGGCTGGGGTGGTTCATTGTCACGTCAGGCCGGTGGTCGTGCCGCCGGCGCGGACGCGGGCATTGGATCGCGTGGCCCTGGCGAAACCAAAATCGAAATGGATCGTCGTGTGATTCGCACCCGTATCGCCAGGCTCCGCCGCCAGATTCGCGAAATGGCGCCGGCGCGTGAGGTCAAGCGCGGCTCGCGTCGACGTTTCGGCCTGCCGACCGTGGCAGTGGTGGGATACACCAATGCCGGCAAGTCATCGCTCACCAATCGTCTGACCGGTTCTGCCGAGTTGGTGGAGAACGCGCTGTTCGCCACACTGGATACGGCGGTACGACGTGCGAAAACCCATGATGGGCGGTTCTACGCCTATGTGGACACGGTGGGTTTCGTGCGCCGATTACCCACGCAGTTGGTGGAGGCGTTCAAATCCACGCTGGAGGAAGTGGCCGAAGCGGATGTGATCGTGCATGTGGTGGATGGCTCGCACCCCGATCCGTTCTCCCAAATCGATGCGGTGAACGATGTGCTGGCGGACATTGAGGGCACGGCGTCGATTCCGCGCATACTGGTGTTCAACAAGGCCGACCAGATCGATGCAGCCACACGTGAGCGTCTGTCTGCTTTGGAGCCGGACGCCTTCATCGTCTCCTCCTATAGCGGTGAGGGGATCGACGCGCTGCGAGACGCCGTTGAATCGTTGCTGCCGGTGCCGCACGTCCATGTTAATGCGTTGCTGCCGTATACGGCCGGCTCGTTGCTGTCTCGCGTGCGCGAATACGGCAAGGTGAGCAAAGTGGAATACCGTGATGATGGCGTGTTGCTTGAGGCTGATGTGGACTCGCATCTGGCGGCGAAAGTCATCGAACAGTCAATCGATTAACGTGACGAAAATCACATATGTGTTGTGAGCGCTAACAACCGTTGAAAACATTGGGTTTTTTGATTTTTGCAGCGGGCGCATGGGAGCGCAAACGTCTTAGCGGGTTTATAAAGTAAAACCGTTAGTTACATGGCCTGCCATTCTGCAGACCGCCTTTGAAGAGAGGTTAATCCATCATGGCGGAAACTACCGTTAAGCCCACGAAGCTTGCAATCATCGGTGCTGGTGCCGTTGGCTCCACCCTCGCCTTCGCTGCCGCGCAGCGTGGCGTTGCCCGTGAGATCGTGCTTGAGGATATCGCTAAGGAACGCGTTGAGGCCGAGGTGCTCGATATGCAGCACGGCTCCAGCTTCTACCCGACCGTGTCCATCGACGGTTCCGATGATCCCGAGATCTGCCGCGACGCCGACATGATCGTCATCACCGCTGGTCCTCGCCAGAAGCCGGGCCAGTCCCGTCTGGAGCTCGTTGGCGCCACCGTCAACATCCTCAAGGCCATCATGCCGGGTCTCGTCAAGGTTGCTCCGAACGCAATCTACATGCTGATCACCAACCCGGTTGATATCGCCACCCACGTTGCCCAGAAGCTCACCGGCCTGCCTGAGAACCAGGTCTTCGGCTCCGGCACCAACCTGGATTCCGCTCGTCTGCGCTTCCTGATCGCCCAGCAGACCGGCGTCAACGTCAAGAACGTCCACGCCTACATCGCCGGCGAGCACGGCGACTCCGAAGTGCCGCTGTGGTCCTCCGCCACCATCGGTGGCGTCCCGATGTGCGACTGGACCCCGCTGCCGGGTCACGAGCCGCTCGACGCCGCCAAGCGCGAAGAGATCCACCAGGAAGTCAAGAACGCCGCTTACAAGATCATCAACGGTAAGGGCGCCACCAACTACGCCATCGGCATGTCCGGCGTCGACATCGTCGAGGCCGTTCTGCATGACACCAACCGTATCCTGCCGGTCTCCTCCATGCTCAAGGACTTCCACGGCATCTCCGACATCTGCATGTCTGTGCCGACCCTGCTCAACCGTCAGGGTGTCAACACCGCCATCAACACCCCGGTGTCCGACAAGGAGCTTGCAGCCCTGAAGCGTTCCGCTGAGACGCTGAAGGAAACCGCCGCCCAGTTCGGCTTCTGATAAATAATCGTTCCACGGAGCGTTCTCGTCGTTGTGGAAGGCTTGATGTACCTTTGTACACCTTCGCCTTCCACGCCTAGAGACCGCACACGTGGAACGATTATTGATACGTTGAATCGTCATATGTATTGCATATGACGATTTTTCATATTTGCGGATAATTCATTCGTATTGCGTTTTTCCGTACTGTGCTTTACCCATGTTCGATTACTTGTGGAGGTCGTTGGCTGAGGGAGTGGTGTAGCCTTCCGGCTCAAGCTGGAACGTAGTGTGCGGCACAGAGACGGGGAAGTGTTCGCGCAGACAATCCTGCAGTTGTTCAAGCACTTGGGCCGCTTCAACCATGGTCAGGCCTTTGTCCACCACCACATGCGCCATCAGAATCGGCATCCCGGTGGAAACCGTGCTGGCATGCAAATCATGCACGGCTATCACATGCGGCACACTTTCCAAATGAGTGCGCACGGCATCCAGATCAAGACCCTCGGGGGTTTCCTCCAACAGTACGCGTACCGCATGGTGCAGTAGCTTGATGGCACGGGGAATCATCAATAGTGCGATGAGCGCGCCGGCAACGGCGTCGAAGCCCTTCCAGCCGGTGGACATCATGACCAATGCGGAAGTCACCACTGCAACAGAACCTAGGGCGTCGTTCATCACTTCCAGGAATGCCGCTTTCATGTTCATATTGTCTTCGCGCTGCGAAGCCAGAATGAATATCGAAATGATGTTGGCGCTCAAACCGAGAATGCCCACGAACAAGAGAAGCTTGATATCCTCGATTTGCGCATGCGAGCCGCCGAACAATCGCATGCCAGCTTCGACCAACGCGTACACGCCCACAATCAGCAGTACCAGGGCGCCGGCGGCTGCAGTCAGTACCTCCAAACGGGCCCATCCCCATGTTCTTGTGTTGCTGGGCTTGCGCTGCATCAGAATCGCCGTCACCGTGGAGGCAATCAGCACCGACATATCCGTAAGCATGTGACCGGCATCCACCAGCAATGCCAGTGAACCCGTCAACACGGCAGCGACGACTTCAATAATGAAGACGCTGCAAGTCACGCCAAGGGTTGCCATGAGTCTGAACTGATGGGCGCGTGCGCCGGTGTTCGCGGAAACCGAGGTAGGTGCGTGTGTGTGGGTCATAGCGTATTGCCAGCTTCCTCAACGGAGGTACCGAGATGAAATCGTTTCTCAATACCATTAGCGATTGGGTGTGTATACAGCAAAACCCCGGTGCAAGGACCGGGGTTCAGTACTGGATAGCAGTGTAGCACCTCAGCAGTCAAACCTCCACGATGCGAAGCCGCGAGCACACGGGATTAGGCTGGCTGCGCGTTGGCTACAGTTTGCGCAAGACGGTTACCACTTTGCCCATAATGGTGGCATGCGTACCGTCAATGGGTGAATATGCGGGATTATGCGGTATGAGCCACACGTGGCCATTCTCCTTGCGGAAGGTTTTCACCGTGGCCTCATCGTCGAGTAATGCCGCCACGATATCGCCGTTGACTGCATTGTTTTGTTCGCGAATCACCACGAAGTCACCGTCGCAGATAGCGGCATCGATCATCGAATCGCCATGAACCTCCAGCATGAACAGCTTGCCTGAGCCGGTGAGTCGTTCCGGCAAGCGCATCACATCATCAATATGCTGCTCGGCGGTGATGGGAACGCCGGCGGCAATGCGCCCCACCAGAGGAACGTCGCGCGATTCGTTGATTGATTCAGTGGGGAAAGACAGGATTTGCGCAATCGGTTCGTCTGATTGCGCGCTACCGTCGGCATCGCTGTCCGATTGAGGCTGGCCGACTGATGCAGAGCCGATGACCTCGATGGCGCGACCCTTATTCGCATTCACGCGGATGAACCCCTTCTCCTCAAGCACCTTCAGCTGATGTTTGACGGAGGACGGGCTTTTCAGTCCCGCCGCGGATCCAATCTCGCGGAATGATGGGGCGAATCCCTGCCGCTCGATATACGCTTTGATGGCAGCCAATACTTTGCGCTGACGGTCGGTCAGTGTGGATTCATCCGGCCCGGTTGCGGGGGAGAAGGGGATGGTGCTCACGGCGGGCTCCTTTCGTGCTTTCCTAAGCATAACGTGACATTCACAAAAAACAAACATCTGTTCGAGTATGTCGCTTGACAGTGTCGAACAAATGTGCAATCCTATGAACAGATGTTCGATAGAACAGGCGTTCGAAGGATGGTGGAGTCATGATCAGCTCTGATGCAACCGGTGTTGTGGCCAATGGTGGCGCGATGCGGCGTGTTCTGTTGTGCGACTCGGAAGGTGTGATTGCGGCGCATCGTGCGCATTGCCATGTAAGGCAGTATCGCGTCGGTGACGGCCGCCCGCCCACGCTCCACTTGAGTGGCAGGAAAGTGTATCGACGCCGTCGTCATGCGATTATGGCGATGTTGGTGGCGCTCATGGTCGCATGGTTCAGCGTCAGTGCCTGGACCGCGCAGATTGCTCGCTCGGATGTCGGAGCCAGCAATGTGACGAGCTATACCGTCAAGCCGGGGGATACGCTATGGTCATATGCTGCACGCATTACTCCGCAAGGGCACGATGTTTCGGAAACCGTGGATGAATTGATTGCGCTGAATGATTTGGATTCCGGATCATTGCGCGCCGGCCAACGGATTGTTGTTCCCAATGAGTGAGGCAAACCACCGGTGTTCGAGTTTTCCATACGGTCACGTTATTCTAGGTGGCATGCATTGTCCTTTTTGCCAGAACCCCGACACCAAAGTCATTGATACACGCATCAGTGAAGATGGCCATTCCATCCGCAGACGCCGTGTTTGCCCGAAATGCAATAAGCGGTTCACCACACTGGAAACCAGCATGTTGCTGGTCACCAAACGTTCCGGTGGCGCTGAACCCTTTAGCCGTGACAAGGTGATCAATGGCGTGAGGAAGGCATGCCAGGGGCGGCCGGTCAGAGAAGAGGATCTGAAGGCACTGGGGCAAAAAGTGGAGGAGGACCTTCGCTCCCGCGGCCTTGCGGAAGTCACGTCGGATGAGGTCGGCAAGGCCATTTTGAAGCCATTGCGTGATCTGGACGAGGTGGCATATCTGCGCTTCGCCAGCGTGTACCAGGATTTCTCTGGATTGGAGGACTTCCAGCACGCCATCAACGAGTTGCGGGAAAAGCAGTGAAACAACACTTGCATCAATCAAGCATCGGAAAAGCGTAACACATCACAATACGAACACATCACAATACGTAGTGGGGGGTTGGTTCTGGAATACCAGAACCAACCCCCCACTACTCGTCTGTTTCCGCGGATACCATCAGCGGAAACAGACCAACATTCAGTCAGTTGGTGACGCGCATGCGAATCGTGCCCTCGATATTGCGCAGCGCTTCCAGAGTCTCCGCACTCGGTTTGGTGGCCACATCCGTGACCACATAACCGAGCTCGCCCTCAGTGGCCAGCGACTGGAACGAGATGTTGATGTTCTCATTGCCAAGCACATGGTTCACGCGAGCCAGCACACCGGGGAGATTATCATGCAGGTGTGCGATGCGGCAGACACCCTTGCAGTTGCCGAGATTGATTTGCGGCAGATTCACCGACAGTGACGTTGACCCGTTGAACCAGTAGTCCTCCAGTCGCTGGGAGACGAAATGTCCGATGGACTCCTGAGCCTCCAACGTGGAGCCGCCGATGTGAGGAGTCAGAATCATGTTGTCTTCCTCAGCCAGCGGCGTATGGAACGCATCACCGCTCTTCTTGGGCTCCACCGGGTACACGTCCACGGCGGCACCGGCAAGGTGGCCGGAATCCAGGTGCTTCTTCAACGCGTCCAAATCTGCGACGAAGCCGCGCGACAGGTTGATGAAGATGGCATCCTGCTTCATATGTTCGAACTGGTCTTCGCCAAAGAAGCCAGTGTTGGACTTGCGGCCATCAACATGAAGGGTCACGGCGTCGGACTGTTCCAACAGCTCGTTCAATGTGTCGCAACGATGTGCGTTGCCGAGAGCCAGCTTCTCTTCGATATCGTAGAACACAACGCGCATGCCGAGTGCTTCGGCGAGTACGGAAAGCTGGGATCCGATATTGCCGTAGCCGATAATGCCCAAGGTCTTACCGCGCACCTCATGAGAACCTGCGGCGGACTTGTCCCAGACGCCATGCTTGATGTAGTGGGTGTGGGCGGGGATGCGGCGCATCAGGCAGATGATGTCGCAAATCACCAGCTCCACCACGGAACGGGTATTGGAATACGGAGCGTTGAATACGGCGATGCCATGCTTGCCGGCATAATGCAAATCGACCTGGTTGGTGCCGATGCAGAAGCAGCCGACGGCGCTCAGTGTTGGACGTGCCTTCAATACACGCTCGGTGACGCTGGTCTTGGATCGTACGCCCACCAGATCGACACCATCAAGCGCCTCGATAAGTTCGTCTTCGCTTAAGGCGCCCTTCATGGTTTCGACTTCAAAACCGTGGTTGCGCAATGATTGCGCGGCGTCCGGATGAATATTTTCCAACAATAATGCTTTCGGCATGCTTTCACCTTAGATGGTCATGGACTGTTCGTCCGCTTTTGTCCGCACTACAACCAGTTTCTGCGTAGGTCTGGTCATAGCAACATAGAGGTCGGATGCGGCCACCAAGCGGCTTGGTGCGTCATCCTCAATCATGGCCGGTTCCACAACGATTACCGCGTCGAATTCCAGACCCTTCACGGTTTCGGTACCGCATACGCTGATTTGTTCGTCCCATTCGGGTTGCTCGATCAGGCGCTGATACTCCTTGGGATCGAGCACGCTGGACAGACGTTTGCGCACGGCCTGGCGAACAGGCGTAATCAGTGAATCAGGACAGATGACCGCAATGCGACCGGTGCCGTCCGAAGAGACGAAATGATTTGCCAGTTGAGCTGATTGATTGGCGACGGCATTCAACAGGGCATCCGTGTCGTCGACCGTTTGGCGTGCCACCGAACCCGGCAGATCGCGTACGGCATGAACGGTGGAAATATACAGTCCCTCGTTGTGCGCGAATTGCGATGCGAGGTTGGATACCGCCTGCGGGTTACGGTAATTGATGGTCAACTCGTTCAGATCCCAGTGGCCGGGGCCGAACAGACGGTTCATCGTCTTATCCCAGCGGCGCGTGCCGCCCAAGGCAGAAGTTTGCGCCACGTCGCCCACGATAGTGAACGAACGCGAGGGACACCGCCTCATCAGCATGCGCCAATCCATGGCGGTGAGTTCCTGAGCTTCATCGACCACGATATGACCGTATGTCCATTCGCGGTCCGCGGCGGCACGCTGGGAGGTGAGCTCGGCATCGCTGCCATTCATTTGGTCAAGCAGCATCTGGCTGGAGACAATACCCTGACCGAGTCCGGTGGCGGCCAAAGTGTCTTTGGCGTACTGCTCTTCCGCAGCGCGGCGCGCGTCCGCAGCGGACTTTTTGGCCACAACCTTGGGATCGGGTCCAAGAAGATCCATGGCTTCGTCCAGTAGTGGAATATCCGATTTGGTCAGCGGGGAACCCTTCGGGCGGGCAAGCGCGCGAATATCATCGTCGGACAGCCAGCCGGCCAGCGACTTGAGACGCTCTGGGCGGGCGAACAGCTGATCGATCAGCCACGGTCCAGTCATCGGCAGCCAGCACAGGTTCAAGGTTTTGCGCACTGTGTCATTCATGCGAAGCAACTGCATGGCCCGGTTGAGCTCGGCCTGGTCGGGCGTGTAGTCAAGCTGTTCGGCATACCGGTTCTGCATGCTCGAAAGCATGGAACGGATGAATGTTTCACGCGCCTTGTTATGCGGCTGGCGGGTACGCTTCGCATCGGCCTGCGCCTGCTGGATATCGACGGTGAGCATCGGCACAGGGATGCCGCTGATGGTTACGGTGGGCAGGTTCTGGGGCACGCGGATACGTGCGGCGATGGCATTGGCGATCACCTGCGCCATGCGACGATCGCCTTTGAGCTTGGCGGCATACGGTGTATCCACGGCGGTTGCCTGAATACCGGGGATCAGATCGCCGATGGTGCGTGAAACCACGCCGGTTTCGCCCAACGAGGGCAGCACCTGATCGATGTAATGCAGGAATGCGGAGCTGGGGCCCACGACGAGCACGCCGGAACGCTCCAATGTGCGGCGGTGCGTATACAGCAGATAAGCGGCTCGGTGCAGTGCCACAGCGGTTTTACCGGTGCCGGGACCACCCTGCACCACTACGGCGCGATTCATGGCGGAACGAATGATGCGATCCTGCTCGGCCTGGATGGTGGCTACGATATCCGTCATTTTGCCGGTTCGGCGGGAGCTCAAGGATGCCAGCAGCGCGCCTTCGCCCGTGAGCGTGCCGGCTGAGGAGGCTTGACCGACCTGATCGGAGTGCACGTCGAGCACCTCGTCTTCAACACCCACCACGGTGCGGAAGCTTAGGGTGATGTGACGGCGCATCACGATATCGCCGTGATTGGAAGGTGTGGCTTCATAGAAGGGGCGAGCGGCCTCGGCACGCCAATCGGTCAGAATCGGCTCATGGTCGGTGCTGGAAAGACCGATGCGCCCTATGTAATGGCGGGTCCCGTTTTTAGCGTCGAGACGCCCGAATACCAGTCGATCCTCAACGCTGCGTAATTGAGTCAGACGGTCTTCGTACATCGTGGCGAAGGAATCTCGTTCGGTGCGTTGCGTAGGCGATCCATGGGAGCCGGCGGCGCGCACGGTATCCAAACGCTGCCACATTTCGGCACGAAGGTCATCAAGGCGTCCGTAAGCGCGATCGACGGCTTGCTGTTCCTCATGCAGCTGTGAGGCATAACTCGACATGCTCTTCTTCGTTTCCATTTCTTTCGAGGTCAACACTTTAAGGCATTCAAATCTACCGCACGCCCCCTACCTGGGTGGTGATGGTCGCGCAATGGTTGATGAACTTCCGGTGAATTCCATTCAGCTGACGTATGCGATAAGACTCCGACACGCAGTATTCCAGCGAATTCTCCCTAAAAGGGTGAGCAATTTGTGTCTGAGTGGGGAAAAATGGGGAAAGGTGGGGTAGAGTGGTGAAGCAGTGGGCCGGAGTGTACCCAAACGCGCGAAATAAGGAGGTGGAGCCATGGTCAATACGCAGACTGCAAACGATGAGCAGGCGGCTGGCAGCGGCTCCACGGGTATCGCCGACCTGTTGAACGGATTGCCGCCACTGCTGCTGGGCACCTACACTCCAAAAATCGATGCCAAAGGCCGTGTGGCGCTTCCCGCAAAATTCCGTTCGCAGCTTGGCGCGGGTCTGGTTATGGCCCGAGGCCAGGAGCGTTGCGTGTACCTTCTGCCATTTGACGAATTCCGCCGTATCGCAGCCCAGATCCAGCGCACATCGGTGGGCAATAAAGCGGCGCGCGAATACCTGCGTGTGTTTCTCTCCGGTGCTGTGGATCAGGAGCCGGACAAGCAGGGACGCGTGGTGGTGCCGCAGATGCTTCGCGACTACGCCAATCTCGGCTCCGACATTGTGGTGATTGGTGTGGGAACCCGCGCGGAAATCTGGAACAAGGATGCCTGGGAGGCCTATCTGGCCCAGAAGGAAGAGGATTACTCGGATATTGCCGATGACGTATTGCCGGAGATGGAGTTCTAATGACTGATTTGACTGCTATTCATCAGCCGGTGCTGCTCGAAGATTGTGTTGAGCTGATGGCTCCGGCATTGCAGCGCGAAGGGGCCGTCGCCGTGGATTGCACGCTTGGGCTCGCCGGACACTCCACCGCGTTCCTCAAGGCGGCGCCACAAGCTCGTCTTATCGGCATCGACCGGGACAGCGAGGCGTTGGCTTTAGCCACCAAGCGCATGGAGCAGGAGGGGCTGGCCGAACGGTTCACCCCGGTCCATGCCGCGTTCAACGAGCTCGACCAAGTGCTTGAGGACCTTGGTGTGGCACGTGTGGATGCCGTGTTCATGGATCTGGGTCTTTCAAGCCTCCAGATCGATGAGGCTGACCGTGGATTCTCCTACTCTCATGATGCGCCATTGGACATGCGCATGGACGTGAGTCAGGAGCTGACGGCGGAACGCATCCTCGCCACGTACGATGCCGCCGCTCTGGTTCGTATCTTCAAGGAATACGGTGAAGAACGCTTCGCGCGCCAGATCGCGCGCGCTATCGTAACCGACCGTGCCAAGGAGCCGCTGACCACCACCGGGCAGCTCAATCAGCTTGTGGAACGCGTGGTGCCCAAGGCGCATAGGCCTGCGGGAAACCCGGCCAAACGCGTGTTCCAAGCATTGCGCATCGAGGTGAACGGTGAGCTGGCCAAACTCGCATCCACACTGCCCCAAGCTGCCAACCGGCTGAACGTCGGTGGCCGACTGGTGGTCGAGTCCTACCATTCGTTGGAAGACAAAACCGTGAAAACCTTCATGGGGCATGGTCTCAAGATCGACGCGCCGGCCGATATGCCGATCGTTCCTCCGGACGCCCAGCCGTTCTTCAAAGAGCTTACGCGTGGGGCCATCAAGGCGGATGAACAGGAGAAGGCGTTCAACCCGCGCTCCGCATCGGTCCGTTTGCGCGCCGTGGAATTGACCCGTGAAATCCCTGATCGATGGCGCAGCCGATTCACCACCATGGCCGAGCATCCGGGCAAATCGGATAGGCCACAGCGGCACAACACCAAGCAATCCAATACCCATCGCAATACTTCGAGGAGACACTGAATATGGCGGCAACGGCACGCAGCATTCGATCCGGATCGACTCCGGTATCCGGGCGACCCCAAGCCAAGCCGCAGGCGAGTTCTCGTCCGCAGTTGCGAGTGATCACCAACCCCCATGGCAGCGAGGACCGCAACATCTTCAACCGTCTCATGGAATGGACCCGCACCCGCACCGCTCCTATGGTTCATGTGGTCGCTGCGGTAATATTCCTCGCCGCGACCCTCATCGGTGCGCTGATGCTGCGCACCGAAATGGTGCAGAATTCCTTCGAGGAGGCGCAGGTCAAGCAGCACATCAGCGTCTTGACCCAAGACATCGAGGATGATCAGGCGAAGCTTGACCAGCTCGTGGCATCCCTGCCGGACAAAGCCTCCGAAATGGGCATGGTTTCCAAGGGCGGGGCGGTGACCATCGATCTGCAGGGCTACCAGCAGCCGAAGGATACGGAAGGCGGAACACAGTGAACCTAGTCAACCGCATCATCAATTTCGCCAAAGCCAAGACGTTTGCGTTCAAATGCATCAGCATTGGCGTGGCTCTGGCACTGGTGGCTTCCATGTGCCTGGTCAAGCTTGCCTCCATCCAGCTGATCGATGGCCGACAGATGGCTCAGGCCGCCACGGCATCGCGTACCTCGACGATCACGTTGAGTGCCAAGCGCGGGCGCATTCTGGATTCCAACGGCACTGTGCTGGCACAGAGCGTGGAACGCTACACCATTGTCGCCAATCCTGAAGCAGCACAGGAATTCACACCAATCGATTGCAATAAGAACAATCAGGACTACTGCCATCAGATCGACGGCAAGCCTGTGGGCGCAACCGGCGCGGCAGCCGTTGGCCGTCTGCTCGCCAAAGCCCTGGATATGAGCGCTATGGAACTGGGCGCGGACCTGTCGGTAAGCGGCCAGTATGTCGTATTGAAAAAGGACGTGACCCCGCAGGTCAAGCGCAGCATCGACAATCTCAACTTGGGTGGCATCGTCTGGGGAGAACTCAGCAGCGAACGCATCTACTCCGATGGTGATTTGATGGGTTCGCTCCTGGGCGGCGTCAATGACGAAGGTACCGGAGTCGCCGGTATCGAACTATCGGAGAACAAAGTGCTCACCGGCACCGATGGGCATCAGACCTACCAGCGCGGCAATTACGGCGGTGAGGAAATCCCCGGTACGATGACCGAATCGGTGGCCGCCAAAGACGGCTCCGATGTGAACCTCACCATCGACCGCGACGTGCAGTGGTATGTCAAGAAGATCCTCAAGGACGCCAAGTCCAAGTATGGCGCCAGCTGGGTTATCGGCGTGGTGCAGGATGTGCAGACCGGCGAGATTCTTGCGCTCGCCGATAGCGACGAGGTCGAAGCCGGTACCAATGAAGCCAAGCTGGGCTCATCCCGCGCGGTGTCCGAAACGTTCGAGCCTGGTTCGGTGGGCAAGCTCATTTCCGAGGCAGGTTACCTACAGACCGGTCTGCATAAAATGACCGATCAGTTCACTGTGCCGAATTCGGTGACCGAGGACGGGCAGACCTTCAAGGATTCCTTCGATCACGGCAATATGCGTTGGACGCTCGCCGGCATTCTCCAGCAGTCCTCCAACATCGGCATGGTGATCGCCGGCAAAGGCTATACCGATGAACAGCGGTACGAATACATGACCAAGTTCGGCATCGGCCAGTACACCGGACTTGATTTGCCGGGCGAATCCAGCGGTGTGCTGACCTCTCCGTCATCTTGGGATTTGCGTACGCGCAACACTGTGCTGTTTGGTCAGGGCTACACCGTGAACATTCTGCAGCTCAACAATGTTGCCGCCACCCTTGCCAATAAGGGCGTGCGCGAACAGCAGTCCATCATCAAGTCCACCACCGACAGCAGTGGCAAGACCACCGAGGTCAAGAAGAAGCAAGGCACTCGCGTGGTGGATGAGCAGGTGGCTTCGGACATGATGAACGCGATGGAATCCGTGTCGGAAGGCTACAGCAAATTCGTGAAAGTCGATGGCTACCGTATGGCAGCCAAATCCGGTACCGCCCAGGTGGCCGGGCCCACGGGAGCGCTGACCTCCATCGTATCCGACTATTCGGTGGTGATCCCGGCCGACAATCCGCGATTCGCCGTCACCGTGGCCATGAAGGATCCCCAGGGCGTCTACGGTGGTCTTACCGCAGGCCCGGTCTCCGCGCAGATTTGTGAGTTCCTTATGCAGAAATATGAGGTGCCGGTTTCCAGTCCTCGTAAAGATGCTATTCCAGTCACTTGGTGATAATGAGATGACGGCAACCATGGAAGAAAGGCAATAGCCTATGAGTTCGGTGAGTGAATCCGTCTCCCAGCGCATGACGTTAGGCATGCTGGCGGAACAATACGGTTTTGACATCGTTCCGCAGTTCGCTGCGGATGTGACCATCACCTCGTTGAGCGATTCCCTGGACAGTATCGGTCCGGGAGCGTTGTTCATCTGCGGGAACCGTATTTCCGACATCCAGCATGCCGTGCAAGCGGGAGCCTATGCGGCATTGCTCCCGCGCGCACTCCAACATCAGTGCCCGTCGGCGGATATTCCACTGATGTTCGGTGAGATTAATGATCATGTGCTCGGCAACATGGCGGTGACGCTTGCCGGATCTCCTACGAACTCGATGGCTGTTTTCGCCGTATGTGGTGATGACGATGAGGATATCTACGCCAATGCGACGCAGCTTGCCGATTTCCTGCACATGCTGGGCAATCCGGTTGCGGTGATCAGCGCCAATGGTTCCACATCGATGACCAGGGCGCTGAACCTCACCTATCCACTGGGTGTGATTGACATGCAGCGTACGTTGGCAGTATGCGCTGAGGATGGTGTGGCGGCCGTGATCATCGCCATGAATGCCGCCACCATCACCAATCATGCGCTGGAATCGGTCAACGTGGACGTGATCGGCAGCGACCATGAAATCATTGGTCAGGATGTGTCCGCATTGCGCATGCGATACGGCTTCGTGGCCGATCGGGATCTTGCGCTGACCGTGACCAACGCGGAATCCAACGAACTCGCCATGGAATCCCCAGTGGCGTTCGACCCGATTCGTATGAGGCATATGTCATTGGCCATCGCCATGGTGCTTGCCGCAGGGGTCCGTAAGAACAATGTGAGAAGCGCGCTGCGCGTAGCCAATAATCTGAATTGATTGGCCGGCTGCTGGACGACAACAAGGAGAGGCATAACAAATGGTTCCAATGAGTGTGGAGGAGATTGCCAAGGCGGTAGGCGGCAGCCTTATTGCAGGCGAAACACAGTCCAGTACAGCCACGAATACGGTGAGCGACTCTCGCCAGGCCGGTGAAGGATCGGTGTTCGTGGCTATCAAAGGCGAACGCGTTGACGGGCATGATTTTGTGGCCAAAGTAGCGCAGCAAGGTGCGGTTGCAGCCATCGTCGATCATGAGGTGCCGGCGGCAGGCATCGCGCAGATTGTGGTAGATGATACCGTTGCCGCACTGGGCGCGCTGGCCAAGCACAATATTGAGCGCAGGCGTGAACTGCCCGGTGATTTCGATATCATCGGTCTGACCGGTTCCGTGGGCAAAACCACAACCAAGGATCTGCTGAGCGCGCTGATGTCCACGCTCGGCCCCACCGTGGCTCCGATTGGTTCGTTCAATAATGAGATCGGTCTGCCGCTGACCGCGCTCAACATCGATGCCGACACCCGTTTCTTCGTGGCGGAGATGGGAGCCAACCATGTGGGCGAGATCGCTCGCCTGACTCAGATTGCGCCGCCGAACACCGCCGTGGTGCTGAAAGTGGGCGTGGCGCATCTTGGTGAATTCGGCTCACGTGAACGCATCGCCCAAGCCAAAAGCGAGATTGTGACCGGACTGCTGCCCGACGGCGTCGCCGTGCTCAACGGAGACGATGAGTATGTGGCCTCCATGGCTCCTCTGGCACCCAACGGTATGCTGTGGTTCGGTAAAGACAACGATCGCACGCCCGGGGTGAAAGCGCTGGACATCACTGCTGATTCGGCCGATCATGCGCAGTTCACGCTGGAAGATACCGAAGGTCATCACACGCGCGTGCACTTGGGAATTCCCGGTATCCATAACGTGATGAACGCGCTGGCAGCCGCCACCGTGGCATTGCGCTATGGCATGAAGCCGGAACGCATTGCCGAGGTGCTTGCAGCCAAGCATGCCATCAGCCCGCATCGCATGGCGCTGTCCGAAGTCAGCCGTGGAGAGGCGCAGTTCACCCTGATTGATGATTCATTCAACGCCAATCCCGATTCCATGAAGGCCGGGTTGGAAGGACTGGAAGCGTGGCGGCCGCAGGATGGCGGCACCCCATTCCGCGTGGCGTTGCTGGGTGCCATGTTGGAACTCGGCGGCAGTGAAACCGAATTGCATGAAGAGGTAGGCCGTTTTGCCGCGGGACTTGGTCTGGATGCCATCATCGCAGTGGGCTCGGATACGGATTCGCATCTGCATGATATGGCTCAGGCTTTGGCTCGGGGCGCCTCGCAAGCGGGCGGGGTTTCAGTAGACTGTGTTGAGAACATCGATCGAGCTGAGCAACTGGTTCTTGCCATGGCTGCCAGCCATCCGGATACCGTGGTGCTGCTCAAAGGTTCGCATGCTTCAGGCCTGAGTGCGCTTGCGGAGCGTTGGTCGAAATAATAGGCGTTGTACTACACCGATACGAGGAGAAGAACCGTCCGTGATTGCTCTGATAATTGGAATGCTGGTGTCGTTGCTCGTCACTTTGGTGGGCACGCCGATGCTGATTCGACTGGTGCATAAGCTGCACTATGGCCAGTACATTCGTCAGGATGGGCCTCAATCTCATCTGGTGAAACGTGGCACACCGACCCTGGGCGGCGTGGTCATCAATCTGGCCATCCTGCTGGGCTGGGGTTCCTCGGCACTGTACCGATATTTGCACTCGGGTGAGGTGCCGTCCTGGTCCGCGGTGCTGGTGCTGTTCGCCATGCTGTCGATGGGCGTGCTCGGATTCATTGATGATTTCGCCAAGGTGCGTAAGAAGCAGAACGAGGGTCTGAGCGTAAGCGGCAAGTTCATCGGACAGTTCATCTTCGCCACCATCTACGCGGTGCTGGCGCTGATTATTCCTACCAAGTCGGGATTCCCCAGCGCACAGCCGGGCATGAGCTTCATCGAAAAGCCGTTCTTCAGCTTCGACTTCGCCGGCCGCGCAGTGGCAATCATCCTCTTTGTGATCTGGGTGAATTTCCTGATGACCGCATGGACCAACGCCGTCAATCTCACTGATGGTTTGGACGGCTTGGCTGCCGGCTCCTCGATGATCTCATTCACCGGTTTCGGCGTCATCGCGTTCTGGGAAAGCTACCACATCAGGGGAGGCGGCCACGAAGGCTATTCGTACGCCGTATCCGATCCGCTCGATCTGACGATTATCGCCATCTGCGCCGCCGTGGCCTGCTTCGGATTCCTGTGGTACAACTCGAATCCCGCATCCATCTTCATGGGCGACACCGGTTCACTGGCATTGGGTGGTCTGTTCGCCGCCATGTCCATCGCCACGCACACCGAGTTCCTGGCGGTGATTCTGGGTGGTTTGTACGTCATGGAAGCGATGAGCGACGTGATTCAGGTGGGTTACTTCAAGATGACGCACAAGCGCGTATTCAAAATGGCGCCGATTCACCACCATTTCGAATTGCAGGGGTGGACCGAAACCAAAGTGGTGGTTCGTTTTTGGATGATCGAACTGCTGTTCGTGCTGTTGGCGCTTACCGTGTTCTACGGTGACTGGGTCACCCGATCCGGCCTGCTCTTCAGCTAATCGGCAAGCCGATCGGATGACATATGTGGCGCGCACAATCGTAAGAACGTGCTGGTTGCGCGCGTGAGGGAAACGTGGGCGGCCTATCCTCGCCTGTGAGACATATACGGGAGGAATGATGCAAGTAAACGATACGACAGTGGTCATCGCCGGACTGGGAGTGTCTGGCACGTCGTTGGCCGAAGTGCTGAAGGAGCGCGGCGCCCATGTGATTGGTGTCGATGAACGCAAACCGGAGGCGGATCTGCACTCGTTCGCGGACGTGGACTGGGATCATGTGGATTATGTCATGGCCTCTCCAGTTTTCAATCCGCGTACGCCATTCATTCTCGAAGCGCAGCGCCGCGGCATTCCGGTGATGAGCGAGGTCGAGTTCGCATGGCGACTGCGCGTGGATAATCAACGCACAGGCAAGCCGGCACCATGGATTGGCATCACGGGCACGAACGGTAAGACCTCCACTACCGAGATGACCTCGGAAATGCTGTCCGCATGCGGCTTGGATGCGCCTACTGCTGGAAACATCGCATCAGGCGACATGTCCATGAGCCTGTCACGATGCGCCACCAATCCGCAACATGACGTGTTGTGCGTTGAACTGAGCTCGTTCCAGCTGCACTTCACCGATTCACTTGAGCTGGATTGTGCGGCGATTACCAATATCGCCGATGACCACTTGGATTGGCATGGCGGCCGTGAGAACTACGCCGCCGATAAATCCAAGGTGTTCCATAACGCCAAACGCGTCGTGGTCTACAATGCCCAGGATGCCACGGTGAGCGCCTTGGCGAAGGCAGCACAAACTGCGGAGGGATGCCGCAAAGTCGGATTCACTTTGGCTGAGCCGCAGGCGGGGGAGATCGGCATTGCGGACGGCTTTATCGTAGACAACAGCGGTCTGGTTTCCGGTACCGCTGGCGAGGCGGTGAAGCTGGCTCCTATTGCCGACTTCACGCATCTGATGGAGCCGGACGGCACCTTGTACCCGCATCTGGTGGCTGATGCGTTGACGGCTCTGGCTCTGGTGCTCGGCCTGGGTGCGGATACTGCAACCGCGTTGCAGGCGTTGAAGTCGTTCAAACCGGGCGGTCACCGCATCGAAACAGTCGCTGAGGCCAAGGTCGACGGCGGCAGCATTCGATTCGTGGATGATTCCAAAGCAACCAATGGCCATGCGGCGAACGCGTCGCTGTCCAGTTTCCCGGCGAAATCCGTGGTGTGGATTGCCGGCGGCCTTGCCAAGGGCAGCCGTTTCGAGCAGCTGGTTCACGATCAGGCGAACACCATCAAGGCGGCCGTTATTATCGGCGTTGATCAGGAACCGATGCGCGAGGCATTCGCCAGCGAGGCACCGGAGATTCCCGTGACCTTCATTGATCCCGAGGATAAGACCACGGTAATGGAGCGTGCGGTTGAAGCATGCGGACAGTACGCCACCGCGGGCGACGTGGTGCTTATGGCTCCGGCTTGCGCATCCATGGATCAGTTCAAATCCTATGCGGACCGCGGCAACCAGTTCGCTTCGGCTGCTAAAGCTTGGAGCGAGGTGCATGGCATCCAATGATTCTCCAGCACGCCGCGTGCGTGCCTCCAAGGCGACACCGCCATTGACGGTCACCGATTACACCGGGTGGCGAAGCCTGCTGAACCCGGTGTGGTGCTATCACGGTTTCCGCATGGCAGTAGTGGGCTTGACCTGTTTCGGCGTGATCATGGTGTTCTCCAGCTCCACCGTATCCATGGCGGCTCAAGGTGTCTCGCCATTCCTCAAATTGGCTTCGCAAGGCGCGTTCTGCGCCATCGGTCTGGTATTCGGTTTTGTTGCCATGCTGGTGCCGATTCAAGGATGGAAGCGCATCTGCCCATGGATGATGATTGGCGCGATCCTGATTCAGGCGTTGACGCTTACACCTTTGGGACTTGATGTCTACGGTAACCGCGGTTGGCTGAATCTTGGTTTCACCACCATCCAGCCTGCGGAATTCATGAAGTTCGTGGTATGCATTTGGCTGCCTGGCGCATTGCATGCGCGCAACAAACGGTATGCGAAAGAAGGATTGAAAGCCTATGCCGCGCCCTTGGGGTTGTACGTACTGGGTTTGATTGCAGTGATTGCAGGCAAGGATTTGGGAACCTGCATGATTCTGCTGTTCATCGGTTATGCGGCGTTCCTTGTGTCTGATTTTCCGAAAAAATGGATGATCATCGGCACGATCATCGCCGTTGCCGGAGTCGTGGCACTGGCCGTGTCCAGCCCCAATCGTCTGCGCCGTATTCTCGCCACGTATGGTGATTGCTCTGCTGCGGACGCGCAAACGGTCTGCTACCAGTCCATGCATGCGAAGTACGCGATAGCCTCGGGCGGATTCCTCGGCGTGGGTATCGGCAACTCCCGAGAGAAATGGAATTATCTGCCTGCCGCGCACAACGATTTCATTTTCGCCATCATCGGTGAGGAAACCGGATTCGTCGGCTGCCTGATCGTGATCGTCTTCTTCGCGATTCTGGCATGGTGCATGATCGCTGTGGCATTGCAGGTCACCGACCGGTATGTGACGATGGTGCTGATGTGCGTAACCATCTGGCTGGTCGGTCAGGCGATGGTCAACATCGGTGTAGTTGTGGGCGTGTTCCCGGTGCTGGGCGTGCCGATGCCATTCGTCTCCGCCGGCGGCTCCTCCATGGTCATGTGTCTGGCCGCGGCAGGACTTGTTGTGGGACTTATGCGATGCCAGCCCCAAATAAAGCAATCCCGTCAGAATGTGTAGAGTAGACTCAGTAGTCATGATTGAAGGAACAGCTCATATCGTTCTTGCCGGCGGCGGTACCGCCGGTCATGTGAATCCTTTGCTCGCGGTAGCCGATGCCATCACCGACATTGACCCCCAAGCCACAGTCACCGTGGTGGGTACTGCCGTGGGATTGGAAAAGGATTTGGTTCCCAACGCTGGTTATGAACTGGACACCGTGGAGAAAGTGCCGTTTCCGCGCCGTCCGAACCTGTACATGCTGAAATTCCCTGTGAAGTGGAAGCGTGAGACCGCCAAGGTGCGCAGCATTCTCGAGCACAGGCATGCTGATGTGGTGGCAGGCTTCGGCGGCTATGCATCGGCGCCGGTGTATGCCACGGCCCATAAGATGGGCATTCCCATCGCCATTCACGAGCAGAATGCCCGCGCAGGCATGGCGAACAAGCTCGGGGCACGCTGGGCGGATTTCATCGGCACCGTATATGAGCACACGGGTCTGAAGCCGGCGGCAGGCGCTCGTATTGAGCGAGTGGGGTTGCCGTTGCGCCCTGCCATCGCCGAACTGGCCAACCGTTTTGAACAGGATAGGGGAGCGGTACGCCGAGAGGCTGCGGCTCAACTCGGTGTGGATCCCGACCGTCCGCTGGTAGTGGTGACCGGTGGATCGCTGGGTGCGCAGAGTCTTAACCGTGCGATTGCCGCTTCGGCGGCGGATTTGCTGCCGCATGCACAGGTCATTCATCTGACTGGTCGTGGCAAGATTCAGGAAGTGCGTGATCTGGTCACTGCTTCGGCCGGCGCTGATGTATTGACCGGATTGGGTGCGGACTCAGCCGGTCAAGGTGACTACCATGTTGCCGAATATCTTGAGCGCATCGACCTTGCGTTCGCGTGCGCCGATTTGGTGATTTGCCGTTCCGGCGCAGGATCGGTTTCCGAGCTTGCTGCACTGGGTCTGCCGGCGATTTACGTGCCCCTGCCCATCGGCAACGGCGAACAGCGTTTCAATGCCGAACCGGTTGTCGAGGCTGGCGGCGGCATTCTTGTGGCGGATAAAGACATGACCCCGGCATGGGTGCGTGAGCATGTTCCCGGTTTGCTGGCCAATCGTGAGCAGCTCGCCGAGTTCGGCCGCAAAGCCTGGCAGTATGGCATTCGAGACGCAGCGCAGATCATGGCGAAACGGATTCTGGAGCTTGCCCATGCGCGCACTGCCTAGGACGGCATACAATATGTGCTCAGGAATAATCCTTCAAGGAGAGTCAATTGTCTCAAGAACAAACCATCGTGCTTGATCCCACTCGTGCCGCGTTCGACGCACAGGCGAAGCCCAGCAATCTGGGGGCCACGCATTTCATTGGAATCGGTGGAGCCGGTATGAGTGTACTGGCCGAGATGCTGCACGCTGAAGGCGTTGCGGTCGACGGTTCGGACCGCGAACACAGTGCCAAAACCGATCGTTTGGAATCGTTGGGCATTGGTGTGGAATTCGGGCAGAAGGCCGAGAATGTGGCCGGAGCCTCCACGGTGGTCTACTCCAGCGCCATCAAACCGGATAACCCGGAGATCGTTGCCGCTCATGCCGCCGGTATTCCCATTGTGCACCGCAGCGACATTCTGGCACTGCTGATGAACGGCAAGCAGGCCGTTACGGTGGCGGGCGCGCACGGCAAGACCACCACCAGCTCCATGCTGGCGCACATTCTGGTGCAGACTGGCATGGACCCCAGCTATGCCATCGGCGGTTCCATTCAAGGCCCGGACGGCAGTACGCTGGATGGCGGCCACGCCGGCGCAGGCAGCATGCTGGTGGCAGAGGCGGACGAATCCGACGGCAGCTTCGCCAAATATCATCCGACCATCGCCATCATCACCAATTGCGAAGCGGATCATCTGGACCACTATGGTGACGAGGCGCATTACCGTGCCGCATTCGTGAACCATGCCGAACATGCCACAGGCCATGTGGTGATCTGCGGTGACGATCCGGATGCGCTTGCCGTATTCGAAGCGTTGCCTGACACGGTAAAGGCGCACACGGTGGTATACGGCACCACGCCGGAAGACCAGCTTCCTGATTTGGCTGGCGCCTCGTTGGTGGCCATCTCTTCGGAAAACGAGACCGCCGGCAGCGGTACCGAGCAGCTGACCTTGGAATTGCCGGCAGCAGTCACCGGCGGCGAACCGGTGTGCCAGAGTGTCACATTGAAGGTTCCGGGCATTCATAACGCACGCAATGCCGCCGCTGCCATCAGTGCAGCGGTACTGCTGGGCGTCAAGCCGGCCGACGCTGCTCAGGCTGCAGGCAGCTTCCTTGGTGCGGCCCGCCGATTCCAAGTGCGTGGCACGGTCAAGCAGGTTACCGTCGTGGATGATTACGCACATCATCCCACCGAAATCGCCGCCTTGCTCGACGCGGCCCGCCGTCGTTATCCTGATTCCGTGATTCGTGTGCTGTTCCAGCCGCATCTGTTCTCGCGCACTCAGTTCTTCGCGCGCCAATTCGCCGAGGCGCTGGCGAAGGCCGACGATGTGATCGTAACCGGTATCTTCCCGGCTCGCGAAAAGCAGGAGGATTTCCCGGATGTCGGTCCGGACACCATTGTCGACGCGGCTCAGGGGCTGAAGGACGATACCGATGATTCATGGATTCAGGCGGTGGACGACATGTGCTTGGCTGCCAAGATGATGGCCATGCGTGCTCATCATGGCGATGTGATTTTCACCGTTGGTGCAGGCGACATCACCGATATGGATCAGGTGCTGCTCACGGCTCTTGAAGCGCACCGGGAGAGCTGCGAATAATGGCCGGTCGTACGGTCAGCTCCTCGGGCGGCCGCACGCAGTCCGGTTCTGGAGCGAGGTCGACTGCTGGCTCCGCTGCGAGTTCCTCCGCGGGTTCCACTGCCCGCGCGAAGAAGATTTCCGGTGCCACTGCACGGTCGGTGAGCGGTAGCGGCACCGGCGTGAGCAAGGGAACCGGTAAAGGCACGAAGCGCAAGGCTCGTGTTATCGAATCGCATCAGTCGAAGACTTCGCGCAGCGGTAGTACTCGCGCGTTGCGCAATACGCGTAAGCCGCATGAATTAGGCGGTCCACGTAAGCAGCGCAAACCTCGGAGCGTGGCTTCGCACGACGAACAGCATCTGCAGCAGCCGTTGGATGTCACGGTTGCCAAAGGCAAGGCAGGCGCATTCGTCGATGCGCGAGCTTTACGCAGTGAGGATTATGTCGCGGAGACGCTGCACCAGACCACGGGACCGTTGGGTGTGGCATCTCGCCCGAAAGTCGTTGATTTCACCGCACGTTCGAAAGAGCGTAAACAGGCGAGCGTGCGGGTTATCGCCGCTCGTGTGGCTATTGCGGTTGTGATTGCAGCTGCGACTGCCGGTTTGACCTGGCTGCTGCTGTTCTCTTCGGTGTTCCGATTGGAATCCAATGCGATCAGCGTGGCCGGCGCCAATGAATGGGTGAGCGAACAAACCATTCATGATATTGCGGATAAGCAGTCCGGCAAATCACTGTTTTTGGTGTCTTCCAGCGATGTTGCCGACCAGTTGAAAGCCATTCCGGGGGTCAGCGAGGCGAAAGTCTCCAAGCATTTCCCTAAATCCTTGAACGTGACGGTTACCGCGCAAAAGCCGACCGCCATGTTGAAAAGCGGCGACACGCTGACCGCCGTGGACAGTCAGGGACGTGTGCTGAACTCCGTGAAAAACGCGGACACCCAAGGCATTCCGGTGATTGAAGTCAAGAACGTGGAAACAAGCCTCAAAAGCCGTTCCTTGAAAGGCGCGTTGACCATTTTGGGTTCGCTCCCGGAATCGATGCGCCAACAGATTACCAAGGTGACGGTGGCAACACAGGATTCGGTGACCACCACGCTGAACAATGGCGAGCATGTGATTGTTTGGGGTGATTCCTCGCAGCTGAAGCTCAAAATGGCGGAAGTCGACAAAATCCTGAACGATCCGAACGTGATCGGTAACTACAAGCAGGTGGATGTTTCCGCGCCCAGTCGACCGATATTGAAGTGATACTTCCAGAATGTAAATGGTATGAAATGTGTTTGTCGAATCGATGCAAAGGTATGGATGGGGGGGCATAGTATATTTAACTTGATGCCCTCTGGGAGAGGAGTGGAAGGAGTGTGAGAATGCCGCAATCGGGATGGCATGATTCAGAAGCTACTAGAAAGTCGCTGTATGATAACGACTTTCTAGCGACCCAAGCTATTCCCATGACGGATGCCACTCGTACTGGGGCACGTGTTGCC
Source organism: Bifidobacterium colobi (assembly GCF_018555455.1). GTDB lineage: Bacteria > Actinomycetota > Actinomycetes > Actinomycetales > Bifidobacteriaceae > Bifidobacterium > Bifidobacterium colobi. The sequence goes on along the minus strand of NZ_JAFEJU010000008.1, from coordinate 40,054 downwards.
AGCGTTGTGTTTGGCGTAGATGAGCAGTCTCAAGACGACGTAACTCTCCATCTTGAGCCCAACTCCACCCTAGAAGAAAAGTCCGCGGGGGGGGGTGCCCTAATCTAGGCTCATCTCTCAAGGATGTACAGGCCGTTTCCGATGATGTAAACGGCTCGGCAGGAACAACCTCATTCACCCGTGTACGTGAAATACGATCCAATGACGGAACGGGGAATATACGTGTTCGTTCCAGTCGTACACCTGTCTGGCAGGTGACATTTACCGCTGCGCTGATTGTGGTTGATGCTGCCATAATGCTGGCCTCTTGCGCTATTGTTCTGCTACTTTCCCCAAGATTGTTGCATGCGGTGACTCATGCCATGGTGAACGGCGGGATTGTCATTCCATTGGTGTTTGCGGGAACGTGGGTGCTGTGCCTGCTGTTTTCACACACATACCAGCATCACGTGATGAGCGAAGGATACAGCTTATACGCAAAAATTCTGACCGCATTATTAGCGGAGTTGGTGGTGCTATGCTCCGTTGGTTTTATTGCGAATGTGGAATTACCTCGTAGGCTTGTTGTTATTGCCCCGTTGATTGCTTGCGTTGCCACCTGCATTGAACGCTGGTTGATGAGACGTGCTCTGCATGCCAATCGTCGTAAGGGCGAATGCATGTATTCGACCCTCATAGTTGGTTCTCCTCAGGCAATTTGTCATGCAATACGTACATTGACTAGCGAAGGTGGAAAGGCTCTTGGATATAAACCTGTGGCGGTTTGTCCGATTGCACAGGCGAAGGCCTCCGCGGATGCAGATGCTGCGCAGTTTCTTGTTGATGCGTCCTTCGATGGCCAACAGTTGGATTGTAACCTGCAGATAATCCCTTTGAATGCCAAACTGCCACAGATTGCTCGTTCGAGGGGTGTAAGCGTGGTGCTTATTACCGATGTTCTTACCCGCGATTCCGAAACGATGCGCACATTGTCTCTGGCCGTTGAATCGCTGAATATGGAGCTTGCGGTTACTGCCGCAGTGGCTGATTTGGGAAGCGGGCACCTGGTGCTGCGGAGCAATACCTCCATGCCGGTGCTTTCTGCAGATTTACCGCAATATTCATGGCCGGTGAGATGTGTGAAGCGTCTTATCGATATTGTGGTAGCATTCATTGCTCTTATTCCTGCGTCAATAGTAATGATTGGTGCGGCTATAGCCATCAAATTTGAGGATGGCGGCCCGGTGCTGTATAAGCAGGAGCGCATCGGCTTGCACGGCAAGCCGTTCCAGTGTCTGAAACTACGTTCCATGCGTGTGCACGCAGACAAAATGGATGCGGCGTTGGCCCAACAGATGGGTGAGAACCATGGCATTTTGTTTAAACCGAAGAATGATCCCCGCATCACACGCGTAGGCAGAATAATACGCAAAACATCGATCGATGAATTACCTCAATTGATTAATGTGCTGCGTGGCGATATGTCTCTGGTGGGTCCCAGACCACAGCAACGGTATGAAGTGGAACAGTATGGTCCACTATATTCCACTCGTTTGCTTGTTAAACCAGGCATCACCGGCCCTTGGCAGATTTCAGGCCGATCGAACCTCAGCCAGGCTGATGCTGAATTCTTGGATGTGAATTACGTAGAAAACTGGTCGCTAATGACCGATTTGGCGATTCTCATCAAAACGGTTGCCGTGGTGATTCGTGGCAGTGGCGCGTATTAAACCGCTCATCGTTTTTTGATGAGCAGAGCATGATGCATTGAAGAAAGGAATGGTCTCTCTATGGCGTTTTTTGGTAAGCCTTCCAAGAAAACTGGTGGCACTTCACAATATGCGGGCAAGCATAACGGCAAGACGGCGCATCATGCCGCTGTTGCTTTGCCGAAAAAGCATCATGTGTGGCCTTGGATTGTACTTGTCGTGGTCTTGACGTTGTGTGCAGCTTTGGGCGCACTGGGCTATTCCATGTATCGACAGGCCATGAGCGCGAAGGCTCATCTGAATACGGTAATTGACACGGTGAAAACCGTCAAAGACGGCGATCTGACGACAACAGTGACGAAGCTTGACCCCATTGTGAACACCGTGCAGGCCGAGGCTTCGGCGGCAAAGTCCGATTTGAGCGGTTGGCAATGGGATATGGCCGAGAAAGTGCCGGTATACGGTTCCGACATCAAGTCGGTGCGCGTGGCTGTGGATGTGCTCGATGACTTTTCCCATCAGACTTTGCCGTTGCTGAATACCACGGTGAAGGACTTGATGAACGCCGATCTGAAAAGTGATGATGGGCAGCTCAATACTAAGCCGATTATCACTGCCGCGAATCGCATAACGAAGGCAAATAATCAAGTAAAGGCACAGTCGAAGCGTATCGAGAACCTGCCGGACGCTCACATCGGTCAGATTCAAACAGCGTTAAGCAAGGGAAAGACACAGTTTTCCAATCTTTCCGGCAAGCTCAACCAGCTTACGGGTGTCATCAACATGCTGCCGCCATTTATCGGATCGAATGGTGCCAGAAACTATGTGCTTATTGCCCAGACCAATTCCGAGATTCGTTCTACCGGTGGCCTGATCGGTTCCGTTGGTTCCGTCCATGCTGAGAATGGCAAGATTACGGTGGGCGACTTCCATTCAAACAAGGAGTTCCATACCGTCAATGTCGATCAGTATGTACAACAAGGTGATGCGGAGTTGTATGACAGCATTTGGCCGGGGCATATCACGAACGATTACACGATGATTCCTGATTTCCCGCAGCTGGCACAGTACATGGCCGAGAACTGGAAGCAGGAGTCCTTCGGTGGTGAATCGGATGGCGTGATGTCCATGGATCCGGTTGCATTACAGGCGCTTATGGGTGTTACCGGAAGTGTGACCATGCCAGATGGACGCGTACTCGATGGAACGAATGCCGCGGCATTTCTGCTTAACGGGGTCTATCAGGAAGTGCCTGTGGAACAGCAGGATGCATATTTTGCGTTGACGGCTTCCCAGACGGTTCACAATATGTTCTCGAAGATGGATGCGAAATCCATGCTGAAGATGGCAAAGACCATGATGAAGATGGCTGAGAAACGTCATCTGTATTTCTGGTCCTTCCATAAGGAGGATCAGCGGGCGTTACGTGACATGGGAGTGAGCGGCGAAGTTACCTCCGATGCAAAGAAGCCTGTGGTCGGCATGTATCTCAATGATACGAAGGCCACGAAGATTGACTATTACATTGACCGTAAGACCGTGGTAACGAAAACGGGTACAGCGGAAGATGGTTCAGCGCAATACCATGTTCAGGTTACCTTTACGAATACGTTGCCATATTCACAGGTCGGTTCATTGGCTACATACATTGTGATGGAAACTGGGGGAGCGGCACACAATGCTGTTGCTTTGTATGCGCCGGTCGGAGGATCCATCTCGAACATCGCCACTTCGAATGGTGATCAATTCGAGACCGTGCAGCGCAAGGATCGCATGGCGTACAACGGTCGCATCGTTATTGAACCGGCCAGTTCAGTCACTTTGGACTTTGACGTAACGACTGCTCCAGGTGCAGCCTCTCTTAAGTTCGATCAGACCCCGATGATTCGCGATGTCGATACCGTGTATGAGGGGAAGTGATTTCCATGAAGGTCCCAGAAAAAAGCATTTGTGTGGCAGTGGCCACACATAAGCCATACCGTATGCCAACGGATCCCATGTATCTGCCACTGCACGTGGGAGCGGCCTTGCATCCTGAGGTATGCGCGGACATGACCGGTGATGATACTGGAGACAATATCTCCGATCGTAACGGTTATTATTCGGAACTCACTGGTTTGTATTGGATGTGGAAAAACAGCCAAGCCGACTATAAGGGCTTAGTGCATTACCGGAGACATTTCGCCACGTTGAACCGATGGCAGCGTATAACCACGCATGACCGGTTCGATCGTGTAATCGGTTCCTCTGAGGTCAGCAGGCTTTTGGAGAACCATGACATTCTTGTGGCGAAACGGCGTGATTATTACATCGAAACCGTTTATTCGCATTACGCACACACATTCCATGCCGTGCAGTTCGATAAATGCCGCGAGGTACTGATGGAACTTGCCCCTGAGTATGTGCTTGCTTGGGATGATCTGATGCAGGCTCGCGGCGCGCATATTTTCAACATGTTCATCATGAGCGCTCAGAAATTTGATGAATATTGCTCATGGATGTTTCCGATTCTATTCGAGCTGGAACGCCGTCTGGATCCAGCTCAGTATGATGCCTTTCATGCTCGGTACCTGGGTCGCGTGAGCGAGCGTTTGCTTGATCCGTGGTTGGAGACAAATGGTTACTCGTACGCAGAGCTTCCTGTGGTGAGCCCCGAACCAGTGAACTGGTGGAAGAAGGGCATGGGCTTTCTTATGGCCAAGTTTGGCGGGAGGACTTATGACAAAAGCTTCTGAGCCTGGCCATGTCAAGATTCTCTATTACTCCGAAGGTTGGGGATTAGGCGGCATCGAACAGTTCGTTATGAACACGGTGCGGCATCTTGACGCCGATCGTTTTGTTTTTGATATCTTCTGCACGCATGATTGGAGCGATGCCCATGATGCTGAGATAAGGCGTCTTGGTGGACACCGCTATACGGTGTTCCACAACGAGAAGCCTGGTCTGGCTACACGTTTTAAGGCAAGCACCCGGGCTTGGCGACGGTTGCTCAAGGCCGGCGATTATGACGTGGTGCATATCAACACCATGAATGGTGTGGGCTTCGTCTACGCGCACATCGCCAAACAGGAAGGCGTCCCGGTACGTATTGTTCATTCTCATAACTCCGATTTCGGCGAGGGGTCGCGTGGCATTAAAACCATTGCCCACAAGCTCGGCCGTATGCTATGGGGTGATTCCGCTACGGTACGTCTGGCATGCTCGCAAATCGCAGGCGAATATCTGTTCGGCAATAAGCGGTTCGAAATCATCAAGAATGGGATCGATACCGAACGTTTTCGCTTTAATGAGGGCGTGAGACGTGAGACCCGGCGCATGCTCCATATTGCCGATGATGAGCTGTTGTTCGGTGCGGTGGGACGCCTGGCGCCCGCCAAGAATCCGTTGTTTCAGGTAGACATTTTGGCTGATCTGCTTGCCAAGGATGCACATGCGAAACTGCTGTTGGTCGGTGATGGCCCTATGGCGGAGGAAACCAAGCAATATGCTGAAAAACATGGTGTAGCAGATGCGCTGATCATGCCTGGGCCAACCAATACTCCGGCACCCTACTATTGGGCGCTTGACGTATTCACCATGCCCAGCACGTTCGATGGCTTTGGCATGACCTGTATCGAAGCCATGTGTGCCGGTCTCCCGTGCATCCGCTCCATCGAGACCCCGAAAATCGGGATTGAAGGAACCATTGAAAAACAGCTTCCTCTGGACGATGCGTCTGAATGGGCGAAGTCTGTACTCAAAATGTCACATCATCGGTATCAGGGCGATGAGCTAGTTGATTTAGCCGGATATGGATCAAAAAAGACAGCTAATCGGCTTATGCATCTCTACCAGGAGGCCTACTCGAAATCCAGATGAGGCGACGTGTTGTTTATCTCGGTGACTTCTTTATTTGTTGATTCATACTTCCAAGAAAGGAAAAGGGCATGGCTAATATTGCGCTAATTATCGCTGGCGGTAAAGGTGCCCGTATGGGGCAGGACATTCCCAAGCAATTCCTCAATGTTGAGGATAAGCCTGTGATTATGTATACGTGTGAGGCGTTCCAAAATCATCCGATGATTGATGCGATCGTGGTGGTATGCATTGATGGCTGGGAACGTATCCTCGACACATATGCAAAGCAATTTGGCATTACGAAACTGCGTGCCGTAGTGACTGGTGGTCATAACGGGCAGGATTCGATTAAGCGTGGTATTGATGCGATTGCCGAGCAATTCGAACCGTCTGATTTGGTATTGGTTCATGATGGAATTCGTCCGATGGTTTCGCGCGACGTAATTACGGATTGCATCCGAACCACGCAACTACACGGATCCGCGATTACGTGTATTCCAAGTGTTGAGGCTTTGCTCAAAACGGATGACCATGAGTCATGCGGTGAGATTGTGGATCGCAATATCATTATGCGTACGCAGACTCCGCAGGGATTCCCTTTGCAGACCCTGTTGGACATGCATCGGGAAGCCGCCGAACGAGGCATTACGAACTCTGTTGCGTCATGCACGCTGGCGATTGAGCTGGGGCGTGAAGTCTTTATCTCGCATGGATCGGAACGGAATCTGAAACTCACCACGGTTGAAGATATCGATTTATTTAAGGCTTTATTGCATGCTGAACGTTCTTCATGGTTGAAGGGTGGGGTACGTTGACAAATATAGCCGTTGGTTCGTTGCCTGATAGTGCTGCGAATGGCGTAGTCGATGCAGAATGGTGGGACGGGAAACGCGTCCTTGTACTGGGTGCTTCCGGATTAATTGGCGCTGCTATTGTTCGTTGTTTGGCATCACTGCGTACAAACATGAAACTCAATGTCAGCGTGTGTGCTTCAGGACGCAATCTCGGTCGGCTGAATGCTTTGTTCGATGAGTTGGAAGGTGTGTCTACGCTGCAATGCGATGTGACAAAGCCTCTGAATTCGGACTTGCATTGTGATGTTGTTATTGATGCAGCTTCTCCAGCTGGTCCTTCTGCATTCTCCAATGATCCGGTGGGCGTGATGGATGCAAACATACGAGGTGTATCGAATGCTCTGGATTATGTGAAGAATCAGGAGAATGGAATCTTGCTGTATATTTCCAGCGGCGAAGTATACGGTTTTGTGGATGCGCCTCATTTGATGAAGGAAAATGAAGCTGGTTTTGTGGACACACTTTCACCGCGGTCCTGCTACCCATCGGCAAAACGTGCGGCTGAAACGTATTGTGCATGCTATCGGGAACAATATGGCGTAGATGTGCGTATCGCTCGTCCAGCGCACATATTTGGACCCGGCTTTAAGCCTGATGATAGTAGGCTTGCCGCTACATTTTTTGTGGATGCGTTTAATAATTGCGATATCGTGCTGCGCAGTAGTGGCATGCAACAGCGAACGTTCACATACATTGATGATTGCGTCACCGCACTTCTGGCTATTGTGAGCAATGGAAAAGCCGGTGAAGCATACAATGTCAGTAATGCGGGGAATGATGTCGCTCTCCGTGATTTCGCTGGAGTAATCGCTCGTGCTGGCGGAGTTAACTTGAGGGTTCCTGCAGAGGCTTCTGAATCCGGAGCTGTCCGTGCATCAAGTCTCGATGACTATAAGCTTCGAGGTCTTGGCTGGTCGCCGCAATACACCATTGAACAAGGTGTCAGGGAAACCTTCCGATGGCTTCATGGAGAGGCTGTGGTGGGCGGGGAATGAAATCATTGAGCCGTTTCCGTCTCGTATACGCGAAGCACATGGGTTTTTTCCGTAACGCTATTTGGCAATATGGTCTTCAACTAGTGAAATACCTGTTGCCTTTGGTGACTTTGCCTTATTTGACCAGAGTTCTGGAACCACAAGGATACGCTGTATATGCATATGTGCTTTCCTACATGTCTTTTGCGCAGGTCATCATCGATTTCGGGTTTAATCTCTCTGGCACTAAGGAAATCGCCACAGCGCGGGATATCAGGGAATGTAACCGTATTATCGGATCTATAACGCAAGCGCGACTGCTGCTTTGTGTATTGACAGGAATCGGTTGTGTGATTATCGGATTATTCATTCCGATAATACGTGAGAACTTCGCCTATATGCTGCTCTCATTTGTCGCCGTTTGTGGACGTGCTCTTGCACCGGATTTTCTATTTCAGGGCAAAGAACAAATGGGGCCGATTACAACTCGGTATCTTGCGTCGAAAGGTGTATCGACACTGCTGACGTTTGTGGTCGTGCATTCTGTTGCCGATCTGTTGTGGATACCGGTTCTGGATATTGCCGCCAGCATCATTGCCCTAGTGTGGTCGTTCAATGCTGGGCGCAGACTGTTCCACACAGGCATTGAATGGGTCGATGCGAAAACCTGCTTTAAAGAGCTTGCTATATCCGGGTATTATTGCTTTTCCAATGTTGCGTCAACGTCATTTAATGGATTAGCTACGCTGATCATTGGTGCAGTGTTGGTCGATAAGGCGCAAATTTCCTATTGGTCTCTTGCAATGACGGTTGTTGCGGCTGTGCAGGCATTGTACATGCCTGTGGTCAACAGCCTTTATCCTCACATGGTTAACACCCGTGACTGGCATTTCGCAAAGAAGCTAGCGATTATTTCGATGCCGGCCGTCGTGCTGTTATCGATTTTCATTTGTATTTTTTCAGGACCGATCATTCAAATTCTTGGTGGTGATGCCTATAACGAGGGAACCATCGTGATAGTTTTCGTTGCTCCTGTGCTTCTATTTTCCTATTATTCACTGCTTTTAGGATGGCCGATTCTAGGTGCTCTCGGAAGAGTTAAAGAGTTGACTATGACTACCGTCATTTCCGGTGTAATCAACATTGCATTGTTGGGAATATTAGCTGGTGCTCGTGTGGAGTCAGTATTGGCTTTTGCGGTTATTCGTTCATTGGCTGAATTGACGCTATGTGGGCTTCGATTTATCGAGTGCATGAAAGCTAGAAACGGTTTGGAAGATAAGGTGAAAAAATGAATGGTGATACTTTAAACACCATGAAAGAATACGATGTAAGCGAAAAACATTGTTTGAGCCTTGATGAAATTCATCATGTCGAACTGGATATGCTGATTGCTTTTCGTGATTTCTGCGATTCTCATGGCCTTGATTATTCCTTGTATGGAGGAACACTACTCGGAACAGTACGTCATAATGGGTTCATTCCTTGGGATGATGATGTGGATGTAGCAATGCCCCGTCCCGATTATGAACGCTTGATTGCGATGAAAGATTCCGTTGAGTCGGAAACCGGGCTAGTACTGTCTCCCTATGGTGATCTTACCTTTGAGGAAACCCCAGTATTGAAGTTGCTAAACCAAAAGTACCGTACTAATGATCAGGCGGGTACATCATTCATTTGGATTGATGTTTTACCTATTGATGGAGTCCGTGCGGGAAATGTGAGGCATTTGTTTAAAAGAGTTCACTGGTATCAGAGAATTATATTCCTTGCATATTCGGCGGAAGAATCACCGAAAGGTAAGGTTCGCACCATGTTGAAATCTCCTATTAGATGGTTGGTGCGAAAAATAGGGCTGCAACATGTTGTTGCTCGTAAACTTAGGTCAATTGGGCTGGAAAACAGTTATGCATTAAGTCCTTACGTGGGCGCTGTTACCTTGGGGCAGTATGGAGCTGGGGAGCGTATTAAACGTAATTTATTTGTCAATAAAATATTCCTCATGTTTGAGGGGGAACAGTTTCGTTGTATTGCCGGATATGACGAGTATCTCGGAGGAATATACGGAGATTACATGAAGCTCCCTCCGATGGAGCATCGGATTACTCACGATTTAAAGGTGTATAGAACGACTGAACCTGTTTAAAGGGTATATACCCATCATCGATTTGACCGATTAAGGAAAGAAACATGCTCTATTACATACTCTTATTAGCGGTATTGCTGTGTCTCACCGTTGTTGCATTCCTCGTAGGAGGTAAGGAGCTGCTTGCTCCAATCACAATTATGCCAGCAATGTTTTCCGTAGTGACCGTGCTGGCCATGATTGGCATGTTCACTTGGAATACAGTGCAGTTGAAGAGTGATGGTTTCTTCATAATCAGTCTAGGCTGCTCAGTATTCGTCATAGGCGGTATTATTGTGCAGCGGTTACCGTACTCGTCCGTTGGAGCCTCCAATCGTGGTGACAATGATGCTCAGGATGTTTTTGAATGGAAGCAGGGGATTGCCACTTGGAAGTGGATTGTTTTAATAGTTTTATTACTGGTTGCTTTGGGTCTATTCGTAGCGGACACATATCGCCTTGGGCGGGCTATGGGTATAACTGATTCTAATTATTTGGTTATTGCAAAGCAGGTTCACCATCAATATGCCACTTATTATTCAACGTCGAATGTGCGAGTTGGTGAAGGATATAGTGTAATTACCAAGCAGTTTGAAAAACTGGCGATTGTTAGTGGTTTCATTGGTGCCGGTATGCTGACCATAGGTGTAAAAAGTCATCCGACAAAGAAGACCTTCGTGAGAAATGTACTTTTACCAACTATCGTCCTTGTTTTGTCATGTACTTTTATTTTAAGTGGTGGATACCGCAGCTGGGTCATGCGTTTCGCTATGGCAGCACTCATCGTATCATTCATCGTTGATTGCATGCGGACCGATAATGCTGCAAAAGTGTCGTTGCGGTATGCGCTGGTTTTGATTCCACTTGGAATTATTGCGTTTGCCTTGTTCTATCTCAGTGGTGTTGTCCTAGGAAGGGCAGGATCCCATGGAATCATTGAATACATTAGTTTTTACTTTGGCGCTGGAATACCGACTTTGCAGACCGGAATTTCCGGTGATGTCAAGATTGATGCCCCAGGGAGCTTGACTTTTTATGGTATTAGTCTTCTCCTCTACAAAGTTGGAATCATAGATTACCTTCCTGGATACTCGGCATTCTGGGTCAATCTTGGCGGGCATAGCTCTAATGTTCCTACGTGTTTTTTCAGGTATTTCTACGATTTTGGTTATGCTGGTGTGCTTATATTTGGCTTACTCCAAGGAATAGTGTTCTGCGGACTTTATCTTTTGGTGAAGAAATATAAGTCAACCACGTTGCTTCTCTTGTTCTCGCTTATCTATGCTTATCTTATTGATTTAGTTCGAGAAGAATTCATATTTAGTCGAATGATTTCAAGCAATATGATTCTTAACCTTATTTTGCTGGTAGCGCTTTCGTATTGGCTAACAAATCCGGTAATGAAGCAATTAATTTCCCGTTGCAAAATGGTCATCGAAAGGCATAGTAGCCGTAACTCAGAATAATTGTCTTTTATTTCGGTAATCTATTGTTCTATTGATGAAGGAAACAGCTATGCAGGGGAAGCTTAAGAATGGGTCCGTAACAATAAATGATCCTGCCGGATCGGGGCGCCGTGATCCCGCCATCGATGTATTGAGATGTTTGGCGATACTGCTTGTCTTATCTTTGCACTCATTGCGGTATGCTGTGCCTTTGGCCAATGGAGCGGATCCCGGGTTGGTTTCCGCTAGTCAGCTGTTGGCGTCTGCCATTGTGGGGCTTTCCACACTGGGTGTCCCGTTGTTTATCATGATCACTGGTTATCTTCTGCTCCATCGTGAATACACGAAAGAATATATGCATAGGTTTCTGCGGCGAAATGTGCTTCCTCTGCTTATTGCTTTTGAAATATGGAATGCATTAACTGCAGTGGTACATTACAACCTGTACAACGAATGTAGGTTTTACCGGTTGGTTAAAATCCGCGTTATTCCTTGGTCGTGTGCCCATGGGACATATGTGGTATCTGCAAGCAATTGTTGGAGTATACCTTACTTTGCCGTTACTTGCTGTGATGCTGCAATGGTGCAAGCGTAATCACATGATGAAATACCTTATTTATATTTCGGCAGGCATTCTTTGCTTATATTCGCTTATTCCAACCGTGCATAAAATGTTGGCTCTTAGTGGAAACGCATTCACGTATATCCCTAAGTTTTCCTTCCTGGTGATGACTGGTGATTTCACATTCGTGCTTTATCTGGTTGCTGGATGGGCGTTCCATGAATATCGTGATCGTCTTATGCGAGGAAACGCAGTGCTATTGAGTGGTCTTGTTGTCTGTTGCGTAGCGCTACTTGTTGTTTCGGCATATTACTGCAATGTTCAGGGAGACCCGTTTGAGCCAGGGCTATGCTTCCTGACTATCATTCTCGCATCAATTGCGGTATTTGGTGTGGTTATACGTATCTTGGCAAAAGCAGTGTTATCGCAGCCTGTCAAACATGCGGTGAATGTCGTGGCGCGATATTCGTTTGGCTTGTATGCCATCCACCTACCTATTATGAGCGTTCTCAATAAGGTGCAGATCATCCCCTTGCATGGTTGGCTGTTGTATCTCGCTTATTTTGCCGTAAGCTTTGTGTCATCTTTGGCTATAGTATGGCTGCTCTCCAAGAATCGAATCATCGCTAGATATCTATTGCTAATGAAATAGAGGTTGGCTCCGTCTCATACGGTGTATGAGACGGAACTGAACGCCTCACCTGCACCCAAATCGCCTTACGGCTCGTCAACTCCATCGAATACGCGGTGGCCGAACGACTCTACGACGGTGACGCGTATCTCATCGCCTGCGAGCTCGGTCTTACCGTCCAGATCGAAAAGGCTACGAATGCATACGCCATGGAGAATGAGGCGACTCTATGATCCGATTTCTTTTGTTTTATGGTTGTTACTCATCGATTCCGTTCTTCTATATGCTGATTTTCGGAATTTTCAACATATAGAAGGGTATATTTGTATTTCAAAACATCGATACGAGGTGAAACGAGGTGATAGAGGAATGGACTATAAAAGCATCAGGCAGACCATCAGCATGTCCCAATCCACGCAGAAGCCCACCGAACTGGCTCAACGCGAATACGAGATGCGAATCAACGGATGGTCCACGTTCCGTTCCGGAATCACGTTCGACGGACACGAGATGTTCGCCGTGTGTTTCAGAGAACTCAGCACCGCGCTCGACACCGTGAGGGAACTCGAAGGCAGCGTGGAATCACTATGGGATGGGCTGCCGAACCTCGCGAAACGCGCCTACCTGTTCGACCTCATCGGAGCCGAGGTGCAAAGCACCAACACCATCGAAGGAGTACACACCACACGCAAGGAGATAGCCGACGCGCTGGAATCGGCCGCGAGCGAAGGCCCTCACAAACGACTGACCGAATTTGCGAAGCTGTTCCTCGGATTGTCCGGCGAGGAAGGCAAACGATTGGAACTTCCTCAGGAGCTCAAGGACATCAGAGCCATCTACGATCAGGTCACGGACGGAGAGATATCCAACAAGGACAAGCCGGACGGCATACTGTTCAGGAAAGGCACCGTCTCCGTATGGGACGACGGCAACGGCCGCAAGCTCCACGACGGCGCATACCCTGAATCGGAAATCCAGGTGCAGCTCACCAGATGGATTGCCCTGCTCGCCAACACGGGTATACCACCGGTGCTCCGGGCCGTGATGTGCCATTACGCCTTTGAATACATCCACCCGTTCTACGACGGCAACGGCAGGACGGGTCGCTTCCTTCTGGCATTGCAGTTGAGCAAGCATCTGAGCGTCCCCACCGCCATATCCCTCAGCCCGGTCATAGCTGACGCCAAAGGCCAGTACTACAAGGCGTTCGATGACGCCCAATTCCCGCTGAACTGCTCCGACGTTTCCCTGTTCTGCTACCGGATGGTGAAGTTCATCATCACGGCGCAGAAAAACATCATCGCCGACCTGGGGAACAAATGGAACACACTGACGGCGGCCGATAACAGACTCGGCGAATACGCGGGGAAGAACCACCTGACCGAGAACCAGAAGGACATCCTGTTCTACCTGCTGCAGGTCGAATTGTTTGACAACGACCCGCATCCGGTCTCCCGCAGGGGACTCTCCATGTGGCTCGAAGTGGGAAGCACGAAGCTCATGACGGCAGTCAAGGGGCTTCTCGCCCTCGACCTCCTGCAGGAATACGGCAAACGGCCGATACGTTATTCACTGTCGGAAAAGGCTCGCGACCAATTCCTGCAATAAAAAATGTCTCGCCAACGCTACCAACGTCAACGAGGCAATGCCGGGTAATGCTACCAACATCCCATCCGGCAAAGCCGACAGCCAATAACAACCAACCAACGCGGCCGGCACGCCCCAAACGCCGAAACTTGGAAAAGTGACGAAACACGAAAAACCAACTTGTCTAAAAACACACTGCGGCATACGGCGGCGAGCCTCATGTGCATGCCGGCGCGAACGTGAAGGCCGTGCAGAACCAGCTCGGGCGCAGCTTCGTCGCCGTGACGCTCGACGTGTACGCCGACCTGTTCGACGATGATCTGGACATGGTGGGCAAGGCCATGAACGAACTGCTGCTGAAATAAAGTGTGGGCAAAAATGTGGGCAGAAGATACAGTAAAGGCCGCATAATCTAATGATTATGCGGCCTTTCGAGAGTGGAGGCGCGGGGAATTGAACCCCGGTCCGATGACCGAGCCCACAGTCTTCTACGTGCGTAGTCTGCTGGCCGTGCGGCGGTTTTTCTGCCCCCATCTGTGTCGCAGACAACCGATGGCGAGCATATCCGCAGTTAAAGTCCCGATGCAGCCCTGAGGCTCAACTGCATCAGCAAGTCTTCTTAACGACGCTCAGCATCCTCCCAAAGACGAGGAGGAGTGAACGGAGCGGCTGCTCACTGGTTAATCCTGGCGCGAAGCTCAGGCAGCGAGAGCGAACTCAGTGCGGTTAGATTTAGCACTTATTCTTTTGTCGGGGTCATCCACGAGTGGACCCGACGTTCTCGGCACGCTTCCCTGCAGCGAACAGGTCACCGTCGAAACCGATCGCCCCCATATTGAGTTATCAAACTCTTCCGGCTCTTTTCGGCCGGACTTTTCAATATATCCCTTTGCTGGCTGGAATGCAAATTAACACCGCGTATCAGCTCACAGAGATATGAAAAAGCCTGCGTGATCCGAAGGGGAAGATCACGCAGGCTCGTCTTAATAGGAGATGCCGCAGCGGCTATCAGGCCTCAGCCTTCTTGCCTTCGAGCACCTTGTAGGCAAAGCCCATGACCAGCACGTACAGGCAGCCGACGGCCATCACGAGGATGCCACCGAACTGGCCGGCAGCGTCAGCGGCCACACCCATGATCGGCGGGAAGATAGCGCCACCGATGAGGCCCATGAGCATAAGGCCGGAGATTTCGTTCTGACGATCCGGACGGTACATGAGAGCGTGGGACAGGAACAGGGAGAACACGTTGGAGTTACCGAAGCCGACCAGGGCGACAGCGACCCAGAACAGCCAGACCGGCGGGTTATCCTGCACCAGGGAGAAGATGGCGAAGCAGACGGCGGATGCAGTCATGATCACACCGCAGATGCGCAGGCCGACCTTGTTGGAGATCTTCTGCAGCACGATACCACCGGTGAAGCAGCCGATCATACGAGCGATGAAGTAGACCATGGTGGCGGTGGCAGCGATTTCAGTGAACTGGTTGCCGGTGTGCTCGGTCAGGATTCGCGGAGCCTGAGCGTTGATACCAACGTCCACACCCACGTGAGCCACGATGCCGAGGAAGCACAGGAAGACGATGCCGTCGGAGAACAGGAGCTTGAAGCAGCGGCCGATGGTGGTGGTACCGGCATCCGGAGCGGGTTCTTCAATCTTGTCGAAGGCGAGCAGCACGTAGCCGATGATGCCGATGACGAAGTAGATCACGAACAGAATCCACCACATGCCGAGCTTGGTGGCGCCCCAGATGGCGATGTACGGGGCGAACAGGGATGCGAAAGCCTTGACGAACTGGCCGGTGGTCAGAGTGGAAGCGAGCTTATCGCCCTTGACGAACACGGTCAGCAGCGGGTTCAGGGAGACCTGCATCAAGGTGTTGCCGATGCCGAGGAAGGCGAAGGAGATGACGATGAGGACCAGGCGCGGAGTGCCGGAGAGTGCCACGTAGGCGATAATCGGCAGGGCCATGGCCACGAGGGTCACGAGGATGGACCACAGCACGGTCTTGCGACGGCCGATCTTGTTCATCAGCATGCCGGTGGGCACGGAGAAGATCAGGAACCAGAAGAACACCATGGTGGTGAACAGGTTGGCGGTGCCGTCGGCCAGTGCGAACTCGCCCTTGACGTAGTTCGTCGCGGTGCCGACCAGGTCGACGAAGCCCATGACGAAGAAGGCGAACATCACCGGCAGGATCTTGGCGAATCCGGCGTTGCCGGTCTTAGTGGTTTCGTTGCTCATTATTGAATTCCCTTTTTCTTAACTGCAATGAGACAATGAATGGTTGGTTGATATTCAGTTATGGTTCCCGCGTTCAGGTACAGCTCACGCCGGGGATACGGTGTTTCTTGTGGAATCCCGGACTTCTTTGTCCGGCGTGAGCTGTGCCCTTTACGGAAGGAAAGGAGAGGGTTTCAACTCAGACAACACTGAGCTGAAACGCAGTGTCACTTGCCGGCTTCGGCGAGGTAGTCAGGCATCTCGGTCGGGTAGTCCGGCCAAGCGCCAGCCTGGGTGCACACGAAGGCGGCGGTGTTGACGGCCTTGCGGTGAGCGTCCGCCAGGGAGTCGCCCAGCAGGGTGCGTGCGGTGAAGGTGCCGGAGAAGGAGTCGCCAGCGCCGACGGTGTCCACGACTTCGACGTGCGGGGTGTCCAGGGTGGAGGACTCGCCGCGGCGGGAGATCACGGTGGAGTAGGCGGAGCCTGCGGTCAGGATCACGTAGTCCAGGTCGAACTCGTCGAGGAACCAACGGCAAGCGTCTTCACCGGAGGTGCCGCGGATGTCGAACATGTCGCGCAGGAGCAGCAGCTCTTCGTCGTTGATCTTGAAGACGGTTGCGGCCTTGAGCAGCTCTTCGATGAGTTCCTTGGAGTAGTGGTCGCCACGCAGGTTGATGTCGAAGAACTTCATGGCACCCGGCTTGGTGTGCTTCAGGAGCTCCATGATGGTGGCGTGGGTTTCGGGGGAGCGCAGGGCCAGGGTGCCGAAGCAGATGGCGTCGGCCTTGGAGACCACGTCGATGAGCTGGCGGGTGTACAGGATGTGATCCCAGGCGACGCCCTTGACGATGGTGTACTCCGGGATGCCGTTCTTCAGAGCGACTTCCACGGTGGAGGTCGGCCATGCATTGCGCTGAATGACGGTGTTGATGCCGGCTTCATCGGCCTTGGCGACCAGCTCATCACCGAGCTCGTCCTCGCCGACGGCGCTGATAGCCCAGCCTTCGGCACCATTCTTCATCGCATGGTAGGCGAAGTTCACCGGAGCACCACCGGCACGCTTGCCACCGGGCAGCATATCCCACAGCAGCTCACCGAGGCTCAGGACGATCGGGTTAGTCATGATGGTTTCCTTTCCTTGATCTTTTCGTTGTGCTTGTTCCGTTTGGAAACTTCGCAGCTGATGTTCTTGATTCATGCGAGTCAGGAGACATCGAAGAACACCGAGGGGTGTCCCAAAAATTGTGTGACCGCCACGGCCGCGGCGCCGGAAACGGCGGCATCTGCCGACAACGTGGACAGTGTGATGGATGTGGTGTTGTAGATTTCCGGGATGGACCGTTCCTCCACCGTGCTGAGCACCTCGTCAAGGAACATCGGTCCGGCTTCGGACACGATGTCGCCGATGATGATGTGCTTGGGATTAAAGCCGTTGAAAATGGTGACGCATCCGTAACCCACATAGCGAGCGATGCTGCGTACCATGGCGATGGCCTGCTCATTGCCTTCTTGAGCCTTGCTGAACAGGGCGCGCGTGGCAACGGTGTGGGTCATGTCTGCGGCACCCGGGACCAGCACGCCATCTTCGATGAGCATGTCATGGATGGCCGGGGTGGAGCAGTAGCGTTCGAGACAGCCGATGTTGCCGCAGTCGCAGGGGCGTCCGTTGACGTCCACTGAGATGTGGCCGATTTCCGTGGCGGCACCGAGATAGCCGTTGATAAGACGACCGTTCTCGATGACACCGAGGCCAACTCCTTCGCCGACGAGGTAGTAGGCGAGATTGTCGCTGGTGTGTACGGCTGGGTCAAACAGGTAGTGGGCCAGTGCGCCTGCGCGGGCATCCTGTTCGATGAACAGGGGAACGCGGAAGGCGGTGGCGAATTCGTTGATGAAGTTGATGCGGCGCCAACCCTGCATGCTGGAGACCACGGCGGTGCGGCCTTCGTTGCGCAGGTAGGGGCCAGGCACTGCCATGCCGATGGCCACAATGGTCTTGTCTTGGTCGAGCAGCTGGTTCAGGCGCTGGTGAATCAGCACGATGGTGTCGTCGATGGTGTTGTCGTACACGGTGGGCAGCGTCTCGAGGTTGAGTGCGTTGCCGCACAGGTCAAAGACGCCGATTTGCACCAGCGAACGGGCGAACTTCACGCCGATGATATGGAATCGGGTGGTGTCCAGTTCGAGGCCGATGGAGCGACGGTTCTTGGAACCTTCAATGTCGCCGGTTTCCTCGATGACTCCGGTCTCGATAAGGCGGGCGGTAATCTTGGTGATTGCTGCCGGGGTCAGATCCAATGCCTTGGCGATTTGTGCACGGGAGCTGATGCCGTGGTGGTACAGGTGCTGAAGAATACGAGAGCGGTTGGATTCGGAAACGCTGGCTTGTGAAGTAGCTTGCTTGGCGTCAAGTGCCATGAGTCCTCCTTGTCCTGCCTCGTTGCGAGTGTCCACGTCCGCTCGTCCTTGAATCTGAACTTGATTAATATATTAACGTCGTTAATTGATTCACGCAATCAACCCAGTTTCGGCGTGTCGCGTAATGACCTGAAGCGTTGCCCTGGTGCCGTTCGACAAGGCCTGATTCTATTTGTTAAGAAAGTTGTCAATAGTGGATTGCACACTGGAAGGGCAAGCAATGGCAATCGACTCAACGATTCGGTTCAACGGTGAACCTGAGGAGGACGTTATGGCAATACAATCGCAGGAATCTGAGCTTCACGGCGGCTCATACCGCATCGGTGTCGACGTGGGCGGCACGAAGATCGAAGCGGTGCTGCTCGCAGAGGGCAATCGGGTGATTCGCAGCGCCCGTATTCCCGCGCGGCACGGTAATGAGGCGGTCATCGATGATATCGTCACCGTGGCAAGTCGTGTCTGTGAGGATGATTTCACGCAGGTCGAGGCTCTGGGCATCGGCACGCCCGGTCAGGTGAATCATGTTTCCGGCCATGTTGACAACATCGTCAATCTGGAGGTGACTTCGCTCGACATGGGCCCCTTGGTAGCCGAGAGAACCGGCGTGCATGCTCATGTTGAGAACGATGTTAATGCAGCCGCTTTAGGCGCGGCCGCAGCGCTTGGCGGCTCGTCGGTGCTTCCCGGAACCGTCGCTTTTTTGAATTTCGGCACTGGTTTAGCCGCGGGCTTGGTGCAGGATGGCGTTCTGCTCCACGGTGCCAGTGGCGCTGCGGGAGAAGTAGGGCATATCCCGGTGGAACCGCATCGGTTCAAGTGCCCATGCGGTCAGTATGGATGCCTGGAAACGGTGTGTTCCGGCGCCTCGGTGGCACGCTTGTGGCCTTCGGCTAATCCCGCCATGCCTGATTTGATTCGACGTGCCAAGCGTCGTGAAGCCAAAGCCGTGGATGTTCTGGATATGGTGGTGCGTGCCATTGGAGACACCATCCAAATCGTGGCGCAGTCCGTGGATCCTGCGGTGATTATCCTCGGCGGTGGCATGGCGAAAACCGGTGAGCCGTTGGTGCAGGTGATTACCGCTGAACTACGTCGCCGGGAAGCGCAGTGCCGATTCCTTGAGTCGCTCGATTTGCCTTCGCGGTTGCGCCTCGCTCCGCTTGACCAGCCAGTAGGCGCCATCGGAGCCGCGCTCGCCGTGTGACTGCGAAATCATTGCTGACCTGCTGCAATAACGGCTGCGGGAGAGGCGATCACTGGCTGAGGTAATGCACCAATACGGCAATCGCCTCGCCCTGCACAGTGATGTCGGGCCCGCACTCACAACGGCGAATCGTAGTGTGCTTGTGGAATGTCGATGCGGTGCTGGCGTCAAGATACGCCTGCGCCGCATCGATGAATGTGGTGTTGATGATGTCAGGCTGACCGTACACGCACACATCCGCCATATCCAGCAAGCCGACCGGCATGGAAAGCGCCTGGCCGAGATGCTTGCCGGCTGTGCTGAGTATGTTCTTCCGTTCATTCTCGCTGGCTCCGGCAAGTTGTTTGCGCAGAGCGCTCCCGGAAATCGTGGTCTCCAAGCATCCGCGCTTGCCGCACGGGCACTGCGGTCCGTTCAGGTCGATGGAAATATGGCCGATTTCGCCGGCTGCATGCATCTCACCTTTGACCGGCATGTCGTTGATGAGCACGGCTGAGCCGATGCCGCTTTCGATGCGGATGAAAATCATATTGCGGTCGCCCTGCCCGAAGAACCGTTCGGTGAGCATCGCGGCGGTGGCATCGTTGGTGACAGTGACGTTGATGCCATACCGTTCCTGCAGTGGTGTGGCAAGATCCATATCGTGCCAGTCGAGCCATGTGGATCGCTTGACCACGCCGCCGTCGACCACACCGGGGGAGGCGATGCCAATGCCGATGACGGTGCCTTCGGTCATGCCCATCATCTTTTCGATAAGCTCGCTGATCATCTCCATCGATACCCGATCGTCTGCGCCGAGGGTGATTTCCGCGTGCCGCAATGCCTGTCCCAACAGATTGGTCACAGCACCGTGCAGCATGTGATCCTGGGTCAAGTCAAGGCTGATGATGTTAAGGCGATCGATGTCGATGCTCAGCAATGTGCCACGTTTGCCTTTGCCGCCGCTGGGCGCTTGGCCGGTTTCGCGCAGGAGACCCTCATCGAGCATCTGTCCGACCACATCAGAGACCGCCACGCGGCTGAGGCCGGTGAGTCGACCCAGGTCGGCGCGTGAATACTGGTTGGTGGGGAACAGCAGCGAGAAGATAAGCTGTCGGTTGTTGCGCCGCACATCGGCGGGGGAGGATTTGGTCGAACGCGTGCGTGACGGTAACGCTGCTCCGAAGAGTGACATTCCTTGCTCCTATCTGGATGAACATGTGGTCCGGAGCGGTGCCCGTGCCTACTGTAGCTGTTTCGTGCGGTGAAGTCTGTTCATCGTTGAATCTGTTATGATACTTCACTAACGATATATCCAGTGTAGCGCAGCGTTGATTTGTTGGGGCTCGCAAAACGCAATAGTCGCATAAGTCCGTAATTGTAATTATCCTTAACAAATAGCAGGGCGGTGTGTGTGTAACGATGCATATCACCGTGCGGCACATTGCGATGCGAGCTCAACGTTGCCCACTCGCATGCGATGGCGAAATCAGAACGAATAACCTGCGCAAGCAGGCTGAGGACGAAGGAAAGTGCAATGCCTGAGATCATCATTGTGAAGAATGAGGCTGAAGCTGGCGACATCTACGGCCGTTGTGTGGCCGACCTTATCAAAGCCAAGCCCAACGCGGTGCTTGGCTTGGCCACCGGTTCCAGTCCTTTGGCGGCATACCGCTCGCTTGCCCGCATAGTCAAGGAAGAATCCATCGACGTATCCCAGGTTCAGGGATTCGCCTTGGACGAGTACATCGGCCTGCCGCTGACCCACCCAGAGTCCTACCATGCGACCATTCACCGCACCGTGGTTGAACCGCTCGGCCTCGATCCGGCGAAGGTCCATGTACCCGGCGATGTGCTCAACGGTACCCCGCTTGAGGATGGTGAGAAGATCGCCTCCGCCGGTCCGGCCTATGATGCGGCCATTGAAGCCGCCGGTGGCATCGACGTGCAGATCTTGGGCATCGGTACGGACGGTCACGTGGGCTTCAATGAGCCGGGTTCCTCGCTTGCCTCCGGCACCCGAGTGAAGACGCTGGCCGAGCAGACCCGTATCGACAATGCTCGCTTCTTCGATAACGACATCAATCAGGTGCCGACTCACTGCATCACCCAGGGCATTGGCACCATCATGAAGGCTCGTCATCTGGTGCTGCTGGCATTCGGTGCCGGTAAGGCCGAGGCCATTGAGGAGACCGTGGAAGGCGGCGTGTCCGCATTCTGCCCGGCTTCCGCGCTGCAAATGCATCCGCATGCCACTATCATCGTGGACGAGGAGGCCGCAAGCCGTCTGCGTCATAAGGATTACTACCGTTACGCCTACACGCACAAGCCAGCTTGGCAGGGCATCTGATCGGCTGCTGGATTTCAGGCTCCCCGAATTGAGGGGAGCCATATTATTTATCGCAGTAGTGAATCAATGAATCGATAAGGATGATTCGAGGGAGAACGTACATGGCTGATAGGCAACAGATCGTATCGCGCGTAACCGCAGCGTTGGAAGGCAAGCCGTCACCGGTGGCGATTCACCACGCGCGCAAGGTGGATGCGCGCGGCGAACAGTCCGGGTACTGGATTGTTGCCGATGCCGATGGCGTTATCGTGGCGGCCGGCACCGATGAGCAGTCATTTGCTAGGGCTTGCGCGGCAGTGGGCATTGATTCGGAAGGCGAAGCGGTAGTGGATGCCCGCGGACGAATCATCGCCCCTGGCTATGTGGACATTCATGCGCATGGTGCATGGGAGCACAGCTTCGATGACGGTTCGGATGGCATCGATGTGGCGCGTGCCGGGCATGCGGTGCATGGCACCACGCGTCAAGTGCTGTCGCTGATCACCAATCCGCTCGACGTGATCTGCCGCAACATCCGTACGGTGGCGGACAAAATGGCCTCTGGCCGACCGGATATTCTCGGCTGCCATTTGGAGGGACCGTTCCTGGCACTGGCACGCAAGGGCGCGCACGATCCGCAGTGCCTCAAGGATCCGGTGCCCGAAATCGTTGATGCAATGCTCGAAGCTTCCGGCGCCGATTCGAAACATGGCAAGCGCGGATGCATTCGGCAGATCACCATCGCGCCTGAATTACCGCACGGGCTGAGCGCGATTCGTCAGTTCGCGGCAGCCGGCGTCGTGCCGGCAGTGGGTCATTGCGATGCCGATTATGAGACCGCCAAGGCTGGATTCGATGCCGGTGCGGGCATCATGACGCATATGTTCAACGCAATGAACGGATTGCATCATCGTGAGCCGGGTCCGATTCCAGCAGCTGTGGAAGACCCGCGCGTCACCATCGAGCTAATCAACGATGGTTTCCACGTGCAGAACCCGATGGTCAAGCTGGGATTCGGATTCGCGCCGCATCGCATCGCATTCGTCACCGATGCCATGGCCGCCACCGATTGCCCTGATGGTGCCTACAAGCTTGGCGCATTGGATGTGAATGTAGTCGACGGCCATGCGCGGCTGGTCTCCAATGGTGCCATCGCCGGATCGACGCTGCTGTTGGAAGTCGCTGTGAGCCGAGCAGTGAACGAGCTTGGCATCAGCCCGGTGGCTGCAGTGGAAGCCGCCACATTAACGCCGGCTAAGGCATTCGGATTCGATAAGCCGAACGATGTGACTGGTGCGCCTATCGGTTTGCTTGCCCCGGGCTTTGCCGCTGACATCAACCTCATTGACCCAGCAAGCTGGACGGTCGAGCGCGTCTGGTGCGCGGGCCGCAGCATCAAGTAATGCCTGAGACTGCTGAGTCACATACAAAGAAGCCTCGGTAAGTGCCTTGCTCATCACAGGTGCTTACCGAGGCTTTGCTCTATACCGCGGAGGATTAGTGCTGTACACCGTCGAAGACGAACAGCGCGTGCGTGTCGCCATGCCGCTTGTTCTCGAAGTAACGGTTGAACAATTGCAGACGTTCCACGGTGCTCGCGGCAAGCGGTTGGGGGAGTGCGTCCAAATCGAACCATCCAACGTTGAGGCTTTCCTCGTCGCCCACGAATGGTTCGCTATTACCGCCGGGCTTTACCTTGCAAAGGAACGAATGATCCATATACATGGTGTTGTCGCCGTTGGCATAGGTCAGCACCTTGTTCGATGAGGTCACGGCTACCAGATCGGTGACGATGGCATCCACGCCGGTCTCTTCCTTGATCTCGCGCACCACAGTATCCGCAGGCTGTTCGCCGGGCTCATTGATGCCATAGACCATAGCCCACTCGCCGGTATCCGAACGGCGGCCGAGCAACAGCTGGCCCTGATCGTTGAGCACATAGCCAGTTACGCCGTTGAGCCACAGGAGATCATGGCCGATTTTCTTACGCAGTTCGAGTACAAATTCCGGTGTTGGCATGTTCTTACCTTTCGTTCGGCCATGATCCTTCGCGGCTGCTTGTGGTGCAGCCGCTCACTTCGCCTACGAACAGTCCACTGGACTGTTCGTTTGACGGCTCAGCATGGCCGATTTTCTTACGCAGTTCGAGTACAAATTCCGGTGTTGGCAAGACTGCAACCCTCCTCTATAACAATGGCTCCCCTCAATGAGGGGAGCCGGAATAATAATTACTTAGTAGCGGCGGCGCGATCGGCCATCCAGGCTTCCACATCGTCAATCTGCTTCGGAATGCCGGCCGAAATCCATTCCGGACCGTTCTCGGTCATCAGCACATCATCTTCAATGCGGATGCCGATGCCGCGGTACTCCGGCGGAATCAGCAGATCATCCTCACGGAAGTACAGGCCAGGCTCAATCGTGAAGATCATGCCCGGGCGAATCGGAGCACCCTGATAGGCCTCAAAGCGAGCCTGCGCGCAATCATGCACGTCAAGACCCAGATGATGGGCCACGCCACATGCCAGCCAACGGCGATGCTGCTGGCCTTCGGGGGAGAGTGATTCCTCGACGCTCACCGGCAGCAGACCCCAATCATGCAGACGCTCGGCAATCACACGCATGCAAGCATGGTGAATGTCGGAATACGTGGCACCCGGCTTGGCGGCTTCGAAACCAGCCTGCTGGGAATCCAGCACGGCCTGATACAGGCGCTTCTGCAGGTCGGTGAACTTGCCGTTCGTCGGGAACGTACGGGTGATGTCGGCCGTGTACAGGGAATCAACCTCCACGCCAGCATCCACCAGCAGCATGTCGCCGGTCTTCACCACACCGGTGTTGCGCATCCAGTGCAGAATCGGGGCATGAGCGCCGGAAGCCACGATGGAGTCATAGCCAACGGCGTTGCCGAGTTCGCGAGACACCGCGTTGAAGGCACCTTCGAGAATACGCTCGGAGCGTGGCTTATCGATGGCGGCCGGCAGCGTGCTCAGCAGGCGATCAAAACCATGCTTGGTGGCATCCACGGCCTTGCGCATCTCATTGATCTCATACGAATCCTTGACCATGCGGGCTTCGGACGTGAACTCGTGCAGCTTGTCGTCGGCAGCGGCGTTCTTATCAGGGTCAGCAGCGCCGTTGGCCTCGCGAATGGACTCAACCAGCGAGGTGATCTGCGGATCAGTCTCACGCATCACGCGCACGCGGACGGCACCGGCCTCGGAACCGACATCCTTGCTCAGCGCATCGGCAAGCTGTGCGATGTCATGCGTCTCGATGCCGGTCATAGCCGTCATCTCCTTCAGACCGGCACGAGGGCCCACCCAGTACTCGCCGTAATGCGGGTTCATGAAGAAGTCGGTGGTGGAGTTATCGGCACGTGGAGCCACGAACAGTTCCGGCGTGTGGGTCTGGCCGGCCTTGGCCTCATCGGAATCAGGGTCAACCGGGTTCAGCACCAGCACGGCGCCAGCCTCATAATCCACACCAAGACCGGTGTAGTACGCGAAAGCGGTATCCGGACGGAACATGTAGTCGCAATCATTGTTGCGAACCTTCGGCTGGCCGGCCGGAATCACCAGACGCTCACCGGGGAAGGCCTTACCCAGAGCGGCGAGACGAGCCGGCGTGAACTTGGAGGATTCCAACGGCTCGATTTCCGGTTCATCATCGGCCCAGCCGGACTTCATGAAATCCTTGAATGCCTCGGAACGGGGGCGCAGCGAGCGATTGTTCACGCGGTCGCTCATGGCCTGATCGCTGCCCGGGGCGTTCTTGCGCTCCTCGGCCTCATATTCCTTATCCTTAGCGGTGACTACCTCACCCATTGATACTCCTTATACAAAGAGGTCTCATGTTACCGCTCCCATACTAGTCGTTCGAATTCGTTTGCCACATGTCGCTCACGTTTTTTATGCAGAATCGTGTTCAAGCGAAGCCCCCGAGATAGGCGCTTTATCCCTTTACGATTGTGCCGATGTTACTTCAGTTGCTTCGGTAAGTTGTTATGCGCCGTCGCCCCGTAGAGGAATTCCGGCTTTCAGCAGTTTGATGCGTAAAGGAGTTTTCTCATACACTTCAGAAAAAGTCAGATGAACCACCTCGTTGGCTCCTGCTCGTTGTAAACCTGCATCTCGTTCACGTTCTTTAGCAACCACTTGTTGAATGCTTCGGTTATCGGTCATATTGGGGTTGACGTATTTTTCGGTACCGTCGTACTCGGCTACCACAATGCGGCCATCATTCAATCGCCATACGAAATCCACGCGATAAGCTGCGCCGGTTTGCGGATCTTTGACGGGGACTTGAATCTGCGGCATTACAAATTGTTCTTCATAGATTGTGCCGCGCATCAGGGATTCGCCACCATTCTCACTGTGCGGATTCGTATGTTGCAACAGTCGGAAAACAGGTGTGCAGTCAGTGCGCAGAGTACTGCATGCGGTGAGGATTTGCTCTGTCGAAACCCCTTTCGCAAACGCAGAATCGAAAAATGGTAGTGCAAAGCGAAAATCGTAGGTGCGCGCGCATTCGATGAGTGTATGTGCTGGAGGCATGAGCAATAATCCAGACGTTGAATCGTGTACTGCTAAAGAAGAAGCCTGCGGCATGTATACGCGTCGTAATTGCGAGT
Organism: Bifidobacterium colobi; assembly: GCF_018555455.1. Lineage (GTDB taxonomy): Bacteria > Actinomycetota > Actinomycetes > Actinomycetales > Bifidobacteriaceae > Bifidobacterium > Bifidobacterium colobi. The sequence goes on along the minus strand of NZ_JAFEJU010000008.1, from coordinate 13,570 downwards.
GGCGTTGCTCGCTTCCGTGGTTCTGTGTCATAACAGACACTGAACCATCGTGGAGACACCATTGATGTTCGAAGCCGTATGCGCTGGCTGCAACCAATCCTCCGAAAATCCATTTTGGGTGAGCTACCGCAAGAGCCTTTGCGATATGCAGTGTTTGATCAGGTGGGGTTAGCGTATTCCAATACCGTTGTTCTGCATATAACGATGGTGAACCACGGTAGGTGTTGATGAGTTCGCCGGCCTGAGCGCGCCGCTGGAGCGCGAGTTGCTCTGAAGGCACCTTAGAATAGGCGCAGCGCTGTTCGCTTTGGGCTTCATGAAGAATTTGGGCAATTGCTTTATGTGTTTTCATGCCATCAACGGTAGAGAAACCGGCCGGGTGAGAGGCCGGAATTTGAATGATGTGGTTCGAACTTGCCCTTAGGATTGGGATGGCCTGAAAACCATTGAAATATCGAGTTTCCACCCAGGGCGGTGTTGTATGTGGGTTATCCACACTGGGCAGTGGTTCAGAAGGCATATGCCAATACATGGAACACATGTTTCATTGAAGTAGTCGTGCCATGTGATGAAGTTTTGACTACGCTGGAGTGTAGATGAAGAATCTGATTGAAGTCCGCTGGGCACGATAATGGTACTTGGCGTCTTTGTGCTGAAGCCGTTTGGACAAATGCTAATGCGATGACTTCAATACGGGGCTTTGGATATTGTCGTGAGATGACCGCAAAAGGCTTATGGGATGAATTTTGGTTGTAGTGGGGCTGTGCTCTGATGCTGGAGTGCCAGTGACTGGCCGGGAGACTACGCTGAGGCATGATTGATGATGCCAACTGGGCAAGTAATGGCATTATTCCATCTCTGAAACAGCTCAGTGAAGGTGTATGGGCATACTTTGGAGTAATCCCATCATTAAGCAATGTCTTAGCGATGCCATGCCATAAATGGTGGCCGTATGACTTCGATGAGGCATTTCAGTGATGTACGACGGGCAATGCGTGCTCGAACGCCTTCGCTTTCGCTATAGAGGAGGTCTTAACCTTTCCGGAAGGACTCGGCCACAGGCTGAGTTGATTCCCCGGCTACGTGGTGGCTACGTGGTGAAGGTCGACAGGCCAGAGGTTGGGAATGGCGCTGGTATGGCGGAGGTCCAATAACACACTCTGATACAGGTGCATAACTGAGATTAAGCACGGCAGGTAAGAAGCGGAACGACAATTCACCAAGTGCGGAATATAAAGCGCAATGCCGCAGCCTATAGACCCCGACGATTACTATGGTGGGAGTTTTCGCTTGAAGGTTCGTATTTGGCTTGGACGGGTACAGAGGTGCTCTGAACTGAGTCAAGGATGAACAGGGACGATGCTCTGTTGCGAGCTGGATGACGGCTGGTGCTGAGCTGGGCGTGCGACGCGTAGAAGAATTGAGAGATGGAGGATGGGCATGTCATTCGAGCATCCGAACAGGAACAATGAGACGATGAGGGACGTTGAGCTGGATATTATGAGCCGTCCGCCGGAGCATAACACCACGAACCTCGACTTGGACCGCATGAATCTGATGCTCGACCTGTTGGGTCACCCCGAGCAGTCGTTCCGTGTGATTCATGTGACCGGCACCAATGGCAAGGGGTCCACTGCGCGCATGGCTGAAGCCATCTGCCGTGCGTACGGCATGCGCACCGGTCTGTACACGTCCCCGCATTTGGAGCGCATCAATGAGCGTATTTGCATCGATGGCCAGCAGCTCTCCGACGATGACTTCATCGATATCTGGGATCAGACCAAGGATCTGGTGGCGCTCGTGGATGCCAAGATGGAGGAGCAGGGCAAGCCGAAGATGAGCTTCTTCGAAGTGCTCACCGCCATGGCCATCTGGAAGTTCGCCGACGCGCCGGTGGATGTGGCCATCGTCGAAGTTGGCATGGGCGGCGCATGGGATGCTACCAATGTGATTAATGCCGATGCCGCCATCATCGGTCCGGTGGACATGGACCACATGCAGTGGCTGGGAGACACGGTCGAGAAGATCGCCGGCGAGAAGGTCGGCATCATCAAGCCCAACTGCACTGCAATCATCGGCCCGCAGCCGCATGAAGAAGCGGTTATGCCGATTATCGAGGAGGCGGCAGCCTGTAACCATGCCACACTGGTTCGCGATGGCTACGAGATGACCGTTACCGACCGTATGCCGGCAGTCGGCGGCCAAGTGGCCACGCTGACCACGCCGAACGGCACGTACGAAGGCGTGCCGATTGCCAAGTTCGGCGAGCATCAGGCACACAATGCGCTCGCAGCGCTCGCAGCCGCTGAAGTGGTGATTCCGGTGAATGGTCCTCTGGATGGTGATTTGGTGGCCGAAGCGTTGAGCTCGGTTAAGATTCCGGGTCGTATCGAGCAGATTCGCACCTCGCCAACCATCATTCTGGATGGCGGCCATAATGTGAATGCCGCTGAGGCCCTGCGCAAGGCCATTGAGGAAAGCTACGATTTCCAGCAGCTGGTCGGTGTGGTCGCCATGATGCGTGATAAGCAGGTCGAGGAATACCTGGGCGTGCTGGAACCTATTCTGAGCTCCGTGGTGGTGACTGAGAATTCTTGGCGTGACCGTGTGATGTCCGCCGATGATCTGGAGAAGATCGCTGTGGATGTGTTCGGCCGCGATCGCGTGATCAAGGAGCCGAACCTGCCGGACGCCATCCAGACCGCCGTCAACATGGTCGATGCCGAAGACGAGCTGGGCGTGGGCTATGGCCATGGTGTGCTGATTTGCGGCAGCTTCGTGACCGCCGGTGATGCCCGCACCATGCTTGAAGAGCATGCAAGCCCCACCATGAAGCAGGCCATGAACATCCATCAGCCGGTGGTCGAGCCTGACGATTCGGAGGCTTCGCCGGATCAGCAGGCAAGTGAGGCTGCCGATGAGGCTGCCGATACGCTCGACGATCAGGTGAGCCCGGATGATTTCGACGTGTTCGACGTGCTGGGTCTCGGCAAATCCGCATCCTCCGATACCGGTACGGGCAATGCGGATGCCGCGGATGATACGGACTCCACGCAGGACTGACCGTTGACCGACCGGCCGCTTATCGGTCGGTTGCCAAGCGCAATAAGGTAAGGGACGACTTTCAGCCATGTATTTGAAAGAGCTCACCCTCCGCGGTTTCAAATCCTTCGCCTCGGCCACCACTTTGCGGTTCGAGCCTGGGATTACCGCGGTCGTAGGTCCGAACGGGTCAGGCAAGTCGAATATCGTCGATGCCTTGACCTGGGTTATGGGTGAGCAGGGTGCCAAAAACCTGAGAGGCACCTCGATGGAGGACGTGATTTTCGCCGGCACGTCCTCCAGACCGCCTTTGGGTCGAGCGCAGGTGAGCCTGACCATCGATAACTCCGACCACACCTTGGATATCGATTACACGGAAGTCACCATTTCCCGCACGATCTTCCGCAATGGCGGCTCGGAATATGCCATCAACGGTTCCGCCTGCCGCCTACTGGATATTCAGGAGCTGCTCTCCGATACGGGTCTTGGCCAGCAGATGCATGTGATTGTGGGCCAAGGTCGATTGGATGCGATTCTCAAGGCCGATCCGTCCGGACACCGTGCGTTCATCGAGGAAGCCGCCGGTATTTTGAAGCATCGCAAGCGCAAGGAGCGCGCGTTGCGCAAGCTCGCCAATACCGAGTCGAATCTGAACCGGTTGGATGATCTGCTCCGGGAATTGCATCGTCAATTGGGTCCGCTTGGCAGGCAGGCGCGCATCTCCCGGCGAGCGGATGCGATTCAGGTGACCGTTCGTGATGCGCAGGCGCGATTGTATGCCGAAGATGCGCAGCAGTCCATGCTTCAGCGCGAAACCGTACGCAAGGAGCTCGGTGAGGTGCGTGCCAAACTGACCGCAGCCCAGCGCGAGCTCGCCCAAGTGAAGGTTCGCATCGAACAGGTTGAAGCGTTGAGCTCCGAATCCAGTCCGGCCATCGCCAAAGCCAATCAGTATTGGCATGATTATTCGCAAACGCGGGAACGATTGCTGTCCGTAGCCCAGCTTGCCGATGAGCGTGCCCATTCCACGCTGGGAAGCATCGTCAGCAATGTCGGTGAGGATCCAAGCATGCTGAACGCGCGTGCCGCGGAATTGGAGCAACAAGCCAAGGAACAATCGGCAACCGTGGCCGATGCGCGCATCGCTTTCGATAAAGCCACCGAGACTCGTGCCAACACCGAGAAACAACTGGCATCGGTTCGCCAAACGTTGACTGAACTGCGCAAAACAGCGCAGGAGCGGGATTCCACTATCGCCCGGCTTCGTGAGCTGATTGCGCGCGAAGAGTCGGCAATAGCACTGGCGGACGGTCGTAGTAAGGATTACGAGGCGCAGCAGGCATCGGTGGCGCAGCACTATGCTGATGCGCAACGACAGGTGGCAACACTGGAGCATGAATCCGAAGCGATTGCGGACGATCAGGGTGCGGCTTTGGATGCTGCCCGTGAGCATCTGGCGCAATGCCGGGAGCAATTGGGAGCATTGACGGATGCGCAGCGTGAACTGCAATCTCAGATCATCTCGTTGAACGCCAAAGCGGACGCGCTGGCGGATACGCTGGATAGCCGCAACGCGTCAAGTGCGTTGGAACATGATGCTGCGGTGAACGTACTCGGTCATTTGACCGATTTCATCCATGTTGCCGACGGCTGGGAGGAAGCTGTGGCCCATGCGTTAGGACAGTTCGCGGGGGCCATCGTGGTTGCGCAGCCGCAGCAGATGATGCATGCATTGCAGCGCGCGCGTGAAGACAAGCTCGGTAAGGCCGTGGTCATCGCGGCATCGCCGGTAAGTGATGCGAAGACGGAACACTCAAGCACCTTGATGACTGCGGATGATTCGGCTGCGCACGGCATTCGCTGGCTGTCCACGCTGGTTGAGGCCAATCCTCAGGCAGCGGATGCTTCGCAGGTGCAATCCGTGGTCGCCGCAGTGCAGTCGCTGTTGGACGGTACGGCATGCGCTGATGATGCTGAACAGGCGCAACGCTATGTGGAATCCCATGCGGCTATGCAAGCGGTCACCCAGGATGGTCAGCTGTTCTGCCGCGGCATTTCCGCGTCAGGTGGCTCGTCGCTATCCCAATCGGATTTGGCGCTGGCCGCGCGCCGCGACAAAGCGTTGGCGAAGGTGAAGCAATTGACCGTTGAAGAGCAGCAGGCCGGCGAAAAGGTGGATCAGGCCAGACGGGCACGGGATGCAGCCGCACGTGTGGTGGACCAGGAATCCGCCAAGCGCACTGAGCTCACGCTCAAAGCGCAACAGGCGCGTAAAGCACTGCAGTCGGCGAGCGATCGCGTTACCTCGCTTAACCGACAACTGGAGCAGCTGAAGCAGCGCGTTGCAGACAATGATGATCAGCGGCAGACCCATCAATTCAAGCTGGATGATTTGCAGGAGGCTTTGGCCTCGGCGCAGCAATCAAGTTCCACGCAAGATCATTTCGATGATCTCGAGGCGCGCGAACAATCGTTGGAACAATCGCTGAATCAATTGCGCGAGCGTGAAGTCACCGCGAAAATCGCATGGACTGAGGCCTCACGCAAAGCTGACTCGCTGCATCGTCAAGCCGGCTTATTGCGTGATAACGCCAAGGAGGCCGAAGAACGGCGTGCCCGTGTTGAAGCATTGAATACTCGGCGGCGCGCTCAAGCCCAGCATCTTCAGGCCGTGGCACAGGATGCGCGTGACGTGGCGGCGATGGTGCAGCAGGAGCTCGAACGCGTCGCCGAAGACCGCGATCGCATGCAGGAGGAGGCATCGGGACATGATGCCATGCTGAAGTCCTTGCGTTCCCAGCGCAATGCCATCGAACCTGAAGTCACTGATTTGACGGCCCGCGAACATGCATTGGACGTGAACCGCGAACGATTAGCCACTGAAGCCGGCCAATTGATGCAGAAAGTGTCCGATGAACTGGGACTGACGCTGGAGGACCTGGTCCGCGACTACGGACCCGACCAGCCGGTGCCGGTACTGGATGATGATGGCAACCCGATTCCGGTTGATGCGCAGGATGATGCACAGGATTTGGCAGGTGGCGCGGCAGAGGAGGATTCCAGCCGACCACAACGCTTCCAGACCGTGCCCTACAACCGCGCCGAGCAGAAGAAGCGATTGGACAAGGCACGCCGTGACCTTGCGGCGCTCGGTAAAGTGAACCCGCTGGCCACCGAGGAATACGAGGCGCTTGAGGAACGCAATAAGTATCTCAACGATCAACGCAACGATGTGGTCAAGTCCCGCGATGACCTGATGCAGCTCATCAAAGACTTGGATTCCACGATGGTCACGGTGTTTAAAGCTGCGTTCGAGGATACGGCCAAAGCGTTCCAACAGGTGTTCGCCACGCTGTTCCCCGGAGGTACGGGTCGGCTGCGCTTGGAGAATCCCGATGATCTGTTGACCACCGGAGTGCTGGTGGAGGCAAGTCCTGCCGGGAAGCGCGTCAAGCAGCTGAGCTTGCTCTCCGGCGGGGAGCGGTCGCTGACCGCGTTGGCCCTGCTGTTCGCCATCTTCACTGCGCGCCCCAGTCCGTTCTATGTGATGGATGAGGTTGAGGCCGCATTGGATGATGTGAACCTCACGAGGCTGATCAACGCGTTGAACGAGCTGCGTACGCATGCGCAGCTTATCGTCATCACCCATCAGCAGCGTACGATGTCCATTGCGGACGCGCTCTACGGTGTGACCATGCGCGCCGACGGCGTGACCGCCGTCATCAGTCAGAAACTGGAACGGTAATAGCGGCGCTGAAATACAAGTGGCAGTGAATGCAGTGGCTTTGCGATATTCGTAAGGTATTGCAAGGGATTCGTATGTGTCGACGGTCATTGTGACGCACTGGTATGCGTGGCGCACTACACTATGCGTACAGCAATGCGAAAGAACTGAATTGGGAGCAGTATGCAAGAAACAGTTGAAATTCAGAATCAAGCTGACTGGAATGCGTTGGTTGAGGAGCGTCATGGTCATCCGCTGCAGCTGTGGCAGTGGGGCGAGCTGAAGGCATCCACCGGCCCGTGGACGGCTCATCGCATTGCGGTCAAGGAAGATGGTGCCATCATCGGCGGAGCTCAGATTCTTGTGCGTGATTTGCCATGGCCATTTCATGCCATCTCCTATGCCCCGCGCGGGCCTTTCGCGAATGATGACGCACAACTCGGCAAGGTGGCTGATGCATGCGCGGAATGGTGCAAGCAACATGCTGCTTCGGTGAGCCTGAAAATCGATCCAGCTGTGGAATCATTGAATCTGAGTGATTCATGGGTTAAGGGCAAGTACATCATGCTTGCCAAAACCGCGGCCATCGATCTGACTCCTGACGAGGATACGATTCTGAAAAACCTGCATTCGAAGAAAGCCCGCCAATACATTCGTAAGGCAGGCCGCAACGGGGTAGTGTGTCGTCCCGCCGTTGAAGGTGATTTGGATGCGTTGCTGGCTATCTACCACGACACTGCAGCCAACGACAACTTCCCGCTGCATCCTGATGAGTATTATCGCGCTGCGTTTGATCTCTTCGGCGATGTGGGACAGCTGTTTGTCGCCGAGCATGAAGGCCGTATTCTATCCTTCCTGTGGAACATCACCTCCACCAATGGCACGGCGTTCGAACTGTGGGGTGGTGTGAACGATGAGGGCAAGACCTTGCGCGCCAACTACCTGCTCAAGTGGACGGCGATTCTTGCTGCCAAGGAAAAGGGCGCGGTGCTGTACGACCTCAATGGTCTGCTGAACGATGGAATCAGTGATTTCAAGATGCTGTTCGCTAATGAGCCGACCTACTGGGTGGGCACCTACGATAAGCCGCTGAGCCACTGGTACCACCTGTGGAATACGGCGTTGAAGATTCGTGCGCGTCTGCATAAGTAGACATGCTATGTAGCGTGTATGCGCGAGTTGCACGTTGAAATGTATGAGTAAGGGCGTTTGACGGATTGGCATTCGTCAAACGCCCTTACTCATAGGATGCCCGATTACCATAGCTCTCATTGCTCGTACCGGGCATGCCGAGCCGTGTTTAATCATTTGGCTGCGCGATGCCGAACAGACGGCGGATCACATGGCCATCACCCTCGTACGGCGCATGCTTGCCTTCCACCTTGATCCACTGTTCCTCGCCCTTGCCGATGACCAACAGCACGGTCATGCGCCCTTGTGCCGCCAACTGTTCGGCCTCCGCTTCAGCCTGTTCGATGGCCTTGGCGCGATCGAGAATGATGTCGCTGGACACGTTGGGATTGGTGATATACCCGCGCATCTCGTTGAGGATATCGAGCATTGGTTCCTTGACGGTATCTTCGGAAGTCAGGATGATACGGTTGGCTTTCTCCTGCGCGCCATTGATGATGCCTTCGCGTCGATCCACGGCTTTATCGCCCACGGAACCGGTGACCACGATGATGTAGGGTTTACGGTCGGCATACTTATGCGAGACGAAATCAATCAGTGTACGCGTGCTTACGAAGTTATGTGCGTAATCCACGTACGCCACAATCGATCCATCGGCGTTCTGGAAATGCTCCATGCGTCCGGAAATGCGCACATGCTCCAGTGCGGCGAACGCAGGGGAGTCCTCAGGCACGCCAGCCTCGCGAGCCAAAGCGATGGCGGTGGCCGCATTGGCGGCGTTGAAACCGCCCTCAAGTTCCAAGGAGAAGTCGCCAATAGCCTTGCCATGCTCGCGGAAGATGAACTGCGCAGCGTTGTTTGGGTCGGGAAGCGCCACGAAATCACTGTCCTGTGCGGCAACGCCATCGCTGCTGCCAGTGCCACCATTGCCAGTGCCACCATTACGCAGTGCGAACGTAACGACCGGCACCTGTGCGGCGCGAGCATCCTCGCGAATCAGATCGGCATGGTCGCAGTCAGTGCCAAGGACCAACGTCTTGCAGTTATCAGTGATCTGTCGCTTGCAATACAGATAATCTTCGAACGTTGGATGTTCGATGGGGCTGATGTGGTCGGGGGAGATGTTGAGGAACGCCGCCACATCGAACGTAAGCCCGTAGACACGATTGACCTTGTACGCCTGCGACGATACTTCCATGACCAGGTACCGCATGCCATTGCTGGCGGCCTCATGCATCATGCGGAAGGCATCGAGGCTTTCCGGGGTGGTCAGTGCCGATTCGACATAGGTATGGCCATCCAGACAATTGTCCACTGAGGAGAACAATGCGCACTTGCCATCGGAATAGGCATTGAGCACGGCCTGTGTGAAATAAGCGGTGGTGGTTTTGCCCTTGGTACCGGTGATGCCAATCACCGTGAGCTTATCCTGCGGACGGTCGAAGAACTCGGCGGCAAGCAGACTCATGGCTTTGCGCACATCATTGACAATCAATCCCGGTGCATTGGTTTCGGCGGAATAATCGGTTTGCGCAACATAGGCGGCAAGGCCACGATCATCAATGCCATTGAGGAATGAAGCCTTGAAGTTGCCTTTGCAGAACAGCAACGTACCGTCGACTACTTCTCGCGTGTCGTACGTAATACTGCCGAACGGCTGATCATGCCGTGCGATTTCGGTGGGGTCAAGAGTCCAGCGCTCGCCGGCGATGATCTCCCGTAGCAGATGATGCTGTTTGAGCAGGCGAGCCGCCGAATCCAAAGTCAGAGCCATAAAATCATTTCTCCTGTTTCTTACCGAAAGTCATTCTACAGGGCGTTGTGGCATGGAGATGTCATGGATGGCACCAGCCACCATATACGCACACGAATTGGCTAGAATGAGCAACGTGACGACAACGAACCAAGTAACTGCACAAGCCCAGACGCATGATGGCGGGGCTGCTCCGGGGGAGAGCATGGCACAGAAGCGTCAACGATTCGAGAAGCTCGCCATGCCCGCCGTCAACGCGCTGTATCGACAGGCCATGAGGCTTACCAATAATCCTGATGATGCGCAGGACCTGGTGCAAGATACGTTCGAGCGTGGGTTCAAGGCCTTCGACACATTCCAGCAGGGGTCGAATTTCGAGGCGTGGATGACCACCATCGAGCGCAACGCCTACTTCAATCAGTACGCCAAGGCGAAGCGCAGGCCGCAGCGCGCCAATGATTCCACCGGTGAATACGACGACTGGGATATCTACGATGCTGCCGAACACTCCTCAGATGGGCTGAAATCCGCCGAAGAGGAGTATTTGGACGCGTTCGCGCCGCAGGAGATCATGGCGGCGCTCGCCAAACTGCCTCCCGAACGCCGACAGGTGTTCATCGATGCGGCGATTGACGGCAAGTCATACCAGCAGGTGGCCGACGAACAGGGCGTGAAAATCGGTACGGTGATGAGTCGATTGAATCGTGCACGCGCCCAGCTCAAACGTGAGCTGGCATCCTATGCGCGTGAGCGGGGGTATGGTGCAGATACTGCGGGAAAGACCGCAGGTTCACCATCCGCGAAGTCAGCGAAAAACGTTGGGCAAGCCGCCAAAACCAGCCATAATGGAACTGTTGGAAAGGAGATTTGATGAACGAGCGAAGTGTGGAGCAGACGCGTCATATCTCCATCACCAGTACAAGCGCGGATGGTGTGGTGAGCCGGACGGAAGTGCATATCACCACGCGTCAATGCTGTGCTGCTGACGATGCCGGATCATGTGACTGTCGTAACAGGGTTGAGGCTGCGCGCGAGGCAGATGCGCACGAAGGTGTACGTGAGGCAGACATAACGGCGCAGCAGCAGTTTGTTGAGGGGGAGTGCTTCGACCCTTCAACCTGTTGTGATGCCCGTGAACAGGCGTTGATTGCCGCGCTCCGTGCGTATTTGCGTCCGGATGTGGCGCCTGAATGCCTGATGTCCAAGCTGAAAGCCACGTTGGATCACTGCTGTGGCGAAGATCGGTAGCCAATAGCGAAAGCCCCCATCTGACGAATCAGACGGGGGCTTTCTTGTGTTCAAAGAACAACGAAGAATCAGGCGTTAGGACGCTTGCCGTGGTTAGCGGCCTTCTTACGACGATCCTTACGCTTACGTCCGCGCATGCCCATGATGGACTCCTTTGCTGAAGTAAAAAATAAGCCTTCGGAATTATGCCACATCGCTCAGACTATGCGCAACACGTGTGTCATGGTTGATTCCGTGCGATGTGGCAGCTCGCGAAGGCTTATCGCATATGGCTAGGGCTGATAAGCCGCGCCATATGCGATTGAGGCTGATGGGTCAGTGCTGTTCTGCCTTGATGAACAGCTTGGTGGTGCTGGACTCGCCAGGCTTGATTACAATCAGATCCTTGCCGGTGTTGAACGCGTTGGCGTATGCGGTCTGCGGTTCCACAGCAGTGCCGGCCGGGTGCTGGAATGCCGGGAAACCGGTGCCAGTGCACACCTGGAAGGAGGTGACGGTCTCGTCGCCGCCGACCTTGATCACCAGGCCGTCGGGGCGGGTGAAGGTTGCGGTGACGGAGCCATCGGCATCACGCTTCAGATCGGTCCAAGCGTCATCAAACGGCTGGTTCACCAGCAGCGGGTTATCGTTCAGATCGTACTTGGTGCCTTCCACAGGCTCGGTGCCGGTCGGAATCAGGTTGTCGTCCACGGTGACGTGGGTGGCGGCCGGGACGGTCAGGTGGCACTGGGCGTTGTGGCCGTCGATTTCGTCGCCGTAGCCGTTGAAGCCGTTGTCCAGCCACGGGTGGATGGCCAGAGCCCACGGGGCGTCCACATCACCGTAGTTTTCGGCGGTCACGGTAATCTTCAGACCGTCTTCGGTGAGTTCATGCGTGGCGTACACCTTGATGGCGAACGGGTAGCCGAGCAGGAACGGGGCGCGCCAGGACTGGGTCACCGAGTTTTCGGTCAGGGATTCCAGCTTCCAGAAGGCGCGGTAGCCGTAACCGTGGATGGCGGTGTTGCGGTCATGCTCGTCAATCGGCAGCGTGTAGGTCTTGCCTTCGAACTCGTAGGTGCCTGCGGCGATACGGTTCGGGAACGGTACCAGCAGCTGACCATGGCAGCAGGTGATCGGATCGTCGGGGCCGAGCGGCACAATCACGTTCTTGCCCTTGTAGGTCACCTTGCGCATAGTGGCGCCAAGTTCGGTGATTACGGCTTCGTAATCGCCATAGGAAATGCTGTACTGCTGACCGGTGCGCGGCGTTGTATTCGTCATGGAATCGCTCCCATAGTGAGTTGTTCGTTGGATCGGTAACCATTGTTACCGCTAACAGTCAAGTGTAGCGCGTTTCTTGCTGCCAGCATTGCTGCGCGTCCGCGGAATTCGCGTGTATGGCGAGAGTCGATGGGTGTTGCCATGTGCCTGCCTTACACTGGTACGCAGTGTGTACGACTAAAGGAGCCTTAATGACCAAGTGTGTGGTGCTGGCCGATCCCCGAGGATTCTGCGCCGGAGTCGATCGTGCGATTCTTACCGTGCAGACGATTCTGAAGGCCGCGCAAAAGTCCGGCAAACTGGTACGTGAGGATGGTCTGCCTCCCGTCTATGTGCGCCGACAGATTGTGCATAACAAGCACGTGGTTGAGGATCTGGCTTCGCAGGGTGCGGTGTTCGTTCAGGAATTGAGTGAGATTCCGGATGCTGCCGCGCAAGCAGGTATTCCGGTGGTGTTTTCCGCACATGGCGTTTCGCCTTCGGTGAAAGACGAGGCCAAGCGTCGCGGTATGCATGTGGTGGATGCCACTTGCCCGCTGGTGGGCAAGGTGCATCGTGAGGTGCTGCGCTTCGTGCGTGAGGGCTATGAGATTATCTATATTGGCCATAAAGGGCATGATGAAGCCGTTGGCGTAGTGGGGGAGAGCCCCGAGCATGTGCATCTGATTGAGCACGCGGACGATGTAGCGACATTGGACTTCACGCCCGAAACCAAGCTGGTATTGCTCTCGCAGACCACGTTGAGCGTGGATGAGACGGCAGGAACCATCGCCGCATTGAAAGCCCGATTCCCTTGGATTGAAGAGCCGCCGAGCTCGGACATCTGCTACGCCACATCGAACAGGCAAGCGGCGGTGAAACTCGTGGCGCAGCAATCCGATTGCGTGGTGATCGTCGGTTCCGCGAACTCCTCGAACTCCGTGCGGCTCATGGAAGTGGCGCAGGAAGGACTCGGTGATCGCGGCACGGCATATCGCGTGGATGATGCCAACGAGCTTGAGCCCGCATGGTTCGACGGCGTGGAATCCGTTGGCGTTTCCTCCGGTGCGTCGGTGCCGGACGAATTGGTCTCCGGTGTGATTGCTGCGCTGCAAGATCGCGGATTCACCGGTATGAAATCCGTGGAGACGATTAAGGAGAACATGCACTTTGTGTTGCCCGCGGAACTTCGCAGGCAACCTTCGCGAGCCTAGTTAGGCTCGCGAAGGTTGCCTACAGAGAGCCCACAGGGCTCTCTGCTTTACGGCTCAGCCCGCGGAGCTTCGCCGCCGGTAGCCCCGCCGGCAACCTACATGGCATTAATCCTCCACTAATCTCCACGGTGTGGTCACTACCCACGGTGTGGTCAACTACCCATGGTGTGGTTTTGCAAAACCTTGGAATAAAGCCATTCCTTAGAAACAACGGGT
>NZ_JAFEJU010000007.1 GCF_018555455.1 Bifidobacterium colobi | reverse complement strand
TTGACTATAAAGAAGTAGTACAAACACGCTCTTGAGTTCTCAAACCACCACCACACCAGCAGGCAGCCAACCAACCACAGGAAGGAAGCCCGCCGCGCTGAGCGGCAACAGATGAATAACCTACACGCAAAACCATAACCACGCAAATCGGCATGGTGAAAACCACCGACAAGCGGCTCTATAAAGCCATTCTATCGGCGTGTCGAAAACAGACTCCAAACGCTGTATTACACCCAGAATATCCCTCTCAGCATTGCCATGGAGTAACAAAACAATCTGTTCACCGGCGTGTCGCAACAATTCATCCCACGTTCAACTCCCTCAGTCAGCTTCCTTATCGACACTTCCCTCATCTATGAAGAGAAAACTGCAGATGTATTCCCAACATCCTTGTCCGCGGAAACAGCCACCTCGCCCATGAGGAATCGCAATGAACGCATGCAGCCATGCAATACATCAATTGCTGAATGATACGAAAAAGGGACTCCCCTTTCGGGAAGTCCCTTATGTAGCTTACTCAGCTAGCCTCGCTCAGGCCAGGGTGTTCGGGTCAACCGGAACGCCCGGGTTCATCGTGGAGGTGATGGTTGCCTTGGTCAGGTAACGGCCCTTCACGGTGGTCGGCTTCAGACGCTTGACTTCGTCGGCCACAGCCTTGAAGTTCTCGTCCAGAGCGGACTCATCGAAGCTCATCTTGCCGATGAGGAAGCTCAGGTTGCCGTTCTTGTCGACACGGAACTCGATCTTGCCGCCCTTGATGTCCTTGACAGCCTTGGTGACGTCCATGGTCACGGTGCCGGTCTTCGGGTTCGGCATGAGGCCACGCGGACCGAGCACACGGCCCAGACGGCCGACCTTGCCCATCATGTCCGGGGTAGCAACCACGGCGTCGAAGTCGAGGAAGCCGCCCTGAACCTTTGCGATCAGGTCGTCATCACCGACGATGTCAGCGCCAGCCTCGGTAGCCTCGGTAGCCTTCGGGCCACGAGCGAACACGAGGACCTTAGCGGTCTTACCAGTGCCGTGAGGCAGGTTGACGGTACCACGCACGAGCTGGTCAGCCTTGCGCGGGTCAACGTTCAGACGGAACACAGCTTCGACGGTCTGGTCGAAGTTGTAGGAGGGCATGCTCTTCAGGAGAGCGATGGCCTCGTTGGCGGTGTAGAGGTTGTTGCGATCGACGCGCTCAGCGGCTTCGCGGTACTTCTTGGAACGCTTTACCATCTGTCTATCTCCTTATCAGTCCGTAACCGTGATGCCCATCGAGCGAGCAGTGCCCTCGATGATCTTCATGCCGGCCTCGATGTCGCGAGCAGACAGATCTTCCATCTTGATCTCAGCGATTTCGCGAACCTGCGCCTTGGTGACAGAGCCGACCTTGTGGGTCAGCGGGTTCTCGGTACCCTTGTCGATGCCAGCAGCCTTCTTCAGCAGAGCTGCGGCCGGCGGGGTCTTCAGAACGAAGGTGAAGGAGCGATCCTCGTAAACGGTGATCTCGACAGGGATGACCTGACCCATCTTGTCCTGCGTCTGGGCATTGTATGCCTTGCAGAAGTCCATGATGTTCACGCCATGGGAGCCGAGGGCCGGACCCAGCGGCGGGGCCGGGTTGGCCTTGCCTGCCTGAATCTGCAGCTTGATCAGCGCTGAGACTTTCTTCTTTGGAGCCATAATATGGTTCTTCTTTCTATAACGCGGTTCAAATGGTGGCCGTATCTGTTCTCAGCATCCCATCGCGCACGGTCTTGACTCATTATTTATCCGTGGGTGATTGAGGCTGCTGATCCGAGACCGGTCTCCTCCCGCAACTTATAATTGCTGTGCTGTGCTAGCGGGTCTTCCCTCCAGACACAAGCTTTCCTATTATGCGAGACCAAGTGGACAACACGCCGCAATACAAAAAGAGCCCGACCGGAGTCGAACTCTTTTCAACAACTTTCAGCTACTGACGTGCAATGATGCGTGCGGCTTCAAGGCGCACCGAGGGAAGCGGTACAAAAGTACCGCGACTGAGGAGCAACGCAGAAGACGCTCCATCATTGTGCGTCAGTCGAGTTTCTTGACTTGGTGGAAGCCCAGCTCCACCGGCGTATCGCGGCCGAAGATGGACACGAGCACGGTGAGCTTCTGGGTGGTGGGCTCGACGTCGGAGACGACGGCTTCCATGGTGGCGAATGGGCCGTCAGTGACGGTGACCTGATCGCCAACGGCGTAGGAGACCTCGACCTTGCGCTTCTTGGCGGCGGCAGGCTTATCGCCAGCGGCCTTCAGAGCTTCGGAAGCAATCATCGGAGCCATCATGGCAACGACTTCCTTGCGGGAGAGCGGAGCCGGATCCTTGGTCGGGCCAACGAAGCCGGTGACGCCTTCAGTCTCACGGACAATGCGGCGAGCGTTCTCATCAGGCCACATGCGAATGAGCACATAACCGGGAACGCGCACGCGAGTGATGACCTTCTTGCCCTTTTCGGTGTGCTTCTCGACTTCTTCCATCGGAACTTCAACCTGGAAGATCTGATCTTCCATGCCGAAGGATGCCACACGGGATTCGATGTTGGTCTTCACACGCTTCTCGTAACCGGAGTAAGTATGCAGGACGTACCACTTACCATCGAGGGAACGCAGGGACTTGGAGAACTCTTCAACGGCCTGCTGTCCGGCATCAGTGCCTTCTGCTTCTTCAGACTCGTTGACTTCAGGCTCGTCTTCTTCGTCCAGTGCCACAGGAGCGGAAGTGGACTCTACGGATGCGACAGGAGCTTCAGCAGCCGGGGCCTCAGTGGTCTCGGAAGCGTCAGCCGGAGCAGCAGCTTCGGATTCCTCGTTCGGAAGAACAGCGTCGAGGTTTTCGAGATTCAGTTCGTCACTCATGCGTGTGTTTCACCTTAGGTTGTTGGAAATCAGCCAAACAGCCACAGAGTCGCCTTGCCCAGACCGAAGTCCATGCCAGTGACCAGGGCCATCAGCAGCAGCACGAAGATGAACACAGCCAGAGACCAGAAGAACAGTTCCTTGGCGGTAGGAGTAACGACCTTGCGAAGCTCGTCAATGATCTGCTTGATGAACAGACCAATGCGCATGAAGACATTCGGCTTGACTGCCTTTTCATTGTTGCTCGTCTTAGCCATTCTGTACCTCGCGTCAGCTGCTTGATTATTAGAAAGACTTGGCAGGGAAGGCGGGACTCGAACCCACAACCTACGGTTTTGGAGACCGTTGCGCTACCAATTGCGCCACTTCCCTAGGTGTTATCCACCTCAGCTGGCGTTCTGTAGAGAACGCTTCGCCATGGCGAAAACCGCCAAGCAGATAGTGTAACGGCTGAGGTGGATTAACGCAAATCGCGTGTCGCGATCAGTGCACTACTGCTCGATCCATTCCTTCATGCGCTTCATGCCTTCGGCCAAATCGGCGTCGGCAAGCGCGTAGGAGAAGCGGAGATAGCCGGGTGCGCCGAAAGCCTCGCCAGGCACGGCGGCCACATGGGCTTCGTCGAGCAGCGCGGCGGCGAAATCAGAGGAGGTCTCAGCTACAGTACCGTTCGGACCGAGCGGCTTGCCCAGCAGTGCGGTGATATCTGCGAACGCATAGAAGGCACCGGTCGGGGTCGGGCAGTGCACGCCTTCGATATCGTTCAGTGCAGCCACGATGGCCCTGCGACGCACGTCGAACGCTTCGCGCATCTTGTGCACTTCATCCAGTGGACCGGCCACAGCTGCCAGAGCAGCGCGCTGGGAGATGTTGGCCACGTTGGACGTCATATGTCCCTGCAGCTTGGTGGCGGCCTTGGCCACTTCCACCGGGGCGACCATCCAGCCCACACGCCAACCCGGCATAGCGTAGGTCTTGGCCACACCGTTCAACACCAGCAGCTGGTTTCGGCATTCGGGAACCACGGCACCGATGTAGGTGGTGTGGGCGTCGTCGTAGTTCAGGTGCTCGTAGATTTCGTCGGAAATGATCCAGATGTGATGGTCAACAGCCCAGCGACCGATGGCTTCCACGGTTTCCGGCTTCCAGACGGCACCGGTGGGGTTGTTCGGCGAGTTCACGATGATGGCCTTGGTGCGCTCAGTACGAGCGGCTTCCAACGCCTCCAGAGATGGCTCAAAGTTCACATCGGCACCAGCGAACACTTCCACCGGCACACCACCGGCAAGCTTCACAGCCTCCGGGTAGCTGGTCCAGTACGGGGTCGGAATAATGACTTCATCGCCCGGGTTCAACAAAATCTGGAAGGATTCATACACGGCCTGCTTGCCGCCGTTGGTCACGACCACCTGGTCTGCGGTGACCTCATAGCCGGAGTCACGCAGCACCTTGGCCGCAATAGCCTCGCGCAGCTCAGGCAGACCCGGGGTGGGCGTGTACTTGTAGTTCTTCGGCTCCAGGCAAGCGTCAGCGGCTGCCTTGACCACGTTGGCGGGGGTCGGGAAGTTCGGCTCGCCAGCGCCAAAACCAATGACATCGAGGCCGGCGGCCTTCATTGCCTTGGCCTTGGAATCGACGGCAAGGGTGGCACTTGGGGCCACGGTGTTAATACGGTCGGAAAGTGTTTGCCATTCAGCCATAGTCATGGTTCACACGATAGCCCGAACGCACGATGTTGCCAAGAGTGAGTGCCGTCATAGCCAATCGCCCTTCCACGGTGTTGTACATTCTCCACCGTGTGGCAACCCTCATTATTCACATTGGCGGAATAACGCCATTATTAGAGATCGCACTACAAGCGATTTGCCACACCGTGGAGGAAATGTCACACCAACACGAGATTGTCGCGATGCACCAGTGGGTGTGCGTACTCGGGACCAAGGAATCGCTTCAACTGTGCGGTATTGCGGCCGAGCATCTGCGGAATCTCCTCGGAATCAAATCCTGAGAGACCGCGCGCCAAGTGTGTGTCAGCTTCATCATCAATCCACACTGGGTCTCCAGCGGAGAAGTCACCGCGCGCTTCCAATGCACCGGCTGCCAGCAGCGAGGCACGGCCGCCACGGATGGCTGTGGCTGCACCGGCATCGACGATGATGGTGCCGCGCGGCTCGGCGGCAAATCCGATCCATAGCCGTCGCGCGGAACCGCGCGCTTTCACGGGCGCAAATACCGTGCCCACCGGGTCGCCCATCATGGCTGGGCCAGCATTTGCCGCACATGTCAGCACAGTCGGAATGCCGGAGACGGCAGCCACGCGCGCGGCTTCAAGTTTGGTGACCATACCGCCGGTACCTACCTTGGAACCGGAGCCGGAAACAGTGATATCACCCAACGCGTCAATCACATTGGGCACGTATTCCACGCGTCGCGAGCCGGGCTGGGAAGGCGGGGCCGTATACAATGCATCCACATCGGTGAGCAGTACCAATGCTTCCGCACGCACCAGATTGGCGATAAGCGCGGAAAGCCGGTCGTTGTCGCCGAAGCGAATCTCATTGGACGCCAACGAATCATTCTCGTTGATGATGGGCACCACACCAAGGTCAAGCAGACGGTCCAGCGTACGCTGCACATTGCGGTATTGCGTAGCGCGAATCGTATCCTCTGCAGTAATGAGAATCTGGCCTACGCGAATGCCGAACCGGCCAAACGCAGTCTCATACCGGGCCATCAGCAAACCTTGTCCGACTGCCGCAGTGGCCTGCTGAGTAGCCACGTCGGCAGGGCGCGCATCAAAGCCGAGCGGGCCGAAGCCGGCCGCGATGGCACCGGATGATACCAGTACCACGCGGCCACCCATCAGTCGCACTTGAGCCAAGGCTGCGGCCAGCGCATCCAGCTTGGCAGGATCCAAGTGGCCGCTTGGCTGGGTCAGCGAACTTGAGCCGACTTTGACCACGATGGTACCGGCTGCAGCAATGCTGCTGCGGACCTCAGCTTGGCTCGGTGTGCTCATGATTACTCTTCTTCTGCGTCGTTGTCCGATGTTTCGCCGCGACCAAAGAGACTGGTCTCGTCGTGGCGATCGTCATCAATGGACGGGTCGGCCCAATGGCCGGCCTTACGTTCGGCCATCATAGCTTCACGGACTGCGGCGCGGGCGTCCATCATCTCGTGGTACTGGGCGCGGCGTTCCGCGTTGGAGCGGCGACGGGCGCGCGGATCCTGCTCTTCAAGTCGCAGATCCTTACCGCGTGCACCCAGGTTGGAGCCGTCGAGGTTTTCGGCACCGGCGGAGATGGTCGGATCCCAATCAAACTCGACCATGCGGGCACCGCGACCGATGCGGATCTCGTCGCCGGGGTGAGCACCCTTGCGGCGCAGCTCGTCTTCCACACCGAGCTTGGCCAGGCGGTCAGCCAAGTAGCCCACAGCCTCGTCGTTGTCGAAGTTGGTCTGCATCACCCAGCGTTCCGGCTTGGTACCGAGCACCTCGTAGAACACTTCGCCATCGCCGAGCTCGCGGCGTTCCACGGTGAAGTCCAGCTGAGCGCCATTCTTGCCGGTGTTGCGGCGCTGGCGACGACCGGTTTCCAGCGGGTTGATGACCACGCGGGCTTCTTCTTCGGCCTGTTCGCGGTTGGCGACTTCCTCGCGCATCTCCTTGACCAAGCCAGACAGCGCGAAGTTCAGCTCCTTCAAACCGGCATGGGATGCGGTGGAAATCTCGTAGACCTTGAGACCAAGCTTCTCGAATTCCGGCTTGACGAAATCGGCGAGTTCCTTGGCTTCCGGCACATCGATCTTGTTCAGAATAATGATGCGCGGACGCTCAGGGATCGGAATCGCGCCGAGCGGCAGCTCCAGCTTGTCCGCGTACAGGGCAAGCTCTTTTTCGAGCGCCTCATAATCGGACATCGGATCACGGTTGGGCTCAAGGGTGGCGCAATCGATCACATGGGCGATGATTTCCGTGCGCTCGATGTGGCGCAGGAATTCGAGGCCCAGGCCCTTGCCTTCGGAGGCGCCAGGAATCAGACCAGGCACGTCGGCGATGGTGTAGCGGGAGTCGCCGGCGATGACCACGCCGAGGTTCGGCACCAGCGTGGTGAACGGGTAGTCGGCGATCTTCGGCTTGGCTGAGCTCATCGCGGCAATCAGGCTGGACTTGCCTGCGGACGGGAAGCCCACCAATGCCACGTCGGCAATGGACTTCAGCTCCAGAATCACATCGCGCTCCTCGCCCGGCTCGCCGAGCAGGGCGAAACCAGGGGCGCGACGGGTCTTATTGGCCAATGCGATGTTGCCGAGGCCGCCGTTACCGCCTTCCGCAGCAATGTAACGGTCGCCTTCGTGACGCAAATCGGCGAGCTGCTCGCCGGGGTGCTTCGGCTTACCCTGCGCACCACGAGCCTCGAAGATCACCGTGCCGCATGGCACCGGCAGAATCAAATCGGCGCCCTTGGAACCATCCTTGTTGTCGCCCAAGCCCATCGTGCCGCTGCCTGCGGTGCGATGCGGGATGAAACGATAGTCCAGCAAGCTGGTCGCATTACGGGTTGCTTCAAAAATCACGGAACCACCGTCGCCGCCGTTGCCGCCATTCGGGCCAGCCAACGGCTTGTACTTCTCACGGCGGATGCCTGCCGAGCCATTGCCGCCGTCGCCGCCCTTGACATGGACGGTCACTCTATCCACAAAATCACTCATAGCATTCCACTCTACCGATTGGGGGTGATGGGGTCAGTTTGCTTGGGGCGTAGCGGCTTTCTTCTCCCTATATTCATCGAACTCGTCACCAATCACGGGCCAGAATGGACGTTTTCGGCGATTCACAGCGCCAAAAGGACGTTCTAGCGGCTAATAATGTCCTATTTCGTACTGCGAATCGGTCAAAACGTCTATTTGAGCCCGTATTTTCATGCAGACGCATGAAAACGTATGTCTGCAACGGGTACCGCAGGTTGGCTCAGACGCGCCTGCACGTATTACACCCTGTACATGCGTCTACACTTGGTATATGAGAACGCATTATTCGGTTAATCTGCTGTTCGATACTGCACAGCGAGAACGTCGATGCGCCGTGCCGCGCACCGATACAGATATCAAGGCGGTTTCTCGTCGTGTCAAAGCAGGAACAGTAAAACGCGTCTACCGCGGTCTCTATGCCAGGCGACAGTATTGGGATACTCTCAATCCCCACGAGCAGACACGCCATATTGTGCGTTCATTAGCCATACAGCACCCTAATTGGATTTTCTGCGGCCCAACTGCCGCCATCATGTACGACCTCGACTGTTCATACCGTTTTTTGCTGCCCATTTGTATCGTCGCAAAACCAAGAACCCACGTTCGCGATACACCACAATTAGCCCACTACTCTATGGCTCATGCCGAAAGCACCATTGTTGACGGAGTACCCATCACCGGGTTGCTGCGAACCCTGTTCGACTGCGCAGCTAAGCTACCGTTGCGCTTCTCGTTGAGCATGCTCGATTCAGCGTTGCGAAACCACATGGTTGATCAACATGTATTAGCGGCATATCCGCATACAGTCAAATACACCAGGAATCGAAAAGCCGTATTGCGTGCGTTTTCTTTGGCTGATGCACGCAGTGAAAACGGCGGTGAGTCTGAGGCACGAGGCGTGCTAGCGGAAATCGGATATCCCGTCCATGAATTGCAAACAAGTTTCCCATGCTTGACACATTCGTCACGCACTCATCGCGTCGATTTTCTATGGACACGCGAAGATGGTACAAAAATCGCCGGCGAGTTCGACGGTGTCCGCAAATACGTAGATCCTACAATGACTTCAAATCAGGACATCCGCTCAGTCGTATCACAGGAACGCGAGCGAGAACACTGCCTAGCACAGCAACAAGTCGATGTTGTGCGCATGTTCTACGACGAACTCAACAAGCCAAAACAACTAGCCGCAAAGCTTGAGGCTAAGCGAGTGCCACACGGTTGATACGAGTCTGGAATACAGGGAGAATGCTACTGAGCGAATCAGAATTGGAGCGGTACTTCGAACTTGACTTCATAACGACGCTTGCACTGCCGGCCACAAGATGATTACCGATCTGAAGGAACACAATCCGGCAATTGGATCGCGCTTCAATGGGTGCTCTCCCACTTATGTGCCAAAAAACAGGCTCAAATGGACGTTTTGACTACTTCGCAGCGTGAAATAGGACATTTCAAGCCGCAATAACGTCCATTTGGCACTGCGAATTACGAATAACGTCCGTTTCAGCCCGCATTGAGAGCCTGGAGAGGCATCACCATGCCGCGAAGAGGTGTGAAAGACGCAAGAGACGCGAAACGCACGGTACGCAAGAGACGCGGAAAGCACGGGTACGCACGGCGCTGAAGTGCACGGTGGGCACGCCGGCCAGTTCGAGGAAGGAACACACGAGCACGCACGGCGCTGAAAGCTGCGAAACGCAAAAACCGCACCGGCGCTTGGGGAAGCGCACAGTGCGGTTTGAAAGTCTGCTAGACGTCTAGCGAATCGCTCAGGCAGCGATCACGTCGACGACCTTGCGGTCGCGGCGGACAGCGAACTTCACAGAGCCGTCAGCGAGGGCGAACAGCGTGTGATCCTTGCCCATGCCAACGTTCTGGCCCGGGTGGAAGTTGGTGCCACGCTGGCGAACGATGATGTTGCCGGCCACGACAACTTCACCGCCGAACTTCTTCACGCCGAGGTACTGAGGCGACGAATCGCGACCGTTACGAGAGCTGGACGCACCCTTCTTATGTGCCATGATTCATGGTCCTTTCTATGACTCAGGCGATCGCCGTGACCTTGACGGCGGTCAGCTTCTGGCGGTGGCCCTTACGACGAGCAACACCGGTCTTGTTCTTGTACTTCTGGATGTTGATCTTCGGACCCTTGGCCTCGTCGTCAACAACTTCAGCCTTGACGGAGACAGCAGCCAGATCCTTGGCACCGAGGGTAACCTTGGAGCCGTCGACCAGGAGAGCAACCGGGAACTCCACGGTGTCGCCCTTCTTGGCGTCGAGACGATTCACGAGGATGGTATCGCCAACCTCGACCTTTTCCTGATGGCCACCGGCCTTCACAATCGCGTACATAGTAATTCCTTTTATGTTTTGGAAAGCTTCCTTGCCCAACGCGCACCGAGCCTGCGGTCAGACACCGAATTTCGAATCTACACCTACATGCGGACTAAATCAACTGATTTATACCCGCGTGTCAAGCACGACACACCCGAAGTGGCGCGGAAAAGCGCCATCTCGGGGATTCACGTCTCATGCTGTGCTATAAGAGCCTCTCGTGAGCGGCGAGCGTTTACTCCTCGCCGGCATTGTTCGCGGCCACTGCTGCGGCTGCGATTTGCGCCAGCTTGGCTTTGACTGCGGCGCTGGACCCCGCCGGTTCGGGAGCGGGGGTGGTGCCACGGCCGTGCTTGTTGGTCTTGACGAACGGGTCGCCGCCGCGAAGCGCGTACGGGTCATCGTAGTCAGCTGAGACAGTCGGCTGATCATGCAGGATGAAACCGCGGCCCTTGCAGGTCGGGCATTCCTCGGAGAAGGCCTCCACCAGACCCTGGCCGATGCGCTTACGCGTCATCTGCACCAAGCCCAGCGACGTCACCTCAGCCACCTGATGCTTGGTGCGGTCGCGCGCCAGGCATTCCACCAAGCGACGCAGCACCAGATCGCGGTTGGCTGGCATCACCATGTCGACGTAGTCAATCATCACCATGCCACCAATATCGCGCAGACGCAGCTGGCGAGCGATCTCTTCGGATGCTTCGAGGTTGCAGCGGGTCACGGTTTCCTCCAACGACTTGCCGCGGCCGATGAAGCGGCCGGTGTTCACGTCGATGGTGGTCATGGCCTCGGTGCGATCGATCACGATGGAGCCGCCGGACGGCAGGTAGACCTGACGTTCCATGCCCTTGCGGAGCTGGGAGTCGATCTGCCACTTGTCGAACACGTCCTTACCTTCGTGCTCGGCCGGGTCCCACTTCTCCAGCTTGTCCTTCAGGTCAGGGGCCATCGTATCGAGGTATTCCTCGATACGGTCGTAGACCTTATCGCCTTCGACGATGAGCTTGTTGAAGTCATCGTTGAAGATATCGCGCACCACGCGGATAGCCACGTCCGGCTCGCCTTGCAGCAGCTTCGGACGCTTGCCATGCCAGAATTCCTCACGCTTGGCGTTAATGCGCTCCCACTGGCGCACCAAGGATTCGAGATCCTTGACGATGGCCTCTTCGGAAGCGCCTTCAGCCGCCGTGCGAATAATCACGCCCATGTCCTTCGGCGCGATCTTGGAGACGATGTTCTTCAGGCGGCTGCGTTCACGCTCCGAAAGCTTGCGGCTCACACCGGTCATGCCGCCGGACGGCACGAGCACCAGGAAGCGGCCGGCGAGCGTGACCTGAGAAGTCAGGCGGGCACCCTTATGGCCAATCGGATCCTTGGTGACCTGCACCAACACCGGATCGCCGGACTTGAACGCCAGCTCGATGCGGCGAGGCTGACCCTCGAGGCGAGCGGCATCCCAGTTGACTTCACCGGCGTAGAGCACACCGTTGCGCGCCTGGCCGATGTCCACAAAGGCGGCCTCCATGCTCGGCAACACGTTCTGCACGCGGCCAAGGTAGATGTTGCCCACGGTCTGCACTTCCTGAATATCGGAGACGTAGTGCTCCACGAGCACGTTGTCTTCGACCACGGAAATCTGGGTGTGATGTTCGCGTTCACGCACCACCATCAGGCGGTCCACGTTTTCGCGGCGAGCGAGGAAGTCCTGCTCCATCAACTGCGACTGACGGCTGCGTTCGCGGCGGTTGTCGCGGCGGCGCTGCTTCTTGGCTTCCAGACGCGTGGAACCTTCCACATCGGTGATCTCATCGATGTACTGCTGCTTACGGGAGCGGCGGATAACCGGCTCTTCGGTCTGTGCTTCCTCACCAGCTTCAGCGTTCTTGTTGCCACGGCGGCGGCGACGGCGACGCGTAATGGTCTGTTCGCCATCATCATCTTGGGCATCGCGGTCGGCGCGGTCTTCACGCGCACGACGGGAATCGGCATCATCCTCGCCGTTCTCGCTTTCGGCGGAATCCGATTCCGCAACGGCTACCGTTTCGCTGCGTGAACCGCGACGGCGGCGACGGCGGGAACGGGTGCGCGTGGAATCGGCGGATTCGTCATCGCCTTCTTCCTCGGTGATGGGCGCATACGCGATGTCGTCCAGTTCGAGGTCTTCCTCGATCTGCTCGACCTCAGCTGCGGCACGACGCTCCTGCGCGTTCAGGCGGCGGGAGCGACGGGAACGACGGGAATCATCGCTGGAATCCGTATCATCTCGCGTATCGGCATCGGCAGCGCGTGCGGACGCATCAGCCTGGTCAGCCTGATCGGTCTGGTTATCGCGATCGCGATGATCGCGCGAACGGCGGGAACGGGTGCGGGTGGGACGATCCTCTGTATCGGCATCGTCTTCAAAACGACGGGCACGGGAGCGACGACGGGCACGCGGCTCCTCATCGTCTTCGTCATCATCGTCGGCATGATTGCTATAACGGGTTGCCGGCAGTACCGGTTCCTGGAACAGCAGCGAGGTCATCGGCTTGCCGCGATGCACTGGCTCGTGGCCTTCCGGCAGCGAGTCGACAGCATCAAGCACGCGCTCCTCCGGATCATCATCGCGGGAATCACGGGAGCGATCCTGCTGCGCCGCACGGACGCGGGTCGGTCGGATGTCGCGGGCGCGATCATGATCGACATCGTCATCATGACGCACACGAGAACGACGGCGCACAACGTGGCGCTCTTCGCGCTCTTCGTGCTCATCATCATCAAAAACATCGGCAGCGCGCCTGTTGGCGTTCTGCGCCGTACGCTGCGAGGAATCCTCACCGCTGTTCGCAGCGGCTCCGGCGGTAGGCTGATCAGCCTTGGGCTCAGCCGGCAGTACCGGAGCTTCAAACAGCGGCGCCGAATGATCCTGCACCTGCAATTCCAAGGACGCGCCGGCAGCGCCTGTTCCACGCACCACGCGACGGCCACCACGGCGGCGACGAGTCACCGGGGTAGCCGCAGCAGAGGATGCCGCAGCAGATACAGCGTTGCTTGCCGAATCATGAGAGCCGGCATTGGATACGGTTGAGTTATCGGTTTCGCCGGCGGCGAAACCTTCAGGGTTTTCAGTGGGCACAATGCTCCTTGCGGCGCGCTGCATCACGACGCCATCCGGGCCTGTACGCTTCGCTCACACCATGCTCTCACCACGGCCGCGCGAAAATGCGCTTCGCGTAAAGGCAACTTCGTCTCAAGTCTGTCCTGCGAACGGCGGACACCGGCGCTTGCGTTGTCTCTTTCTCGAGAGCCGCAAGGGGATCGACGCCATTTCGCACGCTGATGGTTATGCAGAACCACCGTCTTTCAGTATGCCACACTTTTTGACATCGACGTGCGCGCGGTGAGTGCCGGCCAGAAAAGCCAAATACAGGTCAGATGAGAGTCACGCCGGAATCACACGAGCCAAGCCAGCAGCAGGTCGGCGAGCGCCGCCAATTCAGACTCAGGCACCTGCTCATCATGCTTATGCGCCAGCAGTGGCTCGCCCGCGCCCAAATTCACGGCAGGAATGCCGAGCTGGGAAAATCGCGCCACATCGGTCCAGCCGAGCTTGGCCAGGGGATCGCGTCCTGTGCGCTCCTTAACCAGTCGGACCAAGTCCTGAGCAAGCGGCGCGGAGAGCCCTGGGCGCGCAGACGTCGATTCGTCCTTCATCTCGATGCCGTAGCCCTCGAATACGCCGCCGGTGGCCACGTGCTCGCCGTTGCCCAGCTCAGCGCCGGCATCCGCGCCCATCATCAGTGCTTTGGCCTGCGCCAGCGTCTTGTCTGGAGCGAATCGGTAGTTGACGTGTACACGGCATTCGTCGGGGATCACGTTGGTGCCTTTACCGCCGGAGATCAGCGTGGCGTTGAGTCCTTCGCGGTAGTCGAGGCCGTCCACGTTCACAGTGGCCGGCTCATAGGCATTGAGACGGTTCAAAATATCGGCCGCCTTGTGGATGGCGTTCTCCCCCATCCATGCGCGCGCCGAATGTGCCGCTACACCGTGGGTGATCACGTCGAAGCGAATCGTACCGTTGCAGCCGCCCTCGATGCCGCAATTGGTGGGTTCGCCGATAATGGCGAAATCACCTTGGATCCAGTCGGGATGGGCTTCGACCACTTTCCTCAAGCCGTTCTTTTCGGCGGCGACTTCCTCATGATCGTAGAAGATATAGGTGAGGTCGACTTTTGGATCGCTTTGCACCGTGCTGCCGTCGAGCACGGCGGCCAAGTAGAGCATGACTGCGTCGGATGCCTTCATATCGGTGGCACCGCGTCCCCACAGCACGCGTTCGCCCGGATGAGCTGCGGCGATATCCTCGCGAATCAACGGGTCGCCGGGCTCCAGCCAACGCGGCGGGAAGTTGTCGATGACCGGCACGGTGTCGATGTGACCGGCGAGGATTACGCGGCTTGGCTTGCTGAAATCGGTGGAGGCCACCACGGTGTCGCCGTGGCGACGAACGGTCAGATGCGGCTGGGTCTTCAGGAAAGCCTCGATCTCGTCGGCGAGCGGACCTTCGCTATCGGAGACCGAGTAGTTCTCCATGATCTGAGTCAGCAGGCTGGAAAGCTGCTCAGCAGCAGCGGTATTACGGTTCAATGCAAGAGTCATGCGCACAGCCTACCGCGTAGTGAGATACGAAGCCCGCTCTGTCTCGTCATCCACACGCCGGATTCCGGTAAATCCGTCGTATAAGCACCTCCCCCACGCTGGATTCCGCCGAATCCGTCGAAAATGGGCTCAAAAAAGGCCTCTTAACGACGGTTTACCCGGAATCCAGCACTATGGTGGCCTCTCCGCGACGGATTCCCCGGAATCCAGTGAAAACGTATGAGGAAAACAGCCGCTACGTGAGATTTGCACCCCATATACACCCCACTGTGCCACACTGGGGGTGCGGTAGAGGGAGGCATCAGCAGCAATATGACCGGTTTGATTAGCGCCATGCAGGGCTTCTGCGTGATTGGCATCGTGATTTTCGTGGGATATGTGGCAGCCCGCATGCGCATTGGTGGCCCGTCCGCGCAAATGGTGCTCAATCGTTTCTCCTTCTTTGTATCCAGCCCCTGCCTGATGTTCGCGATTCTCTCCAAGGAACCGATTTTCGACATCTTCCATCCGTCGATTATCGTGGCGTTTCTTTCCGCCATGCTGGTGGGCATCGTGTTCCTCATCCTGAACCGCATGTTCTTCCATTTGAAGGCCCCGGACGCCACCATCGGCGCATTGAACTCGTTGTACTTGAACTCCAACAACATCGGTCTGCCGGTCGCCACCTACATTCTGGGCAATGGTGCACTGGTCGCCCCGATTCTGGTGATGCAGCAGGCGCTGTTCACACCGATTGGCTTGACCGTGCTGGATGTGACCACCAAGGGCAAGGTGTCGGTCAAGGAAATCGCCAAGCAACCGTTGCATCAGCCGCTGCTGATTGGCTCGCTGCTGGGCATTGTGGTCTCTGCGTTGAACGCCAAGCTCGGCTGGTTCCCAGTGCCGAACTTCATCTATGACCCGATCAATATGATCGGTGAATCCGCGGTGCCGATGATTCTGATGGCATTCGGCATGTCGCTGCACGGCACCAAACCGCTGCAAAAGAAGGGTGACATTCCAGCCATCTTCACCGTGGCGGTGCTGAAGAATATTGTGATGCCGATTATCGCTTTCCTGCTCGCCTACTTCATGATGGGCTTCCGCGGCCCGGAACTCTACGCCTGCGTGGTACTCGCCGCGTTGCCAACCGGCCAGAACGTCTACAATTACGCGGCCCGCTACAACGTGGGTCTTACCTTCGCGCGCGACGGCATTCTGTTCAGTACGATGACCAGCCCGGTGTTCATCGCGATCATCGCATTCCTGCTGAGCTAGTTCCCGCACAGTTCGCGATAATCGCGAATCACATAGTCATATAGTCCGCAGCCGGTCACATCCGCGCGCGCGTGACCGGTGACGGCGACGACAACGGCCCCAGAGGCATGCGCTGCGGTAAGACCGGGCAGGGAATCCTCGAAAATGACGCAGTCGCGCATGGTAACGTCAGCCATGCGCGCGGCAGACAGATACGGCTCTGGGCTGGGCTTGGGCGGCAGCCCATCGCTGCCGCTGATTGCACCGATGAACGCACCGGCTGGCGCCTGCCGCAGTACATTGTCCGCGATGACGCGCGGCGAACCGGTGACCAGCACGGAGGGAATTGCCGCGGCCGCCAGTTGAGTCAGCAGTTCCTGAGCACCTTCCACCCATGGCAGATGCTCCGATTCCATGCGCATGACTTCATCGGTGAGCACCTGCACAATCTCATCAGCTGGCAAGGCAACTCCACGCTCGCGCAACAGCCGGGTCAGCACTGGCAGCGAAGCGCCCTGCATCGCTTCGGCGAGCGCATCATTCCAAGTGCCACCATATGATTCCAGCAATGCGCGCTCGGCAGTCACCCAGTAAGGATCGGAGTCAATTAACGTGCCATCCAAGTCCCACAGCACTGCTTTGGACTTATGGACGACTTGAGCGGCATGATTCACGGACATGCTCAGCCTGCCTCTCCTATCATCGCGGCAATCCTTGACCTACACACGTATGGGATGACTCCGGCATACGCCAAGAGTCATCCCATAATCATTGCATCAGCTGCGTAGCCGTTGCGATCACGCCGTGTGCAGCACGGTCTGATACACCGGCTGCAGTTCGACGGATTCCAGACCGGCTTGCTGACCGTCAACGTTTTCCATGCGGGCCGCCATGGCGGACTCCACGTTCACGTTGGCGCCTTCCTTGATTGGCGTGATGGTGAGCACCAGCTGGTTACGGTGGTCTTCGAGCAGCTGCACGTATTCCTTGAGACCGATCTCCCATACGTCGCCGTTGCAGAAGTTGTCGTCCACCAGTGTGCTGCCGCACCACAGCCAGCCGATATCACCCGAGTAGCGCACGCGCAGACGCATGTCGGCCACGCCATCGGCGGCGAGCAGATCGTCGGGCAGGTCGATGACATAGCGGGTATCGGAGAGCTTGTGCACGCTCGGTTCCACGGCAACCGGCTTGTATTGGACGCTCTGCTCGGCAAGGAATTCGGCTGGGTATGAGGTCACAGGAACGTTGGCTTCAGTGGATTCCACGATGATGCGGCCATCCAGTTCGTAGACGGCGGCACCATGGTTGGTGATGCTCGGCTGGGCGGCGTCCTGGGAGACTACATCACCGGCAAAGACCAAGGCGGCGCCGTGGGCGACCACGGTCATCGAATCGGCCTTGGCACGGCTGACGCAGACGATATCCACGGTGTGGCCATTGCCGTCCGAAACCGGGAAGGTTTCCGTCTCCGCTTCCGCCGGCACATGGTGCACGGTGCCGTCCGCGAAACGGAACCAGCAGTCGTCCATGCCGTCGGGCTTCAAAAAGACGAAGGTGCGGTGGTTGGCACCGGCCGGGGCGATCACGGTAACGGGCTGCGCGGTGGCGGCGACAAGCGTCACGCCATCGAGATCCATGTTGAATGGCAGGATGCAGTTCTCGTCGGAAGCCAAACCAATGCCGTCGAAGGTCACGGTTTCGCCGGAGGCCAAGGTGACCGACACCGATTCGCCGTGCTTGGCCGGCATGCTGGCGTGATCCTGGAAGTTGTTGAGGAACACGAAGCCACGCTCACCATCGGTACGCACGCACCAGCGCAGCGACTCCAAGTCGGTCGGAGCCACGGATTCCTGGCCTTCCGGCACTGCCACGCCCAGCGGGCACAGGCGGTCGGCGAATGCCAAGGCAAAGTAGTGCACGGCCTTCATACGGCGGTAGGATTCGCGCGTCTGACCGAATTCGCCAAGCGCCGCCTGGAAGTCATAGGAAATCTTCGGCAGCTGGCTTTCGTTCAGGTAAATGCCGTCGCCAATCGGGTTGGAACCGCCCTGGAACATGTAGTAGCCGAGGAAATTACAACCGGACGCCATCTTGATGTTGGACATGGCGTCCACCGACTTCATCGGCAGCACGAAACGGTAGTTGTAGGAGCTGAACATGCCGCCGCCCATCTCGCAGCAGGCGTACGGCTTGGTTTCCGGCTCATAGGTGGGCGCGAATTCCTCGCCGCGCGGGCAGTCGTTGGAGTGGAAGTTGCGGTACACGTATTCGTCGGTGACCGGATGCTCGCCGGGGCCGGCGTAGAACAGCCACGGACGGTAGGCGTAGCCGCCCCACAGTGGCAACACGTCGTCCGGCACCGGGGAGCCGCCCCAACCGGTGTTCGTGTAGAACGGCACCGAGATGCCTTGCTCTTCGGCGATGCGGCGCAGCGCATGCACGTAGGCGAAGCCGTCGTGGCCGCCGGGCACCCATTCGTTGGTGATGCCGGTGGTCATCTCCCACGGGGAGGAGGAGTGCATGTATTCGTTGTCGAGCTGGGCGGCGACGATCGGACCACCATCCTTGAAGTACAGGCCGTCGAGCTGGGCGGCGACATGCGCGTACAGGTCGCGAACCTTGTCGAGGAAACCGGGATCAACGGAACGCACTTCGTAGGGCTTGCCGTACATCCAGTCCGGAATGCCGCCGTTGCGCACTTCGCCGTGGTCGAACGGTCCGAGACGCACGATGACTTTGAGCCCGTGCTTGGCGCACAGTTTGATGAATCGGCGGATGTTGCGGCGGCCGCTGAAGTTCCACTGGTTCTCATGCTCTTCATGATGATTCCAGAACACGTAGGTGGCGATGACGTTCACGCCGCCGGCCGTCATTTTGGCGAGCTGCTCATCCCAGCGCGAGGGGCTCATGCGCGAGTAGTGGAATTCGCCGCAGACACCGTAAAACGGCTTGCCGTCGAAGGTCATGTAGTAGTTGGTGAAGTCCACGACGGTACCGTCCGGCGCCACACCCCAATCATTGCGGGTGATGGAAAACGGCGTGATGGCCTTCGGCGTGAAACCGGTCAGGTCAAGCGTGTGATTCATGGGATTACCTTTCAAAAAAGTACGCAATTAAGGACTCGCCTACGGCGAGAGACGTTGATACCTTCGCTCGGCTACCGCCTCGCTCAGGCTGAGCCTACGAACAGCCCACAGGGCTGTTCGCTTAACGCGTCAGTCCTGCAATTACGGACCTCGCTACGCGAGGACTCAATATGACCTTCGCTCGGCTACCGCCTCGCTCAGGCTGAGCCTACGAACAGCCCACAGGGCTGTTCGCTTAACGGCTCAGCCTTTGACCGATCCAGCTACCAGGCCGGCGACGATCCACTTTTGGCAGAAGATGAAGAAGAGGAACACGGGGATCAGGGCGATGGTGGTGATGGTCATGAACAGCGGCCAATTGGTGCTGAACTGACCCATGGCGTTGAACACCTGCAGCACCAACGTCTGCTTCTCGGTCGAGGAGATGTAGATGTTCGGGGTCATGAAGTCGTTCCACGTCCACATGGTTTCGAATACCACCACGGTGATCAGGATCGGGCGAATCAGCGGCAGTACAATCTGCCAGAAGATGCGGAACGGGCCTGCACCATCCAAGCGTGCGGCTTCGAACAGCTCACCGGGAAGCCCACGCATGTACTGCACAATCAGGAAGTAGCAGAATGTGGCACCGCCCAAGTAGAGCACAATCAGACCAAGCAGCGTATCCACCAAGCCAAACTGCGCTTCCATCTTGTACTGCGGAATCAGCAGCGTCTGACCAGGAATCACGAACGAAAGCATCAGGAAAGCACCGATGCCAGCCGTGAGCTTGCTGCGCTTCTGCACCATGCCATAGGCGGCGAGCGCGCCGATAATCACCATGAAGAACACGCCCACCACAGTCACAATCAGCGTATTGATTGTGGCCTGCACCACGGGCAGATTCTCCAACGCATAGGTGTAGTTCTCCAGCGTGAAGTGGGTGGGCAGTCCGAACGGGTCGGCGGCCATATCACCGGAGTTTTTGAAGGTGTTCACCACCACCACGTAGAGCGGTACTGCGCAGATCAGTGCGATGGCGATGACCACCACTGAGCGGATGGCAGAGCGGATACGTTCGCGCTGGCTTAACGAGAGTCCGCGGGCAGTCGGCGCGGATGCGGCAACCGGCGTCGGAGCGGAGGAAGTGTGCTGCGTTGTCATGACAGCCTCTTTTCAATCAGCGAAGTGACGATTTGCTGCAGTGCCACGAGAATCACGCAGCACAGGAAGAACATCACGCCGAGCGCGGAGCCTACGCCGTAACGGCCGGAGCCGATGCCGGTAACGATGATGGACTGGGTGACGGTGTAAGTGGCGTTGCCGGGGCCGCCGGTGGTCAAGGTGAACGGCAGATCGTAGACCTTGAGGCCGCCGGTCAGGAGCATGAAGATGGAGACGCCCATCGCGGGCACCATCTGCGGCAGTGTAATGTGCACGAATTGCTGGCCGCGGGTGGCGCCATCCACTGAAGCCTGCTCGTAGAGGTCAGCCGGAATGGCTTGCAGGTAGGCCAGGTACAGCGTGGCGTGCCAGCCGACCTGAGCCCAGACGGCGATGAAAATCACACAGAACTTGGCGAGCGCCGGATCGGAGAGCCACGGTACCGGGCTCACACCGAACTTGCCGAGGAATGTGTTGACGGCACCGGTGCCGAGCGGGGAGAAGATGTACTGCCACACCAAGCCGAGCACGGCCATCGATGGTACCGAGAAGAAGAAGAACAGGGAGCGTGCGAAGTTGCGTCCGAAGAACTTCCGGTTCAGGGTCACGGCCAGCGGCAGCGCGATGGCGGTGATGAGCACGGTGGTGGCCACGGTGTACAGCAGGGTGAAGCCGAGGCCGGCGAGCAGTGTCTGATCTTGGAAGATCGCCTGATAGTTGCTCAGCCCAACGAACTTGGCGTTGGCGAAATCGTAGCCGTCGTAGTCGGTAAGGCTGAAGACGATGCTCTGGAGGAATGGAATCAGTACGATGATGATGTAGACGGCGAGCAGCGGCAGCAGGAATCGCACGGAGGTGAGGTTCTCCATGAGATTGCGGCGTTTGCGATCGCGGGTGTGCGAGGCTTCGAAATCCTGGACCGAGCGGGTTTCCGTCCGGGCCGGGACCACGCCCGCCTCAGCGAGGACAGGCGTGGCGGCGATGGTGGTTGCTTGTGTCATGGCACTTCACCTTCAGGACAGTGTCTTGAGCTTGGTGTTCAGGTTGGCGGTGGCCTGGGCTGGGGTGATGGATCCGAGTGCCACCTGCTGCAGCTGGGCGAAGGTTTCGGCGCGCAGGGCGCTACGGCCGCTGGCCGGCCAGCCGAGCGTATTCAGGTACACGTTGCCGGTCTTCAGGTAGAGGTCGTAGGGCTCTTTGAAGGTTGCGTCGATATCCGGCGTGTAGTTCTTGGTGGACGGAATCAGACCCATGTTGTCTTGGATGAGCTTCAGGCCTTCCTTGGAGGAGAGGAAGTCGAGGAAGGATTCAGCGGCTTCCAGTTTCTTGCCGTCAATCTTGGCGTTGATGGCGTAGCCGGAGTCCGCGGCACCGGGGGCGTATGGCGTATCTCCCTTGTGCAACATCGGCATCCTGCCGAACGCGAAGTTGATGCCGGCGTCCTTGAACGTGTTCACATCCCAGTATCCGGACGGCATGACGGCCAAGCGGCCGGCTGCGAACTCGGAGCGGACCTGATCGTCCGCGAGGCCGGTGACTTCGGAGCCCATTACGCCCGCATCGAAGAGCTTGGCCCACTGCTTGTAGTACTTGGTGTAGCTCTTGGCGAAGGTGGAGTCGCCGTCGCCGATCTGCTGGTCGATGCTCTTGGACTGCTTGGAGGAATCGTAGCCGATCCAGCCTTCCACCAGAGCACCGAGGCCTGCCTTGGGCTCCAGATAAGGCTTCTCCACGCCGGCGTCCTTCAAGGCCTTCAGCATGTCGACGAATTCGTCCCACGTCTCAGGAATGGAATCGTAACCGGCCTTGGCGAGCAGGTCTTTGTTGTAGGCGTAGGCGTTGGTCCATGCGGTAATCGACATGGCGTACACCTTGCCGTTCACGCTGGCCTGGGCTTTGTTCGTGTCGCCGATACGGCTCATGAACGGTTCGTCGGTGAGGTCCTTGGCCACGCCGTTCTTGACCAGGTCGCTCAGCTGCTCGGGCGGTGCCACGTATACGTCGGCGAGCTGGCCGCCGGAGATGCGGGTCTGCAGGGTCTGCTGGTAGCCAGCCTGGGCACCGTTGGTGGTGCTGAACTTGATGGTGATGTCCGGATTCTTCTTTTCGAACGCGTCAATCACTGGCTTGTAGACATCCTGCGTATTGTTCGCGAAGAATGTGAGCTCGGTTTTACCGGAGGCGCTGCTCGAGCCGCAGCCTGCAAATGATGCGATCATGGCAATCGCGGCACCGGCGCCGACGATGGTCTGCCAGGTTTTCTTCATGATGGTTCCTTTCATCAGAGCATGCTTGCGCCAAGCCTGTGAGTCGGGGGATTCGGCGCACATCACGCTCAAGGTGTGTGGCAAAGCGACGGCTGAACTGCTTCGTTCTCGTTGTCGCTTTGTTGTTATTGATTTCATACTATTGCGCTATTTGCTTGATTTACCGGCATAAATTGCGCGCCAATATGAAATTATTGCTATTGGTTATGGATGATTGCGGAGCATAGTGCCACTGTCTTTTATTGCCGGCTGACTGCAATCAGTCGTGCGACATTTTCGGCAGTGCGCGCAAGGTTGCGCGGCCCTGCGGCGAGCG
Organism: Bifidobacterium colobi; assembly: GCF_018555455.1. Taxonomy (GTDB): domain Bacteria; phylum Actinomycetota; class Actinomycetes; order Actinomycetales; family Bifidobacteriaceae; genus Bifidobacterium; species Bifidobacterium colobi. The sequence goes on along the minus strand of NZ_JAFEJU010000007.1, from coordinate 90,542 downwards.
CCTGCTCCAAGGATTGGGCTCCCGGAACGATGCCGAATATCGCATCAATGCCGAGACTGTAGAGCGGACTGATGCCGCAACCCACGTATCCGGCCAGGGCGATGACGCCGATGTTCGGATTGTGTTGACGCACGGTCTTGGCGACGCCGATGGGCGTTTTGCCGTATTGGGTTTGCTCATCAATGCCGCCTTCGCCGGTGATGCAGTAGTCCGCATCGGCGGCTCGTTGCGCGAGTCGCACGGTTTGGGCCACGATTTCTACGCCGGACTGCATCTGCGCGTTGGTGAACGCCAGCAATCCCGCGCCAAGTCCACCGGCCGCGCCCGCACCTGGATGCTGCGCCACGTCGCAGCCAAGTTGGCTGTTGATGACGGCAGCATAATGGGCGAGGTTCGCATCCAACTGGTTGACCATCGCCGGCGTAGCGCCTTTTTGCGGTCCGAACACGGCCGACGCCCCTTGCGGACCGACGAGCGGGTTATCCACATCGGAGGCGATGAGGATTGCCGTGGATTGCAAACGTGGGTCAAGATGAGCGGTGTCGATGGCGCTCAGTTGACCGAGCGCACCTCCCCCGCGTTTGATGGCGTTGCCTTGGTTATCCAGGAATCGGACGCCCAACGCTTCGGCCATACCCGCCCCGCCATCATTGGTGGCCGAACCACCGATGCCGATGATGATGCGCCGAGCGCCGTCGTCAAGAGCCGCGCGAATAAGCTGACCGGTGCCATATGTGGTGGCGATCAGCGGATTCTCGGTGGACTCGTTTACGAAACCGATGCCCGAGGCTGCGGCCATTTCGATGACGGCGGTTGCCGCGGAGTCATCGTCTTGGCCAGCGCCGTCGATATCCGCGCCCAGCAATCCGTAGGTTGCGGATACCGGGCGTTGCAGCGGATCGAGCACCGTGGCATGGCGCAACGTGCCACCGGTGGCATCCACCAGTGCTTGCACCGTGCCTTCGCCGCCGTCCGCCATCGGTACCATGTCGTATTCGGCATCGGGGAACACTGCGGCAAGACCGGAGCGGATGGCCTCGGCTGCCTCGCGGGCGGTCATGCAGTTTTTGAACGAATCAGGAGCGATCACGAACTTCACTTGAGCACCTCCTTACCGCACATCTCTTGGTGTTGGACAGTACTAGTATCACCGAGAAGGCATGGTACGCACAACCATCTCTAGGCCATGAAAACCGCTTTATTCTGAGATTCGGATAGTACATGTAACATATATATACTGCTATGCAATCAGTGCTGATTACCAGTTCTGATTACCAGTTCTGATTACACGTGGATAGGACTACCCCTCAGTCAGCTGCGCTGACAGCTCCCACGACAAGGGGAGCCGAGGAAGGTGCCCGCACAACACAAATCAGGCAAAGGAGCCGTTAGATGGATATCGATCCGCGCATCGCCTCCACCATCGTGGAGAACATCAAAGGCGCGTTAAGCCATGACATCAACTTCTTCGACACCAACGGCCACATTATCGCCAGCACCGACCCGGCGCGCGTCGATACCGACCATGAAGCCGCGCGTCTGGCCGCCCGCACCGGCCGCAGCGTGGCGGTGGATGCCGCGCACCCGTTCGCCGGAGCACGCGACGGCATCAACGTACCGGTGATGCAAGGCGACGCGGTGATCGCCGTCATCGGCATCACCGGCGAGCGCGCCGAAGTGGAACCGTTCGGCAACATCATCAAGAAGATGACCGAAATCCTAGTACGCGAGAACCTGGAGCAGGTCTCCCGGTTCGACAAACGTATGATGGCCGCGAATCTCACGAATCTGCTCATCGCACCGCAGCCGGATACCGGACTTATCGATTATCTGACGGACACATTGAATGTGGATCTCACCATGCCGCGCGTGGTGGCTGTAGGGCGACTGCATGTGCCGCAGAAACTACGTAACGAAACCATGCAGCACGTTGGCACCGAGCACAGCAGTGTCGCGCACGATAGCACCTATGACGTGGTCGACCGGCTGATGGCAGACCAACCGCACAGTTTGTATTCGGTGTATGGTGGCGAGTTTCGTCTGATTCTCGCCGCGAACAGCGATGCTGTAGATTCTGATGCTTCAGCGCATCGGGAAGTGCTCAGCAGTATCGCGCAGGCGGTGTCGCAATCCACTGGATATCCGCTGGTGTTTGGTATCAGCGAACCGGTGAGCGCTATCGCCGACTACCGAGAGGCGTATCTGCAGGCGCGCAGCGCTGAGCTTTGGCTGGCTTTTCTGCATCAGCAGCACAGTATGGAGACCCAAGCCGCAATCGAACCTGCAGTCAGCACTGATTACCCGCATACCCTGGATTATGATGATGCCGCACTGGGTATGGCGTTGTGCGCAATCAAGGACACTACCGCCGAACGATTCTCGAATCGTATCTTGAGCGGACTCACCGAGGAGGAGAAGGATGAGGCGGCTGTGCTGTTCGACGCGTATACGAAGCACAATGGCAGCATCGGGCACACCGCCGAGGCACTGTTTCTGCATAAGAACACGGTGCAGAATCGTTTGAATAAGATCGCTCGCGTAACCGGCTACAATCCGCGCGATTTAAGCGATTACACGTTGCTGGCCTTGGCGTTTGCGCTCAGGCGGCTGCTGAAGTTCTGGTGGACCACGCCGTGATTGCGGCATGCTGCGGCATACTGCGGCATAAGGGAGCGCCGGCTCCCCCGGAGGAAAGGAAGCCGGCGCTCGCTCAGTAGGCAGGAAATCACAGGATGTGACGGTTCATCACCTCATCGGTGAAGAGGTTGGCCTGGATGTGGCTGGGGTCGGCGGTCAGGGCTTCGGTGAGGAAGCGTTCGGCCTCCTCATGCTCGCCGCGGCCGATGTTCGCGAGTCCCATCAGGTATTCGCAGTGCACGCGGTTCATCTTCGTGTAGTCGTTTTCGAAGATCAGGAAGTCCGGCAGCGAGACGGCGAAGTAGTCGATCTTGACCTGATCGTCGAGGTGCTGCTCACCGTAGTCCAGCAGGCGGTAGAAGCGGGCGTTGGCCGGGCCGTCCTCGCCGAGCGCCTTGTGGGCGAGACCTTGGAAGAGGATCATTTCGGCGGGCTGGTCGTTGTAGTACATGGCACCCTTCACCTCATCCGGGCCGATAGTGGCCTGGCGGAATTCGGCGCGAGCGGCCTCCTCGTTGCCAAGGTGGCGCTCCACCACACCGAGGTAGTAGTGAATGTCGTTGTCCTTCTGGCCCTCGAGCTTGCCTTCACCCAAATTCTCGGGGTAGGCGAGCGTCTTGACCAGCAGTTCCTTGGCCTTGGCCCAGTCGCCGGAGGCCATCGCATCCTTGGCGAGCAGGGTCAGCGCGATGCGGTACTGGCCGGTAATCTTGCCTTCGCCGCCCTCCCACGGGTGGAAGCGGCGCTGGCTCATCAGCTCGTAGGCCTTGGCGTAGTTGCCGGTCAGGTTGAGCACGGTCAGGTATTCGATGAACAGGTCGTCGCGCTTGTCCACCACGTCGAGATGCTTTTCGAACTCGGTGAGGCGCTGGGCGTAGGTCCAGCCGATCTTGCGGTGCAGCTGGTCGGTTTCGAGGAACACGCGGGCATCGGATTCATCGAGCGCGTACGCCTGCTCGATCTCGACCTTGGCAGCAGCCGCATCGCCGCGCTTGTTGTAGTAGGCAAGCGCCAGATTGCGGTGCACGGTCGGGAATTCCGGGTCACGATCGCGCGACTGCTCCCACAGTGCGATGGCCTTGTCGGCCTGCACCTTGTCGTAGTAGAGGCAGCCGAGATAGTACGGCGCCTTGGCACCATCGACCACCGCAATGGCCTTGTTAAGCACGGCGATGTCTTCGAGCTTGTTCGGGAAGCAGTAGTCGCTCGGCGCAGCCTCGGCGGCCTCGAATGCGGCCTTGGCTTCCGCTTCGCGGCCGAGCTCGGCGAGATAGTAGCCCTCGTAGTACTTGACCATCGGCTTCGACTGGTCGGCCTTGGCAAGCAGAGCCAGCGCTTCCTCGTAGGCGCCGAACAACGCGTAATCGCGGGCGGCCTGCAGGTAGTTCTCGAAGAAGCCGCGCATCAGGCGTTCCAGTTCGGCCGGCTCTCCCCCGGCCAGCACGCGCTCGTAGCCAGAAACGAAGTCGAACTCGTCGATGGTGAGGTTCTCGGCGAGCGCCGCGGCCGCCTCGTCCGTGCGGCCGAGCTTGCGCAGCACGTAGGCCTTAAGCCCGCGGGCCTTGATGTTCATCGTGTTGCGGGTCAGCGCGTTGTTCACATACTCCAGTGCATCCGCGAAGTCGCCTCGGCGGGCGGCGATGGCGGCCATGTAGAAGAAGGCGCGCTCCTTCTGCGTATCATCCCAGGTCGCCTTGAAGAAGGCGTCGAATGCCTTGTCGTACTTACCTTGCAGGAATAGGGCGAGGCCGAGGTTGTAGTGCGGTTCGGAATCGTAGGGCTGGGTGTTGTGCTTGGTCAGGCGCTTGATTGCCGTGCGGAAGTGGGTTTCGGCGCACTTGAACACACCACGGCGCAGCTGCAGACGGCCGTACGCATTGTTGATGCGGGCGTCTTCCGGGTCGCGCTTCAGGCCTTCGAGATAGTACGGGTCAGGCATGTAGGTGGCGTGACGGTACTGCTCGAGGTGCAGGCCGGCGAGCAGCAGCTCCTCGTTGGTGGCGATCTTTTCCGGCTCGTCGGCGGCCTTGGCCGGTTCGGGCAGCTTGTCGATCTTCTTGGGTTGCGGGGTGTAGTCGATGAGCACGGTGCCGTTGGCGTCCGCTACGGTGGCGGTGATTTCGGTGGCTGGAACTTCACCGGTTTCGAATTCGGCGCGCACGGTGTCGTTCGGGCTGATGGTTCCGGTGTAAGCGTACAGCGTCTTGCCGTTCTTGGTGGTCACGGTCACGGTGGCGTTCTCGTACACGCTGGTGGCGTACACGGTGACGCGGCCCTGACCGGCCTTCAGACCCTGGGCTTCAATGCCTTCGGTTTCGCCGGCCGAGCCGAATGTGTCTTCCGGGCCGATTTCCAAGTTCACGGCGGCGTTGATGGACGCGTTCTTGACCTGTCCCACGGCCTTGTATGGCATGAAGTACTGGGTGAAGGTCTTGCCTTCGTAGGGCTTGAGCCAGGTGAAGTCGGGCTGGTTGTCGGTGAAGACACCGGTCATCAGCTCCACGTATGGGCCGTTCGCGTCGGTCAGGTTGCGGTCCCAGGCGCGGCCGAAATCGCCGTTGCCCCAGGTCCACTGCTTCTTGCCGGGGCTCACGTGGTGGTCGGCCACATGCAGGATGCCTGCGCCTACGCCGAAATCGTAGCCGCCGACGAAGTTGTAGTCGGAGTGTGCGGCCATGTAGCTGGTCGGCACCGGCACGTTCTTGTAGCGGCCGATATCCACGCCACGTGAATAGTCGTGCTTGTAGTAGGTGCCGGTGGCGATCGGGTAGCGGGAGACGTCGCGCTTGCCGTGGTCCATGACGGCGGTCACGTCCGGCGGCATCACGGTTTTGGTGTGCTCGTTGACCGGTACGGCCGGGTTCGCCCACCACAGGAAGGTCTGCGGCAGTGCGGTGCCGTTGTACAGTTGCGCGGTGATTTCGATGTAGGCCTTGCCGGGGTGCAGGGCGATGGTGGTGACCACCTGGGTGCCGTACATCTGATCGGTGTCGTGGCACAGCACGGCTTTGCCGCCGTCGGGCAGGTCCTTGATGTCGTAGTCCACCGGCGAGTAGGTGGTCGGGCGGTGATGCTGCGGCCAGTTGAATTCGATGCCGCCTGAGATCCACGGGCCGGTCAGGCCCACGAGCGCCGGCTTGATCACATCGTTGTGGTAGACGAAGTCGTAGTTATTGGTTTTGTCTTTGGCGTACTGGATGCGGCCGCCGAGTTCGGGCAGCACGGTGATTTCGAGGTATTCGTTCTCGATGATCACGGCCTTGTAGGCTTTGTCGTGCTTCTCGTCGCTGATGGTTTCGATTACCGGGTAGGGGTAGACGCGGCCCGAGCTGCCCTGGTAGACGCGCTTTTCGATGAACTGCGGGTTCTTGTCCGCGGCTCCGATTCCGTAGGTTGGGATGGTGATGACTGTGTCCTGAATGGTAACGGCCATGATTGCTCCACTTCGTTGTAGTGTTTACCGTTTTGGCTCCGCTTGGCCGCGATGGCATTGGGCTCACCTCGTTTCCGGCTCCCCTTGCCAGGGGAGCTGTCGGCTAAAGCCGACTGAGGGGTAGTCTCACCATCTCGGTTACACGAAACCTACCGTTGTAGTTCATATTGGTTCTTGCGAACCACAATCTTTTGATTGATTGCCTACAGTCTATGGCCAGAAATATCGTTGACATCTAGAGTAATTGTTCTTCAATATGAAATAATTGCTATTCGATGGCTGCTGTTGCCAGCAGCGGATCAATACAGCTCGGCGCAAGGAGGCGGCGATGAAACCGGCGGAACATGGAATCATCAACGAAGGCTCGGAATTCTATATCTATACGCCCAGCAAAACGGCATTGCGCACGTTCCTGCATCCGCTGCGCGCAGGATTCTTCCATTACCAGGCCGGCTACCGGCAGGAGCGTAGCTCGTTCGACAGTTTCCTCATCATGGCGATTCGTTCCGGCTCGTTTGACGTGGTCTCAAAGTTCGGGGAGAGCGCGCAGCATGCATCCGCCGGCGACTTCGTATTGGTTGACTGCTACGCCCATCATTCCTATAGCACTTCGGAAGACAGCGACGTACTGTGGCTGCATTTCGACGGCCCCACCGCACGGGCCTATTACGAGCTGATTCACGAACGTCTTGGCACGGTGTTTACGCTGCGCGAACCGGGGTATGCGATGACCCAGCTGACCAAAATCTATGAGACCTTCCACATGGCCGCACGCATTTCGGAACCGTTGATGGCCAAGTACATCACCGATGTGCTTACTGAGTTTGCATTGGGCGCAGACGATGCGGCTTCGGCCCCGGCGGGCGGCGGAACAGCGGCCGGCCGCAACGGCAAGGCGACCTCCGCTGCCGCTGGAGCGTCCGGACTTGCCGCCCGGCGCGGACCGCACGCCATCGAAAGCGTGCTGGCGTACATTGCCAATCATCTGAACGAGCCGCTCACCGTAGCTGAGCTGGCTGGACTGGTCTATATGAGCGAATACCACTTCATTCGCGTCTTCAAAAAGGAGACCGGTTACACGCCGTACGCCTACGTGCTGGACGCCCGCATGCATGCGGCGAAATATCGCCTCATCAATTCGGATATCTCACTGCGGCAGCTGTGCGAGGAATGTGGCTTCACCGACACCAGCTCGTTCTGTGCCGCATTCAAACGCAAGAACGGCGTCTCCCCCATGGAGTTCCGCAAGCAAAGCGAAATTCGACAGGACTAGCGGCTACGCAACCAATACAAATGACTTCGGACTATCTGCAGTTTGATTCCTCAGCCAGCTCGTTGAGGCGGGCGGCGAAGCGAGGCCAGTCGGTTTTCATGGCGGTCAGCAGCTTGCGGTTCGGCACGTCAGCGATCGGCACCCAGCAGATCTCCATGCTTTCATCGTCGTTGGCCTTGGGCTCAACGCGGTGGCCGGGCTTTTCGAATGCGAACACCGTGGTGTACGCCCAGTTGCCGTGGTCTTCGCGGTAGGAGCCGACCACTTCGATGTCTTCGGGCGTGATGTTCGCCTCTTCGTAGCTTTCGCGCAATGCACCCTCAATCGGCGACTCACCATCCGCCGTGGCACCGCCCGGAATACCCCAAGTGCCGCCTTCGGCGCTCCATGCCGCACGATGCTGCATCACCACATGCGTCACCTTGCCGGTCGTCGCATCGCGGCGGGCCAGCAGGATGCCGGATGCACCATTCGTGCCCCAATGCTTGCGACCGCATGCGCAGTCCACCCAGCCATCGCCGGGCTGATGCACGTTTTCCACAGGTGGCAGATTATCCTTTCCCGCCATGGCAATGCCGGCGGCGTCCGCGGATTCCGGCGCGATTTCACCGCGCTGCACATTCCACAAATCAGTCCATTCCACGCCCAATTCAGCGGCAAGCTTGCGCAGCAGCGGCAGACTGATGCCGATGATGCCGTGCGGGTCGCCTTCGATGCCGTCGATGAACGCGCCGCCGAAGCCTTCCAAGGTGAACGAGCCAGCTACTTCCAGCGGTTCACGGGTGGCGATATAACGCTCGATATCCTTATCGGAGAAGTCACCGAAGTGCACAGTAGCACGGCTGGCACCGCGAGCTACGCGGCCGGAAGCGAAGTCGATGATGCAGTGGCCAGTCCACAGTTCGCCGCTGTTGCCGCGCATCTTGCACAGGCGTTCGCGCGCGACTTCAGCACTGTGCGGCTTGCCATAGCATTCGCCATCCATCAGGAACATCGAATCACAGCCAACGATCAGCGGACCGACCGTAGATCGTGTCAGTCCCGGCTGCAGCGCGATGATGTTGGAAATCGGTTCGGTCACGGTTGGCATAGTGATGCCGGAGAAGTCGCGCGTGGTGGCGATACGGTCGGAAGAATAATCAATAGAAGAGCTCGAGGATGCCGCATCGGCACTTTCAGCAGCTGCAGCATCTTCGGCTTCGACTTCCGTGGCCCTGAGCGGATAGGCGATCACACGGTTGCCGGTGGCGGCGGCCGCGGTATCGGCCACGTTACGGTACGCGCGATGTACGGCCTGCGCTTTGGCTTCGGCCAGAATCATCACCCGCTGTTCCACAGTCAGATCGTCAACAGCGACCCCGGCTTTGGCTGCCGCAGTCTCCAGCGCCGCCGGCTCATCCACATGGGAGACGCGAATCGTGGGGCAGACGCCAGCCGCATACAGCACATCGCGGCGCGGCTTGGACTGAGACGCAAGAATCAGCGGAATAGACATATACCCTCCTGGCTTCGGTTACTACCTTGCATTGTATGGATGGGCGCGGGCATTGCAGACCACAATGCCGCCGCAAGCAGCATCACTGCGCACTCGCAAAAGACACTAAGTATGCGCCCCAACCATGGACTCGCATACATAGTGAGGATTATCGTGCCAAAACCAGCACTATGTATGCGGCTCGACCATAATCCCGCATACTTAGTGAGGATTCCCATACCAAAACAGACACTATGTATGCGGATGCTTCGTTCAGCCGCATACATAGTGTCTGTTTAGCGATAAAATCAGCCTGGCCGAGCTGAGAGCCCGATACAGCACGACTATCGGCGTTCGATTTCGACGCCCTTGGTGTTGATGGGCAGGTGCAGCACACGCCAGTGGCCGGATGCCAGCTGGGCTGCGGCCACCTGGTCGATGGCTTCGCGTGCGTTGCCGTAGTGCAGCACGAGCACGCATGGGCCGGCACCGGAAACGGCGGCGGCGTAGCCCTTGGCGCGGAACAGCTCAATCAGTTCGGATGATGGCGGCATCAGTGGCGTACGGTACGGCTGGTGCAAGCGATCCTGCGTTGCCGTGAACAGCAAGGCGTTGGCCTGCGCCGCCGCAGTGGCGAATGCGGCGGGGGTCACCTGAGCGGCACCCGCAGCGCCAGTACCCAGTGCATCGGCACCACCCTGAGCCTCGGCCTGTGCCAGCACCACCGGGTTCATCGCGGCCGGCAGCAGGCCCACGCGGGACACGTTGTATACGGCGTCCTTGTGCGGCACGTCCTTCGGCAAAGCCTGACGAGCCTTCTCGGTGGACAACTCGTAATCCGGCACGAATACGGCCGCGGTGATGGCCGGGTCGACCGGATAGTTGACGGTATGGAAACCACCATGCAGCGGCTCACCGCCAGGGATGGCGACCGAACCGACACCTTCAGCCGTGGCGAAGTCCCAAGACACCGTGAGACCACCGAACACGGCCGGCGCCACATTATCCGGATGGCCTTCAATCTGCGCGGCCATGTCGAAGATAGCCGGACGGTTGAGCTCACCCGGCTGGGCGAAAGCGGCGGCCGCCGCAATGCCGGCCACGATGGCTTCGGCGGAGGAGCCCATGCCGCGAGCCTGCGGAATGTTGTTGGTGGCTTCGAGCGTGAAACCGACGCGCCCCAGACCGAATGTGGCGCAAGCGCGGCGGAAGGTGGAGACCACCAAATGGGTTTCGTCGCGTGGCAGCGTGTCCTCGCCCTCGCCGTGAATGAACACGTGGGCGATGCCGTCGGTGGGATCCGGGTTCAGTGTGAATGTGAGCTCGTCATGGTAGTCGAGCGCCAAACCCACGGTGTCGAAGCCGGAGCCCAGATTGGCGGACGTGGCCGGCACGCGCACGCGCACCTGAGTACAAATCGGATTCATAGGTCTCTCCCTCAGCCAACTTCGTTGGCAGCTCCCTCATCAGAGGGAGCCATTTCCATCAGCGCCAACCATCGCACTGCATGCGACACTATTGCTGCTCGCTGCTATGAAAGCTCGCAGGTCTTTTTAGTCCAGTACGCGCAGGATGGACGGCTCACCGGTCACGAAGTCAAGCGACTGTACGGCCTTGACGGTTGCGCGCAGCGTCTCTTCGTCGGTCAGGTGGGTGACCACACGCAGCTGCTGGATTTCGCCATCGTAACCAGGATCGGTCATCGTGGGCTTCAAATCCTGATTCACACCGTTGATGGAGACACCGTTCTTGGCGAACTCGGCGGCAATGGCAGCCAGCACGCCCGGCTTGTCGTGAATCAGGAAGCGCACCGCGAATGCGGCCTTGGATGCGCTGGCCGGAGCCTTGGGCAGGTCCTTGTACAGCGGAATGGAGGGGCCGGTGCAGCCGGCTGCGATGTGGCGAGCCTCGGTCACCACGTCACCCACCACTGCGGAGGCGGTCGGAGCGCCGCCGGCACCGCGGCCGTAGAACATCAGATCGTCTGCTGCCTCAGCCTTGACGAAGATCGCATTGAAGGAACCGTGCACGGAAGCCAACGGGTGGGATTCAGGAATCAGCGCCGGGTAGACGCGAGCGGATACGCCGGCTTCACCGTTCTCCACCACGGCGAGCAGCTTGATGACCTTGCCTTCGGCGGTGGCTGCGGCGATGTCGTCGGCCGTGATCTTGGTGATGCCCTCCACGGACACATCGTCGATGGTCACCGGGGTGTGGAAGCCGAGCGTCGCCATGATGGCGGCCTTGTTCGCGGCATCGTAGCCCTCAATGTCGCCGGTCGGATCGGCTTCGGCGTAACCCTTGGCCTGAGCATCCTTCAACACATCGTCGAACTGGAGACCCTTGGTGGTCATTTCGTCGAGAATGTAGTTGGTGGTGCCGTTGACGATACCCAGCATGCTGGTTACCTTGTCACCCACCAAGGATTCGCGCAGCGGGCGCAGGAATGGAATCGCGCCGCCCACAGCGGCTTCGAAGTAGATGTCAACGCCCTTGGCTTCGGCGGCAGCGTAGATTTCCGGGCCGTACTTGGCCAGCAGCGCCTTGTTCGCAGTGACCACGGAAGCACCGGATTCGATGGCGGCGAGCACGAACTTGCGTGCCACCGTGGTGCCACCGATCAGCTCAATGACGATGTCCGAGTTGGTGGCCACGCTCATCGTGTCGGTGGTGACGATGGACTGGTCGATCCACGGGAACTTTTCGGTTTCCTTCGGGTCGAGGCAGGCCACGCCGGTCAGTTCGATCGGACGGCCGATGCGAGCGGAGAGCTCGTCCTTCTGCTCAACGATCAGTCGGGCGGTCTGGGAGCCGACGGTGCCTGCACCCAGCAGGCCTACGCGAATCGGGGTTTCGTTCAGTTCTGCCACTTCAAATCCTTCCAAAACAAGCTTGTTATCCCATGGCCATTGTACGGATTGATTGCTACAGCGGCCGGAAATCGTCCATTCGCTTGAGCAGCCCGCCCGCAGACTCACTCGCTGACGTCGAGGTCCAGCAGATCGTCGATGGCCTGGCGGCGCAGCATCACATGCGCGCCGGCCTCGCTCACACCCACGACAGCTGGAATCAGCGCTTGATTGTAGTTCGACGCCATCGTGCGGCCATATGCGCCGGTGACCGGCACGGCGAGAATATCGCCGCGCTTCAAATCGGCGGGCAGACGCACCTCGTGCACCACAATGTCGCCGGATTCGCAGTGCATGCCGCACACGCGGGCCAGCATCGTCTCCTCGGAGCCCTTGCGGTTGGCCAGTCGCGCGGTGTAGTCGGCGCCATAGAGCGCCGGGCGGATGTTGTCGGACATGCCGCCGTCCACGGACACGTACACGCGTTCGCTGATCGGGTTGCCTGCGGAATCCTTAGGTGTGTGGTCGCCTTCGCCGCTCAACTGCACATGCTTGATGGTGCCCACTCGGTACAGGGTCACGCCGGCCGGCGCTACGATGTAGCGGCCCGGTTCGAAGCTGATGGCGGGTGCCGGCATGCCGAGCGCACGGTTGGTGGAGGCCACGGCGTCGGCGAGACGGGCGAGTTCCACGTCGATATCCATCGAATCCTCGCCGTCCGTGTAGGCCACGGAGTAGCCGCCGCCCAGATCGATTTCCGGCAGTGTGAACGCGTCGGTGGCGTACAGGGTCTTGCGCAGCAGCATCATGCGCTTGCCGGCTTGGATGAATGCGTCGGCATCGTGGATGTTGGAGCCGATGTGCGAGTGCGCGCCCACCAGTTCGAGCACATCCTGATTGGTCAGGATGGTCTTCAGCACGGCGATGGCTGGGCCGTCCGCAATGGCGGTCATCGCTTCGGCCAGCACCTTGTCCTTTTCGGAAACCTGCTCGTGCGAGAGATCGTACGGGTACTTCAGGTCGTACTGCAGCTTGCGTTCACCTTTATGGCCGACTGCACCGGCTGCCTCGGCAGTGTTGGCGGCCTCGGCTGCAGCTTCCGCATGCTCAGCGAATCGCGCATTGGTGACCGCTGGAGTCACATCAGTAAGATCCGCCAATGCAGCATCCAGTACTGCGGCATTCGCGCCGGCTGGCAGCAGCGGTACGCCGAACTTCTGGTCCTCGTGCGCGGTGGAAATGTATTCATGACCGCCCGCGTGCACGCCCACGGTGACGCGCAGCATCACGCGCGCACGCTTGCCGAGCTTTCGTGCGATGGCAGCGATGCGCTCAGGCTCTTCGGGCTCGTCAACGACGATTTTTGCGAAGCCTTGCTCGATGGCCAGTGCGATTTCCTCGTCTGACTTGTTGTTGCCGTGCAGCACCAGTCGGCGACCGGGAGCGCCGGCAGCAAGGGCGATTTTCATCTCACCCATCGTGCAGGTGTCCACGTACATGCCGGCTGCGAGCACGAGGCGCACGATTTCCTTGGACAGGAAGGCCTTGCCGGCGAAGCTCACATGGGTGGTGGAGTTGTTGAAGGCGTTGGCGGCGGCACGCACAAAGTGATGCGCGCGCTCGTTTACCTCGTCGGTATCGATGAGGTACAGCGGCGAGCCGAACTCATCCAAGAGTGATTCGGCGCTGCGGCCGTGGAAGGTAATAGCACCGTCAGCGTTGATGGCCGTAGCAGCCGGCCAAATTGGAGTAATAGGCATAATTCATCACATCTTTTCAGGACGGACAGTCCGGTGGACTGTCCGTAGCAGCGAACAGCGATAGCGTCGTGAGCGTCGCGGAATACTGCGATGGCCGTCAGGCCATCACATTTTCTCGGGTGCGGAAACGCCGAGCAGGTCAAGGCCGGCGGCAATCACGTTGCGCACAGCGTCGTTGAGCTTCAAGCGGGCTGCAGCACGAGCTGGCTCCGGAGCCTTGGCGATACGCACAGCCTCAGCGTCATCACCGCGGGTTTCCGGATCGGTCAGCGCCATCGGCACCACGCGCTCGACGTTGTACCACTTGTGGTAGGCGGCAGCCAGATCCTCCAGATAATGCGCCACGCGGTGCGGGGCACGAGCGTCGCCAGCCAGAGTCACCAGTGCAGGCCACTGGGCGAGTGCGGCGAGCACTTCGCCGTCAGCCTCGGTGTCGAGCAGGCTCAGGTCAGCTCCTTCGTAGGAGATGCCGGCGGCCTCAGCGTTGCGGTCCACGTTGCAGGAGCGAGCGTGTGCGTACTGCACGTAGTACACCGGGTTGTCGTTGGAGTGGGAGGCGAGCAGGTTGAGGTCAATGTCCACCGGGGAGTTGTAGTCGGTGCGAGCCAGCGAGTAGCGAGAGGCATCCACGCCAATGGCTTCCACCAGATCGTCGATGGTCACCACGTTGCCGGCGCGCTTCGACATGCGCACGGCCTTGCCGTCCTTCAGCACGTTGACCAGCTGACCGATCAAGATCTGCATGTTCTCACCCGGCTTGTCGCCGAAGGCCGCGCACATGGCCATCATGCGGCCAATGTAGCCGTGGTGATCCGCACCGAGCATGTAGATGGCCACGTCAGCCGGATCGGTGGCGCGGTGGCGCTTGTTCCAGTAGTAGGCGATGTCCGCAGCGAAGTAGGCGAATTCACCGTTGGACTTCAGAATCACGCGATCCTTGTCGTCACCATGCTTGGTGGATTCGAACCAGGTGGCGCCATCCTTCTCGTAGATGTCGCCGCGTTCTCGCAGCACTTCGATAGCGCGATCGACTTCGCCGTCCTGATACAGGCTGTTCTCGTGGAACCAGACGTCGAAGTGCACGCGGAAGTCCTTCATGGACTTGCGAATCTCATCGAACATCATCGGAACCGCGCGCTTACGGAACTCTTCGCGTACCTCGGAATCGGACTCGCCGATTGGCTCACCATCGGCGTTCAGGCCCTGATCCTTGTGCTGCAGCGCGGTCAGTTCCACACCGTCGGCCTTGGCTTCGGCCTCCACGCGGCGGGCGATCTCATCGATGTAAGCACCTTTGTAGCCATCGAATGGCGTTTCGGTCTGGTAGCCGGCCTCGCCCAGATTGTTGTCGTTGGCCCAGGCGGCGACCAGCGACTTGGCGAAGCGGTTGATTTGCTCGCCGTGATCGTTGAAGTAGTATTCGCGCACCACCTTGGCGCCGTTGGCCTCAAGCACACGGGCCATCGAGTCGCCGGTGGCGGCCCAGCGGGTGCCGCCGATGTGAATCGGACCGGTGGGGTTGGCGGAGACGAACTCAAGGTTCAGGGTCTTGCCGGACAGGTGATTGTTGCGGCCGAACGTGGAGATGCCATGCTCGTCGGCGGGCGCGTTCAGCACCTGATCGACCACGGCTGCGGCGGACGCGGAATCAAGGGTGATGTTGATGAAGCCAGGGCCGGCCACTTCCACGGACTTGATGCCATCCGCCTCGGTGAGCGCGGCGGCAAACGGCTCGGCCAGATCGCGCGGCTTCATGCCAGCCTTCTTGGCCAGCTGCATGGCGATATTGGAGGCCCAGTCGCCGTGTGCGCGGTCCTTCGGGCGCATCACAGTCAGCTTTTCGACGGGCGGAATCAACTCGTCGGTCAATGTGCCGGCCTGACCGGCTGCGACGAGATTATGGGCAATCTTGGAAATCAGTTCACTTAACGCTTCAGGGCTCATTCTTCTAAGGATACCGGGAACACAGACAGTGTCCGAGGCTCTAAGTCGGATGAATAAATCACCGTCAAACATACTGAGACTCATGGCTGCCATGCGGACGAGTCATGCGGACCAACAGCGTTACGCGGTCACCCTTTTCCACTCTTTCGTATGCACCGCGCTGATTCCCTGCTAATACATACCGCCACATCATCGCCTATCCCGGACCGTTGCGCCATGTATGGGCTCGCCGCACGCCTATACATACCGACCGACGGTATGTATAGTGCGAGCCAGAATAACGCAACAGACTTGGCTCCCTCCCGGAGGGAAGCCGGACACGAAGCAGACTGAGGAGAACTGTCGCTTCGCACATCATCGACAGTTCATAAGGAGACGCACATGGCGCGCAACGCACATCCCGAGGTCACCGAGCGGCGTATTTTGGAGGCCGCGCGCGACCTGTTCATGGAACAGGGCTACGAGAAAACCTCCATCCAAAACATCGTGGACCGGCTCGGTAACCTTTCCAAAGGCGCGATCTATCATCACTTCAAATCCAAAGAAGCCATCCTCGACCGACTCAACAGCGCGGATTGGGACTACAGCCAAGGTGAGCGCGACCATGTCATGGCCCGCGACGATCTCAACGGACTGCAGAAATTGCGTGCACTGTTCACCGTCGCCATCAATAATGAAGAGCACCGGAAACTCAATGAAGCTGGACTGCCTTTCCTTGATGATCCCACTACGCTCGCATCAAACCTGAATTTCTGGGCCACCGAACTGCCCAAGCATTGGCTACCAATCATCGAGGAAGGTATGCGCGACGGCTCCATCCCCACCGAATACCCGCAGGAGGCCGCCGAACTGATCTCACTGCTCGCCAACTATTGGCTGCTCACCCGCTTCTACCCAGCCAATCACGCGCAACTCAAACATCGCATCCAGTGCCTTGCCGCGATGCTCAACGCCATCAACATCCCGGTTTTCAACGACGAGCTCATTGAACAGACCTACAAGTTCTACGCGGCGTTTCGCAATTAGCGCCGCAGCTCATCCCCCACCCATGTCACCCACCCACCTTTCATCTCCCGAATTTCTCTCACTGAGCGGCAGTCAGTGAGAGAAATTCGGGAAAACGACTACCAAATACCAAAGGAAACACCATGACATCGTCTGCGCATCACTCCCCACTCCTGGGCCGTGACTTCATCCTTCTCGTCACCGGGCAAGGCATCTCCCTGTTCGGCAATCTGATGCTGCGCTTCGCGATGGCCATGTGGGTGCTCGATGAAACCGGTTCCGCCACCGTGTTCGCATCGATTCTGGCCATCTCCATCGTGCCGACGATCATTCTTTCCCCGTTCGGCGGCGTGCTGGCCGACCGCATCAATCGCCGCACCATCATGGTGGCGCTCGACGCCATCTCCGCCGTACTCGTGTTGGCAAGCGCGCTTGTTTTCGCCACTATCGGCTTCAGTCTCGTGGCCATCGGCACCATGCAGGTATTGCTCGCCATGCTTGGCGCATTCGAAACCCCGACCGTGCAGGCCGCACTCCCCCAAATGTTCCGCGAACATGGGCAAAGCACCTTGCGCAAGGCCATGGCCGTGGTCAATCAGGTGCAGCAGCTCGGCTCACTACTGCCGAGCTTCCTCGGCGGCGTGCTGTATTCGCTGACCGGCATCCAACCGATGATGACGATCGCCATCGTGAGCTTTGCCTCGGCCGCCACGCTCGAATGCTTTATCCGACTTGCCGCGCCCGACCGAGGCGACGAGGAGCTGCCCACGCCGATCGAAGATCTGAAAGCCGGCATCCGGTTCCTCATCAAAGACCGGCCGAATGTGTTTGCGCTGCTGCTGTTTGCCGCCGGACTGAACTTTGTGATTATTGGCAATGCGGCAGTCGGTTTCCCCTATGTGATTCGCACGGTGCTCGGCTTTGATGCCACAGTGTATGGCGTCGCCGATGGCTTGGTGGGTGTTTCCGGTGTGATTGGCGCGTTTGTCGCCGGATTCTTCGCCGCGAAACTGACGATGCGCAAATTCCCGTTGTCGATGATCGCGCTGGCATTGTCGCTGCTACCGCAAGGCTTGGTATTCCTGCTGCCGGTTTCCGCTTGGGTGAAGCTCATCGTGCTGGTTGGCTTCACGTTCGGCACGATGATCGCTAGCTGCTTCTCGAATCTGATTGCACTGCCTACTATTCAGCTCAATACACCGGATGCGATGACCGGCAAGGTGATGGCGATGGTGGCTGCCATCAGTATGTGTGCGCAACCGTTGGGTCAGATGGAATATGGCTGGGCGTTCGATCATATGCCGGTGGCTGCAGTGCTGCTGATTTCCGCTGGATTGCTGGGGATTGGTGCTGTAGTCTCAGTGCCACTCAGCAGAAAGTTCAAGGATTAAATCCACTACCGGTTCCCCTCTCTGAGGGGAGTACAAAAAACTCCCCTCGATTCGCACCAAGGGGAGTCAATAGCAAATAATCAGCCAGGTTATCAGTCGAAATCAGCACCGAGAGCTTCCAGCTTGCCGCGGAAGTCGGCGTAACCGCGGTCGATCAGGCTAATGCCCTGTACGTTGGACGGGCCCTTGGCCGCCAACGCAGCGATCAGATGGCTGAAGCCGCCGCGCAGATCCGGCACGTCGATGTCGCGTCCGGTGAGCGGGGTCGGTCCGAAGATTACGGCGGAGTGCTTGTAATTGCGCTGCTGGAAGCGGCACGGCAGGGAGCCGAGGCACTCGCGATACAGCTGGATGGTTGCACCCATTTGCACGAGCGGCTTGGTGAAGCCGAAACGGTTCTCGTACACGGTTTCGTGCACGATCGACAGACCGTTCGCCTGGGTCAGAGCCACCACGAGCGGCTGCTGCCAGTCGGTCATGAAGCCGGGGTGCACGTCGGTTTCGATGGCCACCGGGTGCAGGTCGCCGCCCGGATGCCAGAAGCGAATGCCCTTGTCGGTCACGTCGAACTCACCGCCGACCTTGCGGAACACGTTGAGGAAGGTCATCATTTCCGGCTGGGTGGCGCCCTTGACGAAGATGTCGCCATGCGTGGCGAGGGCGGCGGATGCCCACGAGGCGGCCTCGATGCGGTCGGTCAGCGAAGTGTGTGTGAAGCCCTTGAGCTCCTTGACGCCTTCAATGCGGAACGTACGGTCCACGTCCACGGAGATGATCGCGCCCATCTTCTGCAGCACAGCCACCAAGTCCATGATTTCCGGCTCGATTGCAGCGCCAGACAGCTCGGTCTTACCTTCGGCAAGCACAGCAGCCAGCAACGTCTGCTCGGTAGCGCCTACGGACGGGTACGGCAGATGAATCTTCGCGCCATGCAGGCCGTCGGGAGCGGTGATATGAATACCGTCCTTGTGTTCCTTATCTACCGTGGCGCCAAGCTTGCGCAGGGTCTCCAGATGGAAGTCAATCGGACGGCCGCCGATTGCGCAGCCGCCGAGCGCCGGGATGAATGCCTCACCCAGACGATGCACCAGCGGACCAGAGAACAGGATCGGGATGCGGGAAGAACCGGACAGCGTGTCCACGTCGGCCACGTCGGCCAGCTGCACATGGGAGGCGTCGATGGTCACCACACCGTTGGCACCATCCACGTCCACGCTCACGCCATGCAGGCGCAGCAAGTCGGACACCACATGCACGTCGCGAATCTCCGGCACGTTCTTCAGCACGGACTTGCCCGGTGCAAGCAGCGCGGCCACCATGGCCTTGCTCACGAAGTTCTTCGCGCCACGGACCTTGATGGTGCCGTTCAGCGGTTTACCGCCTTCAACATGCAGCACATCATTCGTATTCTCAGCCACGCCACTCTCCTATATACCTACGTACGCATTATCTACGTACGGCTGTGCGATCAAAAACACTAGAGTCTAGTTTGCCATAACCCATGTGCGCACTCGGTGAAATGCGCCGCGAGCCAAACTTTGCAAAGCTTTGGTGAGCATCAGGCTGCACCATCACCAGCAATGCACAGCGCACACAATGTAATCTACCTCACATTTTCTGCCGCAGCATTCTCCAGCCCCCTACGCTACGATTCGAGGCAGGGCAATTGACGCCTAGGCCACAAGCAAAGGAGCATTTATGACCACCGTCGCCGTTATCGGCTGCACGCACGCCGGCACGTTCGCCGCCACTTCCATTCTCGCCGAGCATCCGGATTGGACCGTCCACGTTTTCGAGCGCAATGGCACGCTCTCCTTCCTCTCCTGCGGCATCGCGCTGTGGGTTGGCGACCATGTTTCCGACCCGAAGAAGATGTTCTATTCCTCCCCCGAGGCTCTGGCACAAGCTGGCGCGACCATGCACATGCGTACCGATGTGACTTCCGTGGACCCGGTGGGCAAGACGCTTACCTACCGTTCGCTCGAAGATGGCTCGGACGGCGCCGACGCTCCCGAGGAGACGCTCGCCTTCGACAAACTTGTCGTGACCACCGGTTCCCGCCCCGTGATTCCGCCAATCCCCGGTATCGACAGCCCACACGTGCTGCTGTGCAAGAATTGGGATCATGCCATCGCCATCAAGGAGAAGGCAAAGCTCGCCAAGTCCGCTGTCGTAATCGGCTCCGGTTACATTGGCGCGGAGATTGCCGAGCAGTTCAGCTTGACGGGCGTCAAGACCACGCTAGTGGACGGTTTGAACCGCCCGCTGGCCAACAACTTCGATAAGTCCATCACCGATCAGGTTGCCGCCGCATTCGAGGAGCACGGCGTGACGCTGGCCCTTGGCCAGAAAGTGGTGGAATTCCGCGACAATCCGGACAATACCGTGACCGTGGTCACCGAAAAGGGTGAGTACACGGCCGAGATGGCAATCCTGGCCGTAGGCTTCCTGCCGAACACCGACCTGCTTAAGGGCAAGGTGGATATGCTGCCGAACGGTGCCATCATCGTTGACGATTACATGCAGGCTTCCGTGCCGGACGTGTATGCCGCCGGCGACTCGGCCACCGTGTTCTATAACCCGACCGGCAAGCATGACTACATTCCGCTGGCCACCAACGCGGTACGCCAGGGTCTGCTCGTGGGCCGCAATATCGAAAAGCCGACCGTGAAGTACATGGGCACGCAGGCCACTTCCGCCGTGCAGCTCTACGATCTGTCACTGGCCGCTTCGGGCCTGACCAAGGCCGGCGCCGAACGCCGTGGCCTTACCGTGCACGAGACCGAGCTCACCGAGGACTACCGCCCGGACTTCATGCTCACCACCACTCCGGTCACTTCGATTCTCACCTGGGATCCGGAAACCCGCAAGGTCAAGGGCGGCCAGTTCTGCTCCAAGGCGGATATTTCCGGTGCCGCGAACGTGATTTCCATGGCGATTCAGGCCGGCTTTACCATCGACCAGTTGGCGAACGTGGACTTCCTGTTCCAGCCGAACTTCGATAAGCCGGTCTATTACGTGGGCGCCGTGGCCATGAAGGCCGCCGCCGAAGCGTAATTGCCGCGCTACTCCCTAGGAAAAAGCCTATCTCGTTTACAAGGGGTTGATTTACGGGCCGCCGGAGGTCTTTCTGCGTTACAAGGGGTTGTTGCCTAAGTAGCGACAACCCCAAAACGGCGAAATAACGTTGCGAGAGTCCGGTTTTTATCCACGGTTTCGCACCAAAGGAACCCCTTGTAACGCAGATAGATATTCCGATATCCCCAAATCAACCCCTTGTAAACGAGTTTGCCCCGACTGAAGCTCTTTCAGCCGGGGCAAACCTGTTTTTAGGCAGTCTATTCGCAATCAAACCGACGAGCAGCTCACAGACTTGCCTTAATCTTATGAGCCAATTCAGCATCCCACATGGCTCCGGTGGCAGACATCACCGAGTCCGCTCCGGCAGCCTTATATGCTGCGTAGTCCTCAGGCGAAACCACGCCACCCACACCGTTGATAGCAAAATCAAGCCCCAGACGTTCACGCAGCGCAGCCAGTCGGCGCACCATCTCCAGACCGGCTCCACGAATCGCGCTGCCGCATACACCGGAGCGATCACGGCCGGCGCCGGGCAGCGCCTGATTGCCGTCCTTATCCACCAGTTTCGCGGAAATGGTGTTAATCGTACTGAATCCCTGAACCGTGCCACGCCCCACAGTGGAGCGCACCATGAGTTCCAAGTCATCGTCGCTCGGAATGAACGCCAGTTTGATCATCAGCGGCGTATCGCCAATCTCGTTCTTCACCGCCTCGGTAATACGACCCACGAGCAGCGGATTGTGGCACAGCAAACGATTGTGTCCCTCATTCGGGCAGCTGGTGTTCATCACCATCAACTTCGCGCCGGTCTCCTTAACCAGACGCGCAGTGGTGGCGTGGTCGGCGATGTAGTCCTCTTCGCTCATACCTTCCACGCGCGAGCCTTGGAAGCTCGGCACCAGCACCTGACCGGGACCGGCGGCAGCAATGGCGGCCTTCATGTCCGGCTGCCATACGTCTGGATTCTGCGACGGCACGCCGAAACTATTGGAGATGGAAATCGGCTGCTCGTAATTAGTATCGGCCAGCACACCTTCATCCAGTTCGGCGCTGCCCGGAGTCAGCGAACCATCGGCTGAAGTCGGATGCACGGCGAGCACGTTCGGGAATGGGTTGCAACCCCATGCTCGCGAGCGCACAGTCTTGTAGGTGGCCAGATCGAAGCCCATGCGGAAGGCCGCCGTAGTGTAGCGGCTATTGAGCAGCGGGCCCGCCGGAATACCGAACGCCAGGTTCACCGGCTGACCAAGGAAGGATTCGCCCGCCTTTCCGAGCTCCTCCTCTTCGCCTGCGGTACCGGATTTCAGTGCTTCGGCGAACGCGCCGAACGGCCCCTGAGCATAGTTGTCTTCATAGGTGCGATTCACGTCATAGAACGGCTCAAAATCACTCATATTCCAACGATAAGCCATACCACGAACGTCACCGTCGCCATACTGCCGCCCCGAGCACCAGTTGACTGACGGATTTCCAACACAGACTGACGGAAATCTAACTCAAACTGACGGAAATCTAACTCAGACTGACGGTTTTATAACAAATTCCGTTATAAAACCGTCAGTCAACGTTGAAAAACCTTCAGTCAAGCACAAGTCACGTACAGGTCATACCCAATATGCGTCAGACCAGCCGAAGAACACGGTTATCACCGCAAATACTCAACAACGCCGTCGGACGTTCAGCCGTCTCAGCCCTCAACCACACGCGCCTACGCTACATACAGCACCAACAGCACAATCGTCAGCAGAATATTGGCCACCACGAACGCAATGAACACCGGCGACGACCATCCCGCATACGTGTCCGGAATACTACGGTTCTGCATACGGTACTGCTTCAAACCACGCCCGTACACCGCCAGCGCCACCGTCGCACCGATCACGCCAACCGCAGTCAGCACAATCACGTACACCGTGTACTGCGTATCGTTGAGCTGGCCAGCGAACCATGTATCAATCACACCGGAAAGAATCGCATTGTTGAACGCGTGCAGCGCAATCGACCACACCAGCGAGTATTCCATAGCCACAAAACCCAGAATCAGGCCGAACAGGAAGGCGAACGTGCCTTGCACGAAGTCGTCGTGGAACAGTCCGAAGGCGAATGCCGAGGTCACGATGGCGAAGTTCTTGCCGAGCGGCTTGAGCTCCTTCATCAGCACGCCACGGAATATGACTTCCTCGCAAATCGGCGCGGCCACACCAACGTACAGCCACATGGACACGGTGTTGGAACTGTCGCTAATCGCTTCGGATGTGGGCGAGCTCAATCCGCCGCCGATCAGCGCGAGCCCGATTTGCGCCAGCGAAACTATGCTCTGCACGCCCATGCCGAGCATGATGAACACCAGAAACCATTGCGGCCGCATTCGCCCGCCGCCGTATTGGCTTATGCGTCCGAGCTGGTTCGGCTCGCCGTAGGTGTCCGTATGCGGTCCACCAAGCCAGAATTCACGGGTCAGAATGTCGCGGTGACGCATGATGAGCAGGAATCCCATGGCCGCGGCCACTCCGGCGAGGCTGATGAAACCTTCTCCCCCATCCGGTCCATCCAACCAGCGCAGGGAAAACAGCTCTACGAATATCATGAGCGCGAAACCACCGACATACATGAGACTTTCGTAGATGAAGGCAAGTCCCATCGCGCGATTCACTACCCGGCGGCGCCAGGTCTTCCATGCTTGCCGTGGACTGACCATGACGACCGGCGGACGCACTTGCGCTGCGACATACGGCTGAGGCTGTGCAACATATGGTTGTGCAACATACGATTGCGCACCGTACTGCTGCACTGGTTGCGACTGCGCATACGGCCGCGCGGTCTGAGTCGCGTATTGCTGAGGCTGGGTGGCATATGACTGCGGCTGTTGGGCAACCGGCTGAGGTTGTGCATACGGCTGGGGCGACGCATACGACCGGTATTGCTGTGCGGTTTGCGACGGTTGAATGACCGGCTGAGCAGCCGCATTTGGCTGATACGCCTGTACTGGCTGCGGCTGCGCTGACTGCAGCTGCACTGGCTGCGGCTGCGCAATGGTTGACTGCACAATGGTTGACTGCGATGGCTGCGGCACAACTGACTGAGCAACCGGCTGCGGCATCGGGCGCGGAGCCGCATACGACAAGTTTGATTGCGACACAGCTGATTGTGGTCCAGCCTGAGATGGCACCTGAGTCGGATTGTTCTGCGACTGAGCAAACTGTGACTGTGCTGTCGGCTGCGACTGCGCAAACTGCTGTACTGGCGATTGTGCTGGCGGCGCAGGTTGCACGATAGGCTGCGGCACTTGCACAGGTGCTGTGTACGACTGCACACGGAACGGATGCTGCGGCGCTGGTGCCATGGGAACGGGCGGCAATGGCATGGTTTGCGGCGATGCAAAGGCGTGCGGTTCATAGTGCAACAGTATGGTCGCGTCGTCTTCGAGATTGTCGGGAGCATTATGCAAAGGATTACTATTGCCCGGCATCTGCGGATTCGCAAACTCTGTTGGCTGCCCCTGCGCCTGATAAGTCTGCGATGATGATGCCGGCTGTTGTCCCGGTGCCGGTTGCGGCTGCTGCCCATTCATAGTCATATGCTCAACCTATTCCCCGTTTCTGAACATTGTGTGACTATGTCCATAAATGTTGACATTTATTCGCCCTGTGTCTGATATCCGATGCACCGACTCGCATCAATCAGGCACGGTGCAATGCAAACTCACCGCATCATGCAAAAAGGCCTTCCGGCAGAAACCGGAAGGCCTTTGAGTCATATCAGCAGCAATCAGCGACTGATACTGTCAGCGCATCAGTCGTGCTGGCGCTTGGCGATAGCCAGTACCGTGACCGCCACAGCCACGAGCAGCAGGGCGACTACAGCGATGATGGCCACGCTGGAGCCGGTGTTGCTCAGGTTGTTCTTGGCGTTCTCGGTGGTGTTCTGGCCGGGCTTGGTGGTGTTGTCCTGCTTCTTGGCGGTGACGGTCACCGTGGCAGTCACCTGGTACTCAGTGCCCTGCTTGGGGGTCACGGTACCGTTCACGGTGAAGGTGCCGGCCTTGGTCAGCAGCTTGGCATCGTAGGTATCCCATGCCACAGTGGTGGGCACCTTGTCGTTGTTGGACCAGATCACGTTCACCTGTGCGGGCAGGGTCAGCTTGCCGCCGACCTCGACGCTTACCGGGAACTTGTCCTGTTCCACCTTGATCGGGGTGGCGGGAGCAACTTCAACGGTCACGTCCACGCCGTTCGCCCAGCCGTCCACGTCGCCGTGGACGGTGAAGGTATCGCCGTCACGGTTCTTGTAGCCGTCGAACTTGGCCCAGTTGATCTTGGCCGTGGTTTGTGCACCACCGTCATCCCAAGTGAGCTTGGCGTTTTCGGGCAGCTTCGGAGCAGTGCCAGAATCGGTCTTGACGGTGGTATCGCCATCAACGGTGGCTGCGGTCACCTTGGCACTGGCCACGGTCACCTTAGCTTCCACCTTCTGATTCCAACCCTGAACCGTACCTTCCACGGTCACGGTCTTGTCCTTGCCGGAGCGGTTGGAGAAGTCCACGGACTTGGTGTCCCAGACCACGGCAACGCTGGATTCGGTCTTGTTGGACCAGTGGGCGTTCACAGTAGACGGCAGTGTGGTCGGAGCCTTGCCGGCGCTCGTGGTGAACGGGCCGGCGGGGTTGTCGACGCTCGTGATGGTGGCGGCAACCACGTGCACAGTGACTTGAGTATCGAGACCGGCCACAGTGCCCTTGACGGTCACATCCTGACCGACCGTGTCATAGGCGGTGTCGGCCGGCTTGGTCCACGTCACACTTTCCTCGGTGGTCTCACCGTTGCTCCAGGTCACGGTTGCGGCTTCCGGCAGCGTGGGCACAATCTTGGCCGTGGTGGCGATGGCCTTGATTGGAGCAACGCTTTCGGCCTTGGCTGCGTTCACGGTCACTGTGAACGGAACAGGATCGGTCCAGCCGTCCACGGTACCAGTGGCGGTTACCGTGTGCTCGTCGATGCCCTTGTTCCAGTCCTTCGGCAGGGTCAGGTTCACCGTGCGATCTCCGGTCTTCTTGTCGTTCCAAGTCACGGTCACCTTGCCAGTCGGAGTCGGTGTCGGATCGGTGTTCTTGGCAGTGTCGACGGAGATCTTGTCGGTAGACGGCGTCACGGCGGTGATCTTACGCGCCGTAACATTCACGGTGACCTTGACGGTCAGCGCATTGTCATTGGCATCGGTCAGCTCATCGGCGGCCGCGCGAGCCTTGACAGACTTGGTGGTCGCAGCTTCCTTGAGCACAGTACCGGTTACTTCGAAGGACTTGCCAGCCTGATCTTCGGCGTACTTGGCAGCAGCGATAGATTCCCACTTCACCTTGTTGGTGGTCGTGGTGCCATTCGTGTACTGTACGGTGGCGTTCACGCCGCTCAGGACAGGTTCGTTCGTGGCGATGGTGTCCACGGACTTGCTGGTTGCCTCAGCGGAGACTGCAACCGGATAGGTGACGGTCACCGGCACGGAAACCTTGCCGGTCTGACCGTCCTCGGTCACCGTACCGGTGGCGGTAAAGGAACCAGCCTGCTGGTATGCGGAGGCGTCAATCTTGTTCCAGGCAACCTTCACGTTGTCTTGCGTACCGGTGTTGTGGGACCAGGTGATGGTCACTGTCTCAGGTAGCTTGCTGGTGGGGTCCACACCAGCGGGCACGGAAATGCCTGCGAGCGTCTGATCCTGAATGGTGGCGTGCTTTACGGTGATGGTAAGAGTCACGGTCTGGTCGGCCTGGCCGTTCACGGTACCCTTCAGCTTGATGGTGCCGCCCTTGTAGCTCTTCCAGGTCTCCGGCAGAGTATCCCACACAACGGATACACTCTGCTTCTCCTGGCCATTATCAAGGTCAGCCTGAACCTTGCTGGGCAGCTCGGAGGTTGGGTCAACGCCAGCTTCGGTAGTCATCGGAACCGGATCGTAAGCCTTGGTAACCTTCGTTTCCACAACGGTTACCTTCCAAGTGACCTTCTGGCCTGCTGCAGTACCGGTGAAGGTCTGAGAACCGACGGTATTGAAGGAGGCCTTCTTCGGGTCGGCATTAGCATCCCAAGTGATGGTCTCATCGGTCGGGTCGCCGTAGGACCAGTGCACCTTGACGGTGGTCGGGATGGTCGGCGTGGCGCCCTTGCTGACGGTTGTGGCTTCCGGCTGATCGACCTTGGTGATGGTGGCCTTGTTTACGGTCACATGTGCGGTGAGCGTGAAGCCCTCGACGGTTCCCTTGAGATCGTAGTAGGTGCCTGGCTTTTTGTAATCCTGGCTGGAGCCCCAATTGATGGTTTCGTCAGAAGTGCTGCCGTTTGACCAGGTCACGGTCGCGGTCTTCGGCAAGTTCGGTGCAGTACCGGCTTCCGTAGTTACGGAAGTCTCGGTATTAGTGGTGCCCTTGAACGTTGCGGCGGTAGCCTTGGCAGCCTTGACGTTGAGGTTCAGCGTAACGGTCTTGGTAGTGCCCTCAACCGTACCGGTCAGCTTGATGGTGTGAGCCTTGAGATCGGCATTCCAGTCATCCGGAATCTTCCACGTGACCTTGGCGGTGCCCGTAGTGTTGTCATCATACGTGACGGCCACTTCGGTCGTCAGCTGGTCGGTTGGCTTCGCAGTACCGGATTCCACAGTCACATCAGCGGGATTCGTCACCCCAGTGATGGTCTTCAACTGAGAAGCATATGCATTGAAATCATCCAGATAGTCGGAGGCATCATACTCATATCCTGATGAACCTTGCCACTGCATGCCGCCATACACTTGAGATTCGGTCATACCGTTTGCGTAATTGTTTCCATTGAAATTGGCACGCCTAGCGATTGCCAAACCCGTAGTAGAAAACGGAAGGACCTGGACCTTGGTTTCATCGGTCACACAGATTTTATTAGTCAACGTGCGGTAATGACCTATCTGCTGAGATGATTTGCAATCCAGCGGGTGATCATCGTAATTAGTAATTTCTGAATACCAGTTTTTGACCGCGGCGGACTGATTGTCAGAAGTCCACGGCGCATAAACAGAACCAGTGTACAAGTTTTCCAGCGCGAAATTCCAACTCTGGCCGTTGTTCGCAGCATGGCCCCAATGACGCGATGAGTAATTGACGTTGGACTGCGACGCAGCCATCATCTTATCAGTAATCTTTAGCGGAGTCAGACCATTCCCATTATCATCGCATGCGCGAGCTGGATTCCCCTGAGGCAAATCAGTACGGCATGGTTCATTCTTCAAAGAAGAACGGAAATTATTGATAGAAATAATCTGCTCAATAGCGACCTTCATATTATCCAAGGAAGTCGCATCGTCCGCGGCGCCAATGTTGGTTAAGTCCTTGAAAGGTGCAGTTTTGAGTAGATTAGCCGCATCAGCTGCAGTAGCTTTTTCATCGGCATCTGTCGCATTCTCGGACTTCCAGACGAAGTAGCCGTAGGATGACTTCTTCTCCGTGTCAGACAACGAATTCCATGTGCCGGTCGCAGCCTGGGCGGGCAGGGTGCAGAACAGCATTGCCGCGCTAATCAGCGCCGCAATACCCCCCCCTAAAGCTTTTTTGACCATGTTGGTAGACATGTTCCCTCTTCCCCTCTTCGGGTACGTGCACGGCCTTGAACCTCTCCGCGCACAGTAGTACGTATACAGAAGCTAAGTATAGGCGCGGGAAGGTATAAGAAACATGTCGAATTCCGCCACAACGCTGTGGCATTACTCACCTACAAGTAAGGCTCCCAATAGGGAGCCTTACTCATGTATTCGCTGACGACAATCAGATAATGCCGCGATCAGCTAATGGTCCGGCCCAATCCGAAGTCTCCGGCTCGCGAGCGGACTGGATCTGCTCTTCGGGCCAGTGCTTGGCGGGGATGGTCTTGGGCTTGAACGGGAACTTTTCGGCGCGCATCTTCTCGTAGGCGGCGATATCGTCCTCGTGCTGCAGCGTCAGGTCGATGTCGTCGTAGCCGTTCATCAAACGCCAACGGGTGTAGTCGTTCACTTCGAACGGCAGGGTCACGTCACCGCAGGTCACGGTGCGGGTTTCCAGAGAAACCGTCATTTCGCGGCCGGGTTCCTCTTCGAGCAGCTTCCACAGCAGCTCGACGGATTCCTGCGGCATAATCGCGGCCAGCACACCGTTCTTGGCGGTGTTGCCGTAGAAGATATCGGCGAAGCTCGGGGCGATCACCACGCGGAATCCATAATCATGCAACGCCCACACGGCGTGCTCACGGGAGGAGCCAATGCCGAACTCCGGGCCGGCCACCAGAATCTGACCCTTGCCGGCATACTCCGGCTGGTTGAGCACAAAGTTCGGGTCGCGGCGCCATGCGTAGAACAGAGCGTCATCGAAGCCGGACTTGGTCACGCGCTTCAAGAACACGGCCGGAATAATCTGATCAGTATCCACATTGGAGCGGCGCAGCGGCACACCAACGCCGGTCAAAGTAGTGAGTTTTTCCATAATTACAGTCCTTTACAGATCAGCCGGGCTGGAAATCGTACCGCGGATGGCGGTGGCGGCGGCAACAGCCGGAGAGGCCAGATGCGTGCGCGAGCCCTTGCCCTGGCGGCCTTCGAAGTTACGGTTCGAGGTCGAAATCGAGCGCTCGTTCGGCACCAGCTTGTCCGGGTTCATGCCCAGGCACATCGAGCAGCCGGCGTTACGCCATTCGGCACCGAAGTCCTTGAACACCTTGTCAAGGCCTTCCTTCTCCGCTTCCAGACGCACGCGGGAGGATGCCGGCACGACCAGCACGCGGTGAATCGAATCGGCCTTGTGATGACCCTTCATAATCGCGGCGGCCTGACGCAGATCGTCGATGCGGCCGTTGGTGCAGGAGCCGATGAACACGGTATCCACGGCGATGTCCTTGATCGGCATGCCGGGCTTCAGACCCATGTACTTGATTGCGCGCTCGGCGGCGGAGCGCTCGGTGGCGTCGGCGATCTTGGCCGGATCCGGCACATCGGCGGTAATCGGCAGACCTTGACCGGGGTTGGTGCCCCAGGTCACATAAGGCCCAAGCTTGGTGGCGTCAATATCAACCACCTTGTCGAACACCGCATCGTCATCGGTCTTCAGCGTCTTCCAGTAGGCCACGGCCTTATCCCACAGCTCACCTTCCGGCGCATGCGGGCGACCCTTCAGGTATTCGAACGTGGTTTCATCCGGCGCAATCATGCCGGCGCGAGCACCAGCCTCGATGGACATGTTGCACACGGTCATGCGCTCGTCCATGGTGAGGTTGCGGATGGCCTCGCCGCGGTATTCGATCACGTAACCCTGACCGCCACCGGTACCGATCTTGGCGATGATCGCCAGAATGATGTCCTTGGCGGTGGCGTCGGCCGGCAGCTTGCCGTTGACGTTGATGGCCATGGTCTTGAACGGCTTCAAGCTCAGCGTCTGTGTAGCCATCACATGTTCGACTTCGGAGGTACCGATGCCGAACGCCAAAGCACCGAACGCACCATGCGTGGAGGTATGCGAATCACCGCACACGATGGTCATGCCCGGCTGAGTCAAACCCAGAATCGGGGCGAACGCATGCACAATGCCCTGATCGGCATCGCCCAGCGGGTGCAGTCGCACGCCGAATTCCTTGCAATTCTTCTCCAGCGTGGTGAGCTGCAGTGCGCTCGTCTTGTCTGGATTCGGTCGATCGATATCCACGGTTGGGGTGTTGT
The DNA here is from genome assembly GCF_018555455.1 of Bifidobacterium colobi. Classification (GTDB taxonomy): domain Bacteria; phylum Actinomycetota; class Actinomycetes; order Actinomycetales; family Bifidobacteriaceae; genus Bifidobacterium; species Bifidobacterium colobi. The sequence goes on along the minus strand of NZ_JAFEJU010000007.1, from coordinate 59,996 downwards.
GATCCTCGGTGGCGATGAGCTGATCGACGTGGCGCGGCTTACGGCCGGCCAAACGCAGGCCTTCGAATGCCTGCGGGCTGGTGACCTCGTGCATGAGCATCAAATCGATGTACAGCAGATCGGGAGCGCCGTCGCCGCCCTTGCGCACCAGATGATCGGCCCAGACCTTCTCGGCCAGTGTCGTTCCCATAGTGTTCCTCCAAAATTTTCCGCGCGAGGTATTGTGTTCGCGCCTTGTTCGTGGTATAAGCCTATGTGGTTGCGTTGGGGTCGGCCTCACTCAGGCCGGATATTGAGATAACCGCGTTAATACTTGTTTTCCGCTTTCTCCGCGCTGTCCTTGGATACCTTATATACTGTGTCGAGTTGCTCGTTCGCTGCGATTTCTAACATCGTGGATGATGTTTTGGACTGCGACCACCAAGTGAGACACTTCCACGATTTGGTATTTCACTATGTGAGATGGCATAATCGCATGTATTATGACTGATTCCCAAGAAGAACCATTAGAGACCGGCACTGCCGCGTCCGAAACGCTTGAAGCCACTCCGGCCACCGCACCCGCATCCGCAGCTGCAAACACCGCTGCGAACGACGGCGAAATCCACTCCGGTGTCGGCGTACTTGATAAAACCGTGAAGATTCTCGACGCCCTGGAGTCCGGCCCGTCCACGCTCGGCCAGCTCGTAGCTGCCACTGGGCTCGCTCGCCCGACCGCGCACCGACTGGCCATCGCACTTGAACGTCACCGCTTTGTATTGCGCGACCAGCACGGTCGTTTTGTACTCGGCTCCCGCTTTGCCGAGCTTGCTGCAGCTGCCGGCGAAGATCGCCTGTTGACTGCCGCCGGCCCGATTCTGCAGACTCTGCTCGACCGTACCGGTGAATCCGCGCAGATCTACCGCCGTCAGGGCGACCAGCGCGTGTGCATCGCCGCCGTGGAGCGCGTCTCCGGCTTGCGCGATTCGATTCCGGTGGGTGCCATGCTGTCTATGGAAGCGGGCTCCGCCGCCCAGATCCTGCTCGCATGGGAGGATTCCGAGCGTCTGCATCAGGGTCTGCGCCACGCCAAGTTCACCGCCACCAAGCTGGCCGCTGTGCGCAAGCGCGGCTGGTCCGAGTCCGTGAACGAGCGCGAAGAAGGCGTGTGCTCCATCTCCGCGCCAATCCGCAACGCTTCCGGCCAGGTGATCGCCGCCATTTCCATCTCCGGCCCGACCGGTCGTATGGGCGCCGCTCCCGGCCGCCGTTACGCGCCGCTGGTCATGGCCGCCGGCAAGTACCTGACCGAAGCGCTGGTCAAGGCTGTTCGCTAACGCACCGAGCGTCAATAAGAAATCGGTCTTCAGCCGACGCTGTATTCTTCCGTAGGTATTGCATCTGCTGCTCTTCTCTCCCTCAGTCTCCCTCAATCTCACTTCGTTCGGCAGCTCCCTCGTCAGAGGGAGCCATGGTTTACGGCCTCCTCTGACGAGGGGGCTCCTGCGAAGCGGGTGGTGGAGAGAAGAAAAGCAGCGTTAGCTGCAGAAAACTCGCAGCGGCTAAAGGCCGATTCCTTGTTTACTTGAACAACCCGGTCAGCTGGCTCCACAGCGACGGCTTGCGCAGCAGATCGTCACCCTCCCCCTCACCGGGCGTGGCCTGATTCACCGCGTAAGTGTATGCCTGCTTGGAGCTTGGCTTGCCCACCAGCTCACCGAACTCCAGCAGCTGCGTGCGCGGCTCATACGGGTGACGAATATCGAATTCAATTAGGCGCGTAGCCCTCTTTGCCGGCGCCGGACCATACGTATTGAACCCGCAGGTTGGGGTTGCGATCACAGTAATTCCCTCATACTCCCCCACGAAACCATTGCGATGGTCATGGCCAGCAGCCACGGCAAAGTAGCCGCCGCTATCGCGCAGTATCGCAAACTCATCCGACTGATCCGGGCAGGAGATACCCTCCCCCAGATAGCCGCCCAACTGGGTGTGCTGCTCATCAAGAATGTAATAGGTGTCCGCATGATCGCGGTAACCCTGCATCGCATACGCGGTATTGGACGGAACCGACTGCAGCACCTGGTAATACTCCGGCAGCGGCATGTGCTGGAACACCATCGAACGCACGACATCGCCGTCCTGGTTGTTCAGCAATCCCGGCACACGGCGCAGAAAATCAAACGCTTTCTCAGAAGGCACACCGAAACCGCCGCCGTGCGCATAATCGCCGGAATCAAGTATCACCAAACCCAGCACATTGCGCTGACCTTCCACATCCTTCACCGGGAGCGCCAATGTACCCGGTTCGCAAGCGTATATGGTCTGATCAGGCAGCAGCGTATCCGCGGCGTTGATGCAGCCGGGAAATTCGCGGTAGATGGAGTCAAGCTCAGCATTGCTCAGGCCGCACTGGAAATCGTGATTGCCGTAAGTCACCGCCCACGGCACTTTGCGCGCCTCAAGTGGCGCCACAAACTGGCCGATCGCCTTGCGCACCAATTCCCGGGTCTTCTCAAGCGCGCTGGCACTAGCCGCCGTATCCTCACTCCACCGGCGTTTGCGGAAGGTATCAGCGAAAGCCGAATCAAACCCGGCGATCTGATTGCCGGAGAACACCACCAGATCCGGGCGCGTGGCATCAATGCTGGCCGCGATCAGCCGCACGGTGTCTTTGGAGACTTTCGGTCCGTCCTGAATATCGGCCACTTGCAGCACGCGGAATTTGCCGGACGCGTGGAATTGCAGCCGACCGAGTCGCGCGGAAATAGAAACCGGGCGGTCATCCCCGGCTTCCACCGGCTTGATACGGGGTCTGAAACCCTCAGGAGCTCGCTGTGTTTCCGTCATGCTTCCACTGTACACATGCAATCTTGGGACAGGCGGCAGGCGCGGGCAGGTTAGACTCGCAAAACAGGCGCGCAACATGGACGAAACCGGCGAGAACGGCGAAAACCGACAAAACCGGCTCGAACCCTCACTATGTATGCGTCCCAACGAACCCGCCGCATACATAGTGAGGAAAACACGGCCCAAAACCTCACTAAGTATGCGGGATCACGGTCGAGCCGCATACATAGTGAGGAAAACAGGTTCTGAACCCTCACTATGTATGCGCAGCCTTCGTTGCGCCGCGTACATAATGCCGATCGCACCCCAATACAGGCAATAACTGCGCGAGCCAACCATGACCAAGCGCAGCTACTACCTATTTACAGCCTGATACGGGCAGTAACTGCGCGTCGAAGCGCGTGCAAACGTGGACGCCGTGATGTAAAGGCCGGGTCATAAGGGGTTCATAAGGGTCTAGGAACCATAAGAGGGTTAAGTAAAGAAAAGTGTGTCTAAAATCGGTCGCGAGGCTTACTGGCGTCTTGCATGTCGGGGTGTGATTAACGGTTCGGGTGTTAATCCGGCCGGGTGCTTGACTTTTCGGGTTGGCTTGTTCCATGAGCAGGAACAGGCCACAGCGCCCCATCGCGCGCCTAGGCAAAAAGAAAAGGCCCACCGGAGTGGGCCTTTTCTACAAGTTCAACCTCACGAGCAGAATCTCTGCACAACATCATCGTTGCAACGGTAAGTCTTTCCAATGCCCGTCCAACGTAACAGTCCTCGTGACCATACACTATTTGTGGGCTCTGCTCTGTTCAGTTGTTCTTGTAGTTCATAATCTATTCATCTCCCTCCAATACCGCAAGCCGCACACCACGGTTGTTCGATTTTTATCGCAACTGTTCAATCGAACTCAATCAAACCAAGCAAACGTGGATTTGCGTGCAAATCGAACCCGTACGATGTTCTTTTCTGTTCACTTCCGCACTTTCCTCGGCGTGTTGCACACAACTTCAACACCAACATGAACGGAAGCTGAACTCTGGCGCGTAACCCCGGAATCCGGCCACACCAAAGCCTACGATGTAAGCTATGGCACAGATATTTGACGCACCCTCAAAGGCAATCCTGCGCAGCCAAATCGCAGAGCACATTGCCGAAACCGATAAGAACGACCGCCGCGTCGATAAGGAAGGCGAAGCCCCGCTTCCCAAGGATCGCTTCTTCGACCGCGAACTGAGCTGGCTCAAGTTCAACCAGCGCGTACTCGAGCTAGCAGAAGATGAAGATGTGCCGCTGCTTGAGCGCGCCAACTTCTCCGCAATCTTCGCCTCGAACCTTGATGAGTTCTTCATGGTCCGCGTAGCAGGCCTGAAGCGCCGCATCGATTCCGGCATCGCCGTGCCCTCCGCCGCAGGCCTGAGCCCGCGCCAGCTGCTGCGCGCCATCAGCGAAACCGCGCACCGACTGCAGGACGAGCACGCACACTACACCATCAACACCATTCTTCCCGAGCTGGAGAAGGAACATATCGTTCTGCTCACCTGGGATAAGCTCACCCCGGCCGAGCAGGAGCGCCTCTCCCGCTACTACCGCCAGCAGGTCTTCCCCGTGCTGACCCCGCTCGCCGTGGACCCGGCCCACCCGTTCCCCTACATTTCCGGCGGCTCCATCAACCTCGCCGTGATTGTGGAGAACCCGGCTTCCGGCAAGTCCCACTTCGCCCGCGTCAAGATCCCGGGCAACCTGCCGCGCCTCGTGCCGGTGGACGACATGACCGACGAAGAGTCCAAGGATGAGCGTTACGGCTTCATCACCATGGAGAAGCTCATCGCCGCGCACCTGGAATCCCTGTTCCCGGGCATGATCATCAAGGAAGCCCGCTCCTTCCGCGTGACTCGTAACGAAGACATCGACGTGGAAGAGGATGACGCTGAGAACCTGCTCAACGCCATGGAGAAGGAACTGCTGCGTCGCCGCTTCGGACCGCCGATTCGCCTTGAGATCACCGACACCACGAGCCCATTCCTCTCCCAGCTGCTCGCCGACCAGCTCGGCGTGAGCCAGGACGAGGTGTACCGTCTGCCCAGCCCGCTGGACTTGACCGTGCTCTTCGAGCTCGGCAGCGTGGACCGTCCGGACCTGAAGAACCGCCCGTTCGTGCCGACCACGAACCGTCAGATCGCAGAAGTCGAATCCTCCCGTGCACAGGACATCTTCGCCGCCATCCGCGAGCGCGATATCCTGCTGCATCACCCCTACGATTCCTTCTCCACTTCGGTGCAGGCTTTTCTGGCACAGGCTGCAGCGGATCCTAAGGTCCTGGCTATCAAGCAGACGCTCTACCGAACCAGCTCCAACTCCCCGATCATCGACGCACTGATTGATGCCGCCCATGCCGGCAAGCAGGTGCTCGCACTGGTGGAGATCAAGGCTCGCTTCGACGAGGACGCCAACATCGCTTGGGCTCGTAAGCTTGAACGTGCCGGCGTGCACGTGGTGTACGGCATCGTTGGCCTGAAGACCCACTGCAAGCTCATCGAAGTCGTGCGTCAGGAAGCCGATGGCCTGCGCCGCTACTGCCATGTGGGTACCGGTAACTACAACCCGAAGACCGCACGTCTGTACACCGATCTGGGTCTGCTGACTTGCGACCCGGTGGTCGGCCAAGATCTGACCCGCCTGTTCAACCAGCTGTCCGGCTACGCTCCGAAGTCCAGCTTCCACCGCCTGCTGGTCGCTCCGCGTACCGTGCGCACCGGTCTCATCCAGCGCATCCGCCGCGAGGAGGATGCTGCCCGCGCTGGTAAGGAAGCATGGATCAAGATCAAGGTCAACTCCATTGTGGACGAGAAGACCATCGATGCTCTGTACCGCGCCTCTCAGGCCGGCGTGAAGATCGACATTGTCGAGCGCGGCATCTGCGCCCTGAAGCCGGGCGTTCCGGGCCTCTCCGAGAACATCCGCGTGCGCTCGATCCTCGGCCGCTTCCTGGAGCACTCCCGCATCTACGCCTTCTGCAACGCCGACGGCCCGCAGATCGGCGAAGGCCCGGCCTCCGGCCCGGAAGTGTACATCGGTTCCGCTGATCTGATGCACCGCAACCTCGACCGTCGCGTTGAGGCTCTGGTGCGCATCACTGCTCCGGAGCAGATCGACGAGCTCATCAAGTACGTGGATCTGCAGATGGCTGACTCCACTGTGAGCTGGCATATGCAGCCCGACGGCACGTATGTGCTGCACACCAAGGATGACGAAGGCCGTCCGCTGGTGGACAGCCAGGAGTACCTGATTCGCAAGCACTCCCGCCGCCGCAGCTCTCACAACTAAGCCGCGCACGTAAGTTGCGCACGTAAGTTGCGCGCAACTCCGGCTCCCCTCCCCCGAGGGGAGCCGCGTGCTATATGGCCATCATTCCCCGGTCTTCTCTCCCCCCCCCCAAGCGAATCCACCCACACCCACACCCCACATCACGCGTGAACGCTAACACAAAAACGCTGCTACACTGGTTCTCGGACAGATAGCAATTGATGCCCGGTTTCCTGCCCCCGCAGGAGGCCGGGCATCGTCGTTTTCTACGCACAAACTACGTAGCGGCATCCCGTTTTGCCCTACAATAATGAGTGATGGGTAGCAATAATATGAGGCATGTCACCGAGGCCGCCGGCGGAATCATCTACCGGTGGAAGACCGCCGAGAGCCCTGTTGCACAAAAGCACAGCAGCCACAATCAATCATCATCAACAACCGAGCACCAAGACCCGGGCACCATAGATCCGCAGTCACTATCGGACTCATCGCACAACGTACTGAGTCAAATCGAACTGTGCGTGGTGCACCGGCCAAAGTACGACGATTGGAGCTGGCCCAAAGGCAAGCTTGACCCGAACGAATCGCACCGGCATGCGGCCGTGCGCGAGATGGGCGAGGAAAGCGGCCTGCCCGTAGCGCTCGGCGCATACTTAGGCGAAGTCACCTACCCCATCGCTGAGGAAGGTGCCAAGCATCGGCATACGAAAAACATTTCCGAAGACGGCAAGCATGTGCTGTTCTGGATGGCGCATCCGATTAGCGCCGTCGACAATCTGCGCCGCACGCACGCGTTTGGTCCGGTACATCGTGCGGACGAAGGTGAAATCGACCAAGTCGTGTGGCTTACTCCACTCGAGGCGCGCAAAAAACTCACCCATTCCACGGATAAAGACATCCTCGCGCTGTTCGTTGACCGCGTGCAGGAGGGTGCGCTGAAGGCTCAGCCGGTGATTATCGTGCGGCATGGCAAGGCCGAGGCCCGCAAACTGTGGAAAGGCACGGATGCGAACCGTCCTATTACGCCGCGCGGCGCCGCAGCAGCCTATGCGTTGAACGCTGAGCTTGCCTGCTTTAATCCGATTCGACTGGCGACTTCGCCGTGGATTCGCTGCCAGCAAACGTTGGAAACGTTCGCGTGGGAAACCAACAGTGAGATGGTGAAGTTGGACGAGCTCACCGAAGACGCGTTCGCCAGCGATCCCGCAGCCGCTTGGGAATGCCTGTTGAGCGAAATCGATTTCGCTCTGGAACGCGAGCAAGGCACGGCGATCTGCATGCACCGGCCGGTAATCGGCGGCATGTTCGAGCATTTGCGCGGCATGTGCCGGCCTGCGGCGCTCGGCAAGCGACTTATCGCGAAAACACCCTTCATGCCCACCGGCACGGCGGTAGCATTGTTCGTTGTCAGTACTCCGGATGGCCCGGAAATCATCGATATTCAGAAGGTTCAACCGCTTGTCTACTAGACCCGCTTACCCCGATTCCTCCAACTCCTCGGCCGCTGCAGCCGCCGCGCATGCCTCCGCTCATGGTTCCGGATTAGGCCCGGGCTTTGGCTCGCTGCGCGCAGCCGGTGCCGCGTTCGGCCCTGCTCGCATGGGCTCGCTCAGGCCGTCGCGCCCGGCGCAGCTCGACCCTGCTGTGGCTGACGGCTTGGCTGGCGGCATGGATCCGCAGGCCATCAGCGAAATGAGTCACCTGTCTGCTGCGGCATTGCTCGATCGCGTGCGGCACAGCGAGGATCCGGAAGTCGTGCAGCGCGTGCTCACGTTGGTGGAAACGGTTGGCGTGGATGAGATAGCGGAACTGTGGAGTGACGCTGAACCGGATTCATTGCCGGGGGTGCTGTGGCGGCTCTATATGCTGCGCACTTGGATGCGCAACAATCGTGATTCGATTGCACAGCTTTGGCGGCTGGGAGAGCCGGTGGCCACTACGGCTTCGGCAATCGCCGGCGTGGATCAGGCACCTACTGAGGATGATATTGTGCGGCTTGCCGATTCGATTCTTTCCGGTGCATTTGTGGGCGATTTCGCCGTGGCATTGGAGCGCGCTGCCGCGTTTACCGATGTGGTGGCGCTTGGGTTGCGCGTGGCAGCCAAACGAAGTGCGACTGCGGCCGCCGGTTCTATTGCCGGTTCTGCTGGTGATGAACTGACAGCGAAACATACCGGCAACGGCGCAGCAGCGCCGAACGCAACGCATCCTGCCACGCGTACGGCTCGCCTGCTGCACACGTCGGCGAATCTGATGGCCACCGCGCGCACGTTCGAGCAGGGCGCGCACCTGTGGCGTCGCGGACGACTGGAGTAGTGCAACGTGATCTCGGCTCCCTCTGACGAGGGAGCTGTCTGCTGAAGGCAGACGAGGGGAGCAGCTACGGCAAAGCCGCCGATAAACAGTATCCTATTCCGGCGCGCCCGACGTACCCTCTCGCTATACTAGGGATTCGCGTCGGGCCGTGCTTAAGCCCCGGGCTCCATTTTTTGCCGCCGCGAGCGGCCCTTGCGCCGACAGGCGCTTTCGCGGTCCGACGCTTCACACTCTCTTTAATGCACTGCGCAAGGGCCGCGAACCCCTCCGGTCCAGCAATTAAGGACTCGCCTACGGCGAGACCCAACATCACCCTCGCTCGGCTACCGCCTCACTCAGGCCCCCAAGGTCGCAATTGGTACCACTAGAATACCGTCGTTGCGGCGATAAGCTTTACTGCCGCGACCGGTGAGGAACATCATGAATTCTGGTTCACGGATCTGCGCCATGGGATTACCGCATATTTTCCGGCGAAACGCCATAAGCTTATCCGCATTCTCCTCAGTCACTTTGAGATCGCTGAGTTTGATTTCAATAGCCCCCCAACGCCCATCGGACAATTCAATGATGACATCAACTTCCAAGCCTTTATCATCGCGGTAATACGCAATACGGTTACCTGCACCCGGCATAGCCGACACGTATACGTTGAGGTCACGAATACAAAGTGTTTCAAATAAATCACCAAGTGTTTGCGTATCTCGGATCAGAGTTTTCGGGGAACCGCCCAATACCGCAGCCGGCAACGACGGATCCACAAAATACCTCTTAGGCTTGGTACGCACACGGCTTTTGGCCCGTAACGGTGGTTCCCAACCTTCCAAATCCGTCAAAAGATACAGGTCCTTCAGCATTTCCAAATAGTTTTTCACGGTCTGGGTATCCGGTTCACGACGCTCATCACCATATGCCATGTCTGCGGCCAGCGTTGTATATTTTGGCGCTTGCGAAATATTGACAGCAAGTGCACGCATCAGAGTCCGTGCAGTTGCCGAGCTTTTGTTCATCTTCGGCACACTGATGTCCAACACGCTCTTGATATATTCTCCCGGTATCTCCAAGGCGAACTCATCATCCAGTCCAAGGTTCGCAGGCCATCCGCCTCTGCAGCACCATCTGGAGATATCTTCGATACTTGTTTCACGCTCCGCGGGCTGAAACGAACCGTCAAATAGACCTGACAGACTAATTGCTCCTGTCGAGTCACCGGACTCCGACAGACTCATGGGCCACATACGCAAACGAGCGATTCGTCCAGTACCACTGTGGTGAATAGCTGTGCTGTCTTTGGGAATAGCCGAACCTGTGAGAATCAATTGCCCTTTATGGTTAGCATTGTCATCAATATGACGACGTGCAGCATCCCAAATCTGCGGGACGTCCTGCCATTCGTCCACCAAATGAGGTTCTTCACCCATCAACACCAGCATGGGATCTGTCTGCGCCGCCGCAAAAGTAGCACTATCATCCAATCGGTCGACGCTTCGCGCTTGCGAAAGAGCCGTCCATGTTTTCCCGCACCATTTCGGACCAACAATTTCCACTCCGCCGAAGGCTTTCAACAATGTGGTCAGTCTGCCATCAACCACGCGAGGACGATAACCAGACCTAGACAAAGTGCCACTGAACTCATTATCTGACGCATTCATCGTCTGGCCTCCTTACTCAACGGGCAATCTCCATTTCAACGCCTCATAATATGCTTTCCCGGTTTTACACCCATCCGATTCCCGATTTTACACCCAATTCATTCCATGTTTTACGCCATTTCCATTCCATGTTTTACGCCATTTCCATTCCATGTTTTACGCCATGTTGATTCCATGTTTTACGCCTCAACCAATCAGTCAGCGCACTCTTCTGCACCCACCGCTGGATGCGCAATGAGAAGTACATCACAAACTCCACGGTTTTCAGCAGGCTTTCAGAAATCGTTTACTTTGCCGCCAGCATTAGCCGGATATCGTCGTTAGCAACGGGGAATTCCGCGCGGTTTCGATGAGCAGTACCTATTCGACGCGCAACAGACCACTACGAACACGAATACCACGAACACTTTTCAGAACATTTCAGGAGCGACTATGAAAACAGTGACGCGCGGCATCATCGCCGCAGTAGCCGGACTCGCCATCATCGGCGACGCCTTCCTGCTCTTCGTCAAACCTCATCTTGCACAACAGTCAGCCGCCAGCGGCACTGCCCTCGCATCCGGGAGCACTGGTTCCACCAGCTCCGAATCCAACAGCAACAATGCTGATTCCAATTCGGATTCCAGCTCCAGCGATACCGATAACTCCAGTTCCAACAACGACTCCGGTCTCGCCGACGGCACCTACACCGGCGTCGCCACTCAAAATCAGTACGGCGAAGTGCAGCTGCAGATCACTGTGGAAAGCGGCAAAATCACCACCATCTCCACCATCAAAGCACCGTCCACCGGTCGCTCGCAGCAGGTGAACGCACAGGCCATTCCGGCACTCACCGAACGCGCCATCGCCGCGCAAAGTTCCGAAATCCAGTTCGTCTCCGGTGCCACCGAAACCTCCACAGCCTTCGTCAACTCATTGCAGGACGCCATCAACCAGTCGCTGAACGCCGGCAAATAAGCCGCTTCGCGCGCAGCACAACGCCCACAGCGCGCCCGCCGCACACGCCAGCAGCACAGCATCACATCCAACATCGAAAGGACCATCGTGACCGTCATCCAAGCGCGCGTCATCCATGCGATGACCGTACCGTTCACCGTGCAGATAGTCGGCAATGCCGAACAGTCCGCACAGCTGACCACGGTGATTGACGAAGTCACGCCCCACATTGCCGACTATCTTCGTCACATCGAAGCCATGTTCTCGCCGTTCCGCAACGACTCTTCAGTCGCCGCCGCGCGCCGAGGCGACTGGAACGCGCTGCTTACTCAGCGGTTCGCGCACAAGCAAACCGCGCGACAGGAAGCCACGCACAAGCAAACCGCACGCCAGGAATCATCAGTCCTGTCCAATCAGGTTTCTCCCAATCCCCAACACAATGTTTCACACAGTGTTTCACAGCATCACACACAGCCAAGCAAGCCAAGCATGCCGAACTCCCACCGACTGCAGCACACCGATTTCGCGGAAATCTACGCCCTCACTCAGCAGGCCAAAGAGCTGACGCACGGACACTTCGATCCGATGCACGCTGGGCAATACGATCCAACCGGCATCGTCAAAGGATGGGCCATCGAGCAGGCCCATCAACGATTCCTGATGCCGCTCATCCAAGCCGGCGTATGCGAGGCAGCGGCCTTGGGCGGTGGCGGCGACATCCAAACCGCAGTCGCCCCTAACAGTGATTTCACTTGGCGCATCGGCGTGCAGGATCCCACCAACCCCAATGCCACGTTGCGCACCATCACCCTACGCAACGGCGCTGTCGCCACCTCAGGCACCAGCAAACGCGGCGAACACATCACCCGCAGCGCGCATGATCTCGCACAAGCCACCGTGGTGGACGACCATCTCACGTTTGCCGACATGTGGGCCACCGCGGCAATCAGCGCCGGAGAGCAGACCTTCCGCAGTATCGTGGGCGCAAACCCGACCGCACGCGCCAGTCTGATGGCGGTATTCGTGCGCCCGGACGGCAGCGTCACCCAATTCGCACCCGGCACCGGTGCGCCCAGCACTGGCGAACCCGGCACTCACTAATATGCACTAGCGCACGCGCACAGGCCCACGTATCAGCGCGCCATCGCGCGCATCACCACGAGCCAACACGAGTCACCACACACGAGCCAACACACGCCAACACACACGTCACCACACACGAGTCAAAGGACCACTCATGAAACGCATCTCCTCACACATCGCCCTAGCTTGGGCGGTTGTGCTGTTCATTATCCCGCTGCCCTTCCTGGCTACCCTCGTCGCCGGATTCCCGGCCCTCTACAGCAGTTCGATGTTCGGCGCGGAGCTCGGCGTCATCGCCTATACCTGGATGCTCGCCGCCGTATACCTCGCCTGCCGCCCGCGCTGGGTGGACCGCACGGTCGGACTGCCGCATATGTACATGATTCATGGTGTGCTCGCAATCCTGGCCATCGTGCTCGCTTTCGTACATCAGGCGCTGCTGCCGGGCGCCGGCGAGCTCATCGGACTCACCGGTCACCTTGGCTTATACCTGTTCATGGCGGTGGCGGTATGGTCGTTGGTGTTCATGGCCGGCTGGCTGACCGCCCGCGTGCCGGTTCTGGCGCGAATCAAGCGCGCGCTGGAGCAGGTATTCCACCATGAGATGAGCGTGTGGCTGCATCGGCTCAACATTGTGGCCATTGCGCTGATTGTGATTCATGTGCATGTGATTGATTACATCGCATCCATCAAGCCATTCATCTTCCTGTTCGACGCGGCCACGATCATCGTGTTCGCATACTACGTTTGGAGCTCCATCAACCGCCGCGCCTTTGCCTTGCGCGGCCATGTAGTGTCTGTACGACCGCTGGGCGGGCGCGTCAGTGAGCTGACCGTGGCTTTGGACAGCAATGCCGGCAAGGTTGGTAGTCGCACAATCGCCGGCAATGCGGATGTCCGCAGCCATTCCAGTACCGGCGGTGCGAGCATCCGCTGGAATCCTGGCGATTTCGCGTTCATCGCCTTCCCCGGCAAGCGCGGCATGCGCGAATATCATCCGTTCTCGCTCACCAATTCCTACCCTGCGACTGCGAGCGCCTCGTTCGCCGCAGCAGCAGCTCATGCTGCAGTCGCCAACGCTGCAATTGCTCATACCGCGGCACCCAACGCGACTGTGCACACTGCTGCAGCAACCAATACCACCGCGGCAGCAGGCAGCACTATTACCTTGCCACACCCTGACTTCCCCACGATGGCATTCGCCATCCGCGCCGACGGTGACTTCACCGCGCGCATCGCTTCGCTCAAGCCGGGCGACACTGTGCACATTGTGCCGCCGTACGGCCGCTACGCCGAGTTCATCAAGGAACACGACAGTCACGCAACCACCAAGGCTGACCAAGTCGCCGTGCAGCAGGGGCGCGCATCGACTGTGACTCCTCAGCGCACGCCGCTGGTATTGATTGGCGGTGGCATCGGCATCACGCCACTGCTCGGCGTGCTCACCGCCTACGCCGACGGCAACCGGCCAGTCGACTTCCTCTACACCGCACGCTCCGAACGCGAACTCATCTACCGCAATGAACTGGAGCAGTTCGGCCGCACCACGCCGGCCACGCGCGTGCGACTGCAGACCGGCCGCGCGGATGAATCAGCCATAGCTCCGATGCTTCGCCCCGGTGCCGCCTATCTCATCGCCGGACCGCAACCGATGATGGAGGCCGTGCGCGCAGTGCTGTTCAAGCATGGCGTGCGCGCGGACGACATCTACTATGAGCCGTTCGCCATGTGATGTTGTGATGTGATTGCCGGCCAATGCTGATTCGGCGGGTCGGCAATCATGGACTAGGCTTAGGCATTATGGAACTTCACGTACTGAATCATCCGCTGGTTGAGCACAAGCTCACCGTGCTGCGCGACAAGAACACCCCCTCGTCCACCTTCCGCGAGCTCGTCTCCGAACTCGTGATGCTTGAGGCTTACGAAGCCACTCGCGACCTTTCCGTAGTCTCCACTCCGATTGAGACCCCGGTCGCCCCCATGACCGGCAAGAAGCTTGCATCTCCGCGTCCGATCATCGTGCCGGTGCTACGTGCCGGCCTGGGCATGCTCGACGGCATGACCCGCCTGATTCCGACCGCCGAAGTCGGCTTCCTCGGCATGAAGCGCGACGAAGAGCATCCCACTCAGCAGATCACCTACGCCAACCGTCTGCCCGACGACCTTTCCGGCCGCCAGTGCTTCCTGATCGACCCGATGCTCGCCACCGGTGGCACCCTGGTCGCAGCCACCCATTACCTCGCTGAGCGCGGCGCCAAAGACGTGACCGCCATCAACATCATCGCCGCTCCTGAAGGCATCAAGTACGTCGAGGAGCACATCGACCCGTCTATCGACTTCAAGGTCGTGGTGTGCGCGGTTGACGAGAAGCTCAACGACAAGTGCTACATCGTGCCGGGATTGGGCGACGCCGGCGATCGCCTCTACGGAGTAATTGATTAACGGAGTGTCCTCAGCGTTGCTCCTCAGTCGCGGTACCTTTGTACCGCTTCCCTCGGTGCGCCTTGAGGACACACACGTTCATCAATTCCTCAATCTCATCGATTGATGGAGTTGTATACCGACTTTCTAAGCGCTCCCCTCAGCCATACACTTGGCTCCCCTCTTTACGGGGAGCTGTCGAATGAAGTGAGACTGAGGGGAGCTTCATGTTATAAGGACTTTATGCAAATCGACATTATTGCGCCGGGCCGCGTGAAGGAGCGCTACCTCCGCGACGCCATCGACGAGTATTCCAAGCGGCTCTCCCGCTATTGCAAGCTCAACATCATCGAAGTCGCAGACGAAAAGACCCCTGAGCACGCGTCTGAAGGCATCGAACGGCAAATCAAAGCCAAGGAAGGCGAACGTATCGCCAAACATCTGCGCGACAACGCCTACGTCATCGCCCTCGCCATCGATGGCAAACAACTTTCCAGCGAAGAACTGGCCGCCAAAATCAACGATCTGGGATTGCGCGGCACCAGTCATATTCAGCTGGTGATTGGAGGTTCCATCGGCCTCGATGATGCGATCCTGCGCCGCGCCGACTACAAACTCAGTTTCTCAAAGATGACATTCCCGCATCAGCTGATGCGCGTCATCCTCCTGGAGCAGATCTACCGCGCCTACAAAATCAACGCCGGCGAACCCTACCACAAGTAATCCGGTGAGGGAATTCCTCCACCGTGTGGTTTTGCGGAGCAGCAGCATAACGTCATTTTGGCGGAATAAAGCCATTCTGCATTACCACACGGTGAGGGAATTACCACACGGTGGAAGTGTGTTTACGGCAGCAGGAACCGCAGCTCACTGCGCGTCAGGCACAAACGCTTCAAAGATATGGCGGTCAAAGTACCGGTCGCACTGGGCCAGCTCATCACTGCTACGCACGGTCCAGGAGACCGGCATAGCGCCCATTGCGCGAGCCAAACGCACCTGCGGAGATGAACCACCGGTCCAGTCATACGCCACGAAGTCCGGGCGGGACATCCAGTCGAAGGCCAGCAGACCCGCAGCCCATTCCACCGGACCATCCTTGGCCAGCTTGGCCGGCCAGCTAAGCTGTCCGCGGCACACCTCCGGATGATGTTCCTTGTACCAGTTCACGGCACCTGGGTGGAAGGACTCGATCACATACGGACCCTCATACGCCTGCAGCAGCGCGTGCCCCTTCTCCATCAGTTCCTCAGTGCGAGCATCCCAGGCGCTGTTGTTGCTGAACTTGTATTCCACAATCAACGGCGCGCGACCAGCCACCACTTTGAGCACGTCGGAGAACAGCGGCACATGCTGGTAATAGCCATCCGGCGCGGCAGACGGCGTGACCACCAGCGGCGGATTCGCATCGGAACCGGGCAGCGGCTTGGCCTTCAAATCGCCCGGCTTGGAACCCGGGAACAGCGGGATGCGAGTCAGTTCGTCGTAGGTCAGATCCTCGATGCGACGCGGGTCGCCGGCCACGCGCAGCAAATCAGCGTCGTGCACCACAACCACTTTGCCGTCAAGCGTCAACTGCAAATCAAGTTCGATGCCATAGCCGGCCTCGCAGGCGGCGGCGAACGCAGCCAAGGAATTCTCCGGCGCGATCGGACCGGCCACACCCGGGCTGCCATAACCGGCTTTCATTGCCATACGACGAGCGAGTGCCACATATTCCGCATTCTCAGCGATGGCGAGACTCGTCGTGTCAGCTTCAGCGCTGACCGGATTGTCGCCGGAATAATCATCCACATCGCTGGGATTCACAAGGCCGGAGCCGGCATCATGCAAACCGCGATGCGCATACCAGACGTCCGGAATGGACGGCACGAAGTTGCGACGCTTATCGTTGAAGCTTCGCGGCGCCAACGCCCACGCTGCGGCACCCGCGGCAGCAGCGCCGGCCAGTACAACATTTCTCAACAGTTTTGAAGACATAGGAATCCTTCCCGTTAGTGGTATCAGATTACCGCCGTCCAGGCACTGATGTGTGCTGGCGTCCCATGAACTTCTTGTGAATTTGGCTGCACGCTGGGCTTCGGGCTTGGCCGCACGCTGGGCTGCTGTAGTCAACGTCAACTAGTCGACTACAGCGCGTCCGCCAGCCACTGCGGCGTATTGGGATCCGCAGGGTCCAGCGCACGGTCGGGATGATCGGCGCGCAGTGGCTGCCAGCTGAAATCATCCAGCAGACCAGCGGCAGCGATTGGCTCGGAGGTTGAGCGCAGTCGCAACAGCCATGCGCAGAATCCGATGATCTGCTCCGGAGCGACGCCGCGAGCGCGCAATGCTCCCATGTCCAGCGACCGTTCGCGCTTGGCGAGGCGACGGCCGGCAGCATTGTCGATTAATGGTAGATGCGCGTACGCTGGCGCGGCGGTTGAGGCAGACGCTACGACTGCCGAAGCAACTGTTGGCGCGACAGTTCTGGCCTCAGCCGCAGCCTCCGCACTGTGCTCCGGTTTGAATCCGCCGGCGAGCAGGCAGCGCCGAATCCACATCTGCAATGCCGTGGATCGCAGCAGATCGCGCCCACGCACAATGTCGTCAACGCCCATGTCTAAATCATCGACGACTACGACCAGCTGATAACCGAACAGTCCATCGGCTCTGCGGATTACCGAATCGCCGACTTCGCGCGGAAGGTCATATGTCTGACGCCCGTACACGCCATCGTCGAAATACGCCTCCCGCTCTGGTAAGGACTGCGGCATCGCGATGCGCATGGAGTGCTGGTCGCCACGAGCAAGACGCGCCTGTACTTCCTCGGGATGTTCGTGCAGCAGTCGGCGGCAGGTTCCGGGGTAGAGCATGAATCCGTCGCCCTCGTTGGGCGCGGAGGCGGCGCGGATGTCCGCGCGCGAGCAGAAGCAGGGATACAGCACGTCTTGCGAGCGTAGGCATTCGAGCGCATATTCGTAGCGCTCGGTGCGGCGGGACTGATACATCGGCGCAGCGGCATTGTCCCAGTCGAAGCCGAGCCAGCGCAGGTCATCCATCATGAGCTGGTCCGCGCCTTCGATCACGCGCGGCTTGTCCACGTCTTCGATGCGCAGCAGCATGCGTTCACCGCGGGAGCGGGCGGACAGCCATGCCGCGAGCATGGCGTACACGTTGCCGATGTGCATACGGCCCGAAGGCGTAGGCGCAAATCGTCCGGTCATGGCTTTCCTCTCTTCAGGCTTCAGGCGGACAGGCGGAGCTTTTCGGATCTTTGACCACAGTATTCATAGGCTCGTACTGGCTGAAGCACCAAGTAAGCCGCGCAAACCATGCTATCTCGCTTACAAGGGGTTGATTTCTGGTTTACGGAAGGTCTATCTCGCTTACAAGGGGTTCCTTAACCGTTAGACCCTGTCTATCAGCGGCATGGCACCACCGTTATTCCGCCATTTTGATTGCCGATATACTCGGACACCAACCCCTTGTAACGCAGATAGACCTCCGACAAGGACCAAATCAACCCCTTGTAACGCAGATAGCACGCAAAACAGCCTCAGAAAAAGCAAAATGGTGGCTGCGGATTGCCACAGCCACCATTATTAGGACTCATACGCGTCTCTATGCGGGTCTATGCCCGTCACGACGCCAACGCCAGCGTCACTTGTCTTCAGAGACGTTGTCGACCTTCACGTCCGGGTCATCGCCGATGATCTGGTCACTGGCCCATGCGGAGAGCTCCAAGTGTTCGCCACCGGTCTGGTCGACCAGCACGGTGTCGCCGTCGTGAACCTTGCCGGCCAGCAGCATACGAGCCAGCTGGTCGCCGACCTCGGTCTGCACCAGGCGACGCAGCGGACGAGCGCCATACGCCGGATCGTAACCCGTGTTGGCGAGCCATTCGCGAGCCGAGTCGGTCACGTCGAGCGTGATGCGGCGATCGGTCAGGCGCTGGGCCACGCTGTTGACCTGGATGTCCACAATACCGCCCAATTCCTCACGGGTGAGCGGGTGGAACATCACGATGTCGTCCAGACGGTTCAGGAACTCCGGCTTGAAGTTCATGTGCACGGAGTCCATCACGGCCTTCTTCTTGGCGTCCTCGTCCAGATCCTCGTTCACGAGGAACTGCGAACCCAAGTTGGAGGTCATGATGAGGATCGTGTTCTTGAAGTCCACGGTCCTGCCTTGGCCATCGGTCAGGCGGCCATCATCGAGCACCTGCAGCAGCACGTCGAAGATCTCCGGGTTGGCCTTTTCGACCTCGTCGAACAGCACGACGGAGTATGGACGACGGCGTACGGCCTCGGTCAGCTGACCACCCTGCTCGTAGCCCACGTAACCAGGAGCGGCACCGATCAAACGAGACACGGATGCCTTCTCCATGTACTCGGACATGTCGATACGCACCATGGCCTTCTCGTCGTCGAACAGGAAGTCCGCGAGCGCCTTGGCCAGCTCGGTCTTGCCCACACCGGTGGGGCCGAGGAACAGGAACGAACCGGTCGGGCGGTTCGGGTCGGAGATGCCAGCACGCGAACGGCGCACAGCGTCGGATACGGCGGCAATGGCTTCCTTCTGGCCAATCACGCGCTTGCCGAGGTAGTCCTCCATGTGCAGGAGCTTCTCGTTTTCGCCCTGCATCAGGCGACCCACGGGGATGCCTGTCCAGTCGGACACGATCTCAGCCACGGAGTCGGCGTCCACACGGTCCGGGACCATCGGCTCCTGAGCGGGGTCGGTGGAACCGGTGCCCTTGGACTCGGCGTCCGCGTTCTCGGCGGCGGCGAGTTCCTTCTGGATGGAAGGAATCTCACCGTACAAGATCTTGGAGGCTTCGGCCAGGTTGCCCTCACGGGTGAACTTATCCGCCTGCACCCTGAGGTCATCGAGCTTGGCACGCAGGTCGCCCACCTTGTTATGGCCAGCCTGTTCCGCATCCCAGCGCGCCTTGAGACCGCTGAGCTTCTCACGGGTGTCCGCGAGTTCAGCCTGCAGCTTGCCCAAGCGCTCCTTGGATGCCGGGTCCTCAGCCTTCTTGAGCTGCATCTCCTCCATCTCGAGACGGGTCACCTTGCGCTGGAGCTCATCGATCTCCTCCGGGGAGGAGTCGAGTTCCATACGCAGGTGGGCAGCCGCCTCATCGACCAAATCGATGGCCTTATCAGGCAGCTGACGGCCGGAAATGTACCGGTTGGAGAGCGTCGCGGCGGCGACCAGCGCGTCATCACCGATCGTGACCTTGTGGTGCGCCTCGTAACGCTGCTTCAGACCACGCAGAATGGCGATGGTATCTTCCACGGACGGCTCGCCCACGAACACCTGCTGGAAACGACGCTCCAGAGCCGGGTCCTTCTCGATGTTCTCGCGGTATTCGTCCAGCGTGGTCGCGCCAATGAGGCGCAGCTCGCCACGGGCCAGCATAGGCTTCAGCATGTTGCCGGCGTCCATCGAACCCTCGGCAGCGCCCGCGCCCACGATGGTATGAATCTCATCGATGAACGTGATGATCTGTCCGTTGGCGTTCTTGATTTCGTTCAGAACGGCCTTTAGGCGCTCCTCGAATTCGCCACGGTACTTGGAACCGGCCACCATCGAGCCCAAGTCAAGGCTGATGAGCTTTTTGCCTTGCAGGGTAGTCGGCACATCGCCGGCCACGATACGCTGGGCCAAGCCCTCCACGACTGCGGTCTTACCCACGCCAGGCTCACCAATCAGCACCGGATTGTTCTTGGTACGACGGCTCAGGATCTGAATCACGCGACGAATCTCCTGATCGCGGCCAATCACCGGGTCGAGCTTGCCCTCCTTGGCTGCGGCGGTCAGGTCGGTGGAGTACTTCTCCAGTGCCTTGTACGAACCTTCCGCATCCGGACTGGTGACTTTCGCGCCACCGCGCACGCTCGGCACGGCCTTACGCAGTGCCGCGGCAGTCACGCCGTTCTTCTCCAGGATTTCAGCCGACTGGTTCGGCTTGCTGGCTGCGATGCCGATGAGCAGGTGCTCGGTGGAGACGTATTCGTCGCCCATCTGCTGCATTTCCTTCTCAGCCTGGGCGATGGCGGCGGTCAGCTGACGGCTGGCCTGCGGCTGCGAAGTGGTGGAGCCGGATGCGCTCGGCAGCGCGACCAACGCGTTACGCACGGCGGCGCCGATGGCCTGTGCATTGCCACCTGCGGCCTCAATCAACGAGCGCACCACGCCGTTTTCCTGGCGCAGCAGCGCATCCATCACATGCAGGGTCTCGACCTGCGCGTTTCCAGCGGCGGACGCACTCTGAATCGCGTCGCCGACGGCCTCTTGGGCCATGGTGGTGAACTTCTGTTCCATGATGTGTTCCTCCAAAGTCTTCTTGTATGCCCGCCGGCAGACGGCTGCGCGGTGGCTGCGTGGCGGCAGCACGGTAGCTGCAAAAATGCGGCACACGGCTCGAAACGCTGTGTAATCCGACTACCGCACGGTTCGTGGATTGCACAGTCCGCGAACCGCACAATCCATGGATTGCACGGCAGAAGCCGCATCCCGCATGTCACGCCGCACGCCCGCAGGCAGGCATTCGTGTCATGTTCTGACTCGTTCAACCGACCTAGAGACCATTCTATTCCCAAAACTTGAGCGAGGGTGACTCAAGTTTTACTTTTCAGCGTGCAGCACTACCACATACCTCACCGTTCGCCCCTCATCATCCTCACTATGTACGCGGCTGAACGCACCACCCGCATACTTAGTGAGGATTTTGAGGCCCGAATCCTCACTATGTTTGCGACACGTTCGTCGAGCCGCATACTTAGTGAGGATTTCGCCCGTAAAACCCTCACTATGTACGCGCCATGCACACGCCGCACCCGTCAGGACGCGCAGTTACTACCCGGATACACCAGCCCTATACTGAGACACATAGATTTGGCGAACCCTGCAGGTAAAGGAAAGCCCAAACCATGCCAATACAGCGACGATCCATCTCGGCATTCATCAACAGCCGTTTCTTTGTAGCATTGTTTGCCACGCTCACCATCGCATTTGGCGGTCTGTGGATGGCACACACCCAGATGAATAGAATCCCGGACCTTTGGGAACATGTATATCGCGTATCCGGCATAGTCAATGGCGACATCGTGGCAAGACCAGTAGATTCGATCTCCGGCTATCACCGCGACGCCCAATACAATTATGGCGGCAAAGTCGATTGGCAATGGATTGAACTGTCCACTCAGCACAATGATCCATCCTTTGATGCGGGCGTCGTCAATCTTGACAGCATCACCGCAAACGACAGCACCGGCGCAGACGTACCATACAACAACACCGCTGTATATTCCCCGGTTTCATATGTGCCGCAAATCATCGGATTCGGCGTCGGCAAAGCACTAAATCTCAACGCAGCGACAACATACTATCTCACCGAGGGCATTATGCTACTCGTGTACGCGGCACTCACCGCCTGCGGCATCGCCGCGCTGCAACGTTGGCGATTACCGACAGCTTTGCTGCTGCTCTCACCACCGGTTATCTATCATTTTTCGTTTGCGATTTCCGCAGACAGCCTTACGCAAGGTCTGATTATTCTGTTCTCCTGCCTACTGATGCGAGCCGCCAGCTGCCCTCCCCAATGGCTTGATTACGCCATTATCGGCAGTATCGGCATTCTGATTGCGTTAACCAAGTTCGCATTCATGCCTCTGATTTTCATTCCGGCTGCGTTGCTCATTGTGCATAAATCGACGAGCCGGCAAGAGCGACTCACCGTTGCGGCATCAATCGCATTATCGTTCGCCGCGGTGTTCGCTTGGCTCAAGATGACTGCAGCGTTCGTTTCCAATCCCGCATCGGTATCTCCTGCAGAAGTGCATGCACGCACTTCCGGATTGCTGCATGACCCACGACCGGCCATCAATGCTCTTTGGTACAGCTTCAGCCATCTGCAGGGGCATTTCCGCTCACCACTGATGCTGCTCGCCATCTGGCTGTTCTTCGGCCTTGTGTTGCTCGCAATATTGGGCAATGCCATTGTCAAGCCGCGCCACTGGCGAGAGAGCCTGTTTTGGTTGATTGTCTTCATCATGGCAATGGGTACAATTCTGGCTACGTATTTGGCAATAATGTGGTTGCAGGGCACGCCGTCTTCGATGAGCGGCGTCTACACGCCTCAGCTTCGCTATTTTGTGCCGCTCTTCCCCATGATGTTGCTGGCTGGATTGGAAAATGGTGCGCGCTTGCTTGGCAAGCGGCGCAGCGCCCGCGCAGTTACTGCCTGCTCGTGACACATAAGCGGCAGTAGGTGCGCGGATTGACGCACTCCTCGCGCACGTACTGCCTGTTCAGCACGCAAAAGAGGCAGTAGCTGCGCGCCGCATTCTTCTGGACGCGCAGTTACTGCCTCTATGCCGCTAAGTCACCGGTAGCTTAGCGCTTAGGTGTCAGGCGCGCACGATTACGTTGCGCAGAGAGCCGATGCCTTCCACGTGCACGATGGCTTCGTCGCCTGGATCAAGGTGACCGGACGCGTTCGGGGTGCCGGTCATGATGACGTCGCCCGGCAGCAGCGTGGAGAACGAGGAGATTGCGGCGATCTGTTCCGGAATACCGTGGATGAGGTTCGCGGTGGTGCCGGATGCCATCGGGACGTCCTCACCGTTCAGAGTGAAGGAAATCTTCGCGTCCTTCCAGTCAAGGTCGTCGCGCATCACGATCCACGGACCGAGCGGGCAGGACGTGTCGAAGCCCTTGGCGCGCGTCCAGGTCGGATCGAGACCCTGCAGGTCGCGCAGCGTCACGTCGTTCACGCAGGTGAAGCCAAGCACATAGTCCATGGCCTTTTCGACCGGCACGTTCTTAGCGATGCGACCCATCACCACAGCCACTTCCGGCTCGAAGTTCATATCCTTGGAGCAGGCCGGATACACAATCGGGTCGTCCGGGCCGATCACCGAGGTGGACGGCTTGGTGAATATGACCATGTTCTCCGGCGCGTGCGCGATTTCGGAGTGACCGGCTTCGTGCATGAACTGTGCGTGGGCCTCGTAATTCTTGGCCAGACCGTACACCTTGGACGGCAGAACCGGGGCAAGCAGGCGTACGCCGTCCGCGTCCACCGCGTAACGATTGCCCGTGGGTTTGACCTGGTCGCCGGCCAGCGGATGGCCGTCCAGTTCGATGAGGTAGTCTTTGCCGTCAACCGGGTCCTTCTGCACGAAGGCATAGCGCGGCGCATCATTCATAGAAAATCGTGCAAGTCTCATAGTCACTAAGCCTACTACCGATATGTATTGTCTCGCGCACCTTTTCGCCGCAAGCAGCGGCGCAGGCACGTCCTCGACGCCGAATCTTATCGTATCTAACACCTTATCGCGATAAGATAGAAGATAAGATACGATAAGATAGAAGATAGCGATAAGATACCAGCAAGAAGCATTCTGATGACAGAATCAGCATTAATAGAAGGTCCGCATCTGGAATTCAAGCGCAAGTGGGTCGATGGAGCCAAACGATCAGCCGTCGCATTTGCTAACACCGACGGAGGAACCATCTATATCGGCGTTGAAGACAACGGAGATGTAACCGGCGTCGACAACATCGACGAAACCATGCGCCGAGCTACACAAGCAATTTCCGATGGTATCCGACCTGACGTGATGAACTTTGTTTCCGCCGAGAACGAAAACATCCATAACGTACCGGTCGTAGCCGTCCACATACAACGTGGCGCCCACCGCCCTTACTATTTAGCCGATAAAGGAATCAGACCTGCCGGTGTATATATCCGCTCAGGAGCGGCATCTATCCCGGCCTCCGAGTCAGCCATTATCGACATGATCAAGCAAACAGCAGGTGATTCCTTCGAAGACGCGGTTTCCCTCAACCAAGAGCTCACTTTCACTGCGGCACAGACAGCATTCGCCGATGCGGGATTGCCTTTTACACCGCAATCACAACGTACACTCGGGCTCACCAACGCCGATGACGTCTATACCAATCTGGCTTGGCTGCTCTCCGACCAATGCACTGCTTCAATCAAAGCAGCCGTATTCGCCGACGAAGTCAAAGAAGTTTTTCTGAACAGACAGGAATTCACAGGTTCGCTGCTCACCCAATTCGGCCAAGTCAGCGAATTCATATCACGTCATAATGCAGTGCATTCATATACGGATGCAACCATGCGACGCGTAGATAACTATGAGTATTCTCCACTGGTATTACGCGAAGCAATGCTCAATCTCATTGTTCACCGTGATTATGGCCTCTCAGGACCAGCGCTCATTAGCATCTTCAGCAACCACATGGAGTTTATGAACCTTGGCGGATTGCTCGGAAACTTTACTCGTGCGGATATGATGAATGGCATTTCCTCGCAGCGCAACCCTAAATTAGCCAACGTGTTTTATCGTCTCAAGCTCGTTGAAGCATACGGCACCGGCATTCGCAGAATTATGGGAGACTACCAGGACGAGGCCGTTCAACCTACGTTCGATATCAGCGATCACGCTTTCCGACTCATTCTTCCTAAGCACCAGCGCGAAAATGTCGGCTTAGCGCAAACTTCATCTACGCAAGAACTCCCGCAGGGGATTGCTTCAACGCAAACTGCTGATCTACCAACCAGACAGCAACAGATTCTTGATTATGCCAAAGAGCATGGCAGCATTACTCGTAAACAGGCGCAATCGGTGACTGGAGCATCTCAATCGACTGCGATAAAGACCATCAATGACCTAGTCAGTAAGAAACTGCTGACACGTACAGGGAGTGGTCCGCATACGAGTTACCGCCCCTGCCGCCAATAACGAGCAATAGCTCGAGCAATAGCTCTTTTGAGTTTGCGACAGATTCCGAGGAATCTGTCGCAATCCGGCGCCTCACTCGCTACATTCCGGGGAATCCGTCGCAAAAGGACTGTTTCACGATACGTTCCACGACGCATTCCGGGGAATCCGTCGCAAAACCTTATGGCTGGCGACGCAATCCCCGGAATCCGGCCATCAAATATGCAGCACTACTTCGCCAGCAGCGGCGCGACTTGGCTCTCGTACGCGGTCAGGGCGGTGTCGATCACCTGATGCATGTCGTAGTACTTGTACGTGCCGAGACGTCCGCCGAACACGGTCTTCGGCTCGGCCGCGGCCTTCGCCTCGTACTGCGCATACAGCGTCTTGTCCGCGTCCGTGTTGATCGGGTAGTACGGTTCGTCGCCGCGCTCGGCGAAACGGCTGTACTCCTCCCACACCACGGTTTTGTTCGGGTTCTGTGAGGCCGCGCGCTCCGGGTTGAAATTCTTGAATTCGATGGCGCGCGTGTACGGCACGTCGGCGTCGGAGAAGTTCATGACCGGGCAGCCGAAGTGGTCGCCTTCGTCGTAGCGGACTTCCTTGAAGTCCACGGTACGCCACTTCAGGTCACCGAGCTCGTAGTCGAAGTAGCGGTCGATCGGCCCCGTGTACACTACCGGCACGCCGGCGGCCTGCAGGGCCGTCTTGTTGTACGGCTGGGATTCGTCGAAGAAGTCCACGCCGAGTTCCACAGTGATGCGCGGATCGTCGATCATGCGCTCGAACCACTTGGTGTAGCCGTCCGCGGGCAGGCCCTCCCACGTGTCCTTGAAGTAGCGGTTGTCGTAGTTGAAGCGGACCGGCAGACGCTTGATGATGGATGCCGGCAGTTCGGCCGGGTCGGTCTGCCACTGCTTGCCCGTGTAGTTCTTAATGAACGCCTCGTACAGCGGGCGCCCAATCAGCTGGATGCCCTTGTCGTTCAGGTTCTCCGGGTCGGTTCCGGCCAGTTCGCCGGCCTGCTCGGCGATAAGCTGCTGCGCTTCGGCGGGCGTGTAGTGCGCATGGAAGAACTGGTTGATGGTGCCAAGGTTGATGGGCAGCGGATAGACTTCGCCATCATGCGTGGCGTACACGCGATGCACGTAGTTGGTGAACGAGGTGAACCGGTTCACGTAATCCCATACGCGCTTGTTGGAGGTATGGAACAGGTGCGCGCCATAACGGTGGATTTCCGCGCCGGTTTCCGGATCGAAGTAGGAGTACGCGTTGCCGCCGATGTGGTCGCGCACGTCGATGATGTGCACGCGAGCGCCCGCATGCTCCACCGCCTGCTGCGCCACAGTCAAGCCAAACAGTCCCGCGCCAACAATCACCAGGTCCGGGTATTCGAAGTCGGTCATATTCATTATCCTTGCGTCCACCATTCCGCTGCAATGCACTTATCCCAGCATCGCAACGTATTAGTCACATCAATGTTACTCGTATATATACCAAACGGTATTCTCACCTAGGCAACCACGCACAAATCCGGAAACTATGGACTGCGACACCAACAATTTCAGCAGCACCATCCAAGACACAGAAATAATGTGCATATAACACGTTCTATGACACAATTGCGCCATTCGCTGTTTGCAGTAGGTATGGGTTAGCAGTGGTGACGGCTTTGAGACCGAGCATGCCACAGGTCAGATAAATCTTGGCAGCAAAGCAGTTCATATTCTCCGGAGTCGCGCCAACGCAAGTCAACCTATCGACCGTCAACATATCCCCGATATGCCGACGGCTCGATCTAACAGTGGTCGGTGAAACTGCATACGATAATAATAATTGGGATAATCTGTTGGAAGGCAACACTCAATGGGCCAACGTAATGACGAAGAGCTAACGAACCTGCTGAACCATCTGATGCGCGACTGGGAGAACGAAGTCGTTGAATTCAAGGAAGGCGGCAAGGGATACTCAACCGGAGAAATCGGCCAGTATGTTTCGGCGCTGTCCAATGAGGCGAATCTGCGTGACGCGGATTCGGCATGGCTTATTTTTGGGGTGAAAGACCGGTCTCGCAGGATCATTGGTACCGAGTATCGACAGAACGCAGAAAAACTACAACGTCTCAAGCATGAGATCTCCGATGGCACTGAACCGGGAATTACGTTTCGCAATATCTATGAGTTAAAACATCCTGAAGGACGGATTCTGCTATTCGAGATTCCTCCAGCTCCTCGCGGGATGCCGATTGCATGGAACGGTCACTTCTATGGTCGCGCAGGCGAAAGTTTGGTCGCTTTGAGCTTGGACAAGCTTGATCTGATTCGCGTGCAGGAGTCTGCGTTCGATTGGAGTGCGCAAACGGTTCCGGATGCCACGATTGATGATATTGATCCAGAAGCGATGCGCTTCGCCCGTCAAGCGTTCACTGAACGGCATGCACCGCGTATCAGTGCGGAAGAGGTTGAATCGTGGAGCGACGAAGATTTCCTCCGTCATCTGGGATTGTTAAATGCCCGTGGTCTGACTCGCACCGCATTGCTGCTGCTAGGCAAGCCTCAGGTGTTTGCTTTGTTGAGTCCTCTGATGGCCGAAATGACATGGAAACTTGTTGGGCAGGAAGAAGCATATGAGCATTTCCAGCCTCCATTCATTTTGAATACCACCCGTTTATACCAACGTATACGCAATATCAAGATACGTTTGATGCCGCCAGGAGAGCTTATCCAACGTGAAATCGAAAAATATGATCAGCAGACTGTGCTAGAGGCGCTGCACAACTGCATCGCTCATCAAGACTATCGTCAGCATGCGCGCATTGTCGTGACCGAATACCCTGACCGGCTGGAATTCATCAGCCAAGGAGGTTTCGTAGAGGGCAGCCCGGATGAGTTTGCACTCAAGGGACACCTTCCGAAGAGGTACCGCAACCCGCTTATGGTGCAAGCAATGACCGAGCTAAACATGATTGATCATCTTGGCTACGGTATTGAGCGTATGAACCGTTCACAGGCCAGCCGTTATCTGCCGTTGCCGGATTATGATCTGAGCGACCCCAACGAAGTGCGACTCACCATCTATGGCAGTGTGGTTGATGAATCATACACCCGCATGCTTATGTTGAAGAGCAACCTCCCATTCGAGGACATACTCGCTTTGGATCGTGTGCAAAAACACCAGCCGATACCAGCCACCACAGCTCGCAGGCTCCGCAGACAAGGGCTTATTGAAGGTAGAAAACCGAATCTGTATGTATCCGAAGCCATTGCTAATGCTACCGGTACGCAAGCTGAATACGTTCGTGCCCGGAGCCATTCCAACGAGTACTACATCAGTCTGGTTCTTGACTATCTGCGTCAGTATGGCAACGCCACCCGTGAGCAACTCAACGACCTGCTATATCCAGCATTCGTCAATAACCTGACAGAAGAGCAGAAATCAAACAAAGTCAAGAACATACTGTCGAGCATGCGCACTCGTGGGTTGGCCCGTAATGAATTTGCCGGAAGAAGTTCCATCTGGTATCCAAACGAGGAAGGTTCATCTACAAACGTGTCAAAAGTATCCGATTAAAACCCGAAAAAATCCGATTAAGCCTCAGGTCTTTGGCGCGAATCCTTGATTTTTCAACGATCTGCACCGGATAAATCATGGTTCAAACTATCCGATTAACTTGGATGCTATCCGATTTGGACTGCGCGTACATTTTCTGAAGCTGTTAATCGAGGCACTGTAGTAATAAACCGGTAATTGCGGCTGAAATCTTCGGGTGGCGCCTGTGAGCAGCTGACGCGTTGGCGCCTCCGCCATTCGGGCGCCAGTACAGTTCATTCCTTGGAAGCGTGGCCTCCAAGGAGTGAACTGTGCCCCCTGTGAAATTCGAACCCACAACCCACAGCTTAAAGGATGCTGTTCTAACCGTTGAGCTAAAAGGACAACAGCATTGAGATATACACCTGCAATAGCCGATAGTTTGTATGCTGGGCTCTACATACCGCATGCTCGTTCATCCCGCGACATTACATCCTCATTGCCAAACACATCACGATGCATAATCATGGGATACTGAGAATGACCACATCAACAGAGAATTGCCAGAGGAACGAACTCATGCCACACTCCCAGCCGCTCGTTTCCATCATTGTGCCGGTGTATAACGCCGAGGACTATCTGCATTACTGCGTGGACTCGATTCTGGGGCAGTCGTACACGAATCTGGAAGTGATTCTGGTGGACGACGGCGCCAAGGACTCCAGCCCCGTCATCTGCGACGCGTACGCCGCGAAGGACCCGCGCGTGATAGTAATCCACCAGACGAATGGCGGTATTTCCAAGGCGCAGAACACTGGTTTGGACGCGGCGCATGGCGAATACATCGCGTTCTCGGACAACGATGACATTCTCGACAGCCGCAACATCGAATACCTACTGCACGCGCTGGTAAGCACCGGCGCGGATATGAGCAAGGGACGCTGGCGCCAGTTCGGTGTCTCGCAGCTGGAGACTGTGTCCGCCGAGGCCGCAAACGGTGCCGAAGCACCCGGCAAGATCACCGTGTTCGAGCATCCGCTCACCGCCTATCAGTCCGTATTCTGCAAGAGTTTCAGATTGATTGGCGAGAAGCTCGGCCGTAATACCGAGGCACGCTACTTCAATGAGGCCAACTGGTGCAGACTGTACAAGCGCGAACTGTGGGATGGTCTGAGGTTCCCGGTGGGTCATTATGCGCAGGACATTCGTATGGCTGGACCACTGTATTCGCGTATGCGCAAGGTGGCCGACGTTGATGCGACGCTCTACTACTGGCTGCAGGAGCCCGGCTCGGTGACGCACTCCAAGCGCACCGCTGCTTTCTGGCATGACAATGCGCTGTCCGCAGCCGAGAATTTCCGCTTCACGCTCGCTCAGGGCGTGGTGCCCTGCCGCAACTACTTCGGATTGGTGGCCAGCGTGCGCGACGAAGGCCACGGCTTGAAGCGACTCAGCAAAGACGTGCACTTCGAAAACGAAGTAGATCGCAAGAAATTCACCGTGACCGCGGCCGACCGCAAGAATCACGAGCAGGATGTGGCGGCTATGCATGAGCTAGTAAGCCAGCTCACGCCGCTGCAACGTCTGCACTGCCATCTGTTGTATTGCATTCGTTCTGCCGAAAACATGGTCTATGATCGTAAGATTCATGCAATGAAGTAGATGACATGACTTATTTTGTTCGGCACCGACTGTAAGCCAAGACAAAAACAGACCGTATTATCTTTAAATAAGTCAGCTGGCACGAGCCTCTAATTAATGAATCTCCTCGCTTAGAAGTCGTTCAATGTCGTCTAACTGTGGTAATTGATTCGAATCCGGCAACCTTGGCACTCCCTGCGGAGTAAAGGGCCCAGAAGGCAAGTAGCAAGGAGACCATCGAGGATTTGACCAAGTTCCATCGCACCAATCGGCAATTGCATAACTATAGTTCTCACTTGAAGCGACTGACCAACCATTTACCGGCTCCAGTTTTCTCTCACCTGTCAGATACGTACCAGGTACAGGTCTATCAACTTGACGAACCCATAAGGGACTGCCACAGACTTCTTTCTTACCTTTTGTCCCTTCTATACAGTCAATCCTCAACATCAATTCAACGACTTTGCGCTCATGCAATAAAGGTCCCCGCCAAACACCATCATCAAAGCAAGACGCACGCAAACCTGCAACGGAACAATTACACAGACTGTCAGGAGCTAAACCTACCCAATCATCAGATAAAGCGCCTTCGCTCATCGCCTTTATTAGTTTTATGTAGGCATCAGCACGCGAAGGCCACCAACTAGCTTTATCCTTATCCATCGCCTTTTGCCATTCATCCCCCATATAATTAGCGATATCTCCATAGGCGAGAAGCCATGAATCAGAAGTCTGTCCAACCCACCAAACAACATGCTTAAATGGAGAATCCTCGGCGGTACCCGCCCATGGCCACATAGTTCCGCATTTCGCGATAGCCCTCACTAAAGCAAAATTGCCTTGCTTCAATGCGGGTTCATAACAGAGTGGCTCTGAAGCTGATCCGGATAATTTCCTACCAACTTCAGTCAGTATTTTCCGACATTCTTTATCCTCGATAATAGATGAACAGGCTGCTGATACCTGTGGACCGGCCAAAGATAAACTCCCAGAGACCCCGGGAAGCAAAACCCTCTTCCATTCTTTGATAGCAAATCTCTGACAGAGCTTTTCAAGCTTTCCCTTTGAATAGTAAAGTAAGTCATCATCATCAGTGACGATGTATTTCAACGGTGCAAACATACCTTTATTATATGTGAATATTTATTCCCCATTTGTCATGATGCCAGCACCGTTTGAAATCGGATAACAAAATTAGTGCAGCGAATGAAGACCTATTTCTTTGCACGTATTACTGCTGCATCATCAGAGAAGCCATCTGATCAACAACAGCTACTCCGAATATCGGCTAAGCTGATTCACAGACAGTGTGGAACTACACAAGGAAGGCACGCGAATATGAAAATCGCCGTTGCAGGTACCGGATACGTGGGGCTATCGGTAGCGCTGCTGCTAGCCCAGCACAATGAAGTGCATGCGCTGGATATCGTACCGGAGAAGGTTGAACTGCTTAACAATGGCAAAAGCCCGATTGTCGATAAGGAGATAACGGCATTCCTCGATAACAACAAGTCAGGCGAGCGTCCGCTGGACTTCCAAGCCACACTTGATCCAAAGCAAGCATACACAGGCGCAGATTATGCCATTATCGCAACGCCTACGAATTATGATTCAGAGAAGAACTACTTCGATACTTCTAGCGTGGAAGCTGCCATCACCGCTATTCGCACATACAACGCCACCGCTTGGATTGTGATTAAATCCACTATTCCGGTAGGGTACACGCAGCAGCTGCGCGAACAGTTGAATGATAACCGCATTCTGTTCTCCCCTGAGTTCTTGCGCGAGGGGCATGCGCTGTATGACAACCTTCATCCAAGCCGTATTGTGGCAGGTGCGCCACAAAACGATGAAGCAGCAGTAGCGGCAGCGAAAGAGTTCGTCGCGCTTCTTGCTGCAGGAGCGGACGAAAATGAAAAGAATCGCGTCAACTCCGATGGCACAACTGGCATCCCCGAATTGGTAGTCGGTCCGACTGAGGCCGAGGCTATCAAACTATTCGCGAACACCTATCTTGCGCTGCGCGTGGCCTATTTCAATGAGCTCGACACTTATGCGGAGAGCCGCAGCCTCGATACTCGCGCCATTATCAGGGGCGTCTGCCTCGACCCGAGAATCCGCGACGACTACAACAATCCAAGCTTTGGCTACGGTGGCTACTGCTTGCCTAAGGACACCAAGCAGCTGCTTGCCAATTACGATAAGGTGCCGCAGAACCTTATCGAGGCCATCGTGCAGTCGAACCGCACGCGCAAAGACTTCATTGCCACTGAAATCGAGGAGCTTATCGAGAAGGCCAAAGCACGCGGTACCGCGAAACCTGTGGTCGGCGTATACCGGCTGACTATGAAATCCGGATCAGACAACTTCCGTCAATCCGCCATTCAAGGTGTAATGAAGCGCATCAAGTCCCGCGGCATTGAAGTCATCGTCTACGAGCCCACCCTTGACGCTCCTGATTTCTTCGGCAGCAAGGTTATGCATGATCTCGCAGCGTTCAAAAAGGAAGCCGATGTAATCATCTCCAACCGTTGGAACAGCGAATTGGACGATGTGCGCAAAAAAGTCTATACGCGCGACCTGTTCAGAAGAGACTGAATCAATGCGGGTGCCCGGTGCTCTTACTCCACTTGCGAAGTAAGAACACCGGGCACCCGCATATTGCCTCGATGGCATGGAATTAGTGTCTCACTAATGTACGCATGCCTGCACGCACCTTACCCAACACGTATCGAACGGCCGTGATAGGCGTCCATGCTGCCGTATAAATCACATCCTGCGCAGGTTCAGGAAGCTTTCGTACAGTGTGAGCGGCAACCACCTGCAATCCAAGATGCACCCTGTGCATTGCAGCTTTCAAAGCCCACCAATGTGTTGTCGCTTTATGCAAACCATACAAATTGCTCAGCAACGACTCACCACGCCGCGCCCCAGCTGAGGATCCCATCAACATTGCGTTCGTGTAAAACAGCGAATCGATTTCAATGCGAGCATATCGATCGGAAAGCACCCATGCTGGGTAGTATCCACGCGATTGGCACACATATCCATTGGCACGCTCGATGGCGTGAGAAATCGTGCCGTCTTCGCCCATAACGCCCTCGGGAAGGAAGTCCTCATACTTCCACCCGTATTCGAACAGCGGCTTCAAAGCTTCCACACGGAACCAATAGCAGGAGCCCATTGCCGATGCCGTAGGCTTATTCGGCGACAACGGCACATGAATGTTGAGCTTGTTCTCCAGCAGGTCCTTGGTGATGGCAAAATTCGCACCCCAATCATGTGGAATGGTGTGCGCGAAATACAGCGCATGGTAGGGCGGCGGCGGAGCGACCTGCCCCAAACGTGGATTGTCAGCAAAGAGCGTCAGTATATTCTCAACGTAATCCTTGCTGCCCAACGTGTTTTCCATGAGCTTATAGGCAAAGCCCTGGCTTTCGGTGCCGTGATGACCGTTCTCCTGATTCTGGCTCGACTTCTTGTCATGCGCGAATCCGATAACGTCATACCTACCGCTCAGTACCACCGGGCACGCGGCGACCAACAACGCAGAAACATCACGACCACGATTAATTACTGGGATAAAGTTCACAGAGTGATTGACGCCATGCTGCTGCATGTATTCACGAATCTGCGGAATCTTGTCTTCCGTGGATGTAATGTACAGATCAGTCTCTTCAGGCAGTGCAGCAATATAGCGGCATGTGTCTTCAAGAAGATCCATGAAGTAGATATGGTAGATGAATGCCGAGCGAGGTTTCTCATTATGCCGGTGATTCAGAGTCTTCGCGGGAAGCACATAATCCAGATGCATGGCTTTACGAATATCGTCGATATTGTATGAAGGCAGAATGGCATCCCAAATTAAGTCAGTGTCGTAATCGGTGTGCTCACGTACATAGTCATAGAGATCCAGAGCCGGCTGGCCGGCAGTCTGATCGAAGTACGCGCTGTAATCCACGAAGAACGACCTGCGCTTAAAAATCGGGCATCGATCGTCGCGCAGTAATTGTGCCGGCATATACAGCAACGGATACGAAGAGTAGCCCTGATACTTCTTCCAATCGACGTATGAGGCCCAGGCGAATCCAAGATCCTCGAAATGCTTGGTGAACGTCATCTCATGCTTGCGAGTGACTTCCGCGTAGTTCTTATACAGCGGCATGTTCTCCCAATAGTCATGGAAGGCCGGGACGGACACCAGTGAACGACGATACACATGCCAATATGCCTGCAAGTGCGTAGGAATGGACTCATTATTGACGGTCTCCCCCGCGTATGCGGTAATGCCCCAGAAGTCCACCGGCTTGGCGTCCATAACGTCGAACATTTCCTTGAACGGGTATACCGGTCCCATCACGGTATCGTTCAGGCAAATGATTTCGTCATACGATTCAAGCTTCTCCCAACCGAGAGTCAGAATTGCTTGCTTATATGCAGCAACATCAAGGCCCTTGTTCTCACGGACGATGATGGTATCGGTATACTGCAAAAACAGCTGACGAGCCTGATCGTTCAGCTTGCCATTCACTACGACGACCAGATCATCGAGATTCTTCATCAAGTCATCAAGAAAGACTTTGATGAAACGAGCCGCTCGCCCCTGCTTATCGTAGAAGCAGAAGATTCCTAATCGCTTCACATGATTTGTTTCTGCGCTCACAACATCCCTTTCCACAACATTGAACCTCAACCAATACCAACAGCCGAAATGTAATCACTTGCCACGCCGACTATGTGCACGTACAACGCGTATCATATCGCGGCACAACGAACCGTCTGGCGCTACTTTATTAAGTGCCCGATGTATAAAACCGCGTTCTTGTTCGCGCTTAATAGCCTCCAACTGACGCTTACGCGCTTCTTCTTCGCGTCGCCGCACAATATTGGCCACATGCTGTTCAACATCGTGTTTCAGCTGGTAATAAGCATCATAGGAAGATGACTGTTCCTCAGAAAGCTTGGGAACAACGGACTGTTCAAACACCGCGCCCCAACGATAGAATTCATCATTCTTCGCTGGAATCATATCCTGCTCAAGCAGCCATCGACCTCGGGCCATGAGAGGATCAGACATGATATCGCTGACTTCTTTGGCTCGCCAAGATAGCAGAAGATGCTCTATGGCAGTAGCTTGATCGTCAGGAGATAAACGGGTCACCCATTCATTACCAATGATTCGGAGATATTCCCGCCCTAGCCACGTGGCGCACTCGCTTATGGCTGCTTCGTCGCATAGACGCGCGAAAGCATTTACATGCTCATAGTCTTTTCTTGCTGATTCTTGCAAGTAGTCGAACTTGTTCAGGGTTTCTCGAGATCTACCGGAAATACCAGCGCCAAGATAGTAACGAAGACCACGCACATCAGGTAGCATGCGCATAGTTCGTGCCTTTGAACACAGTACAAACATCTCATACGAGTCTTGCATACGCCCCAATGGGTAATCCGTCATTTCAGCGAAAACGTCGCGCACAAAATCACCGTTGAACGCGCAATCAATGATGCTCCAAGTATTGCGATGCGTTCGTTCGGAATAAATGCTTTCGAGAATCTCATGCCCCGATAAGACGGCATCGCCTTGGTTGAACATTTCTTCATTCTCGTAGGCAAACGCAACATCGGATTCAGTTGACGATGCCGGCATTACGTCACGGCCGAAGCGGAGAATATCGTAGTCGCTATTTTCCAGCACCGGCTGAAGAAGTTCCAAGCAATTACGCGTAATGGAATCATCGCCGTCAACGAAGATAACGTATTTGCCCTGAGAGGCTGCCGCCCCCGTACGCCGCGCTAAATGAGCGCCCGCATTGCTTGCTTTGTTGATAAACCGAAAACGCTCATCGCCATCTATCTCTTGCTGAATGGCTTTGACCGTACCGTCAGTACTTGCATCATTGACTACAACAACTTCAAAGTCTTGCACCGTCTGCGCTTTGAGGCTTTGCAAGCAGCGGCCAATATAGCGCTCAACGTTATAGGCAATAACAACAAAAGTACATACAGGCATAGCACCGCACCCCGTATCTCATCAGTGGTTTTCACGAGGCTTCATAATGATTTTGTTATCCGCCACATCCTTCAAGTGCTTGCCATAGGGGCTCTTGCCGTAACGCTCAGCGGATTCGAGAAGCTCTTCCTTGCTGATCCATCCGTTCTCGTAGGCGATTTCCTCCGCCACGGCAATTGGCAGACCCTGTGCGCGCTGCACGGTACGAACGAATTCGCCGGCTTCATACAGGGAGTCCATGGTGCCGGTGTCCAACCATGCGTAACCACGGCCGAGTGTCTGCACGTTGAGGGTTCCGTCTTCGAGGTACATCTTGTTGAGGTCGGTGATTTCCAGCTCGCCACGGGCGGATGGCTTGACCTGCTTCGCAAATTCGGTCACGCGCTCGTCATAGAAGTAGAGACCCGTTACCGCATAGTTGCTAGCCGGATGCTGCGGCTTCTCCACGATGGAGATGGCTTTCTTGTTCTCGTCGAATTCCACCACACCATAGCGCTCCGGATCATCCACATAGTAGCCGAACACGGTAGCACCGTGCTCCACTGCTACAGCCTTGCGCAGCGTGCGACCAAGGCCATTGCCATAGAAGATGTTGTCACCGAGCACGAGTGCACACGGTTCACCATCAATGAATTCCTCACCAAGGATAAATGCCTGAGCCAGACCATCGGGCGAAGGCTGCACCTTGTAGCTGAAGTTCACGCCGTACTGGGAGCCGTCGCCGAGGAGCCGCTCAAAGTTCGGCAAATCCTTCGGCGTGGAAATGATGAGAATATCGCGGATCCCAGCCATCATCAGCACGCTCAACGGATAGTAGATCATTGGCTTGTCGTACACCGGCAGCAGTTGCTTCGACGTCACTGTCGTGAGCGGGTAGAGTCGAGTACCCGAACCGCCGGCGAGAATAATGCCCTTCATGAGACCTACTTTCTCCATATTCATATAAGCGTATCCAAGCTTAGCCAATACCAACGCAAAACAGAAAACCGCACAGAGTCTTCTGCGCGGTTTTCACACGGGTCTCAACGACCAGGCCTATTTTTCAAGCTCCTTGGCCACATATGCCTTAAGACTTTCCTCCCAATCAGCTGGCGTATAACCAGCTTCGCTGATCTTAGCGAGGTCCAAGGCACTGTGAGTCGGGCGCGGGCTAACCGGGTTCTTGGCGTTCGCAAAGTACTCGGCGGTCGAAATCGGCTTGACCTTATCGCCGTTACCGTTGGTCAGATCGAACACCTCAGAGGCGATATCCGCCCAGCTCTTCACCGCACCGGAACCGGTCAGATTGTAAGTTCCGTACGGTGCATGGGAGTCAAGCAGGTGGAAGATGGCTTCGGCCATGTCCTTGGTGAAGGTGAGTCGGCCAAACTGATCATCCACCACGGTCACCTGGTTCAAGCCGTCTTCAGGATCGGCTACGCGGTTGGACAGCATCATCATGGTCTTCACGAAGTTATGACCTTCGCCAATCACCCAGCTGGAGCGCAGGATGTAATGCTCGGGAGCGTTCGCCACGGCGATATCGCCGGCAGCCTTGGTCTGGCCATAGACACCAAGCGGAGCGAAGTTCTCGGTTTCCGTATGCGGTTCGGCAGTGCCGTCGAACACGTAATCGGAGCTGACATGCACCAGCGTAATGTGATGGTCCTTAGCTACCTTGGCGAGCAGTGCCGGGCCCTGCGCATTGGCCTTCCATGCAATCGGACGACCTTCCGCGGTTTCGGCCTTGTCCACCGCCGTGTATGCACCGGCGTTGATGATGGTGCCGTACAGGGACCAATCGTACTGGTCGTATGCGGCGGGATCGGAGAAGTCGAACTCGTCGATATCCGTGTACTCAAAGCCCTGCAAATCATGGGCTTCAGCATAGGCACGAATCGCATGGCCCAGCTGACCGTTGCAACCGGTTACCAACGTGCGCTTCGGAGCCATGGGCTTGGCGTCCTTCAACATCGGGTGATGCAGGTCGGCTTCGGAACGTTCGGTTTCCTCAAGCGGAATCGGCCACTGGATGTTGAGCTCCGGGTCGGCAAGATTCACGAACGTGTAGGTCTTCTTCTGTTCCAGGCTCCAGTGGGCGTTCACCAGATAGGTGTACACAGTACCGTCCTGCAGCGCCTGGAAGCTGTTGCCCACGCCGCGCGGCACGTAGATCGCCTTCGACGGGTCCAGACGCGTGGTGAACACTTGGCCGAAGCTCTTGCCCGGGCGTAGATCAACCCATGCGCCGAAAATCTCACCGGCCGCGATGGAGATGTACTTGTCCCACGGTTCGGCATGGATGCCACGCGTCACGCCCTTGGTGGCGTTGAAGCTGATGTTGTTCTGCACCGGGCCGAAATCCGGCAGGCCGAGCTTCAGCATCTTGGCGCGCTGCCAGTTCTCCTTGAACCAGCCGCGGTTATCACCGTGCACCGGCAGGTCGAACACCAGCAGACCGGGGATATTGGTCTCGGTGACTTTCAGTTCCTTCTCGAATTCAAATGCCATGGTTGTCGCTCACTGTCCCTGCTGCTTGTACTTGGCTTCGGTGGCGGCCTTGGCCGGCTCCCACCACGCGCGGTTCTCCGTATACCATTCGATGGTCTGCTTCAGGCCAGATTCGAAGTCGGTGTGCTTGGGCTTCCAGCCGAGTTCAGTCTGCAGCTTGGTGGAGTCGATGGCATAGCGGCGATCGTGGCCCGGGCGGTCTTTGACCCAGTCGAATGCGTCCTCCGGCTGACCCATCATCTTCAGAATCATGCGCAGCACGGTGATGTTGTTCTTCTCACCGTTGGCGCCAATCAGGTAGGTTTCGCCGATGCGACCCTTGGTCAGAATGGTCCATACGCCGGTGGAGTGATCGTCCGTGTGAATCCAGTCACGCACGTTCTCGCCCTTGCCATACAGCTTCGGGCGTTCGCCTTCCAGAATGTTCGTTATCTGGCGTGGGATGAACTTCTCCACATGCTGGTAGGGGCCGTAATTGTTGGAGCAGTTGCTGATGGTGGCGCGGATACCGAACGTGCGATGCCAGGCGCGCACCAGCAGGTCGGAGCTGGCCTTGGTGGAGCTGTACGGGCTGGACGGATGATACGGAGTTTCCTCAGTGAACTTGGCCGGATCATCCAATGCCAGATCGCCGTACACTTCGTCGGTGCTCACGTGGTGGTAGCGCACGTTGTACTTGCGTGCCGCTTCCAGGAGACGGAACGTGCCTTCCACGTTGGTCTTCAGGAACGGCTCCGGGTTGGCGATGGAGTTGTCGTTATGGGATTCGGCTGCATAATGCACGATGGCGTCATGGCCCGGCACCAGCTTATCCAGCAGCTCGGCATCGCAAATGTTGCCGTGCACGAACTCCACTCGGTCGCCCAGAATCGGCTTGATGTTCTCCAGGTTGCCAGCGTAGGTGAGTGCATCCAACACGGTGACGTGCACATCGGGATGGTTGTTGTACACGTAGTGCACGAAGTTCGATCCGATGAAGCCACAGCCACCGGTCACAATGATGTTATGGGGAGTAAACAGTTCTTCAGCCATACGCCCCAGCATACCGTCAGGCATACCGTGGACAGATCTTTAATCTTCATTTGAACCCTGTCACTGACTAATGATTAATCCTTCCCTCACATTTCCTTTCGAATAAGAGGTCGCATTTACCCATCGAATACTCAATAACCCCACAAACAACATGAGGGGAACCGCAATCAAAGGAATGGCGACTCCACCGGAGTAAAAAAACGTTACAAACCGATCATGCAGATATTCCGTATACCAATTTACGCTGAAGCAATACACCCATGCATAGGCCAGTAAACCCAGTGCCCCGATGTAAATCAATAATCCCTGCATACGTATTTTACGAATTAATCCAGCAATCAGTCGAATAGTTTCTACAATGGCAGCAATAATCATCAGCACATTGAGCACAGAATAAATAACACGATCTACGCTCGATACTCGCCTCGAAGCTTCAAATGAGAACCAAGGGAATGGTTCTGGATTGGGATCCCCAGGATCAACACGCATGCGCTTCAAACCTCGAATATTATTGTCATCCTTGTCGCTACTATTACCTTTCCCCGATAATCTATAATAATATATCACCGCGGAGTCAGACCACGAATAGTTTGCCGACCCAATAAGACTCATAATTTCATTGATATTCCTTGGCACAAGCATTGAGCTGAGAGATATTTTCGTTGTCTTTTTCAGCCTGCCATCATCAAAGGCTGCATCAATCTCTTTATTGACCTGCTTGAAAAAATCCTGCACAGAGCGCTCATTGTCCCATCCAAAAGTATTATCATACGCAAATCGAATCTGCCAGGTAAGAAAATCTCCCGTCAACGGATTCTTTTTAATATCTGGATATGTGAACATAATGTGTTTCACAGACCAAAGTAATTTTGGATTCTTACTTAAGGTTGGAGATACGTTAAATACCGCATCAATGGATGATTCCGGAGTCCAAATAGTCATGTTTTGGTCTTTATTGTCTACTTGATACACTTTAGCGACAAAATCACCCACCTCGCCTTCCATGCGAGTATTAATCATAGATACACCGAAATACCGTTGATTAATTGCTTCGCAGGCTTTTACACCTATAACAACTGGAATCAAAGGACATAGAGCAAGAACGGCACACAATATTTTCTTGATGATTGCAGTGCGACTCAGCACTACCATCGCAATTTTCACGGCCACAATAGCAACTAAAAGCGGAACGCACCAGACCGAATCTTCTTTCAATAAATAAATTAAACATAACGGCGCACCAAGCAACAGTCCCAGTATTGCATAGCCTACAAGTGCTTTCCCGCTCGATGGCCATCCCTCCCCATTCACGCTTTTCACCC
Organism: Bifidobacterium colobi; assembly: GCF_018555455.1. Lineage (GTDB taxonomy): Bacteria > Actinomycetota > Actinomycetes > Actinomycetales > Bifidobacteriaceae > Bifidobacterium > Bifidobacterium colobi. The sequence goes on along the minus strand of NZ_JAFEJU010000007.1, from coordinate 18,709 downwards.
GAAGAAGGGGAATCCCATAATTAAGCCATATCAGCATCAAGCCCAATAACAAGAACATCAGAGGCGGAAATAACGAATTTCGGTATAAACGAGTCCCCAACCAACCATCAAAAGCAATCGGATGCCACAGCACATAGGCATAGGAAAAACAAGCTAGCCATCTATTATAGAAAAGTACCCAAAATGCAACTCCTACAGCAACTGCGGCGGCTACCCACACTAAAAAATATGCCATGTCGGCACTTAGACCCAATGCCCATGTGATTAATAGCCAGTATCCGTACCCCTGAGCCTTCGCTAAAGATAGCGTGTTATCTTCATGGAAGTGAGATCCCCATGAATAACTCATCAACAATTGGTCGTCAAAGCTTCCTTTATAGGAATAGTTCATATGCATTGTCAATGACATACCCAATCGCATTGCCGTTAATATCAGCAGCACTCCGACAAGAACCCATGTTGATGCTTTCACATGCGAGAATATGTGAAAACCTTTTCGAACGAAATGATTAGCACGACTGCACAAGAGTGAAATGGATGATTGGTTGTTCATTTATCTCCAGCTTTTTATAGCACCGTCATCAGTAATTTACCAAGCGATATGGAGTTCGACCATCGATTGTTTTGCCAATAGCCACAAACTTATATCCAGTGAAGGTCATTTGATCAAGTTTCTGGGTGGATAGCACATTTTTAACACCGAGCTTATCCAATTGCGCTGGTGTAATCTGCAAAGTGAATTCGTCTCCGTATTGGAGCACGAACGGTTTCTTGGCTTCATGTTCCAGTATTTTCACCGAAATGTAGGCATAACGGTTATATATTTTTTCACTTTTCCTATTTGAATCTAGTTTCCGCCATGTAGTCAAATCTGGAGTGACTTTCAAAGCATTTAATGTTTGCACACCATTGGCCACCAGTAGATTAGCTATTCGTGTACTTTCATCACCATCGGTTATCCACATGCCGGGGTTTTGGCGCTGCAATGTCTGGACCTGTTGGACCAAGGGCTGCTGCGTCATAGGTGCCGTACCATATTGGATTGGATTCACAGACATTCCGGATATAACTAAACCTGCGACCGTCAGAGAAGCAGCGATATTACCAACGATATGTCGCCCAACGGTCAAGAAGGAAAACATCAGCATAATGGTGATGGCGCAGCTAACGACAGTGAGCAAACGTCCCACATACAAAGGGTACGTGTAGTGATTTGCTGCACCAATCAATATCGCAAATATCACTGCAGCAACAGCCACTAGTCGTTTATTCCATTCCCAATTCCTCAATGAAACCGATCGTACTAGTAATATGATGTTGGCAACACCAAGCACAACCGTGGTTCTGGATGAAGTGACCGGTGTTAGCATGAGCACTTTAGAGAGCCACAATGGGAATCCCACGCATGCGAATGTCATAAAGAACACAATAAGGGTTATAAGGCCTGTGTTCAGCACATCAATTTTTTTTGATTTAACCATATTCGCAATGGCTAAGACGATACCAACCGGGAACAAATCGATGAAAGCCGATACTTCAGTGGAATTCGAAATACTAGCTCCAGAAACGGGAATCCACTCTTTATAGGGGAGGAAAAGCGTGCAAACCGACGCAATGATTTCCAACAGGCTCTTTCCGCCACCATGGGAGCGTCTTGCACCAGGATATGCCGTATGCATCATTACCTGGATAGTATCCCAGGATGTTATAAGAACCGATGCCATGAGAGCAATGAAAACAATAACTTCTATTGCAAGAATAAGAACATCTTTACGGCTGATATGAATGTTTCCCCATTGTCTCACGATACTGTAAGCAATTAATACAATTAGAAGATATGCAAGCGGGATCTGCCATGCCGGATATAACGTCAACGCGAACATTCCTGCGCACAATAGAATCACACCAGCGTATACAGTCCGATGCAACGTACCAGTATCAGTAAGATATTTATTGAAGCACACAATGGAAACGAATACCGCCACCAGCATTTCCGGCAGTGAATTCACTGCATACCACCACTGTATCAACGGAGCGAAAGCAATAAGCGATGCCCCGAGCACGGCAACACCTTGATGCTCCTGCTTGCCATTCTCATTCGTAACACAAAGGAAGAACTCATACGACGCAAGGAAAAGCGCCACCAACCTACCCGACCAATAGAATGCAAGACCTCGGGAACTACCAAGAATAAGGTACCCCCAGTGAAAAGGTCTGAAAATCTCCGCAAACGTCCATACAGGCGCATCCTTGACTATGAACATATCAGCCGGTTTATTCCCGAACAGATTATTGAAATAGCTATAACCCGTGTAGCTTTGAGCGAAAGCGAAGGGAGTAGTGACCACATATTCATCAGTTCTCAATGCCCGTGGCGTACCCCAAACCACATCTGATGCCATATCATGCCCGAGCCAGAAGTTCCACATGCCAAGCGAAGAACCGCTAATATTCAACGCCACCGCAGCAAATACTACAGCAGCACCAGCAGCAAAACGGTACCGGTGCAGCAGCCGTCCCACCTTGCTTGGACCGAACACGCAACAGAACAATACGAGCGCGAACACTGTGGACGCAATCAAAGCGCGAATCACTACGATACGTTTCCTTTGCACAGCGTCAGTAATCAGCCCGAACACAGACTCCTGCAGTGCCGGAACAACCGAAATAGCGAACACTGTACCGCAAACCGCAGCAATAGCAATAATTATTGCTGTAATTACTATTCGGCGCTTATTCATAGTTACCGATTCCAGCCATGCTTGTGTTATATTTGTCAATTCTCGTTCTGCCTTAAGATCATGCGTCACTTACAAAGATCCTCTAATTTGAAAATCATATCCAACGGCAATGGATAATATATCACAATTCTAAGGAGCCGAAATGTCTCAACATAGCGCACAAACGATGGAAACCGAAGTGGCTGGTTTGTGTTCCATCTCCGCCGTGAGACTGAACACAAACCAACCACTTCAAACTTATTCCCAGATTAATATGCCGCAACAGCCCATCACAGGCTGGCTCCCCACAACCCGAGTACAAAATGGACAAAGTTGAGCGCAGCTGGCAGGCCGATAATCCAATACCAGAACCGATGCGGATGCTCAAGGCGAGCAATATGAATCAGCATGATGAGCATGAGGCTTGACGCAAACATCGATCGAACGCCGGATGCATAGATAGTGGGAGAGAAATACATCACTGCCGTCGCTGCGATACATGCCAGCAGCATCAACGCAGTAAATTTCGGGGAATGTGAATACAGCACCACTATGAGAGCCCAAGCCGTGAATAATACGCCCCAGAATAGGTAGGCGATAATGATTCGAGGTCCGCCACCGTAAAAATGCATGAGCATTTTTCGTGTACCTGTGGCATCTAGACACATGATCATTACCAGCATTGCAGTGAGCACGCACATGCAGTTAACTACCACTGCACTGGTTCTGGCGCTCATCCCCTCTAACTCAATAGACTCCGACCGCTTGAGGTCTCGTGCCATAGCAACCAGTAGCCCAATCGCCATCACCGCAATAATTGGCAGCAAATATTTAGTTGTGGAATAAGTCTGCCATATCACACCGCGGACAACCTTGCGAGATACTGAAAGTGTGGGGAATTCCTTATACCAATAGTTGGCTTCGCTAATCGTCCTGAGATGCGATCCAGGGGAAACCAGCTCAATAACAACACCGATAGCTGCAACAACCGTAAAGACCAATGCTGGAACCGATACAGTTTTCTGTCTGAGCCATACAACCAACACAGTAACTGCACCAAAAGCACACAAGCACAAGCCGGTTTGTTCCACGCCTAAAGATGCCAAGAACACCAGAGGAATGCGCCAGCCCCAATAGCGAGTAGGTTTCCCTTTGTAAATGTCCATAAGCAATATGGCGGAGAAAAGAGCCAATGCCGACGGCCACAAATAGGCAAACGATCCGGCAACCCAATACACGGCGTTTTTCATCATTTGCGGTGGCAGTAGCCAGATTCCCGCATAGCCCATCAGCACAGCAGAAACAGTCATAGTGTCGGACACAAGGCGAATGATTGAATACACCAGCAACGCGACCATCAAAGCATCCGCTATACGCCACCACATTTGATCAAGTGGAATAAACACTGCTGCAGCAGACTCGGAAAAGACACGTCCAGACCAGTTCAAATAGCGTTCCCACACCCAATGGGCGGGGCTCGACGACTGACTAATCCAAATAGCGAAGTTGGTGTCATCGCCCTTTTCTCGCCCAATGGGCAAAAGAGTAATAAAGGTGACGACAATACTGCACACCCATGTAGCCGCAATCCAATACTTTGATTCGTTCACTTTTCTCAAACGCTCTACGTCATGCAGCACAGCAACACTCTTTCTTATACACCGTCTTCTCGGCTCCAACAGAATCGCCGCCACCAACTATAATGCACGATATCTCTAAGCCGCCATCCGCAAGGTCATGTTCTACGTTAATATGACAGTTATGCGTGACCTCACAACTACCAATTCTGCAGGATGGCTTCATCGAACAACACGATATGGAACATCGTTCATCGCCTACCTCAGCTTGGTGATTGTAAGTCTTCTGTGCATTGCCGCACTATGTTTCACCTTCGTTTTCCCGAAGACATATGCGGAAACGCCCTTGCCTTCTCACGTCTGCGCAATTGTCTCTTCAATCTGCAGCATTCTCCTGCTGCTCTTATGGATTCACTACCAGAAATGGACAATTCCTGAAATAAAGACCCACTCGGTCATCCGAGTGGTAGCGGCCTATTCTATGATAGTAGGCACACTTTGGTCGGCAATCGTCAACCTGCCGCCCGTCTCAGATCAATTATTTGTAGCTTGGTACGGCGAACAACTGGCAAAGCATAACTACCAGCCTTTTTTGGCAACGTATATGCAACAATTCCCCCATCAGAATGGTTACGTGCTGTTCTACGCTGGATTCGGCTCGCTATTTGGATTCTCCAATTGGACTGCGGTTCGGCTTTTCAACGCGGCAATGGTTGCCATTGCGCTTGGCTCGCTGCTCAAACTTACTGAAATGATGTTTGCTTCTCAGCGCATCGTCGTGATCTGCGCAGTACTATGCATGGCTTTCCTGCCGTTTATCTTCTTCTCGAATTTCGTATACGGCAATATCCCATCAGTAGCATTCTGTTTGCTTGCCTGTCTCATGCAGCAATATGCATCCCAGACTAAAAAAACTTCCCGATTAGCGCTTTATGGCATAGCATGCGCCCTGTTCCTTTTCATCGCTATTTGGTTCAAGCCTAATGGGATGATTTATCTTATTGGCATTGAAATCACTTGGATTGCACTCACCTTGACCACTAAGAAGCTCATGCATAGTATTGCCGCATTAGCATGCGCAATACTCTATGTAGCAGCTTCCACACTGCCAACGGCGATTGTCTCCTCACAAACCGGCATTTCTTTTGATAAAGCTGAGCCAAAGATCGCATGGATTGCCATTGGCATGCAGGACTCCCCCCTTGCTCCGGGATGGTACAACCCATACTTCACCGAACAATACGCTCAGCATAACAACGATCCAGAAATCGTGGACCAACTTGCCAGAGAGGTTATTCGTCAGCGTGCCGAATTCTTCGCGCAACACCCAGCCACTGCCCTCAGGTTCTATGCACACAAGGAAATCACCCAATGGGCTGAACCGACCTTTGAATCATTGTGGACGGTGTTTGGCGGGCAAGACAGTAAGGCACTCGACAAAGACTCCATATTGCAGAGCAGTTTCCACCAAGGAGTCTTACGTGCAGCCTACACACTATGGTGCGATATTATACAATCCTTGATTTATATCGGAGCCGCATTCGCATTATGGATGCATCGCAAGCACTGGAAGCCTGAACAGCTTGCCCTTATCTTGATAGTCCTTGGCGGCTTTGCTTTCCATACTATTTGGGAAGCAAAATCGGATTATGTGTTGCCGTATTTCATCCTGCTGCTGCCCTATGCAGCAGCAGGATTGCTTGACCTGCGCACACATGGATTGCCATGCTTGCAACTCAAACACCTAACGCAAAGTCAAAGAAATAAGACAATGCAACATACAAATCTGGATTAGCGTTACTCACCATAGAGACCAGTTCCGGATGATCGCTGAATACCAGCAGCAGACCGATGATAACCGTTGCTACGCACACAATGATTGCTGGAACATACAAGCTGAATGAGGTTTCCTGCGACTCATTGTTTGGGTGGACCGTGCGAAGCATGGCCATAACCGCTATAAGCAGCAGAATGAACAGGAAGTCACAGTAGTAGCGGAAGATGCTGCCGGCAATTGCGTAATTGATGTAGGTAAGCACCAGGCAGCCCACCAGCCCTGAATGCACCATGGCTTTCTCATTGCATACCCGTCCTACTTTGCGAAATGCTGCAAACACAAACCATACCAATGGAATCATGCCAATGCCGAACATGTAATGGAGATACGCGTAGTTTCCATAGCCGGAACCAATGCTGGTCTGATAGGAAATATAGGGGAAATCCGGACTGACTTTGAACGGCAAAAGGAAGAAATCCAGAATCATATCCTTCAGTTTCATCGGATCGAAAGTCAGCGCGTTATCGCGTAGATCATCAATAGTAACCTGTAACTTATTGCCAAAATTGAACAAGGAACCGAATCGCAGCTTGTTATACCACAGTTGGGCCGCAAATCCGAGAAGGGTGGGAATCAAGAATGAACCGGCATCAATGAGCTTGCCTCGCATCTTACGCTGTTTGTCCAGCAATACTCCGATAAACAATGGTGCCATAAAGCACACCGTTCCAATAAGTGAGTTCGGTCGGGATCCCAGCTGGAGAGCCAAAGCAATTCCGGAGCAAACAAATAAAACACTTCGTATGATTTGCCGATTGGCTCGGCATGCACGCAAGCCGAAAAATATAAACATGCTTGCGCACATAATCGCGCAAAGCAACGGAATGTAATACACTGCAGAGCATGACTGAATAAAGTAAATCAAGCTACCTGCGCAAAGAGCCGGCAGAGAGCATAGCAGAAGCAAATAATTCGGACGAATTTTCCAATTGGCAAGTAGCTCGCGAACTGCAAGGCATAAGAACAACGCTGCACCGCATGCAAATATGGTGGTAACCGTAAGATCCGCCGGCAACCTGTTGGGGAATAATGCGTTAAACGGAAGATACACGAGCAACAATGGCGTTACGCCGAAATAGGTCCAGTATTTTCCGTTAAACAACACCACATCGTAAAGTCCTGAATCAGGCAACATGACTCGAGATGCAAGACTGTATGGATTATCAAGCTGGAGCAAATCCTTCGGAGGTTGCTGCACCAACGATAGCGATCCTTGCTTCCAAGCCTCAAGCTGCAAAGCATATTGATCCCCCGTGTTGGAGGGGAACTGCACCAACATGCCGCTTGAGCGATATACAACGAACCGAATGACCAAAGGGATAAGCATGCACACCGCGGTCATGACCGCGAAACCGATATTATGAGAACGGTTATCCCAGTCATACACAACGGCATACGCACGAGATTTCACAATGCAATATATGCCAACAAGCAACACATATGTGAGCAGCCACTTTGCAATGCTTACGGTAAAATGCGTGGCCGGATTCGCCGTAATAGAGGTAATAGTGTATGGAGCAGTGGTTTCGTTGAAATGCAACAGCATGCCCTGTACATTGCCAGTGCTGTTGAAGCGGACTACTGCACTATTGTGCTTGCCGTGCGGCGATAGACGGAAACTATCAGCAAACGCATAATTATTTAACCTGGCACGATCGCATGGATTGCCTCGCCCTGCAGTATTGGAAGCATCGCAGATAGATACGCTACCAGACGCATAAACGGAATCGTGAGCTTGCGATTCAAGATGCAATGTCTTGGTCTTGTAGCCCAAATCATGCAACTGCACATCTCCACCCTGCGCAGGCACATGTATGCCTTGCTTATCGACAGTGATCCCCGACTTCTCGCCAGAGGAGCTCGGAATAGCCGAAAACTGTTCAATGGCAATATTGTGTGAAGGATATTCTTTTGCCGAATAGAGCACCGCCATATTGCTAAAAAGCAGCACAGCAATCACGCCAGACACTGCGAACAGTGTTATCAGCATCTTCCAAGATGATTGCAGTGAGCGGCCAACCACACCAATCCACCGCAATGAATCACGCCTATCGCTGCTAGACATCATGATTAATAACCACCTTCTTGCAATACTCTCTCACTGCGTTCGTCTCAATTATTCCGTTCTGTCGAAACCAGTGTACGCGCCCAATTGATGTTCCTCCGATTGTGCGCACGACGGCGAACTACCAGCAATAAACATGCTGTAATAATGCTGAGCAGGGTAATAACCGCCCCCGGAACAGCACCTCGAATGTGGTATTGCATAGTAATATCATTGCGGCCATCTTCAAGAGGGATGCCAACGAATGCGCCGGCAACAACATGCGGCTGAACCTGCTTACCATTCACTGTAATGATCCATTCGGCATCATAGGGAATCGTGGTAATAACCTCATTCCTTGAGCCTTCGCCTTCGGCAGTAAGACGTACATACCCATCGTTAAAAGAATTAATTGTCGGAGTCTTACTGGTAAGACGACTGGAAAATCGGTGAAGCTCCTGAAGATCAAGCGCATAGAATAACGCGCCATCCTGTTGTGGAACTTCGCCACCACCATCCATGGATAACGTCAGTGTTGTAGTGTTTCCATGGTGGGGAATAAACACCACTCCAGGAGCCAGCCACTGCGAATATTTTCGAACCGTGCCATCTGCCATAGTGATTGTTGAGGCCGCAGGCACATTATGCACCACACCATACAAAGGCGAACTCGCATCATACCCAGACAACGCGTATATCGTTTTCCCGTTTTCTTGAGATCGGGCTGAAGCGACAGGAACATACAGCTCCGTCTTCTCACCCATCAGTTGAGAGAACAGAGCATTCTGGTATTCGAATTCGTTCTCAGCGCTCATCTCCTCAGTCGGAGCATCATTGCCGTAGAATGCCAGCGGAAGAGCATATGGATTGCGATATACCGCTTTGCCGTCCGCCTTGGGAATATCTAATTGTTCCAGACCTTCAATCGGATATTGAGACAGCACATACTTCACGCCCAACAGCGAATCTGCACCAAGAATGGAATCATTGACGACGTTGAAATTGTCTCCGTTTTTCCGGTATCCTACCTTGTCTAGAAAATTCCTCTGGCCCTCATCGGGATCGGAAGTGTATACGGAAATTGGGTTGTAATTATAAGCAAGGCCTTCATTCATATTCGCCGTAAGATTGCCTTCAGCCATTTCACGGTTTGAAGTTTGGTTAATGCGATAATAACCGCCGTCAGCATATTGGATGGCCTCAATTTGTTGCTGGGTCTGCTCCACATAAGAGTGAAAATGCGCCGTTTGCAAGGTCTCCATCCGAAAATCTGCATGCGCACTATATGCCAGGTCGCCTGCGCAAGCGCATACCAGAACAACAGCACACACACTACGAACTGCTGGTCGATTGGAATTCACCACAGTCAGAGACAACAGTGATCCCACAATAACCATGGCAAGAACAAACATCATCATGTTCTTTGTGTCCGAATCACTGTTCAATGTCACGATGAAAAGAATCAGCGAGCTAACAGCAATGGAACGGAATATCACTGCACGGTTTTCCCCTTCACCAACATGCAGACAAAACATGGCCATGGCGAAAACTGCGACAGCTACAGCCAGATACGAGTATCGATACCAATAGCTGGAGGCATCCTTCAATAGCGAGAACAAAAAATACAATGGCTGCCAATGGAACGACAGTTCCAACACCCCGAATACCAACGCAATAAGCAGCTTCTCTCGCAAAACAATGGTTTTCGACAAGAAAAATGCCACAAAGCCAATTACAACAAATACGCCTGCATACAGTGAGGATTGCCCTAAATATGATTGATGATGGTAATACAGCAAACCGCGAGCATCATTCAGAGGGTTGCCAAAAAATGCATTGGTCAGGAATGAGCGATCAATCGTTCCTCTGCCACCACGCATCTTCAAAAACGCCGGAACCAACAGGAACGAACTGCATCCAATGCCGATGAGTCCGCTCACACAAAAACGTAAAATGTCCTTGCCGATATTGAGCCACGTACCCTTGCTTGCGAAATCTTGATAATAGAATCCCACTTCGGCAATACCCCACAGGCAAAGAAAAAGACCGTCTATTGCCGCGGTATACCAATTACAAACAATGGTCAGGAAAACCATTACCGCCAACAAACGCCCGTCCTGTTTACGAACAACGCGATATACGCCAAGCATCAAGAGCGGTAGCATATACATGCCATCCAGCCACATCACATTGCGTGCCTGCAGCATGTTGTATTGCATGAATGCATAGCTGACTGACAATATCAAAATATACAATCTGCTTAATTTGCGTTCGAAGCGCAAATCAAGGAATATCGACATGAATATAGCCGCAAGGCATAGCTTGATGATGACCAATACATCATAGAAAACCGCTAACTGTGATTTCTGGAAGAAAACAACCAGCACATTCAGCGGAGAACACAGGTAATAGGCGAAAACGGCAATCATTCCGCCGCCAAGACCCTTGGAAAAATCATATCCAAGGCTTGCTTTTCCGGCCAACAAATCCTTGTAATAAGCAAAGAAATCAAGATATTGAAAATCAGCATCCTGTACTGCGAGGGAATACGTTCCGTCATGGAACGGCGCAATGTGATTAACATAGCAAACCACGCACAGCATGAGGAAAGTCAACATTCCGGATAACGCGTATAGCCAGCCTCGATACCGGAACCACTTGCACTGGCGCACCTTAGCCAGCCATGCAACGAACTGCTTCGCATCAGCTTTCTTCAAGGTGTGAATCATCCCTCGCTCATTGCTCCCTGTTGACATAGTGAGATATCGGATACCAGTAGTGTAAGAGGCAAAATCAATCATCAATACTATCTTGTTAGGGGACAGTCAGCTGGCATACTGTGTGTATAGCTAGAAGTAACGAACGCGATTGTTAAGAAGGAATGATGAGTGTGGCAAATGCCGTGAATACCGATAAGAGAGCAGCATCGTCTCCCATCATTTATTTCGTGCTCCCCTGCTACAACGAAACAGAAGGGTTGGCACATACCGCGGACGTGCTTTGCACCAAAGTCGACACTCTTATCAACAACAGTACGATAAGCAGCAAAAGCCGTATTCTATTCGTAGATGACGGATCGAAAGATGGCACATGGAAGATTATTCAGCGTCTGCATAACTCCAACGAACAGTTGTTCGGCGGAGTGAAACTGGCTCACAATCGAGGCCATCAGAACGCTTTATTCGCAGGTCTCATGACAGCTCGTGCTCAAGGCTGCGATGCCGCGATTTCCATGGACGCTGACTTGCAGGATGACGTAAACGCCGTAGACGAGTTCATTGCGAATTTCCGTAATGGAGATGAGATTGTCTACGGTGTCCGTTCGGCGCGCAAGAAGGATACGTGGTTCAAGCGCAATACCGCGGAAGCTTTTTATAAGATCTTCGAATGGATGGGCGCAGAAACCATTCCTGACCACGCAGACTATCGTCTGATGAGTCATGAAGCGCTGGATGCGCTCAGCGAATATCACGAAGTCAACCTGTTCCTACGCGGCATCGTGCCAACACTTGGATACAACACCAGCAAGGTGTACTACGAACGAGGCGAGCGCGAAGCAGGAGAATCGAAATATCCGCTCAAGAAGATGATTTCCTTCGCGCTGCAAGGTATTACGTCATTCTCTACAAAACCCCTCAGTTTCGTCACCGGAGCTGGTTTGCTCTCCATCCTCGTTGCAATTGCGATGTTCATCTATGTGCTGGCTTCACTTGGTCAAAGTCATACAGTCGCCGGCTGGGGATCGCTGATGTGCTCGCTGTGGCTCATTGGAGGGCTCATCATGGTCTCGCTCGGCATAGTTGGCGAATACGTAGGCAAAATATATATGGAATCAAAGCATCGCCCACGCTATCGCATTGAAACCACGCTATAGCCTGCGCAAATCAGCTCTTCCTCAGCTTATATCGTCTCCGGGGTCTATCGATTTGATGGAAATAGCCAGCCATAGTGGCATGGCGCATAAAATCGGAAACACATACCGAGTTCCCTCTTGATAGAGCGAGGTCGGTCCCACATATAGCGTAGCCACAGTCAGCAGCAAAGGCATAAGGCAGCAGACAGCATTGCTCCGCTTATCGGAACGTTTGCGTAATACCAGGAAAAGGCAAAGGAACGGCAGTATAGAACCCCACAAAGCCTTGCTGCTGAGCACATTGATGATTGGGATTTGAGTGACGATGGTCTCCAAATGAGGAATGGTTTTTTCGCCAAGCGTATGTGAAGACCATCGAGGGAGCGGTTCAATGCCCTCATAATGGTGTTCGGAATTGTATGGGATATTGATATATGCGTTGATATCATATATCGATTGGGCAGGGATAGGGAATGAGAACCATCCGGCGGCCAATCCGGCAAATGCGCTCATATACTCCTGCTGATTAGTGAAGAAATGTGTAGCCCAAATGGAAACAAACTCCTGTTGTCCGTTCATTGTCACCGGACCCTTTACGGGATCAGCTGCCACAAATGAGTAGTTCTTCTCTAAAGTTGGAATATCCTGCGCATAATACTGTTGAATTATCTCCTTTTCATGATCGCTGAAAGAATCCGGATTCTGTACAACAGCATTTGCCAATTGCTGAATTGGCAAGGACCATGCATCTTGCTTGAGGCCTGGGAGAATATGCAACGTAGGGTACGCCACTGCAGGAATCGCTACCGAACAAAGCAGGAACACGGCAACGCCGAATGCCACACACCACGCCTTGATTTTCGCTGCGAATTTCGAAAACACGAGAAGTATCATGCTTCCGAGCACGATATACACACCGGTTTTTCTAGTGACGCACATTCCTATGCAAACCAACAGAAATGGCAACGAAAACCGCCATTGCCGTATTTTTTCCCCTTGTGATTTCATCAACGAGCAGAACATGATGACAAAAATCACCAAAATTGGTGAGAACACCGTGTCTTTGGCTACCGTGGTGAACATTCTTGGATAGGCCGGCCATATGGCAAAGAATAGAAGACAGGTTATTCTCCAAAACCAGCTCACAGAATAATCCGATAAAGCAATAGCAACCATGGCTAGAGCAATCGCTGCAGCAACGCATTGCAAGATAATGAACATATACAACCCGGCAAACGCATTGCCCCAACAGCGAATGCCGATCTTAGCGAAAAAGCCGAACACGATTGAATCCATAAATGGATGCTGGTCCCAAAGTACACGAGGCACGGAGAAGAACTCAGCGATTTGAAGTGTTGTATCCCACCAATAGATACCGGGGTAAGCTAAAACAATATATGGGAGCCAGAAAACAAGAATTATTCCAGAGCTCAAAGCCACATTTTTTATTGACCACTTCAGTGGGAGCACGCGGCGCAGGAATAATCCAACCGCATTATGGCAAGGCCATGGTTCATCGAAGCGTCTGGAGTGGTAGACATTTCCATCTTCGCTAAGATAGCGCTCAAACAGTATGAAAACCGTGCAAAATAGTACAGCGAATAGCACCATCAGAAAATAAAGTGACGGAGCCAGAAATGAAACTTGACCATTATTATAGCTAGCAAATGTGCAAATGCCGAACAGCATCCCCAACAGAACAGGCACAACAAATTGCCATGATGACTTCTTGCTAATTATCATTTAGTTTCGACTCTTCCACCAAGTAATTCGGGCGATGCTTGGTCTGCATGAAAATACGCCCCAAGTATTCACCGATGACACCAAGGCTCAGCAGTTGAATCCCGCCCAGAATCAGTACCACGACCATCGTGGAAGCATAACCAGGCACATCCACGCCAAAGGCCAAGGTTTTAATCAGAATCACCATGGCATAAATGACGGCTATAACCGAAACCACCATGCCGGACCATGTAGCTATCTTCAATGGCAAGGTAGTAAAACTGGTAATGCCGTCCATGGCCAGATGGAACAGTTTGAAATAATTCCACTTCGTCTTGCCCGCCACACGCCTGTCACGGTCATATAGGAATTCAATCTTCTTAAAGCCAATCCAACTGAACAGAGCCTTGGAATTACGCTCCGACTCATCCAAACGCTTCAACGCATCCACGCACTTGCGATCAAGCAAGCGGAAGTCGCCTGTATCCTTCTGAATGGTCACTCCGGAGACCCGCTGCAGCAAATCGTAGTACCAGCAGCTCGTGGCTTTCTTCAGCCAGCTCTCACCTTCGCGCGAACGCCTACGCGCGTATACATCCTCATAACCCTGACGCCACAACTCCGCCATTTGAGGAATCAATTCTGGCGGATCCTGCAAATCAGCGTCAATAATCACCAAGCCATCCGTATGTACGTTCTCAATACCTGCAAACATGGCCTTTTCCTTACCGAAATTACGGGAAAGGAAAATATACTCCACATAGGGGTGCTGCTTCGCATATTCCTTGATGAGTTTGCGGGTATCGTCTTTCGACCCATCGTCAACGAACAGTAGCGTATAGTCAAGGTCATGCTGCGAGCCTTGCGCCACCAGAGCATCCATACGCTCAAACAAAATCGGCAAGGATTCCTGCTCGTTATAGCAAGGAATCATCACCGTAAGCGTCCGCTTCGCTGAATCGACCTGCTTCTCTGGCATCAGCTCAAACTCCCATTCTTATATGTGCACGCATTCGTAGGATATATTCTTTCTGAGACAGTCCCCTTCAATCCTAACGTGTCCCCATTTGAACCCGTTTAAGGTTTTCGCTTGTTTGAAGCAATCCACAGTGTTGCCCCATTAAATGTGTAACTGGTGGTTTTCTTTTTCAGCGCCTATCGTCTGCCAAGCGATTGCAAAAGTGATGACGAACGTGTTCAACGCGGGTTCCCACCGTGCGGCTCATCGTACCTGTCCTTGCCGCAACAGGACCTTTCAGCCGATCGACGAGCTGGAAGTACGCGACAATGCGATGAGTCTCGTGATATAACTCGAAGTGTCCTATATGCCTCTCTTAACTACAGGACATTGGGCAGGCTGAGAGCAAGTATTACAAACACAGATGGCAAAACCGTCTCGCCGCAGAGACGGAACAATAATCAGGACGCTTCAACATTATCCCCATACCACGGAGGGAATGGACATATTGAGTAACATAGTCAGACAAGAATATGGCCTGGTTGTTCCACCCCTATGTAGAACAACCAGGCCATTCTCCCTTGGGCAATTGGACCGACTGTGCTTAGACCAGCTGCTTTACCTGCATCGTGTTCTTGTTGAGCAATGCGTAACCGTTATTGCCAGAGATGCGCAACGCGAAATCACAGGAGCGAGTTTCATCCGTGTATGCCAGCTGCTGGTTGGACTGCACATCATCTGGATCCGGCAGAATGCGCAACTGAGCAGTGATGCGATAATCGCCGTTGCAAATGGCGTCAAGAGGCAGCTCAAACGTGGCAGTCTGGCGTCCACGTTTCGTCTGTCGCAAGTCGGCAGCCGAGTCACAAATAATGCCGCCACGAGTCATATCGAATAGCGTAACCGTAAGATAGAATTCTTCGTCCTCATTGAACTCATAGTCAACACAGAACCGGAATGGCTCCCGGGTCTTGATCAGCGGAGTACTTTCAGGGCGAACTTCCAACCGCGGCACACGCTCGCTAAGACCGGCCGGATACTGACCGTTGACAGGCTGCTCAGTCTCAGATCGTTTTGCGGTTTTCAGGTTCTCTAGTGTGTACTGGTCGGCGACGTCATTCTTGTTGCCGGACACAATGATTTCGCCGTCTTTAATAAGGATGGCCTTATTGCAGTATTTCTTTACAGCATCCATAGCATGGGTCACCAGAATGACTGTTTTGGTAGGATCCTGCTTGATGTGCGCAAAGAAGTTATCGCACTTGCGCTGGAATGCTTCATCGCCCACAGCCAAGACCTCATCCAGAACCAGAATATCGCCCTGTGCTTTGATGGCCACGGAGAATGCAAGACGCACCTGCATACCAGAGGAATAGTTCTTGAGCTTCTGATCCATGAACTCGCCAAGCTCAGCAAAATCCACGATGTCATCGTACATCGCATCGATTTCCTCGCGAGTGAAGCCTAACAGGGCACCGTTCAGGTACACGTTCTCACGACCGGTCAACTCAGGGTTAAAGCCCACGCCAAGTTCGATGAATGGCACGAGCTTGCCGTTAACCGTAACCTTGCCTTTTTCGGGCTTGTAAATCTGGGAGATAATCTTCAGCAGAGTCGACTTGCCGGAACCATTGCGGCCCACAATGCCAAAGAAATCACCCTGATGCACCTCGAAATTGATATCGCGCAACACATGCTGCTCGGTGTAGCCCTTGATACCACGCGTCCAATTCAAGAAAGCCATCTTCAAGCCGGTAGCCTGTTCCGTAGGCAGACGGAAATACTTGGCCACATGCTCGACCTTAAGCACTACAGGACGATTGTCTTCAGTGGACTGAGGTGCAGTTACTGCCACATTCTTCTCAGAATCAGTCATCAGAGTACCTCCGCGAACTTAGCGCTATATTTGCGGAACACATGAATGCCCAGCCAAAGAATAAATACAGAAGCCACATAAGGCAGCAGGCACAGCCACTTGTTGTTTACCATCTGCCAGACGGTAGGCACATATTCAGGGGAAATCAGATTATGGCGAATATCCATAATCGTTTGCGTAGCCGGCATAAGCATCATAACCTTGGCTGCCCAACCATAGCCACGATCAATCACCATGGAAATCGGGTAGATAATAGGAGTGGCATAGAACAGTGCTTGCAGCAGCACTTCCCAGATATGCCCAATATCGCGGAAATACACATACAACGAGCCAAGCAGCAGCGCTACGCCAAGAGAGAGGGCGTACAGCTGGATAATGCTCGGGATCACCAGCAGCACACGCCAGGTGTAATGCGCGTGGGCAAAGGTGCCGAACAGAATCACCACTGCCAGATTAATGGCCAGAGAAATCATTGATCCCATGGTGGTGGAAGCCACGATGATGTAATTCGGGAAGTGGATTTTGCGGAGCAAATCGCCACGATCAACAATGGAACGCATGCCCATGCCCGTGGATTCCGCAAAGAACTGCCACAGGCAGGTACCGCATAACAAGGAGATGGGGAACGTCGGTGTACCGTCGGAGAACTTCAGGAACTTGACGAACACCACATACATCACCGCGAACAGCATCAGTGGCTGGAGCACCGACCACAACACACCAAGGAACGATCCCTGATAGCGTAGCTTAAAGTTGGTCTTCACCAACTCTTTAAACACCACCAATGCGTAGTGGTAACGGTTTTGAAGTCTATTGACGAATTGCTTCACGAGCGTCCTATCCTACACACGTTTTTTGGGTGCAGCCTTCCAGCAGCACAGCATTCACTAATCACGCCAATTTTATGGGGTGGGGTAAACGACACAATCCCTTTTGACGAAAGTAGACATTCCGTCGAGGGACAATAATCAATGCAGGAAGTTATCAAGATCATCATCACGAACAAGCTGTTCAAAATCACCATTTAACGCAGCTTTGACAGAAGGATATGAGAGCACCTTGGCAATGACTTCATCATTACCACCTTCGCTATTCGAGCTCCACAACGCTTCCTCCTGAGAACCAGGCACAAAACCAATACGATTCTCGGCTCGCGCCTGATCAGCCGAAGTCAAAGAAATCACTTGGTTCGAAGTCGCGGCGACAACAGGGACTCTGCCTACAACCTGCATTACCTTTATCCAAATGTCATCAGCTCTGAGCGCTGTCCTACGAATTGCCTCCATATCAAAAGTTGCTGCGGGCATAATTCGAGGGGGGAACAAAGTACCAGCGCCATTTGTCCCAAACAACCGCATTGAAGGCCTATTCAACAGTGACGAACAATGTGCTGGCGCCTCAAAGATCCAGTCATTATATGGCTTTAGCGAGCCATCTGCATTAAAAGTAATCAGATGGGTGCGAATTGATACCACTGCACTAGGATGGGCGCAATGCGTTTCCATCAATTCGGAAATATACGTATTCGGGTAAATCATGTCATCATCGAAGGTGATGACCAAATCATGAGTAAACTCTTGAAGCGCCCAGTAGTATTTCTTATGAGGCTTCAAATCTTCCTTGACCCAACGAATTTGCACATCATGGGCAAGCAAATGAGTAAGTGTTCCAGGTAAATCCTTCTCGCGGTTAGGGAAATCGCCTTCGTAAAGCCACAAGATTATTTTGTCAGGCAAGGTCTTCTGAGCCAGAATCGACCTGATTGACTCATGGATAGTAGCCATACGAGGCGGATAAGAAGTTAGAGAAACAATGATGCGTTGCTTGCCAGTAAGACGTCGGAAGAGATGTGTCATCGTTCGACGCAGTTTATTCTTTGATTCCCAAATCCACGTGCGGATTATCGTTCGCATACCCATAAGCTACAAGCATAGCGTGAAAGATAATTGTTGCTGGCGGCTTGCTTATAACAAGCCGCCAGCAAACCTCTGTCATTATTTGACGGTGAGGTTGAGTTTGTCGGCGATGGCGTCGGCGGTGGCGGGGGCGACCACGCCGGTGCCACCGGCGATCCACGCGTGGTCCACGCCGTCCGCGTGCTCGCCCGCGAGCGAGACTGCCG
>NZ_JAFEJU010000006.1 GCF_018555455.1 Bifidobacterium colobi | reverse complement strand
CGTTCTCATAGACCCAGCCCACCACCGGAACGCCCCTATTTTCCCGCCGGGAAAAATAACACCCCGACACGCCTACTCGCACAAGGCCAAACCCCGGGTATAAACACCACAAAAGTTCCTATAGCCCTCATGTGCAGTTGTTATGCCTGCCCGATGCAGCGAGCCGGTCACGGTTAGCCCACCATCGCGAGCGCAGCACAACAGCCGGCGCATCCGAACAATCACAGCGGGGAAACGTATGGCACAGGAACACACAGCATCAGCCGAATCAACACCTGTCGCAACCGCAACGCTCCCCCAACGCCCCGGCAAGCGCCTTGCAGCGTTCAAGGCCGCGTTCCCGCTCACCGTGCCCATCTGCCTGGGCTTCCTGTTCCTCGGCGCCTCCTACGGCATTCTGATGGGCACCAAGGGCTTCTCGTTCGTATGGCCCATGTGTATGAGCGCGTTCATCTTCGCCGGTTCGATGGAGTTCGTCACCGTGAACCTGTTGCTGTCCGCGTTCAATCCGTTAGCCGGCTTCCTTTTGGCCCTGATGGTGAACGCCCGCCATCTGTTCTATGGATTGTCGATGCTCGGTCGGTTCAAGGGCCTTGGCTGGAAGCGCCCGTACCTGATCTTCGGCATGTGTGATGAAACCTATGCCGTGAATTCCACTGCCCATATTCCCGACACCGTGGACCGCGGCTGGTTCTATTTCTGGGTGACCGCGCTGAATCAGTGCTATTGGGTGATTGGCGCCACGGCTGGCGGCATTATCGGTTCTCATCTGCCGTTCGACACCACCGGACTTGATTTTGTGCTGACCGCACTGTTTCTGGTGATCTTCCTCGATCAGTGGCTTGGCGGTAAGCATCGTGAGCGACTGTCCGCAGTAATCGGCGTGCTGGCTGCACTCGGCTGCCTCGTGGTTTTTGGTGCCGATAATTTCATGATTCCCGCAATGATTACCATGCTCGTACTGTTCACCGTGCTGCGCCCGCATCTGGATACGCTGAACATCCAGCCGACTCAGACCACCGACAACGCCACGGCCGGCAAGGAGGATCATCAATCATGACTATGACCGTATGGCAAGGGGTGTTCACCATCGTGGCCGTGGCAGTGGGTACGATGGCAACCCGGTTCCTGCCGTTCATCATCTTCCCGGAATCCAAGGAACCGCCGCGATTCATCAATTATCTTGGCTCGGTATTGCCGTATGCCATGACTGGTCTGCTGGTGGTGTATGCGCTGCGCAATACGCCGATTCTCACCGGCTCGCATGGTGTTCCCGAACTGATTGCCTGCGCGGTGATTGTGCTGCTGCACTGGTGGAAACGCAATATGCTGCTTTCGATTGCTGGCGGCACGATTGTGTACATGCTGCTCGTACAGCTGGTGTTCTCATAACGCAGTAAGGCTCCCCGCAGGGAGCCTTACTAATAATTCTTAGCTTTGTAAGCCAGCGACTCAGTCCTTCAGCTGCTTCTCCACCCAATCGACGATGTAGGGCGCGACCTCTTCAATCTGATCGATGGCGACCTCGAACTCGTGAGGTCCACCGTACCAAGGGTCGACCAAATCAATCTGATCCTCACGGCCGGGTTTTGGCTTCGGCAGATTCGGATCGAAGCTACGGTACATGTGCACCTCAGCACGCTTGCCGGCCGGCAGCATGCGCAGCAGCGCGCGCATGTGCGAAGCAGTCATCGGCAGGAACAGGTCGGTTCGATTGATTTCGTCGCGGGAGATGCGGTGGGCGAAATGATCACGCGGAATCTCGTCGCCGTACCCACGTTCGCGCAGCACGCGCACGGCACGCGGATCGATCGGATGGCTCCACTCCTCATCCGATACGCCGCTGGATTCCACGTTCACCTTGTCGCCTAAGCCGCGTTCATCGAAGAAATGGCGCAGGATAATCTCTCCCATAGGCGAGCGGCAGATATTGCCGGTGCACACGGTCATTACGGTATAGGGATGGGTGGTGTTGCTCATCGTTACTCAATCAATCTTGTGTCGGGCTTGCAGCAGTTGCCGCTGCAAGCCGTGGGGTCACTACTTGGTTTTGGTGAGGATACGGAACTGGTAGGATGCGATGCCGCAATCCGGGTTGGCAGGCTTGAGCTGTTCGCTTACCTCAGTCTCACGCCACAGGCCGGCTTCGACCAATGCGCGCATGTCCGGCGCATAGGAATCAGCATCAACCTCGGCATCTAGTACGGTCACATATGCCTTGTTGGCAAACGGCAAAGCTTCGGCAAACAGCTGTGCGCCGCCGATGACCCAGATTTCAGAACGATCCAAGCCATCGTCCGGAATCGCCTCCTGACGTGCCAAATCAAGCGCATCATCAAGACTGGTGACCACGGTCGCACCGGGAGCGGAATACAACGGGTCGCGGGAGACCACAATATTGTCTCGGTTCGGCAGCGGACGGTACTTCAGTCCCAATGATTCCCAAGTCTTGCGACCCATGATCACCGGATGGGAAACAGTCAGCTCCTTGAAATGCTTCATGTCCTCGGCACAATGCCATGGCATTCCACCGTTAAAGCCGATGGCGCCCGGGCGACCTTCTTTGTCGCGGGCTTCGGCCCAAATCAAATTCACCGAGAAGGTCTTGGGAAAATCGTCTCCCCAATCCTCCTCACTAGCAGACAGCCCGGCAGACCCGGGCTCGGGTTCGTGATAGCCGCTACGGCTACTGTCATGCTCCATTTCGCTTTACTCCTCCTGGATTCAACGGAACTGCGCCTTAGTGTAGTTGATATGTCAGACGGCCCCGCACTACAAGCGGGGCCAAAGGCGGCAGATTAGCTGATATCAATCAGACCGCAACAGGCGCCTTAATCGTGGGGTGATGCTGATAGCCCACGATGGTGAAGTCCTCGTAGCTGTAGTCGAACAAGGAATCGGCCTTGCGAATCTCGATCTGTGGATATGGGTAAGGCTCGCGGCTCAACTGCTCAAGCACCTGTTCGATGTGATTGTCGTACACATGGCAATCGCCACCGGTCCAGACGAATTCGCCCGGCTGCAATCCCGCCTGCTGAGCCATCATCATGGTCAGCAGCGAGTAGGATGCCACGTTAAACGGCACACCCAAGAACATATCGCACGAACGCTGGTACAGCTGGCAGCTGAGCTTGCCGTCAGCCACATAGAACTGGAAGAGCGCGTGGCATGGCGGCAACGCCATGTGCTCCACTTCTGCGGGATTCCACGCGGACACCACCATGCGGCGGGAATCCGGGTGGTTCTTGATCAGGTCCATCACATTGGCGATCTGATCGATGGTATGGTTCGGATCATCCGGCGTAGGAGCCGGCCACGAGCGCCACTGCGCGCCGTATACCGGACCCAAGTCACCGTTCTCGTCGGCCCATTCATCCCAGATATGCACGTTGTGTTCCTGAAGCCATCGTACGTTCGTGGAACCTTTGAGGAACCACAGCAGCTCATACGCCAAGCCCTTGAAGAACACCGTCTTGGTGGTGAGCAGGGGGAAATAGCTGGAAATATCAAAACGCATCTGCTGGCCGAACAGCGAGATGGTGCCGGTTCCGGTGCGATCGGACTTCAGCGTGCCTTCGGTCAGGATCTTGCGCACCAGATCCTCATATGGCATGGGAATGTCGGTCTGCGGACGTGCGGGAATACGTGCACGAATATCTGCGAGCTGTTCTTGAGTCAAAGCCATGCCCACCATGGTAGCGAGAGGGGCAAGACCAGTGAATCGCCTTACGCGCCCGACTGGCATGACTGATATGACCCGCCTACCTTGCCTGCAACACGATTACGCAGCGAATGAGCGGCTCATGGTCGAATCATCAGCCTCGAGGCATAATGGAATCGTCAATCAATGCCATGAGATGCCGTAAGGAGGCACACTATGGGTAAGCGACTGTGGGTAGAGCGTAACAAAGATGGTTCATGGGACGCGTTCAGCGATGATGGCGCCCATATCAAGTTCGGCAAGGATCGCGGCCAGTTCACCCCTGGCGATTTGATGAAGGTGGCTTTGGCCGGCTGCGCCGCGCTGTCCAGCCAGTTCGCCATCGAACACACGCTCGGTGAAGGCAAGGGCGCCAAGATTGTGGTTGACGGCTCCTATGACCCTGAGAACGACGCATACACCGGCTTTGAGGAGCAGGTTGTGGTGGATGCCTCCGATGCCGGTCTTTCGGATGAGGATGCCGACAAGCTCAAGGAGCGCATCACCCGTCATATCGATAAGGGCTGCACCGTGAAGCACACCTACGTGCAGGAGACCCCGGTGCGCATGAACGTAACGATCAAGCGCTGACGACTGGACTCAACCGTTCAAAGGACTCAGACCGTTCAACGAATCCAACCGTTCAAAGGACTCAACCGCTCTCAATAACAACTGGGCTGTAACGAGCCGACAACTCAGTGCGGTAATTTCTCAAAATTTTCCCTAATCTCGAGAAATTACCGCACTGACGGTTGCTAAGCGCGGTGATTTCTCGAAATAAAGCCATTGCCCGAGAATTTACCGCACTGAGGCTGTCTCAGCGCGGTAAATTCTCGGGCAATGGCGATGTTGTTGCCTTATTACGGCTTATTGGCGGTCAGGATCGATGGTCTTCTCGATTTCCTTGGCGACTTCCGGCTCAGCCTTGACCACCGGAATCTCCTCGACACCGGCAATCTCCTCCAACGACTTGGTAGGCACTTCGGCCGGCGAGCTCGGCACGGTATCCAGACGGGATTCCGCAGCCTCAACATACTTACGCGGCACCACATAGACCGGACCTGCGGCATGCTGCAGCAAGCCCTGACTGGTGGAGCCCAGCAGCAGGCCGGTGAAGCCACCGCGGCCACGGGAACCGACCACCACAACGTCGTGATCGTAGCTGGCCTTGGTCAATGCGCTGACAGCCGGACCGGACACAATACGCTTGTTGATCTTCAGGTTCGGATGGGATTCCTGCAGCGGCTTGATGCGCACTTCCAAATCATCCTCATAGGACTTCATCACATCATCTTCGCCATCCACACCCTTGAGGTTCGGCACAGCGGAGAGCACGTCGAGCTCGGCACCCCAGATAGAGGCGAAGTCAGCGGCAATATCCAGAGCCTTGAGACCCCACTTGGATTCATCGGAACCGACTGCCACCTTGGTGATGGTGTTGTTCAAATGCATCAGGTTGCCGTCGTCGTCGGTGTACGGCACGACCACAATCGGGCAGTAGGCGTAAGCCGGCAGTGAGGAGGACGTGGTGCCGAGCAGTCGCTCAGCCAGACCACCCTTGCCGCGGTTGCCAATCACAATCAGATTGTAGTTGCGCGAGAGCTCCACGAACACAGATGCCGGATCTCCGGTAACAATCAGCGTGGCAGCCTCAACACCCTGCTCATCAGCGATGGCCTTGGCTTTGGACAGAATCTCCTGGGCATCGGAATGCGCGGCGTTATCATCCCCCATCGCCGTATAGGTTGCATCAAATGAGACTGCAGCATAGCTGGGCAGGGAATACGCGCAGACGATCTGCAGCGTGAGCCCGGCATGCTTGGCATAATTCGCGGCCCACCATGTTGCTTTGTAGCTGGCATGCGACCCGTCAACGCCGACGAGAATGGCCTTGTCGTTAATCATGACGACCTCCTTGAAGTTATTGCGGCATCAATACCGCACAGTTCCAACAATACCCCGCGACACTCGAATGTGGCGGTAATGCGAACGCGAAAATTATCACATCCTTGTATCCTCTGCGCATCACCTGCTGGACTCGCATGCTCGTCAGACGCTGAATCCGCCACTATTGCAAAAGGCTCTGTACAGCATGGAATCCGCCGCACAGAGCCTCAAAGCAATAAGGTGAAGAATTAATCCGTTTCCTTACGGAATACGAACCACAGTAGTAAGCAGGTTCGCTTGCATATCTGCCAAAACCACGTTGTTGCCCAACCAACCGCCGTGGATGGCCTTGCCGTTGCCAACGTAAAGCGCCACATGATCGTAGTGTGCGCCACCGTTCGCGCCGTTGGTGTGCTTGTAAATCAGAATGTCGCCGGGCTGCAAGGAACCATCAGTGACCACTTGACCACCAGGAACATTGACGTAGTCCTCAGGCCAGCCATGGAAGTTGATGCCGCGTGCAGCCAGAGCCAGAGTTACCAGCATGGTGCAGTCCATGTGACCGCCGATAAGCGAGTATGCACGATCGATGGATGCCGCAGCAGCGGCAGAAACGTTGCCATCAGATTCCTGATACGTAAGCGTGGAACGCGATTCACTGCGGCTTGCCGCCTCAGTCTTCGCTTTTGCCGCAGCATCTTCCCGAGCCTTCTTCGCCTCAGCGTCTTTCTCAGCCTGCGACTGCGTCTGTGGGACGTTCAGGCTTTCGATATCGCCAAAGCTGGAATCGCTATCAACCTCAGTGGATGTGGCTTCAGCCGTGACGTTCTTACGAACCTGACTGTACGACGGGAAAGACTTTGTGGAGGTGACGGTCCCTTCCTCGGCTGTTGCAGCCGGGGCAAAGGCAAGCAGGCACGCAGCCGCCACACCAGCGGCGACAACGGAGGAAACTGCGGAATTAATCTTCATAGAACCCTTACTGTACACCGACGCTCACCGCAATGAGTGAAAAATATCGGCGTCGACTTATGAAATACCCCACATACATCGGCGTGTCGCCGTACAAGCACGACAAACCACGCATATAATTGTGGATTTTCACTGATAGAAAACTGAGAAAACACTGACAATCGGGAATCCGTCAATCACGGAACCCAGCGATCAGTAGTGAATGAAATGCAGCTGCGCGACCTTGTCGGCGGAGAACGAACGATTGGAAATCACGCCCAGACCCTTGGCATTGGATTCGGAAATCTCAATCGAGCCGTCGGCATTGATCTTTTCCACGATGCCCACGTGACCGTACGTGGCATCGGCACCTTCCTGACCAGGCTGGAACACCACGATGTCACCCACGTGACGAGGCGTGCTGTCTACCCAATAGCCATACGACTGCGCCATGGAAGTCCATGACATAGCATTACCGAAGTTGCTGCCGACCGGAAGGCCCAGCTCAATACGACGCTTGGCCGCATACCAAGTGCACTGACCCCACGGGTACAGATTGCCGGAGGTACCGGTTTCGTGGTTTGGATTGAATCCAGCGGGAAGCAGACCCTGATCCTTATCCATCAAGGCAGAGACCACAGCGTTCTTCGCCACGTTACGATTCATCAGATTCGTATCCAGAGCGGCGTCGGAGCTTGACAAACCGCCCCAATCACCTTCTGTGGAAGCGGAGGAGACCGCGGAAGTGGCGGTCAAATCGGTACGCGCCTCAGAACGAGAGGCGGAACTCACATCGCTCACTCGTTTGATCTGCGTAGTGGTCGTGGCGTTATCGGCAAGCGTCAGATCCTCATCGGTGTTGGCAAACGCCATGGCACCGGCCGCAGTACCCACCAGCGCGGCAAGCGAAGCGGAGGCCAGAATATGGCTACGACGCTCGGCTGCACGGGCAGCCTGACGAATGGAACGACGAGTCTGCGGAGCGATCTCGTTGATCTTCGCGGCGACTGCGGGATCAAGACCCAGAACAGCCGCATCACTACCGGCGGACTGCACGGCACGAACCGCACGAACCGTGTGCGAACCCCTCCCAGAGGCGAATAGCGCCTTCGCTAAGCTGAACTTCTGGCTCGAGACCTTGGCCGCTTTATGCGAAGCATGCTTCATACCGAATAACTCCTTGGTTGGGTTGACAGTCACATCAACGATTCCGATGTGCCTGTTCCGACACTGCCCACTACTCTACAACGCATATGAGTCATTTGGTAATCGAATAATGAATATCTCGGCGTGTCAAACCGGTTCGATATCGTTTTTTTGATACGCCGTCAATCCGAAACCCGAGCAGGTTCACTCATTATTCTCTTACTCTGATTACCCTAGTTTGCTGTGACTATGACAGTAAAGATTCCTGATTCCTTGAAGCCCGAAGACGGCCGTTTCGGCTCCGGCCCCAGCAAAGTACGCCCAGAGCAGATCGCCGCGCTTGACGCCGGCGCCACCACACTGCTGGGCACTTCGCATCGTCAAGCCCCGGTGAAGCAACTGGTCGGCTCGATTCGCGAAGGATTACATGATTTCTTCCGCCTGCCCGACGGCTATGAAGTGGCTCTTGGCAACGGCGGCGCAAGTGCCTTCTGGGAAATCGCCTGCGCCTCGCTGATCAACCGCCGTGCCGCGTTCGGCACCTACGGCTCGTTCAGCGCCAAGTTCGCCGCGTCCGCGGCCAACGCGCCATTCCTGGAGGAGCCCGCAATCTTCTCCTCGGAGCCCGGCACCTATCGTCTGCCGGAACTGACCGAAGGCGTCGACACTTACTGCTGGGCTCATAACGAAACCTCCACCGGCGTCGCCGCCCCCGTGCACCGCATCCCCGGCAGCAGGGAAGCCGGAGCATTGACCGTTATCGACGGCACCAGCGCAGCCGGCGCACTGCCAGTGGATATCAGCCAGACCGACGTGTACTACTTCTCCCCGCAGAAGGCTTTTGGCTCCGACGGCGGCCTGTGGGTCGCCATCCTCTCCCCCGCTGCCATCGAACGCGCGGCCAGCGTGGAATCCAGCGCACATCTTGACGGCGCACGCCGCTGGGTGCCGCCATTCCTCTCCCTGACCAGCGCTCTGGCGAATTCACGCAAGGATCAAACGCTGAACACGCCTTCCGTGGCCAACCTCATCATGATGGAGAATCAGGTTCGCTGGCTGAACGATAACGGCGGCTTGGATTGGGCCACCGCACGATGCGCCAAGTCCGCCTCCCTGCTGTATTCCTGGGCGGAACGCAGCGACTATGCGCAGCCGTTCGTCTCCGATCCGGACGCACGCTCCCACGCCGTGGTCACCATCGATTTGGACGAACGCGTGCAGGCCAATCAGGTACTGGCCCTGCTGCGCGAAAACGGCATCGTGGATTGCGCCGGCTACCGCAAGCTCGGCCGTAATCAACTGCGCGTGGGCGTGTTCCCCTCAGTCGAGCCTTCGGATGTGGTGAATCTGACCAAGTGCATCGACTATGTGGTCGAGCACCTCTAGAGCGACCCATCACCATGCCAACAGCAGCACAGGAACTGTAGTAAGGAGCAACGTTTGACGTTCCTCCTTACTACAGTATGGTGACTATGAAGTTTGCGCCCATCATCGACCCCGCCGTCCGCAAGCCCGCACCCAAACCGGTGCGGGTTGATTTGCGTAAGGTTTTCGGCATCGGTACCGGTTTATGGGCTGCCGCACTCGTCATTGTGCTGATACTCGTATCGCTCGGCCATGCCACGGAATCGCTGATAGTTGTGTGTGCCTCGGGCGTCATCATCGGCCTGCTGCTGTTGATTTGGGAGTTCTTCGACCGCTGGGATTATCGCCGTCTGGGATTGTAGTTATAGCATCTGTTGCTGCAACTACCGCAGTAGTCATGGCTGATTACTGCGAAGTACCAATAACTATGATTGATTACCGGGCTCTGACTACTGCGCCAATGGAAGGCTCAGCGTAAACGTACTGCCCTGCCCGGCGGCACTCCACACCGAAACATCCCCATGATGGGTCAGCGCCACATGCTTGACGATGGCAAGGCCCAAACCCACACCATCGGCCGTACGCGCAGTCTGCGAAGCACCACGGTAGAAACGTTCGAAAATACGGTCCTGATCTTGCTTGGCAATGCCGGCACCCTGATCAATCACACGAATCAGCGCACGGTCACCATCCTTGGACAGCGACGCGGACACACTGACCACACCGTTGTCTTTGGAGTATCCGATGGCGTTCTCCACGAGCTTGGTCACCGCACTATCGATCTGATCGGCCAGACCGTTGATGACCAGCGCATCATCGCCCTTCAATCGAAGCTCGACGCCAGCCTGCTGGGCTTCCGGCTGTAACCGGTCGATGGTGGCGCGCAGCTGGTCCATCACATTGAGTCGATTCGCGGACGATGGGGTAATCGGTTCCTGCGCGCGAATCAGCAGCAGCAGATCAGAGACCATATGGTTGAGCTTGGTACAGCTGGAGCGCACTTGGCGGGCATCGTCGGTGATGCGTTCACGATTAAGATCGCCATGCTCCAATGAGTCCGCCAACTGGGAGAGTGCCTGCGTAGGCTTGAGCAGCTGTTCGGAAACATTGGTGATAAAGGAATCGCGCACTTGACCGAAACGGACGATTTCGCTGACATCCGCAATCAATATGATGACGAACTTGTCGCTGATTCGCGCCACCGTGACCTTCAGCCAATTCGGGCGCGTTACGGACTGTGCGGTGACGTGCTCATTGCCGCCATGCTCCGCAGCATACCGTTCCGGCGTGCTGGTGGTCAGATCGAACTGGCGTTTGCCACCGGATTTCCGTGCCTCGTGAACGGCATCCAGTACCGTGGCGTCGATAATGGCATCCTCTTCGACCACGCCCAAGTGGTAGGCTGCAGGGCTGCAGCGCACAACGCCATCGTTATCGTCCACCACAATGGAGGTTCCCGGCATCATCGACAGCAATGCCGCGGTGTCGTCAGGCAGGTCATCGGTGTCTTCATCGTCATCATGTGCGAAATGCAGCGTCACATGATGGGTGGCGATGCCGATGCCCACTCCTGCGATAATCACTATGAGTGCAACAGACAGAACAATGAGAGCGATAAGCGCAGCGAGCGGCAAGTGAGTCATAGTTGTTATTGTCCCACACTCGGCGTGGCGAACAGCACATATTGCCGCGGCACGCCGATAATATGAACTGAGAGTGAACAACCCAATGAACAGTAGAACAACTTGAGGTTGCGTTTGTCTACGTTGCTGTAGCACTCAACCCAAGAAATAATAAACTAGTACAGGTTGCACAACGCAAGTATGAAAGGCTAGAGAAATGCGCGTTATTTTCAACGAGGAGCTGAAGCAGGTTGCTGACGACCTCGACCATATGGCGCAAGATGTCCGCAAGGCGATTAACGGTGCCGGCGAAGCCCTGCTCAAGCAGGATGTCGAAGCTGCGCAGACCGTGATCGACGGCGACATCGAGATTGACGCCCTTGAATCCTCCGTCATCGACCAGTGCGTGAAGCTGCTGGCCAAGCAGAACCCGGTGGCCACCGACCTGCGCGTGGTGGTCTCCACGCTGCGTCTGGCCTCCACCTTCGAGCGTATGGGCGATCTCGCCCGTCACGTGGCCGAGGCAGCTCGCCGCACGTACCCGGCTTCCCCACTGCCAGAGTCCGCTCAGCCGGTGTTCGCAGAGATGGTCGACTTCCTGAACCACACTGCAGACGAGCTGGTCAACCTGCTGAATAACCGCGATGAGAAGCACGCGGAAAGCATCATCCTCAACGATGACAAGCTTGATGACCTGCACCACAAGACCTTCGAGCTGGCTCTCTCCGATGATGTGACCCGTCAGCAGACGGTGGACATCGTGCTGCTGGGCCGCTTCCTGGAGCGTCTCGGCGATCACGCCGTCTCCGTGGCACGTCGCGTGGCGTACATCGTTTCCGGTTTCGATCCATCCAAGAAGCCGACCCGCGATGAAGGCACCGACATCGACTGATCGATAATTCAAGACCTATCCCCTAGGGGATGCCCGAAACGGCGATCCGGTTACGACTGGACGCCGTTTTCTTTTTGCCGGTACAACGCTCACCGCACCGCGCGTATACGAAAAGGGACCGCACATGATTGTGCAGTCCCTTGATGTCTTAAGCGCTAGCGCTTCAGATCACTTCTGGCCCTGAGCGGCGACGGCAGCGGCACCGGCAGCGGCAGCTTCCGGATCCAGGTACTCGCCACGCGGCTTGATCGGCTTGAAGTTCTCGTCCAGCTCGTACAGCAGCGGGATAGCGGTCGGGATGTTGACTTTGGCGATCTCTTCCTCGGACAGGTTATCCAGCATCTTGACGATGGCACGCAGGGAGTTGCCGTGAGCGGCGATCAGCACGGTCTTGCCAGCCTTCAGCTCCGGCTCGATGGCGGACTTGAAGTACGGTTCAACGCGCTTGACCACATCGGCCAGGCACTCGGCTTCCGGAACCGGGTCGCCCACGTAACGCGGGTCGTGGTTCTGGGCGTACTCGTCGTTCGGATCGATCTCGGGCGGCGGGGTGGCGTAGGAACGACGCCACAGCATGAACTTCTCGTCACCGTACTCTTCACGGATCTCGGTCTTGTTCTTGCCCTGCAGAGCGCCGTAGTGACGCTCGTTGAGACGCCAGTTGCGCTCGACCGGAATCCACAGACGATCTGCGGCATCCAGGGCGATGTTGGCGGTGTTGATGGCGCGACGCAGCAGGGAGGTGAACACGATGTCCGGAAGGACGTTCTTCTCCTTGAGCAGCTCGCCGCCACGCTTGGCTTCGGCTTCACCCTGTTCGGTCAGCGGTACGTCGACCCAACCGGTGAACTGGTTGGTTTTATTCCATGCGCTCTGTCCATGACGGAGCAGTACTAGTTTGTAAGACATATGGCCAGTCTACCGCCCAAAGTCGCCAAATGCGAACATTCATCTTATGTTTTGTGCATCGAAACCATAACACTATGCAATCACTGCGGAAACCGCTGCCACGACGGCAAACAGCAGCGTCTGGAAGCCTGCGTCGCTCAGCGCCGTGCGGAACTGATGCTTCGGCACGCTGGAAACCATGCGAATCGGCACGGCGATGCCGGAAAGCAGCAGGATGCCTCCCCACGGCATCCACAGGAACATGCATAGGAACAGTCCAAGAGCCCAAGCGGCAATGCAGCAGACCATGAGCAGGATGGTGGCGCGCCGCTCCCCCATCCGCACTGCCAAGGTGCGCTTTCCATGGTCGCCATCAGATTCGATATCGCGCAGATTGTTGACCATAAGCAGCATCACGGCGTTGAGTCCGCAGCAGATGGCTGCGGCCACACCGAGTGCGTCAACAGTACCGGCGAGCGCATACTCGGTGCCTAGTACTGCGGCGAGTCCGAAGAACAGGAACACTGCGATTTCGCCGAGTCCGGCATAGCCATATGGATGCTTGCCACCGGTGTAGAACCAACCGGCAATCAAGCTCAGGGCACCGACTGCCAACAACCACCATGCGCCGGAAATCAGTACCGCTGCCAGACCACAGATCGCGGCGAGCGCTGCGGCAATGCCCGCTGCAATCAGCACATGCTTCGGCGGCACTCCCGAAGCGACGAGTCGCTGTGGCTTGGTGCCGCGACTGCCCGGTTCCAATGCTGCGGCCGTGTTCGATTCCGCAGTGTCGCGTCCTTCATCGGTACCGCGCACGCCGTCGGAGTAGTCGTTGGCGAAGTTGACTGCGATTTGCAGGAGCAGTGCGACGAGCATGCACAGTATGGCAACCGGCCAGAAATGTGTCTGCAATGGCTCGACTATGGCTCGATTGGCAGTACATTGCGCGGGCTCGGGATAGATTTCGATGCAGGTGCCGAGCTGATTGATCACGCGCGATGCCAATGCCGCGCCGACCAGCACCGGTGCGATGGATGCGGGCAGGGTCTTGGGGCGTAAACCGCTGAGCCATAAACGTAAAGTCATGCTTCTCAGCGTAGACCATGCAATAGCTACGCGATGGAATAGCTACACGGACAGGCTGCGTTCCGACTCCTCTGCATCGTCGCGGCTGGTGCGCAGTGCCAGTGCGGCGCGCTGAGCGTCAGCCGTATCCAATTCCGCTTGCGCTTCGTACTCCAGTCCGGCAAAGATATCGCTGACGTGCACGCCCAAGGTGCCGGCGAGCGCATACAGTGTGGCGAGTTTGGGCGATCTTCTGCCCTGTTCGATGTAGCCGATGGACACACGGTCCATGTCCAGCTGTTCGGCCAGCTGCTCCTGCGATAAACCACGGGATTTGCGTAGCGTCTGGATGCGGCGACCGACCGCCCAGAGGAAGCGCTGATAACTCGTGGTTGACATGGTGACCATTGCAATGCAGCGGCCACCATAAGTCCACTAACCGGCAGTTAGCATTTTTGCTGATTCCGCCGGTTTTACCCTCGGTCGCGGGCTTGGATGGGCTGCAACCGTTCACCACCACGGCTGCAACCCATCACAGCCGCAACCCACCACCCATAAAGGCCAGCCGCCTCACTCGGCTTCGGGGCCCGAGGAGGCCACGCGCCTACCTGCACCCATCAGGATGCTTTCCGCTGCGGCCACGATGTCCTCGGACTCGCGTGCCAGGCGGCGGCCTTCCGGCGTCTCGCCGTACAGCGGGTGGGTGGCGATGTCGTAAGACGCCGCGAATTCCGGTTCACGGCCGCGCTCGAACACGTAGACGCGGTCGAGCGGCATCCGCATCACCTCATCCAGCTCGCAGCCGATCCTGAGACTGATTTGCTGGGCGGTGTTCACATCCTGCCCGCCAAGGTAGAGCCAGTGGTCGCAGTTGTTGGCGATGCTGGCGGCGGTCGCGGCACCGTACATGCTCTCCAGCTGGGTGAGCGACTGGAGAATCACGCTCACGGCGATGCCACGGGAGCGGATCACTGCGATGACCTTGTCGAAGTCGGGGATGCGGCAGTTCGTGGCGAAGTCGTCGAGGTAGATGCGTACCGGCACCGGCAGCCGGTTGCCTTGGCACTGCGTGTCGGCGTAGCGGCATAGCTGCTGCAACGCCTGCGTGTAGAACAGGTTGACCATGCGATCCATCGAACGGTCCGTGTCGGAGACGTTGACGAACACCGCCCAGTGGCCTCGGCCCAGCTTGGCGAAGTCGATGCGCTCGGAACGCGTGAACATTCCGGTTGCACCGCGGAACGCCATCGGCGCGAGCTTGGATTCGAGGATGCCTCGGATGGAGGAATCCATCTTGTCCGCCCGCTGCGAAGCCTGGATGGCTTTCCAACGGCGGGCGGTCATACCTTGGGGGTCAATCTGGCATATTTCGTCCATCATGACCGGGATGGATCCCTCGTTCATCACGCTGACCATGCGCTGCACGGTGGCGAGGTTCTGTTCTTTTTTCGGCAGACATTGCATCGCGTAGGCGATGAATGCGGAGAGGTACATGGCGCCGGCCTGATCCCAGAATGGGTCTTTGTTGTTTTCCACCGGGCTGATGGCGGCGGCGATGGCGGTCACGTCCTGCTCGTTGAACTCACCCTCCGGGCTGGTGCGGATGAAGTCGAGCGGGTTGTAGCCAATCATTCTTGCGCCCGGCGTATTGCACACCGGGCTCGGCCCCCAGCCGGCCAGATCGGTGAAGTCCACGCACACCACGCGGTATCCGTGGGCGGCGAGCACCGGACCGATTTCGCTGACCAGGTTGCCCTTGGTGTCGGTGACGATGATGGACTCGTTCATCTGCAGCAGGTTGGGCTTCACGTACCCGCGGGTTTTGCCGGCTCCGGATGGGCCGATGATCAGGTCGTTGTTGTTGAGGTGGGAGACGCGGGTGTTGTTGGAGGCGGTGATTCCTGCGGCGAGGATCCGCTCGCCCAGGGTGGAAGATTCAACGGTATTGATGATTGTGCTCATAGAATGCTCCTCTCAGTTGATCAACACGACTAGAAACGGCAAGAAACGACAGACATGCCCGTAAGGCCGGGCCCGGTTGTAAGGCCGAGCCCGGCCACGGGGCAGTCCAATAGGCCAGTGAGCCGGTGCGACTCACTGGCGGCGGCAGCGCGGTCAGGCGAGACGGAAGTCGGCCATCTTCGCCAACGGCGCGATGATTGCGGCAAGATTCACGTCCGCGTCCCCATCGCCCATCGGGCGAGTGGTGTTTCTCTCTTCTGTTGTCCAATACGAATCAATCGCATTGGTTTGTATTAAGGACGCCTCGCCCAGCAACGGAAATGCGGGCACGTCCAACTGTTCGGTTCTGGCGAGCACCACCCGCCGTATCCGCGCCACCGTGGTGACGCCTACGAGCAGCGAGCAGCCCTCGAAGTAATCGGCGAGCGGCAATCGTCGCAGCGAGTCGAGCAGATTGTCGCTGCGCAACCTACTGGTACGGTCGGCCTTGTTGAGGCTTTCCCGCAAGCGCTGCTCCAGCGGAATCCGCGGAATCCGCGGAATCCTAGGAGCTTTACCACCCTTGGATTGCGATGGCTCGGTAAACCCGACCCATCGCTGTTCATTTTTCTTGCGGTGTTCCCGCCGCCTTTCGCTGGCCTTGGGGTCCAGTCCCAGCGGACGGACGAGACACTCAACCGCCTCGCCAATCTTGCCGGCGGGCTCACTGTGGGCCGGCGTGTACCACAGGTTGTCGGCGTCGAGCCGCAGCAGCTTGCCGCGCAGCAGTCGGGCCAGGCTTGCCACGCTCATGTCTGGGCTGACCGTCACCTCCTGCCCGGCGGTGTCGATAGCTTCAACAGCCGCTTTGAGCTCGTCGTAGAACGACGTCCATTGGTTATTCAGGTGCTCATCCAGGTCGAAATCCTTGAGATCAAGGCCATCGAAATCGATGTCCGCCAAATCACCGTCCGAAAAGTCACCGTCAACACCACTGGCGAAATCCGCATCTCCTTCCTCGCTCTTCCGCTGCGGTGGGTGGACCACTATGTCGAGGGCCACAGCCGCGGCACAGTATTCACGAAGTGGCATGCGGGCCACATCGCGAATCACCGACGCCGCATAATCGGGGCTGGTGTGCCGGCAATTCGTCAGCCTACGGAATCGATCTTCCAGCGGAACTCGAATCAGTGTGTTACCTCCTGTGTGCATGGAATCCACCATCATTCCTCTCGTGCTCAACGGCTTCAGGTCAACACCCCAAACCGTCTCCGTATTCCCCGGTGGACATGAATGTATCGCCCGCACGCTGAATCCGTGCGTAGAATCTACGGAACTTGACGATGGAGCCAACCGTGAGGCCAACGCTGGAACACGACAACGAAACCTCACCGTGGCAGTCCAGAGAGCAACCCGTAGCGCGGCAATCAGAAACCGTAGATACTACGCTGGAGTGATATCGCATTCTTTTACCATGCACATACCGTCAACGAAGTTCTTTACGGAAAGGAAAAGAGCGATATGAACGCCAGAGTGGATCAGATTCCGGCACAATATCTGGCAATGCGCATCAAGCAGCATCATGATTGCAATGAAATACGGCAATCGGTGCACGACGTGACCAGGATGCTGCTGGAACTGGCTGATTGGACCATTGCGGACGCGGATGCGAACGCCGCGAGCCGCACGAGCAGCGAACGCATCATGCGCAATGTTGAGACCATGGCACTTGGTCGGTATGCGAAACTCCATGATTTGGCTACACAGTGCTGGAATGATGTGAACGGTAGTGGATACGACTACGATCTTGCCGATCCTTTGGCATATGAGATCAGCCAGTTCATCGCTGATGCCGAAGATGTGCCAGGCAGCAACGCGATCATCAACGAAGGTGTCTCTGCAAGCACCATAAACCCAACTGAGGCAACCGTGTTTTACGATGCCGCCTTGTACTGCGCAGTCGCCTTCCTGCTGATGCGCGCGGATTCGTTCACCATGGCCGACCTCGCGAACCTTTGCTCACCTGAAGTGTTCACGCCAATCAACGACATCGGCGAGATCGACGCCACGAACGAATCCTGCGGACGCTACGGTTACGAGGTGACCCGCGCGGATGCGCACGCATCATCGGATGCGCAGTATCAGCAGAAACTCCCCGCATCCAGCCGGGTGCTTGGTCTTATGGATAAGCTGCCGGATGATCTGACGTGGTGCGGGGCGAACGAGCTCGGCGAAAACGAACGCGACGAGCAATACTACTGGAATCATGACAAGCCGAACGACCCGGACTGGCATACGGTGTTCGACTCCCAGAAATATAACAATGCGTACGCCACACTCAGCAAGCATGTCACGCGCCACGATGATGACTCCTGGCCGATGGGCCGGTATTTCACGCCGAATTCCGGCGACGAGCTGCCGACCGCACTCCCCCGGCTGGTGGATTTCGCCATGGATATCGCCTTGTGTGATCTCAACGTGGCATTCCCCGGCACCGACCAGCTCATACCATTCATGACCGATTTGGATCGTCTGCGCCGGTTCGTGTGGAAGAACCATCGCGCCGCGGAATATGGCGACACCGTTGACTTCGACCGTATTATGCAGGCGCTCGGCAGCTTCCAACGCCGCACTTGGGTCAGGACTACGCACACAGCCACTGGAGGCAATCATGACTAATCCTGATACTGCTTACGATTTCGCCGATGATCTGCTCTCACGTCTCAGGGATGATTATGCGATCTGCGAGCGCAACGACAAAGTAACGGATTCCGTACTGTTCATCTACCATCGCCAACTGCTTGAGGAATCGGGCACCACGTTCGACCCTGATGATTCGCAGATGGTGGCCAAACTACGCCGGCAATGCCTGAACTATCTGGACAATCATGGTTACGCGTTGACGACCGCACATCGCAGCAATACCAAGCGCAAGCCGCGCGCCAAGGACAAGTCACTGAAGCTGATCAGTGCGTTGTGCGCCGAGCGTGGGCTTCGTTTGAGCGATCAGGCAGCGCGCGGCGGTAGTGCCAGCGCCGCACGCTCCGCACGGCAGCAGTCACTGCACACGCCTGAGCCGAATGCGGGCAGTGCCAGTGCGGCGGGCTGCAATGCGTCCGCTGACGATATTGTGCGACTGTATGCGCTGATTGCCGATGATGAACAATACAACGAAGTGGTGATTCCGTTGCGCTGGGATTCGCGCACGGGTGCCGCATTGTATCTGCTTGGACGCTCGTGGGTCACTGATGTGGTGACCCACGATACATCCAAGCAATGCTTCTTCGTCACGCTGATTCCGCGAGACGTGCGCGCGGATGCTGATGGTTCTGAGGCGGCGCACGCCGGGTTCGCTATAGGCATCGGAACGGACAGTGATGCGGCCAAGCAGGTGTTCACTGATTGGGATGAGGCATTGCAATGGTATCGTCGGCTGACTGAGGGCTGGTTGACGCACGAGTTCACCTATGTGCATAACAATGTGATGCCGCAAGGCTGCCCGGAATCATTGCGCCAGTTCTTTGAAGACAACGATCCGCTGCTGGATGACGAGTCCTGGCATCTGACTCCCGCCGAGGAGCGTGAATATCAGGAGTTTCTGGCCAGGCTGCATCATGATGCTTAGGTGACACTGGGCGGCGCATTTCCGTAAATTCTACGCGGCCGTACTTTGCCGTGCTCTTACAGTGACAATATCGCCAATCACGAATAGCTGCTGTGCTAACTTTTAGTTAGCAACCCTAGAAAGGATATTCCTATGTATTGCACGAGTTGTGGGCAACCGAATAAGGATAATGCAAAGTTCTGCACCTCATGCGGTCAGCCGCTCATGGCCGATAATGTCGCACCATCAGGTGCGCCTGCGCAGCAGCAGCCCGTTTTCCAACAGCAACCAATTGCACAACAACCAACCCCTCAGCAGCAGCCCGGCTTCCAACAGCAGCCTATCCCCCAGCAACAGCCAATCTGGCAGCAGCAGCCTGCTCCCCAGCAGCAACCTGCGTGGCAACAGCAAGCCGCAAATTCGATTAATACCGAACAGCTCAAAGCACAGGCCGGAAAGGCCACGGCACAGGTCACTGACTTCATCAAGAAGATGGATGACACCAAGGTCGAGGTCTCCGGTCATAAACTCAGCCTGATCACCGTAGCCGCACTTGTCGGGTGTGTATTGACCGTTATATCCCCATTCCTGCCCTATGCGCTGAAACAGACTCTGATGGACACCAGCGATGGATGGGTGTTCCTGATTATTCCAGTTGTTGTCGCAGCACTGGTATTACTTCGCAAGAACTTGCCGGCCGCAATTGTTTCGGCAATAACCCTATTCATAGCTATTTATGATTTGCAGCACGTCAGCCACAGCCTAGGCGCAGAAATGATGCAGTCCGGCGCCTATCTGGTCATCGTCGGAACACTCATTTCGACAGCGGCGACGGTCATAGCTTTCATCAACGATCTTCAGACAAAGAAGAAGAATCCACCGACGGCGCCGAAACCACAGATGCCCCAGCAGTAACTCTCGCACACCCCTTGATGATTGGTGCCGGCGAACGAACGTCTAACAGCAACGCCGGCACCGTAACCACAACACAACAGCTATTAGACACATCGCCAGAGAAGAGGCACATCATGTTCTGCCCGAAATGCGGAGCACAACATAATCCTGGTATCAAATTCTGCCCGCGTTGCGGCACTCCCCAACCGCAAGTGATGAATACGGCAGCGCCAAGTGGGCCCACTATTCCACAGACCTCCGCCCAAGCCCCTCAAGTTCCTCTTCCTCCGCGACGGGATACGGCATGGCAGCAGCCCGTTAGTAGGCAGCAATATACCGCCACACAACAGCCGGCTGCACCTCAGTACACTACCCAACGATCAGCCGCCCCAAACAGCGCGATGCCTACGGCTGCACAGACGGCACAAGCCATAGCCAAAAAGTCTTTCAACGGCAAAATGAAGTATTTGCTCATTGGAGCAGCCGCACTCGTTATGCTCTTTATCCTCGGTTTTCTGCTCCTACCAGGGGCGAAAACCACCAATAGCGGCAACGGTGAAATCGGCAATACGCAATCCCAGAGCAAATCGTCGTCGGCCTCACCACTCAAGGTAACGAACCTGCATTCCAAACAATCCACTTGCACATATGGCACTGAAGATACCAAATGTTATATCGTAACCGCAACCGTTCACAATACCTCGAATGAAATATATTTGGGAACTCCTCTGCTGGATTATAGTTTCACTGCAACAAACAACTACGGCGAGAAAAAGTCCTACACAGCAACAAACGGTGATGTTCACCAAAGGTATGACGGAGTAGGTCTTGATATTATATCTGGATGCATGGTTGCTACCGGCGCCGGAGACACTTGTGCCTTTGCCCCCGGCGAGCAGCGAGAAATGACTTTATACGTACCGTATAACGGTAACGCCAGCAACAACTTCGCGCTCACGAAATTCACGTCGTTAGTCTTCAACAAGGTTAAGGGCTCGGATACCATTGACACTGTTCAATTATCCGATATTGATTTCAAGGATGTCTCCGTCAAAGATTATGACACCGGTGGCCAAATACTATCCTTCTCCCTCAACAATCCAACAAAGCACTACTGGTGGGATGCAGCGGTGAACTACTCGCTCAAAGTTGATGGCAAACCATATCTGAGCGGCAATACAACGTGCGTCGCTAGAAAGGATGCCACAATCAAAGGCGTTAAGCCGCACGGCTCTTTCCCATGCAATGGACCCAACAGCCTTGAGAAACAAATCGTCCCAGAAGGAAAGATATCTGACATCAAAATAACGAATTTGATTGCATATATCGACAAAGACGCTGAGTAATTCCCCGAATGTAAGGAAGGAACCATCATGTTCTGCCGGTATTGTGGGCAGCCTAATCAGCCCGAGGCAAAATTCTGCGCACACTGCGGTAAGGCGATCCTGCAGCAACCAGCGGCACCGACAATCCCCATGCCACCAATGCCGGCAGACACGGCAGGTACGTCAACTCCCCGTATGGCGCCGCCATTAGCCACTCCCGTCAACCAAAAACGCTCACGAGCCTTGCTCTACATTATCTTGGCGGCCGCAATGGTCGTGGTACTCATCATTGGCGGCGGCATCGTACGCAATATAACATCCAGTATCGGTATCGGTAGTCAGTCCAGTGGAATTGACCCGGTGCCGGCGGGCAACAGTAGCGAGAATGTCAGCGTATACGGACTGAGCGTCAAGAAGGCGAAATTCTATGACGCATACGATGTCGGCAGAGGTGCCGTAATCGATGGTCCTCCCACCGATGGCACAGTCTTCACCTTCACCATTGACAATAAGAACAGCACGTCGAAAGAGGTGATTATTAGTATGAAGTACCAATACCAGTACACCGATAACTACGGCGAAAAGCGCAACGCTACAGACGAAATCGAGAGCAATGATCTCATGTCGTCCTATAGCACCAGTGGGAAAGTCTACTTCGCAGCGCCCAATACCAAGCAGACGATAACGGCATATTATCCGGCTCCTTCAGACGCAAGCGCCATCAACGACAACGCCGCCAGCGATTCGTCAATTGACATCACTTCCGCGACGATAACCAACATCACCGTCGCAAGCAGTACCCCTGTTCTTGCTACAGACCAAATTGAAACAACGCTCAAACCGGGAAAAGACGGGCATAGCGTGTGGGTGGAGGGGACAATCACCAACAACACTAAAGACAAGTGGCGGTCCGCAACACTGTATTACGAAATGACTTGGGACGGATACCCAGTTATCAGGGCATATACAGACTTGCAATACCTTGCTCCAGGCGCCAAGAAAGATATAGATGATGGGGTAATCCTCACCAAAGAAGATCCCACACTCACGCTTCGTCCAACGTATCTGCATTATCAAATCGACGACGAGCAAATCGACGACGAGTAGTTTGCCACTGAACATAATTGTGGGGCTGTTCCTCAATTGAGGAGCAGCCCCACAATGTTATGCAACCGCTTTGTCACTCCACAACGCGGTCGTAAATCACCGAGGTGACCTTCCACTCGACTTTGTGTCCTTGCTTCTCATAATCGACCACATAGGACGGAATGGTTGTTCTGCACTCGCCTGACTGCCCCGGCTTGAGATTATCCTGCATGCGGCACGGCTGCACGGATCCATTATCAAAATACGGATGTCCGTCAACAATATACATGACGTTCACATTCGCATTTCTCCATTTGGCATCACTGGAATTCTTGACCGATGCCTGCAGATATGGTTCCTGGCCCTCTCCGTCAGGCTCCTTCTCCTCAAGGCTGACTTTCCAATCCTTAGATGGTTGCGCATAGGAATCCGCATCCGCTTTCGAACCGGTGACACCTTCGACCGATATATTGGAAACCTTCACAATCCTCTCAGGATCATATTGGAGATAGAAGTCAACATCGCGCTCCTCGTTGGCGCCCAACGGCACTACACCGTTGGTATCACCGAGAGTGACTCCGAAAATCTTAAAGTAATTGCTGTCAGGGACGCCACCCTTTTCATCGGTGACCGACATACCATTCATGACGATAGTCCGAGACTGCGAATCACCGAAATCATCCTTCACCGCGTAGGTAATCTTCGCCTTCGGACGGACCTCGATAGGCTTATCCAAGTTGTTTTTTATTGTCATCGAAATCTTGTAGGCATCAACCTTGCCCTCATCCGTATACCAGTAGTAATCCTTGGAATACGAGGATTCCACAACTTTCGCGATACCGCCGTTTTCTGAATCGCCGTCGCCGGACAGCGTACCGGAATTATCAGGATCCGTAGTACCGGAATCGGAAGATGCATCACCGGTTGACTTGTGCGTCGATTTCGGCTGAGCTGAACTGACTGCAGAGGAGTCACTGGCGGAATTGGACGTTACCCTTCCTGCCACGAATGCTGCACCAATAATGAGCAGCACTACAACGATTGCCGCAATAATAAGAATCAGCTTGGCTTTACCCTTTTTCTTGCCATTGGGAGCACCGGCATTAGGCATGCCTACATTAGGAGCAACACCTGAAGCTCCCGGAACTCCCGGCGCTGTCACGGGCGCTGCCTGCGGCACAAAGCCCTGAGGAGATACGTTTGGCGCAGCAGGCATAGGTACCTGCGGCATTGGCGGCATTGACTGAGTCGGAGCCGCCGGCTGCTGAACCTGAGCCGCCGGCTGCGCATTCAGCGGATTGCCACATCGCATGCAAAATGCAGCATCTGGCTTATTCTGTTGGCCACATTGACTACAGAACATGAAGATTCCTTTCTTATTAATGAAAACTCTGCGTTAGCACGATAGTTGTGCGAGGACATATGCCCTCGCACAACGGCGATGGGATTATTTCTGGTTTACGTGTTCAGCGTGTTCACTGTGCGC
Organism: Bifidobacterium colobi; assembly: GCF_018555455.1. Classification (GTDB taxonomy): domain Bacteria; phylum Actinomycetota; class Actinomycetes; order Actinomycetales; family Bifidobacteriaceae; genus Bifidobacterium; species Bifidobacterium colobi. The sequence continues at coordinate 91,124 of NZ_JAFEJU010000006.1, read as the reverse complement.
TGTGCAGGCTGGCGAGGATGGCGATGACTTCCGCCTTCTCCTGCGCGGTCAAACCGCCCTTGGTGTCGATTGTGGCGAAACTGCTATATCCGTAGCTTTCGAACAGGTATCCCGTATAAGCCGGAAAATCATGTGCTCCCTGGTATGAATCCGGAACCAACGCTAGCTGCGATCCTTCATCACCATCAATCTGTGCCACCATAAAGGGGCCTGGGTTCTGATAATTTCGGCAATCCTGGGCACATGGCGCATCAAATTGCGCATCAGCAACCTTCGTCACCGTCTCATGTTTCATGAACTTGCCCTGTATCGGCCCCCAATAGTATTGGATGGTCACACCACGAGCATTGGTTAAGTTAACTATTTCGACCTGATCTGTGATTTCCGGCTGTCCGATGGTCCAATCAGATGGATACTGGAATGAATATTTCGTCACCGTAATCATGTTCACCGTGTCGAACTGCGTGGTGTACGACTGGGTGAGCTGCACGGGCGTCACGGCATTGGAACCATCATTGCCGTTCTGCGCCGTATCGCCATTGTTGCTGTTCTTGTTGCCTTCGCCCTTGTTGTCCGGGTTGGCTTGCTTGTGAATCTCGGCCAGCAGATCAGAGGCGAGCTTGGCTGCGGCCTCCTTGCTCTGCTGCGTCATCACAGTCAGCGTGATCGTGCGATCGCCATCCTTGATGATGAAGTAGTAGTTGTAGTAGCCGCCGATGCCCTTGCCATAGAATCCGTGCACGGTCATGGACTCGGGCACCGTAATGCCTTCGGCCTGTGTATCAAGGTTCATCAGGTCGCTCAGACCAAGGCGCTCGGCCACGGTGAGCATATTCGTGGCATCCTCGGCGGTGGTTACGTTCTCCTTGCCTGCCTGGGATGCTGCCGTATCGCCATAGTTGCGCTGCAGCTCGGTATGCGTGTAGCCGTTGTCCTTCAGCCACTTGTTCACCGCATCCAGACCGCCCGCCTGGCTGATCAGCGAATTGGCGGTGTCGTTGCTCGGGTTCTTCAGCAGATCAGTGGCCTGATCGTTCTTCGTCTTGCCATTATTGGTGACGGCAAGATACACGGGCAGGTACAGACCGGTGGCCACACCGCTCTGGCTAGCCTTGGACGACGAATACTCAGCCTTGCCGTCGGTGGTTGCGGCGGCTACCGACGCCGGCTGTGCGGCATCGACGATGCTGTCCAGCGTCTTGGAATCGAACGAGAACTTCTTCTCGGTTTTCTTCGACTTCGTCGTCTTCGCAGTGGTGGCCTTCGGTGCTTCGGCGGCATCGTTGTTGCGGAACTTCACATAGACCACGCCGGCCACCACGAGCGCCACCACAACTACTGCAGCAATAATCGCGGCAATGATCTTCTTGCGCTTCTTGGTTTTGGCATCCACCGGAGCGGCCTCTGTTGTCGTAGCATCCGGGATGCTGGGGACCGGCGGTACCGCGGAATCAAAGATAGGCGGCATTGGCACCGGGGGAAGATTGTCGGCCGCAGGATTTGGCAGTACCGGAGATGGCATCTGTGCAGATTGCGGTTCGGAAGACTGCGGAGCCTGAGGCTGCTGCGGCACCTGCACCGGCGGCAGAGATTGAGTTGGCTGGCTCGGCTGGGCAGCCGGAGTTGATGGCTGCGGTGCCGGGGTTGGTGACTGTGCAGACGGTACTGCCTGTGGCTGACTTGCCGGAGCTGCCGGCTGGCTTACTGGTGCCGATGGTTGGCTGACTGGGGTTGCCGGCTGACTATCGGAATCCACAGGCGCTCCGCATTCCTGACAGAACGCGGCACCGGGAAGCAGTTTTGCGCCACACTGACCACAAAATGCCATAATGAGTCCCTCTCATCCTTCTGGTTTGATAACACTAAGTTATCACTTTCGGCTACGCCGTTATGATACGGCGCAAACCAGTGGACAGTCCGTAGAATGTACGGATTTGCGCAGCGCTTGCGTGCGGGCGTGCGCGGCAGTGCGCAGCCAGCCATGCTGCAGTCGTGCGCAGTCATGCAAAAAGTCCCTTGGCTCTCCAGCAAGAGAGAGCCAAGGGACTTTGCATGCTGTATCAGCAATGCGCCGAGCCTTGCGTCAGGCTGCAATCAGACGCGTGCCAGACCATGACCCGAACAGCGTCAGGCCACTAGAGGCTTGACCAGCGGGAAGGTGATGGTTTCGCGGATTGTGGCACCGGTCAGTGCGATGAGCAGGCGGTCGATGCCCATGCCCATGCCACCTGCCGGAGGCATGCCCACGCCGAGAGCTTCGAGGAAGTCCTCATCGATGTCGCAGGCTTCCTCATCGCCGGCGAGCGCATCCTTGGCCTGTGCCACGAAGCGTTCACGCTGCACAACCGGATCGTTGAGCTCGGAGTAGCCGGTGGCCAGCTCGAAGCCGCGCACGTACAGATCCCACTTCTCCACCACGCCCGGCTTGGTGCGGTGCCCCTTGACCAGCGGGGAGGTTTCGACCGGGAAGTCGCGCACGAAGGTCGGCTCGTAGAGCTTGTCCTCGTAGAAGTGCTCCCAGAGGTGTTCGACCAGCTTGCCGTGGTTTTCGACTTCGTCGCGCTCCACGCCGAGCTTGTCGGCAATCTCGCCGAGGTGCTCCACGGAGGTGCCGGGGTGCTCCGGGCCGCCGTTCGGCACGATCTCTTCGCCGAGGGCTTCGGAGAGGGAGTCGTACATGCTGATGGTCTTCCATTCGCCGCCGAAGTCGTATTCGGTACCGTCGAGCAGGGTGACCTTGTGGGAGCCGTAGACGTCCATGGCGGTCTTCTGCACGAGTTCCTTGACCAGCTGGCCGATGGAATCGTAGGTGCCGTAGGCCTGGTAGGCCTCGACCATCGTGAACTCGGGGGCGTGCGTGGCGTCGACGCCCTCGTTACGGAAGTCGCGGTTGATCTCGAACACGCGGTCGATGCCGCCCACCAGGCAGCGCTTGAGGAACAGTTCCGGGGCGATGCGCAGGTAGAGGTCCAGGTCGAAGGCGTTCATATGCGTGGTGAACGGACGGGCCGCAGCGCCACCGTGCAGGGTCTGCAGCATCGGGGTTTCGACCTCGAGGAAGTCGTTGCTGGCGAAGGTGTTGCGCAGGGAGGCCACGGCTTTGGAACGGTTGCGCACCATGTTGCGGGTCTTCTCGTCCGCGATCATGGCGATGTACGGCTTGCGGGTGCGCGTATCCTCGTTCAGCTCCTTGTGCAGGGCCGGCAGCGGCTGCAGTGCCTTGGAGGCAATGGCCCATTCGGTGGCGAACACGGATAGCTCACCGGTCTTGGACGCGATCACGCGACCCTTCAGGTACAGGTGATCGCCGAGGTCCACCAGCTGCTTGAACTGCTTCAGGGAGTCGGCACCGATCTCCTTCTTGGAGATCATGCCCTGAATCTTGGTGCCATCGCCCGCGGCAAGCTGCACGAAGCACAGGCCACCAGCGTTGCGCAGAAACAGCACACGACCGGCGATGCCCACCATATCTTCGGTTTCCTGGCCGGCTTCGAGCTTGCCATCATACTTGGCGCGCACAGCCTCGATGGTGTCGGTCACATCGAGATGCACCGGGTAGGGGGCGATGCCGGCATCCAGCATCATGGCGCGCTTGGCCACACGCATCTGCACCTGCTCCGGGTGGGCCAGCGGACCGAATTCCTTGTTGGACGGATCCACAGCCTCGTCCAGCGTGGCGCCGGACTTGATCTTTTCGGTAATGGTGGCGTCCTGCTTGAGCAGCATTTCCGCGCGCTCAACGGTAGTCATCTGCGGGACTGCCGGGGTTTCGTTCTCGGTATTGTCAGTGTTTTCTACAACTTCAGCCATGGTTCATCAGTGTACGCAAGGCCGGCGATTATGCGAATAAGCCAACAAGCGAGCTCAACACAACGCGAATTACATGCGACACGCCGTGTTTTGCACTCCAACCAAAATCCTGTAATATCTACGTCTGTTGCCAAAACGGGCTGTAGCGCAGCTTGGTAGCGCGCTTCGTTCGGGACGAAGAGGCCGCGGGTTCAAATCCCGCCAGCCCGACAACTCAAAGGGCCATCGGTGCAAGCCGGTGGCCCTTTTGCTATGCGCTGTGCCTGTCAGATGGCACTACACCTATCAAACGGCACTGCGCAACAGCACCATCACCCCAGAGGAATCACACCATGAAGAAAAGTTTGCTTGCCCTTGCCTCCGGCGCATTCATCCTCGGCGCTGCCGAATTTGTGATGATGGGCATTCTGCCGCAGGCCGCCGCAGCCACCCACGTATCCATCCCGACCGCCGGCAACTACATCTCCGCCTACGCCATCGGTGTGTGCATCGGCACACTGATTCTGGTGTTCGGGCGCAAAGTGCCGCCGCGCAATCTCATCGTACTGTTCATGGTGATCGCGCTCGCGGGCAACACGATGTCCGCATTCGCACCGAACGCCGCCGTGCTGATCGTAGCCCGATTCATTTCCGGCCTGCCGCATGGCGCATTCTTCGGTACCGCCACGCTTATTGCCAAAACATTGGCCGATAAAGGCAAGGAAGCGCAAGCCGTATCCATCATGGTCACCGGACAAACCGTGGCCAACATGCTGGGCGTTCCGGCCGGCACCCTGCTCGCCGAATACCTGAATTGGCGACTCGCGTTCGGCGTGCTCGCCGCATGGGCCGCCATGACCATCGTGCTCACCGTCACCATGATTCCCTACGTGGCACCGATCAAGGATGCCGGCATCGCAGGCCAGTTCAAATTCCTTACCCGCCGCGGCCCGTGGGTGATTCTGGCCGCCGTGTTCACCGGCAACGCCGGCGTGTTCTGCTGGTGGAGCTATGTCTCCCCTTGGCTGCAGAAAACCGGCGGCTGGGCATCCGCGTTCGTGCCGTTCCTTATGATGCTCGCCGGCTTCGGCATGGTGGTCGGCGGCCTAATCGGCGGACGCATCACCGACCATTGGCGTCACGCCGGCACTGCGGCGCTCGGCCAGGCCATTTCCGGCCTTGGTCTGCTTATGGTGCTGCTGTTGCCTGGCAATCACTTCACTACCGCATTGCTCACGTTCTGGATCGCATTCGGCCTGTTCTTCATTTCCGCACCGCAGCAGCTGCTGATGACGGAAGCCGGCCAGGGCGGTGGCGAGCTCATCGCCGGAGCGGCCGTGCAGGTGGCGTTCAACTTCGGTAACGCCGTCGGCTCCATCATCGGTGGTCTGATGCTGACTTCGTTCTCGATGAACTACCGTTTCACCGGCCTGGGCGGTCTGCCGCTGGCGGTGTTGTCGGTCGGTTTGCTGGCCTTCTACTCATGGCGCTGCGAATCCGACACCCAAGCCGCCCAACGTCTGCGCGCAGTCACCGTTGACTGAGAAGTCACCGTTGACTGACGGTTTTCCAACCTTGACTGACGGAATCATAACGTTGACTGACGGTTTTATAACATATTTCGTTATATATCCGTCAGTCAGTGTGAGATATCCTACAGTCAGTGTTGAAAAACCGTCAGTGCATGTGCCTTCCTGCCCATAGACTGGATACCAGAGACTGGATACCAGAGTCTGTTCAAGGAGGACCAAGATGGTTGACGAAGACGCGCTGCTCAAGCAATTCGCCGCACAGTTCGCGCACGGGCCTGGTGATTTGGATGATACGACCGGCCTGCCGGAAAACGACGGCGGCAATGCCGCAACCGACGATGATGCCTATGCAGACACCGCTATCTTCGGCAATGATTCCTACAGCTCCGACCCTGATTCCGTTGCCGCCGATGAAGCCCCCGCAACATTCGACACCGATGCCTTCCTCAAGGGTTTGGATGATATCTTCAACCGTCACGCCGCTGCCAACGAAGCCGGTCCATACTTGGATCAAGCAGCCATTAACGCCGAGAACGCAGGCGATGAGGCCGGTCTTCTCACCGTGCTCAATGAGACGCTGGGTTTCAATCGTTCGCAAGGCAAGCACAAGGAGAACCAGTGGATTGTGCAGCGCGCCATCGAATTGGCGTTGCGCATGGGCTTGGAAGGTTCCGAAGTCTGGGCCACCACGCTGATTAATTGTGCCACGGCCATGCGTGCGGCCAAGCATTACAATCAGGCTGAAGACCTTTATACGCAAGCACTGGCATGTGCGCAAAAAGTCTATCCGGCCAATGATCGCAGGCTCGCCGCGCTGCACAATAATCTCTCCATGCTCTACAGCGAAACCGATCGTCTGACGCAGGCCGAACAGGAGCTGCGGCAAGCCCTGACCATTATCGAAGCCTCCAGCGTGAACCCAGACGCGGATATCGACGTGGCGTCCTCCCACACCAATCTTGCCTTGGTGCTGCTGCAGGAAGGCAAGCTCCAGGACGCGCACAACCATGCCGCCCAAGCACTCACCATCTACGCCACTGGCAAGCTCACGCATTCCGCCCATTACGCGTCTGCCTTGGCTGGGTTTGCACAGGTTTTGTATGCCGAGCAGCACTACGGCGAGGCAGCAGCTCACTATCGCAAGGCGCTGGCGGTGATCGCCGAATGCTATGGCACGGATACGGACTACTACCGCATCACCGCCGAGAATCTGCGCGAAGCCGAGGCCAAGGCCGGTACCGTAACAGAGACGAGTGCCACGAACGCTGCCACTAAGGATGCCGATGCCGCCGAGACCAGCAACGACAGCAACGGTACCAAAACCACAACCGCAGCCGATTCGACAAGCACAGCAGCCGGTTCTGATGCAGCAGCAGCTCCAGTCTGCCCGGTGTCTGGTCTCAAACTTGGCCGCGAATTCTGGACGCAGGTTGGCAAACCGATGATTGCGCAACGCTACTCGGACTATGCCGCTCGCATCGCGGCCGGCTTGGTCGGCCATGGTTCGGAATGCTATGGCTTTGACGACCGCTATTCGCAGGATCATGATTTCGGCCCACGCTTCTGCCTATGGCTCAACGATGAGGATTACGCGGCGATCGGCGCACCATTGCTGGCTGATTATGATGCGCTGCCGCGCGACTTTACCGTGGATGCGCAAGGTGCTGTGCATTTTGCCGGTGCTGCAGGAAGCTCTCTTGCCCATACTTCTGCTGATGATTCAGGCAGCAGCACAACTGCCACCTCAGCTGATGCTCAGCACTACTCCCCCGCCACGCCGCGTGCGCAAGGCGCCAACAGACGCGATGGCGTGTTCCGTATTGGCGATTTCTTCACTGCCATCACCGGTTACGCTACAGCCCCCGCTCAGGACGCCCCGCATGAATGGCTGATGCTCGATGAGGCTACGCTGGCTGCCGCCACTAATGGCGCGGTGTTCCAGGATCCGACCGGCGAGTTTTCCGCCGTCCGTCAGGGATTCAAGGATATGCCGGAGGATGTGCGACTGTCTCTGATTTCCAAGCGGCTCGGCATGATCGCACAGGCCGGGCAGTACAATCTGCCGCGCTCCCTGAAGCGCGGTGATGGGGCTGCGGCATGGCTGTCCGTCAATGAATTCGTGCATGCCACGGCATCGCTGGTGTTTCTCATCAACAAGCCGCTGATTGTTGGATACCTGCCGTATTACAAGTGGCAGTTTGCCGCATTGCGCAAATTGTCTGGCTCGATGTTCGCGCTGCTGCCGGATGTGTGCGAACAATTGGAGACGGTGATGCGTTTGAGTTCGGCTGCCTGCTATGGCGGTGCTGGATTCGGTGAAGGCGGCAAGGGTGCTGCTCCCGCCGCCGAGACGATTGCCGGCACGGTGGAGCATATTGCCGCCGCAATCGTCAAGGAGCTGCAACGTGAGCGGCTCACCACATCCAGCGAGACCTTCCTGGAATGGCAGCGTCCATATGTGGAGGAGCATATTCAGTCCAGCAATCCCGTATTGCGGAGCCTGTGACTGGTTCCCCTCAGCCACCTTCGACAACAGCTCCCCTCGCCGAGGGGAGCCACGGATACCTGCAAAGGAGCAAGCATGAGCGTAGATACTGATAGCGAGCTGCGCGAAGCCATCGTGCGGCATGAATGGAACCAGTTCCAGCACACCAATAATGAGGGCGGGCGAGCGGCCTGCCAGGGCAATTGGCCGGTGTTCCATCAGATGCGGCTTGCACAGTTTTTGACGTGGCCGCATGACTTGCTGGCCTCCTACGCGGCGGATTTGGATGCGGCGGATGCCGTGGGCCGCAATCTGGTCACTGAAAAATACGGTCGTATGATGGCCTCCACCGCCCCGGCCGAGTTCCACACGAACATCGAACCGTTTATTCCGCAGCTTTCCGCGGATCGTATCGCACAACAGGAACAGGTCATCAAACAACAAGTGGCGTGGGCCGCCGATTTCCGTGCCCGGTATCCGAAGCTCGGCCAAGCCATGCGCGTACTCACCACTGATGAGGACACGCTCGAAGCCACCTCGTTCGAAACCTACCTGCGCGGCGAGCTCGGCACCTATTCCGATGCCACATTCAGTCTGTATAAGGCCATGATCGGCGAGCGCGCAAGCTCGAATCCACCGCGCAACATCACCGAGGAAACCTTGCTGCATACGGTGAAGCTTGGCGGCTTCGCAAGTCTCGAGGAAGCGGAGACGCAGCAGGCGGCATAACCATCTACCACCAGCAGAACAGCCCCCAGAACGCCATGGACAGCAGTGTGCAGACGGCTGCGGCAGTCACCAGCAGGCAAATGGCACGGCGAGCGCCGGCAATCAGATGCCAGGACCGCCACATGGATTCCAAGCACCATGCGCACACCAGCATCACCACTATGGCGATCACCTGCAGCACATGCCAGCCGATGTCAAACAGTCGTGGGGCTGGTGTCATGGCGAATACCGCGGCGGCACCGACTGCGGCAAGGTAGCCGTAGAGCAGCACGGATGCCGCAATCATCACCAAACCCATGCCCCAGCAGGGTTCAGCGATGCTGGCCACCGCAGTGCTGTGCGCATGGGCCGGCGGAACCGTGCGCAGGGACGCGCGCTTGCCGCGCATATGTACATCCTGAAGGCTGCGTTGGCGCATGAGTGACTGCACCAGTGCCACACAGCCCAGCAGCAGCGCGACTGCGAGCAGTATCGGAGCGGCAGCCATGATGCCAATCAGCACACCCAATGATCCTATGATGTCTGAGTTGGTACGCCGAGGTGCCGCATACTGCTGATTCGGCGTCGCACCGGCCACTTGAGGCGTGGCCCATCCGCTCACCGTTGCCCCGGCAGCCACACCATTCACCCAATTCTCCAAGGCTTGCGTATATCCATCGGCTAATGGCAGGCCCGGCGCGAACAAGCCTTTGCCGGCGCGCATTTGGTGATTGCCGGCAAAATAGCGCACGGTCACCGCATTGTTCCCATTGCTCGCGGCCACCCGCATAATCCGTTGCGCGCCCTGCTCGATGGGCATGGCGGTGTCGTAGACGCCGTAGCTGACGAGCACCGGCATGGTCAGCGAACGTAGATAATCATCGGCATCGAAATCGGCATATTGGAAGCCGAATGGTCGGAAATCCAACGAGAGCAGCTTCATGGTGTCTTCGATGACCGGCTGTGGTGCGCCCGCCTCATGCGCATATGTGCTCATGGCCACCGCCATTTGCTCGCGACCTTTGAACACTGGCGCGGAAGTGAGTGCGGCGAACGCAATATCGTGACGTTTGGCGGCCAAGATCGTGGCGATCCACGTGCCTTCGGATTCGGCGTAGATGCCGGTGTGGGACTGATCCACACCGTCGATGCCGCGCAATACGTCCATTGCCGTGCTGTATTCGTTGGCAAATCGCGGATAGTCTCGATGAAACACCGTGTAATCATCGTTGCTTTTGGCGGGCACCAGGGTCACGATGCCGGCGGAGGCCATCGCGTTGGCGATGTCGCCGAAATCCTCGGCGCCACTGGTACCTGAGCCGTGGATGAACAGGCAGGCGGGACGCGGGCCGGGCGCGTTGATTGGCTCGCGCAGTACTGCGGGGAGTTGCTCGCCATCGCCAACGTCGATGGACAGCTGGGTTTCGCGGGTCTCATACTGTCCTTCATGGGCAATGTTGGCATGCGCCGGCATGATGGCTGGATCGGAGGAGGCTACGGCAATGTGATTGGTGTAGGGGCTGCTCTGCCACCGCGGCATCATGGCCCAACCGAGTAGTGCGCAAATCAGTAGCAGCATCAATGCGATGCCCGCGATGCGCGCTACTCGTTTCATCACTGCCTCCTGATTTCACACATCGGATATAGGTGTACTCGCAGCACTGCCCAGTCTCAACACACTCGGCAAACCAAGGGATTTCCCTCAGCCAGATTTGCAGACGGCTCCCCTTGAGCGAGGGGAGCCGGAGAGCAGCTACTGCTGTTGTTGCTTGTTTTTGGAGCTGAGAACGGCCCAGATGATGGCCACAATCACCAGGATCACGCCGACCGCACCACAGAGGATGGCTATCAACATGCGTGGGTCAACGTAGAAGCTTTCAAGAAGCAGACCAGGGAAAGCCCATCCACATACCAAACCAGTCACGCCAATCAGCAACCCAAGCACGCCGAAGATAATGGTCGGCACGCTGGCATTACGCTTGGGCTTCTTCATTGCGGCGGCCGTTACCGGAGTAGCAGGAGCCGATGGAGCAGCTGCTGCCGGAGTCTGGGGCGACTCAGCTGCCGGCGCCGGCTGGGCAAACGCCTCCATCAGTGGCACGTTCAGGTCCGGTTTGGTCTGAGATTCAGTCTCGACTGCATCCATCGGCTGAGTGAGACTCTCGTCAGACGTCTGTTGGTCGATGTTCAGTACTTGAGTCTGCTGACCATCGTTTGCCGTGGGCAGCACTTGGGTCTGGCTGGTATCGGCAACAGATTCGAATACCTTGGTTTCGCTGGTTTCCGATTCTGTTGATGGTGATTCCGTGGGAATGGTCTGCGTCTGAGACACATCCTCAACGGACTGGAATTCCTTGGTTTCGTTGACTTCGTGAGTCATTTCGTCAGTCATTGTCCGCCTCCTTGCTGGCGCTTCCGGAATCATTGTCGGACTGCGATTGATGGTTGTCATCCAGTTCCTGCTGGCGTTCAGAGGTGCCGCTCTTGAAGTCATACGTATCGGCGTATTCCTGGAAGGTGTAGCCTTCCCAGTCCGAGGCATAGACCACGTTCACGCGGCCTTCCACGGTGTAGGGCACGGCGATCAGCAGTTCAGGACCGGATTCCGGCATTAAGTCAGGCTGATTCCCCATCCATTCATAGTGCTTTCCGCCTATAGGTGCGGACGGGAATGGCGAGCTGCCGTCCAAACTGAAGTTGAAGCTGCCCGAGGTGTCATATACCAGTGCGTATTTACCGCCGACACTGGTTGGACCGACCATGTACCCGTACTGCCCCTCGCCGAATCCGTATGTGCAACCATCCGGCAGAATGATATGCACTTGGGCGCTTCTTGCGGCCACCTTGATGGTGCCGACCGGGCAATTACTGGTGATGGTTTTGCCGTTATACGTTTTCACCTGATGTGGCGCATGCGTGTCGCCCCATGCGGAGAGGTCAAGGATGGCTTTGCTGTGGTCATAGCTATCGCCGGTGAACACCACGCCTTGTTCGAGTTTGCCGAATGTGCGGTCGCTGGAATCAGCCACCAAGGTTCGCCCCTTCTGCACTTCGTTCATGCCGAACGTATTCTCGGAATCCGCGTTCTGCGTCAGTTCTATGTTCCGCAACGTGTTCTGCCTATCGGCAAGCGTGTAGTGATACCAATAGGCCGAATAGGTGCTGCACACCATAATCATGCAGACTGCGCAGAATCCGGCGATGAGACCCAATGGAATCAGTCCTCCTGTGCGCCGGCCTTTCATGCCCAGCACCACCACAACAAGGCCCATCAGCACGCACAGCGCGGAAATCCATACGGTTCCCCAGCGCACAATGGATTCGATGCCCAGATCGTTGAACCATACCCATCCCATGAGTGCGGCGAAGGAGATGCAGGAAATGCCCAGAATGCTCAGCACCACAATCGGCCCGGCTGGTTTGCGGCGCTTGGATTGATGCGGAGTTTGCGGCACAACAGGTGCCGCAGCTGGTGCTGGCGCCGCGGCAGTCGCAATGTTGCCTTGCGGGAATGACTGCGGAGCAGGCTGTGAAACACCTTGTGAAACATAGAGGGGCACCGGCTGCGGCTGTCCTGCCGACTGTCCGGGAGGCACAGGCATCTGAACCGGCTGTCCAGTCATCCCCGAATACGGTGTCGCACCACCCATAGTGGGACCGGCTGCAAACCCATTGGGCGAACCATATGGCGGGTACGGGCCGGTCGGAGTTGGCCCAGAACCGCCTCGCGCGCGACCATTCCGACCGCCGCGAGCGCCGAAGCCGTATCCCTCGCGTTGGCGGATGCCGCTTTTCATCAGCCACCACAAGGTAATCGCCGCCGCTACGATGCTGACCCAGCCGGCGCCCGGAATCAGAATCGCCACAGCCAGGAACACAAAGCAGCCGAGGCAGTTCCAGTCCCATTGGCCGGCAATCAGTTCCTCGGCGAGAATGCGGCCGTCGCGAGCATCAGGCATAAGGAACCAGCCGAACGCATACAGTGCGGCGCCGAAACCGAAGAACAGTGTGAAGATAATGACCAGCGCCCTCACCAGGGTGGGGCTCCAGCCGAGGCGGGCGGCGATGCCGCTGCATACGCCGCCGATCCACCGGTCGTCGCCGCGCATCAGGCCGCTCGACCGGATCCATGCGAACGCGCGCTGCGGCCCCTTGCCATTGTCGTTGCCGTTACCGGTACCGTTGGCAGCACCGTTGACGTTACTGCCAGCGGTACCATACCCCTCACGCGGTGGTTGATAGTAATTCATATTCGGATTGCTCATGGTTCCATTACAGCGCTTGACGTGTGCCATACTTCCCCGAAACCACCCTGATTCATCCCTGAACATAGGGGTAAAACCCGGTGATGATTCCCTAGGCACGGCACAATGGAGGTATGACTTCACGCACACTGCTCGCTCCCGCACCGCTGATGCCTGCGCGCATGCCCTTGCTCCGGCCCAAACGAGGTCGTTGGCTTACCGGTGTATGCCAAGGCATCGCATTGCATTTGGGTATTTCCGCAGCCTGGGTGCGACTGACGTTCATTGTGCTGACGATGTTGTATGGCGCCGGCATTGTTGGATACGTGTTCCTGTGGATTTTCGTGCCCGCCGGCGATCCGGTGGCCGCGGCTGCCGCACAATCCAGTGTCATGCCGGCCGGTCAGGCACCACTATCGCATGGCAATCGGCCGGTGAATCAGCAAGGGTCCGCGATCCCCGATGCAGCCGAAGAGCTGGGCGGCAAACCCGAGTCGCTGACCGATGCGGTCAGGCGTGCTCCCAAACCGGCTTTGGTGGCGTTGAGCGGTTTCGCATTGATGGCGATTGGTCTGCTGCTGCTCAGCGCCGGTGTGGATAATGCCATCATTGTGCCGTTGCTGCTGGTATTCGCCGGCATCGCACTGGCTTGGATGAATCTGGTGCCGCGTGGCATGCAGGTGTTCTCCATGCTCGGTGGGCTCGCGTTGATTTTCGCCGGCTGGGCAATGTATGTGTCCAATGTGTCGTTTATTGGCTGGGGCACGTCGCCTCGGCGCGTTATGGCATCCGGATTGGTGATGATTGCGGCGATGGTGACCGCCGTGTTGCCGTGGGCCAATACGATGCTGCAGCGGCTGACACATGAGCGGTCGCTCAAGGAGCGTGAAGAGGAACGTGCGGATATGGCAGCGCATCTGCACGACGGTGTGCTGCAAACGCTAGCGTTGATTCAATTGCATGCCAAGGAACCGGAGCATGTGTTCACGTTGGCGCGTGCGCAGGAGCGTGAATTGCGCGAATGGCTGTATCAGGAACGCGTCACGTCCGACCGCTCGGTCAGCGCCGGGTTGAAGGCGATTGCCGCCGAAGTGGAGGACGGGCATGGCAAACCCATCGAAGTGGTGACGGTAGGCGATGCCCGGCCAAGCGCGCAAACCGATGCCCTGCTGGATGCCACGCGTCAGGCGCTGGTGAATGCGGTGACACATGGTGGGGAGCCGATTTCCTTATACTGCGAGGCCAATGCTTCGTTGGTGGAAGTGTTCGTGCGCGATCATGGTGAGGGATTTGATATCCATACGGTTCCTCAAGACCGTTTGGGTATCCGCGAATCGATTGTCGGCCGCGTTGAGCGGCGCGGCGGTACAGTGGAAATCGTATCCAGAGCGGGATGGGGCACCGAAGTACGTATGCATATGCCGATAGCACCTACGGCGGCACAGCAAGGAGAACAGCAATGAGCGAGGAGAACAACACGAAGATATGCGTGGCGGTGGTGGATGATCACGAGATGTTCCGCGCCGGCGTGATCGCCACCCTGCAGGGCACGTTCGATATCGTGGGGCAGGCTGCGGATGTGCCGAGTTCAGTGGCTATGATCGCGCAGGTCAAGCCGCAGGTGGTGCTGTTGGATGTGCATGTGCCGGGTGGCGAAGGCGGCGGCGGAGCGGAGATCCTGCTGAAGTCGCGCCCCTACTCCCCCGATACCGTGTTTCTGGCGCTGTCCGTCTCGGATGCGCCGCAGGATGTGGGTGCGGTGATTCGCGCCGGCGCGCAGGGATATGTGACCAAGACGATTACCGGGGCTGACTTGATTTCCTCAATCAAGCAGGTCAATGAAGGCTATGCGGTGTTCTCGCCGAAGCTGGCTGGGTTTGTGCTGTCCGCATTCCAGGGCGGCTCGTTCGGCGGTGCTTCCGGTGCGCCAGTGCATGATGAGGAGCTGGATAGGCTGTCCGCTCGAGAGCAGGAAGTGATGCGATTAATCGCCCGCGGATATACCTATAAAGAGGTGGCTGCGGAACTGTATATTTCGATTAAAACCGTGGAAACGCATGTGAGCTCGGTGCTAAGAAAGCTTCAGCTTTCCAATCGCACCGAGCTCACACGCTGGGCCGCCGATAGGCGGATTGTGTAGGTTACTTGGCGTCGCGGAAACCGTTCGGGTTCTTGGTCTGCCAGTTCAGGGAGGACTTGGCCATGTCGTCGATGGTCAGCTCGGCCTTCCAATCCAGCTCGCGGGCTGCCTTGGAGGCGTCGGCGTAGCAAGCGGCGATGTCGCCGGGGCGACGCGGCTTGATCACGTACGGAATCGCGTGGCCGGCTGCCTTCTCGTATGCCTTGATGACTTCGAGCACGGAGTAGCCGTGGCCGGTGCCCAGGTTGTAGGTGAACACGCCCGGCTTCTCGATGTGGTCGATGACGGCCACGTGGCCCTTGGCCAGATCGACAACGTGGATGTAGTCGCGCACGCCGGTGCCGTCCGGGGTGTCGTAATCGTCGCCGAAGACCTGCACGGCCTTGAGTTCGCCGATAGCCACCTTGGCCACGTACGGGGTCAGGTTGGCCGGGATGCCCTTCGGATCCTCGCCCAGCAGGCCGGATTCGTGAGCGCCGACCGGGTTGAAGTAGCGCAGCAGCACAATGGTCCACTCCGGGTCGGCCACATGCACATCACGCAGGATCTGCTCCTGGAACAGCTTGGAGGTGCCGTACGGGTTGGTGGTGCCGCCGGTCGGGGTCTCCTCGGTGATCGGCAGTTCCTTCGGAGTGCCGTACACGGTTGCGGAAGACGAGAAGATGATCTTCTTGACGTTGTGTGCGCGCATTACCTTGAGCAGCACCAGCGTGGAGTACAGGTTGTTGTCGTAGTACTCGATCGGCTTGGCCACGGACTCGCCCACGGCCTTGAGGCCGGCGAAGTGGATGACCCAGTCAATCGGGTTCTCATCGAAGATCTTGTTCATCAGGGCTTCGTCACGCACGTCGCCGTCGTAACGCTTGATCTTCTTGCCGGTGATCTGCTCAACGCGGTCGAGAGCGATTGGAGACGAGTTGCCGTAGTTGTCTACGGACACCACATCGTATCCCTTGTTCAGCAGCTCAACGTCAGTGTGGGTGGCAATGAAGCCCGCGCCGCCCGTAACCAGAACAGTGGTCATGTCTTCTCCTTGAAGAATGTGCACTTCTGTTTCTTGAATGTGCACTTTTGTTCTTTCATGACTGAGTTTACTGCATTTGAAGACAAAATCAAGCGCAGTAAGCGGTTCTTATGTGCTTTTTGTTCACAAAAGAGAACATTGGCTCCCCTTCCTGAAAAAGGGGAGCCAATATGTCGAATCAGGCGTTGCGCCAGGCGATGCCGCTGCCTTCAAGGTCGAAGGTCTCGCTGCTGCCGTCCGCCAACGTCACGGTGGTAGTCTGCGGCTGATCGGTGTTGTTGATCACGCAGTAAAGGCCCTGTTCGGGGAAGTGTGCGACTTCGCACTCCGGGTTCGAGGAGCTCCATGCCGCGTACTTCTCCTCGTTGTGGGATGCCCAGAAGAGGATGCGCTCCAACAGGCGCGCGTTGGCCGCCGAATATGGCAGTCCGGAGACATACACGCCACGGCCGTCGCCATATTCGTTGACCGCGAGCTGCACTTGGCCGTTATCGGCCCTGAGCAGCGTCACATCCTCATTGACCGGATAGGTGTTGAGCACCGGCTCGCCGAAGTCGATGCCGCCCAGCGGTTCGATGCCCTGGCCGCCGCCGCAACCGGAGAGCGGAATACGGTAGCCGGCCTTCTCCCAAGTCTCTCGGGCTTCGGCATCCACCGGAACGTCGGCGGTGATGAAGTGGTCCGGGGTGACCGGCGGGAAGTACTTATCCACCGACAGGGTCTGGTAGCGTTCCTCATCCACACCAAATACGTCGGCCAGCTGGAAGAAACGACCAGCCTGGAAACGCGGCAGGGAGCTCGGCTCGCCCACACCCACCAAGGCGCCGCCGCCGCGCACCCAGGCGCGCAGCGTCTCCGCCAGCTTCGGGTTGGCCCATACATCGCCGCCGGTGAATGCGGTATCCACCGGGCCGCCGGTCACGATCACGTCAATATCATCGGCCACGCCATGCTCGAGCACATCGTCGAAGCTGATGAACCTGACGTTCACGCGCATGCCGGACAGGGATTCCAGAATGCCGTAGTACGAATAGGTCTGCTTGTTCGGCAGCGCATGAGCCACGGTGAACGCCATCCAGGAGCGCATCTTGCCCCAGGAGTTCAGGATGGCCACGTTGAGCTCGCCTTCAGCGGCCTTGCCGTCCGTACGGTCGTGAATATCACGGAACTCGTTGGCGATATGGGTCACCGTGTCCACGAACTTCGGGAACTTGGCCGCCAAGGACAGGTAGCCGCCGTAGCCCATGCGGGAGATCGGGGACCTGAGGATGGCGCGGCGAGCCTTACGCCAGTTGTCGAGGCCTTCGATGCTTGGATCGTTGCCCTCGTAGAAGGTATCCGGGAAGAAGTACGGCAGGAATCGGCCTTCGGTGTACTTGACTCCCGGAATATCGGCGATCATACGGGTTGTGGTGCCATCGCCGATGGAACCGACCACAGCGTCGAGACCCAGATCCTCGAAGCCATCTTTATATGGCTCGGTACCAATCCACTGATCGCCGAGGAACATCATCGCTTCCTTGCCTGCGGCATGGGACATCGAGGCGAGCTGCTTGACGTTCTTACGCACGAAGCCGGAAAGGAAATCGATCCAGTCGCGCTGGGCCTTGCGCGGCACACGCCACGCGGAATTGTAGGCGCCGCCGTCCACAAAGTCTTCCGGACGCAGACGGTAGCCGTATTCCTTCTCGAAATCATCGAGCGCGGCCGGGCTTACGGTGCAGGCGCAGCCGAACCAGTCCACGATCTTCTCGCGATGCTTCGGGTCGAACAGCAGCGTGAACTGGTAGAAGAACGTGGTGAAACGCACCACATCCACCTGCGGATTGTCCTTCAGCCACTGCTCGAACGTGTCGAACACGAACTTGCGGGTTGCCGGGTGGTAGATGTCGAACGGAATCTCATGTTCCTTGTCGCCCCAGTTGTTGGTCAGGTGGTTGTACATCTCCACCGGATCCCAGATGATGTAGGCCAGGAAGCTCGCCGTGTACTCATGCCACGGGGTGATTCCGGCAACATGCACGGTGTCAGCATCGGCGTCGAGCGTCCAGCGCTCCGCCGGGACCACCTCGCCGGTGGTGCGATCCACGACTTCCCAGTACTTATGCGGATCGGCGTCACGGTTCGGCTTCAGCTGTTCAGCGAAGAAGCCGTCCATTAGCGGAATATCAACGGTGTCGGATTGTGCGAGAATGCGGTCGGTCAGCAGATACACCTGTGGCGTTTCGTCCATATGCAAGGTGATCCACTCGTTATGCGCGCGGGTCGGGAAGTATGCGCTGTAGATCTTCTTGCCAAGGGCAAGCACAGCCTCATCCAAATGGGTGCCATCGGAATTGCGAATGGCGTCAGCACCCCACAGTTCGGCAAGTTCCTTGGTTTTCTCGGCAAAGTTCTCCTCGCTTGGCAAGGTGAAGCGGCCGGTACTGGTCATGGTCTCTCCTTTGAGTACGTCGGTTATTGCGGATAATTAAATTGTAAACAACATATGCATATAAAACAAGAATCCGACACCGCCGTCGGGCGTCCAGGATTCTGACTGCATAAATCCTTGATGGTATGCCCTACGGCGATGCCGGAAGAGCGATCACGCATGGTTAGCGGCAATGAACTGCATCCCTCAGCTTGCATTCGCGCACCGAGAGAGCCTGGAGAGGACAGACGTTCATTCATGCGCGCGTACACGCATGCGTGGCGTGTGCTACTTGATTGGGAAGAGCCGCCCGGCACCGGAAGGAGTAGCACGAGATGCCGGGCGGCGGGATGGTAAGTCTGAGGCTGTCTGCTGAACGGCTCGCCTTCGGCCCCTGCAATTAAGGACTCGCCTTCGGCGAGGCTCAATGTTGCCTTCGCCGGAACTCACGTTCCAGCTCAGGCTGAGCCTACGAACAGTCCACCGGACTGTTCGTTACGGCTCAGCCCTGCAAGAACGGACCTCGCTACGCTCGGACTCAAACCGACCTTCGCTCGGCTACCGCCTCGCTCAGGCTGACGCTACAGACAGCCCACCGGGCTGTCTGCTTAACGCGTCAGCCCTTGACCGCACCTGCGGCTAGGCCGGCCTGCCAGTAGCGCTGAAGACCGAGGAAGAGCACGATTACCGGCAGTACACCGAGCAGAGCACCCATCATCAGAGCGCCACGATCGGTGAACGTTGCCAAGGAGACCATGCCGTACAGACCCAAGGTCACCGGCTTTAAGGTGTCAGAGGAGACCATCATCAACGGCAGCAGGAAGTTGTTCCACGTGGCCACGAACAGGAAGAGGAAGATCGTAACCATAGCCGGAGCCAGAATCCTCAGCACAATGGTGAAGAAGATTCGTGCTTCGCTGGCGCCATCAATGCGGGCCGCTTCGAGCAGTTCGTTCGGCACCGAAGTCTGCGCATACACACGGCCGAGGAAGAAGCCGAACGGCGAAACGCAGCACGGGATGATGATGGAGAGCATCGTATTGGTCAGGTGCATGGCGTGGAAGATGGAGTACTGCGGAATGGTCAGCAGTGCGGCCGGCATCAGCATGCAGCCCATAATCACACCAATGGCAATGTTCTTGCCGCGGAAGTTGAACTTCGCGGTGGCGTAGCCTGCCATCACAGCCACGAGCGTACCGACCAGAGCTGAAACACCCGAGTAGATCAGGGAGTTCAGCACCCAGCGCCAGAACTGGCCACGGGTCCAGCCAATCAGCGTGCCATAGTTCTTCGCAATGGCGGCGGGCAGATCAGTGAGGCTGACTGCAAACCATAGACCATTGCTGCCGGTCATCTGGCTCGGCGTCTTGGTCGAGGCGATGATGGCCCAGTAAATCGGGAACAGGAAGTAGATCAGCGCGAAGATCAGCACAACGATGGTGATGGTCTTGACCAGCGCGGAAGGCTGCATGGAACGAGGCAGGTCGTTGGCATGCTTATCGCGGATCTTATCGGCCTTCTTGCGTGCGCGTGCGGCCTCGCGGGATTCCTTATCGAGAGCTTCTGCAGTGCTCATTCTGCGTTCACCTTCCTTTCAACGAGCGTGTAGACCACGGCGAGTACGCCTGCGATCAATGCCATCACAATGGCCACAGCGGATGCAGGCCCATCACCACCTGGGGTCAGGGTGCCTTGCGAAGTGTTGAGGGCCATCATCATCGGCGTGTACGACTTGGAAATGCTTGGATCGGAAATCGACATCACCTGAGGCTCGTTGAACAGCTGAATCGTACCCACGATGGACAGCAGCATGGCGAGCAAGGCGGCGGCACGCACGTTCGGCAGCTTGATCTTCATGGCAATCTGGAAGCCGTTGGCGCCATCGATGCGGGCGGCTTCATACAGATCATGCGGAATGGCCTGCAGTGCAGCAAGGAAGATCAGCATGTTGTAGCCGGTGAAGGTCCAGGTGGTGATGTTGGCCATGGAGCCGAGCACCACATTGTCGGCGAAGAAGTCAACCTTGATACCAAGTGCGGCAAGTCCCTTGACAATCGGGGAGATCTGGCCGTTGTAGAGGTACACCCAGATGATGGATGCCACCACGCCCGGAATAGCGTACGGCAGGAAGTAGCTGAGGCGGAATGCGGTGATGTGCTTGACGATGTAGGAGTCAATGAGCATGGCCAGTGCCAGTGCGGCGATGATCATGACCGGCACCTGCACCAGGGTGTAGAGCACCACCCTGCCGACGCCCGCCCAGAATGCGCCGGAGGTAATCACATATTGGAAGTTCTGGAAGCCGACGAACTTATTGACCAGTTCGCCGCCGCCGTATGCGCCACCACCTGTGGTGACCTGACGGAAGAAGCTGGAATAAATTGCCCAGACGATAGGCAGAATGAAGACCAAGGCAAAGAGAATGCCAAACGGTGCCATGAAGGCCCAGCCGGTACGGTTTTCGCGCTTGACAGCGTCAGAAGCCTTCGGCTTGGCGGCACGCTTGGCGCCCCCCGTCTTCGCCGTTTGTGTTGTTGCAGTCATAGGGAAACCTGTCTTTCAAAAGAACAGTGGGAATAGCAGAAAGAGCGACTATAAGAAACGCGCGACTACCCAACTCGATGAAGTCAATGGAATTCAGCGATAACGAGTCGGGCTGTGCATAAAGAGCAGTGCATAAAGAAAGGCCGGAGTGTTGAGCTCCGGCCTTTCGATGTGTGCTTGAGGGATGTTACCGGCTGGAAGGAACCCGAGCCGTTAACGTCACTCGGAAACCGACAGGCCGAGGTTCTTCAGCGTGTCCACAGACGTGGTCTGTGCGTCGGAGAAGATGTCCGCAACCTTGCCGGAGCCATCGGTGGCCTTGGCGGCGGTTTCGTTCATCTTGGCGGCGACTGCGGAGAAGCCAGGCATGTAGGTGAAGTCACCCATGTTGTTGTTAGCGGTCTTGAATTCCTTCATGATGTCCTGACCACCGAAGAAGGTGGACCACTCGGAAGGAGTCTCAGCATCTTCAGTGGTAGCAGCCGGCACGAGGCCCTGGGAAACGAGATCCGGAACCTGGGTGTTGAACCAATCCAGGAACTCCATGGCTTCCTTCGGGTGCTTGGAGTTCTTCAGCACGGCCACAGCGGAACCACCGTCAGGGCCGGTCTTGCCACCGTTGCCGAACCAATCGCCCAGCTGAGCGACCTGCCACTCACCGGAGCCAGTGCCACCGGAGGAGGTCATGAACAGCGGAGCTTCCCAAGCGGCGGCCACGGTACCGATCAGCGAACCATCCTTGATGGAAGCGTCGAAGGACGGATCCCAACGCGGGTTGGTGGTTGCTGCCTTGGCATCGAGCAGCTGCTGGTAGAAGTCAGCGGTTGCCTTGGATCCGTCAGTCTCGGTGTTGACAACCCAAGAGCTGCCCTTCACCTTGTACCAGCCACCGGAAGCGCCAGCCAGACCGGAGATCATGTTGCCGGCCTCATCAGGCTGGTAGGACATGATGTACTTGCCAGCAGCGGCGGCCTTCTTAGCGGCTTCGATGAATTCGCTCTGAGTCTTCGGAACCTCAGTGATGCCAAGCTTCTCGAACTCAGCCTTGTTGTAGAAGTAGACCAGCGGGCCGGTGTCCTGCGGCAGGCCGTAAGCCTTGCCGTCCACCTGCACCAGGCTGTACGGGCCGGATGCGAAGTGGTCCTTGTACTGCTCGGCGTACTGGGTCACGTCCTGAAGCAGACCCTTGGTGAAGACCTCAGGCAGCTCAGCGTAACCAACCTGAGCCAAATCCGGAGCTTCGCCGGACTTGACATCGGTCTCCAGCTTCTTGATCATTTCGGAAGCCTTGCCATCGAACTTGGTGGCCTTGACCTGAATGTCCGGGTGCTCCTTGTTCCACTTGGCAACGATGTCGTTGACCAGAGTCATGCCCTCGGAATCCGGAAGACGGTGCATGTAGGTGATGGTGACCTTGCCGCCATCGCTGCTATCCGTGTTGGCAGTGTCGCTGCCGCAGCCGGCAAGACCCATGCCCATGGCGGCTACCGCAGCCAGTGCGGCTACCAGACGCTTATTATGCGATACCATATCTCTACTCCTTCGTTATATGGCCTCATCACTTCTCTGTGACGAACAATAGCCAATCTATGCCCTTTTAAGGAAATTGTCAACTTTGCTAACAATTTCAGCGCGCCACCCTTGGAAACGTTGCATTTCCTTGGATTGTCGCGCATAAGTTCCGTTAACTATAGCGACAATTCCAGCATTATTGACTTTTGTACGCTCGGTTTTGTGACCGGTTACATATTATCACACAACACCACGCCTGCAACATCGGCATGTATCCAACATATGAAGAAATTGTGAAGAGAGTGGCGGCATCAGTAACTACCGCAAACGAAAAAGGCTTCGACATTATGTCGAAGCCTTGAAAGCGGACAGAGCGAGATTCGAACTCGCGGAGGCTTGCACCTCAACGGTTTTCAAGACCGTCTCTTTAGACCGCTCAGACATCTGTCCTTGTGTGCGTTCCAGCGTATCCGCTTAAGCGCACGATGTTTAATTATACATACGGTAGGGAGAAGCCACCGACGCCGTTGCACCATATCCGTTGCGGCTTCGCCGGCTTCTCTTCCTCCGGCTCTTCGAGCCGCCTCTCTCGTCAGAGGGAGGCAATAGGCGATAGCGTCGCGCGCGTCGCAAGAGGCAACGGCAGACCTGATGAAATCAGGCCTCCCACTTCGTGGGTTCGATGACTTCCTTGCCACCCATGTACGGACGCATGGCCTTCGGAATCTCGATGGAACCGTCCTTCTGCTGGTGGTTCTCGAGAATGGCGACCAGCCAACGGGTGGTGGCCAGCGTGCCGTTCAGCGTGGAGACCGGGCGGGTGTTGCCGTCTTCCATACGCTCACGAATGTTCAGACGACGAGCCTGGTATTCGGTGCAGTTGGAGGTGGAGGTCAGCTCGCGGTAACGGCCCTGGGTCGGCACCCAAGCCTCGCAGTCGAACTTACGGGCGGCGGAAGAGCCGAGATCGCCGGCAGCGGTATCGATGATGCGATACGGCACCTCGACCTTGGCGAGCATCTCCTGCTCCATGGCCAGCAGGTGCTCATGCTCCTTGTAGGAGTCCTCCTGCTTGGCGTAGACGAACATCTCCACCTTGTCGAACTGGTGGACGCGGATGATGCCGGAAGTATCCTTACCTGCGGCACCGGCCTCACGACGGTAGCAGGAGCTCCAGCCGCAGTAACGCAGCGGGCCGTCGCCGAGGTCGAGAATCTCGTTCTCGTGCATGCCGGCCAGAGCCACTTCGGAGGTACCGACCAGGTACTGGTCATCGGGCTCGCGCAGACGGTAGATCTCGTCAGCGTGGGAGTTCAGGAAGCCGGTGCCGCGCATGACCTCAGGACGCACCAGAGTCGGGGTGATGGCCAACACGAATCCGTGCTCCTCGGCCTGATCCACAGCCATGGTCAGCATGGCGATCTGCATACGGGCCACAGCACCGCGCAGGAAGTAGAAGCGGGAGCCGCCAACCTTCACGCCACGGCGCATATCGATGCCGGCTACCTCGGTGCCGAGGGTCAGATGATCCTTCGGTTCGAAGC
The DNA here is from genome assembly GCF_018555455.1 of Bifidobacterium colobi. Taxonomy (GTDB): domain Bacteria; phylum Actinomycetota; class Actinomycetes; order Actinomycetales; family Bifidobacteriaceae; genus Bifidobacterium; species Bifidobacterium colobi. The sequence continues at coordinate 67,189 of NZ_JAFEJU010000006.1, read as the reverse complement.
CTTCAGCGGCGAAGTCACGAATCTGGCCAACCTTCTTGACCACCACGTAATCATCCTCGCCACCTTCAGGAGCTTCCGGCTCCACGATGTTGGAGAGCTTCCACATGGCGGTGGTGTATTCCTCGGCTGCGGAATCGGCCTTGGACTTGTACTCGGCGACCTTCTGTGAGAGTTCCTTGGTTTCAGCGATCAGCTTGGCCTTTTCGTCGGCCGGAGCGGCGGCAACCTTCTTGCCGATTTCCTTCTGCTGGGCACGGGCCTCTTCGAAGGCCTTCAGTGCTTCACGACGTGCGGTATCGGAGGAGAGCACTTCGTCGACGAGTTCCACGGACTCGCCGCGCTTACGCTGGGATTCCTTGACGATATCAGTGTGTTCACGGATGAATTGAATATCAAGCATGCGCCTAACACTACCGCCGTAAGCCGACACGTGGCAGACCATCTGCCGCATTAATCTCACCAACCGTGCAGGAAATGTTCACGAACGGCGTGGCACTAGTCGAAGCGGCCCATCTGCCACTACAAATAGGAATCATGCCTCAGTCCACGTTCACAGTGCTTATTGTTATCGCCGCAGTGCTCCTGCTCGCCGGATTCATTACAGCCATCGCGCTGTCCGTGCGCGCCGAGCGACGCCGCAGGCTCGCTGAAACACTGGAGAAGCGTAGGGATGATGAGGTGCAGTATGCCTTTGTTATCAATCCTTCGAAGCCGCAGGCAGCCACTCAGCGCCTGCATATTCAGGAGTTCTGCCGCGCCAAAGGTCTGAATCGCATTCGGTTCTACGATACTCAGCTTGATAAGGATGGTCGCGCCTGCGCATTGGAGGCGCTCGAGGATGGTGCCGATGTGGTCATCGCCGTCGGCGGCGACGGCACGGTGCGCACGGTGGCGAGCGCGGTGTCCGGCACCGGCCATGCGCTGGGCATCATTCCTATCGGCACCGGCAACCTGTTCGCCCGCAATATGGGCATTCCCGTGGACGATATCGATGCCGCGCTAACCGTAGCCACCTCCCACGGCTCTCGTTTGGTGGACATGGGTCGTCTCCGTCTGCTCGACCATCCTGAAGACGATCACGGCCACGCGTTCCTCATCATCGCCGGCATTGGTTTCGATGCCGCCATGATCGATGACACCGACCCGGCATTGAAGGCCAACATCAGCTGGCTTGCTTACTTCGTGGGCGGCATCAAGAACCTGTTCGCGCCGAAGTTCCGCGGCAACCTCACCATCACCAGCGCCGATGGTTCCACCCATTCCATCAAAAACCTTGATTTTCGTACGATTATGGCCGGCAACTGCGGCCAGATCCCAGTGTTTTCACTGATGCCCGCCGCCTCGTACGACGACGGCATCCTTGATTTCGAAATCATCGACACCACCGGCGGCATTCTGGGCTGGGCGAACCTGTTCGGCGATGTGGTGCACCAGACCATCACCGGCAAGCCTGAACAGAACCCACTGTCCACGAATTCCACCGTGGAACAGGTGCAAGGCATCACCGCGGAAATCACGCTTGAGAAGCCGGCTAAGGCGCAGGTGGATGGCGATATGTTGCCGGAAACCAAGCACATCCGTTTCTCTGTGGACCAGCGCGCCTTGATTGTGCGCGTTCCGGATACATCCACGTTGAAGACCGCTCAGGTTGCCGCGGCGAACGCCACATCCGATTTCGCGGAGACAACGAGCATTCTGGAGCCGATCAAATAGGGTCGCCCTCCCTCATGGGACACACAAGCAGGACTACCGCCGAGCATCAGCGGTGACTCGCGCCACATGCATGGCCAGGTAAGCCACTTCATCTTCGCTTACGTCCGCGTCCAATCGCAATTCCAGTAGTCGGCCGATGGTCGATGCGCAGCGCAGTGCTTCGGGATAGGCATCGCGAATCGCATTGATAATCGGCGCCGGCTCGTCGGCAAGCTGCTTGTTCTGATGGATGCGAATGAACAGGTACCGCAAATGGGTGATGAATCGGCCTACATTCACCGATTCGCGGTCGAGCTTCAACCCGTACGCATGCTCGATGATATCGAGCATCTGCTGAATCACACCGGTCATCGTGTATGTATAGGTCAAATCTCCCGTGGCGAAGCCGGCGTTCACCAGATGCATGGCGAGCGAAGTCTCCTCACCGGCTGGTAATGGCTGACTAAGCCTGCCATTGATGGCCTTGAGCAACACGCACCCCTGCTCATATTCCTTGGGATACAGGTTGCTGATTTCACCGACCAGCGGATATTCGACGGCAATGCCGCGCTGCTGCCGCGCAATGGCACCGGCGATATGGTCGGCGAGCGCCATCACCAGCGTGGTGCTGCCAAGCTCACGTTCCCCCAAACCGCTGTCCTTCATGGCATCCACCACAATGCGAATAATCTCCGGGTCGATATCCGACAGCATCTGCGCCAGATGATCGGGGTCTCGCCCGTCCGCAGGCACGAAGGTGCGCACGATCTTCGATGCGTCAACCGACTGCCCGGGTTTGGCTTGGAATCCAAGACCACGGCCGGTGAGAATTACTTCGCCTCCATTGCCGTCTTTGGCAAGCACGACGTTGTTGTTGAATACTCTCAGTATTTCCATCACGCACCTCCCCTCGTTGGTTGCTGTTGCCGATGATGCGATTGCTGCACTATTTGCTAACGCTCTACATCGATAATAGGTTCACCAGCTGTCACCACGCGCGGTTTGCCCTGCTGCCCGCCACTATCGCGGCTATCCGTATGGTGATTGTCCATCGGCGCAAGCAATGGCACCACCGCAGTCATCGCCATCGTATTGACCACGGTCACCACCACAACAGGATTATGACCGGCACGAGTTATCGCCGCAAAGTCCACGCTCAGCAGCATATCGCCGGCAGCAACGCGGTCTCCTTTGGCGACCTGCACAGTGAATCCCTCACCGTTCATATCTACGGTATCCAATCCGATGTGCACCAGTACTTCAACGCCATCATCGGTTTTGATGCCGAACGCGTGGCCGGTTTTGGCCACGGTTTTGATGATGCCGCCCACCGGCGCATGCACCGCTGCAATGCCGGCCGAATCATGAGGCTTAATGCCAACGCCCTCGCCCAGCGCCTTGGATGCGAATACCGGGTCGCCAATCGATTCCAGACCAACTACCGTGCCAGCGATGGGCGCGAAAACGGCGTTGGCGGATTCGGTATGCCAACGCCGTTGAGCGGCATCGGCAGCACCATCAACAGCAGCGATTCCGATAGAAGACGCCCCGGCTGTCGGCTGCGCTGAGGCAGCAGTCTCGCCTGCCTTGCGTGGCGTGCGATAGTCGAACAATATCGTCAGCATCATCGCCATGATGAACGCGATGGCAATGGACAGCGCATACACCCACACGCGATCGAACACCGGAATAGTCAACAGCGACGAGAACGCAAATGCCGTAGTCGTAACACCATGAACCACTTGCCCAGACGGAAGCACCGACGGAAACAGCCAGCTCAGCACCGCGCTGGATAATCCTCCGGCCGCACACCCGGCGAGCAGCCAACGGTAGGTGCGGCGATGCTGCACATGGATGCCGTACAGGCTGAGTTCGGAAACCCCGCCGAGCAATCCGGCCAGCAATGCGCTCAGCGACGTCTGGCGCATGGCAGTGTCTTTCTCGCGGATGGCGAGTACCAATACACCTGCCGTAACACCGAAGCAGGCGAAATTCCACACGCCCATCGGCCCTTGCACAAAGTCATAACCCAACGTCTGAATGTTCATCAGCATCAGCGCATTCAGCGGCCAATGCAAGCCAAGTGGCACCAGGAACGGGTAGAGCATGGGAATCAGCAGCGCAAACAGGAAGGGCACGTGCGCGTTCATCCAAGCGGTGCCAGAGCCCAGTTCATCACCAAGCCATACGCCCAAAGGTCCGATGAACAGTACGGAAAGCATGTAGGTAATCACGAGCGAGCAGAATGGCACGAACACCAATTGCACGCTGTCGGCAATCACACGCTTCAACCCGTGGTAGACCACAGCGAGCAGCGCGACCATCAGCAATGGCACGAACACATTGCCGCTGTAATCATTGATGGGAATGGCGATGCCAAACACGCTGATGTCACCACGGAGTCCGGCGATCTGCGGCGCCATCAACGCGGACATGATTGCGCCGCCGAGCCACGGATCCACATTGAGTTTTCGCGCGGCGTTGGTGGCGATCATGATGGGCAGCATCACGAACATGACTTCCCAGATGGCCCTCAATGCCCGCCAACCGTCCGCGGTGTTGCCGTCCGGGGTCAAGCCGAGCGCCACGGCCGCATTGGCGAGCGCGATAATCATCGAAGCGCCCAACAGTACGCCAAGTAGCGGGCGGAAAGCATCGGAGACGTAATCAAGCACTGCGCTGGCCCACGCGCGCGGCGTGCGCGGCAATACCGGCACTGCTGGTGCAACCGATTTCATAGCACTCATCATGTGTTCGTACACCGAGGCAACCGCACCGCCGATAATGATCTGACAGCGTCCGCCCGCGCGCGGGAATGCTCCCAAAACCCCAGGAATGGCTTCGATCTGAGACAGGTTCGCCTTGCTCTCGTCTGCGAGCGTGACATGCAGTCGGGTGGCGCAGTGGGTCAGCTCGCGAATATTTGCCGGCCCGCCGAGGGCTTCGAGAATCGCCTTGGCCATTGTTGCCGATGCAGCCACCGTTCGCTCCCTTCGCCGATACCCTGCGTTTCCGTTATTGTCTCGCATGGAGTCGAGCTTTGTCCATCCGCCCAGCCTGTTCGCTCTGGACGGACTTCGTCATTCGCGAACCAGCGCGCACGCCTCGGCTGTGCGCCGAAGACCGCAAACGATTGCAGAAATTCGCTTGTCATCGGAGTGTCGCGCATGGAAACGTCGTATTCTGTTCTTCACACGTTGCGTAGCAGGGTTGTTACTTGGAAACGAGGCAAGACCTGGAGCGATGTGGAATTTGCATATCCAACTACGGCATTTGTTGCTGCTTATTGTTTTGGATGCGCATGTTCCACGTTGTTCCAGGTCTTTTTTTGTTTTCGGTGGCACAACGAGGTACTGCCTGCACGCAGCACATGGGGCGCGACGAACGCACTCCGTCAACGGCGATGAAAGGAACGACAGCAATGACGACGGCAAACACCACAGCCGCATCAACGAACGTGGCATCCGAGGCCACCGAGGCGCTCGAAAACAGCGCCAACGCAATGGCGAACATTGCAACCAGCACCATCGAAACCATCGAAGCGGCGGAATCTCGCGGATTCTCCTCCCGATTCCCGCTCAACAGCTCATTCATCTTCACGTTCGGCGCTCTCGGCGGCATGTTGTTCGGCTTCGACACCGGCATTATCTCCGGCGCTTCCCCGCTGATTGAATCCGACTTCGGCCTGAGCGTCTCCCAGACCGGCTTCATCACCTCCTCGGTGCTCATCGGCTCCTGCGCCGGCGCACTGTCCATCGGCGCCCTGTCCGACAAGTTCGGCCGCAAGAAGCTGCTCATCGTCTCCGCCATCCTGTTCCTCATCGGCTCCGGCATGTGCGCCACCGCCACCGGCTTCCTGATGATGGTCGCCGCCCGCATCATCCTGGGCCTCGCCGTGGGTGCCGCATCCGCCCTCACCCCGGCCTATCTGGCCGAGCTCGCGCCGAAGGAGCGCCGCGGCTCGCTCTCCACACTGTTCCAGCTCATGATCACGTTCGGCATCCTGCTGGCCTACGCCTCCAACCTCGGCTTCCTTGGCCACAATCTGCTCGGCGCGCGCGATTGGCGTTGGATGCTCGGCTCCGCATTGGTGCCGGCCGCACTGCTGCTGATCGGCGGCATCATGCTGCCGGAATCCCCGCGCTACTTGGTGAACAAGGGTGACGAGCGCAACGCCTTCAAGGTGCTGACGCTGATTCGCAAGGATGTCGACCAGGCTCAGGTGCAGCTGGAACTCGACGAGATCAAGGCTGTTGCCGCTCAGGACACCAAGGGTGGCGTGCGCGAACTGTTCCGCATCGCCCGTCCGGCACTCGTCGCCGCCATCGGCATCATGCTCTTCCAGCAGCTCGTGGGCATCAACTCGGTGATCTACTTCCTGCCGCAGGTGTTCATCAAGGGCTTCGGCTTCCCTGAGGCGGATGCCATCTGGGTGTCCGTGGGCATCGGCGTGGTGAACTTCGTCTCCACCATCGTGGCCACGATGATCATGGACAAGTTCCCGCGCAAGGGCATGCTGATCTTCGGCTCCATTGTGATGACCGTCTCCCTCGCCATTCTCGCCGTGATGAACTTCGTGGGTGACGTTGCCGTGCTCGCCGTGCCGACCATGATTCTCATCGCCTTCTACATCCTCGGTTTCGCGGTTTCCTGGGGTCCGATCGCCTGGGTGCTCATCGGCGAGATCTTCCCGCTGTCCGTGCGCGGCATCGGCTCATCCTTCGGCTCCGCCGCCAACTGGCTGGGCAACTTCATCGTCTCCCAGTTCTTCCTCGTGCTGCTGGATGCGTTCGGCAACAACGTGGGTGGCCCGTTCGCCATCTTCGGCGTGTTCGCCGCACTCTCCATCCCGTTCGTGCTGCGTTTCGTGCCTGAAACCAAGGGCAAGTCGCTGGAGGAGATCGAGCAGGAGATTTCCCGCCACTGATTCGCTTAAGCTAACCGCTCAACCTGTTTTCCTCGCCTGATGGCCGGTATCGCTTCTGGATATTCCGGGATGCGATACCGGCCATTGTGTGAGTTGTGCCGGTTTTGCCATTTTTTCCAGCGGCCCCGAGCATCTTTATCAGCGTGTCGCCGCCTCATTGTTTTGCCATTCGCACAAAAGTTGACAACTCTTAACATTGCTGCGTCCAAAACGTTGAAATCCGTGGCACAATAGGGAAGCATGGTAGCAAAAAATGCGGGCTTACCCGCCACCCCAGCAGATCTGATCAACGTCGATGAGGTCATCGGCAAGTACTATGACCTCGTCCCCGATCCGTCCGTTCCCGAGCAGCGTGTCATCTTCGGCACCTCCGGCCACCGCGGATCGTCCCTGAAGACCTCGTTCAACGAGGCTCACATCATCGCCATTTCCCAGGCCATCGCCGAATACCGTAAGCAGGCTGGCGTCACCGGCCCGCTGTACCTCGGCTCCGACACCCACGCGCTCTCCGGTCCGGCCAAGAAGACCGCCATCGAAGTGCTCGTGGCCAACGGCGTGCACGTGCGCATCGACTCCCGCGATGACTTCGTGCCCACCCCTGTGGTCTCCCAGGCCATCCTGACCCACAACCGTGCGGCTGACGGCACCCAGCGTTTCGAAGGCGAAGGCCTTGCCGACGGCATCGTCGTCACCCCGTCCCACAACCCGCCGACCGATGGTGGCTTCAAGTACGACCCCGTCACCGGCGGCCCGGCTCCGGCCGAGACCACCAACGCCATCGCTGCTCGTGCCAACGAGCTGCTCGGCGACTACAAGAACATCAAGCGTGTGCCGTACGAGGAGGCCATCAAGTCCGAGTACGTCGAGGGCTTCGACTTCCGCGAGCACTACGTTGATGATCTGAAGAACGTCATCGACTTCGATGTGATTCGTTCCTCCGGCGTGCGTCTCGGCATCGACCCGCTCGGCGGCGCTTCCGTGAACTACTGGCCGCTCATCAACGAGAAGTACGGCCTGAACATCGGCGTGGTGCGTCCTGAGGTCGATCCGACCTGGCGCTTCATGACCATCGATCACGACGGCAAGATTCGTATGGATCCGTCGTCCCCGTACGCCATGAAGGGCTTGGTCGACGAGCTCAACGCCGGCGCATGGGACAAGTACGATCTGGTCGGCGGCACCGATCCGGATGCCGATCGTCACGGTATCGTCTGCCCGAACTGGGGCGTCATGAACCCGAACCACTACATCGCCGTGGTTGTGGAATACCTGTTCGGCGGCAACCGTCCGGATTGGCCGGCTGGCGCAGGCATCGGCAAGACGCTGGTCTCCTCCTCCCTGATCGACCGTGTGGCCGCTTCCATCAACGCCAAGCTGGTTGAGGTTCCGGTCGGCTTCAAGTGGTTCGTCGAGCCGCTGTTCACCGGCGAGGTCGCTTTCGGCGGCGAGGAAAGCTCCGGTATGAGCTTCCTGCGCCGTGACGGTCGTGTGTGGACCACCGATAAGGATGGTCTGATCCCCGACCTGCTGGCCGCCGAGATCACCGCCAAGACCGGCAAGAACCCGGCTGAACTGCACAAGGATCAGGTGGCTCGCTTCGGTGAATCCTGGTACAAGCGCGTCGACACCCCGACCACCCTTGAGCAGAAGCAAAAGTTCGCCAAGCTCACCGGTGACGATGTGACCGCCACCCAGCTCGCCGGCGAAGACATCACCGCCAAGCTCACCGAGGCTCCGGGCAACCACGCCAAGATCGGCGGCCTGAAGGTCACCACCAAGGACAACTGGTTCGCGGCCCGTCCTTCCGGCACCGAGAACATCTACAAGGTGTACGCCGAGTCCTTCGAGAGCCCTGAAGCGCTCGACAAGGTGCTTGACGAAGCCAAGCTCGTGGTCGACAAGGCACTGAGCGAGTGACACTGCTGCGCACTCTACTGTGAGTAGGGTGCGCAACCATTGATTCCATACCACGAGGAACCGCCATCCGAGTCATTCGGGTGGCGGTTCCTTGCTATTGGCGAGCATCTCCTCGCACCATTACCAACCGACTACAGTCCGCTACAGTCCAAGTCGCTTATCGAGCTCCACTGCAGCATCCAAACCAAGCTTGCGCCGCAGTATCCAGCCAATGCCGAGCGGCAGCGCGCTAGCCGCAGCCACACTGCCCGAACCAAGCGCGATAGTCGCGGCATTGTCGGCAATCATCATCGATGAGTCCCCTGCATCATCAGCAGACAATACCGTTGACTGATCCGCAGTAGTACCGTTATCAGCCGCATTGGCAGACTGTTGCGTGGAACCTGACTGTTTGGTACTGCCGGTACCGTTTTTCGTGGTACTGCCGTTCGATTTCACGCCGCCGGCAGCCGTGGCCGCAGCCGGACTACCCGCACCGGCGGATACCTGATACGAGGAGTCATACTGCACACTCAACGGCAGTGTGGGTTTGGCGAAGTCACGCGAACTATTCGAGGTATACCAGTACGCGGACTGCCCGGTTTCCATCTGGAAATTCACAAATGACTGCGGGAAAGCACCCCAGTAGGAGGCATTGGCACTGTCTTTGCTGGCTTGGGAACCATGATCGCCGCTGGCGTTCACCGCAACGCCGAGATAGTCGGGCGTCGCCGTGAAGCCGTGATCGGCGAGCGCCTGCTTGACATCCACTGCGTTCCCACCACTGAAATCAGCCACATGAATCTCACGCGGAGTGAGCGTCACCCACTTGCTGGAATCCTCCATCGAGGCACCGTAACCGGAAGCCGTGGCAGTGAGACTGCCATTGCCGTTGGAGTCCAAGGTCAGCGTTGGATTGGTCAGCGACCAGTAGGTCATACCACCGTAGAACACCACGCTCCATGAGCCTTTCCAGCTGATGGTGGTGCTGCCATCGGCCTTGACCGTGCCGGTGCCATTGCTGACGACCACCTGTGATTCGGTGTTGATGGATCGCCCGTCGGCGCGCTTGGCCATGGTGACTGTGCTGCCGTCTCGGGTAAGGCATTTCGATTCCCAGGAAGCAGTCACCCACTGGCCATTCGAATCCGGCTTTTGAATGCTGACATTGCCGTCGGTTGCTTTGTACAGGCTGGCATCCCAGACTTTGGAGGCTCCGGTGTTCGCTGCAACGCCGGCGGCAAGGAAGTTACAGCCGCCATAGAACGCCGCGGAATTGGTTTCGTCGTTGATGCCCCAGCGCAAGGTCACGCCGGAGAGCGTGGTATCGCCGGTTTCCGGCTTGTTGCCGCCGTTGTTATCACCGTTGTTGTCCCCAGACCCGTTGTTGTCGGATCCGCCATTGTTTCCATTGTCGCCGTTGTTTCCATTGTCTCCGGAACCGTTGTCCCCGCCATTGGAGCCGCCACCGGATCCGTTATTGCCTCCAGTATCAGGCATGACCGGGGTTTTGCCTCCCCAAGCAATAGCGATCGGAGAGGCAGGCTTACGCGGTTGGATGGTGTTCTTGCCACCCGACGAGGTCCACCAGTATGAGGTTTGCCCGGTCAGTGAGGCATACTGCAACCAGGATTCGGGGAACGCGCCCCACCATGCGGCATTGGCATCGGTTTGTTCGGCCTGGTCATTGCGGCCGGAAACACCTTCCGGCACCGCGACACCCAGATAGTCCGGCGTTACGGTAATGCCTTCGGCGGTCACATCGACATCGGCACGCTCAAAGTCCGCAAGATGAATCGTCTGGGTGTCCAATTTCACCCATTTCGTGGGGTCATCCATATCCGCGCCATAGCCTGAAGCCGTGGCGGTCATGCTTCCTTTACCGTCGTTGATATCGAGCACGGGATCGGTGAGCGACCAGTAGGTCATGCCACCGTAATAGACGATGGTGAAACTGCCCTGCCATGCAAGGTGCGCCGTATCCGTGGATGCGTTCACTGTACCGGTACCGCCGCTGATTCGTACGATATTGCCGGAATATGTCGGCTGTTCGGCAGGTGCGCCTTGCGCAGGGTTGGAAGCAGTGAACGTAAGTCCCGCTGTTTTGCCACTGATATTGGAACCGTATTGGTTTGTGCATTTGGTGGACCAATCCGGTGCTGTATAACTGCCGTCAGCCGCGGGCTTCAATATCGACACATTGCCGTCGGAAGTACGGTATAGCCCTTTGTTTTCCTGCCAGATGCCGGCTTCACCGTTGTCTCCGGCCACGCCTGCGGAAAGGAAGTTACAGCCGCCGAAATATGCGCCGCCGCCGGATTCGTTGTTCACGCCCCAATCAAAGACAGCATCATTGACGCTCAGCGTTGCGCTTGCATCACCATCTTGCGCGAATGCCGGCACAATCAGCGCCAATGATCCGGAGCAGACCGCCACGGCCGAGCTTACGGCACATATGGTTTTCATTATGGTGCGTGCGATGCTCATACGTTGCCGCCTTCCTGCGCTCCCTGATGATTGGTGAAGAATCCTCGAATATCAGCACGAGACTGGGACTCGGCTGCATTCGATTGTGCGAACGGATCATGGATCGCAGGCAGGGCCATGGTCTGTGCCGCATCCACTCCCCCGGTTGCCAATGCCGCGTTTGATACGGCGTTGGTAGCAGTATCGGCAGCAGTATTGCCGGTGACGGGAGCGTTCGGCATGGAATCGGTCTGCGGTACTGCTGATGCTGCGCGCGCCGGCACTTCATCCGGCAGCACGATACCTTGGATGCGATCGGCTTTCGCCTGTGCTTTGGCCAGCTGCTGGTACTGTTTCCGCTGACGTTTGATGGATTTCATCTGTTCGCGTATGCGCACATCTTCGGCTTTGCGTTCTCGCCGTGCGATTTCCTTGTCCATTGCTGCGGGCGAGACGCCGAGCAGCAATGATTTGACGGCAAGGTATCCGCCGACTCCGGCAGCCAGCACGATGATGGCGATGCCCAGGATGATGATTGCAGCCACGATAAGCCATCCGGCGATACCGAGCGTAGGCATAACCGTCATAGTCGTTCCTTCCTCAGCGGTTCCGGCAGTGCCGCCGTTTCCAGTGACTGCACTGGCGTTATTGGACTTCTTGGCCTGTGCTGCAGTCGTGTTCGCATTGGTTCCATCATTGTTGTGCGTGGCGGAATCACCACTGTCGCTGGATTGTTCCTGTGCGCTGCCAAACGTCAACGGCGTGAAGGTTTCATTGTTCGCATTGACCACACCGTGTGCGCCGATGGTGATAATGCCGCACTGCGTGGTGGTGCAGTCCACATCGGCGGGATTGCCGGCACGATCATAACTGGTGAATTTGGCACCCGGCACGGTGATTTTGGCATGCCATGTGCCATCTGAGGCAATGGTTCCGCCGTTGGCCGCGCTCTCAGTGGAGCTTCCGGGGAATGCCACGAATACGTCATAACCAGTTGGATTATTCTCGTTATCCGGCACATAGCGGTAGTTTTCGCCGGTAATGCCGCCTTGCGACGGGCGCCATGCGCCACCATTAGGATCGCTTACCCAACCGAAGAGCACGTAGATGCCGCCGAAACCGCCTTGCACCGACTGGAATCCACTACCACTCAAATCCACGGTGGTTTCACCGTCCGGATTCAAGGTGCCGCCTTCCACATTGGTGGTCACCGTGGCACCGGCGGCGTGAGCGGACGGGAGGGGAATGGTCGTCAGGCCCGCCATCGCACACGTTACGGCGAAGGCAATGGCCAGCATCATCTGGACGGTACGCCGCACAACACCATGACCTGCACGATGGGCGGCATGACGACCGGATTCATGGCTGCGCGCGCTGAACATCGTAATCATGACTCATACTCCTGTGTAGACATATGGGCAGCATCGTGGGACGCACGCTTACCGTAGATATGCCGCTCAATCACCGGCCGCTGGGGCACAATCACCAATCCCCCGTCCGCACGAGGCAACACTTCAATCGGGCATTGGTACACATCAGACAATCGTTGCGCAGTGAATACGTCCTCCGGTGTGCCCACAGCACGCACTTCACCGCCATCCAACAGCACTACGCGATCGGACCATGCGGCAGCCGCATCCAACGCATGCACAATCACCACCACAGCGCAACCGGCCTCGGCATAATCACGCCCCAGGCGCATCAGCATCTCCTGATGCTTGATATCCATGGCCGCGGTCGGCTCGTCCAGCAGGAGGATTGGCGTTGCCTGAGCCAACACGCGTGAGAAAGCGGCGCGCCCGCGTTCACCGCCAGACAACGACGTATAGACGCGGTCTTGCAACGGCGTGACTTCGGTCATGGCCATTGCGGATTCCACGATCATGCCATCATCGAGTTCCTCGGGCGTGCCTTCCCACGGCGAGCGCCCCATGGCAACGATTTCCTTCACGGTAAAGGGGAAGGTCACGTCCACGTTCTGCATCAGCACAGCGCGGCGCATCGCCAGTTCCGTGGCATCCCATGCGGCGATAGGTTCACCGAACACGCTGATTCGCCCGCTGGAAATCGGCAGATCACCGGTGATGGCGTTCAGCATGGTGGACTTGCCGGCACCATTCGGGCCGGCGACGGAGAGCAATTCGCCCGCTCGAATATCCAAATTCACATCGTGCAAAATATGACGGTCTTCGATATCGACACTGACATGCTCCAGTTCGAGCACCACATCACCTACCTGTGGCGGCTGCGGTGCTCGGTGAATCTGCTGCCAAGGCATGGTGATGGCGATGCTCATGCCCAACCTCCAGACTTAGAACGGCTGCGGCGAAGCAGCCAGAAGAAGAACGGTCCGCCGACCAGGGAAGTCAGCATGCCGATAGGCAGATCGGCAAATTGAATGGTGGTTCGCGCGGCAAAGTCGGCGATGGTAAGCAACAATGCGCCTCCCAGTGCGGAAGCCGGCAACAGCGAACGATGGCCGGGACCAATAATCATGCGCAGCAGATGCGGCACCACCAAGCCGACGAATGCGATGATGCCGGAAAATGCCACTGCTGAAGACACCAGCAACGCCACAATCAGCATCGATACGAAACGCAGCCGTTCCACATTCACACCGAGGTGTCGCGCGGGCTTTTCTCCCAGCGATAGCAGATCCAGTTGGTGAGCCGTAAACTGCACTGCGATCACACCGATAACGCACATGGGGGCCACCAAAGCCACTTGCTGCCATCGCGATCCGTTGAACGAACCCATCTGCCAGAACACAATCTGATCGCGAGCGGATGTGGGAGCCGCAAAGGTGAAGAACGAGATCAGGGCACCGGCAATGGCGTTCACCGCCACACCGGTTAGAATCAATGTCACGACTTCGGTGCGTCCGTTGCGCCGAGCCAGCACGTACACGGCCAACGTGGTGAACAGGCCGCAGCAGAAGGCAAGCAACGGCGTGGTGAACGCACCGAGGAAATTCCACCCCATAAGAATCGAGCAGCTCGCACCGACCGCCGCTCCGGAAGAGACGCCCACCGTACCCGGTTCAGCCAAAGGATTGCCGAAAACACCCTGCATCACGGCACCTGCCACACCCAGCGAAGCACCAACCACCATAGCCATCACAATGCGCGGGAAACGCACATTCCATAACGCCTCATTGCCGAATGCCCGTTGCGGCCCTTCCAGCCAATGAATACCAACCTTGTTCAGCACCGACCCGACCACTTGATCGAATGGGATGATGAGCTGGCCGAGCGAGGCGGAGACCAATGTCATGACCACCAGACCTACTATCAGCACGGTAATGGTCAATGCGGTTTTGCCCATATGCTGCCGGCCGGCCAATCCAAGATCGGCGGCGTTCTCGCTGATTCTGGCGGCACGCTCGCGCTCCGCCTGCTCGTTGCGATTGCGGCTTGGGGAAAGTACAGGATCATTCCCCGCAATGTCACGCACCGCAGCGGGTACCGTATATGCTTGGGTTCGCCTATGCATTGCGCTCATTGGTTACTCTCCTGCTGCATTTCATCAAGACGTTTCTGAATCACTTCCGGTTTCTTGCTGGGCTGATATGCCTGATCCGGGGCATATACCGCGGTAGCGAGCGCGGCGAGCACCTGTGCGGTTTGCGGACCGAAACTCATGATCTCGTAATCGCTCATATCCACCACGCGTCGATGCTGACCGGCCGGCGTCTCCTTGATGCCAGGCATGTCCAGCATGCCGTCGAGCCCTCCAGCCGATTGAATGCCCAAGGTCATGGCAAGAATCACATCCGGCTTGGCTTTGATCAGCGCCTCGGAATTCGTGGGAGCCATGCCTTGGAAGCCGACTTCCTTGGCCACATCGTTTGCGCCAATCGATTGAATCAACGAATCAGCGCCAGAGCCTTCACCGAACCAGTAGTAGATGGACTTGCCGCGCACATAGAGGAATACGATGCGCGGTTTGCGTTTGGTATCAGCCGGTGCCATGGTGCGTTGAATCGTCTGGATGGTCTGACTGATTTCGCTGTTGGTTCGTTTGACCAATTGCTTGCCCAGTTCGCTGACGCCAAGCGCATCGGCCACAGCCTGAATCTGCGAGCCGACTCCAGCAACACCTTTATCGGAAGCCAATGGCACGAACACCACCGGTATGCCTGATTGTCTGATTTGCAGCTGCGCATCATAGGGGCCGATGCTGGTGTCGGTGATGATCACAGTCGGCTCCAACGCCAGAATGGCTTCCGCATTCAGGTCCATGCCGTTCACCGTCACCTTGGGCAGTTTGTCCATTCCCGAGGAACCGGTTGCGGTATCTCGGCCAACAAGATTGCAGCCAAAACCAAGTGCGTAGACGGCTGCGGCAAGGCCGCCGTTCTGGTTCAACGCCAAAATACGACTGGTATCGGTGACGGTTTGCTCGGGCCCATCCGCGCTTTTCACGGTCACCGGCAACTGCTGTTCCTCGAACGGTACATTGCTGATGGGAATAATCTGGTCGGATCTGGTATAGGCGGTGGTCGGGCCTTCAATGGTGCGCGGATCGCGCAACTGTGTCTGAGTGACGTTCGGCAGCTGCGGCGGATTCGGCTCGGTGGACGCATCCGGCACCGTGCATGATTCGAGGCTGGCCTCGGAAATGGTGCCGATGTTGGCGCATCCAGTGAGCATGGTCAGGCATAGGACCACGATGAACGCCGCAAGCGTGGTGGCTTTGCCGCGGCGGGAATCGGCAATCATATGTCCGCGATGCATGGGGATGCCTTTCATGATGGGGCGGTGTTGCCGCCTTGCCGAGTGCGGCAGGGCGACAACACCGTTGGATTACTGACTCTTCAGTAGTGCGCAGTAGTGCTCAATAGTGCGATGTGGAGCGCGGTGGCAGCTCCGCAACCTATGCGCGGCGGCGCAGGATGGTGACCACGCCGGCTGCGATGGCGAACAGTACGGAGACGGCCGCCAGGCCGGCCACTGCGACACCAGTGTTGCTCAGCTTGCCGTTGGTGTCGGTGTTACCGTCACCAGACTGGTTGGCATTGCTGTTGTTCTGGTTGTTGCCAGAGTTCTGGTTGTTGCCAGAGTTCTGGTTGTTGTTGGAATCAGGCGTGGTAGTGCCCTGGCCGCCACCATTGTTGTTCGTGTTGCCATCGGTGGATGGTGCGAGCGGAGCCACGGCATTGTTGAGATCGCTGGCTGTAGCAGTGCTGGAACCCTGTGCATTCAACGCCACCACTGCTGCGGTGTACTTGACCGCCGGGTCAAGGTCGGTGAACAGCGCCTGCAGCTTGTCGGCATCCACGGTCTGCTTCAGCGATGCAGCCTTAGCCTTGGTTTGTTCGGCGGTAAGCGTCACCGTGTAGCCGGTGATGGCGGAACCACCGTTGTCGTCCGGCTGCTCCCAGCTCACCAACAGTTCCTTGGCACCGGCAGTCTTAATCTGAACGTTCTTGACTGCTCCAGGAGCGGTTGCCGGCGTCGGGGTCACGGCATCGGAAGCCTCGGAAGCGGCGGAAGTGCCGGCTTTGTTCGAGGCAGTGACGGTCGCCGTGTAGGCAACGCCCTTGGCGGTAAGACCAGTGAACGTGACCGTAGTCTGACCGGCGGCAACATCCTGGGTCTTGACTTCGCCGTTACCATTCACCGGGCTCAACGTCACCGTGTACCCGGTGACGGCGGAGCCACCATCGTTGGCGGGAGCCGCCCAGTCGACCTGCACCGAGCCTGCTGCCGGCACGGATGCGGTCGGCTTGGCCGGAGCTTCAGGAGCCTGAGGCTGCGCCTTGAAGGTGACTGCCGTAGCGGTGTCGAGACGACGATCGGTCAGAGAGAGCTGATGTGCGGCCATCGTACCGATGACGTAGTTCTTGGTTCGATCGAACGTACCTGCCGGAACGGTAACGGTGGTGGTGAATTCACCATTCGCGATGCTGGCTGGCTTGACCCAAGCAGAGGTAACGAACTGGTCGCGATCGCCGGTCGGAGTCTGACCCTTGTTCCACTTGGCGGCGTCAGCAACCACCACATAGGCGCCCATGCTGGCTGCACCACCGGTGAAACCGGTGCCCTTGACGGTGAACGTGGTGTCGGCGTCCGGATCGACTTCGGCGGTAGGCGTCACCGTTACGGACAAATCAGCAGACGGATTGGCATTCGGGGTCACGGCGTCGGATGCGGCAGAAGGAGCTGACTCGCCCTGGGCGTTCTTGGCGGTAACGGTTGCCGTGTAGGAGATGCCTTGTGCGGTGAGCTTGTCAAAGGTCACGGAAGTGGTGTTGGCATCCACATCCTTGGTGACTTGCTCGCCGGCGGATGGAATCAGAGTCACGGTGTATCCGGTGATGGCGGAATTGCCGTCGTTCGCGGGCGCATTCCAATCAACCTTGACCGAAGAGGTGGAGGCTGCGGTTGCTGTCGGCTTGGACGGAGCGTCCGGCACGGTTGCAGGAGCTTCAGCTGTGTAGGTGATGGTAATCGGCGAGGCCGGCTTACGAATCTGAATCGACTTCGCAGTGCCTGCGGAAGTCCACCAGTAGGAGGTCTGTCCGGTCAGCATCGAGAACTTCAGCCAGGAAGCAGGGAAGGAACCCCACCATGCGGCATTGGCATCGGTTTTCTCAGCCTGATCGTTGCGACCGGCCACATCTTCGGGAACTTCCACGCCGAGGAAGTCCGGGGTCACGGTGATGCCCTTGTCGGTCACATCCACCTTGGTGTTCTTGAGATCGGCGATGTGAATCTCCTGCGGATCCAGCTTGAGCCACTTGGATGCATCATCCATGTCGGCACCATAGCCGGAAGCGGTGGCGGTAATCACACCCTGGCCGTTCTTGACATCCAGCACCGGATCGGTGATGGACCAGTAGGTCATACCACCGTAATAGACGATGGTGAAGGATCCCTTCCATTCGATGTGAGCGGAGTCGGTATCCGGGTTGACGGTACCGGTGCCGTTGGAGATGCGCACCACGTTGCCTGAGTAGGTCGGCTGCTCTTCGGGCGTGCCTGCCGCGGCATTCGTGGGCTTGAATGTCATGCCAGCGGTTTTGCCGTTGATGCTGGTGCCGTACTGGTTGGTGCACTTGGTCTTCCATGTTGGTTCGGCAAGTGTGCCATCAGCAGTGGGCTTCAACACTTCCACATTGCCGGACTTGGTGCTGTAGAACGTGTTGTCGTTCGGCCAGATGCCGGCCGCGCCATTGTCGCCGGCCTCGCCTGCGGATAGGAAGTTGCAGCCGCCAAAGTAGGCGCCGCCGCCGGTTTCATCGTTCACGCCCCACTGGAATGTGACGTTGCTGGCGTTGAGATCACCGGCTTCGGCGGCCGATGCTGTGGGTGCCACTACACCAGCGCCGAGCATCGCCACGGACACTGCTGCAGCAGCGATTGCCGCAGCGGAGCGACCGGAGCGTGTTGTTACCTTCGAGAACATGTGATTCCTTTCATTCTCGTCTTCTCGGTATTTGAGCATTAACGTTCCACGCACTGTTCACCCCGAATTCCCTATGAGTAGCTGACGGGTGACATCCGCAGAATCCAATCGCAATATATTGGGGATTTTTTTGGAAAAAAAGACTTGTTTTTCGAGGTACTTGTTTCGTATTCGTGCGCGCGCGATGGCAGGTTTTGCGCACAAAGTCAATACCTGTGATATACATCACAGTTTCTGTTGCGAAGTGCTAAGTATCCGCGCATAGCTCGCGTGGCGAACGATGATATGAAGCCTTGCGTTACAGTGAACAACATGACTGACACAAACACGATTGTGGTATCTACAGACGGCTCGGCACTGGGCAATCCCAATGGCCCAATGGGCTGGGCGTGGGCCGACCACGCGAAGAACGCCGGCGGCACGCCTGGACATGAGCATGATGAGCACGGCTACGATGCCGGCGGCGCCACGAACGGCACCAACCAGATCGGCGAGCTGTGCGCGGTGCTTGAAGCACTACGCGCGCATCCTGGCTCGGAGCCGTTGCTCATCGAATCCGATTCGCAATACGCAATCAACTGCTCAACCACGTGGGTGAAGGGTTGGAAACGCAACGGTTGGAAGAACTCACAGAAGAAGCCGGTCAAGAATGTGGAGCTGATCAAGGCGATTGACGCTGAGATTTCCAAGCGGCCCGGTCCGGTGAACTTCAAATGGGTCAAGGGGCACGCCGGTAATGCCGGTAATGAGCTTGTGGATGAGCTCGCGCGCACGTATGCCGGCGATTGCCGCTCCGGTGCGCGTGATGGCTACCTGCCGATTGAAGGTTGGCAATCATTGTTGCACTCCGAATATGCGCATGGCACCGACGTGCCGCCGGATGTGCAGTTGGTGCTGGAAGGCAAGGCCGATGCCGCCGAACTGCGCAAGCCTGCGCCGAGCGCAGCCGGTTCCTCAGCAGCACAATCCAAACCATCGCTCGCTGATATGCTGGCCGAGCCTGAGGGAGTACCTGATTTTGACTTCGGCAGCGATGATAGTACTGCGGAAGACAGCGCACAGTCGAAATCAAACGAACCTACAGCAGTCACCGCAGCAACCGAATCAGCACAGTCGACTGAGCAGGTCGCAACAACGAATATCAGTGCAAGTCCCGCCTCAGCTCAGGGCACACCAAGCGGCCTGACCGTTTCCGGCACTCTGGTCTTCTCCCCTGCACCGAAAACCAGCCCGTATTTCAATGGTCAGCCGATGCCGATCTCCGGCACCATTGCGATTGAGGGGTATGTGGACGGTGACGGAAATCTCGTCATCACCAATGCGCCGTTCTACCGTAAATAAGCTGGCCTACCGCCCATGTTCTTCCGCGTGTCATGGCTGTGCGATGAATATCACATCACACAGCCGCACGCATATGCATAGGAAACGGACACGAGGGCACAAATTCGCTCACCCGCGTTAGGATAAGAGGGAAGGCTTTACACCGTTAACACATACGGTTGAACCCAAGGAAAACAAAGGAGAACACCCATGGATAAGGCTCAGCAGGACGCGCTGAAGAAGGCCGCCGGCATCGAAGCCGCCAAGCTCATTCAGGATGGCATGATCGCCGGTCTCGGCACCGGCTCCACCGTGAAGTTCCTGGTGGATGAGCTAGGCCGCCGTCACCAGGAGGAAGGTCTGGAGTTCACCGGCGTAACCACCTCTCGCCGCACCCAGGCTCAGGCTGAAAGCTACGGCATCAAGATCGTGGACATTGACGATGTGGATCACATCGACATCACCATCGATGGTGCCGACGAAGTGGACAAGAACTTCAACGGCATCAAGGGCGGCGGCGCTGCCCTGCTGTGGGAGAAGATCGTGGCCACCAACTCCAACCAGATCGTCTGGATCGTGGATGAGTCCAAGGTTGTGGACACCATCGGCAAGTTCCCGCTGCCGGTTGAGGTGATTCCGTTCGGCGCAGGCCACGTAATCAAGAAGTTCGAAGCCAAGGGTTACAAGCCGGTGCTGCGTCTCGACGCCGACGGCAAGGAAGTGCGCACCGACGAGAACAACTTCGTGGTCGACCTGCACCTGGAGCGCATCGACCACCCGCAGGAGCTGGCTGAGGATCTCATCACCACCGTCGGCGTGGTGGAGCATGGCCTGTTCCTCAACATGGTGGACAAGGTCATCGTCGGCGATCCGAATGGTCCGCGCGTGCTGACCAACTCCAACAAGTGAGCCACTGCGGGCGCGATGCCCGCTGATAGCTGACGTTACGTCAAGAGCCGCATCTGCACACCGCAGGTGCGGCCCTTCGCATTTTCAGCATCGTATGGCGCTTGTTCGGCACTCAATAGTGCGTCATTGCCAGCGTATTGCACATATGTGCAAATATTCGGTCTTTTCTGCACATCCGTGCACAGCAAAGCTCGCATACGGCAATCGGCATGTTTCCGAACGCTAGATTCATAGTCATCAGCCACACCGATGAACTACAGAATCGACCAGGAAAGGAGGCCGTATGCTCACCGTAAGCCATCTGTCCAAACAATACCGAGGTAATCCGTCATACTCGCTCCAAGACGTCAGCTTCTCCATACAGCCAGGTGAAATCGTGGGACTCATCGGCAAAAACGGTGCAGGCAAGACCACGCTGATGAAAATGCTGGCCAAAGCCCAGCGTCCTACATCCGGATCCGTGACCTACAACGGTGTAGACATCTTCTCGCAAGAGAACATGCTGAGCCGCTTCGGCATTATGATTCAGCCCGTGTTCGTGCCGAATATCAGTGCGCAAGATAATCTGCGGTGGTATCTGGCTATTCACGGCGAAACAGCACGCGAGCGTAATATCCGTCCGACTCTTGAGCTTGTGGACATGTGGCGGTATCGGGATCGGAAGCCATCCGACTTCTCGTTCGGCATGAAGCAGCGCCTTGCATTAGCTCTGGCATTGGTCAGTGAACCGGAATTCCTGATTCTTGACGAACCATTCGTGGGTCTTGACCCAGATGGCGTGCTTCAGTTGATGTCCATACTGCAACAATGGGTAGCGGAGCGCAGCGTCTCGTTACTAATCTCCAGCCATCAACTGAACGAGCTGCAAGCGTTGTGCAGCAGATTCCTATTCCTAAAGCAAGGCCGGCTCGCAAGTGCCTTCACTGCGGATCACGTGGGTACCATCATCATCACTTTGGCCCGACCACTTACCCACACCGAACAATCTCAGTTGAAATCACTGACGAGCCTCGCTCAGGCAATGCCCGCGACGATATCCCTCGATGGTGTCTCCATCCAGGTGGCCGCAGATCACCCCCATCTGAACGCTGCGCTGTCCATGCTCGTCACCACGGCGGGAGTCGCCTCCATTCATGACAAATCCGCACAATTGAACGACTACTTTGGAGACAACGAATAATCATGACCAAACTCTTCGTCAGTAACATCATCCGAACCAAAGAAGCCAAGATGCTTATCGTCATGGCATGCTTCATTCTGATACTGCCTGTCGTGAATCTGTTCAACTCCGACTTCATGAAAATCAGCGGCACCGCGCAATCCATCAGTTTCCTCGATTTTCTAGCTGGTGAATTCAGCGTGCAAAATATGCTAATGCTACCAATGGTGGTGATGGCCTATCTGGTCGCATCCACCATCTATATGCCGTTCGCAACCGGCCGCATGTTCCTCTACAAGGATATGAGTCGCACGGCTATTATCAATGCCAAGATACTGGCCCTAATGAGTATCTATGCGCTGTATGCATTGGTACAGACGGTAATTACATTCGGCGTGTACTACCTGTACATAGTGCGTCTTGCCTATGCATCCGGCACCTTGCTGCCACAATCGATGTCCGACGCATCAGCTGATATCGTCTCCATCATCAGCATTCTGTTCACCCACATCCTCACTATTCTGATAGCCGGTATGCTCGCCACGCTTTATTCGACAGGCATCATCATGTTCGGTTCGATTGCTTGGCTGTGCCTATGCGCCACCTTGCCGCACCTATCTGCCGCCCGATACGCTGTACCAAGCGGATATGTCTCGTTGCTGCCGGCGCTCGGGCTGCCAACAACCATAGTGCTTATGACTGCATTGAGCACAGCTTATGCAACGGCGTTATATCTGTGCACCCGTCACCGCTTTGCACGCATCGAATACTGAACGCAAGGAATACCGTATTTAAGACAACGGTATTTCAGCGCGAAGGAACCATCCGTCCTCATCTCGTCTGGTTCTCAGAAGACCACCAAGCTGTTCGATGGAAGCCCGGTGCGCCTCCAGTCCACGACCATGACGGACTTCAGCCAGAGGATGATCGGTCTGATTTGCCGCTACGGTGTTCGTCTGCGTGATAATCAGCCGTTTTCCGCTCACTTTGACGACGACCATATATTCATCCACGCCGGGAACTGCATGGCGAATGATATTCGCATAAATCTCACGGATCAAATCAAAGAGAGTGACGCGGACCGCTTTGCTAACGGTGAGGTGGTCTGCCCACACAGTGGATGTTCCGGCAAATCCCAATGCGGTGATCGACTGTTGTTCAGCGGCGACGAGACTGCGCAATGCCTCGACGGAGTCAATGGAGGCAGGGCTAGTGTCATCATCGGATATCTCAGCCGCATGCGCTGCACGGTCTCCATCAATAAGCCCGATAACTTCATGAATATGATTCAGCGCCGCCTGAGCATCACGGTACATTACACCCATGGCTCGGCGCACCTCAGCATCGGCGGAACCATTATGCTCCCATTGCCATGCCAGCAGCGAGATGCCGGAAAGTTCCTGAGTCACCGAATCATGCAGCGCCTTGGCAAGATACTGGTTGTTCCGAATACGGTTCAACTCCTGCTGCGACTGCTCGTATATGGCCTGACGCTTATGTGCTTCTTGCGCATCATGGCGTCTGCGCAACGTCACGCCAATACCTACGGCTATGAAATAGCACACCGTGTTCACCATGAATCCGGTGACACGGATATCGCTGGTGGGACCGGCGAATGACATGAAAACACCACTGTTGTTTTGGGTAAGTCCTAGAGCGATGGCAGCCGCACACGCCCACGCCGGAGGCAGCAGGTACGCCAATAATCCCATGGTCGGGAATGTAAGCATTGTGCAAAACGAAGGAGCGCTCGGCAGGAGCCCTGCAATCACGCAGATTGCCAAGGAGATGGCGCACCCTGCCTCAGCCCAGAAAGCAATGCAAACCGCGAAGAGCAGCTGCACAATGAAGATAGTCCAAGACAGCATATCCGTTGGAGCGTTCGCCGCCATTTCGATAGCGGCAAGCATCACATCCAATAATGCGATCGACGTTATGGTTGGATGAGCTCGGAGGTGTTCGAAATGGCGGCGCAGCGTTGTCATGTCTCATCATCATAATCAACACAGAGTTGATTGGCATGGTGCCTCGGATACAGGAGAGATATGAGCGGAATCGAAAACGTTGCCGCAGGCACCGCCGTGGCGGTCTTGGACAACGACAGTATGGCGTTGGAGCGACTGTGCGCCGTACTACCCAAATTATTGCCTGGCCTGTCAATCATCTGGTCGACAACGAGCGCACCGGAATCACTACGTCGGTGTTTGGATGACGGCTGGCGTCCGGATCTGTTGATTGCCGATGTTGAGCTGGACGGCACGACGGCTATGGCAGTATGTCGGCAAATTCGTTTGGCAGGTGCGAAGCCATCGGTGCTGGCCACCAGTTCATATAATCCCAAAACATACGCACAGCAACTTGCCGAAGCTGGCGCGCAGGGGCTGATGGTCAAGGGTAATATGGCGCAGATGGCAGTCGCATTGCGTGCCGTGGCTGGCGGAACGACATTCAGCCCGATACCGGATGTGGCATTCCTTACCGCTTCGGAAGCATACCAACACATGCACCTGCACGAACAGGATTTTTCTTTGCCCAGCGCGAATGCCGTTGCACACAATGTAGGAAATGAGAATATCTCCGCATTGAGCGCTCTTGAGCAGCGCATCCTTTCGGCGGTCTCGGAAGGCTATTCGAACGAGGAGATCGCTGATTCGCTCTCCATAAGCACTGCCACCGTACGCTCGCATACCCGCCATATTCGCGAGAAACTGGGGGCGAAAACCCTGAGCCATGCTGTGGCCATCTGGCTGAAGTCCCGTTAGATTAGGACAAGTTGCTCTTCCTGCTGTTGTGCAGCAGGGTAACGCAGGCAAAAAAGAAACCCCGCAACCGTAATGATTGCGGGGTTTTCCATGCCTTGATTGCTAAGTAAGACTACTTGCGCTGGTGGCGGGTCTTACGCAGCAGTTTGCGGTGCTTCTTCTTGCTCATCCGCTTGCGGCGCTTCTTGATGACAGAACCCATCTGAAGCCTCCATTCCGATTAATCGTAAAAGTTGCAACTCGCACTATATTACACGTTTTGCCAGACAGGGCAATTCGTGTGCCGTATACGCGAACTTTACCTCAATGCCATGCAATGGTTTACAGCGGGAACTTCTGGTAGAAGCGCTCAAGCGCCTGCTTGTTGCCGCTGGCCTGGAACACCACAGTATCGTTCTGCCATGTCGCTACGGCCTTCTTGGCATCCGAGGCATCGGCCTTCACCGTGTAGGAGCCGGTGGCATCGCCGGAAACCTTCACATTGCCGGAAGCCAGTTCCTCACCGGTTTGCGCGGCAGCCAACGAGTCGTACTGGGTCTTGGCGTTGTCGGCGCTTGACCACTGGGCCACAATCAGCGTGATGTCCTTGGACTTGTCTCCGGTGGAGTAGGTCACCGTATATTCCTCGAGCGGCGATGCGCTGCTCCATGAGGTGGAGGCCTCGGCTTTGGTACGAGCGAAGTTCAAGACACTATCCGGCATGGCCTTCAACAGTTCGCTGGCATCGTCCGGCAATGCGGTGGGGTCGATGGTGGGCTTGGTGGGTTCGGATTGTTCGGTTTGCTTGGAAGTCTGCGTAGCACTGGTGCCGCTCTTCGTCACGATAGCCCAGCCCGGCCAGATGAACGCCGAAAGCACTGCCAGAATGATTACCACAGCGGCGGCAACCACTACCGCGATGAGCTTGCCATGAGATGGTGTAGTTGAAGCATTCTCGGAGTTAGTCATGACCCCGATTCTCTCACAGCCATGTGACGCTTGCCCATTGCCGTCGCTGAGGGAAAATTTTTACCCTTATTGAAATTCGGCGTTAGGGTTGAGTTATGGCGAAATCTACTGTGCAATACGTATGCTCCGAATGCGGCTGGAACGGCTCGAAGTGGTACGGCAAGTGCCCTGAATGCGGTCAATGGGGCACTGTGGAGGAATTCCACGAGGCTCGTCCGGCCGCTGGTTCGAAAACGGCCGCCCCCGGACGCACATCGCGTACGCAGTCGGTTGCGGTGTCGGAGGGTTCGCGCGCCGCAGCCAAGCCGATTACGGAGATCGGTATGGAGAGTGTTGCGCGACTGTCCACCGGGTTCAGCGAGTTCGACCGTGTACTTGGCGGCGGCGTGGTACCGGGATCGGTGACGCTAATCGCCGGCGAACCCGGCATCGGTAAATCCACACTGCTGTTGCAGACGGCCGGCAATGTGGCCAGAGCCGTGGCCAACGCCGGTTACGCGGAGGCCGGGCGTAATGATGCGCATACAGTGCTCTATATCTCCGGCGAAGAGTCGCAGGCTCAGGTGCGATTGCGCGCCACACGCATCAATGCTGTGGAGCCGAACCTGCTGTTGGCATCCACCACTGACCTGGCCACTGCTCTGGGATTGATTGAGCAGAATCGTCCGGCATTGGTGATTGCGGACTCTGCGCAGACGATTGTCTCTCAGGAAGTCGATGGCATCTCAGGTGGCTCCACACAGGTTCGAGAAGTGGCGAGCGCACTGATCGACACTGCGAAAACGCTTGATATTCCTGTGTTTTTGGTAGGTCATGTAACCAAGGATGGTTCGATTGCCGGCCCGCGTACGTTGGAGCACTTGGTTGACGTGGTGTGCCAGTTCGAGGGTGATTCTGAGACAGCTTTGCGTATGCTTCGCGCAATCAAGAACCGTTTCGGACCGACCGACGAGGTCGGTTGCTTCGACATGAGCGGCGAAGGCATTGAAGAGGTCACCGACCCTTCGGGATTGTTCCTATCCGGTGGAGGGCCGGGCAGCGCTGAATCAGCCCCGGTAGAGGGCACATGCGTCACGTTCACGCTTGATGGACACCGTAGCCTGCCTATTGAGGTGCAGGCGTTGGTCACCAAATCCGTGCTGCCCACACCCCGCCGTGCGGTCAACGGCGTGGATCCCAGTCGTATCGCCATGTTGACGGCGGTACTGTATCGCCATAGCAAACTCAATTTACTGGCCAATGATCTCTATGTCTCGACCATCGCCGGAGGTCAGGCCAAGGAGCCCGGCTCGGATTTGGCGATAGTGAGCGCGCTGGCGAGCGCCGCAACCGCCAAGCCAATCGCCAGAACGACTTGTGCGATTGGTGAGATTTCCTTGACTGGTCAGGTGCGGCCTGCGCCGCGTATGGAATATCGGTTGCGCGAGGCGGCTCGATTGGGCTTTACGGTGGCGGTTGTTCCCCCACTGCGCAAACCGGTGCATATTGATGGGCTGCGGCTTGTTGAGGCGGGAACACTGACTGATGCTTTGGAAGCATTGGGAATCAAGAAATAAGCAAGCTCGACCGGTGTCAGGTTGTGCTCAGGTCATACGATAACGGCTCCCCTCAGTGAGGGGAGCCGAACTGCTATCAACATGCACAATCGTGACTATTCCGCGGTCAAGCGCTTGGTTTCCTCCACATTGCGCTTGAGTTCATCGGTCAGTTCGTCAACGCCATCGAACTTGACCTGCGGGCGCAGGAAGCCCACGAATTCCACGCGAACCTTATGACCATACAGGTCAATCCAATCATCGGTGATGCAGTAGGATTCCACCACGCGTTCATGGAGACCGGTTTTCTCGCTGAATGTGGGTTTAGTGCCAATGGAAATAGCCGCCGGCCAACGACGCTCGGTCGGTGATCCGGCTTGTGCCGCGGATGCATCAGTGTCTGCGGCAACCGGACCCAAATCCACCAGCCAACCGGCGTATACGCCGTCAACCGGGATGTAGCCTTCAATCTCGGTGCCAAGGTTGGCGGTCGGGAAACCGATGGTGCGTCCACGTTCCTCACCGTGCACGACTTCACCTTCAATGGCGTGCGGCGTGCCCAATATGGCATTGGCTTCCTGAATGCGGCCGTGAGCCAACAGATAGCGTACATTCGTGGAGCTCCATGCACGCATGGCTTTGACCTGATGCTTCTTGCTCCATGCTCGGCGTTCGGCCTTGGTGGCATTGGCCAACGGGTCAGATGGCTCGCCCCATTCGGATGGCATTTCCGGCTGGAAGTCACGCGGAATGCGCACCTCACCAGGGCCGCGATCATCCACCACATCCAATTCGAACACGCCGGCACCAGCAGCAAGATTGGCAATATGCTTGATGTCTCCCGCACGATCCTTGCCCATGGCGGCATCCTGACCGAGCACCAGCGTACGCATGCCAAGCTTGCCGACCAGTCGGCCGAGGAAGAAAATGTACGACTTCGAAGCGAATGCCAGCGTGTAACGCACCACCAGCACATGATCCACACCCAACTGTTCGATGCGCTGCAGTCGCTCATGCACACTGGTCAACGCTTCGGCGTCAATGTTCGCTTCAGTGGGCTCCTGACCATCATGCTGAGCTGCCCATCCATGGACGAATGCCGGACGTGGATCGAACAGAATCACCACCGAAAACGCGTCATGCTTCTTGGCCAGCTCCACAACACGTTTGATGACAGCCTGATGGCCCAGATGCATGCCGTCGAACGCACCAAGCGTCACCACGGATTTCTTATCGTTGTCAAACGAGGGCCAAGCGACTTCACCCTGTTCGTCTGGAGTCAGGTACGTGATTTCCATATCGTGCAATTCCTTTTCAAGTCTGCTCGTATTATCGCAAGGC
Organism: Bifidobacterium colobi; assembly: GCF_018555455.1. Classification (GTDB taxonomy): domain Bacteria; phylum Actinomycetota; class Actinomycetes; order Actinomycetales; family Bifidobacteriaceae; genus Bifidobacterium; species Bifidobacterium colobi. The sequence goes on along the minus strand of NZ_JAFEJU010000006.1, from coordinate 38,824 downwards.
AGATTATCGGCTATCCCTCAGTCGCACGAGCGACAGCCCTTCTGAGCGCGAGGGGAACAGCAAAACTCACCGCGTCCACTTTACGCGAGGGGGAATACGGTAGCCGGCTTGGCCTGGTGACTGCTCGCGCGCTCGAGAATCGCCACCACATCATGCGTTTGCGGCACGATAGCCACGGTAGGTTCACTGATCGTGCGCTCAATGCGGCGCCCGAAACGCAGCTCTGCCGCCTCCTCGGCACTGATGTCCAAGGCTGGCATGGCTCCACGCGCCGCTTGTTCCATGGTCAACGCATGATCGAGTAACCAGGCACGGCGGTCTTCTCCCGACAGTTCGCTGGGAGCGTCCAGCACGCACTTGCATCGGGTTATAGTGTCACCTTCGCGGTTGGTGAACGTCTTCAATTCCGTATGAGCGGTTATCGTATGTGCACGAGTCTCGCTCATAGCAACGTCGCTGATCCTGCCACTGGTATCATCCGGCAAAGCGAACCGGCCGACTCGCGTGCGCCGCAATCGAATCAGGTGTCCGCCTACACCTAGTTCGGTACCAAGGTCGCGAGCCAGCGCGCGAATATATGTGCCGGACGAACAACTGACACGCACATCAACATCCAGCACCGGAACCTGAGCGGTATCCAGTACATTGTCTTGCAACGGCTCACCAGCCCGCTCCCCCGGTACATAGCCTTGACGGGTGCCGAGTACCGCAAATTCACTGATAGTGATCGGTCGCGCCTTCAGTGCCACCTCTTTGCCTTCGCGCGCCAGATCATAGGCTCGTTTGCCGTCGATTTTGATGGCGGAGAAGGTGTTCGGTACTTGTTCAATATCACCAGTGAAGTGGTCATCGATAGTTGCGCGAATGATTGCTTCAGTGAGGTTCCGCACTGCACCGGTACCGGCTGCGGCATCACGCATCACCTCGCCTTCGGCATCATCGGTGGTGGTGCCGAAGCCAAGGCGAATGGTGGCCTCATAGGTTTTATCGTGCGCTACGATCGCGTTCAGCAGGCGCGTGGCATGGACGAAGGCGACGACCAATGCGCCCGTGGCCATCGGGTCAAGGGTGCCGGCGTGGCCTACTTTCTTGATATGCAAGGCTCCTCGCACCGCGGCCACAGCGTCGAAACTGGTGACGCCTTGCGGCTTGTCGATAATGAGCAGGCCGGACGGGGTGGATTGCGGCATGGTTCTCCTTCGCCTTCGGCGGGGTCTCTCCCCTCAGTCAGCTTCGCTGACAGTTCCTTCGTCAGAGGGAGCCAACGAAATTATCCGCGACTCCGTTGGATTGGCGGTTTATTCTTCAGAGGAGTCCGAGGAATCATCCTCGAAATCGTCTGAATCGTCCTCGAAGTCGGAATCCGCATCGTCTTCAGGCTCGTCATCATGCTTGTACGGGTCGGCTTCGCCGGCGTACTGGGCGGTGGCGCGTGCCTTGGCGAGTTCCTCGTCACGCTTGCGGGCCAATGCGAGAATATCTTCGATTTCGTGGGCTTCACCCGGCACTTCATCGAATACGAACTGCAGCTGCGGAGTCAGACGAAGACCGGCCTTGTGGCCGACCAGAGAGCGCAGATGGCCTTTGGCCTGGTCAAGAGCCTGCTGTGCACGCTTACGCTCGCCCGCTTCCTTGCCTTCATGACCGAGCTGAGTCCAGTAGATCTTGGCGATCTGCAGATCATTGGTCACGCGCACTTCAGTGACGGTGATGTTGGTCAGGCGCTTGTCATGCAGCTCACGTTCGATGGAGGAGGCTACAACGCGCTGAATCAACGCTGCAATGCGTGCGGCACGGGGGTTGGTTCCTGCCATAAATGGTTCCTTTCAATAATGTGGCCCCCTCTGATTGAGCAGGGCTGCCGAACGTAGGCAATGACCGGGAGACCTTGTATGCAAGGTCTCTTCCCAGCTCGCCTGCGGCTGACAGCCCCCTCATCAGAGGGGGCCTATACGTATCATGAACTACTTGCGTTCGACCTCACGCATTTCGAAGGTCTCAATGATGTCGCCCAGTTCGATGTCGTTGAAGGTGCCGAGGTTGATACCGGCCTCGTAGCCTTCCTTGACGGACTGCACATCGTCCTTGAAGCGACGCAGCGAGGAGATCTCGAGGTCGTTGACGGTGGCAACGCCGTTGCGAAGAATACGGCACTTCGTACCACGCTTGACCTCGCCGTCCTGCACCATAACGCCGGCGATGTTGCCGAACTTGGAGGAACGGAAGATCTCGCGAATCTCGGAGTGGGAGGTAACGACCTCCTCGTATTCCGGCTTGAGCATGCCCTTGAGGGATGCCTCGATGTCTTCAATCGCACGGTAGATGACCGAGTAGTACTTGATTTCCACGCCTTCGCGCTCGGCAAGGTCGGCGACCTGACGGTTCGGACGCACGTTGAAGCCGATGATAACGGCCTTGTCGACCGTGGCCAGGTTGACATCGTTCTGGGTAATCGCACCGACGCCGCGGTGGATGACCTGAATGCCGACCTCGTCGGACACCTCGATCTTCATCAAGGAATCTTCCAGCGCCTCGACGGAACCGGAGGAATCGCCCTTGATGACGATGTTGAGCATGTCGATCTCGGACTCGGCGAACTTCTTCTTGAAGTCCTCGAGGGAAACGACCTTGCGACGCTTGGCCAGCTGGGCGGCACGCTCGGTGGCCTGACGCTTCTCAGCAATCTGGCGGGCAGCGCGATCGTCGGATGCCACGAGGAAGAGATCGCCAGCGGTAGGCACGGAGGTCAGACCAAGCACCTGGACAGGTGTGGACGGACCGGCTTCCTTCATATTCTGACCGTTCTCGTCCAACATGGCGCGCACGCGACCATACGAAGTGCCTGCCACGATGGCATCGCCCACGTGCAGCGTACCCTGCTGCACCAGCACGGTGGCCACGGCACCACGGCCCTTATCGAGTCGGGCTTCGACGGTGGCGCCACGGGCATCCATATGCGGGTTGGCCCTGAGGTCGAGCTCAGCATCTGCCGTGAGCAGCACCGCTTCGAGGAGCTTGTCCACGTTGATGTTCTGCTTGGCGGAAATGTCGACGAACATGGTGTCGCCACCGTATTCTTCCGGCACCAGACCGAACTCGGTGAGCTGGCCGCGCACCTTCTCCGGGTTGGCACCCGGCACATCGATCTTGTTCACGGCCACAACGATCGGCACCTTGGCGGCCTGAGCGTGGTTGATGGCCTCAACGGTCTGAGGCATCACACCATCGTCGGCTGCGACCACGAGGATCGCCACGTCGGTGAGCTCGGCACCACGGGCACGCATAGCGGTGAACGCCTCATGACCCGGGGTATCGAGGAAGGTGATCTTCCGCTTTTCGCCGTCCAGCGTAACGGTGACCTGATAGGCACCGATGCGCTGGGTGATGCCGCCGGCCTCACGTGCGATGACATTGGTCTTGCGGATGGTGTCCAGCAGTCGGGTCTTACCGTGATCGACATGGCCCATGACGGTGACGACCGGCGGACGCGGCTCAAGATCCTCGTCGTTCTGCAGTTCTTCCTCATCAAGGTTGATGTCGAACTGCTGCAGCAGCTCCTTGTCCTCTTCCTCGGCGGAAACCAGCTGAATCTTCCAGCCGATCTCGTCACCCAGAATCTGGAAGGTTTCCTCATCGAGAGACTGCGTAGCGGTTGCCATCTGGCCCAGGTGGAAGAGCACGGTGACAAGCGCCGCCTGGTTCACATTGATCTTCTCAGCCAAATCAGCCAAGGAAGCGCCCTGACGCAGACGGATGACCTGACCATTGCCGTTCGGAATGCGAACGCCGCCAATGGTCGGTGCTTTCAGCTCTTCGTACTCATGACGCTTCGCCAGACGGTTCTTACGAGCCTTGGAGGACTTGCCACCCTGACGACCGAATGCGCCTGCGGCACCGCCACGGCCACCGCGACCGCCGCCGCGTGCGGGACCGTTGCTCGGAGCACCGCCACCCTGGAAGTTGTTGCCACCGGCGCCGCCGCGGAATCCACCGCGTGCACCGCCCTGAGCGCCACCTTGTGCGCCAGCGCCCTGACCGGGACGGTTGTGACCCCACTGGCCTGGACGAGGACCGCCCTGGCCTGGACGGCCACCACGGAATCCACGACCCTGACCCTGGCCTTGGCCCGGACGACCCGGACGACCATTGCGGCCGCCTTCGGCAGTCGGACGAGCCATCGGATGCGGGCGCGGAATGTCACCCGGAGTAGGCGTGCGCATGCCCTGCTTGCGGGAGAACGGGTTGTTACCCGGGCGCGGACCCTGTGCGTGCGGACGCGGAATAGCGTTGGAAGCGGCGTTGCCGCCATTGTTGCCGCCATTGCCGTTCGCGTTGTGATGCGGCGCGGACGGACGGGCTGCTGCATTACGGTTGTTCTGACGCTGACCCGGCTGGCCTGCGTTCGGACGACCCTGACCCGGGCGTGCCGGACGAGCACCCTCACGGTTCTCATGCTGACCACCGTGACGTGCCGGCTGCGGCGCGGACGGACGAGCACCGTTCTGCGGGCGAGCGTTACCGCCCTGGTTCGGGCGTGCCGGACGAGCACCAGGCGTGGGTGCGGCATGATGGTTCTGCGGAGCCGGGGCGGCCGGCTTATGATCATTGTTCTGTGCGCTCTTAGCGCTGCGTGCAGCGGCAGCCGGGGTCGCGCTCGGCGCAGCCGGCTTGTGCGGCACTGCGGCGGCGGGCTTGGATGCGCCCTTGTCGCCACTCTTGTCATTGTCCTTGGCGAATGCGGCCTTCAGACGACGAGCCACCGGCGGCTCGATGGTGGAAGAAGCGGACTTGACGAATTCTCCCATGTCCTTGAGCTTTTCAAGAACGGTCTTGCTATCGACGTGCAAGTCCTTGGCCAATTCATAAACGCGTGGTTTCCCCACTAATTACTCCTATTCTGTGACCACGCGTGCGAGAGCGTGGTCAGTTGGTGATGACGGCAAGCCTACCCTGTCTCATCGTTCGACCATGTTCGTGTTACCTCGCTTTTGTGCGGGCGATTTTACGCACACTGCGACAACCCACATACGAACATCAAGCATACTCATAGCGCTGGATAGCATAACAAAAACCGCGAGCCGTACCCCAATTGGTACGAGCTCGCGGTTCTATCGTCGGTTTTCGCTCGCTATGGCCTATTGCTGCCACTGCATACGACTAGTAATCAGTACCTCAGCGGATCACAATCAGTCCTGCGCTTCAGCGGCTTCCGCAGCCTCTCGAGCAGCCTTTTCGGCAGCCACCTTCTTGGCGTGCGCCTCAGCGGATTCGATGCCGATCTTCCAGCCGGTGAGCTTGGCGGCAAGACGAGCGTTCTGGCCTTCCTTGCCAATGGCCAGGGAAAGCTGGTCGTCATGAATGAAGGCGATGGCGGTCTTGTTCTTCTCGCTGATCACCTGCACGCCGGTTGCCACTGCCGGGGAGAGCGCAGCGGCCACGAACTTGGCCGGATCATCGGAATAATCGACGATATCGATCTTCTCGGGACCAAGGTTCTCCATCACCGCACGCACGCGGGAGCCACCGGGGCCAATCAGAGCACCCTTCGGATTCACGCCCTCGGTGTTGGCCTTGACGGCGATCTTGGTGCGAGCGCCAGCTTCACGGGCAATGGCCATGATGGACACAGCGCCGGAGACCAGTTCCGGAACCTCACGCTCGAACAGCTTGCGCACCAGCTCCGGGTGGGAGCGGGACACCACGATTTCCGGGCCGCGAATGCCGCGAGCCACATTCACCACGTATACGCGGATGCGCTCACCATGACGGTAGCGTTCACCGGGCACCTGTTCACGACGCGGCAGCAGCGCTTCGACATCGCCCATGGCCACGTGCACATTGGAGGAGTCGGAGGCATCCTGCTGCACGATGCCGGTAATCAGCTTGCCCTTCTGGCCGGAGAAAGCGCCGAAAATCTTCTCGTCTTCAGCCTTACGGAACAGCTGGGTGATGACCTGACGCGCGGTGGCAGCAGCGAGACGACCGAAATCATGCGGGGTGTCGTCATATTCTTCGCCGAGCTTCGGAGCGGGGTGCGGGTCTTCTTCAGTGGGTTCCACCGGAATCTCATCGGCTGCCCATACCGTGAAGCTGCCGGAGCGTTCGTCCAATTCCACGCGAGCATGCTTGGCTGCGTGCGGGGTCTTGAGGTAAGCGAGGCGAAGGGCTTCAGCCAGCGCCTCATCAAGAGTCTCCGGTTCGATTCCTTGCTCGGCTGCGAGCTTGTGCATTCCTGTCAGGTCCAGTTCCATCGATCCGTACCTCCTATGAAGTTATGTGGCGCATGGCCTTGAATGGTCACAGTTAGATATTAGTGTAGTTTTCCATGCAGACACACTCCCCTCAGTTTGGTTTGGCACTGTTCGATTCGACCCAGTTCGATTCGACTGAGCACCACACCGATTCAAGGAGTACCGTGTCCTCATCGCTGCTTCACAGCCAGCAGCAGCGCTCACGCCGCTCGCATTTTCCTGCAATATCTCAGTCCGAGCACAACAGCACAATCCACAGCAGTGCCATCACCCGCAACATCAAACGTACCGCTGCCGCCATCTGCGCCGGTGCCATGCTCATGTCACTGTCTGCCTGCTCACTGCCTCGGCTGGCGGGCCGTGCCGAAGCGGAACAGCAGATGAGTCCTTGCGAGACTGCCTTGACCACAGCAAACGCAGCCAGCAGCCTGCCCAAGGGTACTCCTGAGCTTCACTACTATCTCACCGAGCTCGCCGCACCATTGGCATGGATTGATGTGGCCGGCCAGTGCACCGATCGCTTTGCCGAGGGGGTGCTGCGCAACGCGCAATCCAAAACAGTGGTCACCCTGCTTGCCGACAAATACGGCCAGACCGCTCCCGAGGTGACGCCAGCCCGCTTGGATGGTGTGACTACTGCAACGGTGAGTGTTTCGACATTGGATGCCATGGCTGTGGCCGAGGACCGAGCCGGATTTGCCATCGAGGTGCTTGCCGCGCGCGGTCAGACTGCCGGCGCCACACTGGAACTCAGCGATATGCATAAGGCTGCAGCCGGGCAGTTGGTGTCACTGGCCGATGCGGTACATGACTCCGCAAGCGACGGCACCGGCGACGGCAGCGCGACGCAACAATCATCGTCCCATACCGATCCTCGCCAGAAGGTGTACGCCATCGATACTCTGCTGGCCAATCCTGCGACGATTATGGACAAAGCCAGCGGCCAGCAGGTACCTACCGCAGCTGCCATCGAAATGGATTGCGCCCGCGCGGAAATCAAAGCTGTATCCGCAAGCAAATCCAAGCCGAGCACCAATACCGCACTGATTTTGGCGGCACTGGCTGCCAAACATGCCTTTAATGCGATCGCGCTCGGCTATCCGAGTAGTGACGCGGCACTGTTCGTGTGATTTTTTGTGACTTTTGCGTGACTTCCACGTCTGATTCGCCTCTGATTCGCCAATTCACATCTGATTCGTCCGCATGTACGCGCAACTGACGGTCCCTGCGCGTACATACGGACATTTTCGGCACCATAATCCTCCGTATGTACGCGCACACCTCGTTATCCGCGCGTACATACGGACATTTTCCCCTTGCAATGGCAGTCAAACGACTAGACCACCAGACACACAATTTGGCCTATAACCCCTATAACCCCATCATCGGGGGACGAAGCGTGGGGTCAGACCCCACGAGCAAACAAAAAAGGGTTTCAGGTGTAACACCTGAAACCCTGATGGCGGATGAAGCGAGATTCGAACTCGCGGAGGCTTTCACCTCACACGCTTTCGAGGCGTGCTCCTTAGACCGCTCGGACATTCATCCATGCTGCTTAAAAAAGCAACTTGTTTATTATGCCACACTTTGCCGACGACGCAAGTCGTGGTTTGTCGGCCTATCAAGCAGCTCTATGAGATCTGCTCGTGCACGGACGCGTTGACCCACTGGCTCTGTTCCACGTTGTAGCCGGAGAAAATGCCAATATCGAGCATGCAATCACGGTAATCACGACCGTGGGCGATGGTGATGTAGTTGTCATCGACCAGACGATTATGCGTAGGGTCGAGACCAACCCAGCGGCCATCCTGATACACTTCAACCCAAGCATGGGTAGCGCCCTCTCCCCCAAGCAAGCCGGCAATGTAGCGGGCAGTCAGTCCAACATGGCGGCACACGGAAAGCATCACGTGCGCGTAATCCTGGCAAACCCCCTTACGCTGTGCAAGCGCCTGCTCCGCAGTGGTGCGAATCGTGGTGGATCCCGGCGTGTAAACGAATGCCTTGTACACCTCGTCCATCACTTCCGTGGCGCGTTCCACCGGCGTGGCAGACGACGGCAAAGTGCCGAGACGGTTGCGGCATACCGCAATCATCGATTCGATGTACGGTCCGGGAATGGTCAGGGCCGAATTGAAGCGATACAGCGGCTTGTAGATTTCCTTCTTGATATGCGCGTTATCCACAAAAGCGATGCCGGTCACCGAATAGCTGAACACGTCATGCGGTTCGGGAATGAAACCGGTCATCACCACTGAGTCAAAGGAGTCAATGGTGGTGTCCAGCTCAACATCCGGCTGAATCTTGACCTCAACATCAATAACCTGCTGTCGAGGTCCCGTGGCGGGAATGCAACGGAGCTGGAAACGGTGGTCAGTAACAGGAGCGCTGAACGAGAGTTTCATCTCATAATCAAATACGAGTTTTTTCACAAATTCTCCTGTGATATCTCCGGTAATCAGACGCACCCATATGGATTGCGCGAGGCATGCGGCTCCACAGCAGGAGTCTGCCTGCGCAATCCACAAGCCGGTTACGTGTCATATCACCATAGCATTGCAACACGTCAGAAGCGCTTGGCGTCCATATTCATGGCGCTTAAGGAGCCCATATCCTTGATTGCCAAGGCACTGACACGCCCGGAGTAGTCGTCCAAGTACTTCTTGAGCAGCGTAGCCACTTGATCGTATCCACGTTGGGGCAACTGGCCGACCAGCCAGCTCAAGCCATCGGCGAAGCAGCTTGGCAGCGGCATACCATCCAACACCATCGAATAGGATGCAAGCTTGCGCAATGGTGCCTCCATCTCCTCCATCGACAATCCAAAGCGCGTGTACAAATCGATGCGCTCAAGATATTTGCCGATGAACACAAAGGCCTTCAGCGTGGGGTCGACCGGCGAGTTCTCAATGCCGCCCCAGAAGGCGAGCATATCATCGGCAATATCACGCTGATTGTAGATATCGTCCGCATCCGCCGCCTTCTTGGCTGCATCGGTCACGTTGGTCATGGCCAGCTCCACATATTGCAGCAGACGGGAGCTTAATTCCGGGCGGAGAATCACCGCATTGTTGAACGCGGCGGTGACTGCCGAGCGCACGGAATCCGGATTGCTGCCGTCGTACAGGAAGTTCTTGACGAACTCGTCGAAGTCCTCGAAATCCTCCGGCAGATCAAGTGCATGGGCAAACGGACGGAAAGCGTCCACATCGGTGTCCATCACGCGATCGTAGAACGGGAAGAACTGGTTCAACGTGGTGAAGGCACGCTCGGTGTAACGGCCCAGCCAATAGAGGTTATCCGCCTTGGAAGCGGTCACCAGGGACAGTGAGTGATGGCGGGACTGGCTGAGCAAATTAGCGATCTGCACTTCGGCACCAAGCTCATGCTCCACGCCGGATTCCGGCGCCAGCACCCACGTATCCTTGAATCCGCCGCCCTGCGAGGAGTTGACGATCATCTGGCCGGGCACCGAAGAGTAACGAGTCAGTCCGGAATACCACACATGCGTGCTCTTGCCGCTGACTACGAACGCACGAAGATCGCACTTGCGCGGCGACATTTCGCCGGTTTCGGGATCGACCACATCGATGTCACGGAATTGGATGACTTCCTGTGCAATGAAGCGACGCGGATCTTCCTTAATGCGGTTTGCCAGCTCCTCGCGAGCGGCAGCATCCAGAGAGGACCCGAACACCACGCCATAGCCGCCGGCCTCCGCCACATCTTTGATCACCAGCTCGCCCATGCGATCGAGGACCTCCTTGCGGTCCGCCTCGAACATCGGCATATAGGTGGGCGCATTGTGCAGAATCGGCTCTTCGCCAAGGTAGTACTTGATCATCTGCGGCACGAAGTAGTAGATGGCCTTATCATCGGCGGCGCCATTGCCCGGCGCGTTGACGATAGCCACATTGCCGGCACGGTAGGCGGAGAGGATGCCAGGCACGCCGATCACCGAATCCGGGTTGAACGCAAACGGATCCAAGTACTCGTCGGACAAACGACGGTACACCACGCCCACACGATGGCGCTTGCCGGCGTAGTCGAGGAAGTACACCTTGTTGTCCACCACTTCGAGATCTTCCGGGAAGGCCAGCGCAGCACCGGTTTTCTCCGCCAGATATGCGTGCTCGAAGAACGCGGAATTGTAGCGGCCTGGAGTGAGCACCACGGCAATGCCTTCGGTGGAGACAAAGTCCATGGCCTTGCGCAGCAGACGCGGATATTCGCGATTGTCACGAATGCGTACATCGCGGAACAGGCGCGGCGAGATACGCCGTTCGATGTCGCGCACGAACAGTGGATAGCTGGCACCGGAGGGAATGCGTAGATTGTCTTCGAGCACCCACCAGCGGCCGTCCTCGCCCTGCACCAGATCTTCGCCGGCGATATGCGCGAAGATGCCGCCGGGAGGAGTCACACCGTTGACCTGCGGGAAGTAGCCGGCGGAGGTGTAGACGTATTCCTCCGGAATCACGCCGTCGTGAATGATTGACTTATCCGAATAAATGTCCTTCAAATACGCGTTCAACGCATTGACGCGCTGTTTCAAGCCCTTCTCCAACTCATCGAATTCGTCTGATTCGATGATGCGAGGTACCGGATCATAGGGGAACAGTCGATCGTGATACTCGTTATTCTTGTAAATGCCGAAGCGCACACCGTTACGAGACAGCTCACGGTTTATGGCCTCGCGTCGGTTGACTAGTTCATGGGCCAGCTTGTGTGCGGCTGATTCAATCATCGTGCCTTGCTCCTTGCTGTTGCGGCTTTGGCGCACGCTCACGCCCACCGCGACTGGGTTTGATGGTTATAACCTAAGGCCGGACCGTTTCGGTAAATGTGCGGGTGTGTTACGGGCAGGTCACTTGTGGACGCTTGCGCCTATGTCTGTTCGCGCTTGGTGAGGCTCGCGTGGTTGTCTGTGTTGCGATTGGTTCGCAGGCGATGGGTGGCCCCCGATAAGATGGTTGGCTATGACACGACTTCGCATTGATTTGGCATACGATGGCGGCGGGTTCTTTGGCTGGGCTCGTCAGCCTGATCTGCGCACGGTGCAGGGGACGATTGAGAATGCACTGCATAAGGTACTGCGTGTGCCGGCTGATGATACCGATGAGCCGCTGCGTCTGACTGTGGCTGGACGTACGGATACCGGCGTGCATGCCTCGCATCAGGTGGCGCATCTTGATGTGTCCGACGATGTATTGGCGCGGTGCGTGGGCCATATGGATGTACCGGCTTGCGTAGCATTGGCGCGGCGTCTCAAAGCGGTGTTGCCTGCTGATATTGCCATTCATGGGATTGCCGTGGCACCGAATGGTTTCGATGCGCGATTCTCCGCCCTGGAGCGCACCTATGTGTATCGTGTGGCTGATCAGTTAAGCGAAGTCGATCCGCGGCTGCGCGGCTGTGTACTTAGGGTGAATGAATCATTGGATGTAGATCTGATGAATCAGGCTGCAGCAATGACCATTGGTCTTCATGATTTTGGTTCGTTTGCTACGCCGAATCCTGGTGGCACTACGATTCGCGAAGTCAAAACCGCGTATTGGCGTCGTGTGCCGTCTGCTGCCTTGGTACCAGAGGACTTGGCGATGGGTGAGGTTTATCGGACGCCAACGTTGGAGTCCGGTTTGTTGGTATTCACGATTGTCGCCGATGCTTTTGCCCGTAATATGGTGCGTTCGCTGGTCGGCTCGTGTGTGAAGGTCGGCTCAGGGCGCAAGTCCTTGGATTGGTTTGCCGGGAAAATGGCTGTACCGGTGCGTGAAGGATCAAGCGGGCCTATTGCTCCGCAAGGGTTGACGTTGGAGCACATTGCGTATCCCGCTGATGATCAGCTGGCATCTCGCGCCGAGGCGATTCGCGCGGTACGCACATTGCCGTGAGCTCACCATGCAGCAAAACGCTCCACGGTGTGGTAAATCATTTGTTCGCGGAGCAGTATAAACCGCAGAATAAAGCCGTTTTGCAATGCCACACCGTGGGATAATTGCCACACCGTGGTTAAATGCGAAGCTTTTTATGTATATACGCAAAAGAGGGTTGGAATCACGTGGATTCCAACCCTCTTTTTAAGCTAGCGAGATGCTCACTCGGCGTTCTCGGCAGGAGCCTCAGCAGCTGCGGTCTCCTCAGCCGGAGCCTCGGTGGCCTCGGTAGCAGCAGCCTCAGCGGCCGGAGCCTCGTCGGCAACCTTGGTGGCAGCCTCGGCTTCCTTCACGACGGCCTTCTTGGCGACCGGCTCGGTCACGAGCTCGATCACAGCAGCCGGGGAAGCATCGCCAACGCGCGGAGCGATCTTGACGATACGGGTGTAGCCACCTTCACGCTGTTCCATCTGCTCAGCAATCTGGGTGAACAGGACGTGCACCACGGACTTGTTGCGGATGACGCGCATCACGCGACGGCGGGAGTGCAGATCACCGCGCTTAGCGAAGGTGATCAGGCGCTCAGCCAGCGGACGAAGACGCTTGGCCTTCGGCAGCGTGGTGGTGATGCGGCCGTTCTGGAACAGGCTGGTCGCCATGTTTGCCAGCATGAGGCGCTCATGCGCAGGGCTGGAAGCCAGACGCGGGCCCTTCTTAGGTGTAGGCATGGGTTTACTCCTTATTGTCCGTCTGGTATGCAGGTGGGCATATGCCCGAACATCCGCATGCCATTGACGGACTGTTGGTCAAAGAGGCAGATCACTCGTCTTCAGGCGAGAAGAAAGTGCCACCTTCGAGATTATTGGTGTCGAAGGCCATCGGCGAGGACTTGAGGCTCAGACCCAGGGCCTGCAGCTTCTCCTTGACCTCATCGATCGACTTCATACCGAAATTGCGGATGTCGAGCAGGTCCTGCTCGGTGTGGGAGACGAGCTCACCGATGGTGTGGATACCCTCACGCTTGAGGCAGTTGTAAGAACGCTGCGTCAGGTTGAGATCCTCGATCGGGACAGCCATCTCAGGGTTGGACTCTTCGGCCACCGGGGCCGGGCCAACCTCGACGCCTTCGGCCTGAGTGTTGAGCTCACGGCACAGGCCGAAGAGCTCCACCAGGGTCGAACCGGCGGAAGCCACCGCATCACGCGGGGAGATGGCGGGCTTGGTCTCCACGTCCAGAATGAGCTTGTCGAAGTCCGTGCGCTGTTCCACACGGGTGGCCTCGACCTTGTAGCTCACCTTGAGCACCGGGGAGTAGATGGAATCAACCGGAATACGGCCGATTTCACCGTTGTCCTGCTTGTTCATCTGAGCCGGCACATAGCCACGGCCACGCTCCACAGTGAACTCGATCTCGAGTTCGCCGTCTTCGGCGATGGTGGCAATGTGCTGATCCGGATTGGCAATGGTGACGCCGGCCGGCGGGGTGATATCCCCGGCGGTTGCCTCGCCCTTGCCGCTCCTGCGCAGGTACATGACCACAGGCTCGTCGTATTCGCTGGTGAGCACGATGCCCTTGATGTTGAGCAGAATCTCGGTGACGTCTTCCTGAACACCCGGCAGAGTGGTGAACTCGTGCAGAGCACCGGAAATACGCACGGAGGTGACAGCAGCACCAGGGATGGAGCTCAGCAGCGTGCGACGCAGCGAGTTGCCGAGCGTATAGCCGAAGCCAGGCTCAAGCGGCTCGATGGTGAAGCGGGAGCGCTGCGGATTCAGGGATTCCTCGGTCAGAGTCGGACGCTGTGCAATAAGCACTGTGGTTATCCTTTCAGCTTGAACTCGGTGGTGCACTCACCGGTTAAGCGGTTTTGGATTGATTTGGTATTGCTGAGTGCTCAGACGCGACGACGCTTCGGGGGACGAACGCCGTTGTGGGCTTGCGGGGTGACGTCGGTGATGGAACCAACTTCGAGGCCCGCGGACTGCAGGGAACGGATAGCGGTTTCACGACCGGAACCCGGGCCCTTGACGAACACGTCGACCTTCTTGACACCGTGTTCCATGGCCTTACGAGCAGCGGACTCGGCAGCCATACCAGCAGCGTACGGCGTGGACTTACGGGAGCCCTTGAAACCGACATCGCCACCGGAGGCCCAGGACACCACAGCGCCGGACGGATCGGTGATAGAAATGATCGTGTTGTTAAAAGTGGACTTGATGTGAGCCTGGCCGACCGGGACCGACTTGCGATCGCGACGACGAGGCTTACGAGCGGCTTGCTTTGGAGCTGCCATTGACCCTCGTTTCCTAGTAACGAACTTTGTTGTTGGTGTTCGAGCGATGGGATGAAAATCATCCCGTGGCTCGAATCATGCCACGCTTACTTGGTGGCCTTCTTCTTTCCGGCGACCGTGCGCTTCGGGCCCTTACGGGTGCGAGCGTTGGTCTTGGTGCGCTGACCGCGCACAGGAAGTCCCTTACGGTGACGCTGGCCTTGGTAGCAGTTGATCTGAATCTTGCGACGAATATCCGCATCGATTTCACGACGCAGATCACCCTCGATCTTGTAGTTGGCTTCGAGGTAGTCACGCAGCGTGATCAGCTGCTCGTCGGTAAGATCCTTGACGCGGATGTCCGGGTTGATACCGGTCGCGGCAAGCGTTTCCTTGGCACGAGTGCGACCCACACCGAAAATGTAGGTGAGGGCGATCTCGATGCGCTTCTCATTGGGGATGTCGACTCCGGCAAGACGTGCCATTGCGATTCCTTCTTGTTTCCGTAGGTCTTGCACCCGCTCGCCCGGTTATCCGGCACGGGCCTACGTACCCGTGGTTCAGTGTCGTTCCCTTGCGGGAAGCACTGTGAGTGAGTGCCTTATTGACTTGTGCCGCTGGAGAATCTGCTCTCAGCCCTGGCGCTGCTTGTGGCGAGGGTTGGTGCAGATCACCATGACGCGGCCGTGACGACGAATCACGCGGCAGTTTTCGCAGATTCGCTTCACACTAGGGCTGACCTTCATGGTTATCCTTTACTTGTACCTTTACTTATAGCGGTACGTAATACGTCCGCGGTTGAGATCATAGGGGCTCATCTCAAGCACCACGCGGTCCTGAGGCAGGATCCGAATGTAGTTCTTACGCATCTTGCCGGAGATGGTGGCGAGCACGATGTGCTTGTTTTCGAGCTCAACGCGGAACATCGCGTTCGGCAGTGCCTCCACTACCTGACCTTCGACTTCAATCACACCGTCTTTTGCCATATGCCTCTAGTTTCCTATCGTTGGACGAATTACTACGGGTGCATACGAAGACACACCAAATGTCAAATATATACAGGGGCATATACAGCGGTACCCTTATGCAACACACGGCGTGTCGCATAAGGGTACGGAACAAATCTGTGGTAATCGCCTGTTCAGTATCACCTGTTCGGACGATTACTCAACCACTCACTTGAGGTCGTCAATGATGCGCTGGCTGATCTCGCTGATCTCGCCAACGCCGTTCTCGAGCACCAGCAGACCACGGGACTTGTAAATGTCCAGCAGCGGAGCGGTTTCCTTCTCGTAGGTTTCCAGACGCTTGGCGATGGCCTCCGGGGTGTCATCGGCACGGCCCTGCTCAGCGGCGCGCTTCTTCATACGCTCCAGCAGAACCTCGCGGTCGGCTTCCAGCGCCACAACATGGTCGAGCGGGGTGCCCAGCTCTTCGAGCATGGTGTCCAGTGCTTCAACCTGAGCGGCGTTGCGCGGATAACCGTCGAGGATCCAGCCGTCCTTGCAATCTTCCTTAGCCAGACGGTCCTTGACGATCTTGTTGGTCAGGGAGTCAGGCACCAGCTCACCCTTGTCGGTGTAGCTCATGGCTTCAAGACCCAGCTCGGTCTTGTTCTTGATGTTGTAGCGGAAGATGTCTCCGGTGGAGATGGTCGGAATGCCGAAGTGCTCAGCGAGCAGGGCAGCCTGAGTGCCCTTGCCGACGCCTTGAGGGCCCATGATGAGCAGACGCATGGTTCTGTCCTTTCTAACAAACATAGCTCCCCACTGATATGGGGAGCTATAACAATTACTTGCCTTCCTTGTGGTCCACGTTCTCCAGCAGGAAGCCGGTGTACTGGAACTGTTCGGTCTGAGCCTTTGCCTGACGCAGGGTGTCGAGGCCGACGCCTGCGATAATCAGGATCGTGGTGCCACCGAACGGCAGCTGTGCGTTGAGGCCAAGCGCCATGATCAGCACGGTCGGGATCAGGGCCACGAACAGCAGGTAAACAGCGCCCACGGTGTTGAGGCGGTTCATCACGTAGGTCAGGTAGCGGCTGGTGGCGTTACCGGCGCGGATACCGGGGATGAAGCCACCGTACTGCTTCATGTTGTCTGCCGTCTCATCCGGGTTGAAGGTGATGGACGTGTAGAAGAAGCAGAAGAACACAATCATCAGTGCGTACAGGGCGATGTACCACACGGATGTGGTGTTGGCCAGATTGCTGTTGATCCACTTGACCCAAGACTGGTCGGACTTACCGAACTGAGCAATCAGGGTCGGGATGGCCAGAATGGAGGATGCGAAGATCGGCGGGATAACGCCGGACATGTTGATCTTCAGCGGCAGATAGGTGGAGGAGCCACCATACATCTTGCGGCCAATCATGCGGCGAGTGTACTGCACCGGCACGCGGCGCTGGCACAGTTCCACGAAGTCGACGAAGATCAGGATGACCACGAGCACGGAAACCACGATGGCGAACTTACCCCAGTCGCCGTCGGTACCGTTGGTGCCGTAGCCAATCTCCCACAGCTGCGGCAGGAAGCCGGAGCAGATGGACATGAAGATCAAGATGGACATACCCTGACCGATGCCCTTGTCGGTCACCAATTCGGCCATCCACATGATGAAGCCGGTGCCGCCGGTCATGATGAGCACCATGACCACAAGGCTCCAGACGGAGCCATCCGGAATAACCTGATCGCACTGGTAGCTGAACAGGGCGCCGGAACGAGCGGTCACCAGGATGGTGGTGGACTGCAGCACAGCCAAACCGATGGTGAGGTATCGGGTGTACTGGGTGAGCTTCGCCTCACCGGACTGGCCTTCCTTGTGCAAGGCCTCGAAGCGAGGAATCACCACGCGCAGCAGCTGCACCACAATGGATGCAGTGATGTATGGCATCACGCCCAGAGCGAAGATGGACAGCTGCAGCATGGCGCCGCCAGAGAACAGGTTCACCAGTCCGATGAAGTTCTCCTGAGTGGAGCTGCCGATCTTGGCCATGCATTCGTTCACCACGTTGTAGTCAATGCCAGGGGTTGGAATGAACGAACCGATACGGTAAATGATGATGATGAACAGGACGAAGAGAATCTTCTTCCTGAGTTCCTTGGTCTTCAGGGCCTGGATTAGTGTCCTCACCTGGGTTGCCTCCCTATAGCGCGACCGAACGCGCGCGAAAAATCACAAACTATCGAACGAGCATAGTCTAACGTGCCTACTTAAGACACCCTTATCTCAAGATAATCGCACAATACTAATCATTGATATGAATAAACCCCCGTACACCAGTCGGTGTCGGGGGTTTATTCGAATGAGCTTGAGTCAGCTCTCACGCAAAGACTTATCAGTCTTCGGAGATGGAGCCACCGGCAGCTTCAATCTTGGACTTAGCGGAAGCCGAAACCTTCACACCCTTGAGGTTGAAAGCAACGGTGGTCTCGCCATCGCCCAGAACCTTGACCGGGGCGTTGCCGCGAACGGCGCCCTTGGCCACCAGGTCGGCTGCGGTCACGTCGCCACCCTCGGGGAAGATCTCCACGAGCTTGGCGATGTTGATGACCTGAGCCTCAACCTTGAACGGGTTCTTGAAGCCACGGAGCTTCGGCAGGCGCATGTACAGCGGCAGCTGGCCACCTTCGAAGCCAGGACGCACGTGATTGCGCTTGGTCTGGCCCTTGGCGCCACGACCGGCGGTCTTGCCCTTGGAGCCTTCACCGCGGCCCACGCGGGTGCGGTCCTTGTTGGCGCCCGGAGCAGGCTTCAGGTCGTGCATCTGCAGGATTTCGTTATCTGCCATAATCAGTCAACCTCCTCAACGGTGACCAGGTGACGCACGGCGTTCACCAGACCACGGTTGGCCGGGGTGTCCGGGCGGACAACGGTCTTGCCGATCTTGTTCAGACCGAGGGTCTTGGCGGTAGCACGCTGAGCCGGGGTACGGTTCACGAGGCCGTGGTGCAGGGTAATCTTCAGGTTCTTAGCCATGATAATCACTCACCGTCCTTCTCTTCGGCAGCCTTGGCAGCGGCCTCTTCGCGAGCCTTGCGAGCCTCGGCAATGCCTTCGGCGCGGGCGCGCAGCAGGGCGTCAGGAGCGACTTCATTGAGGGACAGGCCACGGCGAGCGGCGATCTCCTCCGGCTCCTCAAGCTGCTTGAGGGCGTCCACAGTAGCGCGAACAACGTTCACGGCGGTGGCGGAGCCCATGGACTTGGACAGCACGTCGGTGATGCCGGCGCATTCCATGACGGCGCGCACGGAGCCACCGGCGATTACGCCGGTACCCGGGGCAGCCGGACGCAGCAGAACGGTGCCTGCAGCATCGTGGCCCTGAACCGGGTGGGTGATGGTGCCGCGGACGCGAGGCACGGAGAACATGTGCTTCTTGGCGTCCAGCTGGCCCTTGGCGATGGCGGCCGGGACCTCACGGGACTTGCCGTAGCCAACGCCCACGGTGCCGTTACCATCGCCAACCACCACGAGGGCGGCAAAGCTGAAGGTACGACCACCCTTGTGGGTCTTGGACACACGGTTGATGGTCACCACGCGATCGAGCAGTTCGTCGCCGCGGTTTTCTTCACGACGGTTACGACGCTCGCCACGACGGCCTTCACCGCGCTGGCCACGACGACCCTTGCGGTCCTCGTTGTTGGATTCGGTCGCCACAGTGTTCTGAGTTTCTTCAGCCACTTGGGTTTCCTTTGCTTCGTTGTCGCTCACAGTGCAAGACCTCCCTCGCGGGCGCCTTCAGCCACAGCTGCGACGCGACCGGTGTACTTGTTGCCACCGCGGTCGAAGACGACCTCGGTGATGCCGGCGGCCTTAGCCTTGTCAGCGATCAGCTCGCCGACCTTCTTGGCAGCCTCAACCTTGGTGCCCTGGAAGCCGGCGAAGTCGGCCTGCAGGGTGGAGGCGGACACCAGGGTAATGCCCTTGGTATCGTCCACCACCTGGGCAACCATGTGGCGGTTGGAGCGGGTGACCACCAGGCGCGGACGCTCGGCGGTACCGGAGATGCGCTTGCGGATACGTGCGTGACGGCGCTTGAGGGCGACCTTCTTGCCCTTTCCGAGAATTGCAACGCTCATATCACTTACCAGCCTTTCCAGCCTTGCGCAGGATGTGCTCGTCGGAGTACTTGACACCCTTACCCTTGTAAGGTTCCGGAGCGCGCAGCTTGCGGATGTTGGCGGCAACCTGACCCACGGTCTGCTTGTCGGTGCCCTCGACCACGACGTGAGTCGGATCGGTGACCTTCAGCGTGATGCCAGCAGGCGGGTTGACGGTGATGGTGTGGGAGTAGCCGAGGAAGAACTCGATGCCCTGGCCCTTGGCGACGGCGCGGTAACCGGTGCCGACGATCTCAAGAGTCTTGGAGTAGCCATCGTGCACGCCCTTGACCATGCCGGCCATGATGGAACGAGCCAGACCGTGCTTTGCACGGGTCGGACGCAGGTCATCAGCCGGGGTGACGATAATCTCGTTGCCTTCAACGGCAGCGGAGATGCCTTCCGGAATCACGTAGGAATCGGAACCCTTAGCACCCTTGGCCGAGAAGTTCTGACCCTCGATCTTGACTTCAACGCCAGCAGGAATGGCGATGGGGAGCTTACCAATATGCGATGCCATGTTTCAGCTCTCCTTTCTCACCACACGAAGGCGACAATCTCGCCGCCAATGCCTCGGTCGAGGCATTCCTTCTGAGTCAGCAGTCCCGAGGAAGTCGAGATGATGGCGATACCCAGGCCACCGAGCGGCATCGGCAGGGAGTCGGACTTCGCGTAACGACGAAGGCCCGGCTTGGAGATGCGCTTGATGCCCTGAATGGAACGCTCACCGTTCGGACCGTACTTGAGGGTGACCTCAAGAGTCTGGCCGACCTTGGCTTCCTTAGCGGTGAAGTCCTGGATGTAGCCTTCACGCTTCAGGATCTCGGCGATATTCGCCTTGAACTTCGAGTACGGCATATCCACGGTTTCGTGCTTAGCCGCGCTCGCGTTACGCAGACGCGTCAGCATGTCTGCGATCGGATCTGTCATTGTCATTTTGGGCTTCATGCCCTTTCTCGCCGTGGTTTCCGCCGCTGTTCCGCCCTGATGGGCGGAACGGGCCGCGGACCTTCAGCGTCGATGTTTACCAACTGGACTTCGTAACTCCGGGCAGCTCGCCGCGGTGGGCCTTCTCACGAAGGCAGATGCGGCACAGGCCGAACTTGCGGTAGACGGAGTGGGGACGACCGCAGACCTGGCAGCGCGTGTAAGCGCGGACCTTGAACTTCGGCTTGCCGGCCGCCTTGTTCTTAAGAGCGGTTTTTGCCATATCAGTTCTCCTTGAAGGGGAAGCCGAGCTGCTTCAGCAGGGCGTAGGCTTCCTTGTCGTCCTTGGTGGAGGTCACCACGGTGATGTCCATACCGCGCACATGATCGATCGAATCCGGATCGATCTCGTGGAACATGGACTGCTCGGTGAGACCAAAGTTGTAGTTGCCCTGGCCATCGAACTGGTGGCCGTTGATGCCGCGGAAGTCGCGGATACGAGGCAGAGCCAGGGTCAGCAGACGATCCAGGAACTCCCACATACGGTCGCCGCGCAGGGTGACGTATGCGCCGATGGCCTGGCCTTCGCGCAGGTGGAACTGTGCGACGGACTTCTTGGCCTTGGTGATCTTCGGCTTCTGGCCGGTGATCAGGGTGAGGTCCTTGACGGCGCCTTCGATGAGCTTGGAGTCGCGAGCAGCGGCACCCACACCCATGGAGACGACGACCTTCTGGACGCGAGCGACCTGCATCGGGTTGGAGTACTTGAACTCCTTCTCGAGCTCAGGGATGATCTGCTCGTTGTACTTGACCTTCAAGCGCGGGGTGGCCGGCGCTTCGATAGTGGTATCGGTCATGCCAGCTCCTTTCCGGACTTCTTGGCAACGCGCACACGCACGGTCTTGACCTTGCCGTCACGCGCTTCTTCCTTGATGGTGACACCCACGCGGGTAGGCTTCTTGGTTTCCGGGTCGATGACCATCACGTTGGAGCGATGGATCGGAGCCTCGGTAGCCACGATGCCGGCCTGCTGGCCCTGCTGGGTGGCACGCACGTGCTTCTTGACGATCTGAACGCCTTCGACAATCAGGCGGTCGTTGGACAGCACCTGCTTGACGGTGCCTTCCTTACCACGGTCCTTGCCGCGGATGACCTTGACCAGATCGCCGCTCTTGATCTTGGCTACCATGTCAGATCACCTCCGGGGCGAGGGACACGATCTTCATGAACTTGTGCTCACGCAGTTCACGACCAACCGGTCCGAAGATACGAGTGCCCTTCGGTTCGCGGCCGGAGCCGAGAATGACGGCGGCGTTCTCGTCGAACTTGATGTAGGAACCGTCTGCACGACGAGATTCCTTGACAGTACGGACGACGACAGCCTTCACCACATCGCCCTTCTTGACCGACCCGCCAGGGATGGCGTCCTTGACGGAGGCGACGATCACGTCGCCGATGCCGGCATAGCGTCGCTTCGATCCGCCGAGCACTCGGATGGCGAGGATTTCCTTCGCACCCGTGTTGTCGGCGACATGAAGCCGCGTTTCCTGCTGAATCATTGATTCTCCTTAGCCGAGCTGGTTCTCCCCATTTACCGGGGCACCTAGGTTTCCCGAGGTGCCCCGGTAAATGGCGAGCCTTGCCGAACTTTACTTACTTGGCGCGCTCGATAATGCTTTCGAGACGCCAGCGCTTGGTCTTGCTCAGAGGCCGAGTCTCCATAATACTCACGAGGTCGCCAATGTGGGCTTCGTTGTGTTCATCATGGGCCTTGACCTTGCTGGTGGAACGAACGACCTTGCCGTACAGCGGGTGGGTCGAACGCTGCTCGAGCTCGACGGTAATCGTCTTGTCCATCTTGTCGGACACGACGTAGCCGCGGCGAACCTTACGGAAGTTACGCTCTTCAGCCATAATCACTTCTCCTTGGATTCGGTAGCGGCCGGCTCCTGGCTGATGCCAAGCTCACGCTCACGAAGCACAGTGTACATGCGAGCAATGTCACGCTTGACAGCCTTGAGACGGGCGGTGTTGTCGAGCTGACCGGTCGCGTGCTGGAAGCGCAGGTTGAACAGCTCTTCCTTGGACTTCTTGAGGAAGCCTTCGATTTCCGCGTTGGTCTTCTCGTTCAGATTCTTGATGGAGTATTCAGCGGTACCGTTTGCCATCAGATGTCACCACCTTCACGTGCGATAATGCGGCACTTCATCGGGAGCTTGTCGATAGCGCGACGCAGAGCTTCCTTGGCGACGTCCTCAGACACGCCACCGATCTCGAACATCACGCGACCAGGGCGAATGTTGGCGATCCAGAACTCCGGAGCACCCTTACCGGAACCCATTCGAGCACCGAGAGCGTGCTTGGTCAGCGGACGATCCGGGAAGATCGTGATCCACACGCGGCCACCACGCTTGATGTAGCGGGTCATGGCGATACGTGCGGCTTCGATCTGGCGGTTGGTCACGTAAGCCGGGGCAAGAGCCTGGATACCGAAATCACCGAAGTTGATCTCGTTGCCGCCCTTGGACATGCCAGAACGCACGGGGCGGTGCTGCTTGCGGTACTTAGTCCTCTTGGGGATAAGCATTCTTGCTCACTCCTTCGTTTCTGCTGCAGGAGCGGCCTCGGCTGCAGGAGCCTCAGCCTTGGCTGCGGACTGCTGCTGGGCGGCAGAACGGTTGCCACGGCGCGGACGGCGATCGCCGCGACGGCCCGGGCGGTTGTTCTGCTGAGCCTGCTGCTCTTCGAACTCGGATTCGGTCATGTCGCCCTTGTAGATCCACACCTTGACGCCGATGCGGCCGTAGGTGGTACGAGCTTCAAAGAAGCCGTAATCGATGAGGGCGCGGAGGGTCTGCAGCGGAACGCGGCCCTCGCGGTAGAACTCAGAACGGCTCATTTCGGCGCCACCGAGGCGGCCGGAGAGCTTGATACGGATACCCTTGGCACCTGCGTGCATGGCATCCTGCTGAGCCTTGCGCATAGCGCGGCGGAAGGTGACGCGGTTGGTCAGCTGCTCTGCGATGCCCTGAGCGACGAGCTGGGCATCCAGCGCGGCGTTCTTGACTTCGAAGATGTTGAGCTGGACCTGCTTGCCAGTCAGCTTCTCGAGCTTGGCACGAACCTTCTCGGCCTCAGCGCCACGACGGCCAATCACGATGCCCGGACGGGCGGTGTGAATGTCCACGCGGACGCGGTCGCGAGTGCGCTCGATCACGATCTTGCTCACGCCAGCGCGCTCGAGGTCCTTGTTCATCTCCTTGCGGATCTGATCATCTTCCAGGACGAAGTCGCGGTAGCGCTCGCCGGCCTTGTTGGAGTCGGAGAACCACTTGGAGCGGTGGTTCTCAGTGATGCCCAGACGGTAGCCAAACGGATTGATCTTCTGACCCATCTTTAGCGGGCTCCTTCCTTGTTAGCCACGACGACCGTGATGTGGGAGGTGCGCTTGTTGATACGAGCAGCGCGGCCCTGTGCACGAGCGCGGAAGCGCTTGAGGGTCACACCTTCATCAACGTAGGTCTCCTTGATGACCAGGTCGTTCTCGCGGAACGGCTCGCCGGCCTTGTCGGCCAGAACGCGAGCGTTGGCGATGGCGCTCTCCAGGGTCTTGCGAACCGGCAGGGCTGCAGACTGGGGGGCGAACTTCAAAATGGTGATGGCTTCGGTCGCCTTCTTGCCGCGGATGAGGTCGACCATGCGGCGAGCCTTGCGCGGCGTCACGCGGACGTGACGAGCGATTGCTTTAGCTTCCATGTTCTATTCCTTATCCTTTAGCGGCGGGCCTTCTTGTCGTCCTTCACGTGACCCTTGAAGGTCTTCGTGGGGGCGAACTCACCCAGCTTGTGACCAACCATGGCTTCGGTGACGAACACCGGGACATGCTTGCGACCATCGTGAACGGCGAAGGTGTGTCCGATGAAATCAGGGGTGATCATCGAACGACGAGACCAAGTCTTAATGACGTTCTTGGTGCCCTTCTCGTTCTGCTCGTCGACTTTCTTCTGCAAGTGGGCGTCGACGAAGGGGCCCTTCTTGATGCTACGAGTCATCTTCTCGATACTCCCTTACTTGCGGTTCTTGCCAGACGGACGACGACGAACAATCATCTTGTTCGAAGCCTTCTTCGGACGACGAGTACGAACCTCGCCCTTGCCCCACGGGGAAACCGGCGGCTTGCCACCGCGGGTACGACCGCCGTGCGGGTGGTCGACCGGGTTCATGGACTCACCACGGGTGATCGGACGGTGGCCGATCCAGCGGGCGCGGCCAGCCTTGCCGAGCTGGATGTTGGCGTGATCCTCATTGCCGACCTCGCCGACGGTTGCGCGGCAGCGAGCATCGACGTTGCGGATTTCGCCGGACGGCATACGCAGCTGAGCGTAAGCGCCATCCTTAGCAACGAGCTGGACGGAGGTACCAGCGGAACGAGCGATCTTGGCGCCGCCCAGCGGCTTCAGCTCGATGGCGTGGACCACGGTACCGGTCGGGATGTTGGCCAGCGGCAGGTTGTTGCCCGGCTTGATATCAGCCTGAGCACCGGTCTCGATGACGTCGCCCTGCTTGATGCCCTTCGGTGCGATGATGTAACGCTTCTCGCCATCTGCGAAGTGCAGGAGGGCGATACGAGCGGAACGGTTCGGATCGTATTCGATCTCAGCAACCTTGGCGGGCACGCCGTCCTTGTCCCAACGCTTGAAGTCGATGAGACGGTACTGGCGCTTGTGACCGCCGCCGCGATGGCGGGAGGTGATACGGCCGTAAGAGTTACGACCGCCGGTCTTGGACTTCTTGCGAACCAGCGACTTCTCAGGCGTGGAGCGCGTCAGATCGGAGAAATCCGAGACGGACGCGTTGCGGCGGCCTGCAGTCGTCGGCTTGTAAACGCGGATAGCCATAATATAGTTCTTCCTTTAACTTTTCTCGGCTAGCCTTCAGTTGCCAAAGATGTCGATCGTCTGGCCCTCGGCAACGGTCACGATAGCGCGCTTCTGGGAAGCACGCTGGCCGAAACCAGTGCGGGTGCGCTGCTTCTTACCAGCGCGGTTGAGGGTGTTGACGTTCGTCACCTTGACCTTGAAGATCTCTTCAATTGCCTGCTTGATCTGAACCTTGTTCGCATCCTTGGCCACCACGAAGGTGTACTGGCCACGGTCGGAAGCGGCGTAGCTCTTCTCGGAGACGACGGGCTTCAGGATCACGTCGTGTGCGGGCTTGTGAATAGCGACCATCTAAATCAGGCCTCCTTCGGCTCGGTCTTGGCAGCCACGAAAGCCTCGAAAGCTTCCTTGGTGAAGACCACGTACTGAGCGGTAACCACATCGTACGTGTTGAGCTGATCGACGAAAATCGGGTGAACGGTCGGGATGTTACGCACGGAGAGCCACTCGTTGACGTTGTCGCGAGTGAAGACGACCGTGGTGAACTTGTCCGAAGTGACCGGGGTCAGAGCGGCGAGAGCGGCCTTGGTGGACGGGGTATCGGTGATACCGAAGTCCACAACGGCAACGCGGCCGGCGTTGGCACGGTCAGAAAGCACGTAGCGCAGAGCGGCGGCCT
The DNA here is from genome assembly GCF_018555455.1 of Bifidobacterium colobi. Lineage (GTDB taxonomy): Bacteria > Actinomycetota > Actinomycetes > Actinomycetales > Bifidobacteriaceae > Bifidobacterium > Bifidobacterium colobi. The sequence goes on along the minus strand of NZ_JAFEJU010000006.1, from coordinate 12,837 downwards.
TCATCTTCTTCGGGGTGCGCTGAGAGTAGTCGCGCGGCTGCGGACCGAACACGGTGCCGCCGTGGTACCACTGCGGGGCGCGGATGGAGCCCTGGCGAGCACGACCGGTGCCCTTCTGCTTCCAAGGCTTCTTGCCGCCGCCGGAAACCATGCCACGAGTCTTGGTGGCGTGGGTGCCTTGACGAGCAGCAGCGAGCTGAGCGATAACGACCTGGTGAATCAGCGGGACGTGGGCCTGCACGTCTTCAGCGGAAACGCCGAAGATCTCAGCAGGAGCCTCAACGGTGCCTGCAGCCTGGCCCTTGGCGTCGGTGACGTTCAGAGTAACGTTTGCCATGGTTTATCAGGCTCCCTTCACAGCCGAACGAACGAGAACGATGCCGTTCTTCGGGCCCGGAATGGCGCCCTTGATGGCGAGGATGCCGTTCTCGACATCAGCGGAAACGATGGTCAGGTTCTGGGTGGTGGCGGTCACATGACCCATGCGGCCAGCCATACGCTTGCCCTTGAGAATACGGCTCGGGGTAGCGCATGCACCCACGGAACCGGGACGGCGCTCGTTCTTGTGAGAGCCGTGGGAACGGCGGTAGGACTTGAAGCCCCAACGCTTGATGGTGCCGGCGAAGCCCTTACCCTTGGTGGTGCCGGTAACATCGACTTCAGCACCCTCAGCGAACACTTCGGCGGTCAGCTCCTGGCCGGCCTCGAACTGATCGGCATCGTCGGTACGCACCTCAACGAGGTGACGACGAGGGGTGACACCAGCCTTGGCGAAGTGGCCGGCGAGCGGCTTGGTCACCTTGGTCGGGTCGATGGCGCCGTAGCCGAGCTGGACAGCCTTGTAGCCGTCGGTTTCCTCGGTCTTCACGGCGGTCACCACGTTGGTGGACACGTCGACGAGAGTAACGGGCACGAAGAAGCCGTTCTCATCCCACACCTGGGACATGCCGATCTTCTTGCCCAGCAGAGCCTTGCGATTAGACATAATGCTTCCTCCTCCCTTTACAGCTTGATCTCGATGTTGACGTCTGCAGGCAGATCGATGTGCATCAGAGAATCCACGGCCTTGGGGGTCGGGTCTACGATGTCAATGAGGCGCTTGTGAGTGCGCATCTCGAAGTGCTCGCGAGAATCCTTGTACTTGTGAGGAGAACGAATAACAACAAAAACGTTCTTCTCAGTCGGCAGCGGAACGGGGCCAACCACAGTTGCGCCCGCGTTCGTCACCGTTTCGACGATTTTCTTCGCCGATTGGTCGATGACCTCGTGGTCATAGGACTTAAGCCTGATGCGGATTTTCTGTCCCGCCATTGCCGTCCGCCCTTTCTAGCGATATTCGTTGTACTGTTTACCAACCTGCTTCTTGAGGGCACCGGCACGCATGGCCTCCCTTGGACATACGTCCTCTGGCGGTCATCCGACATCAGTGCGCGGTTTCTGGACTTCACCCTGCGGTGGTTCCCAGCCCGCGCTCGCTATTTTTAATTCCAATTTGCGAGCCCAAATCAGGCAACTTGTTTATTGAACCATTGAGGCGGGACTAAATCCCATATCCTTCATTTCGGCGTGTTGCCTCATCGATCGGCCTCATTGCCGACATACATCAGCCTGCGCAGAACGTGACGGAAGTCACCTACCGTTTTATATACCGGCAATTGTGAGCATAGCGCCGCTGCATTAGGGTAAGCAGCGTGACACAATCACTGGCCAAGAACATTCATCCAATCACCGAGCACGGTGCCAACGTGCTCTATCAGCACGGCACACTGGCGTTGCTGGTCCCGGGCCTGCTGGAAGGCACCACCACCATCGGCGAACTGCTCAAGCATGGCGATACCGGCATCGGCACCGGAGAGGGGCTGGACGGCGAACTCATCATCCTCAATGGCGTGGCCTATAAGGTCGGGCAGTCAGGTGTCGCCGAACAGGTTCCGGATGATTTCACCATGCCATTCGCCAATTCTCACCGGGCTGCTTTCCAATATCAGTGCGAACGCAACGACATCGGTCTCGAAGAGCTGAACGATCGCATTGTGGAGGCCAACGGCAGAGCCAACACGTTCTTCTCAGTGAAAGTGCACGGCACCTTCAGCTTCATGAAAACCCGGGCCGTCATCAAACAGCAGGCCCCTTACCCCACGTTGCTGGAAGTGGCCGATCGACAGGCCATTTTTCTGCGCCACGACGTAACCGGCACCATGCTCGGCTACTTCTCCCCCGTGATGTTCCACGGTGCCGCAGTGGCAGGATTCCATGAACACTTCCTCTCCGATGACCATACCTTCGGCGGCCATGTGCTTGATGCGGTACTCGGACACGGCGAGATATACAGCCAGGTATTCGATACGTTGGTCACCCATCTGCCGGTGGATGACCCCGGATATCGCAACCATGACTTCAGTCAAGACAATATCGCTGAGGCAATCACCAGTGCCGAGGGTGATACGCGCACGGATTGATACCTTATATATATGAGCGAGCATTCTTCCCCGCACAGTCAGCAACCGCAACCGCAACCGAACGGTATGCGGCGCAACGTTGCGCGCGATCCTCAGCCCCGGCGCAACGTTGCGCGCGATCCTCAGCCCCGGCGCACCACTGCACGCGATTGGATTCCTGATCAGCCCGGCGCTTGGGTTATGGCATTGGCGCCTGCGCTCGCCGGTGCGGTCTGTGGCTCGGTATGGTCGGCCGCCAAACCTGATGCCGCTGTGAATGCTGCCGGATGGTGGGTGCTCTTGTGTTGGGCGCTGTGCTATTGCGTGGAATTCACTGCCGCACGTTGGCTGAAGTCCCATGGCGCTTCACGTTTTCTGCCGCCAGTGGTCGGCTATACGACCGCTCTTGTCTGTGCTGGCATACCATTCTTGATTATGCACATCGATGTGCTGATATGGGCTCCGTTATATATGGTGTTGGCGGCGGCTGCATTCGCCGGTGCATGGTTCCGACGCGAACGCTCGCTGTGGGCTAATGCCGCTGCGGTGATTGCGGCCAGTGTGATGGCGATGATTACGTTTCATTATGCTGCGAACTCCCCTGATATTCCGCAGGTTTCGCTCCCAGGCTTGGTGTTGGTGCTCTGCTTTGCCGCAACTCAGTTCGGTTCGGTGCTGTTTGTCAAGACGATGATTCGGGAACGCGGTAAGCACTCCTATGTTGCCGCATCATGGATTTGGCATATCGCTCTGTTGGCTTGGTGGATTGCAGCCGCAGGCCACAGCTGGTATCTGGTGATATTGGGTGTGATCCTGTTCTCCCGTGCTGTGGCTTTGCCGCTGATTGCTCGGCGCCATACGATAAAGCCCGTAATCGTAGGCATTACGGAATGCTGTACCAGCGTAATGGCTTTCGGCTGCATTATCGCCAATGCACTGGCATATCTATAGCTCCTAAGACAGGAACTCTCCACGGTGTGGCAACACAAAACCTACATATTCGCGTAATTCCGCCATTTCACGTCACCACACCATGCAGGTTTTGCCACACCATGGGAAAATACCGGGAAAACACCACACCATGGAAAAAGCCCGTCCTGATGGACGGGCTTTTCTTATAACCGATAGGCGGTCAGTGCGCTCTTATGACTCAGACGCGCTCGGAGGCTTCCTCCGTGGCGGCTTCGCCTTCGCGCTCCACGCGAATCTGGTGGCCTTCGGCTTGAGAGACACCGTAGTATGCCGCGATGGCGATGTCCTTCATGTCGTTGATCAGCGGGATGCGCGGGTTGGCCGGGGTGCACTGGTCCTCGTAGGCGCGCATACCGATCTGGTCGAGCACGCTCCAGAAGTAGTCCTCATCCACGCCGCAATCCTTGAAGCTCTTGTTCATGCCGAGCTTGTTGTCGCGGTAGTCCTCGACTGCCTTGGCCAGGTTCTCCACGGCTTCTGCCGGGGTCTTGCCGGTGTCGATACCAAGATTGCGGGCGATGTCCTGGTAACGCTCCGGGGCGATGTACTTGTTGTACTTCGGCCAGGAGGTGGGCTCCTCCGGAATCTGGCCGTTGTAGCGAATCACGTACGGCAGCAGGATGGAGTTGGTGCGACCGTGGGCGATGTGGCACAGTGCACCGATGGTGTGGGCCATGCCGTGGCACATGCCGAGGAACGCGGAGCCGAATGCCATGCCGGCCATGGTGGCGGCGTTGTGCATCTTCTCCTGGGCGTTGGTCTTGGCGAGACCCGGCTCACCGTTGACGGACTCAGCCAAGTTGTCCCAGATGAGCTTGGCCGCGTGCAGCGCCATACCGTCGGTGAAGTCGTTGGCGTACACGGACACGTAGGCCTCGAAGCTGTGGGTCAAGGCATCGAAGCCGGCGTCGGAAGCAAGCTTCCTCGGCTGGGTGCGGGCCAGCACCGGGTCGACGATGGCCACGGACGGGGTCAGGGCGTAGTCGGTGATCGGGTACTTGTAGCCGGTCTTGTGATCGGTGATCACTGCGAACGGGGTGACTTCGGAGCCGGTACCGGAAGAGGTCGGGATGCACACGAGCTTGGCCTTCTTGCCCAGCGGCGGAATCTTGAAGGCGCGCTTGCGGATATCGAAGAACTTCTCGCGCACATCGGAGAAGGCGATTTCCGGGTGCTCGTAGAGCAGCCACATGATCTTGGAGGCATCCATTGGGGAACCGCCACCGACCGCGATGATGGTGTCCGGCTCGAACTCCTCGCGCATCATCTCGGCGCCCTTTTCGACGGTCTCGACGGACGGCTCCGGCTCGACGTAGTCGATGATGCGGAAGGTCACACGGTTGGAGCGTGCGCGCAGCTGGTCGATGATCTTGTCGACGATACCAAGCTGTTCCATGACCTTATCGCACACGATCACGGCCTTTTCGATGCCGTACATGTCGCGCAGGTACTTGATGGCGTTCGGCTCGAAGTAGGTCTTCGGCGGGATCTTGAACCACTGCATGTTGTTGTTCCTCCGAGCAATACGCTTGATGTTGACGAGATTCACGGCCTGAACGTTGCCGGAAACCGAGTTGCCGCCGTAGGAGCCGCAGCCCAGGGTCAGGGACGGGGCAATGGCGTTGTAGATATCGCCGATGCCGCCGAGGGAGGAAGGCTGGTTCCAGATGATGCGGCAGGCGTGCATACGGACGCCGTATTCGCGCACGAGCTCCTGGTTGTTGGTGTGGATGGCGGCGGTGTGTCCGGCACCGAGTTTCAGCATCTGCTCGCACATCTCGAAGGCCTGCTCCTTGTTGTCGGCCTTCAGAACGGCCTGCACCGGAGCGAGCTTCTCGTGGGTCAGCGGCTCATTGTCGGAGACTTCCTTACACTCGGCAGCCAGAATGGTGGCGTCAGCCGGGATTTCGAAGCCTGCGGCCTTGGCGATGAACTGCGGGGACTTGCCCGGCACCACGGAGTTGAGCTTCGGGGTCTGTCCGGAGCCAGCGGTGCAGCCGAACATGTACTGTTCGAGCTTGGCCTTCTCTTCGGCGTTGACGAAGTAAGCCTTACGCAGCTTCAATTCCTTGATGAGCGGAGCGTAGACGTCCTTGTGGGCGATGATGGCCTGCTCGGTGGCGCAGATCATGCCGTAATCGAAGTGCTTGGAGAGCACCAGATCGTTGGCGGCACGCACGATGTCCACATCGGAATCAACGTACGCCGGAGCGTTGCCGGCGCCCACGCCGAGGGCGGGCTTGCCGGAGGAGTATGCGGCCTTAACCATGCCCGGACCGCCGGTGGCAAGAATCGTGGCCACGCCCGGGTGCTTCATCAGGGCGCCGGTGGCTTCGATGGACGGGTGCTCGATCCACTGGATGCAGTTCTCAGGAGCGCCGGCTGCAATAGCGGCGTCACGCACGATCTTGGCGGCCTCGACGGAGCACTTCTGTGCACCCGGGTGGAAGCCGAAGATGATCGGGCAACGGGTCTTCAACGCAATCAGAGACTTGAAGATGGCGGTGGAAGTCGGGTTGGTGACCGGGGTGACACCGGCGACCACACCGACCGGCTCAGCCACTTCATCGATGCCCATGACGTCGTCTTCACGAATGATGCCGACGGTCTTCTGGCCGGCGAGGTAGTTGGTCACATGCTCGCAAGCGAAGATGTTCTTGGTGGCCTTATCTTCCACGAGACCGCGGCCGGTCTCGTCCACAGCCATCTTGGCCAGCACGAGGTGCTTGTTCAGTGCGGCGATGGACGCCTTGGCAACGATGCGGTCGACCTGCTTCTGATCCAAATCCTCAAAGGCGACCAATGCCTTCTGCGCCTTTTCAACCAGCGCGTTGACCTCAGCTTCTGCTGCAGCCAGTTTCTCTTCCGGGGTCGGCTTCGTAGCTTCGACCTTCTTTGCTTCTGCCAATTTAGGTCCTCCTCGATCTCGCTTGGGGTGTTGGCAAAGTGCTTGGTATTCGTGTTTTTTGCATTGTCACAGTCACTGTGACCTGAGTCACAATATACCGAACGGGTTTATGGTCTGCATGCGCACAAAATCAACGGCGTTTCATGTTTGCTTTTGCTCGCTTTTTGTTTGTTTCTGTTATTTTTAACCCAAAAACAAGGCCATCTATCCTTTTTTTGAATGATTTTGTGCGGTTTTTATCAAAAATAACAACAGTCAACCAGTGCCGCAGTCAAAACTTTATTAAATTCGTTTTCTAAAAGTATGACTTGGTTGCATATTTCCATAAAACGTGTTTTACTAAGTGCCAATACGCTCAGGTTTCCGGCGATTGCGCGCATGAATCACGCTTATGCACACAGCAAACCATGCACAGACTCGGCTATCGCTAACTTACCTGACAACAGCCCAATGGAGGACATCATGAAGGCACTGCCACCAGCACAAGTCAAAGCACACAATCGCAGTGCCATCGCCCACTATCTCTACACTAACCAGCACGCCACCAAACAGGATCTTGAACGCGACTTGCAGCTCAGCATTCCAACCATCACGCAGAACCTGCGCGCATTGGAAGCGGACCATATTATCGCCAAAGGCACCTTCGAAGACTCCACCGGCGGACGCAAAGCGCAACGTTATAACTTCAATCCCAACCATTGCATTGCCATCGGCGTAGGCATGTACGACAATCATGTGCAGTTGCGCGCGGTAAACCTGTTCGGCGCGGTTATCGCACGCAGCACCACCCCATTGCCATACCGCAATACCAACGTGTACTACCAACGTATCGGCGGCATCATCGACAATTTCGCAGCCGATATCGAGCGCAAATTCGGCCATGTCCTAGGAGCGGCGTTCACCATACGAGGCATCATCGCACCTGATGGATCATCGGTCACATTCGGCCCGGTTATGGGCAACACTGGGCTTACTTTGAGCACGTTGAGCCAATCCGTGCACCATCCATGCCTGATGATTCATGATTCAGATGCTGCGGCCATGGCCGAACTCTGGTTCGATCCAACCGTTGAGGATGCCTTATGCCTGTATTTGGATCGTCGCCCCGGCGGCTCACTGATCATCGACGGCAAACTGCATCAAGGAGCCAACCAATGCAATGGCGCCATCGAACACATGGTGCTGGTGCCTGATGGCCGCCCCTGTTATTGCGGGCAGCGCGGGTGCATGGACGCCTATTGCTCACTGGAAACACTTCCTGAGGATTACGAAAGCATCCCCGGCTTCTTCAGCGTGCTCGAGCAGGGCGAACGGCATCATCGCGAGCGTATGAGCCAATGGCTTGATTATGTGGCGCAAGCCATTGTGAACGCGCGTTCCATTGTGGCCGGCGACGTAATCATTGGCGGTGAAGCCGCTGATCTGCTGTCCGATAGTGAAATCGACGAACTTCGCGAGCGCGTCATACAACGCAGCTCATTCGGCACCGAGCATTTCATCGTGAGGAAAAGCCACTGCGCCGAGGATCAGGAAATCATCGGCGCAGCATTACGGTATTGTCAGCAGTATCTTGACGAGCTATTCTCCAGCTATTTCGCTGTCTGAACGTGGGTTGTCTGCCGAGTGCACTTACTGCACAATCTGACAGAATTCAATGGTCTCGCCATTGGGACCAAACACATTGAAGTAGCGGATACCATGCTCCCAGAATGTGGGGATCGATTGGATTTCGGTTTCCCTGCATGTGAGCCCCAGTTCCTGTGCGTTCGCCCAGGCCGCTTCGATATCCGGCGTATCGAATGCCCAATGATTGATTGCGCCGGCTATGCCCGGAGCAGGGTCACCCTCCCATGTCTCGATTGTCAGATGCCCGTATTTGAGGAATGCGCAACGGTTCTCCCCGTTGGGAAATACACCCAACAGTTCGAATCCGAGTACTTTCGTGTAGAACTCGATGGTCTCGTCCAAATGCTCGGTCGGCATACCGGAATGCTGAAAATCAGTGGTGAATGCGGTCATCGGCCTGGCCATAAACGTTCTCCTTTGAACAAACAACAGGGTCAGCACCAAGAATACCGGCAGCGTAAGCATCACCATGCCACGGCGATCCACATACGAGCGCCCATGCGGACAGTCGACTGTCAGTGTACTGCGATAGCTCGCATAATGGCCTTCCAGCCACAAGCACATACCCGCGCCTACAATGGGTGTATGAGAAATCCACCGTTGCATCGTTATGCCACTCGCCCAGGTTTATATTTCACCGATGACGGTGGAGCGGACGTCGTGGTTCGCTCGGAAACCGCCGAACAGGTCTGGCTGTGTGTGCTTGAGCCTATCGATAAGCCCAGCGCGTTCTTCCAAGACGCGATTCGCCTGTTCTCCGATCCAAATACCTCGTTTATTCAACAGATTCATGAATTCCCCGTGTGCACGCGCATTCTTGAGCATCTGTATCTGCGCGAGACTATTTTCCGCATGACCGGCCCGAATTACGGCTTGTGGTATGTACATCTGCCTAAAGCGTGGGACGGCATGCAGTACGGCTACCGTGTGGACGGCGCATGGGATCCGAAGCATGGCGTGCGGTTCAATCCGTACAAGTTCCTGCTCGACCCGTATGGCAAGGGCGTTGAGGGCTCCATGGATTTGGATCCGGCTGCTTTCTCCTATGAGTGCACCGTTAAGGATCGCAAAGTCATCGGTTCGGCATATGGAGCCATGAGCACCATTGATTCTTTGGGTCATGTGCCGGTGTCGGTGGCCATCGACGACCGCGACGTGCATAAGCACGAGGGTGATCCGGATCATCCGCATGTGCCGTGGCGCAAAACCGTGATCTACGAGATGCATGTCAAAGGCTTTACCGCCAACGCACCATGGCTTCCCGAGGAACTGCGCGGCACCTACGCGGGACTTGCGCATCCCATCACATTGGCTTACTTGCAGAACCTTGGTGTCACTTCCATCGAGCTGCTGCCTATCCAGGCCAAACAGGATGAGCTGTTCCTGCAGGAGCACGGCCGCAAGAATTACTGGGGCTACTCCACGTTAAGCTACTTCTCCCCCGAACCCTCCTATGCCACCAAGGCCGCACAGGAGAAAGGCGCCACCGCCGTACGCCAAGAGGTCATCAATATGGTGCGCGCCCTCCACGAGGCCGGCTTCGAAGTGATTATGGATGTGGTGTACAACCACACCTGCGAAGGTGGCGTGGAAGGCCCGACCGTCTGCTGGCGTGGACTGGATGACATCGCCTACTACCGCCATCAGAAGTCCAATGCAGGCCGTTTGGAAGACACCACTGGCTGTGGCAATACGTTCGACTTCACGAACACCCATGTGGTGACGTTCGCCGTTGACTCGCTGCGATACTGGGCCAAGCGCATCGGTATCGACGGTTTCCGTTTCGATCTGGGTGTTACGCTTGCCCGTCTCAACGGTGAGTTCACGCAGCATCACCCATTCCTGTACGCACTGCGTTCCGATCTGCTGCTCGGCAACTTGAAGCTCATCATGGAGCCTTGGGATCTTGGCAATCTCGGCTGGCGCACCGGACAGTTCGGCATCCCATTCGCCGAATGGAACGATCGCTTCCGCGACACCGCCCGCACCTTCTGGCTGGAGGATGTGGATGGCAGCGCGGATTATGGCCGCACCAGCTTGCAGGAAATGGCCACGCGACTGTGTGGTTCCGCCGATCTGTACGCCACCGACCCCGGCCGCGGCGCCACGGCCTCCATCAACTTCGTGTCCTGCCATGATGGCTTCACGCTTACGGACTTGACACGCTACCGCACCAAGCACAACGAAGCCAACGGCGAGAACAACAACGACGGCTCTTCCGTAAACCATTCCGCCAACTTCGGTGTGGAGGGTGTGACCACGGAACCGGAGATCATTGCCTCGCGCGAACAGGCAGCCATGAACCTTACCGGCATGCTGCTGCTCTCGCTCGGCACACCGATGATGCTCGCCGGCGACGAGTTCCGCAACACACAAGACGGTAATAACAACGCTTACTGCCAAGACAATGATCTGACCTGGATGAACTGGGATTGGCTGTATTCACCGCAGAAGACGCGTGAAATGCGGCGTTTGGAAACGGTCTCGCATCTGGTTTCGCTGCGTAAATCCCTCGACCTGTACCATCATGAGGACTTCTTCACCAGGCTTACCCAGTTGGGGCTCTTGAAGCCCTCAAGCCGCGTGAAATGGTTCCTGCCGGACGGCTCCTCCCCTGTTGAGCGTGATTGGTTCGATCTTGGCATCCGCAGCTTCACCATGCGACTGCTGTCCAACACTGAGGTGGATGTGTGCATTGTAGTCAACGGCGTGGCTGAAAACCGCGACTTCCATCTGCCGAGCGATAGCACATGGATTCCTAAATGGTGTTCCGCCGAAGTCAATGGGCTTTGGCCCGGGCAAGGCGGCCATATTGTGGCTGATCAGGATTCGGAAGATATCAGTGTCTGGATGCAGCATGTGCAGAACGCCGACGCAACCGTGCGCCGTTTGGCTGAAGAGGCACGGGCTAAGGCGGCAGCTGCTGAGCAGTCTAGTGTGGATGCGTCTGCCGCTCAGGGCGAGTCGACTGCAACGCGCACCGTGCAGTCGCATACCACGCAGCTCAATACCGAGGAGTCCACAGCGACTGCCGAATTCCCTGTAGTGAAAAGTGCTGATGCTGCCGACGGCAATGATTCCACGGTCGATAAGGAGACCATGGAAGCCGAACAGCTCATGCGGGTGACTGAAACGCTGAATACCATCGGTCAATCCTCAGCGGAACGTGTCAACAATGACGGTTCTGTCACTGGTACCGACGCTTCGGAAGAAACTCCGGTTGCGAGCTCCAGTGTATGGACGATGCCTGCGCTGAGCATCACGCTGATGAAGCAGGTTCAGCGCTAGCAGCTCGGAACGCTTAAGCTACGCGGTGTGCCAGCGCCACCAGCACACCGCGGTCCGCAGTCCCGATATATACACAAATACATACAAAGAACCCCTCGCGGTAATCCACGAGGGGTTCTTTGTGCTCGGTAGAAACAGTTCGCAGCGAAATTAACGCTTGGAGAACTGCGGTGCGCGACGTGCCTTGTGCAGACCAGCCTTCTTGCGCTCCACGACACGGGAGTCGCGGGTCAGGAAGCCAGCCTTCTTCAGGGCGGCGCGGTTGGCGTCACGATCGATGGCGTTCAGAGCGCGGGCAACGCCGAGGCGGATAGCGCCGGCCTGGCCGGTGGTGCCGCCGCCGTCAACGAGGACGATAGCGTCGAACTTGCCTTCGAGCTTGAGCAGAACGATCGGGGAGTTGACCTCACGCTGCAGCAGCTTGGAGGGGAAGTACTCCTCCAGGGTGCGGCCGTTGATGGTCCACTTGCCGGTGCCCGGAACCAGACGGACACGGGCGACAGCTTCCTTACGACGACCGGTGCCGTAGCCCGGTTCGATAGCGGAAGTGCCGGTACCAGCGCCAGCGTTGGTCTCGGTGGTGTAGTTGGTGAGCTCCTCTTCGGTCTCGACAACCTGGGAGTCGTTGGTGTTTTCAGCCATGATATCTATCTCCTCTCAGGTTTCACTTGGCCTGCTGCGAGATCTGAGCGATCTCGAAGGTCTTCGGCTGCTGCGGGGTGTGCGGATGCTCGGCACCGCGGAAGACGCGGAGACGATCAAGCTGCACCTTGGCCAGACGGTTCTTCGGCAGCATGCCCTTGACAGCGGCCTTGATGATGCGCTCAGGGTTGTTCTCAAGCAGCTCGGCGTAGGAGTCACGACGCAGACCGCCGGGACGACCGGAGTGAGAATACAGTTCCTTGCCCATCTTGTTGCCGGTGAGAGCGATCTTGTCGGCGTTGATGACGATGACGTAATCGCCGAGATCAGCGTGCGGAGCGTAGGTCGGCTTGTTCTTGCCGCGCAGCAGGGTTGCAACCTGGGAGGCAAGACGGCCCAGCACCACGTCGGTGGCGTCGACGATGTACCAGTCGTGAGTCAGATCAGCTGGCTTCGGAGTGAAAGTTTTCACTGGAGTACCTTTTCTATATATTGTGTTCCGGGTCTCGGCTGCTTGGCGTGGTTTGGTTAGGACCGCATCCAAAAAGCGTTGAACCTCATTATCCGTGGGCTCCCTGAAAGTCCTCGATGGCGAGTGGGATAGCGCTTTGAAGGACCCCTTAGGGAAACACAACAATCCACTAGTATATCGCCACTGCTGACATTTCACACGCCGGTCGCGCATCCTTCCACCCCCATGCGGCCTACACCGTCACTCACAACCTTTGACTGACGGATTTATAACACCGACTGACGGATTTATAACAAAAAACGTTAGAAAACCGTCAGTCAACGTGGAAAAACCGTCAGTCAAAAAAATGCCGACGCTGTAATCAGGGGTTATAGGCCAAAATGTGTGTCTGTTTTGGCTTGTTTTCCTTTGTGGCAGTAAGTGTTTCTCATGTTTAAGTTGTGTTGGTGGGGAACTTGAGGTCGGCCATAATGTGTGTCTGGAATAGGTCG
>NZ_JAFEJU010000005.1 GCF_018555455.1 Bifidobacterium colobi | reverse complement strand
GGCAACCTACATGGCATTAATCCTCCACTAATCTCCACGGTGTGGTCACTACCCACGGTGTGGTCAACTACCCATGGTGTGGTTTTGCAAAACCTTGGAATAAAGCCATTCCTTAGAAACAACGGGTAGTGATGCGACCACACCGTGGGAAGTGCATGATCACCAAGTACCAATCGGTGCTGCGATGCCGTTCAACACCTTCAACAGATCGTTCGGATTGACCCCAACGGACAATCCACGCTTGCCTCCGGAGACCAAAATTTTATCGAATTGTAATGCGCTTTCGTCCAATACCGTCTTGTGATGGGTTTTCTGACCGAGCGGCGAAATGCCGCCCACCACGTATCCGGATTCGCGCATGGCCACCTTTGGATCGGCCATCGCGGCCTTCTTCGCGCCGACGGCCGCTGCCAGCGCTTTCAAGTCCATGTGGCCGCTGACCGGTACCACACCCACCACACGTTCGGAGCCGGTGTCCGCCATGAGGGTCTTGAATACCTGATGCTCATCGAAACCGAGTTTGGTGGCGGCTTCGACGCCATAGCCATCATCCATGTGGTCGTTGGAATGCTCGTATTCGTAAAGCTGAAACTCCACGCCGGCCTTCTCCAACTGCACTGTGGCGGGAGTGGAGCCGGCGCCTTTTCCGTGTTTGTTCTTCTTTGCCATAGTTTCCGTTCTACTACGAAGAAACCCCCGCGTGCGGCGGGGGTTTCTTCAGCTTAGTTCTTTAGCGAACCATTGCGGGCAGACCCGCGTGGATTCACTCGGAGATCTCAGCGAAGTACAGCAGGGTACGGATCATGTTGGAGGTGAAGCCGTACTCGTTGTCGTAGAAGGACACGGTGCGAGCCAGGGTCACGCCGTCAACGGTGTTGACGTCGGTCTGGGTCGGGTCGAAGACGCCACCGTGGGTGTCGCCGAGGATGTCGGAGGAGACGATGCCCTCATCGTTGTAGCCGTAGTAATCGGTGTTGGAGAAGGCTTCCTTGAAGGCGGCGTTGATAGCGTCAGCGGTGGTCTCGGTGTTCAGCACGGTGGTCAGCTCGGTGACGGAGCCGTCCGGGACCTGAACGCGCTGAGCGTGGCCCTGCAGCTTGCCGTTCACGGACGGAACGACCTTGCCGATGGCCTTGGCAGCGCCGGTGGAGTGAGCGATGGTGTTGATGCCAGCAGCACGCAGGTTGCGGCCGGACTTGGTGCCACGCGGGCCATCGAGCAGCATCTGGGTGCCGGTGTAAGCGTGGATGGTGGTCATGAAGCCAGCCTTGATGCCGAACTTCTCGTCCAGCAGCTTGACCATGGCGGCCATGGAGTTGGTGGTGCAGGAGCCGGCGGACACGATGTTGTCGGTCGGCTTCAGGATGGTGTGGTTCACGCCGAACACGACGGTCGGGGTGACGTCATCCTTGGCCGGAGCGGAGATCAGGACCTTCTTGGCGCCGGCGTTCAGGTGAGCCTGGGACTTCTCAGCGGAGGTGTAGAAGCCGGTGCACTCGAGCACGAACTCAACACCGTCGTTCTTGACCCACGGAATGTTGTTGGCGTCCTTCTCGGCGTAGACCTTGTATTCCTTGCCGTCCACCACGATGGAGTCCTCGGTGGCCTTCACGTCGACCGGGGTGCCGTCGTCGTGACGGAAGGTGCCGTGGGTGGAATCGTACTTCAGCAGGTAAGCCAGGGTGGCCGGGGTGGTCAGATCGTTGATGGCGGCAACTTCGATGTCACCAGCCTGGCCGCCACGAGCCTGCAGCTCGAAGATGCGACGGAAGGCGAGACGACCAATGCGACCGAAGCCGTTGATACCAATCTTAACTGTCATGTAATTCTCCCTTGTAGGGTGGCGGTAATGTGCCTTGGCACACCACGCCATTGTTTACCAACAGTTGTTACTGTAATGCCGACTGTGTACACAAAGCAACGTCTGAACGTGTGTTTTGGGCAAAAAGTTCCATTTTTTTGTGAGCGTTCACACCAATGTTCAGGCAAGCGTTGCCATGCGTTCATCGACCATGCTGCACGTCGGTGAAAACCGAACATATGCATATGGCATTAACGCACCAACAGGGTGGAAACCTTGGTATCCAATGCGCCGATGTCTCCCGAGAACTCACGGAAGCGGCGCACGGATGGCAACGTTACCTCAGCGGGGAAGGTGACGATCAGCGTGCCTTGCGCAACGCTGATCGATGCAGCCACATTATCCCGGAACTCGTTGCTCACCCCCTGCACCACGGTATTGGTGAGCGTGCCATGTTCAAGCTCATACTTCAGCCCAGGTTCGTTCACGTCAAGCGAAACATCGGAAAGGGAGAATACGGACACCATGCGGCCCGCTTCCGGAACCGGATGTGCGGCAAAGCCGAGTGCGCCATCGCAAATGGCGGTAATCACAGTCCCGTCGCCGAACAGGTAGCCGCTGGCGCCATGCTGCGCCAGCAATGCTATCAGCTGAATATTCGAGAGCGTATGGTCAACGCGTCCGCCAAGGCCTCCCCAGATGCGAAATTCACGGCATCCGGCCGCCCAGCCGATCTTCAATGCGGAGAGCATATCCGGATCATCCTTCAATGGAGGCAGCACTACGGTACGGGTTCCGGCATCCGCGGACGGACGTTCGCCCTCGAGTGAATCGAAATCGCCGACCACTACGTCCGGCGTCACATGCAAATCGCGCGTATGGTCGAGCCCGCCATCCGCGGCCACAATGGTCGCATCGGCTGGAATCAGAGCAGCATCCGGCGCTCCGTAATATTCGCCGGCACCGAAAATCACACATACCTTGGTCATGACGCCAACTGTAGCCGGTCAGCTGCTAGTCTGGCGAAACAGAACATCGACTGTGGATACATGGAAGCGGGAAGCATGGCACATATCACCGAGGCAAGCGAGAGACCGATCCTCAAATCAAAAGTCTTCCTGTATGTCACCGAATTCTTCTCCGGCATGTCGGTGATGGCTGCCGAATTAGGCGCCTCGCGTCTGCTGGCACCATATTTCTCCAGTTCGCAGATCGTGTGGACCATCATCATCGGCACCATCATGATCGCGCTGGCACTGGGCGCGGTCTTCGGCGGGCGCTGGGCGGACAAAGATCCGAATCCGGACAAGCTGTATATGCGCATCATGGTCGCGGCCGTATGGATTGCATTGATTCCGCTGGTGGGCAAGTATCTGATTCTTATCATCTCCGGCTTGCTGATCGTTACCGTGTCCACGAACTTCCTCATTATCGCGGCGTTCATCTCCTGCGCCATTATCTTTGTGCCGCCGCTGTTCCTGCTCGGCACGGTGACCGCCGGGCTCAACAAGTTCGCGACAACCTCCTTGGAAGACAACGCTTCCGTGGTGGGCAGACTCTCCGCGTGCAACACCATCGGTTCGATTTTGGGCACTTTCCTGCCCACGTTCGTTACAATTCCGGCAGTCGGCACATTCGTCAGCTTCCTGATTTTCTCCGGCGCGCTGCTGGTCATTCCACTGGTGTATTTCATCTCCATCAAGGCGCATCGGGTGGCTTGCGCGGTGTCTGCGGTGATATTCGTGATCACCAGCTGTGTCTCGCCCCTGACCGGATTCGCATTCTGGGAAACCAACCTCGCCTATGAGGGGGAGTCCATCTACAACTATCTGCAGGTCAAAAACCTCTCCGACCGCACAATCCTCTCCACCAACGTACTGTTCGGCGTGCAATCGGTGACCATGAAAGAGCCAGGATTGACCGGTATGTACTACGACACCGCGCTCGCCGCGCCGGCGCTCGCAGACAAGGCCGACTCCGCGCTGATTCTCGGCATGGGAACCGGCACCTATGCGCGCCAGCTCAAGCAGTATTACCCGGATATGACCATCACCGGTGTGGAAATCGACCAGAAGATCACCGATCTGGCCGGACGGTATTTCTCCGAACCAAGCGATGTGCCGGTCAGCACATACGACGGTCGGGCATGGCTTGCCGCCTCGCATGATTCCTACGATGTGATCATGGTCGACGCGTACCAAGACATCACCATTCCATTTCAAATGAGTTCCATAGAGTTCTTCTCGATGGTGCGCGAACATCTCAATCCCGGTGGTGTGATGGTGGTGAACATGAACATGGTTTCGGATGGCCAGGGTTCTATCAACGAAGCGCTGAGCGACACGATCGCCAGCGTGTTCGGTGCAGGCAATATGTTGACCGCCGATGTACCGAATACTACGAACCGTGAGCTGTTCGCGAAGAAATCATCGGCTGGGCAATCAGCGAGCGATATGAAGCAGGTCGCCAAGGCGGATCGTCTGCGTCAACGAACCTATGCGCGCACGTCCAGTAGTGAGCTGCAGTGGTATATGGAAAAGGTTGCCGGTCGATTCACTGCTGTACCGCAGCCGGACTCTTCCTCGACGATTTTGACGGATGATAAAGCGCCAGTGGAAGTACTCGGTATGCGTGCCATCGATCAGATCATCGCGCAGGAAGCCGGCCCATACCGCGAAATATTGCAGAAGGAAGGTATCGGCGGTCTGCTGCGTGCGGTGCAATAATGATGCAGGTGCAATGCACTTGCAAAGTGCTGGATATTGCTTGCTGACGTATAGCTGTGCGACATTGCGACACACTGACGAGCAATGTCCGGGCATATGGTACACTTTCTCTTTGGCTTGAGAAATCAAGAAAGCGGGGCAACCCCACCTGGAAACCTTTCAAGGTCTCGGGTTCAAGGCAACAGCCTAGAGATTGCTACTCAATAAGGCAATCGGAACATGTAATGCACACAGGTATTACAGCTGGATGGTCGACGTATGTCGTTTGGCCAATGTTGTCATGAATCCAATGCGTTGATGGGGATTTATGTGGACCCGCGTAGGAACATGCAGAGGATTGGAGTCATCATCAGCGACGAACCACGTATTAACGACGAGATTCGCGTCCCGCAGGTACGCCTGATCGGCCCGAAGGGCGAGCAGGTGGGCGTCATCGCGACTACTGTTGCGCTGAACCTGGCCAAGGAGGCAAACCTCGATCTCGTCGAGGTGGCACCGAACGCGAAGCCTCCGGTCGCCAAGCTCATCGACTACGGCAAGTTCAAGTACAACGAGAAGATCAAGGCTCGTGAAGCTCGCCGCAATCAGAGCACCGCGGAAATCAAGGAAATTCGTTTCCGTCTCAAGATTGACGATCACGACTTCGACGTGAAGAAGGGCCATGTGACCCGCTTCCTGAACGGTGGCGATAAGGTCAAGGTGACCATTATGCTGCGCGGTCGTGAGATTTCCCGCCCGATTGGCGGTGTTGAGTTGCTGCAGCGCTTGGCTGACGATGTCGAGGAGTTCGGCACCGTGGAATCCAAGCCGAAGCAGGAGGGCCGCAACATCATCATGACCCTCGCGCCGAAGGGTAAGAAGGTGCACACCCAGTCTGAGCAGCGTCGTCGCGGAGCTGAATCCCGCGCCGAACGTCAGGCTCGTCAGGCTGCACGTCTTGCCGCCAAGCAGGAGGCTCAGGCACAGGCCGCAGCCGATGCCAAGGCCTCGATTTCTCCCCAGACTTCCGATATGAAGAAGCAAACCAGCAAGGAGGGCAGCAATGCCGAAGATGAAAACTAATTCCGCCGCTTCCAAGCGCGCTCGTATCACCGGCTCCGGCAAGGTGATGCAGGTCGGTTCCGCCATGCGCCACAACCTCGAGCACAAGTCCGCTCGCAAGCGTCGCGCTCTGTCCGCTGACGCTGTGCTGCGCGGTGGCCAGGCTAAGAAGCTGAAGCAGCTTCTGCAGAAGTGAGCTTAGGGCTTACACGGATAATAAAGACTTTTTAGAAAGCTGAGGAATAGATTATGGCACGTGTCAAGCGCGCAGTGAACGCACACAAGAAGCGTCGCGTTGTTCTCGAGAGGGCTTCCGGTTACCGCGGTCAGCGTTCCCGTCTGTACCGCAAGGCCAAGGAACAGCTGCTGCACTCCTTTAACTACAACTTCCGCGACCGCAAGGCTCGCAAGGGTGACTTCCGCAAGCTGTGGATCCAGCGTATCAACGCTGCCGTCCGCGCTGAGGGCATCACTTACAACCGCTTCATCCAGGGCCTGCACCTTGCTGGCATCGAACTGGATCGTCGTGCTCTGGCCGAGCTGGCTGTCTCCGATCCTGAGACCTTCAAGACCATCGTTGAGGCTGCCAAGGCTGCTCTGCCTGAGGACATCAACGCTCCCGCCGAGGCGTGAAACAGACAATCCAGTGGATTGTCTGTAGCCGAGGTGAGCAGCTATGCTGCGAAGGACGCGTGAAACGCGTCAGGCCTGAGGCTGATAGTTCAGTGGATTGATACTATGAATGAAACCCCGCTATTTGGCGGGGTTTCGTCGTATATAAGGTTCATGAGATTCTACAACCTTGGTTACTCCAACTGGAAAGAACCGCATGACCATACCGAGCCGTTTTTCCGATTACCATAAAACACCATGACCAGCAGCTTCAGCAAACTTACCGAGCAGTTTCTCGTGCATATCGGCGTGGAGCGAGGACTTGCCGATGCCACAGTGCGGGCGTACGAATCAGACATCGCCAAGTATGTGGACTGGCTGCAAACCAAAGGCATTGAACATCCTGAGGCCATCACTCGGCAGGATGTTGAGGACTATGTTGCCGCGCTTGATGCGGCGGGGGAGTCGGCTCGATCCAAGGCACGTAGATTGGCGTCATTGCATGAGTTTCATCGATTCGCGCTGGCCCAACATGTGGTTGCCGATGATGTTTCTGCGCCTGTCAAAGCACCCAAGGGCGCGTCCACCCTCCCCGACGTGCTGAGCGTGGATGAAGTGGCACGATTGTTGGACGCGGCTGCGGTCGGCGGCTCGAACGATCCGGTGGTGCTGCGCAACAAGGCATTGCTGGAATTCATGTATGCCACCGGATGCCGTGTATCGGAGGCTGCCGGGGCCAATCTTGAAGATATCGACCTGGATGAGCGCGTGGCTCGATTGATGGGCAAAGGCTCAAAGCAGCGGCTGGTGCCGATAGGCAGCTACGCCTGCATGGCATTGCATGCGTACCTTGAGCAGGCGCGTGGCGAACTCGAACGTCGTTCCACTGCCGCGGTGCCTGAACGCCGAGCGGTATTCCTCAACAAGCGCGGCCGAAGGATTTCCCGACAATCCATTTGGGAGGTCGTCAAGGATGCCGGTCAGCGCGCCGGCATCACACGGCCATTGCATCCGCATACGTTACGCCATTCGTTCGCCACGCATCTCATCCAAGGTGGCGCGGATGTGCGTACCGTGCAGGAGCTGTTGGGCCACGCCAGCGTGACCACTACGCAGATCTACACCCATGTGAGTCCCGAGCATTTGATTGAGGCGTATCTGTCTTCTCATCCGCGTGCCAGATGAGTAGTAATTGAGTAGTAATTGAGTAGTAATTCGCAGTTTTCGTCCGTATGTACGCGCAAATAACCAGTGGTGCGCGAACATACGGAGGTTTTCATGCCCAAAATCGTCCGTATGTACGCGCAGCCTTCATGATTGCGCGTACATACGGACGCTGAGACGGGCTCCTCAACCGTTTCCTGTCATCAATTGGGCGGTATCCCTGAGAGAGTAGGCTATAAACAGTTGGTGATACCGATGGAGGGGCGCAGAACGACGATGGAAGACTGGCGTGATGACCGAATGACGGTCGACGGTTTCAGGCAAGGGACTTTGCCTATGGCCGGAACGTATGTCGTTGCACCACAGACAGTGGAAGATGTTGATAAGGTAAACAGTATGCCTACCGATTTGCTTGGACGTGAATATGAGACCTTCCCCGCTCCCGAACCGTTGCAGCAGCATGGCCCGGCCAGGGTCATCGCCATGTGCAACCAGAAGGGCGGCGTAGGCAAAACCACCAGTTCCATCAATATTGCCGGCGCGCTTGCCCAGTACGGCCGTCGTGTGTTGATCGTCGATTTCGACCCGCAGGGTGCCGCCACCGTGGGTCTCGGCATCAATGCGAACGCTGTTGACAACACCATCTACACGGCATTGTTCGATATCTCCGTCGACCCGCATGATGTGGTGCAGCACACGGCGTTCGAGAACATCGACATCATCCCCGCGAACATTGATCTTTCGGCTGCCGAAGTGCAACTGGTCACCGAAGTGGGCCGTGAGCAGATTCTGAACGGTGTGCTGCGCAAGCTTAAGAACGAGTACGATCTGATCATCGTGGATTGCCAGCCTTCACTCGGCCTGCTCACCGTCAACGCGCTGACCGCGGCTGATGGTGTGATCATTCCCGTGGCAGCCGAGTTCTTCGCGCTGCGTGGCGTGGCGCTGCTGATGCAGTCCATAGAAAAGGTGCAGTCCCGCATCAATCCGTCGCTGGAAGTCGATGGCGTACTGGTCACCATGTACACCAACACACTGCATTGCGAGGAAGTCTGCCAGCGCATCTACGAGGCGTTCAAGGACAAGGTCTTCCACACGTGCATCTCCCGCTCGATTAAACTGCCGGATTCCACAGTGGCTGCGGCTCCTATCGTGATTTATGCGCCGGGGCACAAGACCGCCAAGGAATACCGCGAGGTGGCTCGCGAGATGGTCGCACGCGGTGTAGTGGCGTAGCCGCTCGTGTGACCCATGGCAACCCCATAGCAACCCATAGTGATGCATAGTGTCTGGCAATCAAGACGACAGGGCATGAGTCGGATGGTGCGATGATGAGCGATGCAGATCTTCCCCTCACACCATCCGAATCCGTTGAAGCGGCAGGAACCTCCAAATTCCATGTGAATCTGGAGGTGTATTCCGGCCCGTTCGACGTGCTGTTGGGGCTGATCGCCAACAATAAGCTTGAAATCACCGAAGTATCACTGTCTTCGATCACCGAAGAGTTCCTGGCGTATGTGCGCGGACTCGACTTCACCAAGAACATGGATGAAGCCAGCGCGTTCTTGGACATCGCCTCCATATTGGTCGAGGCGAAAAGCGCGGCCATTCTGCCCCGCAACGAGGAGATGAGCCAAGCCGACGAGCAAAGTCTGCAGGCGCTGCGCGAACGTGATCTGCTCTTCGCTCGACTGATTCAATACCGCGCCTACAAGCAGGCTGCCTCTGATTTCCGCGCGCGAATGGCGCAAAACTCCGGCCGTTTCGCGCATCCGGCATATATGGACGAGGCCATGTCCCGTATGCTGCCGGAACTGGTGTGGACCATGCAACCCACTGATTTGGCCAAGCTTGCCGCGCAGGTGATCGCGAACGCGCCAGCAACCGAGGTTTCCGTACATCAACTGCATGTGCCTTTGGTCGATTTGCGCGCACAGTCCGCACTGGTCAGAGAGCGTCTGATGGCAGCGCTCAACCATGGCGGCGAGCACAGTGCCGTATCGTTCGCCGAATTGACTGCCGATTGCACCAGCCGGCTGCAGATAGTCGCGCGATTTATGGCGGTACTCATGTTCTTTAAGCAGGGAGTGTTGCAATACCGCCAAAGCGGACCGTTTGCAGAACTGCAATTGCGATGGGTTTCCGGCGTGGACGATGCCATGAGCGATGTGGACATATCCGAAGGAGATTTTGCCTGATGAGCGATGAGCAAGCTACTACGGCGGATTTCGCTGTTGATGATTTTCCTGGTGGATTGCCGGCAGCGATCGAGGCGATACTGATGGTTGCTGATCAGCCGCAGAATTCCAAGGATATTGCACGCGTGCTGGGCGTTGAGGATGCCCTTGTGGAGCGGACGCTGCTGCAATTGCAGGCGGAGTACGCGGGGGAGGGGGCAACTCGCCCACGTGGATTTGAGCTGCGATGCACTGCGCGAGGATGGCAGTTCGCCAATCGCGCGGTGTTCGAGCCGGTGGTTTCGGCGTTCGTCACCGATGGTCAGACCGCACGCTTGAGCCAAGCGGCATTGGAGGCGCTTGCGATTGTGGCATATCGTCAGCCGGTTACGCGTGCGCAGGTCGCCGCGATTCGCGGAGTCAATTCAGACGGTGTGATTCGATCCTTGAGCATTCACGGGCTGATTAAGGAGCAAGGTGTCGATCCTGAATCGCGGGCGGCATTGCTGGTGACTTCCACATTGTTCCTGGAGCGTATGGGATTGGATTCGTTGGATCAGCTGCCGTCTCTGGCACCGTTCCTGCCTCCGGAGGCCGAAATGACACGGCTCGCGAATGCGCGCGAAGACATGGAGACATTGGAGTCGCCCGTGGTGCCCGAGACAGCTATGGTACCCGAAGCATCCGCAGCGTCCGAAGCGTGAACGAATCCACTAGTTATAGTCATAATGACTAAAACTAGTGCTATGCTCAGAGTCTTGAGGGAAGGCTCCGCGAGATGCCGCCCGAGCAATCGCCTGCACTACCGCAGGCGCAACATCCTAGGGTAGGAGGCTCACTATGGGATTCGGCAACGTGTCCGAGCGTCGCAGTGCGCCGCCTCAAGTAGGAGTGTCTGTGGTGATTCTGGCGTTGGGGCCGGCGCAGTCCGCTGACCAGAGCGCTCGGAACCTTGGGCAGGGTAATCCAGTGGGCAACGTCAGCGCAGACGATACTGCCAGCGCAACAGGTCGCCCACAGCTCTGGCTGCCCTTGGTCAAGCGCGTACGCCAACCATTCCTCGGCTCTTGGGCGCTGCCCGGCGGTCACCTGCGCTCCGATCGTTCACTCGAACAGTCAGCGTTCGAAGCATTGGAATCAACTACAGCGTTGCATCCGCGGTATCTCGAACAGCTCTACACCTTCGGCGATCCCGATCGCTCCCATGGTGGCCTGCCCATGGTGTCCATCGTGTACTGGGCGTTGGTGGAACAGAGTGAAGCGGCTGGTTTCGAGGATGGCGACAACGTGCGCTGGTTCCCGGAAAACGGTTTGCCGACGCTCGCCTTCGACCACCGGACCATCATCGAATACGCGCTGGAACGGTTGCGTTCCAAAATCGAATATTCGGATGTGGCCACCAGACTGCTCGGCCCCACTTTCACGCTGCGTCAGCTGCATGATGTGTACGAGGCCATCGCCGGTCAGACCATCGATTTGGCGAACTTCCGCCGCAAAATGCTCGCTTCGGGAGATCTGGAAGATACCGGAACCAAACGACGCGAAGGCAGACAACGTCCGGCCGCCGTCTACCGGTACGCACCCAAGGATTCCGCTGTGGAGAACGCATCCCATCATGTTGGCGTCACGGAGTTATTCGCGGCGCGGCATGATCACAAGCGAATAGCCGAATCACCCACGCATCATGATGCCGAGCATCGTGATGCGCTGTCTGCGCTGATTCCCTCGGCTCACGAATAAAGAAATGCTGCTGCGGTGCACGATGTGCCGGCGAATGAGCCAGTGCGCAATCGAATTTGGGCAATTGCGAGCAGCACAACAATCAAGAGAAGAAGGTTCACTATGAGTGACACCAAGGAGAAGAGCTCCGCGCTCTCCGTGGAGGAGCAGGGCATCGACACCATCGCCGAGTCCGACCGCCACGGCAGTCCGAAGGACCTGTTCTGGCCCTGGTTCGCCGCCAACATTTCCGTACTCGCCATGTCGTACGGCGCGTGGGCGCTCGGCTTCGGCATCTCGTTCTGGCAGGCCACGCTTGCCGCGATTCTGGGCATTGTCGTCTCGTTCCTGCTGGTGGGCATCGTCTCCATCGCCGGTAAGCGCGCCAACGCGCCGACCATGGTCATCACCCGCGCCACGTTCGGTGTGGAAGGCGCCAAAGTGCCGTCCGTGCTGAGCTGGATCGCCACGCTCGGCTGGGAAATCTCCCTGACCACCACCGCCGTGCTGGCGCTCGCCTCCACATTCCAGCGTCTCGGCTGGGGCTCCGGCGCCGCGCCGAAGATCATCTCCACCATCATCGTGGTTGGTCTGGTGGTTGTGGCCGGCATCTTCGGCTATGACCTCATCATGAAGGCGCAGCAGGCCATCACCATCATCAGCGGCGTGGTGACCATCGGATTCCTGATCCTCGGCTGGTCACACATTGATTTCGCCGCAGTCGGCGCGTCGCAGGCCGGTTCCGCTCCGGCGGTGCTGGGCGCATTCCTGTTCGTCATGACCGGCTTCGGCCTGGGCTGGGTGAACGTGGCCGCCGATTACTCCCGTTATCTGCCGCGTAAATCCTCCAATGCCGGCATCGTCTTCTGGTCCACATTTGGTGCCTCGCTGGCTCCGGTGCTGCTGGTGATCTACGGTGGCCTGCTCGCCGTCTCCAACCAGAAGCTCTCCGACGCCGTGGGCAACGATCCGATTGGTGCCATGGCTTCGATTCTGCCGACCTGGTACCTTGTGCCGTTCACGCTCGTGGCTGTGCTCGGCCTTATGTCCGGTGCCATCATGGACAACTATTCCAACGGTCTGGCCCTGCTGAGCTTCGGCATCAAGCTGCCGCGCGTGGCCGCCGCCGGCCTGACCGCAGCACTGACCGTGCTCGGCGTGGTGTACGTGACCTTCTTCTCCGACACATTCATCGGCCCATTCCAAGGCTTCCTGATTACCCTCGGCGTGCCGATGGCCGTGTGGACCGGCCTGTTCATCGCCGATGTGCTGCTGCGCAAGCAGGACTACAACACCGAAGACCTGTACAAGGCCGAAGGCCGTTACGGCGCATGGAACGTGAAGTCCCTGGTGATTCTCGTGGTCGGCACGCTGCTCGGCTGGGGTCTTGTGGTCAACACGTCCGCCAGCTGGCTCGAATGGCAGGGCTACTTCCTCGGCATCTTCGGCGGCAAGGATGGTGCTTGGGCATCCGCCAACCTCGGCGTGATTGTGGCATTGGTTATCGGCTTCGTGGGCGCACTGATTTTCCAGCGTGGTGACATTGCCGCTCAGGAAGCACAGGATAAGGAGAACTAATTATGACTGTTCCATCCGATGAATGGCTGGTCGTCATCGACCGCCAGAAGGTGTTCGCTGAGTCCGACTGGTCCGATTGGGCCTGTCCGGACGGTTCCTTCCATACCACGGATGCTGCGTTCAAAGCCTTGGCAGAAGCCTATGGCGACCACGTGGTCTATACCCGGTACGTGGCGCCAACGCCTGCCAAGGATGCATGGGTGGATTACTTCAAGGACTGGCCGCAGTTCCTCGTGCCGCCGGACGATCCGATGTATGACCTGACGGAGGACACCGCCGCTCTGGCTGCTGGTCATCCCATCGTCAGCCTTGCCACATTCGGCAAATGGGGTAGCGAGCTCGCCGCAGCCATCGAGGGCGCCAAGAAGATCACCGTGTGCGGCGTCGCCACCGACTGCTGCGTCATCACCACGGCACTTGCCGCAGCCGATGCCGGCGTTGCCGTGCGCGTCGCCGCGGACGCCTGCCAAGGTTCCAGCCCCGAGAATCACCAACGTGCACTCGACACAATGGCACTGTTCGCACCGCTCATCACCATCACCGATTCCGCTGCAATCCTCGGCTGATTGCCGCACGCATGATTGATCGCAAAAGCCTGCACTTGCTGACCTACGGCAAGTGCAGGCTTTTTGCATGATGCGCAAGGTCAAGCCATGCCGGTACACTCGTGACGGTTTGTGTGTAAGTACAGGGAAACAAAACCCACTAGATAAGTACATAAGTACGCAAGTACCGAACGATTACGCAAAAGAATCAGTATTAAGAGAGGTTTCGATGGCGGTTCGTGGAGATATCCGTAATGTGGCTATTGTGGCTCACGTCGATCACGGCAAGACCACGCTGGTCAATGCCATGCTTCAGCAGTCACACGTGTTCAACGAGCGTGAGGAAGTTCCGGATCGTGTGATGGACTCCAACGATCTCGAACGCGAGAAGGGCATCACCATTCTCGCCAAGAACACGGCTGTGGAATACACCGGCCCGCTGGCCGCCAAGTACGGTCACCCGGACGGCATCACCCTGAACATCATCGACACCCCTGGCCACGCCGATTTCGGCGGTGAGGTGGAGCGTGGTATCTCCATGGTCGACGGCGTCGTGCTGCTCGTGGACGCTTCCGAAGGCCCGCTGCCGCAGACCCGTTTCGTGCTGCGTAAGGCTCTGGAAGCCAAGCTGCCGGTCATCCTGTGCGTGAACAAGGTCGACCGCCCGGACGCCCGTATCGACGAGGTCGTCTCCGAATCCACCGATCTGCTGCTCGGCCTCGCTCAGGACGTTGTCGAGGAAGGCATCGACCTCGATCTCGACCACCTGCTTGATCTGCCGGTGGTCTACTGCGCGGCCAAGGCCGGTTACGCCTCCACCAACCAGCCGGAGAACGGCGCTCTGCCGGACAACGACAACCTCGAACCGCTGTTCGAAGACATCATCAAGTACATTCCGGCTCCGGAATACGAGGAAGGCGCCCCGCTGCAGGCTCACGTGGCCAACATCGACTCCTCCGACTTCCTCGGCCGACTCGGTCTGGTCCGCATCTACAACGGCACCCTCGAGAAGGGCAAGACCTACGGTCTGAGCCGTGTGGACGGCTCCATCGAGAACTTCCGCGTGGCTGAACTGCTGCGCACCCAGGGTCTCGAGCGTACCCCTGTGGCCTCCGCTGGTCCTGGCGACATCGTGGCAGTCGCTGGCGTGAACGACATCATGATCGGCGAAACCATCGTGGACCCCAACGATCCGAAGCCGCTGCCGCTGATCCACGTCGATGATCCGGCCATCTCCATGACCTTCGGCGTCAACGATTCCCCGCTGGCCGGCACCGAAGGCAAGGATCACAAGCTCACCGCCCGCATGATCAAGGATCGTCTGGACCGCGAGCTCATCGGTAACGTGTCCATCAAGGTGCTGCCCACCGACCGTCCTGACGCATGGGAGGTTCAGGGCCGTGGCGAGCTGGCACTGGCCGTGCTGGCTGAGCAGATGCGTCGTGAAGGCTACGAGCTGACCGTCGGCCGCCCGCAGGTGGTCACCAAGAAGATCGACGGTGTGGTCAACGAGCCTATGGAAAGCACCACCATCGACGTGCCGGAAGAATACATGGGTACCGTCACTCAGCTGATGGCCGACCGTAAGGGACGCATGGACTACATGTCCAACCACGGTTCCGGCTGGGTGCGTCTGCAGTTCACCGTGCCGTCCCGTGGTCTGATCGGCTTCCGCACCGCTCTGCTGTCCGCCACCCGCGGCACCGGCATCGCATCCTCCATCTCCGCCGGCTACGCTCCGTGGGCCGGCCAGATTGTGACCCGCCAGAACGGTTCCATGGTCTCCGACCGTCAGGGCGTGGCCACTCCGTACGCCATGCAGCGTCTGCAGGCTCGTGGCAACTTCTTCGTCGAGCCGCAGTCCCCGGTCTACGAAGGCCAGGTTGTGGGCGTGAACAACAAGCCTGACGAGCTGGATGTGAACATCACGCTGGCCAAGCACATGACCAACATGCGTTCCTCCACCGCTGACGTGCTGGAAACCCTGACCCCGCCGATCAAGATGAGCCTCGAGGAGTCCCTGGACTTCGCCAACGAGGACGAGTGCGTGGAAGTGACCCCGGAGTCCATCCGCGTGCGCAAGATCATCCTCGGCCGCGAAGATTGGTACAAGTGGCGCGCCAAGCAGCGTCGTCAGAACAATCAAACTAAGTAGTTTGATTGTTCTGACGACGCTGCCTTCGCGGATGCCCTATGGTGGCATCCGCTCACCTCGGCTACGAACAGTCCACTGGACTGTTCGTTTAACGCCTCGGCATCGTCAGAACCAGAACAACAAGTAGTGTGATTGTTCAGTAATTGCTTTGGCTCTCCTCACTGTGAGGGGAGCCAAACTTATACTGGAGCGGATGAACGTGAATGATAACGAATCCCAGCCGTGGTCACACAGGCAAAGCGCGCTGGTCAAATCATTGATTACTATCGCAGCCGGCGCGCTTGCCGCGTTTGTGGGAACCTTTGCGCATCGCATGGGCGCGGATATGAACATTCCATACGGATTGGCATTGGCGTTCCTGCTGATTATCCTCTCCACATGGTGTGCACGTGCGCGTTTGGGCACGATTGGCTTGGCGCTGCATCTCATCGCCTCATCGATGACCGCATGGGGAATGGCGATGACCACGACCTCCGGCAACGCGCTTATCGTGGCTGGATTCCAAGGCAATATGCCATATTTCACCCAGCACGCCGGGTATATCTGGTTGTATGGGCTTGTAGCGGTACAGGTTATTATGCTGATGGTTCCCAGCCGGTGGTTCACCATTCCCGCCAAGCGCCGGCAGTAGTGTATGCCATACAGGTTCAGTCTCATATGCTCGGCGTGCGGCCCCTCGCGCGCTACTTTCCGGGGATTGCGTCGCGCTGATGTGCCGTATACGCTGCTTTCCGGGGAATCCGTCGTTAAGTGGCGAGATTTCGCTCATTTTTCGCTGCTTTCCGGGGAATCCGTCGCACGGAGGGGACTTATGCGCTACTTTCCGGGGATTGCGTCGCGTAGGGATGCTTAAAACGACGGTTTCCTGGGAATCCGTCGCAGACTTTGCGGTTGAACCGCTACCATAGAACGTTATGGCGCGCATACAACTGTATTATCTTGGTCCGGAAGGTACCTTCACCCATCAGGCGGCAATGACGGCTGCCGAACAGTTCGCTCCCATGGCGGATTTTGATCTCATCCCATTGCCGGATGTGCCCTCGATTATGGAAGCTGTGCAATCCCGCCAAGGCTGGGGCGTGATTGCTTGGGAGAACAATGTTGAAGGCTATGTGGTGCCGAATCTGGATGCGCTGATCGACGCTACCGATGTTGCAGGCTTCGCACGCGTCAGCGTGGATGTGGCGTTCAACGCGTTCACTGTCAAAGGTCACGCCATCTACGACTGTACCGGCGAGCCGGTGAGCGCGCATCCGCATGGTCTCGCACAGTGCACGAAGTTCATCGCCAAGCATCATCTCAAACCCAAGGCAGCCTCCTCCAATGCCGCCGCGTGCCGTGATCTGCAGCCCGGCCAAGTGGCGCTCGGCCCCAGCATTTGCGGCAAACTCTACAATCTTGACGTGCTCGGCGAACGGGTGCAGGATTTCGACGGTGCCAGGACCGATTTTCTGGTCATCGCCCCGCGTGATGTAGTCCAGGAGCTCAACGCACGCGCCCAACATAGTGACGCCACCGACTTCGAAACCATCATCACCTTCATCCCATTGGCCACAGGGCCGGGCGTCGTGGCGAACATTCTGGATATTCTTCGTGTCGCCGGTTTGAACATGACCAGTTTCATATCCCGTCCAATCAAAGGGCATGATGGCACCTATAGCTTCATCGACACGTTGGATGCCGCGCCTTGGGAGCCCCGATTCCAGAAAGTATTGGAAATCTTGGCCATGAAGGGCATCTGGATGAAGACTCTGGCCGTCTATCCTCGCCGTGACCGCCCGAATCCGCCTGTTGATGCGTGGATGCTCCCCAAGGGAGGCATCCATATTGACGAAGAGCATGCGCCTGAAGGATGGCAGCACACTGAGAGCGTAAGAAAGGAACTGTTGTGGTAGATACCGTGGGCATTGTAGGACTTGGCCTTATCGGCGGATCGCTGGCCAGGCGTTTAGTCAGGCGTGGTGTGCGCGTTGTGGCATGGAACCACCGGTCGCATCCCTACGCTCAGGCGGAAGCCGACGGCATCTACTGCAAAAGTACGCTGGCCGAGCTGATGAGCGCTGAACCAGATGTGGTGGTGCTGTGCAATCCGTTAAAGGCCATGCCTTCCATTCTTGCTGAATTGAAGCCGCTGCTGGCCAAGTCGCCGCGTACCACGCTGACCGATGTTGGTTCGGTCAAAGGCATGGTTCGCGATCAGGTCAAAGCCGCAGGATTGGGGGAGTGCTATGTAGGCGCTCATCCGATGGCAGGCAACGAGCTTTCCGGCTGGCAGGCAGCAGACCCGCATCTCTACGATGATGCGCTATGGGCTGTGACCGTGGACGAGGACACGGCATACCAACGTTTCTATACGGTGGCTTCTCTGATCACGCATGACGTAGCCAATCGAATCATTGTGCTGGACGATGAAACGCATGACAAAGGCGCTGCGATGATCTCGCATATGCCGCACGTGGTGTCCACGGCGTTGATCAACGAGCTTGTGGCCAACCCCGATCGTAACGTCGCCGCAGCATTGTCCGCCGGTTGTTGGCGTGATATGACGCGCGTGGCACTCACCGATCCCGATCGTACGCGAGCCATGGTCGAGGAGGATGCCTTGAACGTGGAGATTCTGCTACGTCGTATGGCCGCGCAGCTTACCGCCGTCGCCGATCAACTGCATAACGGTGATGCTGCGGCGACAAAGCAGTTCTTTGCCGCCGGGGACCCGTTCCGCCGGTACAAGAGCGCGGTTGCCGCGCCTGATGCATCATTCGCGCGCCAAGAGCTTGAAGTTCCTGAGCGAGGATGGCAGCAGACACTACTGTTCTCAGCTCGGCGAGGCGAGGCGATTACCGGTTTCATCAATCCTCGCCAAGCCATCATCGAACTGCGTCCGGCAATATAATCCGGCGATATAATCCGGCAATCTCATACCGCGAAATATCGGCGTTGCGCACAATACTGGCGTACAGTGGAAACTGTGATTGCTGTACGCCAGAGTCGATGTATATGCGTCGCACAGATGAGGGGATGATTATCATGACCTTACCAAGACAGATTCCGGTAGGCGCTCGCGTAGTGGTGCGCATCACCGATGGTGTGGATCCGGCGGATGGTCGCATGAAATTCCGTGATTATGTGGGTCACGTGACCTCATGGGATGGCTACACATTGGAGATGGTGCGCGATCCAGCCGCCAACGGCTCGCGCCCAGCACAGAATGTAACCATCCATCAGGAGCAGATCGCCACACTAAAGCCGGTTCCCGAACGCCCAAAGCATCAGCCGCGTCCGTGACGGTCGCTATTGGCGGTGGCGAGTTATTCGCTAGCCACCGCGTCGAGGACCGGCTGCTTCAGGGCTCGGGAGGCGGGGGAGACCGAAGCCACCAAGCCCACCAGAATCGCAAGCACCAGGAACACACCCAACTGGTTCCACGGGATGCTCAGCGCTGACAGTCCATTCGCCTGGTACACCGCGCGAATGACTACGCCTGCCGCCACGCCGACCACCATGCCCAGTATCGTGCCGAACACCGCGATGATGGCAGCCTCAATGCCGAGCATGCCACGCACCTGTGCGCGTGAAGTACCAATGGCACGAAGCAATCCGATTTCTTTGGTGCGTTCGGATACGGACAACGCCAACGTGTTCACGATGCCGAAGATGGCAATCACAATCGACAATGCCAGCAACGCGTAGAGCACCAGCAAGATCTGATCGACCATCGAACTCATCGTGGACTTGAATTCGTCGCGATCCTGCACGTTCACCACATAATACGGTTTCACCGCCTTGATGAGCCGAGTCTTCAATGCGGCAACATCAGTACCCTGCTTGGCGTTGATGAACAGCATGATGGTAAACATCGTGTACTGGTTCGCGATCTTGCCGGCCGCATCATCGTTCATCAACACCATCGAACGATAAATGGAGTTCTCGATGATTGCGCCAACCTTCATCGAAACATGCGTGACCTCGGTCTTGGTTTTCACCAACGTCGCCGGATCGACATTCTTCGCATCTTCTGCAGCTTGCTGCGCCTCAGCGGATTTCGCCTGAGCGCCTGACACATCTCCCGAAGCCAGCAGCCGCTGCGCTTCGGAAGTCAAACCGTCAATCTTCGCCTTGACCTGCGCCTGATAATCCTCCTGAGCCTTGGCCGTGGCAGCCTTGTCAATCACCACTTGCCGGCCGTTGACTTTGACGGTATCGCCAACCTTCCAGCCGTTGTCCTTAGCCACTTGCAGACCTACTACCAGTTCACCGTTGCGTAAAGCCTTGTTCGCATCTCCCGAATTGGTCACGGGCGCGAACACCTTGGTGAATAGGGAGGGCTGCTCCGCGAACGTCATTGCCGCGGTCGCATCATCGCCGGAACCATAGGTCACGCCCATAAGCATGCGGCTGCGAGACACTGTACCCACGCCAGCGGTTTTCTTGATGGCGGTGATTGCCTCGTCTGGAATCTGCCCGCTGGACACCGACATAGCGGAAAAATCAGACTTCAGCCCGGAGTCCACAATGCCGGCTACCGAAGCCTTCGCTGAAGCAGCCACCACACCAAGGCAACTGACGATGGCCACGCCCACGAATAATGCAGCCGCCGTGTTCGCCGTACGACGCTTGCTGCGCGAAAGGTTGCGCGTGGCCAACCGTCCGGTGACCGTGAACACATGAGCGGGGATCCAGCCGAGCACCGCACTGGTCGGCGTCACCAAAGCAGGAGCCAATACAATCACGCCGATAACCACCAGACCGGCGCCAATGCCTAGAGGCCAGCCGGTACCAAGCGTCTTTATCCAATCGTTGAAGCCAGTCCAAGGCGAGACGGCAACACCGGCATCATTGGCCCAGGCGATACGCCAGCACAGCAACCAAGCGGCGGCACCCAAAACAACCATGAGCGTGCCGATGATGCCGCGAGGCCAGACCGGCTTCTCAGGGTTGACGGTTTCGTTCATAGCCTGGATCGGTGGCGCAGTCGCCGCACGACGAGCCGGCAACGATGCGCCAATAAACGTGACCAGCACACCCACAAGCAAACCGATGAGCATATCGGAGACGCTGGGATCTACCGCGCTGGTCATTGGTGTACCCATGTTGGCCATCAACGCCACAATGCCCTTGACCATGATCCAGCCCAATCCGATACCGATGCCTGAGCCTACAAGGCCGAGCAGGATGGCCTGCACGGCCACCGTAACGAACACCTGAATGGGGGAGGCGCCAATAGAACGCAGCAGGGCGTAGCCGCGCATCGATTCGCGCACGATCATCGAGAACGTGTTGGTAATGATGAACGAGCCCACGAACAACGCGATAATCGCGAAAATGAGAATCAACGGCTGGATGAAGCCCAGTGCTTTCTTGGTGCTCGCGGCATTGTCGTCGCGCACGCTTTGGCCGGTTATGGCCACCGCATGAGCATCGGATGGCAGTGCATGATTGATGCGGTCGGCCAACGTCTGCTGCTGTTCCACAGTCAATGGCTGCCCGCCGGCTGCCGAACCGTACACCGTGAGATACCGGGCCGTGCCCACCTGGCCGGTTTGCTGTTCGAAATACTTTTTCGCCGTATCCGCATTCAGTCCGATGATGATGGCTCCGGCCTGCGAGGATGCCGTGGAGAAGATACCGACCACACGCACGTCGTGCGGCCCATCCGGGTACACGATTTTCGTGGTGTCGCCGACCTTCAGACCAGCGCTTTCCGCAGCGAACGTGTGCAGGGCGATTTCATCCTTGGATTGCGCCCACCGACCGTGCGTCAGCTTGGCCGATCGCCACGTGCCTTTCGCAAGTCCCATGCCAACGGTTACGCCGCCCATCGTGGAAACGGCGTTATCGTCTTTGCCGACCAATACGAGACCGTTCACCTCATATACGGCCTCGGCCGTATCCACACCGGCGATGCCGTTGAGGGTGTCCACCAGCGAAACGTCGATGCGGTTATATTGCTTCGATTCCGTGGAAGTCGAATCCGAACTTGAGCTCGCAGAACCGGAACCTGAATCAGAGGCCCCGCCAAAGCTCGCTGCCGAATTCTCTTTCTGCTCCTTGTTGCCGCGCACATACACGTCGGCATCGGAGTTCGAGGCCATCATCTGATCGACTTGGTTGTTCATCATCTCGCGGAAGCAGAACGAGCCGACCACAAAACTCACACCCAGCGCAATGGCGATGATGGACATCACGAATCGCCCGAAATGCGCGCGGGCGTCACGCAATCCGATTCTGATCATGCGTGGGTCTCCTCGCCTTCATCCGCGAAGACCTCAAGAATCTGGTCGTAGCTGGGATGCCGCAGATCCTGCGTGATATTGCCGTCCGCCAGCACCAGCACGCGGTCGGCATAGGATGCGGCGCGCGGGTCATGCGTCACCATCACAATCGATTGGCCGTAATCCTTAACGGATTGCTTCAAGAAGCCCAGCACTTCACGGCTGGAATGTGAATCGAGATTGCCGGTGGGCTCGTCGGCGAAAATCACGGACGGCCGCGCCATCATGGCTCGTGCGCAGGCAACGCGCTGCTGCTGACCGCCGGAAAGTTGGCTCGGACGATGCTTCAGACGCTGTTCAAGCCCCACCACATGAACCACTTGGTCGAACCATGCGCGGTCGATGGGCTTTTTGGCGATCTGCAACGGTAGCAGAATGTTTTCCTCGGCGGACAGCGTAGGCACCAGATTGAAGGATTGGAAAATGAAGCCGATTTGTTCGCGGCGCAGTTTGGTCAGTTGCCGTTGATTCATGGCGGAGACTTCCAGCCCCTCCACGATCACCTTGCCGCTGGTCGGCTGGTCAAGTCCCGCCATGCAATGCATCAACGTGGATTTGCCGGAGCCTGAAGGGCCCATAATCGCGGTCATCTGACCGCGCTCGAACTCGACATTCACATGGTTCAACGCGATGACTTGGTTGTCGGCATCGCCATAGATTTTCGTCAAATCAATGGCTCTGGCCACCACATGGTCAGATGGTTTGCTACTGGTTGCTTTGCCGTGCGCGCTGTGCCGTGCCATAATGCCTCAAACATCCTGATTGCTTCACTGAACTACGCTTTATAGTGTATCCAAAGGCTTGAGCGAGGTTCAGCGATAGAAAGGTGCCGCACACATGCGATTTGAACACCATGTTGATGCGTTTATCCGCTATCTCAAAGCCAATCGTGGGCTGAGCGAGAATACGCTCAAAGCGTATCGTGATGATATCGAATCCTGCCTTGGTCTGTTTGTACGCCGTGGTGTCAGTGACCTCAACGAAATCACCATTGATGATTTGCGCAGTTGGATGGCAGTGGAACGCCGCACCCATGCCAAAAGCAGTATGGCGCGCAAAACCGTGGCAGTGCGTGCGTTCTTCGCGTGGGGGTATGAGCATGGGGTATTGCGCACTAATCAGGCTGCGACTTTAGCGACGCCGTCCATTCCGGATACGTTGCCGGATGTGCTCACCGAAGCGCAGGCTCTAGCGCTCATGAACCATGTTGATGATGCTGCCGGTTCTGCTGCAGGCAACGATGATGATACGCATGATTCGTCTGTGGGTAAGCGTGATAAGGGAAAGTCGCAACGGCGGCATGCGGAAGCCCTGCGCAATGCTGCGATTCTCGAACTGCTGTATGCCACGGGGATTCGTGTAGCCGAATTGGTCGCATTGGACGTGGACCATGTGGATTTCTCGGCACGTACGGTTCGTGTAACCGGGAAAGGTAATAAACAACGTGTTGTTCCTTTTGGTGCGCCTTCGATGCGCGCCTTGGAGGAGTGGGTGGCGCAGGGCAGACCCATGTTGGCGAATCTCAAATCCGGGCAGGCGTTATTCCTTGGTGCCAGGGGAGGCCGGCTCGACCAGCGTACGGCGAGGGCCATCGTGCATGACGAGGCGCGAGCGGCTGGTGTGCCGGATATCAGTCCACACGCATTACGTCACTCTGCAGCAACCCACATGTTGAACGGTGGGGCTGATCTGAGGGAAGTGCAGGAAATGCTGGGGCATGCGTCATTGAAGACCACCCAGCGGTATACGCATGTGTCCATTGAGCAGTTGAAAGACCGATATGCCCAAGCGTTCCCCCGGGCGTGACCAGAATGTGGACAGTAACCGATGAACCTGTAATCAGGCTGAACATAGCCTCACAGCGACCATCGATTTAACATATACGTAACATGGAATTTGCTTCTTGTCTCCAAAGTGCGAGACAATGCAATCAATCAGCAACGGGGTTGGTTTGCCGGCAGGCGCGCACAACGCGCCTCTGGTAGCCAGCCCCGTTCGCGTGAAAGTGGGGCTTCGGCCCTGCGACCTTATGAATAGGAGAAAACATATGAAGAAGAAAGCTCTTGCTTTCGCTGCCGTGGCTTGCTCCATGGCTATGCTGCTGAGCGCCTGCGGCGGCTCCAGCTCCAACACCGCCTCCGATACTGCCGGCGCTAACATCATCACCGCTTACAACTCCGAGCCTCAGAACCCGCTGATTCCGTCCAACACCAACGAAACTGGTGGCGGCAAGCCGGGCGATCTGCTGTTCTCCCGTCTGGTCTCCTTCGACAAGGATGGCAAGGCTTCCAACGAAGTGGCTGAGTCCATCACCCCGAACGATGACGCTACCCAGTACACCATCAAGCTGAAGTCCGGCTGGAAGTTCACCGATGGCACCCCGGTCACCGCTGAGTCCTTCACCAAGGCTTGGTCCTACGCTGCCAACGCCAAGAACGCTCAGAAGGCTTCTTCCTTCTTCTCCACCATCAAGGGCTATGACGAGCTGCAGGCTGACGGCCTCAAGGGCACCGAGCAGCTCTCCGGCCTGAAGGTTGTGGACGACACCACCTTCACCGTTGACCTGAACCAGTCCGATTCCGTGTTCCCGATCAAGGTCGGCTACCTGGCCTTCGCTCCGCTGCCGGAGTCCTTCTACAAGGATCCGAAGGCCTTTGGCCAGAAGCCGGTTGGCAACGGCCCGTACAAGCTGGACCACTGGGATCACAACAAGGAAATCGCCCTCGTGAAGAACCCTGACTACAAGGGCAACGAGGAAGTCAAGAACGACGGCGTGACCTTCAAGGTCTACACCGACGACTCCGCCGCTTACCGCGACATCCAGGCTGGCAACCTCGACGTGATGGAATCCGTCCCGGCCGCCTTCACCAAGACCTTCAAGACCGACAAGAAGGTCCAGCCGTACTCCGAGGCTGGCTCCGTCATCCAGACCTTCACCATTCCGTCCACCCTTGACCACTTCAAGAACGACGAAGAAGGCCAGCTGCGTCGCCAGGCCATCTCTATGGCTATCGACCGCGACCAGATCATCGACAAGGTGCTGAACGGCAACGCAACCGCCGCTACCGACTTCACCTCCCCGAAGACCCCGGGCTACTCCGACTCCCTGAACGGTGCTGACAACCTGAAGTTCAACGCCAAGAAGGCTAAGGAACTGTGGGCCAAGGCCGACGCCATCTCCAAGTACGATGGCCCGCTGACCTTCTCCTACAACGCTGATGGTGGCGCTAAGCCGGTTTACGACGCTGTCGTGAACCAGCTGAAGAACAACCTCGGCATCGACGCTTCCACCAACCCGATTCCGACCTTCCAGGAATTCCGCGACGCTGTGACCAACCGTCAGATGACCGGCGCCTTCCGTACCGGCTGGCAGCCTGATTACCCGTCCGCTGAGAACTACCTGTGGCAGCTGTACTCGACCGCTGCTGCTGACGGCAAGGGCTCCAACGATGGTGATTACAAGAACCCTGACTTCGACAACCTGTGCCTGCAGGCTGCTGCTGCCAAGACCACCGATGACGCCAACAAGCTGTACCAGCAGGCTCAGGAGATCCTCCTCAAGGATCTGCCGGCTATCCCGCTGTACTACTCCAACGCTAACGGTGTGGCTTCCCTGAACATCAAGTCCGGCTACGCCTTCGATTGGCAGAACCTCCCGACCTACGCTGCAATGTCCAAGAAGTGAGTTGAAACTCACCTGACATCGAGCATATAGTTCGGTAATTCAAGGGGCGAGGATCGTATGATCCCCGCCCCTTTCATATATTTACGTCCAATAATCGGGCGAGTTAACGTGAGTTTACATACCGCCGTCAAGGCATGCGGTAAACTATCGACGTATTTGCCGACCGGCAAGGGCAACGCATACCCTCCGAAGCCGGTCATGGAATAAGGAGCAACCGTATGGGTAAGTATCTTCTGCGACGTATTCTGCAGATGATCCCCGTGGTTCTCGGCACGACGCTTTTGGTGTACGCGCTTGTCTTCCTGCTGCCTGGCGACCCCGTCAAGGCTATGTTTGGTGATAAGCCGATTAATGAAGCTGTCGCAGCCCAGATCCGCGCAGAGTACCATCTCGATCAGCCGTTCATTGTTCAGTACTTCATCTATCTGAAGAACGCGTTGACCCTCGACTTCGGCAACACCTTCGCCGGCCAGCCTGTTATCGATGAAATCGGCCGTGCCTTCCCGGTCACGATTAAGCTTGGCCTGATGGCATTCGTCTTTGAGGCGATTTTCGGCGTGGTCTTCGGTATCATCTCCGGCCTCAAGAAGGGCAAGTGGTACGACACGGTTATCCTGATCGTCTCCCTGCTGCTTATCTCCGTGCCGACCTTCGTCACCGGCTTTGTGCTGCAGTACCTGCTCGGCATCCAGTGGTCCATCTTGCCGGTGACCGCAGGTGCCGATCCGACCTTCCTTGATTTGCTGATGCCGGCTATGGTGCTTGGCTCAGTGTCAATGGCATATATCATCCGATTGACCCGCGCTGAAATCTCCTCCAACATCGCTGAGGATTACGTGCGCACCGCACGCGCCAAGGGCATGTCCAACGGACAGGTGATGCTGCGCCACGTACTGCGCAACTCCCTGATTCCGGTCGTCACCTACTTGGGCCAGGACATTGGCGGCCTGATGGGTGGCGCAATGATCACCGAACAGATCTTCAATATCCACGGCATCGGCTTCCTTACCTACCAGTCCATTCTGAAGGGTGAAGCCAACCTCGTGGTGTCCATCGTCACGTTGCTCATGCTGATCTTCGTGGTGTGCAACCTCGTCGTCGATATGCTGTACGCGGCCCTCGATCCGCGCATCCGCTACGCGTGAGAAGGAGAGGAGTGAACAACATGACTAACGAAAATCTCGACAACGAGCTTGATAATTCTGGCGAGCCGACTCCTGAGTACTTCATGGAAACCCTGCCTGGTCAAGATCGTTACGTGGCTCCCATTGATGAGACTCCGCTTCAGGATGTCGATTCCGTGGATGAGTCCGCTCCGGCCACCAGCATGTGGGCCGACGCATGGCGAACCCTGCGACGCAACCCGCTGTTCATCATCTCGGGCTTGCTCATTATCTTCATCATCATTGTGGCTATCGCCCCGGGCCTGTTCACCAAGCAGGATCCGAACGCTTGCGATCTGGCCAACTCCCTGAGCGCAGCTTCCAGCGGTCATCCGTTCGGCTACGACCTGCAGGGCTGCGATGTCTACACTCGTGTGGTGTACGGCACCCGCACCTCCCTGTCCGTCGGCTTGCTTTCCACACTGCTTGTGGTGGCTCTTGGTACGCTCATCGGTGCCATCGCCGGTTTCTGCGGTGGCTGGATTGACGCCGTGCTGAGCCGTATCACCGATATCTTCTTCGCACTGCCTATGCTGCTTGGTGCCATCGTTGTGCTGCAGATGTTCAAGTCCTCCAAGTCCATCTGGAAGGTCGTGCTCGTGCTAGCGCTCTTCGGCTGGGTCGGTGTGTGCCGTATCGCACGAAGCGCAGTGCTTGAAGCCAAGAACCTTGAGTTCAACACCGCATCCACCGCACTGGGCTCCACGCCTATGCGCAACCTGTTCCGCCACATCCTGCCGAACTCCTTGGCCCCGATCATCGTTATCGGCACCACGTCTCTGGCTTCCTACATTGTGGCCGAAGCAACGCTGAGCTTCCTTGGTGTGGGCCTGCCCACCACCACCGTGAGCTGGGGCGGCGATATCTCCAGCGCCCAGACCAACCTGCAGACCGATCCGCTCGTGCTGTTCTACCCGTCTGCCGCACTGGCTATCACCGTGCTTGCATTCATCATGATGGGTGACGCCGTCAAGGATGCCCTTGACCCGAAGAGCCGTACGGCCTGAGCAAGGGAGTAGAGGAATAATTATGACTACCAACTCCAACGCACAGATGCTGGCCATGCAGAAAGAGCATGGTCCTCTGCTCGAAGTCAAGGATCTCGCCGTCGACTTCACCACGGACACCGGCAAGCCGGTGCACGCCGTGCGCAACTCCTCCTTCACCGTTTACCCAGGCCAGTGGGTGGCCATCGTGGGTGAATCCGGTTCCGGTAAGTCCACCTCCGCTATGGCTGTGCTCGGTTTGCTGCCGGGCACCGGTCATGTGGTCGGTGGCTCCATCAAGCTCGACGGTCAGGAGATCGCCGGCGCCAAGCAGTCTGAATTCGACAAGTTGCGCGGCACGAAGATGGGTCTGGTCCCGCAGGACCCGATGAGCAACCTGAACCCGGTGTGGCGTATCGGCACCCAGGTCAAGGAAGCCCTGAAGGCCAACAACATGGACGTGGCCCACGAGAAGCGCTCCGCCCTCGCCAAGGCTCTGGCCGGCGAAGACGCAGCCGTGGAACTCAAGGGCAACGATGATGAGACCTTCCTTGGTTCCAAGGATCTGCCCGCTCTGATGGAAGATGCCAAGAAGGCTTTGACTGAAGCCGGCGTGACCGGTGAAGCCTTCGACAAGGCCGTGGCACGTTTTGAAAGCGAATGGGTTCCGGGCTCCGAAACCCGTTGGCGTGTGGCTGATGATCTGATCAAGGCTGGCGTTTCCGACGATCAGGCATGGTACTTGGCCAAGAAGTACGTCACCGGTTCCAGCATGGACGATCGTATTGCAGGCCTGCTTTCCGAAGCTGGTCTGCCGGATGCCGCAACCCGTGCACGCCAGTACCCGCATGAGTTCTCCGGTGGTATGCGTCAGCGTGCACTGATCGCCATCGGTCTGGCTTGCCGCCCTGACCTGCTTATCGCCGACGAGCCGACCTCTGCACTGGACGTGACCGTGCAGAAGCGCATCCTCGACCACCTGCACTACCTGACCGACTCCCTCGGCACCGCAGTGCTGTTCATCACCCACGATCTGGGTCTCGCCGCTGAGCGCGCTCAGCACATCGTCGTGATGTACAAGGGCCAGGTCGTTGAATCCGGTCCATCTCTGGAAGTGCTTCAGCACCCGCAGCACCCGTACACCAAGCGACTGGTGGCTGCAGCTCCGTCTCTGGCTTCCCAGCGCATTATCTCCGCCAAGGAACGTGGCGAGAACGCCGACGCTCTGCTGGATCACAAGGTTGCCGACGAGAACGAGCTCGAAAAGAGCGAGCACATCATCACCGTCGATCACCTGACCAAGGAGTTCAAGCTCCCGCGCAAGAAGGAACTGTTCAAGGCCGTCGATGACGTGTCCTTCTCCGTCAAGCGCGGCACCACCCTGGCCATCGTGGGTGAATCCGGTTCCGGTAAGTCCACCGTGGCAAACATGGTGCTCCACCTGCTGAATCCCACCTCCGGTAAGGTGTTCTACGAAGGCCGCGACACTTCGACCTTCAATGCCAAGGATTTGCTGGACTTCCGCCGCCATGTGCAGCCGGTGTTCCAGAACCCGTACGGCTCCCTGGATCCGATGTACTCCATCTACCGTTCCATCGAAGAACCGCTGCGTATCCACAAGATTGGTGACGCCAAGTGGCGTGCCAACCGTGTCAAGGAACTGCTCGACATGGTGGAAATGCCGCAGTCGGTGATGGGCCGTTACCCGAACGAGCTTTCCGGTGGCCAGCGTCAGCGTATCGCCATCGCACGAGCTATGGCGCTCGACCCGGATGTCATCGTCTGCGACGAGGCCGTCTCCGCTCTTGACGTGCTGGTTCAGGATCAGGTGCTGCACCTGCTCAACGACCTGCAGGCTGAAAAGGGTCTGAGCTACCTGTTCATCACCCACGATTTGGCTGTGGTCCG
Organism: Bifidobacterium colobi; assembly: GCF_018555455.1. Classification (GTDB taxonomy): domain Bacteria; phylum Actinomycetota; class Actinomycetes; order Actinomycetales; family Bifidobacteriaceae; genus Bifidobacterium; species Bifidobacterium colobi. The sequence continues at coordinate 111,573 of NZ_JAFEJU010000005.1, read as the reverse complement.
CCAGATTGCAGACGAAGTCGTGGTGATGCAGCACGGCAAGCTCGTCGAACACGCCACCACCGATGAGGTGTTCGACCACCCGCAGAAGCAGTACACCCGAGACCTGCTCGACGCCATCCCAGGCGGCAAGCTCCAGCTCGGCCTGGACTGATAAGTCTGCTGATCTGACGCTATAAAAAGCTCCTTCTTCGTGAAGGAGCTTTTTCTGTATGCGCAAGTGCTGAATCACACGTCATAGGTGATGGTCAGAGGAGCGTGATCCGACCAGCGCAGGTCATAAGTGGGCGCCTTGTCGATCACGAATCCACGGGCGGTTTCCGCAAGCTCAGGAGTAGCGAACTGATAATCGATACGCCAGCCGACATTGTTGTCGAACGCACGGCCACGCTGACTCCACCAGGTGTACGGGCCTTGAATATCGCCCGCCAAGTCTCGCATCACATCAACGAATTCGTATTCGTTGAGCCACTTGTCCACGTACGCGCGTTCCTCAGGCAGGAATCCCGCATGCTTTTCGTTGGCCTTGGCATTTTTGATGTCAAGCGGCGTGTGCGCGATGTTGAAATCACCGCAGAGTACCGCCTGCTTACCGCCACGTGCAGCTTCATCGCGTATTTCGCCTAAACGCGGCAGCATCGCGTCCAAGAACCGGTACTTCTGTTCCATTTTGAGCGGATCATCGGTATTACCGGCGTGCACATAGACACATACCACAGTGATCACATAGCCCTGCGGCGTGCGAATATCGGTTTCGATCCAGCGGCCGGAATCCACATCTTCGCTTAATCCCGGCAATCCGTAACGTTGTTCGACAACCGGCAGATCAGCGAGCAACGCCACACCAGCACGGCCTTTCACCCGGCAAATCTCATTGGTGAGCGTGAAATCCTCAGCGGAGTCGATAGCTCCGGCAGCAGCATATTCGAACGCAAGCTTGCCGAAGATCTTGTCGATATCCGGCTGCGGGGCGCGAACCTCCTGCATGCACCAAATATTCGGCGTATGCCGGCCCGCCCAGGTGGTTATGCCCTTGCGGTCGGCAGCACGCAGGCCATTGACGTTGGAAGTGGTGATAGTGATGGTCATGCGGCCATAGTATGCATGTTTGCCTACCAAATGCACGCATGACGGCCTGCACACCTCTTCAATCAACGAAGACCGATCCATCGGCAACGTCAATGTTCAGCTTTCTTTGAGCCGGGGTGCTAGGCTTAGCAGGGTTGCAACCGTTAGACGAAACGAGGAATTATGGGACTGTTCGGATTCGGTAAGAAGAAGAGCAAGAAGGAAGCCGAGCCGGCTGAAACCGTCGATGAAGACAAGGTGGCCGCCGAAGCCGCTAATGCGGCAGCGAAGGCCGAAAGCGCCGAAACCGTGTTGGCTGAGCCGTCCAGTGAATATGAGGGCCGTGGCGAAGAGCGTGGTCCGTGGGACGTGAATGACGAAGACGTGCCCGACTACGACGATTACCTGGATCTTGGTGCCTACTATCTGCCGTTCCTGAAGGGCATCGAGCTGCGCATCAAGGCCAGCCGCGCCACCCAGCAGGTACTGGGCTCCACCATTACCTTTGGCGCATCCAGCCTCGAAATCGAAGCATTCGCCGCTCCGAAGACCATGGGTCTGTGGGATGATGTGCGCGCCGACCTCTTGGAAGCCAACAAGAACGCGTCCGAAGTCGAAGGCGTGTTCGGCACTGAGCTGAAATTGCCGGTCAACGTCAAGGGCGGTAAAACCGTGAACACCCGCATTGTGGGCGTGGATGGTCCGCGTTGGATGCTGCGTGGCATCTTCTCCGGCAAGGCCGCAGTGGATCCGGATAGCCCGGAGACCGAAGCATTGAACAAATTCTTTGCGGATATCGTGGTGGAGCGCGGCGAAGAGCCGTTGGCTCCGCGCGATCTCATCCCAATGCACCCGCCGGTCGCTCCCGCTGAGCGCAAGGCAGCCAAGGCCGCTGCCGAGGCCGAAGGCGAAGGCAAGGAGCACTTCAAGGACATTCCGGATAACAAGCCGAAGGGCCCGCTGAGCCAGGATCAGACCACCGAAGTCAAGACCACGCTCGCCCGCGGCCCGATGTTCTCCGAAGTCCGCTGACCTCCACACGAGCCTCCCTCTGATGAGGGAGGTGGCAGGCGAAGCCTGACGGAGGGAGAGACTTCAGACAACAGAGGTAACCGAGGCAACAGAGGAAAGAGACTTGGCAGATAAGAAGCGCACTGGTTTATCCGCGCTGGCCGACGCCGGCAATAATGATGCGGGGGATTTCTCCGTCATTGATGCCATCGGCGGCCCGCGCGGCGTCGTGGAATCCATGCTGCCCGGCGTGGTGTTCGTCGTACTGTTCGTGGCCACGAGCAACCTGAACCTCACCATCGCCGTATCCGCAGTATTGGCCATTGTGCAGGTTCTTGTACGACTGATTCAACGGCAGTCGGTGATGGGTGCGGTTTCCGGTCTGATTGCGGTCGGCATCTGCCTGGTCTGGGCATGGCAAACCCATGAGGCGCGCAATTATTACATCTTCGGTTTCATCACCAATGCCGCCTATGCCGTACTGTTGACGGTTTCCCTGATTGCCCGCGTGCCTGGACTCGGCTTGGTGGTGGAATTCATTCGCAGCCTGCCTACCGAGCAGTTCAAGGCATGGTTTGCCGATTGGATGAACGATAAGTCGCTGAAGCGCGCGTACATGATTATCACCGGTTTGTGGACTGGTTTGTTCGTGCTGCGTCTGCTGGTGCAGGTGCCGCTGTACGTTACCAATCATGTGGCGGCTTTGGGGGTTACTCGTCTGCTCATGGGCATTCCGTTCTGGGCATTGGCGATTTGGGTAAGCTATTTGATCATTGCCACTCCTATGCACCGGCATAAGGCCCTTGCCAGAAAGGACAACAACAACGATGCAAGCTGAGGTCCGCATCGAGCGATACGCCGATCAAGGCCGCTGCGTGGCCCATATCGATGGCCGCGTGGTATTCGTGCGCTTCGCCTTGCCCGGCGAATTGCTGCGCATCGAGCTTGACGAACCGCATGACCGTGACGATCGTTTCTGGACCGGCGAAGTGGTGGAAGTGCTCGAACCGTCACCCGATCGCGTCGCTCCGGCATGGCCATTGGCCGGCCCGCTGGCCATGGGCGGGGGAGTAGGCGGCGCCGACCTCGTGCATGTATCGCTGCCCGGCCAGATTCGCTGGAAGGCCATCACCGTGTCCGAGCAGATGAGCCGGCTCGGTCATGTGGATGTCGCAGTTCCGGTGGAACGTATCGCCGGCGATGAGGAGCTTGGCGGGCTCCATTGGCGTACCCGCATCGAGATGATTGTCGATGAACAAGGCCGCCCCTCCATGCGTCGACGTGGCACGCATCATCGTGTGGCCATTGACACCATGCCATTGGCCAGCCGCACACTGTTGGACGTTGCCGAGCGCGAGCACATCTGGGATGGCGGATTCGAGCCCGGCTCGCAAATCAGGCTTTCGGTTCCCGAACCTCGCGGCGAGCAAGCATTGCCTAATGATTACGCGGTGCTGGTCGACGGCGAGCTGCGTTCCGGAACCCAGCTGCTCACCGAACAGGTGTCGGTTAACGGCACCATGTTCACCTACCATGTTGATGCCGGCGGCTTCTGGCAGATGCATCGTATGGCGCCGATGGCATTGACCACACATGTGATCGGTCTGGTCAATAATCAATTACAGGGCAAACCTGATCCGGTGATCTGGGATTTGTATTCCGGCTCCGGCCTGTTCACCCTGCCTCTGGCCAGCCTGACCGGCGAGCGTACGCATATGTTCAGCGTTGAGGGCGCGCCAGTTGCCGTGAAGAACGCGCAGCGCAATCTGAGAGCCATGAATCTCACGAACGTGGATGCCCGAACCGGCGATGTGTCGCGCACGCTGAACCACGTGCCCGCTAATCTGGCCAAACCGGATGTGGTGGTGCTTGATCCGCCGCGCGCAGGGGCCAAGGCCAAGGTCTGCCGTCAGATCGCAGCATCCGGTGCCGCCAACGTGGTGTACATCGCCTGCGACCCAACATCGTTGGCCCGCGATACGGCCACCTTGACTGCCGAAGGCTATCAGCTTACGGATATTCGCGCGTTCGACATCTACCCGATGACCCACCACGTGGAAACCGTGGCACTGTTCACCCGCTGATACTGCCGCTATGATGCGAATCATGAACCAACGAATCATCGGCGCCATCGCATTATGCCTGACCGCCCTGCTTTCGCTCACCGCTTGCACTCCCGTAGGCCATGCGGTGGGCGATACGCAAGACAAGCCGTCGAGCATCTCCCATGATTCCATTCATATTTCCGACATGTCGATCGGTCTGGTCGGCTCCGAGGATTCCGCGGCGGACAAGCTTGCCATCGACGCGCTTGCCGATGCGGGCATCAGTGTCCACTATGCGTCGCTCGGCACCACGGAAACCACTAGCGAATCCTCACCGAACACCGATCAGAACAGTGACGGCGCTGCGCAATCAGCAGATCAATCAGCTGATCAATCCAATAATCAATCAACGCAACAATCCGCCAAACAGCGTGCCGAGGATACCACCGCACAGCATGCGGTCGAGGACTTCCTCACCCGACCGGTGAGTTTGCTGCTGATCAGCGGCATTAATGTGACGGATGCCAATCGCGAATCCTGGAATCAGACATTGACCGATGCGCGGGAGGCCGGCATCCCGGTCGCCTTGCTGAATCCGCGCGGACTGCCGGACGATGATCTGCTGTATGCCGCGACCCTCACCGTCAATGATCGGGATGCCAACGCCACCCGTATCGCGGACGCGGCGATGACCATCATCCGTGATGAGCCGCATGAGCGCACCATCGCGGTATCCACCGTATCCTCACGGTAATATGTTCAGCGCTGAACCGTGCACGGCAGCACACGCGGTAGGCTGGACGTCATGAGCGCAACAACGGACACGATGCCCCACATCACGGCAGCCGGATTGAATAGCCAGCAGGTTCAGGAACGGCTGGATTCCGGCAAATCGAACGCGGTGAAAACCTCCACTTCCAGATCGGTTGCCGACATTATCCGCGCCAACGTGTTCACACTGTTCAACGGCATCATCTTCGCCGCCATGGTGATGGTGCTGCTCACCGGGTCATGGAAGGATTCGGTGTTCGGCTTCGTCATCATCATCAACACCGGCATCGGCATCATCACCGAACTCAAGGCCAAACGCACACTGGATAAGCTTTCCATTCTCGTGGCCTCGGATTATCTGGTTCGTCGCAACGGCAAGGATGTCGGCGTGCCGCATAACGGTATTGTGCTCGACGATCTGCTGTGGATCCGCTCCGGCGAACAGGTGCCGGCGGATGGTCAGATCGTACAAACCTGGGGACTCGAGCTTGACGAATCGATGCTGACCGGCGAATCGCGCACTGTACGACACCAAGCGGGGGAGCAGGTCTACTCCGGTTCCACCGCGGTTTCCGGCATGGCATTGGTTCGCGTCACCGCCGTGGGTGCGCACTCGTATGCGGCCACGTTGACCGCGCAGGCCAAGGTGTACAAGAAAACCGTGTCCGACCTGAATAAGGGCATCAATACGATCCTGAAATTCATGACCTTCCTCGTGGTGCCGTTATGCGCACTGCTGATCCTCTCGCAGATTCACACGGTCGGCGGCTTGAATCACGCCATCGCCACCGGAGAATGGCGCGGGGCCGTGGTCTCCGCGGTGGCCGGCGTGGTGGGCATGATTCCTGAAGGTCTGGTGCTGCTGACCTCCTTGAACTTCGCTGTGGCGGCAATGCGGCTCGCCCGGCATAACACGCTGGTGCAGGAGCTGGAGTCCGTGGAAACGCTCGCACGCGTGGACGCATTGAACCTTGATAAAACCGGCACGATCACCGATGGTGGCATCGCCTTCAACCGGCTGATTATGCTCGATACCGCGGCTGGTGCGAATGCTGAGAGGGAAGCGACGCAGGCGTTATTCGACTGCTGCAATGAGGAGCAGCCCAACGGCACCGGCAAGGCTGTGCTTGTGGGATTGCAGGCACAGGACTATGCGCCGGGGCACGTTAGCGCGCGTGTGCCGTTCTCTTCGGCGCGCAAGTGGAGCGCGGTAGTCAAACCGGATGGTGTGTGGACCATGGGTGCGCCAGAGGTGATTCTTTCGGCGCTCGACGGGGATTATGCGGATGTGCTGCGGCAAGTCAACGAATACGCCAACGAAGGCAATCGCGTGCTGCTGGTCGCGAGGTCTCTCCCCCAGTCGGCTGCGCCGACAGCGCTTTCATCGCAAGGAACCAAGGTTGCGGACAGTCCGCGGCTGGACGCGCATGCCCAGCCGGTTGCGTTGGTATTGTGCGCCGAACAGGTGCGCGCTGACGCCGAACAGACGCTCGCATGGTTCCGCGAACAAGGTGTACGCTGCCGCGTGATCTCCGGTGATAATCCGGTGACCGTCGGCGCCATAGCCCGCAAGGTGAAACTCACCGGGGAACGAGCACCAGTGGCGATGGATGCGTGCAAACTGCCCGAAGACGTGGACGAACTGGCCCGCGTATTGGAAAACGTTGATGTGCTGGGTCGAGTGCTGCCGAATCAGAAGAAGGCGATTGTTGAGGCGCTGCACGCCCAAGGCCATGTGGTGGCCATGACCGGTGACGGTGTGAACGACGCGCTCGCCATCAAAGAGGCGGATCTGGGCATTGCGATGGGCAATGCGGCCTCGGCCACCAAAGCCGTGGCGCAAGTGGTGCTCGTCGATTCCAAATTCTCGCATCTGCCTGACGTGGTGGCGCGAGGCCGCCAAGTGATGGCCAACATGGAACGTGTGGCCAGCCTGTTCCTGGTGAAAACCGTGTACTCCGCGCTGATCTCGCTGGGTGTGGTATTGACGCAGATCCCATATCCGTATCTGCCGCGCCACATCACGTATATTGGTGCGCTCACCATCGGTATGCCGGCGTTCGTGCTGGCCTTGGCGCCGAACACCCGCCGCTATATTCCCGGATTCCTCAAACGCGTGGTGAAATTCGCGTTGCCCGGTGGCATCGCCACGGCATTGTCGGTGTTGCTGGCCGCTTGGACGCTGCCGAGGGTGATGGGTTGGGATGTGGCGAACAATGCCGCCGATCTGGCGTCCCTGCGTGCCACCAGCGCCATTATCCTGTTTTTGATGGGCGTGTTCGTTTTGGCTCGCGTGGCACGGCCGCTCAACAGTTGGCGTGGGGGATTGGTCGCCGTGTTCGCCGCCGCTGGTGTGATTGGATTGTTCATTCCATTCGTTGCGAAGTTCTTCGCTTTGATGATTCCCACCGGCACTACGTTGCTGGCTACGGTGATTGCGCTGGTGGGTGCTGCGGTGATCTTCGCATTGTGCCTATGGCTGGTGCCGCTTGCAGGCCATGCCACGGCCACAATACTGCGCCGGCACGGTTTCGCCATATAAAAAAGCGCATATTGTCTCACGTTTCAAGCCGACACGCCAGAGGTAAAGTAACGTACCCGTACCATTTGAAGGGGATAATCAGCGGCATTACAAGCCGATACATGATTTCGGAGGCAATATGTCCTTACGTGACGATCAACTGGCGACGCTCAAAGCCGCCGGCAAGGACTTCGATTACTACAACATCGCCAATCTTGACGGTATCGATCACCTGCCCTATTCGTTGAAGGTACTCGTCGAAAACCTGGTGCGTAACATCGATGGTGCGAACATCACCGATGAACATGTCAAGACCTTGCTGAACTGGGATCCGGCAGCCCAGCCCAGCCATGAGATCCAGTTCACCCCGTCGCGTGTGATCATGCAGGACTTCACCGGCGTGCCCTGCATCGTGGATCTTGCCACAATGCGTGATGCCGTCAAGGATTTGGGTGGTGACCCTGAGGTCATTAACCCGCAAGTCCAATCTGATATGGTCATCGACCACTCCGTGCAGATCGATAAGTATGGCATCGCCGACGCCGTGCAGCAGAACATGGACATCGAATACCAGCGCAACGGCGAACGCTACCAGTTCCTGCGCTGGGGCCAGCAGGCGTTCAAGAACTTCCGTGTAGTGCCGCCGGGAACCGGCATCATCCACCAGGTCAACATCGAATACCTGGCCAAAGTGGTGATGAGCAAGGACTCCGGACTGAATGATGGCCGCCAGCTCGCCTACCTCGACTCCTGCGTGGGCACCGATTCGCACACCACCACCGAAAACGGTCTCGGTGTGCTCGGTTGGGGCGTGGGCGGCATCGAAGCCGAAGCCGCCATGCTCGGCCAGCCGATTTCCATGCTCGTGCCGCGCGTAGTGGGCTTCAAGCTCACCGGTTCGATTCCGGAAGGCGTCACCGCCACCGACGTGGTGCTGACCATCACCGACATGCTGCGCAAACATGGCGTGGTCGGCAAGTTCGTGGAATTCTACGGCGAAGGCATCGCCTCCGTGCCGCTCGCCAACCGTGCCACCATCGGCAACATGGGACCTGAATTCGGCTCCACCTGCGGCATCTTCCCAATCGATCAGGTCACGCTTGACTACCTGAAGCTCACCGGTCGCTCCGACGAGCAGGTGGCGTTGGTCGAAGCCTATGCCAAGGCTAACAAGCTGTGGGGCGACGCCTCCGACCCGGATTATGTGGAACCGCAGTACTCCGAGTACGAGGAGCTCGACCTTTCCACCGTCAAGCCGTCCATCGCCGGTCCGAAGCGCCCGCAGGATCGCATTCTGCTCTCCGAATCCAAGAGCATGTTCGAAAAGACCCTGCCGGCTTACGAAACCGAGAAGACAGTCAAGGAGCCGGTCGCCGTCTCCACCGACTTCCGTGGCGACTTCGACCTGACCAATGGTGATGTGGCCATCGCATCCATCACCTCCTGCACCAACACCTCCAACCCATCCGTGATGATTGCCGCCGGTCTTATCGCCCGCAATGCGCACGCACTGGGTCTGAAGCCGAAGCCGTGGGTCAAGACCTCGCTGGCACCGGGCTCTCAGGTGGTGGCCGACTATTTGAAGGCCGCCGGTCTGCAGGACGATCTCGACGCATTGGGCTATCAGCTGGTCGGCTTCGGCTGCGCCACCTGCATCGGCAACTCCGGTCCGCTGCTGCCGGAAATCTCCAAGGCCATCAACGAAAACGACCTGACCGTCACCGCCGTGCTCTCCGGTAACCGCAACTTCGAAGGCCGTATCAGCCCGGACGTCAAGATGAACTATCTGGCATCCCCGCCGCTCGTCATCGCCTACGCGCTCGCCGGCACGATGGACTTCGACTTCGCCACCCAGCCGCTCGGTAAGGACAAGGATGGCAACGACGTGTACTTGAAGGACATCTGGCCCACGAACGCGGAAGTCGCAGCCGTGGTGGACGGCACGGTCAGCCGTGAAATGTTCCTTAAGGATTACGCCTCCGTGTTCGACGGCGACCGCCGTTGGAAGGGGCTGGATGTGCCGGAAGGTGAACTGTTCCAGTGGGATGAGAACTCCACCTATGTGCGCAAGCAGACCTTCTTCGACGGTATGAAAGCCCAGCCGGATCCGGTCAAGGACATTCACGGCGCCCGCGTGCTCGCCCTGCTCGGCGACTCCGTGACCACCGACCACATCTCTCCGGCAGGCGCGTTCAAGGCCTCCAGCCCGGCAGGCAAGTATTTGACCGAACATGGCGTGGCACCGAAGAACTTCAACTCCTACGGTTCCCGTCGAGGCAACCACGAGGTCATGGTGCGCGGCACGTTCGGCAACATCCGTTTGCGCAACCAGCTGCTCGCCTCCATGGGCGAGGAAGTCACTCCCGGCGGCTTCACCTATGATTTCACCACCGGCAAGCCGTCCACGATTTTCGACGCCTCGCTTAACTACAAGGCCGCTGGTACGCCGCTTGTGGTGCTCGCCGGCAAGGAATACGGTACCGGTTCCTCCCGTGATTGGGCGGCCAAGGGCACGTTGATGCTCGGTGTCAAAGCCGTGATCACCGAAAGCTTCGAACGCATCCACCGCAGCAATTTGATTGGCATGGGTGTGCTGCCGTTGCAGTTCCCCGAAGGCGAATCCTATGAGACGCTGGGATTGAACGGTACGGAAACCTACGACATCGATGGGGTGGAGGAGCTGAACTCCGGTAAGACGCCGAAGACCGTGCACGTCACTGCCACGCACGCCGACGGCTCCACGACCGAATTCGACGCCGTGGTGCGTATCGATACCCCCGGTGAGGCGGACTACTACCGTAACGGCGGTATTCTCCAGTACGTGCTGCGCAACCTCATGAAGTAATGAGATAGCGCTCAGTAGTGCAGCAGCCAAACGAATAGGGCTGGTATTCCGGATGGGATACCAGCCCTATTCGTTATCGTCCACTGTGTTGTGTGACGCGCACAGTGCAATCTGCAGTGCGATCTGTAGTGGATCCACTGTGTGATTCATCAGTGCGCCTGCAAACGGCATTGCTTCCAGATCTCACTGAGCTTCATGCCATCGGACGTACGCTTCCACACGTCCAAGCCGCCACTGCGTCGCCCGCCGGCGGCGGCACGGGCCGCAGCGGTCGGCGTCGGATATTCGGAACCATCATCCAACCGCATCCGCCCGTTTTCGGTAACCGTGGCATACCAGCGTTCGCCCTTTCGCGGACGTTCCCATACCAAGCGCTCACCTGGAATCAGCAGTCCCGCTTGAATCACCTGACGGATGGTCACGCGTTTGGAACTCCGTGTGGACTGCACTGCGGCGGCTTGCGAAAGATCCTCAATGGGTTGAGCAGTCAGATCATGGTGATTGCGGTCGTAGCGAATACCCCAATATTCCACGATGAGCCGAATCGTCTCCTCCTGTCGTTTCTCCAGCAGAGTGGGCGTGCAATCGTTGAAATCCTTCAGCTCACTCGTCAACGGGAAACGACGGGAATTCGGCCTCAGAAGCATCGCATCACGACGGGCCGGGAACTCCACGTATTTATCCAACTGGTTTTCCTGGCCTTGCACCAACGCCATGTTGCCCAACCGGTACAGCCAGTAATCATGCTGCTCGGGTGTCCAATCGGCGAATGATTGCGAGCGTTCAATATCGAGCGGCATGATGGGCAGCGCGCTGAAACGGCGAGGCCGTTCAAGATGGGCTCCCGCTTTCTGCTCATTGGCACGCAACAGCAACAACCGTACGAGAGCAGCATCGGATTGCATTTCTCCATGCAGACGAACGATGGTGTTCTCCCGATCGTCGTCGCTGATTTTCAGCCCATTGCTACGTTCCACCAGATAGCCCTTGTCGAGGTCGCGAATCGCTGCATTTGCGTATCCTCTGCGGTCAATGGCATCGGTTCTGATCAGCGTGCGAATACCGGTCACCCGTTCAAGAGCCGAGAGAATCTCCAGCAAACGGCGTTCGTCATGAGGCTCCAACGATGCGAGCGTCGCCGAGGATTTCACGGCACGGGAAGCACGCTGCACGAACGGCGAATAATCGGGATTGCCAAGCTGGCGATACGAATTGACCAGTGCCCACATGGCCACCGGCTTCCACTCATGATTGCGGTAATCGTTGAGGTTTTCCAGCCGATGCCGTACTTCATCCGGCAGAATCGTTTCGCTCGGCCTGCTGATGATCTGCCAAGCCATCGCATACGGGGCGAGCACCGTGTTGATGAACGCGGGCACCGTACCGTTGCTGATATACGGTTTGAGCACGTTGTTCAGGAAATCCTCAATCAGCCTATCGGTATCAGGCTGATGGGCGAGAATCAGATACAGGTAGGAGAAGAACTCCTCGCTGTCATGCGGATCGTCGCCGATCGGGTCGATGATGTCATCCCAACGTGCGGTGTAGACGTCAAGTTCCGCGTCGCTTAATCCTGAGGTCGCGCGCGCCTTGAACACATCGGATGGTGTGAGCGGCAGGCCACGCATGTTCATCACATCGAAAATGCGATGCGCGCCGTCGAGATCGTTCGTGGTGACGATGACCAAGGTCACTTGATTGACCAGATATTGGGCGAACTGCTGGCGTACTGCCGTGCTCCACACGGAGATTTCGTCATACACCTTGCGAATGTTGTTCACCATATTGCGTTGCGCGGCGGTGGCCAGGTAATCATTATCCATGTCGAACACGGATTCGAGATTGTCTTCCTGCACATGTTCGCGGAAGAACGCCGCATCCCGCTCCCGCAACGTCAATCGTGGTTCGTTGACAATACCGCGCAGCTTGTCGCCCGGCTCCACCAAGAGCGCATCAAGCTGGCGCATCAGATCCGGATCCTGCTCCAGATCACGCAACACGGCGATGATGATGGACAGGGACACCAACCGTTGCTGGCCGTCGATCACATCGTATTGGCTGTTGCCTTTGCTCACCAGAATCAGCGAGCCAAGAAAATACGGGATATGCGGTGATTTGGACGCGTCCTTCAAATCACTGACCAGTTGCAGAATATTCTCCGGCTTCCAAATGTAAGCGCGTTGGAAGGAGGGGATCGTGAACCGATAATCCGGTGTGAACACCCTTCCCAGCGGCAGTTCCTTTGCGTTAATTGCCATCATGCACCCCTCTCGCCCCTTCGTAAACCGGTTGGCAACCGGTCGCCATCGGTGTTCAGCCTACCAGTGTTTGCTGAGAGCCGTTGATGCCATCATCGGTTCGCTTGATCGTGCCCTCATACAGGTAGAAGGACATACTTTCCTTGTGTACGCGCGAGGCTGGCAGACTGATGGCTGCGATCTGCTGCAAACCGGTGTGCTCATAGAAGCCAACATTGCAGGTGGTGTCGGTGTAGAGGAAGTAATGCTTCAACCCGGCATCACGGAAATCAGCGATGAGTTTACGGAACATGCGCTTGCCGAGCCCCAAGCCGCGCGCTTCGGGGTCAAGTACGAACAACACGACTTCAGCCGCATAATCATGCCCGGCTGCGTGGGCTTTACGGGTCAGTTCATGATCGATGGCGAGGATTCCGACGATTTCATGAATCGCTGTGATACCTTCCTTGACCGGCAGCAAACGGAGCAGGCCACGCACATAATTGCGCTTATGTCGGTTCCACTTGCCGCGCGCATCGCGCGTGTCGACGCGGCCGAGGATCAATGCCACCGGCTTGCCGTCCAGCACAGCGGTATAGGCGTTGGTGGTGCGCGCCAGACAGTTCTCCCAATCGGCTTCGGCTGCAATCAGCCCGGTATGCTCATCGAATTCGTCGTACCAAGTGCGGCGCACCAGATCGATAAGCGCAGGATAGTCGTCACGCTGCAACGGGCGTATAGTCACGGTTTCATTCATGCGTTCCATTATGCCTTACCTATTATGGGTTTCCTTGGTCGTGCGCGATTACAGTCGAGCCGGCAAATCAGCGCGCTCCACCAGCCGTGCCATTTGCACGCGCCCCATGTTGAGCTTGTCCGCGGCCGAGGAGAGATGTGCCTTGGCGGTGCGCTCCGAAATGAACATGCGAGCGGCGATTTCCGCGTTCGTGTAGCCTTCAGCCGCCAACAGTACGGCCTCGCGCTCGCGTTCGGGCAGCGTCTCCAACAGCTTGCGCGCCTCATCACGGCGGGCGTGCGGCTGTGAAGCGCTCAGATCGTCGATGAGCTGCTTCTGACTGGCGATATTGAACTGCGGAGCCCCGGTGCACACCGCGATAATCCGCTGAATGATGGCATTCGGTGCATCGGTTTTCGACACGAAACCTTCCGCGCCCGCCTCCACTGCACGCTCCACGGTGCCGGAGGGGCTGAGCGATGTCAACATCAGCACATGCGGCGCAGGGGAGAGGTGGCGCAACTGGCGGGTCGCTTCGATACCGTCCATGCCGGGCATCGCGATATCCATCAACACCACATCCGGGTGCTCTGCGGCGGCTTGTTGCACGCAGGATGCGCCATCGTTGGCGGTGGAGATGACGGTGATCTGCCCTTGGGAATAATCGTTGAGAATCAGGCTCATGGCTTGGCAGATCATGGGATCGTCGTCGATGATGCTGACCTTGATAGGCGCGTCACTGCCAATGCCGGACGTTGATATGGTCGGATCGCCGCCCTCGGGCACTACGCTGTTCTGGTCTGCATTCACGATAGCCATATTAGCTACGCCACGGCAGCAACACATCAACATGGAACAAGCGGCGATCATCCACACCATAACGGCATTGTCCACCTGCCGCCTCAACACGAGCCGTCAACCCCGGCAATCCCGCGCCGGCTCGGCCATCCGCAGCCGCATCGGTCAGGGGATTGCTCACATGCATATGCACGCCGGATTGCGGCGCGGCGGTGAGCTCAACGGAAACAGGGGCGCCGGGCGCATGCCTGAGCGCATTGGTCAGGCTTTCCTGCAGAGCACGGAACGCGACCTTGCCAATGGACTCATCCAACGCACTCAACTGCTGAATATCAATCCATGTGTTGATTGTCATGCCGGAATTGCGCGTATCGGCAATCAGGGCATCCAATGATTCACGCGTCAATGCAGTCTCATCGGAAGGAGCCAACTGCTCCCACGCCTTCTGCGGGTCGCGCAGCATATCAATAATGGCGTGCGCTTCATCCAGCGCGCCGGCCGACTGTTTGCGAATATCCTCGGCTTTTTTGGACAGCGCCTGTGCTTCGGGGGAGTCGCCAAGCCGTGCCGCCTCGGCTTGCAGCGCGCTCGCGTTCAACGCCAGCAGCGACAAGGAATGCGCGAGCGTATCATGCGCTTCGGCTGCAATCGCATCCGCCAATTGCTGATTGTTCAGATCGTTCGCCAAGCTTTGCGCATGGCTGGTGGCGGCGCTCGCCACGGCGTTCGCCGTACGCAGTCGTGCGCGTGAACGGATATGCAACCCCACCAGTATGGCGATGGCGGCAGAAACCAGCGCCGTAATGATTGCCGTGATGATGATCGTCGGCTCCTCAACCAGCATCACGATGGGCTTGCCGGAACCGCCTCCGGTATACGGTTTGGCGAAGATGAGATGCCAGAGCGAGCCGTCAGCCGGCTGCAAAGCATCGCGTAGTTGCGACCATACCGCCACTGCGGTGCCCACTATGCAGGTTCGGATGCTGGTCCTGCGATCAGCACGGCGTGCCAACAGCGAGCACATGGCCATCGAACTCAATAATGAATCAAAGGGCAGCAGCGCCACCAGAATGCAGGCGAGCCAGAACGTCACTTCCGGGTATTCGGAGCGTGCCAGCAGCAGGAAGCCGGCGGGGATCGCAGTCAGTATGCAAAGAATCACGAAGAGATAGCCGGGGGAGTCCTGATCGAAGTTCAGTGCGAAAAATGATGTCTGAATCAAACACATCAGACTCGCCAGCGGCACCATAACC
The DNA here is from genome assembly GCF_018555455.1 of Bifidobacterium colobi. Taxonomy (GTDB): domain Bacteria; phylum Actinomycetota; class Actinomycetes; order Actinomycetales; family Bifidobacteriaceae; genus Bifidobacterium; species Bifidobacterium colobi. The sequence continues at coordinate 96,291 of NZ_JAFEJU010000005.1, read as the reverse complement.
ACCGTGCACCATACGCGGGTACGCACTGGCACGTCGTCGGCTTGGGAAGGCATACGGCCATCCGAGTTGCTTTCAGGCTTACCTGCCGAAGCGGCGCGTTGTGCGAACTGTGGTTGTGTCATGGCCTCCACTGTATGGCTCGCCCACGTTTTGCGCCACTGGACGTTAGGGCAGCGGACACGAAACAGCATTGCCCGAATGGGCAGAAAAATATGCCCATTGGTCCACTGACGGCGGCAAACGATCGCCGGTAGCGTTCAAAGAGTCAGAGCAACGTATCCGCTTGAGGGCTGGGCAGCCAAGATGACTGGGCAGCCGAGAGCGAAGAGAAAGAAGGAATCATGACCAATAACAATGTCGCACCGCAGCCGGTGCCGCAGCAGCCATCGCAGCCGCAGCAGCCAGTCGTCTACCCGAATCCGGTTATGCAGCCGAACCAGCCTCAGCCGAACCAGCCTCAGCAGAACAAGAAACCTGTATGGAAGAAATGGTGGTTCTGGGTCATTATTGTTCTTGCCGTGTTTGCCATCGCTGGGCAAGGAGCCAACACAAGCGGTAACGCAGCAAGCAATACACAATCCTCGTCAACTGCTCAGCAGAGCGAGACTAACAGTAATAAGTCAGAGCAATCAAATCAATCCGATACTGAACAGAAAAAGAACAGCGAAGAGCCCGATGTGCCTGCGGATTACAAGTCGGCATTGCGACAGGCTGATACATATGCGAACACAATGCACATGTCGAAAGCCGGGGTGTATGACCAGTTGACCAGTGAGTATGGAGGCAAGTTCTCAGCTGAAGCAGCTCAGTATGCAGTGGATAACGTGAAAACGGATTGGAATGCGAATGCACTGGCCAAAGCTAAGAGCTATCAGGAGACCATGGCCATGTCTCCTGAAGCCATCCGTGATCAACTGACCAGCCAGGCTGGCGAGAAATTCACTCCAGAAGAGGCCAATTACGCGATTGAACACCTCAATGATTGATTAATCAGTTGATGAAACAGCGGCGGATAGGCGGTCATACGGTGACTGTCTACCCGCCGTTTCGCTGCCGGCCAAGCAAATTCATGGAACATTCAGGTTGATTCCACTAGGATAGGTGGTGGAACGCAACAAAGGAGCGATCATGACATTCGGTCAGCAGCCCCAGAACAACGGGCAATACAACCCGCAATACAATACTCCGGACTATAACGCCGCCCAGCAGGGTGGATACGGTCAGCAGTACATGCAGAACGGATACAACCAGCAGAACTACGGCCAGCAGCCGTACGCGCAGCAGCCATACGTCCAGAACCAGAACTTCCAATACGCCCAGCAGGCTCCGCAGCAGGCGCAAACCGCCTACCAGTACGCGCAGCCGCAGGGCGCAGGTGCCGGCACCGCCGCCATCAACACCACGATGACCTACAACGTCGAGCAGGCGCAGCGCGTCTCCGTGACCCGCGCCTACGGCGAAATGACCATCGGCCTGATCGTCACCGCAGTGGTGGCCGTTCTCGGTCAGATCACCGGCGCCTACTACAGCTTCCTCATCGCCACCGGTTCAATCGGTTTGATTGGCCTATGCGTGGCGCAAGTGGCGCTCGCCATCATTCTCGGCATGCGTGTGATGAAGATGAGCACCACTGCCGCACGCGTGATGTTCTACGTGTACGCCGCGTTGATGGGCTTCACCTTAAGCTCCATCTTCATGGTCTACGATCTCGGTTCGATCGGCATCGCACTCGGCATCACCGCAGCCTTCTTCTTCGCGCTGACCATGTTCGGCATGACCACCAAGTTCAACATGCTCAAGGCCGGTCCAATCTTGATGGTCGGTCTGATCGTGCTCATCATCTCGCAGGTTGTTCTGATGTTCCTGCAAGTGGACGGCATGACGCAGATCGTATGCGCCATCGGCTTGATTCTGTTTGCCGGCATGACCATTTACGACGCCCAGTCCACGCGTGCGCTGTTCGCCGCATATGAGGCGCAGGGCCCGGAGATGATCAAGAAGGTTTCCATCCTGTGCGCGCTGAACCTGTATCTGGACTTCGTAAACATGTTCCTGTACATCCTGCAGCTGTTTGGCAGCAGGGATTGATAGCTCGCACCATTGAACGCAGCTGAACAACGCAGCTGAACATTGAGCCCGACCACATTGTGGCCGGGCTTTTTCATGCCCGTCATGCTTGCGCATTAGGCTGGCTCACCGTGAAGAGACAAGAAATCATGGGCATGCTCGCCCTCGTGCTGACCGCATTGATTTGGGGATTCGCGTTCGTGGCGCAGGTGCAGGGCATGGATTCCATGTCTCCGTTATTCTTCAACGCCTGCCGATTCACGCTCGGGGCATGCTCTTTGGTGCCGATTCTGCTTTGGCAGCGTGGCCGGAAGGCCCATGGCAATCGGCAGGGGAGTGATGCCGGGGAAGCTGTCGACGCAGAATCCCATGCAACTGTGTCGGATGTTACTCGTAGCCAGCAAAGCACGATGCCTTTCTGGCAGTCGCTGCTTGCGAATCCTGTAGTCGTTTCCGTGCTGTGCGGCATCATCCTGTTCACCGCCAGCACGTTGCAGCAATACGGCATCCTCTATGGCAAGTCCGCCGGTCGCGCGGGCTTCCTCACCGCCCTCTACATTGTGATGGTGCCTCTGCTGGCGTTCGTGTTCCTGCGCCGTCGCATCGGTCTGCCGGTGTTCGTGGCCGTGGCGATGTCCATCATTGGTTTTTATCTGCTCTGCATCACCGATGGTTTCGGCTCCATTGGGCTCGCGGATATCCTGTTGGTGTTCACCGCGGCTCTGTTCGCCGCGCATATATTGGTGATTGATGAATTGGGGGCAAAAGTCGATGCGATTGTGCTGTCATTCGGACAGTTCTGCACGACTGCGGTGCTGAGCTGGGCGGGCTCGATGGTGGAAGGCTCAGTGGATTGGTCCGGGGCCATGCACTCGTGGATGCCGATTGTGTACGCCGGCATTGGTTCGGTGGGCATCGCCTATACGTTGCAGGTAGTGGGACAGCAGTGGGTGCCGCCCACCCGGGCCAGCCTGCTGATGAGTCTGGAATCGTTCTTCTCGGCAGTCGGCGGCGCGATCTTCCTTGGCGAGGTGATGACGCCGCGCGGCTACCTTGGCTGTGCGCTGATCTTCTTCGGCACCCTACTGGCGCAGGCGCCGGCAAAGCTCCCGAAGTTTCTGCGCAAGGATTAGTTCTGTGCTCAGTCCGTGGTCTTCGGTGCTTCGCCGACTTGGGGAGCGCCGTTGATGTCACGATGGATGTTCTGCATCTGCACTTCGATGTTCTGCAGACTGCGCGAGCAATCCAACAATGTCTGCGAATGTTCGTTGAGCTTGGCATCCGGCAGATCGGTTTTATAGCGCAGCGCATGCTCCAGCGACGCCCAGTAATCCATGGCGATGGTGCGGAACTGCACTTCGACCGGCGTGTAATGCGCGCCGGATGAAAGGAACACCGGCACCGCGTAGATCACATGCAGGGAACGGTAGCCGTTCTGTTTCGGATTCTTGATGTAGTCCTTGACGCGCAGCACTTGGATATCCGACTGGGAGGAGAGATAGTTCGACACGGAGTACACGTCGTCGCGATAGTTGCAGATCACGCGAATGCCTGCCACATCGAACAGGTTATCCTTGATGGAATTCACGCTGATGGGCAGACCCTTGCGCTCAAGCTTGCCGATAATGGAATTCACCGATTTCAAACGGCGCTCCATATGGTGAATCGGATCGTGGCTGAATCTCACCTGGAACTCATCGTCGAGAATCTCCAGTTTGGTGCTGATCTCATACATCGCGCCCTCATACACCTGCATCTGATCGATGAATTCGGTGATTTCGTCGGCGCTGAACCGGCCTTCCGGCAGGTCCAGCATCTTCAAACGGGCGTTGAGGTCTGCGGTGTTGAGTCGATTATGTCGGTCGAGTATCACGCCAATTAATATACTCGGACCTTTTTGATGAAACTGGGCGGAGTCGGAGAATCTTCTAAAATGCTTCATCGTTCAGCGCTTGTAGATGGCTTTATCGGTACATCGCGCCCCATGACGAACCCGGCAGTTAGAATCGCAATTTATGAATGAAGACATGATGACCGAGGTGGAGCGCGCCTCGATTGCAGCCGATGGAACTGACAGCCTGCTCGGGGAGCGAGGCAAGGGCGTATTTCATATCCATACGCTGGGATGCCAGATGAACGTGCACGATTCCGAACGCATCGCCGGTGTATTGGAGGCCGATGGCTATGTGCCGGCCACGCAGGAGCAGATCGATGCTCATGATTTCGATGTGATCGTGCTCAATACTTGTGCGGTGCGTGAGAACGCTGCCGAGCGCATGTATGGCACTATCGGCCTGTTCAACCGCATCAAACTGCAGCGTCCGAACCTGCAGATCGCGGTGGGCGGTTGCATGGCCCAGCTTGACCGCGAACGCATCGCCAAGCGTAAGCCGTGGGTGGCCGCCGTGTTCGGCACCAAGAATATTGAGGATCTGCCGAAACTGCTTGACCAGAATCGCTTGACTGACAAGCCTCAGGTGCGTGTCAGCGATCAGCTGCAGGAATTCCCAAGCCAGCTGCCGGCTGCGCGCGCCTCCCGCGTAAGCTCATGGGTGGCTATTTCCGTGGGCTGCAACAACACCTGCACGTTCTGCATTGTGCCCACCACGCGCGGCAAGGAGAAGGATCGCCGTCCAGGCGATGTATTGGCTGAGATTCGCAAATGCGTGGCCGATGGCGCCAAGGAGGTCACGCTGCTTGGCCAGAACGTGAACTCCTACGGCTATGGCATCGGTGACCGGTACGCGTTCAGCAAACTGCTGCGCGCTTGCGGTGAGATCGAGGGCTTGGAACGTGTACGATTCACATCGCCTCATCCGGCAGCATTCACCGATGATGTAATCGCTGCAATGGCGGAAACGCCGAATATCATGCACCAGCTGCATTTCCCGCTGCAATCCGGCTCCGACCGTATTCTGCGCGCCATGCGACGCTCCTACCGTTCCGCCAAATTCCTGGACATTCTGGGCCGTATCCGTGCCGCCATGCCGGATGCGCAGATTTCCACCGATATCATCGTCGGTTTCCCTGGCGAGACCGAAGAGGACTTCCAAGCCACGCTGGACGTGGTGCGCAAAGCCCGATTCTCCACCGCGTTCATGTTCATCTATTCGCCGCGCCCCGGTACTCCGGCCGCTTCGATGGAGCAGATTCCCCGTGACGTGGTGCAGGAGCGTTTCGACCGGTTGGTGGCCCTGCAGGAGGAAATCACGCAGGAGAACATGGAAAGCTTCGTGGGCAGGGATGTTGAGGTGATGATCACCGGCAAACTCGGTAAGAAGGATTCGGATACGCATCGTGTCTCCGGCCGCGAGAAGACCGGCGTGCTGGTGCATATCGGTGTGCCGGAAGGCCAACCGGTGCCGGAGGTCGGTGATTTCGTGACCGTGACCGTGACGCATGCCGGTCGCCACAACCTGCTCGCCGACCCGGATATCGCCGCTGGTCAAACCTATTCCGTTCGTCACTGAAGGAAGTGCTCATGGCTCAACGAGTCGTATCCATCGTCGGACCAACAGCCTCCGGCAAAACCGGCCTCGGCATCGCCATCGCCAAGCGTTTGGCCGAGCAAGGCGAGCGAGCCGAAATCGTCAACGCCGATGCCTACCAGATGTACCGTGGCATGGATATCGGTACCGCGAAGCCGACTGCCGAAGAGCAGGCGGCCGTACCGCATCATCTGATCGACATCATCGACCCAGAGGAGTCGATGAGCGTGGCTCGCTTCCAGGAATTGGCTCGCCAAACCATCGCCGACCTGCAGTCCCGTGGCATCCGCCCGATTCTCGTTGGCGGTTCCGGCCTGTATGCGCGTGCGGCCATCGACGATATTTCCTTCCCCGGCACCGACCCCGAGATTCGCAAGAAGTACGAGGAGCGGGAGAAAACCGAGGGTGCCGGAGCCCTCTTCGAGGAGCTTAAAGCCAAGGATCCCGAAGCGGCGGCCCGCATGGATCCGCATAATCCACGTCGCACCATCCGCGCGTTGGAGGTTATCGAACTGACCGGCCGGCCGTATTCGGCCAGTCTGCCGCGCTACCGGTATGTGATTCCTTCGGTGCAGATCGGTTTGGATCTAAGCCGTGAGGATTTGGATCATCGCATTGATCTGCGCACCAAGCAGATGATGACCAACGGTTTCGTGGAAGAGGTGGAGCGTCTACGTCCGCGGCTTGGCGCCACGGCGGTACGAGCGCTCGGCTACCAGCAGATCATCGATCTGCTTGATGGCATTTGGGATGAATATGACACGTTCGCCGATATCGCGCAGAAAACCAAGCGTCTTGCCCGCAAGCAAATGGGCTGGTTCGGCCGCGATCCGCGCATCCATTGGCTGCAGGCGTTGAATCCGAAGCTGGTGGACAATGCGATGGCCATCATCGCGCACGCGGACGCCGGCGACTACGATCCCATCGACGCTCAAGCCGACGCCTACGTTCAACACCACCTCGGCGACATCGCCGCATAACAATCAGTGAGCTGGCCCCTGATTCCATCCGGCAATCAGGAACACGCGCGTTGGATTCGCCGGGCGCAGCATCGCTTCGAACATGCGCTCGAACGCGGTGATATCCCCGCGATACGCCGTATGCTTGGCCGCGCGATACGCTTCACGCGTCACCACGCCCCAATCCAAATCCCAGCCGGCATCATGGGCGAGCCGAGAGCCGAACATGCGCAGCACCATCGCATTGCCGCCGCGGAACGGATGCAGATAACCGAGTTCGTCATAGATCGTGGCGAACTTACGGATGAACACATCCCTGTCCAACGCATGCAGGTTCCGGTTATCCGCAAGCTCCATCGCAATGTTATGCGCACCGGTTTCAATCAGCGCCGCCGGGAAGAACGCCTCCGGATTATTCGCACGCGCCCGGTCATTGGTCACCTCGCGCGTGGTGTTGGACGTGCGCAGCTTGCCGGCATCATCGAACACGCCCTCGAACAGACCACGGTGGATCGCCACCAACTCATCCAAGTCACCGGAAGGATTCCATCGACGCTCCGCCAACAGCACCGTGCGCGCGAACACCGCGTCCGCACGGTCCGTGGCATGATCGTCCAAAGAACCGTCCGAAAGCCGATTCTCGCCGGTTGGGCCGGCCGCGTTGATGCGCATGGCGGTCTGCTCATCGGCCACGTCGATTAAATGGCTCACATCCTGGCTGCCCTGCTCGTAAGCCGCCGCGGCTCGCATCGTTGCCTCGCCCGGCGTCATGGCCTCCAGTGCGCAGTTCCTGAGTGCAAATGCGACTGCGCTCGCACGCTCTGCGGGTGTCATGCAACCCATGATAAGCCATGAATCGTGTCGAATGTGGTCATGAACCCCCGTGCATGTAGAATCAGACGCGATATGGCACGTACAGCATCCTCAAACAGCACCTCATCCCGCCGCAAGAAGAGCAGCGAGAACGATTCCACGCACGACGGCGAAACCAAAGTCCAACCCGAGATCGACTTCGAACCCGAGCCGGTATGGAAGAAAATCCTGCTCGCCATTCCGCGGGCGTTCGGCTCCGGTGTGCGAGCGGTCACCGGTGTGGGCGACTATGATCCCGCCTACCGTCGGGACGGCCTGTGCTTCCTGCTACTCATTCTCGCGGTGCTGTTCTGCGCATCCGAATGGTTCCGCGTCAATGGCGCGTTCGGCAGACTGCTGCATGCCATGGCATCCGGTGTGCTCGGCGTGATGAGCGTGGTACTGCCGGTGCTGTTGGCCGCCGTCGCCTTCCGCTTGATGCGCAATTCCGGGCGAGGCTCCAGCAATCCGCGCGTGATCACCGGCTGGGTGCTGCTCATGTGGTCGATCTGCTCGATCATCGACGTGGCGCTCGCCTCAGGGCACACCACATTCGATATCACTGTGCTGCAATCGGCCGGTGGCCTGTTCGGCTTCTTCCTCGGCTCTCCATTGGCGTGGGGGCTTTCCGCCGCGTTCGCCATCGTGGTGTTCGTGGTGTTCGGCCTGTTCTCGCTGCTGATGATCACCGGCACACATGTGACCGATCTGCCTGAGGAAGCGCGCAAACTGCTGGCGATGGTTCAGCGCAAACCATACAAGCCCAAGGATGAGGCTGCGGATGATGATGCGGACGGCAGTCGCTCGCAGTTCCCGAACGAGGTACGTCTGGGCGATGCCACGCTGGCGTTCGCCGATGGTGTGCCCGCTCATGATGGCACGGATGACGAGGATGCCGACGAGGGGGAGAGCGACGGCAAGTTTGGTTGGTTTACCCGTCTGTTTGGGCATAAATCCAAGGATGAGGATGATAAGCGACTGGATCGCTATGCTGCCGATGATCCCTTCGATCGTGCGGCAAGCCAGCATGGTGCCACTGCGGAAACCCCAGTGGTGGATTCGTCGACCGGTGAGATTTTGGATGGTGCGGGTGCGCATGGTACTGGCTCTGGTGTAGGCGGCCGCACGATTGCCTCGTCCGCCTATGATGGTCGCCCGCATGTGGCGGGTGATGCGCCGCTTGCCGATGATGCAGTCGGCGCGACTACGGCTTTGAGCGGGGCCGCGGCAGACGCGGCGCTTGGCGCTGCCGGTGCCGCTGTGCCGCGTGTTGTCAGCGGTGGTGCGACTGTGGCGATGCCGTCCGGTGCTGCGGCAAACGATCCATGGGCGCTGAGTGCGGCCGCTGCAGCTGCCGGTGCGGCTGGTAATGCTGGCAATGCTACGGCACCATATGCAGGTGCTGATGCGGATGGCAGCGGCGTAGGCCAATCCGGTGCGGTCGCTGATGGTGATGCGGCTGCCGATGATGATGAGAATCGCCCGTACCAGTTGCCTGATTTGAACCTGCTGACCAAGGGACAGCCGCATGCGATGCGCACGCCCGCCAATGATCGTGTGATTCGTGCGCTGACTTCCACGTTTGAACAGTTCAACGTGGATGCCAAGGTGGTGGGCTTCCTGCGCGGCCCGTCCGTGACCCAGTATGAGGTGGAACTTGGCCCCGGTGTGAAGGTGGAGAAGGTCACCAACCTGCAGCGCAATATCGCGTATGCGGTGGCCAGTTCCGATGTGCGTATCCTTTCGCCGATTCCCGGCAAATCGGCTATCGGCATTGAGATTCCGAACGAGGATCGCGAGATCGTGCACTTGGGTGACGTGTTGCGTTCCGATAAGGCCGTGAATGATCCGAACCCGATGCTTTCCGGTATCGGCAAGGATGTGGAGGGCCACTTCGTGACCGCCGACCTGACCAAGATGCCGCATCTGCTAGTGGCTGGTGCCACCGGTTCCGGTAAGTCGAGCTTCATCAACTCGATGTTGACCTCCATCATCATGCGTGCCACACCTGAGCAGGTGCGTCTGATCATGGTCGATCCGAAGCGCGTGGAACTGTCCGCTTATGCGGGCATTCCGCACCTGTTGACTCCGATCATCACCGATCCGAAGAAGGCCGCGCAGGCATTGGAATGGGTGGTCAAGGAGATGGACGCGCGTTACTCTGATCTGGAATACTTCGGATTCCGCCACGTCAAGGACTTCAACGAGGCCGTACGCGCCGGCAAGGTGCATGCGCCGCTTGGCTCCAAGCGCAAGGTGGCTCCATACCCGTACATCCTTGTGGTGGTGGACGAGATGGCCGATTTGATGATGGTGGCCAAGAACGATGTGGAAAGCTCCATTCAGCGCATCACGCAGTTGGCGCGAGCGGCAGGCGTGCATCTGGTGCTTGCCACGCAGCGCCCGTCCGTGGACGTGGTGACCGGTCTCATCAAGGCCAACATTCCTTCCCGCTTGGCGTTCGCTACCTCCTCGGCTACGGATTCCCGAGTCATTTTGGATACGGTGGGCGCGGAAACCCTGATCGGTCAGGGCGACGCGTTGTTCCTGCCGATGGGCTCCGCCAAGCCGATTCGTGTGCAGGGTTCCTGGGTGTCCGAATCGGAGATTCGCAAGGCTGTGGAATTCGTACGCACGCAGCGCAAGCCGAAGTACCGCGAAGACATTGAGGAGATGGCCAAGGAAGCCGAGAAGAAGGGCGGCGCCGATATAGACGAGGAGATCGGCGACGATATGGACGTGTTGCTGCAGGCCGCCGAGCTTGTGGTCACCTCGCAGTTCGGTTCCACCTCCATGCTGCAGCGTAAGCTCCGCGTCGGCTTCGCCAAGGCCGGTCGACTCATGGATTTGTTGGAATCGCGTGGTGTGGTGGGCCCGTCCGAAGGCTCGAAGGCACGAGAAGTGCTGGTACAGCCGCAGGACCTGCCGCAGGTCCTTGCCTTCATCCGCGGCGAAACCACGTCTTTGACTCCTTCGGCCCCCGCCCAATGCGAACTCGGCGGAGAGTAAGCGACGGCCTATGAAGCTTGAGGAGATCACGCCGAACAGTTGCATTCGCGGATTGGTGCCACACCAGCTCGTAAAAGTAGTGGCGACTTTCCCGGTAGGTAATGCTATTGATGTGGTGTATGCCATGCCGGACGGTACTATTCGTCGGGAAATAATCGATGCGGATGCTGCTGCGGCGTGCTCCCTGTCGGGCGGAGAAAACGACGGTCCTCGTTTCGATGCGGATCCGGATGATTTCCGTCTGGCTGCCGAAGCGCTGCGCATTCATTACGCTGCATTGTATGATCCGATGGCTGCGGTGTATTCATCGAATATCGACCCGTTGCCTCATCAGATACGTGCCGTATATGAGGATATGCTGCCCAAAGTGCCCATGCGATTCCTGTTGGCGGACGATCCGGGTGCCGGCAAAACCATCATGGCCGGTCTCTATATCAAGGAGATGCTGCTTCGTTCGGCAGCTGAACGCGTAGCTATTGTCTGTCCGGGTGGATTGGCTGAACAATGGCATGATGAACTCGCGCAGAAATTCTCGCTTGACTTCGAAGTGATGAATCCCGCTATGCGATTCACGTCCCCGTCGGGCAATCCATTCCGTGATCATGACCGACTTATTATCCGCATGGACCAGGTTGCACGCAATGATGAACTGAGCGACATGATCGGCGAAGTGCATTGGGATATCGCCATTGTGGATGAGGCCCATCGCATGAGTGCTCATTTCAAAAACCAGTATGGTGATCTGGATCGCACCAATAGGTTCCGGCTAGGGGAGATGCTGGCTGAGACAGCGGAAAACCTACTGCTGATGACAGCCACGCCGCATTCCGGTAAGGAACAGGATTTCCAATTGTTCATGTCATTGCTGGACCGTGGCCGGTTCGCGGGACTGTATAAGCCGTCACGTCACCAACATACTGATACCGAAGGCTTGATGCGTCGCATGGTCAAGGAAGATCTGCGTACCTTTGACGGCAAACCACTGTTCCCGGAACGCCGTGCGGAAACCGTGTCGTATGCATTATCGCCAGGTGAGGCCGGTTTGTATCGGGATGTGACGAATTACGTGCGCTCTGGCATGAACGCGGCCGCTAAACTGCTGCAGGCTGATGGACGGCGAGCCAACAGTATCGGCTTCGCTTTGACTATTCTGCAACGTCGATTGGCATCGAGTCCCGAAGCGATTCTCCAATCATTGATTCGCCGTCGCGACAGGCTCTCGGATTTGTTGCGTCGCATCAAGGAGAATCCAGAAGCCATTGCCGCAATATTTGAGCCGTCAGTCAATGAGCCAACAGATGTCGATGATTATGACGATTTGTGGGATGAGACTGATGAGAACGGGCAAGGTCAACTCGAATTGGAACTTGATCAAGTGGTGGACTCCGCCACGGCAGCTCGCACCGGGCAGGAACTCGCTGACGAAATCAGCGTGCTGAATGATCTTGTTGCCAAAGCCAAAGAGGTTCGTGTCGCCGGCGTGGATGCGAAATGGTCACAGCTCGCCGATATCCTCCAACATCACGTTCTGGATTCGGGTACCGCCGAGCTGCCGCATAAGATGATTATTTTCACTGAACATCGGGATACGCTCACGTATCTATCACGCCGTGTCGCCTCGCTGTTGGGGCAGCCTGAAGCGGTAACGGTGATTCATGGTGGTATGAACCGTGATGAGCGTAAGGCAGTGCAGGAACGGTTCGTCAGTAACCCTGCAGTGCGTATTCTTGTGGCTACGGATGCCGCAGGTGAGGGGCTGAACCTTCAACGCGCTGATTTGATGGTCAATTATGATTTGCCATGGAATCCGAACCGCATCGAGCAAAGATTCGGTCGTATTCACCGTATCGGGCAGAAGCGCACCTGCTTCTTATGGAACCTCGTAGCGAAGAATACCCGCGAGGGTGAAGTCTATGGCAAACTACTGGGCAAGATTGAAACGATAGGCAAAGCCTACAGCGGTCGCTTGTTCAACGTATTGGGTGATGGCAGGGCATTCGACGGCAAGCCATTGAAGGATCTGATGATTCAAGCTATCCAATACGGCGATGATCCGCAGGTGCAAGCCAAACTTGACCAGGTCATCGACAGCAGCGTGCAGCAAGGATTGGATGGGCTTATCAGCGAACGATCCGCTCATCCAGAGATGTACCCCAGCCTCAATGTGCGCGAAGTACGTGAACTGATGGAAAAGACTCGCGAACGCAAGCTCCAGCCGGGTTATATTTCAGCGTTCTTCCTGTCTGCTTTCCAACGCCTCGGAGGCATGGCACGTCAACGTGAAACGAATCGTTGGGAATTGACCCACGTGCCAGTTGCCATACGCAAGCGCGCCGAGCAGATCGACAGGCATCATACGGTTGCTGATGCCTATGAACGCATCACGTTTGAACCTCGCCTCACACATCTTGGACAGGGCAAGCCGGATGCGCTGCTGATAGCGCCTGGCGTGCCATTGCTCGACGCCGTCACTAATCTCATCATCGACCAATATGGCGAGACTCTGGACCATGGCACGGTATTCGTGGATCGTACCGATACGCAACCTGACGAGCCGACCTTGATGGTTGCCGCTGAACAAACAATCACGGACGTGAAGGGTGATGCCATCTCTAGGCATTTCGATTATCTTCAGCTCGGGGAGCATGATAAACCGGCGTTTTCTCCCGCACCGCCGTATTTGGATTATGATCGCCCACGCGATGAGGAGAGCGGAGCCGTTACGCAACTGCTTGATTCTTCCTGGCTCCACGCTGATCATACCGATGTAATGCGCAGCATGGTGTACGAACAAGGCACCAAGCCCAGACTCGCCGAGCTGCAAGCTCGCAAAAGCGCTGAGAACGAGCATGTGCTCACTCAGGTCAAGGATCGACTCGGTGCGGAAATCAGCTACTGGTATGGCGAATACAACAGGCTCCATGATGAAGAACTTCATGGCAAGTATGGCAAGCACATGAGCGCAGGTCGTGCCATGAAACATGCCAAGGAGATGGAAGAACGGCTTGGTCAGCGTGAAAGGGAGTTGACTGAGGACGTTCTGCTTCGGGCCAAGCCAGCGGTTATTCGCGGTATGGCGCTTATCGTTCCTGAACGGCTGATTACACCATCGACGGCAATCAGGAAATCCAAACCTTTTGCTCAATCAACCGAAGAAGTTGACCGCCGTGCCATTGCACTGGCCATGCGTGTGGAACGTCGTTTGGGCCATACGCCAACCGAGATGCCGCATAGCAACAAGGGTTTTGACATTCGCTCCACCGACGCTCAAGGTCGTGCATACTTCATTGAGGTCAAAGGCCGTATCGACCTGCCCGAAGCGGACACGTTCACAGTGACCGCCAATGAAGTGGCGTTTGCGCAGTCGCAAGGTGATAGGCACAGGCTTGCACTTGTCCGTGTGAGTCCTGACGGGCAGGAACACGACACTATCCGATATGTGAGGGATGCATTCAGCCACATCACTCCAGCCCAGTCGACTCGATCGTTCAATGAACAGTTAGCCGATTACTGGAACAGGGGATATGATCCAGTAGTCATTCGATAACCGGGTTCATGCGATAGTAATGTGCGACAGACTCTTTAATGATTGGCGATGTGCCGGCGTGGGCGTTTGGAATTTGTGCTGATTTCCTTAATAATCCTTAATAGATTGTTGTGCTGGAAGTGAGGAGCTAGTGATGACGGACGCGCCGCGCAGGAAGAAACTTATTGAGACGGGCATTCCGCTGAAGAAGATCAATGAGGAATCCGCTCGCGAGAAGTCGTTGCGTCACGGCCTCCCATCCACGTTGCACTTGTATTGGGCACGTCGCCCGTTGGCTACGACTCGTTCGATTCTGTTCGCTCAACTGGTTGATGATCCGTCTTCTCACCCTGAACAGTTCCCCACGGTGGAAGCGCAGGATGCCGAACGTTCCCGACTGTATCGGTTGATGGAACGTCTGGCTCGTTGGGAGAACATCAATGATGCTGAACTGTACCGTGAAGCCAACCGTTTGATTACCGAATCGTGCCCGGGGGGGGGTCTCGGTGCTCGACCCGTTCGCGGGTGGCGGTTCGATACCGCTCGAAGCACAGCGACTCGGGCTGGAATCGCATGCCTCTGATCTGAACCCGCTGCCGGTAATCCTCAACAAGGCGCTTATCGATTTTCCGGCGCGTTTCTGCGGACAACCATCCGTCAATCCAGAATCGAGGATTTCCTCGGTGGACCGTGCCGAAGGCATGGCGGACGACATCCGCTACTACGGCAAAATGCTTCGCGACAAGGCGTTCGCGAAGGTTGGTCATCTGTATCCCAAGGTCAAAGACGAGAACGGCGAGGAGCACACCGTCATCGCTTGGATTTGGGCACGTACCGTCACCAACCCGAATCCTGCGAATCCCGTTCAGGTTCCTCTTGTCCGTTCGTGGTGGCTCAGCAAGAAGAAGGGGCACGAGGCTTGGATTAAGCCCATCGTCGAGGACGGCAAGATTCATTACGAGGTTCAGCATAATGCTGATGGGCCGAAGGGTGACGACGAGGGAACCGTCAATCGTAAGGGTGCTATTTCCATTGTTGACGGAACGCCTATTGACTTTAAGTACATCCGCGAAGAGGGACAGCAAGGTCGTATTGGTAGTCAGCTCATGGCTATTGTTGCGGATGGCGGTAGAGGTCGCTTGTATTTGTCAGCAGATGAACAACAATCAATAACCGCAATGTGTGGAAAACCCGATGACTACCCAGATGGGGACATCTTTGATTGGCCGGGTCGAATAAATGTTTTCCGTTACGGTATGACGGAGTTTGCTGACCTGTTCACGAACCGTCAGTTGACGGTATTGACGACACTCGCAGATACTGTCTCCGATGTCCGCGAGCAGGTACTTGCGGATGCGTTGGCCAAGGGCATGCCGCAGGGCGAGCCGCTGGATGTGGGCGGCACCGGTGCGCAGGCGTATGCGGATGCCATCAGTGTGTACCTAGCCCTTGCTGTCAGCCGTCAGACCGATTACAGCTCGTCTATTTGTGGTTGGAATATCAATCGTGAAGGCTTGCGTAATGTTTTTGCTCGTCAGGCGATACCTATGGCGTGGGATTATGCGGAAACTAACCCGTTTTCCTCTTCTTCTGGGAATATCCTCAGTCAGATAGGTTGGGTCGCTGAGGCTATTCAGAATGTACCAGCGCGTCCGCAGTGTGAGGCTCATCAGGCGGATGCGGCCACGCGGAATTACGCGAATGTTGCGGTGTCCACCGATCCACCGTACTACGACAACATCGGCTACTCGGATCTGTCGGACTATTTCTATGTGTGGCTGCGGCGCATGCTGAAGGACGTGCTGCCGTCCACGGTTCGTACGATGCTCACGCCGAAGGCGCAGGAGCTGGTCGCCAATCCATACCGTCATGGTGGCAAGGAGGGCGCTGCCGAGTTCTTTGTGGATGGTTTTAACCACGTGTTCGCACACATCCGAGAGACGGCGAATCTTGATGTGCCGATGACGGTGTATTACGCATACAAGCAACAGGACGAGAAGAGTGGTACCTCGACGGGTTGGTATGCATTGCTTGATGGTCTCATCAAAGCAGGATGGGAGATTACGGCAACCTTGCCGGTTCGCAGTGAACGAGGCGGACGCATGATAAGCGTTGGAACCAACGCCCTCGCTTCCTCCATCGTCCTTGCTTGCCGTCCCCGTTCTGCTGATGCTCCATCGGTGACAATGCGTATCTTCAACAGCGTGCTGCGTTCGGAACTAACTGAGGAACTGCGTACATTGATGGCATCTGGCATCGACCCCGTCGATCTGAGTCAGGCTGCCATTGGGCCGGGTATCAGCGTGTATTCGCGGTACTCCCGTATCCGTGAAGCGGACGGTTCGGATATGCCTGTCCAGAAAGCATTGGAAATCATCAACCGCACTGTCGATGAGGTCATGGGCGATGCGGACTCCGGCTATGATCCCGATACACGCTTCGCCGTGAAGTGGTACCAGTCATACGGTTGGAATCAGGAGAACACAGGTATGGCTGACCAGTTGGCTCGTGCCTGCGGTACTTCTCCCGATGCTCTGGTTCGCGGCGGTATGTTCGAGGCTGCTGGTGGCAAATCCCGTCTGCTCACACCTGATGAGATGAATGACGTGAACTGGAAGCCCTTGCAGGACGACCATGTGAGCCTCTGGGAAGCCTGTGTGCGCATGGCTGGAATCCTTGATTCCAATGGCATGGATAAGGTCGCTCCCGTTATGGCTGAGGCTGGTGAATTACTGTCTCTGGAGGATATTCGCGCGTTGGGCTTCCGCATGTACCACGAAGCCGAAAAACGTAAAGATACTGAGGGAGCCATCCGCTTCAACAGTCTTGTCTCCATGTGGGACGATCTGTCGGTTATGTCATCCAAGGAGACTGTAGTTCGACCACCGCTTCAGGGCGAATTGGACGTATAGGCGGAAGAATTCGGGATAAAGGAGTTCCATCATGGCAATCAATAACAGGGACCGTGTCGGCAAAGCGTTCGACTTCCTTTCCGAAGGATTGGTGGACCCGGTCGATGAGGTAATGCGAAGCGTATTCCATACGCCGGATTGGACAGACGCGTGGGCGAGAGCCGACCAGCAGCGATACGGCACCCCACTGCGAACGCTGAGCAAAAATGATGTGCAGGTGCAGCTTCGTGCCATTACCGAGTACGGGCGTGAATTTAATAGCATTCTTTCCCGTGCCCAGCAGTCGTATGCATCCGAGCTGAGGGAGACACGAAACCAGTGGGCGCATAGCCAGCCGTTTACCTCGGACGAGACCATTCGTGCCCTGAGTACCATCGAGCTGCTGCTGAACGCCGTCAACGCGCCGGATTCCGCTGCCGATGTGCGGAAGTTGCGCGACACGTTGCAACGTACCGTGTACGAGGATCACACGCGCAAGGCCAGCCAGCGCAAAATTATTTCTATAGATCCCACGCAAGGCATGAAACCGTGGCGTGAAGTCATCACGCCGCATATGGATGTGGCCACGGGTCGGTTCACCGCGTCCGAGTTTGCGGCGAATCTCTACGATGTGGCGGTTTCTCAGACCTCGTGTGTGCCGGGCAATGCCTATGGTGATCCGGTCGAGTTCTACAACCGTACCTACCTGACCGAGGGCCTGCGCGACCTGCTCACGCGTGCCATCCGACGCTTGGTAGGAGACAACAGCGGCTCGCCAGTGGTGAATCTCCAGACGAACTTTGGCGGCGGCAAAACCCACTCGCTGCTTGCGCTGTACCATTTGTTCGGCGATAAATCGGTTGTTGAGCTGTCGTCCGATGTGCAAAATCTTGTGGCAGGTCTCGGCGTACCGGTGTGGGCTCCAGGTGCAGTGCATCGTGCCGCTATCGTCGGTAATCAGCTCAATGTTGCCAAGCCAAGCATCAAACCGGACGGTACGCAAGTACATACCATCTGGGGTGAGCTCGCATGGCAGCTCGGCGGTGCGGAAGGCTATGCGATGGTGGCGGAAAACGACATCGCAGGCAAGCCGCCGGCGGATTCCCTCGACCGACTATTGCGCAAGTACAGCCCGTGCCTCATCCTCATCGACGAATGGGTGGCGTATGCCAAGCAGTTGGTTGGTCGCGACGATCTTCCTGCTGGCACGTTCGATGACCAGTTCACGTTCGCACAGACGCTGACCGAGGCTGCGGCATCAGTGCCGCATTGCATGCTTGTTGTCTCCATTCCTGCATCCGAGGATGGTGGTAAGGCCTCCAATCTGGAAGTTGGCGGCGAGAATGGCCAGGAAGCTCTGAAACGATTGCAGATGATCGTGCGTCGCCAAGCTGACCAATGGCGGCCATCCACGCGCGACGAATCGTTCGAAATCGTGCGCAAGCGTCTGTTCGAGGAACCTGACGCGGAAGCACAGGCACAAATCGCACTCACGGCCAAGCGTTTTGTGGACATGTACCGCGCTGACCCGAAGACGTATCCGACTGATGTGACCAGTGCGGATTATGACAAGCGCATTCGTGCTTCATACCCGTTGCATCCGGAGCTCTTGGATCGTCTCTATGAGGATTGGTCGAGTCTGGAGAATTTCCAGCGCACGCGTGGCGTGCTGACGCTGGTCTCGTCCATCATTCATGAGTTGTGGACAGGTGATGATAAAAACCCGCTGATTCTCCCTGGTTTTGTTCCGTTGGATTCTGAAACCATTTACTCGAATCTTGCCCAGTATCTGCCTGATTCGTGGAAAACCATCATCGATACAGATGTGTCTGGCCTGCAATCTACGGCCGCGCAAATCGACAATGACAGGCCTGCGCTTGGTCAGCGTTCGCTCACCCAGCGTATTTCGCGTGCAGTGTTCATGGGATCCGCGCCACGTGCAGGACTGCCCAATAGGGGCCTCGGTGTGCAGTATGTGTGGCTGGGCACAGCCACTCCCGGGGATGTGTACGGTAACTTTGGTACGGCGGTCAGCCAACTTGAGCAGCGTTCCACATATTTCTTTGTGGAAGGCTCCACATACCGCTATAGCCTGCAACCATCCATCACCAAGACGGCTCGTGACTATGCCGACCGTCTGCGTGAGGATCCGGCAAGCGTGTACAACGAAATCGTGCGTAGGCTTCAGCCGGAAGGCTCATCGGCTCGGCGTGGCAAATTCCGCCGTGTCTGCGTTGCTCCGGAAGGTACTGATGGTATTCCGGATACCGACCAGATCACGCTTGTTGTCATGCACCCGAAGTGGGCTATGGCCAAAGGCGAAGGCGAAGCGTCCGATGTGAAGCAGTGGGTGCGTGATGCGATAGAGCATCGTGGCTCCGCTCAGCGAGCCAACCGCAATATGTTGGTGTTCCTCGCAGCGGACCGCAGCGCGCTTGGCTTTGCGGAGGATGCCGCCCGCTCCTATCTCGGGTGGAAGCACGTGATTGAAGACGAAGTGCAGCTAAATCTCACCCGACAGCAGGTGGAACAGGCCAAGAATGCCTTGGCTGGATTCGACAAGACGCTGACTGATCGCGTCCGTAACGCGTACTGCTGGTGCATTTATCCTGAGCAGATTGACCCCAAGAGTGCGTACCGGTTGGCCGATATGCGCATTTCGGACAGTGGCGGCGACTCATTGGCCGAGCGTACGGGAAGCAGGTTACAGAATGAGGAACAGCTCATACCGGTATGGGCGGCAAGTGAATTGGGCCATGCCATTCATGATTACCTCGCTTCCGCATTCGTGAATGGTGTGTTGTCGGCGAAGACGGTGTGGGAGTGCATCACAAGATTCCCGTATATGCCGCGACTGGTTGATCGCGAAGTGTTCAACCATGCCATCGAAGAAGCGCCCAGTGCCGTACTAACCAGTGATGATCGATTTGCCATCGCATCCGGTCGGTACGATGATGGTCTCTTCCAGAACCTCGTTATTCCTGGTGAAACCAACGCCCATGCCGTGGTGCGGGTGACCGATTCCACACTCATCGTGGACTGGGATGTGGCGATGGCCGATTGGAATGCGACTCGTGTTCGGCATGAGGCCGATAAACAGTCCCATGTTGAAGCTGAGACCGGAGAGCTCATAGCGTCACATGACGCTCAGGGGCAAGAACCAACTCTGCATCAGGCAGAAAACGGAGTATCTGATGCGCAGCTGGTTGAGCCAAAAGAACCAAATGACAGTGTGATGCCTACGGTGGTTGAGCCGGCGTCGGTAAAGAAGAAGCGCTACTACGGTACTGCCACGCTTGATCCGGATTCGCTGAACCGTGACCTTGCGCGTATTACTGAGGGTATCCTCGATCAGCTTCGGTTCGCCGGCGCAAGCATCTCCCTGAGCTTGGAGATTCACGCTGAAAAACCCAGTGGCTTTGACGACGATGCCATCCGCATCATCAGCGATAACGCCAAGAACCTGAAACTGCACAACTCTGGTTTTGAGGAATCCTGATAGCAATAACAATGCGGATCGTAATCAGTTGGATTACGATCCGCATACGGTTGCTGCCTTGGCTGCCGGAATATGCTGCTTATATGGTGCTGTTTTATGCAGTGCAGTGCTGCTTATGCGGTGTTGTTATGAGTGCATATGACTGCATCACATAGATGATGCGGCTGCTATCAGCCTACGCCAGCACCTCCAAGCGGCTTTCGCCGTTGGGGGTGACGCGGCTGACGGAGATTTTCTCAGCAATCTGGTCTTTCAAGATGCCGACGTGGGAGATGATGCCGATATCGCGTGTTTTGGCGATGCGGCGCAGCATGTCCATCACATCGTCCAAATACTCCTCGGACAGTGAGCCGAATCCCTCGTCCACGAACAGCGTATCCATGGCGATGCCGCCGTTTTCCGCTTGGATGATATCCGCCAACGCCAACGCCAAAGCGAGCGACACGAAGAATGTCTCGCCGCCGGAAAGTGTGGCCGTGCTACGTTTCTCCTCGGTTCTGCGGTCGAATACGGTAATGGCCAATCCCAGCTTCTTACTGCCGGCTGTACTCTGTTCAGAGTCCTGATCCAATTGGAGTTCGTACACGCCACCTTGAATATCGTTCAGCAGATCGTTCGCACGGTCGAGCACATCGCGGAATCGTTCGGTTACGGCGAAGGTGATGAGCGACATTTTCCGCTTGTCTGCGGAAGGGGAGTTCTGATCCGCGTTCGCCAGAGATGCCATGCGCTGCAACGGTTCGAACTTCGTTACTGACTGCTGCCATGTGGTGACGCTTGTCTTGAGTTTCGTGGCGGCAGCATGCCAGGTGCTGCTCACGGTCTGCAAACTACCGGAGGCAGTGTTCGCCTTGGTGAGACGGTCGGTGGCTTGCTGCTCCTGTTCTTGGAACGTATCGAGATCGAGCTGGCTTACAGCGTTACCCAAAGAGGTGAGCGTTCCGTCATCGCAGTATGCCACCGCATCTGCGGAGACTGCCGTTGTGGAATCATCCTTTGCGGACTTGGTAACGGATGCAAGATCGAGTGCTTGTTTCATGGCATCATCGAGATCTGCTATGGCATGACGGAATTCCTCACGGGTGCGTTGCAGATGAGCCTGTGCCTCCGTGACTTCCGTATCGTACTGTTCGACGGATGTCTGCAGTGCCTCCCGCTGCTGCTCATCCAGAGCGGCATTGCAAGCATCCAGAACCGTGGAGAACTGGCTAGCGGTAAGCAGCCCGTCGATTGCCTGCTGGATTTCCTTGATCTGGCGTTGTTGCTCGTTCCATGTGGCTCGCTGCTCGGCGTGACGTTTCTCCAACGCATCGAGCTCGTCAAGCTTGCGCTGCAAATTCTTGGCTCGTTGCTGCTGCTCTTGAGCCGTATCTCGTGCGTTCTCGGCTTGCTCGCGTTCCTTGCGTACGGACTCATCGGTATAGCCCTTGGCATCCTGAACCGCTGTGTTGAGCCGCTTCTGTGCGTTATGTTCGCTTTCCTCCGCCGTGGCCTGAACTGTTTTCGCATCGTTGACAGCTTGCGTGGCCTTGTTAACGGAGTGAAGCTCGTCTTGCAATCGGACAAGGTGCTGTTCCGTGCTATCCAAATCGTTGAGTTGCTGCTGGATTTCTTCGATATTCCGCTGAGCCTGTTCAATGGAAAGCTGTTCGGATTGTTCGCGTTTGGCACTCAATGTGTTGGAGAGGCCAGTAAGCGTATTGCGAAGCTTTTCGGTGCTCTCACGGGCATCCTCATAGCGCTTTTCCAGAGCTTTCAACTCCTGCTGACTTACCGAGGAATCCGGTTGGCTCGCAAGCTGCGGATGATGCGTGCTGCCACATACCGGGCAGGGTTGACCCTCGGCAAGACCCTCTGCGTATTGTGCGGCACCGGACCGCAAGATGGCTGCGCGCATCGTTTCCAGTGTGCGCTGAGCGTCCTCTTCATGCTGTTCTGCCTCGTCAAGCTTCTTGCGTGTGGCGGGAATCGTTTCATCCGCCAACTGTTGCGCTTCCTCGGCATATTGGAGCATTTTGCGACTATGCTCCAGTTGGTCAGTAAGTCCCTTTCGACCGCCGAGACGCTGGTTGGCCTGTGTAATCTCCGCCTGAATATCATCAGCGCTTCTGAACGACTGCAACGTTTCGACGCACTCTTGCAAAGCGCTCTGGGCATGAGCGTGATGTGTTGCTGCTTGCTCATATTGCTGTTGCGCTTCCTTGGCGTTCTCAACCAGATGCTGATGTGCTGTTGCCTGTTCGAGTGCGACAAGTGCATCCTTCTCTCGGGCGCCTGCTGCGGTGGCAGCATCACGCTCCTGTTCGAGGGTTGCGCGGGGAGGATATGCGTCGAGCATATCCTGTGTGTCCTTCAGCTGCTCGTCTTGTTGTTCGTGAGCTTTTTCAGCGCGCATCAATTCATGGTGCTTGTCGATAATGGGTTGCGCTTCGTCGGAAGAAGCAATCCGGTGCTTCCATTCCTTGTATGCATTGTGCCGGGCGTGAAGATTATGGACTGCATCAAGATCTTCTTTTTCTTGCAGTGCATAGCCTCGCAGTTGCTCAACTGTCTGCCTGCGGCGTTGGGCTGATTCAGCGTCCTTCTGGGCTTGCTCTTGCTCGGATTCTCCGTCTTTCACGAGCTGCTTGAGTGTTGCGGATACGTTGGTAATCGTATCGGTAAGGGCATCATGAATTTCGCTGGCCGAGCGCACCGGGTAGTCAAGCTGCTCGGCATCATTCAAACCCCACTGTTGGGTATTAGGATGTTGTGTATCCACCGGTTGTGCTTGTTGTGCTTCTTCCGACAGTGCATCCAGCTGCTGCGGATCGTGCTGTGCGCCGGGTTGCGCGGCGATATCAGGACTCACTATCTGATCGGCGATGACGCGTGCATTCGCGATCTGGCTCTTCAAACTGGAGGCATTGTCGTTGACCGTGCCCTGCAACGCCTTGCGCTGTTCATTCAAATCGTCCTGAATCTGCTGATAGATTTCCGCACCCAGCAGGTCCTTGACCAGCCCGGTACGATCCTCCGGCTTCATTTTCAGGAATTCAGCGAACTGCCCTTGCGCCAGCATGATCGTACGGCTGAACTGCTTGCGATTCAGGCCGATCAGTCGCGTGATTTGAACGCCTACTTCCTTTTCTTTTGAAGCAACCGCCTCCGCATGGTTTTTCTCCTGCGCATAGTCGAAATATCGTTCCGGGTCGTTAATCCTCTCCTCAATCACGGCCTGAAGGCCACGGTTGATGTGCAAGAGCGTGGCCTTGGACGAGTGCCTGGTGGTGGGCTTATTGCCGTTGAGTGTGGGGTGATCATACGAAGGCGTGCGACGAATCTCGTAGTAGTCGTTGCCGGCTTTGAAGATCAGATCAACATAGGTTTCCGTACGTTCGTTCATAAGAAAACGCGAACGAAAACGTTGCTTCGATTCCGTTTCCTCGCCGCTGGACGTTGCCCCGGACGTGCCGCCATACAGGGCAAACGTCAGGCAATCCAAAATCGTGGTTTTACCGGCACCGGTCTCGCCGTCGATCAAAAACATGTGCGAACTGGTCAGCGCGGCGAAATCAATGGCGAACTCACCCTTGTACGGGCCCACGCCCCGGAATTTCATGGCAATCAGTTTCATCGCAACACTCCTTCATCACTATCGGTCATCGTTTCATCATGTGCACCGACAGCATTGCCGCCGGCATATTCCGCATACTGTTTGCGCACTCGTTCAATCGTGGACTGCAGTACTCGTTGCTCCGCCTTATCCGGTTCGCGGTTGAGCCGATCCAGCACGAATCGATTGAGTACTTCCGCTTCAGAGGTCACGTTGCGCAAATCGATGGTGGTGCTGCGCTCGTTGCCTGGCGTGCGGTCATAGATCACGTTTTTCTCCAACGCATGTGGATACCAGCTATCAATTTTCTGGTACAGCCCTTGCGGGAACTCGCTCACATGCACGTTGACCGACACCCAATCATTGCGGTGCTCTGCCGCATTGCCTTGAATCTCCTCCAGCGTGCCCTCCAACTGTGCGAACGGCGGTTCTTTGGAATCAACCGTCACTGTGTCGAAACCGCTTACTCCAGCATCCGTCGCCTCGAACAGCACCACACTTTTCCCGTTGCCCACCTGTGGCGGATCAAGACTTTCGGAGAACGAATAGGCGAGCAGCGAACCGCTGTACCGAGCCTGAGGCGTGCGATCAAGCGCAAACGTGGACTGTTCCACGGGTAATT
This sequence comes from Bifidobacterium colobi, assembly GCF_018555455.1. Taxonomy (GTDB): domain Bacteria; phylum Actinomycetota; class Actinomycetes; order Actinomycetales; family Bifidobacteriaceae; genus Bifidobacterium; species Bifidobacterium colobi. The sequence goes on along the minus strand of NZ_JAFEJU010000005.1, from coordinate 71,783 downwards.
CAGGAATCGAAACCCGCTGCGGACGATGCAAGTGTCCCAGCGCCAGATAATCCAGACCGGAATGCGAGAACAGTTCGGCAGGCACACTATCCAGACCGCCCACGGTGATTGCGCGTTCGGAATCGCAGGACTGCGCACCACTGACGAACGCATGAGCCATCAACAGTGCAGTCAACTGTGGGCATCGAGTTCGTTGCTGCGCAATATCGCGGGTAATCAGCTCCAGCGCCGCCCTCATCATGCCCTCATGAGAGCGAGGAATATGGTAATCGATGTCATGCTCATCCAGCATGCCTTGCAACTGGGAGCGCGCAGCATCCGGGTCGAGATACGGCAGTGCGTACACGGCCAATCGTTCGTTGCCGCGTTCAATCAGCACCGGCTCGGCAATACCATCGATTTCACAGCGCATATGGATATTCGGCTGCATCAGTGCAGCGCCGGCGCCGAGCCTTACAGCGGAATCATGATTGCCCGGAGTCATGATGATTTCCAATGGTTTACCGTCTACCTTCACATGGCCAAGCTGCGCGAACATCTCATTGAACAGTCGCACCGCGTCGCTCGACGGCATGGACAGATCATAAACATCGCCGGCCACACACAGTACCTCAACATGCTCGCGTTGAATCAGCTCAATCAACCATGCCAAAGCATTGCGCTGATATTCCAGCAAACTCACGCCCTTGAACCGGCGCCCGATATGCCAATCGGATGTATGCAGTACTCTCATGCCGCCTCCTTGTTTGAGCGACAGTCGCATGTATTCGTGCGGTTGCCGCTGTGTTCCGTTGTCTGTGTTGTTTGCATTCTAAGGGCGAAAATCAAGGTGGGTAAAAATTTTCCCTCAGTGCTTTTTCGGCTAAGAGTCACGCAATACTAACCGGATAATCAGCCCGCGATTACCCAAGGTAGAACTATGGGGGTAACGTGAGCGGTATGAGTAGTGAATCAACGGGTAAGCAGGTTGAAGCTGAAGCCAAAGCTAAGGCATCGATTTTTGACGGATGGAATGCGCCGCCGAATCTGGTCACATATTCGCGCATCGTACTGGTGATCATCTTCCTGGTACTGGATGTCATGGCCGGCGAATGGGGGGCGGACAACACCACGCTGCGCTGGGTCGCAGCAGTGCTGTTCATCATCGCCGCATCCACCGATAAAATCGACGGCTGGATGGCTCGTAAATACAATCAGGTCACCGAAATGGGCAAGCTCATGGACCCGATTGCAGACAAGCTGCTGACCTGTGGCGCCATGATTGTCTGCTCCGTGTTCGGCGAACTCGGCTGGTGGGTCACCATTCTGTTTCTGATTCGCGAGATCGGCATCACCGTGATGCGCTTCTTCGTCATGGAGCGCCCGGGCGGCAAGGTGATCGCCGCCGCATGGCCCGGCAAGTTGAAGACCGTGTTCCAGTGCGTTGGCCTGTCCATGCTGCTGCTGCCGATGTGGACGTTTGAGACGAGCGCCACCACGCCCCTGTGGCTCACCGCCTACTACTTCCTGACGTACACGATTATTTACGTGGCATTGGTGCTCTGCCTCTACTCCGGTGGTGTGTACCTGTACAACACGTTTGTGGCGCCGAAGAAGGCTGAGAAGTAAATCGATGCCTCGGGTCATATAGGAAACGTGGGATGGGATGCGGCTTAGGCTGCATCCCATTTTCGTAGCGGCTAGTGTATGCAGGAGCTTATGCGTGCGCAAGCTGATTATGCGAGATGAAGTACTGCTGGGTGTGTGCCCAGAGAGGATTGTTGCTATGGGAACGGTGAGTACTATGGACGAGCGTCAACTGCGCCTAGCCTGTGATGATGCAGCTGTGCGGATTCTGAAGACTTGCGAGGCACATAGCGCGAAAATCGCGTGCGCCGAATCGCTGACCGGCGGACTGCTTGCGGATGCTTTCGTGCGTATTCCGGGGGCTTCGCATGTGTTCCTCGGCTCGGCCGTCACCTACGACATCAAAGCCAAGGCGTCCATATTGGGCGTTGATCATGACTTGTTGGAGCGTGAAGGTGCCGTGCATCCCGAGGTGGCGCGGCAGATGGCTGCGGCAACGGCGAAGCTATACGCACAGCCGGAGTATGGCGAGCGAATCATCGGCCTTTCCACCACGGGTGTGGCCGGCCCCGGCCCAGATGGCGACAAACCGGCGGGATTGGTGTACATCGGATTCAGCATCCCAGCAGAGCTTGCGGGCGGAGCTACGTCCGCATCCGGCGTGAACCCGCGTATCGAAGCCGTGGAGCTGCGCCTCTCCGGCACCCGTGAATCGGTGCGATTACAGACGGTGTTCAACGTGCTGAAGCACTTGAACGGATTGCTGCAATAGTCGCATCAGTAAAACTTGAGTCTATTTACAGCAACTTTTCAGGAATAAAACCGGGGGCATGTGGTGTTGAACCTTATGGAAACACTGAATAGGCCTGGAAGGGGGCTACGGCGATGGAAACGATGACACGAGCGAATGAGCAGATGGATGTTGCCGTCAAGAATCCGATGAGCGTGCAGCCGGGTGTGGCGCGCATGCGCGAACTGACGCCGGCCCAGCGCCGTGCGGTAATGTTTGCCCAGCAGCAGGTGATTAAGGCTCAGGCTGCAAAGAAAGCCAAGGATGAGCGCGAAGCCGCTCGTATGCGTATGTGGCAGGAAGAAGAGGGCGGTGTGAAGCCTCGCACTACGGTGCAGAGCGTGGCTGCCGAATCCGATGAGCATGATGTGACTCTGCGTGAGGCAATCGGCCATGTGCTGCGCGACCTGCGTACGCGCGATCGTCGCACGCTGCGCGAGGTGTCCGAGAAGGCCGGCGTGTCTTTGGGATATCTTTCCGAGGTTGAGCGTGGCCAGAAGGAAGCGAGCTCCGAATTGCTCAGTTCGATTGCGGATTCTCTGGGCGTGAGCACCGCGCAGATGCTGCGCATGGTGGCTGATTATTTGGATTCCGTAAACAAGTAATTGCATCCAGCGCTCATTGCTGATAGAGCAGTACGTTTGGCGGGCATATGACTTTCAAGTCGTGGCCCGCCTTTGTTATGCGTTCGCAGCTGAATGCGGATACCTGTTCGCCGGATGTGGCACACTATCGGGTATGCGTGAACGTGAGTTTTGGGAATTGCTGGAGGAAGTGTTCGGCCGCAGCTACGGGCGTTCGCTTGCCCTCGATCAGCGTATGCCAAAATTGGCGAACATGACGGTTCTTGAAGCATTGGATGCCGGCGAAGAGCCGCGTGTGGTGTGGAATGTGCTGTGCGATCACATGGAAGTGCCGGATTCCAAGCGTTGGGGGCATGACCATAACGCGCCGCCGCTGCCTGCCGCTTAGCTGTTGAGACGGTATGGGCGTGTCGCGCGCGAATTTCGAACAAATGTTCGTGTAGTGGGTTATAGTTATCCACAGTGAATGAAGCCACATACATGTGTGCGGTGCGCGAAAACACCTGGTGAAGCCATACGGCAGTAAGGTTTTCGGGCTTTCGCGTGACGTGTGCGGCAAGCTGGAACCACAAAGGCCGGTTGCGCTTGCTGCATTGGGTCGCCATTGCATACGGTGGATGGTAACCAACCGCACACGACTTCGATAAGGAGAAGATCATGGCACAGGAGACCAAGTCGGCGCAGAAACCGGCAGGTGCGGCCGAACACGAGATTGATCCGAAGCGCAAGGCTGCGCTGGATGCCGCGCTGGCTCAAGTCGAGAAAAGCTTCGGCAAAGGCTCGGCTATGAGGCTGGGGGACAGGCCGGAACAGAATGTTGAGGTGATTCCCACCGGCTCCCTTGCTCTCGACATGGCGTTGGGCATCGGCGGTCTGCCTAAGGGCCGCATCGTGGAGATCTACGGTCCTGAATCCTCGGGTAAGACCACGCTCGCCTTGCATGTGGTGGCCAACGCCCAAAAGAAAGGCGGTGTGGCGGCCTACATCGACGCCGAACACGCGCTCGACCCGGCATATGCGCGCAAGCTCGGCGTGGATACCGATTCGCTGATCGTTTCCCAGCCGGATAACGGCGAACAGGCGTTGGAAATCGCGGATATGCTGATTCGCTCCGGTGCCTTGGACGTAATCGTCATCGATTCGGTGGCGGCTTTGGTGCCCAAGGCTGAAATCGACGGCGATATGGGAGACAGTCATGTGGGCTTGCAGGCGCGACTCATGAGCCAGGCGCTGCGCAAGATGACCGGCGCGCTCGCCCAAGCAGGCACCACTGCGATTTTCATTAACCAGCTGCGTGAAAAGATCGGCGTGTTCTTCGGTAACCCGGAAACCACCACGGGTGGTAAGGCGCTGAAATTCTATGCTTCGGTTCGTATGGATATTCGCCGTATCCAGACCATCAAGAACGGTGACGAGGCTGTGGGCAATCGCACCCGTGTCAAGGTGGTGAAGAACAAGATGGCACCGCCGTTCAAGTCAGCCGAATTCGACATGCTCTACGGTGAAGGCATCTCCCGCGAGGGTTCGGTGATCGACATGGCTCAGCAGGTCGGTGTGGTCAAGAAGTCCGGTTCCTGGTTCACCTATGAGGGTGATCAGCTCGGCCAAGGCCGTGAGAAGGTTCGCCAGTTCCTCAAGGACAATCCGGCCATCACCGAGGAAATCGAGAACAAGGTCAAGGCGCAGTTCGGTCTGATTGCACCATCCGACCAGTTTGCGGAAGATGAGGAGGCTGCAGCCGCGGCGGCAGCTAGCGAGGCCGCAGCAGCGGATGCAGCCAAGGATAGTAAGGCTGCGGCAGCCAAGTCCGCCCGCGCCGCTAAGGCAGCGCCGGCTAAGGAAACTCCGGCGAAGGCCTGAACGTGATTAGTGCCGAAGCGTTTCTGCGGCACAACCCGGTTGTGCTGCAGACTGCTGGTGAGCCAGAAGCGGAAGGTGACTCGTCTTTTGGCGTTGTTGAGGACTCTGCTCGTAGCTTGTCCAATGATTCCGCGCATGAAGGCGAGGCGGTTATTGCTGTTCCACGTAGGCGCGGTACGCCTACGTGGAACTCACGGTCTGCTGGGAATGCGGTTGCCGAAGATTCTGGTGATGTCGATGCCTGTCGTGAAGCCGCATTGCGATTGCTGGATGCTGCACCACGTTCATCGGGGGCTCTGCATGACCGTCTGCTCGGCAAAGGCTATGCCGAAGACGTAGTCGACGGTGTTATTCAGCGTCTGATTGCAGTGCATCTCATTAACGACCATGACTATGCGGAATCGGTAGTGCGCATATGTGCGAATCGCATGATGGGCCGTCGCGGTGCCATGATGGAGCTTGCCCGTAAAGGTGTTGATCGTGCGCTGGCAACCGAAGTCACCGATGAAGCTGAGCAGAACGGTGTGTTTGAGGAAGCGGCATGGGAGCTGGGGCGACGGGTGGCACGGAAGACCGAGGGCTTGGAGCGCCAAGTGCGTCAACGCCGCTTTTGGTCGGCTGGAGGACGCAAAGGTCACAATCCGGCGATTCTGCGGGAGGTTGCTGCTGAGCTGCTGAATTAATCAACTGATACTTGCTCCCCGGTTTTCCCGTGGGATGCTGCTGCACTCTAGTTCGGAACGAGGGCGGCACATGCATGTGTTCGGGTTTTCCACTCTTCTCCACACCATATGTATAATTGCACGCTTGAGACCTCTTGATGGCCGCGGCCGTGAACTTCATTGGGAACGGCTGAGGAACTTCCGGGCTCCATAGAGCACGATGGCGGATAACGTCCGCCCAGGGTGACCTGAGAGATAGCGCAGCAGAGAACAGACCGCCTGCGTAAGCGGGTAAGGGTGAAACGGCGGTGTAAGAGACCACCGGGCCTCTGGTAACAGTAGGCCGCATGGCAAGCCTCATCGGGAGCAAGGCCAAGCAGATGGCGGTAAGGGCTGCTCGCCCGTGCCATCGGGTAGGCTGCTAGAGCTTGGCGGCAACGTCAGGTCGAGATGGATGGCCATCCGTCTGCGGCGTCCGCGCCACAGACGACAGAACCCGGGGTATAAGAGGTCTCAATCAACTTCTTTCCAAATACTCAGTGTATGTGTTGGGTTGTTTCATAATCGAGTCAGCGAAGAAACATATTGCTTTGAGCGAGTCGCTGGGCGAGTTGCCAAGGATTCGCGCAATGTTCGTCTACAATGAAACTTACCCAAGCGGTGATGATGCCGTTTGGACCACATATAGCGGGTAACACCGCTTGAGTTATTAGGAGGTCAACATGGAAATCGTCGTTACCGGACGTCACACACAGATCAAGCAAAGGTTCCGTGATGTTGTTGAGTCCAAGATGAATCGTGTGACCGCTATCGCCCCGGATGCTCAGCGTGCACAGATTGTGCTGACCCATGAGGGCAACCCGCGTCAGGCCGATACCGCCAAGCGCGTGGAAATCACCGTTATCGCCGGTCGCACAGTGGTTCGCGCCGAGGCTTCCAGCACGGACGAGTTCAGTGCACTGGATATGGCGCTCGACAAGCTGACGCTTCGTCTGCGCCGCACCCGCGATCGCCGCAAGGACCATCGTCGTGGCTACACCAACCCGGTGCCGGTCGATTTGGGCGTTGCCGCTCCGGAACCCGAGGTCGAAGAGCCCGAGGAGGAGCCGAACAACAGCCCGGCAGCCGCAGTCGCTTCCGACCTTGGCCCAGGCGAATCCGTGGAAGTCCAGGTTGGCGATACGCCGATTGTCATCCGCCGTAAGCTGCACATTGCAGAGCCGATGAGCATTGACGAGGCTCTGTACGAGATGGAGCTTATCGGACATGACTTCTTCCTGTTCGTCAACAAGGAAACCGGTCGTCCGTCCGTCGTCTACCACCGTCACGGCTGGAGCTACGGCGTCTTTGAGATCGACACTCCGGAGAATGTCAAGAAGGACTGATTACCGCAATACAGTAACAACTGAGTAGTTCATAGGCCGCTTCCCGATTAGGGGAGCGGCCTTTTTTCGTAATTTGGCCGAAAAAATCGGAGAAGCTGGGTGACAAGCGGTATTCTGATACGCGGAACCACCGAAATCAATCAAGGGAGAACCCAGTGGTCGATATTGTTGACAAAGCCCTACGCATGGGTGAAGGTCGCCAGATTAAGAAACTTGAAGGCGTGGCCAAGGCCGTGAACGCCTTGGAAGATGAAATCTCCGCCCTTTCGGATGAGGACCTGAAGGCCCAAACCCCGAAGTTCAAGCAGCAGATCGAAAACGGCAAGAGCCTGGACGAGATCATGCCGGAAGCATTCGCCACCGTGCGCGAGGTTTCCAAGCGTACGCTCGGCCAGCGCCACTTCGACGTGCAGCTAATGGGTGGTGCCGCCCTGCACTGGGGCAACATCGCCGAAATGAAGACCGGTGAAGGCAAGACCCTTGTGGCCACCCTGCCGAGTTACCTCAACGCCCTGGAAGGCAAGGGCGTGCATGTGGTCACCGTGAACGACTACTTGGCCAGCTACCAGAGCGAGCTGATGGGCCGCATCTACCGCTTCCTCGGCATGTCCGTAGGCTGCATCATCACCGAGCAGAAGCCGCCGGAGCGTCGCAAGCAGTACAACGCGGACATCACCTACGGCACCAACAACGAGTTCGGCTTCGATTACCTGCGTGACAACATGGCGTGGGAGAAGGCCGATCTTGTGCAGCGTGGCCATCACTACGCCATCGTCGATGAGGTCGACTCCATCCTCATCGATGAGGCCCGTACCCCGTTGATCATCTCCGGCCCGGCCGAAGGCGACGTGACCCGTTGGTACCGCCAGTTCGCCAAGCTGGTGCTGAAGCTCACCCGCGACGAGGACTATGAAGTCGACGAAAAGAAGAAGGTCGTCGGCATTCTTGATCCGGGCATCACCAAGGTCGAGGACTTCCTCGGCATCGACAACCTGTATGAGCCGGCAAACACCGCTCTAATCGGTTACCTGAACAACGCCATCAAGGCCAAGGAACTGTTCATCAAGGATAAGGACTACGTCGTCACCCAGGGCGAAGTGCTCATCGTCGACGAGCACACCGGCCGTATCCTGCCGGGCCGCCGCTACAACGAGGGCCTGCATCAGGCCATCGAAGCTAAGGAAGGCGTGGAAGTCAAGGCCGAGAACCAGACCTTCGCCACCATCACCCTGCAGAACTACTTCCGTATGTACGACAAGCTCGCAGGCATGACCGGTACCGCAGAAACTGAAGCCGCCGAGTTCATGAACACCTACAAGCTGGGCGTGCTGCCGATTCCGACCAACAAGCCGATGATCCGTAAGGATCAGGACGATCTCATCTTCCGTACCAAGAAGGAGAAGCTCGCCGCCATCGTCAAGGACGTGGCCAAGAGGCATGCCAAGGGCCAGCCGGTGCTGCTCGGTACCGCTTCCGTGGAAAGCTCCGAAGTGGTCTCCACCCTGCTCGATGTGGCTAAGATCCCTCACCAGGTGCTGAACGCCAAGCAGCATGAGAAGGAAGCCGCAGTCGTGGCAGTGGCCGGTCGTAAGGGCTCCGTGACCGTGGCCACCAACATGGCCGGTCGTGGTACCGATATCATGCTCGGCGGCAACGTTGAATTCCTCGCCGATGCCAAGCTCAAGGCCGAGGGCTACTCGCCGGAAGATACCCCGGAAGAGTATGAGAAGCGTTGGCCGGGCACTTTGAACGAGATTAAGGCCCAGGTCAAGGATGAGCACGAGGAAGTCAAGAAGCTTGGCGGCCTGTACGTGCTCGGCACCGAACGCCACGAATCCCGCCGTATCGACAACCAGCTGCGTGGTCGTTCCGGCCGTCAGGGCGATCCGGGCGAATCCCGCTTCTACCTGTCCCTCGAAGACGATCTGATGCGCCTGTTCAACACCCAGCTCGTGGCTCAGGTCATGGCCAAGGGCATGGAGGAAGGCCAGCCGATCGAATCCAAGTCCGTGACCAAGGGCGTGCGCACCGCACAGAAGGCCGTGGAATCCCGTAACTACGAGATTCGTAAGAACGTGCTGAAGTACGACGACGTGATGAACAAGCAGCGTACCGTCATCTACTCCGAACGTCAGGCCGTGTTGAAGGGCGAGGACATTCACGAGGATATCGAGCGTTTCATCGCCGACACCGTCGAGTCCTACGTCAAGGGTGCCGAAAAGGGTTCCGACAAGCCCAAGGATTGGGATTGGGACGGCCTGTTCAAGGCGCTCAACACCGTAGTGCCCACCAAGGTGACCGTTGACGAGGCCAAGGAAGCCGCCGGCAAGCTTAAGGGCGAAAAGGCCGTTGAAGCCGTGCGCGACCTCATCGTCAAGGACGCCAAGGAGAAGTACGACGAGCTCGAGAAGACCATCGGCGAAAGCGGTCTGCGTGACCTCGAACGCCGCGTGGTGCTCGCCGTGCTCGACCGCAAGTGGCGTGAACACCTCTACGAGATGGATTACCTGAAGGACGGCATCGGTCTGCGCGGCATGGGTCAGCGCGACCCGCTGGTCGAATACCAGCGCGAAGGCTACCAGATGTACAACTCCATGATCGAAGCCATCAAGGAGGAGTCCGTCCAGCTGCTGTTCCACATCGACGTCAAGCAGGTCGCCGCCACTCAGGATGCGAACTCCACCGATGATGAAGACGCCGCCGTGGCCGCCGCCGAAGGCGCAACCGGTGTTTCCGAGTCTTCCGATGGTGCTGATTCCGCCGCAACCGTGGCCGCTGGTCCGGATGAAGACGGTGAGAGCGAAGAGGAAGCCGCCGAAGGCGAAACCGAGGAGGAATCCGAGGAAGACGCCGAGGAAAAGCAGGCCATCGCTGATTCCGCCGCCGCTTCCGCTGCCGGCGACGCCACGCTGCCGGTGTCCGGTCCGGCTCCGATCAGCCACGCCGAAGGTAAGGTTCCGGCTGCCAAGCGTCCGAAGAGCGACGAACTGAAGACCCCGTGGGCCGATGGTCGTACGTTCCCGGGCACTGGCAAGAACGCTCCGTGCCCGTGCGGTTCTGGTCGTAAGTACAAGATGTGCCACGGTCAGAACGAAAAGTGATCTGCTGAGCTCTGCGGCACAGTAAGGCAGAGCAGTAAGGCAGAGCACAGTCAGATAGCACAGTCGACTGAGGGGAGTCCTCGCAATGCGGGTGGCTCCCCTCAGTCGGTTTTACTAGTGGCTCCCCTTGGAGAGGACATCAAAAAGAAGAGGCTATTTCACCGCGAAGCCTTGGGAGACCGCATAGATCTTCAAGCGTCGCTCCCACTCGTCGAAGAGATCTTGGCTGCGGCCGCCCGGTCTCAGCGCCGGAACAATCAGACGCGCAAATTCAGCATCAAGTTGACTATAAAACGGCAGATTATCCCAATCCCTATTGACTCGTTCCGCCGACTTGGCGTAGACGTCGTAAATCGGCTGATCGAAATACGGGTCGATGGTGCCGCGACGAGTCAGATCCTCCACATAGCCGGCCGCAGCGGACACGCCACCAGGCGCGCGCAATTCCACCGAAACCGGATCAAGCTGGAACCATGTGAGGAACGTCATCGCCGCAGTCAACCGCTTGGGTGGCAATCCGGCGCTGATCGCCAACGTTGAGCCGCCGATTTCCGCTGTAGCCACCTGACTGGGGTCGGCGAACGCCGGTGGCAGCGTGACTTTCCATAATCCCTGATCGGCGGGATACGACATGGAAAGAATCTTCCCCAGCCAATTCGCATACGTCACCGTGAGATACGTACCGGATTTGGCGCGCATATAACGGTTATCCCACAGCGGTTCAGCTTTCAACACACCGTCGTCGATGCATTGCTGAATGAACGTGGCGACATTGCGCACCAGGTCGCTGCGCATATGGAACATGATGGTCGAGTCATTCTCCACGGTCCATGGCCTCACCCGTGCCGAACGGAAGAACGAGAGATAATGCTGCACATCGATGGTGTCAAGCACACCCATGTACCGGCCGGGATTGCGGGCATGCAAGGCTACGCCGGTCTCATAGAACGCATCCCAAGTATTGGGCACGGCAAGTTGGTAATGATCGAATAAATCAGCCCTGTAGAACATGGCGGTCTGCGACTGATCTCCCGGAATGCCATAGAGTTTGCCGGCATAATGAGCGGACTGCCATGCCGCGCGATCCACTTTGGGGCCGAGCTCCTGTTCGATCGCCTCGCTGGACAGGTCCTGCAGTGCGCCGGAAGCCGCCAGCTGGGGGAGTGCAGTGCGCTCCACGTTGATGATGTCCGGCACCGAACGATGATTAATCACACGCTCCCAGTACAGCGACAGCGTGTTCTCCTGCGTACGGCCTTCAATCGGATCGATCACGATATGCGGATGCGTGCGCATGAACTCGTTAATGCGCGGCATGGTCTCGTTGAACGCATTCGACAGCATGGTGAGCACGATGGTGTCGCTCGAACGTCGAATCTCCGCATACGGACCCAGCTTCATTGTGGAACGCTTATGCGCGTTCAACGAATCACGTTTTACGAAATCGGCTGTTAAGATGATCGGCTCAGGGCGCATGCCCTCGGGGTTGCGAATGGCGCTCACCAGAGCATCCGCAGCATGTTCGGCCAACTGTGCCGCTTTCATGTCGATGGTGCTGAGCGTAGGCGTCAGCAGCGAAGACATGCGCGTATTGTCGAAACCAATCACGGAAACATCTTCAGGAATGCGCAGTCCATTGCGGCGAGCAGCGGCGATGAATCCGGCCGCAAGCTCATCGTTGAACGCGATCACGGCATCCGTGGGGCGTATAAGGTACTGTTCGACGGCCGCCTTGCCTCCGGCGACGCTCGGCTCACATTCTCGTACCACGCGATATGTCATGTCGTAGCGGAATGCGGCGGATCGAATATACCGGCGTCGGTATTCATTCGACCATGAGCTGGCGGGGCCGGCTAGATAGGTAATGGACGAGTGCCCGGTCTCTTTGAGCGTATGCACCGCATCATCGATGGCTCGAGCCATATCCACTGTGACGCTGCTCAAGCCGGGTGCCGTACGATTGAGCAGAATAATCGGACGAACCAGCATGATACGGCGAATATCAGGTTCGCTCAACCTTGATGAGATCAAAGCTACGCCATCCACATTGCGCATCACATATGACATGGCTTTGCGCTCCATGGCGGGTTTCTGATCGGTGTTCAACGTGATCAGACCATAACCCTTGGTAACAAGCCTGCGTTGCAGAGCACCGAGCATGTCGGCATACAACGGATTGGCCAACGTCGGCACGATGGCCGCAACCATGCCGGTAGAGGGCAGTGATTCGCTGGATGTCTGCTGGGCTCGTGTCAGATAGCCGAGCTGCTCGGCGATGCTGCGGATGCGGAACTCGGTTTTGGCCGCCACCCTGCCGGGTTGGCTTAACGCGCGGGACACTGTCGAGGGATTGACTCCGGCTTCGCGGGCGATGTCATAAATGGTAGCTTTATGGTGTGTCTGCGCCATGATCGGCTCCCCTCGGATGGGTGGAACAGGGGTGAACAACAAGGTCAGGCAATATTATGGCAACCTTTGGCAACAAGTGCAAACGGGTTGCCGGAATGCACGAATATAAAACATGTCAGCGATACGAACCGCGTGGAAGCGAACAGTATCGCGGGAAGCAATCAACAGACAAGTTCACTTGGAGGAACCATGTCTATTTCCATCACAGCCACCACGAAAGTGACTGGTGCTACGCCATCAAAAGCCGTGGCGTTCGCGGTCGAGGATATCGAGCGTGATCTTGCGGCCGTCACCGTGCCATCGGAGCAGCCAGGTGCGAACATCGTGTTGGTCGAAGGCCCGCATAATCCGGAAACCTACGAAGTGCGCGTGTCGGACGGCAATCTCGAGATTCATGCCGGCGATGATTTCGGCTTTATCTACGGTCTGTACGCGGTCAGCCGTGAAGTGTTCGGCGTCAAGGATTTCTGGTTCTGGAATGATCAACGTTTCGAGCCGGTGCCGAGCATTGAAGTCGCCGATGATTTCGCTGTGACCAGCAAGCCGACCGCCGTCAAGTACAAGGGCTTCTTCATCAACGATGAAGTACTGCTCGAGGACTGGAAATACGACAACGATTCGGATAAGACCTGGCGTCTCGCCTTCGAAACCGTCTACCGTCTGGGCGGCAACATGGTCATCCCCGGATCCGGCCAGCGCGGCGAACCGCATCTGAAGCTCGCGCAAGACATGGGCTTCTACATCAACCAGCATCACGCCTGCCCGCTCGGCGCCCGCATGTTCGCAGCAGCCTACCCGGGCGTGCAGCCCAAGTGGCCTGAAGAAGAGCCTCGTTTTGAAGCTTTGTGGCGCGAAGCCATTGAAGCCCAGAAAGGCAAGCGCACCGTATGGACCCTCGGCTTCCGCGGTCAGGGCGATCAGCCGTTCTGGAACTTCGATCCGCGTTACGCCACCGATGAGGCGCGCGGCAAGCTGCTCTCCGAAATCATCCAGCGCCAGTACGACATGGTGCAGGAAGCCGATCCGGGTGCCCAGTGCGTCATCTACCTGTACGGTGAAGCCATGGAACTCTACCGTGCGGGAGTCCTGACCTACCCGAAGCAGGTGGCCAAGATCTGGGCCGATAACGGTTTCGGCCGCATGGTCTCCCGCCGCCAGGAAAACAACAATCCTCGCGTGCCCGCCATGCCCACCAACGATGGCGACAACGGCATCTACTATCACGCCAGCTTCTACGATCTGCAGGCCGCCAACCACACCACCGATATCACCAATGACCCACGTCTTGTGGCTAAGGAACTGGAGGACGTGATCGTCAACGGCGGCGACGATGTGTGGATCGTCAACGCCTCCAACATCAAGCCGCACGTCTACTTCCTGAACTTCATCGCCGCCATCTGGCGCGAAGGCAAGATCGATTTCGAGAAGGTCGCCAAGCAATACATTGCCGACTACTACGGCAAGGCTAACGTGGACGCCGTTTTCGACCTGTACGAGGAATACTGGAAGTCCGCGGTACAGTACGGTCCCAACTGGGATGATCACGCCGGCGAGCAGTACTTCAACCATGTGCCGCGTATGCTCATCACCCAGTGGCTGCGCGACAAGCAGGCTCCGGCACAGGATCTGCGCTGGATGCACGACGGCAAGAACCTGAAAGAGCAGATCGACTTCTACCGTGGTCTGATCGCCCCAGCAGTCGAGCGGTACGCCGACTTGGCCGATAAGGTGGAACTCGCCGCCATCTCCGCCGAACTGCGCGGCGAGGAGGACGCAGCCGAGCTCATTCGCGATTCCATCGGCGTGGAGGTCGGCATCTACGAGCATTCGGTGGCCGCATCCGTACACGTGTGCGACGCATTGCTCGCAGGCTACGACGAAGACTGGCAGCACGCGTTCTATGACGCTGGTCTTGCCGCTGAGGAATTCACCGCGGGCGACCATGCGATGCGTGACCGCGAACACGGCAAGTGGGAAGGCTTCTGGCGCAACGACTGCCTGACCGACATCAAACAATCCGCCTGGGTGTGCGAGCAGCTTATGGGCTACCTGCGCTGCGTGGGCGACGGTCCGCACTACTTCCAGTGGCTGCGTGATTTCTGCTACCCGGCTTGGGAGAAGGACGTGTTCGTGATCATGAACATGGAGAACCACCCGACCGACCGTGAGATTTTCGCCGCCATGAAAGCCAAGTGGGGCAAGTAACCGTGCCACATCGTGGCTCCCTCTGATGAGGGGCTTGCACCGGGGAAGCGACCCATACAGCAATGTCAATGTCAGACTTCCCCTAATCACACTTCCCTCTCCAGCTTCTTGCATACAGAAGCGGAGAAGTAAGAAAAAGAAAAAACCGGACTTGGGAATCACCAAGTCTGGAAATAGAAAGGAATGCTGCAATGTCACAGCAGACGGCAGCCCCCGAGGCTAAGGCGCCTCAGGGACGCAAAATCAAGCTCATCAACGCTATCGGATACGCGTTCGGTGATTTCTACGGTGGCGGCTTCGGCCAGATTGCCACCTACCTGACCCTCTTCTGGACCACGTTCGCTGGTCTGAAGGTGGCTCAGGCCGGTTCCATCGTCGGCATCGCCACCATGCTGGCTGCATTCTCCGCATTGATCTTCGGCACGTTGTCCGACAACCTGTACAAGTGGAAGATCGGCCGCAAGTTCGGTCGCCGTCGTTTCCTGATCCTGCTGGGTGTGCCGATGCTGCTCGTCACCATCCTGATGTTCGTGCCGGGACTGCCGGTGTGGGCCTACTTCGTGGTGTACGCGCTGTGGATCATCGCCAACCAGCTGATCATGACCCCGTACTCGGTGCTCCCCAACGAGATGACCACCGACTTCAACGGTCGCACCATGCTCTCCACTACGCGTATGCTGTTCTCCGGCATCTCCACCGCGGTGATTCCGCTGGGTATGGCCGCCTTCCTCAAGGCCTTGGGCGACAAGCAGAGCTCCTCCTACACCATTTCGATGGGCTTCTTCATCGTGCTGTTCGCCGTGTTCGTGTTCATCGCCTACAAGTCCACTTGGGAACTCACTCCTGAAGAGGCAGGTTTCGACGAAGCCGCCATTGAGGCCGAGAAGAAGGAACCATTCAACTTCGGCAAGTGGCTCAAGGGCGTGGGCGACATCTTCGTCGGTTACTTCTCCACCCTGCGTAACAAGACCTTCCGCAAGCACATCCTCATCTACCTGCTCGGCCAGTCCTTCCTGGACATCTTCGGCCAGGTGTGGCTGTTCTTCGTGCTCTACAACCTCAACAAGCCTGTTGCCTTCGGTTCCGCACTGCTCGGCATGGCTCTGATCGGCGAACCGTTGAAGCCGGTGTTCGGCTGGATCTTCGCCAAGCTTGGTCCGCGCAAGATGTTCTCCCTGAACTTCGCCGGCGCCATCCTGGGCCTGCTGGGTCTGTGGGGTCTGTGGCAGACCGCATCTCAGAACAACACCGCTGCATGGAACGCTGCGCTGTACGTGGTCATGATCTGGTGGCTGGTCTTCCGCGCCATGACTTGGTTCATTCCGTGGAACGTGTTCCCGTTCATCCCGGACGTCGACATGATCATGGCCGGTGAGAACCGCGGTGGCCTGTACATCGGCTTCCAGCAGTTCGCCCGCAAGATCACCGCTGGCCTGTCCGCCATGGCTTGGGGCTGGTTCCTCGGCGCCAACGGTTTCGTGGAGGAAGCCTTCAAGGCCGGCAAGCCGCAGCCTGAGCAGGCTGTGAACGCCATCGGCACCGTGCTGGTTTGGTGGATTATCGCAGGCCTCGCCGTGGCCTGGATCATCTCCTTCACCATGAAGCTCGACAAGACCACCGACGCCGTGCTGCTCAAGGAAATCGATCGTCTCAAGGACGGCGGCAAGAAGGCTGACGTCGATCCGGAGACCAAGAAGGTCGTCGAACAGCTGACCGGCATCAAGTACGAACAGTGCTGGCCGCAAACTACCGAATGATGCAGTAATCATTCGACATCGATGACCGGCTGATTCCCGTTTGCGATCACAGTCGTGATTGCGAACGGTGATCATGAACGATCCATCCGCGAAAGGCTCCTCGTGCATCAGAGGAGCCTTTCGTCGTCATATTTTGCAATATGGAAGTTTGCATCTCGAGAAACGTACAGCCATTACAATGAGCCGCGTTACTGAGTTATCGGGCGCAAATGTGCGTCAAGGAGGAACAATGGCAGAGATCACATGGAAGTCGATTCTCACCAAGCTGGTCGGGGGAGACCACCTGAGCGCCGAGGAATCCGAATGGTTCGTTGACGATTTGATGAAAGGCAACGCGAACCCCGCGGCCGTGGGCGCGGCGCTCGCCATGCAGCAGCAGCTGGGTCTGACCGCCGAGGAGGTGTCCGGCGCGGCCAAGGCCATGGTCTCGCACGCCATCCCGCTGAACGTGTCCGGCGAGACCACCGATATCGTGGGCACCGGCGGCGACGGTTTCGCCACCGTGAACCTGTCCACGATGGGCGCCGTGGTGGCCGCCGCAGCCGGCGTGAAGATTGTCAAGCATGGCAATCGTGCCGCATCCTCGAAGTGCGGTGCCGCTGACGTGCTGGAAGCTCTGGGCCTGCCGCTCGATTTGAAGCCGGAAGCCGTGGGCGAGGTCGGCGACGAAGTGGGCATCACGTTCGCCTTCGCACGTACCTTCCACCCGGCCATGCGTTTCGTGGGCCCGGTTCGTGCGGCTCTCGGCATCCCCTGCGTGTTCAACGTACTGGGGCCGTTGACCAACCCGGCCAAGCCGGCGCACGTGGCCATCGGCTGCGCCAACCGTGCCATGAGCCCGATTATGGCCGGCGCGTATGCCGCCGCAGGCCAATCCGGCATGGTATACACCTCGCATGAGGGCATGGATGAGCTGGCTCCCACCGGCCCGGTCTCCGTCTGGGAGATTCGCGACGGCAAGGTCACCGAAACCGACTTCGATCCGACCGTGGATCTTGGTCTCGCCAAGATCAATGTCGCCGACCTGAAGGGCGGTGAGCCGGAAGTCAACGCCGCTGCATTCCGTGACTTCCTGGCCGGCAAGGATGTGCCATCGCGCTCCACCGCACTGCTCAACGCCGCTTCCGCCATCGTGGCAGACGGTCACTTGGTGGGCAATGGTTCGCTGGCTGAACGTTTTGCTGAAGGCTACAAGATTGCTGAAGATGCTGTTGACTCCGGTAAGGCCGAAGCCCTGCTGAACCAGTGGATCGCAACCGCCAAGTCCAAGGAAGCCTGATTACACTGCGGTTGATTACATGATCAACCATGTAACCAATCGCACAGTCGGATTCGGGTCGGTCAACATTGATTCTGAAACTCCCCTCGCACGAGGGGAGTTTTTTATCGCTTACGTATCGCTGTAGATCATTCGACAATGATGTCATACGATTTGGCAACAATGGCAACAAGTGGCGGAGGTGGTAAGTACTCCGATATCCTTTAATCATGTCCGACCGATGGCGGTCAGGGATCGTGGGAGGAACATTGTGAGTTCGTTTGCGGAATTCGGAGCTCTGGTCAAAAACCGGCATAAGCCGAAAGATAAGCCAGCCGATACCAAGGTGGCGTTGGGCTTTCTGGCGCCATGGCTCATTGGCGCAATATGTTTGAGTCTGATTCCCATGGTGTATTCCTTGGTGATTTCCTTCACCAAATACAACATGATCAAGCCGCCGCAGTTCGTGGGGCTCATGAACTACCGGCATATGCTTGCCGACCCCAGATTCATCAACTCGCTGACTGTCACGCTCACCTATGTGATCGTCTCCGTGCCACTGCAGCTGGTGGCGGCCCTCGCCTTGGCAGTGTTGCTCGACCGGGGCATGCGTGGACTCTCGTTCTACCGTTCCGCCTTCTACCTGCCCTCCATGCTGGGCGGTTCGGTGGCTGTGGCGGTGCTCTGGAAGATGGTGTTCGGCTCGGATGGTCTGTTCAATGCGTTCCTCGGGCTGTTCGGCATTGATACTTCGATGAGCTGGATCGCCAATCCGGACACCGCCAACTGGACGTTGATCGCGCTGCATGTCTGGCAGTTCGGCTCTCCGATGGTCATCTTCCTGGCCGGTCTTCGCCAGATTCCGCGCGAGCTCTATGAGGCGGCCAGTGTGGATGGTGCCGGCAAATGGAGGCAATTCCGGTCCATCACCCTGCCGATGCTCAGTCCGATTATCTTCTTCAATCTGGTGATGAGCATCATCAATTCCTTCCAGACGTTCACGCAGGCTTATGTGGTTTCGGGCGGCACTGGAGGCCCCAGCGACTCCACGCTGTTCTACACGCTGTACCTGTACCAGCAGGGCTTCGCTTCGTTGCGCATGGGATACGCCTCCGCACTGGCTTGGATCATGGTGGTGATCGTGGCCTTGCTGACGGGAATCAATTTCGCTCTTTCAAAGTTCTGGGTGCATTATGACGACTAATGCCGTAACCAACAAAGCCATATTCAATCCTCCGGAATCCATCAAGGAGAAAACCATGCGTGAGATGCGCAGCCGGCAACGTGAACAGGACGCCTATGCGGAACTGGGATCCGGCGCGGGCATGAATCCTCATCGCGGCCGCAGTGTCGCGCGCGTAGTCGTCGCTGTGGTGAAGCAGGTTGTAGTGCTCCTGCTGGCGATTGTGATGCTGTATCCGATTCTGTGGATGGTCGCGAGCTCCCTGCGCCCGCAGGATGAAATCTTCACCAATATGGGTTTGCTGGTCACCAATCCGGTGTGGCAGAACTATGCAGCCGGGTGGAACGCGCTGAGCTACCCGTTCGGCCGCTACATTCTGAACTCGCTGATCATCGTGGTATTCGCCATCATTGGCAACATCCTGACCTGCTCAATGGCGGCCTACGCATTCGCGCGACTGCACTTCCGTTTCCGCGGGGTGCTGTTCGGCTTCATGCTGCTGATGTTGATGGTGCCGATTCATGTGATTGTGATCCCGCAGTACATCATGTGGAACTCGCTGCACCTCATCAACACATTCGTGCCGCTGATTCTGCCGAAGTTCCTTGCGATGGACGGGTTCTTCACCTTCCTGTTCTACCAGTTCCTGCGTGGTTTGCCGCGCGACCTGGATGAAGCCGCCAAGATCGACGGTGCCGGACACATCCGCATCTTCTTCCAGATCCTGCTGCCGCTCATGAAGCCCGCCATCGGCACCTGCGCGGTGTTCACATTCATCTGGACATGGAACGACTTCTTCAGTCAACTGCTGTACCTGACCAAGCCGGATATGTACACCGTCCCGATTGCTCTGCGCACGTTCATCGACGCGCAGTCCCAATCCAGCTACGGTCCGATGTTCGCGATGAGCGTGGTCTCGCTGATTCCATTGTTCCTGGTGTTCACGTTCGGACAGAAGTACCTCGTTCAGGGAATCGCCACAACCGGAGGCAAGTGATGGCAGAAAACATGAATGGAGCGTTATCTGCGTTGCTGTCTCCTCGACGTACCTTCGTACGTCTTCGTCGCCGCGCCTTGATACCGCACGCATCCATGTTCCCTGCTTCCATACGGAGGAAGAATTGATATGAAGCGTATATGGAAGAAGATTGCGGCTGCGGCTCTGACTGCGGCGATGTTGTGCGGTACAGCCGCCTGCGGCAGTTCGGTCGGCGCATCCGATGTGCCGGTCGTGCCGGCCGAGGGCGATGTGACCATTCGTCTCAACTGGTGGGGCGGTGATGCCCGCATCAAAGCCACCGAGGCTGCGGTCAAGGGATTCGAGCAAGAGCATCCGAACATTCATGTGGAGACCGAATACTCCGACTGGACCGGCTACTGGGATAAGCTCGCCGTGCAATCCGCTGGCGGCAACGCGCCTGACGTGATGCAGATGGACCAACTCTACTTGGCGTTCTACGGTTCGATGAACGCCCTGTTGGACATGGACAAGGCCTCACAATACCTTGATCTGAGTCATATGGACGCGGACACGCGTGACACGGGCAAAGTGGAAGGCGTTCAGGTGGCGGCTCCGGCTACCATCGCGCAGTTCGGTGTCATCGTCAACAATGACATTCTGGATGAGTTGGGCATCACATTGCCTGACACCAGTGCATGGACGTGGAAGGAGTTCGAGAACGTCGCCCAAGAGGTCACTGAGAAGTCCAATGGCAAATACATCGGCTCCATCTTCATGAACAACAGCTACGGTCTGGAACTTTGGGCTCGCCAGCACGGGGAAAGCACCTTCGACGGCAACAAGGTGAGCATCTCTCCCGAGACGTTAGCCTCGTTCCTCCAGATGCCGGAAGACTGGGCCAAGAATGGCATCGAAGGCAGTGCCGAACGTTGGAGCGAGAACACCACGGCCTCCATGAATGATACTGATTTCGGCAAAGGGCGGCAGGCGTTCATGCTTACACAGGCCACGCAGATCACTCCGTATGCTCAAGCAGCAGGCAACCCGCACATGACCTTGGTGCAACTACCACAGGTCAATCCGGGGGAGAAGACCATGTACTTCAAGAACGGCATGTATTGGGCGATTTCCTCTGGTTCGCAGCACCCGGCTGAAGCCGCCATGCTGGTTGACTATCTAATCAACAATCGTGACGCCGGAACGATTTTCGGCACCGAGCGTGGTATCCCGGCCAACAACGATATTCGTACCTCGCTCGCCAAGACGGCCACGGGAACGGACAAACTATCGCTGGACTTTGTGGATGCAATTCGTCCGACGGTAGGTAAGGCTCCGGAAGTGGTGCCGAATGGCGCATCCGAATTGGATAAGACCATCGTCCGCTACCAGCAGGATGTGGTCTTCGGCAAGCGCAAGCCGTTAGATGCCGCGAAGTCGATGATCGCCGAATTGCAGGAGTCCATCGACTTCAATTCGTGACGCGGATGAGGCGTTGCGCAGAAAAGACCCCCCAACACACAGAGTCACCTCCATCCGATGAATTGACTGACGGTTTTCCAACGTTGACTGACGGATTTCCAACGAAAAACGTTAGAAATCCGTCAGTCTGTGTGAGGAATCCGTCAGTCAAAACAGTCAGACGCGAGCGCCGTCGTCGAAATAGCCGCCCTTATCGCCGGGGCGGTTCTTTCTATTCAGAATCTTGACCACCAGGCCGCCCAAGCCGAGCACCGTGCATATGCCGAACACGATGTTCAGGATCGAACTCAATACGGGAATGCTGTAGAGCGCGGGAACCAGAATCATGGCCAATGTGCCCACCAAGCCGATAACCAGCAACACAGTCAGCAGCACCGTCGATGCATGGACCGGACCCAAATCAGGATTCGGGGGAGTGAAGCCACCGTCATCGTAACGGTCCATTACGTCGTCGGTGTCGAGCCAACTGGAACCGGTGAAATCGCGCGGGCCTCGCGCTTTATTCGCGCGTTCGTGAAATGGGCGAACGCCATCGGTAAAAGCGTCGGCGCTCAAATCATCCACGGAAAGCAGTGCCTCTTTCTCGCGTTTCTTGGCCTGCTTCTCGAATTTCTTCGCCTGTCGAGACGACGCCACATCATTGAGGTCCGCCTTATGTTCGGCTTCGAACGCCGCCCATGCGGCATCAAGATCGCTGTGCTTTGCGCCATCATCCGGCGTGGGTGTTGTGGGCTCGTCGGCTGCATTGGTATTGTTGAGGTCAGTCATATAGTCCACTTTAATCTGATGCCCCAAACCGCGCAGGGAGGGAAACGCCAAGTGCTGTACTGGTTCTTCGTCAAAGTCTTCGGTCCTATTGCCCGCCATCGTCTTGGCCCCACTGTCTCCGGCTTGGAGAACGTGCCACGTGCCGGCGGTGCTATCATCGCAGCCAATCATCTGGCGGTGATTGATGATGCGCTGATTCCGATTACCTGCCCGCGCATGGTGCATTTCATGGGCAAGGCCGAGTATTTCGAGGGCAAGGGTCTGAAAGGCAAGTTCAAGAAATGGTGGTTCACTTCCGTGGGCGTGTTCCCCGTGGACCGCTCCGGCGGCAACAAGTCGCTCGGTGCGCTTGAACATGCGCGCGAGATCATCGAAGACGGTCACCTGTTCGGCATTCACATCGAAGGTACGCGCAGCCCGGACGGCCGCATGTACAAGGGGCACACCGGTGTGGCGCGTCTCGCCTTGGAAACCGGCTGCCCGATTGTGCCGGTGGCGTTGATCGGTTCGGACAAGCTGCAGCCGATTGGCACGTCCATTCCGAAGAAGGGCAAGACGCAGGTCAAGTATGGTAAGCCGATCGCGGTGTCCAAGAAGTCCGCGGACGAGATCACCCATGCGGAACTGCGCGAGCTGACCGATCGTGTGTCCGCCGCGATTCAGGCCATGAGCGGTCAGGAATACGTGGATGAATACGCGCAGAAGGTCAAGGCTGAACTCAAGGCCGCCAAAGAGGCCGCAGCCGCCAAGGAAACCGGCGAAGCTGAAGACAAGGCCTGATCTCCCATTGCCAGCTGTATGAAAAAGGTTCCTTCTTTACGGAAGGAACCTTTTTCATACCTGCGTGCGGATGCTATCGCAGTCCACTGCCACAGTCCACTAGCCGCTACTGTGGGATGTGAGGCCACTACACTGTGGGCCAACTACACTGTGGGTCAGCTACACTGCGGGCTGACTACACAAGCCAACTACACTGCGGACCGCGTATGCACGGCCTCACACGTAGCCTCACACCACGGTCAGCGTAATCACCGTGGGCGAGCCGTTCTCATCGCGCAGTCGCACGGTTTCGCCGGCCTTGGGACTTTGCACGCGCACCTCATGGGTGATGTCGCCCAATGGCGCGGACTTCTTGACCGTGAAGCCGAGTTTCTCCAGCTGCTTGGCCGCATCATCGTACTTCATGCCGACCACGTTCGGCAGTACCGTGGTCTCCGGTCCCTTGGACACCACCACGTCCACGCTGTCACCCCATTTGAGCTGCGTGCCGGCCTTCTGCGAAGTGGAGATCACCGTGCCGGCGGCGATCTTGTCGTCGTATTGTTCGCTAATGTTCGCGGTGAGCTTCAGCTCCCCGAACGATGCAAGCATCTCATCCTTGGTTTTGCCCACCACATCCGGCATGCTCACCGGCATCGGACCCTTGCTCAAGGTAATGGTGATTTCAGCGTCATGCTTGATCGTGGTGCCCGGATCGGGGGCGATGGTCAGCGCCGCACCCTCCGGCACATCCATCGAATACTGGTCGTTGGCCTCATCGTGCGTGACCTTGCTGAATCCCATCTTCTTCAGCGTGGCCAGCGGATCCTTGCCGTTGGCGGAGCTGGAGTCCAGAATATCCTCGGGAATGGTGATTATCTGCGCGCCCTTGGACACCACGATATCCAGCCGCTGATTGCTGCGTTTGCCCACATGGCTATTCACGAAGGCCTCGGCCTTATCAATGGAGGCCGAAACGATCTTGCCTTTGGCGATGTCGTCGTTGAATGCTTCGGTGACCTTATACGGTACGCCTGTGGTTTTCAGCAGGCTCTCATACGTCTTCCAATCCGCTCCGGCAAGCGAGCAGGACGTGTCTTCGGCGGTGCAGGTCACATCCTCAGGCTGTGGCACGCTCCAATAACTGCCCGGGCCGGCGAACCACCACCAGCCGAAGCCGCCGCCGGTGCAGGCGAGCACCAGAGCCACGATGGCCGCGATGATGAGCGCGGTTTTCTTACGGGAGCTGTGCTCATCCGCGGCCTTGCCCGTATCCGATGCCGCAGCAGGATTGACGCCGTCGGATGCCGAGTCCGCCTCACCCGACTGATTCGTAGGCAATGCCTGGGTGGGCTCTCCCGGCATATGCGGCAGCACTTGGGTCTCGCCGCTCTGGGACAGTTCGGACTGCGCCAAGCCGGACTGCGGCATCACCGTGGTATGCGTAAGCCCATCCGCGCCCATCGCCGGCTCAGTGGCTGGCTGAGATTGCACTGGGGGAGCGGGCGGCGCAGACTGTGCTGCCGGTGCCGCCGAGCCGGCAACCGCATCCGTTGACATATCCGATGCTGGCTGCACGGCGGTCAGCTTGGGCGCCGATTTGCCGATGGTGCCCACCAAGGCGGGCGCGGTGGCATCGGTGCGATTCGGGTCGCCGGCATCGACGTGCAGTCGATAGCCCCACGCCTCCAACGGCAGCTTCGCCGCCAGCTGGCGCAGTTCGGAAGCCGCCTCGGTACCATCTTTGGGACGGGCTTCGACCGCACGCGCGGTCAGATGAGCGATGAATGCGGCCACGCTCGGATCAATGCCTGGGCAGACGGTGGCGATGGACGGTACATCCTCATGAACATGCTTGAAGACAAGCGTGACCGGATTATCCGAGTCGAACGGCACCTTGCCGGCCAGCATCTCCCATGCCATGATGCCCACCGAATACAGGTCACCTTGCGCAGTGGCCAGATTGTTCTCGATCATCTCCGGTGCCAGATACGCCGCAGTGCCGAGCAACATGCCAGTGGAGCTCAGCGTGGCCTGGCTGGCTGCCTTCGCCAGCCCGAAGTCCGTGATCTGCACATGGCCTCGATCATTGAGCAGGATGTTCTCCGGCTTGATGTCGCGATGCACCACGCCGATGCGATGCGCGGATGCGAGACCATCCAATGTTTCCGCGATGATGCGCAGCGTCTCACGCACGGAGAACGTGCCCTGCATGTTCATTTCACGACGCAGATTGATGCCATGCACGTATTCCATGACGAGGAAATCAAGACCATTGAACTCGCCGGTGTCATACACCTGCACGATATGCGGGTTGGCAATGGCGGCCGCCGAATTGGCCTCACGGCGGAATCGTTCCACGAATTGCGCGCGATGCGGGCCTTGCGCCAATTGCGTGTGCATCACCTTGATGGCCACAGTACGACCCAGACGCTCATCGACCGCCTCATAGACGGTGGCCATGCCGCCTTCGGCGATGGCGCGCACAATGCGGTAGCGTCCCTCAATCATCTGCGCGGGCTCGTTCTCACTCATTGATTCGTACGGTTCCTTTGACTACAGCTGAACAAGGCCAAGTGTACATGGCACTAGCGTAAATCGGCGGGGATGAAGCGCGCGCATGCCTCAATCAGCTGTTGGTTGGACTGTTCGCCAAGCTGCCAATCGGCGATGGCCTTACGCGCTTCATGCCACAATACGGCGATACGCTGGCGCGATTGATTGATGGCGCCGGTTTGCTCGAACATACCGATGGCGCGTTCGACTTGCGTTTCATCGCGATGCGGTGCCTCGAACATGTCCATCAATTCCTGCCGTGTGGCGGCATCGGCGGCGCTCAGCGCGTCGGCGAGCAGTACGGTGCGCTTGCCCTCGCGAATATCGCCGCCTACTGGCTTTCCGGTGTTGCGGCTTGAACCGACCACATCCAACAGATCATCCGCAAGCTGGAAAGCGAGACCAAGCGGTTCACCCACGGCCAGCGCACGCTGGCGGGCGGTTTCCGGATCCACGCCAGCCGCCAACAAGGCGAACAGCAGGGGAGCGATGGTGGTGTAGCTTGCGGTCTTCCAACGGAACACGTTCAACGAAGCCTGAGCCAACGCCTCCGGATCCTCGAGGGACGTCATCTCCACGCCCAGATCCAACACCTGACCGATCTCCACCTCACGCTGCATGGTGAGGAATGATTCGATGATGGCGTCGCCGTTCTCAAGCTGCTTGGCCGCCCGGCGTGCGATCTCGATGCAGGCGGTGGCGAGAATATCACCCAGCATCAGTCCCAGACCGCGGCCGATCGATGCGCTGTGCACCGTGGCCTCAAGTGCCTTATGCGCGGACGGTTTGCCGCGGCGCAGGTCGGATTCGTCGATGATATCGTCGTGCACCAGCGCGGCTGTCTGGAATACTTCGATGGCGCAGGCCAAGTCGATCATCGCGTTGCGCATGTCGGCGCGGCCGCTCAACGCGTCGAACGCATCAAGACTGAGCAGCGCGCGCAATCGTTTACCGCCCTGACTGGAGGATACGGCCTGATCGACCACTTCGCCCATCACCTGTTGCAAAGCGTCGGCCACGGTACCGGTGGCTGGGGCATCGGACAGTTCCTGAACCAATTCACGGATGCGAGGTTCGACTACGGCAAGGTCATTTGCGATGGTGCACATGCCTTATAACTTATCCACAGGTTGTGATGAATACAAGAACGTTGGAAATAAAGGGCTGTGAAGCTCGAACCACATACCTTGTTTTTCACCCTGCGCAGACCGGATTTCATGCATAGTGAGCACATGCCCATTCGGGCTTGCTTCGGGCAGGGTGCTCGCGGCATGAACGCGCAGGTCAAGGAGGACCATCATGGCGAACAAGAACAATCGACGTAAGCACACGGATGCCGGCGGCACCGACACGACTGCTGAGCGTGGCGTGAGGCGGGAACGCGCACGAGGCCATGGCGCTCGCCGCGACCAAGGGGAGCGCGATTCGCGCCATCGCGGCGGCGCTCGAAGATCGGGCGCACACACGGGTCAATCAGACAAAGGACAACGCCGTGCGCCACGCGAGACGCAGTATGTGCCACCGTGCTATGTGTCACCGTGCGAACCATATATCTCCCAGTGCGAGACACTGCCCATGCCGGAGCCTGAATCCTGCGGCTTCGACGGATTCGATATGGACGATCTGGACATGATGCAGCACGCATTCCATGAGGATCGGCGAATGCGGGGCCCGCAGCAGGCGGATGCTGATTGGGTGTCCGAACCATTGGACGCATGGCTTGCTTCCCTGGACGATGGATCCGCTGATTTGGAGGCCGACACCATGGCGGCGTTTGCCGTGGGCATGAACGAGACCCTGTCGATCCGCGACGCGATCATTCTTTCGCTGGTGATCGATCAGCGGCAATGCCCTAAATCAATGCTGATGGAATTCGCCGCCAAACCACATAGCAAGCACGCCAAACGACGCATGAGCGAACTGCTGACCGCCGCATTCGAGGATGAAGGCATAGTGCCGGACGAGGAGCGCTGCCGTACGGGAGTGGACATGCTGCTCACCATGGCCGCATTGTCTCCGGTGCCATACTGCATTCAACCGATGGCGGTGGCCGCGTACACGTTATGGTGGCTGGGCGATCCCAGCGCCGCCGCGCTCGCCCTGCAATGTCTGATACTCGATGAGGATTGTTCGCTGGCGGCGATGGTCTTCTCCGCGGCCGACCGGGGCATCTCCCCGGCATGGTGTGCGTGCCGTGTGGCGGATTCGGCCATATAGCAGGGTTTTCCTCGTCTTGTGAGGTGGTGGCGTGCGGGGTCGACGAGCGAACGTGCATCATGCCTGCAACACATTTTTTCGTCAATTGGGAATAATCGTCCGTGCAAGGTGATTTACTCTCTTAGTTGATGATTTGCCCTTGCCAGAAGTGTGCCTATGTGGTATGGAACTTCCGGCGAGAGATCAGGAGGAGCAGTTTTGGCCACGAAGGAAACGACGGCAACCAAGTCCACGGAAGGCTCCGGCGAGGAGACCACGCCGAAGAAGAAGGCCAGCTCTACGACCACCGCACGCAAGACCTCCGCGCGTAAGCCACGCGCCACGAAGTCGGCCAAGGAAGCCGCAGGCGAAGCCAAGTCCGGCGAGAAGGCGGCGAAGAAGACCACTCGTAAGCCACGCGCCACCAAGAAGAGCGCCAAGGCTCAGGACGAGGAGCTGCTGAACACCGAGTCCGATCAGAACGATGATCTCGATGAGGATGCAGTGGATGACGCCGACCTCGATGTCGACGACCTCGACGAGGATCTCGACGACGTTGATGACGCTGCCGACGAGGACGACCTCGATGAGGATGACCTTGACGAGGATGACGTCGACGATGAGGATGATGACGACGAAGACGCCAAGCCCAAGGCTCCGGAAAAGCCGAAGGAAAAGGGCGCCTATGTGGTCTCCGACACGGATGACGACGATGAGAACATCATCCCGGCCGGCAATCCGAAGCGTCGTGTGATCGCAGCCGGCGCCACCGCCGATCCGGTCAAGGACTATCTGAAGCAGATCGGCCGCGTGAGCCTGCTGAACGCCGAACAGGAAGTCGACCTGTCCGAACGCATCGAGGCTGGTCTGTACGCCCAGCACTTGCTGGATACCCAGTCCGAAGGCATGGAGTTCAAGCGCAAGCGCGAGCTCAAGTGGGCCGCCGCCGATGGCAAGAAGGCCAAGGATCACCTGCTGGAAGCCAATCTGCGACTCGTGGTGTCGCTTGCCAAGCGCTACACGGGCCGCGGCATGCTGTTCCTCGATCTGATTCAGGAAGGCAACCTGGGTCTTATCCGCGCCGTCGAGAAGTTCGACTGGAAGAAGGGCTTCAAGTTCTCCACCTACGCCACGTGGTGGATTCGTCAGGCCATCACCCGCGCCATGGCCGATCAGGCTCGTACCATTCGCGTGCCCGTGCACATGGTGGAAGTGATCAACAAGCTTTCCCGCGTACAGCGCCAGATGCTGCAGGATCTGGGCCGTGAGCCCACGCCGGATGAGCTGGCTCGTGAGCTGGACATGCCGGTGGAGAAGGTGCAGGAAGTGCAGAAGTACGGTCGTGAGCCGATTTCCCTGCATACTCCGCTGGGCGAGGATGGCGATTCCGAGTTCGGTGATCTGATTGAGGATACCGATGCCATCGCACCATCCGACGCCGTGGCCTTCTCCCTGCTGCAGGAGCAGTTCAAGCAGGTGCTCGAGACCCTGTCTCCGCGTGAAGCTGGTGTGATCAAGATGCGTTACGGCCTTGAAGACGGCCAGCCCAAGACGCTGGACGACATCGGCCGTGTGTACGGCGTGACCCGTGAACGCATCCGCCAGATCGAGTCCAAGACCATGTCCAAGCTGCGTCACCCGTCTCGTTCGCAGACGCTGCGCGACTTCCTGGATCAATGATCGATTGCTTGGCTTCCCTCCGTTCGAGGGAAGCCAAGATGGTATTGAGAGAGAAATTAAGGATTTATGGCCACAGAAGATTATGGCGCGAAGGATCTTGCCGTCCTTGAAGGCTTGGACGCGGTACGCAAGCGCCCGGGCATGTACATTGGCACCACCGATTCGCAGGGTCTTATGCACTGCCTGTGGGAGATCATCGACAATTCCGTTGATGAGGCATTGGCGGGTTTCTGCACGGATATCACCGTGACCCTGCATACCGATGGTTCGGTGGAAGTGGCGGATAACGGTCGAGGCATCCCGGTGGATAAGGAGCCGAAAACCGGTCTGTCCGGCGTGGAAGTGGTCCTTACCAAGCTGCATGCCGGCGCCAAGTTCGGCAACTCCTCATATAACGCGGTCGGCGGCTTGCACGGCGTGGGCTCCTCGGTAGTGAACGCGTTGAGCTCCCGACTGGATGTTCAAGTCGATCGTGACGGCAAAACCCATCACATGGCATTCCATCAGGGTCATCCCGGTGTCTATACGGATGCCGATCCGGCCAATCCTTCGCCGGATTCGCCGTTCAAACGCACCCGTAAGAACCGGCCCACCGAACTGGAAATCATCGGCAAGGTCAGCCCGAAGACCACCGGTACGCGTATCCGGTACTGGGCGGATCCGGAAATCTTCAACAAAACCGCCGAATTCTCGTATGAGCAGTTGGTCGATCGCGTACGCCAGACCAGTTTCCTGGTACCCGGGCTCAAAATCACCATTGTGGATGAGAACGTGCCGGAATCCGCGGCCGTGGAGCAAACGGCACCGGATGCTGTCATCGCATCTGCCGAGACCGACGAGCCAGTGCAGTCTGCAGAAGTTGTGCCGTCTACGGAACCTGCGCAGTCTGTCGCAGTCGAGGTAACCGCAGCAGCCGAGGCTCAGGAGCCGCAGGACAACAGCAGCGAGGAGGATTTCTCGCTGAACATGTCCAACGAAGTCGTGGATGGCGCATTCGGCGAACAGCCGGCGCACCCGCGCGTAGTGGAATTCCGCCACACCGGTGGCGTCAAGGACTTCGTGGACTTCCTGTCCAAAGGCGAGCCGGTTTCGGACATTTGGCGCATCCAAGGCGAAGGCACCTACAAGGAGGAGACCCAGGCGGTCGGCGCGGGCGGCGAACTGCACGCGCAGGAAATCGAACGCACCTGCGGCATCGATATCGCCTTGCGTTGGGTGAACGGCTATGACACGACGATTCGCAGCTTCGTGAACATCGTGGAGACACCGGGCGGCGGCACCCATGTGGATGGCTTCCTGAACGGCATCACCAAGCAGATTCGCAAAGCCGTGGAAGACAACGCGCGCAAGCTCAAGGTGAATCTCAAGGACTCCGCCATGAAAGTGGAGCGTGACGACATCACCGCCGGGCTTGTGGCGGTGATTACCGCACGCGTGGCCGAACCGCAGTTCCAAGGCCAGACCAAGGATGTGCTCGGCACCGCACAGGTCAAGCCGATTGCCACCCGACTCACGGATAAGCAGTTCGGGGAGATGATTACCGGCGCCAAGCGCGGCTACAAGGAGCAGTCCGGCCGCGTGCTGGAGAAGATTGTGGGGGAGATGCACGCCCGCATCCAATCCCGCAAAGCCAAGGAGGTCACGCGCCGTAAGAACGCGCTGGAATCCGCTTCGATGCCAGCCAAGCTGTCCGACTGTCAGCCTGGCAATGATGACATCGCCGAACTGTTCATTGTGGAGGGTGATTCCGCACTCGGTACCGCCAAGGCTGCACGCAACGCCGGATTCCAGGCGCTACTGCCGATTCGAGGCAAGATCTTGAACGTGCAGAAGGCCTCGATTACGCAGATGCTGTCCAACAAGGAATGCGCGGCCATCATTCAGGTGGTTGGTGCGGGCTCCGGTCAGAGTTTCGATATCGAACAATCCCGGTACCACAAGATCATCATGATGACCGATGCTGATGTGGATGGCGCGCATATCCGCATCCTTCTGCTGACATTGTTCTACCGCTACATGCGGCCGCTCATCGAGCATGGCTACGTGTACGCCGCCGTGCCGCCGCTGCATCGCATCGCGTTGACCGGCTCGCATAAGGGCGAATACATTTATACGTATTCCGACGATGAGCTGGCCGGCAAGCTTGCCGACTTGGACAGGCAGCATATCGGCTACAACGACGACATTCAGCGATACAAGGGTCTGGGTGAGATGGACGCCGACCAGCTGGCCGACACCACCATGGATCCGCGCACCCGCATGCTGCGCCGCATCCGCATGGAGGACGCCGCCCAGGCTTCCGAAATCTTCAGCCTGCTCATGGGCGATGACGTGCCGCCGCGCAAACAATTCATCGTGGATAACGCCGACGATTTCGACCGCTCCAAGATCGATACCTGATCGGTCGGCTGGACATCGCATCATGCGATGCCGCATACGATGTCGTGCATCGCGATGGCCCCGACTCCCGTGGTACCGTTCAATCGATACCGGGAATTGGGGCCATTGCGATTGCCTGCGTTTTTGCCTGCGTTTTTTGCCTGCGTTTGCCGCCACGGTTTTGGCTGAAGTCAACAAGCTACTTGCCGCTACTTGCCGCAGGTCACATCCTTGGAGGGAACCGTGCCATTCACCAGGAAATCATCCACGGTGTTGGCCACACAGGTGTTCTTCGCGTCATAGGCGGTGTGTCCCTCACCCTTATAGGTCAGCAGCACGCTGTTCTTGATGAGTTTCGTCAGATTCACCGATGACTGATACGGGGTGGCCGGGTCGCCTGTGGTGCCCACCACCAGAATCGGCGCGGCATCCGGGGCGGAATAGTCGAGCTTCTGGATGTGCGAACGATCCTGCTTTAACGCATCGCAACCGATGTTGCCGTACGCCATGTAACGGCCGAACGTAGGAGCCTTCTCGTCGATTTCCTCGGCTGCCTGCGCTTCCAGATTCATATCCGAGGTCGGCGGATTATCCAGGCAGTTCACCGCCATATTCGCTTCCATGGAATTGTCCGTGTACTTGCCGTTCTCATCACGGCCAAGATAAGCGTCCGCCAACAGCAGCATGGTGTCCGCGTTCCTATTGTGCTTGAGCTCATCGAACGCTTTATTGAGATACGGCCAATTGTCCTTGGAATACAACGGCAGGATCGTGCCATACATCATCGTCGTGCCATTGATGCGTTCGCCGGATGTCGACGTGGGCCATGGGTTTTCGTCGGCCTTTTTGAGCCATCCCTGAATCTGTGTGACGGATTCATCCACGGTTTTGCCGGTGAAGGGGCAGCTGCTCGCATTGTTCTTCAAGCAGTCCTCAAGATACGCCTTCAGCGCGTTCTCGAAGCCCACGGCCTGATTGATGTTGGCGTTCAGCGCATCCTCGGTGGGGTCGACCACACCGTCCAACACCAGACGTCCGGTCTGCTTGCCGAACATGGCGGCATAGGTGGAACCAATGTACGTGCCATAGGAGAAGCCGAGATAATCGAGCTTGTCCTCGCCCATGAGCGCCCGCATCATATCAAGGTCGTGCGCCACGGACTGCGTATCCACATGGTCGATGAGACTTCCGGTGGAATCACGGCAGATCTTGGCGAACTCCTGTGCGCGTTCGCGGCTCTGCTCGAGATTGTCCTTCGTGGTGGGGTCGGCAAGGAAGAAGGTGTTCATCATAGCGCTGTCGCCATTGCAGCTGACCGGCGTGGAATCGGCCACGCCGCGCGGGTCGAAACCGATGATGTCGTAGTTCTCGCGCAAATCGTCGGAAGCGGTGTCGTTGACGAAACTATCGAGGAAGTCAGCGCCTGAGCCGCCCGGGCCACCGGGATTGATGAACAGGAATCCTTTGGACTGGCTGCCGGTGGCGAAATGCACGGCCAGATGCAGTTCAATGGGCTTGCTGGAGGCATGGGACCAGTCGGACGGAGCCTTCAACGTGGTGCATGCGTCGCCTTGGTAGCAGGCCTTCCACTTGAACTTCTGCGTGTAATACGAGTCGAATGCGGCATCGATTGAATCAGGGCGCTTGGATGGTTGGGGAGCGGGATGATCCTGCTCAAGCTCCTGATCGGAGTAAGTGTAATGGGAGTTGGATCCGGCGGATTCGACCAACACCCAGATGCCACGGGCGATGCCGGCGATGATGGCGACGTTCAATGCGATGGCCACCACCACGGTGATGAGGATCACCAGCCATGTCGGCATCTTA
Source organism: Bifidobacterium colobi (assembly GCF_018555455.1). Classification (GTDB taxonomy): domain Bacteria; phylum Actinomycetota; class Actinomycetes; order Actinomycetales; family Bifidobacteriaceae; genus Bifidobacterium; species Bifidobacterium colobi. The sequence goes on along the minus strand of NZ_JAFEJU010000005.1, from coordinate 38,418 downwards.
CGGCGAGGCGGCATGGCGGCAGCCGGCGTCTGACCGCCCCAGGGGTTGGCATAGGGGTTGGCTCCGTAATATGGCGGAGGAACAGGGGAGCCCGGGCCTGCGGGTTGGTTGGAATACTGCGGCGACTGCACATACGGCTGCTGCGTGTACGGCGGCTGTGCGTATTGCGGTTGCTGCGTTTGTTGCGGTTGCTGCGGGGCGGAATAAGGATTGGGGTTCTGTGGATCAGGTGACGGATATGATGCCGGATTCGGCTGTGGCGTGCTCATGCCTCCAGTCTAGCGTTCCATGCCGCAATAACCCAGCTTGGATTGCTGAACCTTTCGGCGGCATTGTCGGCGTGTTACTTACCTACCGTTCGGTAAGCTGTATGACATCGTTATCACGAACAGTGTTGTTGCGTTGTAGGAAAGGTGTTTGCATCATGGCCAGCTTGCTGCTAGCGGTGATTTATGTGGCGTTCATCAGCCTTGGTCTGCCGGACGCGTTGTTGGGTGCGGCGTGGCCGACCATGAGTCAGGATTTGGCGGTGCCGGTCTCGTGGGCGGGCGGCATCTCGGCGGTGATCTCCATGTTCACCATCGTCTCGGCATTGCTGTCCGATCGCATGACGCTCAAGTTCGGTGCAGGACGCGTCACCGCGGTTTCCGTGGCGTTAACCGCGGCTGCGCTCGCAGGCTTCTCCATCGCGCCGAATTATTGGGTGCTGCTGCTTATCGCCGTACCGTATGGCTTGGGTGCGGGCGGCGTGGATGCTGCGCTGAACAACTATGTGGCCGTGCACTACGAAAGCCGCCACATGAGTTGGCTGCATTGCATGTGGGGCGTCGGCGCTTCGATTGGCCCGTACATCATGGGATTCGCGCTGTCTCGCGGGCAAGGCTGGCCGTGGGGCTACCGGTACATCGCGATCTTGCAAGTGGTGCTCACCGTGATTCTGATGCTGAGCCTGCCGTTGTGGAAGTCACGCAAGCGGACCGCCGCTGAAGCGCAGGGCGATGCCTTGGATGCCGCTGCCGAGGCCGATATGCAAGGCAATGAGGCGCGCAAGCCTCTGGGCGTTGCCGGCGTGCTGGCCATTCGTGGTGCCAAGGAGATCCTCATCATGTTCTTCTGCTACTGCGCCATCGAAACCACCGCAGGACTGTGGGCCTCCAGCTACATGGTGCTTCACGGCGGCGTGGATACGATCACCGCAGCCAGCTGGGCAAGCTTGTTCTATGTCGGCATCACCGTGGGCCGTGGCCTGTCCGGATTCATTACGATGAAGCTTTCCGACCCGCAGATGATTCGACTGGGACAGATGCTGGTTTTGGCTGGTATCGTTGTCATGTTCGTGCCGCTGCCGCATCATTTGGGTATCGTGGTCGGCCTCGTGGTGGTCGGCCTCGGTTGTGCGCCGATCTACCCATGTGTGATTCATTCCACACCTACCTATTTCGGCGAGGAGAACTCGCAGGCCATCGTCGGCGTGCAGATGGCGTGCGCCTATATGGGTTCGCTGCTCATGCCTCCGGTGTTCGGCGTCATCGCCCAATACGTGAGCATCGCGCTCTACCCGTGGTACCTGTTGCTGTTCCTCGTACTGATGACCGTGATGCACGAGCGGCTGCGCAAGATTCGCGGCTAAGCGATTGGATGCGGCGTTTGCGGATACGTCTGTGATGCTCGTATCGCCTGAAAATTAGCCATTTTGTTACCTCTCGGAGTCCGCCGATTCGACCTTTGGCCCATGTGCCTACTATGCTGAGCAACCATGGAGAAAAGTGAAGAACATGAGCAGATGCCCGAGCCGGTGCGTGATCGACTGGAAGCACTGGGCAAAGCGCAGGGTTCTGTAATTGTGGTCGGTTCCATGAACGCCGACTACACGGTAAGTACGAAACGACTGCCCAAACCGGGCGAAACCGTCAACGGTGGTGCCATGAAGGTGCTGCCAGGCGGTAAGGGAGCCAATCAGGCTTCGGCCGCAGCACGCCTCGGCGCGAACGTGCAGCTGCTGGGTGCTGTGGGAGAGGACGCGAACGCGGACTTCCTGTTGAGCAAGCTGGATGAGGCCGGCGTGGATACCGCCGACATCCTGCATGTGGAGGGTCCGAGCGGCACCACCTTGATTACCGTAAGCGCCGAAGGCGAGAACACCATCGTCTACTCGCCGGGTTCGAATTCCAAGGCGAGCGCCGGATACGTGCAATCACATCGCGACACCATCGCGGCTTGCGCAGTGCTTGGCCTGTGTTTGGAAAGCCCGATTTCCACGGTGATCGCCGCAGCCCAGACCGCACATGAGGCTGGCGTGACCGTGCTACTCAACGATTCGCCGTTCATGGATGAGCTGCCGCACGAATTGGTGGAGGCCACCGACATTCTGCTGGTCAATCAGCATGAAGTGGCGCAGCTGCTGGGCTTGCCGGATGAGGAAAGCACCGATGATTACGACTGGTATGAAGTGGTGTCTCGCTTCACCGATTACGGTTTCGACCGTGCCATTGTGACGCTTGGCGCTTCCGGCTCGATTGTGATTGAGGACGGACGCTGGCACCGAGTGTCCGCGGCCCAGGTTGATGCGGTCGATACCACCGGTTGCGGCGACTCCTTCATGGGCACTGTGCTCGCCGGTTTGGCTGCCGGCTTCACGCTGCTGCAATCCGCGCAGATCGGTTCCTACGTTTCCGCGTATGCCGCCACCAAGCTTGGTGCGCAAAGCGCGTATGGCAGCGCTGAGGAAGTCATCGAATACTTCAGCTGATGATGTTTACGCGCGGGATTGTGGTGGCGCCATGTTAGTGCTGCTGTTCTAGCGTGGCAAATCCTCGAATGACCCGATACTGCGCCTTGCTGACAACTCGTCAGTGGGGCGCATTTGCTATTGGCCCGAGGTTTTGCCTCGTTGGTGGATTGCCAGTGAGGAGAATCGTCGGTCTGCCCGAGGTTTTGCTCCGCTTGGAGGCCGTTGGCGTGGTGATTTGTCAGCCTGCCCGAGGTTTTGTTCCGCTGATGGGCGTTTGCCGAGGTGTATTGATGGTTGACCCGAGGATTTGCCTCGCTGGTGGATTGCCGGTGAGGCAAATCGTCGGTTGAATCGAGGATTTGCTTCGCTGAGGTGCTGATAGTTAGGCAATATCGCGAGTGGCTCGAGGATTTGCCCCGTCTATGGGCTGCTGGTGAGGTAATTTCTCGGGCTGCCCGAGGATTCGCCTCGCTGAAGGGCGATTATTGGGTTGTGTTTGTGGCTGGCTCGAGGTTTTGCCCCGCTGGGCGGTGTCTTGCCATTGTTCACATACCCGACTAGGCTCGAACATATGTGCGAAAGTCTGAACCTGTTTGCTGAACCCACCCGGCAATGGTTCACGCATGCGTTCGGCGCACCCACCGAAGCACAGAATCAGGCTTGGCCGGCCATCACATCCGGTAAGAACGTGCTGGTCATCGCACCCACCGGCTCCGGTAAGACACTGGCGGCGTTCCTGGCTGCCATCGACAGTCTTATGGGTCATGGTGAAAAGCGCACACGGTCGAAGCGCTCCGGCGTGCGCGTCTTGTATATTTCGCCGTTGAAGGCGCTCGCGGTTGATGTGGCGAAGAACCTCGAACGTCCCCTTGAAGGCATAGCCGCACAATGCGAGGCGCAAGGAATGAGTGTGCCCGCAATTACCATTGCCAACCGTTCAGGGGATACAACTGCGCAGGAACGCCGTCGTATTGCCTCCCATCCGCCGGACATTCTGGTCACGACCCCGGAATCCCTCTATCTGCTGCTGACCTCGAAGGCCGGTCGCATACTCGCCACCGTGGAAACGGTGATTGTGGACGAGATTCATGCGATGGCCGGCACCAAACGTGGCGCGCACCTGGCATTAAGCCTCGAACGCTTGGAGAATCTGGTCGCCGAAAGCCATAAGCGCGAGACGATGGATACGCCGAGTGATTCGGCTGATTCCAGTGAGTCCACAGCGGCACCGATAAGTACCGCCGACGAAGATGATGCCGCCCATCATGAATGGCACATTCAGCGTATTGGCCTTTCCGCCACGGTGAACCCGCCGGAAGAAGCAGCCCGATTCCTAGGCGGCGGCAGGCCGGTGACCATCGTGAATCCCGGCGGCAGGCCGGCTATGGATTTGAAGATGGTCGAACCGCTGGAAAACATGCGGGATCTGCAATCCGTGAACGCCAAACAACGGGTCGGCGGCGTGGATGCCGAGCCCATGCCGCGTATCAGCGGCGTCACCCCGGCGATGCAACGACTGGCCGAACGCAAGGGGATAGCCGAAACCGGCGATGGCTCCACCGCCATCACCGGCGCTCGCGGCGATCGTACGTCCGGTTCCATATGGCCGGTGGTGGAACAGAGCATCCTGGATGAGATTCTTGCCCATCACACCACGCTGGTGTTTGTGAATTCGCGTGGCGTTGCGGAAAAACTCACTGCACGGCTAAACGACCTCTATGCCGAGCAGCATGGAGCGACGGACCGTGATGCATGGGCAACGGGACCGGACTCTCCTGAAGGGCGCGAAGGCTTCTCCAAACACTATGATGCCGTGGTTGGCTCCACCACCATGCTGGTCGGTTCGCATGATTCCAACGATGTGATTGCCATGGCCCATCATGGCTCGGTTTCCAAGGATCGCCGCAAGATGATCGAGGAGCGATTGAAACGCGGCGAACTGCGCTGTGTAGTAGCCACTTCCAGTCTGGAACTCGGCATTGATATGGGTTCCGTGGATCTGGTGATTCAGGTGGATACGCCACTGTCCGTCTCTTCCGGACTGCAACGCGTGGGCCGTGCCGATCATCAGGTCGGGGGAGTCTCCCATGCCCTGTTCTATCCGTTGACCCGTCAGCAGATCGTCACGTCTGCCGCGAGCCTGGAATCGATGATGGCCGGCGATATCGAGCCGCTCGCCGTTCCCCGCAATCCGCTGGATGTACTCGCTCAGCAGACGGTGGCTGCGGCATCCATGCATAATCTCACGGCGGATGACTGGTATGCGTCGGTACGCCGTAGTGCGCCGTTCGCCGAGTTGCCGCGCGACATGTTCGATGCGGTAGTCGGCATGATGTCCGGCGCATACAACACCGAAGATTTTTCCGCATTCAAACCGCGGCTTATGTGGGATAGGGAAGCGGGTGTGATTTCCGCTCGTCCGGGAGCGCAAAAAATCGCCGTGATCTCGGGCGGCACGATTCCAGACCGAGGACTGTACACGGTGGTGCTCCCCGAAGCCGATGCCGGTGCCGGACAACGCCGCGTAGGCGAACTGGATGAGGAAATGGTCTACGAATCACGCGTGGGCGATGTGATTACACTAGGTACTTCGTCGTGGCAGATTCAGGAGATTACGCGCGACCGTGTGGTGGTGACGCCAGCGCCCGGACGCACCGCACGACTGCCGTTCTGGCATGGCGAAGGTGCGGGACGCGACTATGGCTTCAGCGCAACCATCGGCCGATTCCTACGCGAAACCACCGCCGGATTGGAGCGGCCCGCATCTTCGCCTGAGTCTGAGTCTGAATCTTCCTCTGCCCACTCTCGGGAGGGAAGCTGCCGCCGTGCGTCGACTGAGGGGAGAGCACGGCCACACTTCACCCAAGCCGTCATGCGTCGCCTTCAACATGACGGCCTTGACGCCAACTCCATAACCAACCTTGCGAGTCTTCTTGCCGAGCAACAGGCCGCCACCGGTGTCGTACCGGATGACAGGACTTTGGTAGTGGAGCGCACGCGTGACGAGGATGGCGGCTGGCGCATCGTATTGCTGAGCCCCTTCGGCCGCCGCGTGCATGAGCCGTGGGCCATGGCCATCAGCCGTAGACTCGCCATTCGCTACGGTTTCGACGGTCAGGCCTATGCGGCGGACGATGGCATCGTGATCCAGCTGCCGGATGGTGAAGGCCATATTTCGGTAGCTGACTTGTTCCTCTTCGACCCGGAGGATCTGCGCTCCGATGTGGAACGCCAGGTTGGCGAATCCGTGCTGTTCGCCGCCCGATTCCGTGAATGCGCTGCACGTTCCCTGTTCATGCCGCGCTCCGACCCCGGCCGCCGCGTGCCGCTCTGGCAGCAACGGCTTAGGGCGGCGCAATTGCTCCAGTCGGCCAGAACCGCCAAAAACTTCCCGCTGCTGTTGGAAACCGCGCGCGAATGCTTGCAGGATGTGTATGACATGCCTGCTTTGCATGAGGTGATGACCGGACTTGAATCCGGCAACATCGTCATCAAGGATGTTGAAACGGATGTGCCGTCGCCGTTCGCCGAGAACATTCTCTTCGGTTTCGTGGGCGCGGTGATGTACCAGTATGATCAGCCGCAGGCCGAACGCAACGCTCAGTTGCTTTCGCTGGATCCACAGGTGCTTGAACGTTTGTTTGGCAGCACGAATATGGCTCAGGTTCTGGATGCTGATGTGATTCGCGCTGTGGAACAGGAACTGGGGGAGCGCACCTTTTGGAACGAGCTTGCCGCGGATGATATCGCCGGCAGAGTCACCCGATATGCGAAAACGCACGGTCCGTTCACCACCGAGCAAATCATCAAAAACCTGAACATTGCCGCGGATGACGCGGTACATGAGCTGGACAGACTGGCCAATGCCGGCGAACTCATCAAAGGACACTTTGTCGATGATTGCAGCAGTACGGATTGCCATGGTGATGGCAGGCGCGGTGCTGATGCCACTGAGGCTTCCGTCGTACAGCCAGAGACTTCCGCTTCGCAATCTGGACAGTGGCTGCATAAGGATGTGTTCCGCCGAATCCGCCAACGTTCACTGGCCAAAGCGCGCAAAGCCATCAAACCAGTGGATCCGGCCGCCTATCAGATGTTCCTACTCGACCGTCAAGGCGTAGGGCCTGTTGGCGGCGAACGATATGAGGGCGCGGACGGATTGATGCGCATCATCGAACAGTTGGAAGACGTAGCCTTGCCGGCCGCGTTATGGGAATCATCCATATTCCCGGCCCGCGTGCGCAACTATCAGCCGGCGATGTTGGATGAATTGCTCACCTCGGGAGACGTGGTGTGGGTCGGTTCCAAAGCCGGTGCAACAGGTGCTTTGGAGGCCGGTGAGATTAGCTTCCACCCTGCGGATTCAGTGCTGCTGCCAGACGAATCACATGCTGTGGATTCCATGGCAGATGCTTTGGAGGGCAATAGTGCCAGTGACCACAACAATGCCGGTCATGGCAATGGTGGTACCAGCGGCATTGGCGGCATCAATGCCGATGGCGGCGAATCAGCCACCATGCCGCAAGCTATTCTTGCGGCGCTCTCGGCGGGCGGCGCTTTCCATGCGCGCCAGTTGATGGACGCTGCCAAGCGTATCTGGAATGAGACCGCGGAACCGGATATCAATCCGGAAACCGGCGAAATCATCCCTCAGGAGTGGAGCGAACAACAGTTCAAGGATGCGCTTTGGAGTCTCGTGTGGCAAGGCAAAGTCACCAATTCCAGCTTTGCGCCTGTACGAGCGTTGGCGGCAAGTGTCGGTGGGCAGAATAGCCGGCGTAAAGCCACGGTTTCGAGACGGCGGGGAAGGGTCGCGCCGATTCGCCGCGCAACCACGGACATGACACTGTCGGGATTATGGTCGTTGACGGCCGCCGATCCGACCGATGATGATGCCAATGCTCAGGCATCGGAAACTGCGCAGTCCATGCAAGCGCAGCAGGCGCTCGCTTTGGTGGAGGTATTGCTTGACCGCTATGGCGTTATCGCGCAACCGTTGATCGATCAGGAAAAAGTGCCGGGAGGATTCTCTGCATTGTATCCGCTGCTCAAGCGTATGGAGGAGCACGGCCGACTGGTGCGAGGCATGTTTGTGCGTGGTTTCGGAGCGGCTCAATTCGCGGAGCGTGAGACCGTGGATGCGTTGCGTCACCCGCTGGAGAGTCGCGAGCAAACCGTGGTGGCGCTGAGCGTATTGGATCCCGCGAACCTGAGCGGCGCAGCCATCAGTTGGCCTCAAGTGAGCGCTGAAGCCACCAAGCCGACGCGCCGTGCCGGCTCGCTCGTGGTGTTGAGTGTGCGCGGACCATTGCTGTACGCCACGGTGAAATCCAAGCATCTGACGGCGTTCGAAACGCAGTCTCAAGCCGATGCCATTGACGATGAAACCACTGGTGCCAATATTCCAGCCGATGCCATGATGCGCAAAGCCGCTGCGGAACTGGCCTATGCACTGCAGCGTGCGAGTACCGGGGCTGTCGCTGCTGGAAGTGGGTCGGCGACGGTAACGTTCAGTGATATCAACGGTGAGCCATTGAATGCCCGCCACCCATTCGCCCGCACGCTTCACCAAGCCGGCTTCGTCCCCGTTCCCCAAGGCATGCGGCTATACTAGTGTGGCGATAATCGACCGACGCTGGCTTTCAATGTTGCAGGAGGTGTCAATGGGCATTAGAACGCCGAAACAAAAGTCTCGCGTATTCCAACAACGGCAACAAGAATGGGCGCGCAACAAGTCCTCCAATACCTCGCGCGCATGTGGAAAAGTTCGTTTCCGTACTGAATTGGATGCGAAGATTGCTTTGGCCAGTACTCAGCGCCAGCGACGCGGACGAACGCGAAACAAGGATGAGAAGCGGTATTATCTTTGCCCGCAATGTCATGGATACCATCTGACGTCGAAACCGGGGTATGGCGGGAAGTCTTATTATCGCAAAAAGAGTAAGCCAGCAGTTCAAACGAATATCACATCAGCGAATCTTAAAGGTGTTTCTGTTTTCATTGAGCATATTGGTGAGGATTGGATATACACGATTCCTGAATTTGACGCGTACGGGAAGGCTGCATCGCAGGAAGAAGCGAAGCAAACCGTTCGGATGATTATGAACTTTGTGGATGATTCCATTACTGCATCATTTCGTTATTATTCGGATGATCAGGATATCGAATTGTTCTATGCCAAACAGGTGGCTGGTTCGCAGAGCTCATGTACGGCGGAAAAATCATCATATATGGAGCCGTCGCTCAGACAACTGAGATCCGTATTATTCCGTAATGGTTTTCGATTTAGAAAGTATGATTCGCGGTATCCTGGCACGCCAGATATTGTGCTGCCGAAATACCGCATCATGGTATTCGTGGATTCTTGTCTGTGGCATGATCGGCAGGAGTGCCGTCGCAAGGCGCTGCCACCTGAATCGCAGCGCATGTGGCAGGAAACCCATATTGAGGAATGGTGGCAAATGGTTGAGGAACGCCAGCGATTAATTGATGAGGGCTGGGCGGTTCTTTCATATTGGGAATGCCGTTTCTGCGATAATCGCAAACGCGCAAAACGATTGAACTCTTTCCTGAATGATGTGCGCAGCATTGCGAACGATTCAGGAAAGAACTCATAAAAGCAGAGTTTGTGGCTGAGTATGCTTATTCGGTAATCTCCGCTTCCTGCTCATTTTGTAGCTGGAGAGCGGTGATGATGGCCCAAGATAGAGTCAGTGAAATTCGCATCATGACACGTGAAGGATTTGGCTTTGCCTGCACGCACTCGAGGATTGCCGATACTGCGTTGAGCGCAGCCGTAATCATATACAAAGTAGAAATCTTGGGAATTCTCATGGGTATCATTATAAATGACCTGTTCATGTTGAACTGATTGAATCGAGTGATCGCCGTGGTTGTTGGGCCAAGGGAAGGGAAACGGTGATAAGGGATGAGCACGACTTTTGTGTGGGTTATTACGATTGTTGGCCTGGTGCTTTGTGTGGGCTGTGCGGTTGCGGGTGTGATTGCGGCGCTTCGCAAGCCGAAGGATGGCAGCAGTGCTGCGCCGGTCGCCACCGCGTACATCGCCGGTACGTTCGGTGAGAAAGCAATCAGCTGGACGGATGCCAAGGCTCGTGCGATCGCCGAAGGCTGCGGTGCCGCATATACGAGTTTTCTCAAGGGTGCGAGTTCTTCAGTGACCACCAATCAACGATTTGGCGGTCAGGTGACGGTCACCGGAGGGCCGGACGGTTTGGAGGATGTGGTTGCGCCTATGCAGGTGCCGGTGCCGCGCGATGCCGAGCCGTTCAATCGTGCGTATGACCGGTCGATCCGCATGCTCATGGATCGCACCTTGTACGGTCATCATGTGCGCATCTATCTGCTGGACTACAACGAAAACTTTGATGGTTCGCGATATGATGCGGTGAAGCATGAGAACCTCACCGCATTGGTGATCGCGTTGGATGAGGGGCTGCCGTCCATGGTCGAATCGGCGTTGACCAGGGCGGTGGCTGATTCCTGCCCATCGATGGGAGGCATCGTGCCGGTTGCAGGCAATCATGTGCGATTCCTCACCGTGCTGCAACCGGATTCGTCGGGCGTGCAAAACATGTACGAAGCCGTGGCCTCTTTGGCGTAGTGGTTGCGCACATTGCGCGCTATGAGTTGCCGGAATACTACAGGGCTGAGATAGCAGGGAACCAAGTAATTAATCGGCTTTCTTGATGTCTTCTTGCAGTGTCATGCGGCCTCGTGCAGCATTCCGCGCATAGCAATCCTTAATGGCTTGACTGATTTCCTCGTCAGTGAAGTTCATAGCGGCCGATAATCACAGGCAGCGGTATCGCGTACAGTAGTGAACGCTTCATTGTTCCTGATCGCTCCTTGACTGTTCGCGGGTATTCATGCCGATAGCTGCACCGTATCGAATGGCGCTAGTCACCGTACTGAGCTGAGTACGGTACAGTTCCGCGCTCTGCCGCAATGTTTCTACGGCGTGCGCATAGGCGACTACACGGTTTTGCTGATCCAAAGGCAATGCGGGAATCTCCAGTTGAGCCGGGCGAATGCCTTTAACAAATATGGAAGGTGTCTGCCGGTCGCGGTTCCAAGTACCTTCTGCCATCAACGCCACATATTGTGGATTCCAGCGCTCCTCATCCATCAGTTTGACGATGTGCACATTCTTATGCACGCGGCGGCCACCGGACTCATCCACCACAGCTTTAGCAAGTTCGCCGGAGATCAGCAGAATGTCGTTCTTGGCAGTCATTCTGCTGCTTTCGGCAAAATCCTGTGTTGAATCCAATTCTCGCAGTTGATGAGCGCTCACATCGTCTGGAGTGACCACATCTTCCGGCATAACTTGTTCGTGCAACGCGTATCCCGACTTGCGCTCTGGCTTATAGTCGCCTTGCTTTATCGTGGCGATGCTTCCCAAGCGGACAGTGGTGATATCGCGGCAATCCAAACCCTGTGCGTCAAACTGTCGTAAAGTCTCAAACGCCTTGGATGCCAGAACGTTCATAGGCGTCAGAACATTCTGCTGCTGCGTATAAGTAAGTTCGATCTCGTCCGGGTTCTGTTTGTCAGCGTCAAGCCATTGCGATGGCAACAACGTGACCTGTGGATCGCCTAACAATTCAATCGAGCGAACGGTTCGCGCTATAAGAGGACGCGTGGGAAGCAAAGAACCATGCGCGAACCATTCCAGTGTCTGTTCCATCCATTCGATTGGCTTATCCTGCACACCATACGCATCGCTTTCCACAGTCATGCTGACCATGCTCACCGTATCGCGGGTCTTGTTCGGAGGAGTCAGCACCCAGAGGAACGTAGGAATTGCCGTATTGACATACAGATTGGAAGGCAACGCAATAATCGACTCTACGCATCCTGCGGCAACGAGAGCACGACGCACATCGGTCTCGGAACCCGTCCTGAACAATGGGCCTCCAGAGGTTACGACAAATGCGCGTCCGACGTCGGAAAGATGTGCGAGCGCATCCTGCACCCACGCCAATGCTGAATCGTTTTTCGAGGGCATGCCATATCGCCAACGCAGATCCATGTCATTCGGCTCCCATCTCAGGGCGAACGGTGTCTCCAATACAACGACATCCGCTCTCGTGCGAGGAGAAGGATCCTGTACAAGGCAGTCTTGCGTATGGATATCGAGCGCAATGCCTGTGAGATCGGCAAGGAGGAAGCGGCGTGCGGCAATGGTCGATGTACGAATGTTGATATCGGCGCAATGGAATTTGATGATGCGCTCGCTATTGCTTTGTTGATTATCTCCGACTGCAGGCTGCTGCGCGTTGGCGTCTTTTCCTATGATGCTGCCCAGTTGAAGCAGACTTTCAAGGATGCCGCATGCGGGATCGTACGCGATGATGGATTGTTTGCCTGATTCATGTTTGTTGATGTGCGCAGCGGCAAGTTTGGCTAGCAAAACCGATACGCGTGATTTCGGGCATCCGAATTCGCCGTTCATGCGTCCTTGGCTGATGATGGTGCGTTCAAGCATCATCGATACGAGCTGATTCATTTTGTCGGCGCCGAGGGCGAAGAGATTGTTTGCGAAATGAAGCAGCTCAGCTAATTCGTTTGGTTGCAGCTGTTCGATTTCGGACGGTGGCGTTAGGGCAAGGCGAGTTGCTGAGGTGGAACTGCCATCGTATGCATTCAGCAATGTGCTGACCAGTTGCTGGCATGCATCTGTATATGATTGCTCGGCGTCGACTTTGGAAAGAAATGCTTGCCATTCGGCTTCGCAATGGAAGCTGTTGGCTGTACTGCGAACGCAAAGAGCCCACAGGAGCAGTGACATCATTGCCATTGGGTCAGCCTGATTGCGCCAGCGGTCGAAGAACGACCAGGCAGCCTGTTCCATGCGAGTGTCTTCGAATGCGATGTTATTGCTGGTGAGCCATGCTGCCACCTCGTCGTAGTCGAACAGAGGGCGACCGTCTTTGGAGTCCACGGGCTTTGGAAAGTTCTTGTTTTCTCGATTGCGCCAGTTCGATACTGCGGATGGGCGTACGCCGGCCATACGGGCAATATCGGCGGAGGAGAGCGTGTTCTCGGTGCATGACCACTTTGCGGGCTTGTCGTGTTCCATATCCACTGTGACTCCTATGTTGTCGTGCTCTGTGTGACCCTATTCACAGGTTATACTGTGAGTATATAACTGAAGTTCTAATAAAACAAATGTGAATGTGGTTCACATGCATGTTTAATGTGTGATAGTATTCGGAATTGGTGGGCATGACAAAGCTCTCCTTAGGGTAGAAAGAAGGTCGGCGCGGTGTATTGCCGCGCCGACCTCGAACTAATGTTTTAAGTCGCAGTGTGCTTATTAAACGCAGTATTGCAAGTTCAGAGAGGAGCTGCCGATGGTCAAAACCGAGACGATTGCCGACGTTGTTTACGATTAATAGGCCTAGTGGAATTGAGGTGTGATTATGACAGATAACGTGAGTAAGAAGGCTGAGAACCCAGAGACTGAGATTGAACGGTTGAGGAAAGTCTCTGCTCGGTCAGACAAAGAGTCGGATTCCTTGTCAAGCCTGAATCTTGCGCAACAGCAGCAGATCTGCGAGCTCCTAGTCTCTATGCGTAAGCAGGCTGGCGTCAGCTTGGAAGAGATGTCAAAACGCACTGGCATCTCGGCCTCAGAGCTGTGGAAGGCTGAAGATGGTTCTAGCCGGGCTAGTCTGCTCGGCTATCTTGCTGACTACTGCACCGCGCTTGGCAAGACCTTCACCATCAGCTTTGATGATTGCGAGGATGCTGGCAAAGAGCGTAACTAGTGGTTATTGAGCTCTATGAGGCCTTAAAGTACTGGGATTGGTGTTCTTCCAAACATGCCGATCCCAGTACTTTTCTTCTGATGGCCGGAATGGTCCGCTTCTGATTGCCGTTCACGTTTTTGCGTACTGCTGCAACCGACATTACGCCAATTTGAGATACATGCTGTCGTTGCCGGGGATTGGTCTGAATCCAAAATGCTCGTAAAAAGAGCGGGCGCTGTCATTATACGGGTCAACGATTATGGCTCGTGAGCCAAGTTGTTGGCTGATGGCGTGAGCTCGGATGATGGCATCCTGTAGCAGTTTCCATCCCAATCCCTCTCCTTGGAATCGCACGTCGACGCCAAGCATACCGATAAGAATCGCGGGGATTCGGTCGGGTGTATTACGACGTAGCCAACCACCTAATACGCTGTCTCTGTTTACCGAATAAGCGCTGAGGGTATAGAAGCCGGCAATTGCTCCCTCTGCAGTGGTTGATATATAGGGCACTGCAGTACCGTGCTTTGCCGCGCCCAAGGCTCGCTTGTGAGCCCAATCGTCGATAAGCGGAATGCCGCAGGAGAAATCTTGTATATTGTCATCTTCTTCCATACGTCGTGGTTTCAGAAAGAAGCGTGTCAAGCCCATTGTGGATCCCTCATCATCAGTTCCTTGGCGGCGTTGGGGGTGGGAGCATCCAGCGCCGCCAGGAAAGCGTCGAATGAGGTGTCATTCAGCCGCAAAGTTGTCTCCTTATCGATATCGCGACGTGCGGCTTCGATGAGGTGTTGTGCGGTCCATTGAGTGAGCGTCGAGCCGGTCAGTGAAGCTGCCCGCTCGATAAGTGCTCGTTGCTCTTCGGTGAGACGAATATCCAAACGTGATGATTTCTGTGTGATTGTTGCCATAAATCCAATTGTACGTCAAAAATACGTACATGCTGTGATGGCAGATTATCTTTATCGGTTTGGTTGTTGTGATTTGTCTTTGTCTGGTGACTTGTGCTGCGCTCGCGAACGACTTGTTGCGAGCGCAGCGCGGGTTATTGATTATTCTCCGATGATCCAGCGTCGTCGTCTCTGATATGCGATGGAATCATCCCAGTCGCTCATATCGTAGCCGTTGTTGGCTGCGATGGCTGCGGCATTGAGTGCTTCGCGAACGCGGTGGCTGGCTCCGTAATCGGGAATCCAATCATCCTCGATCCAGAGATAGTCTCGGATGCGGCGTGCAGGGATATGCAGGTTGTGGTTGGTGGCATACGCATATGCCGCTACGTCGGGTACAAGTCTTGTAGCCGACATGTTGTGGGGGAGCGGCCAGCGTCTAGTGTGCATATATCCTGCGCGCTCGGCCTCGGCCTCCATGATTCGGTATGGTCGGTCCTTCCATGTTCGAGACATGGTGATGTTCCTTTCAAACTAGGCAATAGTTGCTTAGTAGAAAGGCGCGGTGAATCCGCTAGTCATGATTGTTCTCCTATTGCAAGCCTGTACGACTGTTGTTGGTCGGCTCTAGACCAATTCGATTTGATAGAACCACGTGCTAGTTTACAGCTCTTTCGTAGATTGCTCGAGAGTCTGCCGCTGATTCAGTTCGGGGCTGAGTTGCTGCCAAGTGCGCGAGAGTAGGATTTGGCTGATGTATAGCAGTGAAGCTGGGAGGAAGATATGAGTTCGACAACGAAAGCGGATGCTCCGAAAACGGTGAATAGAAAGACCGTTATCGCTGTAGTGATTGCAGTAGTAGTCGCTTTGGTCATCGGCATTGGATGCTATGTCAAGTTTGCTTGGATGCCGCATGATGCCGCATCCAAGGCTTACGATGCTGCGGTTTCCAAGGTTGAGAAAGCCAATACGGCTTTTGACAAGGTCATTTCCTCGGCGGATAAGTCAGTCAAGGGCGTTAAGAAAAACAAGCCGCTCGATAACCAGATCGTTGCCGATTTGAAGGCAGCCATTGCTGCGGCTCAGAAGGAGCGTGTGCAGGTTGGTGAGAAGCCATCCAAGACTGATGAGCTCAATGCCGCTGCGGCCAAGTATGCGACACCCCCTGACTACTCCAAGACTGTGGCAAAGCTTGAAGACGCGCAGAAAAAACTTGCCGACAGTCAGAAGCAGTATCAGCAAGTGGATGCGCCTAAGGATGATTTCATCGTCCAGCGTCTTACTGGTTTGCCGGACATCGACGGTATTCAGGCTGCGACCGAGGATAACGATCCCAACGAAAACCTGAATAAAAAGGGTGGATATGTTGCGGCGGTGTTCTTCTGCTCGCCGTTGGTTGACCAATCGTTTATGGAAGGCAGTGTGCTCGATAAGGGGACTGATTGCGGTGGTTCTGTGGAATCATATACGAGCGAGGAAGATGCTGCCAAGCGAGACAAGTACCTTTCCGCGTTCGATGGGCAAGGATTCCTGGATTCAGGCTCGCATGAGGTGATTGGAACCGTTGTGGTG
This sequence comes from Bifidobacterium colobi, assembly GCF_018555455.1. Lineage (GTDB taxonomy): Bacteria > Actinomycetota > Actinomycetes > Actinomycetales > Bifidobacteriaceae > Bifidobacterium > Bifidobacterium colobi. The sequence continues at coordinate 22,450 of NZ_JAFEJU010000005.1, read as the reverse complement.
CGCACGTCGACCAAGCTGAATGCCGCACAGCAGAAGACCATGGCGGACAATATCAAGAACGCGTTGACGCGATTGGAGTGATGGCAGCGCTTCTTGTTGTGTCTGCGCGTGGCTCTGCGGAATCACCGAGTCCCGTTTTATACGTGGTGGATTCTATACGCGGTGGGCGTTGATGATATCCAGTGCGAGCCGCGCATGCTCCTTGCGCTTGAATTGAAGAACCACATTGGTCCGCAATCCGGAGCGAGTGAGAATAAGCATGCGACCCGACAGCCGGGTGGCAGTGATATCGCTGTAATAGGTCACATCCGTGCGCTTCACCCGTCCCAGCCAGCCGATGCGATCCTCTTCAACACGGTTCTCATAGAGACGGAATCTTCCGCCGTCGAACAGAGGCTCAGTTGTGATGGTCATGGTCATCTCCTTTCCTCCGGTGGGATTTGGCCGGCATAGATGCGGCACTAATTGCGCAAGTATCTGCTAATGACTGATTGCAGTAATCCTCGATTGGGATAACGCTGAATTATCTGTCGAGCGATGCATGCTGCGGCGTCATAGCCGAACACTCCCTCACAGTGACGCAGTATTCGTGATATGCGACTGTATGCCCCCTTGTTATTTTGAAGGGTTGCTTCGCTGGTTTCTGAGGACTTCATTAGGTGCGTTTTCGTTGCAATGATGCCGTTTTGACGTCTTTTCGTGAGATTTCGCTGATTGCTGCTGATTTCGTTGTTTTCCGCGGTCTCTGTGTCCCGGTTGTGTCCGCATCGGTTCCAGTGCTCCCCAGTCGAATGCGACATAATGACTGAGGAGCACTGGAACCGGCGACGAGGCGTTCATTCGGACCGCTCATGCGAAACACAGCCGTTGCGAGGCTCTCCATCGCTGCCCGGTTCGCTCTACGTGTAGCGGGACGCCGAACATCGATTCGAGACGTTCGTCGGTAAGTCCTTCGTCAAGTGGCCCGGTGAATGTGATGGTTCCCGGTGTCGTGTTGCCGTCAAGTGTGGCGTAGATGCGCGGATGCGTGTCGAGGTATGTCATGCACTCGTGTTCCATCATTCGGCCCATCATCGCGATATGGTCGAATCCGGCGGGGATGTCCTCCACCTGATGCGTGACGAGCAGCATCGTGCGCTCGTCCCCTCGCGAGGCCAGCGCCGACAGTTCTCGCAATACCGTTTCACGGCCACCCAGATCAAGGCCGGTGGTCGGTTCATCGAAGATTAGGAGATCCGCTGGCGAGACAAGCGCGCGGGAGATCATCACCCTCGTGCGTTCGCCTTCGGACAGGTTGCGCCACTGTTTGCCGGTCAGATATGCGATGCCGAGCCGGCGCATCATCGCGTACGCCTTCTCGTATGCCTCGTCAGCCGAATCCTTCGTTTCTCGTGGAATCCCCGAGGCGACGACCGTGAGCGGGTTCATTCCCGACCCGATGTTGTGCCCGAACGCCGCCGAGACGATGGCCACGCGGGTGCGACGGCGCTCCGGGTCCGAGCCCGCGACTGTTCGGTCCCCGAAGACGCGCAGCTCGCCGACGTTGGGGTAGGTGCGCATCGCGATCATTTCCAGCAGTGTGGATTTTCCCACTCCGTTCGGCCCGAACAGCACCCATCGTCCGCCGGTGGCAATGGTGAGGTTTACGTCGGCAAGGATCAGCCGCCGATTGCGATAGTAGCCCACCGACCTGGCTAGTACCATTGCGCCGTAGGGTGTTTCGCCGAGCATGGTCATCGCCCCGCTTCCTTATTCCGTCCGATGATGATGCCGATGGCGGTCTGTGCGACGGCTAGTATGGCCAGCATGATGAGCACCGTCCGCCATCCCGAGGTGATGTCGTAAATCGTTCCGGCCAATGTGGGACCGACTGCGGCGAGCAGGTATCCTACGCATTGAGCCATGCCCGACAGTTGCGTCGTCTCCTCGGTGGTTGAGGTCTTCAATCCGATCAATGAGAGTGCCACGACCAGAGAGCATCCCGAGCCGATGCTGGCGACGATGATCCACAGCAGATCGAGCCGCGGTGCGAATGCCAGTCCGAGCGCACCGATGGCCAATGGCATGCTGGCGACGACAACGGCGGCGACCTGGCTGTCGCCCTTCAGCATTACGGGGATGAGCAGTCCCATGACGATACCGACGAGCTGGAAGACCGCCAGATGCCAGCCGGTCCGGTCGGCGGGCACGCCGAAGGAGACCTCGATGGTGGGCAGCCAGGTGACGCACACGTAATAGTTCACAGATTGCAGCCCCATGAACAGGGTGACGGCCCATGCCTCCGGCCTTTTCCACATGGAGACGCGGAGTCTGGTCTCCGATGCCGTACTTTGTCGGCTGCGGGGCTGCGCATCGGCGGCGGTCTTCGCAGCCGGGGTCGTCCTTTGCGCATTCGCCCGTGAACGCCATAGCCACAGCAGCGTGACGATTCCGGCGGGAATGGCCCAGATGCCGAGCGTGCCCTGCCACCCGATTGCATCGGACAGGGGCAATGTCGTGGCCGAGGCGAACGCGGCCATGCCGGTCATGCATGCGGAGTATATGCCGGTGGCAAGTGATGTGTGACCGGGGTAATCGCGTTTGACTATGGCCGGTACCAGAACGTTGCCCACCGCGATCGAGCAACCGATGACGAGCGTGCCGGCCCACAATCCGATGGTGCCACATGCAGAACGGATCACGATGCCGAACGTCAGGAACGCCATTGCGGCCAGCACGGTGCGTTCGATGCCGAGGTGTTCGGCGGCCCGGTGCACCATCGGGGAGACGACGGCGAACGCGAGGATGGGCAACGAGCCGAGCAGACCCTGCATCGTCGCGTTGAGATGTTCGGATGCCCCTATCCGTGGCAGCAGCGGGCCGACGGATGTGAGCGGGGCTCGCAGATTCAGCGCGACGACGAAGACCAGCGCGGTCAGTATCGATGCGGCGAATCGCGATGCCGACGATGGCATGGGATGTTGTTCTGTTATCTGTTCCATGATGATTGGCTAGATGATTAAAGAGTATCCGTGTGATGATGCCGTTGATTCGTATAGGGGGTGTTCGTTATCGTCCGTCGGGGATCCGAGCGGCGATGGCGTTGAGGTTTTCGGCGACGGCCGCGATGATCTCGTCGTCGCTTTGTCCGCCTTCCAACTTGAGCAGGCCAAGCGAGTGGAGGGCCCCGGCGATGGAGAAGACGGCGGCGATGCGCTCGCGCTCGTTCGCAGCTCGGGCGGAGTAACGTTCGACGAGCATCGATTCGATTTTGCGGAACATGGCTTCGGAGCGGCCGGCGAACAGGACGCGCAGATCGTCGATCTGGCTGTCGATGGCCGGTCTCCAGCCATTGAGGAATGCGGGCGGATCGGACAGGATCTTGTCCTTGTCGGGGTAATGTTCCAGCATCGCGTCGATGGTCTCGTCCTCAAGCTTGTCGTTGAGGTCGTATACGTCGAGGTAATGCTTGTAGAACGTGCTCGGGTTGACGAGCGCAAGGTCGCAGATGTCCTTGACCTTGACCTTCGAGACCGGAACTCCTGATGCCCGTAGGCGCAGGAACGCCTCGCGGATTGCCTTGCGGGTTTTGACGATGCGCAGATCGGTCACCATGCTCCTTTCGTTCTGCCGGTAGCGTCATTCCTGCTCCGTCCATAAGCCGCGTGTTGTTCGACGATTCAGGCGAATCGTTGAATAAGCGAGAAATGTCGCATATCAGTGGTTGTCATCCGTTGCGTTTCGATAATAATTGATGCTCGTTGAATAATCAATATCTATTGCTTATCGGAGTGTTATTGTGAAACTTGGCATCAACAGAAAACAATGGATCATGGTCATCGTGCTGCTCATGGGCACATTGCTGGCCGTGCTCAACATGTCGGTGGTTACGCCGGCGCTGCCGTCCATCATGAAGGACCTCGGGGTGGATTCCACCACCGTTCAGTGGCTGTCCAGCGGCTATTCTCTGGTCGAGGCGATGGTCATCCCACTCGCAGCGTTCCTCATGGGGCGCTTCTCCACCCGCAGACTGTTCATTGGATGCATCTCATTGTTCGCGGCCGGCAGTCTCGTCGCCGCATTCGCGTCGACCTTCCCCTTGCTCATGGTCGGCCGGGTGCTGCAGGCCCTGTGCACTGGCGCGATCATGCCGATGGTCACCGCGGTGATCCTGCTCGTGTTCCCCAAGGAAAGCCGCGGTACGGCAATGGGCATCACAGGACTCGTCGTCGGTTTCGCCCCGGCGCTCGGCCCGTCCGTCTCCGGCGTGATCATCGACTCGTTCGGCTGGCGCACGCTGTTTGTCATCATGGCGGCCGTCTCGCTGATCGTCATCGCGTTGGCCGCCGTCTACCTGCGTAACTTCGACGGCTTCCAGCCGGGTGCGTTCGACCTTGTCTCCGTGCTGCTCTCCTCGGTCGGTCTGGCATGCCTGCTGTACGGGCTGTCCACGTTCACGTCCACCGGCAACATGGCGCTCACCGTCTCGCTGATCGTCGTCGGCGTGCTGCTCGTGGCCGTGTTCGTGCGCCGACAGCTCAAGGCGAAGGAACCGATGCTGCGCGTCGGAATCCTCGCCAACCGCACCTACGCGCATTCGGTGATCATCGTGGCATGCATGCAGGCGGCCCTCATGGGTTGCAACGTCATGGTGCCGATGTTCATCCAGACCGTGCTCGGCGCATCCGCCACCGCCAGCGGGCTCGCCATGCTTCCCGGTGCCCTCATCGGCGCATGCTGCGGTATCGTCTCAGGCCGCATGTTCGACAAATACGGCATCCGCAAGGTCGCCCTGCCCGGCCTGACGGTCATGACCATCGGCGGCGTGCTCATGGCTCTGCTCGGCGCGGACGCCTCGGTCATCCTCACGGCATGCGCCTATACCGTGCTCTACGCGGGACTCATGTTCGCCATGACCCCGGTGAACACCTGGGGCATCAACGCACTCGACAACGAAAACATCGGGCACGCGCAAAGCGTGACCAACACCGTCGGACAGATCGCCTCCTCGATGGGCACAGCCCTCATCGTATCCATCTCCGCGCTGTCCACCACCCTCGCGCCCACCGCCAGCGAGCACGCGCAATCCATACTCGGCTCGACGCTGGCATTCGCCGCCATCGCGGTCATCCTCGCGGCCGCCCTCGTCACAGCGCTTCTGGCGACTCGAACGCACCGAGGCACGACGAAACAGACTCTCGTCGGACAGTGACCGAACCGACAACGCATCAACAGAACGGAACCAAAACGAAACGAGACATGATGAACACCACGAACAACTCGCTGACCCACAACATCCGCACTTTCCACCACGGCACCGAACCGCTGGTGGATCCCATCCAAGACACATTCATGCGCACCGACAAAGTCGGCAATTCATGGTTCTGGGTCGGTCATTTCGAGACGGGCGGCCACACCCTTGACTTCATGTACCATGTCAGCGTCCTGCAGTTCTCCAAATACCTGCCGGTGCGCATGATCAACAGCGTGCTGTCCATCACCGATGAGACCGGACGCATCTACCGTCACGAAGACCGCTTTTACAAGGTCAGGCGAGGACAGGTCGCAGGCCAGGGACTGCACATCCACACCGACAAGGACGTCATCGAAGGCGACCTCGACAACATGCGTATCGCATCGGCCATGCCGGACGGATCCATCTACCTTGACCTGCACGGCACCGGATATCCACTCTACAGTCTCGGTACCGGCTACTTCCAGATCGCCGGAGTGGCCAACTACTAATACTCGTTCCCGCACATGGCTGCCAAAGGCGTCATCACTCTCGACGGCCAGCGCCACGAGGTGGAGGGAATGGTATGGATGGACCGTCAGTTCGCCGGCATGCCCAAAGGCAGAAGCCTCAAGGACGGCTACAACTGCAAATGGCTGTGGATGAACCTCTGCTTCGATAACGATCCCGACGTGATCAGCCTATGGGGTGTAACCGAACTGGCCACGGGCAGCGAACATTGCTGGGCCAGCGTCCTGCATGAGGACGGCACCCAATCTTCCGCCGGCGTGGATCCGATGGTCGGCGACTCCTTCAACGTGTGGGAAAGTCCTGTGACCGGCATGAAATACCCAACCGGATGGACCATCTCCATCCCTGAATGGGAAGCGAAACTCACCGTCACATCCATCATGGATGAACAGGAAATCGCTTCGCCGAACCCCTCAGGGCGCAAATACGAAGGCGCAAGCCAAGTGATCGGCACCTACCGAGGACACTCGGTAACGGGCCACTGCTGCCTCGAACTCGTCGGAGGATGGAACTAACAACACCGGCCCATTTTCCGAAAAACACCGGCATCGGTCCAATTCCGCCAACCCGCCGAAGAAAGCCACAACCCGACGAACCGGTGAACAAGGGGATTTGGAATGGGTACTGAATGAATAGCCTTTCGGGGGCTCTCGCACAAGTTAAGCCCGTCTCGCGCACAACACGAGACGGGCTTAGCTCTTTGTTTTTTATTGAGCTTCACTGTCTTTGCTGAGCTTGCCGCCGAACGCTTGGTTCATCAAGGTGTAGACGGCTTGTGCGACGCCGATAACGCCGGTGAGGATGATGCCCCAGCCGTAGCCGTGGAAGCCGTTGGTGGCGGCGATGGCGAGCACGCCGAGCAGGATGCTCACGCCGAGGGACGTAAGGCCCACGTAGTCGGCGGGGATATGCTTCTCATAACTCTACAGCTCTATATCCTGTGCGAGGATGTTGACGGCATCGTTCCTATGTTCGATCCACCAGGCTGCGTCGTCGCGGCGGAGCACCTGTTTGCGCAGTTCGGCAAAGGCGTCGCGGTCCTCGATGCGGGCGTGGGCTGCGAGAATATCCACTTGGTTGAGCACTCGCCGGCGAATTGGCTCGGCGCGATCGCATTGCGTTTTGCTGCCCCATAATGCGCAGAAACCATCCATCCTGTTGTCCTGTCGGCTAACGTTGCCGATGCATGCCGCGCATAGTGATTGCTCCGCCTTGCGCACACGCTGTTCCACGATTACGTATGGGCCGTCCACATTGATGCGTTCTTGATGTCCGCATGCGTGCGTGATGAATCTCCAAGCCATGCCGTCCACCTCAACTTCCGTACAGCCTGTCATTTCCATAGGTATAGAACATATGTTCTATACCTATGTGGACATTTGTTCGAATGAGTCCGATGGCACAGTCTGAAGATGTTGCGTGTGCCACTCGGCTATTATGAAGAGGAATCCGGGCCATAGGAGATTCGGAGAACTTGATAATCGCAATGAAGCAGGAGGGCAATCAGTATGAACGTGCCGCAGGAAGTCTTGGATGTGTTGCATTCGGGCGAGGTGTATGTGTGGGATGGCGAGCTGATGGACGCCGCGCAGCAGGCGCAGCGAGACATACTCAACAAGACCAACGAGTTGCCGGCCGCCTCCGCCGAACGCGACAAGCTGCTGCACGAGTATTTCGCCGAAATGGGGGAGAACACTTGGGTGGAGCCGCCCCTGCGAGCCAATTGGGGCTGCTCGACCCATTTGGGCAGCTTCGTGTACGCGAACTTCAATCTGACGCTTGTGGACGATGGTGAAATCTTCATCGGCGACCATACGATGATCGGTCCGAACGTGACGCTCGTGACCACCGGCCACCCGATTCGCCCTGACCTGCGCGAGCGACTCGCACAGTTCTCGGAGCCAATCCATATCGGTCGCAACGTGTGGATCGGAGCGAACGTCACCGTGCTGCCGGGCGTCACCATCGGAGACAATTCGGTTATCGGCGCGTGCAGTCTGGTCACCAAAGACATTCCCGCCAACTCGGTGGCGGTCGGCACCCCATGCCGCGTGATGCGTGAAATCAACGAACAGGATCAGGAGTACTACTGGCGCGATAAGTGCATTCCGGAGGGGATGTAATGACATTTACGTAGTTGTAGAACTACCCCTCAGTCGGCTTTGCCGACAGCTCCCCTGACAAAGGGAGCCAGAAGAAGACAAAGTGTTGATGCGGTGTTCTGCGGGGTAATCGGACTAATGTAACCAAGTGAAGGCATTCCCTCATCACAAAGGAGTTATGACAATGTCCGAACCAACCATCCCCGCAGAAGGCCGTGTTGCTGTATTGACGGAGCCCAAGCACATCGACGTGCGCACGCTCCCACTGCCGCAAATCAACGATGACGAAGTGCTCGTCCGCGTTGAAGGCTGCGGCATCTGCGGCACCGACCAGTCCGAATACCGTGCCGACCCGTTCGGATTCGCTCCCATCGTGCTCGGCCACGAAGCCACCGGCGAAGTCGTGAAGCTTGGCAAGAACGTCACCACGGATTACTCCGGCAAACCGCTCAAGGTGGGCGACAAGATCGTCACCGGTCTGCGCCCATGCGGCCACTGCTCCATCTGCAAGCGCCGCGCCGACATGATCCACCTGTGTGAAAACGGCGAGATCCATGGACTCATGCCCGGCGAGGACCACTTCTTCAACGGCTGGTACTCCGACTACATGAAGTGCAATCCAGGTGCGGCAATCTTCAATGTGAACGACATGCCCGACCGTGACCTGCGCATTCTGATTGAACCGGCCGCCGTGATCGTGCACGCCGTGGAGGAGTCCAAGAAGATCTACGATTTCAAACACGGCTCCCATGTGCTGGTCCAAGGCTGCGGCCCAATCGGCCTGCTGCTGGTCGCCCTGCTCAAGACCTACGGCATCCGCAACATCGTAGCCGTGGACGCCAAGGAAGCCCGACTTCAGATGGCCAAGAAGCTCGGCGCCACCGCCACCGTGAACTTCTCCGACTACGATTCCGTGGACGCCGCGGCCGACGCCGTGCGCGAAGTCACCGAAGGTCTCGGCGCGGAAATGGGCTTCCAATGCACCGGTTCGCCCGCAGCGGCCGCAGCCCTGTTCAAGTACATTCGCCGTGGCGGCTCCTACTGCGAGGTCGGCTTCTTCACCAACACCGGCGACGCCACCTACAACCCGCATCTGGACGTGTGCCAGAAGGAAATCAAGCTCACCGGCTCCTGGACCTATCAGGCCGGCGACTGGCTGGAAGCACAGGAGTTCCTCAAGGAAGCCAAGGATCGCGGCCTGCCCGTCATGGACTTGGTGACCAACGTGTTCCCGCTTGACCAGATCAACGAAGCCATGGAATACGCGCTCAGCATGCAAGGCCTCAAGATCGAGGTCGTGCCCGAGCTGTGAGGCAGTAGTCTGCTTCTATCGTGAAATAGCGTGCTTACGAACAAGTTAATCATAAACAACTTGTTCGTAAGCACACTATTTTTGGCGCGGATAGCTGATTTGAAAACATTACCGAATGCGGTAGTTGGAACCGCGCTGGGTCATGATGAGACCCGCGCGCGTGAGCTTCTTATCCAGCGTATACAAAGCGTTGCGCAGCAAGCCCTGCTGTTCAAAATACGGCCCGCCCACAAGGCCCACAAGTTCCTTGGTGTTCACGAACTTGCCATCGGCTTTGACCAATGCCTCCAGCAGGCTGTATTCCAAGCGGGAGAGTGTGATCGGACTATGCGTGGACGCGTAGTAGGCCCGGCGATGGGTGGTGTCCAACGTGAGATTGCCGCGAATAATCATCGCAGGAGAGTCGGCGGCGAGCGCGCTGATATATGACAGCAGCTCAGTATCGGAGAACGGTTTGCGCAGTATGGCATCCGGTTGGTTGGCGTTTACTGGTGTACCGGATTTCTTTGAATCGCTGGATTCCCCGGTCTCATTGGATTCAGATGATGCAGTCGGTTCAGCTGATTGATTCGGTTCGATTGGCGCGTATTCATGCGGCAGTGCTCGCCAACGATTACCCTCGCCGGTCGCGCGGCTCAACGGAGTGGTGGCGAGCAGCAGAATCTTCAATGAGGGGCCGGTTGTACGCAACTTCGCAACGAAATCATTGTGCGGCGGTTCGACCAGATCCTCGTCGAGCACAATCGCATCATAAGGGATTATGGGTGCTGCATCGACATCATTTGCGGTTTGGGACTGCGTTGAGGCAGTGGTTTGTACCGGAGCGCCCGTTTGCGCAGTCTGAGTTTGATTGCCGCCCGATGCTTTGGCATCGACTTCATCCTTGGCTACAACCTGCCCTTGCTGTGCCGCGATAATCGCATGCAATGTCGCTTCCCGGGTGCCGGTCTGGTCAACCTCATGCTGCGCGCCCAGCAACGTGCCGCGAATGGCGCGGGCGAGCGGCTCATTCGATGCGGCGACCAGTAACTTCATAAGGCACCTCCTATGTCGCCCAGTGTAGGCCGAGGTATGGCAGGGGTTCCGGATGCAGGTACCATCCAGAACCCCTCGTCTAGTCTAGGCCGGAATGCGGCTGGTCACAGGAGTGTGATTACAGAATGGGCCGCAATGTCGTAGGGTAACGGCGATGCGTGGAAACAATGGTGAGTGAAACGGCAAGGATACCGAATGCAACCAATACGATCAGTGCCCAAACCGTGGACATCATCAGCATCACAATCATGAATACCAGCATTGGCGCGGAGGAAACCAGTGAGATTACCGAGAATGAGCCAACCGAGGCCGCATGCGAGGCAAGCAGAATCTGCTCACCGGCGAAAGCAATCACCGCTGGCGTAAGTACAATGCACACCATTTCAGGAATCGCGGTGCTGCTCCAATGGACCAATCCTCCCCAAGCCAGATAGCCAAGAATGGTCAGCGACATGATTTCGGCTATGAGCATGGGCAACAGACTTTTGGCTATGCAATACTGCAGCATCGAACGGCCGGAGGCACGCCAAGACTCCAGAGTGCCGTCAACTTCCACCGAAGCCGACATATCCATCGTATTGGGATTGGCCATCAGCGTGCATAATGCCAATTCGCTGCCCAAGAACCCATACCATGGTGCGAACGTCTGCACCATGGATAATCCATCTATAGTGGTGGGGTCCGCGGGAGCGCTCACGGAGAGCATAGCGAGCATCACCGGAATGAACAGCCAAAGACCGATGCCGAATGCCAAATATAACGGGTTCCTGCGTAGAAGAATCCAATCTTTCCAAAGCATTGCTTTCATAGGAGCTATCCTTTTCTGAAGCTTGTGCCACGTTGCTTACAGTGGTTTGTTTATTCCTGAACTACCCCTCAGTCAGCTCCGCCGCCAGCTCCCCTGGCAAGGGGGCTGAGAGAGGGTGATGCCAAAGTTCACATTGCTACGTTCGCGGCCAAGTGTGGCGGCCTGTTTGAATGTGTCGATGTTTGGGAAATCGCTGATATCGCAATCTTTGACGAGGTGCTTGTTATCGAGGATGATGACGCGGTCGGTGACCTCCCAGCAGTATTCCAAATCATGCGTGATGATCAATATCGTGCGGCCGTTCGCCTTAAGTTGTTTCATCAAATCGACCAGCAACTGCCGGGTGATCGGATCCACCGCATTGGTCGGCTCATCCAGCAGAATCAGCTTTGGGTCGAACAGCATGCCCGACACAATGCCTGCGCGTTTCCTCAGGCCGCTGGAGAGATCTTTGACCTTCTTGTCGAGGTGCTCGCCCAACTCGAACGCCTGCACCATCGGCAGTTCGTTGAGATGCTGCATATCGATGGGATGCGGGTTCTCGTGCGTGGCGTAAAGCATCGAACGGAACTTGAGATTTTCGCGAATGGTCATCGTAGGGGAGAGGTTACCGGAATCGCTCAGTTGAAACACTTCGCGCATCGAATGGAATACATTGCTGTTGATTGCCGCGGAACCGTGCTGCGGGCGCAGCAAGCCAGTAATAATGCCGAACAGGGTGGTTTTGCCCACGCCGTTGTATCCCAGAATGCCCAGCGATTGGCCGACCGGCACGTCGAGATTGATATGCTCCAGCACTGGTTTGCTGCGTTTATAGCCGAACGTCATATCCGTGATACGGATGGCCGGCACTTGATCGGTGCCGATAGTGTCGTTGTTAGGTGCGAGGGTGGAGCTGGTCATGAGTAAAGCCTTTCCTTTGATGCAAATGGACCAGATATAGAGCGCGAATGCGATGAGCGTGGGCGCGCATGCTGTTGCGATACCTTGCGGAGTAAGAATTGCCGAGCGCAGCGTCGGAGCAACGGCATAGGTGAATGCGGTGAGTATTGCGCTCGCAATGGTGATTGGGATGAGTGCCCACACTAGTTGCACGATGACATATTGGCGCAGCGGACGGCCGCAAGCTCGTACCGTGAGAATGGTGCCATTGGCGAGGTCGCTGCGGATGGCATCGATGGAAAGCGTAGGTGCCAAGCATATGCCCAATGTGATGATGGCGAACTGGTACAGGGCGTTCGCCGCATCGTTGCGTATGCCGATTACGGGAATCACGGCGATGCAGAGCATTGACATGGCAATGGCGATGATGGTGATGGACAGCATCGCGGTGTTATGGCGAAGCTGTTGGAAATCCTTGTAGAAGATGGCTCGCATAGGTGCCTCGGATTAAGCGTGGTGGGGTGGCGCGTGGTGTTTTTGGGTAGGCTTGCGCCAAGCCATGCGCATGATAGTGATTTTTGGGTATGGCTTGCGCTGGCTCAGGAAGGTCAGGAACTGCTACTGCCCAGCGACGATTTGGCGCAGAGCGGCTACGTGGGATTGGAACGCCTGCTTGCCTTCGCGGGTGAGTTTCACCCAGGTGACTTTGTAGGCTTTACCGCCTTCGCCGGCTTTCTTATCAAGCTGAATGTAATCATGCTCGGCCAACGTCTTGAGGTGTTTGGAGCACGTAGCGTCGCTAATCTCGAGCGTATCGCGCAGCACATCGAATCGCATGGTGCCATACGTGTCGAGCAGGCCGCAGATGCGCAATCGAATCGGAGCGTGGATGACTTCGTTGAATACCGGTTGCTGATTATCCGATGTCATGATGCACCTCCGTTGAAGAATCGAGAGCAGATGAATCGGGGGCGGTACGTTGCTGCAATGCGCGGACGATTTCGTCACATTCCCATGCTTCCATGGCGCCATTGATGACCGCGCCGACCAGTGTGACTGCCGCGGCTGACCACCATGCGGTGGTGGCGAATCCTACAGCGAGTGCCAAAATCGGTGGAATGAAATTAACGAAGAAATGCACGGCGACCGCCATCGTATAGCGGCGGCTTTGCATCGCCGGTTTCGGTGCCAGCCATTGCGGAGCGATGCCTTGTCGTCGGCTATTGAGCATGATGACTGCAGCGAGAAGCAGCAGGCTTATCACCAGCAGAGCAGCTACAACCCATATGGGATTCCACGGCAGGTTGAATCGGTTGAACCATGCCTGAGGGATTAGCCAGTACGTGAATGTGAGCAGACCGAATACGATGGCGATCCAAACAATGTTGGATGTGCGGAGAGCTGCATAGCCGGTTGCGATTTTCGCGCGATCGGCGTCGAGTGTCTGCAGGGCGTCGAGTGCATCAAGTGCTTGCTGCTGGCCGTTGACCGGTTTGTGTTCAGGCATTTGTTGTGTCTGTTGCTTCTGCTGCGTATTTGCCATGACGGCTCCCTTCACGCGGATTGCTGTATATCCGAATAGCAAACCTCTTTCCGTTATGGAAAATAGTATCACTTTCCATAGTGGAAAGAGGTTTGTGCGTGTTGGGGGAGTGTTGACACTCAGCCGATGAAGGCGATGGGGGCGGCGAGATCCACGCCGGAGCCATCGCGGCGCATATCCGGCTTCGGCAGCTCCACCGCGGTTCCGGATGATGTGGCCGCGTTGAGCGGGTAGAGGCCCACCCATGCCAGAATCAGCGTGTTCTGACCCTTCAAGAAGCGCTGCGAGCGCACGCCTCCCGTAGCGCGACCCTTGGTCGGATACATTTCGAGCGGCGTCACCTTGGCAGCACCGTTTTCGGTACCGGGCAAAGCCTCCTCATCACCGGCCACAGTGAGCACCACGGCACCGGAGGCCGAGCTCAACCCGTTTTCGCCTTCCTCATACGTCCATGCCACCTTGCCGGCAGGCACCACGTTGAACGCCATCACATGCGCGCCGGCAGCCAGCTTGATGCCGGCCATACCGCCTGCGGTGCGGCCCTGCGGACGCACATTCTTCGCTTCGAACGTCAACAGTGAGGAGTCAGAGGAGATGAACACCAGACGATCATCGTCCTCGGCGGTGGCGGCGAACACCACTTCGTCGCCTTCCTTCAGATCAATGACCGGCCAGGAATCCATCGTGGTAGGTGCCTCGCGGTTCCAACGCTTGACCACGCCATTGCGCGTGCCAATGGCCAGTGAGGGGAGCGGTGCAGATTCAGTGGCGTCTTCGTCGCCATTATCGTTGCTCTTCGGCTGTTCCATGGCGATGGCAGTCACCACATGCTCACCCGGAATCGGATCAGTGGACTCGGTCATACCAATCAGCTCATCAGCCTGCACGCCACCGGTCAGCGTCAGCGTTTCCGAAGCGGGCAGTGCCGGCAAATCGACCACATGAGCCAACACTAAGCGGCCGGCCGAAGTGATCAATGCAAACGTAGCCTGCGTGGAAGTCGGGAAAATCGTGGTGATCTGATCGTTCGGCTGGCGCTTATCGGATGCAGAGCGGGCATGGTACACATCCAATGCGCTCGGCGTGGTGCGGGCGATCAGACCGGTGGCGCTCATCATCACCACGCACGGCTCGTCCTCGATCTTCAATGCACCGGCCAGAACGTTCTCCTCACCGCTCTTCTTCGCCGCCTTGGTGGCGGCGGCCACATCGGCCGCGGCGGAGGAGATCGTGGCGGCGGACTTGGCGGCCTCCATCGCGGACTTGGCGAGCTCGGATGTGCCGGAACCATGTGCGGCCACCGGGGTCAGCGTGCCGTCCGGATCAACGTCGAGCAGCACCGTGCGGCGTGGGGAGCCCCACTTGGCCACGGCCTGATCCATCTCGTCGGTCACCACCTGATCCAACGCTTCGGCGGAAGCGAGAATACGGGTGAGCTCCTCGATGCTTTTCTTCAGATCATCGCGTTCGGCTTCCAGCTCGATGCGATTCATCTTGGTCAAGCGGCGCAAACGCAGATCCAGAATGTACTGGGCCTGCACATCATCCAAATCGAACACGGCCATCAAACGGGTCTTCGCGGCATCCGCATCATCCGAGGTGCGAATCACCTGAATCACCTCATCGATGTCCAGCATGGCCAACAGCAGGCCCTCGACCAGGTGCAGTCGCTCCTGAGCCTTCTTCTTGCGGTATTCGGACCGGCGGCGAATCACCACGCGGCGGTGGTCGATCCACACCTGCAGCATTTCCTTCAAACCCATCGTGTGCGGGCGGCCGTTGACCAATGCCACGTTGTTCATGGCGAAATTGTCCTGCAACGGCGTGTGCTTGAACAACTGCACCAGCACGGCATGCGGGTCGAAACCGGTCTTGATCTCAATCACCAGACGCGTGCCGTTGTGACGGTCGGACAGATCGAACGCGCCGGAAATACCTTCCAACTTGCGGTTCTTCACGCCATCGGAAATACGTTCGATTACCTTTTCCGGGCCCACCATGTACGGCAGTTCGGTCACCACAATCGCCTGCTTGCGGGCGGTCACATGCTCCACATGCGTGGTGGCTCGCGTGGTCAGCGTGCCACGGCCGGTTTCATAGGCTTCGCGAATACCATCACGACCTAAAATGGTGCCGCCGGTCGGCCAATCCGGGCCCGGCACATAACGCATCAGCTGTTCGAGCGTGGCCTCTGGATGAGCCATCAGGAACTTGGCCGCGTTCACCACTTCGCCAAGATTATGTGTGGCCAGGTTCGTGGCCATGCCGACCGCGATGCCCGAGCCGCCATTGACCAGCAGGTTCGGAATCGCCGCCGGCAATACGGTCGGCTCCTTGAGCTTGTTGTCATAGTTCGGCGTGAAATCAACCGTATCCTCATCAATGTCCGCATTCATGCCGAGCGCGGCCGGGGCAAGACGAGCCTCGGTGTAGCGGGAGGCCGCCGGGCCATCGTCAAGCGAGCCGAAATTACCGTGGCCATCCACCAGTGGTAGGCGCATCGCGAACGGCTGAGCCAAGCGCACCATAGCCTCGTAGATCGCGGAATCACCGTGCGGATGCAGTTTACCCATCACCTCGCCCACCACACGGGCGGACTTCATATACGGGCGATCCGGGTTCAGATTCATCTGACCCATCTGATAGACGATACGGCGCTGCACCGGCTTCATGCCGTCACGCGCATCCGGCAACGCGCGCGCATAAATTACCGAATACGCGTACTCAAGGAATGACTTGCTCATTTCCTCATTGAGCGGCGTCTCGACGATATGCTCCTTGACCTTGCGCGGATCATAAGTCTGCACGGACGGTTTGCGGTGTGATGCCATGAAACTCCCTTTCAAACTCGCCCTATATTAGCAGTGCCCCTCGCATTGCGGGGTTGGTGGGGTTACGATGAACCCTATGACTGTAGAAACGCCGGATATGGATGAGCTGCTGCGCCTGATACCCACCGTGACTTACGGGGATAGGACAGTAGATGCGCGCGGGGGAGCATTGCACCTTTCCGCCGTGCTTCCCGCCCTCTCCAGCGCCATCGGACACCCGATTGCCACGCCGGTGCACGCCGACCCCAAAGCCTGCCAGCAGACGCTTGACTTGCCGGACGCGCCTTCCGCCATCGTGGTGCTCGTGGATGGTCTCGGCTATTGGAATCTCGCTATGCGCCTCGGTCATGCGCCGTATCTGCGTTCATTGATGAACGACACTGCCAATCAGCGTCCCATCGCCACCTGTGCGCCCAGCACCACTGTGGCCGCCATGGCTGCTTTCGGCACCGGCACCTGCCCGGGCTTGACTGGTATGGCCGGTTACACGCAGTTGGAGCCGGAACATCATACGCTGATCCAGCTCATTCAATTCAAGGATGCGTTGGCACCCAAACCCGCCAATCCGCATATTCCCGTGCCGCCGATGATCGATCCGCTCGCTTTGCAGCAGGAACCCACGGTATTCGAACGCCTGCGCGCCCAAGGAGTGCGCGTCACCAGTTCCGGGCTGCCCAAGTTCGCCGGCTCGCCGCTCACCGAAGCGGCATTGCGTGGCACCGACTACCAGGGCAACGTGACGCCGCGTGACCGTGTGCTCGCCGCCGCCCGTGCCGCCCGTGAACAAGGTCTGACCTACCTGTACATCCGTGACGCCGACAAAATCGGTCATAACTACGGTTGGGATTCCGAGAACTGGGTGGCCACATTCGAACATATCGACGCCCAGCTCGCTCTGCTGCGTCGCAGCGCGCCCAAGGGTACGTTGATTGTGATCGTGGCCGATCATGGCATGGTACAGGCCGATATGAGCCAGCGTATAGACATAGCCGAAAACCCGCAGCTGGCGCAGGGCGTGGAATTCGTGGGCGGGGAGCCGCGTTCGCTGATGCTCTACGCCAAGGCTGATGAAAATCCCGAGGATATCGCCGCACGCTGGCGTGACCGTGTCGGCGAGACGGCACTCGTGCGCACCAAAGCGCAAGCGTTCGCCGATGGACTGTTCGGCCCGGTCAGCGAACGTGTGAAACCGATGATTGGCGACGTAATCGTGCAGGCCGCTGGAGCCGCCACGTTCGTGGACTCACGCACGCAGAACGACAAAGCCACGCATCTGCCGAGCGTGCATGGCTCCCAGACGCAATTGGAGATGGAGATTCCCTGCCTGATCGATGTGGCGTAAGCGCCCCACGGGCACAGGCCTCAGTCGCCGAAGAGAATCTCATCCCAACTGGGTACTGCGGAGCGGCCGGAGCGGCGCTTGGCGGGTTTCGCGGGCGTGCTGGCGGCCGGCGTGGCATCACCGGCACCGGCAGTCGTGCCTTGCTGCGCCGTACTGGCAGTTGCAGCGGAAGTCTGCTGCGTCGCGCCAGGCATATTGCCAGCGTTGGAGCGACGCACCGGATTCAGCGGATTCAGATTACCGGCCGTGGCAGTATTCTGTGCGGGAGGCAGTGAGACCGATGGGGCAGAAGTGGAAGCGCCACCCGCCGGTACAGCTCCCGGAATCTTGACCGGCGGCATCGAACCGGAAGTAACGAATTCAGTCGTGCCGGAAGTCGCAGCCTGAGGCACTGCCGCAGGAATGGAAGGCTTGGGTGCAGCCCAGGCGCTGACCGCGCGTTCGATGCGCGCCGAACGCACGGAGTCACCGGGCAGTTCCGGCGTGGGCAGTACTTTGACCGCGGACTTGGAATCATCGGCGGCACTGCGTTCGCCCAGCAGTTTGCGTGCCGCATTGTTCAGACAGACCACGGAATTGTCGTGCATATTCCACGTCCACTCGGCGTGGATTTCGCGCCCGGCTGAAGTGAAAATCGCTACGATGCGCCATGGTTCCAGTCCACGACGCGTCGACTTCCATGTGACCGATTCCATGCCGATCGAAGCGGACGCAAGCGTGCGCTCCACCAAATCGCTGATTGTGCGCACACGACTATCCTTCGGAGCGGGCACGGCGAGGAACTGTTCGATGGCATACTGCTTTTCGGTTTCCACAGCCGCGGAGAAGCGCCGCACCAACGTTTCGCTCAAACCATAGCGTTCCGCCACGCGGGTAGGGTCCGCGCCGGCGCGAATCAGCGATTGAATCTGCGAAATGGGCAGCGTGGCTTGCTCATGCGGCTGCACCGTTTTCTGCGTCTCGCTCTTGACCTGCTTGGCTTCGAGAATCGCACGCTCAAGCGTGTCGTCAAGGCTGATGGCCACATAGCGGCCACCTACGGAGAACACTAAATCCCCCGTATCGCTGACACGCTCAAAATGGGCCTTTTCCAGCCGATTCTCAGGCATATGCACACCACTTTCCTTGGCAAGGACATTGCTATATTCCAGTATGCCCCACGTGTCGAACTTTACATGTATTTCAAATCGTGTACCCTATGGCCGAGTACAGCGCGGTAATACGCGCGGTAATAGATGTTAGACGAAAGGACCATGATGGCTCAGGATTATGATTCCCCACGCAACAAGGACGAGGACGAGGAATCGCTGCAGGCTCTGGGAAAGTCCGCGCAGAATTCTTCGAGCGATATCGATGATGACGAGAACGCCATTGCCGAGGATTACGAACTGCCGGGTGCCGACCTCAGCAATGAGGACTCCTCGGTGACCGTCATCCCGATGCAGGGCGACGAGTTCATTTGCTCCCAGTGCTTCCTGGTCAAGCACCGCAGCCAGCTCGCCTACATGGACGAGGACGGTCAGCCGGTGTGTGAGGAGTGCGCCGCCTGATGGGGTTTGACGCAGCCTACAACGAACCGGAAAACACCGAAGTACTGGTCAAGTCCCTTGACCCGGCGCACCCGGCCGATCTGCATTACGCACACGCCGGCGATGCCGGAGCGGACCTCATCACCACGGTCGATGTGACGCTGAAACCGTTCGAGCGCGCGCTGGTACCGACCGGTGTGGCCATCGCGCTGCCGGCCGGCTACGTGGCGCTCGTGCATCCGCGCTCCGGTCTGGCCGTCAAGCAGGGCGTCACCGTGCTCAATGCGCCGGGCACCGTGGATGCCGGGTATCGCGGCGAGATCAAAGTGCCGCTGATCAATCTGGACCCGGAGCATACGGCGGTGTTCCATCCGGGCGACCGCATCGCCCAGCTGGTGATTCAACGGTACGTGGAAGCGAAATTCGTTCCTGCCGAGACGCTGCCCGGTTCCGATCGCGCCGAACGTGGTTTCGGTTCGACGGGCGTGGCCTCGAACGCTGCGAACAGCTGATTTGGAGAGAAATCAAGGTCGCGCCGCGAAATGAGTGCCGTGGCGCGACCTTACGCGTGGCTACAATATAAGTCACATCGGGAGGTGGTTGGCATGTCGGAAAACGAAAGCGAGCAGTATGCTGCCCGCAAACTGGGCTGCGAGATCAGCGCCGATCCTTTGAACCCGCTTGAGCCGATCAAGCAGGTGTGCAAGGCCCATCATCCGGGAGAAGACCTTTCCATCCTCGACCGCGCCTACCAGCGCGCGGTGATTCAGCATTCCACGCAGCGCCGCAAGTCCGGTGAACCGTACATCATTCATCCGCTTGCGGTTTCGCAGATCTTGGCCGACCTTGGCATGGGTCCGCTCGTGGTGGCGGCGGGTTTGCTGCACGACACGGTGGAGGATACCGACTACACGCTGGAGCAGTGCCGCGCCGAATTCGGCGATACGGTGGCCGGCTTGGTGGATGGTGTCACCAAGCTGAGCCAGCTGGAGGTGGGGGATTCTGCCCAAGCGGAAACCATTCGCAAGCTCGTGGTGGCCATGAGCCGCGATGTGCGCACCCTGGTGGTCAAGCTCGCCGACCGAGTGCATAATGCGCGAACCTGGCGTTATGTGAAGACCTCGTCCGCGCAGAGGAAGGCGCGTGAGACCCTCGACGTGTACGCGCCGCTCGCCAACCGTCTCGGTATGAACGCCATCAAAACCGAGCTGGAAGAGCTGAGCTTCAAAGTGCTTTATCCGAAGATCTACAACGAGATCGTGGTGTTGGTGGCTCGCCGCGCCGGTCAGCGCGACGTGTATCTGAAGCAGATTCTCGCCGAAATCAACGAGGATCTTGCCGATCAGCACATCAAGGCCTATGTGACCGGACGCCCGAAGGATTACTTCTCCATCTATCAGAAGATGATCGTGCGCGGCCATGATTTCGCCAACATCTACGATCTGGTGGGCGTGCGCATCATCGTCGACACCATTCAGGACTGCTATGCGGCGCTTGGTGCCGTGCACGCGCGATGGAATCCGGTTCCCGGCCGGTTCAAGGATTACATCGCCATGCCGAAGCTCAACATGTACCAGTCGCTGCATACCACGGTGGTGGGCCCCGGCGGCAAGCCCGTTGAGATTCAGATCCGTACTTGGGATATGCACCGTCGTGCCGAATTCGGTATCGCCGCCCACTGGAAGTACAAGGAGAACGGTCAGGCCGGCCGTGCCCTGAGCTCGCCGGACAAGTCCGATCGCAAGCGTGGCGAAAGCGAGCAGCAGGAGCTATCCGAAGCCGATAACCTGAAGTGGATTCAGCAGCTCGCCGACTGGACGTCCGAAACTCCGGATTCCAACGAGTTCCTTGGTTCATTGAAGGAGGATCTCGGCTCGGCCGAAGTCTACGTATTCACGCCGAAAGGCAAGATCGTCTCCCTGCCGGCCAAAGCCACGCCGGTCGACTTCGCCTACGCCGTGCACACCGAGGTGGGCCACCGTACGATGGGCGCGCGTGTCAACGGTCGATTGGTGCCGCTCGATACCACGCTCGACAACGGCGACACCGTGGAGATTCTGACTTCCAAGTCCGATACCGCCGGCCCTTCGCGCGACTGGCTGAGCTTCGTGAAAAGCCCGAAGGCCCGCAACAAGATTCGTCAATGGTTCTCGAAGGAACGCCGCACCGAGGCCATCGAGGAAGGCCGAGACGAACTGACCCGCGCCATGCGCAAACGCAACCTGCCGGTCAATGCTCTGCTGACCACGGAAGCATTGGTGGGTGTGGCCGTTGACCTGAACTTCCCGAATGCGGATGCTGTGTTCGCCGCGATTGGCGACGGCCAGATTTCCACGCAGAACGTCATCTCGCATCTGGTCAAGGATGCAGGCGCCGACGAAGTGGACGAAGAGGTGGAGCAGGAGGTTCTGCCGCTGAAGCCGGTGGAACGCAAGACCTCCTCCAGTTCCACGGGCGTGTCCGTCAAGGGCGTGGGCGACGTATGGATCAAGCTGGCTCGCTGCTGCATGCCGGTGCCGGGCGACCAGATCATCGGCTTCATCACCCGCAATCAGGGCGTGTCCGTGCACCGCACCGACTGCCAGAACATGATTGATCTGAAAGCCAAGCAACCCGAGCGCGTGGTTGAGGTGGAATGGACCAGCACCAAGGGCCTGTTCATGGTCAAGATTCAGGTCGAAGCATTGGATCGACGCAACCTGCTCTCCGACGTGACGCGCGTGCTCTCCGACCATGGCGTGAACATCATCTCCGGTACGATCGCCACCGGCTCCGATCGCGTGGCCACCAGCCAGTTCAGCTTCGAAATGGCCGATCCGCAGCATCTCAACACGCTGCTCGCCGCCGTGCGCAAGATCGACGGCGTGTTCGACGTCTACCGCTTGACCGGCGCCAAGGAATCCGCGGAGCCGCGACTGCGCAAGATGAAGTAGTGCAGCGCGTAGTTGGCATAGTTCGTCGCGTAGCTGGCGTAGTTGGCGTAGCTGCAGCAAGTGCATAGCAAAGAGCCCTCTGATTGTATTAATCAATCAGAGGGCTCTTGTGTTGCCGAGTTATACGCTTACTTACATTAAGCTTACCCAGTCGTGATTATCGAGTGCAGATTACTCAACCACATCCACGGACAGGATAACAGCCGGTTCGAGCGGACGATCCATCGGATCGGTGTCCAAAGCCTCCAGCTTGTCCACGACCTTCTTGGAAGCCTCGTCAGCGACCTCGCCGAAGATGGTGTGGTGACCGTCCAGCCACGGGGTCGGAACCGTGGTGATGAAGAACTGGGAGCCGTTGGTGCCGTGAATCTGGCCGTCGCGGCCGCGACG
>NZ_JAFEJU010000004.1 GCF_018555455.1 Bifidobacterium colobi | reverse complement strand
CGGTTGGGATGATGTTGGTTCAGCTGGTGACGGTTGGATTGATAATTGAATATTCCTGCGTAGCTCAGTTGGCAGAGCATCCGACTGTTAATCGGACGGTCGCTGGTTCAAGCCCAGCCGCAGGAGCTCATTCAACCGGCTTGTTCGGTTGGGATGATGTTGGTTCAGCTGGTGACGGTTGGATTGATAATTGAATATTCCTGCGTAGCTCAGTTGGCAGAGCATCCGACTGTTAATCGGACGGTCGCTGGTTCAAGCCCAGCCGCAGGAGCCATCTGAAACCCCTTGCAAATCAAGCAAGGGGTTTTTCATTGCCGTGTCTCATGATTGTTGGATGTCAGGCGATGCAACAGCCAAAACGGGCTAGCGAAGGCCACGACGTTTTCCAGGAGCATCACCACTGTTGTCACGGCAAACCAACGTTCATCGATTACCGGAAGACTGACTCCAGTCATGATTGCGGCGATGAACACGCAAAGCCACGTGACAAACACCATGAGAGGTTCATTTTCCATCGGTTTTTTCTGGCACATCAACGTGTAGGCAACAACAAACATCAGGATGGCCACCGTTACCACCAGTACCAGGTAGGTAAGCATGGTCGATCCGGCATCACTGATGTTAACGGTGATGTTGGCATCGTAATCGCCGCTATACACAGTTGCTATGCCATCCTTCAGCGTCACGCCGCCGGAGGTAATTTTTCCGTTGCGCGTGAACCAGAGCGGCCCATAGCGTGTCTCTCCGCCCAAATAAGGGTATTTCAGGTTTTCCAGCCATGTGAATACCCCGTCGTTCGTGTGCATGTCGGAAATGCCGCACGTCTGTTCCAAAGTGCGTCGCGCAACGCCTGTATGCAATGGGGTTATGGTTGGACCTATGGCTGCCACTACGAATGCTTGAATTGTGACAATAACCGCATACCAGGCCGCTGATTTCTGGTGAGTACGCCATACCCCAGGCTTGCGCAAAAAGCGGAACGCCAATATCAGGGTGGCAACAAGTCCGACTGACGCAATGCTGGTCATCAGTATGGGCTCAATGTTGCTCTGGCTTAAAAGGTTGACGCTGAGCGGAACCTCGCATACCTTCACTTGGATCCTCCCTGATATGACTGCATTGTCGTTTGTTGTGCACGCTGCTTTGGCATCTTCTGTGCTGATAATACCGCCATTCTTTTGCCTGGCCATTCTCGAGTACCGTGAAACGGGCTCTTCTATCAAACGGTTTTGCTTATGTGGATAACTTGGCAAGCTCGAACCACATACCTTGTTTCAGCTGGACAGAACGAGGTTGTTTCCCGCACTGTGGAGTTACCGGCAATGAAGCCCATCCTTTTGCGGACACAGACAGCTCAGAAAACCATGGACAAGCCGTTTATGAGATGTAAGGAGATTGATTATGAGTGGCAATTGGTTCGATTGGCGTCGCCAAACCGTCAGACGCCTGATGAGACAACGCAGTCAGGAACGGCAACGGACTGAACGCGAGGAGACGATGCGTGCTGCCATTGTGGCCGCATGCGCAGTGTTTGGGTTGCTGATGGCGCTGATGATAGGGCTCGCACTTTCAGAAGCCTCCATAGGCACGCAATATGCCGCTCATGGGGAATCGGAAGGGTCCTCTGTGGTGTTGTCGAGCGAGGAGAGTCCGGCTGGCTACGTATCGGCTGGGCAAGACGGGCTTACATTGGCTGATTTTACCGATATGACTGCCTTGGAGCAGCAGGTGGGTGCTCCATGCGAGGCCCGATACGGCTGGCCTGTGGAGAATCCCACGGTCGCAGAAGCATTCGATAGGCCGGCGGCACCTTGGGCGGCGGGACACCGTGGTGTGGATCTGCAAACCACGGTTCAGCAAACGATTCTGGCCCCCAAGGATGGCACCATCAGCTTCGCCGGACGTGTAGGCGGCAAGGATGTGGTGAGCATACGGCATCGCGGGGGAGTGACCTCAACGTTTGAGCCGGCGGTGACCGATCTCACTGTCGGGGCCACGGTGAGCAAAGGCGAGGAAATCGGCATGGTGCAAGGCGATTCCGATCATTGCGAAGACAGTTGCCTGCATTGGGGATTGAGACGCGGCGCACATGATTATCTCAACCCTGAAGCCTATGCGGCAGCACAAAAAATCGTGCTCAAGGAATGAGCCCCGAGCACGATTGAAGTGGATGCTGATTGGTCACAGTCCGGCATCGGCGAGTGAAATATATCCCGGGTCGATGAGTGTGGCCTTGAGATTGCTGGCGCCCACGGCGAGCACCGGTTCGCTCAACGTAGGCACCTTCTTGACGCCGCCTACTTCGGTGTTGCGCACAGCAGACAATCCGGTGATCTTTTCTCCGGTGTTGAGTTTGCCGCACACCTCGGCGATATCCGATGCAAGCAATTGGCGGTTTTCGATGCCGGTCATCCATTGCTTGCCTTTGACCACTGAAGGAATGCTGGAGACATATGCGCCATAGCCGGTGACCAAAGGCCATTGGGAATCCTTGGCTTTGTCGCTTTTAGTGTCGGCGTCGTCGGAATCCTTGGTGCCGTTGGCGTCATCATCCGTGGATTTGATGGGATCCGGCACCTGTTCGCGCTGCAGATCCTTCTTGCCGGTAATATTGCCCACAATGCCGGCAATGGTGATCTGCGGGTTGATATCCGCGGCAGACCCGGTGTATCCCAGATCGTTGAGCTCGTTGACCACTTCGGATGCCACGTAGTCATTCATGGCGATAATGCCGTCGATGCGAGCGGGGTTGGATGCATCGCCGTTGCGGCCGAGACGCCGATCCAATTCTTTGGTGGTGGCATTATCCTCACTGGCATCGTAGGCCACGTTGAGCCAGTCCTTGTCGGAGGATGATTTGTCCAACGATTCGGAGGGGCTTACCACAGTGCCTTTCTGGTAGTAGGCGCCAAGCACCTGCCAAATACCTTGGAACGCTTCTTCGGCGAATGTGGAATCCACGCTGGAGCCGTTCTTGTTGGCATCGGTAGGCGTGTATGGCAGCAGCACTTCGATGCGCTTTGGATTATCCTTGCTGGCCTTGTCCAATTCCAGCTTGGCGGCAAGCTTCTCGGCCTGCATATGGCCAATCGAACGTGCATCGGAGAACTGGACGAAGGCATCCGGCTTGTATCCCTCGATGCTGTTGGCCAGCAGCACCACATGCATCCCGGATTCTTGGGCGAGTTTCAGAGAAGACACCAATCGTTGCACGGCTTGCGACTGGTCCGCATCAGTTTCGGCGTTGTCGTTGCTGTTGCTGCTGTCGGTATCAGCTGTACCGGTACCGGCTTCAGTATCGGTGGATTTGTTGCCATCGTCAGAGGCGTTGGCAGATCCCTCGTTCACCGCGTTCTCAGTGCTGAGTTCCTGACTGACGTAGTCACCATACTGGCGCGTGGAATCATCGGCCTTGACCACTGGGGCCACCAGAAGGGTCATATTCTCAGGTGCAATGGTGATGTCTGAGTCATTCGATGAATCCTTGCCGGACAAATGATTGACCACATAGTCCTGGATTGCGCGGCTCTGCTTGTCCAGCGAATCGGAGGTGGTGTGGGAGATGTTCTTCTTCTTGAACCCGTAGGTCACCAGCGCATCGTTGATTTCAGGCGTTAGTTTGGCCCACTTGTTCAAAGGCGTCTGCTGGTTCAGCGTAATGCCGTCGGACGGGGTGAACAATGCCGCGGTGCCGACCGAATCAGAGGTCACCGTGGTTTGTTCCTTGGTGGAAGCGAATTGTTCGGTAGCATCCGGAGCGCACGCAGTCAAAGACAATGCCATGGCGCACACTGTGGCAAAAGCGGCGAAAATGGTTGCGGAGCGTCGTGCAAACCCCATAAGCGAACGGAACCTCCTGACAGGCGGATATCGGAACAACACACTGACCCATGATTGTAGTAGACCGGCGATGAAAAATCCCGGACACATGCAGTATTGACGCATATATCCGGGATGAATCAGGGTATCAGGAGCTTACGGAAAGCGTCCAGACGAGTGCGGCGCTTCAGGCCAGCGCCTTCTGCAGGTTCTCATCCAACGCGTTCATAAAGCCTTCGGTATCCAGCCACGGCTCATCCGGTCCGATCAGCATGGCCAAATCCTTGGTCATCTGACCGCCCTGAACGGTGTCAACAATCACCTTTTCCAGTGTTTCGGCAAAATGACGGACCTCCGGAGTGCCATCCAGATCGGCGCGATGCTTCAAACCACCGGTCCAAGCGAAAATCGAGGCAATCGGGTTGGTGGACGTCTTCTCGCCCTTAAGCCAGCGACGGTAATGACGGGTCACCGTGCCATGTGCGGCCTCGGCTTCGACGGTCTGGCCGTCCGGGGTCATCAGCACGGAGGTCATCAGGCCCAACGAACCGAATCCCTGCGCCACCGAATCGGACTGCACGTCACCGTCGTAGTTCTTGCAAGCCCAGATGTAGCCGCCATGCCATTTCAGGGAGCTGGCCACCATATCGTCGATGAGGCGATGCTCATAGGTGAGGCCGGCCGCCTCGAACTTATCCTTGTATTCGGTTTCGAATACTTCGGCAAAAATGTCCTTGAACTGGCCGTCATAGGCCTTCAGAATCGTGTTCTTGGTGGACAGGTACACCGGGTAGTGACGCATCAGACCATAGTTGAAGCAGGCACGAGCGAAACCACGGATCGAATCGTTCACGTTGTACTGCACCTGTGCCACGCCGCCGTCCGGGCCATAGTTGTACACCACATGCTGAATCGGTTCGGAACCATCATCAGGAGTAAAGGTAACCGTCAACTGGCCGGCACCGGGCACCTTGAAATCGGTGGCCTTGTACTGATCGCCGAAAGCGTGGCGCGCTACCACGATCGGCTTGGTCCAGCCGGGAACCAGACGAGGAACATTGTTCATCACAATCGGCTCGCGGAAAATCGTACCGCCCAGGATGTTGCGG
Source organism: Bifidobacterium colobi (assembly GCF_018555455.1). Taxonomy (GTDB): domain Bacteria; phylum Actinomycetota; class Actinomycetes; order Actinomycetales; family Bifidobacteriaceae; genus Bifidobacterium; species Bifidobacterium colobi. The sequence continues at coordinate 355,141 of NZ_JAFEJU010000004.1, read as the reverse complement.
ATGGTGCCGTTGGGGGACTTCCACATCTTCTTCAGACCGAATTCCTTGACGCGTGCCTCATCAGGCGTAATCGTGGCGCATTTGACGCCCACGTGGTGCTTCTGAATGGCGTGAGCGGCATCGATGGTCACCTGATCATCGGTTTCGTCGCGATGCTGGATGCCCAGATCGTAGTAATCGAGATTCACGTCAAGATACGGCAGAATAAGCCTATCCTTGATGTCCTTCCAGATGACGCGGGTCATTTCGTCGCCGTCAAGTTCAACAACGGTGCCTTCGACCTTGATTTTGGCCATGCTTCCTCCTGATTGGTTCGTCGCTACAGGATTCAGTCATATATCATCTATGTAACGAGCCGATCCGTTATTCGAGAATATGGACACGAGCGGTAACGCGTCCGTCCCCGGCAATAGTCTGGAGACCATGTCTCAGGAAATTGAAATCGGTTTGGGCAAAAAAGGTCATCTTGGCTACGCGCTTGACGATGTAGCCATCGTTCCCTCACGTCGTACCCGCGATCCGGAGGACGTCTCCACCTCCTGGCAGATCGACGCGTACGAATTCGACGTGCCGGTGATCGGCGCGCCAATGGATTCGGTCACCAGCCCGGCCACCGCCATCCAAATGGGCAAGATGGGCGCACTCGGTGTGCTTGATCTGGAAGGTCTGTGGACCCGTTATGAGGATCCGACACCACTGCTTGACGAAATCGCACAGCTTCCGGCCGAGGAAGCCACCGCGCGCATCCAGCAGATCTATTCCGAACCGGTCAAGCCGGAACTGATCACTCAGCGTCTGCATGAGATTCGTGCTGCTGGCGTTACCGTCGCCGGCGCATTGTCTCCCCAGCGCACCCAGCAGTTCTATTCCACCGTGGTGGATGCTGGCGTGGATCTGTTTGTGATTCGCGGCACTGTGGTCTCCGCTGAGCATGTATCCTCCTCCCATGAGCCGTTGAACTTGAAGAAGTTCATCTATGACCTCGATGTGCCGGTCATCGTCGGTGGCGCCGCGAACTACACCGCAGCCCTTCATCTGATGCGTACCGGTGCCGCCGGTGTGCTGGTCGGCTTCGGCGGCGGCGCGGTTTCCGCCACCCGCCAGACCTTGGGTGTGCAGGCTCCGATGGCCACCGCCATCGCCGATGTTGCCGAAGCTCGCCGCGATTACATGGATGAGTCCGGCGGCCGCTATGTGCAGGTGATCGCTGATGGCGGTATGGGTGATTCCGGCAGCTTCGTCAAGGCACTGGCTCTTGGTGCCGATGCCGTGATGCTGGGCGCTCCGCTGGCTCGCGCCACCGAGGCTCCTGGCAAGGGCACCCACTGGGGTTCCGAAGCTCGCCATCAGACGCTGCCTCGCGGCTACCGCACCACGGTCGGCACTGTGGCTCCGCTGGAGCAGATTCTCTTCGGACCTAGCCACCAGGCCGATGGCAAGACCAACTTCATCGGCGCGTTGAAGCGTGCCATGGCTTCCACCGGTTATGTTGACGTGAAGAACTTCCAGCGTTGCGGCATGGTGGTCAACCCCTACTCAGCCCACTAATCGCACGTAACCGCACGTAATCGCGCGCAGCGGTACAAGCAAAGGGATCAACGCCCACGAAATAGGCTACCCACTACGGTATGCCTAGTTTCGTGGGCGTTTTTATACGGTAGGCACAGGAAATTGCCACCTGCCGGGTTCCGTGATGTGGTGGATATTGCGTCCAGCCAAGGGAGGCTGAACCAGAGAAGGGGATCACAGGTGATTACCAATGCAATACAACGAGTATTTCGCCAATACATCATCGAGACCGGGGAAGGAACCCAGCTTTGACGGCTTCATTACCGTAGAGCTATCGGATAGGCCGATTCGTTACCATATCCAACCATTGTTCGCCTGCAACATAGGGTCGCAGGAATGCCACACCATGGCTTTGGCGGCATGCAGAATCGCATGCAATTGCACGGATGCGATTCGCGGCAAGATGGGTGTCAACAGACTGCAGCGTGCGCTAACCTCGCCGTGCCTGAACCGTCTGCAGACCCTGCACAGCCTGTTCGACCTTCATGTGCTGGCGAATCCCAGCGTGAAGGCAAGGTTCTGTTATCTGCCTACGGTGCCCAACCTGATCGACGGTGTGATCACCAGCGATAGGACCATGGAATTGGCCGTACTCATGACTATAGGGCAGGAGGATATTCGCGTGAATCTGAAGTTCCGCTATATCGGGTCCCGCTGGATGTGCGTGTTCGCTGATTTGGGATAATCCATGAGCAACCTATTGGGTCGCTAAGCGTAGTCATGCGGTGATTCGCCTATAGTGGAGCGTATGCGTGAACATGTTGAAGAACCAAGGTACGTCACCACCGACGAAGACACCGTCTTCTCGCTGCTGGCCAAGCGAGCGGCCCGCACGCCGAACGACACCATCGCCGAATGGCAGGACGACCAGACCCATCAATGGCATAGCGTGACCGCAAGCGAAATGCTCGCACGCGTTCGTGAGGTCGCCAAAGGTCTGATGGGGCTTGGCGTCAAGGCCGGCACTATGGTGCTGATCTATTCGCCCACCTGCTATGAATGGGGTGTTGCCGATTTCGCCTGTGCGGCCATCGGCGCTGTGGTGGTTCCGGTGTACGAAACCGACTCCGCCAAGCAGACCGCGGGCATCATCGAGGAGGTTGATCCAGCCATCGCGTTCGCCGGCGATTTCCAGCGTGCCCAGACGCTCGAGCAGATCCGCTCCAATCACCCGGGCATGAAATACGTGTTCAATTTCAAGGCGGACGGACTTGATGCCGTGGCCGACTTCGGTCGCGGCGTCAATGACGAGGCGCTGGATCAGGCGATCTCGCGTATCAAGGCTGATGATCTGCTCACCGTGGTCTACACGTCCGGCTCCACCGGCAAGCCCAAGGGCGCCATGCTCTCCAACCGCAACTACACGCATATCGTGCTCAACGGTTATGAGATTCTCAACGGCATGCTGTATCGGGACAATCGCCTGCTGCTGTTCCTGCCGTTGGCGCACTGCTTCGCCCGGTACATCCAATACGTGTGCATTGGCGGATGCGGAGTCGTGGGATATATCCCCAATGCCAAGCATCTGCTGGCGGACATCCGCAGCTTCAAGCCGACGTATCTGCTTGGCGTGCCCCGCGTATTCGAAAAGGTCTATAATGCCGCCTCGCAGAAGGCCGGCGCAGGCATCCAAGGCTATATCTTCGCGCAATCGGTCAAGCACTTCGTCAAGTGGAGCAAGGACGAGCAAGCCGGACGCGGTCATTCGCTGATCGAACGCATGCGCCACTCCTTCTACATGGCCACGGTCGGCAAGTCCATCCGCTCCGCGTTGGGTCCGAACTTGAGGTGGCTCGCATGCGGCGGCGCACCGTTGAACGTTGATTTGGCGCATTTCTTCAATGGCATGGACGACATCACCTTCATCCAGGGTTATGGCATGACCGAAACCGCAGCCCCGATGCTGGTGAACTGGGAGGATGACAACGAGGTCGGCTCGGTAGGCAAGCCCGGTCCCGGTATGGGTGTGCGTCTGGGCGAGGATGACGAAATCGAGCTTACCGGCCCGAATGTGTTCCTCGGCTACTACAAGCAGCCGGAGCTCACCGCCGAAGCCATGACCGCCGACGGATGGATCAAGACCGGCGATCTGGGTCGCATCGATGACCGTGGCTTCACCTTCATCACCGGCCGTAAGAAAGACATCATCATCACCGCCGGCGGCAAGAACATCAGCCCGGCGCCGATGGAAGACATCATCGACACCTGCCCCATCGTCGCACATGCGGTGGTAGTGGGCGATGGCAAGCCGTTCGTGTCCGCGCTGATTGAGCTTGATCCGGAGATGCTGCACTCCTGGCTGGAAGGTCAGGGGCTCGATGCCAACATGACCCTCGAGCAGGCCAAGGATAACGACGCGGTGCGTGCCTTCATCCAGCAGTACATCGATCAGGCCAACGCCAACGTGTCCCGCGCCGAATCCGTGCGCAAGTTCGCGGTGTTGGATGAGGAATTCAGCCAGGATCGCGGCACGCTTACCCCGAGCATGAAGGTGGTTCGTCCAAAGGTGCTGCAGCGGTATGCTGCCATCATCGAGGATGAACTGTACGCGCCCAAGCCGTCGAACAAGCCGTTGCCCGCCACCGCGAAAATCATCGACAGCACCTCGGAGACCGTCAAGAAGGCTTCCGAACAGGTCAAGCAGGCATCGGAACAAGTCAAGCAGGCTTCCGAACAGATGAAGACCAGCGTGTCTGATTCGCTTGCTAGCGTGCAGGAGAAAATCAAGAAGTCAAAGGCGGAATCCGAACCGGATGCAGCCGAGGCGCAGCCCGATGCCGAAGCCGGCAAGGCCGGTGTCGACGAGAACGCCAAGAACAATGCCGAGAACACTGAGGAGTAAATAAGAGTGGCCATTCGTGAGATTCGAGTCGTGCCGGATCCGGTACTGCGCACCCCATGTGACGAAATCAAGGAGATCACCCCGGCCGTACGACGTCTGGTGGATGATCTGCTGGAAACGGTCAACGATCCGGGACGAGCTGGACTTTCCGCCAACCAGATCGGCGTAAGCCTGAGGGCGTTCTCCTACAACATCGACGGCAAGATCGGTTACATCCTGAACCCGGTGATCGAGGAGACCTCCGGCGAACAGTACGGTGATGAGGGATGCCTGTCGGTGCCCGGCCTGTGGTACAAGACGCGCAGAGCTGATTACGCCCGTGTGCGCGGCATTGATTTGGACGGCAAGGAAGTGGTGCTGGAAGGCCACGGATTGATGGGACGCATGCTGCAGCATGAGTGCGATCATCTGGATGGGCATGTGTACCTTGACCGGTTGGAAAAGGAAGAACGTCGTGAGGCGCTGCGCTATATGCGCAACCGTCAGGCCGGACAGACCAGGTAAGCCAATCACACGCGATTGCATATCCCACGATTATTCGCCAAGCTCGGCACAGCTTTGGCAATAAGCTGGGTTTGACTCGTAAGCAAGGCCGGTGCACTGTGCAGCAACCGCATAGTGTACCGGCCTCCTGTTATCTTAGAAGCTTGTGTGCCACCCCGGCAACAAGCGCAGTCGCAGGCGCTTGGAGCCAACCAATATTGTCAACCGGTACACAACAAATTCGCGTCATGCTCGCGACGGCCTGTGTCGGTCGGCTGCAAACCCGCGCAAACGGGGGAGATGCTGCACGCAGGTGCGCATGACCAGGCAAGAACCGACAATGAAAGGTAGTAATACCATGGCTCAGATCACTATGAGCGAAATGCTGAAGGCTGGCCTGCACTTCGGCCACCAGACCCGTCGTTGGAACCCGAAGATGAAGCAGTTCATCCTCACCCAGCGCAACGGCATCCACATCATCAACCTGTTCAAGTCGCTCGACATGATCGACAAGGCGTACGACTTCATCAAGACCACCGTGGCCCACAACGGTACCGTGCTCTTCGTCGGCACCAAGAAGCAGGCCCAGGAAGCCATCGCCGCCCAGGCCACCCGCGTGAACATGCCGTACGTTTCCGAGCGTTGGCTCGGCGGTATGCTGACCAACTTCCAGACCGTTTCCAAGCGCGTGAACCGCCTCAAGGAACTTGAGGAGATGGACTTCACCGACGTGCACGGCTCCGGTCTGACCAAGAAGGAACTGCTGCTGCTCGAGCGCGAGAAGGACAAGCTGAACAAGCAGCTTGGCGGTATCCGCAACATGAACCGTACTCCTTCCGCGATGTTCGTCGTCGACATCACCAAGGAATCCCTGGCCGTCGAGGAAGCTCACAAGCTGGGCATCCCGGTCGTGGCCATCGTCGACACCAACGCCGACCCGGACGTTGTCGACTACCCGATTCCGGCCAACGATGACGCCATCCGCGGCATCGAACTGCTCACCAGCCTGATGGCCGACGCTGTTGCCGAAGGTCTGCTGGAGCGTTCCGGCCAGGCCGCCAAGGCCGCCGATTCCGAGCAGCCGATGGCTGCTTGGGAGAAGGAACTCCTGACCAACGAGGCTCCTGCCAAGGCTGAGGCTCCGGCTGCCGCCGAAGGCGAAACCGCCGAGGGCGAAAAGGCCGAGTGATGCTCTACGATGGGAAGTGCCTGAACAAGCGCTTCCCATCCGTTTTGGGTAAGCAATATCTTCTTAAAGGAGAATAATCAATGGCAGCAATTACCGCCGCACTGATCAAGCAGGTTCGTGAGGACACCGGCGCCGGCATGCTCGACGTCAAGAAGGCCCTGACCGAAGCCGAAGGCGACGTGGCCCGCGCCAAGGAAATCATCCGCGCCAAGGGCATCGCCGCAGCCGGCAAGCGTGAAGGCCGCAAGGCTCAGGAAGGCACCATCGCCTCCAAGGTTGTCGAAGGTGCTGAAGGCGAGACCGGTTACGCCGTCGAGCTGAACTCCGAGACCGACTTCGTGGCCAAGACCCCGAAGTTCGTCGAGTTCGCTGACGAGGTGCTCGGCTACGCCGTCGCCGCTGAGGCCAACAACGCTGAAGAGCTCGAAGCCGCCAAGGCTGGCGACTCCACCGTCAAGGTCGCCATCGAAGAGGCTGCCGCACTGTTCGGTGAGCACGTCAAGGTCGGCCAGTTCGCCAAGATCTCCGGCGAGCACGTCGAGATCTACGCTCACAAGAAGTCCGCTGAGATGCCGCCGAGCATCGTCGCCATGATCGCCACCGACAAGGCTGGCGCTGCCGTGGCTCACGAAGCTGCTCTGCAGATCTCCGCCATGGGCGCCAAGTGGCTGACCCGCGAGGACGTTCCGGCCGATGTGGTCGAGTCCGAGCGTCGCGTGGCCACCGAGAAGTCCCAGGCTGAGGGCAAGCCGGAGAAGATCATCCCGAAGATCGTCGAAGGCCGTCTCAACGCGTTCTTCAAGGAAGTCGTGCTGCTCGAGCAGCCGTTCGTCAAGGATCCGTCCAAGACCGTCGGCAAGCTGTTCGAGGAAGTGGGCGGCAAGGCCACTGCCTTCGCCCGCATCGAGGTCGGCAAGGGCGAAGAGGAGTGAGCTTAGCGCTCATCCGATGCGCCTGACGCATTGATTGCTTGGAAAAGCCATCCAGAGCACACGTTCTGGGTGGCTTTTCCATATGCTCCAGCATTTTCAATCGCTATTGTTCTGCTGCTTTGCTCTCATGCCCGGGTGTCGATACATGGGGTGTCGTTGTAAGCCGATACCCTTATCTACGGATATTTTTCAGGCACTTTTCGTGGATTCAAGGAAAGGCACATCATATGACTGAAAGCGATAAGCCGCGCAGGGTTCTGCTCAAGCTGTCAGGCGAAGCATTCGGCGGCGGCAAAGTGGGTATCGACACCCATGTGGTTCGCCGTATCGCCGAAGAAATTGTTCCCGCAGTCCAGCAGGGCGTTCAGGTCGCCATCGTGGTCGGCGGCGGTAACTTCTTCCGCGGCGCCGAGCTGCAGCAAGCTGGCATCGACCGTTCCCGTGGCGATTACATGGGCATGCTCGGTACTGTGATGAACTGCCTCGCCCTGCAGGACTTCCTGGAGCAGGAAGGCCAGTCCACCCGCGTGCAGACCGCCATCACCATGGGTCAGGTTGCCGAACCATACATTCCGCTGAAGGCCATCCGCCATCTTGAAAAGGGCCGTGTGGTCATCTTCGGCGCCGGTGCCGGCATGCCGTACTTCTCCACGGATACCGTCTCCATCCAGCGTTCGCTCGAAATCCACTGCGATGAGGTACTCATGGGCAAGAACGGCGTGGACGGTGTGTACACCGCCGATCCGCGCAAGGATTCAAACGCCAAGCGCTTCGTGACCCTGAGCTACAACCGTGCTCTGGTCGATAATCTCGCCGTCATGGACGCCTCGGCACTGTCCATGGCCCGCGACAACCGCAAGCTCATCCGCGTTTTCGGTCTTGAAGGCGAAGGCAACGTGACCCGCGCCCTGGTCGGCGACGAAATCGGCACCTTGGTTTCCACCGCCGAGTCGCGCGTGGCCGAGTGAGCATTAGCGCCTACAATCAAATAACAAGCGTTCATAGAAGAACACCAACGTCCAACAACAAGGAGTAACTATGTCTCTTATCGATCAGGCCAAGGAACAGATGGCCAAGACCGTGGAAAACACCAAGGAGAACTTCTCCGGCATCCGTACCGGCCGTGCCAACCCGGCGCTGCTCAACGGCATCATGGTCGACTACTACGGTGCACCGACCCCAATCAAGGCCGTGGCCTCCATCGGCGTGCCGGAACCGCGCACCCTCGCCGTCACTCCGTTCGATGCCTCCCAGGCTGCGGCCGTGGAGAAGGCCATCCGTAACTCCGATTTGGGCGTCAGCCCGAACCGTGACGGCAATGTCATTCGTCTGACCATGCCGGAGCTGACCGAGGACCGCCGTAAGGAGTACGTCAAGCTCGCCAAGGGCAAGGCCGAAGACGGCAAGGTCGCCGTGCGTAACATCCGCCGCAAGACCAAGGAAACCATCGACAAGTCCGTCAAGGACGGCGACATGGGCGAGGATGAAGGCGATCGTCTGCTCAAGGAGCTCGACAAGGTCACCAAGTCCGTCACCGATGAGATTGATGCACTGCTTGACACCAAGCAGAAGGAGATCATGGAGGTCTGAGAAGACCATATCCGGGAAAACGCCATGGAACGTAACGAACAACTGCACGAAGAGGCCGAAGAGGCTCTCGATCAGATCAACAAGAAAACCGGCCGCAACATGCCTCAAGCCGTGGGCACGGCTGTGTTGCTCGTCGCCCTGATTCTGGGAAGTCTGTTATTCAGCATCGACCTGTTCGTGCTGTTGGTCGTGGTATTTATGATTCTGGCGCTCTGGGAGCTGAGGGTGGATTTCGCCACCGTCGGTCTGCATATTCCAGTGGTGATGCTCTGGTTGTGCTCGGCGTTCACTTTGATCGCCACATATTATGCGCCATATCATCTCATCACCATGTCGATGAGTATCATTGTCTCCATCATTCTGGTGTCCATTGCGGCCAGTGCGAAGCTGAGCTTCGGTAATCGCCTGTCTTTGGCGGTTGCCGGCAAGCTTTCCAGCACCGATGCCAGCGCGCGCATGGAATCCTCGTTCAACCATGATGGGGGAGAGCTGCATCACTCACGTTTGAGCCATGTGGCTGTTTCCGTGCTCACCGTACTGTACATTCCGCTGCTGGCCAGCTGCATCATCATTCCGCTGACCTTCAACGAGCATCCCATCGCCCACGCGATCATGCTGGTGTTCCTGCCGGCGCTTTCCGATACCGGCGGCCTGTTCGCGGGCGCTTGGCTGGGTAAGCATAAGCTCAGTCCGAGAATCTCTCCGAAGAAGTCCGTGGAAGGTCTGATCGGATCGATGCTGTTCGCCATGGTCGGTGCCTTCGCCGTGTTCGCCTGCACCTATGACTCATCGGTTTGGGCCAGCCGCTGGTGGGTGCCGATTGTTGCCGGCATCCTCATCGGCACGGTGGGTACGTTCGGTGATTTGTGCGCTTCCATGTTGAAGCGTGACATCGGCATCAAAGACATGGGCCATCTGCTCAAGGGCCATGGCGGTGTGATGGATCGCGTGGATTCCATTCTGATGAGCGCACCGTTCACGTGCGCTCTGCTGTGGATCACCGGTCTATAAATCGAGAGTCCTGCAAATCGAGAGTGAAGCGATATCAATGACTACTTATGTAACCGATACTCCGGAAACCGGCATCACTCCGGGCGGCACTTCCGGTGCTTTTCGCGATGTGCTCTCCAAGGACCATGCCCGTCGCGGCAAGCCACCGCTGCACTTCGTGGATATGACTCCTGAGGAGCGCATCGCCAAGGCAAGCGAATTAGGTTTGCCGAAATTCCGTGCCAAGCAGCTGGCTAACCATTACTACGGCCATTTTGACGTCAACGCCGCAGAATTCACTGATTTCCCGGCTGCCAAGCGAGCCGAAGCAGCCGAAGCGTTCTTCCCGCAGCTCATCACCGAAGTCACCCGGCAGGTGGCCGATCAAGGCACCACCATCAAAACGCTGTGGAAGCTGTTCGATGGGTCATTGATTGAATCCGTGTTGATGCGATACCCCACGCGCACCACGCTGTGCATCTCCTCGCAGGTCGGCTGCGGCATGGGATGCCCCTTCTGCGCCACCGGCAAACTCGGCCTTACCCGCAACATGTCTGCCGGAGAGATTGTGGAACAGGTGCGAGTCGCCGCCAAAATGATGTGTGACGGTGAAGTGGCCGGCGGCGAAGGCCGTTTGAGCAATATTGTGTTCATGGGCATGGGCGAGCCCATGGGCAACTACAAGTCCGTGCTCTCCGCGGTACGGCAGATCTCCGCCATGCCGCCGGAAGGTTTCGGCATTTCCGCCCGCAATATCACTGTTTCCACGGTGGGCGTGGTCCCCGGTATCAAGAAGCTTACGGCCGAAGGCATTCCGGTACGTCTTGCGGTCTCCCTGCACGCCCCGAGTGACGAGCTGCGTGACGAACTCGTACCGATGAACAAGCGTTTCAACACCACCCAGGTGCTGGATGCCGCACACGATTACTGGCTTGCCTCAAAGCGCCGCGTCAGCATCGAATACGCATTGATGCGCGGCATCAACGATCAGGCGGAACATGCACGTCTGCTGGCCAAGCGTCTCAACCATTACGGCGACAATTGGGCACATGTGAACCCCATTCCGCTCAACCCAATCGAAGGCTCCAAGTGGACCGCCTCCAAGCCTGAAGACGAGCGGCGTTTCCTGGAAATCCTGCACGATGCCGGCATTACTGCCACCTTGCGCGATACCCGCGGTCAGGACATCGATGGCGCCTGCGGACAGTTGGCAGCCAAAGAGCGATAGATCAAGCCGCGTTCCTGTATTCTCATATTGCAGATATTCGTAGCACCCATGACATGGGAAGTATGTAGGCTGAAGGACTGTAATAAGCGAAACCGAACAGGGGAGTGAAGCATGTCGCTGGCGGTACGAGTCATCCCGTGCCTGGATGTCGATAATGGTCGCGTGGTGAAAGGCGTGCATTTCGAGAATCTCAAGGATGCAGGCGATCCGGTGGAATTGGCGGCCGAATACTACCGCCAAGGTGCCGACGAGCTCACCTTCTTGGACGTCACCGCATCCAGCTCCCACCGCAACACCATGGTTGATGTGGTATCCCGTACCGCCGAACAGGTGTTCATCCCGATGACCGTTGGCGGTGGCGTGCGTACGCCGGAGGATGTGGATTCACTGCTGCGTTGCGGTGCCGATAAGGTCGGCGTCAATACCGCTGCCATCAATGACCCCTCGTTGATCAGCCGTGTGGCGGATCGCTTCGGCAATCAGGTGCTGGTGCTCTCCGTGGATGCGCGCCGTGAGAAGGGCGAGCAGCATACGCAGTCCGGATTCGAGGTCACCACGATGGGCGGCCGTAAATCCACCGGCATCGATGCCATCTGGTGGGTCAAGCGTGCCGAAGAACTCGGTGCCGGTGAGATTCTGCTGAATTCCATGGATGCGGACGGCACGCAGCAGGGCTTCGATCTGGAAATGATTCGCGAGGTCCGCAAGGAAGTCAAGATTCCGATTATCGCTTCCGGTGGTGCCGGTAAGGTCGAAGACTTCCCGCCGGCCATTGAAGCAGGTGCCAACGCGGTACTGGCGGCTTCGGTATTCCACTACGGCATTATGACCATCGCGGATGTCAAAGCCGAGTTGAAGAAGCACGGCTACACCGTGCGATAGCCTTGCGCGGCTGTAGCCGATTGCCCATCAGGATCGCAGCCGCTGCACGCATATGATTGCTTGTTTACGATTGTCCATAGGTAGGTAGGGAACCATGACAGATACTCCATACGATAATTCCACTGAGCTTGACCCGCGCATTGCGGCACGACTGAAGCGCGATGCCAAGGGACTGGTCGCCGCCGTCATTCAGCAGTACGATACCCGCGAAGTGCTGATGGTCGGCTATATGAATGATGAGGCGTTGCGCAGAACGCTCACCACCGGTCGTGTGACGTTCTGGTCGCGTTCCCGCCAGGAATACTGGCGTAAGGGTGACACTTCCGGCCATGTGCAGTACGTGAAGGGTATGTCACTGGACTGTGATGGCGATGCGCTGCTGGTCGAAGTCGATCAGGTTGGCGCCGCATGCCATACCGGCAAGCGCAGCTGCTTCCTCGAAGGCGGTCCGCTGCCGGTCGTGGAAGGGCATCGTCCTGCTGAGCAGCGCTGAGCAGTCAAAGGAGGAGTGAACATGAGTGAATGCAGCGTCAAGCATCTCAAATGGGGTGCCACCTGGCCAAGCCGTGAGCAATTCCACGAACTGGCTGATCAGGGGTATCGCGTGATTCCCATCGTGCGCCGTCTGCTTGCCGATTCATTGACACCGGTGGGTTTCTATGAACGTCTTGCCGGAGGTCGCAGCGGTACGTTCATTCTTGAATCCGCGGAATTCGGCGGCAGCTGGAGTCGGTACAGCTTCATTGGCGTCAATTCGATGGCACAGCTGCGCTCCAATCATGGTCAGGCCGATTGGTTGGGCAAAGTGCCGGTTGGCGTTCCCACCAAGGGTGATGTGGTTGAGGTGGCTCATGCCACGCTCAAAACGTTGAAAGCTCCACACGTAGAGGGTCTGCCGAACCTGACCTCCGGTCTTGTCGGCACAGTGGGTTGGGATGCCATTCGTCATTGGGAGCCCACGTTGCGCGCTGAAGCGCCGGATGAGACGGGTCAGCCTGAAACCGTATTGGCGTTGGCCACCGATATTGCCGTGGTCGATCACGTCTCCGGCTCGGTATGGCTCATCGCCAACGCGGTGAACGTGGACAACAAGCCGACGCGTGCGGACAACGCCTACAACGAGGCTGTGGCTCGCCTCGACCAGATGCAGCGTGACGCGGCAACACCGACGCCGGGCGAAGCCCGCGTCAACGTACTGGACGAGTCTGTGCCCCAGCCGGAGCTACGTTTCCGCACGGAGAAAAGCCACTATGAGCATGCGGTCGAGGAAGCCAAGCAGCACATTATTGATGGTGACGTGTTCCAGGTGGTCATCTCCCAGCGTCTCGACATCGATTCGCCTGCCGATCCGTTTGACGTCTACCGTGTGCTGCGCACGTTGAACCCGAGCCCGTACATGTATTTCATGGCGTTGACCGATGCCGAAGGGCGTGATTTCAACGTGATCGGCTCCAGCCCGGAAACCTTGATCAAGGTGGACAACGGCCACGCCATGACCTTCCCGATTGCCGGTTCCCGCCCGCGTGGCGCCACGCCGGAAGAGGATGAGAAACTCGCCAAGGAATTGCTTGCCGACCCCAAGGAACGCAGCGAACACATCATGCTCGTGGACTTGTCCCGCAACGATCTGAGCAAGGTGTGCATACCGCAATCCGTGGATGTTGTACAGCTCATGGACATCAAGCGATTCAGCCATATCATGCACATCTGCTCGACGGTTACCGGCAAGGTCGATCCGTCGCTGACCGCCTTCGACGTGTTCAAATCCGCGTTCCCCGCGGGCACGCTTTCCGGCGCGCCCAAGCCGCGTGCAGTGGAGATCATCGACGAACTGGAACCTGCGGACCGTGGTATCTACGGCGGTACGGTCGGCTACTTCGACTTCTCCGGCAACATGGATATGGCCATCGCCATTCGTACCGCGTTCCTGCGTGATCACGAGGCAAGCGTGCAGGCCGGTGCCGGTATTGTGCTTGATTCCGTGCCCGCAAACGAGTGGCAGGAAACCCGCAACAAGGCTGAAGCCAGCGTCGAAGCCGTGCAGATCGCGGCTCAACTGCGCGAACTGTGACCAGTCATATGGTCATATGGGGGCTGTCCTTCTATGGGAAGGGCAGCCCCCATTGTGCACTGCCTGCATTGCTATGAGCCGACTCAGCTCATAGCGTTCATTACAGTCCGTTCGCAATTGCGCTGGGATAATCGGGGAATATGAAAGCATTTATTTCCCGTTGGTTGGTACTGACCGTGGCCGCAGCCGTTATGGTCGCCGTGCTTCCCGGTATGGAAGCGGTAGGTGAACCGCCGATTCTGGGCATCGCCGCATTCTCACTGTTCATGGCATTGATTAATGCGTCAATCAAGCCGGTTATTCATGTGCTGGCGCTGCCGTTCACCATCCTGAGCTTTGGACTGTTCGCGCTGATTCTCAACTGGCTGTTCATGGAACTTGCCTCATGGCTGGCGTTCTCGCTGTTTAACGTAGGCGTGATCATCGATGGATTCTGGTGGTCGGTTATCGGATCGATCATCATGTCCATCGTCTCCAGCATCGTCGGCGCTGTTTTCGGAGATTAGCCGAAAGAATAGCCGAACAATAATGGCACGAGCAGGCGTACCCGAATGATTCGGTTACGCCTGCTCGTTGGTATGCGCACGCCGCCGTTCGAGGAGATAATAGCCGCCATAGCAGCAGGCGACGAACGGAATCATGCAGTAGAGCGTGCTGCGCTGTGTATCATCCAGCACCACCAGCACGAGTGCGCCGATGCACATGACAATGGCCAGCCAGGGGAGCACCGGATATCCGGGAGCCGTATAGCCCAGCTCATCAACGGTATGGCCGGATGCCTTCCATTCGCGGCGGAATCGGATATGGCATACACATACGGAGAACCACACCACAAGCGTTGCCAAACCGGACACGGCCACCAACACCAGATACACGGTGGAGGCCGCGATGACCGAAGACAGCAACGCCAGAAGCGAGCCGGCCATGCTGAACAACACGGCCCAGACCGGCACGCCATGGAAATTCGTTTTGGCGAATCGTGCGGGAATCAAATGCTCTTTGGCCAATGACCACACCATGCGCGAACACACGTACAGTCCGGAGTTCGCGGCGGAGAGCACGGCGGTCAGCACCACAAAGTTCATCACATCACCGGCGAACGGCATACCGATGGATTGGAACACCAAGACGAACGGACTGGTTTCCACACCCGCCTGATGCCAAGGGATCAACGCGGCCATCACCAGAATCGAACCGATGAAGAACATCGCCAAACGAAACACGGTGGTGTGCACGGCCTTCGGAATCGCCTTGCCGGGATCCTTGGTCTCGCCGGCGGCAACACCCACCACTTCGGTGCCGGAAAATGCGAACACCACGGTCAGCAACGTGGCGAACACGGGCGCAATGCCGTTCGGGAACCAGCCATCGGCCACAAAGTTGGTGAACAGCGGCGCCTTGGCCTGCCCGGCGATCGGAATCGCGCCGAACATGGCCAGCAGACCGATGATAATAAACGCCACAATGGCGAACACCTTGATGGAGGCAAACCAGAATTCCGCCTCGCCGTAAAGGCGCACGGACAGAATATTGAGCACGAACACCACGGCAATGAACACGGCCGACCAAACCCATGCCGGCGAATGCGGGAACCAACGTTGCATCAACAGTCCCGCCGCAGTGAATTCACTGGCCAACGCCACCGCCCAGTTGAGCCAGTACAGGATGGCGATGGTGAATGCGGTACCGGGCCCAATGAAACGTTTGGCATACATATGGAAACTGCCGGCATACGGCATGGCTACGGACAGCTCGCCCAGCGACACCATCACGCAATACACCAACAGCGAGCCGACCGCATAGGCCAGGATTGCACCAAGCGGACCCGCCTGATGAATCGTGTAGCCGGAGCTGACGAACAGACCGGTGCCAATAACGCCACCGAGGGAGATCATCGTCAGATGACGGGACTCCATTTTCCGTTCCAGACCGGTCTCATTGCCGGTCTTGCCGGTACTGGCATTCGCCATGCTGAGGACTCCTTTTGCATCATGCGCGTGTGTCCGATGCGCTCGAAAATACTGACGAATATCACATCATACCGGTTGACATGGGCACCGATTATGTGCGCGTATGGCGAAGTTGTATTCTCACAGCCGTTCCCCAAGCTGAGTACGTCTACAGTGTTCAGCGAATGACTATGGCGATGGTAGTTGAGATCGCATACGTAAGGCGAATGCATAACGAGAGGCGAGCGTCATGGCACAGCATCTATCGCAGCGCGGATCGAATCATGTGCGCAAACACTATCGCGCAGTGATTGCCGCGATTATGGTCATGATTGCGGTTGCTGCCGGCGTCATATCCGGACGGCACTGGGTGGCGCAATGGAAGGATACGGAAATACAGCCGGCACTAGTGCCCCAGCAACGGCAGACCACGGCAACATATGAGCGCAGTTCGGTTGACTATAACGGTAATGGCAACGATGATTACACCGATATCATCGCAGGCGCACGAAAGGATGCCGAAGCCGCACCGCAATATGATGCCGGCTACTATCAAGGCGGGTACCCGCCGGATGATCGCGGTGCCTGCACTGATCTGGTGTGGCGCGCGTTCCGGGAAGCCGGATACGATTTGAAGGCGATGATTGACGCGGATATTGCGGCCGACCCCGCGAGCTACGCCTCCGTGGCACCTGCACCGGATCCGAATATCGATTTTCGTCGCGTCGGTGTACAGCAGGTATTCTTCGCCAAGTATGCGCAAACGCTGCCAACTGATATCAATGACATCAGCACATGGCAGGCGGCAGATATCGTGGTGTTCGGCAACGCCAAACACATTGGCGTGATTTCGGACAAGCGTGATACGGGTGGACTGCCGTATGTGCTGCATAATATGGGCCAACGGCAGCGTGAGAACGACTATCTGGCGTTTAAAACCCATATGCCGGTCACCGGGCATTACCGCTTCGATGCGTCCAAAGTGCCTGCAAACGTGTTGAAAGCATGGCAGCAGTAACAGCTACCATATATAAGCCGCTGATTATAGGTTTTCGATCTGCGCGCCGAACGGCCAGAGCGCCAGCTTCGCCATCTTGAACGACTGCAAACCGAATGGAATGCCGATGATGGTGATGCAATTGAGCACGCCTGCCGCCACATAGCTCAACGCCATCCATACGCCGACCAGCACCACCCAGATGATATTGGCGATAGTGGAGCCAACGCCACCGCCATACCGTACGGTTTTGCCAAACGGCGTCAATGTGAGTCCCGCCATCTTAAAAGCCTGTAGTCCCAACGGAATGCCGACAATCGAAATGCACAGCACAAGTCCTATAAGAGCCCAGCCGATGGCGATTTCAATACCACCCAGAATAATCCACAGAATATTGCCGATGAGTCGCATGGACCTCCCTTTCACTGCTGGCTGTTGCGATTGCGCTGATGACGATCCCAGAAATACTCAATGATATCCAATGCAAGAGCGACCGCGGCTATTGCGGCAAGCAGCAGACTCTTACCTACTGAAGTAATAAGAAGCAATACGTAACAGGCAATCCGCGCCACACGCCACCAATTGATAGACATGAATCCATAGTACTGCCGGAAAGACCGGATTGAGACATTGACAACTTGCTGACCATAGGGACGCCGAGCGCCTCGCAGATAAGGCGAGCCATGCCAGATGCCGTATATAAGATATCGGTAGCACTATGGCGGCTGAACAACGAGAGGGAATGATGGCATTGTTTATCGGATCGCACCTATCAACGAGCGGCGGATGGAATGCTCTGGTCAAGCGTTCGCATGACGAAGGCGGCACGGCATTCGCATTCTTCCCACGGTCTCCGTACGGCAAACGATCGAAGGCATTGGATCCAGCTCGGGCGGGGGAGTTCGGCGCGCAGCTTAAGGCGCAAGGCTATGGTCCGCTGGTGGTACATGCGCCCTACGTGTACAATCTCGCCGGCAAGGACGAAGCCAAACGCCAGTTCGCCATTGAGGCATTGGCCGAGGATATTGAGCTTTTGACCCCGATTCGCGAGGCAGGGCAGGAAACCTACATCAACATTCATCCCGGCTCCCACGTGGGGCAAGGTTCCGAGACCGGATGTCAGCTGATCAGCGAGGGGCTGAATCAGGTGTTCGAACGAGCGGATGGCATTCCGGTGCTGCTGGAAACCATGGCCGGCAAAGGCACCGAATGCGGACGCAGCTTCGAAGAACTCGCCACCATCATGAACGGTGTGGATAACAAGGCGAATGTCGGCATCACCTTCGATACCTGCCACGTGCTGGATGCCGGATATGATTTGGTGAACGACTATGAGGGTGTGATGCATCAGTTGGATGACATCATTGGACTGGATCTGGTCAAAGCCATTCACGTAAACGATTCCCAGTTCGGTCTCGGCTCGCATAAGGATCGCCATGCCAACATCGGCGAAGGACAACTCGGCATCCCGTTCTTCACTCGACTCGTGAACGATCCGGTTATGGCGAAGCTGCCGATGATTCTGGAAACCAAGGAACAAACACCGGATACGCACCGCGAGGAGATTGCTTTGTTGCGTTCGCTGGTGCAAGCATGATCATTGACATCATGTCATTGACATAATTATTGATTGCACGCGCAATAGCCCAAAATGTAGGACAGGCGCGGCCTTTACCCTCACAGTGACCTAGAGTGACGCA
Organism: Bifidobacterium colobi; assembly: GCF_018555455.1. Lineage (GTDB taxonomy): Bacteria > Actinomycetota > Actinomycetes > Actinomycetales > Bifidobacteriaceae > Bifidobacterium > Bifidobacterium colobi. Next base: position 336,719 of record NZ_JAFEJU010000004.1, on the reverse strand, counting down.
TGATCGACTACCAACAAAGGGAGGATCATGTCGGTTCTGGACGAATTGGTGGCGGGCGCGCTGGAAGACCAGCAAACCCGCGAACGTACCGTGTCGCTGGAGGATGTGAAGAAGGCCGCGCTTGCCGCCCCTGCTCCGATTGACGCGATGCGATGGCTTAAGCGCGCTGACGGCATTCCGGTGATTGCCGAAATCAAGCGCGCATCCCCATCCAAAGGCCATTTGTCCGATATTCCGGATCCCGCCGGCTTGGCCCAGGAATACGAGAAGGGTGGAGCCAGCGCGATTTCCGTGCTGACCGAAGGCCGTCGTTTCCTCGGTTCCCTTGACGATTTGGATAAGGTCCGTGCCGCCGTGCACATTCCGGTGCTGCGCAAGGATTTCATCGTCACCGATTACCAGATCTATGAGGCCCGTGCACACGGCGCCGATCTGGTACTGCTGATCGTGGCGGCGTTGGATGATGCCAAACTCAAGCATTTGTTGGATTTGGCGCATGAACTCAACATGACCGTGCTGGTGGAGACGCACACGCGTGAGGAGATCGATCGCGCACGCAAGGCCGGCGCACGAGTCATCGGCATCAACGCGCGTAACCTCAAGAATCTGCGCGTGGATGTCAACAAATACAACGAACTGGCTGCCGATCTGCCCGATGACGTCATCAAAGTGGCGGAATCCGGTGTGTTCGGCGCCGTGGAAGTAGAGGACTACGCCCGTGCGGGAGCGGACGCGGTCCTGGTCGGCGAAGGCGTGGCCACCGCCGACAATCATGAACTTGCAGTGGAACGACTAGTAAAGGCAGGAGCACAAGTGAAAGCATCCGAAAGCACCCCATTAAGCGAACATCAGGGACCGTACTGGGGACAGTTCGGCGGCCGCTACGTGCCTGAAGCGCTGATCACCGCGCTTGACGAATTGGAACGCGTCTACAACGAGGCCAAGGCAGATCCGGAATTCCATAAGGAATTCATGACCTTACAGCAGCGTTATGTGGGCCGTCCGAGCCCGCTGACCGAAGCGCCGCGCTTCGCCAAGCTCATCAAAGACAAGACCGGTCTTGATGCACGTATCTTCCTGAAGCGTGAGGACCTGAACCACACCGGTGCCCATAAGATCAACAACGCGCTCGGCCAGGCCCTGCTCGTCAAGCGCATGGGCAAGACCCGCGTCATCGCAGAAACCGGTGCCGGACAGCATGGTGTGGCCACCGCCACCGTCTGCGCCATGCTCGGTCTCAAATGCCGTATCTACATGGGTCAGATCGATGCTCGCCGTCAGGCCTTGAATGTGGCCCGCATGCGCATGCTCGGCGCCGAAGTGGTGGAAGTGACCCTCGGTGACCGTATTTTGAAGGATGCCATCAACGAGGCACTGCGTGACTGGGTGACCAACGTCAAGGACACGCATTACCTGCTCGGCACGGTTGCGGGTCCGCACCCATTCCCGGCCATGGTGCGTGACTTCCAGAAGATCATCGGCGAGGAAGCCAAGCAGCAGCTGCAGGATTGGTACGGCATCGACCACCCGGATGCGATTTGCGCCTGCGTGGGCGGTGGCTCCAACGCCATCGGCGTGATGAACGCCTTCCTCGATGACGATCGTGTGAACCTGTACGGCTATGAGGCCGGCGGCAATGGCCCTGAATCCGGCAAGCACGCCATTCGCTTCGCTCCCGGTACCGGTCAGCTCGGCATGTTCCAGGGCGCCAAGAGCTACCTGCTGGAAACCGACGAAGGCCAGACCCTTGACACCTACTCCATTTCCGCTGGCCTCGACTACGCATCCGTTGGCCCTGAGCACGCATGGCTCAAGGACATCGGTCGTGTGAACTACTCCTGGGCCACCGACGAGGAGGCCATGAACGCCTTCCGCGACCTGAGCCAAACCGAAGGCATCATCCCCGCCATCGAAAGCTCCCATGCCGTGGCCGGTGCCTACAAAGCCGCCGCAGACCTCAAGGCCAAGGGCTATGACAAGGCCGTGATGATCATCAACATTTCCGGCCGAGGCGATAAGGACATGGCCACCGCCGGCAAGTGGTTCGGCTACCTGACCGACGATCAGGCCAAGGCATTGGAAGTCACCGGAGCACACGGCAACACCGTGGCATGATTCCGAAGAATGCGTAAGTAGGAGAACGACATTATGACCAATACAGCAACCACGCCATCAGGCCAGCCGCTGGGCATCAGCCACAAGCCCAGCCAGACCGAGGCAATGTTCACCAAGTTCAAGGCGCAGAACAAGCCGGCATTCATCGGCTACCTGCCGTACGGATTCCCGAACCCGGAAGTCTCGCTCGACGCGCTCAAAACCATGGTTGAACACGGTGTTGACGCCGTGGAAATCGGCTTGCCATACTCCGATCCGGTGATGGACGGTCCCGTGATTCAGGCGGCATCCTCCATCGCCTTGAAGAACGGCGAAACCATCAAGCGTGTCTTCGAAGCCGTGGAAACCGTAGCCAATGCCGGTGGTGTGCCGCTCATCATGAGCTACTGGAACCTGATTTACCACTATGGTGTGGAGCGTTTTGCCACCGATTTCGAGAACGCCGGTGGCGCTGGCCTCATCACCCCGGATTTGATTCCGGACGAAGCCGGCGAGTGGATTGAAGCCTCCGACCATCACGGTCTCGACCGTATCTTCCTGGTTTCTCCGGATTCCGCCGACAATCGTCTTCAAACCGTGGCCCGCAATGCGCGCGGATTCGTGTACGCAGCCGCCCGCATGGGTGTTACCGGCGAGCGTTCCACCATCGACGCCTCTCCGGAAGTGCTCGTGGAACGTACCCGTAAGGCCGGTGCCAAGAACGTGTGTGTGGGTATCGGTGTGTCTACCGCCGAACAAGGCGCTCAGGTCGGCTCCTACGCCGATGGCGTGATCGTCGGCTCCGCATTGGTGCACACCCTGCTCGCTGACGATAATAAGACCGCTCGCGATACCGCCGAAGGTCTGAAGCTTCTCGCCGCCAAGAGCGAGGAGCTTGCCGAAGGTATTCATAACGCTCGATGAACTTTTTGGCGAGTCACTACCCTGTTACGCGTCTCAGGCAGTAGGGTAGTGACTCGGCACGCATGCCATTACACAGGCATGCGATCATGAGCAACAAGCATTGAATACGGCACGACACGAGGCACCATGAATCTGGCTTATATCCCTTCACCGACCTTTTCGCAATTCAAGATCGGTCCGGTCACCATTCATATGTACGCCATCTGCATTCTGATTGGCGTATGCGTAGCGGTATGGATACTGACCAAGCGTTGGAAACGCTACGGTGGAACCTTCGACCAGATTCTCGACACCACATTGGTCACCGTGCCGAGCGCTTTGGTAGGCGCGCGTCTTTACCACTGCATCACCACGCCATCCGCCTACTTCCCGCCGACCGGTGAGCTCATCAACATCGTCAAGGTATGGGAAGGCGGCATGGCCATCTTCGGCGGTATCTCCGTGGGTGCGCTTGCGGCGTTCCTGTGGTGCCGTCATAAGCATTATCCGTTCGCTATTTTCGCTGATGCCATTGCTCCGGCTTTGCCCGTGGCACAGGCCATCGGCCGACTCGGTAACTGGTTCAACCAGGAGCTGTACGGTTGGCCCACGAACCTGCCGTGGGGCCTGAAGCTCAATGATGCCGATGCCATCGGCAAGTCCGAGATCTGCTACAACGGCTCGCAATGCCCGGATTACAAAACCACACTGTTCCACCCCACATTCCTGTACGAGATGATCTGGAACCTGATCGGTGCCGCCCTCATCATCTACCTTGGTGCCAAACTCGCCGACCGACTCAAGGCCGGCCAGCAGTTCGCCATGTACCTGATGTGGTATGGTCTCGGCCGTACGTGGATCGAGAATGTGCGTATCAACTATTCGACCGTCATTCTGGGGTTGCGAACCAACGTGTGGACCGCAATCCTCGTGTTCATTATCGGCTGCGCGCTGTTCGTAGTGCTGTACCAGCATGGACCGGATTCCAAGGTGCAGGCACAGCGTCTCACCGAAGTCACCGCGGATGAACTGGAACGCCAGCGCCTTCAAGAGGAGCAAGACGCGGAAAAGAAGCGCAAATAACCCGCAATACGTGGGAAAATAAGACTGAGCAAGTCCCATTGCAAAGATAAGGTAGGAAACCATGAGCAAGATCGCAATCGCACCCAGCATTCTGTCCGCCGATTTCTGCAACCTTGAGCGTGACCTCAAGGCCATCGCCAACGCCGACCTGGTTCACGTTGACGTGATGGATCATCATTTCGTGCCGAACCTCACCCTCGGTGAGCCGATCGTCGGCCGTATCTGCCAGGTCACCGACCTGCCGGTTGACGTGCACCTGATGATTGAGGACCCTGATCGTTGGGCTCCGGAATACGCCAAGCTCGGCGCCGCCTCCGTGTCCTTCCACATGGGTGCCACCCATGCACCGGTGCGTCTGGCTCGCCAGCTGCGTGATATGGGCTGCAAGGCCTGCTTCGCCGTCCGTCCGGCCGAACCGGTCGAACCGATCTTCGACATTCTCGACGAGTTCGACATGATTCTCGTCATGACCGTCGAGCCCGGTTTCGGCGGCCAGAAGTTCCTCGACAACCAGATGGCCAAGGTCCGTCGCCTGCGCGATGAGATCACCCGCCGTGGTTTGAAGACCCGCATCCAGGTCGACGGTGGCGTGAGCCCCAAGACCGCACACATTGTGGCAGAAGCCGGTGCCGATGTGCTCGTGGCTGGTTCCGCCGTATACGGCGCCGAGAACCCGGCACAGGCCATTGACGACATTCGCGCCAAGGCCGAAGCCGCATACCAGGACTGAAAAACAATCATCCAGAGGCTGCAGTTCAGCCCCTTATCAAGGACATTACGATTATGAAGACGTTTGAATCCCTGTTCGCCGAACTCTCCGAAAAGGCCAAGACCCGTCCGGAAGGCTCCCTGACCGTTGAGGAGCTCGACAAGGGCACTCACTTCATCGGCAAGAAGATCATCGAAGAGGCCGGCGAGACTTGGATGGCCGCCGAATATGAGGGTGCTGACCGCACCGCCGAGGAAATGAGCCAGTTGATCTACCATGTTCAGGTCATGATGATCAAGCACGGCCTCACCCTCGAAGACGTGTACAAGCACCTGTGATTGCCTTTAAGTGTTTGGGTTGCGCTGCATCAGCCTAAGGCGATACGGCGCAACCCAAACACAGACATACCGGATTCCATCACATCCAATACCGCCAGAACTCACTAGAACACGAACTCCCAGCAGGGGAGAGGAGAAATCATGCTGAGAATCGCCGTACCCAATAAGGGAATGCTGTCCGAACCGGCATGGAACATGCTTGCCGAGGCCGGCTACCGTCTGCGCACCAATTCACGCCAGCTCGTAGTGCAGGATCCCGATAACGATATCGAACTGTTCTACCTGCGTCCGTTGGACATCGCCGTATACGTTGGCCGCGGTGCCATCGACGTGGGCATCACCGGCGAAGATTTGCTGAAGAACTCCGGCACATCCGCTCTGGAACATATGCCGTTGGGCTTCGGCGCCTCCACCTTCCGCTTCGCCGCGCCGAACGATTCTCCGATCACCACGCTGGAAGATATTCAGGGCAAGCGCGTCGGCACCACGTTCGACAAGCTCGTGCACGATTATCTGGTCGAGCACGGTGTGGAAGCCGAAACCATCCACTTGGATGGCGCCGTGGAATCCTCCGTCCAGCTCGGCGTCGCCGATCTCATCGCCGATGTGGTATCCACCGGCACTACGCTGCGCAACGCAGGACTGCGCGTGTTCTCCGAACCGTTGATGCACTCCGAAGCCTGCCTGATTCGTTCTCCTCGACTCGACGAGAACGATCCGCGTCTCGCCGTGCTGTCCCGCCGACTCCAGGGCGTGCTGACCGCACACCAGTATGTGCTCATGGATTACGATATTCCGGTGAGCAAGGTCGCCGCAGCAGTGGCCGTGACCCCGGGCTTTGAAAGCCCGACCATCTCGCCGCTGCACGACAAGCAGTGGAACGCAGTGCGCGTCATGGTACCCAAGGCAAAAGTCAACCAGCTTATGGATGATTTGTACGAAGTCGGTGCACGCGGCATCATCGTTACCGCGCTGCAGGCTTCCCGCATCTAAACTGAACCGTTGTTATGACCCATCAGCATACCGATACGCAGTACAGTCCAGAGGCGCGCGATATCTATTTCACCGTGCCGAATCTCATCAGTGCATGTCGAATCATTTCGATTCCGTTCATCACTGCGATGATTTCCCGTCACGAGATGGCGGCGGCTCTGGCACTCATTGCCATTTCCTCGGCCTCTGATGGCGTCGACGGTATTATTGCGCGCAAATTCAATCAGGTCAGTAAAATCGGGCAGATTCTCGACCCATTGGCCGACCGCCTGTTGATCATCTGCTCGATTCTCGCTCTCGGCATTGCGGGAATCATCCCCATGTGGATGCTGATCGTGGTGGGTTTGCGTGATCTATGGATGGCCATTCAGGTGGTCTGGCTCGCGCAATATGACTACGGTCCGCTGCCCGTGCACTTTGTAGGCAAAGCAGGTACCGCGCTGCTCATGATTTCCATCGTGGCACTGATTGTGGCTGATCTAGGCACCAACCCGTTCTTCCATACGTTATATCTGGCCGCATTGGCGGCCGGCGTCTGGGGCGTGGCCATGTACTGGCTCGCCGGCTACATCTACACGCGTCAGGGCGTTGAACTCCTGCGCAAGGAACTGGGGGAGAAGTATGGTGCTTGATTCCGTTGCACCGGTATCGTTTCCTGTCCCAGAGGAAAACATGCCGGTGCATCGTCGCGCCATTTTCTCCGTTTCTTTTCGCGCATTAGACGCGCACCACGCATTGTCTCCGGATGATGCGGCCGCGATTCGTACTCGGCGACGCCGTAAAACCGATGATGATTCACTCCGGCTCATTGACGATCTGGTTAATCGCCCGATGGATCCCATGTTTTCCGACTCGCGTCTCGTCCATGATCGCCGATCCGGTTGGTCTTTCTGGTTCACGCGCATCATTGTGTTTGTGATCTGCGTCGGCGTGGGATTCGCCGGCAGTCTTTTCGTGCAACAATTGCAGTCCGACCCTCGCAAACAGGTACGCCAGACTCTGATTGGTCAGTTGGAAGACCGTAACGACCAAATCAGACAGTTGACCGATGATGTCAACGGGCTCAAAACCCAAGTCGATAATCAGTCGAAGAAGATCTCCGGCAATGTGAAAAGCAGCACGTTGGTGCAGGATGAGATGGTGAACGGTACGGTAGGCGTCACGGGACCGGGCATCACCATGACATTGGCCGATCCGATTGCAGCCAGCCAATCAGACCAATCCACATCCACGCGCGTGGGCACGACCAACAACATTCGTGTCGTCACCGATTTGGATTTGCAACAGTTGGTGTCACTCATGTTCAGCAATGGTGCGGAAGCCATATCAATCAATGGCAATCGCATCGGTGCACAGACATCCATTCGTAAAGCGGGCGGGCATATTCTCATCGGCATGACCGCCATCGAAAGCCCCTACACGATTGAAGCCATTGGCGACAAAAACCTGTTGGCGGAGCGCATGGGGGAGAAGAACCTCAAAAGTCTTTACGATTCATTCAAAAAAGCAGGTATTTACCCTCAGGTCAGTAAATCCAACTCGATTACACTTGAAGCAGCGGTAGCTGGAGATGTCCAGTATGCAGAGAGGAAATAGTAATGGCAGCCGTTCTCGGTCTGATTATCGGCGTTGTGGTCGGAGTGTTCGTCAAACCGGACATTCCCGTTGTAGTGCAGCCCTATTTGCCCATTATGGTGGTTGCCGCGCTTGATGCTCTGCTGGGTGCCGCACGAGCGTATTTCGAACGAAGCTTCTCGGACCGTGTGTTCGTTATCTCCTTCATCGCCAACGTCATTACGGCCACGCTTCTCGTATTCCTCGGCAACCAGCTCGGAGTCGGTTCGCAGCTGCAAACCGCTGTAATCGTGGTGCTGGGCATTCGTATCTTCTCGAATGTGTCCGCAATCAGACGATTCATCTTCAGAGGCTGACATGGCACGTAGAGCGCAATCCAATAACATGCTGGAGAAGATGCGCGACCAGCATGCACAGGACAAGGTCAACGACCGGATGGAAACCGGCTCGTTCCCTAAGGTACGCAAAAAGCCCCGTAGGGATTTGAACGCGCACTCCAACCGTTCACGCCTCATTTCATCGATTCTCGTGATGCTCATGTGCGCGTTGCTGGGCTTCGCCTATATGAGCCAGATCAATAACAGCAAGTCCACGTATGAGACGTTGGATGAGAACGAGCTGGTGCGTCTGCTGAATGAGTCGAATACTCAGATCGGCAATCTCGAACAGCGCAAAACGCAGTTGTCCAATCAGTTGGAATCGTTGAAGTCCGCCGCCAACGAGCAGGAACAGGCTCGTAAGATCGCCAAGCAGAACGAGGAAACCAGCGGCCTGATCTCCGGCAGGCTTCCGGCTCACGGCAAAGGCGTGACCGTAACGGTGAGCCGTGGAACCGATGACAAGGTTGATGCCTCGATTATGTTCAATCTGATTGAGGAACTGCGTAACGCTGGTGCTGAGGTCATGGCTATCAATGGTGTCCGTGTGATCGCATCCACGTATATCCAGGATGCGGATACCGGGCTGATTTGCGATGGAAGGGCCATTAATCCGCCATATGTGGTCAAAGCCATAGGCAATCCGCAGGAGCTCTCCAACGCGGTGGATATCGCCGGCGGTGTGGGAGCGCAACTGCAGGTGAAATATGGTTCCAACGTTGATGTAGAGTCTTCGGATAACATCGTGATAGATGAAGTCCGCACAGCTACGCAAAATAAGTACGCGAAGACGGTAGAATGAGGAGTTATGACTGATCCGATTCCAAGCGCAGGCGAAACCACCATTATCGGCTTGCCTGCTATTAATGTATTGCCCGTTACCTCCACTGGCGATCGTCCGCTGACCCAGGATGATTTGGACACGATTACGCGTCTGGCCGAAGGAACGGCGTTGTTGATTTCCACTAGGGGAGCGGTGTCCGGTTCACGCTACCTTCTGGATGAGGATGAAATCACCGTTGGCCGTGATCCCCGAGCTGATATTTTGCTTGACGATTCCACGGTATCCCGCCAACACGCGGTATTCCGCCGCGTCAATGGCCAATTCACTGTGGTTGATGCAGGCAGTCTGAACGGAACCTATGTCAATCGTCAACGTGTCGATCAGGCCGTGTTGAAGAACGGCGACGAAATCATGATCGGCAAGTTCCGCTTGGTGTTCTTCACCAAATCCGCTGTCATCTCCCACTGAATCATCGCGTGAGAGGCTTACACTGGCTTTAAGCGGATCGCATTCGTGAAACTTAAGGCCAGTGGCGGCGAAGGAGCGTGCGATGGGAGCAACCGGACTGCATCTTCATATTCCGCTCAAGGAGCGTGAGCATATGAGCGAAGAAGCGATACAGGGGGAGTTGTTCTCCAATGCCGACGAGCAGGAAGCCAAACGAGGCTACCGGGGGACTGTCGCATCCAAAGTGGCGGGTATCACCTATCGTCAGCTTGATTATTGGGCACGCAAACAGATTGTAGAACCATCGATCACACCGTCGCATGGATCCGGTTCCAGACGATTGTATTCATTCAAAGATGTGGTGATTCTCGCCGTATCGAAACGTCTTCTTGATGCCGGTGTGAATCTGCAGAACGTGACCGCGGCCATTGGTTTTCTCACGCAACGCAGTACCGATCAGCTGGCGAACGTCACCATCATGTGCGATGGTCAGCATGTTCATGAATGCACTACCAGTGAGGAAATGCTGACGTTATTGCAAAGTGGCAAAGCTGTGTTCGCGGTATCGGTGGGGTCGCTTTGGCATCAAATCGAAGTGGCACTGGAGCATGAGGATTACGTTGATCTTGAAGCGCAGCCGATGAAGATCAGCACGAACAGGCCCATCGACGAGCTGACTGCCATGCGTATGCGCAAGAAGCTTGAAGCGCGGAAACTGCAGCGTGAAATGGCGTAGGAACACTGCATATGTTTATTGAAATACTCCCTGCATTGCTTTGGATCATCGCTGCGGTCATGGCGTTCAACATCATTGTGATCACCATTATGCGCGGGCAGATCTTTGTGCCACGGAGCAAGCGACCGCCGGTTAACCCCGTTAGCTGGACCATGGTGATGCTGCATGTGGCATCATTCGTAATGGCGATTGTGCCGTTCCCGGTATATGCGCTTACCGCTGATGCTATGGATGTTGATGTCCGTGATTTCTATGAGATGAATGCATTCGGTGCGGCGATCATCATCATCGTGCTGGTGATGCTTGAGATTCTGGTCATGTATCTGCAAGCTCGGCATGCGATGGAAACCGAAATGGATCGCAAGCTCGGCATTGCCATCCATAAGAATGACGATGACACAAAATAGCCGATAATGTACGTTATGTCAGATTAGTGGGATATTTGATTACACGGTACGGAATCCGAATGTCAGTATTATCCATCTGATGCTGCGCATAGCAGTGAGCGCCCTCTCCTTACTGGGATGGGCGCTCACTGCATTATGAATGATTCATTCAGCTGTGAATGCCGTCAGTGTGTGGCGAAGTAACGGTTGACTGCGTCTTCGAGCTGGTCGGTGGTTTCGATAATCTCATACACGCCGTGTTCTTCCATTTCACCTTCCGGCGCGTAACCCCAACGGCAGCCGATGGTATCGAGGCCACAGGCGCGTGCACCATCGATGTCGGTGTAACGGTCGCCGATCATCACGGCCTTATCCCCTTGCGCTGCATCGAAACCGATCTTCTCGAAGCAGTAACGAATCACCTGATCCTTATCCAAACGGGTGTTGTCTTTGGAGGCGCCATAGATGCCATCAAGCAGTTCGGTCAGATGGAAATGCTCGCAGATCGGAATGCACTGGTATTCCGGCTTGCAGCTGGCCAATGCCAGGTAGTAGCCGTCTTCACGCAGTTTGATGAGCTGTTCGCGAATGCCAGGGAACACCACGTTCACCAAGCGGCCGGGCACCTTGTTGCCAGGCTCGTTCGGATCGTCGAACACAGCCTTGTCCGCGTAGTAGCTACGGTAGATGTCTACTGCATGATCGAGTTCGTCGGCCGGCACATGGTTGCGCTGCAACGATTCGATGATGGCCGGTCCGATGAAGCGCTTGAGCTCCGCATCATCCGGAACCGGACGGCCCAGAGCCTCGAAAGTCTTGACCACGGAAGCAATAATGCCGCCATCGGACTTGGTCAGCGTGCCGTCCAGATCGAGCAGAACTACATTCCTCGGATGCTGTGCCATTGAAGGTACTCCCCTGTGTTTGTCATCAATTGTGCTGTTGCCCGGTGATTATGAGCTACGTACTGCAGCGTTGTGAGGCAACATGTCCAGCAATGATTATGCCCAGTCGCTTTGACTGGGCATTGGTTCACGTGTTGTTCAACTTACGCAGCATCGTGCGCGCAGGTTGTGTGCGATGGGCTATCACTCGTAGTCGGGAATCCAGCCGTCGCGATGCATCTGCAGACGCTTCTCCAGCAGCTTGGCCAGTTCTTCTTCGCTACGACGCTCCAGCAGCATATCCCAGTGGGTACGGCTCGGCTTGCTGATTTCATCAGCCTCGCGATCGTCATCGCCTTCGCGATGCGCCACGGCACCGCAGCGGCACTCCCACTCATCAGGGACTTCGGCACCTTCAGCGAACGGCAGGATGGTTCGGTGACCCTTCGGGCACACGTATGCGACATCGTTCCTTGCTGCGAAATCAACGTTATCGTCGGATTCCAGAGACTTCGCTCCGATGCTCATACCCCTGAGGCTACGTTCTGCCATATCGGCACCCTCCTTGCAATATCAGTAACCGTACTACTGTACGCAACAGTTCGGACTTGAATCCTATTCCATTGTTGCTTGCCAAGCGCACAACAATCGCATGCGTTAATCGACTCCGGAATAGGACACGATGCCACGGTTCACATGATCGGCGGCTTCATGAGCGACGTGCTGCAGGTCTGCTCCCCTGCTGCTATTACCGTTGCCGCTTCCGTTGCTGCCGTTGTCACTGTCGCTGGCTGGCATAGTTCCAGCGACTGCAATCTGCTGCAGCACATCAGCCAAACGTTTGGCCGTACGCACAAAGTCACCGCCGGTCATATCCGTACCGTATAGGCAGGAAGCCAAGGAGCCGCCGTTCGCCCACTCGTACATGATGTCCACAATGCCGAAGTCAGGCTGGGCTGGCTCCTCCAGGCCATGGTCCTCGCACAAGGCGCCGATGGTGGCGCATACGCCTTTCAGCTTGGAAGCGGCAATGGCCACGCGCCCGGATGTGCCACCGGGGTAATGCCGTGGTTCACCCTGCGAGCCTCGCCTCGCCTCGTATACCAAGGCAGACAGCACCGATGCGAATTCGTCGGCGTTCAGCCGGTCGAATATACCGGCCAGCAAGGCTTCGCACAATTCAAGATCGTGCTCGCTGTAGATACGGCGCAGAATACGGCCTTTATCGGTGAGCGTCATGTCCACGCGGCCGTCGCTGTGCTCCTGCCGTTCCAGATAACCAAGCTGGCACAGAATATCGCAGATCTGGTCGAACTGGCGCGCCACCGAACCGGTGCGGGATTCGTATCGGTTCGTCACCCGTTCAAGCTCACGGGTTTCACGAGCCCAACGATGCCCCCATTTCAGATGTTGCTGCAGATCCGGGCAATCACGGCACGGATGCTCGCGTTCGGCCTTACGCAACGCCTTGATCTGATCGTCGAGTTGTCGGAAGGCATCAGCACGATCCTGATCGGTCAGGAATATCTCATGCTTGAGCTTCTTGCGGCCTTCCTTCTCGGCATCACTGAGCTTCATGCGAATGGACATGAACTCCTTGAAATCACCATGGCTGCATTGGAATGCCTGCTCGTAGCCTTCCAGAGCCTTCTTGAGCGTGGTGATCTGCGATTCCAGCTGCCAAGCCGATTCGTTGGCCTCCCATTGGGCGAACGATTGATCCAAAGTGATGCGAGCCGTCTCATAATCACTGGCGTTCAACAGATTCACAGCCATGTTGAACGTTGGCCGGAAGCTCGAATGCAGTGGATAGACACGCTTGGACGACAATGCCGCGGCGGTGGCGGGCACAAAATCAGCATGGTCGACCACAATCGCGTGGCCGATGGTATCAATGCCACGACGACCCGCGCGACCGGTAAGCTGAGTGAACTCTCCCGGCGTCAACGCCACATGGCCGGTACCGTTGAATTTTTCGAGCTTCTCCACCACCACGCAACGCGCCGGCATATTGATACCCAATGCCAGCGTTTCGGTGGCGAACACCATTTTGACCAATCCCTCTTCAAACAGTCGTTCGACGATCTGCCTGAACAAAGCGATCATACCGGCATGGTGCGAGGCGAAGCCTTCCTCCAGGGCAAAACGGAACTTCGAGAAGTGCAGCGCCTTCAAATCATCCTGACTCAACTGCCCTTCCACCATCTCATCCACGATACGGCGAATCTTCACCGCTTCCTCGTCGGTGGTGAGCTCAAGTCCGGCGTTGATGCACTGCTCCACGGCTTGATCGCAGCCGTTGCGGGAGAAGATGAAATAGATGCCCGGCAACATGCCGAGGAAGTTCAATTCATCGACCACAGCCCAACGGCGCGGCGTATGCCGTTGCGGCTTCGGCATACGGCCTTTAGCGTTTTGAGAGCCCTTGCCTTTGAACCCTTTACGCTTATCGGGTCGCTCCTGTCCGCGGCGGCGAGCGGCCTTCCTGTCCAACCGGTCGAGCGTATTGACAAGCTCGGCGTTGAGTTTCGTGGTCTGCTCACCTTTGGCATCCCTGCGGTACAAGTCGATGACTTCCGGTTCGGTGTGATCATCCGCTTGCACAATCACATGCTGCTCCAACGGCACCGGCCGGTGTTCGCTGATCACGAGTTTGGTGTCGCCGCGAACCGAGGAAATCCAGTTGGAGAAATCCTCCACGTTGGATACGGTGGCGGAAAGTCCCACGATTTTCACCGTTTGCGGCAGATGGATGATGACCTCTTCCCAGACCGGGCCACGGAATCGGTCGGCAAGATAATGCACCTCATCCAAAATCACATAGCGTAGCGCGGTGAGTGTGGTGGAGCGCTCGTAAATCATATTGCGCAGCACTTCGGTGGTCATCACCACGATGTCCGCTTCGGAATTGATGGAGGTGTCTCCGGTAAGCAGGCCAACTTTATCCGCCCCGTAGACCTCAACGAGATCATGGTATTTCTGATTGCTCAGCGCTTTGATTGGTGTGGTGTAGAACGCTTTGACGTTGCGTTCCTGTGCCAGGTAAATAGCGAAATCCGCGACTACGGTTTTGCCGGCACCGGTGGGGGCGGCGACCAGCACATTGCTGCCGGCTTCCAAGGCCTCGTTGGCTTCGCTTTGGAAATCATCCAAATCGAATGGCAATGTGGCTGCGAATCGTGCCGCCACCGAAGCTCTGCGTTGCTTGACTTTTTGGAATGAAGCGTACCGTTCAGCCGGGCTCAACATCCGGTTTGATTGTTCTGTTTCATTCTTGTGATGATGGTGACGTGCCATGATGTCTTTCGCCTAGAGAATTCGCTTGGAGCACTGCTAGTTATTGAACCGCTTCCACTGCTGCCAAGTCTGCATGTGACGTTCGCGTTTGGCGGCTTTCCTAGTAAGAACTTCGGCATGCGCGTTGGCGTAACGCTCCTGCGCCACGCTTAATGGCTGCGTGAACGTCACCGGTTCTGTACGATCCGCTGAATCATCAGGCTCCCCCATGGCGGCAAGCTTCTGCCCCATCTGTTCGCCGATTCCACCTACGTCCTTCAGCGCATGCATGCCATGCACACCCGCATATACAATCCCTGCGATAATCATGGCCAGCATGAACAACGCCAGCACCAGCCATATCCACCACGGCATGGGGATCTCCTTACTGTTTCCGCGCGACTTGCGTTACCGGTCCGCCTACTTATTCTCGCTTAGACTGAGCTCACGTTGCGCGCGGGCCACAATCATCGTACGCAGTGTTTCCGGTGCGACCGCGGTAATGTGACGCGCGTGCGCAATGCAGAACGCCACATACCAGGAGTCAGAGGATACGGTCAGATGAACCTTCTCCCCTGCGCCGCACTGTTCCACCGTGGCGCCCGAAAGCGTCTTGATGAACGGCAGATCATGCTGATCGGTGATGAACACCGCGTCGGTGCCATTGTCGAAGCTCCACTTGCGCAGTTCGCTCACCGGCATGTTCGGTACATCGATGGTCTTGGTAGGCTTGACGATTTCAGCCTTTTCGATGCGGGCCAAGCGCAGCACCTGCCAGGTGCGCGGCTTGCCGTTCGCCTTATCGATGGTCTTGTCTTTGGAGACGTAAGCCTTCTTATCCTTGGGGGTCGCAGCGCCGACATCCGTATACATGGCCGCATAGTAGACACCCTCGTCAATGAAGATCTTGGAGGGGGCCACCAGCTTGCGGCGGGTGCTGCCAGTGCTGTCGGTGTACTCCATGTCCAGCAGGGAATCCGTATTGATGGCGCGCTTGACCACGGAGAAGCTGCGAGGTTCTAATTCGTAGCCGGTAAGGCTCAGCCACGGGGTTTGACCCGGCGTCACGTGACGACGCAGACGCTCATACAGGGATTCCGCCTGCGCGCGCTGCTTGTCCGGCAGCAACGGCGAATGCGCCAGATAGCTCACGGATGCGGTCAGCATGCTCAAATACTGCGGGGAGATGCCGGCAAGACGTTCCAGACCCAGTGAATTGGTGGCGGAAACGATGCCTTCGGCATCCAGCAGCGGCCAGTCGATATCGAAGAACTGGCTGCCGGCCATCTCGCCATCGTCGGAAACGGTGGTGAGCGTGTTGATGTCCTTGTGAATGATATTGACGAACTTCTTCAGCTCATCATCGTTCTTCGGCTTGCCGATGAAGCGCACGGCCAGCTCGCTCAGTGAGAACTCCTCGCCGAGGTGGGCGGACAGGAACAGCATGAGACGCAGTCGACGGTCGACTTCGCTACCGGTCTGGAAGGCCGAACCGTTTTTCTTGTTCTGTGCCTTGATCGATTCCGGATCGCCCGGTTCGCTCACGTCACGGCTGATTGACGGGGAAACCACCGAGGCGCTGACAGGACCTGCGGATTCATCCGCCAAGACGAACTGGCTCGCTGCGTGAAGACGGCGATGATAGGCGTCCACGGCCTCCTGCGGGCTCACGATGGTGGCACCCGGGTGCTCGAGGACGTACATGGCCAGATCGTCGGAATCGGTGTAGGCAACGTTCACATGCTCGCCGTCCACGTCAATGGTGGCGGCGAAGCGACGTGAATCAATCACCTTGACCAAGGAGTCCGGAATATGTTGGGTGCCGAGTCCCGGCGCAATGGAATCCAAGCCGAGGCCGGGAATAGGGGTCTGCGGCACGCGAGGCGTGGTGCGGGATGCGCGCTGTGCGATCTGCGACTGATCGGGCTCGGAGGAGATGGCCATCGAACGCGCCAGATAATTGGCGGAAGCCAACACCGGCATATCCTCAGGCTCGAACATCAGACGGATACGAGGTTCATCGCCCAACTGGAGACGGTAGGATGCGAAATCCTGGCCTTCGGACTTCGAGGAGTACTCCGGCTGCCTGGATTCGATGGCAATGCCCATGGCCGCGAGCTTGGCGCGATCACGCTGGAATTGCTTGGCGAATGCCGCCTTGGCCGCCTGATCGGCAAGCTCCCCATACGAGTCTGCATACGCCTTGACGCGTTGCGCAATTTGGCGGGAAGTAAGCCATTGCGGGAACGCGGATGACAACACGGCCAGTACATCTAGCTCGTGCTTGCCCCATTTGTCGGAAAAACGCCGACGTCCGCTTGTTCCTTCTGCCATTAGTCCTCACGTGTAGTTATTGTTTCTTTATAAGTGTGCAAGATTTACCTTGCACTTCCTCTATATTAGAGGGTTTTTTCTTCAGTTTGTGTCATTTCGCCAAATTTCACGACTCTTTTTGTCAAAGTCGCGAAATTCAGCGGTTTTTCTACACCCAATCATCCGGTTCGATGCCTTGCGGGCCAACGTATTCGCCGTTTGGCACGTAGCTCGGCTCTTCGCGATCCTCGAGTTTGGCGTCTGCGAACATGCTCACATCGCGGCCGAACGTCCAGTCTCCCCTGATGGTCACCGAATTGGCAGCGGCCAGCGACGGCACCGTGTACGGGAAGCGCTCGTCGAAATCATGGATGTTCTTGTAGAAGCGCGGGTCAAGGTCAACGTTCGGGAATACATAGTTGCCATCTTCCATCTCGTAGGTGTCGGTGAGATGGAAACGATCGGAACGCATGATGAACAAATCATTCGTGGTCTTCACCGGCAGGAAGCGCATACGATCCACCTGCACGCAGATGGCACCGTTGAACAGGCCGATGGCGGCGCCCATGGCGGTTTCCAGCTGGATGACCTGCTCGGAATCCGGATTGGTGGGATCCACGGTCTTCTTGTTGCGAATCACCGGCAGCGGCAGCACGCCGTTGTATTCGGCGAGCTTGGCTTTGAGCGAATCGATGCGAATCCAGATGGAGTTCGTGTTGAAATACGGGTGCTTGGAGATGTCCTGCGCCGCGGCCTTGTCGTCCGGATGCACCTGGCTCATTTCGCGCAGCATCAGACGGCCGGTCTGCTTATCGCGCACGATGTGGCCGCCCTTGCGGTCGGCGGGCGTGCGGATGGCCACTTCGGCCATGAACGGGGCGCCGGTGTTCTCGAAGTGCTGGGCCAGCGTACGCGACGGGCGTGCGCCGAGATTATCGGAATTGGAGATGAACAGGTACTTGAAGCCCTTCTCCTCCAGCACGTCCAGCAGGCCGGACTCCCAGATGGTGGAGAACAGGTCGCCGTGGCCCGGCGGGCACCATTCCAGATCGGGGTTCTCGGGGAAGCTCACCGGCTCGCCGGTGGCGGCCACGAGCTTCGGCTCCTGATGCTGGATGATTTCCATCGGGATTTCGGTCTGTTCGAACTTGCGGTTGTGCTTCAGGACCTTCATCGTGTCTGCGGAGGTGCGGAAGGAGTTCATGAAGGTCAACGGCAGTTCCACGTTCAGACGTGTGCGGGCGGTCAACACCTGGCCGATGATGATGTCGATGAAGCGCATCTGCTTGGCCTTGTGGCGGCGCACCGGCAGCAGGGATTTCGCACATTCGAGGCCCATGG
Source organism: Bifidobacterium colobi (assembly GCF_018555455.1). Classification (GTDB taxonomy): domain Bacteria; phylum Actinomycetota; class Actinomycetes; order Actinomycetales; family Bifidobacteriaceae; genus Bifidobacterium; species Bifidobacterium colobi. The sequence goes on along the minus strand of NZ_JAFEJU010000004.1, from coordinate 318,480 downwards.
AGGTGCCGAGACCACCGTTGAGCTTCAGGAACGCGGTTTTGGCGAACGCATCCACAGCCTTATCGTGATTGATGGTCTCGTACACATCGTGGAAGCTGGGCACGCGTTCCAGCGGCTCCACGTCTTCCTCGCGAATCCAGCTGGAGGCCTCTTCGTTGCGCCACACGTTGAACAGATGATGGAACTGGCTGATAGCCGTCTCCGTCATGCCATGCTCGCGCATCTTGGCCGCCGAATGCTCGAAGATCGCATCATCGGCATTGGCGGTGCTGGTGACGGTGTCGCTGGCGTTGGCCTTATTGGCAGTGTTGTCCACGTCGGGTTCCTCTCCCCCGCGGCTCAGCTGAGTGCCCTCGGTCGACTCGGTCATGCAAATCCCTTTCACTGAAACTAATGTGCACTAGTCTATCGCGCGAACTCCGTATGCGCGACGCGAAGCCTCATTCGAGTGAAAAACTTCAGTGGATACGTGGCCGCGCCCGGTATTTTGATTGATGTGAATCATGACATGACGTTCTCGCATTGGTTATTGCCAATCATCTCGATGGATCCACTCGTCGTAAGTCATTTCGGGGATGCCTCCGGGTGGCAACGGTATGCGGCGGAATGGGTCGGAGTCCCGAAGATAAGTCTCGGCCCATGCCAGATATTGTCCAAGCTCATGCGCATACGGTGAATTAGGGCCGCGATCCTCCACACCTTTTCGCAGCAGCTCCACAGCCGCCTCGAATTCCTTGTGGCGTACGATATCGGAACGAAGCTGGTCGAGTGTTTTCATCCAACGCTCGTATGCTTCGGTTTTTCTCCGCAGCTCCTCCATCCGGCGCATCTGCTCGAGTCGTTCGATTTCCTCTTGTCGCTTCCGTTCGGCTCTTTGGCGGACCTCCTCAGACATCTGGTTGATGATATCGAGCACTTTGTCCAGTTTGTTTTCCAGTTTGACGGATTTGGAATCCTCCACCATGGCAGTTGAATAGCTGGTTTTACGGATTTCTATTCTCATAGTGTCTGTCGGCACGTAATCATATTTGGGATAGCTCCGCCATCCCAATTTACTGCTGTGCTCGCGCTCCTTGTCGGTGGGAACATGTTCCACACGCCTGTTCTTCATGCTGACACGGATGATGGCTGGACAGTCGCCAGCATCGATCGTGAACAGATCAGGGCCTGATGAAACGCTGCGTCTGCGTCCGGTCCATTCATCTGTTTCATACACCGTAGGATTTGCAGTCACCTTCCATCCGCGACGAAGCGCCTCCTGCACCAGCGCATGCAGCATAATCAAAGCGCGTTGCTGTTGTTCGGCGGGGACATCTAGACGTTTCCTATGTTTCATGAGATCGCGTATGGCCGGATGCGGTCGAAGAATCTTGGCTGGAATCGGGATTGTCTCGGATCTGCCTGTGGAATGCAGCGAATCGCTCTTCTCGCTGATGCTCTCTTCGCGGCATTCAGTATTGATCGAGGCGGCTGACGTTTGAGCGGAAGGCTCCGGGCTCACATTCTGTTTGACACGTTGTGCACTCTGCTTTTCAGCGGACTGTTTCTTGCTGCCGTTAGCTGCTGAGGTTGGTATCGTATAGTCGCCGTGTTCAAGGTAGTGGCGACCTTCTTCGGTAAGAGAGGCGGACCAATGCCGCCCATGCCCCGCGGCATTGATTAGTCCTCGGTTATGCAAAGCTCTGGCGGAGGCGAAATGTGCCGAGTCATCGGGAACATATCTGCCGGACGGACATCCTTCGCTAATCCATCTGAGCACTTCGAATTGAGCGTCGTTGAGTGGGCTTCTTTGCACATCCATAATCCAATTATGCGACTTGTAACGAGGATATGGGATATGTTTGGGTGCGTCCAATAACCACTAGAATCTTTTTGCTGTATCGAAGCTGATTCTGATGTGCTTTGCGGCAATTGACCAATGTGAAGGCGAAGGCATGCCACCATGGAGGAATCCCTCTTGCAATCGTCTTATTGGTAAAAGACGTTTTCCGGATTCAGCACTCCAGTACACGCGTGGCACCTAGTCTGTATGCCATCGTGTCCCATCGTGTCCAGAACGATTCAACGCGAAAAAACTAAAGCCCGGAATCGTTGAAATTCCGGGCTTTTGGGTCGGACCAGCGGGATTTGAACCCGCGACCCCTTGACCCCCAGTCAAGTGCGCTACCAAACTGCGCTATGGTCCGATGTTGCAAAAGCAACAGTCAGGTAATTTACCATGCATTACCGATTGCTCAAAATCAGATGCGTGTCGTAAGAAAGATGGCTCGTGGCATTACAACCCAATCAATAGCCCAATAGCCTATAGCCGCAATTCGCTATATATCGAATCTCACCAACTCGCTGGCCACCATGCAAACGGTATCGTCGGTCATTATTCCATCAACCGCACGCTGATCGAACAGCGTATTGACCCACGACCGGTAGGAGGCGTAATCCGGATCAGTCGGCAGTGGGCTATGCGAATGCGAATCCATATACGCTTGCCAAGACCTGCGCGTGTAACGAATCGGGTTCGGAAATGCATGGAGCGCAGGATTGTGGAAGAACATGGCTGTCGTGTCATCAAAGTGCCGGATGCTGCCCGTGATGATATCGCCATCCTCATCGTGTCGATCCGTGCGCATTGCCGAGTCGAACGATGTAACGTTGTATAGCGACACCAGCAGATACCGTCCATTACACGCGATGCGCCGGCATTCGGCTGCGAATCGGTCTGGGTTGAACCAGTGCATCGCTTGGGCCACGGTAATGACATCCACACTGTGCGCCGGAAGTCCAGTGTAATCGGCGGTACCATCGTGAACAGTCACATTGGAGAACTCGCGCATACGCTGAACCAGCTCCGTACGCATATCGGCATCCGGCTCTACGGCATGAACAGGCAACCCCAAACCGGCAATGGCGCTGGTGAACTTACCGGTGCCGGCTCCTATATCCGCGATTGTCGCATTATCGCGAGCAGCCTCGCCAAGTCCATGCCGTATCAACTCATCGATGTATCGGATTGCCGTTGTGGGATAGCCCGGCCTTCCTTCCGCGTAGACTCGAGCCTTGCCGTGAAATTTTGTCTGTTCCATGCTTTCAGCTTAGGCACTTCAGGCGGAACCAGTCTGCTATTTGAAGGTAGTCGGTCGAGAATCAAGGGGCATGCAGACCGACAAAGCCGAACGGCTCGTCGCTGATGGTCAAACGGCTAGACTGCTAGACATATTTCGGCTATAACCTCACGTTTTGTTCTCTAATCTGTAGCGGGTCATCGTCCTATAAGCCTAGGTTCATGATTCAGACAAGAAAAAACCCCGGGGTTTCATGATGTTTCGCATGAGTGACGTTCCGGGGCATTCAACGGTAGTATAGCCGGTATGAGTCCCGACAGTTAATCCGTCACGCTCTCTGATTTGCGACGATGGTTCTCTGTCGAACGCATGGACACTTACGTGCGTTCCGCGCAGGTCACTGGATGCGACGTGGTCGACCTGTACGTGTGGAACGGACGAATCTCCAAGGCTTTGCTTGAGGATGTCGCACATGTGGAGGTACTGCTGCGTAACTTCATGTCCGTCCGCCTCGCCAACGCATGCGGACACGATGACTGGTACAAGGATGATGCGAGGTTTCGGTTCAACTCATCGAGGACAAGACGGTTCGAGAACTCGATTGATGAGATCGAACGCCAGATACGGTATTCGGGCAAATCGGTCACAGCGGGGCGTGTGATCGCCGACATGTCACTCGGATCGTGGTGCTTCCTGCTCTCGTCCAGACTGGAGCAGACCGTGTGGAAGGCGCTTCGTGACCCGGCGAATGGCGGCATGCCGAACTATCCATTCCGTAGACGCGCCATGTTCGAGAGCCATGTCAAGACGATGCGCGACTTGCGCAACCGTCTGTCTCATCAGGAGCACATTGTGCTTGACAATCTTGCCGATGAACAGCGCTATCTGGATGAGCAGTGCGCTAATCTCGACTGGATTGCCCGCGCCATCGATCCAAAGGCCGCTGACTGGATACACAGCCAATCACGAGTGGCGGCATTATGCGCAATACGTCCTTGCACCCATTCTTGATGACTAATTCGTTTCGTGGATGTACTTAGGATACCGGTGGCATGCAATCCATAATTATTAAGCGTGTATTTACGGGAAGCACGGGGAACTCATGAGCAACGATGACATACCGCAGTGGCGGGTTATGATTCCGACCGACGCTAATGCGAGTGGCCGTCAGAGCGATAACGGTAACGGAGCTGAGACCCTTGACGAGCTTTACCATGTCGTATCATTCACGGCAAAGCAAATTGACCGGACGATGATAACCCTTCATGACATTGCCATGACATCAGGTCCGCTATGGATTTCATACGAGGAGACGGGCGCGTTTAATGACGCGGCTGTGGCTCTCTCGTTGGTTCAATCACGAATCGACAAGGCATACGATTCGGATGAACATGACGGTTTGGGACTGTTGGCCAAAACAATCATGAGCTACGGCCTGTGGTGTGTGGTCAACGGAGGAATACCCTCAACGGATTAGTCGTTGAACACCATGCTTCTGATTGCAATAATCCCTCCAACCGATTCAGTGGTTGAAGGGATTATTGCAATCGCGTACCCCGCTACTACTTGCGCTTCTTCTTTTCGCGGATGTTCACCGAGATCTGAATCGGCGTACCTTCGAAGCCGAACTCCTCACGAAGCTGGCGTTCGATGTAGCGGCGGTAGCCGTGCTCCAGGAAGCCGGTGGCGAAGATCACGAAACGCGGTGGACGCGTGGAAGCCTGCGTGGCGAACAGAATGCGCGGCTGCTTGCCACCACGCAGCGGATGCGGGTGCGCGGCCTGAATCTTACCAAGGAACGCATTGAGCTTACCGGTGGGAATACGCTGATCCCAAGATTCCAAAGCCGTGTGCATCGCATTGGACAAACGGTTCGTATGCCAGCCGGTCTTCGCAGACAGGTTCACGCGCTGCGCCCAGGTCACACGGTCGAATTCCGTGTTCCACAGGCGCTCCAAGCGCTGCTTGTCGAACTCGTCCATGGCATCCCACTTGTTGAACACCAGCACGATGGCACGGCCGGCATCCACCGCAGTGGACATAACCTTCAGATCCTGATCGGAAATCGGCTGCGAGGCGTCGAACAGAATCAACGCCAGTTCGGAACGTTCGATTGCCGCCTGCGTGCGCAGGGAGGAATAGTATTCCGCACCGGTCAGCTTATGCTGGCGGCGCTTGATGCCAGCGGTATCGATAAACAGCCAGTCCTCACCGTCAATGTCGATGATCTCATCGACCGGATCGCGCGTGGTGCCGGCCAGATCGTTGACCACGGAACGCTCCTCACGAGCCAGCTGGTTCAGCAGGGAAGACTTACCCACGTTCGGGCGACCCACCAAAGCCACACGGCGCAGGCTGGAAGGAGTCAAGAAACCAGAGGTCTTCTCCGCCTTCTTCAGCTTGTCGAGCGCGGCATCGAGCAGTTCGCCCACTCCCCTGCCGTGCATGGCGGAAACCGGGTACGGTTCGCCCAAACCAAGCTTCCAGAATTCAGCAGCCATGTATTCGCTGGCATGGTCATCGATCTTATTGACAGCCAACGTGACCGGCTTGCCTGCGGCACGCAGCATCTTGACGATGCGTTCATCGGTATCGGTCATGCCCACCTGAGCATCCACCACGAACACCACGGCATCAGCCAACTGCACGGCCACCTGAGCTTGGGACGCGATTGCGGAATCAATGCCTTCCACGTCAGCTTCCCAACCGCCGGTGTCCACCAGCTTGAAATCAGTGCCAGCCCATTCGGCGTCGTAGCTCACACGGTCGCGAGTCACACCCGGGGTGTCCTCCACTACGGCGGCACGACGGCCGAGAATACGATTCACCAGTGAGGACTTGCCCACGTTCGGGCGACCCACCACAGCAAGTACGCCAACCGGCTTCGGGCCGGCCTTGCGCGGGCCTTCAGCAAAGCCGCGGCCGGAAATCAACGCCTCATCGGCCTCATCGAGGTCGTAGCCTTCCAAATTGGCGGCATACTGCTCGTATTCCTGATTCTCAATGGCGCCTTCCACCAAGCCGATCAGCACATCAAGCGTATGCTCAAAGTCCATATCCGAGTTGTCCACGGTGGTCACGCCATCGGCTGCGGTGAGGAAGCTGGTCACCTTGGAATCAGCCTTATCGCGGGCGGCCACATCTTCGGCACCCACGCCGGAGACAGCCTGACCGGTACGGCGTGCCTGACGCACCTCCTCGCGGGCGGTCAACAGCACACGCACTTCGGCATCCGGAGCCACCACGGTGGTGATATCGCGGCCTTCAGCCACAATGCCCAGTCCGCCGGAGAAGGAATCCACGGAAGCCTCGCGGGCAATATAGGCACGCTGCGCGGCAATCAGCACATTGCGCACCGGAATCACATTGGACACCTTGGACACATGCGAGGAGACTTCGGAGGAGCGAATCGCCTCGGAAATATCCTCGCCATTGGCGAACACGCGCGGATCATCCGGATCCACGGAAATGTCGAAGTGATCGCCGGTGAAGAATTCGCCCACCGCTTCGGTCACTTCGCGCTCATCCACGGTTTCGGCATCCAGATCGATGCCCTGCTTCAGGCACCACCATGCGCAGGCGCGGTACATGGCACCCGTGTCCAGGTAAGCGTATCCGAAATACTTGGCCAGCGCCTTGGATGTGGACGATTTGCCCACGCCGGCGGGGCCGTCAATGGCAACGCGAATCACAGGCCAACCTCCTTGGACAGTGAACGAACCTCAGTCTGGGAAAGCACGCGGTAGGAACCGGACTTCAGGTCGCCGAGCTTGATCGGGCCGATCTGCGTGCGCACCAGGCGCTTCACCGGGAAACCGATGGAACCGAAGATGCGGCGCACAATACGGTTCTTGCCGGAATGCAGCACCACCTTGACCATCGTGTAATCACGGTTGGCGTCGATGATGGCGCAGTGATCGAGCTTGATCCAGCCGTCATCCAGCTGCACGCCGGTCTTCACCAAGCGGCGGCACACAGTACCGGACAAGCGACCCTCCACAGTGGCCACATAGGTCTTCTCGACCTCATACTTCGGATGCATGACGTGCTGGGACAGTTCGCCGTCATTGGTCATGAGAATCAGGCCCTCGGAATCGTAATCCAAGCGGCCCATGTGGAAGATGCGCTCGTACTTGTCTCCCACAATGTCGCGCAGCGTGTAGCGGCCCTTCGGGTCATCCATGGCGGAGAGCACCTTGCGCGGTTTGTTCAGCGCAAGAGTCACATGGTTCGGGTTCACGCGTACACGGGAACCGTCCACACGAACCTGCTGCGTTTTGGGATTCACACGGGAACCGAGTTCGGTGACCAGTTCGCCGTCCACCTCAACGCGGCCATCGGTGATCATTTCCTCGCACTTACGGCGGGAACCGAAACCGGCTTGGGCAAGCAGCTTCTGCAGACGAATGGAATTGGAATCATCATGCGCCTTCTGGGCGCGAGAATATGCGTTTGGCATCGTTCTCCCAACGTGGCCGGGCAGACTGCAGCAATCAACAATCAGTCTGCGTTTCATACAAATTTATTCCAAGAATTGGCTGGCTGAATAATTCTCAGCCATTTCCAACCACTTCATCATACCAGAGAGGCGGACTGCTGCTAGACTGGCAACCGTTTGTGTGGGTTCGCCCGCATTCGAAACAGATGAAAAGGATTAGTACCTATGGAAGAAACTAAGCAACAGCCGCTGGCTTTGCGCGTATGCGCCGAATTGGCCGGCAGCCTTCTGTTGTGCTTCGCTATCTACGCGTTCACCACTTGGGGTTCCGCCGTTTATGGCATTAACGTGGTCTTTGCACCGCTGGCGACCGGTCTCGCCTACGCGGTGATCACCGCTCTGTTCGCCCGCGTGTCCGGCGCTCATTTGAACCCGGCCGTTACCGTGGCCGCTGTGCTCACCTCCAAGACCAAGCTTGTGGATGGTGTGCTGTATGTGATCGCCCAGGTGATTGGTGCAATCGCCGCTGCTTTTGTTGTGGTCAAGCTGCTGCCGACCTCCGAGCAGGTCGCCGCCAAGGTGTGGCTCTCCCCCGCTGTCAATGGCTTTGAGCAGGGTTCCGTGTCCTATTCCCTGCTGACCCAGTACGGCATCACGTTCTCCAGTGTGCTGGCGATTGTGGTGGAGGTTGTGGCCACGCTGATCGTGGTGGCCGCCGCCATGTCCACCATGGGCAAGACCGATGCTTCCGCTGACCGTTATGCGCTGACCATGGGTGGCGCATACGCGCTTGCCGTGGCCATCAGCTATCCGGTGACCGGCGCTGGTCTGAACCCGGCTCGCTCGACCGGTATCGCTTTGGCTGCCATGAACCAGGGTCTGACTCAGAATCCAGCAGCTCAGCTCTGGATCTTCTGGGTTGCTCCGGTGCTCGCCGCAGCCATTGTGGCTTTGGCGATTATTCTGGTGCAGATGGCCGTGGCTCCCAAGCCGGTGGCCGTCAAGGCTGATGCCGACAAGGCTGCTGAGGGTGAGAATGGTTTGGAAGGACTTGGTCTTTCCGCTGATGATTCCGCCGCTCAGGAGAAGCTGGACCTAGTGAATGAGGTTAGCGGGGAACAGTCCGAAGAAGCTGAAGTACGTGACGAGCAGTCCGATTCCCAGAGCAATGCCGATGAAGGAGTCGAACGCCACTGAGCGTACTTTCCATGGGCTTTTCTCACGCATGATTAAACGAATAAGCCCGGTAACGATGGCCGTCACGGAAAGCAATACCGTGGCGGCCATCGTGTATCCAAGACCAGCCACAACGGTGATGATTGCCACAATGGCGAGGATGATCCATTCGAACCATGGCTTGCCTTCATGCGCTTCGGATACAAAAGGATGATTGTGCATGGGTATTCTTTCGTGTGCTTGGTACTCGGATGTAATGCTAGGGCTCCTCTCAACCATAGTCGAGAGGAGCCCTATTGATTATCGGCTGATCGTGAATCAGCTACCGATCAGTGGAAGAAGTGACGGGTACCGGTCAGATACATGGTCACGCCGGCCTTCTTGGCAGCTTCGATGACTTCCTCATCACGGATGGAGCCACCGGGCTGCACAATGGCCTTCACACCAGCGTCGATAAGCACCTGAGCGCCATCGGCGAACGGGAAGAACGCGTCGGATGCGGCAACGGAACCGGTGGCGCGGTCGGCACCATCAGCCAGCGTGTTGGCACGCTCAACGGCAAGATGGCAGGAATCCACACGGTTGACCTGGCCCATGCCGATGCCCACCGTGGCCTGATCGTGAGCCAGCAGAATAGCGTTGGACTTCACGCAGCGAATCGCACGCCAAGCGAACACCAGATTCTTGAGTGTGTCCGCATCGGCGGCCTCGCCGGCGACCAGCTTCCACGCATCCGGATCATCACCGGTGGCGTTGATCAGATCGGTATCCTGCACCAGAAGACCACCGTCGATCTGACGGATGGACTCGTGGCCCTTCGGCGGTTCCGCGACCTTCAGGATGCGCAGGTTCTTCTTCTTGGTCTTCAGCAGTTCCAATGCCTCAGCGTCATAATCCGGGGCGACGATCACCTCAGTGAAGATCGGACGCACGCTTTCGGCCATTTCAAGAGTGACCTTCGAATTGCAGGCAATCACGCCACCGTAGGCGCTCATCGGATCGCAGGCATGAGCCTTCTTGTGTGCTTCGGCAGCGGTTGCGCCGATGGCCAGGCCGCACGGATTGTTGTGCTTGACCACAGCTACGGCAATGGAGGGAGCCATATCCCACACAGTGCGCCATGCGGCATCGGCATCCACGTAGTTGTTGTAGCTCATCGGCTTGCCGCCGAGCTGCTCGGCGTGGGCGAAACCGGTCTGGTTCAGCGGGTCGATGTACAGGGCGGCCTGCTGGTGGGAGTTCTCGCCGTAACGCAGCGTATGCGCGCGATCCCAGGTGCGGGTGTACTGGGCCGGGAACTTCTGGGAGTTGACTTCAGTGCCCTGATCGTCCGTATCCACTTCCACGGTGTCCAGGGATGCGGGCTTCGGCCAATGCTTGGCGGTCCACTCGTTAATCGTGGCATCGTAGGCGGCAGTGTGGGCGAATGCCTTGGCAGCAAGCCACTTGCGTTCTTCCAGCGAGAAGCCAGTGCCGTCGGCCACACGGGAGGCCACCAGTGCGTAATCGGCCGGATCGGTGATGATCGCCACAGTGGCATGGTTCTTGGCAGCGCCACGCACCATGGACGGGCCGCCGATGTCGATTTTCTCGATGGTGTCGGCCTCGTTGGCGCCGGAGCGCACGGTGTCGGCGAACGGGTAGAGGTTGACCACAACCAGATCGAACGGCTTGATGCCGAATTCCTCAAGCTGCTTGGCATGCTCGGGGTTGGTCATATCAGCCAGAATGCCGGCATGAATGTACGGATGCAGCGTCTTGACGCGTCCATCCAGGCATTCGGGGAAACCGGTGACGTCGGACACCTCAGTGACCTTGACGCCGAGTTCTTGGAGCTTCTTGGCGGTCGAGCCGGTGGACACGACTTCGGTACCTGCCTTCACGAACGCGTCGGCGAGTACTTCGATTCCCTCCTTATGGAAAACGGAAACCAGTGCCCGTCGTATCGGCCTGTTCGTGTTTGTCATCCTTGTTCCTCCTTGGGTTCTTGGGATTGTGACACGTCTGACTGCGGCTTGGAAGCGGTGCTGCGAGCCGTATGAACAGTGGTGTTGGAAGACTTGGTTTTTCCAACTATCCAGAATATCGAAAAAACAAGCGCTGTGCCAATCAACGCGACGAGCCATGCCGTGGCCAGTCCAAGCGCGGTGGGATGGCCCACGGTGCGTGTGGAAACCATAACATCAACGCCTACATGTGCGAGGCGATGCTTGCCGAGCGAACCATTGGACAATGCGAACAGCAATGTGGAGCCGAGTGAAACCAGTACGGCGCTGATCGAGAATGCCACTGCTGGATACAGCAGATCGAAGATCATTGCACTGCGAATGCGCGCATCGCGAGCCTTCATAGGCCGGTACCGGAATCCTTGCGGCAGGAAGAGCACGAGCAGGCCAGTGACAACGGCAATCGCAAATGGCGTGACCATGGCCACCGTACGCCATAGATCGCTGGCAACCGGTTCGGGGAAAATACCGAACGCGGGAACGGCTGGCAACGAGTTCGACTGGCCGACCCACAGTGTGAAATTGGCAAGATCACCGATGGCGAAGCCCGCGCCGAACAGCCAGGAGATGGCCCAGATCATCACATTCGGCAGCCAGATAATCATGGCAATCGTGGTGAGTACGCGTGATCCGTTTTCCATGCCGGACATCTCGTAGATGGAGACTACCGCATCATGGTTGAGCACGATCCATATGATGACGGTAATCAGTCCGGCAAGCAGATACAGTCCAAGAATCAGTGCTCCGAGCATAACGCCGAGCTTGATGCAACGTACGGATTGATCGGAGAGCAGGCGATGCAGCTGTTTGTTCAGCGTTGATAACACATCGGTATGGAACAACGTGGCCACCGCATAGCCGAGCGCATATATCAGACCGGCTTTGCACAGGGTGAGCCACTGCGCATCAACAAGGCCGCCGTTCAACGATTGCCTGAACAACTGGTTGATGATAAGCCATGCAAGCAGTCCGGCTGTGAATTCCTGAATGCCCACCGCTTTCAGACGTACCGCGATGGAATCGATCAGCCAAACCAACATGAAGGTGAGCAGCAGCGGGACAATCGTAAGAGTTATCGAATCAGTTTCGAATCCGGATCCCTCGCTGAGCAACACTATCGCTTGAGTCAGCGGCACTGTGCTGCCGGTGAGATTGTCGCCGCCCTCCTCCATGGAGATGACCAGCAGCATCAGTGAGATGAAGCAGCCGAGAGCGATGGCGTATACTGCCATGGATGCGAGGGCTACAACAATCCCCCGCACCCATTGGCGTATCAATGTTTTCATAAAGACCGTTCTGTAGGCGATCAGATGATATGGCGTTCGGCGAGAATACCGCGCATGATTTGCGCTGCCTGGCCCGGGGTCTTGCCCACCGGAATGCCAGCGGCTTCAAGCGCGTTCTTCTTGTCTTGAGCAGTGCCCTTACCGCCGGACACAATAGCGCCGGCGTGACCCATCTGCTTGCCCTCGGGAGCGGTGAAACCGGCGATATACGCAACAACCGGCTTGGTCATATGCTCCTTGGCCCAAGCGGCGGCCTCCTGTTCGGCGAATCCACCGATCTCACCGATCATCATCACGGCCTTGGTGTTGGGGTCGGCTTCGAATGCCTCCAATGCTTCGAGCAGCGTGGTGCCCACAATCGGGTCGCCGCCGGCACCCAGGCATGCGGTGAAGCCGATGTCGGAGAGCTCGCCCATCAGCTGGTAGGTGAGCGTACCGGACTTGGAGACCAGACCCAGCGGGCCACGGCCAACAATGCCATCGGGAATGATGCCGAGGTTCACGCCCGGTTCGCCCAAGGTAACCAGACCAGGGCAGTTCGGGCCGATGATGCGCACGCCCTTTTCGAGCGCCAGCTCAACGAAGTATGCGGAATCGGCGACCGGAATGCCTTCGGTGATGACCACAATGAGTTCGATGCCGGCTTCCACGGCTTCGACCACGGCGTTCTTGGCGAAGCGCGGCGGCACGAACACCACGCTGGCCTTGGCGCCAGTGGCTTCACGTGCTTCCGCACAGGTGGCGAACACCGGAATGTCCGCGTCCTCACCGTTGCGGGATGCGGCGAAGGTCACCGACGTGCCGGCCTTGCGTGGATTCACGCCGCCAACAATGTTGGTGCCGGCCTTCAGCATGCGTGCGGTGTGAGTCATGCCCTGATGACCGGTCATGCCCTGCACGATAACGGGAGCGCCGTCTTCGATGAACAGCATCAGCGAACCTCCTTGGACGAAGTGGCTTCGGCCGCCAGCTGTGCGGCCTTCTGGGCAGCGCCCTCCATGGTTTCAGCCACATGGATGATCGGATTAGCGGCCTCGGCGAGGATATGCAGACCCTCTTCGGCGGCATTGCCGTCGAAACGCACCACGATGGGCTTGGAGCTGCCCAAGGTCTTGACGGCTTCGAGAATGCCGTTGGCCACCTCCACGCAGGAGGTGATGCCACCGTACACGTTGATGAACACCGACTCCACCTGCGGATCGGACAGCACGATCTCAAGGCTCTGGGCCATAACCGCTGCGGAAGCGCCGCCGCCGATGTCCAGGAAGTTGGCCGGCTTGATGCCGGTGCCCTGCTCCTCGCCCGCGCCGGAGACGGCATCGAGCGAGCTCATCACGAGCCCTGCGCCGTTGCCAATAACGCCGACTTCACCGTGCAGATGCACATAGTGCAGGCCGTGCTCGCGGGCCTTCTGCTCGAACGGGTCGGGGATAATCGGATCTTCAAAACGAGTCCAGCCATCGTGACGGAATGCGGCGTTGTCGTCCAAGGAAATCTTGGCGTCCAATGCGCACAGTTGCTTGCTGGACTCATCATCCGGGTCACCGATCTTGGCGAGCGGGTTGATTTCCACCAGTGTGGCGTCGTTCTCCTTGAAGCAGCGCCACATCTTCAGCAGAATCTGTGCGGCCTGATCCACGTCGGCGTGGTAGAAGCCGATGCTTTCGGCCATTTTGGTGGCGGCTTCAAGATCGAAATCGCCCAATGCCTCGATGTGCAGGCGCTTGACCGATTCCGGATGCTCCTTGGCGATCTCTTCGACTTCGGTGCCACCGTTGGCAGTTGCGAGCACGTCGAAGTCTCGGGAAGTGCGATCCACGGAGATGGACACATAGTATTCATGGATGATGTTCTTGGCCTCGGCCACCAGCACACCGGACACCTTGTGTCCGTGGATGGTCATCGGCAGAATGCTCTCCGATTCGAGGATGGCTTCGTCGCGGTTGTGCGCGATCTTCACGCCGCCCGCCTGACCACGGTGGCCAATCTTCACCTGTGCCTTGATGACGCAGGGGTAGCCGATTTTATCGGCGGCTTCTGCGACCTCGTGGGAATTCTGGGCGAAAATGGCACCCGGGGTGGGGATGTCCTGTTCCTCAAGCAGCTCTCGTGCTTGGTATTCGTAAAGGTCCATGGATCCTTCCCTGCTGAAATGAATAATCCGGCATGTAACTGTACATGGTACATGCCGGATAATAAAACGTGGAATTACTAAGTGAGACGGCTTGACGCTCAGGCTATGCCGATGGCGCTCAGGCTGGCATGGAAATCAGCGAGCTGACCGGAACATCACCAAGCTTTTCGATGCCGGGCAAACCGTTCAGCTTCATCACGAAGCTGAAGCCAGCCACTGTGCCACCCGCCTTCTCGATAAGATCGGCGGCTGCCTTGGCGGTGCCGCCGGTGGCGATCAGATCGTCAACGATGAGCACACGCTCGCCCTTGGACACGGCTTCGGTTTCGATTTCCACGCTTGCGGTGCCGTATTCCAGATCGTAGGACTCGCCGATGGTTTCTGGAGGCAGCTTGCCGGCCTTGCGCACGGCGATGAAGCCCTTTCCGAAATGCTCGGCGAGGGCCGGGCCGAACAGGAATCCACGGGACTCCAGACCGGCGATGGCATCGAATTCCTCAGGCTTGACCGGCAGGGCCAGTTCAAGGGCCTTCAACAGAATCTTCAAGCCGCGCGGATCGGCGATAACCGGCATGAAATCACGGAAGATAATGCCTTCCTTCGGGAATCCGGGTACGGAACGCACCAGGGATACCAGATACTCGGCATCCTCTTGGCCGACGGTGCTCAGTGCTTCGATGGTGATGTCCGACTGTGCCATAGTTTATCGCCTCTGTTGTCTTCAGAATCCTAAGATCGTTTACGGTCGTGTGGGCTTTGGAATCAACTACGAGATTACTTCGTTTCGTCGCTGTTCTTGGTTTCGTCCGTGTTGTTCGCGTCGTCAACCACGGTGGTTTCGATGGGCTCCTGGCCGGGCTCGTCGTTGGTGGGAGCATCCTGAGCCTGATCGGTGTCCGGCAGCGGGTTGCCGTTCTCATCCACCTCATCATCGGACACGTAGGCCGGACGAGTGTACTCGCGGGCGATGCCGTTGAACGAGAAACGCAGCTTGGATCCCTCGGAGTCGATAACGATCTCCTCGTACTGCTCATCGACTTCCACGACCTTGCCGATGATCTGACCGATGGTGATGACCTCGGTGCCCGGCTGCAGGTTACGCCGGAAATCCTGCTTCTCGGCCTGCTGCTGCTTGGCCTTCTTGGACTGCCACCACATCATGCCGCCGATCACCACGACCATCACGATAAGCATTGCGTATGAAGAATCCACAAAAACTCCTTTAGAGAAACGGCTATGGCGCGTATTGACACATAACCGGATTATGCAAACAGGCTAAAGTTTAGAAGAGCTTGCTGACATCATCCGTAGGCGTCAACCCCAGATGCTGCCATGCCTTTTCGGTGGCCACACGGCCTTTCGGCGTGCGGACCAGGAAGCCTTCGCGCACCAGATACGGCTCGCACACGGTTTCCACGGTTTCGGACTCCTCGCCCACCATGGCCGCCAGATTGTTCAGGCCTACCGGCCCGCCATTGAAGTTGCGCACAATGGCGTTGAGCACGGCGATATCCAAACGGTCCAATCCTTCGGAATCGATTTGATAGAGCGCCAACGCTTCCTTGACATCCGCGGGGCGTACCACAATCAGGTCATGGACGATCGCCCAATCGCGCACGCGGCGCAACAGTCGGTTGGCGATACGCGGCGTGCCACGGGAACGCAACGCCAATTCATGCGCCGACCCTTCATCAAGGTTCACGCCCAAAACGTTGGCGGAACGTTCGATCAGCTTCTCCAGTTCCTCATGCGGATAGAAATCCAAATGCGCGGTGAAACCGAAACGGGCTCGCAACGGGCTGGGCAGCATGCCCTCACGCGTGGTGGCGCCGATGACCGTGAATCGCGGCAGAGTCAACGGAATCGAGCTGGCACCCGGGCCTTTGCCGACCATCACATCCACACGGAAATCCTCCATGGCAATGTAGAGCAATTCTTCGGCGGCGCGAGGCAGACGGTGAATCTCATCAATGAACAGCACTTCGCCGGTGTCCAGCGAGCTCAAAATGGAAGCCAGATCACCGGCGTGCTGGACGGCCGGGCCGGAGGTGACGCGAATCGGCACTTCCAGTTCGTTGGCCACAATCATGGCCAACGTCGTCTTGCCAAGTCCCGGAGGACCGGCGAGCAGAATATGATCTGGCGGCACGTCGCGCTTGCGCGCCGCATCCAGGAACAATTGCAGCTGGGCTTTGAGCCGTGGCTGGCCGATGAAACCATCCAATACGTGCGGGCGCAGCTCCTCGTCGCTGACCGGCTCATTGCCGATGGGCTGCGAGGAGACCATGCGCAGGGACTCCTCATTAGCCCCCGTATTGGAGGTGCCGAAATCAAGTGACTCGTTCATTAGCGTCCCCTATCCATGAGTGCGAGGGCGAAACGCAATACGCGTGGCACGTCTTCCGCGGCCAGCGGCGTATTGATGTCGTTTTCGGCGATGGCTTCCTTCACCGCCTGCTGGGCGTCCTGCTGCCGCCAGCCCAAGGAAATCAGGCCTTCCACGACCTGTTCCATACCGGCATCGATGGGCTGTTTCGCCGTCGTCTGCGCCTTTGCGTCAGGCTGCTCGATCTGCCCCAGATCAATCGAGCCTTTCAGTTCGAGGATGATTTTCTGCGCGCCTTTCTTGCCGAGCCCTGGAGCTTTGGCGAGAGCGGTTGCATCATTGTCCGCGATGGCATGAGCCAACTGGATCGGCGTCAACGTGGACAGCAACGATTGCGCCACCTTCGGCCCGATACCGGAAACCTTGATGAGTTGCAGGAACGTCTTCTTGGCGTCACGGTCAAGAAAACCATGCAAGGTGACGGCATCCTGGGAGATATTCATATACGTATACACGCGAGTGTCTTCCCCAGCGTGCAGTCGGCCGAGATCCGAAGTGGACATGCGGACCTCGTATCCCACTCCCCCAACATCGATGAGCACGGAATCGGATTCCACCGATTCAACGCGCCCGGTGAGCATACCTATCATCTGCGTCCCTTTCACAGCCTGTGGTGTGCACGGGTAAACGCCGCACACCACAGTAATCGAACAACTGTTCGAAGTATACTACATGCCACGGTCGTGGTTCATGCGTCGCCGCGCCATGTGCTGTGCCGCTTCGGCCCATTGGCGTTGCGCGGGGGTCAGATGCTGCTCCCTCTCCCCGCCTTGCAGGGCACCGGCCGGCCTCAACGCATGGCATATGGCCAACGCCAACGCATCGGCGGCGTCGGCGGGCGTGGGCATTTTCGTCAGATTGAGAATACGCGTCACCATACGTTCGACTTGGATCTTCTGCGCCTGTCCGTTGCCGGTGATGGCGAGCTTCGCCTCGGTCGGCGTATGAAGCGCCACGGGAATATTGCGCTGCGCTGCGGCGAGCATGGCCAGTCCCGCCGCCTGTGCCGTACCAAGCACGGTATTGCGATTGGATTGGGCGAACACGCGTTCGATGGACACGCTATCCGGCGCGAATCGATCCATTTTCTCCGCCAAGCCATTGTAGATGGCGAGCAGACGCAAGTCCTGGGAGATATCCGGGGAAGAACGCACCACGTCGACGTGAATAAACGAAAGCCGGCGATGTTCGCCGGCTTCGATCACGCCGACCCCGCAGCGTGTAAGCCCGGGATCGACGCCAAGAATGATCACTGGGGATTACTCCTCGTCAAGCTGGGCCATGACCTCATCGGAAGCGGTCCAGTTGGAGTAGATGTTCTGCACATCGTCCAGATCGTCAAGGTTGTCGATGAGCTTGGACACCTTGCGGGCATCCTCAAGGCTCAGCTCGACCTCGTTCTTCGGCTGCATGACCTGATCGGCGGAGTCGTAGTCGAAGCCGGCATCCTGCAGGGCCTTACGCACGGTGAACAGATCGGACGGACCGGTGATCACGGTGAAGACCTCGCCGTCGTCGGTCACGTCTTCGGCGCCAGCCTCAGCGGCGGTCTCGAAGAGCTTGTCGTAGTCCACGCCCTCGGACGGCACCACAATCTGGCCCTTACGCTCGAAGTTGAAGGACACGGAACCGGAGGTGGCCAAGGAGCCGTTGCCCTTGGTCAGGGTGGAACGGACTTCAGCGGCGGCACGGTTACGGTTATCGGTAAGGCATTCGATGATCAGACCAACGCCGGCAGGAGCGTAGCCCTCGTACACGATGTCCTCGTAGTTTGCGGCACCGTCTTCAGCACCGGAACCACGCTTGACGGCGCGGGCGATGTTGTCGGCCGGCATGGAGGCCTTCTTGGCCTTGTAGATGGCATCGTACAGGGACGGGTTGCCGTCCGGGTCACCGCCGCCGAGACGAGCGGCGATTTCGATGTTCTTGATGAGCTTGGCGAAGAGCTTGCCGCGCTTAGCGTCGATAGCGGCCTTCTTGTGCTTGGTGGTCGCCCACTTGGAATGACCTGACATTGGTGCTCCTAGCGATTAAACGAATGATGTCAAACGGAATGATTGTAGGCCGGTAATCAGACATAGCCGATTACCGGCCTTATGCAGTGACTGCAATTTGGGCAGATCAGTCTTCGACGGCTGCCTTGAAGTCGTCGGCGGAGTTGACCTGCACGCGCTTCTTGATCACGGTGAAGATCTGCTCGCGAGCCTGATCGACCGGCACGCCATTGAGCTGGCTACCGTCACGGAAGCGGAAGCTCACGGCGTTGTTGTTCATGTCTTCCTCACCAACGATGAGGATGAACGGCACCTTGGACTTGGATGCGTTGCGAATCTTCTTGCCGAAGCGGTCGTCGGAGTAGTCGATCTCGCAGCGGACCATGTCCTCTTCCAGCGACTTGACGAACTCGGCAAGATGAGGGGCGAACTCGTCGGCGACCGGAACGCCAAGCACCTGCACCGGAGCCAGCCACGCCGGGAATGCGCCCGCGTAGTGCTCGAGCAGCACGGCGAAGAAACGCTCGATGGAGCCGAACAGTGCGCGGTGAATCATCACCGGACGCTGGTGGGTGCCATCCTTGGCGATGTACTCCAGCTTGAAGCGCTCAGGCAGGTTGAAGTCAAGCTGAATGGTCGAGACCTGCCAGGTGCGGCCGATGGCGTCACGGGCCTGCACGGAGATCTTCGGGCCGTAGAAGGCGGCGCCACCCGGATCGGCCACGAGGTCGAGGTGGGATGCCTCGGCGACCTCACGCAGGGTGTTGGTGGCCTCCTCCCAGATTTCATCGGAGCCGACGTACTTATCCGGATCCTTGGTGGAGAGCTCCAGGTAGAAGTCGGACAGGCCGAAGTCGCGCAGCACCTTGAGCACGAAGGTCAAGAGGTTGGTCAGCTCGTCCTTCATCTGCTCGCGGGTGCAGTAGATGTGGGAATCATCCTGAGTCAAGCCGCGCACGCGGGTCAGGCCATGCACCTCACCGGACTTCTCGTAACGGTACACGGTACCGAACTCGAACAGTCGCAGCGGCAGCTCACGGTAAGAGCGCTGGCGGGACTTGAAGATCAGGTTGTGCATCGGGCAGTTCATCGGCTTCAGGTAGTAGTCGGCGCCCGGCTTGGTCACATTGCCTTCCGCGTCATATTCCTCATCGAGGTGCATCGGCGGGTACATGCCGTCCTTGTACCAGTGCAGGTGGCCGGAGGTCTCGTACAGGCCGCCCTTGGTGATGTGCGGGGTCTGCACGAAGCTGTAGTGGTACTTGCGGTGCATCTCGCGGGAGTAATCTTCCATCGCGTTGATCACGGCGGCACCCTTCGGGTGGAACACGGCCAGACCCGGGCCGATCTCATCCGGGAAGGAGAACAGATCCATCTCGGCACCGAGCTTGCGGTGATCGCGCTTGGCGGCCTCTTCCAGACGGGTCTGGTAGGCCTTCAGGTCTTCCTTGGTAGCCCATGCGGTGCCGTAGATGCGCTGCATGGTCGGGTTCTTCTCGGAGCCACGCCAGTAGGCGGCTGCGGAACGTTCGATCTTGAACGCCTTGATGTAGCGGGTGTTCGGCAGGTGCGGGCCGCGGCACAGATCCTTCCAGACCACATTGCCGTCACGGTCCACGTTGTCGTAGAAGCTCAGTTCCTTCTCGGAAATCTCGGTGGCTGCGGCCGGGTCCAGATGAGCTTCCTTATCCTTGATGAGCTCGATCTTGAACGGCTGGTCGGCCTCTTCGTTCAGCGCCTCTTCTTCGGTCACGGAGCGGCGGCGGAAGGACTGGGAGGACTTGATGATGCGCTGCATGCGTTTTTCGATGTCCTTGAGATCTTCCGGGGTGAAGGGCTTGTCGACCTGGAAGTCGTAGTAGAAGCCATCCTTGATGACCGGGCCGACGCCGAGCTTGGCGTTCGGGTAGATTTCCTGCACGGCCTGGGCCATGACGTGGGTGGCCGAGTGGCGCATGATGGCAAGACCGTCTTCGGAATCGAGTGCGATCGGCATTACGGAGTCGCCGTCGTTCAGCGGAGTGTAGAGGTCACGGTTTTCGCCGTTGATCTTCACTGCGATGATGTTCTTGTCTTCCGCGAACAGCTCTACGCCAGTGGTGGTTGGTTCCACCTCCTTCGCTTCGCCGTTGACCGTTATGGAGATGGAGCTTGACGCCATGATATGTCCTTTGCTATCGGGGTCCGCGGTACTAATGTGCAGGCCTGGACTGTTAATCAACAGTGGACACGATAGGAACGGCTCACGACATTCGCCATGAGCCGTGTACCCATGTGCCTGGCGGTTCAGGGCATCAGCCCGAAAGCCAGGGGAATGCACACGCCCAAAGCGGAGCCGATTAACGGACCGACGAACGGCACCCAAGCATAGCCCCAATCGGCATCGCCTTTCCCGGCAATAGGGAGCAACTGATATGCGAGTCTCGGGCAGAAATCTCGCGCTGGGTTCAGTGCCGCCCCAGATATGCCTCCCAGAGCCATGGTCAGCACCGTGACAACCATCGCTATGGCGAGCGGCCCGACTTGTGTGGGCGTGCCGCCGTTGACTGTTATCCAGATGACCAGTATCGCCGTTCCGATCGATTCGGTAACGACGTTCCAGAGCGGTGACGCCACCGCTGGTTTGGTGCAGAACACGGTCAACGTGACATCAGGATTCGCCGGCTCGGCGAAGTGCCTGCGCATCGCCATGAATCCCACACAGGCTCCGACGAAGGCGCCAAGAAACTGCGCGGTCAAGTAAATGGCCACATTCCCCATCGTCACTGCGATGCCGCCATCGTGGACCGATATGCCGTTCAATGTCACGGAGGAATCGGACCAATGTTGGATTACGCGCGCCAAGGTGACGGCCGGGTTCAGATGGGCTCCGGTAGGCCAAGCCACATACACGCCAACGAACACGGCCAATCCCCAGCCGAGTGATACATTAATCCAGTCATTTCGGTATGCGCCGGTCTTGGGCAACGAGCGGCTGCCGCACACCATGACGCCGATGGCGATCATCATCACGGTTCCGAGGAATTCGGAACCGAACATCTCACCAACGCCCATTCAACTCAACTCCTTGCAACCTCGATATCGGAAACCATCATTGCCCCTGCGCTCAGTCGGCCGATGCCTGCGAGACGTTCGCATACTCAGCCAACACCCGTTCGCGCAGCCGACGACCCTGCGGCCCCATGAACGAAGTGATGCTATTGAGCGGGGCCGCTCTGAAGAAGATCCTGTTGACCTCATCCTGCGGGAACACGGTCACACCTGCAGCCTCGAATCGGGAGACCTGACGCATGAATACATCACGCCCGATGGGATCTTCCATCCATTCGCCCATGTTCGACATATCGCTCAACGGCATTGATTTGCCGTCGCCTTCGATGGAGATCGACGTCGATGCTACGACATCCCGCGAAGAAAAGCCCAGTTCGATCCGGTATGCTCCCGCTTCCGCATGCCAATCCGCATGGCGTTCGGACCAGTAGGAAAAATCACGTTCGCCTAGCTCGAAACGAACGGTCGTGCTCTCCCCCGGATCCAATTCGACCTTGGCGAACGCTTTAAGCTCATGAACGGGTCTTGCAGCCGCGGACTCGTGCCGTGGCGCTATATACAGCTGTATCGTCTGCGATCCCCCACGCTTGCCGGTATTGGTCACTGAAGCGCGAACCGTCGCTGAGGTTCTCCCAGTGAC
This sequence comes from Bifidobacterium colobi, assembly GCF_018555455.1. Classification (GTDB taxonomy): domain Bacteria; phylum Actinomycetota; class Actinomycetes; order Actinomycetales; family Bifidobacteriaceae; genus Bifidobacterium; species Bifidobacterium colobi. The sequence continues at coordinate 296,310 of NZ_JAFEJU010000004.1, read as the reverse complement.
GTCGACCTGCATGTCCTCGACGGCGAATGTGGTGTAGCTGAGCCCGTATCCGAACGGATAGGCCACCGGCACATGCTGGGTATCATAATGCCGATAACCCACGAATACGCCTTCACCATAATCAACATTGCCTTCGCTGCCTGGAAAGTTCATCATCGAAGGGTCGTTTTCGAGACTCATCGGAATGGTCTGGGCCAAACGTCCCGTGGCATCGACGTCTCCATACAGCACATCGGCTGTCGCTTCGCCACCTGCCTGACCGAGAAGCCAGGACTCCAACAATCCACTGGTCTCGTCTTGCCAATCGGCGACGGATACGACCGAGCCATTGGACAACACGACCACGATATTCGGATTCACCTTGCGTACCGCATGCAATACGTCAATCTGCTTGGAAGGCAGATCAAGTGTGGTGCGATCGTACCCCTCGGATTCCGCGAACTCAGGCAGGCCCAGGAACAACAGGACTTTGTCGGCCCCACGGGCGGCGTCCACCGCTTCCCGCGTCATCGATGGCAACTGAGGGCTGTCATCGAGCGTGAACCCGGAAGCAAAAACAGCATTGATGTCACGGCCATGCAGAGCGTCAAGGAATGATGTCAACCGGGTCGGCGTGATATGCGACGAGCCACCACCTTGGTAGCGTGGCGTACGCGCGAATTCGCCGATGACCGCGATATGGTCGTCCGCGGACAATGGCAGAATCCCGTTCTCGTTTTTCAACAACACAATGGATTCCTGAGCCGCGCATCGTGCGAGCCGATTATGCGCGGCGGCATCATAGACGAATCCTTCACGCTCCATCGCCGGACGAACTTTATCAAGCAAAGACAGCACGCCGTTCGCCATATTGTCGAGCTGCGTCTCATTCAGCAGTCCATCGCGTACGGCGATCGCCACATCCTCATCGGTGTCGGATGGCGGCATTTCCAAGTTTAGACCGGCCTTGATCGAGGCAACACGGTTGTGCACCGCTCCCCAATCACTCATCACCAGACCCCGATACCCCCATTCGTTACGCAACACGTCGGTGAGCAGCCACGTATTCTCCGACGAGTACATATCGTTGATACGGTTGTAAGAGCACATGATCGTCCAGGGATCGGCATGTTTGACGACGTATTCGAATGCGGAAAGGTAAATTTCCCGGAGCGCCCGTTCGCTGACACGCACCGAGACGCGCATACGGTCGGTTTCCTGATTATTAGCGGCGAAGTGCTTCAATGAGGTGCCTACGCCCTGTGATTGCACGCCTTCGACGAGCGCTGCGGCCTGATGAGCTGCCAGACATGGGTCTTCGGACCAGTATTCGAAACAGCGGCCTCCGAGGGGGTTGCGTTTGATGTTGATTCCCGGACCCAGAATGACGGCGACCTTCTCCTGCACGCACTCCTCACCCATAGCGACGCCGACCCGGCGTGCCAATTCGGGGTTCCATGCGTTGGCCAGACCGGCAGCCGGCGGGAAGCAGGTGGCAGGCACGGTGTCGTAGTATTGGCCGCCGTCGCGCATCTTGCGTAGGCCGTGCGGCCCATCGGTGATCATATATCCGGGAATGTCTTTGTCCGGAATCCCCTGAAGATGCCAGGCGTCCGCACCTGAAGTGAGTGCGGCTTTGTCCTCGAGCGTGAGGTCGTGGATGTTGGTCATAATCGTTCTCCTAACGGAAACCTGTGAAATTGAAATTGAATAATGTGTCGATAGTGCGGAGCCCGAGAGTCGGCAAGTGCCGCCGGCGCTACTTGGCCTTGCGAATAAGTCCGATGAACACGCACGAACACGCAAGGACGATCGCGCCGATGAGGAAGGCCAGACGATAACTACCGAAAGCGATGACGATGATCGACGTGGCGACCGGTCCGATCATTTGCCCAACGGTGTTGGACAGATTCAGAATGCCGAGATCCTTGCCGGCTTCCTCCTTGTTCGGTAGCACGTCGACGTTCAATGCCTGGTCGCATGCGTTGTAGACGCCGACGCCGAACCCGTGGAATGCGGCCCACACATACATGCCCCATACGCTGGGAATCATCGCGGGGATCAGGAATCCGAACGCAATGATCAACGCACATGCGATCACAAGAGGCTTGCGACGGTGCAGGAAGTCGGAGAGCGGACCGGCGATCGCCGATGCGACCAGCGATGCGACCATGATGATTATTGCGGCCACCGAAAGAGAGGCGCTGGCCCGGGCGGTATCCAATCCGATGTACTCGCGGAATATATACAGCTGATAGTTGACGATCATGTAGATCGAGATCGTGATTAGCAGCCTGCCGAACAAGGCAAGGTAAAAATCACGACAATTCTTGGTCGGCGGCGTGAACGCCCTGATCACCGAGACGACACCCTGCCCCCGTTGAGCTGCCGGCAGACTCGCGGCAGACGGCTCCTTCGGCCAGACGATTACGGTAAGCAAGCCGCAAATCGCCAGACAGACGCTGGCCAGCAGGATGCCGAACGCCACATTGGTGAGCAGCGCGGCGCTGAGAATTTGGCCAATGGATTGTCCGATGGTGACACCAAGGCCGTAGATGGCGGACATACTGGCACGGTTGTTTTCCGGTATGCGATCGGACAGCACTGCGAAGAACGGCGCCAACAGCATATTGAGGAACAGCTGGGCCCCGCACCAACAGAGAATAATCAGCAGAGCGCCGTTCACTACGGAAGTCAGCCACAGGAACAGGCCGGCCAAGACGGCGCCCACTACGATGAAGGGAGTGCGTCTGCCAAAGCGGGAACGGGAGCGGTCAGATAAAGTGCCCCACAGAAGGTTGGCGAACAACGCCACGAATGCACCGATCGAGTTGAGCTGCGCAACCAATGCAGTGGGATCCGCCACCCCATCGTCAAGGAAACGCTGTGGTAACAGAATGCCGATAACGGCCGCGAATGGTGCATACCAGAGTATCCCGCACAACAGGAAGCCTATAAGGAAACGGATGCGCTGCAGCATTGTCATGCCCGGTTCCGGCATCGCCTCGCTTGTCTCCTGAATGTTGTGCGCTCTGGCATGTGCCACATCTCTTGGTTCTTGCGGCTCGGTTGCTTTCGTCATGATGATGCGCCCTCCTTTGCGACGCGAAACACGGCCCATCGGTTTTACCGTACGGTAAAAACTTACCGTTAGGTAAAAGATATACCGAACGGTAAAAAAATGCAATATCGGCGTGTTTACCAGAAGGTCAAAAATGTATGATGGGAAACAGTGCCGAGCAGGCAGAAGCACTACAGAATTCGATACAGCACAATCGGGAGTACGACTTGACCATGACCAAACGCAACGAGAAAATCGACTCCATACTCAATGCGGCAACAGAGCTCATCGGCGCATACGGGTATTACGGCACTTCGCTTGAGCGCATAGGCGAAGCCACCGGCATGAGCAAACAAAATCTGCTGTACTACATCAAAAACAAACAGACACTGATGAGCATGCTCATCGAACAGCGTTATGACCGCCCACAGGAGCTTCTGGATTATCAGGATCGATTGAACGCCATGAGCCAAGAGGAACGGCGAGCACATCCTCCCCTACTCCCCGACTACTTCCGACTCAATGCCGCGATCAACGAGTCACGGCCCAATTATGTGCGCATGTTTGCGATGTTGTCTGTGGAAAGCCTGAACCCAGCCCATCCCGCGCACGATTACTTCAGTCGCAGAGAAGCCACAACCACCGCCGGCGACGCTGGCGTCGAATGGCTGCTGCCAGACGGCGTGGATCTTATCTCAACCATTCACGCATGCCATTGCGCCATGGACGGCGTGCAGTTACGCTGGCTGAGGGAACCGAACTCCAGCTTACGTGAGATGTGGAGCGAATGCGAAAAGACGCTGTTCCCTTCGCCATTGTGGGACGGATACAAGTGATGCAACAAGTGCGGTAACGAAAAAGCCTCACCGCTGTGGTGAGGCTTTACTGGAGCGGACAACGGGACTCGAACCCGCGGTCTCAACCTTGGCAAGGTTGCGCTTTACCAACTAAGCTATGTCCGCAAAGAATCCTGCCGTGAGAAGCAAGATTCAGTGGGCGATGTAGGAATCGAACCTACGACCCCTTCGGTGTGAACGAAGTGCGCTAGCCGCTGCGCCAATCGCCCGAAATCATTCGGTATTCAATTATCACGATGAATTACTTCATCCGTGGGCGATACAAGATTCGAACTTGTGACCCCTTCCGTGTCAGGGAAGTGCGCTACCACTGCGCCAACCGCCCGGGCCTGCTGTGTTGGCACCAAATCATCTTTGCTGCCGTCCGAGGTGGGTACGAGAGTCGAACTCGTCTATACGGCTTTGCAGGCCGCTGCCTAACCGCTTGGCTAACCCACCGTAAGGTCTGTCAACTCATCGGACCTAGAGCGGACAACGGGACTCGAACCCGCGGTCTCAACCTTGGCAAGGTTGCGCTTTACCAACTAAGCTATGTCCGCGATGCTCTCCGCAAGTTGCCTTGCCGAAGCACGAGTGATTACTATACTCACAAGCATGTAGTTCGTCCAGCCGCGGCGTGTCGCCTGTATTTCCCTACGTTATACCGCCATATTGCACAAGTGAGTCCACTCGGCACTGGGGCTTCTCATATATACGCGGCCTACTGCCTACACACAGGCATCTGCTCGCTGATGGCTAAAGCGCATCAAATGGTCGGCTCGCGCACGTTACTCTAGAAGCATGAGTGAAGAAGCGCGTATGCCTCAGGCGGTGCTGGTCGCCGCTTTCGAAGGGTGGAATGATGCCTGTCAGGCCGCCACCAACGTTGTTCGCTACCTTGTTGGACGGTATGAGTCCCGCGAAATCAGGCATATCAGCTGCGATGGCTACTACGACTATCAGGTGGCTCGCCCGATGATCTGCCATGCGGCGGGTTACGCCAATCTGATTTGGCCGCAAACCACCTTCTACCAAATCGTTTTGGATGACACGCATCAGCTGTTCGCACAAATAGCACCTGAACCCAATTACCGCTGGCGCAGCTATTGCAGTGAAAGTCTCGCCATCGCCGAAGAGCTCGACGTGCACCAGATCGTGACCTTGGGCTCCATGTTCTCCGACTGTCCGCACACCCGACCGTTACCGCTTTCGGTGAGTGACGGCACCTGCCAATGCGAGGGCGACAAGGAATACAACGGGCCGGTCGGCATCCCCACGGTGCTCGACGTGGCCGCCGCCGATCAGGGGTTCGCCCACGCGTCCATGTGGGTATCCATTCCGCAGTATCTTGGCAGTGACGAATGTGCGGCCGGCACCATGCGCCTACTTGAAGCACTGGGCAAACGCATCGGCTTCGATTTTGATATGGGCGATCTGCCGGCGAAGTCCGACCATTGGAAGGCGCAGGCTTCGGTGCTGGTCAGGTGCAATGATCAGCTTGCCGACTACGTCAATCACCTTGAACATGATTATGACCTCAAGCAGCAGGCGGCGGCACAGGCTTCGTTGGGCGCGCCGCAGGCTGAACAGCTGGTCAAGGAAGCCGAGGACTTCCTCCGCAATATGGACCAGTGATTGCCTCGCAACCGTGATTGTCCCGTAATGCAGTGCGCACTTACAGCACCTACAGTAATGGGCTTGCTTCTTTAGTAGAAGCAAGCCCATTACCGTTTCTATGCGATAGTCGCTTTCCCTGCCGGCATCCGCAGTCAGCTTATGCAGCTGCCGCAACCGAGGGGTCGATCGCCGGCAGTACGCCGAGCAGCAGCAGAATGGCCACTACAACGGCCAGTCCGATGCGATAGATGGCGAACGCCTTGTAGGAGAAGGTCGACACGAACTTCAGGAATCCGATGATCACAATATAGCCCAGGATAAAGCAAACAATCATCGCGATGATGGTCGGCCCCCAGCCGGGGAACAACGCATCCGCCTTATAGTTCTTCACCGCCTTGACGGCTTCGAGCAAACCGGAACCGAGCACTGCGGGAATGGCCATGAGGAAGCTCAAACGGACCGCGGCCTCACGCTCGTAACCCAGCGCACGTCCCACGGTAATAGTGCCGCCGGAACGGGAGACGCCAGGAATCAACGCCAGCGACTGGCCGAGGCCAAACAGGAAAGCATCGCGGTAGGTCATGTCCGCCATGGTCTTGGACTGGCGGGCGCGAGCATCCACCACCCACAGCAGAATGCCGAACAGGAACAGTACAGTCACCGTGATCCACAGATTACGCAGCGCGGTTTCCACAATATCCTGCAACGTGAAGCCGATGATGACGATCGGGATGGAGCCAATGATCACATTCCATCCCATCGTGGCGTAATAGTCGCCGCGTCCCATGCGCGACTTGATATCCTTGCCGTTCTTGCCGAACAGGCAGGAGAACCAATGGGAAAGAATATTGATGATGTCGTGGCGGAAGTACAACACCACGGCAAGTTCGGTGCCGATTTGGATGATGGCGGTGAATGCGGCACCAGGATCGGAGCCGAGCATCAGATCGCCGAAAATACGGATATGCGCACTGGACGATACCGGAAGATATTCGGTCAGCGCTTGGATGATGCCGAGAACAATGGCTTGGAAGAAATTCATAGCCCCTCTTGTATTTGTTTCTCGTAGTTGTTTCTCGTAATTATGACGCAGAACACACTACCCAATGGGGTGTAGAACAGCGCTAAGAAAAGAGACAATACCGGTCTACAATACGGGAAGGAACATCAGGACAAGGTGAGGGAAGGAAGAGATCACAATGACGACATATCGTAAAAGCCGCGCTTTCGCACCACAGGGATTCTTTGAATGCGAAGGCCGCGGACTCGAATGGCTCGGCGCAGCCCAAGAGCAGGGCGGCCCACGCGTGGTGGACGTGTACGGTTGGGGCAAGGATTACCTGGACATCGAACGAGTAAACAGCTCCTCCCCCACTGCCAAAGCCGCTTACGATTTCGGTGCGGCGCTCGCACACATGCATGATGCCGGCGCCGAATACTTCGGTTCCGCACCCGACGGCTACACCGGAACCTGCTACTTCGGACCGTTGCAGGATCCGGTGAAGATGGATACCGGAACCTGGAGTGACCCCATCAGCTACTTCGCCGATGGTCGTTTGCGCCCGATGGTGGAACTTGGCGTCAAGCGCGGTGAATTGGATAAGCGCGACGTTGACCTGACCGAAAAGGTGATTGAAGCGCTGCCTGATTTGATGGGTCGTGCGGCCAATGACAAGCCCGCCCGCGTGCACGGTGACCTGTGGAGCGGCAATGTGATGTGGACCGCGGACCGTGGCCACAGCGAAGCCGTGCTGATCGATCCTGCCGCGCACGGCGGCCACCGTGAGGAGGATCTTGCCATGCTGCATCTGTTCGGCATGAGTTATCTGACACAGATCATGGAAGGCTACCAGTCGGTGCATCCGTTGAAGGCCGGATGGCAGGAGCGCCTGACGCTGTGGCAGCTCTACCCCATCGCCGGCCATTGCGTGTTCTTCGGCGGCGGATACGTGAGCGAATACCGCTCGATGTGCCGTTCGCTGCTTGGCTGATTATTTCCGGTTGCTTTCAGCCCTGAGCCATTATTGACTGACAATAACGAAGGTGCGGATGTCTTGATGAAGTAAGACATCCGCACCTTCGTTATAAGATGAGGGTTGCTTTTCAACGCCTCGAAGCTATGGCTCAGCTCAAGGCATCCTTGAGCTTCGAGAAGAATCCGCTCTTCTTCTGGCTGGACTGGGGGCGAGACGCCTGAGCCACATGAGTGGCATTGGCATCATGCGAATCGGCGAACTGTTCGATAAGGCTGCGTTCGCTATCGTTCAGCTTGGTGGGGATCAGCACATTGACATGCGCGATCAAATCGCCGCGCTGGCTGTTGTCGCGAATATTGGTAACGCCAAGTCCCTTCAGCGTCACCGTATCTTCCGGCTGGCATCCAGCGGGGATGGAGATCGTCTGCTTGCCATCGAAGGTATCAATATCAAGGTCATGGCCGAGCACAGCCCAGCTCATCGGCACCTGAATCCAGCAATGCAGATTGTCGCCGTCACGAGTGAACTGCTTGTCGCTGCGGATGCGGATATCAATATAAAGGTCACCCGCAGCGCCGCCGCCTTCACCCACTTCGCCTTGGTTAGCGAGACGCAGACGTGCGTTGTCGTTGATACCCGCCGGGACGCTCACGCCCACACTGCGAGTGGTGCGCACGCGGCCTGCACCCATGCAGCTCGGGCATGGGTTCTGGATAATGGTGCCGTGCCCTTCGCAACGTTCGCACGGAGCTGAGGTCATCATCTGGCCCAGCATGGTACGCACCACCTTCTGCACGAAGCCTTGACCGTGGCAGTCCGGGCAGGTGACCGGCTGCGCGCCGCCCTGTGCACCGGAGCCGCCGCAATCCTGGCAGAGCGCGAATGTGTTGATCTTCACATGTGCGGTACCGCCGAATACGGCAGTCTTCAAGTCGATGGATGCCGAAGCCAAGGAATCGCGGCCAGGCTGAGTGCGTGGCACAGGACCCTGCGCGCCGCCACCGAATGCGGAGCCGAAGAACGTGGAGAAAACATCGCCCATATCGCCGAATCCGCTGGAGAAGCCGCCCGTACCGGCGTTCGGATCATTGGGATCCACGCCGGAATCGTACATACGGCGCTTATCCGGGTTCGACAGCACTTCGTATGCATTGTTGACTTCCTTGAACTTGTCTTCGAATTCAGGACCGGCGATGTCGGGATGATATTTACGACTGAGCTTGCGGTAGGCCTTCTTGATGTCGGCGTCGCTGGCGTTGCGGTCAACGCCCAGGGTCTCGTAATAATCTGCCACTGGATAATCCTTTGTGCTCGTGTAATCTGCCGGATATTGTGCCACAGCCCTCGGTCAGCCGGTATCGGTTTCGAAAGAGCCAAGGCAGGAAGTGTTATTGTTCAGGGCCGCTTTCTGAAATAAAGGCGCTCAGATATCTGGCCACCGCCTTGACCGCAGCCATGGTTGCCGCATAATCCATATGCGTGGGGCCAATGGAACCTACGAAAGCGATGGGTTCATTATCGTTGGTATCAATTGACGCAGCGCTGCCATCCGCATCCCCTTCTTCGGTACGGGTATTGCGTCCGTAACCGCTGCTGACCACCGAGGCGTGCAGCAAGCCTGGCGTATGGCTTTCCGAACCGATGGATACGCCGACGCCGGAGGCGGTGGATTCCTCGCTGAGATTGCTCATCAGCTTCATCAGCACCACCTGTTCCTCCAATGCGTCGAACAGTGGCGCCAAATCGGCCAGAGAGCTCGAATGTGCCAGATGCGACGCACCGGACATGTACAATTCATTGGCTCGCTCGTCGAGCGCCATCGATCCGAAAGCATCAGCCAGCGACTGCGCAACATCGCGGACTTCTTCGAACCCGGCGCTTTCCGCAATGGCGCGAACCTTCTCCCCCGCTTTGGCAAGTGAGAGTCCGACGCACTGTTCGTTGACGGTTGATGACAGTCGATTGATTGCCTCGATTGCTGGCATGGTGCCCACGGCAAGACCATGCTGGGCCACGCGTCCGGTGTCGGTAATGACTACGGCAAGCAACGTATTCATGGCCACCGGCACCATCTCAACATGGCGAAGCGTGGCCTTGGCCAACGAAGGCGAAGCCACTACAGCCACTTGCCCGGTGATTTCGGAGAGCAGTCGAGCCGCTCGTTGCAAGGCGTCCTTAAGACTGACCGAGCCGGAGAGGAAGCTGTTGATGCCTCGACGTTGCGCCTCGCTTAAAGGAACAACAGTGGCCAGCCGATCGACAAAGTATCGGTACCCTTTTTCGGTGGGTACTCGACCGGCCGACGTATGCGGCTGAATCAAATAGCCTTCATCCTCAAGTGCCGCCATATCATTGCGAATCGTGGCGGAGCTGACGCCAAGATCATGCGCCTTGGTCAATGATGTGGAGCCGACTGGTTCCTGCGAGCGGATGTAGTCCTCAACCACGGCGCGCAGCACCAACATGCGTCTCGATTGCGTCATGCGCGCCTCCTTATATACCTGCCATAATCATGCGCTTGTGCACTAGCAATCATCGCGGACCGAAGCGGGATGGATTGGACAATCACGCCCTACGTCCTCGATGATCAGTCCTCGATGATCATTGTTCATGCGAAATATGCTTTGCGTTCGGTCGGCGTACCTCGCTGCGACACGCTGAACAGGCATAATCCATGGTGTTCGGCGTGTCTCGGTGTGCCGTAAGCATCGCGGATGACGGCAAACGGCGCATTGACTATTGTATTAGCACTCATTGGTTTCGAGTGCTAATCCGTTCGTCGGCAGCGAAGGCGTGTTAATTGTGAACGCTAACAGAACACAACTTACCAAAACACGCCAAATATGCACCACAAACGTCTGCTTACGACGTTAACATGGGAAACGCAATGTGAGGGCGTCAAGCGCCCGGCACAAGCCGGATACGCGGCCCGACCAATTGGAAGGAAAGTAAATCCATGACCGAATTCAAGGAGACCGAGCTCGACGAGCGCGCCATCAAGATGGCAAAGGTCCTTTCGGCTGACGCGGTTGAGAAGGCTGGTTCCGGCCACCCCGGTTCCCCTATCTCCCTGGCGCCTGTCGCCTACACCCTGTACCAGCACTTCATCAAGCATGATCCCAACGATCCCAACTGGGAAGGCCGCGATCGCTTCATCCTTTCCGGCGGTCATGCTTCCCTCACCCAGTACGTCCAGCTGTACTTCTCCGGCTACGGCGTGACCCTGGATGACCTCAAGCACTTCCGCGGCGGCGCTGACACCCGCACCCCGGGCCACCCTGAGTACGGCCTGACCCCGGGCATCGAAATGACCACCGGCCCGCTGGGCCAGGGCTTCGCTTCCGCCATCGGCTTCGCCTACGGCGAGCGTTTCCAGCGTGGCCTGCTCGATCCGGAGACCCCGAAGGAGGAGTCCCCGTTCTACCACAAGATTTGGGCCATCTGCGGTGAAGGCGATATCGAGGAAGGCATCTCCGGTGAGGCTGCCTCCCTGGCCGCCAACCAGAAGCTCGGCAACCTGACCGTGTTCTTCGACGCCAACCGCATCCAGATCGAAGGCGACACCAACCTGGTGCTGGCCGAGGATGTGCTCAAGCGCTTCCAGGCCTACGGCTGGTACACCGACGAGTTCAGCTTCATCCAGCCTGACGGCTCCTACAAGGAGGACATCGAAGGCCTGGCCGACGTGATCGCCAAGGCCGAGGCCGCCGCCCCGGACCAGCCGAAGCTCATCAAGGTTCACTCCCTGATCGCATGGCCGACCCCGGGCAAGACCAACGACCCGTCTTCCCACGGCTCCAAGCTTGGCGCCGAGGCCGTTGCCGGCCTGAAGAAGATTCTGGGCTACGATCCGGAAGAGTCCTTCCACGTCGACGAGGAGGCCCTGGCTCACGCCCGCAAGGTCGCCGAGCGCGGTCTCGAAGCCCACAAGGCTTGGGACGAGAAGTTCGACGCTTGGCGCAAGGCCAACCCGGACAAGGCTGCCCTGTACGACCGCATCAAGGCCGGCGAACTGCCGGAAGGCTTCGACAAGGCCATCGATGACCTTGAGGCCACCTTCGAAGTCGGCAAGGGTGTCGCCACCCGTGGCGCCTCCGGCTCCGTGCTGAATGCCATCGCCGCTGTTATGCCGGAACTCTGGGGCGGCTCCGCCGACCTCGGTGGCTCCAACAAGACCGACCTCAAGGGCGCTGCCACCTTCGCCCCGGCCGAGTGCGCCACCAAGCAGTGGCCGAACTGCAACGAGTTCGGTCGCCAGCTGCACTTCGGCGTGCGTGAGTTCACCATGGGCTGCATCACCAACGGCATCCTGCTGGGCTCCCACACCCGTCCGTTCGGCGGCACCTTCTTCATGTTCTCCGACTACGAGCGTTCCGCCGTTCGTCTGGCCGCCCTCATGGAGATCCCGAACCTCTACGTCTGGACCCACGACTCCGTGGCCGTCGGCGAAGATGGTCCGACCCACCAGCCGGTTGAGCACCTCGCTTCCTTCCGCGCCATCCCGCAGCTCGAAGTCATCCGTCCTGCCGATGCCTTCGAGACCGCCGAAGCCTACCGTTACTTCTTCGAGAAGAAGAACACGCTGCCGGGCGCCATGGTGCTGACCCGTCAGGGTGTGCCGGTTCTGGCTGAGACCGCTGCCAAGGCCAAGGAAGGCGTTAAGAAGGGCGCTTACGTGCTCGTCGACACCGAGGGCACCCCGGACGTCATCATCATGGCCTCCGGTTCCGAAGTCCAGTGGGCTGTCGCCGCCGCCAAGACCCTGGCTGAGAAGGGCACCAAGGCTCGCGTGGTCTCCTTCCCGTCCATGGAATGGTTCGAGGAGCAGGACGCCGAGTACAAGGAGGCCGTGCTTCCGGCTTCCGTCAAGGCTCGCGTCTCCGTCGAGGCCGGCGTGGCCATGCCGTGGTACAAGTACCTCGGCTCCTACGGCAAGCCTGTCTCCATCGAGCAGTTCGGCCTGCAGGGTGACGGCGCTCAGAACATGATCGACCTCGGCATCACCGCCGAGCACGTGGTCGAGGCTGCTGAGGCTTCCATCGCCGAGGCTAACGCCTGATTCTCAAGCTCACGAAGCTTGAACCAATAATATTTCGGCTCCCCTCTTCAGGGAGGGGAGCCAATAACAAGGAGAAAAAATATGACTGAAGCAACTCAGCGTACGTCCGACAACGGCGTTTCCATCTGGCTGGACGATCTGTCCCGCTCCCGCATCGAGTCCGGCTCCCTGCAGGACCTCATCGCCAACAAGAACGTGGTCGGCGTCACCACCAACCCGTCCATCTTCCAGAAGGCCCTGAGCCAGGTCGGTCCGTACGATGCTCAGCTCAAGGAGCTCGGCAAGGTTGACGTTGAGACCGCTGTTCGCGAGCTCACCACCACCGACGTGCGCAACGCCACCGACATCTTCCGTGAGATCGCCGAGAAGACCGACTTCGTCGACGGCCGCGTCTCCATCGAGGTCGACCCGCGTCTTGCCCACGAGACCGAAGCCACCGAGAAGCAGGCTGTCGAGCTCTGGGAGAAGGTCAACCGTCCGAACGCCATGATCAAGATCCCGGCAACCCTCGAAGGCCTGCCGGCCATCACCGCCACCCTGGCCAAGGGCATCTCCGTGAACGTCACCCTGATCTTCTCTCTCGAGCGTTACGAGCAGGTCATCGACGCTTACATCGAGGGCATCGCTCAGGCTGCTGCTAACGGCCACGACCTGAAGCACATCGGCTCCGTCGCTTCCTTCTTCGTCTCCCGCGTGGACACCGCTGTGGACAAGCTGCTGGAAGCCAACGGCTCCGACGAAGCCAAGGCTCTGGAGGGCAAGGCTGCTGTGGCCAACGCTCGCCTGGCTTACGAGCTGTTCGAGAAGAAGTTCGCCGAGGATCCGCGTTGGGCCGAGCTGGCTGCCAAGGGCGCCAAGGTTCAGCGTCCGCTGTGGGCTTCCACCGGTACCAAGAACCCGGCTTACTCCGACTGCAAGTACGTTGACGAGCTGGTTGCTCCGCACATCGTCAACACCATGCCGGAGAAGACCCTGAACGCTCTGGCCGACCACGGCAACGGCGCTCCGTCCATCGAGGGCACCTACGAAGAGTCCCACGCCATCATCAACAAGCTGGCTGAGCTCGGCATCAACCTCAAGGACGTCACCGACAAGCTGGAGGCCGACGGTGTCGCCGCCTTCATCAAGTCCTGGGATTCCGTGCTGGCTGACGTTCAGTCCGGCATCGATCGCGTGAACGCCTGAGACATGCTAACTGATTGATGTACATATAGCACATCAACAGTATTTGGGCCCTGATTTTTGCAATATGCATGAATCAGGGCCCAACTGTTTGTATCAGCTCCTATCAACTGATGCGTGCATATGTGACTTATCTGCTTATAACGATTCAAGCCACGTATGCATACGACGCAATCCTTCAGCGGTATCTTCAACTGAGCCAACATACGATAATCGCACGAAGCCTTGGCCTCGTGACCCGAAGCCCGAAGCCGGCGTGACTACAACTCGAGCTTCGTGCAAGAGTCGCACCGCAAAATCATGATCGCTTAATCCTGTGTTTTTCACATTCATCAGCACATAGAAGGCACCATCCGGCATACTGCAACTGACTAACGGCATATGCTGCACTGCGTCAACTACCATATCCCGATTCTTACGATAGGCAGCTTTCATCGTAGTCAGAATGTCCGCGGACCCTTCCAACGCGGCCGCCGCACCCACTTGCAACGCGCCCGGCACACAAGACACCACATTCTCCTGCATGATCATCATCTGATCGATTACAGCCTTAGGGCCGAATGCACAGCCGATACGCCAACCGGTCATCGCAAAGGTCTTCGAAAACGAGTCAACGATAATCGTATGGTCAAGCATCCCCGGCATTGAGGCAATCGAAAGGCAACGAACACGGTCATCATAGACAAACGCCCGATATACTTCGTCGCTGATTACCCACAGATCATGCCGCTTAACGACTTCGGCTATCTTGGCAAGCTCGTCTGGTTCGATAATCGCGCCCGTGGGATTCGATGGCGAATTCAGCAGCAGCGCCTTCGTCTGAGGCGTGATTGCAGCCTCCACCTCAGCCGCGCGCATACGGAACCCGTTGCTGTCATGCAATGGCACAGGCACCACGTGCGCGTGCACCATCTGCACCTGGCCGAAATAGTTCGCGTATCCAGGATCGGGAATAAGAATATCGTCATTCTCATCCAGCGTGGCAATCATCGCCAGATACATGGCTTCCATACCGCCTGCGGTGATGATGATATTGTCTTGTGGCACATAGGCGAGTCCGTCTTGATGATGCCGATATTCGCACCATGCTCGGCGCAACGCCGCGGTTCCGCGATTCGGCGTGTAATGAGTGTCGCCATGAATGGCCGCCGCATAGGATGCGTCGATAATCGGCCGCGGCGTATCGAAGCCCGGCTCCCCTATCGCAAACGAAATCGCATCCGGCACATGAGCCGCAAGTTCGAACATCTCCCTGACGCTGGGATACATGGCGTGCTGTGCGCGGCATGAAATAGCAGGCATCCCCCGACCTCCTCATACTTGCTCGTACCGTTGGCTGCATTGATTACGCAAGTGCAGCACAATGCTCTGCATTGTAAGCATGTCATGTTTCAGCATGACTGGGAAAGTCCAGTAGCGCGCAAATCCGGTAATGACCGAAACGTGGGCATTCCTATGCCATCGTCATGAGTCGCCCTTGCCGCCGATGCCGCCGACTGGTAAGTTCGCGAAATGGTGGCGAAATGGTGGCGTCGGCACAGTAAGACGCATCACCGATCTATGCAGCAACCATGAGACACGCCTACGAGAGGACACCATGCATTCACTGAACAGTCGTCAACGAGTGGTGATGACCTTCACCTTCTTCTCCATGTTCTTTGGTGCAGGAAATCTGATCTTCCCGCCGTTCGTCGGCGCACAGGCTGGCGCGGCTACAGTGCCCGCTGCCATCGGATTCATTGTGTCCGCTGTGGGTCTGCCGATTCTTGGTGTATTGGCAGTCACGTTCGCCGATGGTTTCGATAAACTCGCCGGTCGCGTCTCCCCCAAATTCGCGCTGTTTCTCGGCATTGCCATCATTTTGACCATCGGTCCTTGCTTCGCCATTCCGCGTACTGCCACCACATCGTTTGAAATGATGGTGGCACCATTCACGCCGGATAGTTCCCGATGGGTTGCGCAGCTGGTGTATTCCCTGGTGTTCTTTACACTGGCGTTTCTCTTTGCCCAGCATCCTGAGAAACTCTCCAAAGTGCTCGGCCGCTTCATGGGGCCGCTGCTGCTGGTGCTGATCGCGGTATTGTTCGTGGCCTGTCTCGTGCATGGTATTGATGCTGCCGCCGCACCTTCCGGCAATTACCAGACCAATCAGATGGCCCGTGGATTCCTTGACGGTTATCAGACGATGGATTTGCTCGCCGCACTGTACTTCGGCATCGTCATCTCCGCAAACGTGCGCGCGCTTGAGGTCACTGAGGAGGCACAGGTGCAGCGTGAAACCGCAGTCGCCGGCCTTGGCACCGGTATTCTGCTGATTCTGATCTACGGTGCGCTGAGCTATGTGGGCGCGGTGTCCGGCTCCATTACCGCCATCAATGCGGACAGCGACACCGGAGCCACCGTGCTGACGAATCTCACCAGTGCGGTATTCGGCACTGCAGGCACCGCATTCCTCGGCGTGGTGTTCGTCATTGCATGTCTTAACGTGTGCACTGGGCTCATCTGCACCTGTGCCACGTACTTCCACACCAAGTTCCCCACGGTGGCCGGCAAGTCGGTAAGCTACCGCACTTGGCAGGTGGCGTTCACCGTGTTCAGTTTCATTGTCTCCAATGCTGGGTTGAGTCTGATTATCAAGGTGTCAGTGCCGGTGCTTTCCGCATTGTATCCGATTTCGATTGTGCTGGTGCTGCTGGCTATTACGCATAAGGTGTTTGCGGCGCGGTTCCCCCGTGTGTATTTCTGGATGGTACTGATGGTGGGTATTGTGGCCTTGGCCGGCTGCATCGCCTCACTGGCTATGGTGTTCGGTGGTTCGCTGCCTTGGCTGGAATCGGTGCTGAAGCTGCTGCCGCTTGAACAGCAACAGCTTGGTTGGCTGACGCCCGCCATTGTTGGCGCGGTGATCGGCGTGATTGATTCACTGAGACTGGGCCATAACGCTCAGGTGTAATGGTAGTACGGCGTTGCGGTGACGCTTTGTGAGACATCTGCGCATGGTGCTGCTCCTGCGCTGATAAGGTACCCAACGTATGCGTTTGCCAATGGCGCAAGTCTATTGCACAAGTCTATTGCACAAGGATCGCGTGATAGGCAGACGATGTTGCCATAATCGAATCAACTCTGGGTGCAGCGGCTATTCAAGTTGCTGCACCCAATCATCGTTAAGGAGTGCATCCATGACGTATCAGCATAATGCTCCGTTCCGCGCCGATGTGGTCGGTAGTTTCCTGCGTCCCGCCGAGCTCAAAGCTGCTCGTGCCGACTTTGAAGCCGGACGTATTGACGCAGCAGAACTGAAGGCTGTGGAAGACAAGGCCATTACCGAACTGGTTGCCAAGCAGAAGGCCGCAGGACTCCATGTGATCACCGATGGTGAATTCCGCCGCGCCTACTGGCATCTTGACTTCATGTGGGGACTGCACGGCGTCAAGCGCGGTACCGCCCCGATTCTGTTCAAGGGTTCCGATGGCACTCCTGTGACTGAAGCCGCTGGCGTATACGCTGAACTGAGCGGTGAGCATCACCCGTTCGTGGAGCACTACAAGTTCGTCAAGGCTTTGGAAGATGACAACATCATCGCCAAGCAGACCGTGCCCTCCCCCGCACAGACATTGTTTGTGCTGCAGCAGGGCATCGCCGAGGAAGCCAACAGTCCGTACAAGGATAACGATGCGCTGGCCGAAGCCATCGCCAACGCCTACATCCAGGTGGCTCATGATCTGTACGAGGCTGGTTGCCGTACGCTGCAGTTCGATGATTGTACGTGGGGTGCGTTCGTTGGTGAGGATTTCAAGGATACGGTGTTCGGCGTGGACGCCAAGACTGTGCAGCGCCAGTATGCTGCAGTCAACAATGCGGTGATTGCCGCCGTGCCGGATGACATGGTGGTCACCACGCATATCTGCCGCGGCAACTACCAGTCCCAGTGGTTCTCCGCCGGCGGTTACGGCCAGGTGGCCGACGTGCTGTTCGGTGAAGAGAACGTGGCGGCCTACTACCTTGAGTTCGATGATGATCGTTCCGGTGATTTCGAACCGCTCGCCAAGGTGTCCGGGGATAAGAAGGTGGTGCTTGGACTGATTACTTCCAAGAAGCCGGAACTGGAAGATCCCGAAGTGATTAAGGCTCGTATTGCCGAGGCTGCACAGTATGTGCCGTTGGAGCGTCTGTGCCTGTCCACGCAGTGCGGTTTTGCCTCCACCGAGGAGGGTAATCATCTTACCGAGGAACAGCAGTGGGCAAAGATCGCCCTGGTTCGCTCTATCGCCGAAGAGGTGTGGGACTGATAATTTGATATCGCTTTTCGTGTGATGTCTTCGTAATCGGAGTCAGAGAGGCTGGCATGCAATGCGGGACCGTAGGCTTGGCCGAACGGCCTTGAGTGTGTCCAGCACTGTATGCCAGCCTCGACATCAACTTAGTTCTGCCAGTAGTAGCTGAAGAAGTTGGCGATCTTGTTGGTGGCGTCCTTCAGCACTTCGATGCGTGGCAGATATACGATTCGGAAGTGATCCGGCTCTCCCCAGTTGAAGCCGCCGCCTCGGGTGATCAGAATGCGTTCATCGTGAAGCAGGTCAAGGGCGAACTGCTCGTCATCATGAATGTTGAACTTCTTCACATCGATTTTCGGGAAGATGTAGAACGCAGCCTTGGGCTTGACCGCAGTCAAACCGGGAATGCTGTTGATGGCGTTGTAGATGTATTCGCGCTGTTCGTACAGTCGGCCGCCGGGCACAATGTAGTCGTTCACGCTTTGGTGGCCGCCGAGTGCCGTCTGCACAATGGACTGCGCCGGCACATTCGAGCAAATGCGCATGTTCGCCAGCATATTGATGCCTTCAATGTAATCCTTGGCGATGCGCTTGTTGCCGGAAAGCACCATCCAGCCCACTCGATAGCCGGCGATCATATGGGACTTCGACAATCCGGAGAACGTGACGCAGAACAAATCGGGTGCCAAAGACGCGATGGACGTGTGCTTCAGCCCATCCATAACCAGACGATCATAGATTTCATCGGAGAAGATGATGAGCTGGTGTTCGCGGGCGATATCCACAATCTGCTGGAGCACTTCCTTGGGATACAATGCACCGGTCGGATTGTTCGGATTGATCAGCACGATGGCCACGGTACGGTCGGTGATCTTCGAGCGAATATCGTCGATGTCCGGGTACCATTCCGACTGTTCGTCGCACACGTAATGCACTGCGGTGCCGCCGGCCAAGTTCACGCATGCGGTCCACAGCGGATAATCCGGGCTTGGAATCAGTACTTCATCACCATCGTCCAACAATGCGGACATGCACAGGTTGATGAGCTCGCTCACACCATTACCGGTGTAGATGTCATCAATGGTCACGTTGGGCAGATTCTTCAGCTGCGCATACTGCATGATGGCTTTGCGTGCGGAGAACAAACCCTTGGACGGCGAATAGCCTTCCGTATCGGTCAGCTGGTGAGCCATATCGTAGACGACTTCATCCGGCGTGCGGAAACCGAATGGTGCCGGATTGCCGATGTTCAATTTCAGGATGTGCGTGCCGTCAGCTTCCATGCGTGCGGCTTCGTCGACCACCGGGCCGCGTACATCGTAGAGCACGTTGTCGAGTTTGTGGGATTTGCCGAAAGCCCTGCGGCGGCCGGCTGGGATCTCCTCGATGGATTCGTTGCGCGAGGTGATGCTATTCGACTGATTCGTGGACATGATGGATGCTCCCTCGGTACTGGTTTCCGTTGCTTCACTGGTCTCTCCTTTGAGCCAGTTGGCATCAACATCCAACTCGCTGGCGAGGAACTCAAGCACATCCTCACGCGGCATGGTTTTGCCGGCAACATATTGGCTGATATGGCTTTTGCCCATCTTGACGCCACGGTGTTCCGCCGCATGCACCAAGTCGACCTGCTTCAATCCCCTGCTGTCCATGGCGTTGCGCAAACGCTGGGCGAATACCGTGACGGTCATAGTCCCTCCAAACAGAAGTTCAATTTCATGTTGAACAACGGTTCAAAGAGTACACCTAGTTCAATTCGAGTTCAATTTGCGTGTTGTAACAATGGAAACATAGCAGCCATGCTCACAGGATTGATGCCAATTCCTCGCGAGACGGGCAGGTGGCCGGCCCGCGACGCGTTACGGAGATTGCCGCGGCCACATTCGCGGTACGCACTGCATCATGCAGGGATGCGCCGCGAATAAGCTCTGCGCTCATTACACCCACATGACAGTCGCCGGCACCATTGGTGTCTACGGCATGAACGTGATGCGAGGGAATCAGTTCGGCCTGCGCACCGGGCCCCGCGCACAGCCAGGCACCGGATGCGCCAGCGCGCAAAATCACCGGAGCCTGTACCGCGCAGCTCAAGGATGCGCATGTCTTGCCGGTATCGTCAAGTGCGGAGCCGGATACGCCTAGTCTGCGGGCCAGTGCCAAGGCTTCCTCATAATTGCATGACCAGATGGGCTTGTGCGCGATGATTGCGGTGAGCAGTCGATCCTCTGCGCCCGCCGTTACCGAAGACGGGTCGAAGACTGTGGTGAATTCGTGGGATTGGTATCGCTGAAGGAACGTGTACAGGCCACGGGCCGTGGGATGCGCGAACGTGTAGCCATTGATATGCACAATGTCGGTTGGCTCAGGGGTGATGGCATCGAAACAATGCTCATCGCCTTGGGTTTCCGCGCCTCTCACCGTGACGAACGTACGTTCGGCGCGAGCATCCGTCATGGCCATGCAGATGCCGGAATCCCGGGAGAAATCGGTCAGTCCAATATGCTCGATGCCGTCTGAGGCTAGTGCTTCGCGAATCTGCGTGGCCCATGGTCCGCTGCCAATGATGCCACCGTGCGCGGCAGCGACTCCCATCTGCCGAACCGCGTGCAGAATATTGAAACTTGAACCCACGCGAGCCACGGCTTCGTCGGCAAAGGCATCGCCGCCCGGTTCGGGTACGCGATCGATGCGCATGGTCAGATCGACCAGCATCTGTCCGAGGGAAATGACTTTGCTCATTGCCTGACGCTCCTGGAGATGGCAAGCAGATCCTTGGCTACCTGCTGCAAATCAATATGGTTGACGTCCTGCACTGTGTGCACCATATCCGCGGGGAATCCTTCAACGCCATGGACTGCACCCAGCATGGCACCGACCATGGCACCAATGGTGTCGGTGTCGCCGCCGATGTTCGCGGCCACGCACAACGCATCATAAGGACGCTCGGCATACCGGGCGGCGATGGCGAACGCGGCAGGCACGGACTCGTTGGCTTCCACACTGGTACCTACGAGCGCACGCAGCTGGTCGCCGAACATGTCATGATCGTAGATATCGCCTGCCTGGGATCCATTATGCTCACGAGCCCAGTTGATGGCCCAACGTGTGCGGGCAATGACCGACGCCTTGGGCGACCAATGTCCTACCGCCATGCCTTCAAAACGGTTCATGGCAAGATATGCGGTCACATAGTTCAACGCCAGCATCATGGCTTCACTGGCTTCGGCGCCCTCCAGACCATAGCTCACGGTTGCTGCGATGAGCATGGTGGATTCGATGCCTTGCGTGGTGTTGTGCGTCACTATGGAGGATTGACGTGCGATATCCGCCAGATGGGTGTCTGGTCGGTTCGCAATGCCGATAGGGCAGGCGCGCATGGCTCCGCCATTGGTGGTGCCATGGATACCGGTGAGGTTGACGTCCACCCCGGCTTTGAACAGTTCCAATGCCGACTTGGTGGAGGGTCCGAGCAGATCGAGCGAACCTTTGGCCTTCATATCATCTTCCCAGTTGAGCAATGACTGCGCATACTGGTGAATGTCCAGTTCGCCAGCCCCTGCAATCAGCTGGTTTGCCAGAACAAGTGCCTGTTCGGTGTCGTCGGTGATTGACCCGGCCTGCATATTCGGTGCGATGGGCTGCTTCGGTGACGCATCCGCGAATGATTGAATCGGCTTCACGCCGTACTCGGCTCGAATCTGATCCGGTGACATGCTTTGCGTAGGCATGCCGAGCGCGTCACCGATAGCCAACCCAACCAACGCGCCGTATGCGCGTTCCTCCACCATAGTGTTGTTCATGATTCCTACTGTAGCCTTGCCTCAATCCATTGGGCCACGCCGTCCTCATTGTTCGCCGCGCAGACCTCATCCGCCATGTCAAGGACCTTTGGATTTGCGTTGGCCACGGCCACTCCCCTGCCTGCGGCATGCATCATATCGATATCGATAAGATCGTCGCCGAACGCGACCGTCTGCGCCAGTGGCACTCCCAGACGTTCGCACACAATGGTCATCGCATGTTGCTTATTGGCTTGGGGATTCATCAGCATCCACATCACGCCTTCGGAAATCGACACGGCGAAATCGTCCGGAATGAGTGATGCCAAAGCCTCCCATTGATTCTTTCTCGGAAAGATTGTTATCTTATCAGCGATCCCTTTGGGCACGGTGATGGGATGCTCGGCATCCGGTTCCATGTTGATGATGTCATGCTGTTCGGGCGCACCTGTGCCGACTTGGAAATTCGTGTATTGGAATGACTGGGTTTTCCAATACTGGCGGACATCGAAATTCGTGTAACGAACATCGTTCATGACAATGCCGAGCTGCAAATCAGGCATGTGCGCCAGAAGATCCCGGCATACTGCACAGGCTCGTTCAGAGGGGAATCCGATTTTGACGAGACTGGCATCCTCATCGGGATTGTCGGCGGTCAACGTGGTGAAATCGGAATGCGCCGGATCGAAGTCGATCAGTGCGCCGTTGAGATAGATCACGGCGTCCGCCGGCAGCATCTGCGCGAATCGCAGCCCGGTGCTTACCGGTCTGGCGGTGGCGATGGCGAACCGGTAGCCGGCGTCATGCGCGCGTTGGATGACATCGATGCTGTGCTGGGTGATGTTTCGATCTTCAAAAACCGCTGCATCATGCAGCAGTGTGCCATCAAGGTCGGCTACCAGCAGTGTGGGATTGTCGGCAATCGTATTGGTCACAGCAGTCCTTTGCAATGCTCACGTACCAGTTCAGCGGAATGGTGCAGTTTTGCGAGCTCCTCATCGTTGAGCTCAAGTTCCACGATTTCATTGGCGCCATTGGCACGCAGCTCAGTGGGCACGCCAAGGAACACGTCGTGTTCGCAGTACTCGCCATCCAGCAGTGTGGAGACGGGCACAATGCGGCGTTCATCCCACAGTACCGTCTGCACAATGCCGGCCACAGTGGAGGCGATGCCATAGTTGGTGCCGTGCTTGGCGGCTACGATCTCATTGCCGCGCGTACGGGTCTTCTCTTCGATTTCCGCAGTGGATACAGAAGAGAATCGATCCTGATTGTCGGCGAGGAATCGGCTGAATGGCTTGCCGCCGAGCGACACCGTGGACCATGCGGTGAACTGGGAATTGCCATGCTCACCCATCACAAAACCGCCCACGTTGCGCGGATCCAATCCGGTTTCCTCACCGATGATGGTCTTCAGACGAGAGGTGTCCAGTGCGGTGCCGGTGCCCAGCACCTGGGTGCGCGGCAGGCCGGAGCGCTTCCACGCGTACCAGGCCATCACATCGACCGGATTGGACACCATGATGATGACGCCGTTAAATCCGGAAGCCATGACCTGATCCACCACATCGCCGACCAAGCCTACAGTAAAGCCAAGTTCGGCCATACGCGTGGAATTCGCCGGCGGCTTGCGGCCCACGGTGATGACCACGATGTCGGCATCCTTGCAATCCGAGTAATCACCGGCATGCACTTTGACGTGACGGTCCTGGAATTCGCTGCCATCATCAAGGTCATGCGCTTCAGCAATGGCTTTTTCGGCAAAATGATCGATCAGTACCAGCTCGTTGCACAGGCCGTGGGTCACGATGGCATACGCTGCGGTGGAGCCGACCTGACCGGTGCCGACGATGACGACTTTATTGCGATTCATGGTAACCATAGGTGTAATCCTCCTGCTGCACTGCGCGTGAACGCTGTGCGATACTACCGATTGAAATGCATACGACCCATGACCGAATCAACGGTCATGGGTCGTATGCCACATATACAAGTAATCAGCCGAGATTGAACTTGGTCATCATGTCGAGACCGATGATCAGGGCAACCCAAATCAGGGCGATGATAACGGTCCAACGGTTCAGGTTCTTCTCTGCAACACCGGAGGTGCCGGCATTCTGGGTGAGACCGCCACCGAACATATCGGAAAGGCCGCCACCCTTACCCTTATGCATAAGGATGAGCAGGGTCAGCAAGCAGCTGAGCACGACGACAATAACTTCGAGCGTGATCTTAAGAGCGGTCACAGGGTACCTCCGAGTCCAATTAACTGATGAATAGCATAGCGCATCTGTTGGAAAACAGTAGCATTAGACCCGCGAATTTGTGGTTTTCAATGCCAAACGAGCGATTTTCGACAGTTCTTCGGCGTTCAGTGAAGCGCCGCCAATCAGGAATCCGTCAACATCCGGCTGGGAAATGAGTTCGGCGGCGTTCTTTGAAGTAACCGAACCGCCGTATAGGATGCGGACGCTATCGGCCACCTGTTGGTTGAACGTGGCGCGCAGATCATTGCGAATGGCGTTGGCGGCTTCCTGCGCAGTCTGCGGCGTGGCCACCATGCCGGTGCCGATGGCCCAGACAGGCTCATAGGCCACAATGAGCTTACTGGCCTGTTCGGTGTCCAGATCGCGGGTCACATCATGGACCTGACCGACTGCGAAATCGAGTTCGATGCCTTGGCGACGTTCCTCAAAGCTTTCGCCCACGCAGAGAATCGGCTGCATGCCGGCTGCAAGCACCGCGCGCACCTGATCGACGATGTTCGCATCATCTTCAGGATGATATTTGCGACGTTCGGAATGACCGACGATCACATACTTGCATCCGAGGCTGGCGATCATATCCGCGGAAACATCGCCGGTGAACGCGCCTTGCGTGGTGACGGATACGGATTGGGCGCCATAGTTGATGTGCATCCTATCGGCTTCCACCAGCACCTGCACGCTTCTCAGCGACGTGAAGGAGGGGAACAGGGCGACCTCGCAGCGCTTGAAGTCGAAATGCGCGTCTCGCAGCAGCCAGACCAGCTTCTGCACAAAATAGGTGGCCTCCAGATGATTGAAGTTCATCTTCCAATTGCCGGCCACTAATGGAATGCGCTTTGACGCCATGCTCATCCTTTCTTCCCCTTCAACATAATAGGCTCCCCTTGGATGAAGGGGAGCCTATATGAACCACTTGAGGCTACTACTCCAGAACCTTCAGGCCCGGCAGCTCCTTGCCCTCAAGGAATTCGAGGGAAGCGCCGCCACCGGTGGAGATGTGGGAGAAGCCGTCCTCCGGGAAGCCGAGGTTACGCATGGCGGAAGCGGAGTCACCGCCACCGACGATGGTGAACGCACCGGCTGCGGTGGCGTCGACGAGACCCTGGGCCACGGCCTTGGTGCCAGCGGCGAACTCCGGAATCTCGAACACGCCCATCGGGCCGTTCCACACCACGGTCTTGGAGTCCACGATCTTGTCGTGGAACAGCTTCTGGGATTCCGGACCGATGTCCAGACCCATCTTGTCGGCCGGGATGGCGTCGGCGGCCACAACCTCCGGGGCAACCGGGGTGTCACCAGCCGGGAAGCCGGGGTTCACGACGATATCGGTCGGCAGTACGAGCTCGACGCCGTTCTTCTCGGCGGTCTCGATGTAGCCCTTGACCTTGTCGAGCTGGTCCTCTTCGAGCAGGGAGGTGCCGACCTCGTAGCCCTTGGCCTTGAGGAAGGTGAACACCATGCCGCCGCCGATGACCAGACGGTTGGCCTTGTCGAGCAGGTTCTCGATCACACCGAGCTTGTCGGAGACCTTGGAACCGCCGAGCACCACGGTGAACGGACGCTCCGGGTTCTCGGTGGCCTTGGACAGTGCCTTGACTTCCTTCTCGACCAGCAGGCCTGCGGCAGCCGGCAGATCGGCAGCCACATCGTAGTCGGAACCCTGAGCACGGTGCACAACACCGAAGCCGTCGGAAACGAAGACCTCGCCGAGGGCGGCGATCTTCTTGGCGTACGGAGCGCGCACGGCCGGATCCTTGCTGGTCTCCTCCGGGTTGAAACGAACGTTCTCGAGCAGCACAACGTCGCCGTCGTTCATGGCAGCGACCTTGGCCTGAGCGTCCTCACCGTAGGTGTCCTTGGCCAGCGGCACGGTAATGCCGAGCAGCTCACCGAGGCGGGCGGCAACCGGAGCCAGGCTCAGCTCAGGAACGACCTTGCCCTTCGGGCGGCCGAGGTGAGCCATCAGAATGACCTTTGCGCCTTCTTCGCGCAGAGCCTTGATGGTCGGCAGGGCGGCCTTGATACGACCGTCATCGGTGATCGTGGTGCCGTCCAGCGGGACGTTGAAATCAGCACGCATCAGAACGCGCTTGCCCTTGAGATCTCCAAGATCCTTGAGTGTCTTCATGAATATCCTTTCCTTGACGTTCAACGCCAAAGTGGCCAGTTTTGCCAATTTGCATATTACAGGCATTGAAGAACAAAACACCGCATTGCCCCACAAGGCGAATGCGGTGTTGCGATTTCGTTATAACCCGACGGAATGCCGGGATGCGACGATTATTTTGCTTCTGCTGCGCGCTGCTTCTCGACCTTCTCGGCGAGCTGGAGCAGACGACGAATACGGCCGGCAATGGCATCCTTGGTGATCTGCGGTTCCGCGATCTTACCAAGCTCTTCCAAGCTCTTATCCACATGATCGATACGCAGCTGACCGGCCTGACGCAGGTTCTCCGGAATGTTGTCGCCCAACACCTCGAATGCGTGCTGCACCTTTTCGCTGGCCTCGGCCGCCGCCTTGGCACTGCGACGCATGTTCGCATCATCGAAGTTGGCCAGACGATTCGCCTTGCCGCGGGTCTCTCCGTCGGAACGCTTGCCGGTCCATTCGCGAGCAGAACGGGACGCTCCCATCAGCTTGAGCATACGTTCGATTGCATCGGGGTCCTTGAGCGTTACGCGCTCGGAGCTGCGCAGCGTGCGATGCTTGGCCTGAATGCCGAGACGGCGAGCCACTCCGCACAATGCCATGGCCGCTTCCTCGGACGGACATGCAATCTCCAGGAAGCTTGCCTTGCCCGGTTCAGACAGGAAACCACGGGCCATGAACGCACCGCGCCATGCGGCCTTGATCTGGGCGATCGAACCGTTGACCACTTCGGCCGGCAGACCATGCACCTGCTGCTTGCGGCGGTCGACCAAACCGGTCTGCAATGCAAGCGCCACAACATTGCGGGTCACCAGCACCACATAGGTCTCCACCGGTCCGTTCGGCGTCTGACGGGTCAGATGCTTGATTTCGGCTTCATGGCCGAAAACGTTCCTCAACGTGTTGCGAAGCCATTCGGCTGCGTCAAGCGACGTGTATACGGATTGAATCACGTATGAGTTCTGTACGGGGCGCAATCCGCCGCCGAAACGAATCATGGCCGCCGCTTGGGCCTTGATCGCGGCTGGCGAGTCACCCTCAAAAGCTGCCAACTCGCTTTTGACATCGTCCAGAAGAGCCAAGATCCAACCTCCTACAGTCTCGTTCTTCCCAATGCTTCAGCCGCTTCGTGCCGTCGCACGCCGGAAGCCATCGGCTTACTGTGATACCTAATCTCGTGGACAAGCGAACCCGTTCGATGGGGTTTTCGGGCTCTACTTTCTCGCAGTGTGGTCACTCAGGATGAGTGATGTTTATGCTGTTCGCGTGCGGACACGGTGACTTTCAGCCCGTGGGCGCGTAATCTGCGGGCCAATTCCTCACTCATCGCCACCGATCGGTGCTGACCGCCGGTGCATCCTATGGCGATGGTCACGAAGTGCTTGTCTTCGCGAGCGTACCCTTCGAGCGCGGTTTCGATGGCCTTCTCATATGCGTCCAGGAACTCTGTGGCACCTTTGCTGGAAAGCACGTAATCGGCAACCGGTTTGTCGTGTCCGGTGAGTTCGCGCAGGCTGGGCACCCAGAATGGGTTCGGCAGGAAGCGCACGTCGGCCACGAAATCGGCATCGATGGGAGTGCCGTATTTGAATCCGAAGCTGAAGATATGCACGGCCACGGTGGTGGGTCCCGAACCAAGCATCGTCTCATACAATTTGGTGGACAGCTGATGGATGCTGAGCGCACTGGTGTCAATGACCCAGTCGGCGCGCTCCTTGAGATGGCTCAACAAATGACGTTCTTCGAGAATGCCATCGATGAGACGGTTGCCGTGCTGCAGCGGGTGTGGGCGGCGTACGGATTCGTATCGTTTGATCAACACGTCATTGCTGGCATCGAGGAAGAGGATTCGCGTTTTGACGCCGAGATCATCCAAATGACTGAGTACGGCTGCCAGATCGTCGAAGTAGCTACGCGAACGTACATCGATGACCGCGGCGAGCTTATGGATGCCACCGTCGGAACCTGAAGTGGTCATCATATCCACGAGCGGTACGAGCAGTTTGGGCGGCAGGTTATCGACCACATACCAGCCCATATCTTCCACGGTGCCGGCGGCACGGGAACGGCCTGCACCGGACATGCCGGTAATCAGCAGGACTTCGAATCCTTCCGCCGGGCTCGGAGTATTCGCCGCAGCAGTGCTGGCCGAATGCTCGGTCTGCTGTTGGTTTACGGTGGAATGAGGTGTCTCAATATCCATCACAAGGCCTCCTCAAGCGCATGACGCATGGCTATCTCCAATTGGTCGTCTTCGGTGGTGGTGTCCTGCAGTCGATTGTCGGCGTCGCTCGGCGGATCGTTATCCCATATGCCGGTCATGAGCAGCACTTGAATCAGTGCCTGATAGAGCAGCATCTCCTCACCGCCAATCGCGTTGCCGTTGTTGGCGCGCCATGCTTCGATGAGCTTGGAGGGGCGGGGATCATAGACCACGTCCAGCAATAGCCCATTGAGAGAGCCGGGATGAGCAGCGGTAAGCGCATCCGCAATGCCATCGGCAGCGTGACCTGGAATCGTATTGATCACGTACGTGGCGTTTTGTGCGGCATCAATCAGCGATGACGTATCAGCCAAATCGATTTCACGATACGGTGCCTGCGATGTGATATATCGTTCCGCAAGCGGCTGAAGCGCGGTGTTTTTGCCAATATGGCGAGCCGCCACAGTCACATGGCCGATTTCCGGCATCATGCAGCAGGCAGCCAGAGCGGATGTGGCGGTGTTGCCGTTGCCGATGATCAGCGCGTTGCCGGCATGGTCGGGCTTGTGATGCTCGCCGAGTTCCCTATTGGCATGATCAAACGCCAGTTGGATGCCAATCACATCCGTGTTGTACAACTTGATGGCGGGTTTGCCGTGCGGCCAAGCCGGATCATCAGTGATTTGCGACCAGTCGAAGATGGCGGTATTGGCCACCTTCAGTTCTTTGGCCCATAGATTCGTGGGCACACCGTAGGGCTGGATCGTTTTCTTCAATGGCATGGTGAGACTCAGTCCCGCCCATGCGGGGTCGAGGGATTTGAGGAACGAGTCGAGATCGTCTTCACCAACCTCATGCTTGTCGTAGAACCAATCATCCAAACCCAATGCCTGATATGCGGCGTTATGGAGTACCGGCGAAAGCGAATGTGCAATCGGCTTGCCAAGTACCGCGCAACGGTGGTTGATCATAACCCCTCCTTCAACTTCTTCCCATGCTAACCGAAGTTATGGGCAGATCCGGTTACGGTATGAGAAAAACCGTCCACCTCAGCAGGCTCGCAACATTCAGATTACCGTTCAATCCTGTGCCGATTCGTCGGACTGATCGACATGCAACGCTTTTACCAATGCCTCCGCCTTGGCTTTGCCGATGCCGTTGACCTTCATGAAATCATCCACGCTGGCTTCGCGCATGGCTTTGACGGAACCAAAATGATTGAGTAGTTTCTTCTGGTAGCTTTCGCCGATTCCGGGAATATCATCCAATGCGCTGCGCAATGCGCCTTTTCTGCGCTGCTGGCGGTGGTAGGTGATGGCGAAACGGTGGGATTCATCACGTACGCGTTGCAGCAGATACATGCCTTCGGACTGACGTTTCAAAATGATCGGATAATCATCGTCCGGCACCCAAACCTCTTCCAGTCGCTTGGCGAGCCCGCATACGGCCACATCATCGACGCCACAATCCGCCAGGGCTTTGGCGGCTGCCATCACCTGCGGCTTGCCGCCATCGACCACCACAAGGTTCGGCTTATAGGCAAAATGATGGCGATCAGTGTTCTGCTGTACGGTCTCCTCGGCTTGCGCAATACTGTTCGGTCCCGTAGCAGTACCGGTTCCAGTGGAAGTTGATGCGTTGGCTGCTGCGACTCGCTGTTCGGCGTCCATGCTTTCGCCTGAGTCGCCGGCAATGTTGCCGTGCTTGAACCGTCGGGTCAGGGTTTCGTGCAATGCCGATAGATCATCGAGCGCGCCTTTGCCGTCCTTGCCGCGAATGGCGAAGCGGCGATACTCGGATTTCTTGGCTATCGCATCCTCGAACACCACCATCGAAGCCACCTGGAAAGCACCGCCGACGGTGTTGGAGATGTCGTAGCATTCAATGCGCAGCGGCGCCTCGGGTAGGAACAATGCTTTGGCGACATCGTTCATGGCCTGTGTGCGGGCACCCATATCCGAGATTCGGCTGAGCTTACTGCGTTGCAGTGCTTGGTTCGCGTTCTCGTTGGCTCGATCCATGAGCTGCTTTTTGTCGCCGCGCGAGGCCACGCGAATGCCGACCGCTCCCCCGCGCAGGCTGGTCAGCCATTCCTCCAGTTCTGTTCGTCGGCTTGGCTCGACCGGCACGATGATTTCGCGTGGCACTGGTGCGATAGGTGCCAGGAGATCAGCGCGACCAGTGACTTCCTGACGCGTATTCCGTTCGCGGGTCGCTTTTGCGCGTGCGACGGCATCGGTGGCGGTGATGGTTTGCGTGGATCCGATGGCTTCACGTTGCTCCTGGATGGATGCCGCGCCCTCGTGAGTCTGCTTGGTTGGTGTAGCGCTCCCGGCCGCATCCGAATACACCTGTACGATGAGGTCGGCCATCAGATCGCCGTCGCTGATGTCTTCGACGCGTTCCACACTCCAGTTGCGTTCGCCACGAATCGCTCCTGCACGCACATAGAACGCATGCACGGAGGCTTCCAACTCATCACTGGCGAAACCGAATACATCCGCATCGACATCCTGATCGAACACGACTGCATTCTGCTGTACCACGGTTTCCAGCATCTGAATCTGGTCGCGCAGACGTGCCGCCTTTTCGAATTCAAGTTCGGCGCTGGCCTCTTTCATCTCTCGGGTCAATTGGGCGATGTATGAGCGACCGAGACGTCCGGTCATCACGCCGACTAATTGTTCGGCAAGTTTACGATGCTCGACGGGAGTGATTCGTCCGATGCATGGCGCCGAGCATTTACCGATGGATGCGAAGAGGCACGGGCGACCCGTCAATTCAGCCTTATGAAACACGTTGGGCGTGCAGGTGCGTACCGGGAATGTGCGCAAGAGCCTATCCAAGCTGTGCCGCAGTTCCCATACTTTGGCATACGGTCCGAAATACCGTGTATCGCGACGTTTGCGCGAACGAGTGACCCAGACTCGCGGAATTCGCTCACCCGTACTGACAGCCAGATATGGGTAGGTTTTATCGTCACGGAACTGCACATTGAATCGTGGATCGAATTCCTTGATCCACGTGTATTCCAGCGTCAATGATTCCAATTCTGTACCGACCACGGTCCATTCGAGACTGCGAGCGGTGAGCACCATGGTTTGCGTGCGCGGATGCAGCAGGTACAACGGCTGGAAATAATTGGTCAGTCGATTGCGCAGGTTCTTGGCTTTGCCCACGTAGATGACCCGGCCTTCACCGTCACGCCACTTGTAGACGCCTGGTTTGGCTGGAATATCCGAGGTTTTCGGACGGAACAGGTCGCGTGTATCCCCGAGTAGTGGCGCACCGTTCACATTGACGTTCGCCGCTCCCCCGTTTCCGGGCGCTGCATCATTGTTCGCATGTTCAGACATTAGCGCCGAAGCGGTTTTGCGCCACTCATCCGGACTATGCCGTTCAATATCGTTCGTCATAATCCTGCTCCTCTTTGCCGAGCTTTATTGATTGGAACGAATCGGGAGGGGAAAATATGCGTTGTAAGACCGTAGGCTTGGCCGAACGGCCGTGAGTGTGTCGCACAACGCATATCTTCCCCTCCTCAGGTCACAACATTGGCTTGAGGAACTTGCCGGTCCAGGAATCCGCGCATTCGGCCACCTGCTCAGGCGTACCCTGCGTGACGATGGTACCGCCGCCGTCGCCGCCCTCGGGTCCCAGATCGATCAGCCAATCCGCTTCCTTGATCACATCGAGATTATGTTCGATGACGATCACCGTATTGCCTTTATCGACCAAGGATTGCAGTACCTTGAGCAGTTTGTTGACGTCTTCGAAGTGCAGACCGGTGGTCGGCTCGTCCAAGATATATACGGTCTTGCCGTCCGAACGGCGTTGCAGTTCGGTGGCGAGCTTCACGCGCTGCGATTCACCGCCGGAGAGCGTCGGGGCAGGCTGGCCCAAACGGATGTAGCCGAGACCCACGTCCACCAGCGTCTTCAGGTAGCGGGAAATACCGGTGTATGCCTTGAAGAAGTCGGCGGCTTCCTCGATGGGCATGTCGAGAATGTCGGACACGGTTTTGCCGTTGTATTTCACTTCAAGGGTTTCACGGTTGTAGCGTTTGCCGTGGCAGGTTTCGCATTCCACATACACGTCCGGCAGGAAGTTCATTTCGATCTTCAGCGTGCCGTCGCCGTGGCAGGCTTCGCATCGACCGCTTTTGACGTTGAAGCTGAATCGGCCCGGCCCATAGCCGCGCACTTGGGCTTCCGGCGTCTTGGCGAAAAGCGTACGGATTTTATCCCACACGCCGGTGTATGTGGCCGGGTTGGAGCGCGGCGTGCGGCCGATCGGGTTCTGATCCACATGAATCACCTTGCGCACCTGATCGACGCCTTCGACGCGCGTATGTTTGCCAGGTACGATGCGTGCGCCATTGAGTTTGTCGGCAAGCACCGGGTACAAGATCGTGTTCACCAAGGAGGATTTACCAGAGCCGGAGACGCCTGTGACTACCGTGAGGACACCAAGCGGGAAGCTTACGTTGATGTTCTTCAGGTTGTTCTCACGTGCACCAACCACCTTAAGCATCTTGGTCTTGTTGACCTTGCGCCGATGGGTTGGAACGGCGATTTCTCGGCGATGTGCGATGTAATCGCCGGTGATGGAACGCTTTGCTTCAATCAGATGCTTTGCTGGGCCGGAGTAGATGACTTCGCCGCCATGTTCGCCGGCACCGGGGCCGATATCCACCAGCCAGTCGGCCTGACGAATCGTATCCTCGTCATGTTCGACCACGATGAGCGTATTGCCGAGGTCACGCAGATGGTGCAGGGTCTCGATCAGACGCTCGTTGTCGCGCTGGTGCAAGCCGATGGACGGCTCATCGAGCA
The DNA here is from genome assembly GCF_018555455.1 of Bifidobacterium colobi. Lineage (GTDB taxonomy): Bacteria > Actinomycetota > Actinomycetes > Actinomycetales > Bifidobacteriaceae > Bifidobacterium > Bifidobacterium colobi. The sequence continues at coordinate 263,093 of NZ_JAFEJU010000004.1, read as the reverse complement.
CGTACATGACGCCGACCAGACCGGAACCGATTTGCGTGGCCAACCGGATACGCTGCGCTTCGCCGCCGGAGAGTGTGGCAGCGGCGCGTGAGAGCGTCAGATAATCAAGGCCGACATCATTGAGGAATCCAAGACGTGCCTTGATTTCCTTGAGCACTTCCCCGGCGATGAGCTGTGCCGAACCTTCGAGTTTCAGGCCGTTGACCCATGCGAGTTCGCGGACCACCGGCATATCGCAGACATCGAAAATGGATTTGCCTTTCACGGTGACCGCCAGCACTTCCGGCTTCAGACGGCGCCCATGGCATACCTGGCAGGGCACTTCGCGCATATAGGATTCGTAGTATTCGCGCATGGACTGCGAGTCGGTTTCGTCGTGGCGGCGCATCAGCGTACGCACCACGCCTTCGAAACCGGTGGAGTATTCGCGCAGACGACCCCAACGATTGCGGTAGGAGACGTCCACCTTGAAGTCGTGGCCGTAGAGGATGTCATGCTGCACATCCTCCGGCAGGTCCTTCCACGGGGTTTTCATCGAGAAGCCCATCTCGCGTGCCAAGCCTTCGAGCACGTGGCCGTAATACTGGGAGGTCATCTTCGTATTGCTCCACGGTTCGATGACGCCTTCGGCCAGCGACTTCTCCGGATCGGAAATCACAAGTTCCGGATCGATTTCCAGCTTGAAACCGAGACCGGTGCAAGCCGGGCATGCGCCGTAGGGGGCGTTGAAGGAGAAGGTGCGCGGCTCGATTTCATCGAGCTCCAGGGTGTGGCCGTTCGGGCAGCTGCGATGCTCGGAGAATGGTCGACGGCGGGCCGGAGAGCCTTCCTCCTCGTCCACGAGGTCGATGACGATGCTGCCGTTGGCGAGTTTCAGGGCGGTTTCCACCGAATCGGTCAAGCGCTGGCGAATACCGTCCTTGATCACCAGACGATCCACTACCACTTCGATGGTGTGCTTTTTCTGCTTGGCGAGCTTAATGTCTTCCGAAAGCTGCTTCATTTCTCCGTCGATCAGCGCGCGGGCGTAACCGTCGGAGCGCAGCAGCTCGAGCATGTCCACGAACTCGCCTTTACGGCCTTTGACCACCGGGGCAAGAATCTGGAAGCGCGTACGTTCCGGGTAATCCAGCAGCGTATCCACAATCTGCTGCGGGGTTTGCGAGGCCACCGGCTCACCGCATTCCGGGCAGTGCGGCACACCGGTACGCGCGAACAGCAGTCGCAGGTAATCATAGATTTCAGTAATCGTACCCACAGTGGACCGCGGATTACGGTTCGTGGTTTTCTGATCGATGGAGACGGCCGGGCTCAAGCCTTCGATGAAATCCACATCGGGCTTATCCATTTGTCCTAGGAACTGGCGCGCATAGGCAGACAGGGATTCCACATATCGGCGCTGGCCTTCGGCGAACAGGGTGTCGAACGCCAGCGAGGATTTGCCGGAACCAGACAAGCCGGTGAACACCACCATACGGTTGCGTGGAATCGCCAAATTCACGTTCTTCAGATTGTGCTCACGCGCGCCCTGGATCGTGATTTTCAGATCGTTGGGGATATGGGAGATATCCGCCACCAAAGAACCATCATGTTCGATCAGCGGCGCTTTCTTAATCTCGCGGCTCAGGAAGGAATCGCTGGTCATAACCTTCTCAACGATGACCTCACCATTCTTGCCCTTGCCGGCCTTCGCTCCCCCAGTCGTGCGCTTTGTGCCAGTCTGCGTTGCCGCCACCGCAATCCCGCCTTCCCTGTCAAGTACGTTCACATGCGAGCGTTGAACGCTGCGCTCGCACATTGCAATCTGCCCCAAGAATACCCGAACACCCGACTACAGTCGAACGCATGTTCGATGGCGTGTTCAAAGCCAGATGCGTACCAAGCGTATGAAAAAGGCCTCGGATAATGTATCCAAGGCCTTGGTAAATCATCAGCAATTACGCGTAGCGCTTACTCAAGCGCAACACCCTTCTTCTCGGGAATGAAGAACATCGTGATGAACGCGATGATGTAGATGGATGCGATGGTGGCCAGTGCGAAACCGAAGCCGTGACCGGTGGCGATGGCCGCAATGACGACCGGACCGAGGCCGCCGCCGATGAATCGGCCGGTGTTGTACAGCGCAGTTTGTGCAGTGGCGCGCAGCTCGGTCGGGAACAGTTCGGAGATCAGCGCGCCGTAGCCGCCGATCATACCGTTAGCGAACATGCCCATGAAGAAGCCACCAACCAACAGCGCGGTCGGATCCTTGAGCTGGCTGTAGATCACCACCATGACGGCGGCGCCGATCTGGAAGATCCAGAATGCCGGGCGACGGCCAAGATGATCGGCAAGGAAGCCAAACACGGAGATGCCGAGCATCATGCCGAGCACAGTGACGGCGGTCCAAATGCCCGTGGAGGTCAGGGACAGGTTCAATTCGGTGTTGAGGTAGCTCGGCAACCAGGTCATAATGCCGAAGTAGCCGCAGTTCTGCACGGTGCACAGGATGATGATGGCGATGGAGAAGCGCACACGCTCCGGCGTGGAGAACAGCTGACGAATCGAGCCATGCTCCTTGGCAGTCTGGCGGTGCTTCAGATACAGCGGCGGTTCAGGCACGAACACACGGATGAAGATGGCCACAATGGCCGGCACGATGCCGATGGCGAACAAGCCACGCCAACCGAAGGCGGTCAGGATCGGGGCGCTCAGGAGTGAAGCCAGCAGCACACCAACCTGGAAACCGAGGCCCACGCCGGAAGTGGCCTTGGCACGGTTGGCCGGGCTGGAGGCTTCGGCTGCGATGGCCATGCCGATGCCGAATTCAGCGCCGATACCCACGCCGGCGAGGAAGCGGAACAGTGCCATCAGGAAGAAGTTCGGCGCGAACGCGGAGAACAGTGTGAACACACCGAAGAAAATCACCGAATAGGTCAGTACGCGAATACGGCCGTACTTATCTGCCAGACGTCCGAACACCAGACTGCCCAGGAATGCGCCGGCCAGCGTAATGGTAGTCAGCGTGCTTGCCGTGGTCTTGTCGATGTTGAAGCTGGCCATGATGCCGGACATCGCGAAGCCCAGAATCATCAGATCAAGGCCGTCGAGCGCATGCCCGACCGCCGAGGAGAATACTGCCAGACCGGCGTAATGTTTCATGCCGCTGGCTTTATCCACCGTTTCCTTATCTGCCATGAACATGGCTATCCCTCCGCTCTTCTCGTTACGGTTCGGCGGAAGATTGTAATAGGTAAGGTGAACAGATGGTGAACGAGGTATGTCGAATAGCTACGGGTATGTATCAGAACAAGTTGCGAGCATGGACATGCAGCAAAGGCCAGTCAATCCAATTTGTTCGCATCTATGACTCGGTCATCAAGGAACCAATAATCGTGGGGGTCACCGCGTAATGCAGTAAAGGGCACTGGTTCCACGCCAGCGGCGGCGGCCTTGTCGAGCAGGTAACGGCGTACGATCCACGGGTACTCGAGCACGCCGGACCGTAACTCGATGATGTTTTCAATGGTCGAACCGGAAACCCCGAAATCAGCACCGATCTGTTCTGCAGTCAATCCCAGCAATGCCATATTCTCACGGAACTCGCGAATGGTCGCCGCCCGCTGCTCACTCGTCAAAGACATATCGACTTCCGCTACTTGTCGAAATGGCAATTGCCGAAGAAACTACGCCAAGCCTGTACAAAGCCATTCCAATTGCGGCGTATGTATAACTGGATTTTTCGTGTTGTCTTGGCATCCAAGGTAGTTGAATCTACGATTACATCCCCATCGGCAGTCAATATGAATTTGGCGAGCCGGTACGAGTTGTTGCGTTTGATATGAAAATGTACGCCATGACCGCCGTCATTGCTGGTCACGTAAAACTCATAACCGGCGACGTCTTCAAACCATATCTCAGGCATATTCGCGGTCCACTTCGCGCGCATCCTCCACAAATGGGTAGGAACGTTTGAAATATCCTTCCACTAGAGGAAACGACTCAGGAGGGAATGTATTGCTACGCACCGTACCGTCGTTGTTGAACACGATTTTGAATCCAGTCGCCGGCTCAGTAACCGTAACAGTTTTTGCCGTATATCCCAGTCGAAGACCGTTAGCCTCCAGCAGGTTACTCATGCCGATTCTTGCCATGGCAGCCTCCAAATCTCATCTATTAGCATCTTAGGCTCCATTGTATGAGTATTAGCTTATTGAATCTGTTTCCTCATCCGCGCAACTGTATTACGTACAAACATGAAAAAGAGTTTTCTATCCCTCAAATAGGAAGCCGTTAGTGGTTCACCATCTCGATTTCTAGCCCTAAATCCTCGGCCTGAGTAAGGCCAGTCTCATGGAAACCGATATGTCGGTAGAAACCTCGTGCATTGGTGTTGAACTCGGCAACCCACAAGACAAGCCGATCGTTACCGATGGCCCGCTTGCCAGCTTCGACCAGCATACGTCCGATACCTTGCCTGTGTCGGCCGAACAGTACGTACAGCGATGCGAGTTCTGCAACCTGAGAGCAATCGGCTGGAGGACGCGGCGTGCGCAACATCTCAGCGAATCCAATCACATGTCCGTCATCGATAGCCACCAACGTAACTTGATCCGGATACTTGACATGAGCTTCGGTGAGTTTCAGTGCGAACTGCGGGGTGATAACGTCCACGATCTCCTGCGGGATATGCCCCTGATTGAGTTCCCTCCATGTCTGGGACTGCACCTGTGCCTTCTCCTCGAACCACCGTGGTTCGATTGAAGCGATACGAATCATCATTCCGTCTCTTTCATTTCTGATTCAGAAGGATTGGCTCATTCAGCTTCGGAAGATTCTTCATGAGATTCTCCATTCCCGCCATTGCCTCCGGACACCCATACAAGAAGAGCCCCCGCGAGGGAAACAACGATAACGCCGAATACAGCCGTGAGCGTGATGGCCTGTCGTAGGATCAACGAGGCAATAATCACGCTCATGGCCGGGTCAATGGAGAATAGTGTGCCGACCACCCGTGCCGACGTGATACGCCCGGACAACGTATCCATCGTGTAGGGAATCGTCACTCCCAGCAGGGCCGATGCGGCGATGACGCCCCATTGAGCGGGCGTCGCATGCGTGGCATGACCGACTGACACCGGCATAGTGGCGAGAGCCGCGACCGTGACCGACAGGGCCAGTCCATCCAATCCGGTGCCCGCCTTGCCGACCTTGTCCGCGAACAGCGTGTACAAACCAAAGCAGAAGGCCGACCCCAGCGCGAACAGGTATCCCACCGGGTTGAAGTAGCCTCCCGGCGTGAACGAGATCAATCCCACACCCGCCAGTGCGACCAGCGCGCACAGTCCTTCTCGCCAATGATGAGATCCGGTCAGGGCAACCACGCAGGGACCGAGGAATTCCAAGGTGACGGCCACGCCCATAGGGATGTGGTCAATGGCCGAGTACAGGCAGATGTTCATCGCTGCCATCGCCAGCCCATAGACCACGATGCCCACCCATTCGTCTTTCGACCGGTCCGTGAGTTTCGGGCGAACAAGCACAAGCATGACGATTGCGGCGACGAGCATGCGCATCGAACTGACCGGAATCGGCCCCAACGCATCGAACAACGATGCCGACAGTGACGACGAGGTCTGGATGCCCAACGAGCCGACTATCACCATGCCTGCTGCAGCCACCACACGGCCACGTTCAGAATGTAGTATTTGAAGCGTCTGCATTTTTCCCCTCCAAGCGTGGCTGTTCCCCACTGTCCACGCGTTACCGCTGATAGTACTCAGTTTTCTTGACGCTTTTCAAACCAGCCGGCCCAGTCGACCACGGCCTCGATGTTATTGCCGTCCGGGTCGAGAACGAACGCCGAATAGTAGCCGGGATGGTAAGGCCGTGGACCAGGTGCCCCATTGTCTTGACCACCGGCTGCGAGCGCGGCCCGGTAGAACGTTTGCACGGCTTCAGGATCGGGAGCGAGGAATGCGATATGGGTTACCGGCGAGGTTGTCGTATCATCCATCGGAGAAACGTAGAAATCGGAATGAGGCGTTCCGTCGTCCACGCCGAAGCCGATCGTCGGTTCGTGATGCGCCTTGGCGATGTATCCCAGTGGTGCGAGCGCCTTTTCATAGAACGTGATGCTGCGTTCAATATCCTGTACATGCAACGTGATGTGATCCAACATGATTGCCACTGTACGCGCATTGTGTTTGGTCGGTTTGACTCCTGATCACTATTCTCAGAGGCACTCCAAATGATGGCGTTTTGCTATTCCCGACCGATTACCATGGAATCCATAGGTATCGCTACGGAACCAATCATCGAGGATTTTTCGTAGCACTTCATCGGTCATAGGAGACTTGCATGTACAACGTTCTGGAATCGTTCGCATACGACTAAGCGGGTTGACGGTTCGTCTTCCTGCCGTTTCCTCTATCGCTGCGAGCTAATTAAGGCTCGCGCGATTTGTTGTTATGCCTGATTTCAGAACGCATCCCATGAACGCGATGTGCGATGCCATAACCAGCCGTAATTCGATTGGCTTTCGCGTGCCGTTCATGGCAGTCATGAAACGAGTTTCACCATGAACACCGATATTCACCGATCCAATCACTCCACCACCGAAACCGCGCAAAATCCTCGTTCGCTGTGGCGCTTGGCCGCATACCGTAACTGGTTCATTGCCGACACTGCCGATGTTTTCGCAGTCAGTCTTCGTACGTTTGCCATACCGCTGATTGGTCTGGCTTTATCCGACTCCGCTTTTATCTCGGGGCTACTGGTCACTATCGAATCCGCTATAGGGCTAGTGCTTATGTCCATCGGTGGCGCGATAGCTGACCGGTACAACCGTAGATGGCTGATGATTCTGCTCGGAATCGTCGGCATGGTGTTATCTATGTCAGCGACCGTTCTTCTCGCTTCTGGCATGATGAATGCAGCACTATTCATGATGTTCGTCATTATGTTTGCGATTATGAATGGTCTACTTGGACCTTCCAATGACGCGATGCTCAAATCAATTGTGCCGATGGAACGATTCGCCAAGGCGCAGGCGATACGCGAAGCACGTGAATCCTGCGTCGAACTGTCCGGCGGGGCGATCGGCGGACTGCTGTATAGGATCGCCGGTTGGTGCCCGTTCCTCGCGTCCACAGTGCTGTATCTGGCAGCGGCGCTCACTGCACTGGCATTGCCGAGGAAGACGAAAGGGACAGCCGAGAGCGGTCTGGCGAATCGACAAATCGTCAGTGACCCGACAATGGATTCGTCATTCATTGCCCAGTTTCTTGAGGGCTGGAGATGGACGTTAACCAGACGAACGGTTCTTGCAGCCATCGTCCAAGGAGCAGTCATCAACGTCGCTTGCTGCGGAAGCATCATCGGCGTACAAATCATGCTTGCCTCACGCGGTACGGACGCTGCGCTTATCGGCATGGTCGGCACAGCCACAGGCATTGCCGCATTGATTGGTTCGCTGGCTGCCGGCTGGCTGGTCGATCATATTCCGACCGGCAAGCTCATCATGCTCACCTTTGCCGTGTTTACGGTTGCGATGATACCGTTGCTGTTCACCGACTCATACGGTGTAATCGTCGTATGCATGGTGATGGCTTCCCTGCTGTTCCCCGCGCTGAATGCCGGCGAACTCGGCTTCATCTACGGACGCACGCCGGATGACATGCAAGGAAGAGTGTCTACCGTATTCGAAACCGCAATCGGCATTCCCGGAGCTTTGACGCCGGCACTGGTCGGCTGGCTGTTACAGACACCCGGGCTCGGTTTCCACGCGGTCATGATACTGGTCGTTGCTTGTGCAGGTCTTGGCCTACTGCTCGCCTGCGTCACCCCGACACGTAGCATCCCGCTACCGGCACGATGGGAGCAGGCTGAACTGTAAGACAATGACCGGCAGTGCAAGGCAATCGAACGAGGGCACCGCGATAAATCGCGTCGCGCCCTCGTATATCAGAATCGGCTCATTGTCCGATATGTCCAATATTGCCGAAATGTCTGGTCTGAGGTAGGCTGAGAATAAGGTTTCAGGAAAGGATCAGCCATGACCACATTCGAGGCAATTCCCATTTCCCAAATCAGCAAAGGATCCGCATACATCACCACGGGCGACGGCAAAGCGTACCCGTTGGATGCGGAGGAGCTGCGTCGCGCGTTTGCGGCCATCGTGCACGATGACAATTCGGCAGAGATGATTACTACCGGCGAAGCCGCACAGATTCTCGGCGTATCGGCGAAGACAGTTGCCCGCATGCTTGACGCCGGCGAGATTCCATTCGTGCGCTACGGTGCGAAAGGCAATCGCATGGTTTCCCGCGCGCAGGTCATCGCCTACCGCAACAAGTCGGAATCCCACAGTCATGAATCATTGGAAAACATGCGCGAGGTCGCTAGCCAAGGTGGATTGGACGACCGGTGAGGTCGTATTGCCGGCCGCAGCCTATAACGGCGATGTGGATGTGATCGTCACTTTCAATCTGAAGGACTTTCCAGCGAACCAACTCGCTAAAATCGGATTATCCGCCCGTCATCCTGACGCGTTTCTAACTAATGTCGCCGAGGCATATCCGGAACGTACAATCAAAGCCATGAACGAACTGGTCTTATCAAAGAAGCATCCGCCGCGCACCATGCAGGAAGAACTGGAGCGGCTTGAAAACTCCGGTCTGGCCAGATTCGCCCGTATGATGCGCAAATTAATGTGCAACTAGTCTGAATCTTAATCCACAATCCATTATTTCCCCCTCCAAAGCACTTCAATAAGTTCGTTTCTTCGACGCATAGCCATAATTGGTATGTCTAGAGCAGGCAGATTCACGGTTCGAGTGAAAGGAAAAACAGCATGGATAGCGGCACAGAATGCATCCAAGAGCAGACTTCGAATAAACAACGCGGATATCGTCTACCGGCTGGCTTTGAACGGTGCTCGAAGCTGAAACCAGTAGCACAGGCTCCGAGTGCGTTGGAGCGGGTCAAAGCCATTGTGGACATTCTGTATTCGCCGGGCGGATGCCCTTGGGATGGCAAGCAGACGAATCGTTCGCTGCTCAAACCGCTGCTCGAGGAGACCTACGAGTATGTGGATGCAGTGGAGACGAACGACAGAGATAACATGCGCGAGGAGCTGGGCGACGTGTTGCTGCAGTCGGTGTTCCAAGCACGGGTGTGCGCTTCCGACTCAACCGATCCATTTGACATTGACGAGGTGGCTGATCGTCTGGTGAACAAACTCATCACCCGCCATCCACACGTCTTCGAGCCTGATGATGATGTCGCTGATGCAGACGATGAGGCACAAGTAAACGGGACTACGCTTTCCCCGGAGGAGACGCTCGCCCTGTGGGAACGGATGAAACAGCAGGAGAAGCATCGCAAGTCCGTGCTCGAAGGCATCTCGCATGCGCAAGGTGCGTTGCCGCGAGCGGCCAAAGTGGTTTCACGCATCATGAAATCAGCGCACAAGGATGACCTACTCGCCGTCTTCGATGAGGCGATCAAAACGAATGATGCTCAGAATTACAACGAAGAAGACACATCGGATTCACCAATCACAACGAATCCTTCTGATTCGAAGGCCTCGACTTATGCCGATGAGATCCTCGCCATCGTACGCCATGCTCAATCCGAGGGGATCGATATCGAAGCTGTCTTACGCAACCGACTGCGCGATGTAGAAACCGCCATCGCCTCGCATGAGCAAGAACTTGATGGCGAAGCATGATTATTTGTTAGGAAGCACTCCGCTATGCAATCCGTTGAGTATGCATGCGGCTATGCGACATCAACGATGTCGCAGCGGCTGATGATCTCACCTATCTGTGTGAAATCGACGATCTCCCGATCCGCTCGCCGCATTCTGCGATGCCCGCCAGCTACAGTGCGTTCATTATCCCGGCGCTTCAGTGAATGCACGCCATCAGCTGGCTTACTGTCATCGTTCATACCAGTCATGATTGGATATCCTTTTCACCCCTCTAGCTGCATCACAAACTATTCGGATACGGATTGCGGCGCTTCAGTCGCGTTCATATCCTCTTCGTCGATGCCATCCAAGCTGGCTTCGCGCAGGGAGGTGAGGCCGGTGTCAGGATCCTTGTAGGTCACGTAGGCTTTGGTGGACACCTCAAGGATTTCGCCGGTCTTGCTTTCCGGAGCGGAGACGATGACCTGGAAGCCAAGTCGTGGCAGCACGCTCAACGCACGTTGCGTATAACGGCCGTCCGCCTTGATGAGCGCCTCATCGAGGAACAGTGTGGTATAACTCGGCTTCAAGCGGTTCTCCATGCCGCCGCCCAGCAGGTAGATCAATGCAGCGCCATAGACGAACGAGGTGAGCTCCTGCAATGCGCCTCCTGATCGGCCGCCGGTCGAAGTGATGCGCTCGTCCGGGCCGTCCGCATGGTGCACGATGGCATAGAACGAGGAGCGGCAACGCGGGTCGAGGTTGCGGGCGCCGTATTGCTTGATGCCGTTCGCATCCTTGACTTGAGCGAGCTCGTCCTTCAGCAACGCAACCATTGGAGCGCAAGCGGCGAAAGCACGGCGGGATTCGGTGCGCTTTGCCGAATCATCCGATGCTCCGTCAGTGCTCTTCCAATCGTTCAAGATGCCGATGGCTCGTGTGAGCTGGCTGGAGAACGTGCGTTCCGGTCTGCGTACATCCGCCTGCAGGGACAGGCTGCCGTGCTTGGGGCCGAACTGCTGGCCTTTGAGCATGGCGTTGATGCGGTCGAGCTGGTCATGGATGTCGGTGGCATCGGTGTCGATGGCTCGCTTGATGGTCAGGAAGCTCATCAGCAACTGGTCGAGGCAACGATGGTATTCGGCTTCCGTGGCCGTGGTGGCGGCCAGCTGCGTAAGACTTTCGAGCTCATCGAGGTAGTAGCGGTAGTCTTCCACGCTGGCGGTGAGCGCATCATCATCCGCCGCCCAGATGCCGATGTAGGCGCTCATCTTCGATTCGACGGCCGTACGTGCCGCGGAAGCCTGCGCCTTCAGCATGGTGATACGCGCGTCGATATCCTTGACCATGCCGGTGAGCACACGCTCGGCGAAATCAGACGAGGCAGCTCCCGCACCGATGATCATATGCGCTCGCATCGCCGCACCTTCCAAGCCAGCGAAACGATTCTCATAGGCTTCGGCCAGAACGGCAGTCACATCGTTCGGCATAGCCGGCGTAGTCGAAGTTTCCGCACCGGTCTGCTCTTGCGTTGTATCCGTATGATGATTCAGCCACAGGAGTGCCGCTTCCACAGCCTGTGAGGCCGAGGTTGCAGACTGTTCGGCTTGCATGCGGCGTTCGTCCAATTGCTCCAGTTCAGCGGTCAACTCATCCTTGCGAGCGGCAAGTTCGGCGAGCTTGGGATCGTTCTTGATGGAGGCAATGGAAGCTTCGATATCCGCGATGGCCTTGCGCGCTCCATCGATGTCGATGCGCTCCCAGGATGTATAGGCGAGCTGGTTGGCGAGTTCGAGTTCGCGATGCAGTTTGTCCGATTGTTGCTTGGCTGCTGTGTAATCGGCGTTTGCCTTATGCAATTCCTCTTGGGATTGATCGATTTGCTGCTTGAGATTATCCAGATAAGCTTCGTTGACGAATCCGATGACTTGCGCTCGGTCTTTGATGCCGTGCTGGCCGCGTGCACCGGATTTGATTTGACCGTCCGTCTGCACTTGGCGGGTGGTGCGGTCGGTGTCATTGATGGTGCTCACACAGAGTGCATCGTAACGTTCGGCTTGGGTCTGCGAGCGCAGCCATCCGGCGAACGGCGAGTCTTCACGGTAACGCAGTTTGCCGGAGAGCCAGTCGTCTTCTGCGTGTGCGGATTCGTCAACGTCGGCATGCTTACCGTCGGCTGCATAGTCGCGTGTGGTGTCTACGAATTGCCAGGTGCGCCGGCTCATCGCATGCGGGTCGATGGTGCTGACTTTGGCTGCGAAGCCTTGTTCATAACGTTTGTCTACCAGAATGGTTTGCGCGAAGGAGCCATAGGCTACGTTCATGGCAATGCGCCATTGTTCGTCGGTTTCCTTGACGTCCATGAGTTCGGCCACATACGGGAGGTCCGCCGGAGTCAATCCGGTGGCGCGTGCCAGCATCGCCCGGGTTTCATCCATGTGCTGGGTGATGCGGGTGCGCTGGGATTTCTGGCGATCATAGTCGCGTTGCAATCGTTCGAGCGCATCTCGCGCTGCTGCTCGCGTGTTCATGGCTGCCGCGAGCTGCTCCTCGCATGCGCTGACGCGGTCATCATAGGTGCGCTTGAATTCCACGGCGTTGATGCGTCGTTCGGTCCATACCTGTTCGCTGACGGGTAGTTGTTCATCAATGGATGCGAACGTTTGTTCGATGCGTTTGCGGGTGGATTCAGTCTCCTCCAACGCTCGCTTGGCTTGGTCCAGTTCCATTTCGAGGCGAGTGAGGTTGCCGCCATCGAGTCCTTGCATCTGGCTGCGGATCATGTCGATGCGGCTGCGCAGGTTTTCGGCATTGCGTCGCGCGTTGCGCGCTTCGGACTCGTAGGCTTGTGCTTCGCTGCGATCTACAGGCAGTTGTGCACTGACTTCCGCGCGCATGCGCGTCATGGCCCAATCGTGCAAGGGCGCCGAAGCCGCCTCACCATCGCCGCCTGCAACAGTGTCGAACATATGTACGCGCTGGTTGGCTTTGGCATACTCGCCATAGGCATCCTGGATGCCGTGCAACGCGTCCATGCGCTTGGTTTTCTCCTCCATCGCATGGAAGTTCGCGTCATAGCGTTCGTAATCCTCGACCGTGGCGCGCGCGAGTTCCAATGCTTCCGGTACGCCGAGCACGCCTTGTTTGAAGATGTCGTCGAGCTTGGATGGTGCGTCCGCGGACTGGATCTTATGCAACAGTCGGCAGGCTTCCTCGCTCAGGCCCATGATCGACCAGATGTGACTGTGGAAGGCCTCAGCACTGGGGAAGGTCAGGCAGTCGGGGTAGGTGTCGCGCAATTGGCCGGGCGTGAACGGTGATTCACGATATTGGTCCATGAGCCTCGGGTCGATGGGCTTGCCCCAGACCGCGTATTGGCGGCGAACGTCGGCGCGACCATCGCCGGGCATCAGATACAGGAATTTGGCGCAGGACAGGATTTGCCCGGAGGTCTGGTTCCGATAGGTGTCCACGATGGCGCCCCATACCGCCTGCGGCGCTCCGGTCACTTTGTCTTTGCCACGCAGGTAGATGGGTTCGTCGCCATGCTCGCTGCTGCCCACGCCGATCATGCCCCGCAGATATGTGTAGTCGCTGCGTTCCGAACGCCCGGAATTGGATGCTTTGTTGAACGGCGTGCCTGTCGGGTAAAGCAGGGAGATCTGCGCATCCACCAATGTGGATTTGCCGGATTCACTGGCGCCGGCGAGCAAGGTCACCGGGAGGGTGGAATCCGTGGAGGGGCGGAACTCGTGATAACCCTCGTAGGAGCCCCAGTTGACGAGCCTGCGGCTGACCATCATCCAACGGTCGGCGATCATCTGCAGTTCAGCTGCCATCTCACTCCCCTTCCTTCACAGTGTCGTTCGTATCGGTTGCACCATCATCTTCACCATCACCGTTCGCCGCTTGCGTGTCGCCATCCGAGGCGCTGAACAATGGTTCGGTAAAAAGGCTTTCATCCGGAATATCCTCAGTTGATTCCTCCGAATCAGAGTCCAGGTTTTCCTGTTCGGTTTTCGCGGTTTCTGGCCCGCGCACGTCGTGGGCATCGTCCAGGTTTTTGGCCGCGGTGTCCAGCCAGGTGTCGGCCAGTTCACGGTCAAGCACCACGGGCACCAGTGGGGTGATGAGATACATGGCCTCATCATCCAATCGATTCAGGTACCCGTAGGTGATCATGGCGGAGACGATGGCGCTCACCTGCTTTAATACGCCTTCCTCATCGTTGCGCGAGGCCAGATAGCCGGCACCGGATGCGAGCGCAGCGCGAATCTCCTCGAAGCTCACCAGCCATTCGGATTGATTGGTTCTGGTGTTCTCGTATTCGAGCACGCGAATGCGCAGGAAGGCAAGCAAGGCAGCCTCCTCGCGTTTCAGACTGGCGCGGGTTTTGAGCGCTCGCAATGCCACGTTGTCGTTGGCCACCGGAGTGGCGTACATGATGCGGTAGCGTTCGTTGATTACGAGGGCGAGCAGATCGTTGTTGAGTGAGCGTTCCACCGCCTCGCGATTGTCGTTGACCAGATCGTAGAGCTGGCCGGAAATATAGCGTTCGCGTTTCAAGGCGATGGCGGCCATGCGCGCATCCGCGGTCATATCGCCGTGGTCGTCTTCAAACAGGGCGTATGGGTTGGCGACTGGTTCGCTCATGTTCATCCTTCCTCCACGATGCTGTCAAGTTCTTCCAACGACGCCCATACCGGGCTGGTGATCCAGTCTCTGGGCGTTCCATCCAAGGCGATGCAATGCCACACCGTATTAGCTGCACTGGTATCCGAGGCTTCGTCTGCCACTGATGCCGATGGCAGACTACCCAAGAAGCCTACGATTTCGCTTTCGCGACGTTCCCGTTCGGGCAGACGGTTGAAACTGGCTGCCACGTTCACTGTGCCGTGTTCGATGGCGGGATTGTGGCGAATCAGCTCCACCATGTGTCGCAGACGTGGGCCTCCACCTTCGACCATGTCCTTGAGATTGACCTGTGGAGCCTCGCGGTCGGCTGTCACCGAGGATTCCAATCCCGGAGTTTCGGTATAGGTCATCGAACGTGCCGGGCGCATCGGCAATGGGGCGAACAGAGCGCTCGATGTATCGGTTGCATATGGTCGTGAAGCGTCGCCGACGTGGGCTTTCGCGTCCGCGTTCAAGTTCACGTAGAGCCGGTTCAAGCGACTCATCATCGTACGGTAGCGCGTATCGGTCTGCTGGCGCACTAAGCGGCTGATCGCCTCATCGGAGACGCGCATCTGATGACGTACCGCTTCGATGCCATCGTAGATGCGGGAAAGTTCGTCTCGAATCTGTCCCAATAGTGCTGCGGACTCCCCTGCCAGATATGGGGTTTTCGCGATGTCGCGCAATGCGGAGTCGATCTGTTGGCGGCCTTCGTCGGTGATGATCACTTGGAACGCGTCTTCGAAACGGCGGCCGGAATCGGATTCGCTGAACGATCGACGATATTCCTCGTGATACCGGTTCAAGGTTTCGTCCACGCTCATATCGCCGGCCTGCATGCGGCGGCGCAACGCATCGCCGTTGTCACGTTCGGTGAGCACGAGTTCACGCAGGTCGATGGGTACACCGCGAAGGGTGTTATGGATTACTGCGATCACATCCTCCACCTGGGCCTGGCTCAATGTGGCATGCTGCTGCCCCTGTTGGATGCGTTTGATTTCGTGTTTGCGTTCCTTGATCTCACTGTTGAGCAATCGGACTCGCTCGCCGGGGTCGGCGGTCAGCTGCATGCGTGCATGCTCGATTTCCATGATGATGCTGTTCGCCTGTGCGCCGGACAATGCGCGGGATTCGTCTTCCAGACGGCTTAACGCTTCGATGGCGCGATGTGCGCGAGCGGTGAGCCTGTAGAGGAATCGGTGTGATGCGGCATCGTGCGAGTTGGCCAGCCATGCGTAATCACCTTCGCCTTCGCGGGTCAGGTCGGCGAGAATACGATGGGCCGCATCAGCATAGGACTGGTCTTTCAACGTATATTCGCCACTGGAGGCCAGCAGTTCCAGGCTATGCGCGAAGCGTTCCTCCACGGTTTCGCGCGGCAGCTCGCCGGTCAACGGGTCGAAGGCGGCACGCAGCAATGCCACATACAACATGGCATGCTGACGCAAAAGCAGACGGAGCACACCGGTTTCGTAAATCGGCCGCAGACGTTCCATTTCCCGTCTGATATCGCCCATGCGTCTCCTTTGCGTCGTGCCAGAATGACGTATCGACGCTAGCACATGCACGGGAGCGTCACTCGCCGCGCAACGCCTCCGTGGGCGTCAGACGAGCGGCACGTGAAGCAGGATAAAGACCGGCGATGACGCCGACCAGCACTGCAGCGCCCCACGCTGCCGGCAATCCGGCCCAATCCAAAGTCAATGGCTGACTGGCATGCGCGGCAACGCCCACGGCGGTCGCCGCGCCGATCAAGACGCCTGCCAATCCGCCAATGGCCGACAACAGGGCCGCTTCGGCAACGAATTGCATGCGAATATTGCCGGGCGTGGCACCGAGCGCGCGCCGCAGTCCGATTTCACCGCGTCGCTCCATCACGGTGACGATCATCATGTTCGCGATGCTCATGCCGCCTACGGCGAGCGCAATGACACCGATCATGAGTCCCAAGGTGGTCAGGGAATCGTTGGTGGCGTTACGGGCTTGGGAGAGATTCGCCGAAGCCGCGACGGATACGTTGCCGCCGGAAAGGTTCGCCGCATGCGCGATGATGCGGCGCAGCGTTTCGGCGTTCCCCGGTTTGGTGCGCACATAGATCTGACTGATCTGCGTTATCGATTCTTTCTGATCGGGATAATGGCTAATCGCCCATTTAGCACCGATGATGACGGATGAGTTGATGGATTGTGCCTGCGGGGCAGGTTCAAGAATGCCGATGACGCCGTACCATTCGTTGTCGATGAGGATGCGGTCGCCCGGCTGGTTGACGCCGAGTCGATAGGCTGCTTCGGAGCCGAGGACCGCGACCGGAAGGTTCTCGTTGCGCGCGTCGATGCCATGCCCTTGGGCGAACGTGGCGTCAACGGCTTTCAGTGCGCCCGGTTGCATTACGGATACGGCCAGTGCATTGCCGTTGGTTTTCGGCACAAGCTCGTTTTTGAAGACCTGAGCATCCTTGGGCGGGGTGAGGAATACGCCGACCTGTTCGACGTCCGGTTGACGGCCGATGGTTTGGGGCGCGTATTCCGGCAATGGTACGGGTTGGCCTGAGGCATCCTGACCAGGGGCCACGACCTGCAGGTTCGCGCCAAGCGCATCGAGTTGGGCAAGCAGTGCGGCCTGATTGGATGCGGCGATGCCGGAAAGCGCCACATAGGCGCCCACGCCCAAGGCGATGCCGAGTGAGGCGAGAATGGTACGTGAGATGCGTCCCGTGGCGCCGATCCATGCCGTGTGCAGAAGGTCGGCCAGACGCGTGGTAAGCGGTTTACGCATGGTAGCCTCCTTCTCCAAGTTCCGTGACCACGCCATCCTGGATGTGCAGGCGGCGTGGGAATCGTGCGGCGATATTGGGATCATGGGTAACGACTACCAGGCTTGCGCCTTGATCGGCGGCTCCCATGAGCAGTTCGATGATGGCTTGTCCGGTGTCGGTGTCGAGCGCGCCGGTGGGCTCGTCTGCGAAAATGATGTCGGGTTTCTTGGCCAGAGCGCGGGCGATGGCCACGCGTTGCTGTTCGCCGCCCGACAGTTGGGAGGGCTTATGGAATAGGCGCTCGCCGAGTCCCACCTGTTCGAGTGCCTCTATGGCTTGTTCTCGCCGGGCCGCACGGGGCAATGCAGTGTATTGCAGTCCGGTCATCACATTCTCCAATGCCGAAACGGTGGTGATGAGATGGAATTGTTGGAAGACGAATCCGATGCGAGCTGCCCTGAGCACGCTTCGGTGCTTCTCCCCCATGTCCGCCACGTTCTCGCCGTCGTAGGACAGTGTGCCGGAGGTCGGCATATCCAAGGTGCCAAGCAGGGAAAGCAGTGTGGATTTGCCGGAACCGGATGGGCCCACGATGGCGATGCGCTCGCCGTGGTCAATGGTCAACGACGTGCTGTGCAGAATCTCCAGCGGATTGCCGTCCTTGCCGGTGAACGCTTTGGTGACATGGTCCAGACTCAGCAATGCAGTCATGAGACCACCACCTTGTCGCCTTCCCGCAAGCCGTTCGCTTTGACGATCTGCGCTTGGGCTCCCGCCACCAATCCGATCTCAACACTGATACGTTTGATCGCATCGCCACGGATCACTTCGACCGCGTACGAGTTGCCGGCACCGGCGATCAGTGCGGTGACCGGTACGATGAGCGTCTCCTCATTGGAGGCATTCGCGTTCGGCACGATGACTTGGATGGTCGCAGGTCCGAATTGCGCCACCTGCGTCTGGTCGGGAAAATCGATGCGTACGGAAGGCGAAGTGACCTGCCCGTCCTTGCCAGTGGATTGGCCGCCTTGGTCGACGGCAGTCAGCATGGTGTCGACAGTGGTGTTATCCGGCAGAATCACTTGCGCCTTATCGCCTGCTTTGAACGTGGCGGCTTGTGTGGCAGTGATGGTGGATTGCGCGTGCAAGGTCACACCCGTGTAGCTTGCCGGGCTCACATTGGTGTCCCCGAGTTTGGCGTTCACGGTTTTGATGCGGACCGGAGCCGAAGATGCCAAGGCCACGGAACCGGGAGTAAACACCCCGTTGACCGCGTCCCCGGTGAGTCCGAGAGATCGTTGCCATTGTTTGATGGCTTCTCGGGTCAGCCAATTGACATGCGGCCCGACTTCGCCGGTATAGAAGCCGAGTTCCTTGAGATTCTGCTCCAATTGAGTCACATCCGGACCGTCTGCGATACCCACTTCGATGGTGCGCCAGAAGGGGCGCTCGCCATGGAATAGCGGTACCGGCACACCATCCATCTCATACACCTGTTCGCCGGTGTTGATCTGTTTTCCGGCAACAGGCAACTGGGTGATGATGCCGGTAGCGACGGCGAAATCGGAGGCATCGTCATATTGAAGGGTCGCACCAAGCCGGGTTTCCGCGTTGAGCACGCCTTTAGTGACTGGTTGTGCACGCAACGTGGTCACGTCGATTTGTTGTGTGGATGATTGGCCTGCCGTGGTCATATGGCCAATAAGTGTCCACGGACGTGTGATCACACAGGTTGCGGCGAGACCTATCACGGCGATAAGCACTATGACTGTGGTAATGATTCTGCGGCGTTTGGAGAATCGTCGCGCTTCCGTTCTCGTCATGATACGCTCCAATCGGTCTTCAATAGGACACCACTCCCATTTCAATAGGACACCACTCCCATGGCCTCATCCATGACTTTGGTGTAGTCGTAGCCGAAATCTTCGGCTGTCCCATCAAAACCGTAGGTGATGTGCGCGTCGCCGACAGGGCACTCCTTGAAGAATCGGCGCAATTCGTCTTCGTTCACGGTTTTGGGAATAAGGATGGTGGTCGGTTCATCGCCGGTAGGGTCGGCAACCCAGCTGAAGCCTTTCTCGCGAGCCTTCTTGGCGAAGTCAAGCGCGGCCTGCTTATCCGCATCTGTGTAAGTGGGAGTCTGGCTCAAGTTCTGAGCGGGCTGAGAGAAGTTTGGATTCTTGGCTTCACAGTCCGCGTAATCCTGCCGTTTCGACTCGTATGGGCTGCCGGCCAACGCGGTGGAATCCTTGAACGCCACCCATACCGTGCCGTAGTCGATGGAGGTGAACATGGAATTGGCGTACATCTGCTGGGTGGTGGAATCGGTGCTCACACTCATGCCATTATCACCGGCTTCAACCGGTTGGCCGTTTGCATCAAGCATACGCAGCATGACCATGTTCTTGGTAGTTGGGGTTTTCGCTTTGCCGGATGAATCAGACGTTCTGGGTGCAACCGCAGCTTGTGCTTCGAAGCCTTTGCCGGTTAGGCATGAGACGAATTTCTTGGCATTGGCATCAGTCGCGATGTTATCCGTGCCGCCAGCGGTGTTGTCATTATCGTCGGTATGCAATGCTTGATTGGTAAATGGCGTAGAGCAGCCGGCGAGCGCAATCAGGCACAATGCAGATGCGAAACTCACCGCTAATGTGCGTTGTGGAGTTCGATTGAGCATGTGATTGAAGATGCTAACCATGATGGTTCCTTTCGGCAAAAGATTCGTATGTATGCGATGGCTTCATCAAACTCCGTTTGCAGTGGCATGTCGGTGAGGAATCGTCTTACTTTCGCCTTACCTGGATTTGGGAAAAGCTTCAGGACAAATTCGCGTGAATTACTGCGGACTACCCCTCAGTCGGTGTTTGCCGACAACTCCCCTGACAAAGGATCCGCGAATAAGACTGCCGATCACTGTTCGCTGAGAACACGGTTGTAGGCGGCGCATTCCCCGGAGCATGAGGTCCCGAACGGAATGCCGTCATGGCTGGGCCACTGGTCACCGGAATAGGTGTTGAAGAATCGCTTCAGTTCCTCATAGGACACGTCAGGCGGTATTTCCACAGCCTGAGTTTCTCCAGGTGCGGGGTCGGCCATCCAAGCGAATCCGTCCGCACGAGCCTTGCGGGCGAAGTCAATCAAGATTTGCTGATTGTCGGAATCCGCGGTACTTGAACCGGATTTGCTTCCGCCTGACGCGGTAACGCTCGCATAATTCGGCTGCGCGAAATCAGGATTCGCAGCCTCACATGCCGCATAATCAGCCTGCTTGTCCGCATACATGGAGCCTTTGAGCGACTTGGAATTCTTGAATCCCACCCATGCGCCTTCCTTGGCGGAAACGATGGTGTACATCACGTCCGGGTAGAGCGGGTCCGAGTCAGCGCTGATTACCACGCCGGGGCCGGGCACAATCGGAGTGCCGTCTGCTCCGAGCCGGCGAACCACCACGGTGGTTTGCGGAGCGTCGTCAGTCGATGAGCCAAGCGGCTGCAACCCATAGCTTCCGGTGACTTTCGCGTCGAATCCTTTCTCAACCAGGCAGGCTGCGAATCGTTTGGCGATGGTCTCCAGTTCGTCGGTACTGAAGTTGGCGGATGGATTGCTGCCAGTGTCATCCGCTGATTGTGGCGTATTGTCGGCGTTCTTTTCGGCCGAACTTGCACTATTGGCATCGGTGCCAACGGTCGCGGTCGAAGATGAACATGACGCCACTGATATGAGACATGCCAGTACCGCCAGACTTTTCATCATGCTGCGGATGACCGGCCGCACATATGCCGCACCGCCATTGTGTTCGCGGATCATGATCTGCCCCTCCAATGCTCGTAATTGCCGCTTCGCTGCGGCTACCTCCATTCAACGCCTTATCCGGTGCGCCGACGGTGAGAGAAAGCATTACCTTCGCCTTACCTAAGACGCTCGAGAATACAACAAATACCGCACGATTGGGCGGATAATAGGATGGCATAGTCATTGGGCGAAGGGCGCGAGATGAGGATTCTGATTGTCGAGGATGACCGCGAACTGGCGGCCGCATTGGATGACGCTCTGCGTTACGAAGGTTACGCCACATGCGTGGCGGCAACCGGAGTGGAAGCGCTGCAAATGCTCGCCGATCAAACCGTGGATATCGTGCTGTTGGATCGTGATCTGCCGGTGCTCTCAGGAGATGCGGTGATGGCCACCATCGCCGCGAACCGGATGCCCGTGGCGGTAATCATGCTGACGGCCGCCGCTGAAGTGAGCGACCGGGTGAGCGGTCTTGATTTGGGCGCTGATGATTATCTGACCAAGCCGTTCGCCTACCCGGAACTGTTGGCCCGGATCCGAGCGCTGCAACGCCGTGCGGGCAAAGGTCATGCTACGGCCGCGGTGCTTACGCACGGCGACCTGACCCTCGACACCACTCGGCGTCTCGTATTCCGTGACCAAGGCTGCACTCTCGTCAAACTCACGCCCAAGGAGTACGGCATATTGCTTGAGCTCATGCGTGCGGACGGCGGCTATGTAAGCGTGAACGAGCTCTATGAAACCGTTTGGGATAACGCGGCTGCCGTTGAACCAGCTGATGTAGTCAAATCCACCATCTACTCACTGCGACGCAAGCTGGGCGATGCCCAAACCATCGAATCCACGCGCGGGGAAGGATACCGACTCGCATGAACCGTTTTTCTAACTTGGTTCTGACTCCCCTTGCCAGGGGAGCCGGCGCGCGAAGCATGACTGAGGGGTAGCCATATGCAAGTATTCCAATCGTTGCAAACGCGTTTTACTGCCATCGCCGGCAAGCTCACACCGAAATCATTCCGCGCGAAAATCACGCTGGCCATCGCGCTCATCATTATCGTGATGATGACAGCACTGATTATTACGCAGAACGTCATCGTGGCACGCACCACAGCCGAAGCGAGCCAGACCATGACCATGTGCGCGAACTCGGACGGTACCGTTTCCGTCACCACAGGCATGGACGCCGAAACCGCGCCTACCGTCAATGGCACCGGAGTCAGCGCATTAGTCTGCTATACGGGTACAAGACAGAATCTCGACGGCATGAAACTGTACGTGCCCTTTAACTCCGAGGAATGGGATACAGCAAAGGAACAAACCAAAAACGGCAGCCCTTGGATTCTCGACGAATACAACGGCGTGATGATCAACACGGCGAACGTCGTCGCCAACACGCTGACCACCAGCATGCGCACGGTCTCCATCATCGCGCTGGCAGTTTTTGGCCTCATTGCCGTGCTTGCCGCATGGCTGATCGGCACAATGCTATCCCGGCGAGTCACCGCAGTGGATAAGCAGGTTTCCTCGCTGCAGCCGAATGATTTAAGCGCCAGAATCAATGTGAAACCCGGCCATGACGACATCGACCGACTGGTCGATTCCATCAACGGCATGCTCGACCGCGTGGAAGCCAGCGCGGCAGCCGAACGACGATTCGTATCCAATGCCTCGCACGAACTGCGCACGCCCATCGCCGCAGTGGAAACCAATCTTGACGCGCCGCTCTCCCAAGGCCGCTTCCCAGCCGACGTGGAGCCATCGGTGCGTCGTGCGCTCGCAGCCAATAGACGAGGCGCCGAACTCGTGCAGGCGTTGCTTACGTTGTCTCGCATTCAAAGCGGCACGATTGGCGGCGATAAGGCTCAGATTGCGAGCAGCATTGACTTACATGAATTCGTTGAACAATCACTTGTTGATATTGATGATGCAGTCGCCCAAGCCAAGATTGCCGTCAGCATCGAAGGTGATGCTGCAGTGTCCGCGAACCCTGCATTACTGGGATTGGCAGTAAGCAATCTGTTGCGAAACGCCGCAGTACATAACGTGGACAACGGGTCCATTGATATTGCAATCAGCACCGCAATGCATACTAATGCTGCCGTGGAGGGCAACGCTGATGATGACAGCAATGGCGCTGACAGTCAATCCACGACTGGCGTAATGCTGACCGTGACTAATTCCACCGATGAAACGCTACCCGACGATTTGGCCGAACTCATTCAGCCGTTCCATCGCGGCCAGAATTCACGCATCAGCGCCACACCGGGCGTGGGCCTTGGCCTTTCCATCGCAGACGCCGCCTGCCAAGCCATGCACGCCACCCTGGAACTCAGCCAGCCGGAACCAACCAAGTTCCAAGCCACCATCCGATTCCAAAATTAGGTATTGCCTTTCCTCCCAATCCCCGATACATTGGCGAGAGGTATAAGTTCCCTCGCATGAAACGGAAAGTATTGTGACCGCTTCGCATTCGCCCGCAGACAACACCGCCCAGACCGCTAATCAGAGCTCCGGCAAACCTGCTAATACCGGTAAACTCGAGGTCGCCGACCTCATCACCATCGGCGTGTTCGCCGCACTGTACTTTGTGATGGTGTGCGTGGCCACGTTGGTCAGTACCCTGTTCACCGGTGGTTTCGGCTCCATTTTCCTGCCTGCCATCGCCGCCTTGATTTCCGGCTGCGTCTACATGCTGCTGGCCGCACGACTCGGCAAATTCGGTGGCATTACCGTCATGGGCGTGGTCATTGGCCTGTTCCTCTTCATTTCCGGTCATTTCGTGCTCTCGTTCATCGCCAGCATCGTATTCCCGGTGGCCGCCGATGTGATTGCCCGCGTTGGCAAGTACAAGAGCAAGGCGCTGCTGCTGGTCAGCTACGTGGTGTTATCCTATGGGCTCACCGGTCCGATTCTGCCGCTCTGGTTCATGAGGGACGCCTATATCGCCAGCCTTCAGGCTCGCGGCAAGGATGCGGCCTACATTGATGGCGTGTTCGCGAACATTAACACCGGCACGTTCTTCATCTCGATGGCCGCGATCTTGGTGTGCGCGATTATCGGCGGCTGGTTTGGCCAGAAGATGATGAAGAAGCACTTCATCAAGGCCGGCATCGTCTGATGCTACTTGATCCGCGGACCAAGCTATTCCTGCTCCTGGCCGCAAATCTCATGCTGTTCTTCCACGTCAGCGTCATTACGCAGATCATCATGGTTCTGTTGTTTTTGGTGCCGCTTGCGGTTGCGGGCCGTTGGAAAATGACCGCGAATTTCGGCCTCACCTTTGCCGTACTTACCGGATTGGGTTTCCTGGATCCAGACGCTTTTGGTTTGCCGTGGCTGCATGTGGTTGCCGCTTTGTCGGTTGGCTGCACGATGATGCTGCCATGTTTCATCACCGGCGCATACGCGTTCACAACCACCTCCCCCAGCGCATTTATCTGTGCGATGCGTCGCATGCATGCGCCTGAATCCGTGGTAATCCCTTGCGTGGTCGTGATTCGCTTCTTTCCCACCATAGCCGAGGATTACCGGCAGATTCGCAATGCGATGGCCCTGCGCGGTATCGCCTCAGGCGGATGGGGATTGGTTCGTCATCCCGCGCAATCATTGGAATACATCTTCATCCCGTTGTTGATGAACGCCACCAATGTGGCTCAGGATTTGTCTGTGGCGGCACTGACCAAAGGCCTTGGCCGTGAAGGCGTGCACACCTCGCGTACTGAAATCCGCATGCGAATCGTGGATTGGCTCATGATGATTGTCGTAATGATTCCGTTGGTGCTTGATATTGCCAGGGTGATTCGATAATGACCGCAGAAGTCTATTCCAACAACGTGTCGTTTACTTATGACCATGCCGACGAACCTGCTGTAATCAACACCATGTTGAGCATTCCGAGCGGACAGTGCGTTGTGCTGTGTGGTGCCAGCGGATGCGGTAAAACCACGTATTCGCGCATCATCAACGGTCTGATTCCCCAATTTTTCCACGGCGAATTCAACGGAGAGCAGCGTACCTGCGGATTCGATACCGCTGCAGAATCAATCGACCGACTTACCCCTGTAGTCGGCAGCGTATTCCAGAATCCAAAAACCCAATATTTCAACGCCAAAGTCATCGACGAACTGGCATTCCCCGCGGAAAACATGGGTTTGGAACCGGAAGCAATCAACCACCGAATCGTACAGACCGCGCAGCGATTTGCTATCGAACCCTTGCTGGATCGCAGCATCTTCCATCTATCAGGCGGCCAGAAGCAGCGCATCGCCTTAGCTGCGGCCACCATGCTGCATCCGAAGCTGCTCGTGTTGGACGAACCCACCAGCAATCTGGACAAGGTGGCAATCGCGGAAATGCGCGAGCTCATCGCGCAACTGAAAGCTTCAGGTATGACCATTGTTGTCGCCGAGCATCGGCTTGCCTGGCTGAACGGCATCGCCGACCGATACGTCATCTTCGACAACGGGCGCATATCACACGAATACGAAGCCAGCGAATTCCTCGCGCTCTCCCCCGGCTGCATCGCCGCAATGGGATTGCGCACGCTTGATCTGCAGCCGTACAGGCAACGCATCGCGCTACTGGAATCGCAAACGAACGAACGCGAACTTACGGCTTCCAATATGGGCGACGGTTCCGGTTCGGCATCTATGCAGCACAATCTTGCGCAGCCGTCCAGCTCAAATTCAAGACCGCTACTGTCCACGCGCCATCTCAGCATCGGCTACCGCGGACGCGACGGATTCTCACGAACCATCCCGGACCTTGATTTCTATTCCGGCCAAATCATCGGCTTGATGGGCCATAATGGTTGCGGCAAAACCACGCTGGTCCGTACGCTCACTGGCCTAATCAAACCGGTATCCGGCAAAGTGATGCTGAATGGCAAACCAGCCAAGCCACGCGATCTTACGCGTACCGGATTCCTGGTCATGCAGGACGTCAACTACCAGCTGTTCTCCGACAGTGTGCGCGAGGAATTACTGCTCGGCCTTAACGAAACCGATCCGGCAATTATCGAACGCTGCAATCAGGTGCTCGAGGATTTGGACCTGACACAGTTCGTCGACCGGCATCCGATGAGTCTGTCCGGTGGCCAGAAACAGCGCGTGGCTATCGGATCGGCATTGATGTGCGGCAAGGATCTCATCATTCTGGACGAGCCGACCAGCGGCCTCGACCGATACCACATGGAACAGGTGGGCGAACTTCTCCACCAGCTCGCCGCACAAGGCAAAACCGTGCTCGTAGTCACGCATGACGAGGAACTCGCCGCCGGCTGGTGCACCTCCATCATCAACCTAGAACATCCTTATTCAAAAACCGAATAACAATCGAAAGAGGTACATGATGAGTGACCGATCAGCAAACTTCAAACTCACCGACTGGCTTGGGGACTGGGAGAGCTTCGAGCATTATATTGATGCCGAGGATGAAACTATTCGCAGTACTTGGGACAAGGCGGAGCAGGCTGTGCTTGCCAATCCTCAGATGGCGCCGATGGCAGCGAACGGCATCCGCAAGTTCTGGGCTATGGCCTGCTCTACCACCAGCCCGGAGAACATCATTCATATTGGGTATTGGACCGTCGGCGAGCCTGAAAACGCGGACGCCGATGTGTGTATCACCTGGTATGCGGAAGACAACACGAACCTTGACGCCTATGACTATCGCATCGATCATGTGATTGCACATGGCTTGGAGGGCTCACCGACTTATGTGTTCGTGACCGATGATTCGCATGCGGAAGATAGCCCATTCCGTTGGCTGCTGACCATTGCGCCGTTGCCTTCGCGTGCTGCGTTCAGTGAGGGCGGGCTGCTCAGCCATCTGCATTTCCAGTACGCCAATGACCTGCATACGCTCATCGACACTGATGATTCCGGAGCAGAAACCCTGCGTAATCCGCGCTGGTATGCGACGATGTGTGCCGATGAGGGAACTATTGAAGACCGTTGCAGGATTATTCGCGCGTTGCATCATCTGGACTGAGCGTCACGGTACGCGCAGTTACTGCCTCTCCGACTGTCAGACCAGGCAGTAACTGCGCGGAAGTGGGCCCCGGCCTCAGCTGTTGCGGTTGATTTCGATGTCGGTGACGGTGAGGTTGGCCTCGTTGATGAGGTTGAACAGAATCACTTCGGCCAGCGGACCGGGCTGCATGAACGTGTGCTGCTTTTCCTCAGACACGTAATCGTGGCTGTCACGGTAGAACGCGGTATCGATACCGCCCGGGTAGACGGCCACGACCTTGACGCTCGTGCCCTTGTATGCGGCCTGCAGACTCTTGGTGTAGCCCTTCTCACCCCACTTGGTGGCGCAGTACACGCTTTCGTTTGCGTTACCGCGGGTGGCGGCGGTGCTCATGATCTGCGCGATCTTGACGTCCTGCTCGCCACAGGCCTTCAAGGTTTCCACGGTCCACAGAATCATGCCCTTCAAACCCTTCAAGCACTTATCCACGTCCGCAGCCTCGTAAGCGGTCGGCACCTTGAAGGATGGCTGGCCCGCGTTGTTGATAAGCAGATCGATATGGCCGAAGGATGCGATCTCCGCCACGGACTTGCGCACGAAGTCCTCATCGGTAATATCGCCCACATAGGCACGGTAGGATTCGGCCGGCCATTGCGCGGTCAATTCGGTCTGGCGCTCAGCGTTGAAATCGACGCCGGCCACCAGCCAACCGGCTTCGATCAGCTGGCTGGCGAACTCGTAGCCGAGTCCCAGTGCGCTACCGGTAACAATGGCAATCTTCTGTCCGCTTGCAGTGGTCATAACTATCTCCTTTACTCCTCTGCAACCAATTCTAGGTAGGAGTCGTTCCACAGATCCTCGTCGCCGTCCGGCATAAGCAGCACGCGCTCCGGGTTCAGGGCCTCGACGGCACCCTCATCGTGGGTGACGAGCACGATGGCACCCTCATACTTGGCGATGGCCTTCAAAATCTCCTCACGGGAGGCCGGGTCAAGGTTGTTGGTGGGCTCATCGAGCAGCAGCACATTGGCGCGCGAGGTCACCAGAGTCGCCAATGCCAGACGGGTCTTCTCACCGCCGGAGAGCACGCGCGCCGGCTTCATCGCGTCATCGCCGGAGAACAGGAACGAGCCGAGAATCGAACGCGCATGAGTGTCGTCCAATTCGGGCGCCACATGCTGCAGGTTCTCCAACACAGTGGCATCCAAATCCAACGTATCGTGCTCCTGGGCGAAATAGCCAATCTTGCAGCCGTGGCCATAATCCACCGAACCGGTGTCCGGCTCCTCAATATGCGCCAGCAAGCGCAGCGTCGTAGTCTTACCAGCACCGTTGTAGCCAAGAATCACCACACGAGAGCCCTTATCAATCGCCAGATTCACACCGGCGAACACGATGTTGGAACCATACGCTTTGGAAATATCCTTGGCCATGATTGGCGTCCTGCCGCACGGCGCGGGCTCCGGGAAGCGGATATCCGCCACCTTCTCCTTCTTCTGCGCCTCAGAGGTTTCGGACAGCAGCTTTTCGGCGCGACGCATCATGTTCTGGGCGGCAACGGCCTTGGTAGCCTTGGCGTGCAGACGAATGCCCTGCTTCATCAGGCGTTCGGCCTTCTTCTCCGCCACTTCACGTTCGCGGCGGCGACGCTCCTCATCCACCACGCGCTGATGCAGGTAGGCCTTCCAGCTCAGCGAATACATGTCGATCTGACCGAGCTGCGCATCAAGATGCCAGACCTTGTTCACCACTTCATCCAGCAGTTCGGTGGAGTGGGAGATCACGAGGAATCCGCCCTCGTATTTCTTCAGGTAGCCGCGCAGCCATTCAATGGAATCGGCATCCAAATGGTTGGTCGGCTCGTCAAGAATCAGAGTGTCGGCATCCGAGAACAGGATGCGAGCCAGTTCGATACGGCGACGCTGACCACCGGAGAGCGTGCCGAGCTCCTGCTGCATGGTCTCCTGCGGCAAGCCAAGCGAAGCCGCCATGGAGATTGCCTCGGACTGGGCCGCATAGCCGCCGGCCTTATCGAAATCCTGCATGGCCTTGTCGTACCGGGCCATGGCCTTCGTCATCACATCCGGATCCGGGTCGGTCATCTCCTTTTCGGCCTTGCGAATGCGGTTGATGATGGTGGCGATGTCGCGCGCGCTCATCATACGGTCGAGTGCGGTCTGATTCGGATCTGCGGCATGCGTATCCTGCGGCAGATAGCCAAGCTTGCCGGATACGCGAACCTTGCCGGCAGTGGGCAGCATATCGCCGGTGATCACGCGGGTCAGCGTGGTCTTACCGGCGCCGTTGCGGCCCACCAGACCTATCTTGTCACCCTTGGCCACATGGAAGTTGGTGGGGTGCAGCAAGGTACGCGCGCCGATCTGAATCTCCAGACCCTGTGCCTCAATCGCCATACCTCACCCTTCGCTTTCTTACAATCTGTTACCTACACATCTGTGCAGCATCTCAAAAATAACCAACAGACCATAGTAACGGAAGCCGTGAAGAATCAGCCAGCCATCGGCATCATCCCAGCGTTCGCTGCAGGCAAGCCCAGCACAAACCGGCTAGAATCGACTCCAGAACATACCTGCACCGTGAAGGGGATTGCCATGGAATACGCCGATGATGTCGACCGCCGCGAACTGCTGCTGCACAGCGCTTATGACGCACAGACGGTACGTGACATGGAACGTCCGCTGCTCGATAAAGGCGTACCGTTGATGCGTATGGCTGCGCAGGCTGTGGCGCATACCGCTGCCGGCATGCTGGACGATGAGGATCTGGCACTTGAGGATTCCTCCATTGTGCTGCTCGCCGGTGCGGGCGACAATGGCGGCGATGGCCTGTTCGCCGCAGCCGCCTTGGCTCAGGAAGGTGCCGCGGTGACCGCCGTGGCTGTCGGCAAGTCGCTGCATGAGACTGGTTTTGCGGAATTCGTGCGCGCCGGCGGCAAAGTATTGGTGCTTGATCCCGCCGCGGAAATCCCCGGCTGCTCTTCAGGATTCTCAGCAGGCGAAGCCGGCGAACGCTTGCAAGCTGCCGTTGCCTTGATCAATAAGTCGCACTTGGTGATTGATGCGATGACCGGCATCGGCATTCATGGTGCATTGCGCGGTATTCCAGCCGCTTTGGCTGCAGCCGTTGGGCTTGACGGCGAAGTGCCGAATGAACCTGCCCTGCCCGGCCGTGAATCCTCCCGCGATTTTCCATTGATTCTTGCCGTGGATACGCCGTCCGGTGTTGGTGTTGACGATGGTTCGCTGCCCGGCTCATACCTGCCTGCAAATGTGACGGTGACATTTGGTGCCATGAAGCCGTGCGCGGTACTGCCGCCGGCAACGTTCGGCTGCGGTCGCATTCAGCTGGTTGACTTTGGCTTCGCCATCGATGATGTGGAACCCACTGTGGAGGTTGTCGATCACCTGTTTGCCTCGGATGCGATTCGATTGCCGCACTATGAGGATTCCAAGTATGCGCGCGGCGTGGTCGGTCTGGTGACCGGTTCGCAGCGTTACCCGGGTGCCGCCGTGCTCACCGCTCGTGCTGCCGCTCGTGCCAATACCGGCATGATTCGCTATCTGGGTCCGGAGCGCGCGCAAACCATGGTGTTGGCTGCTGTTCCGGAAGCGGTGCTCGGCAAAGGTCATGTGCAGTCCTGGGTGGTTGGCTCCGGCGTGCCTACAGCCGATGCCGAAGGCGCGGATGCTGATTTGCAGCGTGAAACCATCGCCGCCCTGCTCAAGCATTATTCGGCGCAGACTTCCCGCGCCGACGCTGAGAACGCGGATGCTGATGCCAATACCGGCGCCGCGTACGATATGCCTGCGCTGGTGGTGGACGCCGGTGCTCTGGATCTACTGCCTGAGCATGTGCCCGGTCAGGTGGTCATCACTCCTCATGCCGGTGAGATGGCCGCGCTGCTGAATCGTCTGGAGCAACGTTCGTCTGCGGCACAGGAGGAATCCAACCTGAACGATGCGGCAGCCAACGATGCCGCCGGTACCGCGGCTGCTTTGGGTACTGACGATGCCGCCAACGCTGCCGCAGTGCGCGAACCCTACACCGCCACCGACGTTATGCTGCACCCATTGGCCGCAGCCCAGCGCGCTCATGAGCTGACCGGTGCCACGGTGCTGCTCAAGGGCGCGGTCACCATCGTGGTAGACGAAGATCATGTGTACGTGTCCGGCAGTGCTCCAGCATGGTTGGCTACCGCTGGCGCCGGCGACGTGCTGGCCGGGTTGCTTGGCGCGTTGCTCGCCCAGCAGCCTGGCGGCATTACTACAGCGGAAACCGTTGCTGCTGCGGCATATCTGCATGGGGCGGCCGCTGCCATCGCATCCGAATCCGAACAGCATGGCTGGCAGGAGCCGGAGTTGATTGGCGGGCGTGAGCATCGCCAGCAATTCCTGACGCTTGGCCATCCCATCATTGCGAGCGATGTGATCCGCACGATTCCCGATGCCATCGCCGATGTGATTGCTTAGTTCCGCCTCAAAGTACACTGAGACTCAATACTGTCTGCTTCATGTTTGAGGAGATGCAATGACTCACTCCCCCATCACCGATGTGATTTTTGATTTCTGCGGCGTACTGCTGGATTGGAATACGCGTGCCTGCCTGGAAGGCAAGTTCCCTGATGATGTGGTCGCCGCCATCTGCGCGCCAGACGACCCGCATGGATTCTTCCATTATGAGGACCGTATGGATGCCGGTGAGGATTTCGCCGACATCTACCCGGACGTGGTGCGCGAACAAGGCGAGGATATCGCTCAGATTTTCAAGTACTACATCGACCATTACGCGGATGCCCTGCCCCGTACTTTGCCTGGCATGGTTGAACTGCTCGCCGACCTGAAATCGCACGGTTATGGCGTTTGGGGCTTGACGAACTGGTCGCATGAAACCTTCCATCTGGCGTTCGAAAAGTTCCCACGCATCGAACAGCTGCTGGACGGCACCGTGGTGTCCGGCGTGGAGAAAATGCACAAGCCGAATGCGGATATCTATGAGCTGGCGCTACAGCGTTTCGACTTGCAGGCCGAACAGTGCGTGTTCTTCGACGACACCGCCAAGAACGTGGTCGGTGCCAACGAAGTGGGCATTCACGGCATTCTGTTCGAGGGCGCGATTGCGGCTCGCGATAGTCTCGCACAGCTCGGCGTGCAGCTGTAATCCGCTGTACGCGTTGTAATCGACCGATCCCTTACGAATACCCTCCGTATGTACGCGCACCGAACGAACCCTGCGCGTACATTGAGACAAAATGCACGGCCAAAACGTTCGTATGTACGCGCATCTATCGTAGCCTGCGCGTACATACGAACGTTTTCACCCGCTAAATCTTCCGTATGTACGCGCAAGGGTCGTAATTTGCGCGTACATACGAACGATTACGCGGATAATTACGGTCAATTACTTGACAGATTTGTCTTCAGCGTCGAAGCTGATTGTCAATTTGCGCCCCATGCCCTGTGCCAGCGCCTCCAAAGAACGGAATGACGGGTTGATGTGCGCCTGTTCGATACGACTGATGGTGATACGGGAGATTCCGGAACGCTCAGCCAACTGATCCTGGCTCATGCCCGCATCCTCGCGAGCCTTGCGCAATGCATCTCCCACTTCCGGGTATACATAATCCTTATCAGCCACTGCTTACCCCCTTATGCTCCGATGCATAAACAAACCAAGGTCATTATAGGCAGAGACCGCATCGTATCTCACTATTCGCCACCTATTCTGAAATCAAAAGCTATAACCTTAACAACGGCCAGCCTCGCTGCTATAAATGAATCTTATGACTCTGCTTCAGCTGAAATACATCGTCAAGATCGTCGAATGCGGTTCGATGAACGAGGCCTCCCACGCCCTCTACGTCTCCCAGCCGGCACTGAGCTCCTCCGTGAAGGAACTGGAGAACGAGCTCGGCATTGAAATCTTCACCCGCTCCTCCCAAGGCATCGCGCTGACCGTGGACGGTGCGGAATTCCTCACCTACGCTCGTCAGGTGCTCGATCAGGCCGATCTTCTGGAAGAGCGTTACAAGCACGCCAAGCCGCGCAAACAGCTGTGCCAGGTCTCCACCCAGCATTACATGTTCGCCGTCGAGGCGTTCGTGGAGATGATCAACTCCATCAAGTCCGACGAATACGAGTTCACCATCCGCGAGACCCGCACACGCGACATCATCAACCAGGTCGCCAACATGCAGTCCGAAATCGGCATCCTCTACCTGTCCGACTTCAACAAGGATGTGATCGGCAAGTTGCTGCGTGAAAAGCATCTGGAGTTCCATCCGTTGTTCCGCGCTCCGCTGCACGTGTTCATTTCCCGCAACAATCCGCTGGCCGCCAAGAAGATCATCACGATGGAAGATCTGAAGCCATACCCGTTCATCCAGTATGAGCAGGGCGAGGAAGGCTCCTTCTACTTCTATGAGGAAGCCGTCTGGCCGGAGTACTCCCCCAAGCAGATCAACGTGACCGACCGCGCCACGATCCTGAACTTCATCATCGGTCTTAACGGCTACACCGTGTGCACCGGCATCGACAATGGCGATCTCAACAATGAGAAGATTGTCACGGTTCCGCTCGATTCCGACGAAACCATGCTGGTCGGCTGGATCACCAATGAGCGCGCTAAGCTCTCGAAGGCCGCCGAAACCTATCTTGAGAAGCTCAAGTCCGTGGTCGCCGATCATGGCTACAAGCTCATCAACTAGCGAAACCGCATTGCATTGAGGAGGCTCCCATCAGGGAGCCTCTATTGTTTTCGGCGAGCTCACGAGAGTTATCGAGAGTCATCAGTGGCTCTCAAAACGCTCTACAACTCAATCTGCCGAACCAAACTAAACCAGTCTGCACCCATGAGAACTAGAACATGAACTAGAACTGCCTGCTGAGCACATCGGCACCGTAACGCCCGTTACTGCTTTCGCCGCTTTGTGTGGTCACATTCCATGACACTGGGATGATTTTCGTGCCGGCGGGATTGTACATATCGAAGATGCGAATCGCGCAATCCGCATTCGGCGCGCACGTGGTGCCGCTCTCCCCCATCGCGAACCCGTTATGTGCCACATTGCCGGATCCATCCACCGCCTGATAGTAGAGGGTGAAGCGCGTCAACGTATCCTGCGTATTGTTGTGCACAGTAATCGGCACCGTGTAATACGTGAACGACTTCGTATAATCAGCGATGGCGGTCACCGTGATTTTCGGATCTTCCGACTGCTGCTGGGCTTGTTTGATTTCGCTTACAATCTGCCCGTACTGTTTGCGCTGCTGCGCAATCTCATCAAGTTGACTTTGCGCTTGCCTGATCTGTCGGTTTCGATTCTCAACGTCCTGTTTTGATTCCATTAGATCGCTGGTCGCCCACTTGAGCTTTTCGGTTTCCCGGTGATATTCCGGACTGTTCTGCACCGCCACAGAATAGCCGCCCGCTGTCCAACCAGCTACGCCAACGCCAACCAACACAGCGAGGACGGCAAGAATAGTAAGCGGCTTCACTGCGGCGTGCGCAATGCGGACAGCCCGTTGGGATGCGTCACTGACCATCGTGTCGATTGGCATTGTTTTCAACTTGGTCAAACCATCATCGAGCAAGGTAAAGATGCGATCGCCTATTGTTTGCGGCTCATGCTCCCAAGCATGCTTCAGCTCGTGCTGGTTCGCGCCATCGGCATTCGAGACGGCTGCGTTCGAGCCACCTGCGTTCGCACGAGTACCATGTGCTTCATCATCGTTCATATCGTCGCTCGTATCATTGCTCATGGAATCACCACCGTCTTCACATCATCGGCATACTGTCCTTCGACGCTCTGCGTGGAGTCTGGATATTTGGGATTCGTTACCGACGCGGAGAATTTGACAGGCTTGATGGTATCTCCGGAGTATCCGGCGTCTTTGAGCATGTCCTCAAGTACCACTGTTTTACCGGGATAGATCACCACATTCGACACGTATGCGCTCTCGTCACCATCCACCACGCCACCGTCTTTGCCGATGACCTGGTAATCCAAGCTGGCGCCATACATCACATGCCCGGTGTTGTTGCGCACTGTGAACCTCGGATAGTAGTACAGGTCGATGCCGCCGCCGAGCTCCGTGTACAGCGGGTCGATATCCGGGCTGATGGATTCCAGAATCAAATCAGGTTTGCTGGAATCAGGTTCCGCAGCATACTGCTGAACCAATTGCAGATCTTTTTCGGACTGCTGCTTCTCCGTTTTCACCTGACTGCGCAACTCATCACGCTGCTTGGTGAGCGCTTTGGTTTTCCCGCGATTGGTCTGTGTTTCCGATTGCGCCTTTGCCACTTTGGATGCGACTGCTTGATATCCTTGGTCAGTGGTGGGATCCTTCAACAAACGCCCCACTGCAAACGTCATTGCAAACACTATCAGCGCAACGACAACCACGGCGGCGACGACGCTGATCTTCCGTTTGCCAGAACCTTCCTTCATACTTCCACTGTACTGAGGTTGATTGCTGCGCTGGGGCAATGTCACCTAAAGTTCATTTTCGATATTGTCGATGGCTCGCCGCTGACCTGGGCTGGCTTAGCAACTGTAGTGATCGCAGTGTTACTTGGCTGGCAGCACTGCGCTGGCAGCGGTTGCTGCGAATCCTTTGACTACTTCAATCATCACATCGCGATCTTCGGCGTCGATATTGCGCGCGGATGCAAGCATCAACGGCAGTGACTGCGTCCAATGTGCTGTCATTTCGCCGAATGTGCGGTATCCACTGGCTTCGAAGATGGCGAACAGGTTCTCAATGAACCGGCGGCGATGCTCGTCATCGAATTGCGCCATCCAGCCGTTGACCGTACGCGCCAAGTACTGCGCGCTGGGCGTAAGCCCATCTGCTTGCACGAATTGGCCATGATCGATTTGCCAGTGCAAAGCGAAGTGCTGCATGATGCCGATGCCATCGCTACTGACCACGGTATAGCCATCGCTCAACTGTTCACGGGTTTCGAAGAGCATGCCGATGATCGAGGAGCCAGGCACCGACTTGTGCACCTTGGATTCGATGCGTTTGAAGCTAGGCAGGGCAAAGAAATCGTCATCAAAACCAGGGCCATCGTGGGAGAAGATTGCGGCAATACGGTCCTGGATTCCGGCCGGCGCGCAGGCGGCGGCGTATACCGCAAGATTGCCGCCTTTGGAATGGCCTCCGACCATGATCGGACCATTCCAACGCTGTGCTACGTTGGCGAGATATTCCGTTGCTGCCTCCTGTGAGGCGACCGGCCTGCGGAAGGCCATCGTGAAATCCTCTTTCCAGCCGATGATGGAACTGTCGGTGCCGCGGAACGATATATACAGGGTGTTGGCCGCGTCTCCGATTGCGAACGCGCATGCCGAGAACTGCTTGGTGGTTTCCGGATCGAATTCATCCACGTATTCGCCAACGCGGAGGTTCCGCCAACGCGGGTTTTCGCACATCGCACGTAGCAAATCCACGTTCATCTGCGGCGACCATACTCTGCCGAACATGGCGTCATAGCATTCCGCACGCAGAAGCTCGCGAACGGACACCATCGGCAGAGATGATTGTTCTGCAGATTCGACTGCTACCTGTGGATTCGCCTGATATCGCGGCACGTTATCCGGCATGCGCGCATACGCCAACTGCGCCAACGCCAAGCTGTCCGTCTCGTTGAACGGCAGTTCGGCAAAAGTGTCAAAATGCTCCCGAATATCGTCCGTGATATTGCCCATGCCAGCTCCTCTACGGTCTGTTCATTGCATGATTGTAGTAGCGGCAACTTACGAAGAAAGCGGGCATAATGCCCGCTTTCATAAACTGCTATGAGCCGAATCACGCCCCGTACTGTTCGAGGTAGGCGTCGGCGCGCTGCTTGATGTCATGGTCGAGCAGCGGGGTGCCGTCAGCCTTCTTCATCTTGGCGGCGGCGTCGAAGATCTCGCGTACGTTGGCGATGGCGAGCACCGGGAAGCCGAACTCCTGCTCCACAGCCTTGACTGCGGACAGGTCGGAATCCTTGGTCTTCTCCATACGATCCACGGAGAGCACCAGACCCACGACCTCGACGTTGGCTTCGGCCTTGAGCTTCGGAATGACCTCGCGCACTGCGGTGCCGGCGGTCATCACATCGTCCACGAGCAGCACCTTCATGCCGTCGGTGAGCGGGGTGCCGACCATCCAGCCGCCGTCGCCGTGATCCTTCTTTTCCTTGCGGTCGAAGGTGTAACCGACGGTCATGTTATGACCTGCGGTCAGTGCGATGGCGGTGGAGACAGCCAGCGGAATGCCCTTATATGCCGGGCCGAACACGGTGTCGATGTCGCGCGGAATCGTGTTGTGCACGATGGCCTGGCTGATCTTCTCGGCGTAGAAAGCACCCAAAGTCGCGATCTTCTTGCCGTCATCGAAAGCACCGGCGTTGATGAAGTACGGGCTCTGGCGGCCGGACTTCAGCGTGAAGTCGCCGAACTTCAATGCGTTGGATTCCAGCAGGAATTCCGTAAAACGATGTGCAAGCGTTTCTGCCATAGCATTTACCTCCAAGTTTTGCCTGCGGCCAGTTTAGCAGCGAGCTCGGGACGCTCGTCCAACAGGTCATCCAATTCACGGGCGATGCGCAGCGGTGCCACCGGGTCGAAGAGCGCTGCCGCGCCCACTTCCACGGCATTCGCGCCGGCGTACAAGTATTCCAACGCCTTTTCACCGGAGTCGATGCCACCGATGCCGATGATTGGAATCTCCGGCAACG
The DNA here is from genome assembly GCF_018555455.1 of Bifidobacterium colobi. Taxonomy (GTDB): domain Bacteria; phylum Actinomycetota; class Actinomycetes; order Actinomycetales; family Bifidobacteriaceae; genus Bifidobacterium; species Bifidobacterium colobi. The sequence continues at coordinate 225,474 of NZ_JAFEJU010000004.1, read as the reverse complement.
CGGTACGCACGCGGTATACGGCGGCGATGCCAATGGGCAGCACGGCCGGACCGGACACACCGCCGGTTTTGTTGGCGATGATCGGCTCACCGGTGCGGATATTGAGCCTCATGCCGAGCACGGTGTTGATCATGCTCAGCGCATCGGCACCATGTTCCACGGCCGCGCGAGCCGGCACGGTGATGTCGGTGACGTTCGGCGTGAGCTTGACGATCATCGGCTTGTCGGTCATCGGGCGCAGCTTGTCCATCAGCGCGGCCAAGGCCACGGGATCGGTGCCGACGCTCATGCCACCGTGGGTCACGTTCGGGCAGCTGACGTTGATTTCGAGCATGTCCGCATCGGAATCGGCAAGTTTGGCGACCACTTGCATGTAATCGTCATCGCAGTGACCCGCCACATTGGCCACCACCAATGCGCCGGCTTTCTTCAGCTTGGGCAGGTCATCTTCGAGATAATGGTCCACGCCGGGATTCTGCAGACCGACGGCGTTGAGGTTCGATGCGGGGCCTTCCGCCGTGCGTGGGGACGGATTGCCTTCCCACGGAATCGGCGAGCATCCCTTGGTGGACACCGCGCCAAGCTGGCTGACATCATAGAACCAGCGGACGGCGGCATACTGAAAGGTTCCGGAAGCGGTACCGACCGGGTTCTTCCAAGTGACGCCAGCCACCTTGGTCGAATGCTTCCACTCGTGCGGCTCGTAGATGTTGATGTGCTTGTCGGTTTGACGTGCGGCAGTCGTTGCTGTGGTAAGGCTCATCGTCACTCCCCCCATCCGAGCTGTTCGCGGGTGAATACCGGGCCATCGGAGCACACCTTGAGTCGACCGTCTACCGTGTCCACGGTGCACAGCACGCAGGTTCCGTAACCGCAGCCCATGCGCTGTTCCATGCTGAGCTGTGCCGGCATATCACGTTCGGCGGCCCACTGGGCGACCGCCTTCATCATCGGCAACGGACCACAGGAGAGAATAATCGGCGCATGATCGGTGACATAGAGCTCGCCGGACTGTTCCAGTTGGTTCAGCAGATCAACGACATTGCCTTGGGCGTTGTCGATGCTGAAGGAGCGATCGGTGTAGCGGGAGACGAATTCCTCACCGAAGTGGGCGTCACGGTAACCGATTACGGAGGTTGCCACGGAACCGGCCATGTCGGCGATTTTCTGTGCCGCGTACACCAGCGGAGGTACGCCAAGGCCACCACCGACAAGGATGTAGTTGGCGTCCTGCTTCAGGTTGAAGCCGCGGCCGAGCGGACCGAGTACGTCCACCGTGTCGCCGACTTCAAGCTGCGCAAGCTGCTCAGTACCGTGGCCAATGACTGCGAAGATCACACTGACCTCGTCGCCCTCGACTTCGCTGACACCGAACGGGCGAGGCATCAACATGAAATCGTCGTGCGTGAACAGGTTAACAAATTGTGCGGGCTTGGCATGGGAGGCAATGAACGCGTCGCGGAAAGTCAAGCGCACCACATGGTCGGTCAGTTCGCGTACTGCCGTGACTTCCACGGTGTGGCGCGGCGGGAAGAATCCCGCTGCGGTGGCTTCAGCCACCACATCATGCGTTGGAGTGAAGGTAGTCATAAGATTCCTTGTCTCAGTTCTGGTCCGCCGATCAGCGATAGACGGCGATGCGCAGGGCGTCGCGCATATCGAGAGCGGCTTGTCGGGCGCTTTCGGCAACCAAATCCAGTGCCTCATCGGCGCTCATGGATTCGGAGTACTTGCCGCTCTTCTTCCATGCGCCGATGATGCCGCGGGAAGAGTTGACGAGCGCGCCACTGCCATCGGCGTCGAACATGCCGGCGACATCCTGAGCGGTACCACCCTGAGCGCCGTAGCCCGGCACCAGGAAGAACGTGTGCGGCATGCGGGCACGCAGTGCACGACCTTCTTCCGGATGCGTGGCACCGACCACGGCACCTACTCGGGAGTAGCCGTGTTCGCCGATGGTTTCGGCACCCCAGCCTTCCACAAGGTCGGCCACATGCTCGTAGACCTTCTTGCCGTCCGCCAGATCGAGCATCTGCAGCTCACTGGAGGACGGGTTGGAGGTGCGCACCAGCACGAAAATGTCCTTGTCGGCTTCGGTGGCGGCCTGAACAAACGGCGTGATGCCATCCGTGCCGAGATACGGGTTCACGGTCACGGCATCCTCATGCCACGGGTCGAAAGCAGTGCCATCTTCCGCAGCGGCGGAAACACCGTTCAAGTGATGGGCATAGGCGGCAGCCGTGGAGCCGATGTCGCCGCGCTTCACGTCACCAAGCACGTACAGGCCCTGCTGGGCGGCGTATTCGCAGGTCATCGTGTACACATCCACACCAGCCGGACCGAGCGCCTCGTACATGGCGATCTGCGGCTTGACCGCAGGCACGATATCGGCCACCGCATCGATAATGGTGCGGTTGAATTCGAAGTAGGCGACCGCCAGCTGTGCGGCGGGCAGCTCTTCCGGGGAATCCACCGAGTCGCGCACTTCGTCGGCGAAGCTGGCCACCACCTGCGGCGGTACCAGTGCTTCGGTGGGGTCCAGACCCACGACGGATGGGTTCTGCACGTTATTGATTGCTTCGATCAAGCGATCCATCGAAGTCCTTTCGTTCTCTACAGGCGGCTGAACATGAATTGGGAGCCGATGATGGTGGCGAGCGGACGTCCAGTGACCTTCCAGCCGCCGAACGGGGTGTTGCGTGCGGCGGAGTGGAAGCGTTCCGGATCCACGGTCCATTCCTCATCGGTGTTCAAGATGGCCAGATCCACGTGTGCGGCATCATCCACACGGCTCAAGTCAAGCAGACGATTCACACCTTCACGCTTGGCAGTCCGATCAGCTTCGTGGCTTTCCTCTGCCTCGCGTTCCTCGGCGATCACCGCTTCCGGATCATCACCGGTAGGCGCTGGCTCGGCCCAGTCCTCCACGAGTACGGCGATATCGGTGGCATCATGGCCCATCAGCGCTTCCGGCGCCACGGACATAAGCTCGATCAGTCGCTCATCCGAAATGTGACCGCCATCCACCAGCACCTTGTGGCATACGCCGTAGGCGCATTCCAAGCCGATGATGCCGTTGGGTGCCTCGAGGAATCCCAGGGCTTTCTCATCCATTGTGTGCGGGGCGTGATCGGTGGCCAGCAGGTCGACCGTGCCGTCGGCGATGGCCGCGATGGTGGCCTTGCGGTCGGCTTCGGAGCGCAGCGGCGGATTCATCTTGGCCAGCGTGCCATATTCGAGCAGCGCCTCGTCGCTCAAAGCCAGATAATGCGGTGCGGTTTCGCAAGTGATCGGCAGTCCTTCGGCCTTGGCCTTGCGAATGGCCTCGAACGAAATCGCGGTGCTTACATGCTGGAAGTGCACGTGGATACCGGTGCGGCGTGCGGCTTCGATATCACGGGCCACGATCTTGAGCTCGGTATCCTCCGGAATGCCGGGGACACCAAGCTGGCGAGACACCGGACCTTCATTGACGGCACCGGTATCGTGATGCTCGCAGTGCTCAATCAGATACAAATCGGAAGCCTTGGCATTCGCCAGCACCTGATCGAGAATCGGCTCGGGTACAGCGGCACCGTCATCACTGATAGCGGTAACCGGATGAGCCCACATGGCCGGGGTCTTGGCATCATCATCGAATCCGGGCACATACTTGAGCCAATCAGCGGTGTCGCTTGCCTCCTTGCCGGCGCGATCCTTGGATGCGCACACGCACAGGTCGTAGCGAACCGGCAGCTTCACATCATGCGCGGCATCGTAGTTCTGAAGGAAATCGATGACATTGCTGAAACCAGCCTCGCGCATCTCGCGTGCACCGGGCTTATCGGCAGCGGCATCCGCATCACTCACCGTCTGACCGTCAAGTGCAGGCAGCGTATTCGGCATGATGAGCACGTTCGTGTACCCGCCGGATGCCGAGGCACGGCAGCCGGAAACCATGGACTCTTTGTAAGTCTGGCCGGGATCGCGGAAGTGCACATGCGGGTCTGCGAAGCCGGGGGCCACGGTCAGTCCCGTGGCATCGATATCGGCACCATCGTGCACGGTGTCGGTATCGGCGAAGTAGGCGTCAGCGAGGCCTGGAACCACGAGGTCGATGATTTCGCCGGTGTTCCAGACCTTGATGTTGCGTAGGGTGATGCTCACAGTTTCGCTTCCTCGTCGCAGTAGTCGCAGCGGTATTCGAGTCGATCGGAGTGCACCAAGTGGAACATCTGCTTAATGTCGTGCTCGCTGGTGGTCACACAGCGAGGGTTCACGCACTTAATGACGCCGACGATGTGCTCGGGCAGGTGCGGCTGCTTCTTTTCGACGATGTGCCCGCCGCGTACCACGTCCACGGTGGCCTGACGTGCCACGAAACCGAGCACGTCGAGATCGATGTCCTTATCGTCTTCGATCTTGATGATGTCCTTGGTGCCGAAGCGCTTGGATGTGGTGTTCATGATCAGCGCGAGCTTGGTCTTCGACGGATCGATCTTCAGGTATTCCAGTACCTTCAGCGAGGTGCCGGCCGGCACATGATCGATGATGATGCCGTTAACGATGCTGGTGACTTCCATCAGGCTTGCACCTCCTTGGGGTTGAGCGGTTCGTAGCCAGGCAGGTCATCGCCTACCACGGAGCTTTCGAGGGCCATGCGCATGAGCATGCCGTTCTTGACCTGTTCGAAGTAGGCTGCGCGCGGGTCATCGTCCACTTCCACGGCGATTTCGTTGACGCGCGGCAGCGGATGCAGCACAGCCATATGCGGCTTGGCGAGGGCCATCTTGCTCTCGTCAAGGATGTAGGTGTCGCGCAGGCGCAGGTAATCGTCTTCGTTGAAGAAACGTTCCTTCTGCACGCGGGTCATGTACAGCACGTCGAGGTCGCCGATTACGGAGGCCAGATCGCGCACTTCCACGTAGGAGCAGCTCGGCGTGGCGTTGATGCGGTCGATCACGTACTGCGGGGTCTTCAGCTCTTCCGGGCTGATGAGGATGAAACGCACGTTGCCGAAGCGGCAGAGGGTTTCGATCAGGGAGTGCACGGTGCGGCCGAACGTCAGATCGCCGCACAGACCCACGGTCAGGTCGGTGATGCGGCCGAAACGGGACTGCAGCGTAGCCAGATCGGCCAGTGTCTGCGTGGGGTGCATGTGGCCACCGTCGCCGGCGTTGATCACCGGCACGGATGCTGCGCGGGAGGCCACCAGCGCGGCGCCTTCCTTCGGGTGGCGGATGGCGACCACGTCCACGTAGTTCGACACGGTTTTCAGGGTGTCGGAAATCGTTTCGCCCTTGGTCACGGAGGCCAGCTGTGCGCCAGCGAAGCCGATGACCTTGCCGCCGAGACGCAGCATTGCGGTTTCGAAGCTCAGGCGGGTGCGGGTGGAAGGCTCGTAGAACAAGGTGGCGAGCACGCGACCCTCGCAGGTGTGCGAGACTTCCTTGCGATGGGCGTCGATGTACTCGGCCTTATGCAACATTTCGAGAATCTGATTGGTAGACAAGTCGTCAAGCGTCACAACGCTTTTGCCGACCATGGGTGTTTCTTTAGACAAGGCTCACCTTTTCGCTCGTGGTTACAGGTGGCCACCCTTTATGTGACCTTATCTAACTTACGCCATTTTTCGGACAGCCATGTTCACCGAGTGTTCACCCTACCGCTGGGCGCGGCGACGGTTGGCCGCCAGGCGCGGAGCGATAACGTGCATGCGCGGTTTTGCGGGCTTTTGCGGCACACCGGCTGCCCCGCCCGAGCGTCCGGCAACCGTTGAAGCAGCGGCACCATCCTCTTCCGTCATACCGTAGAACAGTCGCTGGCATACGTCGCGGCATTTGCGCATCACGCCAAGCAGATCGTTTTCGAAATGCTGGCCGCGGTGGGCGCCATAGCCGAGGTACACGGCGATGCCGCCGAGCGAATAGATGTCATCGGGCAAGATATCCGCCTGATTGGCACGACCGGACCACAGATAGTTGCCGTTGCGCGCTGCCGTACATGTGGTCCACGCCTTGCGCAGCTGAATGGCATCGATGGCACTGATGAGCTTCTTGTCTTCCAGCACATCCAATGCTTCCAACGTGCCGTTGACACGCAGGTCCTTGATGGTACCTGCATGCTGCAGCTGCAATAGCTGCACGGTCCATTCCACGTCGGAAAGTCCGCCTTTGCCGAGCTTCAGATGGCGTTCGCGGCGCACGCCACGCGGCAGTCGCTCGGCTTCCATACGCGCCTTGAGCTTACGAATGCTTTGCAGTTCGGTGTCGCTGAGCTCTGCAGTTGGGTAGCGCAGCGGATCGGCGATATTGATGAGAAAGTCGCGTGCCAGTTCCGCGTCTCCTGCAGCATAGCGTGCGCGCAGCAGTGCCTGATGCTCCCATGTGGATGCCCAGGATTCGTAGTATTCCTCACAGGATGCATACGAGCGCACGATCGGACCGTTCTTGCCTTCCGGCCGCAGATCAAGATCAAGCTCAATCTTCGGCTCGAAGGTGGTTGGGCCTTGCAGGATGTTGCGCAGATCTTCCACGGCCTTCTTGGCGAACGCATTGGCCTGCGCATCATCGGCATCATCGGCCGGGCGATAAATCAAAATTGCGTCGGCATCGGAGCTGAAGTTGACTTCGCGGCCACCGTAGCGGCCCATGGCGATCACCGTGATATCCGCCGGGGCTGAATCCAAACCGAATACAGCGGTCTGGTGGCGCACGGCCCACTTCAATGAAGCGTCAATGATCGCATCGTATACGTCGGTCATGGCTTTCAGGCAGGTGGCGTCATCCATCACGCCGCTCATCCATGCCAGTCCGATGCGTTCGATTTCGTGGCGGCGCATCGCACGCACGGAGTTGGCGAATTCGTTCATGCTCGAACCGAATCGTTCGAGTGCGGAATTCGTTTGAATGTCCAGTGCTTCGCGGGTGCGGGCTTTGAGATTGTCGTCGTCGCCCAGCCAGCTGATGGATTCCACCGACTTGTTGAGCGCGTCGCCGAGGAATCGCGAGTTGGAGAGCACATGGCATAGGCGTTGTGCTGCCGACGTGGAGTCGCGTAGGAAGCCGAGGTATCCGGATTGGGTGCCGAAGTTTTCTTCCAGTTTGCGCCAGTTGAGCAGACCCATGTCCGGATTCTGGCCCTCGCCCAGCCACTGCAGTACGGCGGGCAGGATGATGCGGTTGATTTTCGCCGCGCGGCCCACGCCCGCGGTAAGCGCCTGCACGTGGCGAATGGCGGCATCCGGGTCGCCGAATCCAATGGATGCGAAACGCTCCTGTGCGGCGGCAACGCTCAGGTTGATCTGATCGTCTTCGAGCTGTGCGCTGACCGGCAGCATCGGACGGTAATAAATGTCGAGATGCAGGTGACGCACCTCGCGGCGGGTGTCGTCGTATTTCTCCACGAGTTCTTCCGGATGCAGGCCGAACGCACGGGCCAGTCGGCGCAGCTCCTGATTCTGATTGAGCTCGTCAATATCGATGTCACGCTTCTTCTCGAGCCCACCCACCGAGGCCCGCCCAAGATCCGGGAACAGATGCGTACGCTTCAGCGACCAGATCTGCTGGCGATGCTCCATCACACGTTCAAAACGATAATCCTGAGACATGCGCACGGCTTGTTTGCGGGAAATGTAACCACCTTCGGAAAGCCGCTGCAACGAGTCCAACGTGTTGCTGGTGCGTAAGGTTTCATCGGTTCGACCGTGCACCAATTGCAGCATCTGCACGGTGAATTCCACATCCCTTAGACCACCGCGACCGAGCTTGATTTCACGGTCCTTCAATGGTGCCGGAATCAGATCCTCGACGCGCTTGCGCATTTTCTGGCAGTCATAGACGAAGTTCTTGCGCTTGGATGCGCTCCAGACGAACGGTCGCGTCATGTCCATGTAGGCTTGGCCGAGCTCCGGATCGCCGGCTACCGGGCGGGCCTTGAGCAGTGCTTGGAACTCCCAGTTTTCCGCCCACTGTTCGTAGTAGTTTTTGTGCGATTCGAGCACGCGCACCAGCTGACCATCCTTGCCTTCCGGTCGCAGGCCACCATCGATCTGCCATAACGGCTGTTCGGCCACGCCCATGATCGCCGACTGGCATACGCGCTGCAATGTGGTGCCCATTTTGGTGCCCACACGAATCAATGTCTGGTGATCGACTTCCTTGCTGGCCGGTTCGACCACGTAAATCAAATCCACATCGGACACATAGTTCAGTTCCTGGGCGCCGAGTTTGCCCATGCCGATGATGGTGAATCGTACCTGATCGCTGCCCTCGACTTCCTTGCGCGCAATGGCCAACGCGCCTTCCAGAGCGGCATCAGCCAGGTCGGAAAGCTCATGGCTGATGGTTGGCTGGATAACGGTCGGGTCGTCGGCAGTGGCATCCTGAGCGATGATGGCGGCAAGCTGACGGCGGTAGCTGGCGCGCAACGCGGTCGCCGCTTCCGCCAGATCTTTGGTGGCTTTGGGACTGGCCTTCTCCGCCGGGTCCGCGCCCAAGGCTTTGAGCAGGTGCGCTCTGCGCTGCTCATGATTGAACAGATGACTATTGCAATGATCGACTGCTGCCGCCTCAACCAAGTCCGGCTTGAACCGCATGAATTTGCCCAACGCATCGGAAACACCGAGCACGGTGATGAGTCGCTTCAACGCATCACCGTCCGGCATGACCTGCGTCAAGTCGCGGCCGCTGGATTGCATGGCGCTGACGATGTCCACGAAATTACGCAGTGCGATATCCGGGTCGCCAGCGTGGGAGAGATAGCCCAGCAGTTCGCTGCGATGGGAGTCGGAGATGCCATCGGCTTTCAACTGGTCGAAGAGCTCGCGGGCTTTATCGAGATCCTGCAATCCCGCCCTGATCAACGACATGGCACTGGGTTTGAACGTCGTCATTGCTTCCATAAAGTTCCACTATATACGCTTATGGCCTCTGCGCCTTGCATTCTCCCATCTGAATGCACAGCACAGAGGCCATAGTGAGCGGCTACATCATCGAACCAGCATGGCAAAAGTCAGAGAGCCGGACTTGGCTTACGCTCAATGACTGGCGATTGCTACTCGTTGAACAGCGATTTGACGTTGCGCCAGATGCGGCGGGTGGTTGCCGGATGGTTCATCGTGTACAAGTGCACACCGTCGACTCCGTGCGCCACCAAATCCGCGATTTGCTCGGATGCGTAGAGGATGCCCGCGTTGTGCAGCGCCTCGGCATTGCCTTCCCAACGGTTGAGCAGCGCATCGAGATGCTCAGGGATGCGGGAGGCATTGCGCACGGCCATGCGGCGCACTGATTTGGCGCCGCGCACCGGCATGATGCCCGCTTCAATCGGCACCGTGATGCCGGCTGCGCGCACTTTATCGCGAAAGCGGTAGAAGTCATCGTTGTCGTAGAACAGCTGGGTAATCAGATGGGTGACGCCAGCATCCACCTTGATCTTCAAATGTTCGATGTCTTTGTCCAATGATTCGGCCTGATAATGGCCTTCCGGATAGCATGCGCCGAACACGGTGAAATTGGGCTTGCGCTCGCGAATATAGGCCACCAGATCGCTGGCATGTTCGAATGCACCAATCACCTGCTCGCCATCGATGTAGTCGCCTCGCAGGGCGAGCACGGTGTTGACGCCGGCGTTCTCAAACATGTCCAGCGCCTCATCGATTTTCGCTTGGTCCGAATACAGGGCTGTCAGATGGGCGACTGCCGGAATACGGTATTCGTTCACAATTGTGTTCGCGATGCGGGCGGTGGCGGTGCGATCGGAATGCGTGCCGTGACCGTAGGTAACGGAGATGAAGTCCGGCTTCAGATCTTCAATACCGTCCAACGTGTCATAAATGGTTCCCACTGGAGCGTCTCGCTTGGGCGGGAAGACTTCCAATGAAAACATCGGCGAATGCATAATCAGTTCCTTTTGGCTAAAGTATGGCTCCCTCATTAAGAGGGAGCCTGCGATGTTCTACTTACCGAGCTTGGCGCGAACGGCCTTGGCTGCGGCGACCAGATGCTCGAGGCTCGGCCAGGTTTCGGCGTTGCCACGGGTCTTCAGACCGCAATCCGGGTTGATCCACACCTTGTTGACGTCCATCTTGTCGAGAATCTCGTAGATACGATCCTCGATTTCCTTCTCGGACGGGATACGCGGCGAGTGGATGTCGTAGACGCCCGGGCCGGCTTCGGTTTCGAAGTGGGCGTCGTGGATGGCGTCGAGCACCACCAGATCACCACGGGAGGCTTCGAAGGAGATCACGTCGGCATCCATTGCATCGATGTCGCGGATGATGTCGTTGAACTCCGAGTAGCACATGTGGGTGTGAATCTGGGTGGTGGGCTTCACCGCGGAGTGCACCAGACGGAAGGCCGGCACTGCCCAGTCAAGGTACTTGACGTGCCAATCGGACTTACGAAGCGGCAGCTTCTCGCGCAGAGCGGCCTCATCGATCTGGATGACCTTGATGCCGGCGGCTTCGAGGTCGAGCACTTCGTCGCGGATGGCGAGGGCCAGCTGCTTGGTCTGTTCCTCGTGGGTGATGTCTTCACGCGGCCAAGACCAGTTGAGGATGGTCACCGGGCCGGTGAGCATGCCCTTCATCACATGATTGGTGCGGGACTGGGCGTATGCGGACCACTCCACGGTGATCGGCTTGGCGCGGGAGACGTCGCCCCAAACGATCGGAGGCTTTACGCAGCGGGTGCCGTAGGACTGCACCCAGGCGTTCTTGGTGAACAGGAAGCCGTTGAGGTTCTGGCCGAAGTATTCGACCATGTCGTTGCGTTCGAATTCGCCGTGAACCAGCACGTCGAGGCCGATTTCCTCCTGGTGCTTGATGCAGGCGTCGATCTGGGCCTTGATGAATGCGTCATAGGCTTCCTTGGTGATTTCGCCCTTGCGAAGCTTGGCGCGTTCGGCACGCACTTCCTTGGTCTGCGGGAAGGAGCCGATGGTGGTGGTGGGCAGCAGCGGCAGGCCAAGAGCCTCGCGCTGCAGCTTCTGGCGCTCTTCGCGGGCAGGCTGACGAACGTAGTCGTCGGCGGTCAGACCGTTTACGCGTGCGGCTACGGCCGGGTCGGCGGCCACGCGGGTGCCGTCGAACAGTGCCTGGTTGGCGGCGAGGGCTTCGGATGCCTTCTTTTCGTCTTCGGTGGCGTCGGTGAGCACGGCGACTTCCTTGAGTTCGCCGAGCTTTTCGACGGCGAAGGCGAAGTGCTTCAGGTCTTCGGCCGGAATACCGGTTTCGCCTTCGGTGCTGAACGGCACGTGCAGCAGGGAGGATGCGGTGGAGACGGCCACATTGTCGGTGACCTGCTTCAGCGCGTCCACCAGGCCGAGGGAGGTAGCGTAGTTGTTGCGCCAGATGTTGCGACCATTGACCACGCCGGCGAAGATGGTGGTGTTGGAGGCCACGCCGTACTTGGCCACGGCTTCGAGATTCTCCTCGCGGCCTTCATTGAGATCCAGTCCGATGCCGTCGAAGCCGAGCAGGTTCACGGTTTCGTACACGTCGGCGATGTGGCCGAAGTAGGTGTTGAGCAGCACCTTGACGCCGGCCTTGGCGGCCAGGATCTTGGTGTAGAGGGTCTTGAAGAGCTCCACGTCGCCCGGCTCCTTGTCGAGCACGAGGTACGGCTCGTCGAGCTGCAGCCATTCGGCTCCGAGCTCGTTGAACTTGGTGAGCACTTCGGCGTAGACGGCGGCCACGGCGTTGACGAGGCCCTTGTCGTATTCGAGCTCGGTGGCCTGATCGGTGCGGGCGAGCTTCAGGAAGGTGTACGGGCCGATCAAAACCGGCTTGGTGAGGATGCCGAGTGCCTTGGCTTCGTTGAACTCGTCAAACGGCGTGGTGGAGTTGAGCTTGATCTCCTCGCCGGGTTCGACTTCGGGCACCAGATAGTGGTAATTGGTGGTGAACCACTTCTTCATCGGCAGGGCGGTCACATCGCCCTTCTCACCCTGGTAGCCGCGGGCCATGGCGAAGAGCGTGTCTTCCTGGTTTTCGAAGGCGAGACGCTCGTAGCGCTTTGGAATCACGTTGAGGAGGATGGCGGTGTCCAGCATCTGATCGTAGTAGCTGAAGTCGTTGCTTGGAATCAGATCGATGCCGGCAGCCTGCTGCAACTTCCAGTGCTTGGCGCGCAATTCGGCTGCAGTGGCCTTGACGGCGGCCAGATCGTTGGCGCCCTTCCAGTAACCTTCGATGATCTTCTTCAGTTCACGGTTCTGCCCGATGCGTGGGAAGCCGGAGACGGAAGTCAGAGTGGACATGAATCCTCCAATGTATGCGTTCGTAACCCGACTCAGGCTACCAAAACATCACAGATTCACACTCATAAGAACACTTTGAGTGTCGTTATAGGGCGAACTTATAGCCGTCTGAGAATCAGTCAAAATCCTTGACGTTGATCACGGCAAGCAGCTCTCCACTGTGCACCTGCCATTCGTCAAACGGTTTATCGGAGCCGAAAATCACGATGGAAGCCGGCGAAAGACCCAAGTTCAGCAGATCGAGACGTTCGGCATCGGAGTCGGCGGATGCGATCCACTGTGAGGCGATGGATACGGTGGGTTCATGGCCAACGATCATGAACACGCGCTGCTTGGACTTCACATGGGCGAGCTCGTCGAAAACGGCCTGCACTCCCCCGTCGTAGAGGTTGATGCGGTAATCGACAATCGGCTCGTCGCCAAAGATCTTGAGCATGCGATCCAGTGTTTGCCGAGTGCGGGTCGCCGCCGAGCAGGAGATCTGATCGGGCTTAAGCCCAAGCGCTTCAATACCTTTGCCCACGGTTTTGGCCTGTTTCAGACCTTTTTCGGTGAGCTCGCGTTCCAAATCGTCCTTGCCGCCGAACGGCTCGGCCTTGGCATGCCTCATGATGATGAGAATGTGCTTGTATTTCTTCGCCGCCTTGGCGACCTTGCTCAGCTTGATGCCCACTTCGAGGCTTCCTTTCCTAAAGGGTTGCATCGCTCACAAACAACGCTATATAGGCAATTCATTATAGCCCCATTGTGAGCGTTCACATAACCGTTCAGGCAGTCTCCTCACCAAGTTGGTTCAATTCACCGACCTGACGGTCCAAATCACGCAGCACCTTGCGCAGCTTGTGATCGGAAATGTCTCGCAATTCGAGCTCTTCCAGACGTGCTTCGCGCTGCTCATCGGTCAACTCATCCACATCGGTCACCGTGTCCTTCGAATAGCGTTCGCGCTTCTTCAACGCAACGAAGCCCGGTGCCATGGCGCGCGAAATCACCAGGAAACCGGTGTGACCAATCATCTGGTGATCCGGACGAACCGCCAAACCTTGCGCTTTCCACGTGCGTTCAAGCGTCTCCTGAATCTGCGGCTCGGTCCAGCAGCCGGCTGCACGCAGCGCTTCGGCAAGTCGGCTCATCTGCGTGGTGGTGGTTACGTAGCAGACCAGCACGCCACCGGGGGCAATCACACGATACGCCTGTTCAAGACGGTTCCACGGATCCAGCATGTCAAGCATGATGCGGTCGAACCAGTGCTCGGGAAGACCTGCTGCCACGGAATCAAAATCACCAGTCAATAAATCCCACCAAGCCGGCTTCTCACCGTAATACAGTGTGGCGTTCGCCTCGGCCACGCGGGCGAATTCGGAGCGCAATTCGATGGTGGTCAGGTGGCCAGACTCCCCCACGGCATCCAGCAGGTTCAAGCTCATGGCACCCGAGCCAGCGCCGGATTCCAGCACGCGCAGCCCGGAGCGAATGTCACCGAGCTGAATCACCTGGGCGATATCTTTCGGGTACATGATCTGCGCACCGCGCGGCATGGAAAGCACATAGTCGGCAAGTCGCGGACGCATGGCCGCATACTCCCAGCCGCCGATGGCTCGCGAGGACTTCCACGGCTTGTTCTTGTCCTTCTCCGGATAAACCTGGTTGACCTGCGCTTCGCGCTTGGCATGCACGGTGGTGATCACAGTGCCTTCCACCGCGCCGATCACATCATCGTGCAGGATCAACCCATGTTCGGTTTGCGTGGAGCCGCCCGGCACCAGCTGGTCGGTGATCTTCTTGCCCTTGCGATCGGTGAACTGCACCTTCTCGCCCGCAATAAACGCTCCACGCCTGGGATTCATGGATTCTCCTTGTAATACTCAATGATTCGCTTTCAAATCTCATAGAAGACGATTCAGTCTAATGTTGCCATGAGAGATTCTCTCAACCTTGTTCTAGCGCGCCGACGTATAGCATTCTTTCAAACGCTGTTGCAGCTCCTCATCTACCGCAAACAGATAGAGACCATGAACTCCGCGCTTCAACAGAACATTCAATTCATGCCTAATGTTCTGCATGGAATAGTGTTCTTTCTGCTTGGAATAGTCTTCCTCCAAATCCTTGCGTTTGTTCGTCGCCAAATAATTATGGCTTTCTTGGGGATTGAAGACGGTTTTCCCATTCCGATATTGCACCGAAGGGCCAATAATCACACCGGCGAAATTCAAATCGAAACCCTGAATGGTGAATGTGGAACCAATTTCGTTAATGGTGTAGTCCTTCTCGGCCCAAGATAAATTCTTATCGATGCCTTTCGGACTAGGATCAGTAAGTTGATAATTCCACGGTTTGCAGAAACGATGCGGGTTGGTGTCCCCTGGAATATAGCCTTCCTTATCGTTATCAGCAAGTCCCATATGCCAATGGCCTGAATCATCGCAATGCATTGCCACGTTCCAGAACCCATTTGGATCGCCGTCATTAGAGGAAGTGGAGTATCTCCAATCGTATGTGGCGAGTACCCGAGATAAGCCAACACCGTTCCATCCGCCGGCAGACTCCCGTGTTTTCTCCACTATTGCATTGAAGAGCTCAATGGGCGAATCGAACACCTTGATTTCATATGGCTGACGGCATAGTTCCCCATTAGAACTATGCGGAACCCGATCTCGGGGAATAGGGCCAAGGTCCTGCCCGCCTGCAACGAAATGGTCTATCCACTGAACGACTTCATCGCTGGCATCAATGCGGAATTGTTGTGCAAGCCGAATATGAGATACATCAATAGAGATAGTGGAAAGGCCATCCTCTTCTCCCAGACTGACAGTATCAGGCTTACTGATTTTTCCAATATCATCGTTACTGGCCTTGTCATTGCTTGCCTTGGTATCGAGGAGCAATCGTTGAAGAACAGCCCTATGCCACTGCTGACGAGACTGAAGGATCTGGTCCGGATCGAATACCGCAATGACAATGCGCGCACGTTTCAAGATATCGTAAAGCTGATTCTTTCCTGAATAGCCTTGAGTTCCCTGTGTAGTCAGAAGATGCGCCTCATCGATGAGCACAATATCGGCTTTGCCCTTGGGCTTATCAGGGAGCCCTCTGCCATGACCGTTTGTTTCGCTGAACCGATTGATGAATTGGCTGGGCAGCATCACCACTTCGTTGGGTTTCTTCTGCAATCCAAGTTTGAGAGCAATCTGATTATAAACATGAACTTGTTCTTTGTGATTCACCAGAATGTACGCGGAAAGATCATCAGTATACGTGTGGCTGAGAGCCTGTTGTTCTTCATCTTCGGAATATGTATTGCCTTGAATGCCTATTTCCGTAGCAATGCGGTAGAACAAATGACTTAAGAGCACAGTTTTTCCCGTGCCGGCAGCACCTTGAACAAAGATCAATTGAGGATTACTCACTACATGGGTATTGCCCTTGCCCAATTCAAGAATCAAATTAAGTCGCTCAAGAATGGCCTCTTCCGCGTCCATCTGCTGCTCGCTCAGCTTATGGAATGGCGATGCTTTGAACAACGCCGAGTCGCGGATGATTTCCTCGGCCGGAAACAGCTCTGGATCAGAGCGATGCAAACGCAACCATATCTTGGAGAAGATTTCATCAAAATGATTGGAAGTATAATACGCCCCTTGCGCATTTGTACGTCGATTATTGAGCTTCTTGACAGACTCGGTGCTGGACATGTAATGCATGAGGCGATTCTCGACATCCAGTGTCAAGGATTTATTGAACATTGGATGAGAAATCACATACTGTTGAACGGCATCAGCATTTTTGCTGACACTTTCGAATACAAACCGCCAATCATCCCGTTTCCGAGCATCGGCGCTAAGATGTTCTTTCGTCCGTTGCCGTATATTATTTGTCTCGCCAACGTATGCCGTGTACTCATTCTTGGCGGAATACCGGTTTCTGGTCTCAGAGCAAACGATATATACCGTCGGATATGCCAATAGATAGAGCATGGTGTTCTCCAGCTCAGAGTCCTTGACCAGTTTGCGAGCGCTTATACCTCCCTTGGTTTCATTCAATGCCTTTTCAAAATCCGCTTTCCCATATCTTCCGTACGGCAACTTGACGATGATAGGTTTCATACGCTCGATGGACATGGTTTTATTATGCCCCCTATATCTGTAGAAAATGCATCCAAACAGGTCAACGTCTTCTAGAATGACAATCATGATTAGCGACAGCACTATCCAGGCAATACGCGAATTCACTGACGAAAGAGATTGGGGACAATTCCATACGCCGGTTAATCTCGCAAAATCTATCTGCATAGAGGCAGCGGAACTGCTCGAATGCTATCAATGGACACCAGAGGCACCCGCCGCAGAATCAGAACATGCTCAAGAAGAGTTAGCGGATGTGCTGATGTATTGCATCATGATGGCCGATGCACTCGAAATTGATATGGACGACATCATCATGCACAAATTGTCAAAGACCAAGCAGAAGTATCCAGCGACGGCTGTTCGAGATAATTTCGAAGAGTACGAGGCCAGACATCTCGCGGCACGTAGATTACACAGAAATGCAGAATAAATAGTTTCGGCTACACTTGCGCGCCTTAATCGACAAACGAAGATCGTTGAGAAACGCTCACGAGCAAGTTTTATACACTCATTGGCTAGAGGTGATAGACATGCGGCTACAAATGGTCAGTGATTTCGATACGGACGGCACAGGTCCGCTGTTCCTCATGTTCCACGGATACGGCAACGACGAGAGCGAAATGGTCCGCATCATCGACGCGGTGTATGCAGGCACCGGTGAGAAGCCTGATTATCTGTCGTTCCGCGGCACCTATGCGCGCCCCTATATGGGCGGACACTATTGGTATCCGGACGGATGCGGCGTTGACGAGCGGCAACGCGAATGCGCGGCGGTCGGTGAAGCGTTGACGCAATTGCTTAACGCACCGACATTCGAGCATCGACGCAAGGTTCTTATCGGATTCTCACAAGGCGGCTATCTCTCGTACCGGCTCGCCAAGGCACACCCGTACCTATTCGATGCGGCGATACTGCTCAGCCCATCATTCCAAGGCGAGATAGGAGCACAGCTCCCGGATTCCCATACCCGCTTCTTCCTTGCATACGGCTCGTTGGACAGCACCATTCCGTTCCAGGATCAGATCAACGCCCGTACAGTACTGGAATCCGGCAGAGATTTCGTACACCATAAATACCCGGGCATGGGCCACGCCATCTGCGATGAGGAAATCGCGGACATTCGCGCCTTCCTAACCGCTCACAAGTAATAAATACATTGCGCGAACCATAACGTTTATCTGCGGCAGCCCCATCGATGCACTGCAAACAGCAATCAGCAGCCTGGTGACCGTGCTATCTCGTTTACAAGGGGTTGATTTGCACCTCACCGGAGGTCTATCTGCGTTACAAGGGGTTCCTCGCCAAGTATATAAACCGCAAAAATGGCGGAATGGCGTTGGCATGATGCCTATTCTACTTGCGGTTTAACCGTGGAAGAACCCCTTGTAAAGCAGATAGATGTTCCAGACTAGGGGAATCAACCCCCTGTAAGCGAGATACACGCCAAGACTGCGGTGAGGTCGGTATCAGGCACCCATCAGAGACACTTAAACACCGACCTCACCCCGTGTGGAAGATACGTTTACGCTTCAAGCGCGCCTAGCGCACGTCCCATTCAGGCTTCCACGTGTACTGCATGTCGTACGCGGAGGCCCAGAACATGTATTCATGTTCCACACCGGCCACGAAGATGTCCTCAAGCTCCTGCTTGCGTTCCTCGCTCAGGCCTTCGACCAGCTCTTCGATATGCGCGAGCAGCCATGCGGAGGAGCTCCAGAACTCCTCGGTCTTATACATGTCGACCCAGCTCTTGTACGGGTTCCCCTCAAGCGAATCAGCAAACTCGGCGGCCAGACGCTGACCATAATCGGCGTACACCCATGCGCATGGCAGTACGGCCACCAGCACGTCCACCAGCGAACCGCCGTACGCAATGGAGAGAATGTTCGACGTGTAGGCGCGGGCGAACGCGGACTGACGCACGTTGTTCATCTCTTCCGCGCTGATGCCGAAACTGGCCATGTATTCGCGATGCATGGAGGATTCCACGTTGAAGATCGCGTTCTGCACGTTGGCCATGAACTGCATGATCTCCGGATCCTGCGTCTTGGTGAGAGCGAGCGCGTGCACCTTGGCGTAATCCTTCAGGTAGCGGTAGTCCTGCAGCAGGTAGAACGCGAATTTCTCGCGTGCCAGCGTACCGTTGCCGAGCTCGCGAAGGAACGGCTGCTTGTAGCCTTCCTCCCATACCAAGTCGGCGGCTTTGCGCAGACGCTGGGCGAATGGCGGCAGATGATTGAGCGTGATCGGGCCGAATTGGACGGCGTCGAAAGTCATGGATTGCTCCCTTCGATGGTGTTGGCCAACAGGTTCCAAGGGTCAGGCGTTCGCCTTTCTCAACCCGGCGCTTCGCTGTGCGTTGTGTTTTCTACGCTGCGCAAGCATGCCGAGTTCCCCTGCAACGGCCTTATTATACGGTGTCAACGCCATTTGCAACAGCCCGTACACAGCCCGCGTAATGCAATGATGCGCGAATCCGGCTCACTATAGTAAGCATTGTGAGATGAGCACTGGTGTTGACTGCGATTCTTGGAATGCAGCAGTCACAACGCAACAGTGCGGAGACAACAACAAAGGAGTGGGTATGGCACTAATGGAACCGCCGGCGATTCCGGTTCGCAAGGCGCATGATGGTTTGGAGCTGCCGGCCATCGGTTTCGGCACGTACAAGGTCAACGGTTTCGCGGGTGCTGAAGCCATCAAGTCCGCGCTTCAAGTCGGCTATCGCC
Source organism: Bifidobacterium colobi (assembly GCF_018555455.1). GTDB lineage: Bacteria > Actinomycetota > Actinomycetes > Actinomycetales > Bifidobacteriaceae > Bifidobacterium > Bifidobacterium colobi. The sequence continues at coordinate 206,384 of NZ_JAFEJU010000004.1, read as the reverse complement.
TGATTGATTCCGCGTTCAACTATGAGAACGAGGGCATCGTCGGCAAGGCGATTCGCGAATCCGAGGTGCCGCGCGAGGATATCATCGTGGCGTCCAAGCTGCCGGGCCGCCATCATCAGTATGATCAGGCTCGCGTGACCATTGAGGAATCCGTGGCACGCATGGGTTTGGATTACATCGACCTGTATCTGATTCACTGGCCGAACCCATCCCAGGGTCAGTTCGTGGAAGCATGGCAGGCATTGGTCGATGCGCAACAGCAAGGTATTGTGAAGCATATCGGCGTGAGCAATTTCCTGCCCGGTCATATCAATCTGCTGATTCGCGCCACTGGTGTGACTCCGGCCGTGAATCAGGTGGAATTGCATCCGTTCTTCCAGCAGAACGAGCAGCGTGCCTACGATGACGCGCACGGCATCATCACCGAAGCATGGAGCCCGCTCGGCCGCGCCAATCAGATGTTGAAGGATCCGACCATCGTGCGCATCGCCGAAAAGCATGGCGTCTCCCCTGTGGCCGCAATCCTGCGTTGGCATCTGCAGTTGGGCGATGTGGCGATTCCAAAGTCGATGCATGCCGACCGCCAGCGTGCGAACCTCGACCTGACCGGCTTCGCGCTGGACGAGCAGGATATGCAGGACATCGCCGCCATGGATAATCCGGAAGGCTACACGTTCGGCCAGAATCCGCATTGGCATGAGGAAGACTGATTATTTTCGGTGATTGCGAGCAGCCTCATGAATCCGCAATCACGCGAATGTTAACTTCCTGAACTTTTTAGGCGAGCCTATCGCAGACAACCCGATTGTCCGTGATAGGCTCGCCTTGTTGATGGCAACAAGGACGCCGCCACCGAACCGAATGGAGAATAACATGACCGACGCTTCAGTATTCGATCAGTACCCACTCGATCAATGGAAAGAACCATCCCACCGCATCATGGACCGCTTCTCGCTCGCAGGCAGGAAAGGTTTCGTGACCGGTGGTGCCGGTGGGCTCGGCCGCAATGTGGCCGCCGCCTGGGCGGAAGCCGGTGCCGATGTGGCAATCGTCGACCTGCCGCGTACCAAGGAAACACTGGAACCGCTCGCTCAGGAACTGTCTGAACGTTACGGCGTGAAGGTAGTGCCGTTGTACTGCGATGTTTCCGATAAAGCGCAGGTCGACGCGTTGAAGACTTCGCTGGTTGACGAGCTTGGAACCGTGGATGTGGCGTTCATCAATGCCGGCGTGAACGTGCCCGGCGACGATGCCGACGAACCGTACGAGGTCTGGCGGAAAACCATCGACATCAACCTGACCGGCGCCTACCTGACCGCACAGATCGCCCAGCACATCATGCGCGAACACAATCACGGCGGCTCTTTGGTGTTCACATCGTCGCTGTCCGCGCATAACGCGAACTTCATCGCCGGTGGACCTTCCCCGGTAGCCGCGTACGGTGCTTCCAAGGCCGGCATCTATGAATATGCGCGCTACTTGGCGGCCGCACTGGCCCCGTATGGCATTCGCTCGAACGCCATCTCCCCCGGCTACGTGTGGTCCGGTATTTTCGAAGGCCGCATTGTTCCCGAAGCGCACGATATGATGACCGCTCCTGTGCCGATGCGTCGCTTCGGCACGAATGAGGAAATCGCCACCGCGGTGCTGTTCCTTGCCAGCGACGCGTCCTCGTATGTCACCGGCACCAACCTGCAGGTGGACGGCGGCTACTCCGTGTACTAATCGGTCAACAGTTCAGTTTCCCTGCCTGCTGATGCCGCCCACCGCCAACACTAGCTCCCCTTGTCGGCGGAGCTGTCGGCGCAAGCCGACTGAGGGGTAGTCTCTACCGCACACTCAGTTCAGCTTCCCTGCCTGCTGATGCCGCCTTTGTGACCGGTAGCTTTGAACGGCTGTGCGTGACGCATCGACGTGTTCGATGTGCCGCGCGCAGCCGTTTTGTTTGCATGTGCATTGCCGCCATTCATCTGATTGCCGTCACTTTTCGCGCGCCCCGGAACACTCATGTTCTTGGCCTGCAGCGCCCTCACCCATCGTTCATCCATACCGTTATTATGCACGCCGCCCAACCATCATGTTGCATCATCAGCCTGCAGCCGCTTTGCCATGCGTTTTTCGACAGCCCCCACCCACTACAATCGAAACTATGAGCGCTCCAGAAAAGCCAATGTTGGCCACGTTTGAAACCATGTTCGAGAACACTCCGCTGATTCTCGAACGCGCATCCGACTATTGGGAATCCGGGCGCGTGGGCGATATTCAGGAGATAGCGCCGCATCTGTTCCATACGCAGATTTCCGGCAGCAGCGATGACGCTTACGACGTGGATATCCGCTTGAATCACACCGATGCCAAAGACACAAGCAATCCCATTCGCATCCAATCCGCCGCATGCACCTGCCCATATGAGCGGACGCCGTATTGCAAGCATATCGGGGCGATGCTCTACGAACTGCGCCAACGACTTATGCCAAGCAGCACGACCCAACGCCGCGACAATGGAAACCATGATTCCTCCAGCGAATCGTCTTCAATCACGCTGCCGCACACCGTACTCCACCGCATCCAAGAGGAACTCGCCGCACGCCCTGAGCAATTAGACGGCACATTGTTGTTCCTGTGGTCGCCGCATCTGCAAACGGTCGCACGTACCTTCACTTCTGACACAGATGATGAGCAGCCGCTGATCTCGCCTGTCGAAGTGCAGCATCTCTTCCTTGATTCCATCGATCAGTATTACGGGCGACTCCCACATCATCAGGAACCAGCAGTCAACGATTCAGGCAATGCCGCCGACTGTCGCGAGCTCATCGAAACAGTCCAAGCGGTTGCCATGAATGCGTTCCAATCCACCGATTATGAGCACGCCTGCATCAATCTTCGCTTATGCGTCCACGCGGTGTGCACCTACCTGCACACCATTGAAGCCGATCTCGCGCCCTTGTTCGCGCTTCTGGATGGTCTGGTCATGCGAATCCGCTGCTATATGGAAAACGTCGCGGCATTCGCGGATCCAGCCACCGCCGGCAAAGCATTGACCTGTATTGTTGAAGCCGCACATGATGTAGACCTGCGGCATGGCGATCCGCTCAATAGCATGCTGCTCGTCTCCTCCGCACTGTCCTTTGCCCGCTATGACGGCACACGTCTCTGGGCATACGACGTCGTCGAACATGAGATGAGCCGCAATCTCGAGGAAGGCGACGAAACTTCTTCAGCCGATTCAGCCAGCCGTCAGACCGATGCTCATACCGACGGCGATATCGCGAATGCCGCTGCCAATGACGCACTCGATGATGCCGAACTACATGATGAAATCATTCGCACGTTCACGCAGATAATCGCCTATGACCTCTACACATTGTCCCATGATGACGATGGACGCAACCGGTTGCTCAACGACAATCCCGACTCATCAACGCTGATGATCATGCGCGCCGTAAGTCTGATCCAAGACGGGCATTTCCAAGCGGCGTTGATGACCGCACAACGTTTTCTCGATATGAGCAGCAACGAACAGGAGGCGGATTTAGAAGCCAACCACAATGGAGTGCTCCACGGCCTACTGCCGCACGGCTGGCATACGCTGATGGAAGCCTGCGCCGAAGGGCTCAACGATGTGACCATGCTCGCCAGCATCTACCGGTATTACATCGTATCCTGCAACGATCAGTCAGACGCTCGTTATGTCAGTGTATTGAGGAATCTACTGCGCATGTATGGCGGGTTGAGCCTTGAGGAATGGGGTCAAGTCGCGCGCAACCTCGCCAGGGATTGCGCACGGAACATCCTTGACCGTATCAAATACCAACCGGAAATGACTACGTTCGGCGGCACGCAACGTCACAGTAGCTGGCGTAATCCTGCTTATGAAAAGCTCATCATTGATGAGCGGCTTTCCGATGCGGCTCTCACCTACTGCAGCACCATCACCTATCCTCCGCTGCCGTTGCTGCGCACCATTGCCATCGACCATCCGGATTCAGCGAAAACGATTATCCTCAATGCCATGCCTCGCGGCACCATGGGTCCTGCTGTATTCAAGTATTCGGCAGCTTCGCCTTCCGGTGACGCCTTGCCTGCACGACGCAGCACCTATCAGCAGATAGCCAAGCAGCTGCGGCGATACTCATCGGTATTCGGCCCCGAGGAGACGCGCACGCTGGCTCACGATATCGTGAGCCGTTACCCGAATCGTACCGCACTGCGCGAGGAGCTTGCGTTTGCCTTATGATCCGTGGAGTTGACGAATAGATCATACGGCCAGTACCTAGAACCAGTACCTAGAACCAGTACCTAGAATCAGTACCTAGAACGTAACCGTCACTGCAACTGAGGATCCGCGAAACGACGATTGTGCAGCACGGGCAGCGTTCGCCGCACTGACTCGAGAGCGTTGCGGTCAAGGTTGGCGGCAATCAGCTCCGCGGTACTGTCGTCAGCTTCGGCGAGTACTTCGCCAAGTGGGCTGATGATGCGACTGCAGCCAATGTTGCGGCTGCTTACCTCGCTGCAAGCCAGCACATAGCAGGTGTTTTCCACCGCCCGTGCGGCAGTCATCAGCTTCCAGTGATATTCCTTGAGCGGGCCTCGCCCCCATGCGGCCGCGACCACGATTGCATCCGCTCCTCGAACGGCTAGGGAACGCGCGATTTCAGGGAAGCGCACGTCATAGCAGGTCATGACACCGACGCGCCACCCATCGATATCGATGATGGGCGGCAATGTCTCACCAGGTTTGACCACTGCGGATTCCTTAGCCGAGAACGCATCATACAAGTGCAGTTTCCGGTATGCTGCCACGATTTCACCGTCACGAATCGTCAGGAACACATTGGATACGCGGGCGTCTGCCGAGCCTTCGGCTGGAGCGATATGAACCGTGCCCATCAACGCGATGTTGTGTTTGGTGCTGATGGTTATGAGTCCAGAAACGAACGACCCATCCATGGGCTGTGCGTGCGCTGCAGCGAACGCATCATCATCGCCATCGCGTGCGATCAGTCCTTCGGGAAGCACCAGCAATCGTGCGCCTTGGGCGGCTGCCTCACCAGCGAATCCGTCAATGATTTCGAGATTACGTTCCGGCTTCCGCGCCACAGTGAACTGTGCCACGGCTACGGGCAACCTGGTGCATCCATCGTTCCTCATACGTCCGCCAGTCACTCGCCGAGTTCCTGTTGCACAAGAGCTGCGGACTGCGCGGTGAGCGCCCCGTTCTCAGACAATAACGGTGTATCCAACACCGCTTTTATAGAGGCAGCTGTGGCAGCTGCCGCCGCTACACTATGTTTGCTATCAAGCGTAAATTGCGAATAATCAACGCCCTCGGTATCGATGATGTGTTCCAATTCGTAAATCAGAGGCAGGAATTTCGCATCCAGCCAAGCCAAGAGCGCATAGAACATGGAGCTGCGCCGACGGATGGCAACGCACTGATCGCTTCCGGCCATCATTTCTTCGCAGTATTGGTCGGTTTTGGCCGACTGGGTTTTCGCCTCTTCGAGGTTCTTACCGCCTTTGGCGCCGACGATGGCCCCCATCACCAGCAGTGCCGGCCCTGCCACCAATCCTCCCAGAACGGCAGCTCCTCCGGCCATGCCCATTCCGCCGGCGGCCAAAGAACCGCCACCGAAGAACGCCAGCGTGGCATTGGAGGCTGCGGCACCGCTCAATGCGCTAATGGCGGTTCCAGTGGATGCCGTGGCGAACGTTGTGGCCGCACTATAGGCGCCAAATGCGGTAAGTGCCCCGCTCGCAACCCCCGTGATACCGCCTTGCATAAGAGAAGACGCCATATTGCCCATGGATTCAAGCTCTTCAAAGGCGGCTTTATCGATACGAAGCTTCTCCAGTTCATCCAGGCCTTCCGACGGGGTGAAATCCACGTTCTTCAGTTGGCCGAACGCGTTGAGGAAACGCCTCATATTCCCATCCAGCACAATGATCTTCTCTTTACCGAGCGCATTGAGCGATTGCGAACACTGCTTGCGAAGCTGTTCGAGACGGTTGGCAGCCCATTGGATGCGATTATTGGAGTTGACATTCAGACGGTCGGCTTTGAACTGATCCAGACCACCCTTGGCACCCATTCCGACTCCGGCGATACCGCCGACAGCGGCAAGACCCATGAATAATGGTGCGATGAAAACCGGCATGTTTTTCTCTCCTTCTTTGCGTGCTTTACCGCTTGCCGCCGAATAACCCGCCAACGAAACCTTTCACCGCGTTGGCTGCATTCCCGACCTGTTTTTGTGCTTCCTTCGCTGCTTGATCAGCTTGTTTACGCACTTCATCTCCTACCGGATTCAGCGCATCGCCAACCGTTTTCACAGCGGAGTTAACAGCATCACTAGCCTGTGCCACTCCAGGAACATTGGCGACGGCATGCTTCACCGTATCGGCGGCTTCCTGCACACCCTGTTGCACCTGTCCAACTACTGGAGACACTGCCTTATCGACATTCTCCTTGGCGATATCGAATACATCCTTTTGCACGGTCATGGCCTCAGGCGCTTGAGGAACCATTTCATCCGCCACCAGCTGAGTCGCCGCCAGTTGGATTGCCTCTTCCCGTTCGCGAAGAGTCTCTACCACAGGCTGCACTTCAGCATACGGGCGATTCGATGACGTGATCCATGCCAGTTCCTCCCGTACCGACTGAGCGGCTCTCATCAGGTGTTCCATCTCAGGATAGATGGAACGTTCCTTGATAACCGTTCTCGCAATATGTCGGATCAGTTTTCGCTCAGCCTGATCGAAGTCTCCATCCGCATACGCCACTGCAAGCATGTTCCACAACAGCAGGCGGGATGCCACGCCATCTACGGAATCAGCATGTTTCGACAGAGCCTTATCGACCCCTTCAACGATCACGTCATATCGGTCATCGTCCTTACCGGCATACTGTGATAAGTAATCATCACAGGAATGCACCAATCGGTCGGCGTATTCATGGAAATGATCGTTGTCTAATTCCTTGCCGATGCCGTTGAACCGTTCCATTTCTTCGGCTTTCACGGCACCATCCACGGCCATCAGATAATAGAATGCTTGCAAAGCAGCCTTACGCTGAATGTAGGTCATTGCATCCCTGCCTTTCTATAGAGCTACAGAACGAAGTTGCCATCGGAGTTCATCAGGTCATCGAACTCCTGCTGGGTATGGAATCGCGGTTGATATCCCAAAGCCTCCTGCACCACCGTATTACCGGCCAGATACCCGTTGATATCGTTCGCGATTATCGCCGCATCCATGGCATCAAAGCCTGCATTGAAGGTTTCCATCTGATCGGCCAGATACGTATCGACCGCAGTATTGAAGTCTTTACGATACTGGCGGATAAGTTCAACGGCTTCGGCACACTCCTGCTCCACACGAATACGTTCCTCTTTCGCCATATCATATTCGCGCAATGCCGTTGCAAGCTCTTCATATACGGCGATGGCAGCGGTATAGCCAAGCGTACTGCCCAGCATGCCAGCGGCAATCGCTGCGGCTCCAGTGATTCCAGCGGCGCTGACAGCGGACGTTGCTACGGCTGTACCCATTACCGCACCTATTTCTCCAAGCCCCTGCTGCCCCATGTGTTCGATGCATTGCGCTGCCGTCAACTCGCCACGGCAATACCCGGCAATAGCTTTCGACACATCAACGGTGGTGGAGACCAGCGTCGCCGCAACATTGGTCTTGGATAGACTTCGTATGTATCCGTTCGACGCATTCTGCATCGCGCCTTTGATGGCGGTGCCTGAAAATGCCGTGACATAGCTGAATGCCGCGGCTGTCGCGGTATCCGCTCCCACGCGTTTCGCTGCCTCTTGCGGCTCAATAGTGCCATTGATGCATCCGACCAGATTACGAACCAGCGAGGTTCCGCCACCAATCAACGCACCGGTTTTCGCTTGTGCCATACCGGAACGATGCGCCAATTTGGCCACGTCCTTCGCCACCGTGAACTTCGGGTGCATAACCGCCTGCTCGGCTTCGTGTTTGGTGAGTCCGCTTTTGCGCAGGCTCTTCTTAATGGTTTGGAGCTTATCAATCTCTTGCTGAACGCGTTCAGAGGATGCTTCCGTGAGCTGTCCCGAATCCAGTTTGCGTTGCATGCTGTGAATCTGGGCGTCAATGCCATCGGGTCCAGAGCCCATCAGCACGTCGTAGTAATCATCTGGAATATCCATGATGACACCGCTGTCGCGATACTTTGCGTACTCTTTGCTTTTCAAAGCCTTCAGTAGAGCTTTGGGATCGCTACCCACGAATTTCATCTGGGACTCGGAACCAGCCAGAATGTTCCCGGAAGCATCGATCTCAACGATGTCGACAATCGGATCGTTGGCCTTGCCCTTCACTGCGTCGTAGCGCTTGAAACGTTCCGATTCGCCATTGATAATGCGGTCGGCATTCCTCCGGGCGGATGACTCGACTTCCGCGCTAAAACCAGCTAGCTGCTTCACTCCTTGCCTGTCCGCCAAATCAGCGTTGGCTTTCAGACTATTATGCGGCACCGGTTTGCCGTCAGCGGCACCTGCTTCATAATCCTTGCCAGCGTATGCCACAAGATGCTCTTTGGCAGCGGCACCAAAGCGTTGCACCGTCTCCGCAGCGGCTCCTTCCAAAGCCTTCTGCATAATGCGGCGTTCCTTCTCATGCTTCGATTCATGATTCGTGTGCGTGACGTCGTTGTCAGCCTTTGCGACCATTGTATGCTCCTTCCACGCCGCAAGACCTTACGGTAGAGTTGCCGTCTACGTAATCCCTTGCTATAGATGGTATGCCAGATTTTTCATCGCGGTAAAAATTTTCCCTGTCACACCAGTCCGAGGGCGCGGAAGGCGTTGGCGAGACCGTTGTCATGGATATCGGTGGTTTGCAGATTGCAGAACTGTTCGATGCCGTGAATCGCGTTGCCCATTGCCACGGACGTGCCTGCGGCCTTCAGCATGGCGGTGTCGTTGTCCGAATCACCGATGGCAATCGTGTCGGCAATGGTGTAGCCAAGCGCGTCGGCCACATTGCGCACGGCAGTACCCTTATCGATACCGTTGATCAGCAGCTCGCCATTGTTCGGAGAGATCTTGTCGTATGAGCCGTGCACAGTTTCGAACCAGGGCGACAGATCACGCTTGGTCTGCTCAAACGTCACATCCGGGTTCGGGCCGGTGAAGTACGAGCCTTTGCTGACTTTGATGGTCTCGCCCAGCGTGGAGCCGAACGGCACTTCCACCTCGTCGATACGATGCCAGAACTTCGCAAACTCACCGCGGTTGAATGCTTTGCCTTTGGACTCCAAATGGCGGCGGTATCCTTCGGAAATATACATGCCATCCGCCCCCTGCCATTGGTAGCTTTCAATGTGGTGCAGCTTGAAGTATTCCATCGCCGCATCCACTGCCGCGGCCGGTACCAAGTGCTGGAACAGGATGGTATCGCCAACGTTCGCTTGCGCACCGGCTACGGACACCACGCCGTCAAATCCCAGGTCCAGAATGCTGCGTTCGATTTTCGGCATAGAGCGACCGGTGCAGATGAACAGCTTGTGTCCGTTGCGCTGCGCCTCATGGCATGCTGCCTGCGCGGATTCGGGCACTACATGGTTCTCGTCCGCCAGCGTGCCGTCGATATCAATGAAAACAAGTTTGCTTGTGGTCATATGTCTTTCCCCTCACCTCATATCCTAACCGACTGCATTCACACCGATGAATATAGCAGTCGATGATTCCCATTCGCCGTCACATATCAGCGAAATCGATAAGGGTCACCTCATCGTCCAACTTCGCGCGCGCGATGACATGGTCATCAAATCCTGTTTTAGAGAACAGCATGAAATGGCAATGCTCAGCATGCAAGAGGTTAGATCGGTAGCGTAAGGTTTCGAGCTGACGCAGGCTTGATGGAACGCTTCTCCACTTGCATTCGCAAAACAACATTGACTTCGGTTCATCGCCTGTGGCCACAATGTCTATTTCTTCCTGACTGTGGGTCTTCGGGTCAGCGCCCCACCAACGTCCAGCATCAAGCAGCAAGAACGGCAACTTGCCGGAGGCATTATTCGCCCACAACCATTGAATGCACATGTCTTCGAATACCATTCCCATGAAATCATTCATCGACTGCATGATGCGCTCGACGGCAATATCACCGTTGCCGGATCGTATAAGCGGCATATTCGCGGGTACGAAGCGATACCAGAATCGGAAGAAGGAGTCCTCTATACGGTAAATCGTCTTGCGCGGCGAATCTTCTCCAAATGGCGTTTCCTTATGTACAATCCCAAGATCAATGAGATTGCGTAAATATGTGGAGCAAGACGACGTTTCCATGTGGCATGATGTTGCAATGGTATTCAACCGCGACGCGCCGGATGCAATGGCTTGGATTATGGAGTTGTACTCGGCGGGAGATCGGAGTTCCTGTTTCAGCAGGTTGCCAGGTTCCTCAAACAGATAGCAATCGGGATCAATGATGTTCCAGCGGACGTTATCGCGAACGCTCATGGTGTCATCAATTTGACGAAGATACTGCGGTATGCCATCAGTCAATCCATAGGCGATTGCCGCATCTTCGGGCGTATATCGAGGCAGGAACTTTCGCACATCGGTATAACCGAATGGCTCCACCTTGATCTGCGCGGTTCGACGACCATAGAGCGGGCTCGTATAGCCAAGTACCTGACGTTCCATAAACGACATCGATGAGCCGCACAGGATAATCATGAGCTTGCTATCATCCTTATGCCTGTCGATGGCATGCTGCAGCACAGAGCTAATGGATCGGTCGGCTTTTGCAAGATAAGGGTATTCGTCGATGACAAATACTAAACGTCTGCTTCGCGCAAGCTGGAAAATCGACTCCAACGCTGACTCGAAATCTTGATACACGGGTGCAGAAGCCACCGTATCGCCGAAATCATCTGTCACAGTCCCAGCGTTATCAACCATGCTGCGATACATGGCAATACTGTTGCTCAGCGTTTTTAGATTGCCATCCATATTGGATTCTATAGCCGGGAAGAAGATTGCCGGCCTCCCCTTCAAGAAGTGATTGATAAGCGTGGTTTTGCCTACCCGTCGCCTTCCATACACAATCACACATTCGAATTGCGAAGAGTTCCAACGCCGTTCCAGAGTTGCGAGTTCTCTATCCCTGCCCACGAACATAAGGACCTACTTCCGATTTATAGAATCGTAACTTACTAAAATACGATTCTATACCGCAGAAGATAACTGAGCAAACATAGTCCCGCTGCTCCATATCGCATGAATCACACTGCGTAGGCGGACCAGCGGCCGTGACTGTGTTCGACTTCGATGGGCATGCCGAACAGGTCGGAAAGACGCTCGTCGGTCAGGCCTTCCTCAAGTGGACCGGAGTAGATAATAGTGCCGGCACCGGGGTTGCCCATTGCATCGATGCCATCGCTCGTGGCATCCTCGGCCGGAATCGGCTTGCGACCCATGATGGCGATATGGTCGAAGCCTGCCGGAATCTCCTCCAAACGGTGGGTCACGAGTACCACCGCACGATTGGAACTCTCCTCGCCGATACGGCTCAACGTGCGCATCACCTGTTCGCGGCCACCCAAATCAAGGCCCGTAGTCGGCTCATCCATAATCAGCAGTTCCGGGTCACCCATCAGCGCGCGGGCAATGAGTACACGCGTGCGCTCGCCTTCGGACAAACGCCACATCTGCTTGCCTTCCAAGTAGCCCACGCGGAAGTCATGGAGCAGCTGACGTGCACGAGCATATTCATCCTCGGTATAGGTGTCCTGCCAGCGGCCGGTCACCGCGGAAAGACCGGTGACCACAGCGTCCAGTGGATCTTCGAAATCAGGGAATTGGCGGCCTAAATCAGCCGAGGCGAGACCGATGCGTGTGCGCAGCTTGAATACATCGTATTTGCCGAGCTGATGACCGAGGATGAATACACGCCCTTCTGAGGGGAAGGTGCGGGTGGCGAGCATGCCCACCGCCGTTGATTTGCCGATGCCGTTCGGTCCGAACAGCACCCACCGCTCCCCCGCCTTGACGGTCAGGTTCACGTCGGTGATGATCACGCGGCGATTGCGGCGGAATTCAACGTTGTCGAGTTGCAGAACGGTAGTGGGCATAGCGAATAATCCTAGAAAATGATAACGGTAATAACACATGGAGGGAAAGCATCGTCTTATAGGCGACGTCTCTCCCTCCGTCACGCTTCGCGTGCCACCTCCCTCATCAGAGGGAGGCTAGGAACGGACTACTTCTTCTGTTCGTCGAGGACGGACTGGTAGACCTTCACGGTTTCATCAGCGATGGATTCCCAGCTGAACACGTCACGGGCGCGTTCGTAGCCGGCCTGGCCCATCTTCTTACGAAGCTCCGGATCGGCCATGATCTTGTTGATGGCGTCGGCCATATCGTGCACGAACTTGTCCGGGTTGGTTGGCGTACCGGTACCATCATGCAGCTGGTCGATCGGCACCAGGTAGCCGGTCTCACCGTCCACCACGACCTCGGGGATGCCGCCGGTGGCGGAGGCCACCACAGGCAGTCCACAGGCCATGGCTTCAAGGTTCACAATGCCCAGCGGCTCGTAAATCGACGGGCAAATGAAGGCATCGCAACCGTGCTCGAGAGCGGACAGCTCGTTCTTCGGCAGCATCTCCTCAATCCAGACGATGTTGCCGCGTTCCTTGTCCAGCTCGGCAAACGAGTTCTTGACCTCTTCCATAATCTCCGGGGTGTCCGGGGCACCGGCGCACAGCACCACCTGAACATCCGGATTCACGAAGTGCAGCGCCTTGAGCAGGTACGGCAAGCCCTTCTGGCGGGTGATGCGGCCCACGAACAGCAGGGTGGGCTTGGAGCGGTCGATGTTATAGCGCTCGAACACCTTCCAACCCGGATCATCGTCGGCCGGAGTGGCGAACTCGGACATGGTGATGCCGTTGTAGACCACAACCACCTTGTCTGGGTCGAGGCTCGGGTAGGCGGCGAGAATATCCTTCTTCATACCGCCGGAGACGGCGATCACACGATCGGCATGCTCGTAGGCGTCCTTCTCGGCCCAGGAGCTCAGGTTGTAGCCGCCACCGAGCTGCTCACGCTTCCAGGGGCGGAACGGCTCCAAAGAATGGGCGGTGATGACCAGCGGGGTTCCATGCAGCATCTTGGCCAGATAGCCGGCGAGGCAGGCGTACCAGGTGTGTGCGTGGATGATATCGGCATCGACATCGTTGGCGATCTGTAGATCCACGCCGAACGTCTTCAGCGCCGGGTTCGCCTCAGCGAGTTCGGCCGGAGTGCCATAGCCCACGACCTTCAGGCTGCCCTTGGCTTCAGCGGCGTTCGGAATCGCCGGCACATCAGCCTCGGTGCGCTTGCCATCGAAAGCGCGTACGGTCACATCGATACGTTCGGCCAGAACCTTGGACAGTTCTTCGGCGTGTACGCCGGCGCCACCATAAACGTGCGGCGGGTATTCACGGGTGAGAATGTCGACCTTCATTGGACTTGCCTCTCCTTCTTTCATCAGAACACTGGAAGCAAGTTCTACTTTAAGGCACTGAGCCCGCAAAAACGAACAACTTCCTACGTGCGTTTTGCGCATAGTCATCTTCCGAGGATTCCCCATCCATCTCTATGAACTCCCATCCGCTCCGTAGTCATTAACCAAAACGCCATCGCGCGTTAGGGCACAATTACGCGCCAAAGATAGACAGCGGACACAATCTCGGCCTAGACTGAGGATACGTGCACAGCGGATACGTGCAGTGCTCGATGATGAGAAGGGGTTTTTATGACAGGCCAACAACCGCAACCATACGGGCAACAGCCACCAAACACAGCACCCGGCGCGGGCAATCAACCGCCGACCTACCCATACCAAAGTTCAGTGTCATCGCAGCCCAGCCCCGGGCAACCTATCCAACAGCCGAATCCGTACGTAAACCAGTCATATGGTCAGCCTCGTTACGGGGCGCCGCAATCAAACCCCTATACACAGCCGAATACCGCACACAACCCTTACGCTCCAAGACCCGCGCAGCCGGCACAGTCTCCGTATTATTACGCGCGACCAATGCCACGAAAGCGCGGTATGAGCGGCGGCGGTGTCGCAGCCATCGTCGTCGCCGTTTTCCTCGTGCCCGTATTGCTGTTCGTAATAATCATGGGCGGCTATGCCATCGCAGCGAATGCCATATTCGCCAATGCCATGCGTGATGCGCAGCAAAATCAAACCTCGCAGGAGACCCAGCCGGAAACCGGGCAGGAAACCGAGCCGGCTGTCAAATACATCAAGATGAGCGACCGGCCCACCTATAAGACAACCTACGATTATGTGAACGGCAAGTACGAGCAGTACAGCAAGGAAGCACTGGACGATTTACAAGGCTTCATGGATAAGTACCGCATTCCCAACAGCGATGACGGCGGCAAGTACGTCACCGATTTCATCGCCGTGCTGGGTAAGAACGCTGTTGACTTGAAGTCCATCGGAGACACCATCGGCATCGATCCGAACGAGATGGACGACCAAATCGCATCCTACAAGACCACCACCGATACCGTCGAGGCTCATTTCAAGAAAGGCGAGCCACTGGACGTGCAGCTTACGCTGAAAGGATCCAACGGCGAGACCTATACGGTCGACGGCCAGAATTCCGTGGAGTTGAAGCCGCTCTGGGCGGATCTGGAACCGAAGATCGCTTCGGCGGCCAATAATCTCGGGGCCAATGATGCCGAAAGCGCACAGACGATCGTGGAACTTGCCGGCCTGTCAATCAACTGGGATATGAACGCGGGCATGCAGTACTGCACGAAATCAGGCTCCAACAATCCGGACATGAAGGCGCTCGACGACAATGAGACCTTCGCCTTCTACTGCCCGGTAACACCGAATGTGATCTATGCCAATTCAAGCGCACCCGACTGGAGTAACGGAAGTGGCTACGCCCAGTCGGCGGGCATCCGCCATGAGCTGGCGCATCACGCCATTCATATGTACTGCGGCACTATTCAGCCGCCAGTGGTGGTGCAGGATGGCGTGAACCGTTTCGAGGGCGTTACCAACAGCTACGCCATCAAATACTTGGGCGCCAATGCGGGCTGGATCAAGCGCAGTGCGCAATATGCCGCGCAAAACCATCATGAGCAGTATCTGATGAGCGACTTCACCGATAAAGCCGCCGAAGCGATTCACAGCGGTCAATGTGACGCACTCGGGTAGTAAAACGTATCGGCCCGGCTGCTAGGTCAATACTGCTCAGATATCAGCGGAATCGCGACCGGGCGAGCAACAAAACGTCACTATGTACGCGCAGTGTTCGTGAACCGCGCGTACATTGTGATGATTCTGGAGCCGGCTGTCCCGCCACAGCTCAATGCAAATCTCCCATAGTGCGCATTGTGCAGAAGTCATCCCGCTTTGTAGGCTTGGCCAATAGAGAGACGACAGGGAGAGGAAGTCGACTATGAACTGCCCGCAGTGCGGAATGCCTTTGGCAGATGACGATCTGTTCTGTCAGGAATGTGGCGCGCCTCGCCCGGCCAGTGCGCCAGCCTCTATACCGCAAGCGAAAGCACAGGCGGCCACACAGCCGGATTCCCTGCCGGCAACACAACCGATACCGTATCCAGTTCCGTTGCCGAGCAATGATTCGTCACCCGTGCCAACACCGGTAATGAATGGAACCGCAGAACGAACAGCCAGCGTGAATCATCGCACGACTGCAAGTACTGTTATCATCACTGTGCTCATCGCCGCCATCGTACTTGTGGCACTGGGTATTGCCGGCTTTGTGGCATGGGGAACCGGCGTATTCGACAATCATCAGGATGCTTCGGCCTCTGCAACTACAACCAAAACCAGTCGCACTGACAGCAATACATCGAAGCGATCCCGCACAGACTCCAAGAAACAATCCGACAAGAGCACAACCAAGGAATCCACCGATGCAAAGGATTCCGCAACCAATCAGTCAGACAACGCTACCGGTAACAGTTCGAACAATGCCAGTGCCACGATGAGCACCTATGCCAATGCATTTTTCGGGTATTCCGTAGACTATCCGTCGAATATCATTGAAGGGCCAGAATCAGACTCCAGCGACGGCTGCACAATCTACGATCCGAATTCCTCAGTGGTCATCACCGTGTGGGGTGCGTGGAATGATGTGGTAGCTCATAGCACGCCGCAGTCCGAACTCGAATCCATGAGGGCCAATGCTCCGATGTCGCCTTCGTATGAATCCGTAGCCGGGCAGTCCGTGTACCTGAGTTATCAAGACGGCGACACGATTCATTACATACGTGAACTTGTGACCGACGATAAGATTCTCGCCGTGGAGATCACCTATTCAACGAGCGACCGCGCTGCGGGCGATGCACTCACCTCCACCGTGCCGCCCACGTTGCATTCCGTCGACGGTGCGAACGGGCGTTAAGACCGTCTGGTGCAACGGTTCAGCGGCTCATGCAGGGTGCGGAAAACCTCACTATGTATGCGTGTCAACCGCGGCTCCGCATACTTAGTGAGGACTTAGGCCTGTAAAACCTCACTATGTATGCGATATGTTCGTTGGTCCGCATACTTAGTGAGGATTTCAGTACGAAAACCCTCACTATGTATGCGAGGCGCTCGTTGAGCCGCATACTTAGTGAGGGTTTGAAAGTTTACCTGATTTACAAGGTGAGTGTTTACCGGTTTTTACCGGTGTTCACCGGTGTTCACCAGTGTTTACCGGCTTCACTGCGGGACTTACCGGGAACACAATCAGTCCATTCCGTTACGGAACGTTGCGGAACGTCAAGGAACGCTACCGAACGCTCCACCGCCAGACCTTAACGGACCGAAAGCCACCCGTAAATCAGACGGCGGTACCGTTCTGATCGAGGTTCGGATTGTCCTTCGAGTTGCCGGCGGTGAAGAACAGGCTCACCACACCGACGATGAACACGCCGGAGACGGTGGCGATGAGCCACATCGGATGGCTCGGCAGCCACATGACCACGAAGAACGCGATGATGGACAGGGCAATCAGCGTCCAGCTTCCCACACGGAACCACTGGCGCACCGAATGCGGCGCCTTGAACATCTTCGGATTCGTATAGTTCGGATTGGTGGTGAGCAAGGTTTCGGTTTCCTCTACTTTGCCGCCACTCGGCTTCCATTCCTTACCATCGGTACCGTCCTGCAAGCGGATGGACTTCTGCTGCAGCTGGTATTCATCGATCATTCCCGAACGGCCACGGCCTTGGGTCTGGTCGTACTGTGACGGCACTCCCCTACGATTGGCTTTGGCCTGGGCACGACGTTCTCGACGATTCGGCATTCCACTACTCCTGTTTCGACGTTGACACTGATGGTTATATTACTCGCTTATGCAATAGGTCTGCGTATGGAAGTCACACGTGACCGCCGTGCCGTCCGCGAACACCGAGCGCTGCACGAGTGGATCGTCGTCAACGAAGTCATGGCGAACCAGTTCCTGCATGCCGACGCGCTCGTGGAAGGCCGCGACCTGATGGCAGCGTTCGATGTCGTTTTCCGTGCGAGCACGCTGCTCGTCGTCCATGTCGCCGTCCACGCCCACGTAAGCGGCATCGCGGATCAGGTAGGGTGCGCCACCGTTCAGCAGGGCGTAGAGCATGTAGTCGTCGCCATCTACCACACGCTCCATCATCCACGGTTCAATCACGCAATCGTGGTAGACGAGGTTGTACAGCGGTACCGGCACGCCTTGGCGCGGCTGAGCAGGCGAACGCATCTGGAAATCGTACGGGGCGTAATGGCAGAACACGAGGCTCGGCACAGCCCAGTCCGAGACCTCCTCGGAAGAGGAAAGGATGCCGTGCGAGAGCAGGTATTCGAAGCATTCAGCGCGGCGCTCGTAGCATTCGCGTCGAGTCATGCGGTGTTCCGGATTGGAGCATTCGTCGCCTTCGTTGCAGGTGAATACGTCCAGATATGCGCAATCCAAATCAACACCATGCGCGGCGATTTCAGCGAAGTTACGACGCACATAATCCGGTGCGAGTTCGGCGCACAGATAGGTTTGGTGGCCGCCTGCCCAACGCGCGTGCTCGGGCATGGTGCCGTCCGCCAGACGAATCGCATTGTTTGCGTCGAAGGTTTTCGCGGTGAAGTAATAGTCACGGTACTGGTCGTGCGTACCGAAGATATCACCCTGATCATGGACGGCATCCACGAGAGCCTTCATGCCTTCCCAGCCGCCGGCTTCCTCGCATGCCGGCAGATAGTCGGGGTGCGCGTTGTCGTAGCCGGGTTGCGCCCAGCCATCCAAGTGCATGTACAGGCGTCCGGCACCCATATCATGCAGCGTGCGCATCTGCTTGGTACGCTGGGCGAACGTGACCAGTGAATCATTCTTGTCCGGATGTTCGGGGTCAAAGAACGACGAGTCCGGCTGCACCTTGGTTTTGATGCCGACATGTACCCAGGAACGGCCAATCAGGTCGCGCACGGAAGGGTTACGAGCCGCCTTTTCAGCGAGCGTACGCAGACGGCCGCGTTCGTTCACATAATCGCGGTAGGACTTGCATACGGCGGTATGGTCGGCGTTGTCAAGGAAACGATAGCGGACCACACGGCGGTAATCCATAGTGCCCAGACTCGGCTCGAACCAAGTGCCGACGTGGGTGTAGGGGCCGTTTTCCGGATGGTCGATGCTGTAGCCGGCGTTCCACGGGGTTTCGCAAATGGCGATGTACGCGTGCGCGTCGGCGCGAATCTGCGCGAACCATGGCATGTAGCCGCCGGCGGTCTCATACCGACCGTCGAAGGCGATGTCTTTGGTGGTTACCGCGGTGGGCCATGTATTGGGGATTAGCACGCCTTGTTCATGGGTGATCAGTGTGGCATCGTGGTCGTTCGCATCGTCGAAAGCAAACGGAGCCGGCCAGGCAACGTTGGTGATGTTGAGGCCTTGTTCGTTGAGCGGAATCCATTCAAACAGCACGTCGCCGGAGGCGCGCTCCACCCACACATACGTGGCGAAAGCGTACGCGCTATGGCCAAAGCCAGTGTAGATGCTGTGAACGCCGATGCCGGTGCCGGTTTCGCGCTGTTCATGGCTGATGGATACGGCGTCGGTGAACGCGAATGTTCCTTGGTTTGCGGTCAGTTGCGGCGTGAAGTCGGCGCAGGTGCTCCATTCGGCACCGTTGCGGGCGATGGCGAACTGCAGCGTTCGTTCATCGAATCGCACGGTGGTGCCGGATACGCTGAATTCCATTGGATAAACTCCTCGTTCTGTTGGTGATTGCTCAGTATGACTACCGGGTACTGATTACTGGATACTGGTTTGGATTGTACCGTCCGCCGTGGCAAGAAGGCGGCAAGACGCCCGCCTGCCTGATGAAGGCAAACGGGCGTCTGTTACTGAGCAGTCATCGTTCGCAATGTGCACAGTCTGCTGCACAATCTGCTGCACAGTCTGCAGTGCACAATCTATGTACGATTATGCGCGCATTGCGCACAATCAGCACTGCGAACGATGATGCAATCGGCGGTTTACTTCTTGGTGAGCTCGGTGAACACCGGGCCGCCGCCGTAATCGAATTCAACGCCGGAGACGGACTGAGTGCTCACTGCGGTAGCGTTCTGGTTCCACAGCGGAATGGCCGGAAGATCCTGCAGCAGAATCTCCTCGCCCTGCTGGTAGTACTTGTCGGCTTCCTCGGTGGATGGTGCGGACAGTGCCTTGTCCATCATGGCATCGAACTCAGGGTTCTTGTAGTTGCCGGAGTTCGCGCCCTTGCCATCGGCGGAGCTGGAGGCGTACAGCTGCACCAGATAGTTGTCTGCAGACGGGTAATCCGGGCCCCAACCACTGCGGTATGCGGTGGTCATCTTGCCGGAGTCCACGTTGGAGAGGAACTCGTCGGACGTGGACATCGGAGCACCTTCGGCCTTGATGCCAAGCGTGTTCTTCACGTAGTTGCACACGGCCTCGACCCAGCCCTTGGCGTTGCCGTCGGCGTTGTAGGCGATCTTGAAGTCGCCGCTCCACGGGGAGATGGCGTCGGCCTTGGCCCACAGTTCCTTAGCCTTCTTCGGGTTGTACTTGAGTACTTCGTTGCCCTTGAGATCCTTGGAGTAGGCGCTGATCGGAGCGGCGAGGAAGTCCACGGCCGGGGTGGACGTGTTGTTGAAGATCTTCTCGGCGATGGTCTTGCGGTCGATCGACATGGAGATGGCCTGACGACGCAGGTTGCCTTCCTCGTTCTGGCCGAAGTGGTCAAGCCACTCGGGGATGGTGAAGGTGAGGGTGTTGCCGCCGGGCTGGTTGTAGGCCTTGATCGACTTGTCTGACTGGAAGGTCTTCAGCGCGGTGGATGGAATGGCGTGCGTGAAGTCCAGGTTGCCGCCGCGCAAATCGGCGTAGGCAGAATCCGGGGACGTGTAGATCATGAAGTCAAGGCCATCGTTCTTGGCCACACGGTTGCCCTTGTAGTCAGGGTTCTTGACCATCTTGATGCTACGGTTGTGGCTCCAGGAGACGAACTTGTACGGGCCGTTGCCGACCGGGTTCTCACCGAACTTCTTCGGATCCTTGAAGGCGGATTCCGGTAGCGGCATGTAGGCGTGGCTGCCGGACTTGACCGGGAATGCGGAGTCAGGCTGGCTGAGCTTCACGTCGATGGTGTAGTCGTCCACTGCCTTCAGGCCGGAAAGCGTGGCGCTGGGGTCCACATCCGGCTTCTGCAGATCGTCATAGCCTTGGATGGTGCTGAAGAAGCTGGCGCTGCCCTGCTTATTGGCGCTGTTGGCGGTGTAGTTCCATGCATCCACGAAGGAATGTGCGGTGACCGGCGTGCCGTCGGTGAACTTCCAGCCCTTCTTGATCTTGATGACGTAATGCGTGGCGTTGTCGCTGGAGGTGATGCTTTCAGCAACCTCGTTGTGCAGGCCTCCCTTGGAATCATAGGTGACCAAGCCCGCGAACAGCTGATCGACGACCTTGCCGCCGCCTGCTTCGGTGACGGCACCCGGGAACAGCGGGTGTGCCGGTTCGCTACCGTACACGGAAATGATGTTGGAGCCGGCGGTGCTGCTCGCATTGTTGGAGCTGCCGGTCGATCCGCAACCGGACAGCATCATGACGATGGCCGCTCCAGCTGCAACCAGTGAAGTGATGTGGCGTGCTTTCATAATTCTCTCCCACAGTGTTGTTGTCGCGGTTCAGCGACGGGAACTCACGATAGATGCCTTATGTTAACTACGTATGCATATTCTCGTAATATAAGAAAACCCCCGCTGGATTACCGACAGGGGTTTCTTATGGTTTCAGTGCAGTCGCTTCAGTCAAAGCCTTGTTATCAAGGCCACTTGAACGGCTGTCTGATTTGAGCGTTAGCTGACTTACTGGAGCGTCAACGGGGCAGCATCATCGGGCGGTCGGACGCCTTGATCGGGGCCGGCAGCTCGCTGGTCTGCTCGCTGGAGAGGTACTCGTCCACAGCGGCGGCGCAGGAGCGGCCTTCCGCGATGGCCCAGACCACGAGGCTCTGACCGCGACCGGCATCGCCGCAGACGAACACGCCATCCTGGCTGGTGGCGAAGTTATCGTTACGAGCGATGTTGCCGCGCTTGTCGAGATCGACCGGCAGCTGATCGAGCAGCGTGGTGGTGTCCGGGTGCAGGAAGCCCACGGAGATGAGTACAAGGTCAGCTGGAATCACGCGTTCGGTGCCGGGCTGACGAGTGAACGGACCGTTCTCGCCGGGGGCAACGTTCACGATCTTCAAACCGGTCACGTGACCGTGCTCATCGGCCACGAAGCCTTCCGCGGTGGCGGAGTTCTCGATGGTGACCTTGGACTGCTCCTCTTCGGAACCCACGAAGTTCACGGAATCGGTGCTGTACAGGTAGGTACCACCTTCGGCCATGGACGTGGTCTTCTGGTAGGTGCGTGCAAAGGTAGGCCATGGCTGGTTGGCCGGACGAGTCTCCGGTTCCTTCGGCATGATCTGCAGCACGGTAACGTCCTTGGCACCCTGACGAATGGAGGTGCCGAGGCAGTCGGAACCGGTGTCGCCACCGCCGATGACCACCACATGCTTGTCTTTGGCGGTGATGTCGTTGACAGGCTTGACGCCGAAGACGCGACGGGTGGCATCCGGCAGGAAGTCGAGGGCGAAGTGGATGCCGTCGAGCTCACGGCCCGGAATCTTCATGTCGCGAGGCACGCGGGAGCCGATGGCCACAACCACGGCATCGTAACGGTCGCGCAGTTCATCCCAGGAGATGTCCTTGCCGATTTCCACGTTGGTGCGGAAGCGGGTGCCTTCGGCCTCCATCTGCTCCACACGGCGGTCGAGCAGACCCTTTTCGAGCTTGAAGTTCGGAATGCCGTAGCGCATCAGACCGCCGATGGCATCATCCTTCTCGTAGACGACCACGGTGTGGCCGGCGCGGGTCAGCTGCTGGGCTGCTGCCAGACCGGCGGGGCCGGATCCGACCACGGCCACGGTCTGGTCGGTCAGGCGCTGCGGCGGCAGCGGCTTGACGTAATCCAAATCCCAAGCCTGATCGATGATCGTGCACTCATCGTTCTTGATCATGGTCGGCGGCTGGTGGATGCCGAGCACACATGCCTGCTCGCACAGTGCCGGGCAGATACGACCGGTCACTTCAGGGAAGTTGTTGGTCTGGGACAGACGGTTGTACGCATCCTCCCACTTGCCCTGACGAACCAGATCGTTGAACTCAGGAATCACGTTGCCGAGCGGGCAGCCGGTCATGCAGAACGGGGTGCCGCAGTCCATGCAGCGTGCCGCCTGTTCGCGAGTCCACGGCTGCAGGCCGGATTCGGCGTGCACGTCGAACCAGTCCTTGATACGTTCCTCAATGGGGCGTTCAGCCAGCTCTCGGCGGGTACGGACTTTCAGGAATCCTCTTGGGTCGCCCATGTCAGCGCACTCCTTCCGTGACGTGCTCGTAAACCTTCTCCCAGGCTCCGGGCGAGTTGAAATCGATGTTGTTGGCCTTGGCTTCTTCCATGGCGCGGGTCATGGCCAAATACTGCTTCGGAACCACATGGGTGAAGCGCTTGACCGTTTCGTTCCAGTCTTCGAGCAGTGCTGCGGCGAACTGGGAACCGGTCTCCTCAGCGTGCTGCTTGACGAGGTCGTGCACCAGCTTGGCGGTTTCGGCGTTCAGCGACTTGAACAGCAGGCTGCCGGACTTGATGGCACCCGGGTTGACCTTCTTCATGTCGAGGTCGAGCACGTAGGTGTTGCCGCCGGAGAAGCCTGCACCGAAGTTGCGTCCGGTCGGGCCGAGCACCACAACGGTGCCGCCGGTCATGTATTCGCATCCGTGGTCGCCCACGCCCTCCACCACGAACGTGGCGCCGGAGTTACGCACGGCGAAGCGTTCGCCTGCGCGACCTGCCACGAACATCTGGCCGGAGGTGGCACCGAAACCGGTGACGTTGCCGGCGATGACGTTCTCATGCTTGTCGAAGGTGACACCTTCCTCAGCACGGACAATCATGCGGCCGCCGGACAGGCCCTTGCCGGCGTAATCGTTGACTTCGCCGTAGATGCGCAGGGTTTCGCCGCGCGGGATGAAGGCGCCGATAGACTGGCCGCCGGAGCCGTGCAGGGTCATGTCGATGGTGTCGTCCGGCAGACCTTCCTCGCCGTAGCGGCGGGTGATCTCGTAGCCGACCATCGTGCCGACCGTACGGTTGACGTTACGAATCGGCATTTCGATACGCACGGGTTCCTTGCGTTCGAGCGCCGGTTCGGCGAGCTTGATGAGCTCGTTGTCCAGCGCCTTTTCGAGCTCATGGTTCTGCTCGATGGTCTGGTGCAGGATGGTGCCCGGAACCGGGCCGGCCTGCTTCAAAACGTTGCTCAAATCGATGCCGTCGGACTTCCAACGCTTGATGGCTTCGTTCTGGTCGAGGCACTCGACGTGGCCGATGGCCTCTTCGAGGGTCTTGAAACCGAGCTGGGCCAGAATCTCGCGGACTTCCTCAGCGATGAACATGAAGAAGTTGACCACGTGCTCGGGCTTGCCGCGGAAGCGGGCGCGCAGCTCCGGATCCTGGGTGGCGATGCCCTGCGGGCAGGTGTTCTTCTGGCAGGCGCGCATCATGACGCAGCCTTCGACAATCAGAGCGGCGGTGGCGAAGCCGAATTCCTCGGCACCGAGCAATGCTGCGATGACCACATCACGGCCGGTCTTGAGCTCACCGTCGCACTGGACGACGATGCGGGAGCGCAGGCCGTTCAGAATCAGCGTCTGCTGGGTTTCGGACAGACCGATCTCCCACGGGGTGCCGGCGTGCTTGATGGCGTTGAGCGGGGCTGCACCCGTACCGCCGTCGTAGCCAGAAATCAACACCACGTCGGCATGGCACTTGGCCACGCCAGCAGCAATCGTACCCACACCGAACTCGGAGACGAGCTTGACGTGGATGCGGGCCTTCGGATTGGCCATCTTCGCATCGTTGATCAGCTGCTTCAGATCCTCGATGGAGTAGATGTCGTGGTGCGGCGGCGGAGAGATGAGCTCCACACCCGGGGTGGCGTGACGCACGTGGGCGATCCACGGCGGGACCTTGGCACCCGGCAGGTGGCCGCCTTCGCCAGGCTTGGCACCCTGAGCGAGCTTGATCTGCAGATCGGTGGCATGCACCAGGTAATCGGAGGTCACGCCGAAGCGAGCGGATGCGATCTGCTTGATGCGGCTGTAACGCTGCGGATCGTTGATACGGTCTTCGGATTCGCCACCTTCACCGGAGTTGGAGCGGGCGCCGATGGAGTTCATTGCCAGAGCAAGCGTCTCATGCGCTTCCTGGGAAATGGAGCCATAGCTCATGGCACCGGTGGAGAAGCGCTTGACGATTTCGCTGGCCGGCTCGACTTCGGAAATGTCGATGGGCTTGCGGGTGTTCTTGAACTTCATCAGGCCGCGCAGGGTCATGATGCGGTTCGACGTGTCGTTGATGTGGTGCGAGTACTTCTTGAACATCTGGTAGTCGCCACGCTGGGTGGACTGCTGCAGCAGGAAGATGGCTTCCGGATCGTTCAAGTGATCCTCGCCGGTACGACGCCACTTGTAGTCGCCGCCAGTGCGCAGATTACGGTGAGGCGCTGCGGTCCACTGGTTCGGATAGGCCACACGGTGGCGGATGGCCACCTCCTCGGCGATCTCATCCAAGCCAACACCGCCCACTCGGGAAGTGGTGCCGGTGAAGTATTCGTCCACGACTTCCTGGCTCAGACCCACGGCTTCGAACAGCTGTGCGCCACGGTAGCTCATGATGGTGGAGACGCCCATCTTGGACATGATCTTGAGCACACCCGTGGAAAGCGCCTTGGTGAGGTTCTTCACAGCGGTGCGTTCGTCTACCTTGAGGTAACCGGTGCGGGCCAGGTTCTCCACGGATTCGAAGGCCAGGTACGGGTTCACGCAGGCGGCACCGTAGGCGATCAGCAATGCCACATGATGAATCTCGCGCACATCGCCAGCCTCGACGGCCATGGAGATCTGGGTACGAGTGTGGCGGCGCAGCAGGTGATGCTGCACGGCTGCGGTCAGCAGCAGGGACGGAATCGGACCCCACGTGTGGTTCGAGTCACGATCGGAAAGCACAATGAAGTTCTTGCCATTTTCGATGGCTTCGTCAATCTCGGCGAAGATCTCATCGAGACGTTCCTTCAGAGCCTTGCCGCCGCCGGCCACCTGATACAGGCCCTTGACCACGTACGGGCGGTAGTAGTCGCCCAGGATGCGGGCGCGGTCGAGGCGCTTGAGCTGGGCCATCTCGTCGGAGTTGACCACAGGCAGCGGAATCAGGATCTTCTTGGCGTGCAGTTCGGAATCGGCCAGCAGATTCGGCTCAGGGCCGATGGCGGATTCGAGGGAGGTGACGATCTCCTCACGCTCCCAATCCAGCGGCGGGTTGGTGACCTGTGCGAACTTCTGCATGAAGTAGTCGAACAGCATGCGGCTGCGCTTGGAAAGGGCCGGCAGCGGGGTGTCGTTACCCATGGAGCCGAGCGGTTCCTTGCCGGTGTTGGCCATCGGGGTCAGCAGCAGCTTCAGGTCTTCCTCGGTGTAGCCGAATGCGCGCTGACGACGCTGCACGGACTGGCCGGAGTGGCTCACGTGCTCGCGCTTGGGCAGGTCGGAAAGCTCCACGGAGTTGCCTTCCACCCACTTGCGGTACGGGTGCTGGGCGGCGAGGTTCTTCTTGATCTCCTCATCCGGGATGATGCGGCCTTCGGCGGTGTCCACAAGGAACATCTTGCCCGGCTCCAGGCGACCCTTGGATACGATGTGATCCTGCTCGGTTTCCGGCAGCACGCCGGCTTCGGATGCGAGCACGATGTAGCCGTCATCGGTGAGCTGCCAGCGACCGGGGCGGAAGCCGTTACGGTCGAGCAGAGCGCCAACCTGGGTGCCGTCGGTGAAGACGATGTCCGCCGGGCCATCCCACGGTTCAATCAGCGTGTTGTTGTACTCGTAGAAGGCACGCACGTCCGGGTCGAGATCGTTGTTCTTCTCCCATGCCGGCGGCAGCATCATGCAGATAGCATGCGGCAGGGAGCGACCGGCGAGGTGCAGCAGTTCGAGGCACTCGTCGAAAGTACCGGAATCCGAGTAGCCGGGGGTGGTGATCGGCAGCAGCGGCTTGAATTCGCCGAGCAGTTCGGAGCTCAGGCGGCCTTCGCGGGCGGACAGCCAGTTGCGGTTGCCTTGGATGGTGTTGATCTCGCCGTTGTGGGCGATCAGGCGGAACGGCTGTGCGAGCGGCCAGCTCGGGAACGTGTTGGTGGAGAAGCGGGAGTGGACGATGGCCACGGTGGCCTTCATGCGCTCGTCGACCAGATCCGGGAAGAAGTGGGTGAGCTGCATGGTGGTGAGCATGCCCTTGTACGTGATGGTACGGGCGGAGAGGGAGGCGAAGTAGACGCCGACCTCATGCTCCACGCGCTTGCGGATGCGGAAGGTTTTGCGGTCGAGTTCCACACCACCCAAAGAACCATCTTCGGAGGCGATGACCAGTGTCTTGAATCCCGGCATGGCGGCCAATGCCTGAAGGCCGAGGCCGTCCGGGTTGGTGGGTACCACGCGCCATGCGAGGACTTCGAGGCCTTCCTCGCGCACGATCTTGGCGATGGCCTGTTCCTGCTGGCCGGAGGTTTCGATATCGCGGTCGAGGAATGCGATGCCTGCGGCGTAATGACCGGCTTCCGGCAGGTCCGCGGGCACGGTGGCGCGCATGAACTCATCCGGCATGCTCATCAGAATGCCGGCGCCATCACCAGTGTTCTCCTCGGCGCCCACGGCACCACGGTGGTCGAGGTTGACCAACACCTCGATGGCGTCCTTAACAATCTTGTGCTCGGGGCGCTTGTTCAGAGTGGTGACCATACCCACACCACAGGCGTCATGCTCGTTGGAAGGGTCATACATGCCGTCCGGAGCATGGACCGTGAGATCAAGCGGGGCTTTGAATGTCACCGAAATCACCTCAATTGCTTATGGGCGCGCTAACAACGCGCCACTCCTCTCAGTTGCTGTTGATAGCGTAGCGTTGCACTATGTCTTTTACGTTTCGCTGTCCATATACCGAGTTGCGGAAAAAGTCAAGAGTCAATTTTACGCAATTTTGGGACACTTTCACCATCGGCCGCGTCATGCACTTCCACGTCATGTTAAGAAATGGCTGGCGGCGCATAATGCCACGCAAATAATGTCCGTATGTACGCGCAGTTCACGGAGCTTGCGCGTACATACGGACAAAAACACCCCTGCAAATGTCCGTATGTACGCGCACCAGTCGTCAGTTGCGCGCACATACGGACATAACAGACGGACATAACGGCCACTACTCCACAGATTTCAGCGCGGCAAGCATATCCACCGTGCGCAGCCGTCGGTAAACCACCACTCCCAGGAGTGCCAGCACCACCGCAATCAGTACCAACGGCACCACGAATGCGAGCCAGCCGAGCGCCGGATCGAACATCACTTCAGCCGGCGGCACTTCGGTGATGATGTACTGGTGCAACCATCCGCCGAACGCGTAACCGCCCACAATGCCCAACGCCGAAAGCACAATGGTTTCGCGATAGATGTACATCGTGGTCTCGTTCGAGTGGAAGCCGAGCACCTTGATAGTCGAAAGCTCGCGGATTCGCTCAGAGACGTTCAGGTTGGTGAGGTTGTAGAGGATCACGATGGCAAGCAGTGCCGCCACCAGAATCAGCACCTCCATTATCTGGTTGAGCGAGTTCACGATGGTGGCCACCTGGTTCTTCATCGTGGTGTTCTGCACCACTCCCCTCACGCCGTCCACTGTCATGAACTTCGCACCTTGGCGTTCGGCGTTCTCGATGCTGTTGTCTGTGAGCTTCACCATGTATGCGTTCGACTGGTAATCCTTATGGAACACATGCTCGTATTCACCGGAGCTCATCACCATGAAATGGCCGATATACATTTCGGTGATGCCGTCGACGCGCACGCGACGATCAACACCGTTGCTGTCGGTTACGGTGATGGTATCCCCCACCTTGGCATTCAGCATGGCCGCCATGCGTTCGGAGATGATCGCGCCACGGTCGGTGAGCACCTGTGGATTGCGGCCAACGCGCGAACGCAGCGTCAGGTAATCGCCGAAGTTGTAGGCATCATCAGTGACCAACAAGGTGATGGTCTGCTTATCATGCTCCTTGCCGGCGGTTTTGGTGAGCTCCTCGTAACGAATCGGCGTGGAGGAATCGACAGCCGAATGTTTCATGGAATCGGCCACCGTCTTGTTCTGTTCCTCGTTGTTATCGCTGCGTTCGGCCACGATGAGGTCGTAGTGGATGATCTCGTCGAACTGCCGCTCGCCGATCTGGTCAATGGAGGCTTGCACACCAAGCCCTGCGGTCAGCAGTGCCACGGCTCCGGCCACACCGACAATGGTCATGAGTCCTCGGGTTTTGTACCGGAACAGATTGCGGGCGGTGACCTTGCGCGTGAAATTCAGTCGATTCCATAGCGGCTTGATACGCTCCAGGAAGATCTTCGAACCTTTGGCCGGCGGCTTCGGCAGTAACAGGGCTGCCGGCTTCTCCCGCAGCTCACGGTATGCGGCGAGCACGGCCGGCACCACGGCACTCACCCATGCGAGCAGGAATGCCGCAAGAGTTACCACCGGATGAAACACCAGTGCGATGCGAGGCACGGTAAACCCGTCGCTGTACGCGTGGTAGACAATCATCGGCAACAGGGTGTGGCCGAGCAGCACGCCCAGGATCGTGCCGATAGTGGAAGCGGTGAACCCGTAGAATACGAATTTCTTCAGAATGTCCTGGTTTCCGTAGCCTAAGGCCTTTAGCGTACCGGAGTTGGTGCGTTCCTCATCCACCATGCGGCCCATCGTGGTGAAGGTCACGAGAGCGGCCACAAAGTACAGGAACACCGGGAAAATCATCGCCAGTTTTTCCACGATGTTCGCAATGATCTCGTAGACTCGGTAGCCTTCCGAAGTCAATCCCTCTCGGCGTCCGTCTATCGAATATGCGGGAACTTCGAGCGTATCCACCTTTTCGCGGGCTAGGGCGATATCATGTTCCGTCTGTTTGATTTTCTGTTCGGCGGCCGGTTTGGCATCGTTGAACTCCTGCAGTTTCTGGTTGTATTCATCCTCCGCTTTGTCGATGCTTCGACTGCCTTCGATCAACTGGCTCACGCCTGCGGACGCGCTGGCTGGTGCACTGGATACGGCGGCGCCAAGCTCGATCTGTTTGTTGGCCAGTTGATTGCCGGCATCCGCAATGGCTGCCGCGTTCTGTTGGTATTCCTTACTGCCTTGCTCAAGAGCCGAGGCACCGGCATTCCACTGTTGCAAGGCTGCGTTGTACGCATCGAGTTTCTCGTTGTACTGCTTCACCGCATTGTTGTATGACTGCAAGGCTTGCTCATACTGTGCCTTCACGCTCGCGTAGGCATTGCCGGTAAGCCCGGATTCCGCCCAAGATTGCAGTAACTGCCCGGTTTTGTCCAGTACGGTTTTGGAAGCATCCAGTGCGGTGCGCGCCATGTCCAGCTGTGCTTTGGCGTCCGACAGCTGCTGCCAGGCCGCACTGAGCTGGCTTTGTCCTTGGTTGAGTTGCTGTCCGCCTGCAGCCAGCTTGGTTTGCGCTGCGGTGAGCTGGGAACCAGCGGAGGCGATTTGCGCGTTTGCACCGGAAAGTTCCGCCAGCGCCGATGATGCCTGATTGACCGCCTCAACGCTGCCATCAGTCAGTTGGTCTTTGCCTGATTCGATTTGGGTTTTCGCATCATCGAGCTGTGTTTGGGCATCGCTCAACTGTTGTTTGGCTGCATCGACTTGGGACTGTGCCTTATCGATCTGCTGACGGCGTTCGTCTTTGATGGATTCCTCACGAGCCTTGGGCTGGTCGGCAAGACGCTTGGCCAGGGTTTCCTTATGAGCTTGCACGAGATCGCGGTATTCGCTGGTCCAGTAATCGACGTTCTGTGTGTCTTTGAAGGTTACGCGGCCGATCATCGTCACCTTGGAATCGAAAGCGGCGTCCGCAACTACTGCGTAACCATCGAGTTCGCCGGTGCCCGCCGTGGATTGACCGAGGTTCACATTCGATAGTCCCTCGGTGGAATTCACGAATCCCACCACCGTGTACTTGCTGCGCTTCAGAACCTTGTCCCCCGCGATATCCGGCTGCTCACTCAGGGTGATGGTGCTGTCGATGGCATACTTATCCCGTTCGGTACGGTCCAGGGCGATTTCGTTCGCTTTGCTTGGTAATCGCCCTTCTTCCACGGCGAACGTGGAGATGGATTCCGGATTGGAGTAGACACGCAGGCTATGGTTGCTGTTCTTGATGGTCACGTCTTTGAAGTAACCGAATTCCGCGGATTTGACTCCCGCAGTACCACGGATGATGCGCGCATCCTCATCGGTTAGGCCGTAGTCGCTGATAACAGTGACGTCAGCCAGATGATTGTCGCGGTAGTAATCGGTACCGGTGATGCGCATATTCGGCCCAGTGACGAACAGTCCGACGAGCGCGAACGAGCCGAGCAGCATCAGGCTCACGATGGAAAGAAAACGACCCTTGGATTTGTTGAGGGTTGCGAAGATGTCCTTCCACAGCATGTGTTTGCGCAGCATTCCGGTGCGTGATGTCGTGCTTCGTTTATGGCTGCAACGAGCCGATGACTGTCGAGCATCGGTTTCGTCGGCAACCAGGAAATCGTTGAAATCAGTCATGTTTACCACTCCAATTCCTTGATATCCATCGGATGTTCATTGATTTCGATGGATTTGACGCGCGCGTCGTGCATGTGAATGACTCGGTCCGCTATCGGTGCGATGGCTGAGTTGTGGGTCACGATGACCACGGTGGCGCCTTTCTTACGGCTTTGGTCCTGCAGGATCTGCAGCACTTGTTTGCCGGTGTTGTAGTCGAGCGCGCCGGTCGGTTCGTCGCACAGAAGGATTTTGGGATTCTTGGCCACAGCTCGGGCGATGGCCACGCGCTGCTGTTCGCCACCGGAAAGCTGCGCGGGGAAATTGTCGATGCGGTCCTTGAGCCCGACGTCAATCAGTGTCTGTACCGGGTCCTGTGCATCTTTGACGATTTCGGAGGCGAGTTCCACGTTCTCTTTGGCGGTCAGGTTGGCCACGAGATTGTAGAACTGGAAGACGAAGCCGATGTCGTATCGGCGGTAGTCGGTGAGTTGATGAGCGTTGTAGTTGGAGATGTCTTTGCCGTCAATGATCACCTGTCCTTCGGAGTTGGTGTCCATGCCGCCCAGGATGTTGAGCACGGTGGATTTGCCGGCTCCGGATGCACCGAGGATGATGGCCAACTCGCCTTGTTCAATGCCGAAGCTGACATCGTTATTGGCGGTGATGGTGGTGCTGCCGGTTTGATACCGCTTGAAGCTATGAACCATTTCGATGTATGCCATGAAGATTTCCTTGATTAAACAACGTGTTGATTTATTGCCTACATCGTAATTTCGTAAAGAACAGTCGGTCAATGATCACAATTGGACGAACTGTCTAAATTGAACACTTCCGAAAATATTGCCGATTTCGCTCACTAATCAGACAACGTGTTGATAGAATCAGTGATTGCGCAACATAGTCAGACAGAATACGAATCAAGAACGGAGGCAGATATGGCAGGTAAGCGCAATACCAAAACCGAGGCGAAAATCAAGGCGGCGTTTACTTCGTTGATGCAATCCAAAGGTTTCGATGCCATGACCGTGAGCGACATCGCTCGCGCGGCCGGCATCAATCGCGGCACGTTCTATATGCATTACATCGATAAGTTCGATCTTCGCCAACAGCTTATCGACGACACCATCGATGATCTGACCCGGATTCTCGTGGAGAACTCAGACGATAATGGGCAGACCGTCACTTCCGACGGCAAGGCGATTTGCGATGCGTTCAAGGAAACAGCCATCGCCAAAGCACTGCATTACGTCAAGAACGATTACGCATTCTTCAATGCAGTCTCCCGCTCAGGTACCGATATGCAGCTCTATGATCGCCTGAAGAACGTGTTGAAGCAGCTGATTGTGGCGCAGGCCAAGCGTTTTGGCGAGGAGCCCAAGCATGATTACAACGGTATTCCCGCCGATTATGCAATGGAGATCCTGGTCTCCGCCGTCTCCTCAATCATATGGCTGTGGATTCGCCGCGGCTGCAAAGAGACCCCGGAGCAAATCTGCCATATCATCGAAATTAACAAAACCACCGCGCCGATTGACGTGCTGTGGTGATTATGCTGCGACGGGTGCCGTCGATCGGCGTACCACCACGTCGGTGGGCATGATGACATCATGGATGCTGTTTAATCCGGCATCAGCAGATGCGGCACCCAAGCGCTCATACGGCACTCGCACCGTGGTCAATGGCACGATGAGATCACCGGCCAAAGGCATGTCATCGAAACCAGCCACCGAAACATGATTAGGAACGGAAACGCCGACGGACATCAATGCCTTGATGGCATCGAGCGCCACCATATCGGTTACCCCGACAATCGCAGTAAACGGCGCTCCGTTGTTATAGCGAGCAGCAATCTGCACCATATCAGCGCCGCCATCGCGCACAAAGGGGAGATCCTGCGACACATCATGGCGGATCCCAGCTTCGGTCAACGCTGCAAGGAATCCCCGATAGCGTTCATTGAACACTTCTGATTCCGGCCGAATTCCCACATAAAGAATGTCGCGATGCCCCATTGAGATGAGGTATCGAGTAAGCTCGTGCATACCTTGCTCGCCAGCATAGTAGACGACATTAATGCGAGGATCCAATCCCATGCGCGGACGGCCAAGCGCCACCAGAGAGGTACCCACTTCCTGGAACTGATTCACATAGGTGTTCAGCTCATCATCTTTGATGGAACCCGGATCGTCATCAGCCGTAATAACTGCCACACGCGGGCGCTGCCCCAGCAAATCGGTAAGCACCACTTTGGCATCAACACGGGAGCCTGTATACGCGCCGCCAGTCACGATGACGCGGAACGACATTTCCCTACGCACGGTTTCCTCAGCAAGCGCCCCCGCCATGGCATTGTAGGTTCCGCCCGACAATGCGCGCATCACCAGCGTGATGGAATTCGGCGGTGTGGTCAACGCACGGGCATGCGCATTGGGCACATATCCCAACGCTTTCACCGCCTGCTCAACTTTGGCTCGAGTCGCATCAGAGACACGGGCATTGCCGCGCATCACACGAGATACGGTAGCCACGGAAACCCCAGCGGCTGCGGCGATATCCCTGATATTGGCGTTGCCGGTTTTAGCGGGACCTTTGGATGTTTTTACAACAGCATCCGTTGTTTCAGTCATATCATTCACCCCTTCACCGCGCCAAGTGCCACACCTGAACGCCAGAACCGTTGCATCAGAATCATCACCACTGCCAACGGGATAATGGAGACCACCGAACCGGCAAGCGCGATGGTGGTCGGATCGAACAACGAGGACTGCTTGGTTTGCATGAAGCTATACAAGCCAAGTGCCAGCGTCCACTTATCCGAGCCACGCAACATGGTGATCGGCAGATAGAAATTATTCCATTGCAACACGAACGTCAGAATGAAAATGGTAGCGGCCGGCGTGGAAAGCATCGGCACCACAATCTGGCCGAAGATACGCAATTCTCCTGCACCATCCACACGGGCGGCCTCAAGTAGCTCATCCGGCACCGTGCCATCGATGTATTCCTTGGCGAGATACACATCGAACGCATTGACGAACGATGGAATCAGCACCGCCCATACGGTATTCGTCAGATGCATGCCAGCGAATAACAGGTAGAGCGGAAGAGTCAGCAACGCCGTAGGCACCAGGAACGACACCATGACAAGCGCCATCTCGATCTTCTTGCCAGGAAACTCGAACTTACTCAACGAGTATCCGGCTGCGATGGAGATGACGGTGCACACGATGGCACCCACGCCTGCGTAAAGAATGGAGTTACCCATCCAACGGAAGAAAATACCGTCTTCATAGGTGAACAGCTGGCGGAAATTCTCGACGATATGGTTTTGCGAACCGAACCAGAGTCCACTGGAGTTGTACAGTTCCACACGGCTTTTGGTCACGGAGACCACCAGCCACCATAATGGTGCAATCGAGTAGAACGTGAGCAGCACCAGACCAATGAGCACGCCCGGCCGGCTCCACTTGGACGCACGAGAACGAGCAGCCGTCGACGAACCATCAGCCGCCTTGCCGTATCGGGGCTTCATGAATTGCTGTGCCATCACTTCCCCTTCCTATTGGTCACGCCATATACGACTGCGGAGATAGCCGCGATTACCAGTGCCAGCACCACCGAAAGCGCCGCTGCATAGTTGTAGTCGCCGCCGGCCGAGAACGTGTAGTTATAGATGGTCATAATCGGCGTGAAGTTCGCGGTGACGGTCTGCGGCGAGGCGGAGCGGAACAACAACGGCTGGTCGAATAGCTGCAGCATGCCGATCATCGATAGCAAACCCGTAAGCAGCAAGGTGCCGCGAATCATTGGCAGTTTGATGGACCAAGCGATGCGTAGTTCGCTGGCACCGTCGATGCGTGCGCTTTCATAGAGCGACGGATCGATGGCCGTCAGCGAACCATACATGATGAGCATGTTGAAGCCGACGTTGACCCACAGCAGCAGGTTCGCCATGGAGACCCAAAGCAACTGGGGGCTGAAGAAATCCACGGAGAAACCAAGTAGCGCGAAGAATCGCTTCAACGGGCCGATATCCGGCGAATACAGGTATACCCACACCAGTGTGGAGACGATGGTCGGCACCATGTATGGCACGAGCAGCAGGAACCGATAGGCTTTCTTGGCGGAACGCTTGGCAGCATCCAGCAACAAAGCCTCTACGGCCGCGAAAGCCATAATCAACGGCGTGGCAACGCAGGTGAACAATGCCACGCGCCCCATGCCGCTCCAGAATGCCGCATCCCGGAAAGCGCGAGCATACTGCGTCAAACCAGCAAACCGAGGATGAGGACCGTCCAAGCCCAGTCCACTGTACTTCAGCACAAACAAGCTTTCCCACAACGCGTATAGGAACGGCAGAATGAAGGAGAACAGGAATAGCGCGAAGAACGGAAGAGAGAACAACGCACCTTTGAGCCCACGATGGCGATGCCATGCAGCCACTGGATTCATGGCGCGGTTATTTTGAGGTTCTTGAGCCACTTCACTGGGCTTTGTCATAGTGTTCGTCATCATGCCCTCCAACGCTGGCGCATATGAGTGTTACGAATGATCATCACCTAAGCCTCGCGAACATTAATACCTTTGTTCTCCAAATCCGCGACGGTCCACCGCTGCAGATAATCAAGCATCTGCTCGCCGGTGACCTGCTTGTTGAGGAATTTGGCCCATTGATCTTGCAATTGCTTGTACATGCTGGACCAGTTGATGCCTGTTGAATATGGGGTTGCGGAATCAATGGAATCCTTGACTACCTGCTCGGCGTCGGATTTATCCTGTAACAGTTTATCCGGCAACGAATCGGCGATATACGGCGTAGCATCCTTCATTGCCGGGAAAGTGCCGTTACCAGTTGTTGGGCTGGCGGCGATATGGGCGGCTTTACTGTTGGTGGCGAGCCACAGCGCGAATTCCAAAGCTTCTTCGGGATGCTTCGCTCCCGTGGGAAGCGCATAGCCTTGCACGTTCAATGGTGAGACCAGCGGCGAATCCGCTGACTCTTTGGGCCAGTCGTAGGCCTTCCAGTCCCCCAATGATTTCTGGAAGTTGGACTGGTAGGCGGAAAGTTGCCAAGTGGAGGTGAGAATCGTGGCCAAATCACCGGACTGGAAGAATTGCATCAGGGCGTCCCATTCGATGAAGGTCTTCTGGCTGAACAGCCCCTCATCCACGATGCGTTGCAGATAGCCGATGGCCTTTCTGGTGGGTGCGCCATTGATGTCGATGATCCAGCTATCCCCGTTGACCGAATACCATTGCGCGCCAAACTGCTGGGCGAGCACCACCAGCATGGTGGGATCCTCGCCGGCCAGGTTCATGATCTTGATGTTCGGATCGGCTGCTTTCAGCTGCTCGCCGGCTTGAATGTACTCGTCCCAATTGGTGGGGACGGTGACACCATGTTCATCGAACGTGCGCTGGTTGGCGATGATGAATTGCGGGCTGAATTTGAACGGTATCGCGGCGAGACGGTTCGCCACGGTGAACGACTTAACTGCATTGGGATTGACGTTGGAAAGATCCGGGTGGTATGCGCCTATGTTTTGGATGGTGCCATCCGCAAGCAGCGAAATGGTGGAATCCATATCCGCCTCGAACAGGTCAGGAACATCCTGACCAGCTTTGACGGCATTGACCAGAGACTCCTCGGCTTTGACATTGGTGGCTTGCCGATGGTAAACCACCCGAATCTTGTCCTGCGATTGATTGAAGGCATCGGCCTGCTCCTGCTGGCCTTGCTCGTAGCCCCACCATTCGATGGTTACGCGGCCATCTTGAGCGGTGCTGGAACCACAGGCGGCTACCGGCATGATCAATGCCGATGCCGCCGTAAGGGCTGCCATAATGCGGCCCCAACGATGCAAACCTTTCATAACCTTCAATCCTAATTCTTAATCTTGCGATATCTCTTGTTGACTTGGTTTTCTTTGGCTCCTTTTACTTGGGAAGCCAAAGAACCAGGTCCAATGCAATCCATTTTGCCTGTTGCCCTCCCGCGTTGCGGGAAGACAACAGTACCAACTTACTTCTCGTGCTTCTCCTGATAGTCGAAGTACTGGAAGTCGGCGTATGACTTGTGGGCGTCGGTATCCTGGGCGCAGATACCAACCATGCCGCCGGTGAATGCGCAGCGGAACGGGTTGCTGTGCTTTTCGAGGTAGTCGTCGCTGATGTGGTCGGCCGGCTGATCGCTTCCGACGGCCTTCCACTCAGGGTTGTCGCCGTACATGTTCTCGCCCTGTGTCACAAAGAAGTTGGCCTTATCGTGGCGCACTTCGACCTTCAGACGCACCAGGCCGTCCTCCAGCGGCACCAAGTCGGAACCCTGGGTGAGGTTGCCGTGATCGTTCCGCAGCACCTGAACCACGCGGCGGTCCGTGCCTTCGGTATCGAAGGACACGTAGGCGTAGATCCAGTTGTCGGTGTCATAGAACAGTACCAGGCCGGCCTGCTGTTGATAGTTCTTCGGGTCGAAGTCGAGCACGGTCTCCGCATCGAAGTCATAGGACTGCCAACGGCGGGCGAACAAAGACTGCTTGAACAGGGAGCACAGCGTCTGGCCACCCTGCAAACGCAGCCAACCCGGTCGTGCGGTGAGCGAATAATTCTCTTCGGCCACGAGCGCGGTACGCAGCGTCTTGAAGCTCGACGGAATGGACGGATCGGTCACCGAGGTGAGCGGCGCGTTCTTCTGCACATCCCAGTTCGCCTCGAACTCGATGCGCTCGGAATGGTCGGTCTTCTGCACCACGCCCTGAGAGCCCTTCGGCGCCGGCACCTCGAGCATCGGGCTGATGGAGTCGTTGATCATGCGCGGCCAGCCGTCTTCAGTCCAGTAAATCTTCTGGATGCCGGTTTCACGGCCGAGGGTGCAGTTGCCGCGTTCGGTGAGCGGGCGGGCGCAAATCTGGGTGATGTACCATTCGTCGCCAATCTGCAGGAAGCAGCAGTGGCCGGACTTCTGCAATGGGTTGGTCGGCTCGTCGCGAGTCGTCATAATCGGCGTGTATGGCGAATCTTCGAACGGGCCTTCGAGGCTGCGGGCGCGGGCCACGGTGGCGGCGTGCATATAGCCGGTACCGCCGGCAGCGCACAGCAGGTAGTACCAACCGTCCTTCTTCAGGATCTGCGGGGCTTCGCACACGCCGAGCTTGGTGCCCTTGTAGAAGTGCTTACGCTCGCCGATGAGTTCCATCGTGTCTGGATCGAATTCCTGAATCACGGTGCCGGAAAACAGCTGATGGCCCGGGCGCGGATCGTAGAGCATGTTGAGGAACCACTTGCGGCCGTCGTCGTCATGGTAGATGGACGGGTCGAAGCCGGAGGCGGTCAGGAAGTGTGGTTCGCTCCACGGACCGGTGATGGTCGGGGCGGTAATCACGTAGTTGAGCGTGTTCATGATCGGCCCGAAGGTCTTCACATCCGTGTAGACGAGCCAGAACTTGCCGTCCGAGTAGCTCAGGTGCGGTGCCCACAGAGAACCGGAGTTGTAGTTGCCAAGCAGGTTCACCTGGGATTCGCGGTTGACAGGGGCGGCGACCCACTCCCAGTTCACCAAATCCTTGGAATGGTAGATGTCGATGCCCGGCCACCATTCGAAGGTGGAGGTGGCAATGTAGTAATCGTCTCCAACACGCAGTGCGCTGGAATCCGGATGGAAGCCCCTGAGAATCGGGTTGGTGATCATCGTGGTCATTGGTAGTGTTCCTTTCCTTAATCTGATTATGTCGTTTATGCCTTGACGGCGGCGAAGAGTGCGGCTTGAGCAGGGTTTAATTCCGGCGGGCGAATGCCATAGGTGGTGAGAGCCCGGCCAGGCAGCACGATACCCTGTTCATTCCACCAGCCAAGTGGCGAGAATCCAACATTGGCGCCGGAGGCGTCAAGGTCGAGGTTGATGGCCAACGGATATACGCGGTAGTTGGCATCCGGGTCGAGTCCGGGCAGATGCACCGGAGCGGTCGGGTAAGTGCTGGACGTGGTGAGCATCGTGTAGCGATAGATGGCTGCGGACTTGTCTGGCTTGACCATGCCATCCACGCGCACCGCGGGATCGCATTGGTCGGCGTGCACGCAGGTATCCTGAGCGAACCATTCGCGATGCTGCTTGTATTCTGTGACCCACTGCCCCAGCTTGGCCAATGCCTCGTCAGGTTCCTTGAGCAGGTTCCATTCGATGCCCATGTGGCCGAAGAAGGCCATCGCCATGCGCATCTCCTGACTGGTGGCGCGATGAGTGGCATATGCGGGACTGTGGCCAATATGTTCGCCCATCATGCACGGCGGCACAACCAATGACGTGTAGCGCTGGGTGTCCTCGCGCTCCACCGGATCCACGCAATCGGATGTCCAGACTCGGCTGGCATAGCGCAGAATACCCAGATCCATACGTCCACCGCCGGAAGAGCAGCTTTCCATTTCGAGGTCAGGGTGGGCAGCTTTAAGATCACGCCAGATGCGGTAGACGGCAAGGGTCTGGCTATGCACCGCAGGGCGGCCGGTGTATGGGGAAACGCCCTCAGTGACCTGCTTGTTGTGATCCCACTTGATGTAGTCGATGCCAAGCTCATCGACCAGACCATTAATGGAATTGTAGATGTACTGGTAGGCGTCCGGATTACTCAGGTCGAGCACCTGCTGATGGCGACCTTCCATCGGCATACGGTTCTTGGTGGGCTTCAACACCCAATCCGGATGGGCACGATACGTGTTGGAGTTTGGGTTGATCATCTCTGGTTCGAACCACAGGCCGAATTCCATGCCCTTGGCATGCACATAGTCGGCCAATGCCTTCAGGGACTTGGGACCGTCCGGCCAGATGTCCTGGGCGATTTGCCAATCGCCGAGGCCGGAGGTGTCATCACGACGGGAGCCGAACCAACCATCATCCACCACATAGCGTTCCACGCCCGAGGCTGCTGCCTTGTCCGCCAGAGCCTTCAACGTATCGAAATTGTGGTCGAAGAACACGGCCTCCCACGTGTTCAGCATTACCGGGCGCGGCTTTGCAATCAGTTCCGGGTGCAGGGAGCGCACATAGGAGTGGAAGCGTTTGCCGATTTCATTCAGTCCATCGCCATATGCGCCGAACACTGAAGGAGTAGCATATTCGCCACCCTTGGTCAGAGCGATTTCGCCGGCCAGCAGCACTTCACCGCCACCGATCAGGGTCTGCGTGTACGGGGTGCGTTCCGCAGTCAATGTGGAATTGCCACTCCATGCCACATGCGCGGCATATACATCACCATGCTCGAATCCAAATCCTGGTTCGCCAGCTGCAAGCAGCAGCGAAGCATCAAAGTCCGGGCGACCGATCACGGAGTTCTTTTCGATACGTTCCACGCCGAGCAGATGCCGCTGCGGCTGGCGTTCACGCAGGTGATGTCCGGTGGTGGTGAGCACTTCGTTGGCATTTGCCGGCAGAGCGAAGCCAAGCTCCACTTTGTTTACTTCCAGCTCGCCGTCGGTGAGATTACGCACGGTGGCATGCTGACGAATGAGTCCGCCCGGCAGCAGTTCCGCGGTCCAGACGAGACCGACGCCCTGCTCATCATCCGCCGCATCCACAGTCACGGTCGGCACATCGGCACCGGGGATGCCATCATCATGCTTGCCGATGGTCACATTGCTGACTGTGAATTTGCAGAACAGTTCCACACCATCGCGGGCCACATTGAAGCGTGACGTGCCCATCCAACCTTCAGCTTGGGTAGGCAGCACTGACGGCCACGGCGTGTAGTCGAGCACACCTGAAACGCGCTGCGGGCGGACAGCATCGTAGAGCGCCAAGGCAGCCTGGGGATCTGCAAGCGGCCTCCCCCAATGCACAAGTCGAGGCAGTTGGTCACCGGTGAATGCCAGCGCGAACGCGATGTTCGCCTCTGGCTGCTCGGCGTACACCACACTGATGGCAGTACCGTCTGAGCCGGTTCCCTCATATTGATTGATGATGGACATGATGTCGTTCTCCTTTGAAAACTACCGATTACTCATGTGTACTGATTACTTACGCAACAACGATGTCCGGCTTCGTGACGAATCGGGTACCGTCGAATTGCGTCGCCGGGCGTTCATCGGCATGGATGGCATGCAGACGAACGCCTTGAGCATCGAGACCATCTACATTGCGAATATCCATGAACGTGGTACGGGACCAGTCCGGCCAGTAGTTTTCGCTGGACTTAACGTCCGGCTCGACCATCTTGTCCACAAGACGTGGGTAATCGGATGGAATATCGGACTTCTTCACGCCACCGATGTAGGTGTAGCGGATGTCGCGCAGCGTCACGTCCTTAATCGGGTGGCCTTCCGCTGCGTCGAAGCGGAATCCTGCGAACTTGGGCTGGCCTTGAATATCGTTGCCGAAGCCGTGGTGCACGTTGGCCATCTCCTCGCTATCGGTGATGGTGAGATTGGAGAAGGACAGACGCTCCAATGTACCGATCTCGGGCATGTGGTCGAGTTCCACAGAGCTGCCCCATCCGTCCGGCTCGTAGCGGTTGTTGAGAATCACGAACAGCGGGCGGGTCACGTCACGCATCGTGCAGTTGGAGACGGTGATGTCGGAGATGGAGCCGCCCTCGGTGCATTCGATTTTAATGCCTTCGCGCCAGATGCGGTTGAACGTGCAGTTGGAGATGGTCACGTCATGGATGTCGCCGATGGACTTCAGGCCGATGCGGATGCCGCCGCAAATGCTGGACAGCTCGCAGTTGGTGATGTGGTAGTCGTGGACCGGGTAGTCCTTGGAGCTGGACTGCAGGCAGATGTTGTCATCGGTGCCCTGGATGTGGCAGTCGGAAATATAGACGTGCGACGTGCCATCGAAATCAAGGCCGTCGCCGTTGGGCTTACCGGAATTGTGGATGTCGATGCCGTGGGCCCAGAAGTATTCGCTGTCGAGCAATGCGCAGGTCCAGGATGAGGAGTCGACCATCTTGATGCCTTCAAGACGCACATGGTTGCAGCGCAGCATGCGGAACATCAT
Organism: Bifidobacterium colobi; assembly: GCF_018555455.1. Lineage (GTDB taxonomy): Bacteria > Actinomycetota > Actinomycetes > Actinomycetales > Bifidobacteriaceae > Bifidobacterium > Bifidobacterium colobi. The sequence continues at coordinate 164,151 of NZ_JAFEJU010000004.1, read as the reverse complement.
CGGGCGGTAGATGGAACCCTCATTCGGGAAGGCCTTGTTACTGCCGTTGATCTCACCATGGCCGATGACGGCGAAGTCATGGGCATCCTCAGCATAGATAAAGCAACGGTCCAGGTTGGTCTCGTTGCGGTAACGCTGGTGGTGCACATGTTCGGCCGAATAATCTTCGATATTCGGACTCGCCAGCAGAATAGCGGTGACGTCGATGTTGAGCGTGACGTTCGACTTCATCCAAAGGGTGCCGGACATATAGGTGCCGCCTGCGAGCGTCACCATGCCGCCGCCATTGGCCGCACAATCATCGATTGCAGCCTGAATGGCTTTGGCATTGTTGGTGACGCCATCAGCTACCGCTCCATAATCACGTACATCATGCGTAGTCATGATTACTGTTTCCATCCTCTGTATTCAGGTCTTTGCTTCGACCGCTTTGTCTCAGAGTCAATACCCAACCTGTAAGTCGGATACTGCAACACTGACTGTTTTGCTGAATTCAATGTAACATGTTTCCGTCATTTTGTGAAACCAGTTACATGCGACACGCCGTAAATTTGGTTTATCGGTAATTGCGATTTTCCATTTTTTGATAATCGCGAAAACCCTTTATTTTCAACACTTTACGACTAATGAAATCGTTTTCTTAACCAGAGGTAAGAAGTACGTGACACGCCGTGAACGCTCACACTTTTGCATTACCTGAGTTTGCCGTTACAGAAAATGATGTTACGATGTAACTAATTACAAAACCAAGCACGGCAGCTTGCCCAGGCATCGCGGCCATGCGTTTTTTCCTGAGGAGGGAGAAACAACACAATGAGTAATGCAGAATCCACCAAGACTATGGAGCCGAAGGACTCGGGCAAATACCCATGGCGCCCGGTTATCGGCCAGTTCTTCTGCACCATCGCCTTCTACGGCCCGTTCTTCGGCATCAGCGGCATCCTGCTGCCGGCCAAGATCGGCTTCATTGATCCGGTCAACAAGGTGAACCTGACCGCTACCGCGACCACGGTGACCCTGATTATCTCCGTGTTCGCCGGTATCATCTTCGGCGCACTGTCCGATATGACCCGTTCCCGCTTCGGCGCCCGTACCCCGTGGCTGATTGGCACTTCTGTCGTCGCCACTGTCTGCCTCATCATCTTCGCTGTCAACGACAACACCGCCATCGCCATGGCCGCTTGGTTCGTGTACACCGCCTGCTACAGCGCTATGATGTCCGCCGGTATGGCTTGGATGCATGACCTTATTCCTGAGAAGTACCGCGGTTCCGCTTCTTCTTCCTTCGGTATTGCTACTCAGATTGGCCTGAATGGCTTCCAGTCCCTGTGCTCCCTGTTCGTCGCCTCCGTCGGCGCCGTGTCCAACGGCGTGTTCGTCACCTTGGTGATCGCCGATATCGCCATGATCATCGCTGTGATCGTCACCGCTGAGCCGTCCAACAAAGACATTCCGCCGGTCAAGCTGGATCTCTCCGCTTTCAAGCAGTTCCTGCCCCCGACCCACGCTGGCCGTGACTACTGGTTCGCCTGCATCTCCCGTCTGCTCTACATGCTGCCTGGCGGTATTGGCACCTACCGTCTGTACACCCTGACCGACTGGATGCACACCTCTGCTGCATCCGCAGCTACCTGGATGGCTTTGATGTCCATGCTGAGCCTCATCTTCGCCATCATTATGTCCGCTCTCTCCGGCCCTGTTTCCATGCTGTTCAAGGGCGGCATGAAGATTCCGGCTGCCGTGGGCATGTTCCTTGTCGGTGTCCCGTGCTGGCTGCCGCTCATCGTTCCGACCCCGCTTATGTACACCATCTACGTGGCTCTCTCCGGCATCGGCGGCGGTCTGTTCATCGCCATCGACCAGTCCCTGATGACCTCCGTGCTGCCGAACCCGGATCAGGCCGCCAAGGATCTGTCCTTCATCAACGCCATGGGCACCGTCGGCCAGATGCTGGCTCCGTTGCTGGGCGCCTGGGTCTTCCACCAGTTCGGTTACGCCGGCCTGTTCCCGATGGGCTTCATCGTGCTGACCCTCGGCGCACTGTCCATCCTCGGTATGAAGAACGTGAAGTGATTCTCGTCAGCTTCTGACTACTCCTGCTCAAGGGGCGTGGCTCGTCATGGCCACGCCCTTTTTCTGTACTCCGCCCCCTACTTCGCCAAACGCTTGCGCACCTCATCTGGGTCGACGTTCAATTCGGGCCAGTGTTGGTCCATGCGTCGCATTGCATCGCGTAATAATTCGCTGACTACTGCACGGGAATACCAACGATTGTCGGCAGGGACCAAGTACCACGGGGCAGCCGCAGTGCTCGTGAGCTCGAATACCTCCTGCCATGCGGCCATATAGTCATCCCATCGATCACGAGCATCCAAGTCGGAGATATCGAACTTCCAGTATTTCGTGGGGTCCTCGAGCCGCCCCAAAAAATGCCTGCGCTGCTCCTCCCTGCTGGATACCAGGAAGATTTTGATGATCACGCAACCGTCGGCAACCAGCTGCGACTCAAACTCATTGATGCGTTCGTAGCGCGGCCGCCATACCGATTCCGGATAAGTGCCGTATACATGCGGCATGACCACATCCTCGTAATGCGAGCGGTCAAAGATGGAAATCCAACCAGGTTGCGGCAATTCCCTATCCACCCGCCACAGGAAATCATGGCGCAGCTCATCCTCGGTGGGCTTGCCGAATCCTTTGTAGTGCATACCCATCGGATTGCCCTGGCTGAACACATGGCGCACGATGCCGCCTTTGCCGGAGGCATCCATGCCCTGCAGCACAATGAGCAGCCTACGCTTGGACCCTCGCACGCCATTGGCATACATCAGCATCTGGCACCGGGCCAAATCGTCGGCGGACACCTCAATGAAGCGCTCACCATCGGCCTTGGTCCCCTCGAATCCCGGCGTGGAACCAGGATCCACATCCGTAAGATTCATGCTCTCCGTAAACACAAGCCGTTGCGCGGGAGGCAGCGACCATACGCTGCTCAGCAGATCGCTCGCACGCTCAGCCATATCACGTCGTTCGACCTCAGCTTTCGCTTCACCGAGTGCCGATAGACAGTCGGCTGCACGATCAAGCGTCCTATTGATTCGTTTCGACTGTTCACGCTGATGTTTGGCTGTATCCTTATGCTTGGTGCTTTTGCCAATCATGTCGCGTTCCTTGCTCATCAGTACACCCCCATTGGCCGCATCAGCGAAACCACAAAAACCACATTGTTTCCATCAAATACATTCATCGTACACCGCATTTATAGTTTGCATGCCAACTAAAAATGCTATTATAGGAAATCGAATGAATTCATACATTTCTGTAGATCTCTCTCATATCGAAGGAAGCCGTATATCATGCTGGATGACGAATTGCATTTCCTGCTGTTGCGCGCGTTCAACCATTCCAACCGGAGAATCGATGAGGCAATCCGACGCATAGGGCTCCTACCGGGTCAGCCAAAAATCATCGAATGTCTGGCCGAGCAGGATGGCCGCACCGCCAAGGAAATTTGCGCTGAATGCATTCTTGACAAATCCACGATGACCGGACTCCTGAACCGCATGGAACTGCGCGGACTTGTGCGGCGTGAAATCCATGAAACCGACAAACGGTCATACCGGGTCTTCCTCACCGAATCAGGGCATGACTATGCCTCGCGTATTGCTGCAATCATGCAACAGGCCGATGAAACAGCCATGCAAGGCATGAGCGAAACCGAACGGGAAACTCTACGCGAGGGGCTACGTCATGTCATCGCCAACATAGAGCAAGAGGGGAAGGAATAAATCATGCCATATTTCGTCAAGCGTTCTGTTTCCATGCTTGTGGGACTTGCCATCGAATCGTTCGGCATCGCATTGATTACCAAAAGCAATCTGGGCACCTCCCCGATCTCCAGCATCGCATGGGTGGTGACGCTCAGATTCCCATGGATCAGTTTCGGCGTCACTACGTTTGCGATGAACGCGATATTCGTGTTGATTGAGGTTTTGTTGCTGCGCCGTGACTTTCACGCCGTGCAGTATCTGCAATTGGCGGTTACCTTCTGGTTCGCCGCCACGCTCGACGTGAGCATGTTGTTGCTGTGCTGGTTCTCCCCTGATTCCTGGTGGCTTCGCGGCATTGGCCTGCTGCTGGGTACCATACTGTTGGCATTCGGCATTTGCATGGAAGTGGCCCCAAAACTCATCATGGTGCCCGGCGAAGGCATCGTGCGCGCGTTTTCGATGGTGACCAAAGTGCGCTTCGGCACAGTCAAGGTCTGCTTCGACATTTCGCTGATCGTCATCGCCAGCGTGCTCTCATTCATCTTCTTCGGCAGACTTAACGGACTTGGCATCGGCACGATCATCGCCGCGGCCATCACCGGGCTGATTGTGAACTTCTTCAACCGCCATGTTCGTTTCGTCTCCCCCGTCGAGCCGGAAACGGACTCTAAGAAGATATAGCATCACCATGATGCGCCACCGTCATCGGAGCAGATAGTTCCTCTAGTACCGGAGCATCGCTTTCCCTAATCGTCAATGTGGAACATCGCCACCGCATATATCGGCAAATATGTTACGTCCCCATATACTTCCACATTGGTTTCAGCTAGAACGAATGCTTGGCTGATGCCATTACCAGGGTCGTTCAAGGCACGAGTCAACGAAGCATGTGTTCGGTACGAAGAACCTGATTTCACCTCAAAAACCAGTACATCCCCATTGGCCCGCTCGGTAACGAAATCAAGTTCCCCTAACCGCTTGTTTGCGCAATAATAGGTAGCGAAGCCATGTGAATTCAGTTCCTGAGCCACAGCATTCTCATATACTCCTCCGATATTCATACTGGTTCCTCCATCGAGCAGGTCAATAGAAGCACGCTTAATGAATGTACTAGTCAGCAAACCTACGTCTGAGTAGAAAAGCTTGAAACGGTTGTCGTTTTTCGAGATGAGTAGCGGATGCTTCGGTTCCGTCGCGTTATATGTGGCGATAGCCACATCAGCATTAATTAGCCACAAAAACTCATCGGTCACCTGATTGAACCGCTTAACGTTTTCTATGGAACTGAACTTGAATCTCTTGCTCGTTCCCGTCAACTCGCTGGGAACCAAATCATAAATGTTCTGGATAACCAAACGATGAGTTTTTGGAGCGTATTGAGCGATATCACGCTTATACACACGAATGATTTCTGATTGCACAACTCGCACCTGATCAATCGTTCCGCTCTTGAGAAAAGCATTAACCGCATCAGGCATTCCCCCTACAAGAAGATATCGGTGGAACAGCTTCATTAATTGTTCATGGATGAAGTCAACAACTGGAACATGTGCCAGGCATGATTCACGCGCTTTTTCCCATGCTTTCTGCGGTAGCCCGTTCGCCCAGCAGAATTCCTCGAAATCAAGGGGGAACATCTCCACCTGGGTCAGATAACCCCCTGGGAGGGTATCGACCCCTTCCAGTTTCACACCGAGCAGGGAACCAGAAAGAATGAAATCATAGTCACCTTTATCCACAAGCTGCTTGATGTGCCTCATTACACTTAGGCATTCTTGAATCTCGTCAAAGAATATGGCAGTTTCGCGCGGAACAAGCCGGGTACTTGCGGCGACGGAGATTCTCAACATCAAATCATCGGCATCTTCGGCAGCGGCGAATGACCGACGGGCCGCAGCATCATCAGCAAGGTTAATCTCAACGACATTGGAATAGTTCGCCTTCATGAATTCACGGATAAGAAACGTCTTTCCAACCTGTCGGGCGCCGGTTACCAGCAACGCCTGCTTTGACTTGTGCTGCTTCCAGAACTCGAACCGACTGTATGCCTTACGCTGCAGTGCCACCATCACTATGCCTTTCTCACAGCTTCCATGAATCAACTATAGCGGAAATAACAGTTTTCTGAATTTCTGATTTGCTGAATTAACAGTTTTCCCCTATTTCAAATAGCGACATTTAGCATTTTTCTTAATTTTATCTTCATTATTTCGACATTTTCACGAATTTGACCTTCGTCTCACCGCAGTTGCCCAATAGCGCTTCGACAACAGCCGCAGTGAATCAAAACGCTTAACAGTAACCCTCACGATTACGATGGGAATCATGACAAACACAGAACAACAAACCGAATTGACTCCTACCGAACTGCCAGCACGACTGAACGAGGGAACACAGGCACCAGACTTCACTTTGCCGGCCGTCAACCCGGACGGCAGTGAATCAACGATTACTCTTTCCTCGCTTACCGCACAAGGCAAGAGCGTAATTCTCTACTTCTATCCAGCGGCTATGACACCCGGTTGCACCACGGAAGCCTGCGATTTTCGCGACAATATGGCGCGGCTTGGCACGCTTGGATACACCGTTCTGGGCGTCTCCAAGGATTCAATGGCCAAGCTGCAGAAGTTCCGCGAGCGCGATCATCTCTCGTTCCCGCTGCTTTCCGACCCAGACCTGACCGTACATAAGCTCTACGCCGCCTACGGCGAGAAGAAACTGTACGGTAAGACGCATGTGGGCGTATTGCGCTCCACCTTTGCCGTCGGCTCCAATGGAACCATTGAACTGGCCCGCTACAATGTGCGCGCCAAAAGGCATGTGGAATCACTGCTCAAGAAGCTGAGCTAACGAGCCGCTTCCGAGGAACGCAGGCACGGGCGCCCCTGCACGATTTCGACTTGTGCGGGAGGCGATTCCATTCCGTCTCGCTTCGCTTGGATCTGGTCGAAGAGCATACGGAACGCACGCTGACCCATCTCATGAAAGTTCTGGGTGTAGCTGGTCAGCGGCGGCTCCCACATGGCATCGAACGCCATATCGTCGAAGCCAATCACACTCACCTCCTGAGGAATTCTGCGCCCTACTTCACGCAAGCCTTTCATTACCGCAATAGCCAGTTCATCGGTGGCGGCGAAAACCGCTGTAACATCCTTGTGGCGTCCCAGTTTTCGGCCTGCCGCCACTGCCTTTTGCAAATCACCGACAGGCACCACCATTGGCTCAGGCACATCGAGCCCACGCTCTTCAAGCGCATCCCGCCAACCGTTGGTACGGGAATTGTCGCCCGATTCCTGATCCCACTGCACATGGAATACCGTCTTGTGCCCTAAATCCAGCAGTCGCATGGTCATCCAGCGGCCACCATCACGTTCGGCGTTAATGACCTGGTAATCGCCATCGCCAAACCCGCCGCCGACCACCACGGTTGGCACCCCTTGCGGAATTACCTTCAATGCCTCCACGCCAGCCCAGCCATACTCGTAGACGAGCACTCCGGCGGGCCGCACCGCCAAACCCATCCGTACACGAGCTTCGACGGAAGCAATATCCGACTCATCAAGCGAGACGATATTGAGCAGAAAGCCGCGCTTGCGAGCTGCCGCCTCGACACCATGATTCGTGGCGGAAGTAGAGAACTCGTCCGGTTTGGAGGCAAAGACCACAACAGCATCCATCTCTCGGTTAGACAGTGCACGAGCTGCCATGCTGGGTGCGTAGCCTAATTCCTTGATGGCTTGGGCTATTCGCTTGCGCTTATCCTCGGCGATGTTCGCGGTGCCGTTCAAATATCGGGATACCGTGGGAGCCGAAACGCCGGCAAGTTTGGCCACATCCTTGATGACCGGGCGTGAATGCCCTGTGCTCCTCGCCATGTCCCCACCCCTTCGAAGTCAACCGTTTAGGTTCTGTATTGTTCAGCAATACACTGCCAGTCTTAAGCATAGGAAAACGCCGGCACAATCAGGAATGGGCGAAGCCAGCCTCAGCGAAATCGCGCATGAGCTCTTCCCCGCGCCCATCGATGGTGATTGCGCAAAGCCGAAAGCCCCTCGAACATATCGAACCGGTTCGATTCAAGCGGGAGTAAGAATGGCGGAAAATGGCGCGAAACGCCGATGACCATCGGGTAACTTGCCAAGCATCGTATTCCACGGTATTCTGAAACCGGTTTCAAACGAAGCCGACAAACAATCAAAGCCAACCGGCTTTGACTAACGAAAGGAAACAATCATGTCTCTCAAGGATTCTATGCTGCGCGGTCTCGCTCTCTACGGCGCCAACTCTGTGGCTCAGCCGGGCATGAAGAACGGCCAGGTCGTCGCTGACATCGTCAACGATTCCGAGAAGATCGCTCGCTGAATCACCGGCGCTCAGACGCTCATGGAGAATCGCATATAGCGGCGTTTCTCACCGGACCGAACAGGTCACACAACTGAAGATTCGATAATTCAACAGTCAGTATCAAGCTGGCATAACTGAATAATCGGACAACGGCGTCCGCTTCATTTTTTTCGCGCGTATGTGCACTACTACAGCCTTATCAGTCAGCTCGACTGACAGCTCCCCTCACAGCCTCACAGAGGGGAGCTTGGTTGCAAGTCACTCGTACACACGGTCCAGCAGTTCATCGACTTGTTGGAAATGCTCTACCGTGGGCCGGAATACCGGTCGTCCAGCAGCTACCACTAACGCCGGGCGCTCCAGCGCATGCAAATCCTCCAACGGATTTGAGTTGAGCACTAGCAGATCAGCCGCCTTACCGGCATCCAGAGAACCGGTCACATCATCCACGCCAAGCACTTGAGCATTCACCTGCGTGGCGGCATGAATCGCCTGAGCCGGCGTAAAACCAGCGAAGCGAGTCAACAGCACCAGTTCGCGCCATGTGGCATACTGCGGCACAAACGTCATACCCGTATCCGTGCCGACCCCCACCATGAGGCCTGCCTCATGCGCCTGACGAGCACCGGTCACCATGCCCTCGACCACGGTCTTGGAATTCTCCAATTGGATATCCGTGATACCGGTCACCTTCTGATCGATCATCGTCAGCGGCAATCCCGCAGACAACGTCGGCACCAGAGCGGAATAACCACGCAATGCATTCGGATTATGGCGGAACAACGCAATCAGCTCATCATCCAGCACGCTGCCATGCTCAATCGTGTCCACGCCGGCTTCAAGCGCACGACGCACTCCCTCGGCGCTTTGCGCATGCGCGCCTACGATAATGCCATGCGTATGAGCCACTTCACAGATGGCGCGCATCTGCTCCACACTCATCTGCGGGCTGCCGGCCTCACCGATCTTCTGTGCATCAGTCACTCCCCCGGTAGCCGCAATCTTGATGGCATTGACACCATGCTCAATATTGCGTAGCACATTCTCGCGGGCTTCCTCGGGCGTGGAACTCGTCAACGCGATCAGTGGTGCTCCGTGTCCTTCCGGAATCGCCAGCAATGGGCCGGATGCCAGAATTCTCGGCCCGGCGACCTCTCCGGCGACGATACGATCGCGCAGATCCACCACCTCATAACCCGCATCGCCAAGCGTACGAATAGTGGTCACGCCGGATTGCAGCAATGTCTGTGCATTGGCTTTCACCGTTGTCGCCATATATGGCTTGCCCAGCGCTGAATGCACCAACTTGGACACCACGCGCTGACCTTGCGGTGTGGCGAGTTTGGGATTCAGAGGCTTGCCCTGAGCGAACAAATGCGTATGCGCGTTAATCAGACCAGGCATCACGGTTTTACCAGTGCCGTCCAAGTAGTGATATTCCTCGGGAATACTTGTTTCGATGCTGGGTGCCACCTGTTCGATACGACCGGCCGCGTTCACCAGAATGGTCATGTTATTGCGCACGGTTCCTGAAGCGTCCCCTGAGACAACCCTTACATGGGCGAGCGCGAACGGTTCGATAACAGTCTGGTAGCGACTCATGGCATATGCTCCTTCATTGGAAAACCGATACGGATGAACCTCAGTATCCATGCCTAACCTACAAGAATACTCTCGAAGAACTGCGTGCATGCAATACGCGACATACGGAATCTGATTCCACCGACCCTGCACGTAGGCTACGACGATGTCGAGGCAGCCAGGTTCCTCAGCGCCATCCGCTTCCCATCTGATTCGTCTCATTGCGTCGACGAAGCCCATCGTTCTGCGGCTTCGTCGACGATGATCATGGTACTGTAATTCGTGAATTCGTCACTAGGTACGCGCACGGACGAACCATGCGCGTACATAGTGACGAATATGGCACCTCAATCATCCTTAAGTACGCGCAGCCTTCGTCATTGCGCGAACATACAGTCATTCCGAAGCCTCTTATTACCCCCGTAAGGCTTATAGTCCCCGGCCATTCGTGCCGCCCGAGTCCAGACGAGTAAACCGCGCTATAAGCGTTGCGGGAACAAGCTTGGCCAGCAAACGGTACGCCTTGTAGAACAACACCGGCGTGTATTCGCCGCAGCCACGCTCAGCGAGACTCAACGACCGTTCGACCGTCCTGGCAAGGTCCAAGTACGGCAGCATGCCGATTTTGCCGCCACCCGAACCGCGCACGTTCATCTCGGTGTCCATGTTGCCAGGACTGAGCAGCATGATGTTCACGCCGTGGCGGCGTTCCTCCTCGCAAATCGCGAATACGAGCGAACGCATATATGCTTTACTGGCCCCATAGACCGCCTGCCACGGCATTGGCGCGAATTCACATCCGAGACCGGATGATGCGCCAGTGATGATGGCGATTCCCATTGTGTTGTCCTTCCTGTATTTCCGTGTATCCCCCATCGGCACCGTTTCGACGTGTACAGGTGGTTTGCCTGGTCGATCGTTGATGTCCTCAAATCACTGATGCCCTTTGCGGCGGCGCGGGGTGAGCGCTGCGGGACCATGCTGTCTAATGGCGAACAGCAACGCGCGCATACCGCCGATGCGCGAATCTGGGCGGCGGCCGCGCGCAATGCGGTTCATCTGCAGTTCGAACCAGCTGATGACAAGGATGCCGCCGAACGCCTTGTCGAGCGACTTGATGCCGATCGAAATCCTTGGCAGGTCCACGTTTCCGCGCCAGCCGTCGCGAATGACGCGGTTCGGCAGGTCGGGTACGAGAGCAAGCGGACGGGCGATGCCGATCATCTGCGTAATGCCCTCGCTGAGTGCCTGATCCATATCGTCGGCGTTGCGGAATCCACCAGTCAGCGCGACCGGCACAGTCAATTCGCCTTTGATGCGGCGTGCAAAGTCGGTGAAGTAGACACCGCGACGGAGATCTTCGGCCGCACCGTCATTGGTCTGGATAACCGGCTTGGAGTACGTGCCACCGGAAATATCGATGAGGTCGACGCCGCGGGCTTCGAGCCGCTTCATCACCCAGATGGATTCCTCTTTACTGAACCCTCCCGGCGCGCCGTTCTGTTCATTGATCTTGATGGCAATCGGCACATCGGACGAGTTGAGCTTTACCGCAATCGGGAATTTCGGACCGACCGCCTCACGCACCGCATCGAATACGTCAAACAGGAAGCGCGCACGATTTTCGAGGCTGCCACCGTATTCGTCGGTGCGGCGATTGTCAAGCGGCGAGAGGAACTGGTTGATGAGGTAGCCGTGCGCCGCATGGATCTCAACGCCGGTGAATCCGGCCTTCTTGGCGATGCGGGCGGCGTTGGCGAAGCGGCGGATGATGTCGTGAATCTGTTCGCGCGTCAGTTCGGTTGGCTCGGCAAAGAACCGACCGTATTCACCGTCGACTGCGCCGCCGCTGGGCGCGAATGGATGCGGATTGATGGTAATCGGCGACTGGCGACCTGGGTGATTGATTTGCATCCAGCAGTGCGCGCCGTTTTCGGTGCCGGCCTCCGCCCAACGTCGCAGCATCGCGAGGTCGCGTTCGTCCTCCACCGCAACATTGCCGGGCTCTCCCAGCTGAGTATGGTCGACCATCACATTGCCGGTGACGAGCACACCAGCGCCACCCTGCGCCCACGTGCGATACAGGCGTGCGTGCGCTTCGGTCGGTGCACAGTCACGGCCGGCGAGCGCCTCGTTCATTGCGGACTTGTAGAACCGGTTCTTGATGGTCGCTCCGCAAGGCAAGGTCAAGGGCTCGGCGATCACCATTGGCACACTATCGTTAGTCATGATTCTCATCTTTCCATGCGTCCATATTTTTACAGTTGTCTAAAATAACATAGATTTAGACGATTGTAAAAATATGGACGATAGGCTATGCTGAAGTCCAAGCAATACGCCCCAGACAAGCGCAAAACTGCTTTGGCAGGTTGCGCAGACACGGAACACAAAGGGAAATGAAGAAAGACATCAATGCAAAACTCACACGTGGCACACAACGTACATTGGATGCTTTCTTCGACGCGATGACCGCACTACTTGCCGCGAAATCGTTCACTGACATCAGCATCAACGAACTCTGCGAACACGCCGGTTATCCACGTGCCACGTTCTATAACTACTTCGAAGACCGCGACGACCTGCTGAACTACTGCTGGACTGCGCTGTCCCAACAGACGGGCTCCGCTGACCTTACCGCGGTTGAATCCTCCCGCCGCGTGGATGTGGCGCTGGATTCCATGGCTGACTTGCTAGAAGCCCACGCCGATCTGCTTCGATCAATCCTGGAATACAACCCACCTCAGGGCCCATTGTTCTCCAGTCTGCATATGTTCATCGAGCAGCGTGCACGGGAACTGATGCTCACCTGCATTGATCGCAATCGTCTTGACTTGCCGGTCGAGCTGATTGCCGACCACTACGCAAACACGGTGATGCTCGTGCTCGACTGGTCGTACTTACGCGGCCATATGCTCACCCGAAAGCAATTGCATGCCTACGCACACGCTTTGCTGCGCGGCGTGGAATTCACGGAATCACTCTGATTGGAGTGAACAGATCAGGTCTATGCAGCTTCAGATGCCAGCGAGATCGAAGAATTGTTCGATGACGGCGTCGTTCAGCAGACGACCCTTGCGGGTAGGGACGACCCGGCTGTGGCCGTCGTCATCAGAGACGATGGTGATAAGCCCTTCCTCGACCATCGGCTGCAGCTGAGCCACATCGATGGGCTTTAATCTCGTTCCATCACCGGCCTCGGTGGGCTGCTCCCCCATCGCGGCAATCGCATTGTTGATGCGCTTCAGATCGAAGCCCTCGCGGATACGCAGCCCAAGCATGATGAGCTCCTCGAGGTTTTCAGTCGGCGTGATTTCCTCACTGCCGCCCCAGGGGATGCGGTTCTCGTTGATGGCGGTGCCCCATAGACGCGGATGCGCGATATCCCACGCGCGCAGAGCATCGAACGACGGTCGGGCATTGTAGTGGCTGTGCGCGCCCGGACCAAGCCCCACCCAGTCGACATTGCGCCAATAACCGAGATTGTGCTGGCTTTCATATCCGGGTTTTGCCCAATTAGAGACCTCGTACCATTGCAGTCCAGACGCGGTAAACAACTCGTCAGCAATCTCGTATTTGGCCGCTTCATCGTCGTCATTCGGCTTGGGCAGGGTACCGGACGCGATTTGCCGCCCCATTTTGGTGGTCGGTTCCACGGTCAGCGCATATGCGGAAATGTGGTTAACGCCCAAATCGATGGCAGTCTTGACCGAGGTGCGCCAATCATCCAAGCTCTCCCCTGGCGCTCCATAAATCAAATCGACGCTCGAGCGCAGTCCGGCCTTGTTCGCCGCCTCGACACCGGCGGCTACATTGGCCGGCGTGTGGGTGCGATCAAGGGTCTTGAGCACATGCGGCACGGCGGACTGCATGCCGAAAGAAACGCGGGTGAAGCCACCCTCGGCAAGACGGTTGATGTAGTACTCGTTGACCGTGTCCGGATTGGCTTCGGTGGTGATTTCAGCGTTCGACGCGATGCCCCAAGTCTCACGAATGGCATTCAGCGTGGACACCAAATCATCGGCGGACAGAATCGTGGGCGTGCCACCGCCGAAGAACACCGTGGACGCTGGCGGCTCTTTGATGCCGTGGTTAAGTTGCCATTGCTTGGTCAGTTTCATCTCGCGAATGACCATATTGGCATAATTGCCGCGTGAGGCACCAGCACCGAGATCGACCGCCGTGTACGTGTTGAAATCACAGTATCCGCAGCGACGAAGGCAGAACGGGACATGGATGTAGATTTCGTAGGTCATGGGTATGACTCCCTCTCATGAGGGAGATAGCGCGAAGACCGGTTCAACCATTCCAACAGTCGTTACTGCGGTCTCTCCCTCAGTCAGCTTCGCTGACAGCTCCCTCGTCAGAGGGAGCCGAGCTAACAATCAATCAGCCTTCCGTCTTTTGGGCGGCGCGAATCTTGTCCTTGGTGTCGCGGTCGTTGGACTCCTCACCGGTGGAGAGCGCTGCGATGAACGCCTCCTGCGGGACCTCCACATGGCCGAGCATCTTCATACGCTTCTTGCCGGCCTTCTGCTTTTCCAGCAGCTTGCGCTTACGGGTGATATCGCCGCCGTAGCACTTGGCCAACACGTCCTTGCGTAATGCGCGGATGTTCTCTCGGGCGATGATGCGCGAACCGATAGCAGCCTGAATAGGAATCTCGAACTGCTGGCGCGGAATAAGGCCACGCAGCTTCTTGGTCATCATCACACCGTAGCTGTAGGCCTTATCGCGGTGCACGATGGCGCTGAACGCATCGACTTTCTCGCCTTGGATGAGGATATCCACCTTGACCAGATCGGCGGTCTGTTCGCCGTCCTCGTGGTAGTCGAGCGACGCGTAGCCCTTGGTGCGGGACTTCAGCTGGTCGAAGAAGTCGAACACGATTTCGGCCAGCGGAATGCGGTAATGCATTTCCACACGGTCGGTGGAAATGTATTCCATCGTGCCCATAATGCCACGGTGATCCTGGCACAGGTCCATCACAGCGCCGATGAATTCTTTCGGCGTGATGATGTCGGCGGCAACCATCGGCTCCACGATCTTCTTGATCTTGCCGTCCGGGAATTCGCTCGGGTTGGTCACGTGATGCTCGCTGCCATCTTCCGCAGTCACATCGTAGGTGACGTTCGGCGCGGTCTGAATCAGGTCCAGACCAAACTCGCGAGACAGTCGCTCGTTGACGATTTCCATATGCAGCAAACCAAGGAAGCCACAGCGGAAGCCAAAGCCCAATGCCACGGAGGTTTCCGGAGTATAGATGAGCGCTGCATCGTTGAGCTTGAGCTTATCGAGCGCGTCGCGCAGTTCCGGGAACTGTGCATTATCAATTGGGAACAATCCCGCGTACACCATCGGCTTCGGATCGCGATAACCGGGCAACGGTTCAGTTGCCGGGCGTACGGCAGAGGTCAGAGTGTCGCCCACCTTGGATTGGCTGACATCCTTGGCGCCGGTGATAATATAGCCGACTTCGCCAGCACCGAGCGCCTTGGTGCGCATCATATCCGGGCTGATGACGCCGATTTCAATCGGATCATGGGTCATGCCGATGCCCATCATGTGCACTTTTTCGCGGTCGCGCAACTCGCCGTCTTCCATACGGATGTAGGTCACAATGCCACGGTAGGAGTCGTAGACGGAATCGAAGATCAGCGCACGGGCAGGAGCTTCCGGGTCTCCGTGCGGCGCAGGCACTTCCAACACGATACGGTCGAGCAGTTCAGCCACACCTTCTCCGGTCTTGCCGGACACACGCAGCACATCATCAGGCTTGCAACCAATCAGACCCGCGATCTCCTCGGCGTGCTTGTCCGGCTCTGCGGACGGCAAGTCGATCTTGTTGAGCACCGGAATGATGGTCAGGTCATGATCGATGGCCATGTACAGGTTGGAGAGGGTCTGCGCCTCAATGCCCTGCGTGGCATCCACGAGCAGCACCGCGCCTTCGCATGCCGCAAGTGCACGGGAAACCTCGTATGTGAAATCCACGTGGCCAGGAGTATCAATCATGCCAAGCGTATATTCAGTACCATCGAACGTCCACGGCACACGCACAGCCTGGGACTTGATAGTGATGCCACGCTCCTGCTCAATATCCATACGATCCAGGAAACGGTCACGCATCTCACGTTCGGGCACGATACCGCTCAACTGCAGAATGCGATCGGCCACGGTGGACTTACCGTGATCGATATGCGCGATAATACAGAAGTTACGAATCAGTGACTGATCAGTGGAACCCGGCTGATTGTGTTGGACGACCAACGCATTCCTCCTCTTGGCATATACTCAAACTTCACCTAGTGTAGCCGAGGGACTGTATTCGGCGTGGCACTGCGCGGGTTTTTCCGGGGTACATGCTATCCTCTTACTTTTGTATGTCCTTGTAAAACACATCGTTTGGAGTAAACGTGGCAAACATTAAGTCGCAGAAGAAGCGCGTGCTCACCAATGAGAAGCGTCACCTTCGCAACGTGGCTGTGAAGTCCGGCCTGAAGACCGCTATCCGCGCCACTCGCGAAGCCATCGCCGCCGGTGACAAGGCTGCCGCCGAGGCCGCCTACAAGGTCGCTGCCCAGAAGCTCGACAAGGCTGCTGGCGCTGGCGTGATCCACAAGAACCAGGCCGCTAACCGCAAGTCCGGCCTCGCTGTGGCAATCAACGCTCTGTGAGCATAAGCCTTTTCAAGGTTTGAACAAAGCCCTGCAATCCTTTTCGGGTTGCAGGGCTTTGTGTTTGTTTGCGGACTGCTAACGAATCATACTTACGTGTGAAATCACTCGCCGTTCGTATCGTCATCCTTTCCGGACTTGTGTGGCGTGATATCCGGGCGCTCCAAGTAACGCTTCTCCCCCGGCAGATATACATGGGTTCGTGGCATGGCGCCCGGCATCGTGACATTGAATGCTACCGACAGCAGTCGAATCGCCACCACGATGATGACAATCAGCACATCAAGTACCATTTCGGAGCGTAAATCAAACCATCCGTAGCGCACGCCTCGCCATACCAGTACGGTTAATATGCATCCGACGAATGAGGGAATCGCATACAGGTGCTTGTCGCGAATAATCATCGGCACATCACCGATGAAAATGTCACGAATCAAGCCGCCAGCCAGTGCGGTGAACATGCCGAGGAACACCGCCGTCATACCGGAAGTGCCGAACGCCAAGGCTTTGGCCGTACCATTGACTGCGAATAGTCCCAGTCCTAACGCGTCGATGAAGGTCATCGTCCATTTGAATTTTTTGATTTCCGGATGAGCGATCACAACCACCACGCCGGAGAACAACGTGGTCAACACATACCCTTTGTCGGTAATGCCCACCGGCGGCAAGTCTCCCAGCATCACATCACGGAACAGACCACCGCCGAGAGCGGTCAACCAACCGCACAGCATGATGGAAAAAATGTCATAGCCTTTTTGGATCGCCGCCAAACCTCCCGACAGCCCCCAGCATAGGATGGCGAGATATTCGATGCCGATGAATACCGCGTTGCTCTCCAACGCCACCTGCATGAGCCGCTCCCTTCCCCTGGACCGCAGAGCTTGGCACTAGCCATCACGAGACTACAACATGGGCTTGTCCCGAAGTATTGCCGAAAGAATGGCACCGGCTGCAATCATATCGATATCACGTTCGCCAAATGCCTGGCGCTGGTACGTAAGGTCAATGTCGTGAAGCTTCGCATAATCGATGACTTGTCTTGCCAGATCGGCGATCTCACCTGCCTTATTGAACGAGCGGCCGCGAAGCACCACACGTTGCAGCAGAGGACGCATCGACTTGACCAACTTGTAATGATCGGATTTGACCTTCACCATACAGCCGTCGGAGAAGTACAGCACCACGCCTTCACGAGTGGTTTGCCGTGCATCATCAATGGCCTTGGCCACTTCAGCGGCACTATTGCAAATAGCGACTACTTCAGGACGCTGGAATCCTCCAATTTCCGTAAACTCCTCCTCATGCGCGTAATCAATGGCGAAGTCCTGCCGGTTACGAATAAGATGCAGCAAACGCAGTCCTGAATTGTCATATCCAACGATATGCCTATCGGATTCCATATCGATGACCTCGCATGCGGCAGTGTCGTTCCATGCACGCAACCGAAGCCATAAACGTTCTCGGACATCTGAATCCTTCGGGAACAATCGTTCAATCAAGGCAGAGTAATCGGTTTGTCCGGACTTCGACCAGAAGCGGAATCTACCGTGTTCCTGAGCCGCCCCGATCAATCCGAGGAAGCCGTTCTCCTTACGCTCCACACGCACCGGGTACGCTTGTGGATTGACATCACCGTGCGTGATCACCTTGTCATACTGGGTTGCCGGCGTTTCATCCACAGCAAAGAACTTCTCAAATCCACGTTGGACCACATGCCCATCCGTATTCACGAACAGGCCACGCGCATTAATCGTATGCGTATTCCAATGTCCCTCACGAAAAGCCTGCGGCGTGAAATTACATGCGAAAAAACCGGTTTCATTGTTCACCGGCACGACTCGAACATCCGGATCCGCCTGCATCATCTCCATGCTGCTCTTACGCATGATTCGCCTCTAGAACGAGGGCATTTCAAGATGCGCTGGCGCTGTAGTGGCATCAGCATTATGACCGCAATGATCACGGAACCAAGCCGCCACTTGATTTTGTGAGACCGGCATCAAGTCCCAAGCATCAAGGCCCACATTCAACGATTCCGGTCGTGCGCCAGCCGGAGACAACTGATGCGTGTGGCCGTACAGCAGCTTGTGACCGTCGAACGGCAATGCCTGATCATGGAAGCGCACCGCATCATCCGGCCAACCGTAGGCGAGATCCTCGCGATACGGGAAATGCGACATATTCACCGTTTCCAGCATCTCTGGATTATCGGGATTACAGCCTGTCAACTCGACCGCATCGTTCGGTTCGATGCTCTCGAACAGGTTCAATGCAGGCTGATTGTCCATCCACCAGTCGTCATGGTTGCCGATCACCGCATGCAGATGGCGGCAATTGAGCTGGCGCAAGCAATCCTTGAGATGCTTGACGGACGTACGGAATCCGATATCGCCGAGAATCCACAGCTCATCGTCTTCTCCAACGATGTCATTGATGTTCGCGACCACCGCAGCATCATGTGCATCCGTGTTAGCAGCCTTGCGGAAGTTGAGTCTGGAATCATCAAGGATGATGTGCTTCACCCAATCCTCGGCAGCTTTGCGGCCTTCTGCGTTCATAATATTCGTGTACTGGGCTCTGTCCGGATCGAACGTGGTGAATCCGCGCAACGCACTCACCAATGGATGTCCGAAATGCGTGTCAGTAGTGAAATACTTCATTGTGTTCTCTTTTCTGCTGTTGTCATGCTTAAGGCTTACTCACATAACGTGTCCGCCGATGTTGTGGAATATTGCAGAATCCGTACTGTCAGGGCTTCCCAGCGCAAAACGAAACCCCTTGGAATCATTGGGATTCCAAGGGGTTCGAATGTCTATCGGAGTCTGCTAATCAGCACACCTTCCACATCCAGTTGTGCGGATCTTCGATCTCGCCAAGCTGGATGCCGAGCAGCTCGTTGCGCAATGCAACGGTCAGCTCGCCAGAGTTGCCATCGGCAACGGTGACGTCGAACTTCTCGGACTTGAAGCGGCCAATCGGGGTGATGATAGCGGCGGTACCGCAAGCGAACACCTCGGTGACTTCGCCGGACTTGATGTCCTCGAGCAGCTGCTCAAGCGGAATCATGGTCTCGACCACGTCACGACCCTTATCCTGCAGCAGCTGAATCAGGGAGCGACGGGTGACGCCCGGCAGAATGTTGCCAGTCAGGGACGGGGTCTCCACATGGCCATCCTTGTGGACGACCATCATGTTCATGCCGCCGAGCTCCTCAAGGTAGGTCTTGGTGGCAGCGTCCACGAAGCAGACCTGCTGGCAGCCGTTGGCAATACCAGTGTATTCGCCGAGCAGGGATGCTGCGTAGTTGCCGCCGCACTTGGCGAAACCAGTGCCGCCAGGGCCAGTGCGGAACCACTTGTCTTCAACCCAGATGCTCACCGGCTTCACACCGCCCGGGAAGTACGGGCCGGACGGAGAAGCGATCACGCAGTAATCGACTTCCTGCGGAGCGCGCACACCAAGGAACGGCTCGGAAGCGAACATGAACGGACGCATGTACAGCGTGTACTCACGACGGGACGGAACCCATGCGGCATCACGCTTGACCAGTGCGGCCACGGAACCAAGGAAGTCATCGATCGGCAGTTCCGGCAGGTACAGACGCTTGGCGGAGTTCTGGAAACGCTCGGCGTTGGCATCCGGACGGAACAGCCACGTGGAGCCATCAGCATGACGGTAAGCCTTCAGACCTTCGAAGCACTCCTGTGCGTAGTGCAGCACGGAAGCACCCGGATCCATCTTCAGCGGAGCGTACGGCTCAACGCGACGATCGGACCAGCCTTCGCCCTTGGTCCAAGTCATGTGGGTCATGTTATCGGAGAACACCTGGCCGAAAGCCGGCTTATCGATGAGGGATTGACGCTTCTCATCGGATGCGGGGTTCTCGTTCGGCAGTACGGTGAACGGTTCGGTGAGCTTATCAAGCGCCGCCGGATCGTGGTGCGTGTTTTCAGTCATTAGTCGTTACTTCTTCTTGACTTGGCGGTGTGAACCGCCGTGATAATGGTCTGCTGCGCTTGTGGCGCAAGCTCTGTGCATACTCTCGCACACCATCGCGTGCGGTGTGCAAGAGGTTTCACATGGTGAAAACGAGGAACCCGCGCCCAGATCTCTTGTGGGCGCGGGTTCAACGATTCCTATGAGTTCGGCTGTATGCGATTATGCTTCAGCCGCGTAACTCACTTGGCGTCAGCAGCCGGAGCGGCATCGGCGTCAGCAGCGGGAGCGGCAGCTTCCGGAGCAGCGGTGGACTCGGTGGCGTCCTCCGGCACCTCAACGGTGACCACGGACTCTTCCGGATCCTCAACGTCGAGCTCAACGCCCTCAGGCAGCACGACATCCTTAGCGAACACCTTGGTGCCGTCGGTCAGGCCTTCAACGCTCACCACGATCTTCTCAGGCAGGTTGGCAACGTCAGCGCGAACCTTGAGCTCCTGAATGTCGACGAAGGCCACAGCAGCGCCCTTCGGGGTGCCTTCAACGAACACCGGCACCTCAACGTCGATCTTCTCGCCAGCCTTGACCTCGAGGAAGTCAACGTGCTCGATGATGCGCTTGACCGGGTTCTTCTGCACGTCCTTGACGACGGCCATCTTGGTCTCGCCGCCGAAGGAGATGGAGAACAGAGCGTTGGTGTGACGCAGAGCCAGGGTGGTCTCACGCATCGGCAGGGTCACGAAGGCAGGCTCGGTGCCGCCAGCGTAGATGGTGGCCGGAATCTTCTTGGCAACGCGCAGACGGCGGGCAACGCCCTTGCCGAACTCGGTGCGGGCTTCGCCTTCGAGCTTGATAGTGGTAGCCATAATGGGTACTCCTTGTTTACTGGTGTTACTTATCGTTTTGTCTGTTTGACGCCACGACGCGCCGCAGAACAAACACCCAAGGAGGTGAACATCTCACGCCGAGTCGATAACGGAAGATCCGGACTCTTACGAGACCTTTTCTTCCCTCGCCAAAGCAACACGCTTTGGCTCGGTACAAGGTCGCGCGGTAAACCACGCTCCCCTCGCCTACAGACAGTCCACCGGACTGTCCGCTTCACGGCTCAGCCTGCCAAAGCAACAGCAGTCAAGTATACACAAGGCCATGACTTTCATGTATTGGTCCTATATTTGATAGTGAAATACAGAATCGAGGGCCGCGATGAAGCGCATTACTAGAAATCTTATTATCGCTGCGGCATCAGCAACCGCTGTACTCAGCGCAGGCACCTTTGCCGTCGCTGATGTTATGTTCCATCTTTCGCTCGATAAGCGTTGCGCAAAGTGGATGGTAAAGCTGATGGCTCATGATGCCGCGGCTGATTATCTGGAAACACCGCACGCCGATGCGGACGAAGAACGAGAAGCTGCGCAATGGTTCGAAAGCACCAAGCAACCGGTCACCATTACCAGCGAGGATGGGTTGAAACTGCATGGTTGGATATTCGAACCGGACAATGCCTCACCAGCGCCGCATTTGTATGCCATCTGCATGCATGGCTATACGGGCACACCCGCCGAGATGGCCAAATACGCACATCGATTCGCACGCATGGGATTCACCGTACTAGTCCCTGCCCAACGATGCCACGAACTAAGCGAAGGCAGATTCGTAGGCATGGGATGGCTGGAACGCCGCGATCTTATGCGATGGATTCATTTGATTGTGGAAAGCGACTCCGAGGCACGCATTCTGCTGGACGGCATCTCCATGGGCGCTGCCACCGTGATGATGGCGGTTGGCGAACCGGATTTGCCACGCAATGTAGTAGCCGCCATTGAGGATTGCGGATATTCCTCGGTTTGGGATCAGTTCCTCTATAACGCGAAAGGTATGTATCATCTTCCCCGGCGCTGGATGGCAATACCAACAGTGGCTGCTATGAGCAAGATTGCAAAACATGTAGCCGGATATGATTTCGCAGAAGCATCGAGCGTCAACTCACTGCGACATACGACGATTCCTATGATGTTCATTCATGGCAGCGATGACGTATTCGTTGATCCGGCTTTTCTGGATCGTAACTTCGCAGCCTGCGCCAGTATCGACCGCGAACGTCTCTTGGTTCCGGGAGCCACGCACGCCATGAGCGCCAGCACGCAACCTGAACTCTATTGGAAGCGCGTCACCAACTTCGTGGCACGCACCTTCAACCTGTAGAAACACAAAAAAAGCTCCCCTCATCGAGGGGAGCCATAGCAACTTCATCAGGCCAACAATGAAATTGCTTGTGTAATGCGTGTGTCAGCAAGGCGCACCGAAGGAAGCGGTACACAAGGTACCGCGACTGAGGAGCTGTGCTCTGCACAGCCCTCGCGGCACAGCCGCTCACTTCGCCTACGGACAGTCCACTGGACTGTCCGTTTAACGGCTTATCGAAGCTGACACTCCATCAGGCCAACAATTCTTTGACGGCGGCGATGACAGCTTGCAAACTCTTCTTCGCGTCGCCGAACAGCATCTGCGTGTTGTCCTCGAAGTAGAGTTCGTTCTGGATGCCGGCATAGCCCATACCGCGGCCGCGCTTCATGACCACGACGTTCTGAGCCTTGTCGACATCGAGAATCGGCATGCCGGAGACCGGGGTGCCCGGACGGCGGGCGGCCGGGTTGGTCACGTCGTTCGCACCAACGACCAGCGCCACGTTGGCCTGCGGGAACTGCGGGTTGATCTCCTCGAGATCGACAAGCTCCTCGTACGGCACATTGGCTTCAGCCAGCAGCACGTTCATATGGCCCGGCATACGGCCTGCCACCGGATGAATGGCGTAGGAAACCTCAACACCATGATTCTTGAGCAGTTCACCAAGGTCGGCGAGTTCACGCTGAGCCTGTGCCTGAGCCAGGCCGAAGCCGGGCACGAAGATGACCTTCTCGGCGTAGACGAGCTGCACAGCCAAATCGTCGGGCGTGGTTTCCTTCATTGTGCCTTCCGGACCGTCACCGGCTGCGGCGGCACCGGAACCGCCTCCGAAGCCGCCGGCGAGCACGGAAATCAGCGGACGGTTCATGGCTTGAGCCATCAGGATGGACAGGGTCACGCCTGCGGAACCGACCAGTGCGCCGGCCACAATCAGGGCAACGTTGTCGATGGCGAGGCCGGACATGGCCACTGCGGTACCGGTGCAGGCGTTGAGCACGGAAATCACGACCGGCATGTCGGCGCCGCCGATCGGAATCACGAACACCAAGCCATAGCATAGAGCGAACACGGTGGTCAGAATCGACCAGAGCAGTCGCTGCTCAGGCTGCACGCACAGCATCACCAGAGAAGCGATGGAGAGCACTGCGAACAGAATGTTCCACACACCCTTGCCCGGCAAAGCCAACTTCTTGACCCACTTGATGCCCTGCAGCTTGCCGGCTGCGATCAGCGAGCCGGTGAAGGTCACGGAACCGATCAGGATGCCGAGGCCGGCGGTGATCAACACCACGATATCCGGGGTGCCATCTTTGGTAAGGATGTCATTCAGCGCCACGAGTGCGGCTGCGCCACCACCCACGGTATTGAACACGGAGACCAGCTGCGGCATGTCGGTCATCTTGACCTTCTTGGCGGAGACCACGCCAGCCACTGCACCAATCAGGATGCCGACAACGAGCACCACCACGGCCACGATATTCACGAATCCCTTGGCGAAGAGCACCACGAACGCCATCAGCACGGCCACGACCATGCCGAACGCGGAGATCTGGTTGCCCTTACGCGCGGTCTTCGGTGAGTTCATGAAGTGCAGGCCGACTACGAACATGACGGCCGAGAACAGGTATACGAACCATGCGACGATGTCGATGGTTCCCACGGTTGCGGAGGTCATTACTTCGACTCTCCCTTCTTCTCATTCTTGTTGGACTTGAACATCTCCAGCATGCGGTCGGTGACCACATAGCCGCCGACCACGTTCATCGTGCCGAGCACTGCGGCGAGGAAGATGAACACGTAAGCCAAAGGACTATTGGCCTCGGCGGCCACAATCACCACACCGACAATGACGATGCCGTGAATGGAATTCGCACCGGACATCAACGGCGTGTGCAGGGTCGCCGGCACTTTGCCGATAACCTCAATACCAATGAGCAGTGCGAGTACGAATAAGGTGATGGATACAACGAGTGTAGGCATGATTTTTCCTTCTTCCTTGTCTCACTCGGACTTCGCGGCTGGTTCTTCGTCTGTCTCGGCAGTACCGGCAGCTTCAGTACGACCGGCAACCACCAGAGCATCGTCCAGTTCTTCCGTGAGATCCTGGCTGAGCTTGCCATCACGGATGAAATGCACGAGGATGTCAGCCACATTGCGAGCCAGCAGATTCGATGCGGTAGTGGCTACGCCGGACGCGAGATACGGGGCGCCGATAATCGTGACACCGCCCTCGGTGACCTGCTCCCCCACTGTGGAGCCTTCAACGTTGCCGCCAAGTTCGGAAGCCGCGCAGTCCACGATCACGGCGCCGCGATGCAAACCGTTCACGCCTGCCGCGGTAAGCAGTACCGGAGGTTTGCGGCCGGGAACCTTGGCAGTGGTAATGATGATGTCGAAACCTGAAGCCTTCTCGTCGACCGCAGCCTGCTGCTGCGCCTGCTCTTCGGCGCTCAACGCGCGGGCATAGCCGCCTTCACCCTGCCCCTTGGAGAAGTCAAGGCCCAAATCGAGGAACTTGGCGCCGAGGGATTCGACTTCACCCTGCGAAGCCGGACGCACATCGTACGCGGTGACGACGGCACCCAATCGACGCAACGTACCAATGGCCTGCAGGCCAGCGATACCAGCACCAAGAACAAGCGCCTTGGCGGGGCGAATAGTGCCGGCTGCCGTGGTCATCATCGGCAGGAAGGAACCATACGCATCAGCTGCAGTGATGGCAGCCTTGTAGCCCATCACCGAATTCTGTGAAGTCATCTCATCCATCGACTGTGCGCTGGACAGCTTACGCGGCAGTTTTTCAATGCCGATACCAACCAACCCAGCCTGTTCAAGGGAAGCAATGTATTCAGTATCGGTGAAGGAACCGAGCATACCGATTACCCACTGCCCCGGCTTCAATGAAGCCACAATATCCGCGGACGGCCTGTCCACGAAGCCAAGCGCATCGGCTTCAGCCAGCACTGTGGCACGATCAGCGACCTTCGCGCCTGCCTTTTCGTAATCCTCATCGGTGTATTCAGCTGCGATGCCGGCACCGGATTCAATTATCGAGGAGACTCCGCTCCTCTTCAGCCGGGTGACGATATCCGGCGTCAGCGCCACTCGGGATTCCGTTTCGGACGTTTCATTCAACACGCCGAAGACCACGGTGGCTTCTTGGGTTTCAACCATGAGAGCCCTTTCTGTTCTACATTGAATGGAAATGGTTATCCAACTCCACAGTGTAACCGCAAATCACGGAAAAGTATGGCTATTTCTTACGATTACGTAGGGTTTTCCTACGGTTGCGTAAGGTGACGAGTTCGGCTCACCCGATTACAATTTAACCGTTGAGAAGCGTTTGGGTACGGTTTGCCGCGGCCAAACGACAGTGACATGTATAGCAGGAGCAAGAATTGTCGGTTATCAATTCCTTCACGCAGCACACCATCGACCTTACGCGTAAAGCGCTGAGGCTCGGCGCTGACTTCGTTCATCCGGTGCACGACGACACCCCGGACGAACCCGATTACCTGTCCAATGCGGATGTGCCCAACGAATCGAACATCGAACTGCCTCATACCGATGATTGGGACGATGGCCATCTGACCACCACTGAAATCGATCCGGCGACCGGCCTGTTGACTACCTCCACCGAAGGCAACCCTGAGCTGGATGAAGGCACATCCATCTACGACCTGTATGCCGATCGCGCCGCGCGCATGGGTGATGAGCCCCTGTACACCTACAAGTCCGGCAACGAGTGGACCACGGTCACCGCCAATGAGTTCCTCGCCGAAGTGCGCGCCATCGCCAAGGGCCTGTTGCATTATGGTCTGAAGAAGGGCGACGGCGTGGCCTTCATGTGCCGCACCTCCTATGAGTGGGATTTGACGGATGCGGCTGTCATGGCCTGCGGCGGTGTGTTGGCCACGATTTACGATACCGATTCCGCTGAGCAGATTCGCAATATCGTGAACAACTCCGATGCACGCCTGCTCATTGTGCAGACCACGGATATGCGCGACAAAGCCGATGGCGCCGTCGAGGAATGCCCCTCACTGGAGCACATCATCTGCATCGACAATGGCGGTCTCGACGAAATCAAGGCATATGGTGCCGGCATCTCCGACGCGCAGCTGGACGAGCGCATCGATTCGATTAAGAAGACCGACCTGTGCTCGATCGTGTACACCTCCGGTTCCACCGCCGCGCCGAAGGGCGTGGAGATGACCCATGAGCACTACTGCCAGACCGCACTCAACCTGCCGGATTACATGCCGGATTTGTTGCACGATAAGAAGAACACCATTCTGCTGTTCCTTCCGCAGGCACATTCCTTCGCCCGTGCCATCAACTACATTGTGGTGGCCTCGAATATCCACATTTATATTGCACAGGGTATCAAAACCTTGATTTCCGATCTGCAGGTAGCCAAGCCGTCCATCATGATTGTGGTGCCCCGTGTGCTGGAAAAGGTGTATAACGCGGCATCCCAGAAGGCCGGCCATGGCCCGAAGGGTGTGGTGTTCGCCTCCGCCGTAGTGGCCGCGCAGAACTATATGAAGGAGATTTCCGCCAACGGCAAGGCCGGCGCGCTGACCCGCACCAAGCGTGCGGCGTTCGACCCGGTGGTGTACTCCTCGCTGCGTGAGGTACTGGGCGGTCGCGCCAAGTGGATTGTGGCCGGCGGCGCTCCGCTGGATCCGGATCTGCTCGCATTCTTCCGTGGTGCCGGCGTGCCAGTGTACGAGGGCTATGGTTTGACCGAAACCACCGCTCCTTGCGCGTTCAACCCGTTGGGCACTCCGTTCCATGCCGGTTCCGTGGGCATCGCATTCCCTGGCTTCTCGCTGCGTATTGCCGAGGATGGCGAGATTCAGGTCAAGGGTCGCGCTGTGTTCCCCCGTTACCACAAGAACGACGAGGCAACCGAACTGTCCTTCACCGAGGATGGCTGGTATGCCACCGGCGATTTGGGCCGTATCGACAACGATGGATTCCTGTACATCACCGGCCGCAAGAAGGATCTGATCATCACCGCTGGCGGTAAGAACGTCTCGCCTGGTCCGATTGAGGAAGTCATTCAGCGTTGCGAGATTGTCTCTCAGGCGCTGGTGCTGGGCGATAAGCGCCCGTTCATCTCTGCGCTGGTGACTCTGGATGAGGAATCGTTGCGGCCGTGGCTCGCTTCCAAGGGCTTGGATGAGAACATGTCCATGGAAGACGCCACGCAAAACGCCGCGGTTCGTGCCGAAGTGCAGAAGTGGGTCGATCAGGCGAACGAAGGCGTGTCCCGCGCTGAATCCGTGCGCAAATTCATCATTCTGCCCGAGGAGTTCACGCAGGAGAACGGTTTGATGACCGCTTCCATGAAGGTGATTCGTCCGAAGGTCATCAAGCGCTACACCACCCTGCTCAACACCCAAATGTACGTAGCCCGCAAAAAGTAGTAGCTGCGTATTAACCCAAGAAGGCTTCCTCGTATGAGGAAGCCTTCTTTTGTATGACAAACAAACTCAGCAATTGGCTAGAAGCCAAGCTTCTCCAACTGCTGAGCTGAGCCGTAAAGCAGACAGTCCAGTGGACTGTCTGTAGGCGAAGTGAGCAGCCGCGATAGCGAGCTGCGAGGCGATCCTAAGCAGTTGGAGAAATTAGAATCCTAATTTCTCCAACTGCTTAGGATCGGACTGCCAGCCCTTGGCCACCTTGACATGCAGGTCGAGCTTGGCTTTCTGTCCAACGATACGGTTGACCGGCGTACGAAGCTTCTTCTTCACATACGTCAGGTTCGAAGCGCCCTTGCCGATGATAATCGGCTTCTGGGAATCACGCTCCACATAAATCGACACATGCACCTGTGCCTTACCGTCATAGCCGACACCGGTCTCATTGTCTTCCGGATAGTCGATGGAATCAACCACCACTGCCAGAGAGTGCGGCAGCTCATCATCCAATGCTTCCAGGAAGGTGCCGCGAATCAGTTCGGCGATGGTCTCTTCCGGACGTTCCTCACTAATCTGATCATCCGGATACATCTGCGGGCCTTCCGGCATGTGCTCAATCAGCACGTTCTTGACTTCAGCCAAGTTATCGTGCTCCAGAGCGCTCACCGGCACGATATCCGCAAAATCAGCGAACTCATTAATCTCCATGAGCTTATTAATCAGTTCGGTACGATTGAGCTCATCGATTTTGGTCACAATGGCAATCAGCGGCACCTTCCATGCAAAGGTGCCGTCATCACGTTTGGTGGCGAAGTCGGCGCGCAAACGGGAAAGAATGCGCTTATCGCCAGATCCGATCTCCTGATCGGCCGGCAGCAGGAAAGCCACTTCATCCACGTCGGATAGGGACTCCTCAACCACATCATTCAGACGCTGGCCGAGCAACGTGCGCGGACGGTGAATGCCAGGCGTATCCACCAACACCAACTGCGCATGCTCGGTGGTCAAAATGCCACGGATGGCTTTACGCGTGGTTTCTGGGCGAGAAGAGGCAATCGCAATCTGCTTGCCGATAAGCGCATTGATCAGCGTGGACTTGCCGACGTTCGGACGGCCTACCACAGCCACGAAACCGGAACGGTACGGCACGTCCTGCGTTGCCGGCTTGGCAGCATTCACTGTATTGTTCTGATCGCTCATCTCACTCCTTGCTGGCGGTCGAATCATCCTCGGCGATATCGTCGCCGGCTTCTTCACTGGTCTTGCTATCTTCCCCGTCACCCTCGACGTGCGCCGGCTCTACCACAATGGTGGAGACTTTCTTACGCCTGCCTGCGGAATCCACAGCGGTCAATCTGAGTCCACGGGTCACAGCGGAAGCGCCTACAATCGGCACACGACCAAGCAGCTTGGTCAAGAGACCATACACAGTATCGACATCATCCTCATCGATATCGATCTCGAAAATCTCCTCCAAATCGGCAATGGGGGTGCGTGCCGGCATCTTCCATTTGTTGTCGCCGACCTTCTCCGGCTCGCTGCGTTGCGTACGATCATGCTCGTCCTCGAGTTCACCCACAATCTGCTCGAGCGTGTCCTCAATGGTCACCATGCCGGCAATGCCACCATATTCGTCAACAACCACGGCCACATGTTGACGAGAACGCTGCATTTCATGGAACAAGTCATCCACAGGTTTGGATTCCGGCACCAGCAGAGGCTGACGCACAATGGATTCAACCTCACGATCAAGCGCCTGCGGATTAAACGCCGTGGCACGTACGGCATCCTTCAGATACGCAACGCCAATCAGATCATCAACGTCTTCGCCGATAACCGGCACACGAGAGAAGCCCGATCGCGAGAACAATTTCAGTGCCGAAGCCAGCGTGGTGTCTCGTTCCATGCAAATCATGTCGGTGCGCGGCACCATGATCTCACGCGTCAGCGTATCGGAAAGCGTCAGCACATTGCGCAGCATTTCGGAGACCTCAGGGTCGAAATCATTGGATTCCACGAGTCGGTCGATGGCTGCTTTGCCTTGCTCCAGCTGTATTTTCTCCAGTTCCTCATCGTCGGACAAATCCGAATCCTTGGAGGATCGGCGACCTTGCGACTTGCCGCTTTTCTCCGAACCGATGCGAGCGAAAGGAGTCAGATGGCAACCCAGCGAGACGATGCGCGAATGTGCGAGCATGATATCGACCGGCTTGGCCATGCCCGCAGTACGCGGTCGCACCAATACGGAAACTACTGCCACGATGATGGCGAACAGGAAGCCGACCAGCAGACTCGCCCACAGGGGCGCTCCCCACAGTGAGGTGATGGAGCATACCAGCACGCCGTCGAGCACATTGCAGGTGATACGGAAGAAGGCGCAGCTTCCCGCGGTGGCGTAACGGTTGGCGATCAGCCGCTGCACGCGATGAATCTTGTCAATCTTCTTCATCTTGAGGAACTGGCTCGTCTCGGAGTCCGTTTGCACCTCAAGGATGAGATTATTGAGGCTTGCGCGGGTTACGCGCGCCACTGCGCCTTCGGCCGCCGCCATAGTCAGGGAAAGCCATACGAAGAGCGCTGCGACCAACACCAAAACAACGGTGAGTGCGATGTCGGTGGTACTGAGATACTCCATAATGTTCGATGCCATCCTTGGGTTTGATGTGGATGTGATTGTGAATGTGGTTGTGCGGTGGGTATGAATTGATTGAGTACGGGTTACTGCATCGGTATGCGTTTACTGCGCGTTCAAGTCGCGACCGGTGCCGTGCGATGCATCATAGAGAGCCAAGGCGTCTGGCGTGCCCGCCGGCAACGTGGCCTGCACGTTGGCATCTTGGCGCAACGCGAAGAAGGTGAGCAGCAGCTGACGCTGCAACCCGAACATCTGCCGTTCCTGATCCGGAGTCACATGGTCATAACCAAGCAGATGAAGGATGCCGTGAATGGTGAGCAGCAGCATCTCCTGCATCGTACTGTGTCCTGCGGCGGCGGCCTGCTGAGCCGCCACCCACGGGCAGATTACGATATCACCCAGCACGCCTTCCATCACGGTTTTACCATCACCAGGACGAAGTTCGTCCATCGGGAAGCTCATCACATCGGTCGGCCCTTCCAACCTCATCCAGCGCATATGCAGCTCTGCGATGGGATCGGGATCGACGAACATGATGGTCAAATCGGACTGGGTACTCACCCTCATCTGGTCAAGCACCCAGATACCCAAATCGGAGAACACCTTGGGATCGATATTCCATTGGGTTTCGTTGGTCACATCAACGCTCATCGGTTTCCTCGCTTGCATCGCTGTTCCGGATACCCGGCTTATCTGTTTCGCTGTGGTTGGTTCGCTGACTCATGCGACGATGGTCACCGGCAATGGCGGCATGGCGGTCATAGGCGGCCACGATTTTACCGACCAATTGGTGACGCACAACATCCTCAGTGTTCAAGTGCACGAAGGCGATGTCATCGATACCGCCGAGAATGCGTTCGATTGTGGCCAATCCGGAACGCGGTACAGCAAGATCCACCTGTGTGATATCGCCGGTAATCACCATTCTGGTGTTGAATCCGAGTCGGGTCAGAAACATCTTCATTTGCTGTTCGGTGGTGTTCTGCGCCTCATCGAGGATAACGTAGGCATCGTTCAGCGTGCGACCGCGCATATAGGCAAGCGGAGCCACTTCGATGGTGTTGTCGTCCATAAGACGCTTGAGCTGATCGGCACCCAGCATGTCGCCTAAGGCATCGTACAGCGGACGCAGATACGGGTCGACCTTATCGTTGAGCGTTCCCGGGAGGAATCCCAGATTCTCTCCCGCCTCCACGGCGGGACGCGTGAGAATGATTCGCCGAATCTGCTTGTCTTGGAATGCGCGTACGGCTTTGGCTACCGCCAAATACGTTTTACCGGTGCCTGCCGGGCCGATGCCAAACGTGATGGTATGCGATTCAATGGCATTCACATACGCCACCTGGCCAGCGGTTTTCGCACGAACCGGCACGCCTGCGGCAAAGGTGATGACACCGGGCACCGTAGGTTTTCGATAGTTGGTGTTCTGCGCTCCCCCGCCGCGCGCATTGCCCTTGTCTGCAGCTGTGGAATGCACCAGCTTATCGTGCGCCGGACCATGCCCCGGATGTTCCAGACGCACATGGTTCTTCAGCACATTCTGGTCGAGCATGCGACGCACGGTATCCGCATCCATCGGTGCCGTGAAGGCTGCTTGAATGATGGTATGAATCAGATCCTCTGCTTGTGCGGCCTGCGCTTCGGTCTGCTTGGCTCTGGATACGATGGCCACACGATTTCCGCGGACAATGATGGTCAGCTCAGGAAACGCGCGTTCCACCTCACGAATGACCTCGTCGATCGGACCGAATACAGCCACCGGATCAAGCTGGGACGGGACGGTGATGGTACGTGTAGTCGTTGCCACGAATAACGGTTCCTATTCGTCGAGCTTTTCGCCGGTCAGTACATGCGCATGCACATGGAATACGGTCTGGCCTGCATCCAGACCGGTATTGAACACCAGTCGATACGCCCCATGGAAGGATTCATTGGCGATCTGCTGGGCAATGGAGACGATGTGCGCGAGTTCGGCAGGATCGGCGGCGGCCAGTTCGGCGGCATTGGCGTAGTGCTTCTTCGGCACAATCAGCACATGAACCTTGGCTTTCGGATTGATGTCTTTGAAAGCGTATGTGGATTCGTCTTCATACACCTTGCTGCTCGGAATCTCGCCTGCAATGATTTTGCAGAACAGGCAATCGCTGGATTCGCTCATCATGCTCCTCGTTGTTTTTGATTGTTGTGCTAATCATCAGCTTAGCGCGGGGGCATGTCCCCTTATTCGTATCGGCCCAATGCCCGGGACAGCAACGACAGCGCAACCGGTCCTGCCGTGGCTGCGCGAAGGATGTTCTTCCCCAATACGCAGCTGATGGCTCCGACTTCAGTGAACTGTTCGACCTCCTGTTCGCTGATGCCACCTTCCGGTCCAACGACAACGTTGACGGTACGCGGTTTACCGTCAGCCAAACTGCGTTCCATCAATTGTGCGACCTTGGATTCCACTCCGCTCCAGGTATCTGTGGCATCCTGATGCAGCACCACCACCAGGTCGCCATGCACGCATGCCCTGCGGCAAATGGCCACTACCTGCTTGCTGGAGACGCATTCGTCCAGCTGCGGTTTGAAGGCTCGCCGTGACTGTTCAGTGGCGGCGGTCAGTACGGCGGACCATTTCTTGTCTGTTCTCCCGGCCTTCCATTTGGCGATGGACCGGTCGGCCTGCCATGGCACTACCTGATCAACTCCAATTTGCGTGGCCATATCGATGGCCTGCTCATCATGCCCGGTTTTCGCCAACGCCTGAATCAGCGCCAGTCGCGTGACCGGTTCAGGCTCACGCCATACTTCATCGACTTCAGCCAGTCCCGCTTCCGGATCGGCCATCACGGCATGAACCCGCAAACCGTTGCCATCGGAAAGCTGCAAGCCATCGCCTCGTTGAAGACGCATGGCCTGCACGGCGTGACGCTTGATGTGTGCCGGTAGCGTGAGCTTCCAGCCAGCGTGCAGTTCATCGCTGTTGACCGGAACATCGTCAACCGTTGGATCGAAAAGGAAAAGCGCATCTGTCATGCCTACTAGGCTACACGCGACACGCCGAAAGACACGCTCAAATTGCATCCCCGCAATTCCATGCTAAAGTATCTACTCGTTGTCCAAACGACACCTGCCCGGGTGGCGGAATGGTAGACGCGCTAGCTTGAGGTGCTAGTGCCTATTTTATACAGGCGTACGGGTTCAAGTCCCGTCTCGGGCACAGATAAACCCCTTGCATTGCAAGGGGTTTTTCAGTATCTTCCCCAAAATAGCCATCAGGCCGGTCCAGGCCTCATCAGGAAGGGCATCATGCAGTTCGTTCCGCTTCAATCCGTTGATGATCCACGCGTCGAAGCGTACGTGAGCCTGACAGAAATGCAGTTGCGCAACAAGCTCGAGCCGCAAAAAGGCGTGTTCATCGCCGAATCCCCGAAAGTCATTGACCGTGCGCTGGCTGCGATGCGAGAACCGCTTTCCCTGCTGGTTGAAGAACCTTGGCTCGAAGGCATGAAAGACACCTTCGACTTCATTGACCAGCATTGGGGAAACGACATTCCTGTGTATGTGGCTTCTCCAGAGCAACTCAAGAGGCTCACCGGGTATCGACTGCACCGTGGCGCCCTGTGCGCCATGCGTCGTTGGCCGCTCCCCTCGGTCGCCGAAGTATGTGCGAACGCCACCCGAGTGGCAGTGATGGAGAACATCGTCGATCATACGAATGTTGGCGCGTTAATGCGCTCCGCCGCCGCACTTGATGTGGATGCCGTATTGGTCACCCCCTCGTGCGGCGATCCATTGTATCGTCGTGCCGCACGCGTGTCGATGGGAACGGTGTTCCAAGTGCCATGGACCCGCATCACCGGCTTCAACGACGACGGCACTGAAGATAAGCATTACTGGCCGTTCAAAGGCATCGATGAACTGAAGTCCCTGGGCTTCACCACCGTGGCTATGGCACTTGAGGATCGCTCCATCTCTCTGGACGAACTCACCCGCCGTCTCCATGCCCCGGAAAACGATCCCACGCATATCGGCAAGCTCGCGCTGATTTTCGGCACCGAAGGCGATGGCCTGTCCCATCACACCATTGCCAGAGCGGACCTCACGGTGAAGATTCCGATGAGTCACGGTGTGGACAGCCTGAATGTGGCTGCATCCAGCGCCGTGGCATTCTATGCGACGCGCCACTGATTTTTTTCAACCACTATCCGAACAGTCTCTCATCCGCAGAAAACCGGGATTTTTTCACAAAATCGCACAACTATTCATCACAAGTTCACGGCACGCGGAAGCGATAGCCTTGCGTGTTCGTTTTTTTCTGCAATTATTAACTATGTAAACCAAACGCAACGATGCGCTTGGCCAAGTAGTGCGGTGTCGAAAGACGCTTACGACAAGAGAGGACAGTAGCGATGGCCAAGAATCCCAAGATTCTGTCGATTGTGCTTGCAGGCGGCGAGGGGACCCGTCTGATGCCGTTAACCAGGGATCGAGCGAAGCCCGCCGTACCCTTTGGCGGCGTGTACCGTTTGATTGACTTCCCCCTCAGCAATCTGGTGAATTCCGGATACCGTCAGGTAGTCGTGCTCACCCAGTACAAGTCTCATTCGCTGGACCGTCACATCTCCCAGGTGTGGCGCTTCTCCCCGCTTCTGGGCTCCTACGTGTCCCCTGTGCCTGCCCAGCAGCGTCTTGGTAAGCATTGGTATCTCGGTTCCGCAGATGCCATTTACCAGACCATCAACATCATCGAGGACGTGCAGCCTGACATCGTGGTGATTGTCGGCGCTGATCACGTGTACCGTATGGACTTCGAACAGATGGTGCAGCAGCACATCGAGTCCGGCGCCGAGTTCACCGTCGCCGGTATTCGCCAGCCCATCGAGCAATCCAATCAGTTCGGTGTGATTGAGGTCGATCCGGATCACCCGAACATGATCAAGAACTTCCAGGAGAAGCCGGCCACAACCACTGGTCTGCCGGATAATCCGAACCAGATTCTGGCGTCCATGGGCAACTATGTGGCCAACACCAAGGCGCTGTTCGAGGCTCTGGCCCTCGATGAAAAGGCCGCCGACACCAAGCATGATATGGGTGGCGATATCGCCCCGTACTTCGCAGCCCGTAACGAGGCCGGCGTCTACGACTTCAACTCCAATGAGATCCCGGGCTCCACCGCCACCGATCACGCCTACTGGCGCGACGTGGGTACCATCAAGCAGTTCTACGATGCACACATGGATCTGATTGCCTATGTGCCGGAATTCAACCTGTACAACCAGGATTGGCCGATTTACACGATGTCCGGCAACCTGCCGCCGGCAAAGTTCGTGCATGCCGGCCGCGACCGTCTGGGACATGCCACGGATTCCATCGTCTCCCCGGGTGTGATTGTCTCCGGCGGTGAAGTGCATCACTCCGTGCTCTCCCCCAACGTTCGCATCCACTCCTGGGCGCAGATCGTTGACTCCGTGCTCTTCGATGGCGTGGTCATCAACCGTCGTGCACGCGTGTACAAGGCCATTCTCGACAAGAACGTGGTGCTGACCGAGAACTCCACGGTGGGCATTGATACCGAGCATGATTTGGCTCGTGGTTTCACCGTCACACCGGACGGCATCACGGTGGTGCCGAAGAACACTATCGTTGACGACTGATTCAGCATCAATGGGAAAGCCCCGCGACCAAAAGGTTGCGGGGCTTTCCCATATCCGTTTGCCGGCAATCAGTACTTCGGCATGTTTTCAAAGTTGAAGCCGAGTGCCGCAAGCTGATCGCGGCCTTCCGGCGTAATACGATCCATCGTCCAGCGTGGATCCCACGTCCAGTCGATGCGGAACTCCTCCACCAAACCGGCAAGCGTGGAAGCGCATTCGTCTTCGATAAGATCGGTCAGCGGGCATGCCGGCGTGGTCAGCGTCATCGTGATGATGGCGCGGCCCAGCTCATCGATTTCGATGCCGTAGACCAGACCCAGATCGATGACATCAATACCCAGTTCGGGATCGATGACCTGGTGCAGCGCTTCGCGTACGTCCTCGGCTGTCGCACGACCGATATCATCCACTGCCTTCAGCGGGATATCGTTACCATCGGATTGCTCATCATCAGAGCATCCGCACTTGCCATGATGATTGCCGCACGCGCACGTATCGTCGGCCTGTTCAGCGGGTTCCACCGGGTGTCCGTTGGGGAATCCCTTGGCCAGTGACGGATTCATCATGACGCGTCGGGAGGCCTCTTCATCCTGAAGCACTTCGTTCACAGCGTCAAAAATGGATGGCTGCGGTTCGGGAACCAGATTGTTATCCGTCATTGTTACCTCAGTTCTTTGCGGCAAGGGCTTTGGCAATGGAGTCCTTCAGCCCTTCCCAGCCTAGCAGAGCGCACTTGATGCGCATAGGGTATTTCGAGACGCCTTGGAACACCACGGCATCACCAAGTTCGTCTTCCAACGCTTCATCACTGAGGCCGGCACCACGAGATTCCATCAGCTTATGGAATACCTGCTCCAGTTGCATGGCCTCATCCACGGTTTTGCCGTCTACCAAATCAACCATCACCGACAGGCTGGCCTGGGAAATCGAGCAACCATGACCATCCCATACCAGACGTTTGATGGTATGGGGCTCCTCATCAGAGACCTCAACATGCACGGTGGCTTCATCACCGCAGGTCGGATTGAACTGGTGGGATTCGCCTGGGGTGCAATATTCATGCGTCGCCTGAACCGTGGTATTACCAGCGGTGTCGCCGGAGGCTTCCGAAGCCATGTCCGGCGCGAAAGACTCTTTGCCGTGCGGGTGCTTGGATGCCTCAAGAATCACTTCCTGATACATCTGCTCCAGCTCATCTCCGGTCATACCGAAATCACTCATGATTACTGTTACTACTCCACTTCAAAGAACTTACGAATGCCCTTGGCTGCATCGACCAACGCCTTGGCATCATCCACGGAATTGTAGACGCCGCTGGAGGCGCGGTTAGATGCGTACAGACCGAAATGGCGATGTACGGGCTGAGCACAATGGTGACCCACGCGAATGGCAATGCCTTGAGCATCGATGTACTGACCTACATCATGCGGATGCACACCGGCAACATCGAACGCCACGGTTCCGATGCGGTCCTTGTTCTCACGAGGTCCGAGAATCCTGATGCCTTCAATATCGCCGAGCTTCAACAGCTCGTCGGTAATCGTACGCTCATGGGCTTCGATGTTTTCCAAGCCGATGTGCATCATCCATTCAGCGGCTACACCTGCGGCTACCACTTGGGCGACCGGCTGGGTGCCAGCTTCAAAACGTGCAGGCGGCGCCATGTACTGCGCCTCATGATCCATGTAGGCGAGCTCCACCATAGAACCACCGAAATTGGCCGGGGGCAATGCTTCGAGCATGTCACGCTTACCGTAGAGGAAGCCGACGCCGGTTGGACCATACATTTTGTGGGCACTCCAAGCGGCGAAGTCAACATCCAGTGCATGGAAATCAACCTTGAGATGCGGCACGGACTGGCAGGCATCTAGAATGAATACAGCACCCACTTCATGGGCACGCTTGATGATTGGAGCCACATTGGTGATCGCTCCAGTCGTGTTGCCCACATGGGTCACCGCCACCACCTTGGTGCGCTCGGTGATGACCTCGTCGAGGTTGTCCGTGCGCACACGACCGTCTTCGGTCAGGTCAATCCACTTGAATGTGGCACCGGTACGGTAGGCCAGCTCCTGGAATGGCAGCAGCACGGAATGATGTTCCGCGCGGGAGACGACGATTTCGTCACCGGGCTTCAGGGCGAAACGCTTGGCGGCTTCTCCCCCACGCCCCAATGATGCATTGCCAAACGCGGTAGCCAGCAGGTTCAAACCCGCGGTGGCACCACCGGTGACCACGATCTCTTCCTGGCCTTCTTCGGCATTGGCGCCAACCAGCTTGGCCACCTTGGCGCGGGCTTCCTCAAAAGCCACAGTGGAACGGGCTGCCAGCTCATGGGCACCGCGGTGCACACCGGCATTGATCGTGCGGTAGAAGTTCGCCTCAGCGTCAATCACGCACTCGGGCTTCTGCGAAGTCGCCGCAGAGTCGAGATAGACGAGCGGATGCCCGTGGATCTCCTGATCCAGAATCGGGAACTCATCCCGAATCGCCTTGAAATCAACCATCAGTTTCTCCTCTTATCCGCGGTTTCAGGCAAGAGCGGACTCGGAATCGGCGCCTTCCGGCAAGTAAGCGTCGTAACCGTTCTCTTCCAGCTCGTCAGCCAACTCCGGGCCACCGGTCTTAACGAAGTGGCCATCTGCGAACACATGCACAATGTCCGGCTTGATGTACTTCAAGATACGGGTGTAGTGGGTCACCATCAGGATGCCGAACTGGTTGGCTTCCTTAGCGCGGTTCACACCTTCGGACACGATGCGCAAGGCATCCACGTCAAGGCCGGAATCGGTTTCGTCGAGAATCGCGAACTTCGGCTTCAACAGTTCGAGCTGCAGAACTTCCGCGCGCTTCTTCTCACCGCCGGAGAAACCTTCATTCACGGAACGGGAAGCGAACTTCGGATCCATCTTGAGACGCTTCATGGCCGCGGAAAGATCCTTGGCCCACTGACGGATGCCAGGGGCTTCGCCATCGATTTCGGTTTTGGCGGTCCTCAGGAAGTTGGTCATGGAGACGCCCGGCACTTCCACCGGATACTGCATGGCAAGGAACAGGCCGGCCTTGGCACGCTCATCCGGGGTCATCTTCAGCAGATCCTGGCCGTCCAGCAGCGCTTCGCCGGAGTCGACCACGTACTTGGGGTGACCAGCAAGGGTGTAGGCCAGCGTGGACTTGCCGGAGCCGTTGGGACCCATGATGGCGTGCGTTTCGCCAGAGTGTACGGTGAGGCTGGCACCCTTCAGAATCTCCTTGGTGCCTTCCTTGGTTTCCACATGGACGTGCAGGTCCTTGATTTCGAGTGTTGACATGTTATTGCTCCTAAAACGATTGTTCTTACTTGTCTTCGAGGACCTGCGTCATGGCTGCATCTTCTCCGCGAGCCAAACGACGGTCGATTACGTCCATCAAATGTTCGGAAATGGCGGGGATGCCAATTTCCTCCACCAGCTCGCCGAAGAAGCCACGCACCACAAGCTTGCGGGCTTCAGCTTCAGGGATGCCGCGGGATTCGAGGTAGAACAGTTCCTCATCATCGAAACGACCCACCGAGGAGGCATGACCGGCACCGATGATATTGCCGTTCTCGATCTCGAGGTTCGGCTCGGAATCGGCAATGGCTCCCGGCGTCAATACCAAGTTGCGGTTCAGCTCATAGGAATCCGTGCCAGGCGCAGTGGGCTGGATAAGCGCGTTACCGACCCACGTGGAATGTGCGCCCTTTCCGTCCAATGCGCCTTTGTACACTACACGAGACTTGCAATCAGGGTGGTTGTGCACCACCATCGTGCGATGTTCGATGTGTTCGCCAGGATCGACGAAGTAGATGCCGAGCATGTTGAGGTCGCCTTGCTCACCGCCGAAATCCTGATCCATACGGAGTCGAACGATATCGCCGCTTAAGGTCACGACGGAATGGCGCAGGGAGGCGCCCTCGCCTACATGAATGCGGTGATTGCCCACGTGCTTGGCGGTTTTCGCCCATTCCTGAATGAAGGTGGTGGAAACATGGGAATCCTTGCCGGTGGTGATTTCCACACCCTCGGCGAGGCGAGTGTCACCGTCATGTTCCACGACCACATCGGCATGTGCACGGTCTGCAGCGGCGATCACCAGATGGAAGGCATCAAGATCCTCACCTGCGCCATGCACCTTGACCAGTACCGGCTGTTCGATTTCACCGTTCAGTTCAAGAACGGTTGCGGTGGCTCCGGAATTCCATTCCACAGCGGAAACGCGGTCGTTTGGCTTGGACACCGTGCCGGAGAGGCCTTCGCCAAGCTTCACCTGTGAGAGGTTCACTCCTTCGGCGAGTTCAGAACCATCAATCATGGACACTTCAATCTGCGTTTCACCGGATGGTTTGAACACAGTGAAGAACTCGTTGATGCGTTCAATCGGGGTGTATCGCCAGTCGTCCTGCTTGCGATCAGGCATCGGATAATCATTCGCATCGAACGAGCGCACGGCATGATCCACCGATGACGGCATGGCTGCCGGAATGGCATACGGGTCATTCGGATCCGCGACTGGAATCTTGATTTCCTTGACGGGTGTTGTTGTATCGGCCATTGGTATCAGCCCACCGATCCTTCCATCTGAAGTTCCACAAGTCTATTGAGTTCGAGCGCGTATTCCATAGGCAGCTCACGGCTGATCGGTTCAACGAAGCCGCGCACAATCATGCCCTGCGCTTCCTCCTCGGTCAGACCTCGGCTCATCAGGTAGAAGAGCTGGTCTTCCGAGATTTTGGAAACGGTGGCCTCATGAGCCATGGACACGTCGTCTTCACGAACATCCACATGCGGGTATGTGTCGGAGCGGGAGAAATCATCCACCAACAGTGCGTCGCACACAGTGGAATTGGAAGAACCTTCCGCGCCCTTGACGATCTTGACCAAACCGCGGTAAGCGGATCGGCCACCGCCACGGGAAATGGACTTGGCCACAATCGTGGAGGAAGTATGCGGTGCCAGATGAATCATCTTAGCGCCGGTGTCCTGGTATTGCCCCTTGCCTGCGAAGCCCAGAGACATGGTGGAAGCCTTGGCGTATGGCTCGGCGAGGATGCATGCCGGGTATTTCATCGTGGCCTTGGAGCCGATGTTGCCGTCGACCCATTCCATGGTGCCGCCCTCACGCACGTACGCGCGCTGGGTCACCAGGTTGTACACGTTGTTCGACCAGTTCTGCACGGTGGTGTAGCGAACGCGTGCATGCTTTTCGACGATGATCTCCACAATGGCGGCATGCAGGGAATCCTCGGACCAAATCGGTGCGGTGCAGCCTTCCACGTAGTGCACGTAGGAGCCTTCATCGGCGATGATCAGGGTGCGTTCGAACTGACCCATTGCCGGCGTGTTAATACGGAAGTAGGCCTGCAGCGGAATATCCACGTGTACGCCCTTTGGCACATAGACAAAGGAGCCGCCGGACCATGCGGCGGTGTTCAACGCACCGAATTTGTTGTCTTCCGGCGGAACGACGGTGCCGAAATATTTCTTCACCAAATCAGGGTATTCGCGTACAGCCGTATCGGTGTCCACGAAGATAACGCCCTTCTTCTTTAGATCCTCCTGGATGGAGTTGTAAATCACCTCGGACTCGTACTGAGCAGCCACACCGGAGACCAGACGCTTCTTCTCAGCTTCCGGAATGCCGAGTCGATCATAGGTGTTGCGGATATCGTCCGGCAGTTCATCCCAGCTCTTGGCCTGCTTGTCGATGGGCTTGACGTAGTACTTGAAATCATCCGCGTTAAAGCCGGATAGGTCAACACCCCACTTGGGCATGGGCTTTTCCAGAAATGCCTTGAATCCACGTAGACGCATGTCCAGCATCCATTGCGGCTCGCCCTTATCCGCGCTGATGGCACGTACTACATTCTCATCAATGCCTCGTTTTGCGGCCTCGCCGGCGGCGTCAGAATCATGCCAACCATAGCTGTAATCGCCGAATTGGCTGATGATCTCATCATCTTTTTTGATTTTATCCTCGTTGACGCGGGTTCGATCAGCCACGTACTGGCTCATCTCCACATCAGCGGCGGCGTTTGGCGCTTTGTTTTCGCTCACCATCCTGCCTTCCTTATTGCTCGCTTAGTCCTAAGCAAACCTAACAGAACCTGTGCTGAAACACTACTAGCCACACTGAATATTGGCTGTGCGCTTACGTGATGTGGCGCACATATCGGACAGATAAACAGAAAAAGGATTCATCCGAAGATGAATCCTTTTCTTATGAACTAGCAGCAACTAAGGCACTGCAAACTCATGCCTGAACATGCACGGTAGTACCCATGAGCGCCCAATCATAGAACTGCTGGGCAACATCCCAACCAATGCCAAC
This sequence comes from Bifidobacterium colobi, assembly GCF_018555455.1. Taxonomy (GTDB): domain Bacteria; phylum Actinomycetota; class Actinomycetes; order Actinomycetales; family Bifidobacteriaceae; genus Bifidobacterium; species Bifidobacterium colobi. Next base: position 121,608 of record NZ_JAFEJU010000004.1, on the reverse strand, counting down.
ACATCCATGGGACCACAGACCACCACCGTTGACCAGCTGGGCATTGTTAAATGCGGACTGAGTAGCGACACGGTGAATTGCGCAACCGGTCTTGGAGAAGTAGTTGACAAAGCCAACATTCTTCGCATCCCAAGTCTCGTTACTGCCATCGCTCAGAGTCAGGTTGCCAGTCATGTTCTGGCTACGGTACTTGAGCCAAATCTTGAAATCACCGTACGCGGTGCAGTTGTCATACTTGTTCGGATCGCAGTAGGTCGGTGTGCACAAATCACCATTGCATTCACCAGTGGTGGGATTGTTGTTACGACCAACGCCAGCGTTGAACTTCATGACAACTTTATCGTTCTCATATGCAGTGACAGTATGATCGGAAAGGTCAACCACCACGGTGCGCTTGGTGGTCTTGGTCTGCATCGGGTCGACCTGACCCTTCACGGTCACGGAACCACTACCCTTGGCCAGCGCCTTGACAGCATCACGGCCAACATTGGTATCCGCGCCATCGGCGACGGTCACGCCGTCATGGCCTTCGGAATTGACTTTCAGCACATCGCCGACACCGTTGACGATAACGTCACGATCCTCTCGGCCGGTATGCAGGCTCTTCTTGATGGTGTTTTCGTAGTACTGCTGAAGCTTGTCAGCATCGAACACCACATAACCATTACGGGTTTCGTTGGCCTTGAGCTTACCGTTCTTATTGGCATCGATGCGAGTAGATGCAGCCAGAGCTGCAGCATCAATGGAGGCGATATCATGTCCCTCAACCTTAATGGTTACCGGGTTCTTGATCAGGTTGTCCAGCGTAGCCTTAGCTTCGTTGGCTACAGTGTCGCTCACCACAGGCTCGGTGTCACGAAGCGACACAGTAACAGCTTGCGGCTGATCCTTGCCGAGGGACTTCACGGAAGCGATAGCAGCCTTGGCCACCGGAGTGGCGTCAATGCCCTTGCCTTGCTGACCGCCAGAGACATCGAAACCATTCTTGTCTCCATTGAGCTGCACAACAGCGTCAACGGCCTTGACCTCGCTCACCGAGAGCTTGCTGTTCAGCGTTGCACAATCCGCGGCATCTGCGCTGGCGGGCGCAACAGTGACATCCTTCTTGACCCAGAATGCGTACTGCTGCCATCCATCACCGCGCTTGGCGTTCACCACATCGGAAGCGATGGCATCGGAGTCAACGGTAAGGCCCAGATCCTTCATGGACACGTTCACCGTCTTGCCGTTGTACTTCACCGGCACGGTGGTGGATTCCACAACATCGTTGATCTTGGCTGCAATGTGGCTCTGGCTCTGACCCATTACCGGGTTACCCCACAATGTCACGCCAGGCAACGCGTGAGACTGGAAGTACCAGTAACTGCCACCACTCACGGCAGCGAGAACAGCAACTGCCCCAAGTACGATCCAAGGCCAAACGTGACGCTTCACTGCCTTGGTATGCGCGCCGTTACCTGCACCATCTTCAATCGGCGGCTGTGCGACTTCAAACGGAGTAAACACCGCTGTGGATTCAGCATCGCTCACAGACTTCATGGCATCGGGCTCGGATGCGCCCATAGCCGGTTGATAGTTATCAGTCATATCGAACTCTTACGTATCTTCTTACTGTTCCTTGAGTGCCGTAAGCACCTTGGGTCTCATTATGCACTAAGGCCATGAATTCCAAGCGAATTCATGGCCTTAATACTCATTGAGCGTACGTGATTTACATCACGTTAGCCGTATTGATGTTCAGCTGCGTGCTTCCTGGTGATCCAGCGCGGCCTTGACCAGACCAGCGAACAGCGGGTGCGGCTTGGTCGGGCGGGACTTGAACTCCGGGTGGGCCTGGGTGGCCACGTAGAACGGATGAACATCCTGCGGAAGCTCCACGAACTCAGTGAGCTCACCATCCGGGCTCTGGCCGGAGATACGCAGACCGCCCTCACGCAGACGATCCTTGTAGGCCACATTGACCTCATAACGATGGCGGTGACGCTCGGTGACATGGGTGGTGCCATACAGCTCGGCGACCAGGGAACCTTCCTCCAGCTCTGCCGGGTAGGAGCCAAGGCGCATGGTGTGTCCCATATCGCCCTTGCCGGCCACGATATCCTTTTGCTCTTCCATCGTGGCGATGACCGGGTTGGCGCAATCCGGCTCGAACTCGGTGGAGTTGGCGTCTTCGATGCCCAGCACGTGGCGAGCATATTCGATGACCATCGACTGCAGACCGAGGCACAGACCAAGAGCCGGCAGACCGTTCTCACGAGCGAACTTCAGCGCGCCGATCTTGCCCTCGATACCGCGGATGCCGAAGCCGCCCGGAATCACGATGCCGTCGATGTTGTCGAGTGCGGCAGCAGCGCCTTCAGTGGTTTCGCAACGATCGGCGGCAACCCACTTGACGTTGACCTTGGCCCAGTTGGCGAAACCGCCAGCCTTGATGGCCTCGGTGACGGACAGGTAGGCATCCGGCAGGTCGATGTACTTGCCGACAATGGCGATATTGACCTCATGCTTGGGGTGATGCACGCGCTCAAGCAAATCCGCCCACTCATCCCAGTCGACATCATGGAACGGAAGTCCCAGTTCACGAACCACGTAGGCATCGAGACCCTCTTCGAACAGGATCTTCGGCACATCGTAGATGCTCGGGGCATCCACGCAGTTGACCACGCCTTCCGGATCCACATCGCACATCAGGGAGATCTTATCTTTGATGCCTTGGTTCAGCGGTCGGTCGGAACGTAGCACCAGAGCGTCCGGGGAGATACCGAGCTGACGCAGCATCATCACAGAATGCTGAGTCGGCTTGGTCTTGAGCTCATGGGCGGCGGAAATATACGGCACCAGAGAAACATGCACGAACATGCAGTTCTCCGGACCCAAATCGCGACGCACTTCACGTGCCGCCTCGAGGAACGGCTGGGATTCGATATCGCCCACGGTACCGCCGATTTCGGTGATGATTACATCGACATCATCGGATGCCTGGGCGCGCATGCGGGACTTGATTTCGTTGGTGATGTGCGGAATGACCTGGACGCACTGGCCAAGGTATTCGCCGGCACGTTCCTTGCGCAGCACTTCCTGATAGATCTGGCCAGTGGTCACATTGGCCTTCTGAGAGAGGAAGACATCAAGGAAGCGCTCGTAGTGTCCGATGTCGAGATCGGTTTCCGCACCATCTTCGGTCACGTAGACTTCGCCATGCTGGAACGGGTTCATGGTACCCGGATCCACATTGATGTAAGGATCGAGCTTCTGCTGGAGCACGTGGATGCCACGGCTGCGCAGCAAGCGTCCAAGGGAGGAAGCGGTCAGACCTTTACCGAGGGAGGAAACAACACCACCGGTGACGAAAATATGCTTGGTGACGTGTTCTTGAGCATTACCATGTGTTCTTCTAACCATGGAATTTCACTCTATCATCCTCACATGACGCGGTGTCAGCCGTGTGTTCCCTCCCAGCCGAATCAATACGTGATTTCGTGTGACTCACTGAAGGCAGTTATTCGGCGACGATATGCGCAACCGCCTCAAGAGCCAGCTTGTAACCGAAGAAGCCCATACCGGTGATCGTACCGGTGGCCACCGGACTGATCACCGAGCGCTTGCGGAATTCGTCACGTGCGGAAGGGTTGGAAATATGCACTTCCATCAACGGCAGACCGGCATCGCCCACCATATGCGCGGCATCGGCGAGTGCGTAGCTGTAATGGGTGAATGCAGCGGGATTCATCACCACAGGCGTTTTTTCATCCGCAGCCTGATGCATCCAATGCACCATTTCAGCTTCGTCATCGGTTTGACGCACCTCGACCTCAAGGCCGAGCTCCTTGCCCCACTCGGTGCACAGGCGGCGCAATTCCTCGAGATCCTGTCGTCCATAGACATCTGGCTGGCGAACGCCGAGACGACCGAGATTCGGCCCATTGACAACGATGACTTTGGTCATGTGTACTCCTTACTGCTGGATACGGCGGAACGCCTCTTTCACATCTTCGGTGGATGGATTGTCAAGATGCACTACGTGGCCAATGGAATCGAGCACCACAAAACGCAACTCATTGCCACGCGCCTTCTTATCACGGTGCATAAGAGCCAGCACATCTTCAAAGGAGCCGCCATTCCACGAAATCGGTAGTCCCAAGGAAGAAAGCAGCGAACGATGATAATCCACCACATCGCGATCGATGAGCCCCATGATATTGGCGAGCTCTGCGGCGTATACCATGCCCACAGCCACCGCATTGCCATGGCGCCAACGGAAATGCTCCAGCTTTTCGATGGCGTGTCCCAAGGTGTGACCGTAGTTGAGGAATTCGCGTAAGCCTTTTTCCTTCAGATCGGAGGATACATGGTAGGCCTTGACTCGAACCGTGCGTTCAATCAGCTCAGCCACGACCTCTTCCAACGGCGAGCCCAGGAATGTTTGGCCGTCGAAGTGCTTCAATTCGCTCGCATGTTCTTCAAGAATATGGAGAATCTCGGTGTCACGAATGAAACCGGACTTCGCGACTTCGCCCAAACCTTCGATGAAAATGTCATTGGGCAGCGAAGACAGCGTGGTCACATCCGCCAGAACACCGGCCGGCGTGTAGAACGATCCGACAAGGTTCTTACCCTGCGGCGTATTGATGCCGGTTTTACCACCGGTGGATGCGTCAACCATGGCAAGCAGTGAGGTCGGGCAATTCACATAGCGGATACCACGCATCCATGTTGCCGCCACAAAACCAGCCAAATCGGTTGCCGCGCCACCACCGAGACCGACCACGGCATCCGATCGGGTGAATCCTTCATTGCCGAGTCTCTCCCAGATACCGTTAGCCACGGTGATGGTCTTGCCCGGTTCGGCATCCGGAATCACGATATCCGATACGTCGTAGCCACCTTGGCGGAGCAATGCACGCGCGCGATCGGAGTGACGCTGCACCGGCTGAGTATGAATAAGGGCGATTTTCCGCGGTTTGGTGCCAAGTACATCGACCAAGCGATTCATTGAACCTTCGCCAATGGCCACAACATATGGTTCGATGGCTGCGCCATCCACATGAACGATTCGCTGAGATACCATATCTATCACTTTCTTGGCGGCACCTTGAGGGGTGAGTCCGCGCGTATGCACATGGACGTTGGATACTTCATGGAATACCGGGTCACGCTGTTTATACAGCTTCTTCCACCGTGCATTGGCGTCACCGTTGAGCATCGGCCTACCACCGCCCCGGTTTGCGCGTTCCATAGCCTCCTGCGGATCAGCGTCAAGATAGACGACCTTACCGCCTCGGTCGATGTACGCGGCCAATTCGCGTTGTGTGGAAGGTGTCATCGGCGCTCCCCCGCCGAGGGAGAAAATGCCGTCGAAATCTTCGAGGAAATCGGCAATCACATCCGCTTCCACTTCGCGGAAAGCAGGTTCACCATACTGTTCAAAGTATGCGGGAATCTTCATGCCGACTTCACGTTCGATTTCAGCGTCCGCATCGGCGAATGGAAGGTGCAGCATATGTGCCACTTCTTTGCCGACTCGTGTTTTGCCGGCACCCATCATGCCGAGAATCACTGCATAGGGATGTGCTGCCATAGCTTTACGTCCCGCCAATCAGCGCATGTGCTCAGGCCAGGATGCCAGGTAGGCCTCAAGATTGCGATGCGTTTCCTCAACGCTATCGCCACCGAACTTATCCAGAGCATACTGGGCAAGCGTCAGGCGAACCATGGCTTCGGCAACTACCGCGGCAGCCGGAACTGCGGTGCTGTCGGAACGCTGATTGATGGCTTTTGCCGCCTCGCCGGTCAGCACATCGACCGTGCGCAATGCTTTCGGAATGGATGGGATCGGCTTCATGGCACCGCGTACGCGGATCACCTGCCCATTGGACATGCCGCCTTCGATGCCGCCGGCACGGTTGGACAGGCGATCGATGCGGCCATCAGCATTGACCACGATTTCGTCATGCGCTTCGGATCCCGGACGGGCGGCCTCGAGGAAACCGTCGCCGATTTCCACACCCTTGAACGCCTGAATGCCCATAATGGCGCTGGCCAATGCAGCGTCAAGCCTACGATCGGATTCCACGTAAGTACCAATGCCAGCCGGCACGCCATATGCCAGCACTTCTACCACGCCGCCCAGCGTATCGGCTGCTTTCTTTGCTTCATCGATGCGCTCGATAATGCGCTGCTCGGCTTCCTTGTCCAAAGTGCGTACGGGTGATGCGTCAAGGGCGTCCACGTCATCCGGCGTAGGCAGTGGCAAATCAGGGTTCGTGGCCACACCACCGAGCGCCACTACATGAGACACCGTGCGAATGCCAAATGCCTGCTCCAGGAACTGACGAGCCACTTCACCAAGCGCCACGCGGGATGCGGTTTCACGAGCACTGGAACGCTCCAGCACCGGACGGGCATCATCAAAACCATATTTGCGCATACCGGTCAAATCGGCGTGGCCCGGGCGAGGACGGCTCAACGGCGCATTGCGGCCTTCACGCGGCAGTTCGTGGTCGAGTGCATCCGCGCTCATCACCTCGGTCCACTTGGGCCATTCGGTGTTGGCGATTTCAATGGCAACCGGCGAGCCAAGGGTCAGTCCATGGCGAACGCCGGTGAGCAAACGCACCTGATCCTGTTCGAACTTCATGCGGGCGCCGCGACCGTATCCCAGACGACGACGCGCCAAAGCACCGACGATATCGCTTGTACTGATCCGGACGCCAGCCGGCAGCCCTTCAATCATGGCCACCAAGGCCTCTCCGTGAGACTCCCCCGCCGTCTGCCAGCGCAACATAGCCATTTCCTCTCATGCCTAATGGTCAATAACTAGGGGATAATGGTAAGTCATGCCATACCTGTTCACTCTTCCCGGTCTGCTATGTGAGCTTGCACTGTCCATCGAAGACATGCGAATGAGGCGAGTTCCCCTGCCTTGGGTCGGTGTGGGCGCTCTACTGCAACTGATTGCCGTGTTCGTCTATGGCGTGATCACCAATGATTTATTCGTACTGGTGCAGGCACTGCTGTTTACGCTGCTCTGCTGCCTGATTCAGCTGGCTTTGGCACTGATTGTGCCACGCTCTTTGGGGTTCGGTGATGTGACCGCACTGATTCCCGCGGGACTTGCAGTCGGCATGTTTGGACTTTCCACTGTGGTGCTCTGGTGGCTGGCCATGGGCGTTTGTGGTCTCCTATGGATCTGGTGCGGGACTCGTTTATTCAAACAGTCAGACACTGACGGCGATGGCAAAGTGCCCTATGTGCCGGTGATTTTTATTGCGGCAATAATCGCTCTGGCTTTGAATTGGATTCTGTAAGATCCGCAGCCAGTATCATCGCATGCACATGTATCTGCTGCATATATGCATGCAACTGAGAAACTATGACACTATGCAAAAGCGCCTTCCTTACGAGGAAGGCGCTTTTGTTCGAGTATCACTGGCGAATCACTGATTGTTCGCCTGCCACTGACGCAGCTCGGCGACGTTCTTATCATGTTCTTCCGCGGTAGTGGCGAACTTGGTTTCACCGGTATCAAGATTCACCGTGCAGAAGTACAACCAATCGCCGCTCTCCGGGTTCAACGCCGCTTCAATGGCGTTGTCACCGGGATTGCTGATCGGTGTAGGCGGCAATCCTTTATTCACATACGTGTTGTATGGATTGGAATCGTCCTGAATCATCGCGGTGGTGACATCGCCCGGCTTCACATTATTGCCGTAGGCCACGGTGGAATCCATGCCCAGTGCCATGTCCTGATCAAGTCGGTTTTCGATTACACGCGTCACCTTGCCGTAGTAGTCGGCCTTGTTGACCTCGGCTTCGGCAATGGACGCAATAATCATGATCTTTTCGCGATCGGCACCGGTCGGCACTCCCAGATCATCCAGCTTGGCGATTCGCTTATCGACCATGGCCTTCATAATGTCCGATGCACTACCCATGCCCTTGACATTGTAGGTGCCGGGTTCCAGCCAACCTTCGAAGCTACCGTTCGCTTCCGCCGGGAGTATGCCATCGCCCTTGTTGTTGATGATGGTATCGAACTCGCTTTGCGCAATGCCGGATAGCGAGACAGCGTCGCTGATAACGGCACTGACGCGTTCACCTGGCCTGACTTCAAGGAATCCGGCAGCTTTGGAACTATCGGAAAGCACCGTCAGCACATCGCTTGCAGCCATATGCTTTTTCAGGGTAAAGGTGCCGGGATACAGTTTCGCATCATTGGCCCCGACCACACTGGTGAATGCGGCAGCGGATTTGATGACATCGGCCTTCACCAACGCATCCGCGACTTCAACGGCACCTTGGCCTTCCTTGACGGTGAAGGTCACTTCGCCGTAGCCAGGCCCCGGATAATCCGCGACTGCCGCGCTCTCCTGATTACGGCTGTCACGAATCTCATGCAGCTTGCGCACACCGAAAAACCCGCCACCGACGACCAATGCAATCACCGCAATAATGACGATGAGCATGCCGAATCGTTTCTGCTTGCGCGCTTTGCGACGCTTGCGCATCTCCCTGCGAGATTTAGGTGGACGCGGCGGCTCACTGCCACCGTTCAAAGATCCGGTCCCCTGCTCGACCCAATGCGTGTTTTCGTCAAAGAAATCATGAATATCGTCTGACATGAACCCGTACCTCATTGTTTCCCGGCACGGTCGAGTGCCGTTTGCAAAATCACCACTGCCGACTGCTGATCGACCAGAGGCCTGTGCTTATTCGAGGATTTGTTCGCCTCGAACAGCTGGCGATGGGCACTGACCGTAGTCAACCGCTCGTCTACCAATGATACCTGTATGTTGCAATGTTCCGCTAATGCATCATTGTCCGTCTGCGCTTCGTCCTGAATCTGCTGCAGACGCTTGCGCAGATTGTCAGCCCACCGTTTCGCTTTTTTAGCGCTTTTGCCTTCGGTGCCGTCCATCTGCAAGGGAAGACCCACAACCACATGGGTCACATGCTCGTCTTCAATCACGTCGAGCACATCGTCGATAGCAAAGAAATAGTCCCCGGCAACATAGATATCGCCTGCCGGGTGAGCAAAGGTAAGCTCGGGATCGGACAGTGCCAGTCCGATCCGAGCATTACCCAAATCAACGCCTAACCACACCACAGGCGTCAGGCCTTCTGTGCCTCGTGCGTCAGAGCTTCGAGCGCTTCATCGATCTTGGATGCGTCAGCACCGCCGCCCTGGGCGAAGTCTGGCTTACCGCCGCCGCCACCGCCGAGGATCTTGGATGCGCCGCGCACCAAATCACCGGCCTTGATGCCGGCCTTGCGGGCGGCCTCATTGGTGGCCACGGCCACCATAGGCTTGTCATCCTCGTTCACACCGGCGAGAGCCACGATGGCCGGAGCATCCTCGCCAAGCTGACCGCGGATATCCAACACAGTCTTGCGCAGCGCGTCGAAGGTGCCGAAGTGGCCAACGTTCTTGACCGCGGCCTTGACCGGAGCGTCGGATGCCTTTGCATCGGCGACGAGTGCCGGTACGGCAGCAGCCAACTGGCCTTCGTACATGGCGGCCAAACGACGGTCGGATTCCTTGAGCTTGGCGAGCAGCGTGTTGATTCGCTCGGCAAGCTCGTCCGGACGGGCGTTGAGCTTATCGGAAAGCTGGGAAACCAGTGCATGTTCACGAGCGTTGAAGTCGTAAGCGCCCTGACCGACCACGGCATCCACACGACGCACGCCCTGGCCAATGGAAGCTTCGGAAAGGATGTTCACCATACCGATCTTGCCGACGTGGTCAACGTGAGTACCACCGCACAGCTCGCGGCTCCAACCGTCTTCACCGATGGAGACCACGCGCACGATGTCGCCGTACTTCTCGCCGAACAGGTGCATGGCACCGAGGGCGATGGCGTCATCGAACTTCATTTCCTTGGTGGTCACGGCAAGGTTGTCACGCAGCTTGTCGTTCACGCGCTCCTCGACTGCGGAGATCACGGACTTCGCCGGGGCCTTGGACCACTGGAAGTCGAAGCGCAGACGGTTCGGAGCATCCTCGGAACCACGCTGGGTGGCCTGCGGGCCAAGCTCCTCGCGCAGTGCCTTGTGCACCATGTGGGTGGCGGTGTGGGAACGGGCGATGGCGCCACGACGGTTCAGATCGATGTTGGCGTTCACCTCGGCGCCGACCACCAGGGTGCCTTCGGTCAGGCGGCACTGGTGGACGATGAGGTCCTTGATGGGCTTCTGCACATCGTCGACTTCGAGCACGGCGCCATCATCGGAGAGAATCTCACCCTGATCGGCAAGCTGGCCGCCGGCCTCCGCATAGAACGGGGTACGGTCGAGGATGACCTCGATGTTGGCCGGGCCGGTCACGGCGGGCACGGAGCCCTTGCCCTCCTGCATAATGCCAATCACCTTGGCACGAGCGGACATGTCGGTGTAGCCGAGGAAGTCAATCGGCTTGGCCAGCGTCTTCTTGAAGTCGTCGTAGACGGACAGGTCCACGTTGTGACGCTTCTTCAGCGCATCGGCGCGGGCGCGGGACTTCTGTTCGGCCATCAGTTCGCGGAACTTGGCCTCATCGACCTTCACACCCTGCTCGGCGGCCATTTCAAGGGTCAGCTCGATCGGGAAGCCGTAGGTGTCGTGCAGCTTGAACGCATCCTCACCGGTCACAGTCGGCTCGGAGGAGTCGTGCTTGGCCTTGTTCACGGCCACGTCAAGAATGGTGGTACCAGTTTCCAGCGTGCGGCGGAAAGCGTCTTCCTCACCATATGCGGACTCGGACACCTCATGGAAGGTGTCGTTGAGCTCCGGGTAGCTGGCTTCCATGGCAGTCTTGGAGGTCGGGAACAGAGTGGGCAGCACCGGATCGGTCACACCGAGCATACGCATGGAGCGCACGGTACGACGCAGCAGGCGGCGCAACACGTAGCCACGGCCGACGTTGGAAGGACGCACGCCGTCGGACATGATCATCAGCGCGGAACGCACGTGGTCGGCCACCACACGGAAGCGTACATCGGCTTCCTCGTTTTCGCCGTACTTCAGGCCGGACAGCTGCTCGGCGGCGGCAATAACCGGGAAGACCTCATCGGTCTCGTAGATGTTGTTCTTGCCCTGCAGCAGGTAGGCAAGACGTTCCAGACCAGCACCGGTATCGATGTTCTTGTTCTCAAGTTCGCCAACGATATGCAGGTCGGTCTTGGACTTGACGTTATCGACCTCATAGTTCTCGAACACGAGATCCCAGATTTCGATGTAACGGTTTTCGTCGGCGATCGGGCCGCCTTCCTTACCGAATTCCGGACCGCGATCAACGTAGATTTCGGAGCACGGGCCGCCAGGGCCGGGGCCACCGGTGGTCCAGAAGTTGTCTTCCATACCCATCTTCTGGATATGCTCGGGGTCCACGCCTTCGTTGATCCACAGGGAACGGGCCTCGTCATCGTCGGTGAAGGTGGTCATCCACAGCTTCTCGGGGTCGAAACCGTAACCGCCCTGATCCTGCGGGGTGGTCAGCAGCTCCCATGCATAGTGGATAGCCTCCTCCTTGAAGTAGTCGCCGAAGGAGAAGTTGCCAAGCATCTGGAAGAAGGTGCCGTGACGCGTGGTCTTGCCGACCTCGTCGATGTCAAGGGTACGCACGCACTTCTGGTTGGAGGCCATACGATGCTTCGGCGGGGTCTGCTCACCCATCAGGTATGGGATGAACGGCACCATGCCTGCGATGGTGAACAGCGTGGTGGGATTCGGGGAGATCAGCGACGCCGAAGGCACGACGAGGTGGTCATGCTTGGCGAAGTAATCGAGGTATCGCTTTGCGATTTCCGCAGTGCGCATGTCGGGATGTACTCCTTGTTTGATTTTGGGCGTAATAACGCCTTGGCATTAAATTGGAAAGACTTGATTAATCCGTGCAGTACGTGGTACTGACCGCGGTTTGAGGATTCTCGGCGATTGAGGTAAACCCCTCAGTCGGCTTGCACGTTGTATCTATTGTTGAGCTCAGCCTCACGGGCTCGACGGGTCTCGTTGAATTCCTTGACCAGGCCTTCAAGCGTTCTCATCGGCACGTTGGACTGATCTGGCCCCAGCAAAAACTGGCGGGCAGCATCAGGCGTGTTGGCTTTCACATACGCCTGCGCTTTAGTAACGGTCACGATGCCGATGCCCACACCGACTGCGACCCAGAAGATGCGTTTGAACATCACTCCCCCTTCTGAGCGTTGTCACCAGCGTTCTTGGCGATGAAGGACTGGGCGGTGGACTTCAGCGCGTAGATGGCGGATGCAATCTTGATGACGGGCTTGCCCAGGAAGGAGCCATACAAATCGGTCAGTGCGCCAACATTATTGGCTGTGGTGGATGCTGCAGCGGAAATACGGTTGACGTCCTCAAGGGACTTGTTCACCTGTTGTACGGTGGTCACACTCTCATCCAACGCTGGAATGGCATGTTCGCCTGATTCCTTAACCGTCAGCGCAATCTGGTCGAACATCCTGCCGAGCCTAATCAGCGGATAGATCATGAAACCGGCCAATACTGCGAACGCGATGGCCGCAATCAGGCCAGCGATCTCTCCGACTCCCATTTGTTGCCTCCTTGAGGTCACATATACTCGCACAAGAGTAGCACTTGCGCTCTATTTCCCATAGGAAATGATGGTTACGGCCTCATTGAACGGCTTATCGGTATCGAAATCGATCACCGTCACGGAACCGTTTGCGGGGCGTTCACTCAAATCAAGATCAGGGCCACCGAACCGGTGAGCCAAGCTGAGCAACGTATTGCCGTGGGAAATCTGCAGTATATCGTCGCCGTCGTGTAGATCGGGATTACTGGCGATGAGCCTGAACGCGCCTTCCACACGTGTCCAATATTCCTGATCGGATTCCGCATCGTGAAACGGGTCGGCTTCTTTGAGGAAGTCGCGCGATGCGCCAAGACCGAATCGTTCCACGATCTCGTTATAGGTTTTTGCGCCATGTGGCGCACCGGCGGCATACCATGCCATGGCCATGTCAAGGCCTTCGTAGTAACCGTAGAACTGTTCGCGGAAATGCATGTCCGCAACCAATGCTGGACGCGGATTGCCGGCAGCTTCGTTGATGTCAAGAATCGTTTCCGCGGTTTGTTGGGCTCGAGTGGTGTCCGAACAATAGGCTGCAGCGAACGTCAGGTTTTTGAGCTTTTCCCCCGCTTTGGCAGCGTCGGCGATGCCTGACTCGGTCAACGGCGAGTTGGACCAGCCTTGCAGGCGATTGTATCGGTTGAAATAGGTTTGTCCGTGGCGAACCAGATGCAAATGAAGAATCATAGCGTCTATGCTACGCCCATTGGACTCCAGAACGCAGGAACCCCGCGCAGTTGTGCGCGGGGTTCGAGCGGTATGTCCTGGATTGTTTTGACCAGAGGGGCCCGGATCAGCGGGCGTAGTATTCGACCACGTACTGGATGTTGACCTGCACCGGGATCTCTTCGACCTCAGGCTTACGGGTCACAGTGGCCTTCAGGGAGGCAAGGTTCACGTCGAGGTAACCAGGAACCGCCGGCAGCACATCGCGGTGCACGCCTTCAGCGGCGATCTGGAACGGAACCATGGTCTGGCTCTTAGCCTTGACCTGAATGGTCTGGCCGGGCTTGACGCGGTAGGACGGGCGGTCCACAACGTTGCCGTCAACGAGGATGTGACGGTGCACCACGAACTGGCGAGCCTGAGCGGTGGTGCGGGCAAAGCCGGCACGCAGCACCAGGTTGTCAAGACGGGTTTCGAGGTCGACCAGCATAGCGTTACCGGTCTGGCCTGCGGTACGGGTGGCCTTCTCGTAAGCGGCGCGAAGCTGCTTCTCGGAGACGCCGTACTGAGCGCGCAGACGCTGCTTTTCGCGCATACGCACCGCGTAATCGGATTCGGTGCGGCGACGGTCACGGCCGTGCTCGCCAGGAGCGTACGGACGCTTTTCGAAGATGCGCTGAGCCTTAGGGGTCAGTGCGATGCCGAGGGCGCGGGAAAGGCGCACCTGACGGCGAGAACGCTGAACGTTCGTCATTTGGATTAATCCTTCTGTCGTTATTTGAACGGAACGCGCGACTTCACTACTGACGCCGCACGCTGAGTCGGGCCTCTCCAACGCTTCGTCGTGATTGCTCACGAATGGCTGCACTCATACGAACACATCCACCGACCCGTTGATGGGCTATGACTCCAGACGGCATCTGCCGTACAGCAGACACCAGCAGGCAATGATACACCTATACCTTGGACAGCACTCCAGCATCCATGCGATATACCGTGTCCGCCCATGCGAGAGCATCAGGATCATGAGTGACCATAAGAATCGCCATGCCATTGTCGGCTTGAGCCCTGAGCAGACGCATCACAATATCAGTACTCTCTTGGTCAAGATCGCCGGTCGGCTCATCAGCAATCAGCAATTTCGGCTGATTCATCAACGCACGAGCGATGGATACGCGCCTCATCTCTCCTCCGGACAGCTCGCGCGGGTAACTATCCGCCAGATCAGCGATGCCAAGCTGGTTCAGCAGGTCTTGTGCACGAGAAATCAGCGCACGCCTCTGACCGGCCTGAATATTCTGCGCATCCGCTGACTTGGCGCCGGAATCATCGGCAAAGGGGACAATGGTGTCCGGCAGGCTGGAATCAGCCGCCAACGCCTCACCATCGGATAATGACTGACCTTCTTCGGAAACCTCGTCCTCACCATCGCAGGCAAACGGCAAAGGATCGGGGAACATTGTGGCCGGCAATATCACATTGTCCAGCACCGTCAGGTTACCCAACAGAGTATGACCTTGGGTCACGAAACCGAGAGTGCGGTTCCTGAGCCTGGAAAGCTCATTGTCCGAGAGAGCGGCCACATTGCGATCATCGACGGTCACTGATCCTGAAGTAGGGCGAATCAGTCCAGCGACCATATTAATCAATGTGCTTTTACCATTGCCGGATCGGCCAACGACTGCAATAAATTCGCCTTCATCAACAATAAGATTCACATGATCTACGGCGTTGAACGGCTTGCCACGGCGAATGAACTGACGGGTCACTTCGCAAAGCACAAGCAAATGGGAAGTACTTGCCATGTCAGTCCCCTTCCCGCAAGGTGAGATATGCTTCCGGCTTGCTTAACCGCCACATAGTCAGCATCGATCCAGCAATGCCGATGACAGTGGAGCAAACAAGAGTCACTACCGCACACCCAATAATCGCGATGGGTCCAGCTTGAAGATACGGCAGTTGCAGTTGCGTACCGATGAGCGAGCTGAATGGGAAAATCATCAAGCTGGCCAGCCCGACTCCGACAACGCCACCGGATGCCCCAATCATTATCGATTCCTTCACGATAATCGCATTCAACATGCCGCGAGTGGCACCCATGATACGCAACGATGCAAATTCACGTTTGCGTTCGTTCACCGACGAGGTGAAAACCGCAAGCAGCACAATCACACCCATCGCCCAAATAGCAGACACAAACGCTGCAAGATAGGAGACCAGTGCGTTCAGCGAGTTTTTCGTAGTGGCAGTGATACCGCCTGGATACACATAGCCCAAATCGGAAAAACGGGAATCAAGATGTTTGATGTTGTCAGCCACCGTCTGCGCATCATATCCCTGCTTCACTTTGATGAGTACGGTCGAAACAGCTTTATCGGCATTCTTGGCGAACGCACTGTTTTTGGTCATCTTCGATGAAACAGACACCATCTGAGGCACAGTGGCTGTATTGATGAACACCGAATTGTCGAGATTGGTACCGGTGTTGGCAAGCTGAGCGACGACTGGCCAATCACGTCCATACAGTTCAATAGTGCCGTCAACAGACACATTCACGTTGGCTCCGGCAATCATCTGTCCGTCTTGAAGTGTGCCATCAAATTGGGAAGCAATCCAAGGCTCAATAACGAAGTCGGAATCGGGATCGAATCCGATAATCTGCAGTTTTTCATCGCAGCAAGCAGCAGCCAGTGATGATATGTAGGTCTGCTCGCTGGCTTGTTCGATGCCATCGGCGCTCTTGATTGTGTCCGCAATATCGGTAGTGAAATAAAACGTGCTTGGACTGCCGTTGGTTAGTAAAGCTTCCGCTTGCTGCGCGGTGTTCTGCGGCACGACCATAAGATCGGCGCCAAGGCGCTGTTCCATGCTGGTCATGCCTGTATTGAGGTTCATCGTCAGCATGGTTCCGCCAAAGAACGTCAGCGACAGGACAGTGACAATGGTGAGCAATGCTGCCGTGCGCAATGGCTTACGCTTGAGATTCTCATATGGCAGTCCACGTAATGTGATTACGGAATGCATGGTTGGCTCTTTCAGCCGCGCGCAGTGGAGCGAGAGTCAAGCCAGATGGCGATGCCCGCGAACACCATCGTAAGCACGCCAAGCACAATAAGCGCAGGCAGCATAACCATGCGGCAGTGCATCATGGCACCTTTGCATACGCCGATAAGGAAGGTCGGCACCGCGAGCAGCAGCAATGCATTAGCAATGGCCGCAATATTCAAACCGACGCGAATCTGATGATTGACAAACAGAGCGACGGTGCCAAGCACGAGAATAACCACGCCGATACCGGTGGCGGCCTGCTGTGAGTAGTGGCATGCGCCCGGCATATCATGGCCGATGCAGGCGTGGGCGAAAGTCTGCGGGGCAACGGCGATCAGCAGGCCGAGCAGAATATTGGGAACGGATGCAAACAGCTTGTTCTTCATTTTCTCTTACTTTCTCTCCCCTGAGGCGGGGTTCGCGAGCACAACCTTCGCATTATGCCCATGCCGTAAGCAGAAAAACAAGTCTTGTTTTTTGTTCCCTTTTCTGCTATCGCCCGTGACGGGCGCCTATTGAAAGCTCATCAGAGCTTTTCAATAGCTGAGGCGTGAAGCAGGCAGTCCAGTGGACTGCCTGTAGCCGAAGGGAGAGGCTTGCCTCGACGGGCGCCTATTGAAAGCTCATCAGAGCTTTTCAATAGGCGCTACGCGCAGCATCAGGCGCTTGACTCCGGCCGAGCCGAAGTCTACGGTAATCACCGACTTGATGCCCTTGTCTTGAATATCCATGACTGTGCCAAGGCCGAACTTATCGTGAACCACCTTGTCTCCGATGGCGAAATCAGCGGCATTCAGACCATTGTCTTTCTTGGCCGCCGAAGCAGAGGTCTTTGGCGTGGTATGACGGGTCGTCACCTTGCCGCCGCGCGTATGGCCGTAGGAATCCGAAGATGAGCCGGAACGGGAGCCATAGGAGGAAGACCCCGAGCCACGTGACCCATAGGAGCTGGAGCCATAGGAAGACCTGGAACCGTAGGACCTTGAGCCATACGATGATGAACCCGAGCCATATGAGGAGCCGTAACGCGAGCGTGAACCATACGAGGATCCCGAACCACGGCTGCCGAATGTCGAGGTTCCACCAAACGTGGTACCGCCGAAATCATCGTCATCCCAGCCGCCGAAATCATCGGAGAAGCCATCGCCATCGGATTGCCAACTTGAACGCATGCGCTCCACACCGGCGTCCTTACTCTTCCAATCGATGAGTTCGGCAGGAATCTCATCGAGGAACTGGCTCGGCATCATGTCCGCGGCCTGTCCCCACTGCGAACGCACGGCGGCACGAGTCACATACAGACGGCGCTTGGCGCGGGTGATGCCCACGTATGCGAGTCGACGCTCCTCCTGCAATTCGGTGGTGTCTTCCATCGAGCGCGAATGCGGGAATGTGCCTTGTTCCATACCGGTCAGGAACACCACTGGATACTCCAAGCCTTTGGCGGTGTGCAAGGTCATCAGTGTCACCTTGCCTGAATCCTCGGCTTCACCAGGCAGCTGATCGGAGTCAGCCACCAGAGCGGTCGTTTCCAAGAAAGCGGACAGCGTGGCGTCCGGCGTGTTCTGCTCGAATTCAGCTGCGGTGGATTGCAGCTGGGAGAGGTTTTCCAGACGCGAGGCATCCTGTGGATCGACGGATTTCTCCAGTTCCGCCCTGAGCCCCGACTTCTCCAACACTTCGGCAACGACTTCGCTTGGCTTATTGTCATGCGCGCGGGTGAATTGCGAAAGTGCACCCATGAGTTCGCGGAATGCTTTGAGTTGGTTTGCCGTACGAGTTGGAATGTTCTGAATCTCGTCCAAGTGCATCAACGCATAGAAGAAGCTCGTGCCATGTTCACGCGCATAGGCGAGCAGGATTCCCTCGGCTCGATCGCCCAGGCCGCGCTTCGGCACATTCAGGATACGGCGCAGATTCACGTCGTCATCGGGATTCACCAATGCCTGCAGGTAGGCCAAGGCGTCCTTGATTTCACGACGCTCGTAGAACTTGGTGCCACCGACCAACTGGTATGGCAATCCTGCGTTGATCAATGCCTCTTCCAGCGAGCGGGACTGTGCGTTGGCTCGGTACATGATGGCCATATCCGAGTAGGCGATGGATTCTTCGGCGTGCAGTCGCGCGATTTCGCTGGCAACCCACTGGGCTTCCTGCTGGGCGTTGTCCGCTGCATAGCCCACAATCGGCTCGCCTTTGCCGAGCGCGGTCCACAGTTTCTTCGGCTTGCGGCCTTCATTGTTGCTGATTACGGCATTGGCGGCGTCCAGAATGGTTTGCGTGGAACGATAGTTCTGTTCCAGCATGATGGTTTTGGCATTCGGGAAGTCCTGCTCGAAATCCTGAATGTTGCGGATGTCCGCGCCGCGGAATGCGTAGATGGACTGGTCGGAATCACCCACCACGGTAATCCACGCCGGGCCTGTCTTACCGGCGTTCGGAGCGCCCGGAACGCTGCGTTCGCCGGTATCGACGCCGGCGAGTTCGCGCACCAATACATACTGCGCATGATTGGTGTCCTGATACTCATCGACCAGAATGTAGCGGAAACGATGGTGGTAGTACTCGGCCACCTGCGGGTCGGAGCGCAGCAGTTCCACGGTCCGCCCGATCAGGTCATCGAAATCCACGGCATTGGCGAGCGCCAGTCGATGTTCGTATTCGGCGTAAATCACCGCATAGATGGCTTCAAGGTCACCTACGGTGCCGAATTGGTAGCCGCGCTGGCCGGGAGTGAAGTCCGGGGCATGCAGGGCCAGATATTCCTTCCAACCGGTGAGGTTGTTCTTCAAATCGGAAATATGGCCGAGAATAGAACGCGGCGTGTATCGCTTGATATCCAAGTTGAATTCGGTGGCGATGATTTTGACAAGGCGTTCGGAATCGGCGGAATCATAAATGGAGAAGCCTGACTTCAGCCCGATGGATTTGCCATCACGGCGCAGGATACGCACGCAAGCGGAATGGAAAGTGGAAACCCACATGCGCTGCGCCACCGGGCCGATCAGGGAGCCCAGTCGTTCGCGCATCTCGGCGGCTGCCTTGTTGGTGAAGGTGATGGCGAGCACCTGGCTCGGCCATGCACCGAACTGGCTTAAAATCCAAGCGATGCGGCGGGTCAGCACACGGGTTTTGCCAGAGCCTGCGCCTGCGCCGATCAGCAGCGCCTGGCCACGATACTGCACGGCTTCGGATTGCTGCGGGTTCAGATCACCTACCAGTTCCTGGGCGCTGCGCGCAATGACTTCCGGCTCATCGAACATGATGCTCTCCCCTTGACAACCTACCGTGATGAACGCGCGCGGACAATCCTGTTCCTTCTTCGCGCGACATTCATATCTACCATATGCGCCGGTCAGCGTAAGCTGGTTTGCCATATCGGATAGCTATGCCGATGGCTATGTCATTGTGATGTCAACAAGGAGGTATTCCAGTGCAGGAACTTGAGGAACGAATCCAGGCCGAAGGCACCGTCAAGGCAGGCGATGTGCTGAAGGTGGACGCATTCCTGAACCACCAGTGCGATGTGCGCCTGTTCGACCACATGGGTGCGGCTTGGGCCGAGCACTTTGCAGGCAAGACCATTACCAAGATCCTGACCATCGAGGCTTCCGGCATTGGCATCGCCTGCTGTGCGGCCCGTCATTTCGGCGATGTGCCCGTGGTGTTCGCCAAGAAAGCCCAATCCATCAATCTGGACGGTGATCAGTACACCACTACCGTGTATTCCTTCACCAAGCAGAAGGAATTCCCGGTCATCGTCTCCAAGAAGTATCTGAACCCGGGCGATCACGTGCTGCTCATCGATGACTTCCTCGCCAATGGCAAAGCACTGCGCGGTCTGATCGAACTGTGCGAAGAGGCGGGCGCCACGGTCGAAGGCATTGGCATCGCCGTGGAGAAAGGTTTCCAAGGAGGCGGCGATCAACTGCGTGCGGACGGCTACGACGTGGATTCCCTGGCCATCGTGGAATCCATGGATCCGGAAACCGGCAAGATCGAATTCCGTCACTGAGCATCCGCTGGAGAAAGTGAGAGAGAACAAAAAGTATGAGCGACGAGAAGCAATCTTCCAAGGCATCCGCTGTTTCGTTTGAGGCATTGAGCTCGCTGGACGCACCCGTTTCCTTCTGGAAGGGTATTCCGTTCGGTCTGCAGCATGTCATGGCCATGTTTGTGGCGAATCTGGCCCCGATTTTCATTGTGGCGTCCGCTGCCAAGATGACGCCGGCACAGTCAGCCGCCGTGATTCAGGCAGGCCTGTTGGTGGCAGGTCTCGGCACTTGTCTGCAACTGTACGGCGCATGGCGCATCGGCTCTAGGCTCCCGATGGTCACCGGTATTTCCTTCACCTACGTGGCCGCTGCCGTGGCCATTTGCGCGGATAAGGGCTATGGCGCGGTGGTCGGTGCCGTGTTGGTCGGCGGCCTGTTGGAGCTGGTGCTTGGTCTGACCGCCAAGTACTGGCGCCGATTCGTGCCGCCCATCGTCTCCGCCATCGTGGTGACTTCCATCGGTTTCTCGTTGCTCAACGTGGGTGCGACCTCGTTCGGCGGAGGCTCAGGGGCCAAGGACTTCGGTTCCTGGCAGAACCTAACGCTGGGCCTGATCTCCTTGGTGGCCTGCCTTGCCTTCCAACTGCTGATGAAGGGCACCGCCAAGCAGCTGTCCGTGCTGTTCGGCCTGGTCGTGGGCTATGTGGTGGCCATCTGCATGGGTAAGGTTGATTTCTCCGGTTTCCAAGATCTCGCCATCGTTTCCGTACCGCAGCTGATGCCATTCAAGCCCGAGTTCGACTGGGGCGCCATCATCTCCATCGGACTGCTCTATGTGGTCTCTTCGGTTGAGGTGTTGGGCGACACCGCCGCCCTGACCAAGGTGGGTCTGAACCGTACGCCTACTGAGCGTGAAACCGCTGGCGCCATCGCTGGCGATGGTCTGATCTCCTCGGTGTCTGGCCTGTTCGGCTGCCTGCCGCTGACCTCCTTCGCTCAGAACATTGGTCTCGTGGCCATGACCAAGGTGGTCAACCGTAAGGTGATTCTCTCCGGCGGCCTGATTCTGATTCTTGCCAGCTTCGTACCGGCTATCGCCGAAGTATTCAACTCCTTGCCTCAGGCGGTGCTCGGTGGCTGCACGATCATGATGTTCGGCAACATCATTCTCTCCGGCTTCCAGATGATTGCTGAGGCCGGCTTCTCGCAGCGTAACATCACCATTGCCGCGCTGTCGCTGACCATTGGCATCGGCTTCACCCAGGTGAGCGATATCTTCGTGAACTTCCCCTCCCTGTTCCAGCAGATCTTCGCCTCCAACTGCATCGCCGTGGCCTTCGTGGTCGCCGTAATCCTCAACGCCGTTCTGCCCAGTGAGGAGCACTTCCTGAGCGCGCCCGCCGCGAAGGAAGAATAAGCACAGCCTGAGCGCGCCATCCACGAAGGAAGCATAAGCACAGGCTGAGCGCCCCTGCCACGAAGGAAGAGTAAGCACATACCGCTACTTCGGAGTCCTCTTAGCTGATATTGGCTAAGAGGACTTTTCTTATTCTCCTGTCAAGCTTGGGCTGTCTGCCGGGAATAGTCGAGTATGCCCGACGAGTGAATTTTCCATGAATTGGCAACCTATGCTTGCCCACAGCACGCCGTAGCACATACTTATGCGGCACAATAGTGGCAAGGAGGCGCTCCCATGGTTGACGACTACACCGCAAAAATGACTGAGCTCATCGAGCTGATGCGCATGATCGGCAATGACACACAGCAGTGCGAAGTCAAGGAATGCAAACGTCGCATCTCCTCCACTATCACCGATACGCTGTCCGCATTCTCCAATGGCTCTGGCGGCTGGATTATTCTCGGGCTTTCCGAAAAAGCCGGTTTTACGCCAGTTGAGGATTTCAATGCGCGTGCCATGCAAGAGGCATTAAGTCAAGCCTGCGAGAAGATGACTCCTGTAGTCCGCCCGGTGATTGTGACCTGCCCGTTCGAAGGTTCGAATCTGGTATTCGCCAGAGTCGATGAAATGCTGCCACGTGACAAGCCCTGTTTCACCACTGCGCTTGGCCCGCACAGCGGCTCATTCATCCGCACCGGCGACGGCGACCGACGAATGACCGCCTATGAGGTGGACAGGCTCATTGAAGAGCATCTGCAGCCCACCTATGACTTGGATATTGTGCCGCATGCCACCACCGATGATCTCGATCCGGCACTGATTGCAGGGTTGTTGGCTCGCGCCCGCGAACAGCATCCGCATGTGTTCGCCGACCGCGATGCCACGCATACGCTGCTCGACTTGCAAGTGCTGCGCCATGATGATTCCGACGACAGCGAAGTGGGCGGCGTGCTGCGACCCACACTTGCCGGATTGCTGGCATTGGGCCGGTACCCGCAGAAGTATTACCCACGACTGTCCATCGCCATCGCCGTGTTCCCCGGTACGAACCGGGATGAGGTGTTCCGCGGCGACGAACGCCTGGTAGCCACAAAAACCATCGTGGGGCCGATTCCGGTGATGATCAATGACGCCGTGGAATCCTTAATGCAATGGGTGGGAGCCAAGAAACTCGACTATCCACCTGTAGTACTGCGCGAGGCCATTGCGAACGCACTCACCCACCGCGACTACTCCCCCGATGCGCGCGGCACGCAGGTTCGCATCAGCGTATTCACCAACCGTATTGAAATCACGAATCCCGGCGGCCTGTACGGCACGGTAACCCATGACGTACTGGCGAATCCGAATCCAGTGACCGGGGTCCCATTCGTTTCCACCCGCAACCAGTTCCTGTTCACCCTGTTGGAGTCCACTCCTTATCCGGATGGCGGATTCGTGAATCCGGAAGGCGGCGATGGCTTGCAACGTATCGCTGCCGCGCTGCGCGAAGCCGGCATAGAGCCGGCAACCACACAGAACGATATCAATACGTTCACGATGACCATCACCAAGCAGCGCACGGCGAAGAACAGTACGCCGAGTGATGTTTCCAAAGCGATTCTGACCGTGCTGGAGCGCCATTCGGCGATGAGCATCAAGGAAATTATCCGCGAACTGCAATTGACTCCTCTAGCCGCTACCTCCGGCATGCGTGAGCTGATATGCGAAGGTCGGGTCGCCAAGGTGAAATTCCAAGACGATCCGACCCAGCGATATAGGTTGAAGGGAATGTAAGAGCTGTACTCCACCTATGCTTCGGCGAGCTGAGTGACGGTCGAGGCGACTGCATTCGGCCGGGAGCGGCGGTATTTCCCGGCGGCGAGTCCCACGCAGACGAATGCGAGGGAGAACAGCATCACGATGACTGTGGCCACAGCCCAGTCCCCAACGTCCACGCCGGATGTGGCGGAGCCGAAACCGAGCGCGTTGTCAATTGCCGTGCAGTACCACCAGCCGGGCGTGAACCGTGCAATGGTGACCATCATGTCCGGCATCATGCTCATCGGGAATGCGATACCCGAGGTGAACAGGATGAGCAGGCCGAACACGTTGGCGAAACCGTTGGCCACCATGTCTGAAGCGCCGAATTCACCAAGCATGAATCCACAAGCCGTGCACATGAGAGCGAACATGCAGATCGAGACAAAGGTCATTACGACACCACTCACCGGTATCGATGCGATATCCACGCCTGCCGCTGCGATCAATCCAAGCGCAACGGCCAGATAGCCCACGCAGATCAGCAGCGCGAAACCGCACAGGACTCCCATGCGTTTGAGTCCAATCGAAGCCGTGGAGGGAGAGGCCATAAGCCTGCGACGCAGCTCCCCCGCGCCGAACACGCGGGCCACCAGGCTCACGCATACGCTGAGCGTCAGGAACAACGGATAGATCGCCGTCTTCATCGTGTCGCCGAATCCGGAGGCGCCGGAGTTCGTCGTAGTTGTCTCCCGGTCGTTCTGTGTTGTGACGTTCTCCACGGCAACTGGACGGTTGACTTTCGCATCGTGTGCCGTACGTGCGGCTCGCTTGGCGGCGGACTGTACGTCTCTCGTCGTCAGATCGGACAACGTTCCCTCTGGCAGCGAGTTAAGGTCGAACGTGGATGAGCCGTCCATGACCTGCGACCAATCGCCATTCTGCCCGGAGACGGCAGAGCTGCTTGCATACTGTGCATACCATGCGGCAAGCGCACTGTCGTCGATCTTCACATTCCCGCCGATTAATGCGATACGAGTCAGGGTAAGGAACCCGTTCACGTTCATACCGCCGATGGTG
Organism: Bifidobacterium colobi; assembly: GCF_018555455.1. Lineage (GTDB taxonomy): Bacteria > Actinomycetota > Actinomycetes > Actinomycetales > Bifidobacteriaceae > Bifidobacterium > Bifidobacterium colobi. Next base: position 97,097 of record NZ_JAFEJU010000004.1, on the reverse strand, counting down.
CCGGCGCCGGACGTGTAGCTGGTGACCGTTTCGACCTTCGGCATGTCAGCGCCGGATTGCGCGGCCTTGAGGAAGTCGGCGGCGTAACCGCGTGGGATGATGACGATAAGATCGGTCCAGTTCGAAGCGACGGCCTGCTGCAACGATTCGGCATCGTCATTCAGTTCGACCAACGTGGCGGAATCGGACAGATAGTCACGCAGTCCCTCAGCGATACCGCCTCGGTTCGTATCCCGGTCGATGACGGCGACGTTGACCTTCTCCGGCTCGTAGGTGTCGGCCACCGTACGGGTGGCTGCACTAATCTGTGACCAGCTGAGCGTGAACATCATGATACCCATGAGCACCAAATAGATGATGATGTACGTGCGGTGTGCGAGCAGTACGCGCACGGTGGCTTTACAGGTGTTCATAGCGTTGCCTCCTGAGCATAATCACGCCGGCCGCGAGGAACACCGTACTCATCGCAAGTAGGATGGCGCAGGTGCGGATGAACGGCTGGTAGCTGTCGTAGTACATGAGTGAGTAGAACAGGTCGGTCACCTGTTGGGCGGGGTTGATGGCGGCGAGCAGTGGCGCCTTGCGTGAGATCAGGTCGCTCAGTTCCATGGCGAATCCGCCATACAGTCCGCTGAACAGGGATAGCGAGCAGGCGATGGCGGTGGCCATGCCCTGTTTGACGCCAGTCGTGAGCTTGGGGATTGCGCCGATCATCGTGCCGAACGCGCAGGTCATGAATGAGGCGACGACCACGGCGATCACAGCTGCCGGTTCGCGTCCACCGACTTCGATGCCGCAACCGTAGCGGATGTAGGCGAGCGCTACGAGCAGGCAGACGCAGGAGCACAGCCATCCTGCAAGGAATCCTGCCACGAGCTGCTTGGCTCGCCCGAGCGGCGCGACGGTGCGGCGGATGCCGAGCGCGGAGAGGTTCGCCTGCGCGGTGGTGACGGTATGGATCATGTACGACATGGCGACCAGGCATGCCATGCCCATGAGCGCGTAATAGTATCTCGCCATCACGCTGGGTTTGAAGTTGGTGAGCGTGACTTCCTTGGTGGCATTCATGGATGCGTTGATGCCGTTCCAGAATGTGCGAGTGATTGGGGCAGTCGGATTGTCTTCAAGCACGGATTTCACTGTGGCACTGGTGCGGTTGTACTGGTCGAGCACGTTGTCAAGCGCCGAGAGGGAGACGTCGAGTCCCGCTTCCTGCGTGCCGTTGTTGGCCACGGTCACGGTATCGTCGCTGAGCGTGAGCTCGATGCGACCATCGTCGTCAGCTTTGAGGTAACCGTCGGTTTTGCCTTGGGATACTAGTTCGCGCGCCTGTAGCGTCGAGTCGACCTTGGTGGCGTTCAGCAGGGTTACGCCGGGATCGATATTCACGGCATTCGTACCATTGTCATCGTGAGTCTTGCTCGTATCACTGCTCTTGCCGGACAATGCCGTGATAAGCGTGTCTGCACCGATCGCGTTCGTCCAATTCGTGTCTTCGACCACGGCCACGGATACCGGGGTGATGCTCATGGCTTGGTCCAGGTTGCCGAACACGCCATTGAACATGGTCGCCAGAGCGATTGGGAACACGATGAGCCAGAACAACGAGCTTTTATCTCTGAGGTTCGCCTTCAGCGTGACTATGAAAGTGCTCCACATGGCGTTCTCCTTTCCTTGGATTGGGAGGATCCTTAGTCGCGTAACGCCTTGCCGGTGAGTTCTAGGAACACGTCGTTGAGGCTTGGCGGCCGGCTGGTCAGGTGTCCAATGTTCGCGCCTGAAGTGCGTAGCACGCCGATGAGGTCAACGAGGTTGTGCTCACCGCGACGGCAACGCACCTCCAGTTCGCGCCCGTCATAGGAAGCTTCGATGACGAATGCGAGCGCGCGTACGGCGGCAAGTGTCTCATCGGTCAGGTCGAGCGTTTCGATGGTGATGCGCTCGCCTGTGTCGATCATGGCTTTGAGTTCGTCGGCGGTGCCGAGCGCAAGGTGACGACCATGATCCATGATGAGAATGCGGTCGCAGATCTGTTCGACTTCCTCCATGTAGTGGCTGGTGTAGATCACGGTGGCGCCGGCTTTGTTGAGCTTCTGGATGCCTTCGAGTATCGCGTTGCGGCTTTGCGGGTCGACGGCGACGGTGGGCTCGTCGAAGAAGATCAGGTCGGGCTTATGCGCAATACCGCAGGCGATATTGAGTCTGCGCAGCAGGCCACCGGAGAGTTTGCCGGGACGGAATTTGCGGAAGTCCTGCAATCCGGCAAATTCGATGGCTTCCTCGACCAAGGGTGCGCGGTCGGCTTTCTTCGGCACATATAGCGAGCAGAAGTAGTCGATGTTCTCGGTCACAGTCAGCTCGTTGAATACGGCCACGTTCTGTGGCACGATGCCGATACGGCGCTTCAACGCATAACTGGTAGGGGTCATCGGCTCGCCGAATACGCGAACTGTGCCTTTATCGTAGGTGAGCAACGCCAGAATGCAGTTGATGGCCGTGGTCTTGCCGGAACCATTGGGACCCAGCAGACCGAAGATCTCACCTTGCTTCACATCGAGGTCGAAGTAGTCGAGTGCCACCATGTCGCCATACCGTTTGACGAGCTGGCTCACATGTACGGCCGGGACAGTTGCTTGAGCGGCTTGGATGGGCTGAGCGTTGGTGTTGGTTTCGCTTGCCATAATCACTCCCTTCCTTGGATGATTCCATCATCCCAAGCGCGAGCGCATAGAACCAGCCACATTCGTCACGAGTGCCGCCAGATGTCGTGACATTTGTCATGTGCATCGGATCAACGACAAAGCACTCTTACTCGAGTAGGCTTGGAATCTGGGAAGTCCATTGCGAACGGCGGGAGGATGCCATGTGGACGATGATAGAGAAGGGGCTGCTGCTGATGTTCAGCATGGCTCTGATGCTCACATCGTCCATTGCTGCCGATTCCGGTCCGTCATACGCGTATGCATCGCAACATTATGTGGAGTTGATCGCAGGTCTGTTGATTGCGGTATCCGCCACAGGACTGGCGACATGGTTGGGCAGACGGACCTGGTCTTGGCTGCCGGCCTGTTGCTATGCCATCGCTACGCTACTGGCACCCTCGTGGATTATGTTCCTGCCAGTCATGGCGTATGACGCCGCAAGGACCACCCAGCCATTGCCCGCCACTATTCGAACCCTGCGCGCACTGCAGAGCCCTTCAACCCCAGCTCATGGCATTGCGCCGTCTTCTGCGGCATCACCTACTGTTGAACCATCTGCTGAACCATCGTGGCAACGCATACTGCTGCTCGGCAATGCGGTAGCGCGATGGCTGTGGCTGATGCCGATAACCGTGGCGTTCGGCAAGGTTTGCCTCATTGCAGACATTGCGTGGACCACACTGTTCACTATTCGCGACTGTGCAGTCATCATGGGAATCTGCGCGGTGAGCTTTGCCTTGGGTTCCCGGGCGAACAAGGAGTCCGCTTTACGCCATGGGCTGCGCGTGATGCAGGATCAGACAAGGCAGTCCGCCCGAGTCCACCAACTGAGGCTCGCCGATGTGGATGAAGAGCGTGCACAGTCGATTCGCATGGCCACCCTCGGCGAACGCACACGCATCGCTCGAGAAATCCACGACAATGTCGGTCATCTGCTGACCCGTGCGATCATGCAGGCACAAGCCGGCAAAACGGTGGCTGATGCCACCAATGATACGACTGCGGCCCATGGCTTTGCCGCACTGGGTGACACGTTGAACAGTGCAATGACGATGGTGCGCAGATCTGTGCATGATTTGGAGGATGATGGTACCGATTTCGCTGCGCAAATACACGATGCGGTTGCGTCGTTCGATGGCATCTCCCCCGGTTTCTCAGTACGTCTCGTCAATGACATTGCCGCTGCGCCCGCACCGGTCTCCCGATGCTTGGCAACGGTGATTCGCGAGTCGTTGACCAATGTGGTGCGCCATAGTGAAGCGACGAGCGCCAATGTGACGTTGCGTGATTTTCCGGCGTTCTGGCAATTGGTGGTTCAGGATGACGGGCCGGTGAACAACTTATCGACCCATGGCAAACCGGCAAATAAAGCCAACCATGAGCTGCAGCGCGGTATGGGATTGGCCGACATCGATTCTCGTGTGCGCGCCATCGGCGGCACATCGACCTGCGGACCGTACAATCATGGTTGGAGGGTGTTCGTTTCCATTCCCAAGCAACCGTGGATGAAGGAGACAGGGAAACGATGAGAATCGCAATTGTGGATGATGATCCCATTGTCTGCCAGTCGTTGGCGACGATTCTTTCCGCCACGAATACTGCAGATGTGCTGTGGACGGCGAATGATGGCGATATGGCGGTCACGCGTTATTTTTCGGGGCCTTCGAATCATCCGGATGTGCTACTCATCGACGTGCAGATGCCTGGTAAGGACGGGCTTCAGGCTGCTCACGAAATACTGCAGAAGGATCCTGCCGCCCGTATCCTGTTTCTCACTACATTCGCCGACCAGTCGTATATTGCGCAGGCGATGGCGCTTGGCGCCAAAGGCTATCTCATCAAGCAGGATGTGGCTGCTGTGGGCCCAGCATTGCAAGCGGTGATGGCCGGACAGGTGGTGCTCGGCGCGGAAGTGTTGGGCAAATTGACTGGCAGTCAAGTAGCCGAATCCGACGAGGCCGCAAATGAATCAGGCAAGCCCATCGCAAGTCTGCTCAACGAGAGAGAGCAGGAAATCGCGGCACTGGTGGCCGAAGGTTTGGATAATCGCGATATCGCTGCGCGACTGTGCTTAAGCGAGGGTACCGTGCGCAATCGCATCAGTGCCGCTTTGGATAAGTTAGGGCTCACGAATCGCACTCAGCTGGCGATTGAGTGGATTCGTGAGCACCGGTAGCAATCAGCTGTTTTTCATGACGATACTGTCGACCACGTTGGCCACGGATTCGCAGTCGTCGGCGCACTGTTCGAGATGACGGAACACGTCATGCCATGCGAAAACCTGCAGCGGATCGGTGCAGGTGGTGTGCAGGGTGCGCATGGCCTCGATGAACACGTGATCGGCATCGGTTTCGATGGTGTTGATGGCGAACACGCGCTCGCGCAGCGTCTTCGAACGCTTGAACTGCGGCAGTTCACCGACCAGGGCTTCGATCTGTTCGCAGCCGTGCACCACCATTTCGGTCAGTTGCAGCGCCTCCGGACGCATCACCGTCACATTGTCGTAGTACATGCGATCGAGCACGCCTTCGATGCTATCGATCACATCATCGAGCACGTAGCTCAGCTGACCGATATCTTCACGGTCGAACGGGGTGATGAACGCGGTCACCAACTCGTCCATCAAACGGTGGCGTACCTTGTCGGCCGACTGTTCGATGCGATGCATCTGCTCCATGCTGTCCTTCAACCGTTCAGGGTCGAAGTCATGCATCACTTCGCTCAGCAGGTGAGCCGCCTGACACGCGTATGCGGCGCTTTCGCGGAATCCGTCGAAGTAAAAGGAATCGTTTTTTCTTGCCATTGCTGGGTTCCTTTCTAGAACACGAACATGAAGAGTTTGGCCATGGCGAAGCTGATGATGCCGCAACCGGGGAAGGTGAACACCCATGTGAGCATCATGTCGCGTACCACGCCGAAGTTGATGGCGGAAAGGCGACGGACCGCGCCCACACCCATGATGGCGCTGGTTTTGGTGTGCGTGGTGGAGACCGGGATGCCGAGCACGGTCATCACCAGCAGACATAGGGCACTGGAAAGATCAGCGGAGAAGCCTTGGTATTTCTCCAGTTTGACCATGTCCATGCCCACGGACTTGATGATCTTCTCACCGCCGACCGAAGTGCCCACACCCATGATGGTGCTGCACAGAATCATCAGCCATACCGGAATCACCACGCCGACCACAGTGGACTGACCATTGCAGAAAGCCATGCCAAGGAACAAAACACCGATGAATTTCTGACCATCCTGTGCACCGTGCATGAAGCTGTTGGCGGCCGCGCCAACGATCTGCGCGTAGGTGAAGACCCCATTCGTACGGCGGCGGTCGAAGCCTGCGCAGATCAGGGTCACGATCTTGCACACCACCCAGCCCATGCCGAAACCGATGACGAGGCTCGCCACCAAACCATACAGCACTTTGACCCATTCGCCCATGTTGACGCCGGCGATACCACCCTGGATGGCGATGGCAGCACCGGTCAGGCCGGCGATCAGGCTATGGCTTTCGGACGTGGGGATGCCCAGCATCGATGCACCCACGCTGTAGACCACGATGGAGAAAAGCGCCGCGCATAGGGCGATCAGCGCCGCATGCGTGTTCCCTCCGAAATCGACCATGTTGGAGATGGTGGAAGCCACGGATGCGTTGAATTGCGTCATCAGGAACACACCGAGGAAGTTGAAGACGGCAGCCATGATGACCGCAGAGCGTACACGCATGCAGCGGGTGGTGACGCATGTGGCGATGGCGTTGGGCGCATCGGTCCAACCATTGACGAAGATGACTCCGAGCGTCAACAACGTTGTTACAGCCAAGGCCGGATTGGAGAATACCTGCTGGATGAAATAGGCCAAGGATACGTCCACGGCTAATCTTCACCTTCTTCTTCGGGGGCGGCGGAAAGTCGTCACACCGATTGTAACCGATTGGTGACTACGTAGCTTGCATTGGTGGCGTCGCCCTAGCAAAACGCGCTCGATTCCGTGTCGCACCGTGTTGCGTGACCCGATATGAGAAAATAGACGCAGTGTCAACAGGAGGTGTGTGATGGTTGTGACCACTGATTCAAGCCGCGATCTGCCGGATTGGGTGCGCTACGGCGTGTTCTGGCAGGTGTACCCATTGGGATTCTGTGGTGCGGATATTCGCCCGCACGGCCCTCGCACCTTCAACGGCCGTGGCCTTGATTCGATGATCGACTGGCTGGAGTATGCCCGTGATCTTGGTGCATCCGGTCTACTGTTGGGACCGGTCTTCGAATCGGCCACGCACGGCTATGACACACTGGATCATACGCATATTGACGTGCGCCTTGGTGGGGATGAGTCGTTCGACCGACTGGCCGAAGCGTGTCGGAATATGGGCTTGCAGCTTATTCTCGATGGCGTATTCAATCATGTGAGCCGGCAACATCCGGCAGTGCAGGCCGCACTGGACGAAGTCGCCGGTAACGGTACGCCGGATAATCCTTGGCATGGTTTGGTACGCGCCCATATGGGACAGGATGGGCAACCGCAGCTCGACGTGTTCGAGGGGCATGGCGATCTGGTCGACCTCGATCATGATGCGCCGGAAACCGTGGAATATGTGGCCCGCGTGATGAACCATTGGCTGGACCGTGGCGCCGCAGGCTGGCGTTTGGATGCCGCATACGCCGTACCGACCTCGTTCTGGGCCAAGGTGTTGCCGCAGGTTAAGGCTGCACACCCGTATTCCTGGGTGTTCGGCGAGGTGATTCATGGTGATTATCCGCAGATCGTTGCGGATGCGAGTTTGGATTCGGTCACGCAATATGAACTGTGGAAGTCGATTCAGCATGCGTTGGAAACCGAGAATTTCTTCGAGCTGGATTGGAATCTCAAGCGCCATAATGCGTTCCTGGATTCGTTTGTTCCTCAGACGTTTATCGGCAATCATGATGTGACGCGCATCGCCTCGCAGATCGGACCAGCTAAGGCCGCACTGGCCTTGGCTGTGCTGATGACCGTTGGCGGCGTGCCGAGCATCTATTACGGCGACGAGCAGGGTTATGTGGGCATCAAGCAGGAGCGCTTCGGCGGCGACGATGATGTTCGTCCTAAGTTCCCGCTCTCCCCTACCGAGCTTTCCAAGCTCGGTGAGCCCACGTATCGATTGCATCAGGCGCTGATCGCTTTGCGCCGACGCAATGCTTGGCTGTTGGACGCGCGCACCGAAGCACTCGAACTGGAAAACAAGCGATTCATGTACCGTTCGGTCAGCGCGGATGGCAGTCAGGCATTGACCGTGGCGCTGAACGTTGAGGCAACGCCCACGTTTACGATTACCGACGTCAACGGTACCGTGCTGTACCGGTATTAGCCAGTTTGTTTGACAGACTCTCCCTCAGTCGGCTGCACCTCTATTCGGCTCCCTCTGATGAGGGAGCTGGCGCACGCAGTGCGACTGAGGGAGAGAGGCACATTAGCGGCGACCTGAACGGGTGCCTTGCATGCGGAACGGGGCACGCCTGGTTTTGGACTGCTTACCGAAATGCTTGGTGTGGCGCTGCTGCGAGCCTTCCGCACTGCCATTACCGTACTTTGCCTGCATGCGGCGTTCGTGACGCTTTGCGGCCTCTCCGCGCTCGTCCACGATGATGCGGTTCTCATTGCGACGATGAATGCGCTTGCCACCGTTGAAACCAGCATGATCATCATGACGACGGCTGTGGGCATCCGCACCACGATGAGTGTCATTACGCCAATCACCGCGTTTGCCGGTTTCCTGTCGACGATCTTGACGACGCTTACCGCCTGAACGTCTACGCTCCTCGGGATGCTCGAACAAGTAGTCGCGACGTTCGGCCTCACGGTCGCTTAAACCAGCTCGACGCTCAGCACGATTCTGCTTGCGCGGTTTGCTCGGCTTTTCATCACGAGCCTGACGCTCCATATCGAGCTTGGCTCGCTCGGCGGCTTCCAACCGTTCGGCAGCACGGCGACGACGGCGATCCTTCTTACGGGCGTTGCGCTCCTGCTCAAGCTGACGCGCGCGAGCCTCGCGCTCCTCCTTGCTCAGACGCGGAGTCTCCGGTTTGCCACCGCGACGCTTGCCACCCACCGGCTGGGACTTATCCAAGTTCCAATCATTGACGATAGGCGCGCGCTCCCCCACCAGTTCGATTACCTCGGGGGACTCGTGGGTTACTTCAACCGGTTTGACGGTGATTCCAGCTTCACGCAGCATACGACGGGTCTGTCGGCGCTGTTCAGGCAGCACGATGGTGACCACATCGCCGGCGCGACCGGCGCGAGCGGTACGACCGGAACGGTGAAGGAAAGCCTTCGGGTCTTCCGGAGGCTCGACCTGCACCACCAGTTCCACACCGGATACGTCGATGCCTCGGGCAGCCACGTCCGTGGCCACCATAACATGCACATCGCCGGATTCGAACGCCGCAAGGTTGCGGTCTCGCTGGTTCTGATTCAGATTGCCATGCAATTCGGCAGCCGGAATACCATTCTGCGTAAGGTTCTTCGCCAGTTTCTTGGTTTGGAACTTGGTACGCGTGAACAGGATGCGCTGGCCTGCGCCGGAAGCCAACGTGCGCACCAGTTCATGCTTATCCGCACGCGTGGTTTCGAACACATGATGGGTCATCAAATCAGGCTCAGCGTTGGCCTCATCCACGCTGTGTACCTTCGGATCCTTAAGGAACTCCTCCACCACCGTGTCCACGCCATGATCGAGCGTGGCGGAGAACAGCATGTGCTGGGCATCCGGACGAACCTGTTCAAGCAGTCGCTTGACTGGCGGCAGGAAGCCCATGTCGGCCATTTCATCGGCCTCGTCGATAACCACGACCTCCACGCTGGACAGCGTCAGATGCTTCTGTCGCAGCAGGTCTTCGAGACGGCCGGGGCATGCGACCACAATATCCGCGCCTTGACGCAAGTCACGAACCTGACGGTTCTGGTTCACACCGCCATACACCGTAGTGGTGCTAATGCCGTATACGTGGGCCAATGGAGCAATCACATCATTGATCTGATTGGCGAGCTCGCGGGTCGGAGCCAACACCAATCCGCGTGGATGCGGCAGGAAATCGTCGGCGCGACGTTCCTCCAGTTTCTCCTGCTTGCGGCGTTTGATTTCGCGGCGGAATTCCTCCATCGCCAATTCACCGAGCGAATCGTATTCGCCAAGACGTGCGACCAGTGGAATGGAGAACGCCAGGGTTTTGCCGGAACCAGTACGGCCGCGGCCGAGGATATCGCGGCCGGAGAGGGAATCGGGCAACGTATCGGCTTGGATGGGGAAAGCGGTTTTCTTATCATCGCGGGCAAGTTCACGGACAATCGGTCCGGGTACGCCAAGTTCTCCGAAAGTCATCGGACGGGTTTCTTCCCCGCTGCTCAAAGTGTCATCAGCGGTATCATCAAATGCTGTATAGGGCACAGTGGCCTTTCATCATCAGGCACGCATAATAATCGCGTGAAATATGCAAACTATCCGAGACTAGCCCGAGCCCCCTACTTTATGGGCACTTTATGGGCATCCAACGCAATACCGTGTAATGGAGCGTCTACTCATGGCATAAAAAAGCCCACCGTGTGGCAATCCATCCACGGTGTGGTATCGCCATTTTTAGGTTTGGCGGAATTCCGCCATTTTGGATACCACACGGTGAGAATTTCACCACACGGTGGGCTTGCCCCCGCATCATGCATTACAGGATGTCCGGGTCATCCTTGTCGATGGTGCCGGTCGCTTTGCCGATGGCCTTGAGGCCGTGGTAGGCCACCAGAATCACGATGGTGCCGATGGCGATGCCGTTGAAGGACGTTCCGGCAATGGTGAAGGCGAACTGGCCGATGGCGATGATCATCGTGATGGCAGCCACCATGATGTTCAACGGCTTATCGAAGTTGACCTTGTTCTCCACCCAGATGCGCACGCCGATCATGCCGATCATGCCATACAGCAGCGTGGTCACACCGCCGAGCACGCCGGCCGGGATCGTGTTGATCACAGCACCGAACTTCGGGCACAGCGACAGAATCAGGGCGAATACGGCTGCGCACCAGTAGGCTGCGGTGGAGTAGACCTTGGTGGCCGCCATCACACCGATGTTCTCGCCGTAGGTGGTGGTTCCGGAGCCGCCGCCGAAGCCGGCGAGCGTAGTGCCCAAACCATCGGCCATAAGCGCGGTGCCAATCTGATTGTCATAATCACGACCGGTCATCTGTGCCACGGACTTCACATGGCCGACGTTTTCGGCCACGAGCACCAGCACCACCGGAATGAACATCGGCAGAATCGAGAAGTCGGCCTGCGGAAGGTGGAACTTCGGGAAGCCAATCCAGCCGGCATCAGCGATGGCGGAGAAATCAACCTGACCGCGGAAGCATGCGTAGATGTAGCCGATGAGCACACCGATCAGGATGTTGAGTCGGCCGAGCAAACCCTTGAACAGTACGGCTACGAGCAGCACTGCCACCAGCGTGACGATGGCGGTGTCCGGCGCGGCCTGGAAGTTCGTCCACACCGAGGGAGCCAGGTTGAAGCCGATGATGGCCACAATGGCACCGTTGACCACCGGCGGCATGATGATATCGATCCACTTGGCACCGGCGTAATGCACGAGTACGCCGATCAAGGCGAGCAGGATACCGGTGACCATGATGCCGAAGCTGGCTACGGCGATGCCCTTATGCGCGGTGGTGACCGCGGTGATCGGGGCGATGAAGCCGAAGGACGAGCCAAGGTAGCTTGGCAGCACGTTCTTGTTGATCAGCAGGAACAGTGCGGTGGACATTGCCGTGAAGAACAGTGTGGTGGACGGGTCGAATCCCGTCAGGATCGGCACCAGGAAGGTGGCGCCGAACATAGCGATGACATGCTGTGCGCCGATACCCGCAGTACGCACCCAGGTCAGGCGCTCATCGGGTTCAACGACTTCACCGGGCTGCAGCGTCTTGCCGTCGCCGTGCAGTTGCCATGTGAATAGATTGGACATTACTTCTCTCCTCGCTTGTGGCTGAGGGCGCGGCCATACCTCCGGCCGCGCACTGCTCGCCATTGTATCGCATGGAGATAGCCCGAAATGGCACTCTCGACAGCAAGTATTAACTGCGTTTACTTACCGTAATACTCCAGCAGATGCGGATCGACGGTGCGCACCACATCCACCAAATCGCCGTTGGACAGATATGGGCGCTTGAATTCGCGCCACGGCTCCACTTTGACCTCCCAACGCCCGGTTTCCTCATCCTGTACCGGACGAGCGGTCTGTTCCCACCGCACTCGCTTGGATGTGCGGCCGGTTTCCGGGTCGCGACGGGAATAATGCAGGCAGGTGCAGTTTGTGATTCGCCATTCGTCGGCATCCGCACGGTGCAGGAATTCCTCATCGGACAGATCCTCGATGGTAAGCATCATGGCCAGCATGAAATCACCGTGGGTGACCATCACCACTGATTCGGCATCCGATTTGCGGCTCAGCGATGTGAGCACATTGTGCACGCGGTCCTCAGCCACGTCGGCGATGGATTCGCCTGCCGGCGGACGCCAATACAGCGGATCGGTGTTCTTGAACATCCAATTGCGCGCATAGTTGGTTTTGAACTCATCTTTGGTGATGGTGTTGATTTCACCCCAGGAGCGTTCGCGAATCACGCGATTCTCCTCCCATTTGGCCTTCGGCAGCGCCATGGTGGCGGCGGTTTCGCGCGTGCGCACATACGGGGACACCAGATATCGGTCGAACAGCTGCTGCTGGCTTACAATCCAGCGGCCGATGCAGTCAGCTTGCTTGCGTCCTGTGGCCGTGAGCCTCCACGAGCGGTCGGGAACCGTGACATTATCCTGCGTATACAAGGATTCGTCACCCTGTTCACCGGCTTGTACAATCACATTCGCTTCGGATTCGCCATGCCGAATCACATACAAATCAAGCGGCATGCTCATATTGAGTCATTCCTTTATCTGTGGTTATGGTGCTATCCATAACGTTTAGGTAAATACACGATCTGGTAATCAGAATTGACCACCAGCCTAGTCGAATCGCCGGTGAACCGTGCGATTCCTCACCAAGCTGGGTCAAAGAATTCACCATCAATTCAGCCATAGCTCAACTGCAATATTGGTTCATGCGTTCAAGCCGAAACCTGAACGCACTACGATAGGAAACTATGGGGAATAACTCAAGAATTGACCGTTCATGGCTTACCTCCGCTAAGGAGAGCATTGGCCAGTGGTCGTACATTATGTTGAAGGATGCAGATAACAACGATATTGATTGGGATTGGGTGCGTTCGCTCGATCTCGAACACGGCATCGGCGTAGCGACGCCGGCTGACTACGAGTCAGGTGCTGAGTCGAATGTTCATGACTTGCTGAAGGCTGATTTGCAGATTCGCGACCGTCTTGAGGCGATCATCGCGAAGATGAGCATGGTGTTCATGCGTGATTTCGACCGTCATATCAAGACCTATGAGCTGCCACGCGCGCTGGCATATGCCAATCGTCGTTTGAATGATCAGATTGTGCTGCTGCGCGATCGCGGTGTGGCGGAAGGACTGTGGACCGTTACCGATGAGGAACGTCAGCGCGTCACGGTGCCGGTGCTGACGGCAGCCCGCGATGGTGTTGTGGTCGATGATATTCAGGATCACACTGCGGAAATCATCAACGCGCGCGCCGAACAGCGCAAGGCCGATAGGGCTGCGCGCGAGGCACAACGGCATCATCGTCAGATGGCATTGTTCAATGCCGATGAGGTCAAATATGGTTCCGTTGAGGCCGGCCCTGATGAATCCGCGCCGGCTGATTCCAGTTCGGATGCCGGCTCTCCCGATTATTTAATCGAAGGTCAGCCGGTTATCAACGATGACAATCCTGCGGTGCCGGATACGCAACAGATTGCGGTGGATGAAACCGCCGTATCCGAGCCGACGTTCGCCCGGTTCCGTCATGCCGCCGCCGAACATGTGGCATCGCGCCAGAATGCTGAGTCCAAGGAGTATTGGCGTGCCGTGTTCTTGCCTGGCCGCGATGTGGACAAGGTGATGGGCATCGATCTGGAGACCAATGGCACCGAACCGTACCGCACCTACATCATCGATGTTGGCTTTGAATACATGAACATGAAGTCGCCGCGTCCGGCGGATGCTCCATCCGATTACACCTACGATAAGGATTACTATCAGGGTGGTGATGCGTATGATCAGCACCGTTTCTCGTTTGGCGTGACGCCTGAGGCGGCGCGTCATGGTAACCCGTTCATCATCCAGTTGACAGGTATTGATGTGAGCCAGCGTGTGGGCGATGAGTATCCGTTGTTCGATGAGGATACTGAAGCTCAGGCCGATTTGTTGAAGCGTCTGACTTCGCAGCCGTTCGTGGCGCATATGGCCACGTTCGAACACAGCTTCTTCATGCTCAATGTGGCTGGCTATGCCGAGGCATACCGCAATGGCCATGTGACCATCATCGATACACTGCCGATGAGCCGCCTGTGGGATGAGGGTTCGATTCCTTGCGAAGGCCATCCGGATGGCGACAATACGTTGGACGCATATGCCAAGCGTCAGGGCGCGCTTCGTGAGGATGACAATGAACGCCATTTGGGTCTAGAGGATACGCATATCATGCTGCTGGCGATGAAGCATCATCTCACGCAGCTCAAGGCTGAGGCTCGCGGCCCCTGGGGCCCTGACGGCAAGCCCGGCGTAGGCGGCAAACGCATCACCAAGAAGCGTCATTTCGTGCGTCACGAACGCCGCACGCCGATTTATGACTGAACGCCAATAGCGCAATAGCACACAACAACTAGTAAGCAAATAGTAGATGGCGCTAGTTTCTCAATCAGAGAGGCTAGCGCCATTTTTTGAATGCTAGTTTTTATGTGGCATATCGGTTTCGGTATCGACGATGATGGTTACCGGACCGTCGTTAACGAGGCCAACGCGCATGTGCGCACCGAAACGGCCTTCCCTGACCGGCACTCCCCCGGAACGCAGCGCTTCATTGAATTTGATCCATGTGATATCCGCGTGCTCGGGCTTACCAGCTTTGATGAAGCTTGGGCGATTGCCCTTGTGCACGTCGGCGTACAGAGTGAACTGTGAGATGGAGAGAATCTCACCTCCGATATCCTGAATCGAACGATTCATCTTGCCTTGTTCGTCTTCGAAAACACGCAGATTCAATACCTTATGGGCAAGCCATGCCACTTCGGCATCGCCATCCATATCGGAAACACCGACCAGAATCATGTAGCCGGGGCCAATCTGCTGCGGCTCGAATGTGGGGTCAAGGGTTCCCAGTTCGTTGACAACGTCAACGCTGGCATGGCTTACTCGCTGAATCACAATACGCATACGCCCGATTATGCCATCTTCAGGAAACAGGATGCACCTGGCTTTCCGGCGAGCGCGGCGGACACGACTGATACGCTTGAATCGAGTGGTTTTCGCAACGTCACCGTCGCCTTGTATGCGGTTCATCACAGGCACTCATAGAGAGCAGGAATCATGGCATCGGAGCAGAACGGCACATCCGCACCAACTAACACCATCAATCACAACTATGCTCATGGACACCGCAAGACTCGCAGCTCCAAAAGCGACAAATCATGGATCCTCATCTGCGGTTTATTCAGCATAGTTGGCGCGATTATGCTCGTGGTCAATATCATGTCCCTAGTCAATGAGATACAACTCCGCAGAGACTGTACCGAGCTGACTGACGGAATCGTAACACAGCTCGTGTTGAATCCTGCCGACGAATCCGATGATGATTCCTCAGATACATGGACGCCGGTATTCCGGTACAGTGTCAACGGACAGACATACGAGCAAAGATTTTCGATATCATCATCGCCGCCGAAATACAAGGTCGGCCAGGCTGTTGCGATATTGTATGACCCAACCAATCCGAGCCGTTATGTGGTAAAGGGCGATAATTCCGCTCTCGTGTTGTTGCTCGCCCTCATGCTCATGTGCATAGGATTCACATCAGTGCTGCCCATAGCAGTGGTGATTCACAAAAACAATAATCCCAGCAGCAAAGCATCACAGCAGCTGCCGTACTGAATAAGACAGAGCAAGATAGCTATCTCGCTGTTACATTCTCGGCTGTCCTATTAATTGGCGTATGCCCATAGTGATTACGTCTATGGCGCATACCATATACAAGAAGGACAAGGAGGCAACCATGCTCGGCGTCATCAGGCAAGCTCTCACCGCACAATCTCCGCTGATCGTTGATGGCGCGATGGCCAGCGAATTGGAACATCGAGGCGTGGATACCGCGAATGCGCTATGGTCTGCAACTGCGTTGATTGATTCTCCTCAATTGGTACGCGATGTGCATGAAGCATATTTCCAGGCAGGAGCCAATATCGCCATTACGGACACGTATCAGGCGAATATTCCCGCATTTGAAAAGGCTGGTCTGACAACCGGAGAGGCAGAGCATCTTATCGGTACAGCTGTATCCGTTGCACTGGATGCCCGCGAGCATTACCGGCATCATCTTGCCAATGCCGGTAATGGTTTATCGGATGATTCCTTCCTTGATGATGCGAGACCGTTGCTGGTTGCTGGCAGTGTGGGCCCGTATGGTGCCTTTCTTGCAGATGGCAGCGAATATACCGGCAGCTATCATCTTTCGCATACTGCCTATCAGGATTTTCATCGCAGACGAATGCAGATTCTGTCTGACAGCGGTATAGATCTCTTCGCTTTTGAGACTATGCCCAATATCGGCGAGGTTCAAGCGTTGATCGACCTGCTGAGTGCGGAGTTCCCTGATCGCGAGGCATGGGTGTCGTTCAGTCTTGGTGATTCGGGGCATTTATGCGATGGCACAGCGTTGGAGACTGCTGCAGCCATTGCCGATGCATGCCCGCAAATCAGTGCAATCGGCGTCAATTGCGTGCAACCGGAGCTCGTCACTGCCGCAATCGGCCATATAGCGGCCGTTACCGCCAAACCGATTATCGTATATCCGAACAATGGCGACGTCTATCATCCTGACACCAAGACCTGGACGCGATGTGCAGGGGCTTTGTCTCTGAGCAACATGGCTCCCCGATGGGTTGAAGCGGGAGCCATGCTTATCGGCGGCTGTTGCCGCACCTCCCCTGCGGATATTTACCATCTGGCCAAGGCTGTGCATCAGTAATGAGTTCTTCTGCAGCACCTAGCCTCTGCAAACTACTGCGCTTTCTTCCTCTCGTACAGCAGCGCAAACATCACAAGCAGCACGACTGCGACCAGCGTGAATGGCAGACCCGCAAGACCAATAACGTGATAGTTCATGCCGGATGCGTTTAATGCCATGCCACCGATCAGAGAGCCGACCGCATTGCCGCCGTTGAACGCGATCTGTACGGCTGCACCGCCGATGAGCTCACCGCCTCCCTTGCCTGCTTCGGCCATCAGGAGCATCTGCGGGCCATTGATGAAGAACAATCCGAAAGCAATCCAGAAGGTCAGCATTGCACAGGTCGCCAGATTGCCGGGCACTACGAACACCATCAGCAATCCTGCTGCTGAGATTGATTGACCGACTGCTGCGGTTACTGAGTGCAGCCAACGGTCAGCGAGATGACCTCCAGCGAGACCACCGACCACCATGCCGAATCCGGCCAGCATCATCAGCAGTGGAATCAGCTGCGGATCATAGCCACCGGTTTTCTGCAACCATGGAGACACGTAGCTCCACCAGCAAAACACGCCGGAATTGCCGACGAACACGGCACCAAGCACCAGCCAAGGGCCGGGCTTGGCGAGAAATCGGAATTGACCGGCGAGGCCGGCATCCGGCACGGCTGCGATAAGCGGCATCCAAGCCAGCGTCAACACGATGGTGAGTCCTGCGCCAAGAGCCAGAATGATGAACGCGAGTCGCCAGTTGAGATATTCGGCAAGCAGTGTGCCTGCTGGCACGCCGAGCATATTGGCGAGGGTCTGACCGGTGACCATCACGGATACGGCTTTGCCCTCGCGCCCTTTGTCGGCAAGCGCTTTGGCAATCACCGTGCCTGTGCCGAAGAATGCTCCGTGGGGCAGGCCTGCGATGAATCGGGCAATAACCAGCACAATGGCATTCGGCGCGGCAGCACTCAGCGCGTTACCGATCAATGCGAGCGCCATGAAGAGAATCACCAGATGTTTCGGACTGGTTTTACGGCCGAAGACGAGCATGGTGACGCCGATGCATACACCGATGGCGTAGGCGGAGATGAAGTGGCCCGCAGTTGGAATGAACACGTTCATGGCGGCTGCCGTCTGCGGCAGAATGCCCATCATCACGAATTCGGCCGCACCGAGCACGAATGCTCCTGCAGCAATCGATAGCAGGCTTTTCTTCATGCGACGGTTCCCTCCCCTAGCAGTTTGCAGTCTTGCATAGCCATTGCGCTGTTTTTGTGCGCGCTAACAAACCGTCCCCGAGTATATGCCGCGGGTTGGAGGTCAATGTTATATGCAACCCTGTTTCGCTGTTCAGAATCCGTGAGCATAGAAACCATTCACATTACAACGAACTCATCTAAGGCGAAGAAATCAGCGAATCAAGAACCGCCAATAAGCCTTGGCACAAACGTTTAAACCGTGCACGGTGATTTTTGCAACAGTCTAGAAAAATACAGATAAGTCATCATTAGAAAGGTTGTCGACATGTCGAGTTGCATCAGATGAAAAACTACATCAAATACAGCTGACACAAACCGTCTCTTAGCAGAGTCGGAACAAAAACAGACCACTTCAAATCTCAGGTTTTGTCCGATTGAACCTGACGGTTATTAGATTGCTTTAATAACCTATTTGAACCATTCAGCCTCTATGGCATCATCAGTCAAACCGTATTCAGCCTTAGCCACAGACTCAATCTTAGGATCAGGCCACTCAGAACCAAACACACCGGTATGAAGTTCCCAATGAGTACATACTCGCATGACTCGAACAAACCCGTTCGGGTAAGGCGGATAATACAGTACGAGAACATCATCGAACGCATGAAATTCCAGATAACCCGAATAAGGCAAATCGGTCTTGGTCAAGATATGAGGCTTATACGCTGCATCAACGCAACCACTTACGCGCAATTCCTCACGCACGATACGCAGCACCTCAGCCGCGTAATCACGACGGTAACGCTTCAGTCGCTTAACGTCAGCCTTAGCCAATTCTGAATAAGCAACCTCAATCATCCTCCAACACCTCACGCTCGAACGCATCGAAATCAGCGTCAGTGCGTAGGACGGTATCGGTCGGCAGCGCATGCAGTACCTTACCCATAGCGGCATCATCAACCGGCGTACCGGCAGATGCATACCCAGCAAGGTAAGCGTTAAGCAGACTAATCAGATTGTCGCCTTTTCTTTTGGCCACTGCCTCAGCCGAAGCGTAAGCCGGCAAACTTTCAACCATTGTCATAGCACACCACCTTTCGCTAGTAGTAGTGAGCGTATCCCAACAACGTTAAGACACGCTAAAAATTGTCTACGCGCCTACATCACGCCATAAAGACAAATGATGTAAGCATGTTGGCAACCACCGACCTTTACGCCGGTATAGCACCACTCCAACAATGGAGACCTAGCCTTACCACTCGCCCAACCTGACATAATGTCAGCCGTACGGATTGACCTAGGATTTAGGGGAATCATCCAGCAACTTACGCGGATTAGACACACGCAAAGCGTCGCAAAGTCTGAGAGACATTCCTAACGTCATGTTCTCGATTGGCCGGCGTCCAGTCTCATAATCACCAAGATTACCCTGACTCATGCCAACTTTTTCGCCTAGCTGTTGTTGCGTCAAGCCGCGTTTCAGTCGCAATTCCCTTAAGCCCATAACGCCCACCTATCCTTAGATCTGTGAACCTTATCCTATCAATCGCTTATCGTATTCACGTCTAGTGAGGGTATCCGGCTTAAACAACCGAGTCCACTTTGTGAACATGACACCGCCACCGATACCGTGGCCGGTAAAGTGCCGTTGCTTAATCAGTATTAGAGGCAAGCAACGTGGCCTTAAGCGATTATCGTGCGGACAATGGCATTCCAATCCATACCTCCGCGAGGAGGGTTGACCTGGCCGCCATGACCAGTGCGGCCACCGGCTTGTAATTTCAATCCACACCCTGCGCGAGGAGGGTGACAGCAGATCAGCCACGCCTCCAGCTCGTGCCCGTGATTTCAATTCGCACCCTCCGTGAGGAGGGTGACGTGGAGCGGCCACAGCATCCACCACCGGCATCTGAATTTCAATCCGCACCCTCCGTGAGGAGGGTGACGCCATCCGCCTCAAGGAGCGCCTCACCTTGCAGGTATTTCAATCCGCACCCTCCGTGAGGAGGGTGACGCCGGCCAGAAGTTCCCGCTGCTGGGCACCGCGTTATTTCAATCCGCACCCTCCGTGAGGAGGGTGACCGGTCTGGCTGCCGCCCTCGGTGTGCCCGTCGAATTTCAATCCGCACCCTCCGTGAGGAGGGTGACTCGGGGGCTCCGGTTTCGGCGAGGTGGGTGCTGAAATTTCAATCCGCACCCTCCGTGAGGAGGGTGACTCCTTGTGGAGTGGAGGGTTTTCTTTTTGTTAGTTATTTCAATCCGCACCCTCCGTGAGGAGGGTGACCGCCACGCCCCGTGCCGCAGCGACTCGAGAAAATCATTTCAATCCGCACCCTCCGTGAGGAGGGTGACTTTCAGAATGTAGGTTCTGTATTGCAACGGGTCATTTTTCAATCCGCACCCTCCGTGAGGAGGGTGACCACGTACTGCTCATGGCAGCGCGAGCACAACAGATTTCAATCCGCACCCTCCGTGAGGAGGGTGACGGGTCAGCCTCACCCGCATCGCATAAGGGCCAGTATTTCAATCCGCACCCTCCGTGAGGAGGGTGACCGCGTAGGTTGCTTGACGAGGGGACTCGGAAAGAATTTCAATCCGCACCCTCCGTGAGGAGGGTGACAGGTGATTGACTGCATTGATTTTGCAATCATCGATATTTCAATCCGCACCCTCCATGAGGAGGGTGACTCGGCACAGTACCCGAGGGGTACAGGCCGATAGTATTTCAATCCGCACCCTCCGTGAGAAGGGTGACTAGACTCTGAAGCGCGCTTCCCCTCCCTGATTATCATTTCAATCCGCACCCTCCGTGAGGAGGGTGACTCGGCCAGTTGAATCTCCAGCGGCGGACACGATATCATTTCAATCCGCACCCTCCGTGAGGAGGGTGACAGGGCTTCCGCGACCAATCCTCGCGCTATGTCGATTTCAATCCGCACCCTCCGTGAGGAGGGTGACTCGCCTTCGGCGGCGACGTGAAGACGAAGAACAAATTTCAATCCGCACCCTCCGTGAGGAGGGTGACGCGCGCCGGCACGGCATGAGTCAAGCCGTTTGTTATTTCAATCCGCACCCTCCGTGAGGAGGGTGACAGGATGGGCGCGCGCGTTCGGCAACCGACGAGACATTTCAATCCGCACCCTCCGTGAGGAGGGTGACTTGTACGAGTTGGCCGACCTTGACTTATGGGTGATATTTCAATCCGCACCCTCCGTGAGGAGGGTGACTCGAGGCATATGAAAACCTATATGCCGGACTACAGATTTCAATCCGCACCCTCCGTGAGGAGGGTGACATGCGGTGACGCGGATACCAGGGCTGGTTCATGTTATTTCAATCCGCACCCTCCGTGAGGAGGGTGACGCAAACCGGCAAGGACGCGGGCGACCATTTCAAATTTCAATCCGCACCCTCCGTGAGGAGGGTGACTGCTGCCTTTCCTGGATCTGCCTGTCAAGATTGAATTTCAATCCGCACCCTCCGTGAGGAGGGTGACGCGGACGCCATCACCAACGCGGTGAAAACCAGTGTATTTCAATCCGCACCCTCCGTGAGGAGGGTGACTGTTATCGCTCCCGCCCTCGTAATAGACTACGGGATTTCAATCCGCACCCTCCGTGAGGAGGGTGACCGCGGCGTGAGTGGGCGCAAGCTCAGCCCGGCGTATTTCAATCCGCACCCTCCGTGAGGAGGGTGACCCCATATCCTCGGCTGTAGTCCTCGCTCACGGTATTTCAATCCGCACCCTCCGTGAGGAGGGTGACTGCCAGTCGCGCTCACATCGTTGAGACTGTACTTATTTCAATCCGCACCCTCCGTGAGGAGGGTGACGTGAAATACACGTCCGTAGTCATTGGCTTCAGCGTATTTCAATCCGCACCCTCCGTGAGGAGGGTGACCCACCCCACAGCACCACCGGATACCTGACCAGTAATTTCAATCCGCACCCTCCGTGAGGAGGGTGACTTCATACGGATATCACGCCCTCTCGGATACTCAGAATTTCAATCCGCACCCTCCGTGAGGAGGGTGACGCCGAGCACGCGAACCTTCCCATGCGAATAATCAGGATTTCAATCCGCACCCTCCGTGAGGAGGGTGACCCCACCATGTCTGCGAGCGTGCCGCCAATCGTGCTATTTCAATCCGCACCCTCCGTGAGGAGGGTGACGAGCCATTGTTTACCTCCCCTATCAAACGTAGCTATTTCAATCCGCACCCTCCGTGAGGAGGGTGACACGTCAGTCATACCCAAATCCATTATGGCCTGATTATTTCAATCCGCACCCTCCGTGAGGAGGGTGACAACAGAAAAAGGTGAACGACGTTCCCGCCTTTTTTATTTCAATCCGCACCCTCCGTGAGGAGGGTGACAATTAACCGGCGATTTGAGATAGCGTGCCTCGGTATTTCAATCCGCACCCTCCGTGAGGAGGGTGACTGGAGCGCCACCGAGTTCGACACGGCACGCATGATTTCAATCCGCACCCTCCGTGAGGAGGGTGACGTCTCTCACCCGTCTCGGCGTGTCCGAAGACGTCATATTTCAATCCGCACCCTCCGTGAGGAGGGTGACCTTCAGACCGCAATCACCGGGCTGCCAATTCATATTTCAATCCGCACCCTCCGTGAGGAGGGTGACCCGTTCGAGTGGGTGCCCAACACGGCCGGAACCGTATTTCAATCCGCACCCTCCGTGAGGAGGGTGACAGATGGCTCAACGATATTACGCGCGAAAATACGGATTTCAATCCGCACCCTCCGTGAGGAGGGTGACGCGCCATACCCTCGGCTGTAGTCCTCGCTCACCGTATTTCAATCCGCACCCTCCGTGAGGAGGGTGACTGCCTCTGGCCATCCATAAGGCTCGGAATTGCTCATTTCAATCCGCACCCTCCGTGAGGAGGGTGACCCTCCAAGCCGAACGGGTCTCCCAGCGACACTGTATTTCAATCCGCACCCTCCGTGAGGAGGGTGACGCCGAAGGACGAGGGCGGCCAGGGCATGACCCAGCAATTTCAATCCGCACCCTCCGTGAGGAGGGTGACACGACGGGCGACCGGCGCGGCGACCAACGGAAGGAATTTCAATCCGCACCCTCCGTGAGGAGGGTGACCCTCGCCGGACACATCGAACGGAACCCCGTAATATTTCAATCCGCACCCTCCGTGAGGAGGGTGACCTAGCAGAGCTAGTGCCCTACGCGGGTAACGCCAAAATTTCAATCCGCACCCTCCGTGAGGAGGGTGACGACCTCGGCAAATTCCGCTCCATCATGACCGACATATTTCAATCCGCACCCTCCGTGAGGAGGGTGACCAGACGCAACGAGGACATTCGAGACGAACAATTAAATTTCAATCCGCACCCTCCGTGAGGAGGGTGACATCTTTGGGGTGATGCAACGGCGACCTTCGAACCATTTCAATCCGCACCCTCCGTGAGGAGGGTGACCTGGCTACGATGGGATAGTTTTTCGAGCACGCTACATTTCAATCCGCACCCTCCGTGAGGAGGGTGACTGAAAAGGAGTAAAGCTGACAATCGAATCATCAAATTTCAATCCGCACCCTCCGTGAGGAGGGTGACCATCCTATTCGCGTGCTCTGCACCCGCGAATTTCAATTTCAATCCGCACCCTCCGTGAGGAGGGTGACACGACGCGAAGACCTGTGATTTCTGCCGATACATATTTCAATCCGCACCCTCCGTGAGGAGGGTGACTACGCGCAAAAAGCAAAACGATACGACCTCTACCCATTTCAATCCGCACCCTCCGTGAGGAGGGTGACTTCGAGCCGGATAGCCTATGGTGGTTCCCGGAGATTTCAATCCGCACCCTCCGTGAGGAGGGTGACTTCGGAGCGTGATACTTTTTTTCGGAGCATGAATATTTCAATCCGCACCCTCCGTGAGGAGGGTGACCTGTCCGGTCTACCACACTGGTGTATTCATCAAATAATTTCAATCCGCACCCTCCGTGAGGAGGGTGACGAGCCTTTGGGCGCGGGTTGCATTCCATAAATACTATTTCAATCCGCACCCTCCGTGAGGAGGGTGACCAAAAGCACCACAGTAGCATTAGCGCTAATCCTCATTTCAATCCGCACCCTCCGTGAGGAGGGTGACTTTTTTCACCTGCGTTTCGATGATAATGGATGGATTTCAATCCGCACCCTCCGTGAGGAGGGTGACCATAACCTGCCAGTAGTCGGAGTCAATTATGCTCAATTTCAATCCGCACCCTCCGTGAGGAGGGTGACCATACCGCGATAGGGTCGTTCATCCCGAACTGTTATTTCAATCCGCACCCTCCGTGAGGAGGGTGACGGTGACGTTTTCCAGATTAACGGACGCGATTACGTATTTCAATCCGCACCCTCCGTGAGGAGGGTGACCGCTATTACAGATATCGCTAACATAATCATCAAATTTCAATCCGCACCCTCCGTGAGGAGGGTGACTGGCGCGAACATGATTAAGGCCACCAGCACAGCCATTTCAATCCGCACCCTCCGTGAGGAGGGTGACACTCGTCTACATCTGCCTCCTAGACCATCTAAACATTTCAATCCGCACCCTCCGTGAGGAGGGTGACCCAAACCAAGTAAAGGACTGGCAATGAGACTATCCAATTTCAATCCGCACCCTCCGTGAGGAGGGTGACTGTTGGGAGCCTCAGCATGGATTTAGACAATAGCGTATTTCAATCCGCACCCTCCGTGAGGAGGGTGACCGTCAGTCATACCCAAATCCATTATGGCCTTATTATTTCAATCCGCACCCTCCGTGAGGAGGGTGACGTCAATCGTCGCGTCCAGTTCAATCGAACCATCGATTTCAATCCGCACCCTCCGTGAGGAGGGTGACGGAGTGAGTCTAATGCTCTGAGACGCAGTGACGAGATTTCAATCCGCACCCTCCGTGAGGAGGGTGACGTGCCGCGAGTCGGCGTAATTTGCACCTCCAAGCTATTTCAATCCGCACCCTCCGTGAGGAGGGTGACGACGACGTTATTCAGCTTATCCAGCTTCAGGTTAATTTCAATCCGCACCCTCCGTGAGGAGGGTGACCATGGCCCCCATTCCCTACTCGTGGGAACTCTGCACATTTCAATCCGCACCCTCCGTGAGGAGGGTGACTTCGGAGCGATTTTCAACGCAATCGTTTCCGTCGTAATTTCAATCCGCACCCTCCGTGAGGAGGGTGACATGTATTCCACCAGAGGGTTTGCCCATAGGTTCCATTTCAATCCGCACCCTCCGTGAGGAGGGTGACGTGTTATATTGATATTAACAACAAAACATAAGCCAATTTCAATCCGCACCCTCCGTGAGGAGGGTGACCTGATGGGCTGGAAGGACGCTGAAAATGATTAAGCATTTCAATCCGCACCCTCCGTGAGGAGGGTGACAGCATCCATGAGATATATAAGCCCACATATTGGACGACATGTTCATGGATATCTGAAGTGTATCAAATATTCATTCCTCGTATCATCCTAAACTCACGTCACATCCTACATATCGGGCTAATCTCTAACCACTCTTTTGTTATCAAGCTGCAAGCGATATTGGGAATATATGCCAAATCACCTAAAGATTATCCTTCGCCCCACCAACGGCGGTGCGAACCTCTGTTAGTTTTATGACAGCTCATACATCGCACCATTCGCTCCTGAGCATCCTATTCCCCAGAAACAAATTCAAGGCAAACGAAGATACGCAGCACATCGAACCGTCTTATATCAACATGACATCATCAACTGGCAGATGCCGTTGTTTACCGACATTCTCGATACGATCCGAATACTTCGCACCCAGATTATAAAAACGCAGACTGTCGCTGTCCATGTCGATGATGTCATTCAGCTCATGACGAAGCTGCAAATAGTCTGACGGCGAAACCGAACATTCAAAAACACTGTTCTGCACACGCTGACCATATTTCATGCAAGCTTTTGATACGAGCCTCAAACGTCTTCTTCCGGAATCCGTTTCAGTATTCACATCGTATGCAACTACAACCATCATTATTATCACTTCCACATGAATGGAGGGTAGGCGTCCAAATCACCGCGTATGCATCGCGCCAATAACAATGACTGCACATGCGGAACCAATCCCCATGGAATCTTCTCCCCTAGAAAAGGATGTGTAATCTGTTCGGTCTTCCGCCGCTGCCACGCTGCAAGTACAACTTTTCGTCCTGCATCAGTCAAAAATATGCCACCGTTCTCCCGTTCTGCAAAATGGGAAACTCGCACGGCACCAGTATTAACCAGAGTCAAAGCAAAACGATCAGCCACAACCGGACGAAACTCTTCCATAAGATCTAAAGCGAGAGAAGGCCGACCCGGTCGGTCGACATGCAGGAATCCCACATATGGATCTAAGCCAACTCCCTGCAGTGCCGCAACACAATCATTCGTCAGCAAAGCATATGTGAACGATAGCAACGCATTCATCCTGTCCATAGGAGGACGCCGACTACGCTGTTCGAAGAAGAACGAGTCCTTGTCCCGCAGAATCAAGTCGTCGAACGCAAAGAAGTAGTCTTTTGCTGCCTTGCCTTCAATGCCTCGTACCTCGTCCACCGAAGTAGAAGCCATAATTCTTCCTACCTCATCTTTTAACAACGCGCTCTGTTGCGTTAATCTTTCCACATTCACCCGTAGTGCATGATCACGTTTCGTGCGCTCCACAACCCAACGGCAGTTGAACACTTTCCCAATCACGAATGCGGCAGCGAAATCTCGAGCCTGGTTTGGAGAATCTGCTCTACGAAACTGTTCTCTTCGCAACAGAACATTGCGGTTATTCTCGCCAAGCACCGAGCAATAGAACCGTCCGCGAGGCGAATAGAATGACAGGCCAACGCCCAGACGAGCACATTTACCCATAAGGGCAGGAGATGCTCCTTTGTATGAAAAACAAAGAATCTGCTCAATAGAACGAAGCGGAACCTTTGCCAAGGTCTTTTCACCATTCTGAACAACTACGTTGTCAGTCTCCAATGAGAGATAAGCATCCTCACTGGTTACAAACAGTGTATTCAACATAGTTCGCATTATTCACCTCCTTGATTCATATCTTCGGTTTCAGAAGCGCTCATGATTTCACGAATACGCGTATCAATATAAACGCGCACTGATTTTTTCTTCGATAATTCAGGTAGACATATGTCTTTAAGCGAGCATGCGCGACATTCTTTCCTGACTCTGACTTTTGGCGTATGCCCACGTGCATAAAGGTCATGCATCTGACGGAACATTTCCGTTACTGCACTACGTAATGATTCATCAAATTCGACAACTTCTCGATGCCTTGTTCCCTGATAAAATAACGCTCCTTCACGTATATTACAGGCCAACATTTCCTCTAAACATATCGCCTCAGCACATAATTGCAGCCTATCGGCATCCTGCGTTTTAGGCCGACCGTGCTTATACTCAATCGGATAAGGTAGCCACGTGCCGCTGCGCCCCTGCAGTGGCACGCCATCCGGAGACAGCCGAAACTCTACAACATCGCAGGCTCCAGTCACCCCTAATCGGCGTGAGAATACCTTCAAATCACGGAGAACAAGCAGATCTCCTCGCTTTTCCGAAGCATCATAATCATGTGCCCGCTCATGTTCCAATGAACCAGCCGTAGTCAACACATTGTCTTCCCACAACTGCTCAATATGAATCAACGCCCACTGTCGCCGACAAAATGAGAAATGCTGGATACCCGAAAGAACCAGCCAATCTTCTTCTGGATAACTTGCCGGTTCCACCACGCAGACCCCTTTGTCTCATGTCTTTACAAAGCTCATCCAAAGATGCGCTACGCATATGAGCGTGGCCGAGCTGATGAAAGAACCACCAGTCCGGCCACGCCGCCTATTTATAGTTCGCCATCAACCATTTCACTTACGGAGATGGAATCTGGAATCAATTCCTTGTTTACGTTCACTACATAATCCCCAAAGCTACGCGCAATATCAATGCCATCACGTTTGTGAACATCGACACTATCGAACAGCTTCCACGAAGGTGCATCGCCAAGCGCACTATCATGCTTGAACACGTACAGCTTACGCACTGCCATGCTGCCTCTCGCTGCAGAACGATCAAATTCAAACATGTTCAGAATCGATTGCCACAACAAGTTAAGATCTTCGTCGCTGAACCCGGTGACATTCTGCGCAAGCTTTGCGGATACATAACCGTTCATGCGATACAAGCCGTAAGGGATGATGAACTTGTTACCCATCGTATTATTCTTTTCCGCAGCATCCGCTTCTGTCGTCACAGCAACACGAGTGATGGAAATCTCCTGAATACTCACCGGATCGATTGAACGGGCAAATCCAAGCTGAACTGGGCCGCGAACTTGCCCACAGGCTAGACTGCCTTTGACGAAGGTAGTCATTACTGCACCAAAGGTGCGAATGTCGAAGAAGTTCGCACACATATAATCACGTAGGCGACGATCCAGTTCAGGATTATCTTTTTTCAAGGCTTTAATTTCTTTAGCGAAGTCCTTGTCTTCAGGCCTTGCATCAATGTGTTCAGCCTCCAACGCCTCACTGTCAAGACGATTGAGTGTCTTCCGATTCTGAATATAGATGCGCCACGGAGATTCTTCGCTCATAGCAGTTTGCACATAGTCGCGAATCTTACGCTTGATACACACATCAGTCACGAGTCCGTTACCAGTTTCAAGATCGACGCGCGGCATGTTACCCGAATCAGGGTCGCCGTTGGGGTTACCATTTTCCACGTCAAAAAGAATCGTAAAGTCATAACGATTTTCAATGGGTTTACGTTCAGTCATTGTCTGCTCCTTGGTTATTATCCTCGATGGCTTTACTGGTCTTGTTGAATCGCTGTTGATTTTCGAAATAGTATCCAAGCTGGAAAGCCCCACGCTCTTCGAGCGTAAGTCTCGACGGATAGTGGTCGCCCACCTTCCCCGTCAATTCGCCTAAAGCCTTTTCCAATTTGACCTTATAGCCTTGCGACTGCCAGGTTTTGCGCATATGTTTCGCTGCAAGGTCACCCAGAATCGGGAATATACGAGCAGGCGTCGTGGATGCACTGGTGAAGTATTTATCCTTAATCGTCGTATTAATGCCAGGAATGGCCGCCAACTGAATCTGTTCGTATATAGAGAACAATCGGCCAAGCACATATGGCACATAATCACTGTCTCTATTAATATCCACTTGCAGTACCTCCTTGAACTGCTCGTTTGTTGTTTTTCGTAAGTAATATGCTTTGATGATTGCCGCTTTATCAGGTGAAATATCACGCTCGGCATTGATGCGTATCTCAATAGCATTAATAAGACTCGTGGGATACGCAGTGCCATTGAGAATCGCCTTCATAACAGATCCTGCCATCTCAGACGATATCTTCGCATTTTTGCTCTGTTGCCTGATAGTTTGATTCAGCAATCGCCATGTTGGTAGGAACATCGTCGTATCGTAACTGGGGCGTCGTATCTCAAGGTCGCGGTAATGCTGCCATATATTTCGTGCGAATGCACCGAATGTGTTTGTCAGGTAAAAGCGCACCGACAACCGAGCAGCATTCGGCGACAATGCAAGGACATGGAATTCCTCATTGGGATTGAGGCGGACTCCCTCGAAATCGTACGGTTGGCCTTGAGCCAAGGCCTGCGTAGCTTTCTTGACTGTCAATTCGTCCAGACCAGCGGATTGCTTTTCCGAATTATTTGACGACCAGGTAAAAGCCATTCCGCCGAATGAATCGACGTACGCGGTCTCACCACATTGGGCCCAAGAAACAACGGTGTCGTCCCCAATGCGTTGAACACGATCACGATCCGCAAGCAGCGTGTTAAGCGCCGTCGTATATTCGTACGCTTCTCGTTTGCTCATCGGCGCATTTGCATTTTGCTCCGCGCCATGTGAACAGAATGCTGGCGCGTTGAATGAAATCAATGATGCACCAGATGACTGAGCACCAGCGACTCCCTTGATCTTAGGATGGGTCTTAGCCGGAATGACCGGGACACCTGAAATCAGACTACATGACAACGCAGCTTCATCGTTAGCTTCCCGATCGTAATATATGTTCCAAGCTTCCTGTACCGCGGGGCAATCACCGACAAACATGACGCTTCCCCCATCGCTAAATTGCAAAACGAAATTCAATGTCAGCGAAGAGTCCCATACCTTGTTCCCCATCAACTGTTGAGCGGTTTCCCACTGGGGCGCATTCTCGAAGAACGCAAGAGTAGCTATAGCGGGAGCATCGGTAATGCCTTCCAATATGCGCTGATGTAACTCAGCACATGCCTGGAATGCCTGCAGTGCGCGTTCCGGCTTGCCTTTGGCATCAAACCCCAGCATGTATGCAACGGTATCGCACAGGAAGTTCGCCGCTATACCAGATGACCTGGTGACTCGAGCTGGTACCGGGATAATATTTACCGGTTTCTTATTGGTATGGTCACCCAGTGGACGCACTGAGACCAAAGTACCCTTATCATCGATGACCAACCCATACGGAACATTGATGTTGTCATAGCCGTAGACCGGAGCCTGTTGCTTGGACACTAATACGTTGTACTCGTTGCACAAATCACTAATAATCATGACTTCACCTCCGCCGATGCAACGTCAAGCACACCGTCATTCAACGCGGCACGGAAGAATGATGGTTTTGGAGACGCGGGATTGCGGTAGTCAAAATCAAAGAGCATGAATCCCAAATCACGATGCCCTTGCTCGAATCCAATCGGATCCTCATTCTTCTCCCAGAGTCGAAAGTCTGCAGGAAATTCTCTCGTACCCAGATACGGGTGATGGAAATATTGGCCTTTCGCGGCACGCCGCATGAACATACTTTGGAATTTCTCGGCAGAATCTTCAGGCGCTGCTTTTCTGCGGTCAATCGTGAAATGCGCATCAATCACATATCTGACATTGCGTAAAACGGTAGCTGAACGTTGTTGGATGGATTCGGATGTATTAATAGCACCGCCGTCGCCTTTCCCTTCCGCCATCGATCTAATTTTGCTTACATTGATGACGCTGTCGACCTCATTACGGCGAATGCTGTCAAAACGGATAGGATTGAGCACATAGATACGATCTATCCGCCAGCACAATCCTGGATGCCAGAAAATAGCTTCCAGGATTCCGCGCGCCGCCGATGGTGTCATAACATCGTAGGTGACGCGTTCTGTCTTCATCTCGGGACGCGAGAAAAGCGCATAATCGCCCCAAACTTCTAAGCGAATCGGCATATACCCTCCTTTTCATGGAGTGGTGGTTACTCCGGGAACGTCAATGTTTCCAACACAGATAACTATAAATCATATTTTAGACTAAAGCAAGTAAGAAATACTACTCTTATTTGTTTTAATCTAAAAAGAACATTGATATTATGTACTATGGCAATCAGAAGCGCTCTTGATGAACGTAGATGAGTGCCCATCTGTGCTCTACTTTTTCACAGCCGTCTTCTTTCCGAAGACGTGGATTGGAATTTACTGGCTTTTGTCTAGGAGTACAGGCCACCCGGTGTGCTCGGCTCTCATATAAAGTCGAGCACACC
The DNA here is from genome assembly GCF_018555455.1 of Bifidobacterium colobi. Taxonomy (GTDB): domain Bacteria; phylum Actinomycetota; class Actinomycetes; order Actinomycetales; family Bifidobacteriaceae; genus Bifidobacterium; species Bifidobacterium colobi. Next base: position 65,490 of record NZ_JAFEJU010000004.1, on the reverse strand, counting down.
GATGCTCTTAAACAAAAATGCCATCGGCAGCCACATTCTCCAGCTGCAACCCCAGCTGTGACGAGTACCGGCTCAAATCTCTCAGAATATAGCAGTTCTCTTCTGCAGCCCCAGTCTCTCCCCCAACAGACAACACCGCACCTGCCGACAGTAACTTTTCAAGATGCTGCGGCCATACGTTAACCGCATATTTGCCTAGTTTACGAAATAGCGCACGATCAATATCACCTTGCTCCAGCTGATTACATAATCGCGCACCTTCATCACCCAACTCATCATCAGACAACGGAATATACACCGGCACTGTTGGCGTATCGATAAGTTTGAACAATCGAGCAATACGCTCAAAGGGCATGCCCCTGCCGCACCCGTGCAAAGAAATGATTCGATGTACATCGAGCGCATCATTACCAGCAACCATATTGCTGTTATTATCGCCCAGCATCCCCAATAGTTCCCCAAAATATGTACGAATCGCATCATTTGAAATCAAATCTGGATATCGTGCTGCCGTTTCACGATATGCCACAAGATTCTGCTGCAAAAACGGCGCCTGACCACCTGCAGTGGAGAACACGTACACCATACTCTCATCTGCGGCATGTTTACCTTCGCGATTGCATCGTCCGGCCGTTTGAATAATGGAGTCAAGGCCTGTCTCCTCACGATAAGCAACCGGGAAATCCACATCTACACCAGCCTCAATCAATGAAGTAGACACCACACGACATGTCTCCCCTGCCGCAAGACGACTTCGAATCCTAGTGAGCAAACGCTTTCGATCAGCAGCACACTGCAGCGTTGTAAGGCAGAATGTTCCTTCCGACTCACTCTCTCGATTCAGACGGTTATACAGGTACTGCGCTTTCTTACGCGTGTTTACCACACACAGCACTTGCGCATGCTTATCCAGTCGATTTGCGAGTGCATCCAACTCGATATCCCCAATGCGCTCAACCGTCACACGTCGGAATTGTTCATAATCCTCATTTGTGAATGGCGATATTTCAGGAATATCAGCGCATCTTCCATCACTAAACGATTGGACAAATAACCGTTGTAATTCCGGTTGCGTGGCGGTACAAAGAACTGCAGTGGCGCCATAGTGCTCCACAAGTTCGGCAATTGCCTTAACGCATGGTCGCAAGTACGGCACCGGCAACGTTTGCGCTTCATCAAACACGATGACAGAGTTTGCGATGTTATGCAATTTGCGACATCGCGAGGTCTTATTCGAGTACAAACTCTCAAAGAATTGCACCGCTGTAGTGACTACAATTGGCGCGTTCCAGTTCTCCGCCGCAAGCGCACGCCGAAGATCGATTCCGTCCATATCGGACTCATCTTTAAGCTGATACGACGCTTCCGCATAATGCGGCAACACGGGGCCCTCACCAAAAATCTTCTCAAATTGGCCAACAGTCTGGTCAATAATCGACGTGTAGGGAATTACGTAAATGATTCGCTGCATGTTATTCGTACGAGCATGTTCAAGCGCAAACGTAATTGACGCAATGGTTTTGCCGCTGCCAGTAGGAGCTGTGAGAGTATACAAGCCAGGCTTGTGTGATTCACTACGGCCTTGGTTAAGGCACTGAGTAAGAAGTTCACACCTCTTAACATCAAGAGGTGTTTTGTGCGAGCTTTCGAGATACCGACGAGCCACGTTTTCCACGGCATCGGCCAGATAATTAATCCGACTGTGATTCCCTGCTTGATAATCAGCGGATGTTGCCAATGCTGCTTCACGCAGATCATTCCACTCCGGAGCTCGGCATCCCGACAGAGTTTCCGAACCTAGTTGTTCTTTCAGCCGCTCCAACAGCTGATGCTCGGCACGATCTTCACGATTGGAGGTGAAGAATTCCGCATCAAGCCGGTCTCCATCTACCAATGCCGACAGCAGCATGCGCGTTAGCATCATGTCGGAGTAGCAATGGTCGTCCTCTGATTGTTTGACTTGAGAGTTCTTTTCTGAAGCAGTCACACTCCTCGCCTGTAATGCTGACTGCGGGACGTCTATTTGCTTTTTCCACGCACTCGCTAAGGCAAGCGGATTATTATCACCCGCGTTAAAAGCTCTGTTCATACGCGCACTGAATGTCGAACCCTCTCGGTCCCCTGCACTTCCAAAATCACCCAATCCTGCGTGATGACCTGCCACCGCCAAAGCTGACGCAAAGCGACGATTCTGCACCAATAACATTGCCCCTGCAGTAGAATGATCCACCTTGCCAGTATGCTCAGGATCTCGAATCCTTTTTTGAAAACCCTGCGAGTACTTGCCGAGATCATGAAACAGGCCAGCTAACAATCCGTCATCAAGGTGTCTGAATTGCTGCGCAAAACCGCCAGCCAGGCACCCCGTCATGCACAAGTGTTCCACGCAAGTCTCATACCCGTGATCACTCGTGCGAGCGTAAAAAGGGTTAGAAGTTGCATATCGAATCGTGGAGTTCACGGTATTATTGCCACTTTGCACCGTTGGACCTTTCTGCACTGTCCATCTAGCTACATGTAATACATTACTTCTTGGCGGCGATTCGCGCTTGATGCTCATAATGGTCAACGAGCGGAAGGAACAGCTCGTCGACCGTGGCAATGATGTCCGCTTCGGACAACGGACGCATGTCTCGCACGATGGTCGCACGCCCGAGTTCTCCGGACATACGCAACAATGACTCCGGCAGTTCACAGGTGATGTCGCCGCGCGCCCGCGCGTTTTCGATGGCCATCATGATACTGGGCTGGTCGCTAATCATCGTGCGCTCATACAGTTCATGCGCGCTCACACCGAGCCAGTTGGCGTAGACGCCGAACTTGGCTAGCACCATCACCGCATCGGATTGCTTGCTGTTGAGCTGCTGGAGAATGGAGATGACATCACCCCTGAGCGTGCCGGTGTTCGGCCGCTCAATGGCGGCATGGACACGATGCTGCTTCATGGCGGCCACGAACAATTCCGTGCGATTCGGCCAGCGTCGGTACAGCACCGGCTTGCTGGTGTGCGCTTTGGCGGCCACATTGTCGAAGGTGAACTCTTCGGCACTGCATGTGGATAGCTGCTCCCATGCGGCCTCCAGAATGGCTGCTTCCAAAGCTTTACCTCTACGGCGCGTTTGTTTTGATGCGGTGCTCGCTTCCATGGGCTATCTCCAATGGCATGGGCGTTGTGGATAATCACTCTTTATATTGCCCCCTACAGGATACTACGGCGTTTCTTATTTAAAGCTCTCTATAATCACATGTTGTTTATAAGAAACGGATTCGTATCTTAGTGGATGAAGAATGAATAACACAAGTACTCAGCAACTGAATCATGCCTTGCTTTGCTTATGCGCAGCCGAACTGGTGATGATGATCAACACCACGGCGTTTAATGTGGCGCTGCCGAACATCGCCGAATCATTCGGAGCGAATATGGCGGAGCAACAATGGGTCGTGTCCATCTACAATCTTGTATTCGCGGCCGTAGTTCTGCTGGCGGGATTTCTCGGCGACCGACTCGGCCATCTGAAAACCATGCTTGCCGGATTGGGATTGTTCGTCGTCGCATCGGTAATCGGTCTTACAGCCGGCAATGTACCGGTATTGCTCGTCTCACGGGCGGTCATGGGCGCCGGCGCAGGTGTGGTCATCCCGATGGGACAGGCGCTGCTCGGCATCCTCTTTCGAGGTCCCGAACTGTCCCGCGCCATGACCACATGGGCGATAGCCGGCACGCTAGGTGTCCCGTTCGGCCCGCTCGTCGGCGGCGCGCTCACCGCGTCGCTGGGTTGGCGCGGTATCTTCGGATTTGATGGCCTAGTGTTCCTTGCTGTAATCATGATTATCCGCGCGATTGTTCCGCAGGCGAACGCGTCGCGCAAAGTCCAATCGTTGCATATGCCGTGGCTGTCGGTTGCGATGATGTTCACCGGATTCGCCCTGTTCTCCGCTGGCCTGGTCAATGCACAGCATGGTGTTCTGGCCGTGAACGCCTGGATTCCGATGCTGGTTGGCGTTGTGATGATTGCTGGATTCGTACTGCATGATCGCGCATCCCACAATCCGCTGATGGAAATCGGATTGATGAAGGATCCGTCGTTTGCCGCTTGCGCACCGGCATTGATGATGCTGAACTTCTCAATGTACGGCATTATATTCATCATGCCGGCTTACCTAGAAACGGTGCTGCGTCACGACGCGTTCATTGGCGGAATGCTGTTGACGCCACTGGTCATCGCATCCATTGTGGGAGCACGGATGAACGATTGGATTGTTGCTCGGATGAATTCGCGCGGAGCGAGCTTATTGTCTTTGGGATGTTTGGCTGCCGGTATGCTGATGATTGGCGCCGCGATGTGGTGGCCTAGCGAAATCGCGAAACAGTCGACAGTGCTGATCGGTCAGATCGTGGCAGGATTCGGACTGGGGGCAGGCCAGCCGGCAATGCTGACTTGGGCGATGGGCCGGGTGCCTATTGAGCAGTCCGGCGCCGGTTCCAGTCTGCTGACGGTGTTCCGTCAATTTGGATCCATCATCGGTGTGGGAATCTTCGGCAGCATACAAAGTGGATTGTACGTGACGGGATTCCATCATCTCGCACAATCCGCCCGACTGAATCCGCAATCCGCCGGTTCCGTAACGCTGGACTTCCAACAGGCAACTGAATTCACTAACGTGACAGGTGAGCTGATACGACAGACAGCTTCCCACGCCTACGAATCTGCGATGATTGGCAGCTTCGCCGCAGCAGCCGCAATCATTATCGTCACTCTCGGAATCGTTGCGCTGATATCACGTAAGGCCATGCAATAAGGACCCAGATCTATAAGTAACGTGGAAGCCGCGTTGTTTTTCTAACGACAACGTCTACGCATTACGCACAACCGGAATAATCTAGCTATGCAGTATGCCATTCATCCGCAGTGCATCATCGGCCTCGACCGGGTCAATGGTGTAATGGCTGACGGGCTTGAGCGCGACGCTGCCGACCGGGTCGCCGGTGATGATAGGCACGCGCACGCCCTTGCCCGGCAGGTTGATCTGCGGGACGAGCTGCATGAACGCGCTCTGGTATGCCGCTTTCTGCCAGATTTCGGCTTGGGTCTCCGGGGTCAGGTCAAGACCTGCGGATTTACGATTCATGGTCGGATCGGCGATACCGTATTTCGCGGCCACGTTGGAACGGATGTTCGCCAGCTGCTTCTCATGTTCGGCCTGTTCGACCTTCGCACGGAGCTCGGCCGTCTCGGCCTTGGATTTCTCCAGTTCGGATTGCAGCTCGTCGGCCTTGCCAGCCTTTTCCCTGAATTCGTCGTAATCGGCTTTCTTGGCTCGCTCCCGGGCCAATCGTTCCTTGACGATGCGGTTCACATCCTCTTCCGAATAGGTGCGCTGCGCCGGAACGTTCGGCTTCGCAGTGCTCCTATCCGTATCATGAGTCTGTTCGCCGCTTTCCGGAGATGACTGCTGTTCCACCTGTTCTTCTGCCATGATGTTGGCTCCTGTCTGTTGCTGGTTTGCCGCGCTGAAGCCGCGCGTGGACTGCCATTCTTGTTGCAATGCGCATGGCTGCGCCCACCCATGCCGAAACGTATGGGCGTAAGTCCTATGAATATGAGAAAAGCCACTCGAATGAGTGGCTTCACGAATCTAATTACTGTCGTTGTTGGTGGTCAGACCGCCACCGAGCGATGTAATCATGGAAATCACGATACTCCTCGCGGAACAAGTCATCATCCTCATATAAGAGGTTGAATAGAGGCAACGCCGGCGCGGGATCAAGATGATTGTCCATGATGACCTCCAATCCGGTTTCTATCGGATAGGTTGATCCGTCATGATCGAACAATTCCTGCGCGTAGGCGGCGTCATTGTCATATCCGTTTGCCTTGAGGAAGGTGATCATGGCAAGGGCGAGCTGGTCTCCTCGCTGTTCGGAGAGCCTTATCTGCTCTATCGAGCGTGCCATGGATTACCCTTTCCCCACAGGATGGATGCTCGTCACTCGCACCGGGTTGTTACCGGTTTTGGCGAAAGCGACGTTAATCGTGATGCCATCGATCATACCAATGACTATTCCGCGTTTCTCCCCGGCGGCTACCACGTTCTCGATTATTCTGCGGTTTTCCAGAATTGTTTTCGGAATCCGCTGCGTTCCATCCGTTCAGCCACTCCGATTTCCTTTGGAGACGAATCGGCCCCATCCCCTTGTGTCCGCTTCGGTTCGGCTCCGTCGAACAGCCATTGACGGTCGCGCGTATCCATTTTTCGGCGGCGATCTGCCGCATCGCCCACTTGTCGAAGCTGACCGGCTCATCATCCTCGAATTGGGGGATGAACGTGTCCACGTAGGTTTCCCTGTAGTGTTTCTCGGTCAGCATGTCCTCGATCGTGCCGCGGGATGCGAGCATGATGCAGAAGCCGCAGGTAGGGCCGTTGGGGATTCTGGCGTAACGGGCACCGTGCGGGTCGTTCCTCACGGCCTTGCCGATGGTTTCGCGGTCTCCGACCCTCACCATTCTTTCCACGTTCGCCACGAGACCGCGTTTCATGGCATCGGGGAACCGGCTGCGGCTGCAGTTGATCTCCCCCAATTGGTAGCGCTCGGCGTGGAGCAAACCAACCAACCCATAGGCCTATTTCCTGAAATCGTTGGAATACTCAGCATGTCGCACGTTACCACCTTATTTATCTTTATTATCTGCGATAATATTATTTATGCCAAGGAAAACATAACAGAGAAAGGAGGTGAACGATGAGGATTCTGGAAGACGTCAACACGGCGCTCGGCATCATCGCAGCCGCGATGGCGACAATCGAACGGGACGACAGGCCAGCGCCGAAGCGTCGCAAGAAGTGACAAAGGTTCCGGCTAGACCAATTAGTCGGAACCCCTCTCCCAGAGTACACATCGGAACACTATGAACACAAGAAAGCTACTCGCAATCGCAGGGCTCGCGCTCGGCATCGCAGGACTCGCCAATGGCATCACCGGACATACACTCGCAGCAGGACTGTTCTCCATCGCGGCGGGCATCATGTGCATAGCAGTGGGGTGGGCAAAATGACCGTGCATTACATGAGCGTCACCGACGTCGCCAAACGGCTAGACATATCCACCGCGGCGGTCAGCGCCTACAAGCTGCCAGAACCCGACGCGACGATCGGACGCACACGCGGCTGGCTCCCCGAGACCATCGACGAATGGAACGCCAATCGTCCCGGCCGTGGAGTCGGCGGCGGCAGGCCAAGGAAAAACAAGAACTGATATGCGAAAGCGCCCGCATCATGTCGTAGGCCGTCGTGAAGACGAACTTCGATGATGTAGGCGCTTTGTCAGTCCCGTACCGCAGGTATGGAAATGACCACTATGGACATATACACGACGGCAGTATGCGTCTTTGTCAAGAACCCTTCGGGTCAGACATCCACAAGCAGATGGATATCACCGAGGGCATTAGGGCCGAAGGTGAGCAGGTCGCAATCGGTCTGAGGGTTGGTCCAGAAGTCGGCTGTGGTGCAGGGAACCGCCAACAGCTCGCCGGCAATCGGCTTGTGCACGGTCATGGTCACGCAATAGGATTCAAACCAATAGCAGCCTTCCACGCCTCCTCACAGTGCGCAACCCGGAAGGCTCTATCATTCTGCTTCTTCCGACATCTTCAGCGCAAAGTCACTCGCATATCCGATAACCTCATGTTCCGATCTCCATTCGTCGGCGATGATGATGTGGAAGACATCATCATGGTATTCGTCAATGAGTCCGAAGTAGTCATGCTTCGACTCACAGACCGTCTTCATGCCGCATTTGGCCATCACGCGACCGGATTGGGTGTTCTCCCGGTAATGCCCGCCCCACACGGCGTCCTTATGCAACGTATCAAGCGCGTATCCGAGTACGGCATTCAAAGCTTCGGGCATGTAGCCATTGCCCCAGAACTGGCGACCGATCCAATAGCCAAGTTCCATTGCATTATCACCGAGATACTTGCCATAGCGTTCCCTCAGTGCATCATCGGCCTCGACCGGGTCAATGGTGTAATGGCTGACAGGCTTGAGCGCGATGCTGCCGACCGGCTCGTCGCCGTTGTCTTTGATGGTGATGGCCCAGTTGTTCTCCACCGCAAGAATGTTCCTGATGTCGTTCATACTGCCTTCGACACTGGTATGCGGCGGCCATCCGCACAGCAATCCGATTTCAGGATCGGAAGCGTACCGGAATAGCGAAGCCGCTTCGGCCTCATCATTCACCTTCCACGAGCGCAGCAACAGGCGTTCGGTTTCGATGGTCTCGCTCATATTGCTCCTTTCACTGACCGGAATCAATAGACCTGCATGCTAGCACTGAACCGCAGAAACAGAACGATCCACTCCCCTATTCAAGGAATGGACTCTGTATATCTGTAATCAATCAACGAGCTTTAGCCCTATGACACAGGCGACCAGTCCAATGATGAGCAGAATCCGTATTAGTGAAACGGCGTCCTCTCCGCTAAGCATGCCGTAAACAGCAGTGATTGCTGCACCAATGCCAACCCATATCGCGTATGCAGTACCAATGGGGATGTGTTTCATCGCATAGGAAAGTCCGCCCATGCTGGCAACGAGGCCAATCACAAACACCACGGTGGGAATCAGTCGGGATAATCCCTTGGAGCGGTCAAGTGCAATAGCCCACACAGATTCACAGATGCCAGAAATTACAAGAACAAACCAAGGCATAACCGTCATACTCCTCATGCATGGCAAGTCTTGTCAAACCGGGTACTTGTCCATCGTCCGGGAGCAGCGTCGGCTCTACCTATTACGATAACACAGCCGAAAACAACTATCGTTCAACCCTACCTGCGCGAGGGTTTGAACCGAAACTTACAGTTTTCGGAATGGTGCGATGCCGACTGACGACATCACGCCGAAACCAGTTCGCCATGAGCGGCGTATTCATACGAATGTTCGTACAGATATGTTGGAGAGATGTCGATGTCGCCGTCACGCCAGGTCAGAACCCCGTGATCGATATGGAAGTCCTCGAACGTCTTTTCATCCCGCAGCGGGTCGAAGGCGGGGACATCGTCGTACATTTCGGTGAAATCGCATAGGCGCGTCTCGCCGGTGGAGAACGTCACCAGCATGACATGATCATCCGTGACGCGGGCCGATTGGACTTCCAACTCCCGGGCGGGTTCATCCGCATACAGGATGCCGTTTACCTCGAACATGACGGGCTCCCTTCCTCACGAAAGCGGCTTGATACGGTCGAACGGACGTCCGGACACGGCCTCGTTCCATGCCTTGTACAGCTCATCCTCATGCAGCACCAGCCATGCGGCCACCAGCTTGTACTGCTTGGCTGGAAGTGAGCCGGCCAGCAGCTCGCCATCGATGCCGATGGATGCCTTGAAGTCGCCGTAGTACACATGGACGTGCGGCTTGTGATGCTCGCTTTCGTCCTGGTACATCATGCGAACGATAATCCCGAAGAACCGACTCAGCTCCGGCATGCCGCATCTCCCATCCGATACCTCATATGAATTGAATCTCCATCCTGAGTATATTCCCGCAACAGGAGCGCCGTCGCTGGCAATCGGATCACAGTCCCTATTCCCACGTGGGAGAGATATCACGACTGATACATGTCAGCATTCGTATCCCGCGCCATTGAGCTGAGACGAGGCGAGGTAATGCGCGATAAAACAACAAGGGCCTTGGAATCACTGGGATTCCGAGGCCCTCGATGCTATGCAGCAATCACTGCTCCGATTACTTGGACACGTTGAACTTGAACTCGACGATGTCGCCGTCTTGCATCACGTAGTCGCGGCCTTCCTGGCGGAGCTTGCCTTCCTCCTTGATCTTGGCCATGGAGCCTTCGGCAGCAACGAAGTCATCGTAGGAGACGATATCGGCTTTGATGAAGCCCTTCTCAAAGTCGGTGTGAATCACACCGGCGGCCTGCGGGGCGGTCCAACCCTTGTGGATCTGCCATGCGCGCACTTCCTTGACGCCTGCGGTCAGGAAGGTCTGGAGGCCCAGAATGTCGAAACCCACGCGAGCCAGCTGGTCGAGACCAGACTCGGAAAGGCCAGCGTCCGCCAGCATTTCGCGGGCATCGGCCTCATCGAGCTCGGTCAAATCAGCCTCGAACTGCGCATTCAGGAACACGGCAGGAGCAGGCGCCACGGATGCGGCGAGCTTCTTCTTGAGCTCGTCATTGGCCAACTCGTTGTCGTCCACATTGAACACGTAGATGAACGGCTTGGCGGTCATCAGGTGCAGATCGTAGACGGAGTCCTTGTCGAAGCGGCCTTCACGCGCAGCCTTGTCCAGAGTCTCGCCGGCTTCGAGAATAGTCTTGGCCTGCTTGACAGCCTCCATGTATGCCGGCTCGATCTTCTTGCCGCGCAGGTCCTTCTCCAGCTTCGGCAGCGCATTCTCGATGGTCTGCAGATCAGCAAGAATCAGCTCGGTGTTGATGGTGTCGATATCGTCGGCCGGATCGACCTTGCCATTGACGTGCACGATATCGTCATCCTCGAATGCGCGCACGACCTCGCAGATGGCATCCGCTTCACGAATGTTGGCCAGGAACTTATTACCCAAGCCTTCGCCCTCAGATGCGCCCTTGACGATGCCAGCGATATCCACGAAAGTCACCGTGGCCGGCACAATCTTCTCCGTGTTGACCAGCTTGGCCAGCACAGGCAGACGATTATCCGGCAGCGGCACAATACCCGTGTTCGGCTCGATGGTGGCGAACGGATAGTTCTCAGCCAACACATTGTTGCGGGTCAGCGCATTAAACATAGTGGACTTGCCAACGTTGGGCAGTCCGACAATTCCGATAGTAAGAGACATGGTTCCCAGTCTAGAGAGATGCTGGACACAACACACAACGCTACATACGCATTATCGGCGCACGCAGCAGCAGCTTGCTGTAATAGTTACGATGACGGTTCCCCTCATCGAGGGGAACCGATCAGCACGATCAGCCGACAATCGCATCGACGGCATCAATCACCGAACCGCGGAATCCATCCTTTTCAAGCTGAGCAACACCCTTAATCGTGGTGCCGCCAGGCGAGCAGACGGCGTCCTTCATGGCACCCGGATGGGTTCCGGTAGCCATGTACAGCGCGCCCACACCTTCCACCATTTTGGCGGCCAAACGGTATGCGGTGGCGCGTTGCAAACCGTATTGCACACCGGCATCGCCCAATGCCTCGATATACATATCCGTAAAGGCTGGAGCACAACCAGCAATCACCATAGCGACATTCATATGCGCGGTATCCACGCGTTCAATCAAACTAATCGAGCCGAACAGTTCCTCGAACGTTTGCGTCTCAGCTTCATTCAGCGTGTTGACCGACTCAGTAACCAGCACGCCCTTGCCCACGGCCATCGGCGTGTTCGGAATCGTGCACTGGATATGGATATCCGGCGATTCCACGGATTCGCCGTCTTCGGTGGCGAACAGATCCTGATACTTCTTCAGATCCCAGCCGGCAGCGATGGACACCACGAGCTTGCCCGGCTTGGCAAGCTCATGCGCCAACGGCTTGATAACCGAGTCGATCTGATACGGCTTGATGGCAATGATCACCACATCAGCGGCCACGGCGACTTCCACGGCGCTATGCAAAGGGCGCACGCCAAGCTTCGCAGCGTTCTTTTCAAGCTTGTCATAATGTGCGGCGCAGGCCACGATCTGATGGCCGTGCACCACGCCGGCATCCACTAATCCTTGGGCGATGGCCTGAGCCATATTGCCATATCCAATGAATCCAATAGTCGAGTTATTCATGAAAGACTCCTTTGCAAACGATTGACATCGGCAGACAACCGATGATGCCATTCCGCGGCTTCAAACCGCTTTGCTTCTCTTCCCCAGTCGCCTTCGCGACACCCCTCATCAGAGGGGGCCAGGGGGCACGTATTAGAACAGTTCTTCGAGATCGCCGCGGTTCAGCGCTTCATTCCATAGATGCTTGAACACCTGCGAACCATGCAGACCGTCGTGCTCGAATTCGTTGGTGGTCCAGTAGTGGCTGTTGCCTACGCGGCTCAGTGTGTCGAGCTGCATGCCGGAGTCCACATACATGTCGTCGAAGTAGACAGCTGCCTGCAGCGGCACTTCGTTGCGAGCCAACTGATCTTCGTCATAAATCACACCGAAGTGCGTGTCTTCCATCAGCACATCCATGGCAGGCTTGAACGGGCGCAACGCGGCTTCCTGTTCGAACATCCATGGGAACATGGCTTCACCAGTGAAGTTCAACGGACGAGTCTCAGTTCCGAATTCCGGCTTGGTCTCGCGCACGCGCTGTGCCGCCCAGCGAATCGGCTCATCCAGCTCACCATTCGCGTAAATGAACTCCTGCAACGGCCAATAGAGCGGACGGGACGCAGTGGCGTTCATGACTTTGGCCATGAATTCATCGGACAAATCGGCATCCGCACACGACTCGCCGTCCGAAGTCAGGAACGCATCATCGAGGATCCAATGCACACGTTCGAAGCTCGGCTTCATGCCGAAGTCGGAGCCCAAGCACTGCAGTCGTTCCACGGTCAGCGGATCACCGTTGGGCAGTAGCGGGAATCCGTGTGCGGCCATGCCGGCAATCAATCCCAGTCGATGATCGACATCGGTTTCCGCCATGGAACCCAGCACAGAATCGGTGAGTTTGCCGGTGAATTCCGCGACATCATCCACAGTCGGCAGCTTGTCCGCCAGCGTTTCCACGCGCTCCTTATCCTGCGGGTAACGCTCGTAGAATTGCTGGGTTTTGCGAGCCATACGCGGGAAGGTATGCTCGTAGACTTCGGTGGCGTCAGCCGGCACATGCGGGATGCCGCCGGTAGTGAAGCTGGCAATTACACCAGACGGGAACAGCGACAGGTAGGTGAGCGTCAGGAATCCACCATAGCTTTGGCCCATCGTGACCCACTTGCATCCGCCGAATTCAGTCAAGCGCAGGTGCTCGAAATCACGGACGATGGAGTCGGCAAGGAACTTCTTCAAAAAGTCGGCTTGCGCGCGGGCGGCACCCGCGGCATCACCTTCGTGGGCGGCGGCCAGTCGCGCCATCGTATGCGTATCGACGCGCGACGAGCGGCCAGTACCACGCTGGTCGGGCAGAATGATGCGGAAATGCTTGCTCGCTTCCTCAATCCAACCATCGGAGGTGGGGCTGTTCAGGCGTGGACCTGCACCGCCGGGACCGCCCTGCAGGAAAATCAGCAGCGGCAGGTCGTCGTGCACATGTTCAGGTGTGGTGACTACACGGTAGAACAGTTTGATGGTTTCTCCATCGAACGATTGACCCGGCACTTTGCCGGTCCAGTCCAGCGGCACGTCGATGGAATGGTCTTCAATGGCGAGACCCGGCACATAGTATTTGCAAAGCATTGTCATGATTCCTGACTTTAGCCCACAAATCAGTCTTATGGGTGATGCCGGTTCATCTTCGCGCGCGTTAGCCTTGGAACTTATGGGATGGATTGCGAATGTTCGGATGCAACTGGCCAAGCTTGGCGGCAAATCGTATCAAACCGTATTGTCTGATGCGCTGCTTGCCTTGGTGCTGTTGGCATTGGGTTCGCTGATTGCCACGAGTACCGATCCGAACACCACCCCGGGATTGCTGTTTCGTTCATCGTCGTTGGCGAATGTGTTGTGGAGCGTGCCGAGCATTGTTCCGCTGACTTTGCGCAGAACTCGCCCAGAAACCGCGGCATGGATGTTCGTCGGTCTCACGGTGACGCATCTGATTGTTGGCCCGGCGATTATCTATTGCGATTTTCTTGCGCTCATCATGTTGTATTCCGTATTGGTGTACGGCGATGCTCGCCATACCGTACGGTTTGTCGTCACGGCACTGGCGATGAGTCTGCTTGGCGGTGTGGTTTGGGGTGTGGTATTCAATATCGGCCCGCTGTTCGGTTCCGCCGCTGGATTCAACATAGACTTGACCAGCTGGCTTCCCACTGCCACGTCGCTTCCAATTTGCCCCGCCGCAGGTATCAGTACTCCCAACGCAGGCAGCTGCGGCATGAAAATCCTCGAGGACACGTTCATCATGGCAACGGTGATTGCCATCTGCGCAGTCAGCATTATCATCATGGCGTTATGGCAGCGGGCGCGACGCGCCACAGTCACGGCAATGCGTGAACGGAATGCCGCGATTGTAGCGAGGAAGGCGGAGGAGACCCGTATCGCCGCGCTTGCCGAACGTGCTCGCATTGCTCGCGATATGCATGATGTGGTAGCGCATACGCTCTCCACAATCATTGTGCAGGCGGATGGCGGCCGGTATGCCGGTGCGCATGACATCGAATTGGCACGTACCACGATGGGCACGATACGTCATGAAGCGGAACGTGCGCAGCATGATATGCAACGATTGTTTTCGGTGTTTGGCTCACAAGCCGACCACGAATCGGCGGGCGGCGCAATCGCGTATCGCAATATTCCTTCATTATGGAGAGGCTCCACCAATGTTTCGCATACGGTAACCGGTTCGGCGCAGCCGGAGCGACTGTCCGCGCAAGCCAGTGAAGCAGTGTTCCGACTCGTACAGGAGGCGCTGACGAATGCTCGCAAACATGCGGGCACGGGAGCTCACGTGCGCATCAGCGAACATTGGTCGGATGCAGCACTGTCGGTAACCATTGCCGATGATGGTCTCGGCGCTCAAGCCGCGCAAGACGGACATCGACCGGGCTATGGCCTGATTGGTATGCATGAGCGTATTGAAGCGCTCGGCGGTACGGTTTCAGCCGGCCCGTTGAGCGGCCAAGGGTTTGCGGTGTCGGCGTCAATTCCGCTCTCCCCCATACGCCCCGCCGCGCAAGGCCACGAGCGTGACGCCAGTGCGATGCCGGGTGGCGCCAATCTCCCATTTGACAGTCATACCAATCATTCCGAGCCAATCATTGTGCCGATATGGACTCGGATAATGGATGCCTTAAAACAGACCATTCGGTCATGGGCTGCGCGTCTTCCCGCTGTAATGCATGCACAGCGTTTTGAGCAGGGCGAGCCTTCTCACCGGTTCAACTGGATTGGCAGATTGGCGCAATGGACCGAGCGGCATTATCTGTTGATGGATATGCTCGCCGCCCTAATGTTGGTTGCGCTGTTCAACTCGTCCACCTATAACGATCTGCGAGTGCTCGCCAATGATGGCATCCATTGGGAGTCTCCCAACCGAGCGTTTACCACCATGCTGACTATTGCGCTGCTGCTACCGGTTGCATTCCGCCGTCGGTTCCCCGAAGCAAGCGCTTTGGCAATGGCGATCATGTCGCTGATACAATTGCTGATGCCGGCTTCCATCATGCCGGCGCATGCTCTGGCGGTGAATGTGTTTGCATTGGTGTCCGTCTATTCCGCTGTGCTCTATGGGCGCGAGCAGGCATGGCGCTGGGTGAGTATCGCTTTGGTGGTTGATTCCTGGGTGCTCGGCATCACGATCTCAGCCGGATGGAATGGGACCAGTTTATGGAGCGTTGCTGCGCAGCTGGTTTTGCCGGGGCGCTATTCCGCAAACGTCTGGAGCGTGATTCTTGGTGGATTGCTGCCGGGTGGCATGGTGATGATGGCTGGTTTCGCATGCATCGCCGCCGCCCGATGGACTCGTTCTCGAGGAGCAAACGCGTTAGTGTTGCAGCAGCGCGCAGAGGCTTTGCAAGCCGAGCAGGAGCGTCAGAAAACACTGGCTGCGAATCTTGAACGTGAGCGTATTGGTGCTGCCATGCAGGCCGAAGTACTGGCCACTTTGGAGTCGGTGATTGTACAAGCCGACGCAGGTCTGGATTTGCTACACAGCTCCCCTGCGCCTGAAGCCTCACAGATAGCGGATGCGTTTGCTTCGATCAGCAAGCGCGGGCGCACGGCATTGGCGCATATGCGCGAGCTGCTTGCCGTGCTGCGCAAAACAGGATTCAGCGATGAGTCCCACACAGAGTCTTCATCGCACCTGTTGCTGCATCCAGCGCAGCCGTTGAATCAGCAACTGGCCTCCCTCCATCGCTGATCATCCTTGACTGACGGTTTTTGCACACTGACTGACGGTTTTCCAACGTTGACTGACGGTTTTCCAACATATTTCGTTATAAATCCGTCAGTCAATGTTGAAAATCCTACAGTCAGCGTTAGGAAACCTACAGTGAAGATGCGTCGCGAGCAAAGGAGCGGATACAGTACGAGTGGAACTGCGGGAGCGGATACAGTGGAAGTTATGAACAAGAGTAGAAACATTCGTGTGGTCATTGCCGATGATCAGGAACTGGTGCGAGCCGGATTCTCCATGGTGATTAACTCGCAGACCGATATGACCGTGGTGGGTCAGGCTGCAGATGGCGCTCAAGCGGTTGCGCTCGCCGAATCATTGCATCCTGATGTGGTGTTGATGGATGTGCGCATGCCCGGCATGGACGGGATTGAGGCAACGCGACGTATCGCTGGACTGGCCGACGAATCCAGCGGCGACGTTGAGTCCGTCGACACACCCCACCACACGACTCGCGTCATTATTTTGACGACCTTTGACTTGGACGAATACGTAATGGCCGCCATCACCGCAGGCGCATCAGGATTCTTGCTGAAGGATACGGAACCGGAAACGCTGCTCAACTCGATTCGCACTGTGTTCCATGGCAATGCGATTATTGCGCCGTCCGCCACAAAACGTCTTATTGAAACAATGATGCAAGATGGTTATGCGGCTGGTAAGGCCTCGGGTACTGCAACTTCCGAATCCTCAACAGCCTCCTCAGCCTCTGCAACGGCGGCGGCAAACACGCCGTCAATCACCCAACCGTTCTACACCGATCCGGAGCTTGATCTGCTCACCGACCGTGAACGTGAGGTGCTGGTGGAAATCGCTCATGGACTGAGCAATCAGGAGATTGCGGACAAACTCTTTATCTCCCTACCTACGGTGAAAACCCATGTGGCGCACATTCTGGCGAAAATCAACGCGCGAGATCGCGTACAGGCTGTGGTGTTCGCTTATGACAATCGGCTGGTGTGATCACACAGATTACACAAATCACGCCAACATGCCACCAAGTCATCAAGGACAGACTTCGTGTTGCTTCATACAAGCGATGGTCTGCACACCGTAATGTGCAGACCATCGCTTTACGCTACTGCGCTAGGCTTCGGCCAGCGCGACTACAGGAGGAACGCTGACCGCTCGACGGGCGGGCGCGATGCTGGCAATCAGCGCGGCGATAGCGGCTATACCGAGCATCAGGCCGTTGCCGCCCCAATCGAATGGGAACGCCACCGTGCCGTACAGGCTGAACACCATGTAGGAGCCAATCCAGCCGAACAGTGTGCCCAGCAGTACGCCAGCCACGCCGGATACCAGCGCAAGGAGCAAGGCTTCCACGGCAAGCGAGCGCCGCAGCTGACCCCGGGTCATGCCGATGGCTCGTAAGGTTGCGGATTCGCGGGTGCGCTCAATCACCGACAATGACAATGTGTTGGCCACGCCGACGAGTGCGATCAGTACCGCCACGGCAATGAGCCCCACGAGCAATGCCATCATGCCGTTGATCATGGTTTCCCACATGTTGCGTTCCGCCACCGGGCCTGAAACCGTAACGCCTGTCGATGCGGAGAACGCTTGTTGCACATTGGTGAGTACGTCGTTCAGTGTGACTCCTGCTGCATCAGCATCAACACGCATAAGCAGCATGTGACCGGTTGCGGTGAGATCACCATCCGAAAAATACTTGGCGTCGATGAAGGCCACGGCATCATAGTACGAAGAAATACGACGGTAGTCGGATTGTTGCGGCTTAAGCGTCAAGGTTGCATCGGCACCATTTGCATTATCGGTATCGCCATCCGCAGACGATTTCAGCACGATATCGGAAACATTGAATTTCAGCTCCTTGCCGCTAGCGGCATTACGCTGGGGCAGCAGTACGTGGCTACTATCAATGGAGACTCCGCGCAAATCGGCTTTCATCACCTTGTGCAAACTCGCGGCGCTATCAACACCAGCGACCAGCATATGCAGCGTTTCCCCATTGTCCATCGTGGTGGTCATCACCGTGGTAGGCATGTATACCGAACCAGAGATTCCCTTGGTTTCCGCGGCCTTAGTCGCTTGCTTGTCGGTCATGTCAGCGCCGAAAGCAATCATGTCCACGCTATAGCGGGAGGCAAGGGCCGCACCCATCGTTTGTTTGGCGCTGGTGGCACCGGTGGCAATAGTGGCCACCAAGGTGACGCCGATTAGCAGCGCAGCACCTGTTGCAGCCACGCGCCGCGGATTCTTCTGAATATTGGCGTTCGCCACCGTGGCGCTGGGGCCAGCGAGCGCCACCAGTGCCCCCACGCCACGCATCAGGAGAGGAAGCCAGAATGCGGCCGAAAGGATCAGGCCGAGGAATACCATCGCACAGCCGCCAATGGACATCAGCAGCACGGTGGCATAGTGGTCTTTGACCAAAGAATCCTGACCGGTTATCGATACGCGCATCTGCCAGATGGAGAATCCGGTAAGGGCTGCACCGCCAATGCACAGGATTGCAGCTACGATACCCCGCACAACACCGGCACGACGCGTATCGGTTAGTTCGATTGGGCGCAATGCTTCCAGCGGGGTGACTGCAGTGGCGCTACGAGCCGAGCTCAGCGAAGCCAACATCGTCATCAGCATGCCGAATGCCATCGGCACAACGAACACCTGCCAGCTCAATACCAGTCGCGCATCCATACCCGTTGATGCCATGATTCCGGACGCGCACAAAGCAGCCATCAGGCCAATGCCCAGCGCGACGCCCAGTACGGAAGCCAATAGGCCGAGTACGGCGGCTTCGATAATCACCGACACATACAGCTGCTGTTTCATGGCACCAATCGTGCGCAGCAGTGCCAGGGTACGTCGACGTTGTGCGACAAGCACCTGGAACGTGTTGGCTATCACCAGAGCAGCCACCAGCATGGCGAGCATGCCGAAGCTCAAGAGGAATATGGTGACAACGCTGGTGCCGTTGGCGCTAAGGGATTCCACAGCAAGTCGGTCTGCTTCGGCGCGATTCACAAGCCGGCTGTAGCGAGGCAGAAGACGCTTGATGGCGGCCGTATCAGTTTGGGTATCAAGGTCGAGGTAAATGGAGGTGGCGTTGACTTGGTTGAAATCGGCGACCCCATTGGCGAAAGCCATGAGATCTTCAGAGAGAATCGAGGCACCACCGTCGTACGCATAGACATTATTGGGATCATCGGTCAGACCTGTCACGCGTGCTTCAATGCTGTCGGCTGAGCCTTGGCTTTCGGCAGTGTTTCCGCGTGAGACATGCACCATATCTCCCACGTGCAAGTCAAGCTGTTTGGCGATATGTTCAGGCAGAGCGACTTCGCGGTTATCGACGGGGCGGTCACCATGTATGACGGTCACAGGTAGCAGGTTCGTTTCACCCGTGTTGATGGCATAACCGGTGGCATGGTGGTTGCCGTTGGACAACCTGATATTGGTTGCAGTGACAGCACGTACACCTTCGACGCCATCAATGGTACGTATACGATCGAGATGGTAGTCGGCCACGGTACGCGAATACGCTTCATCGGACTGAGCGTCGGTGGGGTGTTCAGGCAGGTCGGTCAACACCATCGCATCCGCACCGGCGTAGACGGCGGTCTGCTGGCGGATCAGCGAATCATTCATTGTGTTTGAGAACAGGAATGTGGTGGCGATGAATGCGGCGCCAATCAGGATGGCGATTCCGGCCGGAACCAGCATTTTCGCGCTTTTCTTCATCAATTTGAGCGTGATAGAAAACATAAGACTTCACTCCCCTGTCTGATTAGCGTGCGTGGCGCGCGGGCACTGCTGCCTGTGTGGCGCGTTCGCGTTCGGCCATGAGCAGATTGTTCATGATTTCGGCAGTGGGATGTGCTTCGTCGGCGACGATCTGCCCATCAGCGAAGACGATGGCTCTGTCGGCGTAGGAGGCCGCTACCGCATCATGGGTGACCATGACGATGGTTTGCCCCAACTCATCGACGGAACGTTTGAGGAAGGTCAGTACTTCCGCGCTGGAGACTGAGTCGAGATTGCCGGTGGGTTCATCGGCGAATACGAGTTTCGGCTTGGCGATCAGTGCACGGGCGATGGCTACGCGCTGTTGCTGGCCTCCGGAAAGCTCATTGGGTCGGTGATCGAGTCGCTGTTGAAGACCTAGGGTCTCAACCAACAGGTTGAACCAGTCACGGTCCGGCCTGGTACCGGCCAAAGTCAACGGCATCAGAATGTTCTGTTCGGCACTGAACATGGGCAGTAGGTTGAAGCTTTGGAAGATGAAACCGATTTTATGGCGGCGCAGCAAGGTGAGCTGCTTGTCGTTCATCTTCGTCAAATCGGAGCGGCCGAAGAGAATATGCCCGCTGGTTGCCGAGTCAAGTCCGGCAAGCGTGTGCATCAGCGTGGATTTGCCGGAACCGGAAGGTCCCATGATCGCGGTGAATTTACCACGCTCGAAGCTGACGTTAACGCCGCGTAATGCGTGCACGGCATTGGAACCGGTGCCATAATCCTTGACCAGATCGATGGCTTGAATGGCTGGAGACGGCGGCACCGGTGGATTGGTGAAAGTCATGATTCCTCTTCCCGTAAGATTCCGGACCCGTTATCCGGATGATGATTTCAACTTACGGAAAAAGACAGGCTCGCCCCATCGTGCGTTGGTCTGTCATTCCTAAGGATGATGCCTGTTCTGCAGCATATATCGACGCTGATTTGAGCTGGGCAACATAGTGCTGGGCAACATACGGAAAAGCCCGCACTGCATGACGTCAGTGCGGGCTTTTCGACTTTGAGCAAGGCTCCCTAGCCTTTCCGGCTTTTCATGATGCCCCCTTCAGCATCATGCCCCTTCAGCCGGAGTCAGCATGCTTCCTGCCGGGCTTACTTGGCCAGACCGGAGGCACGAACGGCTTCGAAACCGCCCTTCAGGTCGTCGAGAATGTCCTCAATGTTCTCGGTGCCGATGGACAGGCGGATGGTGCCTTGGTGGATGCCCTGATCCTCGAGTTCCTCCAGAGTCTCCTGGGAGTGGGTGGTGGAAGCCGGGTGGATGACCAGGGACTTCACATCGGCCACGTTGGCCAGCAGGGAGAACAGGTGCAGGTTGTCGATGAAGACACGTGCCGCATCCTTACCGCCCTTGATGTCGAAGGTGAAGATGGAGCCGGCGCCGTTCGGGAAGTACTTCTCGTAGAGGGCGTGGTCGCGACGGCCTTCGATGGACGGGTGGGAGACGGACTCGACTTCCGGCACGGTCTGCAGGTATTCGACGACCTTCAGCGCGTTCTGGACGTGGCGCTCAACGCGCAGGGACAGGGTTTCGGTGCCCTGCAGCAGCAGGAAGGCTGCAAACGGGGACAGGGTTGCGCCGGTGTCACGCAGCAGGATGGCGCGGATGCGGGTCACGAATGCGGTGCCGCCCAGAGCCTCGTAGAAGTTCAGGCCATGGTAGGAGGGATCCGGCTCGGTCAGGGTCGGGAACTTGCCCGGAACCTCGGCCCAGTTGAACTTGCCGCCCTCAACGACGACGCCACCGAGCGTGGTGCCGTGGCCGCCGATGAACTTGGTGGCGGATTCGACCACGACATCGGCACCGTGCTCCAGCGGACGGAACAGGTACGGGGTGGCGAAGGTGTTGTCGACGACCACCGGCAGATGATGCTTATGAGCGATTTCGGAGATGGCTTCGAAGTCCGGCAGATCGGCGTTCGGGTTGCCGAAGGTCTCGAAGTAGACGAGCTTGGTGTTCTCCTGGATGGCGTCCTCGAAGTTCTGCGGAACCTCCGGGTCGACGAAGGTGGTGGTGATGCCATCGCGCGGCAGCGTGTGCTTGAGCAGGTTGAAGGTACCACCGTAGATGTTCTTGGAGGAGACGATGTGGTCACCGGACTGGGTGATGTTGCGCACGGCGTATTCGACGGCGGCTGCACCGGAGGCGACGGCGATGCCTGCGGTACCACCCTCGAGGGCGGCGATACGGTCTTCGAAGACGCCCTGAGTGGAGTTGGTCAGACGGCCGTAGATGTTGCCCGGGTCAGCGAGGCCGAAGCGAGCCTCAGCGTGATCGAAGTTGTGGAAGACGTAGGAAGTAGTGGCGTAGATCGGCACTGCGCGGGAGTCGGTGGCCGGGTCGGCCTGCTCCTGGCCCACGTGCAGCTGCAGGGTTTCAAAACGGTACTTCTTGTTCTCGGCCATGGTGTGCTCCTTGCTGGTTGTGCTTGGTCGCGAGGTTCTTTTCCTTGCCACCCGCCTGCCGTGTTCGGCGGTTGGCGAGGTGTTGGTTATGAAAGTACGCGCGCGACTCGGCGCGGCGCAAGCTCAGCGTTATCACGGTTGCCTATAGACCCTTATAACCCGTTGGAATCATTGGGATTCAACGCTCTTCGACCATCGTTTTTTCTTGCCGGAAAACTTGCGACACGCCGAGCACGGGAACAGCCGGCACACAGAATCGGCAGCATTCAATACGAGCATGCGAACACGTTGATTCGCTCACTGGACTACGCTTCGTGAGTGGTGCTTGACCGTTTCGATACCGACCGAAAGAGATTCCATGACTGACGTGACCCTGTATGATCGCGACCCGCATTATATTCCTCGTGTGGCTGCCGTGCATGACATGTGCGGTTACGGCAAATGCTCGCTGACCGCGGCGATCCCGATTCTCTCGGCGGCTGGTTGCGACGTGTGCCCGGTGCCGACCGCACTGTTCTCGGCGCACACCAAATACAAGGTGTTCACCTTCCACGACACCACCGATATCCTGAACGGTTATTTGGATGCTTGGCAGGCCGAAGACGTGGAGTTGGACGGTATTTACTCAGGTTTCCTTGGCTCCCCTGAACAGGTTGCGATCATCGAACGGCTCTACCGCGAGTATCCTCATGCGTTGCGTTTGGTCGATCCGGTGATGGGCGACGGCGGCAGCATGTACCCCACGTATACGCCGGAACTATGCGAGGCGATGGGCGCTTTGGCGCTCGGCGCGGATGTGCTGATGCCGAATCTCACCGAGGCCGCGATCTTGACCAAGACTGATTATCCGGGCCATGATTTGGATGATTCCGCTGTGAACACGATGCTTGAGGCATTGCTTGAGCTTGGCGCGAAGAACGTGGTGCTGAAAGGCATCGACCGCGGTGATGGTCGCATCATCAACTATGTGGCGAGCGCGTCAACCGGCGTGGCGCAGAAGATTGAGCTTGCTCATGAGAAGCTTCCGTATATGATTCACGGCACTGGTGATGCGTTCGCCTCCGCCTTGTGCGGCGCGGTGCTGGCTGGTCGCGGGCTTGCCGAATCGGCACAGATCGCCGGCGAGTTCGTGCGGCATGCGATGGCCAACACCCGCAATCAACCACATTTCGAAGATCGCGGCTTGAGTTTCGAACTCAATCTTGGCGAACTGACCGGGCTCATCGGTTCTTGAAGTATTTGAGCAGGTGATTTTCCCGTGTGAGCAACACGGCTAGGAATGCGCCCAGCAGTACGCCAAGCAATGCGGCAGCCGGCACTCGCAGCAATGTGTCTGTCAATGCCACAGCCTCGACCGTAGTATTGTTCAGCCAAACCCATGCGAGCAACGGGCTGGCCAGTATAATGCCGGCGATTCCCCAAATAGCCGTCTCCAAAAGGATTTGTGTGAGCAATGCGGTTTTCGGCACGCCGCAATGCAATGCGGACGCCATTTCCAGTTTGCGTGTGCGCATTGCGATAAAGCCCAGCACCAGTGCTGTTGCGAGCGCAATCCACGGCACAAAGGCGGTCAGTCTCGATGCAAACAGCACTGCACTGTCCAGTTCGCTGCCTTTGGTGGTGTTGAGCTTATAGATCTGCGGCCGCTCAGCCGTTGCCCCACTGGCTGTACCATCACTGGCCAGACGTAGTAATGATTCGAGATTCTTGGTCTGCGGCCATGCGCGCACCCAGCATTGGCTGAAAGACACACTCGAATCAGCGGGGACCGGGGTCAGTGCGGCATAGGAGAAACCGGATTTTCTGCCGTCATCCGGCCAGTCGAATACTCCGGCAATATCAAGATCGCGCCCATCCTTCAATGCCAGGGATCGCCCCGCTTGAGCCTGGAACGGTTCCGCCGCTTCGTGGGACAGCAACGTACCTTCCCGGTTTGCAGTCGTGTTACCGGATTTCCGAGCTTTCCCGTACTGCCACTGTGTTCCGGTGGTGCTCAGCATGAATATGTCGGCGGCACCCGGCGTGATGTCATACAAAGGCACGCTGGTGGATGGCAAGGCCGCGAACACCAGCTTGTTGTCCGACTGCCGCACCGCTCCTGACGCTTCGACACCGTCTAATGAGATGAGCCGATCGCAGGCTGCACCGTCGATATGATTCGGGTATTCCAATATCCAGGTTGAGCCGCCTGATGCCACATATTCATCGGTTTGCCGTTGGATGCCCATAATGGTGAGCCCATCGGCGCCGGCAAGCAACACGATCAGACATGCAAGCCCGACCGCGAGCGCGCATGCATGGCTGGTGCCGGTGACGAGGTCTCGCCAAGCCTCTCCGAGCATCCCGGCCAGCCGCATATGAGGTCGGCGATCATTTGCTTCATTCATGATGTTCACCGCCTCGCTCAATCGAAGTGGCGTGTGCGGGCTCGTCGTTTTGCCAGTCGCGCAAATCGATCAGATCGGTGCAGGCATCGCGCGTGCGGGGATCGTGCGTGGCCACCACCACGATGGCACCGCTCATCGAAAGATTGTGCAGATGCTCGTTGACTGTGGCGGCGGTGTTGAGGTCCAATTGCGCGGTCGGCTCGTCAACCAGCAACAGACCAGCGTGCGAGGCCACTCCCCGGGCCAGCATCAGTCGTTGCGCCTCACCGCCTGATAAATCACGAAAGGGCTTTCGAGCCAAGGATGACAGACCGAATGCCTCGAGCAGTTCCATTGCATGGGTTTCTGCGGTCCTCCGCCGCTCCCCTCGCGCGATGAACGGCAAGGCCACATGGTCGATGGCCGAGCGCCGGGCCACGCCATGTGGGTTCTGCAGCACCCAGCACACGCGCCCGCAGTCAATGCGCTCCACCGAACCGGCTACCGGCGTGACCCATCCGGCGATAATGGACAGCAATGTGGACTTGCCTGAACCCGATGGTCCGGTCAATGCATAGACGTGTTTGGGCAGCAGTGTCATCGTCAAGTGTCGGAACAGCATGTCTTCGCCGGTCCGGTCGAAACTGTGCCCCACATCGGTCAATATCACTTTCCTATCGACCATGTCACGCACCGCCTTGGGCTGTGCAGTGTTCGTTGGTCTGCGGGGTCACATCCACATGGTCGAACGTCTGGTCACCGCCGACGCTGACCATTGTCTTACCCAGCTGTGAGGCGATGATCGACACTTGCACCGGCTTCGCATCGACGCTGACGCAACCCGAGCCGGCAGCCGCATCATATACGGCGGACGGCGGCACACTGAGCGCGGTCAACGGCTGCTTCAGTTTCCAATCATAGGAGACGTTTAGGGTTCCGCCGGCGGAGGCACCCGCAGCGCTTCCAGCCGAAGTATTACCGGCAGCCATTGAGCCTGCCGAATCCGATCCGAGCGAAGCCATGCGGAATGCCACGGAATTATTGATAGCAGCCAGCATCGCCGCATCCGTAAGTTCCGTGGCATCGGCCGGCACGTCGAATGTCTGGTCGCCGATGGTGATCACGCGCTCCCCTGCCACCAGGTCAGCGGCGGCAGCCGGCAATGTGGCTTTGAGCGGTATGGCGGCCGTGGTGAACAAATCCTGCCCGGCCGCGACTTGCCTGCCGACGGCGATGGAGGTCTGTTTGACGGTCACCGAGTCGGCGGGCAGCCATACGAACCAGCTGGGGTCGATGTCCCAGCCGTTCTCGCGGCTCAATTGCCGTGCGCCTACGGATTGCGCGAGCGCATTGTAGGCGGTGATGGTGTCCCACGTCATCAAGTCTGAGTCCGGCGCGTTGTAGCCCAGCCTGCGCAACGCGGCATTGAGTCCCGCGGCGTCCGAGCCTCGCATGCCGCTTTTGAGTTCCCGATACAGCGGCACATCGGTATGCAACGCCATAACCGGTGTGGCATCGACATTGAATACCACCTGCCCGGAAGCTATTGAAGAGCCCGCGCCCACGGCAATACCGGTGACGGTACCGGTAATCGGCGAAGCGACCACCGAAGATTCCCCCAAGCTCACGGTCAGCGCAATCGAACGCGAGTCGTCGAACTGGGTTGCCGCCACTTTCACCGTACTGGCTTCGACACTGGAGACCAGCGAGGGTGGAATTGTGGAGCGGGTCAAAAGGAACCCTGCACTCACGCCGATGGCAAGCATCACCAGCGCCAGCAGTATCACGATGGAGATCGCCACGCCGTTGCGTGCAGCCCTGCGTTCTTTACGGGATGCCCTAGTCTTGGCCACCACCTTGCTTCCCTGAGTCATGGCACTTGCCCCCTTCGTCTTCGCTCGGGTACCGCTACTGGTGCAACGGGTCCTGCTGGCAAGCCCAGAACTGCCGTGCCTTATCGGCGTTGTAGTCAGGGTTCCTGCTGCCGTCTTCGTTGTATTCCATATACATGTTGTAGAACTCGTTCCATGTGCGGGTCTTCTCCTCTATCTGTGTCTCGCCGTCTGCACTGCTGATTTCCAGCGCCAGGTATTCCTGCTCGCTGATTGGCTTGGGCAGCAGGTCACGTTGTTTGAGGCATTGGTATGACGCCTTGTGAAGTGCCTCGGTGTCGAGGTTGCTTGGATTGCCCTGCATTTCGTCATACAGTGCTTCGACGGTCCACAGGTCGGTCTTTCCGGCGCATTCCGTGTTCTTCTGATTCATCTCGTCGTCGGTCAAAGCACTCTCCCGCAAGCGGGCGAGCTGGCCTTTCGTAACAACCAATCCGTATGGTGCCAGGCATGCGTTCTGAGCGTCCAACATCTCATTGAGTTCCGCATCGGTGATCTGGCAGTCCGCTAAAATCCGTTTGGCCAAGTCGGTTTTGGACTGATCGTAGGCGCTCTGAAATTCGTTGGCGTAGGAGCCGGTGAAATCCGGAGCTTTACAGGCAGATGCAGCGGGTCGCGCAGCATTGCCGTTTGATTCGGCACCTGACGGCGAACCACAGGCTGCGCACGTCGCGAGCAAGGATGCGGATATCAGCACTGCAAGCGCATATCGAACATCGTGTTGCATATGGCCTCTGCTTGTTTCCCAACCAACCATGACGACCTCCCTGTCTCAATTCAGCATAGACATGTTTTGTCGAAAACCATCAGACCGATGTAGTCGCGGAGATTACAGGCAGCAGTGCGCAGACGAAGCGTCGAACGTACCGTGGAATCATCGGCAGGCAATGATGCCCGGATTATTCGATGACTCTTGGCCGGCAGACCGTGCCAAAGGCATGCGCATCGAACGGAGAGGAAATCCCATGAAGCGAGTACTGGCACAACATATGATTGTCGCGGCACTAGCAGCCGTCATGATGTGCTCAGCTGCTGCATGCAGCGGGCCATCCTTAGGCACTGCCGAGCAACCGCAAGTCGAACCCACGTTTTCGGGCCCTTGGGCTGAGGATTTCCGGCTGAGCTACGATCAGGCCCGCGAAAACGACAACACATTCGCTCAGGATGTGCTGCGCGATGAGCGGATCACCGAAGCGGAGGCCACGGAAGTGGCGAACCGGTACCAGTCCTGCATGGCGGATGCCGGATTCGTGTATGACTATGTGAACCCGGATGGCTCAGCCCAAATGCCAACAGGCAATATGAGCGACGCCGAACAGCAGCGGTTTCATGAGCAGGACATCATCTGTTCCAAGCAATCAGGCCAGTATTTCATCACGGCTCTCTACACCGCGTTGGTTCAGGATCCGGATGGCGAGTTGCGTAACCGCACCGCTGAGGAGATACGGCAGGATTTGGCAGAGTGCTTGAAACGCAAGGGCGCGGTTGGTTCGGAATTCACCGCAGAAGATATTCCGATAGTCGATGCGGACGGCGAGGAGTATCTCCAGTTCAGTCAACAGTTCACCAACCCCGGTGGCAAGTACTACAGCGAACAGAATTACGAGAGCTGGATCCAATGCAATGACGATCCGCGTCAGTAGATTGCGAGGAAGCAGGCACATTTCTTGTAGCCTCCCCTAGTGTGGGGAGGCTTTTCTATATCAATGCGTCAATCACTCCCCGCATGACTTACTCACATGCCTCAAGCTTTTGTTGGAATCCCGCATCCGCACGTTGCGCTTCATCGAACGGACCGGTACCGTTTCTGCTATCTCGCTCATAATCATCGATTGAATATGATGCGCCGACGAGCCCCTGCTTGATATAGCAATCGATGAAGGTCTGCCTCGCATCCTTGCCATCGTTGCTCGGATTCAATTGCGCGGCGCTGGCCAGTTGCCAGATGGTGTTCGCCCCATTGCGTTCGGTGCAGGTTTGCGTGTCCTGATTCACGGAGGCGCCCCATGATGCCGATTCCTCGTGCGTCACTCCGCTCGGCGGACGGATGCTCATCTCACCCAACTCCCCCATGCTGATGGAATCCTTGCTATAGCCGAGGTCGCTCAAACACTGCACAACGCGATGGTTCAGCTCGGCCAGTTCGCTGTCCGCAATGATGCCATCCTTCAGGATGTTTGCCGCGAAATCATTGCCGTTCTGCTCTAGCTGCTCGCGGGCCTGTTTCAGCTCCGTCGAATAGTGGGTATTGAGGTTGATGCCCTCGCTGGTTTGCGACTGGGGTTGCGCAGTGTTATCGCCGTGCAGCGGTTCGGTGCAGGCTGATGCCAAGCATAGGATGCAGCTTGCGGCGATGGCGGCAATCATGGTTTTCGTGAATCGAGATCGACGGTAGTGCTGGTTCATTGCGGCTCCTTTGTCGACTGTTCGGTGGAATGCGCATTGACCAATGGCTCCAGCCACTGGTAATCGGATTCGGTCCGGCATTGGTCGATGACAGCCGATTGTTGTTGGCTATTCATCGATCCGCGAATCGGTACGACGCTCTCGCCTATAGCTTCACCGTTGTCATCCGTGATTGTTTTAGCCTGTAGTCCATAGACGGACAGGCATTCGTTATAGGCCTTGCGCACTTCGGCAAGCTCGGCTGGCGTAACCGTGCCGTCTTCGAGTATGCCGCGCCCGAGTTCGGTATGCAGGTTGTTCCAGGCGGTCAACGCCTCGTATTTGTGTGGACCGGTAAATTCGGGATGTTCGCTGGTGGTAGGCATTGTGCGGCTGGAATCGTTGCTCGCGTTGGTTGCCACGTCGCTCCACGGCTGCGGGAGCAGCGATGCCAGCAGTACGGCGATGATGATGCCTATGGCAAGGACGACGGCAACCATCAGGTTTCGGCGATGCCACTGGCTGAAGCTGGAGGCGATGCCATGCCATCCATGATGATGGCGTTGTTCATATGATTGGTTGCTTGATTGGTTGCTGCCGCGAATCCTGGTCATGACGCATGCCTCTCAAGCTCTGATGAACCGGGATGTGTGGGGATGCGGGCATAGAGTATCCAATCAGCGTCTTCGGCAGTGGTATTGAGTTCTCCACCAAGGCTGCGAATCAGGCGCCGGTGCATGGCAAGACCGCTGCCGTGCGGCTTGAGCGTGCCCGCCGAACTGCTGTCGTTGTTCTGTGCATCATTGCTTGGTATGCCTATCGGATTGGTTTCCATGATTTCGATGGCAGCGTTACTCACAGTGATCACGCAGCAATATTCGCCGGAGTCCGGGCTCATGTGGCGGGTGATATTGGCGGCGATTTCGCCGATGAGATTGACGGCCTCTGTGATTGTTTCGTCCGCGCAATCGTCCGGGAGATTGCCACGCGTTTCGATGGTTCCTGAGAATCCCAGATGTGTGAGTTTGGCTGTCGCTTCCTGCATCGCCGATTGCAATGTGTTCCATTGCCGGGATGCTGCACTGCTGGAGGATGAAGGTTCCGGCACGGGACGCTCGGTACGCTGCGCAGTTGAATTTGCGGAGGATTCCTGAGTCTTGGAATCATGGAAATCATCCGACTGCGATGGGTCAGGTGATTGCGGCTGTTCCAGCAGATCGATGACGTGATGGATCTCATCGAGCACTGATAATGCCTGGTCGTTGACGAACTGCCAATCCTGACATTCGGCATGATGCGCCTCATCATCACCGATGCGCCGCAATTGCCGTTGTGCGGTCAATGCGATGTACGAGAGCCCGCCGCTGGCGGAATCATGGATGCGTGAGGCCAGGCGCGTGTTGCGTTGCAAGGTGTCCAATTGCCATTGTTTACGTTCCAAAACCAGTGCCTGTTCACGAATCTCGTCGCGCTGTTTGCGCCACCGGAATGACATGCCCGCCATCGTGGCGAGTGTGAACATGCCGATGTAGTTGACCATGCCGATCCATGTTGCGGAAAGCGCATTGAACGTATTTAAGGCCACCGGCACACATTCAGCAATCGTAACGGTGAGCAACGCACCAGTCGCCACGGGAATCGCACTATCATAACCGATAATCGCGAGCGCCAGATACGCTGCCCAGAGCGGGTTCGGGCCGGATAGGTCAAGCACGAACAGTCTGGCCACCACGGTGACGATGATCAGCCATCCGGAGATTCTGGGAATGAATGGCGAAAGCACGATGGCGATAACCGAGAGTCCTGAAAACAGGAAATTCAGCGGATAGATCGGCGGTATCACCGACCATTCCACCAAGGTGGCGGTGAGCGTGAAGGCTGCAATGGCGATGCGGAACCAGTGCATCCGAATCCAGTGGGCCGCATTCGCGGTGGGCTTGCCGTTCATCACTCCCCCTCCGAGGCTCCGGTCCATAATGCTACGGCTGCCCCGCGGGAGGTGACGCCGAGCTTATGGATGGCACGGGTGAGATAGGTTTTGGCGGTGGAGGCATTGACTCGCATTTCGGCGGCAATCTGTTCGGTGGACAGCCCTCTGGAGCACAGGTTCATGGCTTCGGCTTCACGGTCGGAAAGCAGGAATTGACGGGGTGTGCGTTGTCCGCCCAGTCGCGTGTGCGCCTCCGCCGCGGTTTCGAAGCCTTCGCCCCATGTGCCGCCGGCGGCGACGGAGCGAATCGCTTCGATGATGGGCGTCTCCACCGATTTGGGTACAATGCCTTGCGCTCCGGCTGCGGCGGCTTTGCCGGAATATACGGCGAGTGAGAATGAGGTGACCGCCAGAATCTTGACGCGTGCGGTTTTGATGCGAATGGTCTTGCACACCACGAGTCCGGAGAGTTCGTCCATTGACATGTCGGTCAGCAGCACATTGGGGCTTTGGCTCACATCGAGACAACGGGCGACCGCATCCCTGCCTGATGTGGTTTTCCAGATGATGCGGGCCTCAGACATCAGTTCACTGATGGAACGTTCGAGGAAGGCAAGCGAGAATGCGTCATTGTCCACGAGCCCGATGGTGACAATGGGTCGTACCGCCTGTTGTTGGTTATTGTCATGCATGATGTTCGCCGCCCTTCCGCGGCTTCGCTGCCGCCCCTTCTACGGCTACCGTAGCATCAGCGAGTCTGATGGGTTAAGGTGTGTTGTCATCCTGTGGATTACAACTGCGGCGCGATGATTCGCATACCGTCTTAACAATCGGTGGATAACCCGGTTTTCATCCACACGTTATCCACAACACGCCAAACCCCGTCATAGTATCCACATTTGCCGGTTGCGCTTGTGCGAAGAACCGGTCAGCCCGCACAGTGGATACATGAACACTTCCAGATCATCGCAGATTCTCGAAGCCGGCAGCGAAGCCGCATCTCACTTCCACCAGCCCATGCTGGATTCTCCAACGGAGGCGAACCCAAGTCTCGTGGACCAGCTGGCCACGGCCATGGCTGATCCGTCCCTCGCGCCAAAACAATTCGGAGCTCTCGGCGAACACTATGCAGCCGCGTGGCTCGAACGCCAGGGATGGCGCACGTTGAGCCGCAACTGGCATACCCGTTATGGCGAACTCGACATCGTAATGATGGCACCGGATCGCACCATCGTATTCGTTGAGGTCAAATCCCGCCGCAATGCGCATTACGGGATTCCACAGGAAGCCGTGACGCATTCCAAACAGGTCAACCTTCGTCGAGCTGCCTGCGAATGGCTGATCGACCGCCGTAACCGCATACCGCATACCGCAATCCGTTTTGACGTGGTCACCGTGGTGTTGGAACTCGGCAAACCCGTTATCCATCACATTCCCGGAGCGTTCTGAACGCCTTGAAGCCCGAAAGGAGCAGCCACCATGCCTATAGGAAGCACACTATCCGTTGGCCTTATCGGATTGAAGGCCTTCATCATCCAAGTGCAGGCGTTCATCAGTCCCGGATTGCCGTATTTCTCCATCATCGGCTTGCCGGACACCTCACTGTCGGAGGCTCGCGAGCGGGTGAAATCCGCATGCCAAGCCAGCGGATTCTCCTGGCCGCAAACCAGAGTGACCGTCAACATGAGTCCGGCATCGGTGCCGAAGCGTGGCTCATCGCATGATCTGGCCATAGCCGCCAGCGTGCTCTGCGCGTCGAATGCCATCGACCACAATTGCTTGGAAGATACAGTCGTGCTCGGCGAAGTGAATCTTGATGGCTCGGTGCTGCCGATCCATGGTCTCTTACCCATCATGTTGCATGCCAAAGAACACGGGGCGAACAAACTCATCGTGCCATACCGCAATCTTGACGAGGCTGCCATGGTCGATGGTCTGGACGTTATCGGCATACAGCATGTGGGCGAGCTCATTGAGCTCATGGGAGGCGACGCCACCTACCGTATACCGGAATTACCACACAACGGCGATGCGCTTGCCGATACCGTCTCAACCGTGGCCTCAAATCCGCAGGATTGCGGCGACATGAGCGAAGTGTTGGGACAGGAATACGCCAAATGGGCATTACAGGTGGCTGCGGCAGGAGGACATAATCTCATCATGACCGGCCCTCCCGGCGCAGGCAAAACCATGCTGGCCTCCAGACTTCCCGGCATCATGTGTCCATTAAACGAATCCGAACAGCTTGAAGTGGCTTCCATCCGCTCCCTGTGCGGAACACTGCCACAATACGGCATCACCGACGTCCCGCCATTCGAAGCCCCACATCACACCGCCACCACGGCGGCCCTTGTGGGAGGCGGCAGCGGCATGGCGATTCCCGGAGCCATCACACGGGCGCATCGAGGCATCCTATTCCTTGACGAAGCACCAGAATTCAGCGCCCGAGCATTGCAAACCATGCGCGAACCGTTGGAATCCGGGTATGTGGCACTCTCGCGATCCAAAGGCAGCACCTACTATCCGGCCAATTTCCAACTCATCATGGCCGCCAACCCCTGCCCATGCGGATACTATTACGGCACCGGCGAGCGCTGCACATGCAAGGAGAAGGAACGCATGCGGTATTTCTCCCGACTTTCCGGACCGATTCTTGACCGCGTGGACATTCAGCTTGCCGTACCGCCCGTCTCCCGCATCGCCCAACAGCAAGAACCACAGGGCGAGAGCAGTCAGACGATTCGCGCACGGGTCATCCAAGCACGCCAGATTGCCACGCAACGGTTCAAACAGTTCGGCTGGACCTGCAACGCACAGGCATCCGGCAAATGGCTGCACGCCAATACCTCACTGAAAGCCATGGAACTCGTCAACAGAGCCTTGACGAGCCATCAGCTCACCCTACGCGGCGCCGACCGAGCCATGCGTCTCGCCTGGACGCTTGCCGATCTGGCCGGCCGGGAAAGCCCCACCGAACAGGATGTCCATCAGGGCATCGAACTGAGAACGAGGATGTCATGAGCGAATCCACCACAACCACCGTGTCCTCACTTTCCAGAGACGCCATATTCCGCGCAGCACTCACCTACTGCCTCGATGATGCGGACGCACAGATGTACGCTCTGCTCAAAGGAGCCGGCAACGCTGAAATCGTGTGGCACACGCTTGACGAGTCACATCCGAACAAGCCTTCCACCACCTGCGCTCCGGCATTCGCCGAATTGGAACGTCTATTCGCTCAAGGCTGCGTTCGTTGGGGACGCAAACCAACCGCTGATGCCATGAAGGCATTCCGCACCAATGTGGTCCGATGGCACAATCGAATGCAGGATATGCCCGACCGCAATCCGCTGGCGCTCGCGGACTGGTTTACGTCTGACGGCACCCAATGGATTATCGCTCCCGGCAATCCATGCTGGCCCAAACAGCTGGAAGATCTGGCGATCCGCTCCGACTGGGCTCCTCCCCTCTGCTTGTGGGGCAAAGGAGATCCGCGTGCGCTAACCAGTTGCCCAAAGCCTGTAGGCATCGTAGGTTCGCGCGACGTTACCGAATATGGCCGATATGTTGCCCATACGCTCGCCGAACAGGCCGCCGCATCCGGTCATCTGGTGGTTTCCGGAGGCGCCATGGGCACGGATGCGGCCGCGCACTGGGGTGCATTGAACGCGTTGACCGGTCATAACCCGTCCACGGTCGGCAGAACGGTCGCCGTTTTCGCCGGCGGCCTAAACCATATGGGACCTTTGCGCAACCGCACGCTGTTCGAACGCATCGAACAGCAAGGAGGCGCGCTCATCAGCGAATTATGCCCCGGCATTGTTCCTGAAGCGAGACGGTTCCTGATGCGTAACCGTATCATCGCCGCGCTCTCCTCCACCTTGGTGGTGGCGCAGGCTCGGCTCAGATCGGGAGCGTTGAACACCGCGGGCTGGGCGTGCGAGCTGATGCGCGAAGTGTATGCCGCGCCCGGGGATATCAATCAGCCGGTTAATGCCGGCTGCAACAAAATCATCAACGAGCAGAAAGCCATACTCCTATGCGCGGCCACCGCCATTGACGATATCTGCCATAACGCGCATCATCCAGTACTGGCAGATGTCACGATTCCAGCCTCTCCGGCACCGACCGTCGCACAGCGGTCCGAGTCGAACACGAAGGCGACATCACCGCACAATCCCATGCAGCAACCCACTTCTGCTGCCGAATCCCACCATGATGCCGACGCTTCCGCCGCCACGAAAAAACAGCACCCCGTATCCGCACATGCCGCACCTGACCTGCGCGGCACATCGCGCAATCGCAACACATCGCGCAATCGCGGCGACCACGGCGACCACGGCAACAAACCAATCAAAGTCAGCGACCTGCCGGAAACCCAACGCATCATGGTCGCGTTGATTCGAGAATGCAAGAAACGGCATCTCATCACCACCCCGGATGCACTGCTGCGTGTAGCCCAAAGCAAAGCGCCTGACGAGATTCCGGATATCCGGGCCGTTTTGGAATTGTTGGGCACCATGGAGCTCAATGGCATTGTGGAAAGAAAGGCGGATGCCATGGTGCTATGCGACTCAGTGGCTTGAGCTTGCCGCCATCCCATCCATCATCACATGTCCTATAAGCCTGCCAGCAAGCATCAGATCCCTTCGGCTCGCTGTTCGCCGGGTGTGCGAGAATCAAACCCATGAGTCCGAAACGTTTGGAAGATATGTATGATGCGGTTATCGTCGGCGCAGGAGCAGCCGGCCTGTCTGCGGCACTGGGATTGCTCCGCTCCCCCGAAATCACCGAGCTCAAGGAGCAAGGGGTTGAGCCGAAGATTCTCGTGGTCTCCAAATTGCAGCCGTTGCGTTCGCATACCGGATCCGCGGAAGGCGGTATCGCGGCCAGCCTAGGCAACATCGAATCCGATGACTGGCATTGGCATTATTACGACACCATCAAAGGTGGCGATTGGCTGGTCGATCAGGATGCGGCCAAGCTGCTCGCCGAATACGCTCCTGAAACGGTGATCAATCTGGAACGTCAAGGTGTGGCATTCTCCCGCACCGAAGACGGGCATATCGCCCAACGACGATTCGGCGGCCATACGCGGGATTTCGGCGGAGAACCGGTCAAGCGCGCCGCCTATGCCGCTGACCGCATCGGCCATCAGATCCTGCACACATTGTGGCAGCAGTGTGTGGCGCAAGGCGTGGAATTCGCCGAGGAATGGTATGTGACCGATCTGGTGCTCACCGATGATGGCCAGCAGGCCGCTGGCATTGTGGCTTTGGACACGCATTCCGGCAAGATTCAAGCCATCCACGCCCGTAATGTGCTGATCGCCACCGGTGGTGCAGGGCGATTGTTCCACACCACCTCCAATTCCTGGGACTTGACAGGCGACGGCATGGCCTTGGCGTTGTCCGCCGGATTGCAGCTTGAAGACATTGAATTCGTACAGTTCCACCCCACCGGACTTGCCCATACCGGTATTCTGCTCTCCGAGGCGGCACGCGCCGAGGGTGGTATTCTGCGCAATGCGAACGGCGAAGCGTTCATGGAACGTTATGCGCCGGAGCATAGGGATCTGGCGGCCCGCGACGTGGTCTCCCGTTCCATCATGGCCGAGATCGATGCCGGTCGCGGTGTGGCCGATCCAAAGGATCCGAACGGTCCGAAGGATTGCGTGTGGCTGGATATGACCGGTATCGATGCCGAGCGCATGGCTCAGGTATTGCCGCAGGTGGTGGAAACCATCGAACAGTATGCGAATTTGGATCCCACCAAGGATCTGGTGCCTATCAAGCCCACCGCTCATTACACGATGGGTGGTCTTCCGATTACCACGGATGGTGAAGTGTACCGTTGGGATGGCACGCACCGCACTGTGGTCAACGGCTTGTTCGCAGCCGGCGAATGCTCATGCGTTTCCGTACATGGCGCAAACCGTTTGGGCGGCAACTCGCTGCTTGACGCGTGCCTCTTCGGCACGCGCGCCGGACACGCATTGGCCGCGCGTATTGCCGGCAATCCGGTGGACTCTCCCATGGGTGATGAAACCGCTGATGATGATCTCATCACCGCAGTCGATCGTGCCGCTGAAGCTCGCAACGGCGAGTTGACGACATTGTTGCAAGGTGCCCCACAATCAGATACTGAGTCCGATGCCGAGTCCGAGAGCAATGCGGGCAATACCGCCAACGCATACCAGCTCATGGCAAAACTCGGCTCCATCATGGAGCAGGCGCTGGCCGTGCGCTGCAGCGCGGACACCATCGCAGCGGCATTGGAACAGTTGGATACGGTCATCAAGCCGCAGGCCGATCACCTGTATGCGCATGACCACACCGCGGCGTTCAATCAAGAGGTCACCGCCATCTGGGAGGTGCGTCATCTCGTTGCGCTCGCCCAAGCGGTGCTCATGGCATCAGATGCTCGCCATGAATCCCGTGGCTCCATGCGTCGACTCGACTTCCCCGAGCGTGACGATGAGCATTTCCTGGCGCATTCCATGGTGGCGGCAGCTGGTTCGGTGACTTTCAAGCCGGTGACCATCACTGATTATCCGCCCAAGAAGCGCGAGTATTAAGGGACAGTGCCGTTTCACCGCCCACAAGTTCCGGCAGCGCCACGCAGCTAGCGCCTATGAATATGACCTGCTGCGTGGCACGCCTAGGGCTTGTGGCACAATAGGTTGGCTGATTTGATTCAGGTTGGATGATGCATGGTTTCATGGAGGCAAAGCATGGCTGAGGCGAACAACACGACGGTTACCTTGAAGGTGCATCGCTTCACTCCGCGCCCCGAGCGCGCGGAACGTGCACGTGGCGGCAGTCCGTTCGCCCGCAAAAGCTCCCCTTTCGGCTCCGGTTCCGATTCCGCCGCACGCCGTCGCCCGCGCGGCAAGCAGTGGGTGCAGGAATACACGATTCCCGCACGTCCGGAAGACACGATTCTTGATTGTCTGCTAGCCATCAAGCGCACGGTTGATCCGACGCTTGCCTTCCGTTACTCCTGCGGCCATGGCATGTGCGGTTCGGATGCGGTGGCCATCAACGGTACGCCAACGCTCTTGTGCACGGCGTCGATTCGTGATTGGGCCAAGCAGCCTGGCGCATTGCCGCAGGTGGACGATGAGGGATTCCGCCATATCGACAACGGTCAAGACGAATCTTCCGACTCCCCTGCGGATGCGGATGGCGCATACGAAGCCACCGATTCATTGGGGGTGATTGAGCTTGCACCGCTGCCTGGATTCCCCCCGCAGCGTGATCTGATTGCCGACATCGACCCGATGCTCAATCAGATTCGCAAACTCACCCCATATCTTGAAGCCGATGGTGTGCTCGCCACCACTGCGGAAGGCAAAGTGAACGCTTTCGAGTATCTGCAGCATCCCGAGCAGCTTGCCAAATATGAGACATTGAGCAATTGCATCGCCTGCGGCGTATGCGAGGGCTCCTGCCCGGTATTCGCCGGCGGCGACGCTTTCATTGGACCTGCCGCCCTTATTTGGGCTTCCCGCTTCATCAACGACTCTCGTGACACCAAGGCCATGGAGCGCATGGATGCCATCGATACCGCTGACGGCGTGGCAGCATGCCAATCCGTGCGCGCCTGCTCCCGTCATTGTCCGCGTGGTATCGACGTGGGCGAGGAAATGTGGCAGATTGTCGCCAAAGTTCGCGAACGATAACCAATCATCGTGATGCCGATACAATG
Source organism: Bifidobacterium colobi (assembly GCF_018555455.1). Classification (GTDB taxonomy): domain Bacteria; phylum Actinomycetota; class Actinomycetes; order Actinomycetales; family Bifidobacteriaceae; genus Bifidobacterium; species Bifidobacterium colobi. Next base: position 26,978 of record NZ_JAFEJU010000004.1, on the reverse strand, counting down.
AATACAGTCGCGTGGCGCCCAACACCGTAGCCCCATCGGCAATGCTCAACGGATGAGCCACAGAGGTATGTGGAGGAGACAAGATTATGGATAAGACGCAGTACACGAATCTCGCCAAAGCTTGGGAGTACACCGAGGAGCATGCCCTCGAACGTGAGATCCCATCGGTTGCCGCGACCCGCGATAACGCCGAGCAGGCCGGTTTGCCTCAGGGTTCTGCGGCGCAGGCGCAACTGCTCACCATGCTGGCGCATATGATCGACGCCTCTTCCGTGATCGTTATCGGAACCGGTTCACTCGTGGAGAGTGTTCAGCTTGTGCATGCGCTGAACGGTGGCGGCCAGTTGACGGCCGTGGATTCCACCGCCCAAGGTATTGCGATGATTCGCAAGGTGTTCGCCGAATTGCAGGATGTGACCGACACGTCACTCAGGGCGGTGAATGCGCCGGCGCGCGTCTTCCTGCCGCGATTGAACGCCAATGATTACGACATGATTGTGGTGGCCGGTGATGCTGACAACTATGCATCCACCTTCGCTCAGGCCGCACGATTGCTGCGCACCCATGGCGTGATTGTTTTCACTGATGTCCTGGCTCTTGGCTCCGACCATGGCGGTGTGCTCGATGCCGCCGATCGCAGCACCAAGGCCACCGCCATGCGCGAACTCATCACCATGGTTGAGGATGACGAGACATTCGAGTCCACGCTGACTCCCGACGGCACCGGTTTGCTGATTGCCGTCAAGAAGTAAGCAACTCACGTAGGCAACTACTCACTGTCAGCGGATTGCACTGGTGGCAATATCAACGGCCTCATCCGGGTCGTCCGTGACGGTGACCAGATGCGGGTCGATGGAGGAGATCATGCCATGGTCCTTCACCGGCCCGTCCAGCCAGTCGAACAGTCCCTGCCAATAGGCTTTGTCGTACAATACGACCGGCATGTCCGCCACCTTGTGCGTCTGCACCAACGTCAATAATTCAAACATCTCATCCAAGGTGCCGAAGCCGCCCGGGCAGACAATCACACCCGAGCTGTACTTCACGAACATCGTCTTCCTGACGAAGAAGTACCGGAAGCTCATGCCAAGGTTCACCCACTGGTTTAGCCCCTGCTCGTGCGGCAGTTCGATGCCCAGGCCCACCGATTTGCCGCCGGCAAGCGCCGCTCCCCTGTTCGCCGCCTCCATAATGCCCGGACCGCCGCCGGTAATCACCGCGATGTTCTTTTTGGCGATCAGGCTGCCCATGCGTCGCGCCGCCTTATACGCCGGTTCTGTGCGCGGTGTGCGGGCCGAGCCGAAAATCGAAACGGCGGGACCAAGCTCTGCCAATGCGCCAAAACCATCCACGAACTCCGATTGGATGCGCAGAACACGCCACGGATCCATATGCAACCAGTCGGTGGCCTGATCAGGCTTCAGCAGATTAGCCGTGGTGTTGTCGGTGGGAATCATCTGGCCGCGGAGAATCACCGGCCCACGATGATAGGTGTCCCCTAACGGCGAGAAATCGTCATCGGATACCGTATTCTGCTGATCCTGAGTCATGCGTTGCCTCCTTCAAGTGCCACATTTTCTTGCTGTGCCGAAGCCTGTGCAATCCGTTTGGACTGGCGGCTCAATAGTACGCCGGAAATCACGGCGGAGACCAACGAACCGACCAGTACGCCAAATCGTGCTTCTGCGGACAGTTCAGGATTGCTGTACGCCAACGACGCGATCAGGAACGAAACCGTAAAACCGATGCCGCATGCACAGGCTGTGGGAATCATATCCCGTACGCGTAATCCTTTGGCCATGCGCAATCCGCCTACATGAGTGGCCAACCAGGCGGTCGTGATAATGCCCAGTGGCTTGCCGACGGCGAGTGCGACTACCAATGCGATAACCAGAGGCGAAAGCATCAATGCGGGGCTCAACTCCTCGAAATGCACGCCGGTGGCAAACAATGCGAAAATCGGCAGTGCCAGCAGCGCGGAGAACGGCTGCAGTTTTTCGGCGTATCGTGCGGCGCGCGGCGTGGTTTCGCCGAACACTTCGCGAGATGGCGTGGACAGACCCACTACCACACCGGCGAGCGTGGGATGCACCCCGGCCTCGAACATCATCACCCAGGCGAGAATGCCCACCACGGCTACGGCGATCCACGGCACACGCCGCATACGCACGAGCATCGACCAGATCACCGCGCACACGGCGATACCCACGAACCAGTACCATGCGTTCACCGAGGAGAAGAACACGGCGATGAGAATAATCGCCAGCAGATCATCCACGGTGGCGAGCGTCATCAGAAACGCGCGAATGGAACCGGGCAGAGCCTTGGCGAACAAGGCAAGCACAGCCAGCGAGAACGCGATATCAGTGGCGGTTGGCACTGCCCAGCCGTGGGCCATCTCGCCGAATGGGATGCTGCTGCCGGTGGTGGTGAGAATCAGGCTGCCGGTATCACCGGGACCATATTGGGAGAACACGGCGATGGTCAGCAGGAACAATACCGGTGGCGCCAGCATGCCGCCCACCGCGCATAGCATCGGCACGGCGGCTGCTTTGGGGTTCGAAAGGGAGCCCGTGGTGAGCTCCTGCTTCAGCTCGAGGCCGACGGTCAGGAAGAAGATGGTGAGCAATCCATCCTGTGCCCAATGCCCGATAGGCAGGTTGATATTGGTATGTGGGATGCCGATATGCGTCTCCGCGATGGTTTCAAACAGATGATATGTCCATGGCAGGTTGGCACATACCAGACCAATCAGTGCAAAGCTCAGCATGATGAGGCCAGAAATGCGATCGGACGCGGCAATCCGTTTGATTACGGTCCAGGCACTTCGTTTCGCCGTTGTTCCAGCCATCATCACTCCTCGTCTAGCGGCCGATCCCGTACGGCCGAAACCGACTACTCATATTACGATAAAGCCCGGGAACGATTCCGCCCCGGGCTTAGGCCGTGAACAGGTGCGCTGATCAGTTGTGCTGACGCGCCGCCAATGCCTGTTCGATGTTGTTGAGCACACGCTGCAGTAGCGCGGTCGGGCACGCCAGATTGATACGTTCGAAGAAGTCGCCGGAATGGCCGAACAGGGAGCCTTCATCGAACCAGACGCGCGCTTTGGTGCGCAGGAACTCACGTTGTGCGTCCACGGACGCGAATCCGAGTCCACGGCAATCGAGCCATGCCAGATACGTGCCTTCCGGCTCGATCAGTCGAATGCCGTCCACGCGGGCGGCGAATTCTCGTACCAAAGCAACGTTGCGTTCGAGCACTGTCAGCAGCTCATCCAGCCAGGCTTCGGCATGATTGTATGCGGCTTGGCAGGCTACCATGCCGAAATGGCTGACGGTCAATCCGCCAATGTTCTCGGCAGCCACGTCGAAGCGCCGCTTCAAATCGGCATTGCGGATGATGGCGTTGGAGCACAGCAGTCCAGCCAGATTGAAGGTTTTGGTCGGTGCGGTGAATTCGAAGAGGATATCCGCATACTTGCTGCCCAGATTGCCGAACAGGGTTACCTCGTGGCCCGGATGCGCGAAGTCCGCATGAATCTCATCACACAGCACATACACGCCGTGCTTCAGGCAAATGTCACCAATGCGGGTCAGTTCCTCGGCGGTCCACACGCGGCCGACCGGGTTATGAGGATTGCATAGAATCATGGCGGTGCAACGCGGGTCGGCTGCCTTGGCCTCAAGATCGTCGAAATCGATGCTGTAGTGGCCTGCGGCTTCGTCCAGCACCAGTTCGTTGTCGAGAATGGTCAGTCCATTGCGTTCCGCGGCGAACGTGAACGGGTAATAGACCGGGCGTTGAATAATGACCTTGTCGCCCGGATGCGTCACGGCGCGTAATGCGGTGTTGATGGCGGGCATCACGCCGTCGGAGAGACTCACCCAGTCGCGGTCAACGATGCAATGGTGACGGCGCTTCATCCAGCCGATGAACGCATCATAATAATCATCGGTGGCGTAATCATAGCCGAACACATCGTGGGAGGCGGCGTTGACCAGCGCATCGACGATTTCCGGAGCCGGTTTGAACTCCATATCCGCAACCGACAGCGGGATGACGTCTTTGGAATCCGGTCCCATTGCCTCTTCAATCATGTGCCATTTGATCGAAGTGGAATCATGCCGTTCAAGAACGGTGTCGAAATCGTATTGAGACTGCTGCGTCACTGCCTGCCCCTTTCATTCTTTACCACAGTTGACTGCCGATGGGTCAGTCTAGCGCATGAAATTGGAAAAGCCTCGGAAGCATTTCGCTTTCGAGGCTTTATCGTGCGCCAGACAGGATTCGAACCTGCGACCTGCTGATCCGTAGTCAGCTGCTCTAATCCGCTGGGCTACTGGCGCATACCACTGTTGTCCCCGTGGTTCGGGAGTGCGCCAGACAGGATTCGAACCTGCGACCTGCTGATCCGTAGTCAGCTGCTCTAATCCGCTGGGCTACTGGCGCATGTTGTCGTTCAGACAACTCGATTTATAATACACACTCTTATGAGCTTCGCAACTCGGCAGTAGGCTCGGCGTGTCGCATTGCGCCAGTCATGCAAAAACCGCGGAATACCAAGGATCTCAAGCATGAATCTCTGCTACTGCACCACCGCCACTACGCTTCGCGACGCTGATAATCACGATCCATCTGCACCGCTTTACGCAGCATTTTCGGACTGCTGTGCCCAAGTACGCTTGCCTTGTCTACGATCACCTGATGCACATCCTCAAGGCTGGGGATCTGGAACATCGTCTCTTCCAGCGTGCGTTCGATGATTGAGCGCAGTCCGCGAGCGCCTATCCCCTGTCCTATGGCGGTTTCGGCAATCGCGCGTATCGCCTGATCGGTGAACTGCAAATCCACACCGTCCACGGCAAACAGTTTGCGGTATTGCTTCACCAGCGCGTTCGCTGGCTCGGTAAGTATCGCAACCAGATCGTCTACATTCAGTTCCCTGAGTACACTGGTCACCGGCAAGCGACCAATGAATTCCGGCAGCAATCCAAATTCCGCCAGATCATCGGCGTTCACATGGTTCAGCAGTTCGGCATCGTCCAGTTCAGCATTGTGCCAATTGGTGCCGAATCCGGTTTCTCTGCGCCCCAGACGTTTGCGCACAATGTCAGTGAGTCCCACGAAGGCGCCACCGCAGATGAACAGGATGCCGCGCGTATCCATCTGCACGGTCTCCTGCTCTTTATGTTTGCGTGAGCCTTCCAATGGTACGGAAGCGATGGTGCCTTCCAGGATCTTCAGTAACGCTTGTTGTACGCCTTCGCCGGAGACATCGCGGGTGATGGAGGTGTTCTCTCCGGATTTGCGGGCGATTTTATCGATTTCGTCGATATAGATGATGCCATGCTGGGCACGGCTGACATCACCATCCGCCGCCTGCAACAGACGCTGCAGTATGGTTTCCACATCATCGCCGACGTACCCTGCCTCGGTAAGCGTTGTGGCATCGGTGATGACGAACGGCACGTTCATTACACGTGCCAATGATTGTACGAGATAGGTTTTGCCTACACCGGTGGGGCCGAGCAGCAGGATATTGGATTTGGCGACTTCTACAGTGTCGAGCGAATCCTCGCCGGAACCGGCACTGTGCCGACGTGCACTAGAGCGACGATCAGCCGAGTTCGAATCATCAATGGAACCATGATCCAACTGTTGCGCCGATTCATTGAGCTCCATGTTGACGCGCTTGTAATGGTTGTACACGGCTACCGAGAGCGTGCGTTTCGCTTCATCCTGACCGATAACATACCGGTTCAGGTATTCGAAAATCTGGGCCGGCTTCGGTAAACTCAGCGCATTGACTTCGGCGTCTTTGACCCGCTCCTCGGAGATGATGTCCACACACAGGGCGATGCATTCGTCGCAGATGGAGGCATTCGGACCGGCGACCAGTTTCTTGACCTGACGTTCGGTTTTGCCACAGAACGTGCATCGTGGAATATCGTCGTTGTAGCTCACCACACGTCCCATACTGCTCCTTTGCCTGTCACCATGTCACCAATATACGGAGGGCTCCCCTCTCTTCAGAGGGGAGCCAAACCGACATGTTTACAGTAATCCGTTATTCATATTGAACGGGATTACTGACGATGCTCCAGCACTTCGTCCACGATGCCGTATTCCTTGGCCTCAGGCGCGGTGAGGAAGGTGTCCACCTCAATGTCGCGGCGAATCTTCTCCACATCCTGGCCAGTGTGCTTGGACAGCGTGTTCTCCAGCCATTCGCGCATACGCAGCATCTCCTTGGCCTGGATTTCAATTTCCGTGGCCTTGCCGAAACCCTGATCGATGGCCGGCTGGTGGATGAGCACGCGGGCGTTCGGCAGCATCAGGCGCTTGCCCTTAGTGCCGGAGGCCAGCAGAATGGCCGCCGCGGAGGCAGCCTGACCGAGGCAGACGGTCTGCACGTCGGGCTTGATGTACTGCATGGTGTCGTAGATGGCGGTCATGGCCGTCATGGAACCACCGGGAGAGTTGATGTACATCATCACGTCGCGGTTCGGATCCTGGGATTCCAGAACCAGCAGCTGTGCCATCACGTCATCGGCGGAGGCGTCATCCACCTGCACACCGAGGAAGATGATACGATCCTCGAACAGACGGGAGTACGCATCCTGGGTTTTCATGCCGTACGGGGTCTTTTCCACGAACTGCGGCATGATGTAACGGTTCGTCGGCATCTGGGCAGCCTGGGCACGAGCGGCGGCAGGCATGAAACCGGCTACGCCCTGACGGCCGGCCAGACGGTCGGCGCGGGCTGCGAACTTTGCTTCTTCACTTGCCATCAGTGTCACTCCCCCTGATTTCCAATAGTGTCCGGCGTGGTCACGAGCTTGTCCACGAAGCCGTATTCCAGGGCTTCCTGTGCAGTGAACCAGTGATCGTATTCGTTGTCGCGGTAAATTTCCTCGACGGTGTGGCCGGTCTGCTCAGCGGTCAGCTCGCTCATGGTCTTCTTCATATCCATGATGAGTTCGGCGTTGATGCGCACATCGGTTGCAGTGCCGCCAATGCCGCCGGACGGCTGGTGCATCAGCACACGGGCATGCGAAGTCAGATAACGCTTGCCCTTGGTGCCTGAGCTCAGCAGGAACTGGCCCATGGACGCGCACATGCCGAGACCCACGGTTGCCACATCCGGTTCGATGAGCTGCATGGTGTCGTAGATGGCCATGCCGGCGGTGATGGAACCGCCCGGAGAGTTGATGTACAGCCAGATATCCTTCTTGGGATCTTCGGCGGCCAGCATCAGCAGCTGGGCGCAGATGCGGTTGGCCATATCATCCTTGACCTCTTCGCCCATCCAAATGATGCGGTCCTTCAACAGACGGTTGAAAATCGGGTCGACGGGGCCGGCCGGGACGTCTTCGCCCGCCATTACCGGCAAGGTCGCAAAGGTATTGCTCACCTTGAAACTCCTTCTAATAACTCGAACATTGTTCAGACTACCGCCTTGAAGCGACTGAAGACGGTTTTTCGCCTGCATTTTGGCGGCTAGCGTAGGCGTTGGCGTGAACTACCGTCACTCCTCCATGGCATCAAGCACATCATCGATGAGCAGACGGCTGTGCGCGCCCTCCCCTTTCAGCCTGGGGAATCGTCGTTCCGCATTCGCCGGACTCGCCCCTGCGGCACGCGCCACGTTCGATTTGCTTACTCCATGCGCCACCGCTTTTTCGGCAAGACGATCGACGAGGGAATCCGATACCTGCCGCATTTGTTCAGCCACCCATAGTTGAGCCATATCCTGGCTGAGCCCGTAATCCTCGATCAGCTCGCTGGATGCCTCCTGAATGGCTGCCCATAGCACCATAAAGGGCTTGCGATAATAGGCAATCTGCTCGTTCAACGGCTCGGATTGCAGTGTTTCCAACGCTTTGCGGTCTTCAGTGTTGAGCGACATGGCGCACCTTCAATGCGTTGAGCATCCACTGCGAGACCAGTGCCGAGGTGGCTACCGCAAGACCGACCGGCACGAAGAACGTGATGGGCGCCTCGGTCAGTTCCATAACCAAACACATGGCCATCAACGGTGCCTGCTGCGAGGCTGCAAGCAACGCAGCTGCGCCAATCAGCGCACATGCGGTCACCGAATCAGCGGGGAAAGCGAGCAACCAGCCCAATCCCAGCATCGCACCCAATGTGGAGCCGAGTGCAATGCCGGGCTGCAGCACGCCTCCGGAGGCTCCGGAACGGATGGTCATCAACGTTACTATTGCTTTGGCCACGAACGTGAGCGCCAATATCGCCAGCATCATCATCGTTGGATTCCAACCGGAAACGCCGATGGCAGTCAGCAGTGGGTTGAGCAGCGTCCATGGCGACGCGGCTGCGGAAGCCGACGATTGTACGGCTCCTGAACTACCGGCGGCATCCGGAACAAACGTGCTGAAGCCAAGTTGCGCCGCCGCACGACCGTTACCCATCACCTGAGGGACCAATGCCGCCACTAGTCCGGTGATCAGACCGGCGAGTGGCATCTGCCACAGTATTGCCTTGCCTGCCGGCTTGTGCGCTTCAGCCCACGAGGATCCCTTGCGGAACAGTGCGCCGGCAACACCGCATGCCGCGCCACAGAGCAGGGCGAACAGCATCAGCGACGGTGTGGACTGCGGCTGCATGGCGGTGATGTCATAGAACGTGTGATGACCTTTGATTGCCGCCGCCACGAACGCCGCCACAGCGGACATGCCCAAGCCGAATGCCACTTTTTCCAGCGTTACATCCACCAACAGAATCTCCACGGCAAAGAACATGCCGGCAAGCGGCGCGTTATAGACACCGCCCAAACCAGCGCCAGCCGCTACGGCCACCACCATACGTCGATCGATGCCATCGGCACCATCAATATGGAATAAGTCGCAAAATCGTTGCGCCAGCATGGCACCGAGTTCGCGCGGCGCTACTTCTCGGCCGATGGATGCACCCGAACCCACAATGAAAATCTGCAGCACCACATGCAGTATGGTCTGCCAAGCGGGCATCCGTTCGCCGGCCACGGCTTTCTTTACTGAAGGAACCTTAGTGGTCTTATTGCGCAACAGATACCAGAGAACGCCGGCGATACCGAGACCAAGAGTCACGGAGATTCCACGTCGTACAGCTGGCACACCGAAAGGCCCCGGCAGTTGCGCTCCCTCAATGTAACCGAGCATCACATGCTCCACGCCATAGAGCAGCAAAGTCAACAGGCCGGCACCTGCACCGATCAATGCTCCCAATCCAATGATTGCGGCGGCAATCCAACCGATGCGTGTGACGTTCATGGTTCGTGGCATGATACGTTCCTCCACAATGTCCTGCACCCACCAATCCCCACGAATCGTCCATGTGCTGGATCATCCGTTTGCACCGTCGTGGTTGGTGCATTGTCTCGAATGGGTTAATGCATGCATATGCCAGCATAAGTAAGGCCCGAAACCTCCACGGTTCCGGGCCTTCTCTTCGTTACGCTAGCGCGTTTGCCTTACTCACTCGGCGTCGGCAGCCTTGTCCTCGTCGGACTTGGTGAGCTCGTCAGCCACAGCGGCGGCAGCGGAAGCAGCCTCGACGGACTCGGCTTCCTCATCCTCAGCGGCGTCACCGAGGAAGGCGGAGAGGTCGACGACTTCGCCGTCGGCGGTGAACTTCACAGCGCGCATACCGGCGAGCAGGCCCTTGGAACGGCCGACTTCCTGCACGGCGGAGCCGAGCTGGCCGTTCTTGATGATGGCCTGAATGAAGGCGTTCGGATCCATGCCGTACTGCTGGGCGATGGAAGCGAGGAAGTTGAACACGTCGGACTGGGAGACCTTGACATCCAGCTTCTCAGCCAGAGCGTCGAGCACCATCTGATCGCGCAGATCCTTCTCGACGGTCTTCTCGGCTTCGTCCTTCTGCTCCTTGGTGGCCTTCTCCGGATCCGGGGTCATGCCCTTGAGCTGCTCTTCGACCATGTTGGCCTTGACGCCCTTCGGCACCGGGATCTCGAGACCTTCCTGCAGCTTGGCGATGAAGGCATCGCGAGCTTCGGTGGCCTGACGGCCTTCGGCATCCTGGCCGGCAGCCTTGCGGATATCGGCCTTGAGCTCGTCGAGGGTGTCGAATTCGGAAGCCTCGGAAGCGAACTCATCGTTCAGCTCCGGCAGTTCCTCAGCCTTGACGGAGTTGACCTTGACCTTGACCTGAGCCTTCTGACCTTCGTGCTCGCCGGCTTCCAGCGTGCCTTCGAAAGTGGTCTCTTCGCCGGCGGACAGGCCATCGAGAGCCTCATCCAGACCGTCGAGCATGGTGTTGGAGCCGAGCTCGTAGCTCACGCCTTCCTGGGAGTCAACGACTTCGCCGTCGATCTCAGCGGACAGGTCGATGTTGGCGAAGTCACCCTTGGCGGCCGGGCGATCGACGCCCACCAGGGTACCGAAGCGCTGGCGCAGGGCCTCGAGACGCTTGTCGACGTCCTCATCCTTGACTTCCGGCTTGGCGATGGCGATTTCCATGCCGTCGATCTCCGGCAGTTCGATGACCGGGCGACGTTCGACGGTGGCCACGAACTTCAGCTTGGTCTCATCCTTAGCGGACTGCGGGACTTCCTGCACGTCGAACTCAGGCTGGGCCATCGGGTGAATCTTCTTCTCCTCGAGAGCCTTGGAGTACAGCTCCGGCACCGCGTTGTTCACGGCCTCGCCGGCAACGGCGGCAAAGCCGAAGCGCTGGTCGATGATCTTGCCGGGCACGTGGCCCTTACGGAAGCCGGGAACGTTCACCTGCTTGGCGATTTCCTTACGAGCCTCATCCAGGAACGGGTCGAGCTCTTCCGGTTCGACAGTGACGGTGAGCTTCACCTTGGTGGGCTCGAGGTTACGAACGCTGATCTTCACGCTAATGACTCCTCAAAAAAGTCGTTATTCTTACAATCTGCCGTTAGGCAACCTCTACATGATAACGCCACTTACGGACGGTGCAATAAGACGCACCTGCCAGTTTCGCGCGCCTTGTTGCGCGAGGAAGCCGGCAACATCCAGGTCGGTTATGTCTTCAACCCAGCACAGATTGCGGATGATCTGTGGTTTGATGATGATTTCCGCAGGCGTGCGCGTATCCTCGGCGATCTGATTGATGACTTTGCGCACATGCTGCAGTCGCTCATACCGTTCCGGATGCCGCTGCTGCCAGAGCCTCATCGACCTTGGTGCATTCGTCACACCATTCTCATCCGGCTGCTCGGGTGCGGGAATCGACGGCCACTGTTCAGGCTTCAACGCGAGAGCCCTATCGATGGCAAGCTTCCATACTTTTGGCTTCACCATGCGCTGAATCGGCGCATACCGTTCGAACATTTTGTCCTGTTCCGTACCCGTATGCATGCGTACGCGCTCATTGAGCGAACGTACCATGCGGAATTGCGCCGCATTATGCGGTTTACGCTGCGCAGCCTCGATAATCGAGGAATCCGCAAGCAGCAGGCTCGGGGAAATATCGTAGTGCTTGGCCAGACGGTCCCGCTCCTCCCAGAGCGACTTGGCGACGGCCAGTCCCTGCGGATCACGCCCAAGTTCGGTGATGCGCGAGATGCGCAACCATGGCACGGGGTGAGGCTTGCGAGGAGCCAGCCCCTTGCTCAACGCATAATCGAATTCCTCTTCGGCCCACTCATCCTTGCCGGCCGCCTTCAAATCGCGACGCATCGCATCTTCCAGCTCAATCAGCACCTCCACGTCAAGGGCTGCGTAATTACGCCAGTCCCGGGGCAGTGGGCGATACGACCAATCCGCCGCGGAGTGTTCCTTGGCCAGGGTAATCCCCAGATAGTGTTCGGTTACCGAAGCCAGTCCAAAGCGATGTAAGCCCAGCAGCCTGGCCGCGATTTCCGTATCGAACAGGTGCTTGGGCGAGAGGCCGATATCCGCGAAGCCCGGCAAATCCATCAGTGAATCATGCAGAATCCACGTTGCTTCGCCAACCGCGTCGTTGAATTCTGCCCAGTCAGCTCCGGCCTCGGTGAGCGCGATGGGATCCAACAGCACAATGCCGGCACCTTCACGCTTGAACTGAATCAGCCAATCCTCATGACCATAGCGGAATCCGGACGCTCGCTCGGCATCGGCGGCCAGCGAACCACTTGCGGCGGCCAGCGACTCGCAGACGCGATGGTACTCGTCAAGTGTCGCGGTGACATTGGGCACTCCCCCACGAGGCTCCTTCAGCAGTCGCGGTTGGGTGTCACGCATGTCGCTCACCTGTTGTCAGCCTCCTCAAAACGAACGGCGGATGCCATGAATGCGGCCCACGAATTGACTTGTGCGCCGGCGTCCATAGTACCGTTCGGACCGGAACCGTCAAGCGGCGTCCATGAGACCCGTACCTCACAACCGGCGCTGGCCTGACCAGCCAAAGCCCCGAACGACGTGTTCTGATTCACCGTTACCGTACCGGATAGGGAATCCGGTACGACTTGCTCAAGGAAGTCGCACATATCCTCCCAGTACATGCTGGGAGCGAGCGCGTCGTTTTCGGCAAGTTCCAACGGCAGTCTGGCGAATGCCACACAGCGCCACTTCGAGCCCCAATCGGCGCGGGATTTCCTGCAGTACAGAATCATCACCCATCCGGTTGCGCAACGTGACACGTCACCATTGGCGTGTGCCTCAGCATTGTCTGCCGTGCCATTGTCTGATTCAAGCTCCACTCCGATGCCGAAATCAGCCAGTGTGGAGGGCACGGGAATCTCCCGGTACCGAACACCATGCAATTTGATGATGGCACCGACTGATTCGACTGCCGCCCACAGCTCATCCGGCACAGCAGCAGGACGCACGGGCTGCCCCTCGTTGGGCACACCCACAGGAAATGCGTAGATGTCGGCCATACTTCTAGAGTACGAGCACCGGTAAAGAAACACTGTATTGACGCGTGCGGCACACGTTGATTGTCAGGCTTCCTGTGCTGTTGGCTTGAACGATGCTTCTGATTCTTCCGCATTCTGCAGGCAATCAGGCAACATTAACGGCGGTCTGCCTGCTCTATAAGAGGAGACCGCCGTGATACACGTGTGTAATACGCTTTAATACACAGTAAAACCGTGATCCTTGAACTGGTTGGCCACGCGTTCGCGGGTGGCTGCGTTCGGACCTTTCTGGTTTTCCAACGGGTATGGGATACGCAGCTCATGCCACTTCGGGCGGCCGAGCTGGTGGAATCCGAGCACGTCGATATGCTCCACCGCATCGCCGAAGGTCTCGCAGATCTTGGCCACGTTCTCCACGTTTTCCTCGGAGTCAGTGAGTCCCGGAACAAGGACGAATCGTACCCAAATCTTCTTGCCGGCTTTGGCGAGGCGTTGGCCGAAGTCGATGGTGGGCTGCAAGAGTCCACCGGTCACCTTGTGATACGTGGCTTCATCACCGGACTTGACATCGAGCAGACACAGGTCGATATCTTCAAGCATCTCATCGGTGTAGTTGGTGTTGAGGAACCCCGAGGTATCCAGGCAGGTGTGCACGCCCATCTCCTTGGCGGCATGGAAGACGCGGGAGACGAACGCCGGCTGCATCATCGATTCGCCGCCGGAGAAGGTAATACCGCCATGGGTGGCTTTGAACAAGTCCTTGTAGCGATCTACCTTCTTGATCATGGCGTCGAGATATACCGGCTTGCCATCGCGCATTTTCCATGTATCCGGATTCTGGCAGTACTGGCAACGCAACGGGCAGCCGGACATGAACACGGTCATACGGGTGCCCGGACCGTCCACGGATGTGTTGATATCCCAGGAATGCACGAAGCCGATATCGCCGGATTTGAGCGCGGCGATACGGTCACGCCGGTCGAGGCCGATTGGGGATTCGAATCCGGAGAGCCCGCCCATCAGGGTCTGGGATGCGTAAGTCTTTGATTCGCGCAACATATGGCGCGTAGTGGTACGGAACTGGTCGTCGGGCATCATTGTCCTCCTGTTCCTGAAAGTGATGCTAGTGACTCTGTGATTACCGGCCGGAGTCAGCCTCTCCTCTCACTCACATCATGGCAGCCTTCCTTCTGAGAGGAATCAAGAAAGACTGTCATAAGGAAGGGGTGGGACTTAAAGCCCACCCCTTCATCGTTTACCCGTTCACACGGTTGGTGCTATCGGCTGATCAGTCGGTGACAGCGCCCTGGTGGAAGGTACGGGAGATGACGTCGAGCTGCTGTTCCTTGGTGAGCTTGACGAAGTTCACCGCGTAGCCGGAGACGCGCACGGTCAGGTGCGGGTACTTCTCCGGGTGCTCGACTGCATCCTCCATGGTCTCCTTGCGCAGCACGTTGATGTTGGCGTGGTAGAGGCCGTGGCCGTTGCCGGCGTCCAGGATGCCGACCAGGTTGCCGATACGCTCTTCCTCATCGCGACCGAGGCCATCAGGGGTGATGGTGTTGGTCAGCGAGATGCCGTCGAGAGCATCGTTGTAGTCGATCTTGCCGACGGAGAACATGGACGGCAGCATGCCGTGGGAGTCCATGCCGTTCTCCGGGTTGGCGCCCGGAGCGTACGGGGTGCCCTTCTTGTGGCCGGACGGGAAGGAACCAGTGTTCTTGCCGTACTCCACGTTGGAGGTGATGGTCAGGATGGACTGGGTCGGGACTGCGCCACGGTAGACCGGCAGACGCTTGACCTGGCCCATAACCGTGGAGACAACCCACTTGGCGATGTCATCAGCGCGATCATCATCGTTGCCGTAGATCGGGAACTCGCCGTCGGTGCGGTAGCCGACGACCAGATCGTCGTCAGCACCCTCGACGTACTCGTACTCGTGGCCTTCGAGGTTCTTGGCCTCGGCGTTGGTGATCGGGTACACCTTGGCGTACTTGATGGCGGCCAGGGAGTCGGCGGCGATGGACAGGCCGGACATACCGCAACCGAGGGTACGGTACACTTCCTTGTCGTGCAGCGCCATTTCGATGGACTCGTAGGCGTACTTATCGTGCATGTAGTGGATGATGTTCAGGGCCATGACGTAGGTCTCGGACAGCCACTCGAGAGCCTTCTCGTAGTTGTTCTTGACCTTCTCGTAGTCCAGGGAGCCATCGGCTTCCGGCTTGATCGGATCGATGACGCCCTTGTCGATGACCTGCATGCCGGTCATCTCATCGCGGCCACCGTTGATGGCGTACAGCAGAGCCTTGGCGGAGTTCACGCGAGCGGCGAAGAACTGCATCTGCTTGCCCACGCGCATCGGGGAGACGCAGCATGCGATGGCGGCGTCATCGCCCCAGTGGGAACGGATTTCCTTATCGGACTCGTACTGGATGGCGGAGGTGTCGATGGAGATCTTGGCGCAGAAGCGCTTGTAGCCTTCCGGCAGCTTCGGATCCCAGAAGATGGTGATGTTCGGCTCAGGGCCAGGTCCAAGGTGCTCCAAGGTCAGCGTGTTGAGCAGACGGAAGGAGGTCTTGGTGACCAGCGGACGGCCGTCGTCGCCGAAGCCAGCGTCGGACCAGGTTGCCCAGTACGGATCGCCGGAGAAGATGGCGTCGTAGTCCTTGGTACGCAGGAAGCGCACGATACGCAGCTTCATGACGATGTTGTCGATGAGCTCCTGGGCGTCGGTCTCGGTGATCTTGCCGGCCTTGAGGTCGCGCTCGATGAAGCAGTCGAGGAAGGCGGAGTTACGGCCGAAGGACATTGCGGCGCCGTCCTGGCTCTTGATGGAGGCGAGGTAGCCCATGTAGGTCCACTGCACGGCTTCCTGAGCGTTCTGTGCCGGACGGGTCAGGTCGAGGCCGTACTCGTTGCCGAGGTTGATGAGCTTCTTCAGGGCCTTGATCTGCTCGTCGTGCTCCTCGCGGAAGCGGATCCAGTGCTCAATCTCCGGCTCGGTGAAGTCGTTGCGGTACGGCACGGAATCCTTGTCGCGCTTCTTGAAGGCGATCAGCTTGTTCACACCGTACAGAGCCACTCGACGGTAGTCGCCAATGATGCGGCCACGGCCGTAGGCATCCGGCAGACCGGTCAGAATCTTGTTGTGGCGAGCCACCTTGATCTGCTTGGTGTATACGCCGAAGACACCGTCGTTGTGGGTCTTGCGGTACTTGGTGAAGATCTTCTTGATTTCCGGATCCGGCTCCTTGCCAGCCTCACGGATGGCCTGCTCGACCATACGCCAGCCACCGTTCGGCATCATGGCGCGCTTACACGGCACGTCGGTCTGCAGGCCGACAATCACGTTGTCGACTTCCGGGGAGTCGATGTAGCCGGCCGGGAAGGCGTCGATGTCAGCCGGGGTGTGGGTATCCACATCATAGACGCGCTGCTTGCGCTCCACTGCCAGGTAGTTGTCGTCGAGGTACTTCCACAGGTGCTTCGTCTTTTCGGTGGCGGGTGCCAGGAAGGATTCATCGCCGGTGTACGGGGTGTAGTTCTTCTGAATGAAGTCGCGGACGTCAATGTCCTTCTGCCAATTGCCCTCGGTGAAGCCGGCCCAAGCCTTGGCCTCAAGCTCTTCCTGAGAAACAGCGGCATTCTCTACTGCGGTCATGTCACTCCTTTAATGGGGTCTTCGGTTTCGCATCTTCACGGAACCATTGCCATTAAGTGTAGTTTGCACATGCTTGAGAAAAGCTGAAATGGGAAGTGAGTTATCTCACACTCGTGTGATTTGCCTGCAATAGCAACGTTTCTCGGACTTCAATACTGAGATTGTTCGTCTTTTCCATAAGAAAAACCGCTCATCCGACCATAAAGATCTGAGCGGTTTTTCACTATGTGGGAATTACGGCGCTGGAATTCGGCAATTCCCAGGCATTAATCAATGGCGGTATCCTTCACCGTTCCATTGCCGATTCTGCTCCTCCCATTTGGCATTGCGGTCGGCGACGATGTCCCATGCGTGTTCGGCGTCTTCCTTGGTTTTGTATGGGCCCATACGCTGTTCGATTGGGGAAATCGGACCAAGTTCGGCACGGCCTTTGACCATGTTGAAGTACCACTGCTTGTCGTTGTCGCTCATGATGGCAATCCTCCCATCAGCACTCAATTAAGCCTTCTATAACGCATGGTGGCTCACAGGTAAGACAGATGCGTCATAGAAGGCCAGCTATCAGGCAGTGTGCAGAATCAGATCACTCGGGCGACGTCCGCTTCCTGAGTCTCGACGCGGGCGGCATGCTGCTCCTTGATTCGTGCCAGCAGATCAGGATCCACAATCACATCCAGCGCGGTGTAGGCCAAAGCCTTGGACGACCAGCGAATCGATTCGAGACCGAACGGGCTTGCCGCGGCGGCCGCCACCTTCTCGTTATGGCCGCCGAGCTTTTCCGTGGAGATGGCGAACATAGGCTGGATGGTCGGCACCACCTGGGACACGTTGCCGACATCGCTGGAGCCGAAGCTGACCTTGTCCTGCTCGGTGGGCTGGACTACCTGACCCAGCGCTTCGGCGTTGCGCTGCCAGACTTCATCGAACAGCGGAGTCGGAATCATGTTATCGACTTGGTTCTGGTAAGGCGTTACCGTGCCAGTGGCTCCAGTGGCGAGCGCCGCACCGGCCACGATGTTATCGACTTTCTTGCGCAGCGACAGCAGTCCCGGCACCGAAGCGGAGCGCAGGTAGAACTTGGCTTTGGCGTAGTCAGGCACCACGTTCGGCTGCAGACCGCCGTCGGTGATAATGCCGTGGACGCGCACGTCCTTGGGCAGGTGCTGGCGCAGCGCGTTGATGGAGTTGAAGGTCTGGATCACGCCATCGAGTGCGTTGATGCCCTGTTCGGGCGTGGCTGCGGCATGGGAGGCCTTGCCGTGGAATTCGATATCGATCGGCTGGCAGGCCAGATTGCGGGAAGACAGGTAGTTGCCGCCGGCGTGTGGAT
Organism: Bifidobacterium colobi; assembly: GCF_018555455.1. Classification (GTDB taxonomy): domain Bacteria; phylum Actinomycetota; class Actinomycetes; order Actinomycetales; family Bifidobacteriaceae; genus Bifidobacterium; species Bifidobacterium colobi. Next base: position 9,152 of record NZ_JAFEJU010000004.1, on the reverse strand, counting down.
GCGCGCACAGTGCGATGTCCACGTCGTCGAAGAAGCCGTCCTTGACGAAGCTGCCTTTGGCGCTGCCGTTTTCGCCGCCTTCCTCACCGGGAGTGCCGTAGACGCGCAGTTCGCCGCCGAATTCGTCGATGACCTGCTTCAACGAGGCGGCGGCCAGCGAGGAGTTGGGACCGAATACGCTATGGCCGCAGCCGTGCCCTACACCGGGAAGGGCATCGTATTCGGCAAGGAACACCACCACAGGACCGGGCTTGCCGGTACGGTAGACCGCTTCGAAACCAGTGCGATGGTCGGCCACGCCGAGGGTGACGTCGAATCCTTCTTCCTTGAGTTTGTTGGACAAGGTTTCGGAAGCGAAGAATTCGTAATTGCTGTACTCGGGCTTGTCGTGGATGGCCAGGGAAATACGCTGGTAGTCGGCCAGCGAGGCATCCGCGTAATCGCTGATGCGCTGCTTGGCGTTGGCCACGCGGGTTGCAAGGGATTCCTGCTCGCTCATTGGTGTGCTCCTCATGGTGATGGCGGCTCGAATACCGCCGAGCCGCCCGTTAGTTGTGTGTTGGTAGTTGATTGCTGTGGAATCGCCGATTACTTGGACAGATCGGATTCGATTTGTGCCAAGTAGCCCTGCAGTTCCTTGGCGCTGTAGTTGGTGACCAGCACCGAGGTGCCCTTGGAGTCTTCCTGTACGGCGTCGGTGACGGCCTTGGTGTTGTAGATTTCAACGATCTTCTTGTAGACCGGGTTGTTCACGTCCGCCTTGCGGGCCACGAATGCATTGATGTACGGCTTGGCGGAGTCGGCGCTCGGGTCGTCCTGGAAGATGGCGTCCTTCGGGTTCAGGCCGGCGTCCTTGATGTAGCTGTTGTTGATGATGCCTGCGGTCAGCTGCGGATCGTTGAGCGAGTTGGCCACCTTTTCGGCGCCGAGCGGCACAACCTTGACCTTGGATGCGGATTCGTCGATATCGGACGGTGCGGTTACGGCGGTCCACTTGTGCTTCAGCTTCACCAGACCAGCCTTCTCAAGCACGCCGATGGCGCGGGCCTGGTTGGTTTCGTCGTTCGGAATGGCGATGGTGTCGCCTTGCTTGATCTCGTCAACGCTCTTGACCTTGCTGGAGTAGAGGCCGAGCGGCACGATCACGGTGCCGCCGATGGGCTGCAGATCCTTGTTGTTCTTCACGTTGTAGTTGGCGAGGTAGAGCAGGTGCTGGAACTCGTTCAGGTCAAGATCGCCGGAATCCAGTGCAGGATTCTCGGAGGTGTAATCCTGGAAGTCCACGATATCGACGTGGATGCCCTGCTTCAGGGCTTCCTGCTTGAATACCTGCCACGGCTTATCGGATGCGCCGACCACACCGATCTTCACCGGATTGGCTTCGGAGCCCTTTTCGGCGTTGGCGTTGCTGGCGAAGGCGCGGTAGCCGAAGAAGCCACCGGCCAGCACGAGCACCACGACCACGACGGCGATGATGATGTTGCGCAGAGTGTGGTTGACGCGCACCGGCTCCTGCGGGTTAGCGGGCGTCTGAGTCTGGGTTGCTGCGGACATGTTGTTGTTCCCTCTCTCTTTTGGATGTACTTCACGATGCATGTCAATTGCTTGACGACATGACCCAACGATAGAGGCCGAACAACGCTGCGATGCCCGTTTTGCCATACGCCCTGCTTATAGCCTGTTACGAGGCACTATGGTTCATGTGCTTGATAACCGGCTATAAGCACGCAAATGTCTCACCATATGAGAAAAGCACCTCGATATGAGGTGCTTTTCTTCAGCAACAGGCCCACCGGCTTCAGCCGACGATCTTGTGCAACTACTCGCGGAATGCGTTGGTCACCGGCAGGCGACGGTCACGGCCAAAGGCCAGCGCTGTGACCTTGGGGCCAAGCGGATACTGGCGGCGCTTCCATTCGGCGCGGTCCACCAGACGCATCACCGTGTCCACCGTGGCCTCATCGAAACCGTCAGCCAGCAAATCGGCGCGACCATGCGCATGTTCAATGTAGGCGGCCAGCACCTTATCGAGCAACGCGTACTCGGGTAGAGAATCGGAATCCTTCTGGCCGGGGCGAAGCTCAGCGGATGGTGCTTTTTCAATGGATGCCACCGGAATCATCACTCCTTCAGGAAGCGGAGTGCCCGGGTTACCTTCCTCGTTGCCTACAATCTTCAATCCGCCGATGCCCATGCCTGTGGCAGCGGCCTTGTTACGCCAGCGACTGATCTCCCAAACGCGGGTTTTCAGCAAATCCTTGATAGGCGCATATCCGCCGACTGCGTCACCGTAAATCGTGGAGTATCCGCAAGCCAATTCGGATTTGTTACCGGTTGCCACGGCAAGCAGACCACGGGAGTTGGAGCTGGCCATCACAATCACGCCACGGATACGAGCCTGCAGATTCTCCGCAGACACACCTTCAAGGTGCAGTTGCTGCTGGTAGGCGTTGAACAGCGGCTCGATGGGCTGCACTTCGTAATGGGCGCCGATATTCCGGGCTAGATCAGCGGCATCATCCTTGGAACCGTCCGAGGAATACATGGAGGGCATGGAGATGCCCCACACATGCTCTCCCCCGCATGCGTCGGCAGCCATGGCGGCCACCAATGCGGAGTCGATGCCGCCGGAAAGGCCGAGCGTCACACCGGTGAAGTGGTTCTTGGCCATGTAATCCTTCAGGCCAAGCACACACGCGGTGTAGACTTCCTCGTCCCTGTCGAGCTCGGGCACGATCTCAGCCTTGCTCTGATGCTCGGCAGTCGAATCGAAGTCCCAGAACGTGAGGTTTTCCATGAACATGGGGCTGCGTTCCAGCAGCGTGCCGTCGGCATCCACTACGAAGCTGCCACCGTCGAAGACCAGATCATCCTGACCGCCTACCTGATTGAGGTAGATGACCGGCGCACTTACTTCAGCGGCTCGTTTCTGTGCCAACTCGAAGCGCGTGTGGGTTTTGCCTTCCTCATAGGGTGAACCGTTGATGGTGAGGAACAGATCGATGTTCTTGGTGGCGAGGTCGGCCACCGGGCCGCCATCCTGCCAGATGTCCTCGCAGATGGCCACGCCGATGCGTGCGCCATCCACGTCAAGCGTCACCGAGCGATCGCCGGCGGAGAAGATGCGGAACTCGTCGAACACGCCATAGTTGGGCAGGAAGTGCTTATCATAACCGGCCCATACCACACCTTCATGCAGCACCACGAGACGGTTGCGCGGCTTGCTCGTGGCACGGTCGGTGCCTACGGTACCCACCACCACAAACAGTTCGCCGAGCCCCTCGGCATTAAGCTGCGCGGCCAGTTCGTTGGCCTTATCCCATGCGGCTTGTCGGAACGTGCGACGCAATGCCAGATCCTCGATAGGGTATCCGGTAAGCGTCATTTCCGGGAACACCACCACTTGGGCGTTACCCTTGGCGGCTTTTCGGGAGAAATCCAACACTTTGGCCGCATTGGCATCGAGTGCGCCAACGCAGGTATCGATTTGGGCGAGTGCAAAGCGTAACTGTGTCATGGTTCCTTAGTGTAGTGCGTAACCTCAGCGCGCATCACGCATGAGTCCAAGAAGCCTTCACGATGTGGCAAATCCTCCACGGTGTGGTCATGCAACAACACATATTGGCGGAATACCGCCATTTTCACCTACCACACCGTGGAATTATTGCCACACCGTGGGATTATTACCACACGGTGGGAAAAATGCCACACGGTGAAGATCTAGCTCAGTTCGTTGATTACACGCAGTGCCGCGTTGACGTAAAAGTTCACGAATGTTGGAATCGATTCATCGAGGCCCACGAAATGCGGACTGTGCCAGTCGGCGCAACCTTCCTGACCGTTGGAGCCCACGAATGCGAATACCGGCAGCGTGACCTTGGAGAATTCGCAGAAGTCCTCCCCCGCCATCGATGGGCGAATTGGTTCAAGCTGCGCATAATCGTTGACGTCAGCGGCCACCGCCTTGGCCAGCCCGGCATCGGAGACCAGCGGATCCTGGAAATCATCCCACATCACGTCGGCGCTGATGCCGTATGCCTTGGCGGTATGCTCCACAATCTCCTTGAATCGACGGCCCACATGATTGCCGTCTTCCTTATGGAAGTAGCGTACCGTGCCTTGGAATCCGGCCTCGGCCGGCACCACATTCCACACATCGCCACCGTGCACTTCGGTGACCGACAGTACCAGCGGATGGAATGGTGTCACATTGCGGCTCACAATGGTTTGCAGGCTCATGATCATGCTGGCCAATGCTTCGATGGGGCTGGTGCCCTTATAGGGGTAACCGGCATGGGAGCCGGAGGCGTGAATATCCACACGGAACTTCACACAGCCCGCCATCATCGGTTCAACGCCGATGGCCAGCTGGCCGGGCGCGTAATTCGGATTGTTGTGCGTACCGATGATGGCGTCCACATCATCCACCAATCCGGCATCGATCATTGCGCGAGCACCCTGACCGGTTTCCTCACTGGGTTGGAACAGGATCTTGATGGATCCGGCGAACTTGTCGCGATGCTCGGCGAGCCAGAACGCAGCGCCCAGCAGGCCGGTCATATGCAGATCATGACCGCAACCATGCATCACACCATGGTTGACCGAGGAGAATTCCAAGCCAGTGTCTTCCACAATCGGCAGTCCGTCGATGTCGGCGCGTAATCCAATGCGCGGGCCCGGACCGGCCTGACCTTCAATCAGACCCACCACGCCGGTTTTCATCGGATTGGGCAGTACGTCGATGCCATGCGACCTGAGCTGGTCAGCAAGGTAGATACTGGTGTCGAATTCCTTGAAGCTGCGCTCCGGATGCGCGTGCAGATAGTGACGAATAGAGACGAGTTCGGGATCGAAATCGATATGTTCACTCATAGTTTGCGATTCTAGTAATGATTATGGTTACTTACGAAAAATCTCTCACTGATAACCGCTCAGTGAGAGATTTTCGGGAGGGCGCGTGATGCCGATGAGCATCGGCGCACGAACGCTTATTGCTGTCGCTTCAGCAGCTTCTTGGCGATGGCGTTGGCGATACCTTGCACCACCTGCACGAGGACGATCATGATGATCACGGCCGTCCAGGTCACGGTCTGGTCGAACTTCTGATAACCGTAGGCGATGGCGAAGTTACCAAGACCGCCGCCGCCGATGTAGCCGGCCATGGCGGACATGTCGAGCACACCGATGAACAGGAAAGCGTAGGCCAGAATCAGTGGAGCCAATGCTTCGGGGATCAGCACCGTACGAATAATGGTCAGCTTGCTGGCACCCATGGAGCGCGCGGCTTCGATCATGCCCGGATCTACAGGAACCAGATTCTGCTCGACCAGACGCGACGTGGCGAAGGTGCACATCACCACCATCGGGAAGATGGCGGCAACCGTGCCGATTGACGTGCCGACCACCACGATGGTGAGCGGCTGCATGGCAGCAAGGAAGATGATGAACGGGATGGGTCGCACGATATTGACGATCACGTCGAGAATACGGTAGACCACGGCGTTCTCGAACAAGTTACCCGGACGCGTGCCGTACAGTATCACGCCGAGGATCAGACCGAGTAGTCCGCCCACAACCAGTGTGATCAACACCATGGTGAGCGTTTGGCCGATGGATTCGAACAGTAGCGGACGCAGTACGGTCCAATCGCTATGAGAGCTGGCGAGCGTAATCATCATTCGGCTCCTTCACTGGTCACGGTTTGCGAGGAGTAGCCGGACACGGCTTCGGCATAGTCCACAGGGTTTTCGGCAGTGCCGAAGTCAACCACATCACTGTCTTGGGCAAGTTCCTTGAGGAATGGCTCGACGTTCGGCCCGCTGAATTCATAGGTGATGGCACCGATGGCGGTGCCCTTGACGGTATCGATGCCGCCGTACAGGAGACTGGACTCAACGCCATGCTTGGCAATCAGACCGGAGATGTTCTGGCCGGATGCACCCACGGTATGTCCATGGCTGCCGGACACATCCTTTTGACGGATAAGCACGGTAACGATGCGGCCGGACCATTCGTGGTGCAGTCGTTCGACGCGTTCCTCCTCCGGCAAACCGGAGAGGGCGGTGGCGATGAACCGCTTGGTGACCGGCTGCTGCGGTGCCGCAAATACATCGTAGACATCGCCGGATTCCACTACGCGGCCGGCGCTCATCACAGCGACGCGACCGGCGATCTGCTGCACCACGTTCATCTGGTGGGTGATGAGCACAATGGTGATACCGAATTCCTCGTTGACTCGCTTGAGCAAAGCCAGCACTTCGGTGGTGGTCTCAGGATCGAGGGCGCTGGTGGCCTCGTCGGCAAGCAAGATCTCGGGATTGGTGGCCAGGGCGCGGGCGATGCCGACACGCTGCTTCTGGCCGCCGGAGAGCTGGGATGGATACTTGTCCGCATGTTCGGAGAGGCCCACGAACTCCAGTAATTCAGCGACGCGACGATCCTGGTAATCCTTGCGCCAGTGATCAAGCTGCAGCGGGTATGCGATGTTCTGCGCCACGGTCTTCGTGGAGAACAGGTTGAACTGCTGGAAAATCATACCGATCTTCTGGCGGATGGGCCGCAGTTTGGCCTCGCTTAACCCGGTGATATCCGTGCCCATCACATTGACGCTGCCGGACGTCGGGCGTTCCAGCGCGTTGATCAGTCGTACCAATGTGGATTTGCCGGCACCGGAATATCCGATGATGCCGAAGATATCACCACGATTGATGGTCAGGCTGACATCATCGACGGCACGAGTGGCTGCCGCGCCTTTGCCGCGCGTTTTGTATTCCTTGACCACATGGTCGAAGGTGATGATTGGCTCGCTCATGGTCCTCCCCTGATTGCGCCGAGTGAAGCATATGCAATTGGCTATGCCGAGTGAGGTTACCACCATGAGCAGTCATGGTGGATGCCTCACCCGGCATGAGCGTTATTTGGTCAGGCTCACTGAGCCTTGGCGTCCTTTTCGATGTCGGCCAGGTAGCTCTGCAGCTCCTCGGCGCTGAACTTGTTGGCGAAGACTGCAGTGCCGCCGGACTTCTCCTGAAGTGCGTCGAGCACGTCCTTCTCCTGGAAGATCTTGACGATCTTCTTGTAGGTCTCATTGTTCACGTCATCCTTGCGGGCGACCCACACGTTGATGTACGGGCGGGCTTCCTCGGATTCGGCATCGTCCTGGTAGATGGCGTCCTTCGGATCGAGGCCGGCATCGGCAACGTAGTCGTTGTTGATAACGCCTGCGGCGATGGTCGGATCCTTCAAGGTGGTGGCGACCTGTTCGGCCTTCAACGGGGTGACCTTGACCTTGCTCTTGGCCTCATCGATGTCTGCCGGGGTGGAGAATGCGGTCCAGTCGCCCTTCAGGGTCACGAGACCGGCGGCCTTGAGCACGCCGATGGCGCGAGCCTAGTTGGTTTCATCGTTCGGGATGGTGACGGTGGAGCCGGCGGCGATGTCCTTGATGTCCTTGACCTTGGTGGAGTACACGCCAAGCGGGTAGATGGCGGTGCCGCCGATGGGCTGCAGATCCTTGTTGTTGCTCACGTTGTAGTTGGCGAGGTAGAGCAGGTGCTGGAACTCGTTCAAATCAAGTTCACCGGAATCCAGTGCCGGATTCTCGGAGGTGTAATCCTGGAAGTCCACGATATCGACGTAGATGCCGGCCTGTTCGGCCTTCTTCTTCAGCAGCACCCACTCAGGGTCGGTGGCACCGACCACGCCGATCTTCACCGGGTTGTCCTTGGAGCCCTTGACTGCCTCCTGGTTGGCGTTGTTGTAGGCGCGGAAACCGAAGAACGCAGCCACGGCGATAATGGCCACCACGACGATGGCGATAATGATGTTGCGCGGCGTGTTGTTCACGCGCACGGGCTCGTTGTTGGCCGGGGTTGCCGGCTGATTTGCTGAAGTCATAGTATCTTTCCTCTTCTTCATGTTTGCTTGCGTCAGCTGCCATGAAGTGCAGCGCATGGCTGTCCTGACGAACGTGTTACACAATAGCCCCTCTGCATTGCCCCAAGCCCGCAATACTGCGAATTGACGTATAGGCGTTGGTTATGGCAGGTATATAAATGATTGGAATACCGCGGTTCTTGAATCATGCATAAAACCGGTTCGAGACAAATTTGAACACGTGTTAACCACATTGTGGACTACGCAGGCATCCGACAACGGTTTTTCGGCGCGGCGTGGACAGCCAACATCGACAATGAAACCATGACCAATACTGACATCAAAGCGGTGTTTTTCGATATCGATGGCACACTGACCAGCTTCACCACGCACAAGGTTCCCGACTCCACCGTACACGCAATCCATGCATTGCAGACGGCGGGTATCAAGGTGCTGATCTGCACCGGACGTGCACCCTCACAGATGAAGGTGGTGCTGGATACCATGCCGGTGACGTTCGACGGCATTGTGGCGTTCAATGGACAGTACTGTTTCGACGGCACCGGGTTCTTCGCCTCGCAGGCTCTTGACCGGGATGATATTGCCATTATTCTTGACTGGCTCGATGGCCATCCTGATGTGGTATGCAATTTCGGCGAGAAGGATTACGTGTATTTCAATCAGGATGATGCCGCGCTACGCGCAACGTGGGCCCAGCTTGGCAAGACGGCGCCAGTCAGGTATTTCGATGATCCCCATGTGCGCACGTTGACCAATGAGACCTTCCAAATCAGTCCGTTCATCGGCGTGGAACAGGAAAACGAACTGGTGGGATTGTGCGGCAATGTTCGAGGAGTCCGATGGCATCCGGCTTTTACTGATCTGATTCCGGCCGATGGCGGCAAACCTCGCGGCATCCAGCGGTTTATGCAGCATTACGGCATTACGCGCGATCAAACGATGGCATTCGGCGATGGAGGCAATGACACCGCCATGCTCGCCTATGCCGGCATCGGCGTGGCCATGGGCAACGCCACCGAAGAGCCGAAGGCCGCCGCCGATTACGTGACCGACGATGTGGATCATGATGGCGTGCTCAATGCATTGCAGCATTACGGCATTCTGTAAGCTCGCGATGCGTCGCACTATGCGGGCTATAGGAACTTTTGTGGTGTTTATACCCGGGGTTTGGCCTTGTGCGAGTAGGCGTGTCGGGGTGTTATTTTTCCCGGCGGGAAAATAGGGGCGTTCCGGTGGTGGGCTGGGTCTATGAGAAC
>NZ_JAFEJU010000003.1 GCF_018555455.1 Bifidobacterium colobi | reverse complement strand
GGCACGTACGAGACGTTCGGCATTCCCACGCGATACGGGGCCGGCATCGACTGGAACGACTTCCACACACGAGTCCAATGGCAGTCAAACGACTAACCCCTCAGACACACATTTTGGCCTATAACCCAAGCTGGCGGCCTGAAACCGTTGGAAACAAAAGGCTCCGGGCTACGATACCTCGTGGAACCCGGAGCCGGTGAGTACCCCCAGAGAGAGTCGAACTCTCGTTGTCAGATTGAAAGTCTGGTGTCCTAACCGTTAGACGATGGGGGCGGACAACTCGTTTTACTATAGTGACGGTCGGCCGTCCGTGCAAATCCGGAGAGCCTTACGGCGTGTCGTATTGGAATTGCTGGGTTTTGTGGGACGCAGGTGCGGTGATGGTTGCAATGCGCTTGCACAATGCACCTGCACGATGCACCTGCGTCCTGCGGCGGGGATGCTTTACTGGAGCTGCTTTACTGGAGTTACTGGAGCGCTACCGCCCGATAGGTGAAGTCGTGGATGACTCGGCCGGCATCCAGGCCTTTCTTCTCGAAGTTGGTGAGCACACGTCCGGCGAAGCGCTCGGATTCGGGGAAGTCGGCGTGCGGCATGTCGGCGGCCAGATCGGCGTTGCCTTTGCCCACATGCTCCAGCGGCAGGCTGGCGGTGATGGTGCCGATGTTCTTCCAGCCGGCCAGCTGATCCATGACCTCGTGCACATGCAGGGCGTAATCCTCAATGTCGGTGGCGATGCGCCACACGCCGCCGCTGACGAGTGCGCTATGGATGTTGCCGGCAAGCTCCGGCTGCACGATGCGGCGCTTGTGATGCTTCTTCTTGGGCCATGGGTCAGGGAAGAACGTCCAGACTTCTGCGATGGCACCTGGTTCGGTGACCTTAAACAGCTCGGCGGCATTCACTTGGGCGATGCGAATATTGGTGAGCTGCTGTTTGCCGGCGAGCAGCAGCGTATGTGCCACGCCTGGGTCGTAGACCTCGAGGGCCAGGAAGTTGGTGTCCGGGTGCGCGGCGGCCGCGGCAACCACATTCTCGCCCTGCCCGGTGCCGATCTCCACAATCAAGGGGTTGTTGTTGCCCCAGGTGGACGTGATGAAGTCCTTGGTGAGGCGGAAGTCCTCGCGCACGTCGAGTCGGGCGTTGCCGGCGGCGATGTCCAGCAGATAGGTGTCGGCGTAGTTGTCCCATGCGCGCTGCAGGCGGGTGTCAAGTCGTGCTGAGCGACGCACGAATGAGAGCACCTTATGGATGGGGTGCTCCGGTGCGTCGGCAGGTGTGCGCGTTGCGGTGTTCGCGACAGCAGGTTCAACCGGTGGCTGGAGGTCGGTCATGGTGAATTGGCCTTTCGTACAGTGTGCCTAGTCAGTATGCCTAGTCAGTATGCCTAGTCAGTATGCTTGATGCTTTCTGATTATGGGTCTCTTTATGGGTCTATTGTGCCACCCGCTATGTCTGACCTGTTCGCTGCGGGGCTCACTGCGAGGCGGATTGTTTGAGGGAGAGTGCGGGATGACGATTGATGATGGTGGCAAAACGGCAGAATATCAATAGACACGCCGAGATTTGCGTAAGCTTGGAAAGTCAGTATTATATCTATCTGTTGTCTGTTGCAAGGCAAACAACACGGCCCCGTAGCTCAGTTGGTTAGAGCGCCGCCCTGTCACGGCGGAGGTCACCGGTTCAAGTCCGGCCGGGGTCGCTTGGATGGTCAGCTTGGTTCAAGTGAGACTATTCAATGGCTCTGTAGCTCAGTTGGTAGAGCGAGCGACTGAAAATCGCTAGGTCAACGGATCGACGCCGTTCGGAGCCACCACGAGAAACCTCGTAGGCCAATGATTTCAAGGCTTGCGAGGTTTTTGCATATTCGCGAGCGAGTCTGCATGGATGCTGCACATTCGGCGGCAGCGCAGTAGGCCAGGGTATCGTTCGAGTTGGTGTGCCGGATTGTGCCGGTATTGTTCGCTGTCTGTTCATCCACCCATCCGCTATCGAACGGTGTTGTGTTCGATAATGAATGTATCGAACGAAAAAGGGGTTACGGCAGATGGAACAGTCTGATTTGGCGGGGCAGCAATCACGTATCGGTAATGAAGGTGTATGGATTCCGGGGATTCATGATACGGCGAAGAAGAAAGTCGGTCCGATTATTGTTGGAATGATTGTAGAGTTCGTTCTGTGCGCTTTGGTAGGCGTATTCATTCTGTTCATCCTCTATGTCGCGCTGGGCGTTGATAAGAGCTTTGATTTGACGTATTTCCACGGAGATCCGCCATTCCCCATCGATCAGACCATCGCCATCGTGATGCTGGTGATTCTTCCCGCCATGATTACGCTATGGATATCCTCAGATGACTTCAAAAAGACGGATCCGGATTTGGTCGGCGTTGCCGCGCACCGTCTCGGCGTCACGGTGAAAGCATGCCCGGATTGGGAGGAAACCGAATGGGGCGATACCGATCCCACTGAATACAGTGATGAGATCAAGCGCATTATCTTTCACGTCAACGATTCGGGGACCATTCGCGTGTATGCGGAACCGAAGAACGCTGAGCCGGTGTTCCTGACTATTCGGTTGGAAGCCGGCCGCCTGCGCATCGAAGGTGTGCAACCCGCGTCTCCGATGCCTATGCAGTCCAGACAGCCTAGCATCGAGAAAGACCAGACAGCCGGCTACCTCGACCCGCGTTGCACGTACAAGGATGGCGATTTGATCGTCGGTAAGCAGTCTTAGAAGTCAAAGCCGAAGTGCGAACGCGCCGAGCCGCGAATCAGATATCTGCCGGAATCGAGTTCGGTTCCGGCAGTATCCGGGTATTCGAACCCTTCGGCATCCCTGCCGTTGCGATCATAGGCTTTGATGACTTGTTCGGCATCAATTGGCTCAATGTCCACAATGCCGATGCGCGCGCCGTAGATGCGTAGCGTGAGCCATGCCATGCACTTACGAATGCCGCTGGGATTGCGCGGAATCCGAGCGCCGGAGTACTGCTTCCACATATCGGTGGGAACATAAGCCAACATACGGAAATCCGGGAACGTAGTCGTCGGTTGGAAAATGATGGTGTGGATGTTGAACTCATCCGTGCCGTTATCATGATCGTCTTTATCCGGCGCCGACACGAAGACGATATCCGGATCGAACACGTTGGTGCGTACGCCCAGCGTCCGAGGATCCGACTGGAACTTCCTCTTCGCGATGCGATTTTTGGTGTTATCGATGTACGTCCAAATCATCGAAAGGATAAAGAGTGCGGGAAAGGCGATGAACAGTATGCATAGGAGAATAAGCACCACGTCGGTCGCCGTGACCACGATATAGGGATCGTCGCCATGGTGAGTGTGCCACATGGTTCCAATGCGGTACTGGATGCCACCGATTCCGGTGATGATGAAACACAGCAGCACAAGAATGCCGATAACACCCATCACAAAGCCGAATCCACCGCTTGCGCGTTCCGCCCATGCGGCATGTTTGGCTACGTCGGGGCTGCCTTGTACCCACAGGGGTTTCGACAACGGGACCGGCTTTCTCGCTGGTGCTGATGTCGAAGCCGCTGCCGGTGATTCGCTGACATCCCATGTGCTGCTGCTCATGATGCCTTCCTTAGTGCATAGTGCGCGCTGTATTTACTGTGGTCAGGCTTTCCACCATGGACGCAGTGGGTACCATTTGCCGTCCGGATGACCAACGCGATCGGGCTTGACTGCGAGGAACTGGTGGATTTGAATGCCATCAAGCTCGAAATTCAAAGCGCAGGCGGCCATGTACAGGCCCCAGACCTTGGCGCGCTCGAATCCGACCTGCTTGACTGCATCATCCCAATGCTCGGACAGGTTCTTATTCCAGTGATGCAGGGTCAGCGCGTAGTGTTGGCGCAGATTCTCCTGATGCACCACATTGAAGCCGGCATCATGGATGCAGGATTCAATGAATCCGGGAGCGCCGAGATCGCCGTCGGGGAAGATGTATCGGTCGAGGAACTCGTCGGTACCGGGCTTGCCGTTCGGCTTGTCGTGACTGATGGTGATCTGATGATTGAGCAGACGCCCCATAGGCTTCAACAGTCGGAACATCTCCTCGAAGTAGCTCTGGTAGTTCTTGGTGCCCACGTGCTCCATCATGCCGATGGAGCAGATGCCATCGAAATCGCGCTCGGGAACTTCGCGGTAGTCCTGCACGCGCACTTCAGCGAGATCCTCCAGTCCTTCGCGCGCAATCCATTCGTTCGCGTACGCCGCTTGTTCTTTGGACAGTGTAACGCCAAGTGCCTTGATGCCACGGCGTGCCGCGGTAATGACCATCGATCCCCAGCCGCAGCCGATATCCAGCAGTCGTTCGCCCGGCTGCAATCCCAGCTTGTCGAGAATCAGACGCAGCTTATTGGCCTGTGCATCTTCCAGACTCATCTGCTCATCATCGAACACCGCGCAGGTGTAGGTCATGGATGGTCCCAGGAAGTCGGCATAGAACTCATTGGACATGTCGTAGTGGAAACTGACCGTTTCGGAGTCGGCTTTTTCCGTGTGCGGCATCAATCCCTGCTTGATGCGTGCGAACTTGCTCGGTCCCTCGGTGAAAGGCACCGGCGGTTTCTTGAAACCATGGCTCAAAATACCCGCTGAGACGCGTGCGAAGGAGACTGGTGTGATGGGTTTGACGTATTTGGCCAGGGAGATCAGCTTGCGCATGGCGGGGTAGGGGTCGGCGTAATCGATGCCTTCCACGTCGAAATCGCCGAGCACATAGGCGCGAACCACGCCGATTTCATTCGGATGCGCCAACAGCTGATACATGCAGTTGGGGCTGGTGATGCGAATCTTGAGATCCGCATTGCTGGGGCCGAAATGCGAGCCATCGAATGCATCCACACGCACTGGGGCCGAGCGATCCACGAAGAGTTCGACCATTTCCGCAACGGTCATTGACTTGCCGTTCGCCATGTGTTCCACCTCGATTTCAATGTAGGCGAATAGAGACTCCCAACCGTGTCCATATCCTAGTCCTGAAATATCTGTCAGCGTGTTATCAGGTTAACGTTCACAAACGCGCTAAACTGAGGAACCGTGAGACCATTCAATGAACGAATGGTTAATAACAGGTACGAGCTCAAAAGGAGAGCACTGATGGTTTATCGCATGATTTTCAACCAGACCGCATACTTTGGCCGCGGCGCCATCAAGGAAATTCCGGCTGTTGCCAAGCAGCACGGTTTCACCAAGGCATTCATCGTCACCGATCCGGTACTGCTGGAAACCGGTACCGCAGAGAAGGTCACCAAGGTTCTCGATGAGGCCGGACTGCCGTACGAGGTCTTCTCCAACGTCAAGCCGAACCCGCCGGTCGAATGCATCAAGGACGGCGTTGAGAAGTTCGCCGCATCCGGAGCAGACTTCCTGATCGGTCTGGGTGGCGGCTCCCCGCAGGACACCTGCAAGGGCATCGGCATCATCACCGCCAACCCGGAGTTCTCCGACGTGCTCTCCCTTGAGGGCGTGGCGGACACCAAGAACCCGTCCGTTCCGATCTTCGGCGTGCCGACCACCGCAGGCACCGCATCCGAGACCACCATCAACTACGTGATCACCGATACCGCCAACAAGCGTAAGTTCGTGGCCGTCGACCCGCACGACATCCCGATCGTCGCCTTCGTGGATCCGGACCTGACCGACTCCATGCCGCGTGGCCTGAAGGTCGCCACCGGCCTTGACGCCCTGACCCACGCCATCGAGGGCTACATCACCCCGGGCGCCTGGAGCCTGTCTGATTGCCTGTCCATGCAGACCATTCGCATGATCGCCAAGAACCTCGCCAAGTCCGCCGATGGCGACATCCCCGCCGGCGAGCAGATGGCATACGCCTCCTACATCACCGGTATGGCCTACTCCAACGTTGGCCTCGGCCTGGTGCATGGCATGGCTCACCCGCTGGGTGGTCGCCTCGGCGTGGCCCACGGTGTTGCCAACGGCATCCTGCTGGCCCCGGTCATGGAATACAACAAGGACTTCACCGGCGAAAAGTACCGTGACATCGCCGATGCCTTCGGTGTTGAGGATGCGTACACCGGCGACCTTGAGAAGGTTCGCGAGGAGGCCGTGCAGGCCGTCCACAAGCTGACTGTGGACTTGAAGAACCCGACCACCATCTCCGAAGTCGGTGCCACCGAAGCCGACCTTGCGCCGCTGGCCCACGACGCCTTCAACGACGTGTGCACTCCGGGCAACCCGCGTAAAGCCACGGAAGAAGACATCCTCGCCATCTACAAGTCGCTGATGTAATCATTTCCACCGTGTGGTCAACTCTCACGGTGGAGTACATGAAAAATGGCTCTATTCCGCGCTTTTCGTGGAATAGAGCCATTTTTCATAACCACACGGTAGAGAGTGGCAACAGTGGCAGCAGAACTACTCGTGCTTGGCGTCCCACTCCTCGTCCGTGGGCGTTTCAGCGTACAGCTTCTTGCCTTGCGCCTCGGCGAGTTCCATCTGCTCGTTGACCCATGCGGCCTCAGCGGGATTGATATCCGCCGAGTTCAACACTTTCTGCCACACCGGGTAGAACAGGTGCATCACCGGATACATGGCGGTGAACAGAATCTCCGGCTTGTGCTTGCGCCAATGCTGCGGATGAGCGTTGAACGTGTTCTTGAAGCGACGCATGTAATTGCGGAACGAGCTCAACGAGGTATCCATACGACGTGCGCTCATGGCGGCGATCATACGCGGCGAGTACACGGTTTTCAAATCCTTGCCCATCAGATGCAGCGAGATATCGATATCCTCATGCATCATATCGGCCTTATCACGGCACACCTCATCGGCGATCTGCCGCCAGGCGGTGGCGCGCAACGCCATATTGGAGCCGAACAGGAGCGGCTGGCCACCGTCGGCGCGATAAATGCGCTTGCGCAGCGAATTGTCGCCACGCAATCCGAAATGACGCGACGGCATGTCGTAATACATCACCGGTCCGGTGGCGCCCATCGCTTCCGGATCTTCGGTGAAAATGCCGCTGACCACTTCCACCCAGTCCGGGCGAATCATGCAGTCGGCGTCAAAACGACCCAGTACATCGCCGGTAGCCTGGTTCAACCCATAGTTGCGGGTGGGAATCAGACCCTGCTCGTCATCCTGATGCAGCAGTTTCACCGGTGCCTCGGGATGTTCGGCAATGAATTGTTCCACGATCTGGCACGTATTGTCGGTGGAACGATTGTCCACCACCAGCACCTCGTGAGGCATGACAGTCTGGCGGGTGGCGTTCAGCAGACAATCGCGAATACGTTCGGCTTCGTTCCACGCTGGGATGATGATCGAAACGGTAAGCATGATTCCAAGAATAGAAAAGCGGGTGTACGCCGGCAAGCAACGGGAAGGTGAACTTTGTGAGGCATGCGGCCTACATCGAGCCTATCGCTACAATGGGGAGCCATGAGCGAAAGCGCGCGCAATACTAACGAACAAGGCTCCGGTCGAACCGCCGAAGCCACCACAAGGCAATCCACACCGCAATCCGCAACCCCGGCAAGCGAAGACACCCGTATTGATTTGGGCTCGCTGTTCCCGGCCAAAGGCGATCCCCGCAGGCCTCCGGAATGGTTCGGGCGCGCGTTGCTCTACGTGGCCATCGGCATTGTGGTATTCAGCTTCTGCTGGCGCTCATGGGGCAGCATCTCCTATCTGGTGCTGGACATCATCATCTCCCTGTTCATTGCGCTGGCCATCGAACCGCTGGTGTTGGCGCTGGTGAAGCATGGATGGAAGCGTGGCGTGGCCTCCGCCACCGGCATGGTTGGCCTTGCCGTGATTATTTGCGTGCTGCTCACCCTGTTCGGCAACATGTTCGTCTCCCAGGTCATCGCCATGATCAGTGGCCTGCCGGCCATGTACGAGCAGATTCGCGAATTCATCGGTCAGTACAGCACGTTCGAGCTGCCGGAAATCAACAGTCTTGGCTCGGAGATTCTCAATAATATCCAGACCTCCTGGGTCACTGACTTCGCCGGCACCGCCATGAGCACGGTCAGCGGCTTGTTGAGTTTCCTGCTGAATCTCATGACTGTGATCATGACCACCTACTACATTTCCGCAGCAGGCCCGAAGCTGCGTCGCTCGTTCTGCCGTTGGCTGGCTCCGAACACGCAGCGCCGATTCCTGCTGGTGTGGACGGTGGCGCAGGATCAGATCTCGTCCTTCCTGTTCTCCCGCTCGATTCTGGCGTTGATCAACGCCGCATGCACGGCGATTTTCCTGGAAGTGCTGCAAGTGCCGTACTGGCTGCCGTTGGCCCTGTTCTGTGGCGTGGTGTCCCAGTTCATCCCCACAGTGGGTACCTACATCGGCGGTGCGCTGCCGGTACTGTTCGCCTGGGGCGGCCGCGGCTGGACGTATGCGGTTGCCGTGCTGGTGTTCATCATCGTCTACCAGCAGATTGAGAATCTGATTCTTTCCCCGCGCATCTCCCAGCGCACCATGGATATCAATGCCGCTCTCGCCTTCCTCGCCGTGCTCGCATTCGGCTCGCTGTTCGGCGCGCTCGGCGCCTTCCTGGCGCTGCCGGTCGCCGCTTCGATTCAGGTGATTTTCCGCGCATACACCAGGCGCTACGAGTTGGTGGATTCGCCGCTGATGTACGATCCGGTACCGGAGAAGAAGTCCAAGATCGTGGAGGCTTCCGAAGCGTTCGGCGAGCATGTGCTGCATCCGATTGGCGAGCATGTGCCGCGCGCAGCCAAGGGCTCGACCAAGCGTGTGCCGATGGATGAGGAACTGCGCAAGCTGCAGCACGAGCTGTACGCCTTGGAACAAGGCGGTCCGTTGCCTCAGGATGATGAGGAATCCGCCACGGTGGCCATTCCGAAGCATGTGCTGAGCGGAGGCAAGCTGGTCCAAGGGTTGCGCGGCACGGATGAAAACGACGATAATAACGCAGGCGAGCCATCGGCAGAGGAGTCTCGCACAAGAGCTGTGGATAAGAACGGAGCTGATGTGAACCAGTCGGATGCCAAGAAATCCGCCTCACCTGACAATCCGAGAGCGGGGTGGCGCTGATGACGTTACTGACCGTACTCGACGTACTGCTGTTCATCGTCGGTAGCGCCGGCATGGTGTATCAGGGCGTATGCATTGTGATGTCCCTGTTCGCCAAACCGGTACGATTCCCGGACGCGCCGATGACCAACCGTTATGCCGTGCTGATCTCCGCAAGAAACGAGGAGAACGTGATCGGCAACCTCATCGACTCGATTCGTGCGCAAACATACCCGTCCGAACTCATCGACATCTGGCTGGTGGCGGACAACTGCACCGACAACACCGCCGATGTGGTGCGCGCTCGTGGATGCCATGTGCTTGAGCGCCATAATATGGAGCAAGTCGGCAAAGGCTATGCGCTGACCTATCTGCTTGGTCACATGCTCGACACCGGGGTGGCGGACGATTACGACGCCTACTTTGTGTTCGATGCGGATAACAAGCTCGACAAGCACTATTTCGAGGAAATGAACAAGGGCTTCTCCGCCGGATTCAAGATTCTGACCAGCTACCGTAATTCGGTGAATCTTGCTGATAACTGGGTCTCCTCAGGTTCCGCGCTCTGGTTCATCCGTGAATCGCGATTCCTTTCCAACTCCCGTATGATTCTCGGCTCCTCCTGCCATGTGGGTGGTACCGGATTCATGTTCTCCCGTGATGTGATGAAGCGGAACAAGGGATGGAAGTTCCACCTGCTCACCGAGGATCTTGAATTCACGATGGATTCGATTCTGCACGGCGATCGCATTGGATACTGCGGCAACGCGATCCTTTATGATGAGCAGCCGGTGACGTTCGCGCAAAGCTGGCGTCAGCGACTGCGCTGGAGCAAGGGATTCCTGCAGGTGTTCCGCTACTATGGGCCGGCGCTGCTCAAGCGCGCGGTTCGTGAGCGTGACTTCTCCTGCATCGACTTCACGCTGATGCTCTGCCCGTTCACTGTGCTCGGTGTGGCGCGTATCCTGATGGGCATACTGTTCGCCGCGTTCGGATTCGTCAGTTGGGCCAGCCAATGGCAGTCGCTGGTGGGCTGGTCGAGCGGTATTGTGACGTCCGTGCTTGGTTTGATGGCGCTCGCCGCTCTGACCATTATTGTGGAGCGCGATCAGATCGGCGCCTCGAACAAGGAGCTGCTCGCCTACGTGCTGAGCTTCCCGATCTACATGCTGAGCTACGTGCCGATTTCCTTCCAAGCCATCTTCGCCAAGGCCCAATGGAAACCGATTACGCATAAAGGCTGAGCCGTTAAGCGAACAGCCCAGTGGGCTGTTCGTAGGCTCAGCCTGAGTGAGGCGGTAGCTGAGCGAAGGTGGGTTTGGGTCTTGCCGTAGGCGAGTCCGAAATTGCTGGGCCGGAGGCGAGCCGTTAAGCGAACAGTCCCAGTATTCCTGTGCTCATGGTCTACAGTAGGACTATGAGCACAGACAATCCTCAAGGAAATGTCGATTTTCCTGCAGCCCCTATGCCACAGGCCTTGCCGACACCGGCAGTGTCCGCACCGGCAGCGCAGCCGGTGCCCCCGCAATTAGTGCCGCCTGATCCTCATGCCGCAGTGTCGATTCGCGGGCTAGTCAAACGGTTCGGCAACAAAATCGCCGTCAACGGTCTGTCACTGGACATTCCAGCAGGCTCGTTCTATGGGCTCGTTGGTCCCAATGGTGCTGGTAAAACCACCACGCTGAACATGGTTACCGGCCTGCTGACCCCGGATGCCGGTCTCGCCATGATTCTGGGGCGCAACGTGTGGCAGGATGTGAACACAGCCAAGCGCATCATTGGTGTCATGCCGCAGCCCGACCAGATTTTCGACCGTCTGACGGGACTCCAGCTGCTGGTATACGCCGGCATGCTACGGGGCATGAAGCGGGCGGAAGCCGTAAGCCGTGCGCATGATCTGCTCGCCGCTTTTGATTTAGGCGGAGCAGCCAGCACCATGGTCACCGATTATTCCGCCGGCATGACCAAGAAGATCTGTCTGGCATCCGCCATGATTCATTCCCCGCGCATTCTGGTGCTGGACGAGCCGTTCGAATCAGTGGACCCGGTCTCCAGCGCCAACCTGAAAGACATTCTTATCGAATATGCGCGCACGGGCGGTACCGTGATCATCTCCTCGCATGTCATGGCGTTGGTGGAGAAGATGTGCACGCATGTAGCGGTGATTAACCATGGTCAGGTCTGCGCCGCCGGCACTATCGATCAGGTGGCAGCCGGTGAAGATCTGGAAGACCGATTCCTCCAGCTCGTGGGAGGCCGACATGAGGCCGCGCATCTCGCATGGCTGGATGGCGGAAAGGCCGACGCATGAGTACGGCGGCATTGTTTATTCGCTTGCGCTGGGCGTTGACGTGGTCGGTGCTGCGCAAGTCGGCATGGCAGGCCGTGGCCTTTATCCTCGGAGTACTCACCGCGATAACGGTGGTATTGGGCACAGCGTTGGGCGCATGGTTCATCGGTGGACTGGATCATATGCCTGCCAGCGGCGTGCTTCCCGCCGATTACGGGCCGTTCGCCTTCCTTCGAGGCTTTGCCGTGATTGTTGGCACTGTGGCCATTATCGCCACGGTGTTCATCCAGTTCATGATATTCGGTGATGGTTCCGGCATGAATCCGAGGAAGTTCGCTCTGTACGGCATCCCGGATCGCCAGCTGCATTGCGGACTGTTGCTCTCCGGCATGTGCGGGCTGCCGGCCATTACCGGCATGCTCACCCTGATGGCATGGACACTGGCATACCGCCACATGGGAGCCGCAGTCATCATCACCTCACTGATATCGGCGGTATTCGCCGTGTTCACTATCGTCAGTCTGTCCAAGCTGCTGCTCTCACTGCTGAGCACCTTGATCACGTCGAAACGTGGCAAGGCCATGTTCTACATCGTTACGGTGCTGGGATTCGTCGTATTATGCCAACTGCCGAACATCATCGTGAACTCGGATGCTTTGCGTAACGTCACGGCGGCCCAACGAGGCGCCGGACTATTGGCAGTGGCGAATGCGGCCAGTTGGACGCCGTTTGGCGCGGCATTCCAGTTGCCATTCGACGCCGCACGCGCAGACCTGCTGGCCATGGTCGGCCGGGTTGCCGTGCTGGCGCTCACATGGATGGTGTGCTTTGCCGGATCCACATGGTGCTTGCGGCATGAACGTAAGGTCGCTGGCGCGGCATCGCGTACGGTGACCTTCGCGGGTCTTGGCGCGTTTAGACATATGCCGGATTCCATTTCCGGCGCCGTCTCCGCGCGACTAGTCACCTATCTCAAGCGCGACCCCCGCCAAGCGCTGCTGTTTATCATGCCATTGTTCTTCGTGGTGATTTTCCTGGTGCAGGCGCACGGGGACAGCCTGGCCATCTGGCCTTCCCTGATCACGGTTGGATGGCTGTTGGCCATCGCGGAAAGCAATGGGATCGCCTACGACGGGCGCGGCTTCACCATGCAGGCGATCGCCGCGGTCCCCGGCGTCAAAGACCGAATCGGCCGCGTACGCATCTACGCGAGTATCGCTCTGATATACCTGCTGGTTCTGGGAGTCATGCTGTTGATCATCACCGGCGACTGGGCGCATCCAATGCGGCGACTGTTCGCTTTGCTGTTCTGGACGTTGGGCATTGCCGTGGCATTATGCGGTATCGGCTTGGCGGAAGTGACCTCCACGGTGTTCCTCTACCCGGTGCCTGCGATGGACAAGCCGTTCTCCTCGCCCCAAGGGCGTGCGGCGGCGCAGGGATTCTTCCCGTTCATCTATCTGATCGGCACGTTCGCGCTGATGCTGCCCACGGGTATTGTTGCGCTCATCCTTGCCATTACCGGTGTAATCGGCACCCTGTTCTGGGTGCTGATTCCTCTCGCGCTCGTCAACGGTGCCGGCATGCTGGCGCTGGGGACATGGCTCGGCGGTAAGCTGATGGATGCGCGGATGCTATCCATCGTCCGCACACTCGACTCATTCGCGTCGTTGCAGCATTAAACGCGTCAGGGAAGGATGAATTACATGCCATCCAAGGCAAGACCGGGCATGAGGCATCGTAAGACGGTCAACCCTCAGGTGATGCGCCGCAGACTTACGGTCACGATTTCCGCATTGCTTACGGTGGCTGTATTCGTAGGCTATTGCGCGGCCGACGTTGCGGATATCGCGCCGGGGCTGCTGACGCTGAAGCCGGTGAACACCACCATGTTCGCCGCGCCGTTGAACGCCAAAAGCGGCGGTGTTATTGCCACCCAGCTTGATCGCAGCAAGGCTATCGACGCCGGGCGGGCAGCGGATCTGATGAACGAGCTGCTCGCCGCACAAGGCGTGGGGCAGGATACGTCGGTGATTATCCAGGACGCGCAGGGGCTGACCGCCGCCGAACATGAGGCGGACACACCGCGTGAGCCGGCATCCACCATGAAAACCCTGACCGCGTTGGCGGCCTCCACCAAGCTCAACATGGCATCAACCTTGGATACGCAGACCTTTATCACCTCATCCAATAACGCCACAACGGTGACGTTGAAGGGCAACGGCGACATGCTGCTCTCCGCCGGGCAATCCGACCCCACGCATATCAACGGTCGTGCGGGATTGGCCACTTTGGCCCAAGCCACGGCCGCGGCATTGACCCAGCGCGGCATCAACACCATCACGCTCAACTATGATGACACGCTGTTCGGCGATACGCGCATCCCGCAGGGCCTGCGCGATGGTGATGCGGTGAATGGCGATTACACGATGTACTACACGCCGGTCTCCTCCATGGCCATCGACGGTGGCCGGCAGTATACGGCTGCCACGCCGGCACCCAGCAATCCGGATGATTCATCCGGCTACCCTGAACTCTCGCAGCATACGGCACAGAATGTCGCCGAAGCGTTCGCACAGCTGCTCACCGACAATGGCATTACCGTTGAGGGAGCACCGGTTGCCGCCGAAGCACCCAAGTCGGTCAGCCCGGTGGCTTCGGTCAGCTCGGCGACCCTGCAGGAGATTCTCGCCTTCACCTTGCGCCATTCCGATAACACGCTGGCCGAGGAATTCGGCAGACTCACGGCATTGGCCACGTCCGGCGCGGCGAATAGCCCGGAAGGCGGTACGCAGGCGGTACGCGAGCAATTGGAATCCTTGGGCATCGATACATCAGGTCTCACCATGGCCGACTGCTCTGGTCTTTCCCCGGGCTCCCAGCTCACCGTGCGCACACTGGCAGCTGTGCAGCAGCATAATCTCGGCGCGGGCAGTGGCACTGCTGCCGCAGAGGGATTGTCCATCGCAGGACTGATTGGTACGGCAGCCAATCGGTATACCGATGATGAGGTCGCGGGACTGTTGCGCGTCAAAACAGGCAGTTTGGGCACGGTGACTTCGATGACCGGCAATATTTCCCGTATTCATGGCGGTGCGCTGGTGTTTGCCGTAGTGGTCAATAATCCGAGTGATATTGAAGCCGCACGCAACGCCATTAACGTGTTCATTACCAAACTGGCGAGACTCTAAGGTCGAGGGATCGTATGGCGTATTCTCCTCGACTGCGGAAAGCCGTTGGCGCGGTACGCGAGGCTTTAGCCCAGGCTGGATTGGAGCGGCAGTCGCCGGAATTCAGCAAACATGGCAGTCATGCGCCGCTTCCCCAAGCGCCACTGGTACTGGTGGCATGCTCCGGCGGACGCGACTCCATCGCCTTGGCTCAGGTCTCGCACATCGTATGCGGCATGCTGGGACTGCGCTGCGGTGCCGTCATCATCAATCATCAACTGCAGCCTGACTCGCGACAGGTGGCGCAGCAGGCTGCCGATGTGTGCGCTGCAATCGGCCTTGATCCTGTGCTGATACGCGATGTTCAGGTATGCGCGAACGGGGAGGGCACCGAGGCTGCGGCCAGAGCTGTGCGATACCGTGAACTGTGCGCTACAGCACAGCAATTTGGTGCAGCATGCGTATTGCTGGCGCATACGATGGATGATCAGGCGGAAACCGTACTGTTGGGCTTGCTGCGCGGCCGCGGGCTGGACATGGTATGCGGCATGCCGGCGTCCACCATCCGCGATGGGGTGCGTTTCGTGCGTCCGCTGTTGAGCCTCACCCGTGAAGACACCACCGGCATATGCGCTGATCTGGGACTGCGATACTGGGATGATCCCACCAATGGCGACGCCGTGGAAGGGGCACTGCCGCGCACCTATCCGCTGCGCTCGCGTATCCGGCATGATCTACTGCCGGCCATCGCACAGTTCGCCGGCGGTGATGTCGTGCGACATTTCGCCGATAACGCCCGACTGATGCGCATGGATAAGGCATACCTTGATGCACAGGCGGATGCGGTGAGTCACACTGCCGTACGTTTTAGCGCGGACCCATCTGATTCGGATACGTCGGATACCGCCGATACGCGTGCAATGATGGTCAGCTTCGACGTGCGCGCGCTGGCCGATCAGGTTCCGTCGATTCGTTTGCGCGTGCTGGCTCATGCCTTGTCCCAGGCTGCCATCACAGCCAGCGCCGCACAAATCGAAGCCATCGACCGACTCATCACCGACTGGCATGGTCAGTCAGCTGTGAATCTTCCCAGAGGATACTCAGCGAACCGCAAGAAACACGTCATTCGCGTGTGCCAAGATAGAGCGCATGCGAATCGCTGACGTTAAGGAAGATATTGACCACGAGCTGGTCAGCAGAGAACAGATCGATGCCAAAATCCAGGAGATGGCCGCGCGGGTAAGCGATGATTACCGCGATAAGAATCCGCTGGTCGTTGCAGTGCTGAAGGGTGCGGTGAACACGCTGGTGGCGTTCACCGAAGCACTGAGCATTCCTGTACAAATCGATTTCATGAGCCTGTCCAGCTACGGTGCCGGCACCAAGTCGAGCGGCACGGTGACAGTTCGTCAGGATTTGTCTGCCGATGTTCGCGGCCGGCACATTCTGATTGTGGAAGATATTATCGATTCAGGGCGTACGCTCGCATGGCTCGTTGACGAACTGAAGCGTCGCGGTGCGGCCTCGGTGGAAGTGTTCGCACTGCTGAACAAGCCTTCCCGCCGCGAGGTCGACGTGGATGTGAAGTACCCGGGATATGAGATTCCGGACGAATTCGTTGTGGGCTTCGGCCTCGACTATGACGAACGCTACCGCAACCTCGAATCCATCGCGGTGCTGAAGCCGTCCGTTTACCAAGGAGAATAAGCATGAGCTTCCCCCAGGGACCTGGGCCGGGCAACGGAAACAACCCGAACCCGAACAACAACCGTAATAACGGCAACCCGTTCACCAATCCGTTCAAGCGCAACGACAACGGCAACAAGAAGAACGGCGGTAACAACGAGAACCGCCCCGTCTGGCAGTCGCCATGGCTGTGGGGCGCGGTGCTTGTGGCTATGGCCGTGCTGATGTTCAACATGTTCTCCGGCGGCGCCACTAAAACCATCGACACCAAGGATGGTTTCGCGCTGTTGAAGCAGGGCAAGGCCACGTATGCGGAGATCACCGACAACAAGCAGGTGGTGCGCCTTGAGCTGAAGGATGACTTCTCCAAGAAGAATCCGGATACCGGCAAGATCACCAACTACGGCAAGGACGTGCAGTTCTACTACACCTTCGCCCAAGGAGCGCAGGTGGCCAAGGCCGTGGAAGACGGTGATCTCGAAAAGGGCTGGACCTCGAACATCGAGCAGACCAGCATGCTCAGCTATCTGATCACCTCGATTCTGCCGTTCATCATCTTCTTCGCATTGTTCTGGTGGCTGATGAGCCGCATGGGCGGTGCCGGTGGCATGCTCGGCATGGGTGGCAAGAAGAACAACGGCAAGCTGCTCGAAGGCCAGACACCCACCACCAAGTTCTCTGATGTGGCCGGCGAAGATGAGGCGCTCGCCGAAGTCGAGGAGATTAAGGACTTCCTCAAGGATCCGTCCAAGTACAAGGCTTTGGGCGCGCGCATTCCGCGCGGCGTGCTGCTGTACGGTCCTCCTGGAACCGGTAAGACGCTGCTGGCGCGAGCCATCGCAGGTGAGGCCGGCGTGCCGTTCTATGCCATGGCAGGCTCCGACTTCGTGGAGATGTTCGTGGGTCTCGGTGCATCCCGTGTGCGTGACCTGTTTGATGAGGCCAAGAAGAACGCTCCGGCCATCATCTTCATTGATGAGATCGATGCCGTGGGCCGTAAGCGTGGCTCCGGTATGGGCGGCGGCCACGATGAGCGTGAGCAGACGCTGAACCAGTTGCTGGTGGAGATGGATGGTTTCGACAACGACACCAACCTGATCATCATCGCCGCAACCAACCGTCCTGATGTGCTTGACCCGGCACTGCTGCGTCCTGGCCGTTTCGACCGCCAGGTGGGCGTGGCCGCACCGGATTTGGAAGGCCGCGAGGCAATCCTCAAGGTGCATGCCAAGGGCAAGCCGTTCGTGCCGGACGTCGATCTGCACATGGTGGCCGTGCGTACGCCGGGCTTCACCGGTGCCGATCTGGCCAACGTGCTCAACGAGGCTGCTTTGCTGTGCGCCCGCGCCGGAGCTCAGCTCATTGACAACCGAGCCATTGACGAAGCCATCGATCGTGTGCAGGCCGGTCCGCGTCGCAAGTCCAAGGGCATGGCTCTGGAGGAACTGCGCAACACCGCCTACCATGAGGGTGGTCATGCGCTGGTGGCAGCGGCTCTCAACAACACCGATCCGGTGACCAAGGTGACGATCTTGCCGCGTGGCCGTGCGCTCGGCTACACCGCAGTGATGCCTACCGCCGACCGCTACTCGCAGTCGCGTAACCAGCTTCTGGATCAGATGGCGTACGCGATGGGTGGCCGTACCGCTGAGGAAATCGTGTTCCACGATCCCACCACCGGAGCCTCGAACGATATCGAGAAGGCCACGAAGATCGCCCGTACGATGGTCGTCGAATATGGCTTCTCCGATAAGCTTGGTGCCATCAAGTGGGCTGATGACGATGATCAGACCACGGTGATGGACGGTCTGGCGCCGCGCAAGTACTCCGATCGCACTGCGGAAGTGATTGATGAGGAAGTGCTGAAGCTGGTGGAAACCGCGCACACCGAGGCATGGAACATCATCAACGACAATCGTGAGATTCTTGACGAGCTGGTTCGCCAGCTGCTGGTCAAGGAAACGTTGAACGAAAAGGAACTCGCTCAGATCTTCGCGCCGATCAAGAAGGCGCCGGTTCGCCCGGTGTGGCTGTCCAATGAGCGTCGCCCTGACTCGGATAAACCGCCGGTTGAGATTCCTGAGAGCCTGAAGCGCTCGGCTGGCATCAAGCCCGGTGAGTGATTGTTGAGGCAATAAAGGCCCGTGGTCTGACTGTGCTGCTTGCATAGCCAGACCACGGGCTTGCTCAATTCACTGGTACATGGAAGCTACGTAACAGCACGGAGAATCATATGAGGAGAGTAGATGACTGAGGAGAACGTAGGCACCTACGACGAAGAAGGCGTGCGCGAGGCCGTTCGTCTGTTCCTGAAGTCGATCGGTGAAGATCCTGACCGCGAAGGTCTGGTGGAAACGCCGGACCGTATTGCGCGGGCCGGCCGCGAATTATTCGCTGGATTGCACGCATCGCCGGCTGATGTACTGGAAAAGCACTTCGATGTGGATACCGACGAGCTGGTGCTGGTCAAGGATATCGAATTGTATTCCGTCTGCGAACACCATCTGCTGCCATTCCATGGCGTGGCCCACGTTGGCTATATCCCCGCCAAGGACGGTGTGATGGGCTTGAGCAAGCTCGCCCGTCTGGTGGAGGTCTATGCACGCAGGCCGCAGGTTCAGGAACGCCTGACCCAGCAGATTGCCGATGCGCTGGTGGATTATGCCGGTGCGCGCGGTGTGATTGTGGTGACCGAATGCGAGCATCTGTGCATGTCGATGCGCGGCATCAAGAAGTCATCCGCGCGCACGGTGACGTCCGCGGTGCGCGGCCTGCTGCGCAACCCCGCCACCCGAGCCGAAGCCATGAGCCTGATCTTGGATAAATAACACCTCCGCCCCCGGTAGGCTCCCGGCGCTACTGGGTGATAGCCTTACTCGGCCCCCTCTGATGAGGGGGGCTCCCGGCGAAGCCGGGTGGGGGAGAGACAACATACAAACAGAAGGGGAACCAATACATGACTGATTTGCAGACATTGCACGACGTACAGAACACGATGGTGATGGGCGTGCTCAACATCACCGAGGATTCGTTCTCGGACGGCGGCCTCTGGCTCGACCCAGACAAGGCGGCGCAGCACGGCCGCGACATGATGGACGCCGGCGCGGACATCATCGACATCGGTGCCGAATCCACCCGTCCCGGTGCCAAGCGCGTCTCTGAGGAAGACGAGCTCAAGCGCATCACCGGTGCTGTTGCCGCACTGATCCCTGCCGGTGCCATACTGTCCATCGACACCACACGTGCATCGGTAGCCGCCGCGGCGCTCGAAGGCGGCGCGCAAATCATCAACGATGTGTCCGGTGGTACCTTGGACCACGACCTGCCGCATGTGGTAGCCGATCATGACTGCCTGTACATCGTGCAGCATTGGCGTGGCTGGTTGGCCGGCTCCAAGGGCGCCAACCCCGATCAAGACACGTCCGTCTATAAGAACGGCGTGTTGGCCGACGTACATGACGAATTGATGCGTCAGGTGGATGGCGTGCTGGCGGCCGGCATTAAGCCTGAGCGCATTATCATCGATCCGGGTCTGGGCTTCTCCAAGCCGGGCATCGAACATAACCTGCCGCTGCTGGCCGGTCTCGAGACCTTCCGCGCCACCGGATACCCGGTGTTGATTGGTCAGTCCCGCAAGCGTTTCATTTCGGCGCTGCTGGCCGACAACGGCATCGCCGAGCCCACGATGGACCAGCGCGACGATGTGACCGCGGCGCTGTCCGCGCTGAGCGCCGAACATGGCGCATGGGCAGTACGCGTACATGACGTTGCCAAGAGCCGCGCCGCAGTCATTGCCGGCAATCTGTGGCGTAAATACAGCGAACGGTAAGACATCGAGAGATAGGAGCGCGAACCACATGGACACCATCACACTCACCGGCGTCAGCGCCAACGGCACACATGGCGTACTCGATTTCGAGCATCAGCGCGCGCAGCCGTTCATCGTGGATGCCACGCTCTATCTCGACCTTGCTGCCGCAGGACAATCCGATGCGCTCGGCGATACCGTCGACTATGGTCGCGTGGCCAAAGATATCGTGGCTGTTATCGAGGGCGAGCATGTGGATCTGATTGAGAAGCTTGCCCAGCGCATTGCCGAGCGCATTCTTGCCATCGAACCGATTGCGAAAGTCGATATCACCGTGCACAAACCGCACGCACCCATCACCGTACCGTTCGCGGACGTGGCGGTATCCATCAGCCGCGTACGCGATGCACAAGGCGCAGCGGTTCCTGTGCACGAAACGCACGTGAATGCAGATGCCGCCGGGCGCACTGTGCCGAGTACACAGCCGCAGCACGGCGTGCACCATGCGGTCGTGGCACTGGGCGGCAATGTGGGCGATGTCAAATCCACCTTGCGAGCGGCGGTACGAGAGATCGACGGACTGCCGGGCACCCAAGTCACCGGCATTTCACCGTTGTACCGCACTGCCGCGTGGGGCATGGCGGACGGCACCCCGGACTTTCTGAATGCGGTGGTGGAACTGGAAACCACACAGCGCAGTCATGAGCTTTTGGCATCGTTGCAGGACATCGAACGCGCACATGGGCGCAATCGCGAACATCATTGGGATTCCCGCCCGCTCGACCTCGACATCATCGATTTTGATGGCATCAGCAGTGCCGATCCGGATCTCTCGCTGCCGCATCCGCGCGCATGGCAGCGAGCCTTCGTGCTGGCACCGTGGAATGCGTTGGATCCGTACGCCCGATTAGCCGGCGCTCATAGCGGTCTGGTTTCGGATTTGCTTGCTGCGGCGGCCGATCGTGACGCAGTCAAGCTTGACAGCGAGGATTGGATGCTGGGCGGGCATGACGACCCGGATACCACAACGCAGACCAATGCGCAGACTGCTGCTCAGGTACAGGTGCCGGATTCTGATTCGGCACCTGCCACAGCACCTGCTCCGGTATCCCGTAAAGCCGTGATTTCCATGGATTCCACATCGCGCGAGGCGGAACGACTGTTCCGCGAGGCGATTGTGTCCATCGACAGCATCCCGGGCAATCAAGTGCAAGGCATCTCCCCGCTATACCATGTGAGTCATTTCGACGGTCCGGATGCGCTGAGCGCAGTCGTTCAGGTTGAAACCAAGCTGCCGGCCGCCGACCTGATTGCGGCACTGGGCAGCATCGAAGCGGCACATGAGGGTCTTGTTGATCTCGACCTGATCGATATGGATGGCGTCACCTCGGATACGCCGACCTGCCGCGTGCCATGGCCGTCCGCAAAACACCATGCGTCTGTACTGGCACCATGGATGGATATGGATCCCGAGGCCACGCTGGGTTTGGAGCCTGTCTCGTTCCTTCTTGCCATGGCGCCGGATGCCGGGCAGGTTGGACTGCTGTCTGATAATTGGATTATGGGTCAGTGACGTTGAATTACTGGGCGATGCCTGCACAGGTGTTGCAGGCGAAAGCACAAGGAGAATGGCTGTGAAGGTACGTCGTACACCATGGTGGCAGTACGTGATTGGTGCCGTGCTGGGTTTGCTGGCCGGCATGGCGCTCGCCTCATATGGTGAGCAATCCGGATTGTCGCTGATTGGCACCCCGTGGGTAGTGGCCGGACTGCTTGCCGTACTGGGCATTATTGTGCTGCTGCTGGCGTTGCAAGTACATAAATATGCGAACACCGATCCGAAGAAGCGTCCGCATAGCTTCATCAACCCGACCATCGCAGTGAACACGCTGGTATTGTCCAAGGCTTTGGGCTTGGCGGGTGCCGCGCTCGCAGGCTGGTATGTGGGGCAGATTCTGATGAGCGCCAGCCATTTCGAAGCGCCGTTCTACCACGATGCGATTATCGAATGCGCGGTGTCGGCCGTGATTTGCATTGCCGACATGATCATCGGCATCATCGGTGAGTGGCTGTGCCAGCTGCCGCCGAACGAGGGGCCGGAGAATCCCAAGCTGGCCGAGGCCAAACGTCGGCGTGGCGTATCTCCGGCCTATCGCAAACAGTAATAGCTGTTCTGCTTACTTCTGCGGTACGCGAACCATGGCTTCCTGAGCGATTACCGCCACCAGTTCGCCATCCTGCGAATACACCTTGGCATTGCCGAGACCACGACCGTGCGCGGCGATAGGCGTATCCTGCACATACAAATGCCATTCATTGATATCGATGTCGCGATACCACCACATCGAATGGTCGATGGAGGCGTAGGAGATGCCGGGGGTGGAGATTGACAGTCCGGCGCGGCGCAGCACCGGTTCCATCATGAGCTGATCACAGCCGAGCGCGAGCAGAGCACGGTGCATCACCTGCGGCACATCGGCGTGGCCGTCGGCGCGCATCCACACCATCTGCTTGCCGGAATCATGCTCAGCGGACTTCTTATCGGCTCTGAGCATCACCGTCGGCGTGATATGGCGAATATCAAACGGGGACTTTTCCGCATAATAATTGGCGAACGGCGACTTCTCGGCGAACGGCTCCATAAGCTTTTTCGCGGACGTCAAAGTTTCGGGGTCGGGCAGGTTCTCGGGCATCGGATCGGCGAATTCCACACCTTCCTGACCGGTTTCCTGGAAGGATGCGATGGCGGTCAGAATCGAACCTTCGGCTTGGGTCACGTTCACGCGGCGAGCGGAGAAGGAGCGACCGTCGCGCAAGGTCTCCACATCGAAGAGCAGATCCTGGCGAATATCGCCGGCCGCGATGAAATAACCATGGATGGAGTGCGGCAGGCGGGATGCCGGCACGGTTTTCGATGCGGCGATGACCGATTGGGCGATGACCTGACCGCCGTAGACGCGGCCGGTGGGGAAGAACATGCTTTCACCGTTGATATACGTGTGATTGCGGTATGCGGAAGGTTCACCCAACCGCAGCACTTCAATCAGATGATCCAGTGGGGTAACGGTGGTTGGCTGAGCCATGATTCCTCGATTCGTGTTGCGGACTATCTCTCATGCTGTTTGGCAGTTTACCGAGTGAGGGTTAAGAGTCATGGCAATGTGATGTAACAAGCCTGTGAGGAAGGTTAATTGCCGGTTAGGTATGGGCGCGTTTCGTTATGTGGGCATAAATATGGACTAGTGCTATTTCTGAATATGATATGTGTGGCTTCTGGACTATTGCCGGCTCTCGTTCTGCTTGACTGTCGGATTCCTAACGTTGACTGACGGTTTTATAACGTTTTTCGTTGGAAAACCGTCAGTCAACGTTGGAAAACCGTCAGTCAACTTGAGTGGAAGGCCGGTGGCATTGGTTGCGAGATTGTTTTGCGTACTTTTGTTTATATTTGTGCGTAAATTCCATCCATCCAAGGCGTAAGCACCCTCGATAACGTAAAAGGACCGTCACCGAGTGGTGACGGTCCTTTTACGTCAGCGGAGTAG
Source organism: Bifidobacterium colobi (assembly GCF_018555455.1). Classification (GTDB taxonomy): domain Bacteria; phylum Actinomycetota; class Actinomycetes; order Actinomycetales; family Bifidobacteriaceae; genus Bifidobacterium; species Bifidobacterium colobi. Next base: position 395,775 of record NZ_JAFEJU010000003.1, on the reverse strand, counting down.
CCAATCAGCCGCGCACGAGCTTCTTGTGCAGGCGGTGCGGGCGGGCCGCATCCTCGCCGAGGCGAGCCACGCGGTTCTCCTGGTATGCCTGGAAGTTACCTTCGAACCAGTACCACTTGGCCGGGTTCTCGTCGTCGCCTTCCCAAGCGAGGATGTGGGTGGCCACGCGGTCGAGGAACCAACGATCGTGGGAGATCACCACGGCGCAGCCCGGGAAGCCGAGCAGTGCGTTTTCGAGGCTTTCGAGGGTCTCCACATCCAAATCGTTGGTGGGCTCGTCGAGCAGCAGCAGGTTGCCGCCCTGCTTCAGGGTCAGGGCGAGGTTCAGACGGTTGCGTTCACCACCGGAGAGCACACCGGTGAGCTTCTGCTGATCGGAACCCTTGAAGCCGAAGCTGGCCACGTAGGCACGGGTCGGCACTTCCACGCCGGCCACCTCGATGAAGTCGAGACCACCGGAGACGGCTTCCCACAGGTTCTTGTTCGGGTCAAGGCCCTCACGGTTCTGATCGACGTAGCTGATCTTGACGGTGTCGCCGATCTTCAGCTCGCCGCTGGTGAGCGGTTCCAAGCCCACGATGGTCTTGAACAGGGTGGACTTACCCACACCGTTCGGACCGATCACGCCCACGATGCCATTACGCGGCAGGGTGAAGGAAAGATCGTCGATGAGCACGCGGTCGCCGAAAGCCTTGTGGATGTGCTTGGCTTCCAGCACCAGCGAGCCCAGACGCGGGCCGGCCGGAATCTGAATCTCGGAGAAGTCCAGCTTCTTGTTGTTGCGTGCCTCCTGCTCCATCTGGTCGTAGCGCTCCAGACGAGCCTTGTTCTTGGCCTGACGAGCCTTGGGGGAGGAGCGCACCCAGTCGAGTTCGTCCTTCAGACGCTTGGCCAGCTTGGCGTCCTTGGCGCCCTGGATCTCCATACGCTTGGCCTTGGTCTCCAGATACGTGGAGTAGTTGCCCTTGTACGGGTACAGGTGACCGCGGTCGACCTCGCAAATCCATTCGGCCACGTTATCCATGAAGTAACGATCGTGGGTTACGGCGATGACGGCACCCTTGTACTGGTGCAGGAACTGCTCCAGCCACAGGATGGACTCGGCGTCCAAGTGGTTGGTGGGCTCGTCGAGCAGCAGCAGGTCGGGGGCTTCGAGCAGCAGCTTGCACAGTGCCACACGGCGGCGTTCACCACCGGAGCACACGTTCACCGGAGTGTCCGGATCCGGGCACTGCAGGGCGTCCATGGCCTGCTCGAGCTGAGAGTCGAGATCCCAGCCGTTGGCGGCGTCGATTTCGGTCTGGAGCTTGCCCATTTCGTCCATCAGAGCGTCGAAGTCGGCGTCCGGGTTGGCCATTTCCTCGCCGATCTCGTTGAAACGCGCCACCTTCTCGGCAATCGGGCCGAACGCCATCTTGATGTTCTCGCCCACGGTCTTGGTGTCGTCCAGCGGCGGCTCCTGCTGCAGGATGCCCACCGTGTATCCCGGGGTCAGCGTGGCCTCGCCGTTGCTCACGGTTTCCAGGCCGGCCATGATCTTGAGCAAGGTGGACTTACCCATGCCGTTGGGGCCCACCACGCCGATCTTCGCGCCCGGCAGGAAGCTCAGGGTCACGTCGTCAAGAATCACGCGGTCGCCGAATGCCTTGCGTGCCTTGATCATCTGGAATACGAATTCTGCCATGAGTTGCAGTTGCTCCTTAGAAAGGTTGAAATTGCGCCGTTTCTAGTCTTGTCGTGTTGTTTGTGCGGGCGTGAGTGCGGGCCCTTTGCGTGTGCCGCATCGGCTGCGTTGTCTCTCACGGTGTTCGCCGCGCCGGCTCAAGCGATGTGAAGCCTGTCCATATTACGATCGAATCCCCGTCAAACTACCGCCCACCATGGTATCGGAAGGGCTGGAATGGCGCGGCTTGCGTGCCGGTCGGGATGCTGATGCATATTGGTCAACAATGCAATGACGTACCACTGGCAGTTGTTGTTTGCCGAATACGAGGTGGGGTGACACGATGACACCGATTGAATTGGCCACACGCAGGCGGGTCACTGGATTGACTTCTGGAGAGTTCGCCAAGCTATTCGTCACCTTGGAGCGCAAGGTGGATGGCGAATCCGCGCAATGGGATGCCTCGGATGTGGAATCGTGGGAAATCGTCGGGCCGCCGGTCGTGGCCGAGCAACATCTCAACGACACGTTCGCCGCGGCCAACGAGTTTGTGGCGACGCTCGCCAAGCGCCTGTACCGCGCGGTCGTGCCGAGCGGGGGAGGGGCTCCCGAGGAGGGCACGGCGCTTACCGCATTCCCCGATGACCTGACCTTTTGGTCCGCCCAGCCGGATTTCGGCGGCATCCCGCATGCCTTATGGAATATAGCCGCACTGCAGGCCGCGGAGTGGATTCGTCAGGAAACCGGCGTCATCTGCGAACTGCATGCATGCGAACCGCTTGTATGAGACGTTATGCAAGCGCGTAGCATCGGCGCGATGCCGAGTGTACGGCAATCCTCGCCGGTCGGCGGCGAACAATCATGCTTTGTAGCTGTGCAAGCCATGTAGTTTCGCGAAACATTTGCCTATAGGATAACCATATTGTTTGATATACAACAATCCTACAGGCGAACGGAGTCCTATGAACGAACGCAGTGCGTCTTCCCAGTTGGCACAGCAGCTGCCCAATGGTGGTAAGCAGCCGGTGCAGTCGAAGTTGGTTATCGCAGTGGTTTCCTTGGCGATCTTGACTTTTCTGGGCATTCTTTCGGAAACCTCACTGAACATCGCCTACTCCACATTGATGCAGGAGTTCGCCGTCGACGCATCGGTAGTGCAGTGGCTCACCACCGGCTACCTACTGCTGTTGTCGGTGGCGATTCCTGCCTCGCCGTTTATGGTGCGCAGGTTCGCCACCAAAACATTGTTCATCGCTGCGGTCTTGATTTTCGCGGCAGGCACGGTGCTCGGTGCGTTTGCATCGAATTTCCCGCTGCTGCTCGCGGCTCGATTGGTGATGGCACTGGGCACCGGCATCTCACTGCCACTGATTACCAACATCATTCTGGAGAAGGCGCCGCTCGAACAGCGTGGCGCGATGCTCGGCATCGTCAGCCTCGTGACTTGCGCGGCCCCGGCCATCGGCCCGGTGTTCGGCGGTGTGGTCATGGAATACCTTAACTGGCATTGGATTTTCTACACCATGCTGCCATTCCTGGTGCTTTCATTCCTGCTTGGCATGGCTACGGTGCCGGAAATCCGCCATCCCGGAGACAGGGAACAGGCAAGCATCAGCATGCCGTCGATGGTATTGGTGGCGCTTGGATTGGCGGGTCTGATTATGGCCGTGAGCTTCTTCGCCACTTGGCAAGGTGACTGGCGATTCTGGCTGGTGCTAGCGGCCAGCGTAGCCGTGCTGGCAGTGTTCGTGGTGGTGCAGCTGAACATGAGCAAACCGCTGGTTGAGGTGCGCGTATTCGCTTATCCGGGATTCGCGCTCGGCATGCTGATTCTGCTCATGGCCTCCGGCGGCGTGCTCGGATTGAACTTCCTGCTGCCGATCCTGCTGCAGCGCGGCTTCGGCATGGGTAGTCTCATGGCTGCGTTGACATTGCTGCCGGGTGCGGTGGTCGGTGCCATCTCCGCGCCGCTGATCGGCAGTGCATTGAAGCATCACTTCCCGCCGAAATTCATTGTGATTGGCTTTGCTGTAGTTACGGTGATGGATGCGGTTTTCATTGCGCTCACCGGCAATGTGTGGGTGATTGCCGTGGCCTACGCGGTATTCATGGCGTTCTCCGGATTCGTGCTGGTACCCGACCAGACGCATGCGCTGAACCAGCTGCCGCACACATTGAATGCGGATGGCTCTGCGGTGATGAACACGGTGCAGCAAATGGCTGGTGCGATAGGTACGGCTGTGGCCAGCTCGCTGATTACCGAATTCGCGTCGGCTCGCAGTGCCGCAGGGGAGAGCGATGCTGCCGCCTATGTGCACGCGTTTGCGCAGAGCATGTGGGTGATCGGCGGCATGGCGGTGATCGGTGTGCTGCTTGCGGCGCTGATGTTCCGATACTCCACACGCCGGCCGCCTGAACTGACTGAAGTAGGCTGACTGCAAGGCCGGCCGCACGGCCAACCGAAGCGGGCGGACGATTCATCTACTGTTCACTGTAGTTTGCCGACTGTGCAAGGCGAAGAATGACACAATTATGTTATGAGTGAGTCATATCAACGTTCTATCGAAGATGCTCGGCGTGCCGATCAAGCCAATGGTGGCGTCGGGGCGACTGTGGTGCTGGATACGGAGCGAGCTGCCGTGGCCAAAATGCGCATCAAGGCATTCGTATGGCTGGCGGTGTTCCTTGTGGTGCTGATCGCCGCGGTTATGGCCGGTACGGATCACAGCGGAGGGCAAGCGGTTGGCGAACAGGTGGCCGGCACGGTGTCCAGTGTGAACACGGCTAAGAATTCGGTGATGGTCGAGGTGAACGGGACTGACTATCCATTCCGCCATCGTACGCATTCGCAATACTTCTACCATGTGGGTGACCGGTTGCAGGTCTACGTGTTCGATGGCGAGGTGTACGAGTCCCTGAAAGGCGTTAGTAATGCCACGATGCTGAGCCGGGCTTACCCTTGGCTCGCATGTGCGGCGTTCGCACTGGTTTGCGTTGCGGGCACCTATACCTTGGGATGGCGCAGGGCTGCGAATACAATTCGCGACGCCGATGCCGGCGACCCCATTGCCATTGCTTATCTGAAGCGAGGACCGCAGCTGGGAACAGTCGAATGGTGGTGGGCCACTCCGCCGGTCAGGCCATCGTCGGAGCGACGCAAGGTCGTAGCCATGGGCGTGCTGCTGACGTTCGCGGCGGCGGCATTTATCGCCATACCCGTGGTGATGTGGCTGCTCGGCGGTGTTGGCTCGATTTTGGGGCTGCTGTTGGCGTTCGCGTTCGCGGCATTGCCGTTCGCAGCCTTGGCCATCTGGTGTTTCCTGTTCGCCTCGCATCCCTCGGAAGGCAAGATTCGCGCGCTCGGCAGATTGAGCTGGGCGCTGCTCGGCGCAGGTCTGCTCGGTCTGGTGATGATCGGCTGGCTTGCTCATGATTCGTCGTCCCTGTATGCGGGCGGCGTATTGGTGATGGCGTATGGCGCGTCGCAAACATTCGTTCGAGCGTTGCGATCGCTGGCGACCATCGCCATGCCGGGGCCTGTGACCATGCCTAGATACCGTGAGCATATCGAACAGGATGTTGCCCGGCGTGCGCGCAAGGAATCGCAAGTCGCTTCCGAAGGATGGGGATTGGATATGGTGCGCGCGAAGCGCGAACGCAGCATGTTCGTGCGCTATACGCTGATATCCCTCGGCTTCATTGCCGTCATGGTGATTGCGGCTTGGCTGAAAACCGTGATGTAATGTCTGCAAACCGCGCCTTGAACGCGTCGGGGCAATGTGAGCCCTAACGCGTTCAAGACATAACGTAACGGGGGATGCAGCGAATCACTGCTCCTCTTCCGGATAGCTCAAACCCCACTGGGCACGGCGAATCAAGGTCATCATATCCATCACATCACGCGTGTAATCCAAGTGCATGATGCTGCGGTCACCGGCGATGGCAGCCTCCATGTCCGCCACCTCGTAGGCCAGCGCCTTAGCGGTTTCGCCGGCTTCAATGACCTCGGTATGGCCGTCTTCCACGTAGGTGATGGTGGCGCGCTCGCCGCGAGGGTAGTCGTAGATTTCCACGTAGCCCTTGTCGAAGGAGAGCAGACCGCGCTTGGGCTGCTTGGCGTGGAGCGACAAGGTGACCGTGGCCATCTGGCCATCTTTATTGGTCAGCAGGATGCCGGCCTGCTCATCCACGCCGGTGGGTGCCAGCTTGACCTGGGAGAGAATCTGATCGGGGGTCGAGCTCATGAACCAGCGTACGAAGGAAAGCGCGTAGACGCCGATATCAAGCATGGCGCCGCCCGCAAGATTCCGGTTGAAGAAACGGTTGGCCATGTCATATTCCTTGTAGGAGCCGAAGTTCATCTGAATCAGCTTCAGTTCGCCGAGTTTGCCGGAAGCGATGACTTCGTTGAGCTTCTTGTAGAGCGGCATGTGATACAGCGTCATGGCTTCGGCGAGCACCACGTTGTTGGCGGCAGCTAGTGCCACGGCTTCGTTGAGTTCCTCGCTGTTCAGCGTAATGGATTTCTCGCACAGCACATGTTTGCCGGCGCCCAACGCCTTGCGCAGGAAGTTGATGTGGGTGTTATGCGGTGTGGAAATATAAATGACATCCACATCCGGATCGGTGAACACATCATCAATAGTGTCGTACACCTTGCCGATGCCATACTTTTCGGCGAATGCCACGCCCTTGTCGTGGGTGCGATTGGCCACCGCATAGAGTTTTCGGCCTTCGCCCTCCAAAGCCTGTTCGAGCTGGTTGGCGATGACACCGCATCCTAGCGTAGCCCAATTGAGTTCACGCATGATCGTCTCCTTTGCCTTGTCACATTGCCTGTATTGAGGGTTCTGGGCTTCAGCATACAGTCAGCGTATTTTTCGAGCATGCATCGTGGCATGTCGTGGACCGAGAACGCCGGTCTCTGCGGGCGATTTCGCGGGGAAGCACTGCGAGACGGGTGTGCGACACGCCGGAGATGGACAACTAGGCCGGAGTTCATATAGTATATCCTCTCGTGCTTCATTGCGGAGCACAACGGCCCCGTAGCTCAGTTGGTTAGAGCGCCGCCCTGTCACGGCGGAGGTCACCGGTTCAAGTCCGGCCGGGGTCGCCACCAAGCTTCCGGATTTCGGAAGCTTTTTTGTTTTTGAGCGTGACTGCCGTGTCGCCGCAGTGTCTGCATTCCTTGATTGATTTTTTCCCTGTGCCGACACGCCAGTAGAACGATTGATGCCATAATCATGCGAATGCCAACGTTTGCGCTAACAATCCTTATGTCGCTTGGATGTGGCATGACAACGATTGCGGTACAGAACGTGTTGTGGAATGAACAACTTATGTACCTATTGGTAATTAAGTCATCCCGTTTCGTTATGATTCCAGTATCTCAACCGACATTTCATACTCAAGGAGCGAGTTATGACCACACTTGCCGTGGATATCGGAGGCACCAAGATCGCTGCCGCCGTGTGCGATGAAAACGATAACATCATTCAGCGTTGGCGCGTGCCTACGCCGATGGATGCGGATGCCATCAACCAGCACATCGCCGAGGCATATCGTGAAGCTGTTGCTGCCGGTCACACTGACATTCAGGCTATCGGTATCTCCGCTGCTGGCAATGTGAGCGCCGACCGCAAGACCCTGACTTTCTCCGCCAACATTCCGGCTTGGATTGACTACAACCTGTCCGAGCATGTCGGCGCACTGATCGATCACGCTGTGCCGGTTATTGTGGAAAACGACGCCAACTGCGCCGGTTGGGGCGAGTATGTGCACGGTGCCGGCCAAGGCAGCCGCAACATGGTGGCCCTGACCGTGGGCACTGGCCTTGGTGGCGCCATCGTGATCAACGGTGAGCTGTACCGCGGCTCCTTCGGCATGGCCGCCGAAATCGGCCACCTGCCGATGGTCCCGGACGGCGATCACTGCGGCTGCGGTCTGCGCGGTTGCGCCGAGCGCTACACCTCCGGCACGTCGCTGGAGAACTTCGCCAAGTCCGCCGTGCGTCGCCGCCCGCAGGATGCCAAGCGTCTGCTGGAGCTGTGCGGGGGAGATGTGACCAAGCTGGAAGGTCCGATGGTCTCTCAGGCCGCCCAGGAGGGCGACGAGCTCGGACTGTACGCCTTTGGCAAGATCGGCGAATGGCTCGGCCGCACGATGGCTGCGGTCTCCGCCGTGCTTGACCCGGATCTGTTCGTGATCGGTGGCGGCGTGGTGGCCGTGGGCGACATCCTGCTCGAGCCGGCACGTTACAACTACGCTCGCTTCCTGGAAGGCAGCGCTTACCGCGGCCATGCCAAGATCGTTGCTGCTACCGCTGGTCAGGACGCCGGTCTGATCGGTGCCGCCAACCTGGCGCTGCGCTGACGATTACCTATTAGCTGTACCTATTAGCTATAACGGCTCTGTGCGATAATTCGCCAGAGCCGTTTTGCTATCCTCTGATGGGAACTACTGCAGCGAAGAAGAAGGACTGAAATGCAACGACCGATTATGACCTCTCGTTCATTCCTGCGCATGCCGGGCGAAGAAGCCGGGCCAGGGGATGAGGCTGTGATGCGGGATCTCGTGGATACATTGGAGGCGAACCGCTCGCGATGTGTGGGCATGGCAGCCAACATGATCGGTGTGAACAAGCGCATCATCGCCTTTGTCGACGAGGACCTTGGCGGGCGCATCACAGTGATGGTGAACCCAAAAATCACCGCCTCGGATGGCGCTTTCGAAACCGAGGAAGGCTGCCTGTCCCTCGCCGGCGAACGCCGCACGATGCGTTACCGTCGCATCGAAGTCGATTTTGAGGACCGCCGCTTCCGTGCGCACCATGCCACATTCACCGGCTGGACCGCGCAGATCATCCAGCATGAAGTCGACCACTGCAACGGCATCATCATCTGAGCTGCGGCCAGCGTCCACCATACAGGGCTGGTCATCGCAATCCGCGGTGGCCGGCCTTTTTGCGTATCATGTGCGCCGATGCGCGTCCGTGATCCAATAGCGCTTGCCAATGTGAGGCAAGTCACGGTCTACATGCAGAGCAGCCCTTGCGCCGAGGTGTCTGAGGTGAGCCCAATAAAGTTGGGAGTAGGGGATTACAGGCCACAGACGACCTGTGATGAACAACAGAGATACCAACAAGCAAAGGACTCATACGACAATGACGTACGCAACAATAAACCCATACACCAATGAGACCGTAGCCACCTTCGCCAATGCCACGCCCGAAGAGGTCGATGCCGCGCTTGATACCGCGCACAAGTCGTTCCTCGTCTGGCGTGACCTGCCGGTTGCTCAGCGTGTCGCCGTGCTGGAACAGGCCGCTGAAATACTCGAAGCGAACCGTGAGGACTATGCCTCGACCATCACCTTGGAAATGGGAAAGATTAGTGCCGAAGCGGTCGGCGAGGTAGACATCTGCGCCGCGATGCTGCGCTATTACGTGGAGCATGGTGAGGAATTGCTGGCTCCGCGCTTCTTGCCCGCCCGTGGCTATGGGGACACGGATGTGCAGTTGGTCAACGATCCGATGGGCGTGATCTTCGCCGTTGAACCGTGGAACTTCCCGTACTATCAAGTGGTGCGCATCACCGCCCCGCAGCTCACCGCGGGTAACGTGGTGGTGCTCAAGCACGCTTCGAATGTGCCGCAGTGCGCGGCTCGTATGGAGGATCTTTTCCGCAAGGCCGCCGTGGCCGCAGGCATCGACGAATCGGTGGCACAGGGTCTGCTCACCAACCTCTATCTGCCGCACGATCAGACCGAACACGTGATCGCCAGCCCGGTGGTCCGCGGTGTGGCGCTCACCGGTTCTGAAAAGGCCGGTGGCTTGGTGGCATCGCTCGCCGCAAAACATCTGAAGAAAAGCACGCTGGAACTTGGCGGTGCCGATGCCTTCATCGTGTTGAACGACGCCGATGTCGACAAGGCCGCCGACTGGGCTGTGCAAGGGCGTAACTGGAACGCCGGGCAGGTGTGCGTCTCCTCGAAGCGTTTGATTGTGGTGGATGCCGTCTATGACCGTTTCCTAGCCCGGTACCGTGCTGGTGCCGCAAGACTGGTCGCCGGCAATCCGACCGATCCGAGCACAACACTTGCGCCGCTGTCCAGCGAAGGTGCCAAGCGGACGTTGCAACGCCAGGTCGATGACGCCGTGGCGCAAGGTGCGAATGTCGAATATCTGGCCGAAGTACCCGCAAATGGAGCATTCTTCCCTCCTGCACTGCTGACCGACATCAGCGAGGACAATGATGCCTTCCACACCGAGTTCTTCGGTCCGGTGGCGCAGCTCTACCGTGCCAAGGACGGGGAGGATGCGATCCGCATCGCCAACGATTCACCGTTCGGCCTTGGAGGCTCCGTGTTCAGCAAGGACATTCGCCATGCGCAGCAGGTGGCTCGCAAGCTCGACACCGGTATGGTGGCCATTAACCATCCGACCATTGTTGCCGCGGATATTCCGTTTGGCGGCGTGAAGAATTCCGGTTACGGCCACGAGCTCATCGATCTCGGTCTTAAAGAATTCGTCAACCAGAAGGTCATCGCAGTCGGAGATATTGACGCGCTGTGATGCTGCATTGAGGCTGCATTGAATGCAGCTGTACTGTGGCGGCCCGCCGGCAAACGGAAACTCGGGTGAACAACATGCCGAAGTGCCGGTGGCTGGCGGGCAATCGCGTGCAGAAACCGTTGCAATTACAGGCAACACGCTGACTGCGCGCTTATTAATTCAATCATTTGACAAACATAGTTCATTCGTTTTATTATTTATCCCGTAATCCGTTGAGCACTATTGCAAAGGAGCACCCAAATGGGTCTGTGGGATGTTGACAAGGTTGAGTACGTCGGCCGTGAGAAGGGACCGAAGGAAGGTCTCGCGTTCCATTACTACGATGCTGACAAGGTTGTTGCCGGCAAGAAGATGAAGGATTGGCTGCGCTTCGGCGTCGCTTGGTGGCACACCTTCAACCAGGAGCTCGTTGATCCGTTCGGCACCGGTACCGCTCACCGTCCGTACTACAAGTACACCGATCCGATGGATCAGGCTCTGGCCAAGGTTGATTACGCCTTCGAACTGTTCACCAAGCTCGGCGTTGAGTACTTCTGCTTCCACGATCGCGACATCGCTCCTGAAGGCGACACCCTGCGCGAGACCAACGCCAACCTGGACAAGGTCGTCGACAAGATCGAAGAGAACATGAAGGCCACTGGCGTGAAGCTCTTGTGGAACACCTCCTCCCTGTTCACCAACCCGCGCTTCGTCTCCGGTGCTGCAACCTCCCCGTTCGCTGACATTTACGCCTACGCCGGCGGCCAGCTGAAGAAGAGCCTCGAAATCGGCAAGCGCCTCGGTGCCGAGAACTACGTGTTCTGGGGTGGCCGCGAAGGCTACGAGAACCTGTGGAACACCGAGATGAAGCGTGAAACCGATCACATCGCTCAGTTCTTCCACCTGTGCGCCGACTACGCCAAGGAAATCGGCTTTGACGCTCAGTTCCTGATCGAGCCGAAGCCGAAGGAGCCGACCCTGCACCAGTACGACTTCGATGCGGCCACCGCCATCGAGTTCCTGCGCAGCCATGACCTGACCGATGTCTTCAAGCTGAACCTCGAAGGCAACCACGCCAACCTGGCCGGCCACACCTACCAGCACGAGATTCGCGTCGCTCGCGAGAACGGTTTCCTGGGCTCCCTCGACGCCAACCAGGGCGACAAGCTCATCGGCTGGGATATGGATGAGTTCCCGACCGACCTGTACGAGACCGTTGCCGTGATGTGGGAAGTCCTGCAGGCCGGCTCCATCGGTCCGCGCGGTGGCCTGAACTTCGATGCCAAGCCGCGTCGTACCTCCTTCTACGCTGAGGATCTGTTCCGTTCTCACGTTGCAGGTATGGATTCCTACGCCGCAGGCCTGCTGGTCGCCGACAAGATGAACCAGGATGGCTTCATCCAGGATCTCATGGCCGAGCGCTACAGCTCCTACGACTCCGGCATCGGCAAGGAAATCGAGGACGGCAACGTGACCCTGGCCGACCTCGAAGCCTACAGCCTCGACAAGCCGCAGTCCGAGCTGATCGCCGCTACCAAGTCCGATCACCTGGAGTCCGTCAAGGCCACCATCAACAACTACATCATCGACGCTCTGGCCGAGGTTAAGTGAGCCGATGACTGACTGATGATTACTCGAGGTGCAAGGCACGCTTGGTGAACCTCGCGCCTTGAGTAATCATCGTTGATATCCATGGTTGTTCTCAGGTGCGCACATGCCTGAGGACAGTTTATCCACCTTCCTTTTTCTTTCTTCTCCTTCCACTGCAAATGTCGCTCAGGCAAGGTTGCCAGGGCGACGTTTGCAGTTAACGCGAGCATGTTTCTGCATCGGTAAGTTGCAACAATGCCGAAAACTGATGGAAATGCTGATGCGCATTATGCGGGGGATAATGATCGCGTACTGAACGCCACGTCAATGGAGATCTGTTATGAACGCACATCGTTTGCTTGTGATTGCACTGGCTGTGCTCGGTGCGCTGTATGCCATGCTGCTTTTCGTGTCCTCGCTCGCGGCTCCTCTTGGTCTGGTGCTGACTACCGTAAGTCTGATTCTTGTCTCCACGCGCTATGCATGGCGGCCCAAGTTCCTGGCTTTCTTTGACAGGGAGTAGTAAGGCGGATCGCTGCTGAGTGCAATGCGATTCAGGTGGGGCCAGGCATTGAGAATCCTCACTATGTATGCGGCGGAACCATCATTCCGCATACATAGTGAGGATTTCGGGTATTGAACCGGCGTTATGTATGCGGCTGCTTCGTTGGGACGCATACATAGTGAGGATTCGGGCATAAGAAACGGCGCTATGTTTGCGATGGTCTCGTTGAGCCGCATACATAACGCCGGTTGAGGAGCGGAACCGAGCGGAGGCTACTTCTTCTTGGCCTTTTTCACGCGCTTCGGCTTGGCGTCCGGCTTCTTGGGCTCAAGGAAAGGCCACTTGTTCAGTGCCCAAGCGTGCAGCGGCGGAATCTTGCCGATGCCGAAGCCGATGACCAAGCCGATAACGATGCTCCAGGTCTCGAGATCGCGGCCGGAAACAAGCAGACCAGTGAACACCAAAACGATGATGAAGCACATCATTTGCGATGCCTTGGACTGCTTGGTGGTGACCAGATCCGCTCGTAATGGAATAAGGCCAAGAAACAGGCCACAGGGGAGACAGACAACTGCCAGTGCGATGCTGATTGCCATGGACATGGTTGATACTGCCATTACTGCTCCTTCTTGGAAGAATGATCGGATTGCGCGGAATCGACCTTGTCGTCCGCGGTGTCGCTGTCGATGACATCTTCGGTGTTTTCGGTATCTTCGCCGCTTTCTGAAGAAGCCTCATCATCCTTGCCGGGCTGATGCCACCAGAGCATCAATGCATTGGCGGTGCAGTAGAGCGCCGCAATGCCGATGCATACCAGAAAAATAATATTTGAGGTACCGATGGCGATACCGCTGGTCACGGATTCTTTCACGGATTGGTAAATCCAAACCACGCAGGCCGCTGCGATCAGTGCGTACAGCATCATGCGGGAGCGATCATTCATGAGTATCTCCAAACTTATGCAAACTCAATGATTATAGCGAGTTTGATGGATTGCGACGGCATCAAGTGGTTGGCGGCTGAACGCAAAACCGCCGTGGCAGGCACCCGATTTCGTGACGGTTGCCTACCACGGCGGTAGCGTGTTCAGTTATATCGTGCAAGGAAGGCCGCATGCCATACTGCAATCAGCCGCGAGCCTTGGCATATGCTTCATACACGGCCTCGGTCGGCTCGCCGGTCTCCACGCCTTCGATATTGAGTTCCCAAGTCGGCGGTTCGGTCTCACCGGAAAGCACCCATGCGGCCTGGCGTGCGGCGCCGATGGCCACATACTCGTCGGTAGCCGGGCGGGTGACATCCATGCCGAGAATGGAAGGCGCCAGCGTGCGGATGGCCACGGACTTCGCGCCGCCGCCAATCAACAGAATGCGGCTGATCTGAGCGCCCAGCGAACGAATCAGCTCAAGGCAGTCACGCTGAGAGCACAGCAGGCCTTCAACGAATGCACGTGCCAGATTCTCCTTGGTGGTGTTGTGCAGCGTCAGGCCAGTCAGCGATGCGGTGGCATCCGGGCGGTTCGGCGTGCGCTCGCCATCGAAGTACGGCACCAGCGTGATGCCGCCGGCGCCAGGTTCGGACTTAAAGGCCAGGTCGGCAAGTTCGTCATAATCCACGCCAAGTGCTGCGCGGCCAGCATCCAGGATACGGGAGCCGTTGATGGTGCAAGCCAGCGGCAGGTAGTGGCCGGTGCAATCGGCGAAGCCGGAAACCGAGCCGGTCAAATCGTAGACAGGGTTTTCGGCGATGGCTGCGGCCACGCCGGAAGTGCCGAGGGAGATGGACACATCGCCAACGGCCATGCCCAGGCCCAGCGAAGCCATGGCGTTATCGCCGCCGCCGGGGCCCAGAATGCATCCGCCTTCAACATCCTTGCCGGCAATCGCGGGGGAGGCCTTGACTGCTGCGGCCTCGGCGGGGCCGAGCACAGTCGGCAGCACGATGGCATCAGCGTGAGCCTTGGCCGCTTTCTCGCCTTCCGCGGCGGCAAGCACCATGGCGATCAGATCTCGGCGGTACTCGCCGTGTGCGGCATCGTAGTAAATGGTGCCGGAAGCATCAGAGCGGTCGGTGAACAGGGCTTCCAGATGGGCATCCTCGCCTTCGGCCACTGGACCATAACCGGCGATACGCCAGCTCAGCCAATCATGTGGCAAGCAAACAGCCGCAATCTTCTTGGCGTTTTCCGGCTCGTTCTCAGCCACCCAAGCCACCTTGGTCAAAGTGTAGGAAGCCACGGGGGAGGAGCCGACTGCCTTGACCCAGCGCTGCTTGCCGCGTGCGATGACGTCGTCCGGTTCGCCATCCTCAGCCGGCGCTTCACCGAGCTTCTCAATCAGTGCCGCGGCCTGCGGTGCGGAGCTGATGTCGTTCCACAGCATGGCGTCACGAATCACGTTGCCTTGCTTGTCCAGAATCACCATGCCATGCTGCTGGCCGCCTACAGCCAAGGCGGACACATCATCCAGTCCACCGGCCTGCTCGGCGGCTTCCTGGAAGGCCTTCCACCAGAATTCAGGGTTGACCGAAGTGCCGTCCGGGTGCTTGGCCTGGCCGAAACGGACCAGTTTGCCGGTTGCGGCGTCTGTAACGCGAACTTTTGTTGATTGGGTTGACGTATCAACGCCAGCGACCAGAGTGGTTGCCATATATTCCTCCTCAATGAGGCTAAAGCGCTGTATTGCGGCGCGTTCCGACCAGTAAGTTAGACGATTAAACTATACTGTATGTGGGTGATGAAACGCAACCGGAAACACGCAACGCCTACGGGGTGCCGCCAGACTCGAGTGTTCCGGATGGCGTGCGTGCAACGTGTGGTACACATGCGGTACATAATGGGAACGTCTGTGATCGCTGATGTGCTGGCCGATGAGGAACGAGAGGTGAGGTGCCAATGGCGAATCTACGCAGGATCAATCAGGAGGATTTGCGCAACCACAATCTCTCAGTGACCTTGGATGCCCTGCTGCGCGCGGACAAGCCAATGAGCCGAGCGGATCTCGCCAAAGAGACGGGTCTCACCAAAGCCACGATGTCACTGCTCTCCTCGATGCTGCTCGACAACAATATTCTTGTTGAGGGTGAGCCAGTGGTCGCAACCGCGTATGGACGGCCGAGCACGCCGTTGAAAATTCACGGCGGCACGGTCGCCGGCATAGGATTGCAGATTAACACCGACGGTTATGGTTGCCTTGCCCTCGATCTGAATGGCGACACCTTGGGCAAGGAATGGGTCAGTGCGGATACGACCGGTGCCGATCCGTATGAGATATTCGCCAAACTGGATGCCATGACTTTTCCCATCGAACGCAAGCTGCAGCGCCGTGGTTGCGCAGTGGTGGGTGCGGGGCTGGCCTTGCCGGGTATCGTCACGGACGATATGAAACTGCTGGTGGCACGCAACCTTGGCTGGGAGCATGTGGATCTGACCCGATTCAACGTGGTTCGCAGGCTCGACGTGGTGGCCGGCAATGAGGCGAAAATGGCTGCAATCGCTCAGATTCCGGGGTATGCCACCGAGCGGGCGGATTTCCTGAACGTGGTCGATCGCATGGATTCGTTCATTTATCTCTCGACGGATATCGGCATTGGCGGTGCCGTGGTGCGCGATGGTGCCGTGGTGACCGGGTCGCATGGGTTCGCCGGGGAAATAGGCCATTTGTCGGTATCCATGAATGGTCCCCTATGCCGGTGTGGGCGCCACGGGTGTTTGGAAGCGTTCGCCGGTCGCCGCGCATTGGTGGAATCCGCGGGGATCGCACAGGATGAGGCGGCCACCAGCAACGAAGCCATCGAGGAATTCCTCAAACGGTGGCGGTCGGGGGACCCCGTGGTCTCCAAGGTGGTCGATCAGGCTACGGACGCATTGGTCTCCGCCATCGCCTCCGCGGTCAATATGGTGGATGTGGATACGGTTTTGCTTGGTGGTTTGTGGACGCATTTCGGGGAGGAATTGGGCAATGTGCTGGAAGCTCGCCTGCGCTCGGAGATTCTCGGATACCCGAGCGTGAAGATTCGTGTGTATGTGCCTCCGGTGGCAGAGCATCCGTCGCTGTACGGCGCGGCCGAGATGGGATTGCGCCGATTCATCGACAATCCGCTGACGTACATGGATGCGGAGACCCAGGCCTAATCGGGGCAGCGCGGTTGGGTGGATAGCGGGGCCGTGCTACACTATCCAAGTTGGCTTTTGCCGATGCAAACCAACGTGGGGCCGTAGCTCAGTCGGTTAGAGCATGCGACTCATAATCGCCCGGTCCAGGGTTCAAGCCCCTGCGGCCCCACTTATTTCCCGTATTGCAAATATGGTTGGCGCACGTCCATGTGCGCGAGTATCATCTTTCAGGTTCCGGTTCACGCACTGCCATAGGGGCATTGCGACCCGGGTCCCCCGAATCTATAGGAGACGTACCATGAAGCAGGGCATTCATCCTGATTACCACCTCGTTGAGGTGACGTGCTCGTGCGGCAACACCTTCGTGACCCGCACCGCTGGCAAGGAAGATCACATGTTCGTTGACGTGTGCTCCCAGTGCCACCCGTTCTACACCGGCAAGCAGAAGATCCTCGACACCGGTGGCCGCGTCGCTCGCTTCGAGAAGCGCTACGGCAAGAAGAGCAAGTAGCATACTTCACGCCAGTCCGCTCGGTCGGCATGCTTCGGCATACCCGCCCAGGACTGGCGTTTTTGTATCTTCATGCAGCTGGGCATGTGATGCAACAAGCATCGCGCAGTCGTTCAGTATGGCATGCACTATAGAGGTAGCAGCTGCAGTAAGTGCAGCAGTAATTGTTAGCTGATTGTTGATTTTGGAAAGAAACGTTATGGCAGACGAACAGTTCCCGGCCGCGGCGACCGCGCTTGAGGAGTACCAGTCCATCGAAGAGCAGATGGCGAGCCCCGAAATCGTGTCCAATCCCGATAAGCTGCGTAAGCTGGGTCGTCGCCACGCCGAACTCGGCTCTATTGTGAGCGTCTATAAGGCTTGGCTTGCTATCAAGGATGATTTGCAGGCGGCTCAGGAGATGGCAAGCGAGGACGCCGACTTCGCTGAGGAAGCCAAGCGCTTGGAAGCCGAGTTGCCGGCTGCCGAAGAGAAGTTGCGCACCGCGTTGATTCCGCGTGATCCGGACGATGCGCGCGACACCATCATGGAAATCAAGGCCGGTACCGGCGGCGAAGAAGCCGCGCTCTTCGCCGGCGATTTGCTGCGCATGTACACGCGTTACGCCGAAAAGCGCGGCTGGACCGTGAACATTCAGTCCGAGAACACCACTGAGCTTGGCGGTGTGAAGGATGTGCAGATTGCCATCCGCGCCAAGGGCACTCCCGCTCCGGAAGACGGCGTGTGGGCGTCCATGAAGTATGAAGGTGGCGTGCACCGCGTGCAGCGTGTGCCGGTCACCGAATCGCAGGGTCGTATCCAGACTTCCGCCGCCGGCGTGATTGTGTTCCCGGAAGCCGACGAAGACGATGATGAGATCGAGATTGATCCGAAGGATCTGAAGATTGATATCTTCATGAGCTCCGGTCCTGGCGGCCAGTCCGTGAACACCACGTATTCCGCTGTGCGCATGACCCATATTCCCACTGGCATCGTGGTGAGCATGCAGGATGAGAAGTCGCAGATCCAGAACCGTGCCGCCGCATTGCGCGTGTTGAAGAGCCGCCTGCTGGCCATGAAGCATGAGCAGGAGGCCGCCGAGGCCGCCGATATGCGTCACTCCCAGGTGCGTTCGCTGGATCGTTCCGAGCGCATTCGCACCTACAACTTCCCGGAGAACCGCATCGTCGACCACCGTACGAATTACAAGGCGTACAACTTGGATGCCGTGCTCGACGGCGATTTGCAGGCCGTTATCGATTCTGATATCCAAGCCGACGAAGCCGACCGTCTGGCCAATCAGCAGTAATTGGTTGGCCTCGTGACGAGTGGTGAAGTGATTCAGGAGGCTGCGGCTCGACTGCGCGAAGCCGGGATTGAAACACCTCAGCATGATGCGAAACTGCTGATGGCTGAGGCTGCAGGCGTTGCACTGCGCGATATCGACAAGGCTTTGCTGATGGGGGAGCCGATCGATTTCGATGATGAGCGATTCCAATCGATGATTGCCCGCCGCGTCAAGCGTGAGCCGTTGCAGTACATCGTGGGCCATGCGCCGTTCCGGTATTTGGATTTGGAAGTCGGCCCCGGCGTGTTCATTCCACGCCCGGAAACCGAAACCGTAGTGCAGGCCGGCCTTGACTGGATGACCCAGCACGGGCTTATGCATCTGCGCGTTGTCGACCTGTGCGCTGGCTCGGGTGCCATCGGGCTCGCAGTGGTCAGCGAAGTACCGGGCAGTCAGGTGTGGGCTGTGGAACTATCGCCGCGTACCGCCGAGTGGACGCAGCGGAACCTAGCGCGCGTTGCCAAACAGTATCCTTCCATCGCATCGAATTATCAGTTGGAAATCGGCGACGCTACATCATTGGCGACCTTGGCGCAGCTCGACGGCACTGTGGACATGGTGATCACCAATCCGCCATATATTCCCGAAACCGATGTTCCCGAGCAGCCTGAAGTGCGCGATTGGGACCCGGAACTGGCGCTCTATGGCGGTTCCGCGGACGGTACCTTGATTCCAGAGCACATCATCGAGCGTGCATATCGTTTGCTGAAGCCGGGCGGTGCATTGGTGATGGAGCATGACATTAGTCAAGGCGATCGTCTCGTAGCCTATGCGCGAGCCACCGGATTCACTAATGCCTCAACCGGCAAGGATTGGACCGGGCGCGACCGGTACCTGTTCGCGGAGAAGCGGTAGCTTTTCTTGTTGATTTGCGGGATGTAATTGCAATTTCGGCATGAATGGCAATTACATCCCACGGTTACCGTTGAAATGCGCACTCACTGCGCGTAATACTGCAGCGCAGACGCATCCTTGTCCGTGATTTCCTTGATTGGGCGTGCAGGATTGCCCACAGCCACCGTATGCGGCGGAATATCACGGGTCACCACGCTCCCTGCGCCGATCACGCATCCCTCGCCGATCGTCACCCCGCCGATCACGGTCACATTACCGCCGAACCAGCAGTTCGAGCCAATCACAATCGGCTTGCCATACTCATAGTCATACATCGAACCATCAGGAGCCTGTCGAACATTGCGATCCTGCCAGCGCAGCGGATGCATCGGCGGCAGCAAAGAGACATTCGGGCCGAAGAGCACATCGTCGCCGATGGTCACCGGATTGCAGTCAAGCACAGTGAAATTGAAGTTGGCGAACACGCGCTCGCCAATGGTGGTGTTGCAGCCATAGTCAAAGAAAATCGGTCCCAGCACATCCAAGCCTTTGCCGTGACCGGGCAACAGCTCGTCAAGAATTGCGTTGCGGGTGGCGTGATCGGCGCGGGAAGTGGCGTTGAAGCGGGTGCAGAGGTCGGCGGCCTTGTCGCGCAGTGCAACGAGCTCGGGGTCGGCTGGATTATAGAGTTTGCCGGCCAGCATCTCCTCGCGCTCGCTGGCACGCGGCATGCGCGGCTCAACGGGAGGCAGTTCGTTCATGGATTCGTTGCTCACAGCGTCACTCCTTTATTTGCCTTGAGAAACAAAAATCGTGTCCATTGTAATAGTGCGTGGCTTATACGCAAGGTACGATGGCCGGGTAATGAGGCAATGCCACGAGGAATCATGTGCTGTGCACGTCCCGGTTCGATGGTGCAATGGTAGATTGTTGCATACGCACATGAACGGAGATGGCAGAACTATGGGGTCCACGCAGACGCTGAAAATCACCGATGAGTCGCTGGCTTTGGCCGCGCAGATCGTGAGCGAGGGCGGACTGGTCGTCATTCCTACGGACACCGTGTACGGCGTGGCTTGCGATCCACGCAACCGTGAAGCCATCGATCATGTATATGCGCTGAAGCGCCGGCCGCGATACAAGGCATTGCAGGTATTGCTGGCATCCATTGATCAGCTTGACGAGCTCGGTCTTGATCTGCCGTCCCCATTGAACCGACTGTCCGCAGCGTTCCTGCCCGGCGCATTCTCGCCGATTGCCGTGGCGCGCCCCGACTGCACGCTGGCCACATTGGCCGATACCGGTGAAGGCCGGCCGGGAACCCAAGGCATTCGCATCCCCAACTCCGCTCTCTGCCTTGATATTCTGCGCGCCACCGGTCCGCTTGCCGCATCCAGCGCGAACCGCTCCGGCGAGGAAAGCGCGCAAAGCGTTGAGGAGGCTGTGCGCGCGTTCGGCGACGAGGTTGATTTGTATCTGGACGGCGGCCCGACTCCCGGTCATGTGTCCAGCACGGTGGTCAAGGCCGATCCCTACGGGCGTGACGGTATTGAGATCCTGCGCGAAGGCGTAATCGCGCAAAGTGTGATTCGTAAGGCACTGCATATGAACGGTGGAGGATTGGGCGAGTGAGAATCTATCTGCTGATTGCCGCCATTGCCGGTGGCGTGACCTGGCTGGTAACACCACTGATTCGCCACGTGGCCATTGAAATCGGTGCAGTGGGCGAGGTGCGCGCCCGCGATGTGCATAAGATTCCCACCCCGCGCATGGGCGGCCTGGGTATGCTCATCGGGTTCACGGTGGCCACCATATTCGCCAGCAAAACCATGTTTTTATCCGGTCTGTTCACCGGAAACCATCAAATGTGGGTGATTCTGGCGGGCGGCATTATGATCAGCCTGCTTGGCATGGCCGATGACCTTTGGGATCTGGATTGGATGCTGAAGCTCGCCGGTCAGTTGCTGATATCCGTGTTCGTGGCCTGGGGCGGTTTGCAGATCATCTCACTGCCGTTGGGCGGCTCGCTGGTCACCGCCTCGCCAAGCCTGTCCATGGCGATTACCGCGTTCCTTATCGTGGCATCCATCAACGCAGTGAACTTCGTGGATGGATTGGACGGTCTGGCTTCCGGCATTGTGGCCATCGGCGGTATTGCGTTCGCCTTGTACTCGTACATCATCGCGCGTTATTCGCCCAGCTATGCGTCGCTGGCCACGTTGATTGACGTGATGATGGTGGGCGTGTGCGTAGGCTTCATTCTGCACAACTGGCATCCGGCCAAGCTGTTCATGGGTGACTCCGGTTCGATGCTGCTCGGCTACCTCATTACCTGCGCTTCGATTGTGATGACCGGCCGTCTTGACCCGGCATCCATCCACGCAAGCATCTATCTGCCGGTGTTCATGCCAATCCTGTTGCCGATTCTGGTACTGTTCCTGCCAGTGCTCGACATGTGCCTGGCCATTGTACGAAGGCTTGCCAAAGGCCAATCCCCAATGCATCCGGATCGTATGCATCTGCATCACCGCATGCTGAAAATCGGTCACTCCGTGCGCGGGGCCGTGCTGATTCTGTGGGGTTGGGCGGCACTGATCGCCTTCGGTTCGCTGACGATTCTGTTCTTTAAGGCTCAGCATGTGCTTATCGGCATGATTGTGGCGGTCGCCGTGCTGACTGTGGCCACCATGTATCCGTATCTGAAACATCGCATTCCTGAACTGCGCGCGGAAAGCCTCGCTATGGAGGCGGTTCGTGAAGGCGCACGGCATGTGACCATGCCGGCGGGTAAGGCGAAGGGCGCTGATGATGCGGCGGGTGCTGCTGAAGCTGATGGTGATGCTGCTGACAGTGCGGATGCTGCCAGTACTACTGCGGACAATACGACTGCTGCCTCGCCGGCTGCCGCCATCGCAGCTGATGTCGCCGTGGCTGAGCAGAGTCATACCCAACAGCATGGCGCATGATTGCTGCCCGGGCATAGCCAGCGCAGTGACCTCAGGCGTGACCACAGTCATGACCACAGTGCGGAATCAGCCTGAAGGCATCGGATTAGGTCAGTTATTCTTGATGAAATTGTGACCGCTAACAGCAGTGTGTCGCGTTAGGTCAGCGCATGTTCATATAGTGTTTACATGGCTACAAACCTTGATGAATTGAACGCCCAGTCGGCGTACGCCCCCCTTCCCCCGATTTTCGCCAAGCTCGGCCTTGCCTATGACGATGTGCTGCTGCTGCCGAACGAGACGGATGTCATTCCTTCCGAGGTGGACACCAGCACCCATCTGACCCGCAAGATCACGATGAAGGCCCCGGTGCTCTCCGCAGCCATGGATACCGTGACCGAGTCCGAGATGGCTATCGCCATGGCTCGTAACGGCGGTATCGGCGTGCTGCACCGCAACCTCTCCATCGACGACCAGGCCGCTCAGGTCGATGTGGTCAAGCGCTCTGAGTCCGGCATGATCACCGACCCGCTGACCGTGAGCCCGGAAGTCACCCTGGCCGATCTCGACAAGCTGTGCGGCAAGTTCCACATCTCCGGTCTGCCGGTGGTGGACAAGGAAAACAAGCTCGTCGGCATCATCACCAACCGTGATATGCGCTTCATCGCTTCTGAAGACTACAACACCCTGAAGGTCAAGGACGTGATGACCAAGGAGAACCTGGTCACCGGTCCGTCCAACATTTCCAAGGATGACGCCCACCGTCTGCTCGCCCAGCACAAGGTCGAGAAGCTGCCGCTGGTCGACTCCGAAGGCCACCTGACCGGCCTGATCACCGTAAAGGACTTCGTCAAGACCGAGCAGTACCCGGATGCCACCAAGGATGAGCAGGGTCGCCTGCGCGTGGCCGCCGGCGTTGGCTTCCTCGGCGACGCATGGCAGCGCGCTTCCGCTCTGATGGAAGCCGGCGTGGATGTGCTCGTGGTCGATACCGCCAACGGCGAAGCCCGCCTGGCCCTCGACATGATCTCCCGCCTCAAGCACGACTCCGCATTCGACAACGTGCAGATCATTGGCGGCAACGTCGGCACCCGTTCCGGCGCTCAGGCCATGATCGACGCTGGCGCCGACGCCGTGAAGGTCGGCATTGGCCCCGGCTCCATCTGCACCACCCGCGTGGTCGCCGGTGTTGGCGTGCCGCAGCTCACCGCCGTGTACGAGGCCGCCCAGGCCTGCCGTGCCGCCGGTATTCCGTGCATCGCCGACGGTGGCATCCACTACTCCGGCGACATCGCCAAGGCTCTGGTCGCCGGCGCATCCTCCGTGATGCTCGGTGGCGCCCTCGCAGGCTGCGAGGAAGCTCCGGGCGAGAAGGTGCTCCTGCACGGCAAGCAGTACAAGCTGTACCGTGGCATGGGCTCCCTCGGCGCCATGGCTCCGCGCGGCAAGAAGTCCTACTCCAAGGACCGTTACTTCCAGGCCGACGTGACCTCCAGCGATAAGGTCGTGCCGGAAGGCGTGGAAGGCGAAGTGCCGTACCGCGGCCCGCTGAACGCCGTGCTCTACCAGATGCTCGGCGGCCTGCACCAGTCCATGTTCTACATCGGCGCGCACAACATCGCCGAAATGCCGGAGCGTGGCCAGTTCATCCGCATCACCGATGCCGGTCTGCGCGAATCCCACCCGCACGACATCGTGATGACCGCAGAAGCTCCGAACTACTCCGGCTTCCACAACTGATCCGACTGCCGGCTTGTCTGATTGCTGGATAGGCCAGGTCTGATTACTTGATTACTGCTGAAAGGGCTCGCTCAGGCGGGCCCTTTTCGTGTATGTGCCCTCAGTCCCCATCAAGTACATGGAATACATTGATTGACTGAAGGGAATTGAACGGTCGCTGTAGGAAATTCCACTCTGACTGTAGGGTTTTGGACATATTTCGTTCAAAAACCTACAGTCAAAGGAAGTTTTCAGGAAAGACGTCCTGCATGAGGCTTGTAGGCGCTGGGGTATAGTCTGAACTGTTCTTGCAATAACGGGTGAAACGAAGAAAAGAGGCAAAACATGGTAGACAGCCATGATGCGGAAACCTACAGCGCCAAGGATTCGCGCCTGATCTGGATTGACTGCGAAATGACCGGATTGGATATCTTCGGCGGCGACGAGCTGGTCGAGGTGTCCGTGGTACCCACCGACTTCGACCTAAATGTGCTGGACGAGGGCGTGGACTTCGTCATCAAGCCCAGCCAGAAGGCCGTGGACCATATGAACGACTTTGTGCGCAACATGCACACCCGCTCCGGTCTGATTAACGAGTGGGAAAACGGCCTGAGCCTTGAAGAAGCCGAAAAGAAGGTCACCGACTATGTGCTTCGTTTCACCCCGGAAGGCGTGAAGCCGCTGCTCGCCGGCAACACTATCGGCTCCGACAAGAAGTTCCTTGACCATTACATGCCGAATCTGATGAGCCACCTGCACTATCGCAGTGTGGACGTGAGCACCCTCAAGGAACTTGCCCGCCGCTGGTACCCGGCCGTGTACGAGAACCGTCCGCCGAAGAACGGCGGTCACCGTGCGCTCGCAGACATCATCGAATCCCTTGATGAGCTGCGCTACTACCGCAAGGCATTCATGGCTCCGGCCCCCGGTCCGGATGATGCCCAGGCCAAGGCCATTGCCGAGCAAATCGTAGCCACCAGCCTGCTGAATAAGTAGAACGAAACCAAGAATGCGCCAAAGCGAAGCCCTAGCCATCCTGAATGCCGGTGCGAATGTCTTCTTGACCGGCGCTCCCGGTGCCGGCAAGACCTACACGCTCAACGAGTTCATTCGTCAGGCTAGGGCCGACGGCGCTGATGTGGCGGTCACTGCGTCCACAGGTATAGCATCCACGCATATCAATGGGCAGACCATTCACTCGTGGAGTGGCATAGGCGTGGCCACAAGCTTGACCGCCAATCTGCTGAAGCTCATCAAAACCCGCCGCAAACGCAAGATTCAGGCCACCGACATTCTTGTTATCGATGAAGTGTCCATGATGCACGCCTGGCTGTTCGACATGGTCGATCAGGTTTGCCGTGCAGTCCGCCGCGATCCCAGACCTTTCGGCGGTATTCAAGTTGTGCTCTCCGGCGACTTCTTCCAGCTGCCGCCGGTTTCCGTTTCCGGGCGCAATAATGATGTGATTGCGCCGACACCTGAATTTGTGGCAGCTCGTGAGCAGTATGCCAAGGCTGGCAGAAATCCGGAAGGATTCGTCACTGAATCGTTGGTATGGGATGAGCTGAATCCCGCCATCTGCTATCTGACCGAGCAGCACAGGCAAGACACCGGTGCGTTGCTCACCGTGCTCACCGACATTCGCGAAAGCAACGTGACCCAAAGCGATCTCGACGCATTGGTGACTCGCCTAGGAGTCATGCCGGAGCCCGGCAAAGTGGCAGTGCATCTGTTCCCAGTGAATCGCCAGGCTGATGGGCTGAACGATTTGCGATTGCGCCAGATTCCAAGCGAAAGCCATGAGTTCTTTGCCGAGACTGCTGGTCCGGTGAATCTGGTGGACCGGCTGAAGAAGAACATGCTCGCCCCGGAGCATTTGGTGCTCAAGATAGGTGCGGCGGTTATGGCATTGCGCAATGATGCCGACCGGCAGTTCGTCAACGGTTCGCTGGGAACGGTGCGCGCATTCGCGCCTGAGGCTAAGGGTGGCTGGCCGATTGTGGAATTCGAGAACGGCAATATCGTGACGATGAAGCCGGCCACATGGGAGATGATGGATGGCGAAACCGTGCTGGCTTCGGTTTCGCAGGTGCCGTTGCGCTGTGCGTGGGGCATCACGATTCACAAGTCCCAAGGCATGACGCTCGACCGCGCGGTGATGGATTTGCGCCGCACCTTCGCCCCCGGCATGGGGTACGTGGCATTGTCCCGCGTGGAATCGCTGGGCGGACTGTATTTGGCCGGTGTCAATAATCGCATGTTCCTCGTCTCACCGGATGCCGTGACGCTCGACGGCACCTTGCGCGATGCTTCCGCAGCCGCCAGCGATCAGCTCGCCCAAGAAGGTCCATCCGCCTTCAAGCCGTCCGCCACCGCGCTCGACGATGCTGATGACGACTTCGCCCAGGATGCTTTGTTTTGATTGGACTGAGACGACTACCATAATACTTAGGGGTGGTCGTTATGGTGAGTTTCGATATCCATCAGAACAAGGATGTTCGCAGTACTACAAGGAGCGCAGCGAGCGCAGGCAACAGTGCTCGGCAAGGGTATGTGCGCCCGGCTGCGGTTGCCGGCACGTTCTACCCGGCGGATAGGACTCGGCTCAAGCAGCTGATCAATACCCAGCTTGACTACGGCCGCGCGCTGCTCAAAGAACTAGCGCCGCAGCTGCCGGCAGGTGTGCCGAAAGCAGTGATTGTGCCGCACGCTGGATACGTGTATTCCGGTACGACTGCGGCGCTCGCCTACGCTTTGCTTGAACGGGGGCGGGGAAGTGTGACCCGTGCGGTGATTGTGGGGCCCACCCACCGTGTTGCCGTGCGTGGCGTCGCCTGTTCTACGGCAACGGCATTTGCAACGCCGCTAGGTGAGGCATCAGTAGATGTGAATGCAGAGCGCAGGGCTTTGGGACTGGCAGCTGATGAGCCGTTGCGTTCCGGTATGCATGCGCATCCTAATGTTCCAGATTCGGCGCTGATTGTCAACGATCCTACACATGCGCACGAGCATGCGGTGGAAGTGCAGATCCCATTCCTGCAAACCATATTCGGCCCTGACCTGAGCATTGTGCCGCTGAACGCCGGGGATGCCAGCCCCGAAGAAGTCGGTGACGTGCTGCGTTCACTGTGGGGAGGCCCGGAGACGGTCATCGTCATCAGCTCTGATTTATCGCACTACCATCCAGAAGCCTATGCGCGCCAGCTGGATGACGAGACCATAGACAATATTGCGCACTTGCGGCTGCCGATCCATCCGCGCAGGGCGTGCGGCGCGTACCCTATCAACGGGCTGCTCGACGTACTGACCCGCGGACTCGACTCGGCAAAGCGTGAAACATCTCGTGAAACAGCTGATTCGTCGCAGGAGAATACCGCCACGCCCACAAACCCGCAGTTCGACTTACGGCTCCTCTGCCGCAGCACTTCCGGCGACGATGGCGTGGTGGCGCTCGCCGGCAAGCCGCGCCCCGCGATGGACGATCCCGACGAGCCCGTGGTCGGCTATGCGTCGTTCGCGGTATGGCAAAGCGAAGCTACCGGCAACAGCACTGAGTCTGCCTCCAGAACTCATGTCGATAATCATGTCAGTAATGATTCCAAGCAGGATTCCGCCAGTCGTACGTCAGCAGAGCAAGTAGATGAGGCAAATCGTCGCACAGCACTGCTCAGTCTCGCACGCGCGGCCATTCGCCAGCATCTGGGACTCGAGAATGACCCAAGCAACAGTCCGGAAGTAATCATCAGCAGCAATCCTTGGCTGGACGAGCCCGGTGCCAGCTTTGTGACTTTGACCGAACACGGTCAGCTGCGTGGCTGCATCGGCACATTGGAAGCCTACCGGGCGCTTGGCAAGGATGTGGCGGATCATGCCGTGGATGCCGCGGCCCATGACCCGCGATTCTTCCCGGTGAGCAAAGATGAATATCCGCTGCTCCACGTGGAGGTTTCGGTACTTGGCAAGCCGAGTCCGCTGCCGGTACAGTCGCGCACTGAACTTGAGCAAACACTGCGGCCCGGCATCGATGGTCTTATTCTGACCGACCGTCACGGCCGTAGAGCCACCTTCCTGCCGCAAGTCTGGGAGCAGTTGCAGGTACCGCATGATTTCGTTTCGCATCTGCTGGCCAAAGCTGGCATTGCGCCATCGTATGACTGGCATGACGGCGAAATCACTTGTGAACGATACGAGGTGAGCGCGTATGCCGAGCACTGATTATTCCACAGTGCCGGCAGCTGCCATCGGCCGCTGGCAGACGAAATACGATGATGGCAGCAAACGCGCGCGCTGCGAACTGTGCCCACGGCGCTGCGTGCTGAAGCCTGGGCAACGAGGATTCTGCTTCGTCCGCTCCAATCATGATGGCGTTATCGTGTCGGACACCTATGGCCGCAGCTCGGGATTCGCCGTGGACCCAGTGGAGAAAAAGCCGCTCAACCATTTCCATCCGGGGTCCAGCGTGCTGAGTTTCGGTACCGCCGGCTGCAATTCCGGATGCCGATTCTGCCAGAACTGGGATATTTCCAAGGCTCGTGACTTCGATAGGCTTGGCGTGGAAGCCAGTCCGGAGAAGATTGCACAAGTGGCGGCGGACCGAGGCATCGACTCGGTGGCGTTCACCTACAATGATCCAATCGTGTTCGCGGAATATGCGATTGATACCGCTCAAGCATGCCGCGAGCGGGGCATTCATCCGATTGCCGTGACCGCCGGATACATGAGTGCCGCGGCACGGCCGGAGTTCTACGCGGCGATGGATGCGGCGAACATCGATTTGAAAGGCTTCACCGAGGATTTCTATTGGAAAGTGACCGGCACGCATCTCAACGATGTGCTCGACACCATCGACTATGCGGTGAACGAGGCGCGCACGCCAAGCGGCGATCACGTGTGGGTGGAACTCACCACGCTATTGATTCCCGGCCTCAACGATGATGATGCGCAGATTCACGCCGAATGCGCGTGGATTCGAGAGCATCTTGGCCATGATGTGCCGCTGCATTTCTCCGCTTTCCACCCAGCTTGGAAAATGCAGGATATTGAGCCGACCCCGCACGGCACGTTGACCCGCGCACGCACGATTGCCATGAACGAAGGACTGCACTATATGTACACCGGCAACGTGCACGATCACGCCGGCGACACCACATACTGCCCGAACCCGAAGTGCCGGGCAGTGCTGATTGAACGCGACTGGTATCGCATCATCACCGACCGGTTAAGCGGCACCGATGGGCGCTGCCCCGAATGCGGTACGCCGATTGCCGGCCGGTGGTGAGAACGCACAACCGCAGAGCACGTAGAGCGGCGAGACGAAAGAACAATAGGCTCTCCGCGATGGAGCGAAGAGCCTATTGATATGGATTTATTGATCTGGACGAGCAGCTTAGCGCAGGTCGCTGATGCGAGCGGCCAACGTGCGCATCGATTTGAGACTCGCCTCGTATCGTGCTGCTGCGGCAATGAGTATCACGCCGCCGACGAGCAGCCAAACCCACCAATAGTGGCGGGAGAATTCGGCAAGCCACGGCCAAATCACCGTAATCACATGGATGATGAGAATCACCGTGCCGTACACCAATGGTGCTTGCAGTCCTCTGATGGCGCCAATAAGCAGTGCGATCACGGCGATGGTGAACAGTGCAATCGTGCGTGGCAATGCTGGGGTGTTGGTCCAACTCATCAGCAGTGACGGCACCATGAGCAGTGTCAATCCGAGCCACAGCGCGGGCCAGCTGCGGAGACGTGGCTTGAGCTGAAGGCAGCAAATGCCAACGATCAGCGCTGCCAAACCGGCAAGGGCGGTGATGACGTCCACCGGAACGAAGGGGTCTACCTCAGTGGCTGCAGTACGTATCAGCGCAATGGCGCTGACGAGGGAGAAGCCAGTCACGATAAGCGCCGACGGGGAAAGATGATAGGTTACGGTGTCTTTCCTCAGATATGCGGTTCGAGGCGCCGGCTGCTGCGGCATGGGCGTGGATCGCATGGGTTGTGCCGGCGGCATCGGGTATGGCGACACCGCCCAAGGCTGTGCAGGAGGTTGCATGGAAGGCTGCGCAGGAGGTTGCACAGGATACGGATTTGCCGCCAATGGTGCCGATGGCATTGGTGTGGCCGCGGCTGTCGGCACGGCGGCTGCCATGACATTGACGGCTGATGCCGGTTGCGCTATTGCCTTGACTTCTGCATCTTCAGGAGCCGGGGGATAGGGACGAGAGCGCAATGATTCCGGATGCGGTTGGGTGCTGCGTTCCGGAATATACGGGGACGGCATGAATCCTTTGGGTTTGGGTGTGTGCGTGCGCGGGGACGCGCCATTGGTGCGCGTCGCCTTGGTCTGGTTTGGCTTCACCCGGTTTGGCCTCACCGCCATCTGGGCAGGAATCCGAGTGTCGGCCGCCGGCGCTTCGGTCTCTGCTTGTGCCGCGACAGAAGCCCGCAGGGATATCAGCCATGCCGCCGCGCTCACCGTAAGCATGATGACGTATCCAGCGAGGCCCATCACCGCTTGCAGTGTGCTGCTTTGCGAGAACGACGAAGTGCACAGAATCGAGAGAAGTATCGCCCCCATTGCGCTGGCTGAAATACGCTCGTGAGGGCTGAGCGTCTTGCTGCGGGTAAACAGCAGTGTGCTGACCGTCAGTATGATCGCCAGAATAAGTGTCGAAATGATGTCCGGGATGGTCCATGCCCAATCGTCGCTGATTACCGGCAGTAACGTTTCACGCAGCACGGATTCGGGACCTGTGGTCAGCGACCAAACCAGCCCCAGCGTGGGTACGATGCGGAGTGCCGGGTTGACCGGTTTGCCAGTGCGATAGGCCTTCCTCAGATGCAAAATCAGCAGCATGCCGGCCCAAAGAATGGGCACCATGATGAACGTGATGGCGACCAGCCAATGAGGTTTGGTGCTTTGCAACGTGAACGAAGCGGAAAAGCCGGCGATCACCAGAACAATGCTGGCCACGATCAGCGAGGTCATCCACTCGAAATCAGCGTAGCGGCCCTGTGAGGGCACGCGTACCAAAGCGGCAAAAAGCACCATGCTTGCGGCCGTGATAATGAACGCCAACGGCCAGAGCAGATCCTTATTGGTAATGGGAAGCGACGAAGCCAGCGACAATACGGCATATGGAATCGACCACATGGCGTACAAGGTGGTGGCCCTGAGCGGCATCACCGGGACGGTCTTGCTGGCGGTCATGTTCTGGTGGTCAGATGGTTCTGCGGCAACAGCACCGGCAACAGTGCCGGCATCAGCACCCGGTTGCGGAACTGGCTGTGCTCGCTTGCCCGTATCAGGCAAGGCCACATAAGGGGCCATGAATCGCAGCCCATAGGCCAGTACGGTAATCATCGCGATGATAATGCCTGTGGAAATACCATCAGCAACCACTTTGGCCACCGGTGGAATATCGCTCACCAGTGCGGCATCGATGGACAGTGCCGCAAGACCGGCCCATGTCAATCCCTCCGCAGTGACGCGCAGTCGTTTGGTGAGCAGCATGCCAATGACCAGTGCGATGAGACCGACCACGCCGATGGAAATCGCGCGACCGATATCGCCGATGAGCGTATACGCGAACGATGCGAACGCCAGCACGGCGATGGTCACCAAAGCGACACCGAGAATCAGCAGCAGCACTTGGACGCTAGAGTGCTGAGGCTTACGTGCACGTTGTGGTTCCTGAGGCTGCTGCCCAAAATAATCCTGCATCATCGATAGTCCAGAGTCCTGGGCCTGCGGGTTCATCGGTGGCAGTCCGTTTGGCTGTGGCAGTCCTGCCTGCTGTGGCTGTGGCTGATTGGGCAGCGGCTGCATTGGTGACTGTTGCATCGGTGGTTGTTGCATCGGTGGCTGACCATATGGCGGTGCGTACGGTGGCGCATATGGTTGTGCCGGCGGCTGCATCAGCGGTGATGCCAGCGGTTGAGCATATGGCGGCTGCGGCGCGAACTGCGGCTGCTGCGGCTGCCCAAACATCGGCTGTGGCTGCTGTGGCTGCTGCGGCTGCTGTGGCTGGAATGGCGACGGTTGCGGTCCAGGCTGCGGTTGAATTGGAGAATATTGCGGCTGCGTCATTGTTCCCACCTACCCCTTCTATCGCTTCCCATTGTCGCACGCGGGTGACGGAAAACCAAGATGCGTAAAGCTACATAAGTCAATGGCGATTCCTGTACATTGATACATCGCGTCAGGTGGATACTATCGGTTGATAGCCGGCTTGTCGGTTCGCATGAATATCTTGGAACCTATGACTTCCAATACCCTTCGTATGTCTACTTTGTTCCTGCGCACGTTGCGCGAAGACCCGGCGGACGCGGACGTGGATTCCGCCAAGCTGCTGCAGCGCGCCGGCTACATCCGCAAGGCGGCCCCCGGCATCTGGACCTGGCTGCCGCTCGGCCTGCGCGTACTCAACAAGATCGAGGCCATCATCCGCGAAGAGATGGCTGGCATCGGCGCACAGGAAGTGCACTTCCCGGCCCTGCTGCCGCGCGAGCCGTATGAGGCCACCCATCGCTGGGAGGAGTACGGCGACAACATCTTCCGTCTGAAGGATCGTCACCAGGCCGACTACCTGCTGGCTCCCACCCACGAGGAAATGTTCACCCTGCTGGTCAAGGACATGTACTCGTCCTACAAGGATCTGCCGGTTGTGCTGTACCAGATTCAGACCAAGTACCGTGACGAATTCCGTCCGCGCGCCGGCCTGATTCGCGGCCGTGAATTCGTGATGAAGGACGCCTACTCGTTCAACGTGGACGAAGAGGGCATGCGCAAGGCATACATGGACGAGCGTGGTGCCTATGAGCGCGTGTTCCAGCGCATCGGCCTCAAGTACGTGCCGGTGTTCGCCATGTCCGGCCCGATGGGTGGCTCCGCATCCGAGGAGTTCCTGGCTCCGATGCCGATCGGCGAGGATACCTTCGCGCTGGCCCCCTCCGGCAAGGCTTGGAATGTTGAGGCGCTGCATACGCCGGAACTGCCGGAAATCGACGCTTCCAACACGCCTGCCGCCAGCAAGGAATCAACGCCGGACGCCAAGACCATCGACAAGATGATCGAGCGCGCCAACGCCGATCACCCGCGTGATGACGGCCGCGAATGGGCTGCCTCCGACATTCTGAAGAACGTGGTCATCGCCGTCAAGCACCCGGAGGATGAGGAGCATGACGAGCCGTGGCGTGAGCTGATCGTTGTGGGTGTGCCGGGCGATCGTACGGTCGACATGAA
Organism: Bifidobacterium colobi; assembly: GCF_018555455.1. Lineage (GTDB taxonomy): Bacteria > Actinomycetota > Actinomycetes > Actinomycetales > Bifidobacteriaceae > Bifidobacterium > Bifidobacterium colobi. The sequence continues at coordinate 362,775 of NZ_JAFEJU010000003.1, read as the reverse complement.
GCGTCTCGAGGCGCAGTTCGCTCCCTCCGAGCTTGAAGAGGCCACCGAAGAGGACCTGAAGAAGCATCCCGAACTCGTGCCGGGTTACATTGGTCCGATGGTGCTTGGCCCGCAGGCTGAGGCCGCTGGCGTCAAGGAGCCGTTGCGCTACTTCGTGGACGCGCACGTGGTGAAGGGTTCCGCATGGTTCACCGGTGCCGATGAGCATGAAGTGGACTACTACAACCTCGTCTACGGTCGTGACTTCGAGGCCAGTGGCGTGGTGGAGGCCGTCGAGGTGCGCCATGGCGACATGAGCCCGGACGGTTCCGGCCCGTTGAGCTTCGAGCGTGGTGTGGAGATCGGTCAGGTCTTCCAGCTGGGCTTGAAGTACTCCAAGGCTCTGGACTTGAAGGTCCTCGACCAGAACGGCAAGACTGTGCCGGTGTGGATGGGCTGCTACGGCATCGGTGTGTCCCGCGTGCTCGCATGTGTCGCCGAAACGCACCACGATGAGGCTGGCCTGGCTTGGCCGTCCGTGATCGCTCCGGCTCAGGTGCACGTGGTGGCCACCGGTAAGGACGCTCAGGCGTTCGAAGGCGCCGAGAAGCTGGTCGAAGAGCTTGAGGCCAACGGCGTCGAGGTCATTTACGACGACCGCAAGAAGGTTTCTCCGGGCGTGAAGTTCAAGGATGCCGAGCTCATCGGCGTGCCGACCATCGCCGTGGTGGGCCGCGACTTTGTGAACAACGGCACGATCGAGATTCGTGACCGCAATGGCGAGAACAAGGTTGCCGTGCCGGCTGACGAGGCCGTGAAGACCCTGCTCGAGCGTCTGTAACGCTTCGAAACAAGCACTGACGCCATCCTGCCTACAGCAGGGTGGCGTTTTTTGTTGCGTATTGTGCTGTTCGTTGTTGCGTATTGTGGATAACCAAAAGTTATCCACAACGCTTCAAACCCCGTCATAGTATCCACATTTGCCAGTTGCCCTTGTGCTGCTCAACCGACATGCCTCACAGTGGAGATACCGCCGCTCGGATTGTTCGCAACGGTGCGTACAACGACTCCGGCGGTCCATAGTATTGCGCCATTGCGGCGCGAAGGAAAGGATATATCATGGCGAACCAACAGGCATCAGTGACGATGACCGGCTTCGTTGCCGGAGACCTCGTTAAAGGCGGGAATGACAATTTTGTAGTGGCGACCTTCCGTATGGGCAGCACGCGCAGCCGATTGAATCCCAACACCAAACAATGGGAGGAATTTGGCACTGTATGGCTTACCGTAAAATCATTCCGGTCTCTGGCCAATAATGTATTGCAATCAATCCGACGCGGCGACCGCATCATTGTGGTTGGTGTGCTGAACACCGAACAGTGGACAAATGAGCACGGAGAGCCGCGCAGTAGGACGGTACTTGAGGCTACGAATATCGGTCATGATTTGATGTTCGGCACCACGAATCTTACAAAATCACAGCGCCAGAATGGCAACAGTAGAAATGCCGCAGTGAATGGCAATGCGAACGGTAACGCTGTGCCTCCTAGTGCGACCGGCATTCCGGGTGGTGCAGCCGATGCGACACTGCCGCAGCAGACCGCGCCACCGGTTGAACTCGGTGATGGCGCCTTCCGGCAAGATGCATCCGATCCGGCATCGATGTGCGCGACTATGCCAATGGAATCCGGGCAGGATACCTTGCAGCAAACCTACGATGATGAATTCGCTGAAGAGGCGCAGATATGAATGGAGATTATTGCGCATAAACAAACGGCCTACAGCGGCATCGGTGTGCAGCTGTAGGCCGGGTTCACACAGTCGGTGAGCCGGGTTCACACAGTCGGTGACATCTGTGGGATGCGTTACCAGATGCGCACGCGGCGGTCAGGAGCAAGCCACATGGCATCGCCTTCGTGCACGCCAAAGGCATCGTAGAACAGATCCACATTGCTGGCGATGCCGTTGGTGCGGAACTCGGCGGGGGAGTGCGGATCGATCTGCAGATACTGTTCGGCAAGCTCGTCGCGGTTCTTGGTACGCCAGATGGAGGCGTAGCTCAGGAAGAACCGCTGCAAACCAGTGAAACCATCGATTACCGGCGCGGTATCCAACAGCGCCTTGATGGCAGCCGGAGAGCCGTTCTCGTCACCGCTGCCGTTGATGGTGCCTTCGGCCTTGCCAAGCGCGAACGCATACGCCTTGAGCGCGATGTTCACGCCGCCCAGATCGCCGATGTTCTCGCCGATGGTCAATGCACCGTTCACATGCGGAGCCTTGTCCGGCTCGTCGGCATACTTCTCAACCAACTGTTGGGGCACAAATCCGTTGTACTGGTCGATCAGCGCCTTGGTGCGCTCCTCGAAGTTCTTGCGGTCCTCGTCGGTCCACCAATTGTTGAGTTTGCCGTCGCCGTCGTACTGGGAACCCTGATCGTCGAAACCGTGGCCGATCTCGTGGCCGATCACGGCACCGATACCGCCGTAGTTGGCGGCGTCATCGGCTTCGGGATCAAAGAACGGAGGTTGCAGAATGGCTGCCGGGAACACGATGACGTTCATGCTCGGCTCATAGTAGGCGTTCACCGTCTGCGGGTTCATCAGCCATTCATCCTTGTCGGCGGGCTTGCCCACCTTGGCCAGCTGATAGCCGGTCTCATACAGGTTCGCGGCCTTGGCGTTGTCGGCGAGCACGGCATCGGCGGAAACATCCAACGCGGAGTAGTCACGCCAATGATTGGTGTAACCGATCTTCGGAGTGAACTTGGAAAGCTTCTCCAAAGCCTTGGCCTTGGTTGCCTCGCCCAGCCAATCGGAATTGGAGATGGACACGCGGTAGGCGTCGATGAGGTTCGCCACGAGCTGCTCCATGCGCTGCTTGGAGCTTTCCGGGAAGTGACGGCGCACGTATTCCTGACCCACATCTTCGCCGCAGATGCCGTTGACGAGGCTCACGCCGCGCTTCCAACGGTCGCGCTGCTTCTTGGCGCCGGAAAGCACCTTGCCGAAGAAGTCGAAGTTGGTGACGTCGAACACGTGCGACAGCATGCTCGCGGAGCCAACAATCACATGCACGTGAGCCCAAAGCTTCAAATCAGCCAAGTCGGCGTCAGCCCAGAACTGATCAAGACCCTTAAGGAAGCTCGGTTCGTGCACGATCGTGCGGGTGAACACGGACCTGAAATCGATGGGCTGGGCCTTTGCCGCCGTGGTGGCATCATAGGCGGACTGCCAGGCGCTAATCCACGAGTCCACGTCGAAGTTCTTGAGCGTAGCGGCGAGGTCGACGTAATCGGTGGGATTATAGGTCTTCACCGAGTCGCGGGTGGCCACATTATCCCAATGGTTGGCGGCGATCTTGGTTTCCACCTCGAGGAAGTGGCGGGCCATGGCCAGTGCGGCCTCGCTCGGCACTACGGCCGGTGCTTCGTCACCATTGGCATCCGCGGACTGCGGCAGATCGTCATTGCCGGCCGAATCGGCGGCGGGCGCATAGCCGGCGTTGACCAGCTGCGTGGCCACCATGGTCACGTATGCTTCACGCACCGGTGCGTAGTGATCCTCTCGGTAGTAGGCTTCATCGGGCAGCATGATGCCGCCCTGCTCGATATGCGCGATGTTGAGATCCGGGTTGCCAGGGTCGCCATACACGGCCAGGCCAAACAGATCCGGGCCGCCAGCGGGATTGATGGTGCCGAGCACGCGGGTCAGCGCGGCCTTGTCAATGGCGGAATCGATGAGATCCAGTTCGTCGCGGATCGGGTCAAGTCCGGCCTCCTCAATGGCTTCGGTGTTGAGGAACGAACGATACAGCGCCTGAGATTTGACGGCGGGGGAGTCGTTGTCTTCGAGGATTTCACGTACCTGGTTCTCGGCATCCTCGGCGAGCTTATCGAACGAACCATAGCGGGAGCGATCGTCCGGCAGACGGTAGGTGTCGATCCAAGGGCCATTAACGTAGCGGAACAAGTCGTTGACCGGCTTGATGGTGGATGAGAAGGATGACGGGTCGATGCCCGACTTCGTTGCTGCGGTTTCGTTAGTCATGCCCTCCAGCCTAGACCATGGCGCGTTAGGTTCGGCTCACTGTATTGGGCTGTGGGCTGATTTCGTAGTGCGACTAATAAAAAATTAGACACTATGACTAGCTGTGCTTATGGTGTGAATTAGGCAGTTTGTCTAAAATCGGTGATTGGAACATGAATTGGAAGGAGCTATGATGAGCGACCCGAATTTCAACAACCAGAACCCGTACACCCCGCAGCCGGAGCAGCCGAATTGGTATGCCGGTGATTTCAGCCCATTTCGTTTGATTGAGGAATGGCTGCCACAGCGTGCCAAGTCCACCATTCGTGTGATCTACGGTGTAGTTGGCGTTGCCGCCATTGCCCTTGGTGCGGCACTGCTAATTTCACCGAATAAGACTTTGGCGCTGGCCGCGTTGCTGCTGGGCGTCTATTTCGTGATTTCCGGCGTGGTGCGCATCGTCAGCGCTTTGGTGACGCCTCTGTTGCCGGGTGGCTGGCGCGTGCTGGATGTGTTGATCGGCATCCTGCTCACCTTCGGCGGTGTGGTGGTCGTGCGCAATTACGGTTTGACCGGCGAGACTCTGGCCTTGCTCGTCACTTTGATGGTGGGCTTCGGCTGGATTATGGAAGGCGTGATGGCACTGGTGGAATCCTGGCGCATCCCACGCTCCGGTTGGGCCATCGCCTACGCCATTATCTCCATCATTGCCGGCTTTGTGGTGCTGATGAGCCCGTTGAATTCCACGATCTTCATGATCGTCTTCGGCGGCTGCGCGATGGTGGTCATGGGCATCACTGCCCTCGTCCGCGCGTTCACGTTCGGCAAGCGCAGGAAGTAGCGTGTGCTGAAGCGCTGCCGAGTCCAAAGCGTCCTTGTCGGGAATTGTTCCTGCAAGGGCGCTTTATCGACTGTATACATTGTCTCAGTGGAGCGTCGAACTTAGCGGTTGATTAAGCGTTGAGACAAATAATAAATGATATTTCGGGCACCGTTTTTTATGACACGGATGGAGCGCCGTCGATGTTGATTGGTTAACAATCTGATCTTCTGCGGCAGTACGAGTGAAGGCGGGTGATTATTCCCGCCCGAACAGTACTGATCCTATAAAGGAGGACATTATGGTAGACCAGATGGTTTTGCAAACACAGCAGTGGCTGAATAAAACCTATGGGAAGGATTCTCGATTCAACGCTGTCTCTGAAAATGGGCAAACCGGTTGGGAAACGATTTACGGTTTGACGCGAGCGCTGCAAATTGAGCTAGGTATCCAAACCACAGCCGATAATTTCGGTCCTTCTACGCAGAGTCTTTTTGCGAAGCGGTATCCTAACGGTGTCCAGCAGCAGAAAGACGGCGATGGGGCCAAATCGAATGTATATTCCATCATCCAAGGAGCGCTCTGGTGCAAGGGGTACTCAACTGGTAGCAATATCTCTCAACATTTTTACAGCGGTACCGGTTCGGCAATTAAAGATCTCAAGACTGATATGGGCATTGGTGGTGATACCCGTTTTGAAATTACAGCGGAGCGATTGGCGACGCTCAAGGCAGATGGTTATCGAATTGTTGGTCGTTATCTGACTGAGCCTGGACAGAATAAGCTTGACCCATCGGAATACTTCAAGGCAATTCGTCCTGGCGAGCTTGAACGCATTACTGCGGGTGGTATGCAATTCTTCCCGATTTTCCAAGAATATTCCACGAAGCTTAGCCATTTCACTGTGGAAAACGGTAGGAAGCATGCCCAGAGCGCTCGAGAGGCGGCGCAGCGTTTGGGTATTCCGCCAACATATATCTATTTCGCGGTCGATTTCGATGCTACCGATGATCAGGTGAGCAGCACCATTCTTCCGTATTTCCGTGCGATTCTCTCTAGCCTTGGTGGTGGTTATAAAGTTGGTATCTACGCTTCGCGCAACATTTGCACACGTATTATTGAAGCGGGGTGTGCTGGATGTGCGTTCGTGTCGGACATGTCTACGGGATTTTCCGGCAATCTGGGATTCCCGATTCCTAATGATTGGGTATATGACCAGTTTACTGAAATCAGTAATTACAGGGGTCAGGGATGGGATTTGGCCTCGACGATGAGTAATATCCAAGATGTCATGGATTGGAATCCCGATGCGGATCTTCACGCCGTTTGCGAGGCGCTTGTTGGGCAAGATGAGACATACCTGTCGCATCCGGGAATTGCTAATTTGATTACCGGCAAATATGTGAATGGTGTATGGAAGTCCATCAGTAATTCGTGTAATCGTGACGATTTATGCTGCGATGGTGATGCTATTCGTTTTGCTCAAGTGCTTAGTGCGGGTAATGGTGAATCCACACATCTGCTGTCTCAGACCATGCGTGACTACTACAACGATGCTGGCTTATTGGCAAATCGTTTCAAGCAAATTGCGTGGAGTATGGGTGCTACCAATCAGAATGATGCTGCCACTGCTTTCCGAACTAAAGTGGATTGGGGGAATGGGATATTGAAGTGGTCAATAATTGGAGAGGTTTCTGCTGATGTAATTAACGCATCGTGTAAAGCATTAGCTGATTATATCTTCTAATTATTTCTGCGCTTGGGTTGGTTTTTCTATAGAGAGAGCCAACCCAAGCGCATAAATTAATGCTGGTATGCCATATGAGCCATAGAGGCGACCAATCCATGATCCGTCATCGATATAGATATAATGTATGAAGTCAAAAAACTGTTAATTATATCAATGTTAAGTGAATAATATAAGCATATTATGCTTATATTATTAAATATGTAAGAAAGAATTAGTGATATTAATACTAGTGAAAAATTGTATTTTATCGATTTGAATACTTTTTTATTTAGTAAATAAAAAACAAATGAAAATGAAATATGTGGAATTGTTATTATGCCGATATATAGTAATGGAATAAACCAGGTCATTTTTACTATTTCAAATATGATTCGAAGTTGTATGAATAAAAGAAACGAAGGGAGTATGGTATTTGCGAGAATAAAAAGATGATATTTCTTTGCAAAAAAATTTGAATTTTTGCATATGTATTTTGGCATTTCTATCCTATCGTAATGGAGTGGTTTCCGTTATGTCGTAAACGTCATTCAAGTAGCCATAACGACCTTGGTGGCGATTTTTGGTAAAGCGAATGAGGTTGACGTTACTGTCAAAATCCAGCTCATCGATATGATCTGTGTTCTCTAAGATGATGATTTGCTGGTCTTTGGCTTGTTCTTTTAATGCGTCGAACAGTCCAGCGCGCATGGATGTGCTGATGGCATGGACTCCTTCATCAAATCCCAGCAAAGGAGTGTCGATGAGCAGCCATTGAAGGGCATGTGATGATCGTCTGTTCAGATAGTCGTGAAAAGCAAGCAATAACACGGTGTTGAGGAGTGCACAGTAACCTTTACCTTGTTCAGCTGCTTTTGAATAACCGTCTATTGTGATATCGAAAGTTTGTCGATCAAAATCTGCCTCTCTTGCTGTAACATCCTCGTCGCTCGGTGGTTTCATTTGTATGGTGCTGTGGCAGAACTGGCAGGTATCGGGATAGGGGTGCTCTCGATTATGCCTCAGTACTTGCAGTTGCAAATCCAATCGTGCTTGATCGAAAAAATCTTTCATAAACCCGATTTTGCTGTGGGGCACTCCAATCGCGTACAAGTGGGCAATGGCGCAAAAAATCTCCTAGTGCGTACATGTTACCTGACTGAGCCAGAGTCAAGTTCGTCTTCATTTCGCCTCACTTTGCCTCGCTTTGCCTTCAGTGCCCAAGGGCAGTTTTCCTACGATAAAAACAGGTTTGGAACTTAGTTCCGATATTCGCTGGACAACCAAATCCAGTATATGACGGTTAGGTTATTGAACCCTATTGTGTGCGCAGACTTCTCACGAAAGGAGAGCGATGGACTGAACTGACAAGTTGTAACGACTATGCCTTTTATTGAACTGGCCATTCATTAGGCGTATCGATCATTTGCTGCAGCGAAGCTGGCTGTGGACGTTCATATTCAAAGCAAAGAGACCTGCCTACAGAATTGTGGTGCGGGGCCATCAACGGAATTCTGTTGTCTTGAAAATAAGAATGAGTTGATGGCCCCGCACGCTGTTAAGCGGTCTGTATGCTTTTGGTCTTTTCTGGTGCGGGTCTCCCATTTCCCGATATAGACGGGAGGGAGTCGTTGTGAAACTCGTTTTCAAACATGAAGCCAATAGAGCGGGCAATACGTCCGAGTCGGATGTTTATGACCTTACGGAAGAGGAAATGCGATCAATGCTCGAACGAGATCGAATCTTACGGGCCGTCGATGCGCGATGCAGCCCTGAAGAACTAGCATTCAGACATCCGCAAACTATATTGCAGGATGTTTGGAATTTGGCGTGTTGGGAGGGAAAAAGAAGCAGCCAGAGAACTACAAAGAAACGTCTCTTCTAGTGGATGTTCGTATTGGCCGAGTGGAGAGGAGGCGGGGACGGCATGTGCGCAAGAAATAGCGCATAGTCCCTGGCGGTTGACCCCGGGCTGGTCTAGAGTTGAGAACAAGTCTCAACAAGGTAGAAAGAACCGTATGATCGAACTGAAAACCCCTCGTGAAATCGAGGAAATGAAGCCTGCCGGCCGTTTCGTCGGCGGCATTTTGAAGGAACTGCAGGAAACCACCAAGGTCGGCACCAATCTGCTGGAAATCGACGAATTCGTTCACAAGAAGATCGTGGACCGCAAGGGTGCAGAATCCTGCTACGTGGATTACGCGCCGGACTTCGGCACCGGCCCGTTCGCCCACTACATCTGCACGTCCGTCAACGACGCAGTACTGCACGGCATTCCGTATGACTACAACCTGAAGGACGGCGATCTGGTCTCCCTTGATCTCGCCATCTCCGTGGACGGCTGGGTTGCCGATTCCGCAGTGAGCTTCGTGGTCGGCAAGGACCCCGATCCGGAAGACCTGCGACTGATCAAGTGCACTGAGGAAGCGCTCGCCGCCGCCATTGACGTGGCAAAGCCGGGCAACCGCCTCGGTGACATCTCTAGCACCATCGGCGACGTTGCTCGTACCTACGGCTATCCGATCAACCTTGAATTCGGTGGTCATGGTGTGGGTCACATTATGCACGGTGACCCGCATGTGCCGAACGACGGCAAGGCGCACCACGGCTACAAGCTGCGCGAAGGCCTGGTCATCGCCATCGAACCGTGGTTCCTGAAGACCACCGACGAGATCTACCAGGATCCGAAGGACGGCTGGACGTTGCGTTCCGAGGATGGCTCCCGTGGCGCTCACTCCGAGCACACCATCGCCATCACCGAAAACGGCCCGATCATCTTCACCGATCGCACCAACCTGTGATTCTCTCCCACGGTGTGGTGATTCCTCCACGGTGTGGTAAACGAAAATGGCTTATTTCTGCGGTTTTAGCGGAATGGCCATAGTGTTGTTTGCCACACCGTGGAGGTTTTTTTATTGCGGCGCAATGGTGTCGCGCGTGTTTTTGAGACGACAACTTGCGTTGAAACATAGGTGCCATATAGTGAGCCATACTTTTGAACCGAATGGCACGCCCATCGGTATCAGCCCGTATGTAATAGGGAGCAATAAGTATGGCAACAGCCCAGCTGAATGTGGATGACAGCAAATATACCCTGCCGGTGGTTAAGGCAACGGCAGGTGCGGACGGTATCGTCGTCTCCAAACTGCGCAACGATGGCTGGGTGACGCTTGATCCGGGATTTCTGACCACCGCTCAGTGCGAGTCGAAAATCACCTATATCGATGGCAAGCATTCGATTCTGCGCTATCGCGGCTACCCAATCGAACAGCTCTGCGACCAGTCCGATTTTCTGGAAGTGGCGTGGCTGCTGCGCCATGGAGACCTGCCGAGCAAGGAGCAGTACGAGAAGTTCGTTTCCGCCATCAACCATCGCACCATGGTCGGTGAGGATTTCCGCACCTTCATGGGTTCGTTCCCGCGTACCGCGCATCCGATGAGCGTGCTCGCCTCCGCCATCAACGCACTGGCCACGTTCTATCCGGATACTACGGATATCACCGATTCCGACCAGCTTGATGAGGCGGCGGTCATCATCATGGCCAAAGTGCGTACCATCGTGTCCTACATCTTCCGTCGTCGCCGTGATGAACCGATGCTGTATCCGGATTACGCGCGCGGCTATGTGGATGACTTCCTGCGCATGTGTTTCGCCGTTCCCTATGAACCGTTCGAATCCGATCCGCTGTATGTGCACGCACTGGGTCGACTGCTCATTATCCACGCCGATCATGAGCAGAATTGCTCGACGTCCGTGGTGCGCATCGCCGGTTCCGCCCACGCCAACCTGTATTCCGCGGTGGCCGCTGGCGTGAACGCGCTTTCCGGTCCGTTGCATGGCGGCGCGAATGAGGCTGTGTTGCGCCAGTTGAAGGCGATTCGCGATTCCGGTAAGACGGTTGCCGAGTTCGTGGAAGAGGCCAAGAAGAACGGCCAGAAGATCTCCGGCCTTGGTCACCGTGTGTACAAGTCCTATGATCCGCGTGCAGCCATCGCCAAGCAGTACTTGGAGAAGATTATGGAACGCGAGGATACATCCAAGCTGCCGGCCGACGAACGTGCATTGTTCGATGTGGCCGTGGAGTTGGAACGCATTGCCCTGAGCGACGAGTACTTCGTTTCGCGCAATCTGTATCCGAACGTGGACTTCTATACGGGTTTGATTTACCGTGCCATCGGCTTCGATCCGGCCATGTTCACCACATTGTTCGCTTTGGGGCGTATCCCCGGTTGGATTGCACAGTATCGTGAGATGCTCGCTGATCCGAACACCAAGATCGGCCGCCCGCGCCAGGTTTACACCGGCCCGGTGGAGCGCGATTACGTGCCGCTTGACGAACGGTGATAGCAATTCGGCATGCTGCTAGCATGTGAGCGAAACGTGCTCAACATGTGTTGCATTGCGTATGGAATATCGCATTGGGCCGAGGATTTGCCTCGCTGAGAGGGTGCTTAGCGAGGCAAATCCTCGAGTGTGTCGAGGATTTGCGGCGTTTAGAGAGCTCACTGGGGCAATACGTTGATTGGGTCGAGGTTTTGCTCTGGTGAGCATGTGCTAAGCGGAGCAAAACCTCGACCTAATCGTGGGAATTCCTTGTTGGGATGCGTTCAGCGGGGCAATATCTCGAGAGATATACAAGAACGCCCCGCTTGCATACGCGCAGCGAGGCGTTTCTTCGAGCGGCTTGAGGGTTCGCCCCACTGCGATACAGCACGAGACGTTGCAGTGCATGATTCAGTGCATGATTCCGAATAATCATGCACTGAATCATGCGGCGTCGGTTGCATAAGAACCGGCAGAGTCAGTTCTGAGTGTGCAATAGTGTGTGCGGTATCGAGGCGCACCGAGGGAAGGCGTACGATGGTACGTCGATCGAGGAGCAACGAAGATAACGCTCCACTAGTGTGCACTCAGTTCTTATGCAACTTAGCGTTGAGCTCGATTCCCACCTTGCGGTAGCGGGCTTCGATGCGGCCGTTCACCGAGTTGCGGATGAACAGGATGTTGTTTTTGCCGGACAGGTCTGCGCCCTTGACCACTTCGAGCGGTTCGCCGGCGGCGGCCTTGGCCTTGTCCCAGATGGTCACCTTGGTGCCGGCGGTGATGTACAGGCCGGCTTCGACCACGCAGTTGTCGCCCAGCGAGATGCCGATGCCGGCGTTGGCGCCGAGCAGGGAGTGCTCGCCGATGGAGTTGCGGAGCTTGCCGCCGCCGGACAGGGTGCCCATGATGGAGGCGCCGCCGCCGATGTCGGAACCGTCGCCAACCACAACGCCTTGGGAGACGCGGCCTTCAACCATGGAAACGCCAAGGGTGCCGGCGTTGAAGTTCACGAAGCCGGCATGCATCACGGTGGTGCCGGCGGACAGGTAGGCGCCCAGACGGACGCGATCGGCATCGCCGATGCGTACGCCGGTGGGGGTCACGTAGTCGATCATGCGCGGGAACTTATCGAGGCCGAACACGTTGACGGTGGCGGCGGGGGCTGCTGCCGGAAGGCCGGTCTGCGTGGCGAATGCCAGGGCGGCATCGGTGGCCACACGTTCCACATCGGCCTTGCGCAGTGTGAAGTCCTCAACAGCGAACGGGCCGTAGTTGGTCCAGACCACGGTGTTGAGCTGGGCGAAAATACCTTCCAGATTCAGGGTGTTCGGTTTGGCCATACGCATGCTCAGGAGATGCAGTTTGAGATAGGCGTCGGCCGGAGAAGCAATCGGCTCGTCCAGCTGGCTGACGGCGAACACAGGAACGCGACGTACGCCACGTGCATCGGCTTCCGTGTGTGCCAGAGTACCGAAGTTATGATTCGGACGATCGGCTTCCGCTGGTGCTTCGCCAAGGGTCAGCTCCGGGTACCAGACATCCAGGGTGTTGCCGGCTGCGTCTACGCTGGCCAGACCCCAGCCCCATGCTGTACGCTCTTCGCTCATATAGTGCTCCTTATGTGTTGCGTGTAGCGTGAATTCATCACTAACTGTCTAGCTTAATGGCAGGTGGGGTATAGATGCATACGGTTTTTCAGGTTATGGCGTGCAATCACGGCATGCGGCGTGCAATCACGGCATATGGCATATGGGTGTCCCATCAGTCAGCTGTGCTGCCAGCTCCCCTGTGAGTGTGATGGGAGCCGAAACCATGGAAACCATGGAAACCATGGAAACCATGGAAACCATGGGTTATGGCGCTGGCTTGTAGACGTTGGCCATATGCAGGCCGGCTTGGTACAGCCGGTCGCGCAGGGATTGCGGTTCCATGATGATCAGTCGCGCATCCCATGAATACTGCAATGCCCACCAAAATACGGCTCTCTCGGGCGCCTCGACGATGACTTCGAACTGTTCGCCGTCCTTTGATTGTTTGACTTGCGGATCATCGAACCATTCGAACACGTTGTTGAGCATGGAGCGGTCCCGGATGGCCATGCGGATATTGACCGGTGCATCGGCAACCGGATACGGCCTGTGCCGCATGAAGGTCACGGCGTCGAAATCGTGTGGGGCGGGCTGTTCGATGCGCAGCGGCCCGTTCGCTCCCCGAGTGGTGACGCCGGCTATGCGATTGACGACGAATATGCGCAGATGATGTTCGCCGTGCATGTGGCAGATCAGGTAATATCGCCCGTTTTTGTACACCATCTGGTACGGGTCGACGATATAGATGCCGCGTGATCCGGTGGTGTGACTGATATGCGGCACCATGGTGCCATCCGGTCCGTAATCACAGTATTGGAAGCTGATGGCATGACCGTCTTCGATGGCTTGGTTGATCTGGTCGATGGTGGAAAGGAATTCGCCGTTGATATGGGTGTAGGCGGTCACATGGTTCAAGTAGTCGATGGATTCGCCTGCAGCTCCGGCGAGTTCGCGGATTTTCCCGACGAGCTCATCCAAGGTGTCGATGCTGATGCGCGAGAGGGTGAGACTGTCCGCCAGCAATCGCATTTCGGCGGGTGTGAGGAACGCGTCCACATACCAACCGGGCTGAGGGTCTTTGCAGCCTACTTTGAGGCTGTCTTCTTCGGTGATGTAGCCCACATGTCTGCCGAGGAATTCAGCTTCGGAGAGTTTTCTCAACTGGTTGCGCACGGTTTTCGCCGTTGGCAGGTCGCGAGGGTCGTCCGTATGATGCATTGTGGCGAGCTCATCGAGAATCTCCCGCACGGAAAGCCCGTGACCCAAATAGCTGTGCCGCCACAGTACTTCGAGGATTTCCAACGCGCTATTGCCGGCGTAGGTTTTGCGCTTGGCTGAATCGACTGAATCATCTGTTGCATATCCCGCATCCATGGCGTCCATAGATTCAAGGCTACCGCGTTTCGTCTAGGATGGGAATGTTGGGTTGTTCTGAATTTGAGCAGCCCGGGAATGTGGTCCGGAGCAAGGCCGGACTGGAGAGGAGATGCGCCTTGGTGAGCGGATATGGTGTGTTCGGGCATGTCTCCGATGAGGCTGCGGATGATTCTCGTGGTCCTCACGACGACGGGTATGAATCCTATGGTTATGACGATGCGCTTGGCGATGAGTTCGATGATGCCGCGCGCCGCTGGATTCAACGGCGGCGTAATCCTCGTGGATATGCGGCTGCAGATGATGATGAAACAGATGTGACTGCTGCGGCTGCTGCGACTGATAATGCCGCAGTATTCGGTTCCGCAGATGCCTTAAGCGCGGATGATATGCCGGTGCCGTATGCGCACAGGTCAGGTCGCGCGGTCTGGTTTGATGATGATGGTACTGTTGCGCGTAATGCGGGAAATCAAGGCAATGCGCAAGCCCGCGGTTCATATATTCCCTTTGACGCGCTGCGCAGGGATATCCAAACGTCCACGTCCCGTGCGGTTCTCGACAGGGCGCGCGTGATTGCCAATAATGCTTCGCTGATGATGCTGGCCCCTGCGTTCAGCAGTAATGATCGCATCGGATATGCGCAGCTCAATGCCACGCTCCGCGGCACCACCAGCCCCTCCAGCCGGTATCGCACGGAAGTGATGTTCTCGCTGGACACCGGTGAGCTCAACGGAGGATCCTGCACTTGCCCTGCATACGGGCGTGGATACGGCCTGTGCAAGCATATGGTGGCGGTGGCGCTCGCCTTCTGTGACGATCCGCAACGATTCGACGGCTATCAGGCCGGAGCCGTGCGCCCGTCTCGCATCATGCTCGATTACATGGAGCGGTTGGACAAAAGCCAAGCGCAGGCCAAGGAGCGTCGGCGTACGGCCATCATGCAACGTGTGGACGCGAACGGTTCGGCTTCCATGCCATCCGGTCGGCGCAAATCCGCGGGCCGAAGCGGGTACCAAGGCATGCCGCAAACGGTGGCGCCGGGGCAAGTGCATGTGACGCCCATCCTGAGCTTCATCGACGGCGTGTGGAGCGTGGAATTGAAAATCGGCGCTCCCGTTAATGGCGCAAACTATGTGTTGAAGTCGATTCCTCAATTCGTGCGTGCTATGCGACACGGCGAATATGTGGATTACGGCAAGAAACTGGCGTTTGCGCATACGCCGCAGATGCTGGATACGGATAGTGAGCCGCTGCTGGATTTCCTGGAATCCGCGCTCGCCGTACGCGAGGCCGCCGAGCAGCAGGATCGCTATTACGGGCATATTGCCATTGACCGGCGTATGACGCTTTCGGCCCGGGAGGTCGCGTCCCTACTGGGGATTCGTGAGGGCAAGGGCATCCAACTGGTGCTGGATTCCTGGTTTTCCAGTCAGCCGGCATCCGTGCCGGTGGATGGCGGCGACCCCGGTCTGACCATGCGATTGACTCGCCGCGACTACCGTGAATATGGGTCGAACGCCGGATATCTGCTGCAAGGCGAACCCGGCGTGGAAGCGGTGGTTGAGGCGGGCAAACACTCGTGGCTGTTGCTTGCCGCCGCGAGTCCGCTCACCTATACCTCGCCGATGATGCTGCAGTCGCAGCGAAAAAGCGCGGCGGGATGCCGGTTCGTGCGCTGTCCTGAACAATTGGCGGATATTCGCACCCTGATTGGCGAGCTTTTTGCGCCGGGTGGTGAAGGCCAAGTTATTGCCGGCGATGATATGGCCTTGTTCGCTAGAACCTTGCTGCCTCGTCTGGTGACGGCGGGATTGCTGGATGCGCATGAGCTTCCACGCGAACTTGCCGAGCTGAGCCCCACCGAATGCGAGAACGAATTCTATCTGGACCGCACTGAATATGGTGTGGAATGTGTGATCAAAGCCCGCTATGACGAAACGGTGGTGCCGCTGGTGCCCGCAGGGCCTGCGGTGCATGCACGTGATAATACGCCGGCGAACGCCGTCGTAGGCCGTGATTTCGAAACGGAGCACCTCGCCACGGATGTGGTGCGCGCGTTCTTCGACATGCCGGATGCGCGCGGACGAGACGTAAAACCGGCATCCGCGGCGCGAGGATTCACCACGAAAACGTCACGGGCCGCTGCGGCACGAACCGCGGCACGCACCCGGGCCAAGCAGGCTGGCGCGGCCACCATCGACCGGGACAACACCCAGCAGATCGTGCGATTGTTCGACGAAGGACTGCGGGCTTTACACGAGGTCGGCAGCGTGTTCACCACGCCCGCCTTCGACCGGCTGGTGGCGCCCAAAGCGCCAAGCGTGAAGGTGGGGTTGTCTGTCAAAGGCAATCTGGTGGAGATTTCACCAATCGCCGATGAAGTGCCGCCGAACGAGGTAGGCGCATTGCTGGCCTCGTATCGCCGCAAACAACGCTTCCACCAGTTGAAGGATGGCACGCTGGTTCGTCTCGATGGCGCCGATTTGAGCACATTAGACAAACTGGCGTCCGACCTTGACCTCAGCGAGAAGCAGCTTGACTCCGGTTCCATTGAACTGCCCGGCAATCAGGCGTTCCTGTTGGACGGCGAACTGCCCGACGACGGTTCGGATGTGGTCAAAGACGCATCCTTCACCCAATACATTGATGATCTGGCAGTCATCGATCCGACTTCCTATGAGGTGCCGGACAGTCTCAAGAACATTCTGCGCCCGTATCAGGCCGATGGTTTCCGCTGGCTGAGCACGTTGTGCGATAAAGGTTTCGGCGGCATTCTCGCCGATGAAATGGGTTTGGGCAAATCCGTGCAGCTCATCGCGTTGATTCTTTCCCGATATCAGCGGGCCGCGCGGACGGAGACTGCGGAGCCATTGAAGCCATCGCTCATTGTCTGCCCGGCATCATTGGTGTACAACTGGGCCGCCGAGTTCGCGAAGTTCGCGCCCAGTTTCAACGCGGTAGTCGTAGCCGGCACCAAAACCGAGCGGCGCAATGCCATCGCCCGTGCTTTCCATGCCGACGAGCCGACAGTGCTGATCACCTCGTATGATTTGCTGCGCCGCGATGTGGAGGAATACACGGCTGATGATTCCGGCAGCATAGAACAGGGCAGTGATACGGACGGTAAGCGCCATTGCTCCATCATGGCCTTGGACGAGGCTCAATACATTAAGAATCACACGACGAAAATCGCCAAAGCTGTGAAATCCGTGGCCGCCGACCATCGTTTTGCCTTGACCGGCACCCCAATCGAAAACCGGCTTTCCGAACTGTGGAGCATTTTCGACTTCCTGATGCCGGGATTATTGGGCTCCTATAAGCGGTTCCGCGAACGCTACGAGCTGCCCATCGCCAACGCGCGTGCTGCGGACAGTACGACCGCCGAGGGGCGCGCCGCCGCCGAAGTCAACCCTGAGGCCGCGCGCGTGGCGCATCGGTTGCAGGCGCTGGTAGGCGTGTTCATCAAACGCAGACTGAAACGTCAGGTGCTCACCGATCTGCCGGACAAGCTGGAGAATACGCTTACCGTGCAGCTGGAAGGGGAGCAGCGCAAACTGTACGCCGCTCATGAACAGCGCTTGCGTATGCAGTTGGAGCATAGCGAGGAAGCGGACTTCAATACATCGAAGATCCGCATCCTCGCCGAACTGACCCGGCTGCGGCAGATCTGCTGCGATCCAAGGCTCGTGTATGCCGATGCCAAGGATCAGTCGGCCAAGCTGGCGGCGATTGCCGAACTGGTGGAAACCTGCGTGAACGAGGGCAAGAAGGCGTTGATCTTCTCCCAGTTCACCAGTTTCCTGGAACTGATTGCCGCCCGGTTCGATGAGCAGGGTCTGCGGTACTACACCATCACCGGATCCACGCCGAAGAAACAGCGACTGGCCTTGGTGGACCGTTTCAACGCGGACGATACGCCGGCGTTCCTGATTTCCCTGAAAGCCGGCAATACCGGGTTGAACCTGACGGGCGCCAGCGTGGTGATTCATGCCGACCCGTGGTGGAATGCTGCCGCACAGAATCAGGCCACCGATCGTGCGCATCGCATCGGGCAGACCGAGGATGTGAACGTGTATCAGGTGGTGGCCAAAGACACCATCGAGGAGCGCATCCTGGAATTGCAGCACACCAAGAGCGAGTTGGCCAGGCAGTTCACCGATGCGTCGCTTAACGCCGACGAATCCGGTGCCTTCGGTGCAGGAGCATCCGGCGCTCCGTCCATCGCCTCGCTGACCCGCGACGACCTGCTCGATCTGCTGGGCTGAAACCGGTCTGCAGAGCCCTGCGGAGTGCTACAGAATCTGCTCCATGCCAATCTTGTACGGCGTCAAGCCCATACGCTCATAGAACGCTTGGGCGCTCGGGTTGCAGGACCAGACGTTCAGCGTCACGTTGTAGCAGCCGGATGTGCGGGCGAAGTCAAGCACGAAGCGGTAGAGCGTAGAGCCCACATGCTCGCCGCGCGCTTGCTCGTCCACGCACAGGTCATCGATGTACAGGGTTTTTACATCCGTCAACACATGGTTGTTATGGTGTTGCTGGAATGCGCAGAACGCATAGCCCAACACCGTCCCCTCGTTGTTGACGGCAACGAACACCGGAGTGGCATCATCGGCAAGAATGTCGCTCAGCTCCGTGTCCGTGTACTTTTTGGCGCCGCCTTTGAACAGGTCCGGTCGACCCTGATGATGCACTTCGGCCACCTGAAACAGCAGGTCGTTGATGCGCGGCATATCGGCCGCAGTAGCTCTGCGAATCGTAAGATTACCCATGATTGGTCAGTCTACTCAAACGGGAACGAATTCATATTCGTTGAATTACCCCTCAGACGGTTTCGCCGCTAGCTCCCCTGACAAAGAGGAGCCGGCGGAGGAATCTAGTCTTCAAACGGGAACTTCAAGCCCCATTCGCCACGAATCTGATCCATCAGCTCCATGATGCGTAGCGTATCCGCATGAGGCATAGCCTCGCACTCGATCTTGCCATCGAGCAACGCGTTGGCGGCATCGGCCACCTCATACTCGTAGCCGGTCAACTGCGGCGGAATGGCAATACTGCGCACCGGCTTATGGTCATGGTCATAGATGTCAATGGCTTCAGGGTTATTGATATTGGTCACTTCCAGATAGCCGTTGGTACCCCACACATAACCACCGCGGTCCGAAGACACCAGCATGGAGCTGGAAGACACGCCCATCGCACCATCGTTGTAGTACAACGTGGTGGAATTCTGCGCATCCACACCGGTCTCAT
Source organism: Bifidobacterium colobi (assembly GCF_018555455.1). GTDB lineage: Bacteria > Actinomycetota > Actinomycetes > Actinomycetales > Bifidobacteriaceae > Bifidobacterium > Bifidobacterium colobi. Next base: position 343,685 of record NZ_JAFEJU010000003.1, on the reverse strand, counting down.
ACGGCACCATCGATGTGCTGATTCGTTCAACCGTGCGGCCATGATCCGCACCGATCGCCATGTCGAGGAAATTCAGCGGGTAGACGCCCACATCCAGCAGCGCGCCGCCGGCACAGGCCGGATCGGACATACGCGGCACCTTCCATACGGGGTAGCAGAGGTTCGCGCTCGCGGACTTCACTTCGCCGATTTCACCGGAGTCGATGACCTCGTTGATCAGCGCACGGCTCGGCATATAGCGCGTCCAAATGGCTTCCGCGCACAGCATGCTGGTTTCCTTGGCCACATCGAGAGTTTCGCGGGCCTGTTTGGCATTGGCGGTGAACGACTTCTCTACCAGCACGTTCTTGCCCGCTTTCATGCACAGGATCGCATGCTCGGCATGCAGACTATGCGGGGTGGCGATATACACCAGATCCATATTCGGATCCTCGGCAAGCTCCTCATACGAGCCATACGCCTTATCGAGATGCCATTGGTCGGCAAATGCTTGAGCGCGCTCCAAGCTGCGAGCCGCCACGGCATACGGGTGAATCCACGAATACATCGGGGTTTCGGCCATTTGGGCGAGAGTATCGGCCATGGTGTGTGCAATATTGCCGGCGCCGAGAATCGCCACATTGATTTTCGCGTCACTTGCCTCGAACTCGGCACGCTTACCATTCCACTGGCTCATCATTCCTCCTTGAATATGGGGCTGTTGATAATACAAAGCCTGGTGAAATTATAAATGCGTGTGAGCAATCGGCTCTGATGCGTCGCGATAATGATATTGGGTCATAACTCGGTTACAAGGGGTTGATTTGAACCGCGCCGGAGGTCTATCTGCGTTACAAGGGGTTCCTTGTTCAGTAGGCAGGCCTCAGAAATGGCGCAATGACGGTGTGGTGAGGGCTCGTATACGGCATATACGAGCCTTTAGCAACCCCTTGTAACGCAGATAGATGTTCCAAAAGGCAGAAATCAACCCCTGCTAAGCGAGATACCTTGTCCCAAGAGGCGGATAGAACCTAAATATGGTCAATACAGCAGTGCAGCAGTCTCCCTCGCCGGTTGAATTGCCGGCTAAGATGCCGGCTAAGTCGCCGGTTATGTCTCGTCGCGCGCGTGAAGCGAACCCATTCCGTGCCATGGTTTTCGGCGAACAAGCCGACAAGATGATCGCCTCTGGCATCAGTGTCATCAAACTAAGCCTCGGAGAGCCGGACTTTGGTGCGCCGCCCGCGGTACGCGATGCCATGCGCGAACAATATGACGGCCGTGCACTGCCTTACACCGCGGCGATGGGATTGCCGGAACTGCGGCAGGCGATCGCCGACTTCTACCGTGAACGTCATGATCTTGAAATCGATCCCAAGCGTATCTGCGTAACCGCCGGCGGCTCGGCGGCATTGCTGCTGGCTACCGCACTCACCGTGGACCCCGGTGATGATGTGATGGTGGCCGATCCCTCGTATCCGTGCAACCGCGAACTGGTGCGCTCCTTCGAAGGCAATGTGATCGACGTGCCGACTTCGGCCGCCACCCGGTTCCATCTGAACGCTGAACTGTGCGCCCAGTATTGGACCGAACATACCAAAGCGGTGATGATCACCTCACCATCCAATCCCACCGGCACCACCATTGACTTCCATGTGCTGAACGACGTGTGCCAGTTTGCGGCCGAGCGCGGAGCATGGCGCATCGTGGATGAAACCTATCTGGATCTGGCCGATCGCGAACCGGATGGTACGGAAGTCAAATCTGTATTGGCCTGCGATCCGGGTGCCATTGTATGCAACAGCTTCTCCAAGTTCTTCGGCATGACCGGCTGGCGTTTGGGCTGGGCGATCCTGCCCGACGATCCCACCGTGTTGGAAGCCGTGGATGATCTGGCCACCAACTACTATCTGTGCGCCCACACGCCCACCCAGCATGCGGCGCTTGCCTGCTTCACGCCGGAAAGCCTTGCCGAATGCGAGGCCCGCCGTCAGGAACTGCTCGCCCGCCGCCGTATTGTGATCGATGGCCTCAAGCGCATCGGTCTGCCGGTGGAAGTGGAGCCGAATGGCGCGTTCTACGCCTACTTCAACATTTCCCGCACCGGTTTGGATGCGTGGACGTTCTGCGAGCGTGCATTGAACGAGGCTCATGTGGCATTGACGCCGGGTCGTGACTTCGGCGCCGCCACCGCCGATACGCATGTGCGATTGAGCTATGCCGCTTCGCGCGAGGCGTTGAGCGAGGGCCTTGAACGGCTGGGCAAGTTCGTGGAATCACTGTGAAGCGTCAGAGTGGTGTACAGTAATCACGTTTGCAAAGCTGGCGCATCCGGCATGCGGTGAAGGAGCCGGGAGCGCTTGGCTGACGCATGAGCGTTATAGGAATTGCTGCGATGCCGGCTAGGTGTGTGCTGGTGCGTCACAGTGTGAGTGAGAGCAGGAATCATGGTTAATCTTCGTGCGCATTCCACCCGACTTGGTGTGCTCGATATCGGTTCGAACACCATCCATATGCTGATTGTGGATGCGGCACCCGGCGCGCGCCCGGATCCTGAGGCCAGCACCAAATCCACCGTGCGGCTGATGAAGTACCTCAAAGAAGACGGTTCCATCAAGAAAGCCGGTGTCGAGGCGATTCTCGAAGCGGTGTCCGATTGCATGAAGCTGGCGGAGGAGTATGACATCACCCAGCTGCTGGTTATGGCCACTTCGGCGTTGCGTGAGGCGCCGAACGGCAACAAGGTGATCCATAAGATCGAGGAGCTGATTGGCCAGGGTGTCACGGTGCTGTCCGGCACGGATGAGGCGCGACTGACCTTCCTTGCCGCGCGCCGCTGGTATGGCTGGGATGCTGGGCGTTTGCTGGTGCTGGATATCGGCGGCGGCTCGCTGGAAGTGGCCATGGGCTCCGATGAGGAGCCGACCGTGGCTTTGTCCGTGCCGGCTGGCGCGGGTCGTGTGACCACTGAGTTTCTGCCCTCCGGCATGGCCACGCCTGAGGAACTGGAGGATGTGCGCAAGAACGTGCGCAAGATTCTGGAGCCGATGGTCAAGGTGTTCCCGCAGTCCAAGCATCCGAATCATGCGGTGGGCACGTCGAAGACCTTCCGCTCGCTGGCCCGCCTGTGCGGAGCCGTGATTCGCCAACCGGGACGTGAGGACACTTCGATTATGACGCGCGAACAGCTGGAGGATTGGATTCCTCGCCTGGCTGCGATTTCGCCGGAACAGCGCGTGGCATTGCCGGGTATTACCCCGGAGCGCACGATGCAGATTGTGGGCGGTGCCGTGGTGGCCGATGAGATTATGAAGGCACTCAACATTCAGGAAGTGGAGATCTGCCCGTGGGCGTTGCGTGAGGGTGCGATTCTGCGCTGGCTTGACCAGTTCGGCCGCACGCGCCTCGGTTTCTAGGCGTGCTGTCGTCTGCCGCTACTGCATCACATCCACAGTAACGAGCAGCGCCGCGTGATCGGATCCCGCAATCTTCACTACCTTGCATTGCCCGGCGCGCATGCCCTGGTCGAGCACTACATGGTCGATGCCCGCGAACATGGGCAGTCCTGGTCGGTTCGTGGGCCAGGAGAACGTGAAGCCGTGCCCGGAGATTCGCGCGGCATCATGGAATCTGGTGCCAAGGAATTCGCGGAATGGAGCGTGATCATAGGTGGCGTTGAAGTCACCCATGAAAATGTACCGGTTGCTGGTATGCGATTGCATCAATCCCAGTTCGTCGAGCGCACGCTTCCACTGCCGCCAGTAGCCGGGCACCGGAGCGGTGGTGTGCACGGAGACGAATCGAATTGCATTGCCGCCCAGATCCACCGTGCCGGCCGGCATGAACGAAGCACTGGAGTTTACTTCGTCATCAACCGGCTGGCTGAGTGGGGTAGCAGACCACAAGCCATTGCCGTATATGCCATCCGACGATGACACGTTCGAATACGGTAGGTAATGTTCGATGCCGGCATCTTTAAGGCGTTTGACGAAATCGTCGGTGGTCTCCTGCAAGGCCAGCACTTCGACGCGTTGATCGCGCACGGTATCCACAATGGCCTGCGCGTCAGCCTGGCCTTTATACACGTTGAACGTCATCACTCGAGCGAAAGCATCCGAAGTGTTCGGCTCGCTAAAGGCGACTGCATTGTAGGCAGCCTGCGGCAGCGGGGTGGTGGAGTAGAAGAACGGATACTGCCAATATGCGTTGAGCGCCACTGCGGCAATGGCTATCAGCGCGGCAAGGATTCTGCGCGACATGATGGCCAGCAGCAGCGCGATGAGTCCCAGCAGCATGAACCATGGGGTTGCGGAAATCACGATGGGTACGTATGGCAGTTCCTGTAGATCGGCAGGTAATGCGCGGGCAGCGGTGGCGAGCAACGTCAGAACGGCGAACAATCCGGCGAGCAGGCCGAAGAAACGGTGCTTGCCATGGGACTTGAGCTGTTCTTTGGTGTATGGCTTCGGTTGTGTGCCGCGCTTTTGTGCGCTGCGCTTGGCTGAGGCCGCGGATTTGTTCGATGATGTTGAGGCTGGACGACGTTGCCGTATGGCGCGAGTACGTGGCACATTGCCGTTGGTATTCTTGGCGATGCTTCGTGTTCGTGCCATATCATCCTCTCTGTGGGAGACGCTCTGATTGTCGGTGATGCTTGTGCTCGGCAAGGTTGTCTGCCGGCTGGCGGCAGCCTCTATGTACATGTGCGCGAGTTGCTACTGTATCGTGTTGCGCTGGGATGTGCGCTGTTTTTGCCCGGGGATTATTGAGTCCGCACCAAACCGGCACGAATTGTACGAATTGCCGGCTGGGCTTGTGTCCGTGTACAATGAAACGTCGTTGCCCGAGTAGCTCAGTGGATAGAGCACCGCTCTCCTAAAGCGGGTGTCGTCGGTTCGAATCCGATCTCGGGCACTTGTGCTTTCTATGAATTCCAATGAATTCCAATGATTGTATGTGCAGGCGCTGTTGCTGTACGGCTCGTGGGGGACAATGCGGGGACAATGGGGGATGCATTGTAGCTTCAATATGCGAAACGACGGCGGAATGGTGGGTATGTGAAGGCTAACATAAGCGGCCATGGCAATTACATACACGGAAGAGAAGCGTTTTACTCAAGATCAGGTGCAGAAGCTGTTTCGCTCGGTGGGTTGGGAGTCGGCGAACTATCCTGAGCGCCTGTTCAAGGCATTACAGCATTCGGATACGGTGATCAGCGCATGGGATGGCGATCATCTGGCCGGTTTGGTTCGCGTATTGGACGACACCGAAATGGTGGCGTACATGCATTGGGTGTTGGTCGATCCCGCCTATCACGGTCACGGTATTGGTGGCCATTTGGTGGAGATGGTGAAAGCCAAGTATCACGATTATCTGTTCCTTGAGGTAATGCCCGAAGAGAGCAAGAACGCGCCGTTCTACCAGAAGCATGGATTCCATCTGATGGAAGACGGTCGCGCCATGCAGATTGTGAATCGCGGCTGAGCCGAGTGAGCTGGCGGAACTGACTGAGCCGAGTGAGCTGGCCGAGCTATCTGAGTTCAATCGCGAGCATTATCCACGGTTTTCCGGCAAATACAGCACATTGTTCGCTATATGAAATAGTGTTCAAAAAATGAACTATTTGCTGGAAAGCAACCTGTGCTGCGGTATGACTGGAAGCCATGAGCGAAAAGGAATATGACTTTTACGTGGCGGGCCCGTTCTTCGACCCTGAGCAGACCGCAAGCATGGAGCGTCTGGAAAAGGTGTTGGAGGATCACGGCAAGAAGCTGTTCAAGCCACGATTCGTCAGCCAAATCGAGGAAGTCGGCCCAGAAGGCTGCTTCCACGACGATATTCAGGGCATCAATTCAGCCAAAGCCGTTATCGCGAACCTCATGGACGAGGATGCGGGAACCATGTTCGAGATTGGCTATGCGCATGCGCTGGGCATGCCAGTCTACGGCTATTATGAAGGCCTGACTCCTATGGACCGCGTGAACCTGATGGTGGCGCAAGCGGTGAACATGGTATTCGCCGGGCCTGATGATGTGGCCAAGTATCTGGAAACCGGCGAGCATACGGAAGTCGATTACATCCAGTTCTGATTGCTGATGACCGAAACTGTTGTCAATGCTGCCCTGATTTGAGGAGACTCCAATCAGGGCAGCATTGTATGTGGGTGGTGCGTGAGCTGTACGTGGGGTGTATACGGACTATGTATGCGCATGTGCCACTATGCATTATCGGCATATAAGGGCACAGGTAAAAGGTATTTGATTACGGTGGTATTGTGCGGTTCGATAGGAGAGTCTGCGATGAAAGGACTTTCCCATGACTGCTGAATCAACTGAATCCGATAACGCTTATACGCCGCGGCTCACCGAAGCTGCCCGTCAATACCTGACTCGTGTGTTCCCCAATGGTGAGGCATCTGAACTCGCCGCAACCGATCCTGAATTTGTTGAGCGATTCGCCAACTTTGCCTGTGACGAGGTGGTGAATGGCGGTGCTCCCGAAGGTGAGGAGCCGCTGGACGACCGCACACGGTTCATCGCCATCCTTGCCACGTTGCTGGGATGCCAGGGTGTCGATCAATTCCGCGTCATGCTGGGCGCGGCCTTGGATATGGGCGTTACCCCGAGCGAAGCCAAGGAAATCGTCTATCAGGCGGTTGCCTATCTTGGCATTGGCCGCGTGCTCCCGTTCTTCAATGTCACTAATGAGGTGCTGACCCAGCATGGTGTCACTTTGCCGCTCACAACCCAGGCGACCACCGAACCGGACTTCGCAAGCCGTGTTGCCGCCGGCGAACAGGCGCAGGTGGATATCTTCGGTGAAGGCATGAAAGGCTTTGCTACCTCTGGCAATCCGGAGTATCCGCAAATCAATCGTTGGCTGGCAGCCAACTGCTTTGGCGACTACTACACGCGCGGCGCTCTTGATCTGCGCGAACGCGAAATGATCACCTACTGTTATCTGGCGGCGCAAGGCGGGGTTGAACCACAGCTCACCGCACATGCCAAGGCCAACATGCGGATTGGTAACAGCAAGGCGTTTCTGCTGAAGGTGGCTTCGGCGGTGATGCCGTTCATCGGGTACCCGCGTACGCTGAACGCGATCCGCTGCATCGAGACCGCTGCGGCCGATCAGTGATTCGCATTTCCTTGTGATGATGTGATGGACATATTCTTGGCCACATTCTTTTCGACTATTGAATGTCGAGGAGATGTGGCCATTGGCGGCTATTTGTAACAGCCGTGGAGTTACATAGTGGGTATGACTGAAAATATCGCTGATGTGGCGCACAATGACACCACGATCGTTAAGCAGTTCACCAACCCGGTCAAGGAGCCGATCGACAGCGACATCAATCTGTTCGATTTTCTTGATCGCCGTGCCGAGCGTGACCCTGAAGGCTCGATGATTGAATACAAGGGCGAGGACGGCGCCTGGCACCCATACAGCGCCGAAGTGTTCCGCCGTATGGTCATCGATCTGGCAAAAGGTTTGATTGGCCTCGGGGTGCATAAGGGTGACTCGGTGTCCATCGTGTCGCATACTCGCTGGGAATGGACGGCGCTGGATTTGGCGATTATGTCCATCGGCGCGCTCACCGTGCCGGTGTATGAGACGAATTCCGCCAGCCAGGTCAGTTGGATTTTCAATGATTCTCAGGTGACTATTGCCATTGCTGAGGATGACGGCCAGCGTGACAAGATTGAATCCGTGCGTGACGAAGTGCCTACATTGCGCAATGTGTTCGTGATTGAGGCCGGTGGTTTGGATGCCATCAAGGCGTACGGCGAATCGGTGACCGACGCCGAGTTCTGGGAATACAAGAACGCCTCCCATGGCGATGATTTGGCCACCATCGTGTACACGTCTGGTTCCACCGGCACGCCGAAAGGTGTGGAATTGACGCACCGCAACTTCGCGTTCTTGGTGCTTTCTGCATTGCAGTACATGCCGCGCGCCGGCGCTTGGCCGGACCGTCGACTGCTGCTCTTCCTGCCCTTGAGCCACGTGTTCGCCCGTTTCATGGAGTTCTTCAGCTTCGGCGGCACCATTACGCTGGCATTGAGCTCCAATATGAAGACCATGGTCAAGGATTTCGAAACCTTTGGCCCGACGCTGTTGCTTGCTGTGCCACGCGTGTATGAGAAGGTGTATAACGCCGCATCCCAGCGCGCCGGCACCGGTTTCGCAGGCAAGTTATTCGCGCGTGCTGCCGAGAACGCGCGCGCATGGTCCCGTGCCGAACAGCAGGGTGAGAAGCTCCCGCTCTTTGGCCGTATTGCTCACGCCTTCTATGAGCAGGTGGTGTACAAGAAGATTCGCACCATTTTCGGTCCGAATGCCGACTTCGCTATCACTGGTGGCGCTCCGATGGATTCCGAACTGTCCCACTTCTTCAACGGCATCGGCATGCCGGTGCTGGAAGGCTATGGCATGACCGAAACCTGTGGCCCGGTGTGTGTAAGTCTGCCGGAGGATAACCGCATCGGTACCATCGGTATGCCGATGTGTGGCATTACCGCTGGTATTGCCGAGGATGGTGAACTGGTGGTCAAGGGGCCGCTGGTGTGCAGGGGATACCACAATAATCCTGAGGTCACCGCTCAGCAGATCACCGATGGCTGGCTGCACACCGGTGACTTGGGCGATATTAACGAGGATGGTTTTATCTCCATCACTGGCCGTAAGAAGGATCTGATCATTACCGCTGGCGGCAAGAACGTGTCGCCGGGCTTGTTGGAGGCTTCGGTGATGACCTCTCCGGTGGTGAACCAGTGCCTGGTGATTGGCGATAAGAAGCCGTTTGTGGCTGCGTTGGTTACGTTGGACTTTGCGGATGCCAATGCATGGCTGGAAGCTCAGGGAGCCAAGCCGGAGGCGGATTTGGCGTCGCTTGCCAAGAACGCCATTGTGCATGCCGAAGTGGAGCGTGCGGTGAACGCCGCCAACGAGGGTGTTTCCCGTGCGGAGTCGATTCGCAAGTTCGAGATCTTGCCGGATGAGTTCACTGAGGCGAACGGCATGTTGACGCCGAGCCTCAAGACCCGGCGCGCGCAGATTGTGAAGCACTACCGTGAGCTCATCGACAACGTGATCTACGTGCCGTTGAAGAAGTAACTTTACTTCTACCGTCGACTACCCCTCAGTCTCGCTTCGCGAGCCGGCTCCCCTGACAAGGGGAGCCGGAGAAGCTGGGAACTCGATTCAGATTGGACTGGGCTGAGCCGTGTAGCGGGCAGTCCGGTGGACTGCCCGTAGGCGGGGGGCGGCTATGCCGCGACGGGGAACTCAGTCCAAGTTGGATTGCGTGCCCGCAGTGGCTTCATTGGCGGCTTGATTGGCCTGTGCCTGATCGAGCTTGGCGCGCACATCGTTGAGCAGACCTTGCGCACGCTGGGCCAAGGCCTCGCCGATTTCCCATTGGCGCATCGACTGGTCGAGGTTCAGGCCGCCGGTTTCCAAAGCCTGCACGGCTTGGATGAGCTTGTCGCGAGCCTCCTCATACGGCATCTGGGCGATGAGCTTGCGCTCCTCGTCGGTCAGGGACGAAGCCGGGGTGGTGTTCTTGTCGGTCATGATGTTCTCCTTTATATACGTGTTTGTGTGAGTGGTATGGGATACGTCTCAATCATTCGGTTGCCGAGTTGGCGGTTGCAGTGATAATGCCCTTCTTCAACGTCACGGTGATGTTGTCTCCGGCGTTGACCTTACTGGCGTCATCGAGTACGTGCCCATCAGCGGATTGCACTACGGCATAGCCGCGGTTCAATGTGGATTGCGGGCTCAACGCGGTCAGGGAAGCATGGGCCTTCTCGATGGTGAGTTGAGCATCGTCCACAATGCGCCGAAGCCCAATGTCGAGTCGCTGCAATGAGTCGTCGATGAGCCGCTGATGCGGCTCCAGCATGGTGTGCGGCTGGGTGAGGCTTGGACGGTTGGCGTAGCCTTCCACCAGTCTGATCTCGTTTTCCACACGGGAGCGCATGCGCAGGCGTATACGGTCGATGGCGCCTTCAATGAGCTGCGACTGCTCGAACACATCCGGCACCACGCGCTTGGCCGCGTCGGTAGGTGTGGAGGCGCGCAGATCCGCTACCAAATCAAGCAGCGTCCAATCATCCTCGTGGCCAATGGAGGAGATGAGTGGTGTGGTACACGCGTATGCGGCACGCACCACGCGCTCATCTGAGAAGCCCATGAGATCCTCGAAGGATCCGCCGCCACGCGCCACGATGATGACGTCCACTTGAGGGTCGGCGTCAAGCTGTTGGATGGCCTGTACCACGTCTGCCGGGCATTGCTCACCCTGCACATGCACGTGCACGACCTTGAAGGAGACGGCCGGCCAACGCAGATTCACATTGGTGATCACATCACCTTCCGCGCGAGCCTGTGGTGCGCAAATCAGGCCGATGGTTCTCGGGAATTCCGGCAACGGCAGCTTATGGTCCGCGTCGAACAACCCTTCGCCTTTGAGCCGTTTGCGCAGTTCATCAATCATGGCTTTAAGGCTGCCGCCTGCGCCAACGCGCAGAATGGTGTCGCCTCGTAACGACAGCGACGTGCGCTTCATCCACAGATTGGGCTTACCGTGAATCACCACGCGGTCGCCCTGCACGAATTCGCTGGCTGCTTGGGCGAAACGTCCGAAGCCATTGACCTCCATGGCGATGTCTTCAAAATCGTCGCGCAACGTGAGATACGCCGAGCCGGCGCGACGCGTATTGATCTGCGTGATCTGGCCGGTAACCCATGCAGAAGGCCACCGTTCCACCGCACCGTAGAATTTCTGGCTCAAGACGCTCACCGGCCATGGATTCTGGGCGGTGGTTTCGGCGGCTCGTGCCGGCAGCTGGTCCGCCGGGCGAGGCCCCTCCGGCAGGTTGATGGTATCGCCGGCTTGGCTCACGCCGGCGGCCTGCCCCGGTCCGAAGCCCGCGCCAGCCAATGACGCGGCTGTAGGTGCCGCGCCCGAGTGAGAATAACCCATTGCAGTAGTCATGCCTTCCACTATAAATGCCTTCTCCAAGCAGGGAAAAAATTTACCCTGTCTGAAAAGTCATGGGATACTGCAGGTACCGAGCTGTTCGATTTTGCTAGTGGAGCCAGAAAGGCGGTGGATAAGTCTGTGGATGACACGCCAAGATGAAACTGTCACCGTAATCACACAGTTGTAGTTTTGGCGGAAAATAGCCGAAAACCACTATAAATAGTTCAACACGCCTCTGTGGGGTACTAGATATAGGGGTGGGGTTGCCGTATTGTTCTAGAGGTTCAAGAAAACGACACCCATGTAATTTTGCTTGGCTGGCGCAAGCTCGGCCAAAAATGAGTGTCGGTGAGTTGTTATTCGTAGCGATGAAAGGGGTGCCCGATGGGCGCACAGGTGATGGAAGAGACCGCCACCAATCATGAGGCGAGAGGCGCTGTCCGTGGTGGCGTGGTGCTCGTGGAGAAGCGTGATGGTCGCGTGGTCGATTTCGACCCAATCAACATCATCTCTGCGGTCAAGTCTGCCTTCAAGGATCTTGATAAGGAAGTCGGTCCAGAAGAAGAGGCCATGATTCGTGGCTTCGCCAATCAGGTTGAAGGCGAGATTAAGGAACGTTACGCCGGCCCCGCCAAGATCGAGGATATTCAGAACCTCGTTGAGCATGCCCTGATTGACGCTCACCTGTATGACGTGGCTCGTGCATACACGAACTACCGCCTGGATAAGGACATCCAGCGCGCCAAGGCCACCGACGTGAACGAAGCCGTGGCTCGCTTCATGAACCACGATCCATCGCTGATTCATGAGAACGCCAACAAGGATTCCAACGTTTACGCCACCCAGCGTGACCTGCTGGCCGGTGCGGTGTCCAAGGCCGCGGCCTTCAACATGCTGCCTCCGGCGGTCTCCAACGCGCATATGAAGGGCGACATCCACTTCCATGACGCCGATTACTCGCCGTTCACCGCACAGTCCAACTGCAGCCTTCCGAACTTCTGGGACATGCTGGCCAACGGCTTCACCCTCGGCAACGCTCCGATGGCATCCCCGAAGTCCATCGCCATCGCCGCCACCCAGATCACCCAGATCATGAAGGACGTGGCCTCCAGCCAGTACGGTGGCCAGACCGCCAACCGTGCCGACGAGCACCTGGCTCAGTACGCCAAGAAGGATTACGAGAAGTTCCTCGAGGAAGCCCGCGAAACCATCCCGGACGGTATGCCGGTCGAGTTCGCCCGCCGTCAGGTGGAGAACGCCAAGAAGAACGAGCCTTCCAAGCTGCACTTCGGCAACCGTGCGCCACTGCCGATGGACACCCCGTTCCACACGGATGTCGACGAGCTGGAACAGGAGCGCGAGATCCTCGCCAAGATCCGCACTCGTAAGGCCATCTACGACGCCATGCAGACCATGGAGTACCAGATCAACTCCAACCGAGTCTCCAACGGCCAGACCCCGTTCGTCACCGTGGGCTTCGGTCTCGGCACCGACTGGTTCTCCCGTGAAATCCAGCGCGCCATCCTGCTGAACCGCATTCGCGGCCTCGGCAAGGAACACCACACCGCCATCTTCCCGAAGCTGGTGTTCACCATCAAGCGCGGTGTGAACTGCGATCCGAGCGACCCGAACTACGATCTGAAGCAGCTCGCGCTCGAATCCGCCACCAAGCGCATGTATCCGGACGTGGTGTTCTACGAGAACATCGTCAAGATCACCGGCTCCTTCAAGGCTCCGATGGGCTGCCGTTCCTTCCTGCAGGGGTGGATCAACCCGGAGACCGGCAAGGATGAGGAAGACGGCCGCATGAACCTCGGTGTGGTCACCGTGAATGTGCCGCGCATCGCCATCGAATCCCATGGCGACAAGGAACGCTTCTGGAAGCTGTTCAACGAGCGCATGGAAGTGGCCCACCAGGCCCTGCAGTTCCGCATCATGCGCTGCAAGGAAGCAACCCCGGTCAACGCCCCGACCCTGTTCCGCTTCGGTGCATTCGGCCGCCTCGGTGCCAACGACAACGTGGATCAGCTGTTCAAGAACGAGCGTGCCACCGTGTCCCTCGGCTACATCGGTCTGGCGGAAACCACTGCGGTCTTCTACGGCAAGAACTGGATTCGCGACCACGGCTGGGATCCGGAAGGCAAGGAATTCGCACTCTCCATCGTCAAGCGTATGAACGAGCTGTGCAAGCAGTGGAGCAAGGCTGAGGGCTACCACTACTCCGTGTACTCCACCCCGGCGGAATCCCTGACCGACCGCTTCAACCGCATGGACCGCGAGAAGTTCGGACGTATCGAAGGCGTGACCGACCACGACTTCTACACCAACTCCTTCCACTACCCGGTGTGGCTGCAGCCCACCCCGATGGAGAAGCTCAACTACGAGAAGGACTTCCCGTACTACGCTTCCGGCGGCTTCATCAACTACTGCGAGTACCCGTGCCTGCAGGACAACCCGAAGGCGCTCGAAGCCGTGTGGGATTACGCCTACAACATCGGCATCGGCTACCTCGGCACCAACACCCCGATCGACCACTGCTTCGTGTGCGGCTTCCAGGGTGACTTCGAGCCTACAGAGGAAGGCTTCAAGTGCCCGGAGTGCGGCAACTCCGATCCGGACAAGTGCAACGTGACCAAGCGCACCTGCGGCTACCTCGGCAGCCCGGTCCAGCGCCCGATGGTGCACGGCCGCCACGAGGAGATCGCCCACCGTGTCAAGCACATGAGTGGTGAGACCGGTCACGTGACCTTGAACGATGGCACCACCCGCGAATGGTTCGAAGAGGCTAAGTAATCGTTAGCGTGGGGCGAGGGTCTCCCTGATATATTGTTCGACACACTCAAGGCCGTTCGGCCGAGCTTACGGTCTTACAACACATCGGGGAGACCCTCACTTGGCTTCCAGCTCAACGTTACAGTTAGACAAAAGCGGAAAATGGAGGTTATTCGTGATGCGAGAGCCCAAGCGTCATGATTTTGCGGCGGGGGAGACGGGGCGCGGGCCGTCTGTCCCTTCCCACGGGCTGGCCAATGATCCCAAAGCCGGCCAATGGGATGGCCGCCGCATGTCCAAGCGCATGATCGCGGACTACAAAACCTTCATCGTGACCGACGGTGAGGGCGTGCGCAACTCCCTTTATGTCTCCGGCTGCCCGTTCCACTGCGTCGACTGCTTCAACTCCTCCATCTGGGTCTTTCAGGCCGGCCACGAATACACGCAAAAGCTCGAGGACAAGATCATCGACGACCTCAAAGCCCCATGGGTGCAAGGCATCACCTTCCTCGGCGGCGAACCCCTGCTTAACACCCCCGTGCTGGTGCCGCTCGCGCAACGCATCCGCCGTGAATTCGGCCACGAAAAGGACATCTGGTGCTGGACCGGATACACATGGGAGGAGCTCATGCGTCCCGGCGAAACACCAGACAAGCTTGAGCTGCTGCACCTCATCGACATTCTGGTCGATGGCCGCTATTTGAAGGACCAGAAAGACTCCCTACTGCAATTCCGTGGCTCAAGAAACCAGCGCATCCTCGACGTGCCGAAGTCCCTCGAAGCCGGCAAACCCATCATTTGGGCCAAGCTCCACGACCAGGAGCGCGATATCCCCGAAATCTATCTGAAGGATCGCGAGGCCGGCGAGGGCAGCCAAGCCTCCTGAAACGGGACTGTTAGGTGTCATACTAGGCGTTGCACATAGACGAATCAGCCATTCAGAGCGCTGAGATCTACAGTAAAAGGCATAGAAGCAGGTAGCCGTTCAGGCTTGAGGAACATAGTCATATAGAGAGGCATATAAGTGATTGGGCCATCTTGTCGGATGTTGCCTTTGCATAACACCTGCGCTTGTTTGATGCCCCATTCGTCCACGGCGAGGATATTGTTCAATGCCTTATATCGTGTCCAGTCATTGCCGGATTTGACTTCTATAGGGATAATTTCGGTACCCGATTGAACAACGAAATCGACCTCGCCGTATCGCTTAGCGTCGAAGTAGTGCGTTGTGAAACCGTGAGCAGTGAGCTCTTGAGCTACCACGTTTTCTGCGATAGAACCTAAGTTCATGTCCAGTTCGCCTTGCAGCAAGGCAAACTGGACGTTGCTCATTAATGCGGAGCACAACAATCCAGTATCGTTCATGAACAATTTGAATAAGCTATGCTTTTCGTTTGCCTCCAACGGAGCTGTTGGAGAGGACACGTTATAACAAGGAAGGGCTACTCCAGCATCGGCGAGCCAAAGAAAGCTGCTGGCATATCGGTTTTGTCTGGCGTTTTTGTTCAAGTCAGCAAGTACAAACCGGCGGTTGCGATCGTCAAGTTGGGAAGGTATAGCGTCAAAGATTGCGCGGATTTTAGTATGGTCTGCTTTACTGGAGTATTGAGCGATATCGAGACGATATAGGGCGAGTATGTCCCGCTGCAACTGTGAGACTTGCGCGATGTCGTGTGTGTCTACATATCGTTGGACGACTTCGGGCATTCCTCCGACTACTACATACAGTTGGAATAGGCGCATCATTGTTTCATGCATGGAGTCATTGATTGGTCGCTTGGTACGAAAATGTTCGTGCAGCAAGTCGATTGTTTCAGGCTGAACACCATTGGCTAGGCAGAATTCCTCGAAATCCATAGGGAACATGCGATATTGCTCCTCGAAACCCACCGGATAGGAGGGAACCTCTTTCACTCGTACTCCGAGTAGAGACCCAGTTTCGATGTAGTCAAAACGGCCATCCTCAACGAGGAACTTGATAGCCGTGCGGGCGCGAGGACATTCTTGGATCTCATCAAATAGCACAAGTGTATTTCCCGATCCCAGCGGCTTACGCAGATAAGCGGTCAGGTTGGCAATGATGGTCTGTGCATCCAATGGTCCATTGAAAATCATTGAAGCTTTTGGGTCAGTCAGAAAATTCAGTTCGGCAAAATACTTGTAATGCTGTTTTGCAAACTCACGCACTAATGTGGTTTTGCCGATTTGCCTTGCTCCGGTGAGCATCAATGCGTGTGAGGAGGCACTGTTGGTTTTCCATTTCAGTAATCTGTCCCATGCCTTGCGATATAGCATTATTACCTCCAACCACGAATTGTCACGTTTTTCCTAATTATATAAGATTATTTGTAACGTTTTTCTGGGATGGCGTATCATCTTCTGTCACGTTTTGCTTGAAATCATTACTTGGCGTTAATGCCATCGTCTCGGTACTGATTGGCGTTGTTGCGCAACAGCCCCGAAATCTATCTGAAGGATCGCGAGGCCGGCGAGGGCAGCCAAGCCTCCTGAAGCATCCGTATGTACGCGCGATTGACGTGTACTGCGCATACATACGGACGTTTTGGGCGGTAAAAATGGCCGTATGTACGCGCATGGTTCGTGATTTGCGCGTACATACGGAGGTTTTGGCTGTGGCAATGACAGTAAGTACGTGCAAGGTACCGCATGGTACGTGCAAGGTACCGCATGGTACGTGCAGGGTACGCTCAAGGTGCGCGCATGGGTATGGATTGCGCGTACTTATGGATGTTTTGCATACGTAACCAACAATATCTTGAAAATGTTGGAAAACATGCTTTCCGTGAGCGAAATCACGATAACGGGTGCCATGTTGGGCAGGTGGTCAGACTAAGCTAACCCGAAGAAGTAGCCGGGCGAAGCCGTCCGCAGGGTGCCTGCCAGCCGTCCGAGGCGGTTCTTGGTTCCTTGTGACATGTGAGCGGCGATTATCCCGGAGGCCGAAGCTAAGAGGAACACATGGTTGATACCGCATCGAACGTGACCACGGACGCAACCCGCACTGCCTATGCAGATACGCAGGCGAATGCGAACACCGCGCCGGACGTGAATGCGGCCGCAGCAGCCGTATCTGGAAACGTCAAACCGTTGCGCGTGGGCTTGGATATTGGCTCCACCACGGTCAAGGCGGTCGTGCTTGATCAATCCGACTCCCTGAAATCCACGCTCTTCTCCGATTACCGCCGCCACCATGCCAATGTACGCGCCACCGTGGCGGGCCTGCTCGTGGACATCCACAAGAAGCTCGAGGAGCTTGGCCGCGGCGACGAGCCGATTCGCTTGGCCATCACCGGTTCCGGCGGTCTGGCCTTGGCCGACAACATGCACGTGCCGTTCATCCAAGAGGTCATCGCCGAAACCGAAGCTATCGATAAGGAATACCCGCAGGCGGACGTCATTATCGAACTCGGCGGCGAAGACGCAAAGATCACCTATCTGAAGCCGACTCCCGAGCAGCGTATGAACGGCTCCTGTGCAGGTGGTACCGGTGCGTTCATCGATCAGATGTCCACGCTGCTGGACACCGATGCCGCAGGCCTCAATGAGATGGCCAAAAGCTATGAGAACCTGTACCCGATCGCATCGCGATGCGGCGTGTTCGCCAAAACCGATTTGCAGCCGCTCATCAACGATGGTGCCGCCAAGCCGGACCTTGCCGCCTCCATCTTCACCGCAGTGGCCACGCAGACCATCGCAGGTTTGGCTTCCGGCCGCCCAATCCACGGCACTGTAATCTTCCTCGGTGGTCCGCTGTTCTTCATGTCCGAACTGCGCGCCGCATTCCAGCGTGCGCTCGAAGGCAAGGTGGACGAGTTCATCGTGCCCACGAACGCCCACCTCTACGTGGCCTATGGCGCCGCATTGCAGGCGGACACGGACTCCGACGACGAAGGTCACCATTTCGAAGCGCACACCTGCGCCGAAATTCTGAAGCGTTTGGAAGAACTGAAAAACCTGCCTTCCAATACGCCCACCATGCCGCCGCTGTTCCCCACGGAAGCCGATCGTGAGGCGTTCAACAAGCGCCACCATAAGGAACACATCCACATCGGCACGCTCGAAGGCGCCCACGGCCCACACTTCCTCGGCATCGACGCAGGCTCCACCACCATCAAGGCCACGCTCGTCAACGACGATCGCGAAATCGTGTGGTCGTCTTACGCCAACAACGAAGGCAGCCCGCTGACCGCCGCCATCAACATCGTCAAGAAGATTCAAGCCGAACTTCCCGAAGGCGCATGGATCGCACGCTCCTGCGCCACCGGCTACGGCGAAGGCCTCATCACCACCGGCCTGCACTTGGACGAAGGCGTAGTGGAAACCATGGCCCACTACCGCGGCGCCGAAATGGTGAGCCCCGGCGTTACCGCTGTCATCGACATCGGCGGCCAGGACATGAAATACCTTGCCATCACCGACGGTGTGATTGATTCCATCGCCGTCAACGAAGCCTGCTCCTCGGGCTGCGGCTCATTCCTGCAGACCTTCGCCATGTCCATGGGACTGACGATCCAGGAATTCACGCAGAAGGCGCTCGCCTCCACGCATCCGGTGGATTTGGGCTCCCGCTGCACCGTGTTCATGAACTCCTCGGTCAAGCAGGCACAGAAGGAAGGCGCTTCGATCGAAGACATCGCGGCCGGCCTGTGCTATTCCGTGGTGCGCAACGCCCTGTATAAGGTCATCAAACTGCGTGATTCCGGCGAACTCGGCGACACCGTGGTGGTGCAGGGCGGTACGTTCCTCAACGATGCCGTGCTGCGCGCCTTCGAACTGCTGACCGAACGCGAGGTCACCCGACCGAACATCGCCGGTTTGATGGGTGCGTTCGGTGCCGCGCTGACCGCCCGCATGCACTATCAGGATGAAGCCGACCACCTGGACGTGGTGGTCAAAGCCGATGGCTCTGAAGAGGAACAGCAGCCGGCCGAAGCTGCAACCAATGCCAAGACAGCCGATGCCAAGACAGCTGACAACAAGGCAAGTGCTGATCAGGCGGACGGCTTCAAGAAGACTGCTGCAGCCGGTGCCACGGCAGCGGCCGATCCGGAAATCCACACCGTGATCGTGGATGGCGTGGCGCATACCGCCAGCTCCATCCTGACCGGTGAAGCGCTTGACAACATGTCGATGACCACCGAGCGTGACGTGTGCAAGCTGTGCCAGAACCACTGCAAGCTCACCATCACCACATTCTCCGACGGCTCCCGCTTCGTGACCGGCAACCGTTGCGAGCGCGGCGGCGACGCCAAGAAGAAGCGTTCCGATCGTCCGAACCTCTACGACTACAAGTACAAGCGCTGCTTTGCCTACCGTCGCCTTACCGACAAGAAGGCCACCCGCGGCGAAATCGGCATTCCGCGTGCGCTCAACATGTATGAGAACTACCCGTTCTGGTTCACGTTGCTGACATCCCTCGGCTTCAAGGTGATGATTTCCGGCCGCAGCTCCCACGAGCTGTTCGAAACCGGCATCGAATCGATCGCCTCCGAGAACATCTGCTATCCGGCCAAGCTGGTGCACGGCCACATCAAGTGGCTGCTCAACAAGGGCGTCAAAACCATCTTCTACCCGTGTGTGAGCTACGAGGAGAATCTGGTTCCCAACACCGACAACCATTACAACTGCCCGGTGGTGGCCAACTATCCGTTGGTCGTGGGCGCGAACATGCCCGAACTGCGCGATCCGAGCGTGCGGTACATGCACCCATACTTCAACCTCGCCAACCATGAGCTCATGGTGGATCGTATTGTCGAGGAATTCGCATGGGCCAACGTGACCCGTGAGGAAGCCGAGACCGCAGTCAAGGCCGCCTACGCCGAAGACAAGGTGTTCAAGCACGACGTGCAGCAGGAAGGCCTTGCGGCACTCGCCTACATGAAGGAACACGGCTGCCGCGGCATCGTGCTCGCCGGCCGCCCGTACCACATCGACCCCGAAATCAACCACGGTATTCCGGAAACTATCTGCTCGCTGGGCATGGTGGTGCTGTCCGAGGATTCCATCTGCGAACTGCAGCCGGGGGAGAAGCTCAACCTCACCGCGTTCCTGGCCGAAGGCGAACAGGACCCGCGCTCCAAGAACGCGGCTGGATTCCGTCATGTGGGCGATCGCACGGTCACCAAGATGCCGTTGCGCGTCACCAACCAGTGGGCCTACCATTCCCGCCTGTACGCGGCCGCGCACTTCGTGGCCTCCTATCCGGGACTCGAACTCGTGCAGCTCAACTCCTTCGGTTGCGGCCTCGATGCCATCACCACCGACCAGGTGGCCGAAATCCTCGCCGACAAGGCCGACGTGTACACGTTGCTCAAGATCGACGAAGTCTCCAACCTTGGTGCCGCCAAGATTCGACTGCGTTCGCTCAAGGCCGCAGTCGAAGAACGCGAAGCGAACAAGGCTCGCGAAGCTGTTGCGGCTCAAGCGGAAGATCAGGCAGCAGTCAAGGCTCGCGAAGCCGCTAAAGCCAAGGCCGAGGCTGACTTGGCCGCCGCCAAGGCCGCGCTCGCCGAAGCACAGGCCGCTCTCGAAGCCGCCGAAGCCAAGGTCAAAGCCGAACAGGCTGATTCCGCCCAGGGGCAGAATGCTCAGACTGCTGCCGGACCGAAGCCGATGGGCTTCCGTAAGACCGGTTCCAAGGCACCGACTCCGGGACGCCAGGTATTGCTCGACACCACGATGGCTTCCAACCCGAAGCTCACCAAGGCCATGCGCGAAGCCTCCAAGAAGGCCGCGCAGCGTGATCTCGATGCCGCGGTGAACGCGAAGAACGTGCTCGCGGGTTCGAACGGCACGGTTGATCAATCAACTTCCGGGAAAGCCAAGTCCGCCAAGAAGAACGCGCACAACAACGCCACGATGAGCCGTTACGCCCATCGTCAGAAGTTCTTGAAGAACATGAAGCGCGACTACACCATCGTGGCCCCGCAGATGAGCCCGATTCACCTTTCGCTTGTGGAAGCGGTTATTCGCTCCGGTGGATACAAGTTCGACGTATTGAAGCACGCCAGCCGCGGTGACGTGGAAACCGGCCTGAAGTACGTGAACAATGATGCCTGCTACCCGGCCATCATGGTGATTGGTCAGCTGATCGACGCGATCTTGGAAGGCAAGTATGATCCCGATCATGTGGCATTGGCCATCACCCAAACCGGTGGCATGTGCCGTGCGACCAACTACTTCGGTTTGATCCGCAAGGCGCTGATCGACGCCGGATACCCGCAGATTCCGGTCATTGCCATCTCCACGCAAGGCTTGGAGGATAACCCGGGCTTCAAGGCCACGGTGCCGATGCTGCACCGCGCCATCAAGGCACTGATTCTGGGCGATCTGCTGATGAAGTGCCTCTACCGCGTGCGCCCATACGAAGCGGAGAAGGGTGCTGCCAATAAGCTCTACGAGCAGTGGGACACCATTGTGCGCGAAACCATCGAGCATCATGGCTATTCCAAGACCGCGGCCAAGACCCCGTGGCTCAAGAAGGGCTACCTGCCTTACGGCACGCTCGCCAAGGAGATCGTGAAGTCCTTCGACGCACTGCCCCTGAAGGACATTCCGCGCAAGGTGCGCGTCGGCGTGGTGGGCGAGATCTTGGTCAAGTACCAGCCCGACGCGAACAACCATGTGGTGGACGTCATTGAATCCCAGGATTGCGAGGCCGTGGTGCCCGGCATCATGGAGTTCATGACCACGCGTCCGTATATCACCGACTGGAATGAGAAGAACCTCGGCATGGGCGGCAACCAGCAGCTGTACGCACTGATGCGCTGGGGTCTTGACATGTACAATGCGCCGATCAAGAAGGCCATCGCACTGTCCCACGGCAAGTTCAAGCAGGATGATCCGATGCCCGAGCTGGTGCAGAAGGCTGGCGAAGTCACCTCCATCGGCGTGCAGGCCGGTGAAGGCTGGCTGCTGACGGCCGAAATCCTGGAACTCATCGAACAGGGCTGCCCGAACGTGATTTGCGCGCAGCCGTTCGCCTGCCTGCCGAACCATGTGACCGGCCGCGGCATGTTCGGCAAGATTCGCCGACTGCATCCGGAAGCCAACATCGTCTCCATTGATTACGATCCGGGCGCTTCCGAAGCCAACCAGCTCAACCGCATCAAGCTGATGATCGCGGCAGCCAAGAAAGCGCATTTGGCGAAGTTCTCCGAGGCGGGGGAGCCGCAGGGCTTCACTTCCGCGGACTGATGCGATGAATATCGGCTGAAAAACGTTGTGGGTTCTTTCCTTGCGATCTGCGAGGAAAGAACCCACATTGCTAAGAGGCGCAAGTGCCTATCGCTTTTCGACCTGCTGAAGCGTGAACTGATAGAGCTGCTTCCAAGGCACGTTGGCTTTGATTGCATCGGCCTTGGTCTGCACCAGGGCATCGTACCGTTCGGAGCGCATTTGCGCTTTGACATTGCCGAGCACCTGATCGAGCGGGGCTTTGCCGTCCACGCCTTCGACTGTCCAATCATGGGCGTCGTAATAGGCCTGCACTTCCTCGTCGGTCAAGGACATGCCGGGATTGGACTCATCGCCCGTATAGCTGTTCTTCAATGCGCTGGTTTCGTAGCTGATATACGAGTCAATATCAAACGTGGTGCGCCCATAGACGATATTGCCGTGAGCCTTGGCGGACGCATTGTTCCGTTTCACGTTGTTCATACGCTGCACGATGGCGGCGTATGAGTCATCATCCACAAGTCCCTGTTTCACGCCGATGAGGTACGCGGCATGGCGTTTCTTCAAGGCTTCCACTGTCTGCCGGGCAAGCCAGCGGTACGGTACCTCTCCGTCATAGTCGCCGGTCCACCCAGCCGAACTGAGACTCACGCCATACTGCTGCTTGAAATGGTTGAGCGCGGCTGCACGCTGAGTTTTCAGCGCTGTGACATACTCCTGCGGCGCAACAACGGTGTTGCCCAACGTAATAGTAGGAAATCCGCTGGCTGAGGTCGCATCATCGATTGCCGCAGTACCATCGGCGGTCGCAGCGTCGTCGGTACCGTTGCCGGAGTGCGTCACATAGGCGATGGCGAGCCCGCCAGCCAACGCCAGAACAAGTACGGTTGCAATAATGCCGATGACGACATGGTGGTGCGGATGATTCATGCGATTCATGCTAGCTGTTTTCTTCGAATCCATAGGATATGAACATTCGTGACATGCGCTGCGGTGCTTTCGCGGCAGTATGCGCGAAAGCACCGCAGCATGCAGTTGTGTAGCGGTTGCGCGGGCGGCTGCAATCGACCATCCGATGCAGTCGCCCGCAGGGCAATCACTTACGATGGCGGACGGCCATCGCAAGGCCAAGCCCGGCCAGTGCAGTCAGCACGACTGTAATGGCCGCAGCCGCAACACTGGAGCCGGTATTGCTCAGCAGCGGTTGGCTGCCGTTCGGCTTGGTGGTCGGCTCGGTCGGCTTGGTGTCAGGCGTCGGCTCAGGATCCGGAGTCACCACCTTGGCTGCCACGGCGAACACGACGGTCGCCGCGTCAGTAGTGCCATCCTTGTAGGTGACCGTTACCTTGGCGGCGCGGGACTGGCCATAATCCACCTCGCTCGGCGTGAAGGTCACGGTACCATCCTTGGCCACGGTGAAACCATCGCCGGCAATGCCATACGTAGTGCCTTCAGGAGCTTCGGAAGCCACGCCGTCCTTGGTGAACGACACTGCTGCAGTAGCGGCCTTACCAACCGTTGCCTCTACAGCGGCTGGATAGGAGGGCTCATACTGCTCATTGAGCTTCTGCACTGGTTCGGGATCCGGCTTCTGGGCCTCATCCAAGGCACCGATGGCAGCCTTCAACTTATCCAGTGCGGTCTTGACATCATCTTGAGAAGCATCGGCATTGTCGAGCGTCACCTTGGCGGCATCGCGGGCTGCCTTGAACTTGGCCCAAGAATCCGGCGTGTACTTCGACTCGTCAAGCTGTAGAGCCTTCTCATATTCGGACTTGAGCTCATCCTTATTGACTTCCGGCTTCGGCGCTGTGCCAGCCACATAGTCAATAACCGGACTGATATGCGCAGACGGCTTGTTCATGCCGCTTGCGGCTTCCGCGGTAATGCGAATCCAGTCGCCCTCGTTGACGGTGATGGTGCCATGTTCGCTGACGCACTGTGCAAAGTCAGTGGACTGCTGCTGGGAGACGGTGAGATCAGCCGAGCAGATCTCCTCATCGTTGTGCATCAGCTTGACCGTAAGCGCCTTGCCGTTGTTTCCGGTTTGACGCAGATACGGTTCGTCATCCTTGATGGTCACCTTCACCGTGCCCGACTTCGGAGCCTTCCAAGCCATAGCGGCACCACCTACGGAAGCAGGAGAGTCGCTGATCAGACCATGAATGGCACTGCGGTCGGCGGGAAGATTATGGCTACCGAAATCAACACCGGGACCATAGTAGGTTTCGTACATCCAGTTCGGATACGTGCCATCGAAACCAGTGATGTTGGCCCAATCGCTACCCTGAGCAGTCTGGCGCTGACCATACCAGAGGGGACCCTGTTCGTTGATCTTGAAATCATCGACCCAGTTCCAGCTGGTCTTCGCAGTCACCACATACTCATCGGCCACCGTGGAGCCGGCAACGGAAATACGCAGCACATCGCCTGCAGCAAGGTTCTCGGTACCATCGAGCGCCTTGCCAGCACGGTAGACGACCTTGTCTGCGTCAGCCGGCTCGGAGCTGACCTTGGCGAGCAGCTGGGCAACGCTCATCGGACTATCGCTGGAGATAGGTGCGTAGATGACCTTCGTGCCGTTCACGGTACCGGTTTCCAGCTCGGACGAGCTGAGCGAAGCCGGCTGCTTGACGGTGAACGTCACACTGGCGCTCGCAGTACCCTGCGTACCCGGATAGGTTACGGTCACCGGCACGGTCACGGTTCCAGCGGTCGCGCCGGCAGCCAGCGTCACGTCACCGGTCTGTTCGTCGATGCTCGCGCCCGCAACAGTGCCGTCAAGGGAGAACACGGTACCGGTCGGCTTCGCAGCCGCGGCGCCATCGGACTTGACGAAGAAGCGAGGCGAGCGCGTCGTGGCAGTCGCACCAGCGTTCATCGCAACATTCGTATAGCGCACGTCATAGCGCTGCGCATACGACTGAGCCACGGTGAACGTGATCGTAGCGGTGCTTGAAGAACCATCCGCATACGTGACGGTAACCATGCGAGTCACCGTTGTGCCGTACTGGTCAGCGGACGGGGTGAACGTCGCCACACCGGTCTTGGCATCAAGGGCAACGCCATCGCCATCAGCAATAGCGAACGAAACACCCGCCGGAGCGTTCACGGTCTTACCATCCTTGGTGAAGGCGGCCACAGCCTTGGCCTGAGCGCCTACGGTTGCCGCAACGGAATCATAGGAAACCGTATACTGCTTGGCTTCGGCTTCGGCCGGCGGCTCGACATCCTCATAGGAGATGACGGGGCTGATGTGCGCGCTGGACTTGCTCATGCCGGTTTCGGCGTCGGCGGTGATGCGAATCCAGTCGCCCTCGTTGACGGTGATGGTGCCATGCTGGGTGACGCATTGCGCGAACTCAGTGGACTGCTGCTTGGATACCGTGAGGTCAGCCGAGCAGAGTTCCTTGTCGTTGTGCATGAGCTTCAGCGTCATGGCCTTGCCGTTGTTGCCGTTCTGGCGCAGATATGGCTCATCGCTCTTGATGGACACCTTCACCGTGCCGGCTTCCGGTGCCTTCCATGCCATCGCAGTGCCACCTGCGGCGGCCGGATCTTCGGCGATAAGACCGTGGATGGAATCGCGCTGGTCGGCGGCAGGCAGCTTATGACCATTGGTGTTGAAATCGTCATAGTCCAAGCCGACGCCATAGTACGTGTTGTAGCTGGTCTGAGGCCAGTCGCTGTCGTACGTGGTGATGGTCTGCCAAGCGCCGCCCGCACTGGTTTGACGCTGTGCCTTCCAATCATGGTCGGCGGTGCCGTGCTCATAATCGGCGACCCAATCCCAGCTGATGCGCTGCACAATCGTGTAGTCATCGGTGGTTGACGAGCCATCGACCGAGAAGCGCAGGATATCGCCTTCCTGGATGGCTTCGGTATCCTCCAGCTTGGTCAATGCCGCATCCGGGCCGGCCACGAGGGAGAACAGCTGCTTGAAAGCATTCGTGGACTTGCGGTAGACGGCTTTGCTCACACCGTTGTCGGCGGAAACATTGGCCAGCAGTTCCTTGACGGTCACCGGATTCTTATCGGTGAAGGTCACGTACATGACCTTCGTACCGTCAACGGTAGCGGTCTCGTACTTCGAGGAGGTCATCGAGGCCGAGGCCACGCCGCTTTCCACGGCACCCAGATCGGGCTTGCCCTTGATGCTGTTGCCGAAGAAGTCATGCTCCACGTCGTAGTCGTTGAGATCGGAGACAACCTTGCCGGCGTTGATGGCAGGGGAGTTGGTGGTCGGCTTGTAGCCGTCGAATGCGGTCGCGCCACCCTTGCGGGAGTAGACGGCGCCGGAAGCCTGTGCTGCAGTCGGCGCGGAACCCGCATCCTCGAGCACGTCGGCCACATCATCGGCGACGATGGCATGGGCATCGGAAGCCGGCGTGTTCGCATAGTTGACATACAGGTTGTTGTCGTACGTCTGGCCACCGTACTGGTTGCCGCGGTTCCATGTTTCCGTCTTCTTCTCGCCGGTGGCGTTGATGAAGATGTTGTTCTCGAACTGGGCCTGCGAGTTGGAACGATTGGTCAGTACCTGACTGTCCTTATCCACGTACACGGTGTTGTTGTAAATATGATTGCCGGTGCCGTTGGATGGTAGATCGAACACGCCGCGCTTGTCGTTTTGCGAGATGTTGTAGCGGAACGTGGTGTTGATGGCGAACCAGTTGCAGATCATCAGCGAAGCGAAACTGTTGCCATACGAATAGTTGTATTGGTACAGCGTGCCGTCGCCGTAATCGGCATCCCATGCCTGACCGTCGCCATTGCCGTGGTCGGCGTTGAGATTCGAGTACATTTCGTTGTACTGGAACACGGGATCCTTGCAACGCCACGGCCAGATGCCGGCTGCGACTCGACCATAGCCGACGCCCGCATTACCGCTGTTGTTGAGCACATTGGCCGTGTAATCAACCGTATTGATGTGCTTGGAGACGCGGTCGCCAACGTTGTGCTGAATGATTGGACGGTCGCAGTACATGGTGGTGATGGCATCGCCGCCGGCGCCGATAATCGTGTTGTTTTCGATGAGCACGTTCGTTGCGCCGTACTTGGCGATCAGATCGTCATCGATGGTGCCGTCGCCGTAGTCGAAATCATTCTGCCAACGCGATGACTTGTCGATGTAGTTGAGGTATGCGGTGTAGCCCACGGCAATGCCCCAACGGTCGACGTCCTTGACGGTGCTGTTGCGGATGGTGATGTGGTCGAAGCGTGAGACATGCTCTTTAAGCCATGCGTCGTCGGCCGCTGACGTGCGTTCCTTTGGCAGATGCGCCATGAAGTAGATGCCGCCGTTGGCCATGTGCTTGTTGTACAGGTTGCCGTCCACGTCATGGATGTTGAGGTTGTCGAGCGTGACATGGCTCATCGTACTGCCGTTTTCGGCAATGCCGGCCACACCGGTGCGATCCATGCGGTCGGCGCTGCGGTCAAGGCTGGTGCCGTCTGAGTCGGCGGTGTCCGTCCACTGCCAGGAGTCGATGGGATCGTAGACGTTCTCGTCGTCGTTGGTGATTTCCAGATTCGAGACCGTGATATAGGAGACGTCCTTGAGCAGCAGTGTGGTGGATACGGTACCGCGGGTCTTATGGTTGCCCACATTGGCACGGTAATCCTGATACCACTGGCTGCCTTCCACGCCATTGGAGGCGATAAGCGGCTTGCCTTCGGCCGCATCGCCATAGGCGGAGATCGTAATCGGGGCGTTCGGCGTGCCGGCGGTATTGCTGATATGCAGCCATTGGTCGTTGAACTCGGAGCCGTACTCCAGCAGGACGCTGTCGCCCGGCTCAAGGTCGGAGGCGATTTCGTTCACCTTGGTGAGTGTTTTCCAAGGGCTGTTCTGGCTGGTGCCGGCATTGGCGTCATTGCCGTGTTCGGATGACACGTAGTAGGTGGTGCCCTTGGAGGAATCCTTGGTGTTGGTGGTCTGCTGCGCGAATGCCGCCGTTGGTGTGGCGAAGGCGAGCGCAGTTCCCAATGCGACTATTGCCGCAATGGTTTTGGGGCCATGCCCAGAAGTGGGCAGTGACATATCTTCTTCCTTTCATATGGACGCCCTGCTCGTGTAGATCGAATGCAACATTGCTGTGGCCCGCGTTGTGGGTGAACTTCCTTACTGTGTGCGATGCGGGAATCGAGGATGGATATGAGGTGAAGCAGGGCGTCGGTATCAGCTACGTTGCCGATATATGTAAATGAACTTTACAAATAATTGAGTATAGCGGAAACTACGTTGTCCCGTGTTCTCGGGTGTTTCGGTGCATGATGGTCTGCTGCGGCATGATGGTCTGCTGCGGCATGATGCCCGCTATCGGTTTTTTATATAGCCGATTGGCGGGCATTCGGGCGCGGCAGTAACCTGACTCGCATACCATACCGTGTATGGTTACTCCGAGGATTAGTTATGCGCATTTGCTCGCCAAGCCGAACCCCAAGCATGTCGAAAGCCTGCTGAAGTTCTTCGAAAGCGGCCGCGCCGAGCGTGGTACAGGCGGTTTCGGTGTGGAAATCGAGCATCTGCCCGTGCATAACGGCAGCGATACGGCGGTCAGCTATTACGAGCCGAATGGTATTGAAGCGCTGCTGAAGCGTCTTGCTCCTTACTACGATGAAGAGAAGGAGTATTGGGAAAACGGTCATCTGGTGGGTCTTGGCAGGCCGGGTGTCTCGGTATCCCTGGAGCCGGGCGGTCAGGTGGAGACCTCGATCGGCATCCTGAAGAAGCCCAGCGATCTGATCACGTTGTACTCCAAGTTCCGTCGTGAAGCCGACCCAATCTTGAACGATCTGGGATTCCGTTTGGTCAACTACGGCTACCAGCCGAAGTCCAGCTTCGCCGATGTGCCGGTGAACCCGAAGGATCGTTATGATGCGATGACCGATTATCTGGGCCGCGTAGGCCAGTTCGGCCCGTGCATGATGCGCTGCTCCGCATCCACGCAGGTGAGCATCGACTTCGTGGATGAGCATGACGCCATCGAGAAAATGCGTTTGGGTACAGTGATCGGCCCGATTCTGGCATACTTCTTCCGCAACACCCCGTATTTCGAAGGTGAGACGAACCCGTGGCCACTGCTGCGCCAGCGTATGTGGGATTATCTCGACTTCCAGCGCACCAATGTGATTCCAGGGCTCTTCGACCCGCGTTTCGGCTGGGAGGACTATGCGGTCGACGTACTGTCCACGCCGTTGATGTTCGCCGATCTGACGCATACGCCCGAGGCTGTGGCTTCCGGTGCGACTCCCAAGGAACTGCACCGCCCGGCTTTCCGCGAGAACGCCGGCGACGTGTATCCGGATCGTGAACTCAACCCCTACGAGATCAACCACATCATCTCCACCCACTTCAACGATGTGCGTTTGAAGAACTTCGTGGAACTGCGCCATTGGGATTCGCTGCCGATCGAGCGTGCGGAGCGTCTGACCGAAATCGTGGCTTCCCTGTTCTATGTGCCGGAGAATCGTGAGCGGCTGGAAAGCTACTTCGACGGCATCTCCGAAGAGGACGTGTTCGAGGCCAAGGCCAATATTCAGGCACATGGCCGCCAGGCCTCGCCGTATGGCCAGCCGCTTGAATTCTGGAAGGAATTCCTGGGGTTGGAAGGCCTACTGGCAGACATCCCCGGCGACCCGAACCACCCGGACGTGTTCCAGGAGTAAGTGGAATCAGCCTGAAGCTGATAGCGGGAGCATATTCGCACTTGCATAGTGCTCTTATTCGTACTTTTCTCGCGAAAAGTGCATATGGGAGATGGAAAGCGTGTCTTATCGAATGAGCATTCGATATAATGGCGTGCATGGTAGCAGCGAAGCAGAAGCGAGTACGCAAAAGCCCCGAAGAGCGGCGCAATGAGATTGCACAGGCCGCCGTGCGTCTGGTGGGGGAGAAGGGCTATTACGGCACGTCCCTGAAGGATGTGGCTGAGGCGGTGGGCATGAGCCAGCCGGGCCTGTTGCATTACATTGGCAATAAAGAGGGCCTGCTGTCGATGCTCATTACCGACAGCTACGACACGTATGGCACCCCGGATGACTTCATGGCCTCCGGGCTGCCCGGCAGCGATCCGGACCGGCTGCTGTTCCCCTCGTACCTTCGCTATCTGGTCCGGTACAATGCGCAACGCCGCGAAATGGTGCGCTTGTACATGAACCTGGAATCCGAGGCGTTCAGCCCCGAACACCCATTGTACGAATACTTTGAAAACCGTCCGGAAGCGGTCTGGGATCATTATTGCCGGTATCCGTGGGCGATTCCCTCCCAACTGGGATTGTGGGAGGAGTCCATGAAGCCCGTGGTGCGCCTGTGCATCGAGGCCATGGATGGTGTGCAGCTGCGCTGGATGCGCCAGCCTCCGGTGGATCTGTACGATGAATGGCTCAAGTTCGAGGCGCTGATTTTCCCCTCGCCGCTGTGGGATAACTACCGTTGATGCTGTTTCGGGCGCATTGCCGACAACGCAGTCGGTGATGCGCCCGTGCTGTGCAGTGCTGTGTCGCGCCTGCAATGCTGTGCAGTACCGTGCTGTGCCGCGCCCGCAATGCCGCTGCTCTTCTTGATGAGTTGTAACTAGATAATGATTCATCCGCGTGTCGCGGTTGCTTATTTTGGGCTGAAAAACGCTGGAATTCCAATGATTCTCGACTATCTACTACTTGGTATTTAACAATTTGACAAAGATTGCGCGTGGGTTTATGCTAATGGCATATCTAATGCATGTTAGATACATGTCAAAGCAGACACGAGAAGCAATAGAAACACGAGGTTCAAGGATGAGTGCTTCAACCGCAATCCCCGCAGACGAGCGTCTGGCGGCCTTCAACGCGAATATCGAAGCGGCGGACAAGGATCCGTCGCTGTCTCCCGAAACCGGCAAGCAGATGGACAAGGTCACGCTGATCCGTTTCGGCGCCGGCTTCCTGGTCTTCGGCCTGCTGTGGATGAGCGGTCTGGCCATCGTCTCCGCCGTGCTGCTCACCAAGCACCTGCAGTCCATCTTCGGCCCGGACGTCGAAGGTCTGACCGGTGTGATCAACGCCTGCACCGCAGTCGCATCCCTGGTCTCCAACCTCCTGTTCGGCACCCTGTCCGATCGCTCCCGCTCCAAGTGGGGCCGTCGTACCCCGTTCATCGTGCTTGGCGCCATCCTCGGTGGCGTGACCCTGTTCCTCACCGGCATGGTGAGCAACGCCGTGGCCATCACCATCATCTACTGCCTGTGCATGTTCGGCCTCAACGCCATGATCGCCCCGCTGGTCGCCATGATCTCCGACCGCATCCCAATGAACGTGCGCGGCACCATGTCCGCCTTCTTCGGCGCAGGCCAGACCTGCGGCGCCCCGATCGGCACCCTGATCGGCTCCGCTTTCATCCTGAAGCCGTTCCCCGGCTTCATCCTCGCCGGTGTGCTGATGTTCCTCGGCGGCATCGTCGCCGTGATCATCGTGCCGAAGGAATCCTCCGCCGACTTCCTGCCCAAGGACGAGGGCAAGGCATCCGATGTGCTTAAGAGCTTCATCCCGCCGAAGTTCTCCACCGCACACGACTTCTACAAGGCGTTCGCCGGCCGTATCTGCATGCTGCTCAGCTACCAGATGATCACCGTCTACCAGCTGCTCATCTTCCAGAAGTACATCGGCCTCGATGACACCGCAGCCGGTGCCGCCATGGCCACCATGTCCGTGATCACCATGGTCGTCTCCCTCGGTGGCTCCGTGGTCGCCGGCCCGATCTCCGACTTCATCGGCCGCCGTAAGATTCCGGTCGTCGCAGCATCCGTGCTGTTCGCCATCGGTATGGCCATGCCGTGGATCATGCCGACCACGCTGGGCATGTTCCTCTACGCCGGCATCGCAGGCCTCGGCTACGGCGTCTACTCCTCCGTGGATCAGGCACTGAACGTCGACGTGCTGCCGAACAAGGAAGAGGCCGGCAAGGACCTCGGTGTGCTGAACCTCGCCACCACCCTCGGCCAGATGCTCGGCCCGGTGCTCATGTCCGTGATCACCATGACCCTCGGCTACGCCGCCGCCTTCCCGATCTCCATCGTGTTCGCGCTGCTCGGCTGCGTGTTCATCATGATGATCAAGGGCGTCAAGTAAGCACTGACCACCGGCTTCACGCCGGGACGTGAACTTCCCCCTTCCGAAATCCCTCCTCTCGTCAGACCGCTCGAAGAGAACCGCATCTCGCCGGGCGGTCTGACGCATATCACCCGAGTTCTCAACAAGTACCAGATCCCATACGGGCATCGCATCATCGAAAAAGAAAGACCAACGATTATGAGCAAGACCAGCGTTGACCGCATTCTGTTCGGCGCAGCCTACTATGACGAATACATGCCCGCCGGCCAAGACCGCATCGAAACCGACATGCGCATGATGGATGCCGCCGGCATCAACGTGATCCGCATCGCCGAATCCACGTGGAGCACCTGCGAGCCACAGCCCGGCGTCTTCGACTTCAGCCATGTCGATCGCGCGCTGGAGGCCGCAGCCCGCCACAACATCGCCGTCATCGTGGGCACACCCACCTACGCAGTGCCCGCCTGGCTGGTCAAGATGCACCCGGATGTGCTGGCCGTCACCCCGGCAGGCCCCGGCAAGTATGGTCCGCGCCAGATTATGGACATCGTCAACCCCGCCTACCGGTACTACGGCGAGCGCGTGATCCGCCGCCTGATCGAACATGTGGCGAGCCATCCGGCGGTCATCGGCTACCAGGTGGATAACGAAACCAAGTATTACGATTCGGTGAGTCCGGATATGCAGGCACTGTTCGTCAAGTACCTGCGCGCAAAGTTCCATGATGATTTGGACGCGCTGAACGCGCACTTCGGACTCGACTACTGGTCCAACCGTGTGGACTCCTGGCAGGACTTCCCTGACGTGACCAACACCATCAATCAGTCACTGCGTGGCGAATTCGACCGATTCCGCCGCGCGCAGGTGGCAGAATTCCTCGCATGGCAGGCGGATATCGTACGCGAATACGCCCGCGAGGACCAGTTCGTAACCCAGAACTTCGATTTCGAATGGCGCGGCTACTCCTATGGCATCCAGCCGGCAGTCGATCACTTCAAGGCTTCCAAGGCCGTAGACATCACCGGCGTGGACATCTATCATCCCACCGAGGATGAGCTCACCGGCACCGAAATCGCCTTCGGCGGCGATGTGACCCGCTCCACCAAGAACGGCGCCAACTATCTGGTATTGGAAACCGAGGCCCAAGGCCAGCACGGCTGGGTGCCGTTCCCCGGCCAGCTGCGCCTGCAGGCTTACTCCCATCTGGCTTCCGGCGCGGACATGGTGGAATACTGGCACTGGCATTCCATCCACAACTCCTTCGAAACCTATTGGAAGGGCCTCTTGAGCCACGACATGGAACCGAACCCCACCTATGAGGAGGCCGGGGTGTTCGGCCGCGAGGTTGCGGATACCGCTGTGGGCGGGCGTCTGGTGCATCTGGCCAAGCGCAACAAGGTGGCCATCATGGTTTCCAATGAGGCGCTGTCCGCACTTGAATGGTTCCGTGTGGAAACCGGATTCCCGGATGGCGTGGGCGTCAACTACAACGACATTGTGCGTCGCGTCTACGATGCCTTCTTCCAGCTCAACGTGGAATGCAACTTCCTGCCGGTGGATGCGCCCGCCGAACGTCTCGCGCAATATGCCATGATCGTGACCCCGGCGCTCTACTGCACGCCGGAGGAGACCATCGCCCGACTGCGCGACTTCGTGGCGAACGGTGGTCACCTGCTCTCCACGATGCGCTCGTTCGTCGCCGACGATGAGGTCACCGTATGGGCTGACCGTGCGCCGCACAACCTCACCGATGTGTTCGGCCTGACTTACAACCAGTTCACGCGTCCGAAGGGGCGGGTGGCAGTCGAGTTCGCCGATGATGCCGCACTTGCCGGCACGGCCGCAGCCCAAGCCGAGGCGCTGATCGAACTGCTCAAGGTCAATGCCGATTCCCATACCGAAGTACTCGCCCGCTACGGCCACTATGCATGGGAGTCCTATGCGGCGGTGACCCGTCACCAGTTCGGCCAGGGCAGCGCCGAATGGGTCGGCACCTTGCTTGATGCCGATACGATGCGCGCCGTGGTGCGCGAAGCCGTGGCGCATGCCGGCATCAATCCGGTTGGTCTGCCGCTCGCGGGCACCGTCACCGTGCGTCAAGGCGTGAATCAGGCCAGCGAAACCGTGACCTACCTGCTCAACTACTCAGCCGATACGGTGACCTTCCCCAGCCCGGTGGCCGGTTCGGTGGTCGTGGCTCCCGAAATCATCGGTCCGGACGGCACTGTTGACGACGCGGCATCCGCAGCGCTCGCCGTGCGCCCGGGCAGAAGCGTTGAGGTTGGCGAGGAGCTGACGATTCCGCGCTGGAATCTGGCTGTTATTGTGGACTGAATTGTCGACTGATCGACTCGATAGTTTCGTAAAACTCGCAAACAGGCCCATGATGCGCCGACGTGAACATGGTTCACCGTCGGTGCATCACGGGCCTGCCGCATTACTGAGCGCAGTGCGCGCAACGCCACCTGCGGCAACAGTCGCGGCATTGTGGCTGTTAGGCTCAGCGATACCCGTCCCAGATAGGGGAGGGGAAGAGGATGCGTTCGGCGCGAGCCCAGAGTTCGACCATGGATTCATTCGGATTGGTCATGGATTGCACCTGCACGCCATCCATGGCGAAGAACACGGTGACGATGAGGTCATGCATGGCTTCCGGCGTGCGGTACTGCTCGGGAAGCCTCCAATCGACATCCATCATCATCTTCAAAATCGTGGCATGGCGGTCACGGTAGAACTCATGCGCCGGATGCTGCGGGTCGGAAGCTTCCACCGCCAATTGCATGAACAGCGCCACCATTTGCGGACGTTCGGCATTACTGGCCACCAGCTTACGCAAATACGCCGGCATGCTGACCGATGTGGCTTGAGTATCGACTGCCGTGCCGGAATCATCAGAGGCTTCCTCGGCTTCCGGCATTGGCGCATACGAGCCGGTCTGCGCATCATAGAAGGTTTTGATCACGAGGGCGAGCACTTCCTCGCGGCTGGATACGTAATGGTTCAGACCTGGCACGCTCATGCCCACGGCATCGGCCAGCAATTGCATGGGGAACCCATATGAGCCGTATTGCACGATGAGCTTGACCGCCGCCTGCGCGATTTGCTCGCGGCGTTGCTGCGGAGTCAGCCTGATGCGTCGGCGAAGCGGATTGGTAGTCGAAGCCATGGTGATGTGCGTTCCCTTCTGTTGCTTTCCCGAGGGTACCACTGCCGATTGTCCGCCGGCACAGAAGCGGCATATGGGTGCATGATTTCCGACACGCCGGCACTATCTATTATCTTAAAGATATAAGATAGTGGGCATGCAGGCCAAGACGGCATGCTGATAAGCCAATCGCCCCGCACCAATGAAGGCCGGTCGAGATTGGGTAAGAATCAATGATTGCAAGGAGATTCCATGTCTCAGGAAAGCACTGCGGCTGCAGTCCAGCCCGCTCAGGCCTCCGGTCCGCTGTCCAAAATGGATAAGACCCGCTTCTGCGTAGCCTTCTTCATCTTCTCGTTCTGCTGGATGCTCGCCCTCCAGGTTGTGGCAGCCGTACTGCTGCCGCAGCGCCTGTCCATCATCGCCCCGGATTCCAAGGATGCGATCTTCGGCGTGCTGAATTCCGCCACCGCGCTCGCATCGCTGATCTCCAACCTGGTGGTCGGTAATATGTCCGACCGCACGCGTTCCATCTTCGGCCGCCGTACCCCGTGGATCGCGGCCGGCGGTATTCTCGCCGGCGTCACGCTGTTCCTCATCGGCTTCCTGCCAGACGGCGTGAGCATTGGCGTAAGCTACTGCCTAGCCATGGTCGGCCTCAACATGATGATCGCTCCGGTGGTCGCCTCGCTGTCCGACCGCGTGCCGGAAAGCCTGCGCGGCACTATGTCCGCATTCATCTCCGCCGGCACGCTGTTCGGCTCCGCCCTGGGGCAGATCGTCGGCGCCCAGTTCATTACCATGATGATGCCCGGCTTCATCGTCTCCGGCATCGTGATGGCACTGTCCGGCGTTCTGACGGTCATCTTCTGGCCACGCGAAGCCTCCAGCAAGGACATGCCCAAGCAGAAGGCCGACTTCAAGAGCATCCTCGTGAGCTTCAAGCCCCCGGTCAAGGACTCCCGCGATTTCTGGCTGGCGTTCGTGGGCCGCTCCCTGCTGCTGTTCAGCTACTACATGATCCTCAACTACCAGCTCTACATCCTGCAGGACTTCATCGGCCTCGACGACAAGTCCGCCGGCTCCACCCTGTCCATCATGAGCGTGGTGCTCATGGTCGTCTCCCTAGTCTCCGCCCTGTCCGCAGGCCCCATCTCCGATAAGATCGGCCGCCGTAAGGTGCCGGTCGTCGCAGCCAGCCTGCTGCTCGCCGTGGGTTACGCCATGCCGTGGCTGCTGCACAATGCCATGGGTATGATTCTCTTCTCCGCCATCGGCGGCTTCGGCTACGGTATGTATGGTTCCGTGGATCAGGCGCTGAACGTGGACGTGCTGCCGAACGAGGAGGAGGCCGGCAAGGACCTCGGCATTCTCAACATCGCCACCACCCTGGGTCAGATGGTCGGCCCGATCGTGACCTCCTCGATCGTGGTGGCTACCAAGTCCTACGCGCTGGTCTTCCCGACCGCCATCGCGCTTGCAGTGGTGGGCTGCGTGTTCATCATGCTGATCAAGAAGGTGAAGTAAACCGATGACCATCATCATCAATCCACATCAGGAAATCGGCAGCATCGATCCCAAGCTGCACGGACAGTTCATCGAATTCCTCGGCGAATGCATCGATGAAGGCCTGTGGGTGGGGGAGGACTCCGCCATCGAGAACGAACACGGCTACCGCAAAGCCACGCTTGACGCTTTGCGCGCGTTGAAGCCGCCGGTAATTCGCTGGCCCGGTGGCTGCTATGCCGACACCTACCACTGGCGTGACGGCATCGGCCCGCGCGAACACCGCGCAACCACGTTCAACGAGAACTTCGCCACCTACGAGCTGGACGACCATGCATTCGGCACCGACGAATTCCTGCGCCTGTGCGAGCTGATCGGCGCCGAGCCGTGGATCAACATCAATATGCTGTCCGGCACCGTGGCCGAGATGAAGGATTGGATGGAGTACTGCAACCGCGAGCAGCCCACCGATCTGGCCCGCGAACGCGCCGCCAACGGTCACGAAGCCCCTTATGGCGTCAAATACTGGGGCATCGGCAACGAGGTCTGGGCTGGCGGCGGCACGATGACCCCATCCACCTACCTCGATGAATACCGACGCTTCGCCTCGGCCATGCCCTCGTTCACCACGGATGTGTTCGCACCCTCGCCGATGTACGCCATCGCATGCGGCCCCGACGGCAACAAGCCGCGTGAACGCGTCAAGTGGACCCAGGACTTCTTCCGCGGACTCGCCGAATATCGCCAGCCGCGCATCAACGGCTACGATCTGCATTTCTACAACTGGAATGTGGATAACGACGCGGATACGCCCACCGAGTTCGATGAAGCCGGCTGGAACAAGGTCATCGCCGGATGCCTGGAGCTTGAGGACATCCTGCGCGATCAATGGCGTCTCATCAACGACGGGCTCGCACTCATCAACGAGCCGGAAGTGGCGATGGATACCAAGCTCACGCATGTGGATCTCATCATCGGCGAATGGGGCAACTGGCACAAGCCCGCATTCTATGCGCGCCCGGCGCTGAAGCAGCAGGTGACCATGCGCGATGCCATCACCACCGCGCTCACCCTTGATCTGCTGCAGCGCAACTGCGACAAGGTGACCATGGCCTGCAACGCGCAGACCATCAATGTGCTCAACTCGCTGATCCTCACCGAGGGTGACGCCACCATCCTCACGCCGAACTACGACGTGTTCATGATGTACCAGCAGCACCGGGGTGCCGTGGCGCTCGATGTGCCGCGAGCCGATGCCGATGACAAGGATGTGTATGTGTTCGCATCCAAGTCGGTGGACGGTAGCGAGCTGCTGATCAACCTCACCAATGCGCATATGAGCGATGAGGCAACGGTCACATTGGTGCTGCCGGCTGGAGCGCGCGTCGAGCAGATGCGTGAGCTTGCCGCAGCCGATCCCCACGATTGCAACACCGTTGACCAGCCCGATCTGGTACGCGCGCATGACGTCGACATCGATGATCATGTGGTGGCTCGTGCCAGTGGCGAATCGAACTCGACCAGTGAGATCACGGTTCGACTGTCTGCCGCATCCGTCAACACCTTGCGCGTGGCGCTCGCGTGATGCGTTGGCGCGATTGGTTGCATGATTGACGGCTCTGATGGCCTCCCTGGAACAAGGGGAGGCCATCATGCGTATGGCGGGCTATTGTGTGCGATGTGCCGGACCTGATTATTAACTACTAAAAAATAGATATCTTTTAATCCTGTTTCAAGAAATAATGAAGACACGCAGGTGTTTTCTAGGTTCTACTTGCGCTATACTTTATCTAGTAGCTGTTAGATAAAGAAGTCAACTGACGGCGAACGGCATAACTCAACGAAGAGCCGCGTGGCTGCAATAGCTGCGCCAGCCAACCATTATCAGAAAGGAAATCCATCATGACCACATGGATCGCCACCACCCCCGACGCCAAACTCGTCGATCGCTCCGCCGACGTTGCCGCCACCGGTGCGACCGCGGCCCCGGACCTGCAGCTCGACGGCAATGAATACCAGTCACTGCGCGGCTTCGGCGGCTGCTTCAACGAACTCGGTTGGTTGCCGCTGCAGACCGTGACCGAAGCCGAACGCGACCAGATCATCAAGGAACTCTTCGACCCCGAAGAGATGAACTTCACGTTCAACCGCGCGCCTGTTGCCGCCAACGACTTCGCCGACCACTGGTACAGCTACGACGAGGTCGAAGGCGACTACGACATGGAGCACTTCTCCGTCGAGCGCGACGAGGAGACCCTGATTCCGTACATCCACCGCGCCCAGGAATGGCAGCCGGATATGCGCCTGTTCTCCAGCCCGTGGTCCCCGCCGACCTGGATGAAGCGTCCGAAGGCCTACAACTACGGCCGTCTCATCCAGACTCCGGAAAACCTCACGGCCTACGCCAAGTACCTGGTCAAGTACATTCAGGCCTACGCCGAGCACGGCATCACCGTGAACCAGCTGCACGTGCAGAACGAGGTGTTCGCCGACCAGAAGTTCCCGAGCGCCCTGTGGGATGCCGAGGCGCTGAAGGTCTTCATCCGCGACTACCTCGGCCCCGCCTTCGACAAGGCCGGCCTCGACACCGACATCTGGCTCGGCACCCTGAACGGCCCGGAAGACATGAAGTGGACCGGCGGCGGCTACGGCATGGCCCTGAACAACTACAACCGTTTCGTGGACAACATCCTCTTCGACGACGGTGCCCGCCACTACATCAAGGGCATCGCCTACCAGTGGGCCGGTCAGAACTGCATCGCCCGCACCCATGAATCCTGGCCCGAGATTGAACTCATCCAGTCCGAATCCGAGTGCGGCGACGGCCAGAACACCTGGGAATACGCGGAATACGTGTTCCACCTCATCAACCACTACTTCCGCAACGGCGCCACCGCCTACACCTACTGGAACATGATTCTGGACGATCAGGATTCCACGTGGGGCTGGTGGCAGAACTCCCTGTTCACCATCACCGCCGACACCCACGAAGTGCGCCGCAACCCCGAATACTACGTGATGCGCCACTTCTCCAAGTATGTGCGCCCGGGCGCCAAGCTGCTTGGCACCACCGGCCACTTCAATTCCATGGCCATCGCCTTCCGCAACCCGGACGGTACCGTGGTCGTGGTGGCGCAGAACGCGCTCGAAAACGAGATGCCGTTCGAATTCGCCGACCCGGCCGACGCCTCCCGCGGCATCAAGGTAACGCTCGCTCCGCGCTCCTTCAACACCTTCGTGCTTGACTGATTGGGTTCAGTATGGTGAATGAACCGCGCCCTGATCATGGGTCTGTAGAACAGCAGTCCGATGATCAGGGCGCGGTTTCCTTATGGTCATTGTGTGCACGCATGCCTAATTGCCGAGTAGCCAGTCTTTTGCGTTGACCACGGTGATGCCTTTCTCGCTGATCCCTGCCGAGTACGGGTCGAGGGTGATGATAATTCGGGGGAAAGCGTCGGTGAGGGATACAAGTGGGGCAAACTCGCGCGCGCGAGTGTTTTCGTCCAATAAACTAGCGGTGACTTGAATATATTGCTTTTGCATGCCACCTGATGCGATGTGCGAAGCGATGAAGTCGATTTCTGATGTATCACTGGTCCCGATGCTGACCGTATATCCACGGCGGATGAGTTCCATGTATACGGCGCATTCCAGACGAGCGCCAATGTCGCGTGGGGAAAATCCTGTTGAGAGGCCTCTGAAACCGTTGTCGACTGGATAATATTTGCTCAGCGGTCGTAACACGGTTTTTCCCTGCATGCCTTCTTGACTGGCTCGGTACAGCAGAAATGCGCGGCGTAGTGCGTCAACTTGGGTGATGACGGTTCCTGTGCTGATGGGTTGTCCGGCGCTAGTCAGGGTATTGGCTACATTGCGCGCGGAAAACAGCGAGCCGGACGTGGAGAATAGGAACCGGCTCAGTTTCTCCAGACTGCTGAGATCGCGTATGTTGTATCGTTGGGCAACGTCTTTGAACAGGATGGATTGGTAGATATCGCGCAGCTCGGCTCCTATGGATTCCGTAGTTCTTTCTCGCAGTGCAAAGAGGCCGGGCATGCCGCCATAGAGTAAGTATTCGGCGAGCAGATCGTCTTGGAAACGGCCCTGTGCTTCCTTGGTGCTGCGCGAGAAATCAAGGTATTCGCTGAACGACAAGGGGAAAGCGGGAATCTCGATATAACGACCGGTGAGGTAGGTGGCCAGATCGCTGGAGAGCAGATTGGCGTTGGATCCAGTGATGTAGACGTCAGTGTTTTCTCGCGTGTGCAAACGTCTGACAACCTTTTCCCATCCGGGGACGTCTTGGATTTCGTCGAGCATCACAGTGAAAGGATAGGCTGTGTCGGCTCGCTTAGTCGCCTGAATGAGTTCCTCATGCAAGTCTGCGGCGTCGTAGTCAAGAGGAATGTCGAATGCATCGAATCGCTTATAGAACAGGTTTTGGCTGGGAATGCCATCAGAAACCAGCGCGTCGGCCAGCATGGTGAGCACCGTCGACTTGCCGCAACGCCTGACTCCGATAATGACCTTGATATCTGGTGTGTTTCGATGGGCAAGTACCCGATTCAATAAGGCTGGGCGAGGAATGTAATCAGGAGTAATGCGGTTGCTGAGCTGATTCATTGTATCCTCCTGATTGTTGTAAAATGTCAAATATACTGTTCGATATTACTATATATAGGATAATTGAACAATATAATGAACAACTTAATGGTTGGGTAGTACTGTTGTGCGATATGTTTGATGACTTGATTTGGCGGCTGATGATGATATCGTTGTCATGAACAGCAGGCGGCACCCCACGCAAAGGAGCTTGGCATGACCTTCCCGAAACTTGCGACCAACCCTGGCATGAACCCGGCGGCGGTGATTCAAGGCGACCGCTGGCGCATCGGCGTCATCACCGAATCGCTGATCCGCCTTGAATGGCAGGAAGGTGGGCGCTTCGAGGATCACGCCACGCAGATGGTTGTGAATCGTGACTTTGCTTGTGAAGCCCCACGCTTTACCCAAACCGTGCGTGACGGTCTGCTCATCGTTGATACGCCGGCCTTGCGCCTGACCTATGATATGCAGCCCTTCAGCAAGGAAGGCCTGAGCATCGTGGTCAAGGGCGTATCGAACTCCCAGATGAACACCTGGCATTACGGCGACGTGCAGCGCGGCAATCTCAGGGGTACCGCCCGCACGCTGGACGAAGTGAACGGCGAAACGGAACTTGGCCTCGGTGTGATTTCCCACGATGGCTGGGCGGTCATCGATGACTCGGCATCCAATATCGTCGTTGAAGGCGATGAAGCTGCCGAAATCAACGGTGAATCCAATCCGTTTGGCGCCTGGGTGGTTCCGCGTGACAACGATGGCATCGACCTGTACTTCTTCGGCTACGGGCACCGATTCATTGAAGCCGTACAGGACTTCTACCATTTGACCGGCCCGACCCCACTGCTGCCACGCTTTGCGCTGGGCAACTGGTGGAGCCGCTACCACCGATACACCGAAGACGAATATCTCGAACTTGTGGATCGTTTCGAGCAGGAGGGCCTGCCATTCACCACCGCCGTCATCGACATGGACTGGCATCTCGTGGACGATGTTGATCCCCAGTACGGCTCCGGTTGGACTGGCTACACCTGGAACCGCCAATTCTTCCCCGATCCCGAACGATTCCAACGCACTCTGCATGAACATGGTCTCAAGGCCACGCTGAACGTGCATCCGCGCGACGGCATCCGTGCTTTCGAGGATGGCTACGCCGAAGTGGCTGAGCACATGGGTGTTGACCCCGCAAGCGAAGAGCCGGTGGAATTCGACCTCACCAGCCCGTGTTTCATGGACGCGTACTTCCAGCTCCACCACAAGTTGGAGAACATGGGTACCGATTTCTGGTGGCTTGATTGGCAACAAGGCGGTGTGACCCGGCAAAAGGGTCTGGACCCGCTGTGGATGCTCAACCATATGCACTATCTCGACTCGGGACGCGACGGCCATTGGCCGCTCACGTTCTCGCGTTACGCCGGTCCTGGCTCGCATCGTTACCCGGTAGGCTTCTCCGGCGACACCGTGGTGACTTGGGAGTCACTCAAATTCCAGCCATACTTCACGGCCACCGCATCCAACATCGGCTACGGATGGTGGAGCCACGACATCGGCGGCCACATGTTCGGCTACCGCGATGAGGAGCTGGAAGCCCGCTGGTACCAGCTCGGCACATTCAGCCCGATCAACCGCCTGCACTCCACCGATTCACCGTTCAACGGCAAGGAACCGTGGAACTTCCATGCCCAGACCGAAGCGGCGATGGATATGGCGCTGCGGCTGCGCCACATGCTGCTGCCGTACTTGTATACGATGAACTGGCGTGCCGCTTCGGAAGGCCGTCCGCTGGTGGAGCCGATGTACTGGCAGTCGCCGGAAAACGTGAACGCATACGGCGTGGAGCAGGAATTCCGCTTCGGCACCGAGCTGATTGTGGCTCCTATCGTGACTCCCGCCGACCGCGATGTGCAGATGGCCAAAGCCGATGTCTGGCTACCGCAGGGCACCTGGTTTGACTTCTTTACTGGTCGCCGTTACGAATCGCGTTCAGTCAACGGCCGTAAATTCGAGGTGTGGCGTGGGCTTGATGGCATGCCGGTATTCGCCAAGGCTGGTGGCATCGTGCCGCTTCAGCAGCTGGATGAGCTGAACGGCCGTGAGAACTCCGTCGCGAATCCCGTGCATCTGGAGGTGCTGGTGTTCCCCGGTGCGTCCGGTTCGTTTACGCTCAAGGAAGACGATGGCTCCAATCAGGCTCGTCCGGACGAGACGGCGCTGGCCGCCACCTCCATGACCTTCAACTGGCGTGGGGGAGCGGACGATGCCGCGAGCCTTCCGGGCATTCCGCTTTCGTTATCGGACCGGTATCCGGCAATACCGCGGCCGTTCCCGAACGCCGCACATGGACCATCACCTTCCAAGGTGTGGAACGCACCGATCTTGTGGCTACCGTGGATGGCAAGCCCGTCGAGGCGCAGCTTTCGTATGATGCGGATACGTTCGGCTTGGCAGTCGCCCTCGCCCATGTGCCAGCTGCTGCGCGAATCGAAATCTCCGGTGACTTGGCCATTGCCGAAGATCCCGCCATCGAAGATGCCTTCCGAGTGCTGTACGACGCGCAAATCGACTACCTCACCAAGGAGCGCGCCTACACGCTCATCCGCGAAAACGGGGCCGGAGCATTGGGCGCTTTGCACACGTTGGAAAGCAAGGCCAGCAGCCATCCGCGTCACGACTTCGACGATTCGCATATGCCGACCTCGGTGATTCAAGCCGTGGCCGAGCCGTTGCTGCGCACTGCGTGACCGAGTTCGCGGTGATTTGCTGATTGACGGAAAGGCTCCTACTGTGATTGTTCGCAGTGGGAGCCCTTTGTTACCGCTTGGTAATGAGGTGGGATACACTAGGCAGCTATGGCCGCAGAAACCACTTCCAATCACAAACGAGTCCGTAAGTCGCCGCTTGAACGCAAGCGTGAGATTCTCGACGCCGCAGTGCGTCTGATCTCCGAGCGAGGCTACAACGGCATCTCCGTGCAGGATGTGGCCGATGCGGTGGGCGTCACCAAGCAGGGTGTGCTGCGCTATATAGGCAGCAAAGACAACATGCTCTCGATGGTGTACCTCGACAACTACAACGAGGGCGGCAACGTCAGCGATTTCAAGGCTTCCGGGCTACCGGGATCCACTGTTGACGATTTGCGTCTGCCTGCCTATCTGCGCTATCTGGTGCATTACAACTCGCAGCGCCGCATGCTGGTGCAGTTGTTCTCCGTACTGCAGGTGGAAACGTTCAATCCCGACCACCCGCTGCATAAGGAGTTCGCCGTTCGTCAGGATTCGATCTGGCAGTACTATGCCGGCTTCGATTGGCGTATCCCGCCGGCATTCTCCTCATTCGATGAGGTTCGCCCCACCGTGCGCAAGGCATTGGAGGTCATGGACGGTATCCAGTTGCGTTGGTTGCGCGAACCCGCCATCGATTTGAACGAAGAATGGGCCGAATTCGAGCCGCTGCTGTTCCCGTCCCCACTGTGGGACGGCTATCGCTGAGTCTCGGGACTCAAGACTTCACAGACTGTTGGTTGGAAGGTGCTCAACCGGCGCTAAGTATGCGGCTCAACGATGGTCCCGCATACATAGCGCCGGTTTGAGCCTCAGAAACGGCGCTAAGTATGCGGGTGTACCGTTGGCGC
The DNA here is from genome assembly GCF_018555455.1 of Bifidobacterium colobi. GTDB lineage: Bacteria > Actinomycetota > Actinomycetes > Actinomycetales > Bifidobacteriaceae > Bifidobacterium > Bifidobacterium colobi. Next base: position 298,769 of record NZ_JAFEJU010000003.1, on the reverse strand, counting down.
GCATACATAGCGCCGATTCCCACCCCTGAACCGGCGCTAAGTATGCGGGTGTACCGTTGGCGCGCATACATAGCGCCGATTCCCACCCCTGAACCGGCGCTAAGTATGCGGGTGCTGTGTTGGGACGCATACTTAGTGACTGTTTGCTGAGATTCCATGACGCTTTATGTTGTGCTTTCCGCGTGTTGCATCGTATGTCGCGTTAAACTACCAATCGGTAATTAAAGATGTTCGATTTCATCGAGGAAAGCGAAACCACCATGGCTGAAACCACCGCAACCGCAGCAACCCTGCCCTACAAGAACCCCGATCTGCCCGCCTCCGAGCGCATCGCAGACCTGCTCTCCCGCATGACGCTGGAGGAGAAGGTTGGCCAGATGATGCAGCTCGACGCCCGCGGCGGCGACCTGGATGACCTGATCGTAAACAAGCACGTCGGCTCCATCCTGCACACCAGCCCGGAAGACCTGCCTCGCGCAGTGAAAACCGTCAACGAGAAAACCCGCCTCGGCATTCCGCTGGTCATCGGCGATGACTGCATCCACGGCTACTCCTTCTGGCCAGGGGCCACGATCTTCCCCTCACAGCTCGGCATGGCACTGAGCTGGGACGCGGAAAAGGTGCGTCAGGCAGGCCGCGCCACAGCCGAAGAGGTCTCCTGCACCGGCGTGCACTGGACGTTCTCCCCGGTATTGTGCATCGCGCGCGACACTCGTTGGGGACGTGTGGACGAAACCTTCGGCGAAGACCCGATGCTGATCGGTGAACTTGCCTCCGCCATGGTCAAGGGCTATCAGGGCGGTGCCAAGGCCGGCGAGACGCTGCCGAAGGACGCGATTTTGGCCTGCGCCAAGCACTTCGCCGGCTACTCCGAAACCCAAGGCGGCCGCGATGCTTCCGAGGCTGACCTGTCCCATAGGAAGCTTGAATCTTGGTTCCTGCCGCCGTTCGAACGCGTAGCCAAGGAAGGCTGCGGTACGTTCATGCTCGGCTATGAATCCATCGACGGTGTGCCGGTCACCTTCAACAAGTGGCTGCTGACCGATAAGCTGCGCGGCGCATGGAAGTACAACGGCACACTCATCACCGACTGGGATAACGTGGGCCGCTCCGTGTGGGAGCAGAAGGTCAAGCCGGATTATGTGCACGCCGCCGCGGACGCGGTCAAGGCCGGCAACGATCTGGTCATGACCACCCCGCAGTTCTACGAGGGTGCCATCGAAGCCGTGAAGACCGGCCTCTTGGACGAATCCCTAATTGATGAGGCCGTGGCCCGCATCCTGGCACTGAAGTTCCGTCTCGGCCTGTTCGAAGATCCGCGTCTTCCGGATGCGGAGCGCATCAAGACCGTCATCGGTTCCGAGGAACACCAGCAGATTAACCTCGAACTGGCCCGTGAGGCCGTGGCGTTGCTGCGCAACGACGGCCACCTGCCGTTCGCCGCAAGCCAAGCCAAGCGCATCGCCGTGGTCGGCCCGCTGGCCGATGATGCACAGAACCAGCTCGGTGATTGGACCGGCAACTCCGGTCAGGTCTCCTGGATGCCGGACGGCCAGCCCCGCGAGATGATCACCACCGTGCTTGACGGTATCAAGCAGCTTGCCGGCGATGGCGCCGAAGTCGTCTACTCTCGCGGCGCCAACATCGTGGATCTCGTTACCGATCCGGCCGGCGAATTCTATCCGGACGGCCAGCCTCGCCCGAAGATCGGTGTCTCCGCCGCCATTGACCAGGCGTTGCTCGACGAAGCCGTGGCCAATGCACGCCAATCCGATCTGATTGTGGCCGTGGTGGGCGATACCGTGCAGCTCACCGGTGAAACCTGCTCCACCGCCACCCTTGAACTGCTTGGCGGCCAGAACGCACTGCTCAATGCGCTCGCAGCCGTGGCCAAGGAAACCGGCAAGCCGATGGTCACCGTGCTGGTAAGCTCCAAGCCGCAGATTCTGCCCGCCTCCATCGTGGGGGAGAATGGCGTATTCGCCAAGCGTGTCAGCGACCCCGCAACCGGTACCGGCTCCATCCTGTGGGCTGCGAACCCCGGCATGAAGGGCGGTCAGGCCATCGCCGAAATCATCTTTGGCATCACCAACCCGTCCGGCCGTCTGCCTGTCACCTTCCCGCGCCACGCCGGTCAGCTGCCGGTCTACTACAACCAGGTGCGCGGCCAGCATGGTGACCGTTACGCCGACCTCACGCAGGATCCGGCGTTCGCATTCGGCGAAGGCCTGAGCTACACGACCTTCGAATATGGCGAACCGGTGATCACCGGCGGCGCATCGAACGCCGACGGCACTTTTGCCGAATCCGACACCGTGCACGCCGAAATCACCCTCACCAATACAGGCGAAGTCGCAGGCACCGAGGTCGTACAGGCCTACATCGGCGACATCGTCACCTCCTACAGCTGGACCGACCGCGAACTCAAAGCCTTCCAGCGCGTGGCACTTGAGCCGGGTGAAACCAAGACCGTCGCGTTCGAGATTCCGGTGGCCGACTGCACCATCGTGGATTCCGAAGCCAACCGTATTGTGGAGCCCGGCGAATTCGAGCTGCTGATCGGCCATTCGTCGCGCCGCGAAGACCTGAAGCGCACCACCTTCACCGTCGCATGATGATATCCGCATGATAGCCGTAGCGCAACGCTTCGCATAGAGGAACGGGCCGCCTTCTCATTCAGGAAGGCGGCCCGTTTGTCGATACAAGGCATCGGCGAATAATCCCAATAATCGCAAGTCGTCAATCGATTCACGCGTGGCGGTTCCGAACTGCGAATCCTTTCCTGCGTATCATAGGAACTCATAGATGGTTTCCGGGCCGGCGCAAGGTTCCGGATATGCGTAACTACACAGCCAATAAAGCCAATAATGGATGCAAGATGACCGGAATCAAGACTATGGCGAGGAAAATGGACAGCCGCGATGTGCGCGACCGCAATATCGCACTGGTTCTGGAACAGCTGGTTGACGGCGAATCGCATTCACGCACCTATCTTTCGAATGTAACCGGTCTGACCCCGGCAACGTTGACGTCGCTTATCCGCGACCTTGCCGAAGCCGGCATCATCGAACAGGTGGGCGCAAGCCAGAGCGGCGTGGAAGGGCCACGGCGCAAGGCGATGTTTGCGCTGGGCAATCATTCGTTTCCTGTGGTGGTGCTGGAATTGCGCAAATCCGAAGTGAAACTGGTGTGCCAGACGCTGCGTGGGTGCACGGTGCTGGATGAAACCTATCAAGCTGATTTCCGCGGGAAGAATATCGGCGATTTCGCGCGATTCGTGGCGCTCCGTATCTGCGCGCTTCTCGATGTGCTGGCTCAGCAGGGCATTGACTCGCTGCCATTGGTCGGCATCTCGATTCCGGCACCGGTATACGCCGATCTGCGCACGATCCCGGCGGCAATCGATTTCGGATGGGATCACGCGGATGTGGTCGCATTGATCGAAGAACAACTGCCGCAGGCATGGTATGAGCATGTACGCTCCCGTAAGGCCGATGCTCAGGGATGCGACGTGGCGGCAGGACTTGCGATACTGCGTGACCTGAAGATCGTGCTGGTCAATGACGGTAGCGCTGGCTTATGGGCAGAGCGGCACTACCTGCAACGCTCAAACGGCGGCATCTCGCCGGAGGATAGTCTCAATCTGCTGTATTTCAAAACCGACTTGGGCGTCGGCGGCGGCGTGGTGCTCAACAACGAACTGTATTGCGGCTCGAAAGGCATGGCCGGCGGTCTGGGTCATATGCCGGTCGCCAATAGCGGCCGCCATTGCCTGTGCGGTCGCACCGGTTGTTTGGCTACGGTCGCAGCCCCCGAAGTAATGATCGACGATGGGGGATTGCGTGAATTCGCGTCCGAGCATGGCGATGTCGCAGCCCTGAAAGAGTTGCGGCGGTTGGCCAAGCTTAATATCGAGCCGGCGCGCTCCACCTATGATCGTGCGCGTGACGGTGTCAAACAGGTGCTGGCCGGTGCCATCGCACTGCTGGTTCCTGACTGGGTCATCTTCGGTGGCTATGTGATTCATATGATGGATGAGCTGTTCAGTGAGCATGATCTTGCAACGATGAAAGTGTCGGGTGTGCGAGGCATGCTCGCAGGTCATTACCGTGATGATGCGGCGATGCCTGGTGCGTTGCTGATGATGCGGCAGAATCTGTTGAGTAACGCCGGTCGCCTGATGCACGGTGAGAATCTTGTGCTGCGAGTGGGGTCGGCAGTGTAACCGCGTGGCGCTTGGTGCTGTACTGCGGTGCCGTTGAGGCAGGGCAATGCGCAGATGAGAGAGATATAGCGAAAGGGTGTTGTCATACACTGCAATCGTGTATGACAACACCCTTGATACTGCGGGGCTACTGGGATTATTGAGTCACCGGTCAGTGTGTAGCGAGTTCGACCAGCTCCTTTTCGAACAGGTAGGCATGATCGTCGTACCGTTCGCTGCCGAGGAATTGGATTGCGCCGCAGTCATGCTCCGCTACGGATGGCGCGTCGAGTGTGCCGTTGGTGATGAATTCAACCCATCGGCCATGAATCGCATCGGCGAGCGGTTGCGAGGGGTGATCGCCCAGCACTTCGCGCACCTTCGGCTCATCCAGCACATTGAAGGCGTAAGGGATTTCGTCGCAGTGCATGGAGGCGTTGGACACCGAAGACATCTGTGCGAAATCGTACAGCCATGTGCGCTCGCCGGCGCCGGATTCCTTGCGAATCAGCGCTGTATGTGCCAGACCGAGGGTGAACATGTGCTCGGTGAGAATCTGGCCACCGACGAGATGCTCACCGATGCGATGCACCTTGGAGGAGAACCGGGCAATGGCCTCATCCGAGATTCCGGCATCATGCAATGCGGCCTCCTCATCGGCCAACGTGTGCGCGGTGGGCACGGGGAACGAGAACTCGTTGCGCACGGTTCCCGCCAGCAGCGCCACACCGGATCCCACGCCATGGCGATACGCTTCACGTGGGGCTTCGGTGAGCACGTCGCCATCCACGGTGGGGGCGTAGCCGAGGCTGGAGTCGCTGATGAATCCGCGCTTCATGATGCCGATGAGCTCGTCGATGCTGGATGCGCTGGAAGGAATCTCCTTGATGTCGTTGAAATCGCGCTCATGATCGAGAATCGTGTTCTCATCGACCTGCGACCATGCCTCAATCGTGGGATTAATGCCAAGAGCATCTGCCATGGCTCGGCCGATGGCTTCCGCCTGCTCGACGGTGACGGCGTTGAATGCACCGGACTCGCTGATGACGCCGCGGAACAATCCCTGTGCCTTCGCAGAGCCCAGCAGGGCGAGCACACTGCCGCCGCCGGCCGACTGTCCACCGATGGTGACCTTGGCAGGGTCACCGCCGAACTGTTCGATGTTCTCCTGCACCCAGGTGAGCGCGGCGATCTGATCGAGCAATCCGCGGTTGAGCGGCGCGCCGTCAACCCAGCCGAAGCCTTGGAAACCGAGACGGTAGGAGATGGAAACCGTCACCACGCCGTCGGCGTTGAATTCGCGGCCGTTATACCACGGGGAGGAGGGGGAGCCTGCGAAATAGCCGCCGCCATGAATCCACACATAGACCGGCAGATGCGCGGACGTGTCTCGCGGCGCGGGTGTGAACACGTTGACGTTGAGCGTGCTGTCTCCCGGAATTGATGGTTCGGGAATGGTTACGGCCGGGCCGAACGGACGGCGTTGCGGCGTGGGCCCGTATTCCACGGCCGGGCGGATTCCATCCCATGCCGCATGCGGCTGAGGGGCTTGGAAGCGTAGGGTGCCAACGGGGGCTTCAGCGAAGGGGATACCCAGGTAAGCGGCGGACGACGCGTTCTGCCAGCGTCCGTACACGTCTCCGGATGTGGTGTGCACCACGGGTGCGCGATGCGTAATGCCGTAATAAGGATTGGAAGTCATGGTAATACTCCTACATCGAATGCGATGCATGTGATGAGTCGGGTTCGGGCAGTGGTCGCCACCCGAACCCGTGGATGGTTGTGAAGGTTGGCGCTGCTGCGTATGCGGAGGGCGCAGCATTACCGCATCACTTCACGGATTTGATCGGCAGTACGAAGATTGCCGAGAAGACCACGGATGCCGCCGAGTAGATGAACAGCACCTGGTAGTTGCCGGCGAACAGGCTCAGCAGACCGGCTGCGAACAACGGGGTCAGCATCTGCGGAATGTTGGAGGCGATGTTGAGCACGCCCAGATCCTTGGCGGCATCCTCGCCGGAGGGCAGCACGTCGACCATCATGGCCATGTCGACGCTGGTGTAGGTGCCGTAGCCGAGGCCGAGCATTGCGCTGTAGACGTACATGCCGGGGATGGTGGGCCACAGCAGCGGGATCAGGATGAATCCGCCGATGAACAGCGAAGCCACACCCACGAAGATCTTACGACGGTTGAACTTGTCGGACAGACGGCCGGCGATAACGGTGGATGCGGTAACGGTGACGAGCTGAATCAGGGACAGGATGGACACCACATTGCCCGCGGTCTTATCGTCGGCACCGATGTAGTCGGTGATGATGTATAGCTGGTAGTTGGTGATGGCCTGGTAGCCGAGGATCATGAAGAAGCGGCCGAGGAACGCCCACCCGAAGTCCGGGTGCTTGCGCGGGTCGACGATGAAGCTCTTGAAGAACTGCAGCCAGTTGATCTTGTCAACGGGTTCGCCTTGGTTCGGGCGTCCCGGATTCACGATGACGAACAGAATGCAGACGACAATCACCAATGCGCCGAAGAACGTGTATGCCACGCCGATTTGGCTGAGCAGCTGGCCTGCGACGATAACGCCAACCGTGCCGCCCACGGACATGCCGGCACCGGTCAGGCCAGAGGCGAGACCACGGTCCTTGCTCTCAACACGGTCGGAGATGATGGCGGACAGCGGTCCCTGGAAGGCGTTGAGCAGCACCTGAATGCAGACCCATGCGAACGCGATCCAGAAAAGACTCTGTGCGAACTGAATGGCGATGGTGCACAGGCCGCCGCCGATACCGCCAAGCAGCAGCCACGGTGCGCGACGGCCGAACTTAGTGCGGGTGCGATCGGAAAGCGCGCCGACGATGGGCTGGACGAAGATGGTGGCGAATGCGGAAATCGAGGTGACGAGTGCAAGGTTGTTGACTGCATTGGCTGGGTCGAGCAGACGCAGCTGCTGCGGCAGCAGAACGGCCACCAGTCCGGCGTAAGTCATGAACAGGCTCATGTAGCCTGCTCCAAGCGAGCCGAGGAGCACGTTGCGGCGACGCTTGGAAATCGGCATGATGGTTGGTTGTTCGTTTTGTGCGTGAACGGCGCTCAGGGTTTCGTTCTGCGCGGTTGGGTCGGTCATATGCGATTCCTCCTTTGGAATGCGTCCAGGTTTCGTCGTCCTTGGCGAACTGGTACGTTGTGCATTGACAAACCAATTAATTTCAACCATTGAAATTAACTTGGATGCAAGTAATTATTGCATAGAGGGCACTTAATTTCAAGGCTTGAAATTAAGTGCCCTCAAACCGGCCTGTTCCTTGGTATGCGCAGCATTGCGCCGGCGTGTCGCATAACATAATGACGGACAACTGTACCGGCGCTCCATATCTATGTGTTTATCTCAGGCCACGCTCCTCGGCTTTGGATACTGCGAAACGTACTAGGGCGTCAGCATCCTCCTGGCAGATGAATCCATGCGTCACTTGTCGGAACGTGTGCCGCTTGCAGAGTTCCTCGTAATGTTTCAGCGTTCCATACAGGTGGATAAGCATAGAAGCGGGGAAGGGCTCTTCATGGCCGTAGAGGCCATCGATGCCTTTGCCGTACATGCCTTCTGACTTCGGATTGATATCGCTGTAGCTGTAATAGGTGCCGGTGGGGTAGTCGAGCAGGCAGGTGCGCAGCCCACCAATCGAGTTGCCGAATGCGTCGCGCACATTCGTGCCGTTAGCGTTCGTGTGAATTGGTTCGCTCGGCTCCGGTGCCACTCCGGTTTCGATCCAGCGGAACAGGTTGCGTATTGCTGCGGCTACAAGGAACTGTGAGGGATAGTTGTTCGGCTCCTTGTTGAAACGTCCGTCATAGCCGAAAAGCGCATTGACTCGTTTAAGGCCGGGGTTGTCCTGATAGTAGTCAGTCAGTGTGTAACGGGTGTCATGGCTGGCTCCGGTGATGTCATAGTGGCGGCACATGAATTCGGGTTCGTCGCCGTCAGGGCGGGGCACATCGTGGGCGCCGAGGGATGAATTCTCGCTTTCTGTTTGCATGATGATGCAAGGATTGCGAACGGTGCGGATTTTCGAGATGCCAAGATCGGTGAGAGTGGACAGCACTTCGTATTGGTTGACCGGAGTGGGTAGGAATCTTGGCGGTCCCGCTGCGATGAATCCATCGAACACATCATGATCGGTGGCCCTGCGGTAGGTGAAATCATTGACGTATCGGATGAGATAAGCGGCGGATTGCGACCAGCCGGCCAGCGCGATGTGCTTCGGATGATAGTCATGCAAAGGGTTCTTGGCATCGTTGGAACGCAACAGTAGTGCCAGATCGGTGAGCATGTCCCAGAACAAGCCTGGCTCGTAACTGATGTCGATATCCGGCATAATGCGTCCGTTCATTGCAGCCAACTGTTCGTCGGTAAAACCGAAAGGCGTATTGGGAGTGGGGTTCGCCCAGTTCATACTCGAGTACCGGTCATGGTCGAATTCCAGTAGCTTGGCGATGGTGTTGGGTTTGCTGGTGATACCCACGTAGATATCGCCTCGCCTGATCATTTCCGTATGCCCAAGCACCCACATGCGTTCAAGGTCAATGAAGGCCGAGGGGTTGATGATCTCCACAACGACATTGCCGCTGAACGACCGTGTATCTCGAGGAGCGCGCACAATAAAACGATTGGTATAAGGGGCGTTCGGCGTTCGTACCCCGATGGTTCCGTCTGCGTGGGTCTCGTACACGTTGGCTGTGCCGGACATGTAGTATTCGGATTCGATATAGCCGTTGCGGTCGAAGTCGCAGCATTGTGCCGCGCTGGCGAACGGGCGGGAATCTTCGGTTACCGGAATCGGGCTTATATCAGTGATATGAATGTCTGTCATGATAGTCCTCACTTGACTTTCTTGATGAAGATAATGCTAACCGCGCCAAGCAGCACTGCAATGATTGCGGCGGGGAATGCGAGCTTGTAGGAATTGGTGGCGATAACGATGGTCGATGTGCACAGCGGTGCGAGAATCTGACCAAGTGTGTTGGCAAGGTTCAGAATGCCGAGATCCTTACCGGCTTCCTCGGCGTTGGGCAGCACGTCGACGTTCAATGCCTGATCAACTGCCGTGTAGACGCCGTACCCGAGGGAGGCGACGCCGGCGAACACCAGCATGCCCATCTTGGTGGGGGATGCGAATGGGATGGCCAAACCGATGCACAGGATGATGGAAGCAATCACCACTGGTGGTTTGCGCTTGCCCATCTTATCCGAGATTGGGCCGGCCAACAGGGAAATAGGCAGTACGATGACGGTGCTGATGAGAGACATCTGGGAGACCAGAGCGGCAGCATCGGTGGATTCCAGGCCGATGTAGTTCATGGCGACATACAGCTGGTAGCCCATGATCATGTAGTAGCCGACCATCAGCAGCATGCGTCCGACAAGCGCCAGGTAGAAGTCTCGAGCGCCCTTGGTCGGTGGTCGGAACTGCATGACGATTTCCTTGACGCTGATGTGTTGGGTGTCTGCGGTGGTGGAGGGGAGCTCCTTCGGGAAGAGGAACACGGTGAGAATGCCGGATATGCACAGCAGTACGACGCCTAGGATGAAGCCAAGTCGATCGTTGTTGATGAATGCAGAGCCGGCAATAGTGCCGATAGAGCCGCCCACGGTGCTGCCCGCTCCATAGAACGCGGACATAGTACCGCGGATTTTTGAGGGCACGCGGTCGGAGAGGATGGCAATGCATGGGGCGATCATGATGTTAATGCCGATTTGGAAGAACGACCATCCAACAACAATGCCCGCGACGCTGGTGGCGATGGATGTGCAGTAGAAGGCTGCCGCGGCAACGAATCCGCCGCAGAAAATCCATGGGGTGCGCTTACCGAATCGAGACCGCGTAATGTCGGATAGCGCGCCGAACACGACATTGGCGATCAGTGCGAAGATGATGCTGATCGAGTTCATCATGCTCAATATGGTTTCAGGTTTGCCGATATTGAGATAGGTGAATCTGTTGGGGAGCAGCACGCCTGCGCCGATGGCTCCTGCGGTCATCCATGTCAGGCCGAAGAGCAGGAAGCCAAGACCGAATCGTGTGACTTGGGCTTTGGTCAGCGGTTTGCCGGTGTCTGGTGCGAGATTGTCGATACTGATTGTTGGTTGCGCCGCAACCGTTGCGGTGGTGTCCATATAACACCCTCCTTGGTGTTAATGCGAGTGGATAAACGACGCTGTTCCGGACAGGTAGTTATTTATTACTACCTAGTAACTTAAGAATATAAATGGCTTGTATGTGTCTGTCAAGAAGGCGTGTCGTTCCGCCTTCTCTGTGGTGAAAAAGCAAACTTTGTTACTATACGGTAAGTACTGATTTGATGCCGATTATCGGGGAATACTGCCGATGCTTCACATCTGGAGGGTGAGATGAAGGACCTGGAAGAGCGGTCTCGTATTGCCGAACTGATTAACGGACATGCTGCTGGTTCACCGAAGAGGGAAGCTGCGAAGAAGCGCATGAGTTCACAAGAGCGTTTCAATCAGATTGTGGATGTGGCGGTGAGGCTCATCGGTGAGAAGGGTTACTACGGTATGTCCTTGCAGGATATTGCCAACGAGATTGGCATTTCCCAGACGGCGGTGATTCATCGAGTCAAAAGCAAGCAGGGGCTACTGATTGCGGTGATCGAACGGCATTACGACAAAGTGGATGCCGTCGAGCGGTATTTGTCGCAATTCGTGGGAGGAGGCTCGCGCGAAGGCGATAGGCCTAGAATTCCCGAAGTGCTTCGTGAGGTTGTGGCGCAAAATGCTGCACAGCCTGAAATGGTCAAAGTATTCGAGATGCTCAACGCGGAGGCCATGTCGCCGGCGCATCCCGCCTATGCGTATTTCGCCGAGCGCCCTGCTCGCTTGGCGCAGCAGTTCCGCGAGCATGATTGGCTGGTTCCCGATGGGGTGGACGGGGAGTTCGTGTATATGCTGGCGAACGCTACGATGTACGGTCTGGAAGGCCGTTGGTTGGCTAACCCGGACACGATTGATTTCGTGGCCGAATGGGAACGATATTCGGACTATCTGTTTCCGTCCCCACAGTGGGATGGGTACCGTTGATGGTTCGTTCACGGCGTGTCGGTGATTTGACTTACTTCGCACATCGCTGATAAGTTACCTATCAGTAACCGATAATGAATGAGTTCCGGCATTCATTGTTCGGTTGCTATTCGATGAACATGAATTATCGCGCACGAAGTCGTGCGCATGCTTCAACGATAAAGGTGATAATCATGACAGTTGCTCAACCGGCTACCGAGCAGTACAAGGTATTCGAAATCAACCTGACCGGAACCTCTCAAGGCAATCCGTATGAGGATGTCGTGCTGTCGGCGAGTTTCTTCAACGCGTTGACTGGCGAGAAGATGACGGTGAACGGGTTCTACCGTGGCCAAGGAAGGTACAGTATCCGATTCATGCCAGCGGCTATCGGAGAATGGTCCTATGTCACGCATGCCAATGATTCCACACTCGATGGCGTGAGTGGTTCATTTGTTTGCGTACTCGCACGTGGGAACAATCATGGTCGCGTCATGCTTGCCACGGACGTACAGCGTGGCACTGTGCTCGTTACCGGCGAAGAAGAGAATCTGAGCTACCGGTTCTCATATGAGGATGGCACCCCATACCAACCCTATGGCACCACCTGCTACGCGTGGACCAACCAGTCAGAAGACGTTCAAGAGGAAACGCTCAAAACGCTTGCACAAGCACCGTTCAACAAAATCCGCATGTGCGTGTTCCCTAAATTCTACGACTTTAACACTGCCGATCCGGAGATGTTCGCATACGAAGGATCCATGGAACAGGGCTTCGATCATCGTCGTTTCCATGAGCCGTTCTTTGAGAATCTGGATCATCGCATCGCCCAACTGGACGCACTCGGCATAGAGGCGGACATCATCCTGCTGCATCCGTATGACAAGCCGGAATGGGGCTTTAGCGACATGGGTGCGGACGATGACATGTTCTACTTAAGCTACATTGCCCGACGGTATGCCGCCTATAAGAACGTATGGTGGTCGTTCGCCAACGAGTATGATCTCATGCCGCAGAAAAGCAAAGAGGATTGGCGCCGCTACGCTCGCGTGGTAATGGCGAATGACCCCTACAATCATCTCCGCTCGATTCATAATTGCCGAATCCTGTTCGACTACAACGAATCTTGGATCACGCATTGCTCTATCCAACGCATCGATGTGACCCGCACCACCGAATGCGTGTCGGATTGGCGCAAGCAATTCCATAAGCCGGTGATTGTGGATGAGCCTGGATATGAGGGAGACATCTATTGGGGGTGGGGCAACCTGACCGCGCAGGAGGAGACCCGGCGTTTCTGGGAAGGTGTGTTGCGTGGCGGCTACGTGACCCATGGCGAAGTGTATATCGACAAAGGCGAACAGCTATGGTGGGCTCATGGCGGCAAACTGCATGGCGAATCTCCGTCACGCATTGGTTTCCTGCGCTCGATTATGGCCGAAGCTCCAGCGGATGTAGTGCCTATTCGCGAGACGCCTTACGCATCCGAGGACTACTGGGATGTCACGGTGATGACCAGCGGTGAGGATTGGCGACTGTTCTACTTTGGATTCAATGCCTCGCTGTACCGAGATATGGTGCTCCCGGAGAACGGCGAATATACGGTGGATGTCATCGATACGTGGAATATGACCATCGACCGTCTGCCCGGCACCTACCATGGCAAGGCGCATGTCGATCTTGGTCGCAAGCAGTACATGGCCGTGCGAATCTGCAAAGTCGCTTGATTCGTTCGTATTCGTTGTTGAGTAGTTTTCAGGCTCCCCGTATGGGGAGCCTTGTTTCTAGGTTTTTCTATGTCTCAATACACTGTACAACCATCAAACAAACTGTCATTCCTTACCAAATTCGCCTTCGGCATGGGCGATTTCTGGACCTCCATCGGCAACATCGCCATGTCTACGTACTTGACGATGTTCTATACGGATGTCGTGCGTCTTTCCCCGGCTATGGTCGCGTCGATGCTGCTTATTGTGCGACTTGTGGTCGCTTTCTGGGATTTGACCGTTGGTATTCTCGTGGACCAAACCAAATCGCGCTGGGGCAAGGCCCGCCCATGGATGCTCTTTGGCGGCATCGCATATGGCATCGCGTTCCTGTTCCTATTCGCTGATCCGTTTGGCAATTCGCTGGCGGGCGTCATCTATGCTTGGGCTGTCTATGCGATAGTCAATGTCGCGTATTCCACAGTCAATGTGTCATATGCTTCGCTTACATCGTTGATTACTCACGATACCGACGAGAAAACCCAACTGAATATCTTCCGCATGACGCTCGCCAATATTGCCGCGATGCTCATGTTCGTGCTGGTGATGCCGGTAGTCGGCTTGTTCCCCGGTTCGTCGTTCGGTTGGAGCTTGTTCTTCGGCGTAATCGCTGTGATGATTCCGTTCGGCTACTGGTTCACGTTCGCAAATACGCGCGAAATCGTAGGCAATGAATCCGCTGGGAACGGTTCCCGAGCCTCCGGTACCGGGCATCACGCTGTCGCCGATCATTTCCGCGCGCTTGCTCGCAATAAGTACTGGTGGTTGACGCTTGGTCTGAACTTCGCGCTGTGGATGTACAACGGAATTGCCAACGGCATGGCCGCATACATCGCCAAATATGTACTCGGCAATTCCAATCTGACCGCAGTCATCGGATTGGCGACCGTGATTCCGCTGGTGATTGGCCTGCCATTCGCTGGTCCGCTGGTCGCACGGTTCGGCAAGCGTAATTCATCACTAGCTGGACTGGCACTGGTGGTTGCCGGCAGCCTGCTGGTGTTGGTAAATCCAAGCAGTCTATGGGTTTTCTTCGTTTCGATTATCGTGCGCATGGTCGGTATTGTGCCGATGAATGCCGCTCTGAATGCGATGAGCGCCGATGTGGTGGAATACGGTGAATGGAAAACCGGTGTACGCTCCGACGGTATGGTATTCAGCTCATCCAGCTTCTCCATGAAGGTGGCGATGGGTGTTTCCGCTGCGGCTATCGCGTGGATTCTCGGCATGAGCGGTTACGATGGCGGCGCAGCTGAACAATCCGCCGTGGCGATTGCTGCTATGGTTAACACGTTCGTATGGTTGCCGATTGCGATGGTCGTCGTTATGGCTGTGTTGCTGTGGTTCTATGACCTTGATACCAAGGTTGCCGGCATCGCAGTCGAATTGGCTGGACGCCGACGTCGGACCTGGCATGGGTGATTGACCCATTATGGCAATATGCTCGGCGGGCGAAGATGCATGCGAGATCATGCATGTATCGCTTGCCGAGCAATCCCGACGAACGTTACCGTCGCCAATACAATCATGCCTCCGGCGAGCATCGTTTCCCCGATCTGCAGCCAGTATGCCCACTGCGGCACCTGCCACCCAGCCTGCTCGAATATGATCAGCGCATTCTTGAGCGCGGTGGCGGTGATTACCAGCGGGAAGGTGAACGCCGCATACGCGGGGGAGGGTGGCGTGGCCAGCATCCACGGCAACAGTATCGCGACGAATGCAAACAGGAGTTGCGAACAGGTGAGCAGCATCAGCATGAATAGTGGATTATGCACAGTGCTGGTGCTGAAGTATGAGGCGACCAGCAGACTGATGGGCGCACTGTAGATGGTCATCGTGGGCCGCAAGCCAGTCGGCAAGCCATGCCAGGCGATACGGCTGGAAATCAACACCAGCATGATGATGTCGATAACGAAACCGATGACATAAATAATGTGTCCCGCCCATGCGAGGCCAACGGTTCCGGAAGTCACAGCAGCCACCAGAATGCCCACGAAGCCGACCAGCCATGCCGGGCACACGGTAGTCAAGCGAAACTCGCGCACAATGAAAGTCCACGCAAAGTACATCATCAGCGAGGCGATGCACAGTACCCCGCACCACCAGATGATTTGCGCGCACAGTAAGCCTGCGGAACCAAAGCGAGCGAAGTAGGTGCCCAGTGTGATCAGCGCCATCGGCATGGTGGTGGCCAGCGGCGCAATCATCGGATTGCGATAGTCGGCGGCCAGCGCGGCGCGTACCGCGGTGCTGCGGATGGCGATGCAGTGCCTGGCCAATACCGGTATCAGCAGTGTCAAGCCGAGCACCGCGCCGATGATGTGCGTCGGCGCCCACCATGATTCCGGCAGTAGGGAGGTGGCGAGATTGCCGAACGAGAACGCGGCGAGCGCCACACCTGCCTGAGGCAGTGGTGTGGCGCTCGCGATGGCGAAGGCGCGCGATGCGAAGCTCACAGATACCGCCGTGCGAATCGAGCGATATCGTCAATAACCTCCAAAGCCTCGGCGTTGGAAGCGTCGCCGGCCTGAGTCACGTTGAAGATGTGACCCAGAACCTTGCCTTGGCCGAGCGGCCACATGCGCAGTTCGCAATCGCGGTTGCGGTGCACCATGATGCGTGCCAGCTCAAGGGAATTGTCGGCGAGCACATCCTCATCGCTGGTGATGAGGTAGGTGGGAGGCAGGTTGCCGTCCACGATCAGGCGGTCGAGATCGTTCTTGTATGGCGCAATGGCGATGATCTCGCTTGGCTTGGTGAAGTAGGCGGCGGTGTAGTAGCTGATCAGCGGCTCATAAACGCCACCCTCCAGACGGAACATGCCGGAGGTCGCCACGAAACCGAGCGGGGTCAGGCCGCTGGGAGCCATGAACCAACGCGAACGCACCACCTTGGAATTGTTGACGGCCAGCGCATACATGGCCAGCGTGGCACCTGCGGAATCACCGGTGACGAACACCTGATCGGGATTGCCCTGGTATTCGGCGACGTGATCCTTGACCCAAGACATCACCGCCAGAGCATCACCGATCTGATCGAAGAAGCTCACCTGCGGCACAAGGCGGTAGTTGGCGTTGACCACCACGAAGCCCTTGCCGGCCAGGATCATGTCGCGGCAGAGGTTGTTTTCCTTGGTGCCGTAGTAGAGGCCGCCGCCATGGAAGTCGATGAACACCGGCAGCGGCTCGCCTTCGGCAGCGCCTTCCGGGCGGTACACGTCCAGCAGATGATCGGACAGGGCATCATCCACGTAAGGGATGTCCTTGATGGTTTCGATGCCTTCCGGCAAATGCTGGGCTGCAAGATGCGGCGCATCGTTCTTGGCCATCAGTGCGGCGCGCTCGGCCAGCAGATCAATGGCTTCCTGACGATCGACAATCATGATTATTCCTTATTTGTTCTGAGATTTATAGAGTGCGGTTGCGGATGGTGAGTGCTGTTATGCTGCGCTTGCCACTTCGGCTTCGACCAGTTCCTTGTCCTTGTGCTCGTGGAACGGGCGGCCGGCGTATGCTGCGATGACCAGCGCTGCGGCGACCACGTAGATGGCGATGCCGCCGGAGATGGAGACCACGTAGCTGCCGGTGGAGTCGAACAACGTGCCGTGCAGGGTGGTGAACGCGGCGTTGGCGAAGGAGCCAAACATCGAGATGATGGACAGGATGGTGCTGTAGTCCTTCGGGCCGAAGGAGTTGCGGATGACCCACGGGATGCCGACCAGCACGAAGCCCTGGCCGATGCCGGCGAAGAGACCCGCCACGATGGAGAGGGCCTGCATGTGGGAGACCAGCAGGCCGCCCCAGCCGAGGATGCCGATGCAGGTGAACAGGGAGACCACGACGGCCGGCTTCAGGTGGTCGAGCAGGATGCCGATGAGCATCTTGCCGGCGGCGGCGCCGAGCAGGGTGCCGGTCATCACGAGAGCGCCCTGGGAAAGGGTGAAGCCGTACTGCACTTCGTGGGCGGAGATGTGCTGCAGCAGGGAGTTGGAGAACTGCTGGATGATGATGGCAATGGACAGGAAGATGAAGGCGCGGGTCATGAAGGCCTTCTTGGCGTCGAGGCCCTGGGCGGCGGCGTTGGTTGCAGCGCCCTTGCCGGCCTGCTCCTCGTAGCCGTACGGCAGCTCGCCCTTGGTTGGATCCGGAGCGAACTTCAGCGCGAAGATGGAGAACGGCAGAATGCACACGAGCACGGCGATGCCGGTGATGAGGTAGGCGGTACGCCAACCCTGGGCGGTGATCAGGTTGGAGACGACCGGGTTGAAGATGGCGCCGCCGATGCCGGAGATGCCCATGCCGATGCCCATTACGGTGCCGAGCTTCTTATTGAACCAGTTCGACAGCAGCACCGGTGGAGTCAGAGCGATCGGAATCACGTAGGCCACGCCGAGCACGGCGAAGGCCACATCGAACTGCCAGATGGCGGTGAAGGTGGAGCCGAGAATGAACACGCTGCCGGCGAGTGCGATGCAGACGCTGATCACGATGCGCGAATCGATCTTCTTGAGCAGTGCGCCGGCGAACAGCATGGTGATGGCTGCGGTGATCTGCTCGATGGAGAGCGGCAGCGAGACCTGGGAGCGGCCGACGCCGAACTCGGCGGACAGCGCGTTGAAGTACAGGCCCTGGGTGTTGACGATGAGGCCGAAGCCGATGAACGAGAGTACGCAGCAGCCTGCGAATACGAACCACGGCCTCCAAGCCTTGGTCTTCGGTGCGTTGGTGGACATTGTGAAACCTCCTTGTAATCCTGAGAACCCCGTTGTCTCAAGTAAGTAAGTACTTACTTACAAAAAGAGATGATAGCGAGGGGTGCCATTTTCGGCAACGCAACGGTGGCATACGGCGTGTTTCGTTGCACTGCAAGGGTTTTGCGGCTCGGCTATGATGGTATGAGATTGTTGAAGCATTGCAAGAAAGGGTGATTATGGCTGCCGCTGCCTCATCGGATACCGGACGAACGGTTCGTCGCCGCAAAAGTGGAGACGAACGTCGGCAGGAGATTATTCGGGAGGCCACCAAGGTCATCGCCGAGCGCGGATTCTACGGCGCCTCGTTGCAGGAGATCGCGGACGGCATCGGCATCACCCAGGCCGGCATGCTGCGCCATGTGAAGAACAAGAACGAACTGCTGCTGCTGGTGCTGGGGCAGTTCGAATCGGATAATCCCACGCAGGCATGCTTGGATTCCATGGCAAAGGATTATCGCCAGACCGGCAAGCCGCAGTGCTTCCCCGCCATCTACCGCACGTCGGTCAAGCAGGCGCTGGATAATCCGCGCCTGACGCAGCTGTATTTGGTGCTGCGAGCGGAAGCCATGGATCCGCAGCACCCCGCCCATGATTACTTTGCGCAGCGCGGCCTGAAAGGTCGCCAGAACGTGGCGAGCGTCGCGTGGAATGTGCCTGAGCGCTACCGCAATCCACAAGCCCTCGTCGATTTGTATCTCACGATGGGTAGCGCGTTGGATGGTTTGCAGATGCGTTGGCTGGGCGAGCGTGATTTTGATCTTGAACAGCACTGGAAGGTGTGCGAGGACTTCTTCTATCCATTGCCGGAGTGGGAAGGATACCGCTAGGCCGTAGGACAAAGTGATGTCTGCGGCCGATTGTCTACCGGAGCGATTGCTGCGCTGATGCTCGAGGTTGCTTGAGCCTACCGGTACCCGTTCCATTGCGGTAGGGGGAACAGCACTTCCTCACAATCGGCCCACATGGCGTTGAGGTCTTGGTCGGGGGAGCGCAGCCATCGTAGCTGAATGCCGTCCATCATCGAAAGGCCCGCCTGCAATACGTGCTCCACATTCACGCCATCGGGCACGGACCAATTAATGTTCAGCGCGCTGGAAACGGTTTGGCGCTCGCGGTTGACAAAGTATTCATGCGCCGGGTGTTCAGGGTCCAATGCCTCGGCGCTCAGGGTGGAGAACATGTGCACCAATGCGGGGCGCTTGGCGTTGATGGCTACGACCTTGCGCCACATGTCCGCGATAAGCGGCCGGCTCTTGGCAACCATGGCGGTCATGATATCCAAGTTTTCCCCGTCGTACACCTCGCTGAGCACCAGACTGAGCAGACCTTCCTTGCTGCCCACATAGTGCAGCACGCCGGCTTTGGTGAGCCCCACCTCGGTGGCGATGCGCTGCAGGGAGGTGCCGTAATAGCCGAGCTTGCCGAAGGAATCGACCGTTGCCTCGATGATGGCATTGCGGCGATCGTCGGCCTGTGGAGTGGGGGAGTTGCTGCTCATGAAGGCAACCTTACGGTCGGTTAGTAGCGTTTTCAAATGATTCTGGCGTGTTGCGATGATGAATTTGATAATCTACCTACCAACCGGTTGGTCGAGAGAAAACGACCTGGGATTCACGGAAGAATTCCATCGCACGGGTTCGTTGATGTGTTAGCTGGTGAATACGCCAAGGCATCGCATGCCAACCCGAGCCAAACCGCACGGACAGACTGATATCGCACAACTCAAAGAAAGAGGTTCCCATGAGCGAGCAGACTTACCCTTCCGTCAAGGACCTGACCCTCGAAGAAAAAGCGTCCCTTACCTCCGGCGGTGACGCCTGGCACCTGCAGGGCGTCGAATCCAAAGGCATCCCCGGCTACATGATCACCGACGGCCCCCACGGCCTGCGCAAGTCCCTGGCCTCCAGCACCGGCGAAACCGATCTGGACAACTCCGTGCCCGCCACCTGCTTCCCGCCGGCTGCAGGTCTTTCCAGCTCGTGGAACCCGGAGCTGATTCACCAGGTGGGCGAGGCCATGGCCGAGGAATGCATTCAGGAGAAGGTCGCCGTGATCCTGGGCCCGGGCGTGAACATCAAGCGCAACCCGCTCGGCGGCCGCTGTTTCGAATACTGGTCCGAAGACCCGTATCTGGCCGGCCATGAAGCGGTCGGCATCGTCGCCGGCGTACAGTCCAAGGGCGTGGGCACCTCGCTGAAGCACTTCGCCGCCAACAATCAGGAAACCGACCGTCTGCGTGTGGATGCCCGCATCAGCCAGCGCGCCCTGCGTGAAATCTACCTGCCGGCCTTCGAGCACATCGTCAAGACCGCTCAGCCGTGGACCATCATGTGCTCCTACAACCGCATCAACGGCGTGCACTCCGCCCAGAACCACTGGCTGCTCACCGACGTGTTGCGCGACGAATGGGGCTTCGAAGGCATCGTCATGTCCGACTGGGGCGCCGACCACGACCGCGTGGCTTCCCTGAACGCCGGCCTGAACCTCGAAATGCCGCCGAGCTACACCGACGACCAAGTGGTGTACGCCGCCCGCGACGGCCGTATCTCCCCGGCCCAGCTCGACCGTATGGCTCAGGGCATGATCGACCTGACCAACAAGGCCCGTGCCGCCATGAGCATCGAAGGCTACCGCTTCGACGTGGATGCACACGACGAGGTGGCCCATCAGGCCGCTGTGGAATCCATGGTGCTGCTCAAGAACGATGAGTCGATCCTGCCGCTCGACCCGAACGCCGGCGAGAAAATCGCCGTCATCGGCGAATTCGCCCGCACCCCGCGCTACCAGGGCGGCGGCTCCTCGCACATCACCCCCACCAAGATGACCGGCTTCCTCGACACGCTCGCCGAGCGCGGCATCGAAGCCAGCTTCGCCCCGGGCTTCACGCTTGATCTCGAACTGGCCGACCCGGCGCTGGAAGCCGAAGCTGTCGAAGCCGCCAAGAAGGCCGACAAGGTGCTCATGTTCCTCGGCCTCCCGGAGGCCGCCGAATCCGAAGGCTTCGACCGTGAAACCCTCGACATGCCGGCCAAGCAGATCGCACTGCTCAAGCAGGTCGCAGCAGTGAACCCGAACGTGGCCGTGGTGCTCTCCAACGGTTCCGTGGTCTCCGTGCACCCGTGGGCCCAGTACGCCAAGGGCATTCTGGAATCCTGGCTGCTCGGTCAGGCCGGTGGTCCGGCGCTCGCCGACGTGATCTTCGGCAAGGTGAGCCCTTCCGGCAAGCTCGCCCAGTCCATTCCGCTGGATATCAACGACGACCCGAGCATGCTCAACTGGCCGGGCGAGGAAGGTCATGTGGATTACGGCGAAGGCGTGTTCGTGGGCTACCGCTACTACGACACCTATAAGAAGGCCGTCGATTACCCGTTCGGCTACGGCCTGAGCTACGCCACCTTCGAGGTCTCCAATGTCTCCGCCGCCAAGACCGGCGCCAACACCGCGTCCGTGACCGCCAACGTGACCAACACCTCCGCAGTGGATGCCGCAGAAACCGTGCAGGTCTACGTGGCACCCGGCAAGGCGGACGTGGCACGTCCGGTGCACGAGCTCAAGGGCTTCACGAAGGTGTTCCTGAAGGCCGGCGAATCCAAGAGCGTGACCATCGACCTTGACGAACGCGCGTTCGCCTACTGGTCCGAGAAGTTCAACGACTGGCATGTGGAAGCCGGCGAATACGGCATCGAAGTCGGCGTGAGCTCGCGTGACATCGCCGCGACGGTGAGCGTGGAACTTGACGGCGACGGCAAGACCCAGCCGCTGACCGAATGGTCCACCTTCGGCGAATGGTCCGCAGACCCGGTAGGCTCCAAGGTGGTCGAGGACTTGACCGCTGCGGGCGAGGCCGGCACGCTGCCGAAGCTTACCGATAACGCCATGATGCGCATGTTCCTGAATTCCATGCCGATCAATTCGCTGCCCACGCTGATGGGCGAGGCCGGCAAGGACGTCACCAAGTTCCTGCTTGACGGCTACGCCGAACTGACCAAGTAAAATCCTGTACGATTGTGGCTCCCCTCCTTGAGGGGAGCCTTTTGCGCTGTGTGGGCTATGTGTGTGCGACACGCTGATTGTTGCATGTGCAACTGTTGTATATGGTGCATATTAGACTAGTTCGTTGCATATACAACAGTTGCATTGGCGTCATAATCGCCAAACACAATACGACAATCGAATGGGGGAGAGCCATGGATCATCATGCCCTCAGCGTCGAAATGCGCTCACTGAGCAAAGCCGTGGATCGTTATCTGGGCGAAAGCATGCCGGAGTCAGCCCGTATGGCCACCGGCGGCAACGCCCATATCATCATCTTCCTGGCGCGCAATCGTGACCGCGATGTCTACCAGCACACCATTGAGCAGAAGTTCTGCATCACCCGATCCACCGCGTCGCGCGTGCTGACGCTGATGGAAAAGAAAGGGCTGATCGTACGCGAGCCGGTGGCTCATGATGCCAGACTCAAGCGCATCGTGCTCACCGACAAGGCGGATGCCATCGTGGCCGATCTCAAAGCCAACGGCGAGCGCGTCGAACGCCTGCTGCTCAACGGGATCACCGCCGAAGAGCAAGCGTCCATGCGCGACTGCGTCCGGCGCATGCGGGAGAACATCGACGCCGCACAACGAGCATACGAACTGGATATGAAGGAGGAGAGTAAATGAGCGATACCGCAGCCAAGCGCAATGCCGCAGCCGGCACCGTGAGCGCGGAAGACAGCGCAGCCGCCACCGAAGCGGCCATCGAACGGTTGCGCAAAGCCGTCGAACCAGAGCGCCCGAAGCATATCATCCGCACATTGGCCGGATCGATGCGCGAATACACCAAGGAAAGCCTGCTGGCTCCGTTGTTCGTGTTCATCGAAGCCATTCTGGAAATCGTGATCCCCACGGTCATGGCCACCCTGATCGATCAGGGCATCACCGGCGGCAGCATGCCCGCCATCATCAAGTTCGGTCTGATTCTGCTGATCTGCTCGCTGGTCTCCCTCGCCTGCGGCTTCCTGGCCGGAAAGTACGCCGCCATCGCCGCGGCCGGCTTCGCCAAGAACCTGCGCCGCGACCAGTTCGAACAGGTGCAGCGCTTCAGCTTCACCAACATCGACCGCTTCTCCACCGGCTCCATCATCACCCGTTTGACCACCGATGTGACCAACCTGCAGATGGCCTACGGCATGATGGTGCGCATGGGCGTGCGCGCCCCGATCATGGTCATCGTGGCCTGGATCTTCTCGTTCCGCATCAGCCCGTCGATTTCCATGGTATTCCTCGCATGCATCCCGATCCTTGCCATCGGCCTGTGCGGACTGGCCGTGCTGGTGCACCCGGTGTTCGAGCGCGTGTTCCACACCTACGACGCGTTGAACAACGTGGTGGACGAGAACCTGCAGGGCATCCGCGTGGTGAAGTCCTACAACCGTGAATCCTTCGAAATCCACAAGTTCGACCGCATCTCCAAGCGCATCTTCAAAGACTTCACGCTGGCCGAGCGCATCATGAGCTTCAACAGCCCGATTATGATGTTCTGCATCTACGCCTCGATGATTCTGATCTCCTGGATGGGCGCCCAGCAGATCGTGGCCTCCGGCAACAACGCCGCACTGGGACTCACCACCGGTGACCTTACGGCACTGGTGACCTACGCCATGCAGATCCTGATGGCCATGATGATGCTGTCGATGATCTTCGTGATGTTCATCATCTCCCAGGCATCCGCCGAACGAATCTGCCAGGTATTGCAGGAGAAGAGCACAGTGGTCGACCCCGAGAACCCGGTCAAGACCGTGGCCGACGGTTCCATCGAATTCGATGACGTGACCTTCCGCTACTCCGACAGCTCCGAAAAGCCGGTGCTAGATGATATCAACCTGACCATTCCCTCCGGTGCCACGGTCGGCATCGTCGGCGGTACCGGTTCGGCGAAGTCCTCGCTGGTGCAGCTGGTGCCACGCCTCTATGATGTCTCCGCCGGCTCGCTTAAAGTCGGTGGCCGCGACGTGCGCGAATACGATCTCGAAGTCCTGCGCGACCAAGTGGCCATGGTGCTGCAGAAGAACGTGCTGTTCTCCGGTACCATCGCCGAAAACCTGCGCTGGGGCAACCCGGATGCCACCGATGAGGAGATTCGCCACGCCTGCCAGCTCGCCCAGGCCGACGGCTTCATCCAGGAGTTCCCGGATAAGTACGACACCTACATCGAACAGGGCGGCACCAACGTCTCCGGTGGCCAGCGCCAGCGACTGTGCATCGCCCGCGCACTGCTCAAGAAGCCGAAGATCCTAATCTTGGATGACTCCACCTCAGCAGTCGACACCAAAACCGACAAGCTGATTCGTGAAGCCTTCCACCATGAGATCCCGGACACCACCAAGATCATCATCGCCCAGCGCGTGGCTTCGGTGCAGGAATCCGACATGATTCTGGTCATGGACGAAGGCCGCATCATGGCCAGCGGTACGCACGAGGAACTGCTCAAGACCTGCGACGAATACCGCTCCATCTACGAATCGCAGACCAAGAACACCGCGGCAGGCCAAGCCGAACTTGAACAGGCCGCCGCCAAGGAAGCCGAGCGCATGAAGAACGCGGCTGAGGAAGGAGAGGCACGATGAGCGATAAGCAAAGCTTCAAGAACCGCAAGCCCGCCATGGGCAAGCCGGCCCCCGGCACCACCAAGCGCATCTTCGGCTACATCATGCAATACAAGTGGCGTGTGGTGGCCATCGTGGCGTGCATTCTTATCGGCGCCGCCGCGCAAGCCGGTTCCGCATTGTTCCTCCAGTCGCTGATCGACACCTACATCCTGCCGATGGTCGGTGTCAAGGATCCGGACTGGGGGCCGCTGCTGCGAGCGATTACCCTGATGGGCTGCCTGTATGTGGCCGGTATCGTAGCCAGCTGGCTCTGGCAGTGGCTGATCGTCACCGTGGAACAGGGCACGCTGAAGAAGATCCGCGACGACATGTTCGCCCACCAGCAGCATCTGCCGATCCGCTACTTCGACACCAATGAACACGGCGACATCATGAGCCGCTACACCAACGACACGGATACGCTGCGCCAGGCCATCTCCCAGTCCTTCCCGCAGATGTTCGCCGCCGGCATCTCCGCCATCGCCGCCGTGATCTCCATGCTGTGGCTGTCCATTCCGATCACCCTGTTCGTGCTGCTGTTCACCGTGCTGCTGTTCTTCATCGTCAAGACGATTGTGGGACGTGCCGGCCGCTTCTTCGTCAAGCAGCAGCATTGGCTGGGCGACGTGAACGCGTTCGTGGAGGAATCCGTGAACGGCCAGAAGGTCATCAAGGTGTTCAACCACGAGGAGGCCACACAGAAGACCTTCGACGAGAAGAACGAGGAACTCTTCGAAGCCGCCGCCGAAGCGAACACCTGGGGCAACGTCACCATGCCGGTGGTAGGCAACATGGGCTACATCCTCTACATCCTGCTCGCCATCGTGGGCGGCGCCATGGCGCTCGTCGGCGTGGGCAACGTGGGTCTGAACGGCTTCGGCCCGCTGACGCTCGGCACCCTGATCTCCCTGCTGACCCTGTCCCGCTCGTTCATCAACCCGCTTGGCCAGGTCTCCATGCAGCTCAACATGGTGATGATGGCGCTCGCCGGCGCCTCCCGCATCTTCGCGCTGATGGATGAGCCGATCGAATCCGACAACGGCACGGTGACCCTGGTCAACGTGGAACTGGGCGAAGACGGTCGCACGATGACCGAGGTCGATTATGAGACCGGCCATTGGGCATGGAAGCGTGAGGAAGGCGACGACGGCACAAGGTCGTTGAAGGCCGCCGAAAAGCTCCACGGTGCCGCTCGCGAAGTGGCATTGAAGGCCAAGGAACAGGCCATCACCTCGCCGGACGGCCGTCTGACGCTGCTGCAGGGCGACGTGCGCTTCACCAACGTGACCTTCGGCTACAACCCGGATAAGCCGGTGCTGCACGACATCACCTGGTTCGCCAAGCCCGGTCAGAAAATGGCGCTCGTCGGTGCCACCGGTGCCGGCAAGACCACGGTGACCAACCTGATCAACCGCTTCTACGATATTCAGGAAGGTCAGATCCTGTACGACGGCATCGATGTGAAGAACATCAAGAAGCCCGATCTGCGCCGCTCGCTGGGCATCGTGCTGCAGGACGTGAACCTGTTCACCGGCACCGTGATGGACAACATCCGTTACGGCCGACTGAACGCCACCGATGAGGAATGCATCGAGGCCGCCAAGCTGGTGAACGCCGACGGCTTCATCCGCATGCTGCCGCAAGGCTACCAGACCGTACTCGAAGGCGACGGCTCGGGACTCTCCCAAGGCCAGCGTCAGCTGATCTCCATCGCCCGTGCCGCAGTGGCGGACTCGCCGGCCCTGATTCTCGACGAGGCAACCTCCTCGATTGACACCCGCACCGAGGAAGTGGTGCAGGCCGGTATGGACGCCTTGATGAAGGGCCGTACGGTCTTCGTAATCGCCCACCGCCTGTCCACTGTGCGTAACTCCGACGTGATCATGGTGCTCGACCATGGCAACATCATCGAACGCGGTTCGCATGACGAGCTGATCGCGCAGAAGGGTGAATACTATCAGTTGTACACAGGCGCGGTAGAACTCGAGTAGCAATAACGAAACCGACTGAATCCGGCAGGTTACCGTTGAGTGTCCTGCCGGATATACATATCCAGCGTGAGCTGATCGATCAGCGAGGGAATCACGCCCTTGTGCGTCACGGAATAGCCGGCGGCAAGGGTAGCGATTCGTATCGCGTGCTTCAAATCGTACCCATACATCAGATATGCGGCCAGTGCACTGATGAAGGCATCTCCGGCACCGGTACTGTCCACTGAAAGGAAGTCAGCGGCGGGGACATACGCCTCGCCATCACGGCTCAGGAGATAGCATCCGCGTTCGCCCATCGTCACGATCACGCATCCTGCGCCGTGTTCGATGAGATTCGCCGCGCGATCCTCCATTGTTTTTCCAGTGGGTTCGATGATGGATAATTCGTGATTGTTAGGCACCAGAATGTCGGTATTGGCCAGTAGCTCATCCGGCAGTCGTTCGATGGAAGACGGCTTGACGATGGTTTTGGCGTGGTGCTGATGCGCGGCTCGGGCAGCGGTCAATGCGGTTTCGATGGGGATTTCCGTCTGGATCAGACAATATCCGGCGTGTTCGAACAGATGATCGTTGTTGGTGATATCGCTTGGCTGGAGCAAGGCGTTGGCACCGGAAAGAATCGCGATGATGGATTCCCCATCCGGGTCAAGGAAGATGTATGACGAGCCGGTGCTTTCCTCGGCGCATCGTCTCATACCTGCGGTGTTGATGCCGTATTGTTCCAATTCCTTGAAGAGAAAATCGGATCCCGTATCCATGCCGACGTTGCCGATGAGCGCGACCCGATGCCCAAGCTTCGCAGCGCCGATGGCCTGGTTAACGCCCTTGCCTCCCGGATATCGCGCGTCCGATCTGGTGGACACGCTGCCGCCCACATGCGGCAGACGCGGCACAGACATGTAGTGGTCGATGTTGATGGAACCGACCACCAGTACATGCTTGGCGATGGATGAAGGTGGGGCGGCAAGGGTGCTGGTGTTGTCAAGATGGAAATCCTGAACGAAGGACGGATGCTGTTCCTTATCGTGCTCGATCTGCGCGATGAGCTTGGCGCACAGGTATGAGCCGAAATCGGAATTGCGGATGGTGTATGTGGAGATTTCTGTGTTGCTCGGGAAAGCGAGTGCCTCGGCGGTGTCGTTTTTGATGGACACCAGCGAGGCGTCCTCGGGAATCCGGTAATGCAGTGGGCGAACCATTTGCATGAATTCAAGGGCCCTGCGATAGTGGGAGGAGACGAAGCCGGTGATGGCGTGGCTGCCGATTTGCCCGGCGAGGGAATCATCCAATTCGTAATGGACCATGTCATCGTCGAATGGCATTTGATGGTCGAACAGGCATGTGCGGAATCCCTCAAGAAAATCATGGGTGCGTCTGCCTTTGGTCATCAGGCATGCGATATGTCGGTGTCCGCGCTCGATGAGCTCATTGGTCAGTTTGTAGGCGGCTTCCTTATACGGCAGAAGCAGTGACTGGTCTCCGCCGTTGGGGCCGATAGTCAACAGCGGGGTGCCTTGCGGGAACTGTGAGGCATATTCGAGGCTGTTGGGAGTGGCCGGCTCCCAGATGACGCCGTCCACATTACGTCCGCAGACGGCCGCTATATTCTTCAGTTCCTGCTCCGGATCGGAATAGCTGTTGTAGGCGGCGGTGGCATATCCAGCATTCTGCGCCGCCTCGATGATGCCATCTAGCGTGCTATCGAAGGAGATTGGGGAGCGTAGTAGTACGCCGATGGTGTAGCTGCGTGTGCGCTTGGAAGCCGCGGCGTAGGGCTTGTAGTGATATTCCTTGACGATGGCCAGTACTTTTTTCCGGGTCTCCTCGCTGATGGTGGAGTCCTTGCCATTCACGATCTTCGACACCGTCGAAGTGGAGACGCCTGCGATGCGAGCGATGTCCTTGATGTTCATAATAATCCTCCACTGCTGCGCGCCGGTGCACGATGCTGGCGATACCAGTTTACAAGCCTCAAGCGAGGCGATAGGGCGTTCTTCGGTTGTGTCATCGGTGTTTGCTGCGTTTTTAGCCCCTCTTCAACCCGCCGGGTTGACACGATGCGTGGTTCCGGTTACTCTAAAGCTAAGAAAACACTTTAGGAAAATGTTTTCTTAGTATTCCGCAAAGCAAACAAGGAGGCTTGCAAGCTGCGGGATACCGGGGTTGGAGCGGTAAAAGGAGGCCGTCATGGCAAGGAAGCTTTCGTTCTGGGAGGGCATCAAAGCCCAGTTTTCCACGAAATCATTGGTGCTGATTCCGATTGCGGTGGGCATCAATCTTATTGGAGGAACGCTGTGCTCGACATTGAAACTGCCTCTGTTCCTGGACATGATCGGCACGATCGTTGTGGCATGCCTGTCCGGTCCGTGGGTGGCGGCCTTGACCGGTTTGCTGACCAACCTGTTCCTTGCGCTGGTGGCCAACCCGGTCTACCTGCCATACGCCGTGGTCTCCGTGCTATGCGGTCTAGTGGTCGGCTATATGGTCAAAGCCGGATTATTCCGCAAAAAGTCAGGCGTGGTGGCCATCTGGCTGGTGTGTACGCTGGTCAATGCTATCTCTGCCTCGTTGATCACCACATTCGTCTATGGAGGAGCCACCGGCGTTAACGGTACCTCGGTGTTAACGGCAACTTTGGTGGTGGCAATGAAGGATATTCTGGCCTCCGTGATCTCCTCGTCGCTGATCGAGAATCTCGTGGACAAGGGCATCACCGTCATCATCGCATGGATCATCGTGCAGAAGATTCCACGTCGCTTCCTCAGCCAGTATGCGGCTGACGCAGTGGGT
The DNA here is from genome assembly GCF_018555455.1 of Bifidobacterium colobi. Lineage (GTDB taxonomy): Bacteria > Actinomycetota > Actinomycetes > Actinomycetales > Bifidobacteriaceae > Bifidobacterium > Bifidobacterium colobi. The sequence goes on along the minus strand of NZ_JAFEJU010000003.1, from coordinate 269,567 downwards.
GGTTCATCGTCTACCGTGCTGGATGACGATGCCGACGATGACGCGGAAAACGAGTGACATATGCCGCATCATATGCCTGCAATGAATACCACCGTGATTGGGAGGCTGAACCCGATTACGAAGATAGTGGCGGTATTCTCACTCGGTTTGTCGGCCCTTGCCTGGCCTGATTTCACCCTTGGACTGATTGTTGTGGCGCTGTTGTTCGTGGTCTCGTTCATGGCGCATATCCAGAAGGATTTCGCCAAAATCATGTTTGGATTCGGCATCCCGGTCACGGTGATGCTCATGTTTATCCAAGGCATGTACAGCCCCAAGAACAAAACCGTGTTGCTTGACCTCGGTTTTTCCCAGCTATGTCTGGAAGGGGTGCTGTACGCGGCCAAGGTGGTTGTAAGCCTCTTGGTGTTTCTCGGCAGCTTCTACATCATGAACAAAACCACGTACGTCGGTTCCATGGTCGCCGCGCTCACCGCAGTGGGATTGAATGCCAAAGTCGGTTATTTGGTGTTGGCCAGTCTCAACGTGGTGCCGCAAATGCAGCGCCGCATGGCGGTTATCCAGGAAGCGCAATCCGCTCGCGGGTTGGATGCAACCGGTGGCATGCTCTCGAGAATCAAGGCGTACATCCCCTTGCTCGGTCCCGTGGTCCTGTCCTCGCTGACTGATGCGCAGGAGCGTGGCATGACGTTGGAAACCAGAGGTTTTGGCATTACCGGAGTCAGGCAGACCAGCTACGTCAAGGTGGATTGGAACACGATGGACACCGTAGCCAATTGGGTGCTCGGGATTGTGTTGCTGGCAGTGGTTGTGGTCTCGATATTGATGCGCATCGGTGTGATTCCGATGCTGATTACCTGGGGAGGTGTCTGATGAGTGCGATTGTGCACGTTGAGGATTTCTCCTTTAAATATCGCGACACTAAACGCCGGGCTGTCAAGCATGTGAGCTTCGACGTCGAGGAAGGCAGCTGCTTCGCCATCATCGGAGCGAACGGTTCCGGCAAATCCACGCTCTGCAATGCGCTGGTGGGTCTGATTCCGCACTATTTTGTAGGAGCCAGAGCCGGACGCATCCTGATTGACGGCGTGGACGTGGCCGAATCGACGATTGCGGAACTGTCGAACACCATTGGCTTGGTATTCCAGAACCCGTTCAACCAACTGTCCTACACGGCGGGAACCGTGGCCGAAGAGCTCGCATATGGGCTCGGCAACCATGGGGTTGCGCGTGAGCTGATGATCGAACGCGTCGAGGCCGTGGCCAAGCTGATGCGCATCGACCACATTCTCGACAAGAATCCGCTGGAGCTTTCCGGCGGTCAGGTGCAACGTGTGGCCTTCGGTTCCACGTTCATTATGGAACCGCGCGTGCTCGTGCTGGACGAATGCACCACGCAGCTCGACCCATTGGGCGCTTCGGAGATTTTCGATATCGTCAAGCAGCTCAACGCCGATGGAGTCACCGTCATCATGGTCGATCATGACATGGAACGCGTGGCCCAATATGCGGATACGGTGATGGTGCTCGACCGTGGGTCGGTGGCAGCCATCGGCGCTCCATATGAGGTCTTCGCCGACCCGGAACTCGAATCCCATGGAGTGCAGCCGCCGGATTATGTGCCATTGACTCGTGCGTTGGGGTTGCCAATCGAGATTCGCGAGGAGCCGACCATCGCGGCGGTCAAGGAGGTGCTCGCATGAGAATCGAGCTCAAAGGCCTCGAACATGCCTATTCGAAGACGGACAAGGCGCTTGACGGCGTCGACCTCGTACTCGAAGGCAGCGAACCGGTGGCGATCATCGGCCAGAACGGCGCGGGGAAAACCACGCTGGTCAAGCATTTCAACGGCATTCTGCGGCCCACCGGCGGCAGCGTCGAAATCAACGGCGTGGACATCAACACACGTTCCACTGCCGAATGGTCTCGCGAAGTCGGCTACGTCTTCCAAAACCCAGATGACCAACTGTTCCTCGAAAGCGTGCGCAAGGAATTCGAGTTCGGTCCCCGCCAGATCGGCATGGACGCCGACACCATCGCGCGCCGGGTCAACGAAGTCGCCGAATTGACGGGCCTGTCCAAGAAACTCGACGTGCATCCGTTCGACTTGACGCCCACGGAAAAGAAATTCTGCACCATCGGCGCGGTCATCATGATGGATCCCGCAGCGGTGATCTTCGATGAACCCACATGCGGCCAGGATCGCAGTGGCAACGCCCGTCTGAAGACCATCATCGAACGGCTGCGCGGCCAAGGCAAGCTGTGTATCACCATCTCGCACGACATGAAGTTCGTCACCGCGAACTTCTCGCGGGTCATTGTGATGTGTCACGGCACAGTGCTGTTGGACGGTTCTGTGAACGAGGTATTCGCGCAGACCGACATATTGCGGCGTTCGTTCATCACGCCGCCGCCCATCACGCGGGTCGCCCAAGGTGCCGGCCTCAAGGAGACGGTGTTTACCGTTCCAGCGTTCATCAATGCCATCACTAAGGAAAGGAATCATCATGGCTGACGTCATTGCGCAAATCTACGGAATAAGGAACGTCGAGGACGCCCGCATGGTGATCGATATGGGAGGTGAACATATCGGGGTTTCCTACGGCAAGATCAAGCGCACCCCGGGACAGCTGGACTGCGAGCGTGCTAGGGAAATCTTCGAAGGCGTGCAGCCCGAGGCGGTGCGCATCGGTCTGACCGTCGCGGAGGATATTGACGAGATCAGTGAGAATCTGCGCGAGGCCATGCCTGACGTGCTTCACTTGTCCGGTGATATCGAAGGCATCACACCGGATGAAATCGCCGAATTGAAAAGTCGTTTCCCGGGGCTGAAGATTATGCAGGCCATCCCCGTGCTCGCCGGTGTTCCGTTGGAAGAGCAGAAGGTGATGGACTATGTGAAAGACTACGAGTCTGTCTCCGATTTCTTCCTGATCGATACCAAGGCGCCTTCAGCCGGTGACATCGGGGCCACCGGTCTCACCCATGACCGCGCCATCGACCGTGCCATCATCGAATCCACCGACGTGCCATGCATCATTGCCGGTGGACTGGATGCATCCAATGTGGCTGAGGCGATTCATGCAACCCATCCCTATGGCGTTGATTCCTTCTCACTGACTAATTACAGCGACGAACGAGCCAACACCGATCGTTGCAAGGATCCAGCCAAGGTCGAGGCGTTCATCAAGGCGGCCAAGAATGCCTAAAGTCGTATGCGTGGGTGATGCCAATGTGGACATCATCGTGCCCTACCCGCGGTTCCTCAATGAGGAGCGTACGAGGGTCGAATACCCCAAAGTGGGCATTCAGGGAGGCGGTACGGCGGCGAACACCGCCGTCGCTCTGGCTAAGCTCGACATGGACGTGGCCTTCGTGGGAACCGTGGGCGATGACCAATACGGACGGTTCGTCATCCAGGATTTCAAGAACGCCGGGGTGGATGTGACCGGTCTAGTCGCTGATTCGACCTTGAATACGGTAGGCGTGTTCGCGTTCGTCGATGATCGCGGAGAACGCTATCTGTGGGGTTGGCCGCGCGAACGACAGTCGTTCAAGGTGCTTGATGAGGACCTGGTTCCCATGCATATGCTTCTCGAAGCCGATTGGGTGCATTCCTCCGGCATGTGTCTGACCTATGACACCAGCGCACGCGAGACGATCATCCGTATCTTCGAGAAGGCGCACAGAATCGGAATCCCCACCTCGTTCGATCTGAATCTCAGAGTGGATGATGGCGTGCTCGATCCGGATTTCGCGTCGGCTTTGGAACGCATCATCCCGAACGTGGATTATCTGCTCGGCTCCGGGCCGGACGAGTTCGCGTATTTGGGACATGCGGGGATATTCGCCAACGCAGCACGATACGCGCAAGGCGATCGAACGGTGATTGTGCGCGATGGTGCCAACGGTTCGATTGCCCTGACGAAGGAGGGGCGAGTCGACTGCCCTGCATTCAAGGTGCGGGTGGAGGACACGATCGGCGCCGGCGACGTCTACAACGCCGGATTCATCGCGGCGCGGCTGTCCGGGGCTTCACTCTGGCGCTCGCTTGAACAAGGCAACGCGGTATCCGCCTACAAAGTGGAACGTACGGGAGCCCGCTCCTCGCCAGATAGGAGACAACTGGATTGTTTCCTCAAGGAACACGACCACTGAATGGTTGCGGCATCAGCCACGGCGAAACAACTATCAACAAACAACCAACGGAGGTAATTGATATGGAATCCATGAAGAAGAAGGTCATTCTCGACTGCGATCCCGGGCACGATGACGCGTTCGGTATCATGCTGGCCGTCCAGCATCTCGATGTGCTGGGCATCACCACCATTGGCGGCAACTGCACGCTGGAGAACGTGACTCGCAACGCCATCAAGGTGCTGGAAGTGCTCGGAGCCGCCGACCGTATCGGCGTCTACCCAGGCCACAGCTGTCCAATGGTGGCTCCTTTGGTCACGGCACCGCAGTTTCACGGCGAAACCGGTCTGGACGGCCCAGTGCTGCCTGAACCCACCCATCAGCCGCAGAACAAGCACGCGGTCGACTTCATCGTCGACACCGTGATGAGCACCGATGACGTGACGCTGATCGCCACCGGTCCGCTCACCAATATCGCAGCCGCTATCAATCGAGAGCCGCGCATCGTGGACCGTGTCAAGGAACTATGCATCATGGGCGGTTCCGTGACATATGGCAACTGGACGCCGGCGGCGGAATTCAACATCTTCGTGGATCCGGAGGCCGCATCCCGCGTGTTCAATTCGGGACTGCACGTCAAGATGACCGGTATCAATCTCACCCGTCAGTGCGAGCTGACTGCCAAGCATGTGGCGAAGTTCCGAGAAATCGGCACCAAGGCCGCGAACTTGGCCGCCGACCTGACCGACTTCTTCATCGAGGCATGCGAGGAGGAATCCGAGCTGACCGGCGCAACCATGCACGATGCCTGCGCCGTGGCCTGGATAATCGACCCATCGCTGATCAAGGCAGTGCCCATGCACATCGACATCGAACTCAACGGCAAGCTCACCCGCGGCATGACTGTCTGCGATTACCGTCATCTGCGCGGCACCAAGCCGGCCGTTGATCTGGAACGCACGCCGACGATGGACTACCGCGGCGAGAAGCCGAACGCCGAAGCCGCTCTGGAGCTCGATTTCCCAGGCTTCGTCAATCTGCTCAACTCGACGTTGGAAAACTACGACTGAGACTTACCCCTGAACCAACCCCCTCCATAATCGCCGGTCGATGATTTCCCTTTTTTTCGCCGGCCGGCGATTATTCCCGACCGACAACCTCTGGCATCCGATGCATGCGTCGCGCCAACAACAATCCGATAGACAAGGAGAGCGGACATGATTCGACCGTATGTCCTCTGGGACTTCGACGGCACGCTCGCCGATACCGGCAAAGACGTGTGGGCCTCCCTCGAATACGCGGCGCGGCGTTCCGGCGGCAGCCTGGAGAAGGATTATAGGGCGCAGGACGCGCATCTGGCTGATTCCATGAGTGAGATCATGCGCCATGTGACCCCATATCCAGGATCAGACCATCTGACTGACTTCGATGATGACGTACGCATGCATTACCGCACGTTGAACCAATTCACCGAAACCAGACTGTATCAGGGCATCCGCCCATTGCTGGAGAAACTGCACGCGATGGGGGTGCGCAACATCATCGTGACGAACAAGCCGCAGGGCGCTTTGCTACGCATCCTCGACAACAAAGGGTGGCGCAGCCTCTTCGACGGCTGGACATGCCCGGATTCGGACCCGGACCAAGCAATGGATAAGAACGGCATGATTGCCAGAACACTTGCCGCAAACGGCATCACAGCAGCGCAATGCGTCTACGTGGGAGACACCTTCTCCGACGTGTTGGCAGCCAGAGCCAACGGCGTGATTCCGATTGCAGTCACATACGGGGACGGCGATACCCTCACCCTTCTGGAACAGGAACCGAATTACGTGGCAAGCAACGTCGCCGAATTACAAGACATCATCACACACACCGTCATCGGAGCAAGGAGCACGATATGAGGGATTTCACCATCACCATCGGCACCACGTTCGTCTTCGGACATGACGCCGAAACCAAGATAGGAGAGCAACTGGCCGCACGCGGCATCCATCGCGTGCTTATCCATCATGACGGTGGAGCATATCTCACCTTCAGCGGCCTACTCGCCACCGTACGGAACAGTCTGAGCCATGCCGGCATCGAAGCCGTGGAACTTGGGGGAGTCCAACCCAATCCGAGACTATCCCTAGTACGCGAAGGTATTGCGCTGGCCCAAGAGCATAACGTCGAGGCGCTGGTGGCCATCGGCGGCGGCAGCGTCATCGACTCCGCCAAAGCCATAGCCCTTGGAGCCACCGGAGAGCAGGACATATGGGACTATTTCACCGGCGCGGCACCAGTCGAACACACCCTGCCTGTCGCAGTGGTGCTGACATGCCCGGCCTCCGGCAGCGAATCCAGCCAGGTCACCGTCATCAACAACGAGGAGGAGCACACCAAACTCACCTTGAGCGAGCCAGTGCTGCGACCCGCGTGGGCGTTCATGAACCCGGCCCTTAGCGCCACCGTGCCGGCCTTTCCCACGGCATGCGGCATCGTGGACATGTTCTCCCACATCTGCGAACGGTATTTCAGCGCCGATCAGGAAATCGGCGTCATCGACCGCATGGCCGAAGGCGCGCTTGCCACATTGGTCGACGTCGGGCCGAAATCACTGGCGGATCTTGAGAACTATGATCTGCGGGCGCAGATCATGTGGATCTCCACCATCGCCCAGAACAATACGTTGGGCGTTGGGCGGGAGCAGGATTGGTCCACTCATCTGATTGCCAACGAACTGAGCGCACTCTACGACACTCCGCATGGGGCCACCCTGTCCATCATCATGGGCTCGTGGATGCGGGTGGCCAGCGAACGCAATCCCATGCGTTTCGCGCGCTACGCCACCGAAGTATTCGATGTCGACCCATCCCTGCCGGAACAGACAAGGGCGAGGCTCGGCATCGAAGCCACAGAAGCATTCTTCCAATCATTGGGCATGCCCATTTCGTTTACGGATTTCAACATTCCCTCCGATGGCATCGAACGCATGCTGGACAACATCGTCTTCTACGGGCCAGACGCAACGATTGGCTCGGTCGCACGACTGAACCGGGAAGACTGCCGCCGCATCTTCCATATGGCGGCGCAACGAACCTCGGAAGGGGAGGAAACACGATGAGCATACTGAATTTCGGATCGCTGAACATCGACTACGTATACGGTGTCGAGCATTTCGTGTCCAAAGGAGAAACCATCACCTCCCGTACGCTGAATGTATTCCCGGGAGGCAAAGGCCTGAACCAATCGATTGCGCTCGCCCGAGCCGGCGCTGACGTGCGGCATGCCGGCCAAGTGGGCACTGATGGCGTGTTTCTGAAGGAGTTGCTCGCCGGAAACGGTGTGGATGTCCGATCGGTCGCGGTGCGCGATGACGTGCGCAGCGGCAACGCCATCATCCAAAACGATGCTGCAGGCGATAACTGTATCATCCTGTTCCCGGGTGCCAACCGTGCCATCGATACCGATTTCGTGGACAAGGCCCTGTCTGGCTATGGCGAAGGCGACTGGCTGCTGCTGCAGAACGAGATCAGCGCCATGCCGTATATCGTCTCGCGCGCCAAACAGCTGGGCATGTACGTGGTGCTCAACCCTTCTCCGGCGGATGCGCTGCTGACCGAAATCAATCTCGACCTGATTGACTGCTTCATCCTCAACGAAGGTGAAGCCGCCATGCTGACCGGCATCGGAGGGAACGACGGACGTGCCTTGGCGTCGGCGATGCAGACACGCTTCCCGCACGCCCAGGTCATATTGACGCTGGGGGAGCGCGGATCGCTGGCCGTACATGACGGGCACACGGATATGCAATCTGCATATCTCGTGGACACCGTGGACACCACGGCGGCCGGAGATACGTTCACCGGATACTTGCTCGCCGGTCTGATGGACGGTTGCAGCATGAGCGAAGCACTTGAGACCGCGGCGAAAGCATCCGCGATTGCCGTATCAAGACCCGGCGCGGCACCTTCAATACCACAGCGAGAGGAGGTCAGTGCATTCATCCCTCGCCAGCGTTGAACATTCATAAGACTTTCCATCGATAACTCAGTATTAGAGAAAGGAACAACCATGGCAGAAACCACTGTCAAGGAGAAGGCGAACGGCATTCCGGTGCCCGAGGAAGGGACCGAAGAGTTCGCACGTATGAACAAGATGGCAAAGATCGCCATCCCGATCGTATTGATCATCTTCACCATGGGCGTGCTGCAGCAGCAGGCCTTCGGCATGATCTACGTGAACATCGGTGATCAGCTTGGCCAAGCCAATCTGGCACCGCTGATCACCTCGATTCCGGGCATTGTGCTCGGCATCGTATGTGTGATCTACGGTTCGTTGGGTGACTTCGTCTCCCTGAAGAAGATGATGACACTCGGCACGATAGTGTTCGTGCTCGGTTCGGTACTCGGCTGCTTCGGCGACTTCAGCATCTGGATTGTCATCGCCGCACGTACCGTACAGTCCGCAGGCTGGCAGGTCTCCGGCTCCATCTTCCTCGTGCTCGTCTCGAAGTACATCGAAAAGAAGAAGCGCGTCATCTGGTACGGCGTCTTCGTGGCCGTCTTCCGCATTGCCGCGGCCCTAGGCGTCTTCCTCGCCGGTTACATGACCCTCGTCGATTGGCGAATCTTGTTCGGCATCGGCATCATCGCCGTCTTCTTCATTCCGATCCTGTCCAAGAACCTGCCTGACGAGCATGCCAAGGGTGCTCGCATCGATGCCATTGGCTTTACCCTCATCGGCCTGTTCGCCGGCTCTGTGACCATGTTCTTTACCGATATGAACATCTTCTGGGGCGCCGCAGTTGTCATCACCGGTATCGCCTTCGTCGTGTACATCAACAAGGCAGCCGACCCGTTCATCACCCCGAAGATGCTCACCAACCCGGCCTTCGCCATGACCATGGTCGTCATCTTCGTCGGCTACTTCTTCAGCTACACGCTCAACGCCGGCGTGAACGCCATCGGTCTGAACGTATACGGCATTGACTCCTCCCAGGTCTCCAACCTGCTGGTGTGGTCCATCATCCTCGCAGCCATCATGGGCTTCGCTGCTGGTCCAATCATCCAGAAGATCGGACGTAAGGCCTCTGTGATTCTCGCGCTCGCTTGCATGGGCGTCGGTCTGATCGCCGTGGCTTTCTTCATCCCGATGGGTCAGGTCTGGTGCATCGCCGTGGCTCCGTGCATCTACTACTTTGGTACCTCTTTCTTCTACCAGCCAATCGTGGACACCGCGACCTTGACTGTGGAAGCCGAGGAATCCGGCCGTGCACTGGGCTTCAACGATCTGATGCAGGCAATCACCGGCTCCGTGGGCGTGGCCATCTTCGGCCAGCTGATGGCCAATGGCGCCATGGGTGGCGGCTCGGTGTTCGGCACTGAAGCCGGTCTGGCCTCCACCTATGCCAACGTCTTCATGATTGGCGGCATCATCGTGCTCGGTGCCATGGTGATCTTCATCTGCTCGATGAAGATGATCTACAGTCGTTCCCGCGTCGCCGAAGACGAGAAGTGACTGATTTCAAGCTGACCTCCAGCGAAGAGTAAGGCCTGTGACCGTTGATGGTCACAGGCCTTACTTGTGTGCTGATGGCGGGCGTTATGTTGACGTATTGTCAATGCTCAGGCCTGCCGTGGCCGATTTTCGGTTAATATTAACGAGGTAAATCAATAGTCGTTCGGCTCTTGATAACAACTCAGGGAAAGGCACTCCCATGACAAAGAAACTGATTCTTGACCTTGACACCGGTGTGGATGATGCGCTCGCCATCTCGTATGCACTTGGTAGTCCGGAAGTCGAGTTGATCGGCATCACCGGCACGTATGGCAACGTATTGCTTGACCAGGGTGTGCGCAACGCCTTGGCCATCACTGACCTGCTTGGTCATCCCGAGGTCAAGGTGTACAAGGGCTTGCCGCATTCCAGCACCACCGATTCCTTCGAAGTGCTTGATATCTCCGCCTTCATCCATGGCAAGAACGGCATTGGCGACGTGGATATTCCCGATTCGAACCGTGAGCCGGAAACCGAATCCGCAGTTGACTTCATCATCGACGCGGTCAAGACCTACGGCAAGGATCTGGTCTACGTGCCCACCGGTCCGATGACGAACATCGCTGCCGCCTTGAAGAAAGCTCCCGAGATCAAGGATGAAATCGGCAAGATCGTGCTGATGGGCGGCGCCCTCACCGTTTGCGGCAATGTGAATGGCTGGGAGGAGGCCAACATCTCCCAGGATCCGGAGGCCGCCGACTACCTGTTCCGCTCCGGAGCCCCGGCCACCATGGTCGGCCTCGATGTCACCCTGCAGACACTGCTCACGTACAAGGAAACCCAGCAGTGGCGTGACCTCGGCACCAAGGCGGGTGAGTTCCTTGCGGATATGACCGACTACTACATCAAGGCCTATGAGACCACGTCGCCGCACCTTGGCGGCTGCGGTCTGCACGACCCGCTCGCGGTCGGTGTGGCCGTGGATCCGACCCTGATCACCGCATTGCCCATCAACATGAAGGTGGACGTGGACGGCCCCACCCGCGGCCGCACCATCGGCGATAACACGCGCATGAACGATCCGGTCAAAACCATGAAGGCCGCAATCGACGTTGACGTGCCGCGCTTCCTCAACGAATTCATGACCCGCATCACCGGCCTCGCCAAGCACGCCAAGTGACGCCGTCGTTGCCATATCACCAGACTTCCCCAATAGAGAGCAAGAATAAAGGAAGAAATAATGACACAAACCACTACCACTCCGGTTGCCGCCGATCCTTGGGCCGACCCGGAAACCAGCAACAAGATGGCCATCAAGGCCCTGATCCTGCTGCTGATCACCTTCATCCTCGGCACCCTGTGTCTGCAGGGTTTCAACCTGGTCTTCAATCAGGTTGGTGAAGACGTCGGCGCTCCGGCACAGGCTTCGCTGATCACCGCGTTCCCCTCGCTGGTGCTCGGCATCGTCTGCTTCATCTACGGTTCCCTCGGTGACTTCGTCTCCCTGAAGCGACTGGTCGTCGCCGGCCTCATCACCCTGCTGGTCGGCTCCCTGTTCGGCTTCGTGGCCAACTTCTTCTTCACCGCGAACATCTGGACCGTGATCATCGCCCGTGTGCTGCAAACCGCCGGCGAGCAGGTGGCAGGCTCCGTGTTCCTGGTCATCGCCACCAAGTACCTGAAGCCGTCACTGAAGGTCATCTTCTTCGGCCTGTACACCGCGGCCTACCAGCTGTCCGCCTCCATCGGCGTATTCGCTGCCGGCGTGCTGAGCTCCATCGCATGGCAGTACCTGTTCCTCATCCCCGTGGTGACCATCTTCTTCCTGCCGACCCTGCTCAAGAACCTGCCCGGACGCCAAGGCGGCAACGAGCACGTCGACTGGCTCGGCTTCACCATCTTCGGTTTCGCCAGCGCGTTCCTCACCCTGTTCTTCTCCTACATGGCGTGGTGGATGCTGGGCGTGGCCGTGGCACTGTTCATCATCTTCGCCGTGTACATTCACAAGGCCGCCAAGCCGTTCATCACCCCGGACTTCTTCAAGAACACGCGTTGGCTGGCTGCCATCAGCCTTATTCTGGTGTTCTACTTCACCAACTACTGCATCTCCCCGCTGTTCAACGCCATCGGCACGTCCGTGTACGGCATGACCACCGCCCAGGTGTCCACCTACATCGTATGGGCATTCGTGTGCGCCGCCGTGGTCGGCACCTCCTCCGGTTGGATTATGGGCAAGATCGGCCGCCAGGCTGCGCTGATCACCGCCGCCGTGCTGATGGTCGCCGGCTTCGTGACCGCCGCCCTCGCCGTCAATGCCGGCTTCCTCGTGCTGACGCTTACCGCATGCCTGTTCTACTGCGGTGTCGGCCTGCTGTACTCCCCGGTGGTCTCCACGGTGATCGATACGCTGCCGCAGAGCGAATCCGGCCGTGGCGTGGGCATGAATGATCTGGTGATGAACGTCACCGCATCCATCGGCATCACCGTCATCGGCTCCCTGATGGGTTCCCAGTCGCTGGCCGGTTCCAGCATCACCGGTGCCACGGGAGCGGCCGCCGGCTACGCCAACCTGCTGCTCATCGGTGCCGGCGTGATTCTGCTTGGCCTGATCGTGTTCCTCATCTTCCGTAAGAAGATCTACAGCCAGAACTGATAGGTCAACTGCTGCAAGGCTCGCATGCCGCATGGTGTGCGAGCCTTTTCTCACTATGACATTGAGATAAAGGAGATAGTCAATGACGATTACCTTGGCCATTGAAGGATCCGGTTTCACTTCGCGCACGCGCGACGAAGTACAGTATTTTGATCACTCGCTGTTCCTGATTGATGAGCAGGGCATCATCCAGTCCGTGCTTGAGCCCGGCGACGAACGCTATGCGAGCGAAAAATCGCAGGCGCAGGAGCGCGGCATCTATCAGGCTCTTGCCGAAGGCTCCTATCTGCTGCCGGGATTCATCGATCTGCATGTGCACGCCCCGCAATGGGCGCAGGATGGTACCGGATTGGATGAGCCACTGGAAGTCTGGCTCGGCAAATACACGTTCCCCACTGAATCCAAGTTCGCTGATGAATCATACGCGCATGTGGTGTATGAGGATTTGGTGAACCGTATGCTTGCCACCGGCACCACTACCGCAGCCTATTACGCCACAGTCGACCGCAAAGGTTCCCTGGTACTGGCTCAGGAAGCCGAACGCTTGGGGCAGCGTGCATTGGTAGGCAAAGTGGTTATGGATGATGCTGAAGCTAATCCGGATTACTATCGCGACCCTTCCGCCGAAGCCGCCATTGAGGAAACCGAACGATTCATCAACGAAGTCGCCGAACTGAACGAGCACAGTGTGCAAGGCGTCTACCCGGTGATCACCCCGCGCTTCATCCCAAGTTGCACCGATGAGGCGTTGCGCGGACTCGGCGAACTGGCTGAACGATACCAGTCCTATGCCTACATCCAAACCCACTGCAGCGAAAGCGACTGGGAGCATGGCTACGCATATGAGCGATACGGTAAGAGCGACACGCATATGCTGCGCGAATTCGGATTGTTCACTCGTCGCAGCATTCTGGCGCACAGCGTGTATCCCAACGAGGAGGATATGCGCGTGTTCGTGGAAACCGGTGCGATTGCCGTGCATTGCCCGTTGTCGAACGCGTTCTTCGCCGGTGCTGTGGCACCAATCCGCCGATACTTGGCCGCCGGCATGCATGTGGCGCTGGGCAGTGATATCTCCGGCGGCTACAACCCGGACCTGTATGGTGCGATTCGCCAGGCCGTGACCTCCTCGCGCATGCTGGAAACCGGCGTGAACCGTGACCTTGCTGCAGGGGAGAGGGGCGTGGCCGGTAGCGCCCTGACATTGAACAATGCGTTCTATCTGGCCACGGCCGGCGGCGGCGAATCGCTGGGGCTGCCGATCGGCCGATTGGAAGCCGGCTACGCGTGGGATGCCCAAGTGGTGGATACCAAATTCGCCAGTGCCCGCCTGCCCATCTTCGAGAGCAATGAGCCCGCTTCGGACATCTTCCAAAAGATTGTGAACCTTGCAGTGCCTGAGAATATTCGCACTGTTTGGGTGCAGGGGCGCGAAGTCGTCCGTAAATAACAATAATGGCTTCCTCTGTTCGCGAGGAAGCCATTATTGTTACTGACTCGCTTGTCAGCTTTATTGTCAGCTGTACTGACTTGCGAGAATCCGATGGATTAGGGGAGCTTAAGCTTCGGCGATGGCAGCCTTAAGCTCTTCGACCTTATTGGTCTGCTCCCATGGGAACTCGACATCGGTGCGGCCGAAGTGGCCGTAGGCGGCGGTCTTCAGGTAGATCGGACGCTTCAGATCAAGCTCATCGATGATGGCGGCCGGACGCAGGTCGAACACCTTGCGCACGGCGGCTGCAATCTGACCGCGGGTCACACCCTGCTCGGTGCCGAAGGTCTCCACGTTGATGGACACCGGATCGGCCACGCCAATCGCGTAGGCCACCTGCACCTCGGCCTTATGCGCCAGGCCAGCGGCCACGATGTTCTTCGCAACCCAACGGGTGGCGTAGGCGGCGGAGCGATCCACCTTGGAGGGATCCTTGCCGGAGAATGCGCCACCGCCATGGTGAGCGGCACCGCCATAGGTGTCCACGATGATCTTGCGGCCGGTCAGACCGGCATCAGCCGCCGGACCGCCAAGAATAAAGGAACCAGTGGGGTTGACCAGCTGACGGTAGCCTTCATACGGCACCTTGTCGCCGAGGACTTCCTTCAATACCGGATCGATCACATGTTCCTTCAGCTGAGCCTCAAGCCATTCGTGGGTGGCTTCGGGGTCATGCTGGGTGGAGATCAGCACGGTATCCAGACGAACCGGCTTGTCGTTGTCGTCATATTCAACGGTGACCTGGGTCTTGCCATCCGGGCGCAGATGCGGCACTTCGCCGGACTTGCGTACTTCGGTCAGGCGGAAGGCCAGACGATGGGCCAAATAAATCGGCAGAGGCATCAGAACCGGGGTCTCATCGGTGGCGTAGCCGAACATCACGCCCTGATCGCCAGCGCCCTGCGCTTCATAACGCTCTTCGCGGCTGGCGGCAGTCTCTTGGGCTGCGGTGAGGCGGGAAACACCCTGGTTGATTTCGGCGCTTTGGCCGGTGATGGCCACGATCACGCCGCAGGAATCGGCGTCAAGGCCGACTTCGGAGGAGGTGTAGCCAATGTTGCGTAACGTTTCGCGGACCTTGGACTGCACATCGCAGTAGCCTTCGGAAGTGACTTCGCCGAACACCAGGAATACGCCGGTGGCGGCGGAGGTCTCCACGGCCACATGGCTCGTGGGGTCTTGGGCAAGCAGGTCATCCAAAATGGCGTCGGAGATTTGATCGCAAACCTTATCGGGGTGGCCTTCGGTCACGGATTCCGCGGAAATAAGCCGCTTCTCTTCAGTCATATCATCCCTTTCTGTTCAGGACTTATCGCCCCGCGCAAACAGGCGAGGCACAATGATACGGTTCTTCAATTGTTGATACAGCAGGGCAGACATAACAAAAGGGCTCGTGCCAACCAGCGCGGTGGCGCGAGCCCTGTGCATGTTTGCTCTTGTTCGATTTATAGCCTATCGATGAAGGTAAAGCAAGCGAATCAGTAGAAAAACTGCGAGTGACTTAGCTTACAGCGTTTGCAGCGGCATGAGAACCGGCAATGGTAGTGCCATCGATGGCCACATCGGGAGCGGGAAGCAGCGGTCCGTCAGTTACCTTCGTTGACGTCGTCCTCGCCCAAGGTCTCCTCAAGCAGGCCTTCGTCGATCTCACGGAAAGCGATGGACAGCGGCTTCTCATTGTTCTGGTATTCCACCAGCGGACCCACGTTCTGCAGCAGGCCTTCGTTGAGCTGGGTGAAGTAGGAGTTGATCTGACGCGCGCGCTTGGCGGCGAAAATGGCCAGCGCGTACTTGGAGTCGGCGTGCTTCATCAGGTCGTCAATCGGCGGATTTGCAAGACCGGTGGGGTGCGGGTCAGTGCCGAACGCCTCGTTACCCTGGACCTCGGTATCTTCTGCCATAAGTATGTGTCTCCAAACGTTGGAAAATCTATCTCAACCGAAGCAAGTGTAGCCTTGCGGCGGGACTTCGCGGCAATTGGCAGGGCATCGCTGCTGTACTCGGTGCAGTGATCGTTCGCTGACTTGGTCGGTGGAACATCCCGCATACCAGTTTGCATGGCAAGAAGTGCCGTGGCAGGGTGTGAAAAAGGTTACATTTTCGAAAATTCCATTATTCGACTCTTGACAAGAACCGTGTCCCGTGCAAGGGCTTGAATGGAGTCATGACTGAAATGCGATCTGCAAAACTCATGTCCGGCCGCGTCTTCGCAGGTGCGCGCGCCCTGTACCGTGCCGCTGGCGTCAGCGGCGACGATATGGGCAAGAAGCCCATCATCGCCATCGCAAACTCCTTCGATGAGTTCCTGCCTGGCCACGTGCACCTCAACAAGGTGGGCCGTCTCGTCTCCGAAGCCATCAAGGAAGCTGGCGGCATTCCCCGCGAGTTCAATACGATGGCCGTGGACGACGGCATCGCCATGGGCCACACCGGTATGCTGTACTCCCTTCCTTCCCGCGATATCATCGCCGACACCGTTGAATACCAGTGCAACGCTCACTGCGCCGACGCATTGATCTGCATCCCGAACTGCGACAAGGTGGTCCCGGGCATGCTGATGGCCGCACTGCGCCTCAACATTCCGACCGTCTTCGTTTCCGGCGGCCCGATGGAAGCCGGCACCACCGTGCTGGCTGATGGCACCGTCAAGAAGAACACTGATCTGATCTCCGTGATGTACGCCTCCGCAGACGACAACGTCTCCGAAGAGGATCTGCTCAACTACGAGAAGACCGTCTGCCCGACCTGTGGTTCCTGCGCCGGTATGTTCACCGCCAACTCGATGAACTGCCTGACCGAGGCCATCGGCCTGGCTCTGCCGGGCAACGGTACGATCCTGGCCTCCCACTCCTACCGTAAGGACCTGTTCAAGCGTGCCGCCGAGCAGGTGGTGAAGATTGCCAACCAGTACTACCGCGATTCCGACGATTCCGTGCTGCCGCGCTCCATCGCTACCAAGGAAGCCTTCGAGAACGCCATGACCATGGATGTGGCCATGGGCGGCTCCACCAACACCGTGCTGCACATTCTGGCCATGGCCCAGTCTGCGGACGTGGACTTCACGCTGGATGACATCGAGCGCATCTCCCACACCGTGCCCTGCATCTGCAAGGCTTCGCCGTCCGGCAAGTGGGAGATTTCCGACGTGCACCGCGCCGGCGGCATCACCGGCATTCTGGGCGAGCTCGACCGTGCCGGCAAGCTGCACCGCAACGTGCACTCCATCGACTACCCGACCCTTGAGGACAAGCTCAACGATTGGGACATCATGCGCCCCACCTGCACCGAGGAAGCCAAGCAGATGTACAAGGCTGCTCCTGGCCACATCATCTCCCCGGATCCGTGGACGCACACCACCCTGTTCGACACGCTCGACACCGACCGTGAGAACGGTGCCATCCACGACATCAACCACCCGGAGATCCACGAAGGCGGCCTCGCCGTGCTGCGCGGCAACCTGGCTCCCGACGGCTGCGTGGTGAAGACCGCAGGCGTGCCGCAGGAGATCTGGAAGTTCCGTGGCCCGGCTCTGGTGGTTGAATCCCAGGAGGAAGCCATCAAGGTGATTCTGGACGACACTCTGAAGCCCGGCATGGCTCTGGTGATTCGCTACGAAGGCCCGAAGGGCGGCCCGGGTATGCAGGAAATGCTGTACCCGACCTCCTTCGTCAAGGGCAAGGGCATCGGCAAGCAGGTGGCTATGCTCACCGATGGCCGTTACTCCGGTGGTTCCTCCGGTCTGGCCATCGGCCACATCGCTCCTGAGGCTGCCAACAAGGGTCCGATCGCACTGATCAAGAACGGCGACATCATCAACATCGATATTGAGAACCGTTCGGTGAACGTGGAGCTGACCGATGAGCAGCTGGCCGAGCGTCGCGCTGAACTCGAAGCCGGAGACGGCTACGTGGCCCACCGCGACCGCAAGGTCTCCCAGGCCCTGAAGGCCTACGCCGCCTTCGCCCGCTCCGCCGACAAGGGTGCTACGCGAGATCCCGACTTGATCAACAAGCTTTCCGGCCTCGCCTGATAGCGGCTCTGCTGGGGCTGCCTGCCTTGGCTCCCCTTGTCAGGGGAGCTGTCGCCGATAGGTGACTGAGGCGTAGCTCCACAGGAACACTGCAATGCAATAGCCTTTCGCCAAATCGCGAAAGGCTATTGTGTTTTTTAGAAGACTACGCGCAATGCGTAGGTACGTGCGCTTTGGTTGGTGATGATTCGTTGGCGGGGCAATAGGGTCAGAACATATCGGTCAGCATTGAGACACCATCGAGTTGTTCGCCGATGTTCGGATCTTGTTGCCCGACTTCGAGCTGAGGCGCGGCCGGAATCGCCAATAGTCGTGCTCGGGTGCCATAAATCTCCAACGTGCATGGGCGTAGTCTCAGGTCGATTCCGTTGTTCTCCGCTAGTTTTCTCATCGCTCTAACGGATGACTGCAATGATCTGTGCGTCGGTTTGCCATACGGGCCAAGATGATAGTGGCCGAAGGTACGCTTGCGTAGCTCGGAGTCAGTGCAGGGGCGTTCGCTCCAATACAACGTGTATCGGTGGAGGCGATTGTCGGGCATGAAACAGAGGAGTCCCACGTCGTTAGTCAGAACCTCAAAGTGGAAGAAGTAATCTAGATCGTTGCTTGCAAGGGGATCGTGCCGGATGATTGGTGTTGATGTAGTGAGCCGCTGAATCGGGATAAGACCTCGGTAAGCCTCCTGAATATCTCGTGCCGAGATGGTATAGCAGGGGGTTTGCGGCAGTTTCTTACGACGATGATTGTCGTATGCGATGTCGAACGCGGTGATGATAGCTCCGAGAGATGCAGCTCCGATAATGCCGCAAATGACGGTTGGTATATGCGTGGATGTGTGGTTTGCGATAACGGCCATTGCGGCGAATATGACGCCCAGTATTATGCCGATGACCAGGCAGATCTTTGCTTCTTTGCGGCCTTGGACGAGGTTGCCGTGCAAATCACGCGATTGCGCGACGATGGGCCAGCGGTCGTCAGCAGGCATCGCATACGTGCCTTGCGATGCGGTGTGGGGAATCGTTGTTGATGGTGTTCCGCCAGTGGGCTGACCTGATGTCATGCTCACCATGATAATCACCGTTCGCGCAAGTCGCCCCACTCCAGCCATTGGCGTGCACGGTGGGAAATGCGCAATCAAACTGGTGGAAAATGTACAGTCAGAGCGGTGGGGAGTGTATAACAGCTCTGACTGTACAGCGATATGGTGAAGCCGCTACCTCACGCAGGCGGAATCACTGAGGCGAGCGCCGCGGGCCCAGTCGGCGGCACGCATGGCTTTCTTGCCCTGCGCCTTGACCTGAGTGAGTTCCAGTGCTGTGGTGCCAGTGCCAACCCAGACGTTCTTCTTTCCAGCCTTGATTTCACCGGGCTGCAAGTCGGTGGGAGTGTTCGGATGGGTGCCATCAGCCGGCTGTGCGGCGAGCACATGCAGGGTGAGCGGACGAGTGGAACCTTCAGCGGACTCAGCGTCTGCATCTTCCGGCAGGCCTTCTGCATACAACTTGGTCCAAGCACCGGGGTGCGGCGTGCAGGCGCGAATCTGACGGTCAATCGCCTCGGCTGAATCAGCCCAATCGATTCGCGCATCCTCAACGGTGATTTTGTGCGCGTATTCCAGGCCTTCGGCAGGCTGCGGCGTGAACGTGGCCGTGCCATCGCCCACGGCGGCCAGTGCATCCACATACATGGGCGCACCTTCTTCGGCCAGACGATCAAGCAGTTCACCGGAAGTCTCACGACCGGTGAGCGCCACTGTCATCGAGGCGATGATAGGGCCGTCATCCAGCCCTTCGCCGACTTTGAACACATCAGCGCCGGTGGTGGCATCTCCTGCCCAGATGGCACGTTGCGCGGGAGCCGCACCACGCCACTTTGGCAGGTTGGAGAAGTGCAGGTTGTACCAGCCCATCGGTACCGCATCCAGCACGTTCTTCGGCAGAATATTGCCATAGGCGATCACGGCTGCGATATCCGCGCCGAGCGCGTTGAGTGCATCCAGAAACTCGGGGGAGCGTGGCTTGGCGTCGATAACCGGCAGCCCAAGTTCCACTGCCGCCGCCTTAACCGGGCTGGGCATCAATTTGCGGCCGCGTCCGGTTGGCGCATCCGGGCGGGTGATGACGCCCACCACGTCGAAGCGCGGGTCGGCGGCGAACGCCTTCAGTGAAGGCACGGCTACGTCAGGGGTGCCTGCGAACACCAGTTTCAGCATGAATCTCCTTATGGCTTGGATGTTGGTGATTGAGCAGTGTTTATTGAACGCCTGGAATGTTGACACCGTTGGCGATGAGCAGTTGGCGCAGCTTCACCGGATCCTGGAAGCGCACGCCACGAATGCCCACGGCATTGGAACCGACGATGTTCATGGCTTTATCGTCAATGAACACCGCGCCATCCGCCGTGATGCCGAATTCCTTCAGCGCAGCCTCATAGATCTCCTTATGCGGCTTGCGCAGTTTCACGAAGCCGGACACCAGCTTGCCGTCCAGTTGCTGCAGAATATCGCATTGTTCCTCGGCCACATGGAACAGGCTAGCTTCCCAATTGCTCAGGCCCCACACACCAATGCCGGCAGCCTTCAAGTCGTTGACCAGCACGCGTGCGCCCGGCACAATACCGGTCAGCGAATCGCGGAAGTTATCGATGTAATACTGCAGTATATCCGCCCACTTATCGCCTTTGTCCTTGCGCATAACGGCGATGGCCTCGTCGGTACTCATGCCGCCGTCCATCAGATCGTTGACATCATAGAAACCGGAAATATCGTTATCCAAGAATTCGTCAATGGTTTTCTGGCTGTAGCGAGGGATGAGCACGGCTGCCGGATCCCAGTAAATGAGCACATTGCCGAAGTCGAAAATCACATCGGTGATCGGCTTGCCGGCGTTCGCGGCGGCTTCGCCGTCCGCCACCAGCACGTCGTATTCCATATCCGGTTCTCCTGGCCAACCCTTCATCGCAGCCTCTTTCTGTAATAGTGGATATGTGTTCGTCTTCCTATGGTTCCATGTGTTGGCGACTGTTGACGCCGCTGCCTAAATCAGATCCTTGGGGTCTACTCGGAAGCGCAGTTCGCCGGGTTCGCGCGCCGCAACATGACGGGCGGTTTCCCGTTGCAGCCGTTCGGCAAGCTCCGCGCGCTGGCTTTGCGGTACGCGTACCACGGCTTTCACACGATCCGCAGTGGCCTCCAGTTCGCGGGCATCCACCGTTTCAGGTTGGGGGATGGGCACCGGGCCTAGCATGCCGGGCAGCTCACCGCACACAGCCCAATCGCCGCCGAGCGCGCCAACGCGTTGCATCAGCGTCATCACCGCATCGCGCCGACCCCACACACAGGCTGCGGCCACGGCAGGTGGCATGCCGGTTTCCACGCGCTCCTGCATATCCTTGGCGGCAAGAATGCGGGAATCCCAGGTCATCAACGATTGCGCGATCGCAGGATCGGTTTCTCCCAGAATCAACGCCTGACCTTCGCGCGATCGCGGCGCGCACAGCGACACCGCCCGCATCCACGCGGTCAGCGTATCCAACCGGGCATCCACGCCGAGCTGGTACAAGCTCGTCCACGCATCCAAAATCGCCACAGCACGGTATTCACGGCCTGCGGCACCTTGCGAACCCTCCACCGGGTGCACGCGTGGCTCGAAGCCCGGTGTAGCAATCACTATCATCGGCTTGGCCGGCACATCCGCCACCAATCCGCGCGCCTTGCTGGACACCACCACCGGAACACCGCGGAACAGGCCGGCAAGTTCCTGCGCAGTGCCGGCCGCGCCCACACGCACCACGCGCATACGCTCGTTCTTGCAGCCAGGGCATGACCAATCCAAGGCAGGCGCCCCGCACCAACGGCATCGTGGCGTACTGTCCGCACGGTCGGATGGTACTTGCAGTGGGCCGGTGCATTTCGGGCAGCGCGCCTGTCGGTGGCACTTCGCACAGCTTAAGGTATCACTCATGCTGTCTTGTGGAATGGAAAGCAGTACGGGACCGCTTTCCAATGCTTTGCTCAACACGCGTACAGCGGTATGCGGCACACGCGCCCCGATAGTGGGGTCGGCGAGCCGCGTCAATTCCTCACGATTCAGCCAACGCACCCATGGCGTGGCATCCTTGAGAGGCGAGACCAGCGGATGAATCGCCGTGGAAAAACCACTCACTGGAGTCTCCACCGTATCCGGACCAGTGTTCTCCCAATGACTTTGCGGCGTGCGCGCATTGGCCATGGCCACGAAAACGCCGCCATGTGCTTTGGCCCGCAATCGCATCACGCCACGAGCTTGAGGGTAGGGCATCATGCCATCCATGTTCTGATAGGCGGCATCCTCAAGGATCGCGAACAATGCAGGCCCTTCAACCGGAGCATACGCCACGGCGCGTGTACCGATTACCACGTTGACCTGTCCCAAGGCCACGGCCAGATACGTGCGATACCGGTCGGCGGCGGGCATGGCCTCTGCGTTGAGCACCGCAACATCGCCCACCCAGCCGCCGGACGCCGACGGGGCGAACGGCATCAGTCCATAATTGCGCAGCACCGGCAGCAGATCATTGACCTCACGCATGGTTGGCAGTTCCACTACGGCACGCTTGCCGGCAGCCAATGCCGTGGCCGCCATCCACGCCATGTTCTTCTGCCACTCTTGCGCGCCCGGCATGGAATCAAACACGAATGCTTGGAAGCGATTGCCGACCAAAGCTTCTTGCAGCACATGCGCGTCACCATACGAGGCGGCAATACGCTGATAGCCTTGCTCCGTTCCCTCGGCCAGACGGGAATTGGCAGGCCGTGTGAACGATGCCGCAAGCCGCTGCTCAGCCTCCACTTTGGACACACGCGGCGGCACCGCAAAACGTAAGATATTCGCGCGCGTGCCACCATACGCTTTGGCAATCAACGAGATATCCTCGCGCATGGATTCCGGCACCAGCACGTCCGGACTCACCACACGTTCCAGATACCGCAATGAGGAACGCGGCGTAGCGCTGGATGCCGCACGATTCCAGATAATGCCATTGACCCGTTGCCCGCCGAATCGCACACGAACCAGTACGCCGGGCTGAGCGGCATCGCTGTCTTTCTCATCAACGAGATAATCGAACGTCTGCCCCAAATGCAGCGCCTGCACCTCCAACACCACCTGCGCAATCGGGTGATGTTCAGCCGGCACATGCTCCGCGGGTGCGCGCTTGCGACGCTTGCGTGGGGCAAGCCCCGCAAGCGTCAACTGTTCCGCACCCTCAAAAGTCATGAAACCACTATAAGCGGGGTTTTCGGTTAGGGAAAAAATTTACCTTAGGTAGTCGAGCACCAGACGCAAATCGCGCGTATTGATGGCATCATCGGCGGCCAGCTGCGTTTTCGGCTTGGCACAGAATGCCAGACCGAGGCCGGCGGCCTGAATCATCGGAATATCATTCGCACCATCGCCCACGGCCACCGTCTGGCTCATCGGTATGCCAAGACGCTCCGCCCACGCGCGCAACGCATGCAATTTCACCGTCTTGCACACAATCTCACCGAGCACCTGACCGGTCAGCTTGCCATCCTCGGTCTCCAGACGGTTCGCAATCCAGAAATCAATGTTGCCTTCCGCGGCGAGCTTATCCACCACCTCATGGAAGCCGCCGGACACCACGCCGACCTTCCAACCATGCTCATGCAGCGTATCAATCAAATCCAAAGCGCCATTGGTGAAGTGCAGCTTATCGTGCACGGTATCGAACACCGAAACCGGCAATCCCCTGAGCAGTGCCACGCGGGCGCGCAGAGCATCGCAGAATTCTAGCTCACCGCGCATGGCGCGTTCGGTCACATCGGCGATTTCCTCACCTTTACCAGCCGCCTCGCCCAGCTCATCGATAACTTCCTCATCAATCAGCGTGGAATCCACATCCATCACCAGCAGACCCGGCTGGCTCAACGTGGGCGTCTCGAAATCCGCGGAAGCATCCCCAGTTTCGCCCTCGGCGGACTTGTCAACAAAGTGCACATGTTCTTGCGTCATGCCTTAGATTGTCGAAAAACCTTGGGACAATGCCCGTTATGAGTTTTTCCCCAGAGCTTGCCGCGGCATTGGCGGCAGACCCTACCCCCATGTGCACCGTTTCCGATGGAGGGCTCATCGGAACCATCACCGCATGGCTGATTACCCTGATGGAAACCATCGGCGGCATTGGTGTGGCGCTCGCCATCGCTTTGGAATCCGTGTTCCCTCCCATTCCATCCGAAGTGATTCTCCCGCTCGCCGGCTTCACGGCGGCGCGCGGAACCCTGAGCCTGCCCGGCGCGATCATTTGGGCGACCATTGGCTCAGTGCTTGGCGCCTGGACACTGTACGGCATCTCCCGTTGGGTGGGATTGCATCGCATCAATCGCGCCGCGGACAAGATTCCGGGAGTCAGCCGCAACGATGTGAGCAAAGCGAACGATTGGTTTACCAAATACGGCACATGGTCGGTGCTGATCGGTCGCGTGATTCCCGTGGTGCGTTCACTGATTTCGATTCCCGCCGGCTTCAACCGCATGAATTTCCTGCAATTCACCGGCTGGACGCTCGTCGGTTCCGCTGTGTGGAACACGATTCTGGTTTCCGCCGGCTACCTGCTCGGTGACCAATGGTGTTCGATTCAAGGTGCGCTCGGCGTGTTCGAGGATGTGGTGATCGCGGCGGTGATTGTGATCATCGTGTGGTTCGTGGCGCGCAAAGTGCGTAGTGTGGTGCGTAATAGGAAACAACAGTAGACGTAGCGGGTCGAACCTGGCCAAGAGCAGCAACTGCTGTGTGCTCGGCCGCGCAGCCGTATGATCAGAGAAACCGTACGGTCAGGGCAGTCGCAAGGGAGTCGAATGAGCGAAGCAGAAGATCTTGCCGCATTGAACGATCGGTTGATGGCGCGTAACCATGCGCTTGCCGAGGCGTTGAGCCGAGCGGGCAAGGAGCTGACCAAAGCCAAGTCGCAGTTGGCTCAGCTGGCGCAGCCGCCGCTGACCTTCGCCACGATGGTCAAGGTTGATTCCTCGCATATCGATGCCGATGGCGTGCAGCATGCCTCGGCGGAGGTGATTGCCGGCACTCGCCGCATGGTGGTGCCGGTCGCCGCCAACGTGAACGCCGCGCGGCTGACCGCCGGCGCCACGGTGATGCTGAATGAGAAGCTGGTGCTGGTGGAGCAGCGTGACAGCGACACCGTAGGCCAGATTCGCGTGGTGAAAGAGACCTTGGACGATGGTCGTCTGATCGTTGCCGACGCGTCCGGCAATCCCATGCTGATTCGCAGGGCCGGCGCGGTGGCGCATACGGTCATCAATCAGGGCGATCGCTTGATTGTGGATCCTTCGGTGCGACTGGCATTGGAAGTGCTGCCGGTTGAAGGCGACAAGGATCTGGTGCTGGAGGAGACTCCGGACGTGAGTTTCGCGGACATTGGCGGCTTGGATGCGGAAATCAGTCGCATCCGCGACGCCGTACAGTTGCCGTTCCAGCATCGCGCGCTGTTCGAACGCTACGATCTGAAGCCGCCGAAAGGTGTGCTGCTGTATGGTCCGCCCGGCAATGGCAAGACGATGATCGCCAAAGCCGTGGCCAACGCGCTGTGTGAAGGTGGGTATGACCTGAACGGCGACGGTGCGGTGTCTGGCTCCGAACACATGGTCAAAGGCGTGTTCCTTTCCGTTAAGGGGCCGGAACTGCTCAACAAATATGTGGGCGAATCCGAGCGTCTGATTCGTTTGATTTTCCAACGTGCCCGCGAGCGTGCCGCGGAAGGCCGGCCAGTGGTGGTGTTCATCGATGAGATGGATTCCCTGCTGCGTACGCGCGGCTCCGGCGTCTCCTCGGATGTGGAGACCACAATCGTGCCGCAGTTCCTGTCTGAGCTGGACGGTGTGGAATCATTGGATAATGTGATGGTGATCGGCGCGTCCAACCGTGTGGACATGATCGATCCGGCCGTATTGCGCCCGGGCCGGTTGGACGTGAAGATTCGCATCGGCAGGCCCACAAGGGAACAAGCCGTGGCCATCGTCAGCCATTATCTGACCGACGATCTGCCGCTGGAGTCCGGTGTTGATGCGCGTGCATTGTCTTCGGTGCTTGTACGGGACATCTACGAGACCTCGGAACGCCGCCATATCTGCGATGTGCAGGGGGAGTCCGGCCAGTGGTCGGCGCTTTTCCTGGCGGATGTGGTCTGCGGCGCCATGCTCAAGAACATCGTGGATCGCGCCAAGACGAGGGCGGTGAAGCAGTCGATCGAATCCGGCGAGGACGTTGCCCTGACCGTACCGCTGCTGGCAGCAGCCGTAGAGGAGGAATTCCTGGAGACGCGCGACTCGATGGCCGACGTGGACCCCGAACAATGGGCCCGTATCAACGGTATGGATCCGGTTCGCCGCATTCGTGCGGTGGCATGATGGTTCAATCATGTTGCTGCCACCATTCCACTGACGGATTTCTAACCTTGACTGACGGATTTCTAACCTTGACTGACGGATTTTGAACGTATTTCGTTGGAAAACCTTCAGTCAGTGTTGGAAAACCTTCAGTCGGTGTTGGAAAACCTTCAGTCGGTAGGATAAATCGGCAGGAACGAGGGGACGGAGGCTCCACCATCCTACGGTTTTGCGAGGATTGTGAGCAACGGAGTGAGGAGTGTATATGACTGTGCAACGTGTGATGGGAACCGAGACCGAATATGCGGTCTCACTGAAGGCCGCCGGCCACTATAACCCGGTGCAACTATCCTTTGATGTGGTCAACGGGGCGGCCGGCCAGCACAGCACCACGATTCGCTGGGATTACCGGCAGGAGGATCCGGTCAACGACGCTCGCGGTACCAGACTGGAACGCGCCGCCGCTCGTCCGGACATGCTCACCGACTCCCCGCAGCTCAACATCACGAACGTGATTGAGCCCAACGGCGGCCGCGTATACGTGGACCACGCGCACCCCGAATACTCCGCTCCGGAAACCACCGACCCGTTCGAAGCCGTGCGCTACGACCATGCCGGAGACCTCATCATGCAACATGCCGCCGAGCGTGCCGCCGCCGCAACTGGCACGCCAATCGTGCTGCACCGCAACAATGTGGACGGCAAAGGCTCCAGCTGGGGCACGCATGAGAACTATATGATGGTGCGCAGCGTGCCATTCGAACAGGTGACACGCCTGATGACCCTGCACTTCGTCACCCGCCAGATCTACGCCGGCTCAGGGCGCGTAGGAATCGGTGAGCACAGTGAAACAGCCGGATTCCAATTAAGCCAACGTGCCGACTACATTCATGCCAAAGTCGGCTTGCAGACCACGTTTGAACGCCCGATCATCAACACGCGCGACGAATCCCACTCCACCGATGAATACCGCCGTCTGCATGTGATCGTAGGCGACGCCAACCGTATGCAGGTGCCGCAGGTGCTGAAGCTCGGCACCACCAGCATGCTGCTCTGGCTGCTGGAGCATGCCGACGAAGCCGGTTTCGACATGGCTGCCTTCCTCGATGAGTTGGAACTGGCCGACCCGGTTGAGGCCATGCGCACGGTGTCTCATGACCTCACACTCGCCGCATCGTTGCCGCTGGAGCATGGCGGCGAAACCACCGCATGGCTGATCCAGCTGAAACTGCGCCAAGCCGTCTACCAGGTAGCCGCGCTGATCGACGGCACCGACACCACAGGCGAGCCAGCCTGGCCGGATAAGGCCACCACATCCGTCATGGCGATGTGGGGACAGGCTCTCGCCGACGTGGCCACTATCCGCCATGCCGAAGATGATGATGCGCGACTGGCTCTCAGCAATGAGGCAAGTCGTGTGGAATGGCTGTTCAAATGGCAGCTTTTGGAGAAAATGCGGCGCAAAAACGCCGGTGGTATATCGGCAACCGTGCCGGCTTCGCTCGGCTGGGATAGTCCGAAACTCAAGGTCATTGATCTCGCTTGGGCCGCACTGGACCCGAAAACCAGCGTATTCGCCAAGTTGGAATCGCGTACTGAGCGCGTGGTGAGCGATGCGGACATCGCACAGGCTACAGTCGAGCCTCCTGAACACACGCGCGCATGGTTGCGCGGCAAACTGGTCAGCAAGTTCGGCAGCGAAGTGGCCGCGGTCAGCTGGTCACGGCTCACCGCGCGCGATCCGCAATCCGCACAACACAGCGATTCCGCGGAATTCTACGGCAACGCCAGCCACGCCACGGCATCGGCGGCACACCTGTTCTCGTTGGACATCTCCAATCCATTGCGATTCGGCAAACAGGATTGCGAAGCTCGGCTGAACACTGCGGAACACGCCATTGATGTATTGAAGTCACTGGCCATCAGCATGGAAGGATAAACTGGACTGTTATGGAAGACACAACGACACAGAGTCCACAGGAACTGCGCAGTCTTGCGCTGACAGTAGCCGCGCTTCTTGAAGAAGCAGGCAAACATGCCCTCCATGATCAGATCAACCCGCGCAGCATCGTGCAGTCGGTCAGCGACAGCCACGCCAGCGGCGGCAATCGCTACAAGCTGGAAGCCGACAGCAGAATATTGCGTTTCATGAGTACACGCCTAGCTGACATCGCCCACTTCGACGGCTTCTGGACCACGCGTCCGTCCACAAGCCGCCCCGGTCAAAAATACTGGTACATCGGCAAAATCGACGGTGTAATCAACTACGTGCGTCGTATGAGCGAATGGACGTTGACCGCGGCCTTGTTTGAATTCGACGAGAACAACGAGCCGAAGCCGATTCTCGGCGTGGTACATGCCCCCGCGCTGGGACTGACCTACTTGGCAGCCAAGGGCGCAGGCGCAGTGCGCATCCATAAGACCGCAGTCGGTGAGAAGCGCGACAAGGTAGTGCCCTCCATGACCTCCTCGCTGGAAGGCTCCGTATTGAGTTACGGCATGTCGTTCCTGCCGGGCGAATCCCAGCGCGCGCTGGACGTGGCCTCCGCTTTGGTGGCCGGCAAGCCCGCCGACATCAAGCGCGTGGGCCCGGCATCCCTGGACTTGTGCAAGGTGGCAGACGGCACCTATGACGCCTACTTCGAGCCGATGCTGCACGTGTGGGATATTCCCGCCATCGCCGCCGGCACCGTGGTGGTGTGGGAAGCCCAAGGCACGCTGAGCCGTTGGGATGGCGACCGTATCCACTGGCGTCATGACAACGACGTGGTAGCCACCAACGGTTTGATCGTGCGTGATCTGAAACAGTACCTGAAGTAGAAGAAGGCAATAACAGATATGCCACAGCAATTCGAACAACCACAATCCCAGTCGCAGGAAAACCACGAGGAGGATGCGCTCGCTGCCGTTGAAACCAATCAACAGCAGCAGAACGACGACCAATCCGACGTGCTGGACAGCATTCTTGACGACATCGAATCCACGTTGGAAACCAATGCCGAGGAATACGTCAACAGCTTCGTGCAAAAAGGCGGCGAGTGATGCCCCAATTGCGTGATAGCGGTACCCGTACCCTCCACGCCACAGAACCCGTGCCATCCGCTGAGATGGACGGGTTCTGCCGTATTTTCGGCGTGGAAACCGAATACGGTGTGGCGGTGACCGGTGCCAACAAGCCGGTGGATGCCGGCCAAGTGGCCATGACCATGTTCCAGCCCATCGTCTCCCGCTCCCGTTCCACCAACACTTACCTGACGAACGGCTCGCGCCTCTATCTTGACGTTGGCTCCCACCCCGAATACGCCACGGCCGAGGCTCGTGACCCCCGTGAAGCCTTGGCGCAGGATCTCGCCGGCGAGAAGGTGATGCGGAATCTGGCCTTGAAGGCGCAGGCCAAGTTGCGTGAATCCTACGGTGAACACGCCACCATCCATGTGTTTAAAAACAACGTGGATTCCGCAGGCCACGCGTTTGGCTGCCATGAGAACTATCTGGTACGCCGCTTCGTACCATTGGAAACCATCGAACATCAGCTGCTGCCGTTTTTGATTACCCGGCAGCTATTCACCGGTGCCGGACGCATGACCTCGGATGGTTTCCAGATCACCCAGCGTGCCGACTTTCTGGACGAAGCGGTCTCTTCGGCCACCACGCGCTCCCGCCCGATGGTCAACACGCGTGACGAACCGCACGCCGATCCTGATTCCTTCCGCCGTCTGCATGTGATTATCGGCGATTCCAATCGTTCGCAGTGGGCCACATGGATGAAGCTTGCCGTAACCCATCTGGTGCTGTGCGTAATCGAGGAGGCGTTCCGCCAAGGCGAGCCGTCCGGTTTCGAGCAGTGGGCTTTTGCCGCCCCCGCACAAGCCAACCGTGCGGTAAGCCGATTCCTGGACACGCCGGATGCCGAACTGGCGCTTGCCTCCGGTCAAACGGTCACCGCACTGCAACTGCAGCGCCAGTATTATGCTGCCGTCGAATCATTCCTGAAGCAGCATGCGGACACGATGAGCACGTCATTGTCGAACACTTCCATTGCCGAAATCATGGGGGAGTGGAATAGCGCGTTGGAAGCTCTGGCACAGCATGATTATGATGCACTTGCCGACCGCGTGGACTGGGCTGCAAAACGGAGGGTTTTCGAGGCGCTGCGCCATCGTCGTCCGAATGTGACGTTCGCGCAACTGGAGCAGTTGGAACTCGACTATCACGACATCGCCAATGGGCGGCTCTATGGTTCGCTGACCACACGCGAGCAGATGCGCCAGCTGTTGGCCGCGCAAGCGGTGGAGCATGCGGTTCACGAGGCTCCGGCGGATACGCGCGCGGCTTTGCGCGGACGTTTCGTGGAAGCGGCCCTTGCCTCCGGCGTCCAGTTCTCCGCCGACTGGACCCACCTGACCGTTACGGCACCCGAACGTAAGGAAGCGGTGCTGTTGGATCCGTTCAGCGCCAAACCCACTGCGGAGTTCGAATCGCTGATGGATACCTTGCAGTAATTCCTGCAGTAGCAGTCCCTGCAATACGAGAAAACCCCGGCCGTCATGGTCGGGGTTTTACTTATCTCGTGATGCGCGAGAGGCTCACTAGGAGCGAAGGGTCACTCGGTGACAGCCTTCTTCAGCAGGGAGCCAGCGGAGATGCGCACGCCGTAGGAAGCCGGGATGTTGATGGTCTCGCCGGTACGCGGGTTGCGGCCGGTGCGAGCAGCGCGCTTGACGCGCTCAGCGGAGAAGAGACCAGTGAGCTTCAGGCCTTCGCCGGACTTCATGGCCTCGACGAAAACATCCTGGAAGGCGTTAACAGCAGCCTCGGCCTGGGCCTTGGTCAGGTTGGACTTCTGGGCAATCTTCGAGACGAGATCAGACTTGTTGTATGCCATAAAGCATCCTTCTTGGGTCAGTGGGCAGGCACGGTTACCTGTCCGATTCATCACATGATAATAGCGCATGGCCCCACCTAAACCCGCATTTTATAAGGGTTTTCACATCTTTTTTAGCGATTTTTTGCCTAATGTGCCCATTGTGTGGAAGCTTGGCCACTATAGGGGAAGATTCCGCACGGTTTTGTTGACGTTTCGCCTTGTTCTGACATGCTGTTAGTCGCTTGCAATCCTTGTGCGTACAAGGTTTTTCAAGCACAAGGGACCGCTGCACGTCAGAGTCACACCAGATTGTGCTGATCGAGCCACTTCATTGCTGCAGCGCCCAGCGGAATACGCAGCCAGTAGAACACCACACGGTGCAGCAGCGTTGCGGACAATGCCACAGCCTGCGGTACGCCAACCGCCACGAACGCAAACGTCAACGCGGCTTCCACACCGCCCAAACCGCCAGGAGTCGGCACGGCGGAACCCAATGCGTAGGCGAGCATGAACACGAACGTGGTCTCAATCGGATTCGTGGCATATCCGAACGCCTGCAGTGCAGACCAGAATGCCAAACCGGTGGTGATGTTCTGGAACAATGCACCGGCGCAGCTGATGGTGAGTTGCTTCGGCTGGGAGAGCACGTCAAGCAGCTGATTGATATAGGTTTTGGCCAGCGGCATCAGTTGCTGGGTGACCCAATGGCGAACCGGCGGAATCATCATCGCTATCGACACCACCACCACGACAATACCCAGCACAATCACCAGTGTGTTGGTAGGAATGGCACCGGAAAGCATGTTGCGGCCGGTGAACATGCCAATCAGCACCAGCATGGCGAAATAAACGCCGTAATACACCACCAGCGCAGCGCTCATAATGGCACTGGCGGTGGTGTTGCGGTAACCGGACTTGCGCAGGAACTGCAGATTCACAAACGAGGGACCTACGCCGGCGGGCATGGAAACCGTTGCGAAACCACCGGCAACCTGGCTCATGAATACTCCGGTATTGTCGCGCTTGTGCGCATCCATCAGTGCGCCAAGCGAGATTGAGGAACCAATCCAGCCGCAAACGCCGAAGGTAAGCGTCACCACGGCCATAATCGGATTCGCATTGGTGAGTGCGTCAATGATTTCTTCGGGTTTGAGCTGGGTGAACACCACAACCACGGCGACCAATACCAGCAGCATCGTAATCATCGAACGCCACGAGAAGCGGGCGAGCGTCACCGGTTCCGCAGCTTCGGAGGTGTCTTCATCAGACAATGCGGTGATTGAGCTGCGCAACGATTTGAGCAGCTGCTTATCCCACGTGTCCAGTGCTCTCGTGGGGGAGGGAACCGCCACTTTTTGGATAAACGGAACCAATGTGCTGAGTGTCAGATCGCCCCAGGCTTCACGGGCGGCATCCATTGCGGGCTGCATGCCGATCAGCGCAGCGAGCAGAGATAGAATCTGCACCTTGTCAAGCGCGGTGTTTGCGGTGCTGGATGCATTGTCGCCATTCGACCAGCCGGCGATTACCGGGGTGCCATCCTCAAGTCGGGCCAGCGTATCGGGGGTGATGCGTCGATGCGTGTATCCGCGGCGGTTCGCCACGGACACATAGCGCATGTAGGCGATGGCATCGGCCTTGGTCAACGTTTTCAGATTGGCAGGCATGGCGATGGTGTTGGCATCGAGCACCAGAATCGCGGATTCATCGGTATCCGCAATGCCATAGGGGGATGGCGCAGGCAGTTTGATATTGTGCAGGCCGAGCAGCATCGAGAAATGATGTTGCACGGCATCACGCACGGATTTATCGCGGCGAATGGACACGCTGGTGAAACGAATCCAATCCCACACCTGCTTCAAATAGCCAACCGTGTGGGTTTGCGCGTCCAATACGGAGACGATGAATTTGCGCCCGTTGGTGGTGGTGAGATCGTACAGGCGTGATCCTTGCGTGAGGTCGTCTTCCAGCGAGGTGGCGAACGAACCACGGTTGAGGGTCACCGGTTCCTGATGCCGTGTCAACGTGGCGGTGTCCAAGCCGATGCCCCTCAAAGCGGTGACCAGTGAGGTGCCCCAGACGCCCTTGTTCTGCGTGCCTACGATGAAGCGAATCAGCATGCCTACGGTGCGACCAGCCGTCATGGACACCAGCATGCCGGTCACCGAATGCCAGGACAATACCACCATGACACCGGCGGTGATGTAAAGGATGTTCCAGCTCCACTTCACGCTGGAACGCGTGCGGCGGGGGCCGGCAGCCGTAAGGAACGCGGCCATGCCGGCATAGATGTCCGGTAAAAGTCCCGATCCGAACGAGGTGGCGGCGGAGACCAGCGCCAAGGCGAGTGTCTGATCGCTGAGGCTGCTGATCAGGGAGGAGAGTGCCCACACCGTGCCATAGCCAAGGAACATGGCGATGGCGGAAACCGCTGCCTGCAACCATTCTCGGGCTAGCAGGATTTGCGCCAGCACCATCACCACCATGATGATGGTGACCAATTGGGTCAGTACGGTGGATGGATAGTTGGCGAGCCAGTTGATGGCTTGCGCGGCGGTGTGCGCATCCGATTCCACACCGCGGGTGATACCGCCCATGAATACGGCGAACACCATGACGATGACCGCGGTCAGCAAGGAGAGTGCGGCTCTGGTGAGGTCTGCGAAATCACGGGTGCGGCGTGGCGCCACATCGTCGATAACCGGTTCTGCCACCTGAACTCCTGTTCGCGTTGGATAGTGTGGACTCGATACTAATAACAGTGATTCGATACTAATAGTAGGGCGCGTACGCAATCGCGCACGCGCCCTGTCAGTGATATTGCTGTGTGGTTTACGCCATTCAGCGGTCGAAGGCCACCAGCTTGGACGCCACGCCGGTGTAAGTGGCCGGAGTCAGCGCCTTCAAACGGGCCGCGGTCTCGGGGTCGAAGGACTGCTGGTCGATGAACGCCTCGACCTGTTCCTTGTTGATTTCGTGGCCGCGCATCAATTCCTTGACCTTCTCATACGGCTTGTCCATACCCGGCAGGCCGCGAAGCTCGCAGGCGCGCATGGCGGTCTGAATCGGCTCGCCAAGCACCTCCCAGTTCTCGTCCAGCTCGCGGGAGATCACATGATCGTTCGGGTGAATGGACTTCAGGCCACCCATCAGGTTGTACAGGGCCAGCTGGGAGTAGCCGAGTGCGGAACCGATGTTGCGCTGGGTGGTGGAGTCGGTCAGATCGCGCTGCCAACGGGATTCCACGAGGGTGGCGGAGAGCGTGTCGAGCAGCGAGCAGGAAATCTCGAAGTTGGCTTCGGCGTTTTCGAAGCGAATCGGGTTCACCTTGTGCGGCATGGTGGAGGAGCCGGTGGCGCCCTTGACCGGCACCTGAGCGAACACGCCACGGGAGATGTACATCCACACGTCCACGCACAGATTGTGCATGATGCGGTTCGCATGGGAAACGGTGGAGTACAGTTCGGCCTGCCAGTCATGGGATTCGATCTGGGTGGTCAGCGGGTTCCAAGTCAGACCCATACGGTTGGTCACGAACTCACGGGAGACGGCAACCCAGTCCACATCCGGGCATGCGGCCAGGTGGGCGCCGAACGTACCGGTGGCGCCGTTGATCTTGCCCAGATACTCCTGATTCTCGATGTGCTTCAACTGGCGGTTCAAGCGGTACACGTAGACGGCGAGTTCCTTGCCGAGAGTGGTGGGGGTTGCCGGCTGGCCGTGGGTCAGGGAGAGCAGTGCCTTGTCCTTGTATTCCTCAGCCTTTTCGGCCAGATGGTCGATGATTTCCTTGAAGGCCGGGGTCCAGACGTTCTCCATCGCGTTCTTCACGCAGCGGGCGATGGAAAGGTTGTTGATGTCTTCGGAGGTGCAGGCGAAGTGCACAAGGGTCTTCAGCGCATCGTTGATGTTGGTCATCTCGGCCGGAGCCTTGGCGAACTGGTCGTCGATGTAGTATTCCACGGCCTTCACGTCGTGGTGGGTCACGGCCTCATGAGCGGCATGTGCGGCGATGCCTTCAGCGCCGAAGTCCTCGGGGATGGAGCGCAGGAACGCCTTCTCCTCTTCGGTGAACGGGTGAACGCCGTCCACGATCGGCTGGTTGCCGTTGCCCTCGAAGCCATTGGCCAGAAGAATCATCCACTCGACCTCGACGCGCATGCGTTCGCGATTCAGGGCGGGTTCGCTCAGGTATTCCACGAGCGGAGCGGTGGCGTTATGGTAACGGCCATCAAGCGGGGTCAATGCGATTGCAGGGGAAATATCAGTAAGCTTCATAATCTCCTAGGTTACTTCCAGCCGTGAACCTCAAGGTTTGTATGCGGTTGTATCGTTGGCTCCTCAGACTTGTCGCGTGACGGTTTGGGAGTGCGAACCATGATTACCAACGAAACAATCCATGGAATCATACCGATGAGCACCACCCAGAACGCAGCGGGAGCGCATGCTTTCCATTCGTCGGTGAGGAATGTCTGCTGACCGAGATCGGCAATCGGCAAGTCGTTGCACCCGGCCTGGAAGGGGAATAGGCCGGGTACTACGAAACACACTTCGGCGGCAAAGGCGGCTAACGCTCCGGCTATATGCAGTAGAGCGTTACCAAATTGCTTCCATGTTGCAGCGATTACTGCTCGTCCGATATGCAGGATCAAGAATATCGGCGTGGTAATCAGCAATACAATGCTCACTGCATTGCCGAGAACCAAAGGGACCCAACTCAATGCTCGTCACTTCCAATTAATCGACTTATCGCCTGACACAGCGTTTTGATTATCAGTCTTCTACTCGTCATTGTACTGTTAAGTCCTTTCTTGACAACTTTGTCAATATTGGGATTGACGGTTATTGCTCAAAGGTTTGGACTTGGGAGGAGTAATCGGCTGGAGCCTGCGTGGTGCTGGAGGTCATGCGGCCTTGGAAGTAGCGAGTTTCCTTGAGCTCACCATCAATCACGCTTTGGAAATGAGATTCATGGCGCTGCACTGCAGGCGACCCCAAATCAGTGGCGTTCTGGTAGGCGGCCTGATGGTACTTCAGCCAATGACTGAGTTCGCGGCCGTTGGTCGCGCCTCCCGCCACTGGTGCCGCATCATATGAAGTAGCCCCATAAATCGGCGTTGCGCCCGGTGTACAGGAACCATCGGCGTTGACGGTGCTCGCACTTGCTGCCGGGGCAGGGGAGACGTGGCCGCGAACGGTCAGCCAATTCTCCGTTGCGGGATTTGCCGCACCATCCAAGGCGCCAACCAGCTCATCATCGATTTCCACGCTTGTTACCCACGTGTCGGAAGGAATCGGATGATTCGCCACCGGGGATCCCGCCGTGACCACATGCTCAATGTTGTAGTCCTCGGACCAATCGGAAGCTATGGTTGCGGCCACGATACCGCCTTGCGAATGCCCAATCAAGGCCACCGGCTCATCCTTACCGATACCCGCCTGTTCCATGGCACCCGTCACCATGCGCACACTGTCGGCACGCATGCGACGTTCCTTATCCGAACTCATCAGCTCCACGTTCTGTTCCCAGCCGAATGGTGAATCCTTCTTACCGTCTGTGCCGGGAATCGTGACCAGCCACGCATTGCTACCGTCCGCTTTCTGGTAACGCTGGACGGCGATGGTACCGTATTCGAGGCCGCTGTTGAGATTGATTTTGCCCAGCCGCTCCTCGCCGAGTCGGCGCAGATTCTCCAGGGCGCTGCCCACACTGTTGCTGGAGCGCACCACCTCGTTGCGCGCATGCACTTCGGTGATTTCGAGATGGTTGCCCTGCACAATGTCTTTAACCGGTCCGGATACATTCGCGATTTTTCCGGCACCCTGATTGACCTCATCGGTTTGCTCCACGCCCTCGCCAAGCGCAATGCCACCGATAAAGGATCCCAATCCGCTCATCACACCCTCCTGGAACGGGTAGGTTGAGGTAGACATCCATGTCGGATTCGGTTTGCCTTCAATCACCCAGCCGGAAATTAGTCCGCCGATTGCCACAGCCGCTGTGCCAATCAGTCCATGCTTCGGTTTGAACTGGACGCCGGCCTGCACCGATTCGGTGAAGATACGTCTGGCAGACAATTCCGCATCCGAATACAAGGCGTGCGCGCGAATCAGGAGGCTGGCCGTACTCGAAAGCTCGCTGCTGAGCCTCGTGCATTCGGCGGCGTGCTCCTGGCAGCGCGCTCCCAAAACCGTATAGGAGACCGTGGTATGCCCTGCCGTTGCAGTAAGCGGTTCGCCCGCCGACAGCGCCGGACACATGGGCGCACTGGTGCGATGCGCTTGCAATTGCAACGCGGCACTACTCCACGATGTTGCCAGCGCGGCAAGAGCCGAGGCCTCATCATCAAGCGCTCGGGCGATGGCCGTGTATTCCTCCAATGTTGCCGGCGCATAGCCGGTGCCGCCATACACGGAGGATTCAACCTGCCAGTAATAATCGTTCTCGCTCATGACTACCCCCAAGCCAAACGGTGCGTGGATTCACATTCCTGTGCAAGCGTGTGCGCCGCTTGCATGATCTGATCGAGCCTGGCACGAAACAGGATCGCGGCGTTGCCGGTCCAGA
Source organism: Bifidobacterium colobi (assembly GCF_018555455.1). GTDB lineage: Bacteria > Actinomycetota > Actinomycetes > Actinomycetales > Bifidobacteriaceae > Bifidobacterium > Bifidobacterium colobi. Next base: position 231,941 of record NZ_JAFEJU010000003.1, on the reverse strand, counting down.
CAATGCCTTTGGCCTTGGCGGATGCCACAGACATGCGCTCGCAGACGGCGCTGGTGGCGGCTTGTTGTGCGTTGATGAGATTGCGGCTGCGCTCCACGGCCTGATGGCAGGGGCATTCGCCGTAGCTGAATGGTGTGACAGGATTGCCTACGAACCCGTTGATGGGATTCGGCTCTGGTGGTGTGTTAAAAGTGCTCATGCATCCAGCAAAAAGGATGGAGCCTGCAACTGTCTAGCTGAATCGACCTATGTGGTTCGAGCTTATGCAAAAAGGGCCGGTTTATGCACAACAAATGTGGATAAACCGGCCCTGAGGGGCAAAACCACTAGCTATCGGCGTGTCGGATTCGATGCTCTGCCGTATCTGAACGAATCGGATATCACCACGGCTTGGTGGTGCCGTTGGTTTTGCTCTGGGTCTCTTTCTGCTCTTTTTTGGTGTTGGCCTGCGTGTCGGTGGACTGCTGATTGGCCTTCATCAGCTCTTCCACCTGCTTCTTTTGTTCCTCGGTCAAAGAGCCGCCCTTCTTGGCGTTCTTCTTCGAGGAGCTCGCGGACCCGTTGGCCTCAGTCTGATTCTCAGTGGAACCGGTTTGCTGAGCTTCGACCTTCTTCAGCGTGATTTTGGTCAGCTCCGCGGAAACCGAGGCATTGGCATCGATTGCGTCGCGGATTTGCGGCAACAATGCCGAGCGCATCTGCCCGGCTTCGGCGAACTGGGCATCGGTCTGCTGCTGTTGCGCATTCAGCGTGCTCAAATCCGTGGATTCATCCTGTGCCGCCTTGATGTTCGCATTCAGCGAGGTAGTGGCCTGATTGAATTTGACTGCTGCGGACAGATTGACTGCGGCAAGCCCCGCAATCACCAACAGCAGCACTGCGGCAATCACCAAGGCAATGCGCAGGCCGAGTTTGCCGCGTGCGCCACCCGCATGGCCGGTCTTCATAGCCCTCATATGAGCCTCCTTGATGTTGCGATCCATGCTCCCACCTCGCATACCAACAGCAGCGCCAGTATGATGGCGAGCGGCCATACCACAGGCGTGGTGCGCGTGCGTGGTTTGGCGGTATTGGTGACTCTCCACTGCTTGGAAGCCTTGGAAGAGGCCTGCCCGGCCAACGTATTGCTGGCATTCAGTGCAATATAGGTGCCGCTGATTTCGTCGGCGATATCCTTGAGGTTCTGTTCATCCATTTTCGAAATGCCGGGCTGACCGGTATCCGGATCGGTGACCCACTGATCAGTGGTGTTGGAATCACCAGCGCTTACACCGTCGGCAATCAGCGGGATTTTGCCACCTTCGCTGGAGCCAACGCCAACGGTAAAGCCATCATCCACATACTGACGCAGTGAGGAGAAGGAGCGACGTGCCACATTCGAGGTTTGCTCGCCGTCGGTGATCAGGTACAGCACAATCACATCATCCGGATGAGCGTCACGAATCGACTTGGCGGTAACCAGCAGCTGATTAATCGGGGCATCCAAACTGGAACCCGCCGATACCGAGGTGGATTCCACAGCCAACGTATCCGCCCAGTTGTCGATAGCCGGGGTGTCAGGAGTCAGCGGCACATCCAACGTGCCGGAGGCACCGAATCGCAAGGCCGCGAAACTGGCATCCGCATAGGTGCTGGTTACATCGTGCACCGCCTTGCGCGCAGCCTCGATACGCGTCACGGTGTCATTCGAGCCATAATGCGCATCGGCAACCGCCATCGAACCGGTGGTGTCCACCGCGATGATCACATCCGTGGCATTAATGGCGCGGGACGTGGTCGGTGCCACAACACTCGGGGTGAGCACCATCACGGCAGCCACCAGCAGCATCAGTGTGCGGCGCGTGCATGCCCATACGGTTTCGTCCGTGGCGTTTGCATGCTTACGGCGCACGAACTGCACGATTTCCGCCACAGCCAATACGGCCAACAGGACGGCGAGAATACCGCCTGCGATCCAGCCCAAAGCGGGGGAGAAGGTGAATCCGTTCATCGTCTCAGCCTCCAAGCACAAGCGATGGCGACTACCACAATCACCACCACGGCCAATGTCCACCAGCCTGGAGCGTCAGACATGGAGGCTTTGGCCTTGTTCTGCGATTCGGTGTCGCGGCGCGACTGGATGTCTTTGACCAGTTCGTTCACGTTCTGGCCGTCCGACTGGGTGAGGAACACGCCACCATGGGATTCGATGGCCGACTTCATATCCAGTGTGGTTTGATCGCCTTCGCTGGACTTAGGTCCCGAATACAAGCCGTCCACGGTGATTTTGGTTTGTTGGGTCAGATCAAGCGCCTCTGACAGGGAATACGTGGGTTTGCCGGACACCACATTATCGGTGGCCAGCACAATCGAGGCGGCACGCTGACGCTCGGCATTTGCTTGGGTCGCAGATCCATAGGCGAAACCGGGGAGCATGGCTGCACAGGAGACCACACCGTCGCCAATCAGCGACGTGGCATCCTTACGATTCTGAGTGCCTTCCAACCAATCCGCGATCTTCTGATAATCGGAGTCGGACATATTATCGATATCGTCCTGGGTTTCCACACCCTTCAGCGCTTTACTGGCTGCCGTCAGCTGCTCGGTGACCAGTGCATAGTCATCGGTTAGGGGAAACACCGTGCGCGATGTGGAGTTGAAGATGCTCAAGCCGATGCGTTCGCCCTCAAAATGCTTGATGAGCTCCAGATACGTGTCGATGACCTCACGGTCGTAAGGCAGTGTGGATCCGGACACGTCCAGACACAGCACGATATCCCTGCTGGAGGCGCGTTCGTCGCTGGTATCCACTTGAGATGGGCGCGCCACCAGTGCAATCGCCAATGCCAGCGCTGCTGCGAGCAGTACCACGGTGAGGCGGTTCAATGCACGCCATTGGCGGAACAAGCGAGAAGCATGCTCCGTATTGAGGTCGTCGTCCAAAGAGAACACGGCGTTATCGTCGGCGGCGGCGTTGCGCTTGGCGAACACCACGGCAAGCACGATAATCGCCACCGCAACCAGCACGCCGGCCAGTGCGGCCCAAGGCCAATGCCAGACCAGCATCATGCTCGCCACCTTTCCACCAGATTCGCCACCCATTCACCGGCCTGTTCGACCGTAACCGTGCGTGCCGCATGATTGAACGCCGGATCCGCGAACTCAGGCGGATACATGGCCTCGATGGTCTGCCGCAAGGTATCCAAACCCTGCCGATTCGTCGACGTGCGATCAATCAGCGTCAGATCAGTCAACGTACTGGCGTTGAGCGGTTTGCCGCTGGCCACCGTGGCGAAATCGCGGGCGATCAGCGCCAACTCCACGAACGCATCCTCACGGGACAGTATGCCTTTGGCATGGCGGGCCAGCACATCGTCGATACGCTGGCGCCACTCGGCCTTGGAACTGGCGTTGCGATGGGCGCCGCGCAGTTGCGTCTGTTTACGAGACCGGCGCCGAGGCCGGGACAGCACGATGGCCACAATCACCAGCAGGGCAGCCAGTGCGACGCACACAGCAATGACGGCGATCAGCGGACCGGTGAGCGACAAGGTACCCACCGGATGCAAATCATCCGTATTGGCTGCAAAAACAGAGGAATGCCACAGCATGGTCATCAGCGCTCACCTGCCAAACTCAGTGCAGGCGCCGCGCCCAATTGATTGCGTGTGGTGCGGGCCAATGCCACGGACACCAATGAGACGAACTGATTGAACATGGATTCACTCGATCCGGCGCGAATCATGAACGATCCGGTACGATTCAGCTCCTGTTCCAGTGCGGCCGCCAGATACTGACGATGAGTCTCAACCTGTTGGGCGCTCGCAGCCGAGCGCAGAAAAGCCGGCACCCTACGATTGGTGAGGCCGTCCAAAGGAGCCGCATGGCCGCGCGCCAACGGTTTGAACGGATTCAAGGTAGCCACGTCGATCAGCACCACCGGATGCGTGCGCGCGATTCGGCGGAATTCGGCGATATGGCGTTCAGCCAAAGCCAATTCGTCGGTGGCCAGCACAATCAGCGCATGGGTGTCTTTGATACGACGGGCATATTCAAGCAACGCATCGATATTGCGCTGATGATTCCACTCGCGCTCGAGCGACTTATCCAAGGTGCGCTCGAACTGTGCGAATCCGCCATTGAACGGGATGCGCGTGATGCTGGATTCGTCGCCGAGCACGATGGAGACATCGTCGGAGCGGCGTAGCGAGAGCGCCGCGAACATGCGCAGCGCATTAGCCGCCACCTCATAGGCATGCTCGCCGGACGGGCAAATGCCTTGCATCTCACGGCCCACATCCATCAGCAGCCAGACGCGGGATGTGGACAGACGCTCACGCTCAACCACCATAGGCTGGCCCTGCCGTGCACTGGTTTTCCAGTCGATCAGGCGGGATTCATCACCTGGCTCGTAGGCGCGCACATCCATCACGTCACCGGCACCACTGCGGCGGCCGGACGCGTGTTCGCCCTCAAGCACCCCAAGTGCCTTGCGCACGGTGGGAAGGCTGATCTGGGTGCCGAGGGTCTCAATCTTTCTGCGAATGGAATCGGAACTCACGGAACAGGAACCGTTTCGACGATCTTGTCAACAATCTGGTCACTGACCACGCCATTCGCCAACGCTTCAAACGTAAGCACGATGCGATGGCGCAGCACCTCATGGGCAAATGCCTTGATATCCTCCGGCACCACGTAATCGCGGCCGGACAGCAGCGCCTTCGCCTGACCAATGCGAGTCAGGGCGATGGTGGCGCGCGGGGAGGCTCCCAAGCGGACCAGCGAGGCAAGGCCCTTGATCGGGCGTGAGCCGGCACCGCGGGACGTGGCTGCGATATCAACCGCATACTTCATGATGGCGTCGGACACGTGCACGCGGCGTGCGGCCTTGCGCAAGAACTCCACGTCGGCAACGCTGATGCGTTCGCCGGTGATGGTATCCGGGCCGATCATATCCGAGCCGCGGCGGGTGAGCATGGCAAGCATGCGTGTCTCCTCGTCGGCGGTGGGGTAGGTCATCACGGCCTTCATCATGAAACGATCCATCTGGGCTTCCGGCAGGTTGAATGTGCCTTCCTCCTCGATGGGGTTCTCGGTGGCGATCACCATAAACGGCTGCGGCAAAGCGATGCGCTGACCACCGATGGTGGTGGCGCCTTCGGCCATGGCTTCCAGCATGGCGGATTGCGTCTTGGCGTTGGAGCGGTTGATCTCATCCAACAACACGAAGTTGGCGTGAATCGGGCCAATCTGCGTGGTGAACTTCTGTGAGGCGAAGTCAAACACTTGGGTGCCGGTCAAATCGGACGGCATCAGATCCGGAGTGCACTGCACGCGCTTAAACGTGCCGGAAACACAGGTGGCCAGCGTTTGCGCGGCCGTGGTCTTCGCCAGACCGGGGACGGATTCAATGAGGATGTGGCCTCCCGCAACCAGCGTGACGATCAGCGATTCGCGCAGGTTGTCCTGACCGACCAAGGTCTGGGAGAACCGGGAGCGAATGGTGTCCGCCAACAGGCGTGCGCGCTTGGCGTCATCAAGGCCCAGGGGTGCGGCGGCACCGGGCACTGGAGCTGCGGCTGGAGTCGGCAGCGGACGCTGAAGCGAGGGTTGCGGAGGCAAATTCGGTTGCGTGGGGAACAGAGTCATGCCCACCACTGTAACTACCTACGCTGACTGAGGAGCTGGGAGAATGCCCATCATCAGTAATGAATCAGCCAACTGGCAGACTGCTTTGCGCTCACTGTGGGGGAGTTCACAGCTGCCAGTCCACCGGTTCGGCACCCATGGCAATCAACGCCTGGTTTGCGCGAGAGAACGGCTTGGAACCAAAGAATCCGCGGGATGCGGATAGTGGGCTTGGGTGTGGTGACTTGATGATCACGGCGTTCGTCAACAGCGGTTCGAGGCTTTGCGCATTACGCCCCCAGAGAATAGCCACCAGCGGTTTCGGCTTGCCGTTGGCATCCACGCGCGCGTTCAATGCGCGAATTGCCGCTTCGGTAACCTGCTCCCAGCCTTTGCCCTGATGGGAGTTCGGGTGTCCTACGCCTACGGTCAGGCATCGGTTGAGCAACATGACCCCGCGTTCGGTCCACGGAGTTAGATCACCATTCGGCGGCATCGGCACGCCAAGGTCATCCACCAATTCCTTGTATATGTTGATCAGGCTTTTCGGCAGTGGGCGGACGTCCGGGGCCACACAGAAGCTCAAACCAACCGGATGCCCCGGCGTGGGATAGGGATCCTGCCCCACAATCAGTACCTTGATGGAGTCGAAGGGAATGGTAAACGCGCGCAGCACGTTATGGCTTGCCGGCAGCCAAGGCCGACCTGCGGCGTTTTCCGCTCTCAGGAAATCTCCCATGTGATGAATCGCCGGCTCTACGTCATGCAATGCCTCGGCCCAGCCCGGGTCGACCAGTTCACTCAACGGTTTAATCATGCTCACTACTGTAATCAAAACCACTTATCAAACGTGCACATACGGTGCATGTAGCGGTTGACGCACTGTGGCGCGGTGGCTCATTTCGTGCCGGACGGTTACACTCGTGGATAGTTTGTGTATAAAGGAGGGCGGCTTATGGCTCGCGACAAGGTGACCTACGAATCATATGAGCAGGACGTCTTTGACAATCCGCCGGAAGGCCCGGTGGGTGCTCACCGTGGATCGCGTCCGGTATTCACGCGCATCGCCCCGTACATTATCGTGCTGCTCGTGGCAGCCGTGCTTGGCGCCGGTGCTTGGGCGGTCACTACTGGTGAATATGTGAACCTGCTGAATCTGAAGTCGTCCTCCAGTACCAGCAGCACAACCAAGTCGTCGACATCGACCACCAAGAAGAAGGCATCCAGCTCCAGTTCCTCCAAGGATTCGGCCAAGTCTGATTCCTCGGATTCGTCGAGCTCGGACTCTTCCAGCTCCTCCTCGGATTCGTCGAGCTCGTCCAGCTCGGACACGAGTCAGCAGCAGACTGAAACCCAGTCCACGGTGAACAAGGCCACTCAGATTCGCGTGGTGAACGGTACCGGAATCGCCGGATACGCTGGGCAGAAGGCCGATGTGCTCAAGACCAACGGCTACACCAGTGTGGAAGCCGCGAACCCGACCGGTTCGTTGCCGGCTGCGACGGTGGTGTGGTACCAGAACGAAGCCGATAAGGCCACTGCGCAGGATGTGGCGAATTCCTTGGGCATCACCAGCGTCGAGCAGGTGCAGGGTCTTGCCACACCCATTATGGTGGTGTTGCTGAACTAGTTGCATGGTGCCGTGCCGATGTCGCAACGGGGTCAGTGTGGCTCATAACCATATCGAATAGCGGAATCGTGGTAATGCCGTCTCGGCCGTGAGGTCGGGGCGGCATTTTCGTAGTATTCGCGGGGCGTATGGGCGTGTGAGCGCAGTCTGATTGCAGCTCAATTATTGAGACGGTTTTGCCTATTCGCTAGTGCTGGATTTGTAATGTTCCCTCGTCACTGTACAATCTTTCTCTAGTCGCGAGGTAGGGGGAGCGCGATGCGGTTCTTTCTACGTTCCCTAAATGGCATTTTTCGCGACGCCTAGGGAACAAAAGGAAAGATCAAACATGGCACAAGGTACCGTAAAGTTCTTCCTTGCCAAGAAGGGGTTCGGGTTCATACAGCCGGACGGCGGAGGCGAGGACGTTTTCGTGCACTACGCGGAAATTAAGGACGACGGCAGCAACAACAAATTCAAGATGCTGTATGAAGGCGATCGGGTGGAGTATACGCCTGTATCGTCTGGTAAAGGTACTCAGGCTAAGGATGTCGTCAAGTTGTCTTCTGGCGAAGAACGTGGCGAGTGAGTATCTTTGCTTCCACGATAATGCTGTTGAGGCCTCGGTTGGCGGGTTGCGACCGAGGCTTTTTCGTATCTGATGTTCCTCGAATTTCATGCCCATAGCGCAATCGCAAACGCGCTTGTTGGCACTCTCGGGTGGTGAGTGCTAATGTCTCAGTTAGCACTCGGAGGTCGAGAGTGATAACCGGCAGCTGACGGCCGGCGCTCACAGATCGATTGCTACGGGTGAGAACCGGTATACATAGCCATTTGGAGGAACACACAACCATGGCAAAGATCATTTCTTATGATGAGGAAGCCCGTCAGGGCATGCTGGAGGGCCTCGACAAGCTCGCCAACACCGTCAAGGTCACCCTGGGCCCGAAGGGCCGCAACGTCGTGCTTGACAAGACCTACGGCGCTCCGACCATCACCAACGATGGCGTGTCCATCGCCAAGGAGATCGATCTCGAGGATCCGTACGAGCGCATCGGCGCCGAGCTGGTCAAGGAAGTCGCCAAGAAGACCGACGACGTCGCCGGCGATGGCACCACCACCGCAACCGTGCTGGCTCAGTCCCTGGTTCACGAAGGCCTGAAGAACGTTGTTGCAGGCTCCAACCCGATCGCCCTGCGCCGTGGTATCGAGAAGGCCACCGAAGTCATCGTCAAGGAGCTCGTCGCAGCTGCCAAGGACGTGGAGACCAAGGACCAGATCGCCGCTACCGCCACCATTTCCGCCGCTGATCCTGAGGTTGGCGAGAAGATCGCTGAGGCTCTGGACAAGGTTGGCCAGGACGGCGTTGTGACCGTTGAAGACAACAACCGCTTCGGCCTGGATCTCGACTTCACCGAGGGCATGCGCTTCGACAAGGGCTACATTGCTCCGTACTTCGTCACCAACGCTGACGACCAGACTGCTGTTCTCGAGGATCCGTACATCCTGCTGACTAGCGGCAAGGTTTCCTCTCAGCAGGACATCGTCCACGTTGCCGAGCTGGTCATGAAGACCGGCAAGCCGCTGCTGATCATCGCTGAGGACGTCGACGGCGAAGCTCTGCCGACCCTGATCCTGAACAACATCCGTGGCACCTTCAAGTCCTGCGCCGTCAAGGCTCCGGGCTTCGGCGACCGCCGCAAGGCCATGCTGCAGGATATGGCCATCCTGACCGGCGCTCAGGTCGTTTCCGATGAGCTGGGCCTCAAGCTCGACTCCATCGACGTCTCCGTGCTCGGCCACGCCAAGAAGGTCATCGTTTCCAAGGATGAGACCACCATCGTTCAGGGTGCTGGCTCCAAGGAAGACATCGATGCTCGCGTGGCTCAGATTCGCGCTGAGATCGAGAACACCGATTCCGATTACGATCGCGAGAAGCTGCAGGAGCGTCTCGCCAAGCTGGCCGGCGGCGTGGCCGTCATCAAGGTTGGCGCTGCTACCGAGGTTGAGGCCAAGGAACGCAAGCACCGCATTGAAGACGCTGTGCGCAACGCCAAGGCCGCTATCGAGGAAGGCCTGCTGCCCGGCGGTGGCGTTGCCCTCGTTCAGGCTGCTGCCAAGGCCGAGTCCGACGAGGCTGTGACCTCGCTGACCGGCGAAGAGGCTACCGGTGCCGCCATTGTGTTCCGCGCCATCGAAGCCCCGATCAAGCAGATCGCCGAGAACGCTGGCGTGTCCGGCGACGTGGTGATCAACAAGGTTCGTTCCTTGCCGGACGGCGAAGGCTTCAACGCTGCCACCGATACCTACGAGGATCTGCTGGCCGCCGGCGTCACCGACCCGGTCAAGGTGACCCGTTCCGCTCTGCAGAACGCCGCCTCCATTGCTGGTCTGTTCCTGACCACCGAGGCCGTCGTTGCCAACAAGCCGGAGCCGAAGGCTGCTGCCCCGGCCGCTGGCGCTGACATGGGCTACTGATCGGCACTGCTGAGCCGATAGCTTGAGCTAGCTCGTTCGCGAGCTGAAGAGGGGAGTCTCCTACGGGAGGCTCCCCTCTTTCGCGTATTGGTTGGATTCCCCCTGAGAGAGGAGCTGGTACGTGCAAGGATGTTCCGTTGTGGGCTTCTCTTTGAGGCGGGCTGTCGAACGTAGTAAGACTAAGCGTCGCCTCCACTACTGAGCGAACAGGCGAGACGCCGCCGCTTCCGCATCCGCGTACACGGTGGAGGCCGAAGACAGCGAACGCTGAATGGACTCCAGCGAAGCCTCCATCTGCTGCTGTGCGGCGCGCCATTGCGCCATCACCGATGTGAACTGGGAAGCCGCCGAGCCTCGCCACGCTTCCTGCAGCGCGTTGAGATTCGTGTACATGCCGCTGACCGCTTGCCGGATTTGGGAGACCGACGAGGCGACTGCGGCCGACGAAGATTGGATCCGCTCGGAATCCACTTGATACTGGGGCATGATGAGCTCCTTTCTAGGAAATGAACATATCTGATGTAAGCGTTCGTCATTGTGAATACCGAACGCTAAGGTGGAGCTTATGGCAAATTCTTCTTGGGCATCCGTTCGTACGAATCATGTGGTTCTAGCTTCCCCAGACGTAGTGTCGCGGCAGGATCGCAGGGTCTCAAAATGGCTTGTTGGAGCCATTTGCATGCTGATGGCGCTGGTGTTGAGCTGTGTGTGGCTTACCGCCGTGGCATATGGGGATAACTCAGACAGTGGTTCTGGGGATTCGAACAGTTCGAACAGCTCGACCAGTTCGGACAGCGGTGTGACCATTACCGACAACATCACCGATACGGAGAACCTGCTGGGCTCCCATGCGGCTGAGGTATCCGATGCCATTGCCAAAACCGAGCAGGAAACCGGCGTTCATGTGCATTTGCTGTACCTGTCGAGCTTCAACAGTGACCAGACTCCACAGAAATGGGCGAGCAATGTGTTGGAATCCACCAAGCCCAAGGCCAACACGGTGATGCTGGCCGTTGCCTCGAACGATGGCAATCTCGTCGTTGCGGTGTCATCGAACTCCGATGAATGGTTGAAGAGCCAGGATACGGTAGACAAGCTTTCCGCCGCTGCCCAGGAACCGCTGATGAAGGACGACCCGGATTGGGCCGGCGCGGCAACCGCCATGATGGATCAGATTGTACAGTCCAAGAAGACCTCCACGTCGAGTTCCTCCATCACCATCGGCATCATCGTCATGGTTGTGGTGCTGGTGATTCTGGTGATTGTGGTGGTCCTGATGATCATCATCCGTGTGCGTAGCAAGGGCAAGAAGCCGCGTCGCGCCAACCGCCAGGCATTGACCAGTGCTGAGAAGAAGGCAAGGAAGGCTCGAATCGCCGAACGCAAGGCCAGAAGGAAGGCACGTGAGGCGGCTGAACAGGAAGCCCAGGAGTCCCACGATTCTGAAACGGATTCTGAAACAGGCACCGAAAACGCCGACAACGAATAACTTCCAAGCCGGCATTCAGGAAACACCCAGATGGCCGCGCCACTCTAGGAAACATGAGTAAGCCTATTGAAGCATCGATTGTTGTTGTTGACGACGAGCCGTCCATCCGCGAACTGCTGGTTGCCTCGCTGCATTTCGCCGGATTCGAGGTGAACACCGCGGCCTCCGGTTCCGAGGCCATTGAAGTGATCGAGAAGGTCCAGCCGGATCTTATTGTGCTCGATGTCATGCTGCCTGATATCGACGGATTCACCGTAACCCGCCGTATCAGGCAGGAAGGCATTAACGCACCGGTCCTGTTCCTCACCGCACGCGATGATACGCAAGACAAGATCATGGGTCTGACCGTGGGTGGCGACGATTACGTGACCAAGCCGTTCAGCTTGGAAGAAGTAGTGGCTCGTATCCGCGCCATTCTGCGCCGCACCCGCGAACAGGTTGAGGATGATCCGATCATCCGCGTGGCTGATTTGGAAATCAACGAGGATTCCCACGACGTGACCCGTGCAGGCCAGCCTATCGACTTGAGCCCCACCGAGTACAAACTGCTGCGCTATCTCATGGATAACGAAGGCCGCGTGCTTTCCAAAGCCCAGATTCTGGATCATGTTTGGCAGTATGACTGGGGTGGCGACGCCGCCATCGTGGAATCGTACATTTCCTACCTGCGCAAGAAGGTCGACGGTGTGGAAGTCACCGACGAAAACGGCGAAAAGCACAAGGTCACCCCGCTGATCGAAACCAAGCGCGGCATCGGCTATATGATTCGCGAACCCAAGCGCTGATCTTGGCGATGGACTATCACCATATGGACTATCACCATGACTAATCCGCAGCAGCCAGCAGTTCCGACGCCGCAGATGGGGCAGCAGCAGTCTCAATTAAGCCCCCGTGACCAGGTCGCCCAACGAGTCCGGGAACATCACGAACGCAAGAAGAACATCTTCTTCCAGCATTTCGACCGCATATCGTTGGGCGGCAAGCTCATGGCCGCCACCATCGCCGTGCTGCTGGTAGGCATTACGGTGATTTCGTTCTCGCTGCGTGCGCTCGTGGGCAACTATATGTTGGAGAAAACCGATAGCCAGCTTTCCCAGCAGGCCAATCTGGTGTTCAACAACATCGACTGGCTTTCCAAGACGGATAATTCCAGCGGACTGTCCGGTCCGAATTCATATTTCTTGCAGATTCAGTACACCGATGGCACCACCGATGCGGACGGCAAGCCACTGGTGGTAACCCCATTGCTGCCGCAGCTGCAAGACGGGATCGTCTCGGTTCCGGTACTTCCCACGTACGGCAACACCGATGGCATCACGCTGGGCAAGGTATTCACGGCCCCGGCCGTGGCCAAGCAGGTGGTGGAAGTGCAAGCCAGCGAATCCTCCAGTGGCTCCTCCTCTGATGCTTCCGGCAATGACAGCGGCACAAACGGCACCGGAAACGCTAATGGGTCCACCGGTACCACTCCTTCCCCCGACGCTTCCGGCAGCCCGGCTCCGGGAAGTTCGGATTCCTCGGATTCCGTGACCAAAGTACTCTCGAATCCGAAGCCGGGTGCCAATCATGCGGCGGTGACCGCTGCCAGCGCTCCGTGGCGCATCATCGCCAAAGAATGGACCATCAAGACCAACGGCGCGGAGAAAGTTCGTGGTGTGGTCTACATCGGACTGTCCATGTCCGATCAGATCGACACCTTGAAAACCCTGACCTACTACTGCATCGTGGTGGGCATCGCCGTGGTATTGCTGGGCGGATCCCTGTCCACATTGATCATCCAGCACACCCTGCAGCCATTGAAGCGTATGGAGAAAACCGCCGCGAAAATCGCCGCCGGGGATTTGAGCCAGCGTATTCCATCCGCACCGGAGAATACGGAAGTCGGCTCTTTGGCGGCATCGCTCAACACCATGCTGACCAGAATCGAAGTGAGTTTCCATGAGCAAGAGGAAACCACCGAGAAAATGAAGCGATTCGTCTCCGATGCCAGTCATGAATTGCGTACGCCATTGGCGGCCATCCACGGGTATGCGGAACTCTACAAAATGCAGCGTGACATGCCGGGGGCACTGGAGCGAGCGGACGAATCCATCGAACATATCGAACGTTCCAGCCAGCGCATGACCGTGCTGGTGGAGGATTTGCTCTCTCTCGCTCGTCTGGATGAGGGGCGTGGCATTGATGTGACCGGCACGGTGAACCTGTCGTCGCTGGTCACCGATGCGATGGATGACCTGCATGCACTCGACCCTGATCGAGCCATCACCCGTAATCGACTGCAGCTGATGCCGGCACAGGATCTGAGTCATCCAGCCTCATTGCAGCTGGCAGCCGGCGATTGGGATGCGGTCACCTTGCACGGCGACGCGTCACGGTTGCGCCAGGTAGTCACCAATATCGTGGGAAACATCCATCGGTATACGCCGGATGATTCCCCAGCCGAAGTGGCTCTTGGCATGATTCCAGCAGCCATCGATCCGCGGCAGCTTGCCCAGATGCCCACCACCGAGGCGTCCATGCGACGCTTTATCGATGCTGCGGAAGTCGGGCAGTCAATGCAAACCGGCTACCGGTATGCGGTGCTGCGATTCATCGATCATGGCCCGGGCGTGCCGGCGGAATCGCGCTCGAAGATTTTCGAACGATTCTACACAGCCGACCCATCGCGTGCCCGTCAGAAGGGCGGTACCGGCTTGGGTATGGCTATCGCACAATCCGTGGTCAAGGCACATCATGGATTCATCTGCGCCACCGGTACCGATGGAGGCGGCTTGACCTTTACCGTGATCCTGCCGGTCGAGCGCATCGCACCAGCACAGCCGGCGCAAACGGCTTCGGGCGCCAGCGCCAAGGAATCAAAGGCAAAAACATCATGGTTCTCCGGTGAGCGCAAAGCGAAAGACGTTCCTGCCAAGTAGCGTCGGTCAAGGCCTGTGAGGTACACTGTTCCTTCAGTTCATTATTCCCTAAGCACTAAGGAAGGTTTTGCAATGCCCACCGGTCGAGTTCGTTGGTTTGACGCAGCCAAGGGGTATGGCTTCATCACCAGTGAGGAAGGCAAGGATGTGTTCCTGCCGGCTCAGGCCCTACCCTCCGGCGCCACTACGCTGCGCAAGGGTGCCAAGGTGGAGTATTCCGTGGTGGATGGCCGCCGTGGCCCTCAGGCAATGGGCGTGCAGCTGATCGCTTCGACGCCGAGCCTAGTCAAGGCCACTCGTCCGAAGCCGGATGATATGGCTGCCATCTGCGAAGACCTCATTAAGATGCTTGATTCCGCAGGCAACACGCTGCGTCGCCACCGCTATCCTTCCGCCGCCGAAAGCAAGAAGCTGGCGGGATTGCTGCGTGCAGTGGCAGACCAATTCGACGTTCAGGACTGATAGGGCGGCTGATTCCACTCATGAGTGACACCATCGAAACCACGGCCGAAACTACAGACGAATCCTCGGTGACGCCGGATCCTCGCGCCATTGCCCATGCGGTACTGCTGGAAGTGGCTGATGAGCCCGAGCAGGTAGGCGAGTTCGTTCAAGCCAACGAGCTTGAAGATCATGTTACCGACTTCCGGTTTGCCGCACATATTCGCGGTTATGAGGGTTGGCAGTGGTCGGTGACGCTGTATCACGATATTGAGCTGGACTCCTGGACCGTCAACGAATCCTCACTGATTCCTACCGAAGATGCGTTGCTGCCGCCGAAGTGGATTCCGTGGAAGGACCGTTTGGAGCCCACGGATCTGTCGCCCACCGACTCGATCGGCACCGAACCTGACGACGAGCGTTTGGAAACCGGCGAAGTGGAGGAATCCTCCGTGCCGGATGTCAACGATGCTGCGGAGACGTTTCGCCTGACGCGCCGCCATGTGCTGAGCCCGTTGGGTCGTGCACAGGCTGCCAAGCGTTGGTATGAAGGGCCGCGTGGTCCCAAGGCGTTGAGCACCAAAACCGCGGACGGCAATCTATGCTCCGATTGCGGGTTCTTTGTGCCGTTGACCGGCGAACTGGATCGTATGTTCGGCGTGTGCGCCAACAAATGGAGTCCGGACGATGGCCGTGTGGTCTCGTTGGACCATGGATGCGGCGAGCATTCCGAAATCGAGCCTCCCGAGCCGAGCCACCTGTGGGTGCAGTCCAAGCCGGCGTTGGATGACCTGCATATCGATATCGTGGCCCGTCCGAAGGCGCGTAAGACTGAGGAAGCGGCTGAGTCCGGCATTGATTCGGACTCGGAGTCTCAGTCCCAGACTCAGTCTGAGTCTCAGCCTGAGTCTCAGTCCAGCGATGCCGAAGGTGAGTCAGAGCCTAAGGTTCGTGCTGCTGAAAGTACGGCACCTGTTGATGAAGTCAGTGATGCTGCTGCAGCTCAGGATGGCGTTGCTGAGGCTGATGCGAACGTCGATAATGCCGCGGACACTGACAATGGTGCGGCTGATAACGATATTGTCGTTGATGACGTTGCAACTGAAGCCGTGGGTGCCGGTGCTTCCGTTGAATCCGTTGATGCCGTTGATGGTGAGCAGTCGGATGCTGATGCGGAATCGGACACTGACGATGACGAGGCCACCGAAGAGGACATCATCAACAACACCGCCATCGATACCGGTGACGACGATTTTGAGGATGACGATGATGCCGAAGTTACTGAAGAAGTGACTCCGGAACTTGAAACCGTCATTGATTTGATTGAGCAGCTGCGTCAAAGCCGTATTGACGATTCTGATTCCGCGGTCGATGCCGATACTGACGATTCCGTCATTACGGCTGATACGGTGGATGATTCCGACGATTCCGGGGACGAATCTGGCGTTGATTCCGGTAGCGCCTCCGAGGCTGATTCTAATAGTGCTTCCGGCACTGTCCCGGATACTGATTCCGAGACGGATTCGGACGCGGCTTCTGAGACGCCTTCCGATGCGTCTTTGGATGCCGTTTCCGAGTTCGCTTCGGACACCGTTTCCGACACGTCTTTGGATACTGCGTCTGACAGTCCTTCGGGTATCACTGCCGACAGTGTTTCGAACACCGTTTCTGAGACACCTTCCGACAACGAACGTTAATAACTCAGCGCGGTAAATTCTCGAAACAATCGTTGATTTCGAGAAATTACCGCGCTGAGCTGTCGTCAGTGCGGTAATTTCTCGGGCAATGGGTTCTTTTCGAGATTTCACCGCGCTTAGCTTCCCTCAGTGCGGTGAAATCTCGGGATGGCCGTTTTCCTCGAGAATTTACCGCGCTGGGAGATGACGAGCACATGGGGAAGTCGATATCGTGCCAAATAAGGTCGGGTACTGTATCGATAATCGTCCACATAGCGCTCATCAGGTGTTCTTGATATTCTCGACGTTCCGTGAAATGAACATACGTAGCTTCACCGTATTTTTGGTACTCCAGCATCAGCCAGTTTGGCATCCAACTGATTGAGATTGGCCACCTGCTCAAAGAACAAGTGAACAATCGTTGTGACACCTTGCGCTTTGATGCGTCGTTCACGCTGTCGCTCGTATTCAAGCTTCGCTTGCATATTCGCACGATTCGGATTGCTGGTATCGGCGTATTTTGCCATGCCGTCGTATTCGGCCACGATGATTCGTCCGTCAGCCAGTTTCCAGCAGAAGTCCACCCGGTACGGCAGCGATGCGTTATCGGGATTCTCGAATTCAACCTGAAAGAGTGGTTCGGCATAGCCGAGTCGAATTATACGTGCATAGACCCATGATCCACCACCATTCTCTCGCAACGGATTAGCGTGTAGCAGCAGTCGTTTCACCGCCTGTTCGTCGCATCGAGTTTGCAGCCTGAGCGTATCGATGTCCGTCTTGGAAACGTGCTTGGCGCGTAACGCCGAATCATAAATGGCGATCGCGCGTTCAAAAGGAAGAGTCGCGCAGTCGATAAGTGTGCGCGCCGGCGAAGTGACGAAGATGCCATTGCACTGCCAACTGGGGATTGTATTCATATAGATACGTCGTAATTGTTTGAAGTCCCTATGGGTAAGCCCTCCGGTACTGGCAATGCTGATCGACCCGTCATGCAAGGAATAGGCATGCTGATAACCGTATATGCATGTAGCGCTCAGCCCTGCGAACACCCATTGCGGATGCAACTGCGCTAATGCGCGAATGCAATGCAATGACTGGTCTTCCGGCGTTAGCGAGGTCCAGTACTGCGCTGACGCGAACAGATTAGGATATGGTGACACGATTTCTCTGGTGTGGACGCGACGCTGCAAGGCATCGCTAAGCCTGCCGCCGTCTCCGATGGCGCAGCGTTTTTCATACTCGGCGGCTCGCAACAATGCCGACACTCCTTTGTGTTCCTTCATACTGCGACGCTAAAACAATGGTGCCGAGTTCTTCAAGCTGAACCGGGGTATGTGGTTCGAGCTTGCCGAGTTATCCACATTGTTGGTGGAACATAGCTCGCAAGCACGCATCGCATTGTCGTACATGTGTTCGACTCTCTGTCGTTTGACAAACCACCTCGGGGGGGGGGTAGCGTCAAAGCCAGAAGAAGGGTTGAGCGTGCGCTCTCCTTGCTGTTTCGCATAGTCGCGGGAGGGTTGATTAATGAGTACGATATTCTGCCCATTCTGTGGATTCAAGATTGACGCTGATGATCCGCTGTTCTGCCCGAAATGTGGCAAATCATTGGCTGCGATTGTTCAGAACAATTCAGCAGCGCACACCTCGAATGCTCAACAGTCACGGGTGCCGATCGCAACGGCAGCATCGTCAGCAGTGGCGGCGTCAACAGCTGCAGCTGCAGCATCAACATCGAAGTCACCATCTACGACGCCAGCACCATTTTCTGCAGCATCCAAGCCAGCAGCAGCTCGCCCAAAGCCTCGCAAAGTGCCTCCCATCAACACAGTGCATCTGATTGGTCTCGAAAACGACCAGGCGGTCAAGGCTTTCGCTATTCTGCGCGATGCCTATCAGGGGATGGAAGACGCCCAGGTCGCCATCGACGAGGCTGAGAAGCTGCGCTCCAAGCTGACTCATGTGCGCATAGCCGTGCGCGTTGCTCTCATATGTTCCATAATCTGCGCCATTGCCGCGGGCATTACATTATGGGCAATACTCAATTACCAACTACCCTCCATGTGGCAGATTGCGTGGAGCGTCGCCGGCGTATCGGCAGTCCTGTTCATTGCGAACATAGTGGCGCTGCTCAGATTCCGTTCCTGCTTTGCCGCGCTCCGCACGGCTGAACAGGAAGCGGCAGAAGCCCGCGACATGCAGCAGGGGATTGAAGAGGCCATCGCGCCTTTGGAACGCCGGTTGCCTGAAAAATTGCGCAATCCAGCGTATGTGATTCGTGTGCTCAAGCAATCGGATTCGGCGTCAAGCTTCGGTGATGCGATGGTGAAAGCCGACCTGAGGAATGACTTCGCCGGCAGAAAACACGCATATCAGGAAGCGAAGCCATTACCGATCACTTTGGATGAGATTGCCACAGCCATCGGCATGGATGTGCCAGATGAGCAGCAGTCCAGCGCAGACGAAGCGCCGGCTGATGCTCAGAGCACTGATACTGGCGATGCTGATGCCGCTGGCACTAGTGCTGTCGTATCCAATCCTCAGGAAACTACGCAGGACAGTAACGAAGCCACAGCATCGACTGCCGAACAATTACCGGCTGAAGCTGCAACGATCCCGTCGAAACAGCCGTCGTGGGCTCCGTTCATCGTATCGATGATTGCCTCGCTGGCTGCCGTGGCAATCAGCATCGCCACGTTGGCTTGGGCGGCTCCGATGCGCCAGCGTGAGATCGATGAGTGGAATGCTGCATCAGCGTACTGTTCCGAACAGTATCAACGATTGGTCAAGGCTCGCAGCAATGCCGATGATGCGCTGGGCAAGGTCGCACAGGATACCGATGATGCGCACGTTGATGAATTGCGCGCGTTGGCGGACAAGGTAGGCAAGGAATCATGTGCCGCAACGTCAACCGATCAGCTGCGCACGACTGCGGCACAGTATCAGGCGCAGGTGAAGACGATGACGAGTGTGCTTGCCGAGGTCAACAAGACGGTGCAAGCACAGCAAAGCGATACGCAAAAGCAGCTGGATTTGTATTCGAATTTCAAACAGTTGTGGGATGGCTTGAGCATGGGCAATCCGACGAATGGCAGCGACGCGCTGGACGGAACCTATTGTCGCAAAGACGGTGCGTGTCTGCAGGTGGCACATGCACCAACGGATTACGTATACGGCACTGTGAAGTATGCAGGTGGCGGTAGCAATCCGCTATTTGATGCAGGGCCACTAGAGTTGGACTTCAACTATCAAGCGGAAACATTGCTGCCATCGGTCATTAAATCAATCTATTTGAAAGCCGGTCTGCATGATGAGATGTGCGGCTCGATGATGCAATCGGACTGCACTGAGCAGCATCTGTACTATGCTCCGGCAGGCATGGATCTGATGGCGGTTGCGGGGCAAGGTGCTAACAGTACCGATGTGTTGCTCAGAGGATTCAATATTGATTCCTCTGATCTTCCTGATTCCTCAAAGGCGTATCTCATCGTCGGTTCAGTGAACTCCATACGTGAACTCGAAGATGGTGTCTATGGGTCGGATTCTGATTACGACAGCTACGGTACAAACCCGGTTTCCGATGCCACGGTGTTCTACAAGCAATGATGATGTTGCTAAGTGCACTGCCAGATTGATTGCCTGAAGCGTTGGCATCACATCGGTGGAATCTCTCAATTGGTCAAAGGAGCGTATCGCATGTTCTGCCCATTTTGCGGGTCCTATATCACAGTGGAGTCTGCTGTCTTCTGCCCAAGCTGCGGTCATTCGCTGGCCGCGGTGCAGCAGCAAGCAGCTGGGGAAGCGGCATCATCACCAGTGGAGCCGCAGTCCAGCGACCAAGTACACGAATCATCCACGGTGCGAGCGTTGGACACGGACGCTATCGATGCTGCTATCGGTGCTGCGGACGGGATCAGCACTGCAGACACCATGGATGGTACTGGTACTGGTACTGGCACCGGCACCGGTACTGGCACTGTAGATTCTGCCGTCGCTGCCGGCAGTACGGTTGATTCTGGCGCTGCCGACTCCACGGTTTTGGACGATGCCGCGGAATTCGACTCCGATTCGGTTACTCCTGTGCCTGCCGAACTGCAACCGAATACTGACGCCGATACCCCGACCACGGCGACATTCGACGATACGAAGAAACGATTCCGCATCATCATTATCGTCGGCATCGTGCTGTTCCTCGGGCTCGTTGCGCTCGGTGTATTCTCCATGATTCGCGATCAATCCGATGCCGAGTCAGCGGAATCATCTCAGACCTCGGATTCCTCTGATTCTTCTGATTCCTCTGACACGCCCAGCGGCGACCCGCTTACTGCAAAAGTGGCTTCCGGATGCGGTTGGGCGGTAGACAATGGTACGGCGACGTTCACCGATGAGCATGATCATTTGTCGCTGTCTTTTGATGTAAGCGAGAATTCCAATGATTATTCCGCGCCGATGCTGCTGGGCTGCATTGCGTCGCGCGCGGGTATCAGTGATGCCGAGGACCAGTCAAACGATCAGCTTACCGAAGGCATGACGCTGACCACACACGTGATCAGCATCGCTGCAAAACATAATTCCTATTATGGCGATGCCGCGCAGAATGCCTTGGGCAGCATTGATTATGAGTCGTTGGGCGGTGATTTGGAGGCCCGCTGCGACACGGATCTGGTGAACAGCATCATTTATTGCCATATGAGGTCGGCTTCCGGAGACTCAAGCTCATCAGGTGATTCTTCTGATGCTTCAGATTCCAACGACGAGTCTGATTCGTCCACTGCTGCCGATGATGCGGACACGCCAGGATATGAGCAATATAAGAATAGTGGGTGCATGGCGGGCAATAGCGGCATGATTATCCCTTGCAGCGAAATCAAAGCGGATATGGATGCAGGGAAGATGAATCATCTGCCATTTGGCAAAGAAAACAATCTTAAACCCTCATGTTCGTATTGCTATATCCAAGTCGACGAGAACAGCAACGGTATGTGGGACCCCGATGAAGTGGGATGATGCTTTGTTTTTCGGTTGGCAAGGTTATTGGAGAAAGGAAAAGGCGCATGGTTTGCAGTAAGTGCGGGGCCGATGCTCCGATTGAAGGACAGCGATTCTGCCTCAAATGTGGGGCGGAGCTGCCAAAGAACGAGGCATCGACCGTAGCTCAAGCAAAGGACGCAGCAGTGCCACCGTACTGTGGTCAGTGCGGTGCCAGAACCAGCATTCCCGGTCAGGTGTTTTGTCTCAAATGCGGGGCCAAGCTAATCGCTGCACGGTCGGTGCCTTCTTCTGTCCCATCGTCAGCTCAGCCAGTGCAGCAGCCGGCTGCGACGGCGAACTTCGCGGCATCGGCACAGTCACCGGCGATGCCGCAGTCACCAACGATGCCGCAGTCTGCCGGGCAGCAAGCGCAGCAGCAGGCGATGCCGCCGAGCGGACAGCCGTCGCAGACGCAATTCCAACCGCCGACGCAGCAGTACGGTGGACCACAGCCTCAGCCGCAGTACATCTACGTACAGCAGCCTGCGCCCACGTTCACGCCAAAAGGCTACATACAAACCAGCCGAGACTATACGCTGCGTTTGATTGCCGCCATCGTCGATATTGTGTTCTGCGCAGGGTATGGATTGCTGGGTCTCACTGGGTTTACGGAAGTGGGTGCGAGCTCCATCCTGTTCCTGATTTGCTTGGCTTGGATGATTCCAATGACCCTGTACGGCTGGAAGATCTCCACCGGTGAGAAACCGAACACCACCACGTTTGCCGTATGCACATTGATTTTTGTGAACCTGGTCAGCGGCATCCTGCTGCTGATCAGTGAAAAAGACGAGTGATGAGGAAAAACAAGGAGAGGACGGGCGCGATGTTTTGCCATAAATGTGGAGCCCAAGCGGTGCCAGGACAGCAATTCTGTCCGCAGTGCGGCACGAAACTGGTGGCGGCCGAGGTAGGGGCGATGCCGTTGGCCTCGGCGCAGGTGCCGTCAGCACAGGTGCCGTCAGCACAGGTGGCGTCAGCACAATCGCTGCAGTCATCAGTGCTGTCGCAGATATCGCCGCAGTCATCAACGCCGCAGTCGCCAGGGAGCGGCCCATTCGTGCAGCAAGCAGTCGGTTCGTCTGCTGCGGGGGCTCAGCCGGGAGCGATGCCAAACTCGGCTCCGTCAGTTGCCGCGGTTGCCACAGCTGCCACAGCAAAGTCAAGTGGATGGAACAGTCTGGATAAGAACACGCGTCTTGTGGTGATTGCGGCAGCGTGCGTGGTGGTCTTGGCGTTTTGCGTGTTCTTCTATCTGAGGGTTTCGCATCGTTCGTTCCAAGGCGCGATTGATTCGTGCCAGAGTCAATTTGATTCGGAGCATTGGAACCTCAATGTCAACGAAGACCCGAGTATGTTCGAGATTAGTGATGGCGGGAAAACGCTGACCGCTGAAATCACGGATTACAATGCCGACATCGCCACGTGCGTGTTTGACAAGCTCGGCATGCCGGACTCGGTTCACGCGAAGATGTCGAAGACACGAGCACTGGATGGAACGCTCACCGATTCGTGGGGCGGCATCAAAGCCACATGGATGTATGACGGTGAGACGATGAGCGTGGTCCTTGAGCGGTAGCGGTTATGCTGTTACGGCGAATGGGGTTCTTTCGTTTCGAGGAAAACCGTATTTTCGCACCTCTCGGCGCGGTAAATTCTCGAAACAATCGTTGATTTCGAGAAATTACCGCGCTGAGCTGTCGTCAGTGCGGTAATTTCTCGGGCAATGGGTTCTTTTCGAGATTTCACCGCGCTTAGCTTCCCTCAGTGCGGCGAAATCTCGGGATGGCCGTTTTCCTCGAGAATTTACCGCGCTGGAGGGGATGAAGTGGATAAACAGGGACTCTCGAGAGGGCAATAGAGGCGTTGGAAGAGGATTCAGGGACCCCCGAGGGGAAGTCGGCGGCATTGAAGAGGATTCAGGGACCCCCGAGGGAAAGTTGGCGGCATTGGATGGGAATCCAGAGACTTTCAAGAGGGTGACATAGGCATTGGAAGAGGGCAGAAACCCTCGAGGGGGGCACTGGAGGAATCGCATCCAGAGTGATATGTTGCTTCGATGCAGCATTATCGATAGAAAACGCCAGTGAATTGTGATGTTCCATACAGAGCTAACCCAGAGAACGCTATGGAACTACAATATGGAAATGGACGGCGAGACTAATGAAGGGGAGCCCCACCGCCCATCTTATTGATTTCTATTAAGGGCTGAGCGTTCCAATCAATGCCCAGCCCGAGGCGGTGTCTCAAATGATATTCACCGATGGTCAATGAGGATTCATGGTGGAAGTGAAGGCCTTGGGCTTACAACAAAGCCAGATGTTGAGATTGACGGGGATCTCACCATCTGGCGTAATGCTGCATCAGAGAAATGGCTGATTAGATCAGTGCATCATTCAGTGCACCACGGTCACCGTGCATTCGGCGAAGTTGACGATCTGACGGGACACCGAACCAAGGAAGTGCGCGTCCAAGCCGGAGAGGCCACGCGAGCCGACCACCAGATGCGAGGCGTAGCGCGAAGCCGCAATCAGTCCCTTGGAGGCACGGATGTGGAAGGCGTTCGCGGTCACTGGCACGTCGGCAGGAACGGTAGCCTTGGCCATCAGCCCTTGCAGCAGTTCTTCAGCGCGTTGCTGTCCGACCTCAACCGACGGCACGGCGTTCTCATAGCCGGGCACTACGCCAAGGTCGCGCAACTGCCAGCAGAACATCACGTGCAGCGGACGATGATGGATGCGAGCCTCTTCCAAGGCGAAATCAAAAGCTCTACGGGATGTCTCGGAACCATCGACGCCGACCACAATCGGACGGGTGCTGGGTTCGGTTACCGGAGACTGTGGCTCGTAATGCACCGGCTCATCGCCGGGAGTCAATGCATTGGCGATGGCATCGGTGACGCTCTCCTCCTCACTGCCGCTCAAACGCACCACGGTAACCGGCACTTCGGCTTCCTCGGCAAGTGAAGCGGACAAGGAACCCAGGAACCAGCGGGCCACACGACTCAGCGAACGACGTCCGACGACGATCTGCTGTGCATCGTGACCGATTTGCAGCAGGGCAGTGGTGCCGGATGCCTTCACCGAGGTGAGCTTCAGGTTCGCCGGATCGAAATCGATGCCTTTGGTGGCACGCTCCACCCATTCGCGAAGTTCGTTGGCAATGTCATGGCGGATTTTAGCCCATGCCTCTTCGCTATCCGGTTCTCCTCCCATATCCCATGACTGCGTCCAGCCGAACACGGCATTAACGCTTTGACCGGTCAGGGAAGCCTCCTCAACAGCCCATTTCAATGCGGCAAAGGACTCATCCGAGCCGTCGACGCCAACCACAATGTCGGCCTTGGTGTTCAATTCAGTCATCACAACCTCCTTTGGCATCAGTGCGGATGATGAATATAAGTCCAGCATATCGTTTTCTTTCCCGCTTACGGCGCAATTCATGGAATCAGGTGAATAAACGTCACCGTGAATCGGTAGAGTAAAACGGAATGTCTATTGAGGAAGGACAAGCATGTTCGAACGGTTTACCGACCGTGCACGGCGCGTGATTGTGTTGGCGCAGGAAGAGGCAAGGTCTCTTCAGCACAACTACATCGGCACCGAACACCTGCTGCTCGGCCTGATTCGTGAGGGCGAGGGCGTGGCCGCCAAGGCGCTCGCATCGAAGGGCGTGGAGCTTGACGCCACCCGCAAGCAGGTTGAAGAGATGATCGGCAAGGGCAACGCTGCTCCGAACGGGCACATCCCCTTTACTCCGCACGCCAAGCAGGTACTGGAGTTTTCGCTTCGTGAAGCCCTGCAGCTGGGTCATAGCTACATTGGCACTGAGCATATTCTGCTCGGCCTGATTCGTGAAGGCGAAGGCGTTGGCACCCAGGTGCTCATCAAGATGGGCGTTGACTTGGGTGAACTTCGCAGCGCCACCATCGATATGATTCGCGGTAACTCCGGCACTTCCGGCGATGGTAAGGGTGATTTGGCCAACGCCGGCGGTGTTGCTGATAAGCAGAACAAGTCCGGTTCCGCGATTCTCGACCAGTTCGGCCGTAACCTCACGCAGGAGGCTGCCGAAGGCAAGCTGGACCCGGTGATTGGCCGCACCAACGAGATCGAGCGCGTTATGGTGGTGCTCTCCCGCCGCACTAAGAACAATCCGGTGCTGATTGGCGAGCCCGGCGTGGGTAAGACCGCTGTGGTCGAAGGATTGGCTCAGAAGATCAATGCCGGTGATGTGCCGGAGACTCTGAAGGGCAAGCAGGTCTATTCGTTGGATCTGGGTTCCATGGTGGCTGGTTCCCGCTACCGTGGTGATTTCGAGGAACGCCTGAAGAAGGTGCTCAAGGAAATCAAGACCCGTGGCGACATCGTGCTGTTCATCGATGAGATTCACACCATTGTGGGCGCTGGCTCTGCAGATGGTGCTTTGGGTGCATCCGATATGCTGAAGCCGATGCTGGCTCGTGGCGAGCTCCAGACCATTGGTGCCACCACCACCGACGAGTACCGCAAGTACATCGAAAAGGATGCGGCTCTGGAACGTCGTTTCCAGCCCATTCAGGTGCACGAGCCCACCATCGCCGAGACTATCGAAATCCTGAAGGGTTTGCGTTCCCGTTACGAGAACCATCACCATGTGACTATCACTGATGGTGCGCTGCAGTCCGCAGCCGAACTTTCCAGCCGCTATATTCAGGATCGCAACCTGCCTGATAAGGCTATCGATCTGATTGATGAGGCTGGTGCACGTCTGCGCATCAAGCGTCTGACCGCCCCGCCGGAGCTTAAGGAACTTGACGAGAAGATTGCCAAGGTGGCGGCCAAGAAGGATGAGGCCATCAAGGCTCAGGACTTCGAGAACGCCGCCAAGCTGCGCGATAATCAGGAGAAACTTGAGTCTGAGCGTAAGGCCAAGGAAGATTCCTGGCGCGAAGGCGAGTCCGACGTCAAGATGGTTGTGGACGAGGACGTGATTGCCGAGGTCATCAGCTCCACCACTGGTATTCCGGTGTTCAAGCTGACTCAGGCCGAGTCCAAGAAGCTGCTCAACATGGAAGCCGAGCTGCACAAGCGCATCATCGGCCAGGATGAAGCGGTTTCCGCACTGTCCCGTTCGATTCGTCGTACCCGTGTGGGCTTGAAGGATCCGAAGCGTCCGTCCGGTTCGTTCATCTTCGCCGGTCCGACTGGCGTGGGTAAGACCGAACTGGCCAAGACCCTCGCCGAGTTCCTGTTTGACGATGAGGACGCGCTGATTCGCGTGGACATGTCCGAGTTCTCCGAAAAGTACGCGGCCTCGCGTCTCTTCGGTGCGCCTCCGGGATACGTTGGCTACGAAGAGGGCGGTGAGCTCACCGAAAAGGTGCGCCGTAAGCCGTTCTCCGTAGTGCTGTTCGATGAGATCGAGAAGGCTCACCCGGATATCTTCAACACGCTGTTGCAGGTGCTGGATGATGGCCACCTGACCGATGGTCAGGGCCGCAAGGTGGACTTCAAGAACACCATCATCATCCTCACCACCAACCTTGGTACTCGCGACATCGCGAAGGCGGCCAACACCGGCTTCAACCTGGGCGCCAACACCGAGTCCAGCTACCAGCGCATGAAGGATCAGGTCAGCTCCGAACTCAAGCAGCAGTTCCGTCCGGAGTTCCTGAACCGTCTGGACGACATCATCGTCTTCAAGCAGCTCACCGAGCCGCAGGTGCGTCAGATCGTCGATCTGGACGTCAAGCAGCTCAACGACCGCCTGTTCGATCGCCATATGTCGCTCGAACTCACCGATGCCGCCAAGGATCTGCTTGCGCAGAAGGGCTTCGACCCGCTGCTCGGTGCACGTCCGCTGCGCCGCGTGATTCAGCGCGACATCGAGGATGCCATTTCTGAGAAGATTCTGATGGGCGATCTCGAAGACGGCCAGCGTGTGGTGGTTGATGCTGAAGGCGAGGGCATCCTAGGCGAGTTCACCTTCAAGGGTGAGAAGTTCGAGGAGCCAGCCAAGGCTGATGATGTAGCTGGCACTGACGCCGAAACCAGTGAAGGCGACAAGCCGGAACTGGTCAGCGCACCGGCTGCGGATGACTCAGCACCAGCCGCCGATAGCGGCGACGCTGGAGAGCAGCCTGCTGAATAATCCAGCTGACAACGCATAAGATAAGCGCCTCGGTTCCGTAAGTGGAACCGAGGCGCTTATCTTATGTACTGGGCTACCTTTCAATCACCTACGGTGACAGCGACCCTGATAAGGAGAGCCTGATGGTGGTTCAGTCATTCCTTTGTTTGGCTGTCGCCGCACTCAGGCCGATGCTACGTACAGTTCACTGGACTGTACGCTTAATGGCTCAGTCCTGCAATTATGGACTCGTCTGTGACGAGGCTCAATGTTACCTCGCGGCTGTCGCCGCTCGGCTGAGCCTAAAAACAGTCCACCGGACTGTTTTTTAACGGCTCAGCCCGAGAAGTCCACCTCGCCAAGCTTTTCGATAAGCTTCATGTTTTCGGAGTAATCGACCGGGCAGGCGATGATATCGATACCGGAGCCTGAGCGCAATGCCGAGCGCAGCGTGGGGTAAAGCTGGTCAGCGGACTCAATCAAATGGCCCTTGGCACCGAAGCTCATGCCCAGCTCCACCACATCCGGATTATTGAAGTCCACATACTCGTGGCCGCCGTCATGCAGATCCATCTTCCATTTGATGAGGCCATATGCCTCGTCCACCCACACCAGAATCACGATGCGCGCGCCTACGCGCACGGCGGTTTCGATCTCCTGCACATTCATCATGAACGAGCCGTCACCCATCACCGCGAGCACCGGACGCCCAGGGTTCTCCAGCGAGGCCGCTACGGCACCGGGCAGCGTCCAAGCCATCGTGGACAGGGAGTTGTCGATTACGCAGGTGTTCGAGTAATACGTGGGGTAGAGGCGAGCCATCCACATTTTCAGGGCGCCCGTATCCACCAAAGCAATATCCGTATCCGTTTCCATTGCGCGGCGAGTATCGGCCACGATGCGCTGCGGCTTCATCGGGAACGAATCATCATCCGCATACGACGTGTATTCGTGCTCCAGCAGCTCATGAATCTTGGGATGCGAAACGCCAAACGTCACACGTTCGGCATGCAGTTGTGCAATCAAGGCCTGCAGCGTGGCATCGATGTTGCCCATGATGTTCAACGCGGTGGAATAATGCGCATCCGTATCTTCGATGAACGTGTTGATATGGATGATGGTCTTATCGTCGTTCGGGTTGATCTTCTTCGGGTCGAACTGCTGGATGGAGAAGCCGACGGCGATGATTAGATCCGCCTCGTCAAAGGCGAAATTCTCGTAATCGTGGCGCATGAAGCCCACTACGCCAAGAGCCAGCGGAATGCGATCGGAGATTACGCCCTTGCCTTCGAACGTGGTGGCCACCGGCACGTTGAGCTGCTCAGCCAAAGCCAGCAGTCGATTCTCGGCATGACCGCGGGCCACACCATTGCCGGCAAGGATGATTGGATGCTTGGCGCCGCGGATAATGCTTACGGCGCGGGCGATCGTGTCGTTCGTAGGGGCGAAGCTCATCGGATTCGGCAATGGCAGCGGACGCGCATCCGCGGGAGCTGGCATCTCGGCCACGTCCTCTGGCAGGATCAGGCACGTGGCACCCGGACGATTGCGCTGGGAGATGGAGAAAGCCTTGCGCACCATTTCCGGCACGGAAGCCGGCTCCACAATCATCGAAGTCCACTGGGTGAGCGGACGGAACACGGAGACCAAATCAACAATCTGATGCGATTCCTTATACAAGCGGCTCACATTGCCCTGCGCGCAAATCGCAACCAGCGGCGTGGTGCTGGCGTTTGCCTGCGCCACAGGCAGTGTGAGATTCAGCGCGCCGGGGCCCAGCGTGGCCAGGCAGACGCCGGGTTTGCCGGTCAAATGGCCTTGTGTGGCGGCCATGAAGCCGGCGCCCTGTTCATGGCGCGTTAGAATGAAACGAATGCGCCCGTCGCGCGCGATGGCTTCCATCAGCGGAATGTTCTCTTCGCCGGGGATGCCGTACATGGTTTCCACGCCTTCGTTGACAAGGCATTCCACGAACAGGTCGGCTACGGTACGGGTGTGCTCGGTATGCTCAATCGGTGTATTCACGTTAGGGAAGTGTAACAGTCGGGATATGCGAGAAACGCCTCTGTTCTGAACCTCATCAGATGCAATTCCTCACTATGTCTGCGGGTGAACCGTGGTGTCGCGTACATAGTGAGGATTCCATGGAGTAAACAGACACTATGTTTGCGTGAGAACCATGGTGTCGCGTACATAGTGAGGATTCCATGGAGTAAACAGACACTATGTTTGCGTGAGAACCATGGTGTCGCGTACATAGTGAGGATTCGGACGCGTATTGATTTCGCAGGCAACATAGAAGTCGCTAAGAGTTCACTTCCACGTTAAATGAGCGCGGAAAACCGTTCAACTAGCAGCCATAGCGTACAAGTGTGAGCAAGGGCATGAATCGCCGGCGCATGTGGTCCGGCAGGCGGCCGGGGGTCGCCATAGCTGCAATCATATCGACTGTTCTTACGGTTCTCATTGTTCCCAATGCTGTGGCAGGGGCGGCGGGAACCGTTCCTTTTTCCGGGAATGATGCCGCAACAGGCACCCGTACGGTGACCATTGCGGATATCACCGATTTTCATGGGCATATTGAACGTGGCGCGGATAATGCTGCGGCGTTCACGCTTGCCGACAGCCACAATCCAGACAATATGGTGCCAGTGTCCACTGGCGATCTGGTTGGCGGCTCCCCGTACGATTCCGCGGTGGCCAAGGATCAGCCGACGCTGGATATGGCGAAAGCCTGGGGATTGACGATTTCGGCGGTCGGTAATCATGAGTTCGATCGCTCCGTGGCCGACTTCAACAATCGCATCGCAGCACCCGCCAACGGCATTGACTGGTTATGCGCCAACGTGTCCGCGCGCAACAAGGCTCAGGGCGGCAAGTTGAGCAATGTCAAGGATTATGCGATTCGTGACGTGAACGGTAAGCGCATCGGATTCGTGGGTGCACTGACTGACGCGCTGGGTTCGGTGGCGACGCCGCAGATCACAAAGGACGCTGATTTGGACGAACGCGCTGTGGATGCGGTCAATCGCGTGGCGCACGAGCTCAAGCAGTCCGGCAAAGTGGATGCGGTGGTGGCGCTGATTCACGCCGATGCCACGGCTGCACAAGGTCTTGGCAAGGATGTTGATGTGGCGTACACCGGACATACGCATGCGGTGAAGTTCGGGCATACGGATGGGGGAGCGCCAATCTATGAAGCCGGAAGCTTCGGCAGGGCTATGGCGGTACAGGATTTGGTCATTACCGGATCTGGACGCCGTGCCAAGGTAACCGTTGAGAACGTGGATTTGGGCAACGGTACCGAACAGGCATCGCCCACGGTGCCGGGTGTGATTCGTGTGGAAGGATTGGACGCGCATACCACGCAATCGGCTTGGATGTCCGCCGGCTCGACAGGCGAGAGCATGGTCGACCGTTCGCAGCGCATGTATGCGGTGGCTCATGCGCATGCGGCACAAGTGGGCGGTGCGATCGTCGGCACATTGGCTGCAGGCGCGAACTTTGATAAGCGCATCGAAAACGGCCAAGAGGATTCGGTTGGCATGCTCGTGGCCGATGCCAACCGGGCGATGATTCAGCGGACGCTGTATGCCGGAGAGCGTCTGCCGGTAGTTGGCTTTTCGAATGACGGTAGTCTGCGCACCGGCAAACTGGATTTGGACGGTAACGGCAAGGTCAGCGTTCGCGAAGTGGATTCGTTGATGGCTCTGCAGTTCAAAGCCGCGCATGAGACCTTGACCGGCAGGGATTTGAAGTCAGTTCTGGCTGAACAGTTCCGTTTCAAGGAAGGTCAGTTGCGCCGTCGGTGGATCGGTATTTCCTCGAACGTCAGCTACCGCTATGTGGAACGCGATTCGGATGGCGATGGCAATCATCCGGCTGAGACTGCGTTCGATGGTGATCATGATGATCGCGCGGTGGATATCGAAGATCTGACGATCGATGGCAAGCCGGTCGATGACGATGATCTGGTGATTGTGGCGTCCAACTCCTATCTGCTGCAAGGCGGCGATGATTATCACGCCTTCCGCTCGGGAACAAATTACGGTGAACTCAATATGTCGTACAGCGAGCCGTTGAAGCAGTATCTGGCTGCGCATCCGCAATTGGCGCCAAAGAAGATGCCGACCATTGGCGTGAAAGCGTAAGACGCTGCAACATCTGGCCTATTGCAGTCCAGACCTTGTCATCACAGGTCAGCCGACAATAACAATGCCCGCCAGAATCATCTGACGGGCATTACTATTGCGTTCCTGAAACAACCGCCTACACCGCGTAAGCGATGTTGTTATACCAAGGCGGACATTCGGGCATTACTTGATGGCGTTCAGCCACTGCTCCTTGGTGGCCTTCTCAGCCTCCAGCTTGGCCTTCTTCTTCGGGTCGGACTCAGCGGCGATCTTGGCATCCAGCTCGGCGAGCTGAGCGTTCAGCTGCTCTTCGAAGCTGGACTTACGAGCATCGGCCTCCGGGTCGGACTGCTTCCAAGCAGCATCCTCAACGGACTTGATCTGCTTGTCCACGGCATCCAGACGGTTTTCGATGCGACGCATGTCCTCACGCGGCACGTAGCCAATCTGATCCCATTCCTCCTGGATCTTGGCCAGCTCCTGACGAGCCTTCTTGGCTTCGGCATCGGTCTTGACCGGCACCAGAGCCTCGGCCTTGACCAGCAGCTCTTCCTTCTTGGCCAGGTTCTCCTTTTCGGCGGTGTTCATCTGGTCACGGTCGGCCTGACGTGCGTTGAAGAAGGTGTCGGCTGCCTCGCGGAACTTGGCCCACAGCTCATCATCCTCGGTGCGGCCAGCGCGACCGGCCTTCTTCCAACGGTCCATCAGATCGTTGAACTTGCGGGAAGTCTCGCCCCAAGCGGTGGAATCCTTGAGCTCGTTGGCTTCGGCGATAATCGCTTCCTTGACTTCCTTGGCATGGTTACGCTCGTTGTCGCGAGCCTGAGCCCACTTGCGGCGTGCCTGGTTGAAGGTGGTGCGGGCGGCGGAGAAGCGCTTCCACAGGGCTTCGGCTTCAGGCTTGTCGATGCGGATGGTGGTGCGCTGGTGGTTCTGCCACTCATCGAACAGGTTACGGAACTTGTCTGCGGTGGAACGCCAGTTCGTGTTGTCGCCAAGGGAAGCGGCCAGAGCTTCGGCCTTCTCCACAATGACGGTACGCTCGGCGACGGCCTTGGCGATGGCGGCCTTGCGAGCCTCGGCCAGCTCGGTCTTCTTGGCTTCGCCAGCGGCCTTGAGGGCCTCGAACTGGGCCTTCAGCGCGGCGATATCGCCAACGACCGCCGGTTCGGTGGTCTCTTCGCCCAGCAGCTTCAAGGATTCGTCAATCTCACGGGCCTTGATGTTCGGGGAGGTCAGTCGGCCAGCCAGAAGATCGAGCTTGGCCTTCAGATCAAGGAAGCGACGGGCGTACAGGGCCAGAGCCTCTTCCTTGGAGACATCCGGGAACTGGCCGACCTCGCGCTCGGTTTCGCCATCCTTCACGAATACGGTGCCGTTCTCGTCCACGCGGCCGAAAGCCTCAGCGGCCTTGACGTCGTCTTCGGAATAAGCGGAGTTTTGAGCCGGTGCTGCAGCATGCTGCTTGGCCGGGGTCTTCTTGGCGAATGCGGCAGGGGAGGGGGCGTGCGGCTTCGGCATTGAAGCGGGAGTCGGCTTGGCCTCGCTGACCGCGGGTGCGGGTGTCGTTGCCTGCTCTTCGGTTGCAGCGGTGTTTTCGGTTTCGGTGACAGTCTCGTCGGCCATGGCCAGCTCCTTACAAGCGTAGTGTGAGTGAGTGGAAGCGCCTCGCATGCTGGAAAACAGCATGGCTTGACGCAACCCTCACCTATTATATTGATTTCGTGGCTAAAGGTGCATCAATATCAGGATTCCCGGAGTGGCTCCCCTCCGAACGTGTTGTGGAGCAGCGTGTTATCGACACGCTTCGTAAGGTTTTTGAGCTCAATGGCTTCATCGGCATTGAGACCAGAGCGGTGGAAACTGGCGCTTCTCTGCTGAAAAAGGGCGAGACCAGCAAGGAGATTTACCTGCTGAGCCGTCTGCAGGAAGTCGGCCATGAATCCGACACTCCCATTGAGGAGCGTTTGGGTCTGCACTTCGATCTGACCGTGCCGCTGAGCCGGTATGTGGTCGAGCATTCGGGCGCGTTGACCTTCCCGTTCAAGCGCTGGCAGATCCAGAAGGTCTGGCGTGGCGAACGCCCGCAGGAAGGCCGCTTCCGCGAGTTCGTGCAGGCGGACATCGACGTGATCGGTGCCGGCGACCTGCCGGATCACTATGAGGTCGAGCTGCCGCTGGTCATGGTTTCCGCTCTGGAGGAGCTGCGTGCGTTCGGTCTGCCGAAGGCGACCGTGCATGCCAACAACCGCAAGCTGTCCGAAGGTTTCTACCGTGGCCTTGGCTTGACGGACATCGAAGGCGTGTTGCGTGAGATCGACAAACTTGACAAGATCGGTGCCGATGAAGTGGCCCGACTGCTCACCGAGTCCTGCGGTGCCAGCGAAGCTCAGGCACGCGCGTGCCTCGAACTTGCCGAGCTGACCGCGGCGGACGGCAAGGAATTGGCGGAAAAGTTCGATGCGCTGTGCGCCGCACATGGCATCGCACAGGATTCGGAAGCTTATGCGCTGGCTCGTCAGGGCCTCGATACGCTGGCCATGATCGTGGACGAAGCCGCTGTGATTCGCCCAGGTTCGGTCATTGCCGACCTGAAGATCGCCCGTGGTCTGGATTACTACACCGGTTCTGTCTATGAGACCTTCCTCGATGGTGCCGCATCCCTTGGCTCCATCTGCTCCGGTGGCCGGTACGACAATCTGGCATCCCAGGGCAACCGCAAGTACCCAGGCGTGGGTCTGTCCATCGGTCTGAGCCGACTGGTGAGCTACATGCTGCACACCGCTGGTGCTCACGCCAACCGCGTATCCCCGGCCGCTGTGCTCGTGGCTGTATGGAATGAGGAGGATCGTCCGGCAGCCAACCGTATCGCAGCCCAGTTGCGTGCCCGCGGCATCGCCACCGATGTGGCTCCTACCGCGGCCAAGCTCGGCAAGCAGATCAAGTACGCGGACAAGCTCGGTATTCCTTATGTATGGTTCCCGGCCAGCGCCGCGGACAGCGAGAACGGTGAAGCCACTGGCGACGAGGTCAAGAACATCGTTACCGGCGAGCAGGTTGCCGCTGATTGCACGTCTTGGGAACCGGATACTGTGGTTGCCCAGCAAACCGTCGAAATCTGACGAATTCGCGCGAAAAATCGAGGAGAAACAAGACAATGAGCCAGACGGCTTACAGAACACATCATGCCACTGACGTGACCGAGGCACTGGTTGGCCAGAAGGTCACCCTCGCCGGTTGGGTCGACCGTCGTCGTGACCACGGCGGCGTGGCCTTCATCGACCTTCGCGACAACACCGGCTTGGTGCAGGTCGTTATCTATGACGAGGAAGTGGCCCGCCCGCTGCGTAGCGAGTTCGTTATTCAGGTCACCGGTGAGGTGCGCCTGCGCCCGGACGGTAACGAGAACACCCATCTTGCCACCGGCAAGATTGAGGTCGTGGCCGAGAACATTGAGATCCTCGCCAAGGCCGACGCTCTGCCGTTCCAGGTGTCCACCGCACTCGAGAACGAATCCGAGAACAAGCTGCCCGGTGAGGACGTGCGTCTGAAGTACCGTTACCTCGACCTTCGCCGCCCGTCCATGCAGCACAACCTGAAGCTGCGTTCCGACATGGCCAAGGCAGCTCGTCACGCCCTCGAAGACATGGACTTCACCGAGGTCGAGACACCGACCTTCATCAAGTCCACTCCGGAAGGCGCTCGCGACTTCCTGGTGCCGGCACGTCTGGTGCCGGGCTCCTGGTACGCCCTGCCGCAGTCCCCGCAGCTCCTGAAGCAGCTGCTCATGGTCTCCGGCGTTGAGCGTTACTATCAGCTGGCTCGCTGCTACCGTGATGAGGACTTCCGCGCCGACCGTCAGCCTGAGTTCACCCAGCTCGATATGGAGATGAGCTTCGTGGATCAGGAAGACGTGATGGCCATGGCCGAGAAGGTCATCGCCGCCATCTGGAAGACCGCTGGTTACGAGGTTCAGCTGCCGCTGCCGCGCATCACCTGGCAGGAAGCCATGGATAAGTACGGTTCCGACAAGCCGGATCTGCGTTTCGGCAACCCGCTGGTCGAACTCACTGATTACTTCAAGAACACTCCGTTCCGCGTGTTCCAGGCTCCGTACGTGGGTGCCGTGCTCTTCAAGGGCGGCGCTTCCACGCCTCGTCGTCAGTTCGATGCATGGCAGGAATGGGCCAAGCAGCGCGGCGCCAAGGGCCTCGCCTACGTGGTCTTCGCCGAAGACGGCGAGCTGAAGGGCCCTGTGGCCAAGAACCTTTCCGAAGAAGAGCGCGCTGGCCTGCGCGAGGCCGTTGGTGCCGAGCCGGGAGATGCCGTGTTCTTCGCCGCTGGTTCCCGCGAATCCTCCCAGTTGCTGCTGGGTGCCGCCCGTGTGGAGCTCGCCCGCCGTGAGGGTCTGCTGGACCCGAAGAAGTTCGCTTTCACTTGGGTTGTGGACTTCCCGCTGTTCAAGCCGACCGATGACCCGGATGATGACGACGTTGCAGTCGGCCACTCCAAGTGGACCTCCATGCACCACCCGTTCACCATGCCGAGCAAGGATTGGATCGACAAGTTCGACAAGGATCCTGAGCACGCCATGTCCGACTCCTACGACATCGTCTGCAACGGTGAGGAGATGGGCGGCGGTTCCGTGCGTATCCACCGCGATGACATTCAGGATCGCGTGCTGAACGTGCTGGGCATCTCTCCGGAGGAAGCCCAGGAGAAGTTCGGCTTCCTGCTCGAGGCATTCAAGTACGGTGCTCCGCCGCACGCGGGCATCGCCCTTGGTTGGGATCGCACCGTGTCCATTCTGGCCGGTGCCGACACCATCCGCGACGTCATCGCCTTCCCGAAGGCTGGCGGCGGCCGCGATCCGCTGACCGGTGCTCCTGCTCCGATCACCGACGAGCAGCGCGCTGAGACTGGCGTCGACTACGACCCGGACGAAGAGTAAAACTGAATAATGGAGCGTTAGCTGCGTTGCTCCTCGGTCGACGTACCTTCGTACGCCTTCCCTCGGTGCGCCTTGCTACCGCACACATTATTCCGTTTTCCTATGAAAAGGCGTGAGAATAATAACGCTTCATAGCTAATGCGAATAGCGCCAGTGGCATGTGCTGCTGGCGCTTTCGTTATGCTTGGACCCCAGTTCGTAGGAATCATCGAGGGGATATTGCGCTATGACATTGGAAATTCTGGACTGGCATGATGGGGATTTGCTGGCCGAACCGGTGTTCAACAAGTTGAACGCATTGGTGGCGGCCGGAGTGCCGGAGAGCAAGATTCTGGGCGTGACCATCAACACCGATGAGGAGTCGGACACCGACCTGTGGTGCCCGAAGTATGGTGTTCCGTTTGCCATTACCGGGAATGTGGTGGTGGTCCACACGCATAAGACCCGCAAGGCACCGCCCGAATTCGCAGCCGCATTCGTTACCGCTGACACTCGCGCCGATCTGAACGGTGTAGTCAAGCACACGTTGGAGGTGTCCAAGGTGAGCTTTGCGCCAATCGATGCCGCAGTGGAAGCGACCGGCATGGAATCCGGTGGCATGTCGCCGATTGGTTTGC
Source organism: Bifidobacterium colobi (assembly GCF_018555455.1). Taxonomy (GTDB): domain Bacteria; phylum Actinomycetota; class Actinomycetes; order Actinomycetales; family Bifidobacteriaceae; genus Bifidobacterium; species Bifidobacterium colobi. The sequence continues at coordinate 194,880 of NZ_JAFEJU010000003.1, read as the reverse complement.
CGGACGGCTGGCCGCTGCTGGTCGACCAGCATATTCTTTCGATTCCGAAGCTCTACTTGGGCTCCGGCATCCGCCCATCCAAGCTGGTGGTGGATGGCTCGATTTTCGCCGATATTCCAGGAGTGCAGTTCGTCTCCGCACTCGGCAAGCCGCGAGGATGATGAGCCGAATGCGGGAAGTGCGATGCCATATACCGCAACGCTCGCGATGCCATACTTCATTGATGGTGAGACGCACCATCGTATGCCAAACGAGTTGCCCACCTCTGCACTAGATCTGTGAGCGTTCACGGCATCTATGTTGCGCAATTTGGGCGTGATGGTCTCACATAGTGAACACCATTCGTCTAGCAAGTGTTATTTCGGTAACACAGTGCGGTTATACTGACCGCTTATGTCAGAGAAACAAGAAGAAGCACGCCCTGTGGCACCGCTGGTGCCGGGCAATGAACCTGCAGGACGACCGCTGGTCGAACTGACTCACGTGGAGAAGCACTTCGGTGACCTCCATGTTCTGAAAGACATCAACCTCACTGTGACCAAGGGCGAAGTGCTCGTAGTGGTCGGACCATCCGGCTCCGGCAAGTCCACGATGTGCCGCACCATCAACCGACTCGAAACCATCGACTCCGGCGATATCCGCATCGATGGCAAGCCGCTGCCGCAGGAAGGCAAGGAGCTTGCCAGCCTGCGCGCCGAAGTGGGCATGGTGTTCCAGTCCTTCAACCTGTTCGCCAACAAGACCATTCTTGAAAACGTGACGCTCGCCCCGATCAAGGTGCGTCACATGGACAAGAAGGAAGCCGAACGGCTCGCCATGGATCTGCTCGACCGCGTCGGCGTGGCCAGCCAGGCCAACAAAATGCCGTCCCAGCTGTCCGGCGGCCAGCAGCAGCGTGTGGCCATCGCCCGCGCACTCGCCATGCGCCCGAAGGTCATGCTGTTCGACGAGCCGACCTCCGCGCTCGATCCGGAAATGGTCAACGAAGTGCTGGACGTCATGGTCGAACTCGCCCACGAGGGCATGACGATGATCTGCGTGACCCACGAGATGGGCTTCGCTCGCAAGGCCGCCGACCGCATCGTGTTCATGGCCAACGGCCAGATTCTTGAAGAGAACACTCCGGACGAGTTCTTCGAGCATCCTCAGACCGACCGTGCCAAGGACTTCCTCTCGAAGATCCTCACCCACTGAACAAGGGGGCACGTATGACATTGAGCAAACGATTCAAACGCACCGCCGGGCGCATTATCGCGGCTGCCTGCGCGTTGGCCTGCACCATGTCGCTCGCGGCATGCGGGCAGGACGAAGCCGGCAAGATCCGCATCGGCATCAAGTTCGACCAGCCGGGTCTGGGCTTCAAGAAGTCCGGCACCTATGTGGGCTTCGATGTGGATGTGGCCAAGTACATCGCCAAGAAGCTCGGCTACTCCGAGGATGAGATCATTTGGAGGGAAGCCCCGTCCAAGCAGCGTGAAGCCATGCTGCAGAACGGCGATGTGGACATGATTCTCGCCACCTACTCCATTACGGACGAACGCAAGAAGGCCGTCTCCTTCGCCGGCCCGTACTTCGTGGCCGGTCAGGATCTTCTGGTTCGCAAGGACGATCAGTCCATCAACGGCCCGGAAGATCTGAACGGCAAGCGACTGTGCTCCGTGACCGGTTCCACCTCAGCGGCAACCGTCAAGGAGAAGTTCGCATCCGAGGTCCAGCTCATGGAGCAGCCCGGCTACGCCGAATGCGCCACCGCACTGTTCTCCGGCATCGTGGACGCGGTGACCACCGACGACATTATTCTGGCCGGCCTGGCTTCCGCATCCCGTGGCAAGCTCCGCGTGGTCGGTAAGCCGTTCACCCAGGAATACTATGGCGTGGGCATCAAGAAGGGCGATACGCAGTTCGCCACGAAGATCAACAACGCCATTGTGGACATGATTCAAGATGGTTCGTGGGAGAACGCCATCAGCGACAATACCAAGGGCACCAACTACACGCCCGACGTGCGCTACAACCCGCCCACTCCGGATGAAGGGGAGGACGCCTGATGAACGGATTCCTGGAACTCTTCTCCCAGTATGATGTGCTGGGCGCATTCCTGGTCAACATCGAACTGACCTTGTGGAGCGCATTGTTCTCCATGATTCTCGGCGTCATCCTCGTGGTGATGCGCATTTCCCCGATCTCCTCGTTGCGCGCCGTGGCCGGTGCCTATGTGGAACTGTTCAAGAACCTGCCATTGACCATCATCATGGTGTTCATGGTGCTCGGTGCCTACGCGCAGTTGAAGTTGAGCTTCTCCGACACGTTCGCCACGAACTTCTTCTGGCTGGCCGTGACGGGCCTGAGCCTCTACACGGCCGCGTTCGTCTGCGAATCCCTGCGCTCCGGCATCAACACCGTGCCGCTGGGTCAGGCAGAAGCCGCACGCGCGCTGGGCTTGGGCTTCATGCAGTCCGCCACTGAGATCATTCTGCCGCAGGCTTTCCGCGGCTCGGTGGCACCACTCGGCAACACGCTGATCGCACTGCTGAAGAACTCCACCGTGGCCGCCGCCGCATCGGTATCCACCGAAACCTCATCGCTGATGAGCCAGATGATTGAATTCCGTCCGGATGTAATCATCCAGATCTTCCTGATCTTCGCATTCGGTTACGTGATTCTGATCATCCCGATCGGCATGCTGACCACGTACCTGTCCAACAAGCTCGCCGTGAGGAGGTGACCAATGGCCGATACTGCTAATTCCGTACTGTTTGATGCCCCCGGTCCCAAGGGCCGCCGCACTATTCGCATCATCAACTGGGTCGCCGGCTTCCTCTTCGCTGTGGTGCTGGTGCTGATTCTCATGCGTCTGCATAATCCGCCGGACGGCGAAAACCAGTTGAGCTGGGAGCTGTGGAAGCCGGCAGTCGAGCGCGAAGCTTGGACCGACTTCTACCTGCCGGGACTGTGGATGACCATCAAGGCCACCGTGCTCGCCGTGGTCGGTGCCGTGGCATTCGGCTTGGTGTTCGGTGTTGGTCGACTGCTGCCGAACCCGCTGCTGCGCGGCATTTCCGCGGTCATCGTCGAATTCTGCCGTGCGGTGCCGGTGCTGCTGCTGATGATCTTCTTCTGGCGATGGTTCGCATTCGCCGGCCTGCCCAGCCCGTCCTATTGGGCTGTGGTGCTGGCTTTGGTGCTCTACAACGGCTCGGTGGTCGCCGAACTGGTGCGATCCGGTGTCGGCAACCTGCCCGGTGGCCAGCGTGAGGCTTCGCTTGCCTTGGGTCTGACCGAAACCCAATCGCTGATGGAAATCGAAGTGCCGCAGGCCGTCTACGCCATGCTGCCGGCCGCCGTCACCCAGCTGGTTGTGGTGTTGAAGGATACCGCACTGGGCTCCATCATCATGTACACCGACCTGCTGCAGGAATCCCGCCGACTCGGCTCGATGTACTTCAACATTCTGCAGACACTGGTCATGGCCGCAGTCATCTACTTCATCGCCTGCTGGCTGCTCTCCAGGCTCGCCGAATGGCTGCCCGAGCGTATGCAGCAGCGTACAGCCGCGCCCGCCGAGCCCGAACCGGTCGCTCCCATCGCAGCCGGCGACGCTTCGAACGTGAACCAGATCGCTGTGGCCAAGGAAGTCGAGGAACTGCCGCTCGGTGGCACGCCGCGCAAGTACCATGTGCACCACCGTGGCACCAACGCCTCGATTCGCAACTGGCGTAGAACCAAGTACGAGCAGGGCTACGACGTGGCCCATCCGGAAGCCGAGGATAAGAAGGAACGCGACACCGGTAAGCCGGCAAGTCCCAAAGCCAATAATCCGAAGCTTTCCTCCAACGAACATGAGCAGGCCGATCATGGAACCGTGTTCAAGCATGGCAACGATATCGGCAAAGGCCATGTACAGTTCGGAGGCAAGCCGAAGATCTGAGGCTGACTGCTACTGATGGCTGAAGACGCTCGCGTGACTAAGCTCCGGCTAAGTCGGCACGAAGAGTTCACCGAGTGTTCTATTGGCTGTGCCGCTACGTAGGCAAACGGAGGATAGGTTGGAACGTATGAGTACGTTCCGGAATCTATCCTCCGTTTTTGCTATCGCCATCTGTCTGCCACTGGCCTTGGGCGCGGTCTCAGTCACCGCCCAAGCCGACGAACTGCCGAACCCGGACTGGGTGGCGTTGCTTTCCGACTATGAGAAGGATTACTGGCAGGCACCCGTGGATGCCGAGCATGGCGGCAAAGTGCTCGATGCCACGACCATGAAACTCGATGAGGATCTGGCAGTCACCATCAATCATTTGGGAGCCAAAGGAGCGGATAAGAACGGTTTGACCGCGCAACGCAAGCGCGCGCTGATCGACTCCGACCTGTACGGCGAGGAAACCATGCCGGATTCGCTGGGGCCAGTGCTCGGCAAATACATGAGCGAAGGATTCAAGCAAGGCAAGCTCAACAAGGTATCCGACCTCTTCAAATTCAACGTGGCGTCCACCTTCCAATCCAAGCGTGCGGCCATGCATCCGCGTCCCTATCTGGATCGTTCGCAAAGCACCTTGGGCGGCACCAATGATCTGGCGGGCCTGCCGGCAACACTGGATATCCAGCAGTCGCCATCCTGGTTGGAACATATCCCCGGCTATTCCACACTGCAAAAGAACAGCTCCTACCCGTCCGGCCACACCACCATGGCATATTCGTGGGGCATTGCGCTCGCCGGCATGATTCCCGAACTCGCCCCGCAGATCATGGCGCGCACGTCGGAGGCGGGCAACAATCGCATTGTGCTCGGCGTGCATTATCCGCTCGATATTATGGGCGGGCGCATTGGCGCCTCCGCGCAAAACGGACAGTACTGGCACAATGAATTCGCGTCGTCGATTATTCCCGCCACCCGTCAGCTGCGCGATTATCTGACCGAACGGTGCCAAGCCGACCATCACGGCGACACCTTGCCTGAATGCATCGCCAACCTCAAGGCCACCACCGCCGGCGGCTATACCAACGATTTCGTTGACCCGGTAGCCACCGAACCGGTCAAAGATCAGGCTTCGGCGGTGCGCGTCTACACTGCCCGCATGACGTACACGTTCCCGCAAGTCAAGTCCGAAGCAGGAGCGGCGTTCACGGCACCGCGCGGTGCGGCGGATGTATTGCGGCTCGCATACCCGCAGCTGCACGCCGATCAGCGCAACGCGATTTTGAAAGCCACCGCCTTGGACTCCGGCTACCCGCTGTGGAAGTCCTCGGATGGTTGGCAGCGCATCAACTGGGCCAAGGCATTGTGCGCGCGGGTGACGCTCGACAAGAACGGCGACGTGACCAAGGTCGAGTCGGCCGATCAGGTGACGCTCACCGGTCCGAGCGTGGTGAACGCGCAGTACGCGGATAATGGCAACCATCCCGCTTCGGATAAGGCGGCGGGGGAGAACAGCGCAGCACCGGCCGGCCCCGATCTGGCCACACTACATGAGGTGCAGAAGCCTGCGCTGATTGCCGTGGCCGTAGGCGCGATCGCCGCCGCGCTGGTTGGTGTGCTGCTTCGCGTGCGCGGAAAGCGGCAATAACGTTTGGCCGGCATCCAGCCACGAAAGTTCGGCCAGAGTTCAACTTGCGGATTCCCTGTATTCGTGTGCATAGGGCATCCGGTTCATGTTCGCTCCTTACGCTCGGCATTAAGTCCATGAATGCTCAGCGGAAAGCCACCTTGGCGATCCGCTCATGGTCAACCGAGGAAGGGGATCGAGCAATGCATCAACACTACGATTTGCGGCGAGGTGATTTGAGACGAGGCGCGTCTCGTGCCATCGCCCTCGTCGCATCCATCGCCACATTGGCGGGATTGGCCGGCATGGCACCCTCGGCGTTTGCCGAACAGACTCCGACACCAGCACCTGCGGCGACGGCTCCAGCGACGACTGCCGCCGCTGACGACATCATCAAAGATGAAACCACAGCACTGTATTTGAAGCGCATCGATGTGGGCACCGATACGGTAACCATCGGCTCCAAGAACACTGTTGCCGTGGATATTTCCGGCTACCTGATCCGCGATGACAAAGACAGTGCGGACCATACCTACACAGTGCCGGACGGCACCACCGTTGCGGCTGCCGGCGAGGCGCAGTTCAATCTCGACCAGCTTGCCGGCATCGGCCTCGGCAAGGAAGATAAGGTTCGCGTCTACGACAAATCCGGCAAGCTGGTGCTGAGCTTCAGCTGGAGCGGCGATGATAAGAACGCGGTCTATGTGGCCAACACCGATGCCGATGGCATGACTAAGGAAGGCGACTCCACCACCGATCCCAGCAATCCGGGTACCGATCCCAGCAATCCAGGCAGCGGCCAACTCACCGTGGATGCCTGGCCGGGTCTTGCCGACGTGACCGCCCTTGACGGCGTCGATGAGTTCGGTGCAGGACAGGCCACCGGTGACCATACCGACGGCAACCTCTCTGGTCTGGTCTATGAGCCGGGCGCCAATGGTGCGGAAGGTACGCTGTGGGCTGCCGACAATGATCTGAACCCGACACTGGGCGTCACCGGTCCCAAGGGCGCAGGCTCCATCAACAAGTTCGTCTACAAGGACGGCAAGTGGCAGCAGGATCCGGCAGATGGCTGGACCTTCACCAAGGACGGCAAGACGAAGGGCGGCAAGCAGCTGCACTTCAAGAACGGTCAGGGCGGCGTGGATTCCGAAGGCATCACGCTGCTGCCGAACGCCAACGGTGTACTGGACTCCAGCAAGGGCGTGTTCATTGGTGCCGAACGCAACAATGAAGACAAGAAGGTGCCGGTTCCCTCCATCCTCGAATACGATGTGACCAAAGCCGCAACCGATACCAATGGTGATGGCGCCGAGGATCTGACCGCCACACACGAATGGGATTTGAAGAGCGCGCTCACCCAGTTCGGCGTGCAGCTGGACAACGGCGACGATGCCAATCTTGGTGTGGAAGGTGTGGCATTCATCCCGGATGCCGTGCTGCTGGCCAACAAGTTCCAGTCGAACCTGGATCCGAACAACGTGCACGCCTATAATCCGCAGGGAACCGCCAATGATTTCGGCGGCATCTTCTTCGCGGCATTGGAGAAGACCGGTGGCATTTACGCATTCGCACTCGCCACGGTAGGCGGACAGGACGTCGCCTACCCGGTGGCGCAGATTCCGCTGCCCAAGGCTGCTACCGATGCCGGCTACTCGGGTCCTCGTGATCTGTTCTGGGATGCCGAACATGAGCAGCTCATCGCCGAAGGCGACAATGATGCGAACACCGGCGCGAAGATCGGCACCTACGAATTCCAGCAGGACGGTACGCTTGCATTGACCAAGCTGACCGCGACGCCAAGCGAGATTGCCACGCAGAATTCCGAAGGCTATGCCGTGACTCCGGATGCCGAAGCCACCAAGGTGGTGAACGGCAAGACCTACAAGCCGGTGTTCTGGTCGGATGATGGCGTGACTAATGGTCACTCGTTGCGTGAGGGATGGCTGGAAGTCGGCAAGGCCGCATCAGGCGATACGACCACCATCAACCTGCTGAACACCAATGATTTCCACGGGCGCATCGACAAGAACCTGACCGTGCCGTTCGCGGCAACTGTGGAACAGTTGAAGGCCCAGTACCCGGGCAATTCGCTGCTGCTCGGTGCCGGTGATCTGATCGGCGCATCCCTGTTCAACTCCTCCGTGCAAAAGGACCAGCCGTCCATCGATGTGCTCAACGCCTTGGATTTGAAGGCCTCCTCCGTGGGCAATCATGAATTCGATCAGGGCTACGACGATCTGGTGAACCGCGTCATCGGGCCGGAAAACAAGCGTAACGCCAAGTGGGATTATCTGGGCGCCAACGTGTACCGCAAGAGCGATGGCAAGCCGGCCCTCCAGGAATACAGCATCCAGAACAATGACGGCGTACGCGTGGGCATCATCGGTGCAGTCACCCAGGAAACGCCGACCTTGGTATCGCCGAATGGTGTGAAGGACCTGCAGTTCGGCGATCCGGTGGAAGCGGTGAACCGTGTAGCCAAGCAGCTGACCGACGGTAACGATTCCAATGGCGAAGCCGATGTGATCGTGGCCGAATACCATGAAGGCGCACCCAGCAATGAGGATGACACCACTGGTAAGCCGACTCTCGATGAGCAGAAGGCCGCAAGCCCGGTGTTCAAGCACATCGTTGATGACACGGATGCTTCCGTCGCCGCCATTTTCACCGGCCACACCCATGTGAAGTACTCCTACACCGATCCGGCAAAGAACGGTCGTCCGATCATCCAGACCGGCAGCTATGCCGCCAACGTCGGCCAAGTGGTGCTTGCCTACAACAAGACCACGAAGACCGTGACCTATGAGAAGTCCGGCAATGTGGCGGTGGACGCCAGCAAGTCGGATGACGAACTCGCCCAATCCGGCGACGAGGCCGTCAAGAAGGTCAAGGACATCGTGGATGCGGCCGTGACCAAGGGCACCGAGGAAGGCAATAAGGTGGTGGGCAAGGTTTCCGCCGACATCACCACCGCGTTCAAGGATGGCCAGCGTGATGACCGCGGCTCAGAATCCACACTCGGCAACCTGGTGGCCGATTCACTGCTCGACTCGCTGTCCAGCGCCGACCGCGGCGGTGCCGAAATCGGTGTGGTGAACCCCGGCGGTCTGCGTGCCGAACTGTGCAAGACCGGCGACAATGAGAAGTGCTCGCTGGCGACGAACGGTGACATCACCTACGCGCAGGCCAACGCCGTGCTGCCGTTCCTCAACAACCTATGGACCACCACCTTAACCGGCGCGCAGTTCAAGGAGGCATTGGAACAGCAGTGGCAGACCACCACGGATGGCACCACGCCATCGCGCCCGTACCTGCAGCTTGGACTCTCGCACAACGTTTCGTACACCTACGATCCGAATGCCGCGCAAGGCCATCACATCACCTCGGTGACGGTGAACGGCAAGCCGCTCGACTTGAAGAAGAACTACCGCATCGGCTCCTTCAGCTTCCTGCTGCAGGGCGGCGATAACTTCCGTGTCTTCGCCCAAGGCGCCGATACGCGCGACTCCGGTCTGGTCGACCGCGACGCGTGGATCGAATACCTCGGCAAGAACAAGCCGGTCGCACCGCGCTATGACCGCCGTGCAGTGGCCGTAACCGGTCTCCCGACCGGTTCACTCAAGGCCGGCGATTCGTTCACGCTGAACTTCTCCAAGCTCACGCTGACCTCGCTTGGGGTGCTTGCGGAAACCAAGCTGGTCGCCACCATCAACGGCAAGAACGTGGGCGAAGCGGCCGTCACCAACGGTGATACCGCCGCGCTCAAGGTTACAATCCCGGCTGATGTCAAGGCTGGCACCGTGACGCTGACCGTGGTTGGCGCCACCAATAAGACCACGGTGACGCTGCCGCTGACCATCGCCAATGGATCCAACGGCGGCACTCAGCAGCCAGGCAAGAACGATGCCGGCAAGACCACGGCGAAATCCGTGGCAAGCACCGGCGCCGCCATCGCGCCGATCGCCGCCATCGCACTGGTGTTGGCAGCCGGCGGCACGGTGCTCGCGGTGAAGCGCCGCAATGGCGCAAGCAAGTAACGCAAACCAGTACGCGAGCATAGGTGCCGGACGATAACAGCGTGATGTTGTTATCCTGGCACTTCCCAACAGGGTGTTTGCGGCAAGTCGCAGTGGTAATGCGATTGCTGCAAACACCCTGTTTTTCGTTGGATTCCGGGGATTGCGTCGCTGAGGTGGTGTGTTTGGGGGTGTTTTGAGACGGATTCCGGGGAATGCGTCGTGTGGAGTGTGCTTGTGTGCTGGATTCCGGGGATTGCGTCGCGGTATAGGGCGATAGCCTCCTGTGTCTGCTAGTAAGCTAGGAGCCATGACTGACGAGAAGGAACAAGCATACGGCTCTTTGGGACGACTGGCACCCGAATGGGATGGGGACGAGCGAGAACGCAACCTCACGGCCGACGACATCTATGAACGCTTCTTCGGTTGGGTTGAGGACACCAAGGGCATCGAGCCATGGCCACACCAAGAAGAAGCCATTATGGATTTGCTGGCCGGCGATCATGTGATTTTGAATACCCCGACCGGCTCCGGCAAGTCGCTGGTGGCGCTCGGCATGCATTTCGCCGCGCTGTGCACAGGCCGACGCTCCTACTACACGGCTCCTATTAAGGCACTGGTTTCGGAAAAATTCTTCGATCTGGTGGAAGTGTTCGGCCGCGAAAACGTAGGCATGATCACCGGCGACAGCCACATCAACGCAGATGCGCCGATTATTTGCTGCACGGCTGAGATTCTCGCCAATCAGGCGTTGCGTGAAGGCACGCATGCCGATGTAGGCATGGTGGCGATGGACGAATTCCACTACTACGGCGATCCGGAACGCGGCTGGGCATGGCAGGTGCCGCTGCTGACCCTGCCGCAGACCCAGTTCCTGCTGATGAGCGCCACGCTCGGCAATGTGGATGCCGTAGCCGATAAGTTGGCGGACCTGAACGACACTCCGGATGTGGACGTGATCGCCGATGCGCCGCGTCCGGTGCCGTTGAGCTACGAATACACCGTTGATCCATTGGAGAAAACCGTGGAGCTCGCCTTCCGTAACGGCGAGACACCGATTTACGTCGTGCATTTCTCCCAGGATGCCGCACTGGAAACCGCTCAGGCGCTTGCATCCACCGGAGTTTCCAGCAAGGAGCAACGTCAGGCCATCGCCGAAGCCATTAAAGGCGTGAAATTCACCACGGCATTCGGCAAGATTCTGCAACGATTGCTGCGCACCGGCGTGGGCATCCACCATGCCGGCATGCTGCCGCGCTACCGCCGATTGGTCGAACAGCTCGCTCAGCAAGGTCTGCTGCCGGTGATCTGCGGCACCGATACGTTGGGTGTGGGCATCAATGTGCCGATTCACTCGGTGGTATTGACCGCATTGACCAAGTTCGACGGCACGAAGATGCGCAGGCTCAGGGCTCGTGAATTCCACCAGATCGCAGGCCGCGCCGGCCGCATGGGCTTTGACACCGAAGGACTGGTGATTGCGGAAGCGCCCGAATACGAGATCGAAAACCAGAAGGCCATCGCCAAAGCTGGGGGCGACCCGAAGAAGCTCAAGAAGATCAAGCGCAAGAAGGCGCCCGAAGGCTTCGTGACCTGGAATGAGAACACATTCAACAAGCTCATCGACGCGGAGCCGGAAACTCTGGTGCCGCACTTGAAGATCACCCATTCGATGGTCTTGAACGAAGTGGCACAAGGCGGCGATGCGCGCGCCCGTGTGGAGGATCTCATTGAAGACAGCGCCCAGACACCGGAGCAGAAAGAGCATCTGCATCAGCGCGCCGATGAGATTTTCCAAACACTGTTCGATACGGAAGTGATCGAAACCGAAGACCGTCCGGATGGTGGCAAGGACTATTACATGACCTTGGATATGCCGGATGACTTCGCGCTCGACCAGCCGCTCAGCCCCTTCCTGCTCGCCGCATTGGAACTGTTGGATCCCGAATCCGACACCTATGCGCTGGACGTGATTTCGATGGCCGAAGCCACGCTGGAGGATCCGAAGCAGGTGCTCAGGGCCCAGGAACGTCAGGCAAGGGACAAGGCGCTCGCCGATATGAAGGCGGACGGTCTTGACTACGACGAACGCATGGACAAGCTGCAGGAAATCACCTACCCCAAGCCTTTGGAAGATATGCTTGAGGCCGCGTTTGAGCAATACCGGCATGATGTGCCGTGGGCGAATGATTATTATCTGAGCCCGAAATCCGTGGTGCGCGACATGGTGGAAACCGCATCCGACTTCACCGGGTACATCGCCCGCTACAACATCGCACGATCGGAAGGCACGTTGCTGCGCTATCTTTCCGATGCCTACCGAACGCTCGCCCGCACGGTGCCGCCGGAGAAGCGCGATGAACAATTGAAGGACATCATCTCCTGGCTGCGTGTGCTCGTACGCTCCATCGACTCCTCGCTGGTGGATGAGTGGGAGAACGCGGGAGACTCCACCGACCAGTCGGAAGCCGCCGCATCCCTGGCTGCCCCGGGCAAGAAGAACCAAGTGGTGGAGGACCGCCGCGGCCTGATCGTGCTGGTCAGAAACGCCCTGTTCCGCCGTGTGCAGCTTATGGATCTGGATGATCCAGACAAGCTCGGCGCACTTGACAAGGACTGGGGTTATGGCGTGCACGAATGGGAGGACGCGCTCGACGACTACTACGATGAACACGAGTATGTGGGCATCGGAGCGGATGCGCGCTCGCCCAAGCTGTTCATGCTCGACGACACCCATGAGCAGGACGAGCACACATGGAAGGTACGTCAGATCATCGATGATTCCGATGGCGACCATGACTGGGCCATCGAAGGCACGGTGGATCTCGATGCCACCCAGGAAACCGGCGAAGTCGTCTTCTATGACTACCGGGTCGGCAACTAAGGAATCGACCGCAGGCCGATGCTATATCGAACACATGTTCGAACGCTGGGGTAGTATGGAACTATGAGTGAGCAAGATCTGTTTGGGGCCATGGATGCGCCAGAGACGTTGACCCGTCCGCTGGCGGTACGCATGAGGCCGCGGACCTTGGATGAGGTGATCGGGCAGCAGCATGTGTTGGGGGAGGGTTCGCCGTTGCGCCGTCTCGCCAATCCGGCGAGCCGTGGCAGTCTCACCGCTCCAAGCTCGGTGATTCTCTTCGGCCCTCCCGGGGTGGGCAAAACCACATTGGCCACCATCGTGGCCGGCCAGTCCGGTCGTGTATTCGAGGAACTGTCCGCCGTGACCTCCGGCGTCAAGGATGTGCGTGACGTGTTGAACCGCGCCCACGAACGCCTTGTGGCCAAAGGGCAGGAGACGGTGCTGTTCATCGACGAGGTACATCGGTTTTCGAAATCCCAGCAGGATGCGCTGCTGCCGGCCGTCGAGAACCGTGACGTGACCTTCATCGGTGCCACCACGGAAAACCCGAGTTTCTCCGTCATCAAGCCGTTGCTCTCCCGCTCGGTGGTGGTCAAGCTGGAATCATTGGAGCCTGAACAACTCACCGAACTGGTGCAGCGCGCGCTCATCAGTGAACGCGGACTCAAAGGCGAGGTCAAGGCAAACGATCAGGCCATCGCCGACATCGTGCGCATGGCCGGAGGCGACGCCCGCAAATCCCTGACCATTCTGGAAGCCGCAGCCGGAGCCGTAACCGGAGACGAGGCGCGTAAAAAAGGCGCACATCGACCAATGATCACCTCTGAAGTAGTCGCCAACGTCATGGACACCGCCACTGTGCGCTACGACAAAGACGGTGATGACCATTACGACGTGATCTCCGCATTCATCAAATCGATGCGAGGCTCCGATCCGGATGCCGCCATTCACTATCTTGCACGCATGCTCCGTGCCGGCGAAGATCCACGGTTCATTGCACGCCGCATCATGATCGCCGCTGCCGAGGAAGTCGGCATGGCGGCGCCCCAAATATTGCAGGTCACCGTGGCCGCCGCGCAGGCGGTGGCGCTGATCGGTATGCCGGAAGCGCGGATCATTCTGGCCGAAGCCACCATCGCCGTGGCCACCGCACCAAAATCGAACGCCAGCTACAATGCCATCAATCAGGCGCTCGCCGATGTGGATGCCGGCAAAATCGGCGCGGTACCGTTGTACTTAAGGAACGCACCCACCAAGCTCATGAAGGAATGGGGCAATCATGAGGGATACAAGTACGCCCATGATTGGCCGGGTGCTGTGGCTCCGCAGGAATATATGCCGGAGATACTGCGTGGCACCGAGTATTACCATCCCAATGATCGCGGATATGAGCATGAGGTCAGCCAGCGGCTCAATAAGATTCGCCCGATCTTGCACAGCGAAGACGGGAACAAGGGGTAAAGTATAACGGAACAGTTGAACGCTTTCAGCGGTGTAGGGGAGCGGATATACGACTCAAGGAGCGTGGAACGGCATGGCGGTCATTTTCATCGTGGACGACGATCAGGCCATCGGCGAAATGCTGAGCCTTGTGCTGGAGAATGAAGGATTCCAGACCGTAACCTGTATGGACGGGTTGCGTGCCGTGGAAATGTTCCCCACCGTCAAGCCGGATTTGATTCTGCTGGATGTCATGCTTCCCGGACTGGATGGCACGCAGGTCGCCCGCCGTATTCGACAGACTTCAAACGTGCCGATTATTATGCTGACCGCAAAGTCGGATACCACGGACGTCGTGGCCGGCCGGAAGCCGGTGCCGACGATTACGTGCCCAAGCCATTCAAGGTCGCCGAACTGTTGGCGCGCATCCGCGCCCGTTTCCGCATCGCGGCTCCTGCCGCAGGAACGGCGGAAGGGGGCTCCGGTTCCAATGCCGCCAATGTGAATCATCTCGAGCGTGGCAGCATCGTCATCGACCGCTTGGAACACACCGCCACCAAGGATGGCAAGGATCTGGGGCTCACCCCGATGGAATTCGAGCTGCTGTTCGTATTGGCGGCGGCCGCCGGCGAAGCCATCAGCCGATCTTCGCTGCTGCACGATGTGTGGGGCTATGAGAGCTCCGGCGACACCCGCCTGGTCAACGTGCACATCCAGCGTCTGCGTGCCAAGGTGGAGGACGATCCCGAAAACCCGCAGATTATCCAAACCGTGCGAGGAATCGGATACAAGTTCGTCACGCCTGAGAGCTGACCGTGACCACTCCCAGCACGCTTGATTCGCAGAGGGGTGCCGGCAGCGCGCATCATCTGCCACCATTGCCGCGCCATCGGTTCAGTTTCAGTTTCCGACGCCTGCTGCGCCACGGCCGATCGGAAGTGCGTCGTTCGCTGCAGGCCCGAACCGTGGCGCTCACCGTGATTCTGACCCTATGCGTTGCCGTGGTGTTTTCCGCGGTGTCCATGGTGTCGGTGCGCGCCTCGCTGCTGACGCAAACCACGTCACAATCCCAAGCCGACTTCTCCAATATGGTGGAGCAGGCGCAGACCGGGCTGGACGCCTCGGATGCCACCACTACCGTGCAGATTCAGCAGTTGGTCAACGATCTGGCCTCCAATCTGCAATCCGATGGCGCCTCGAATCTGGTGGGCGTCTACATGTGGAGCAGGGAATCGACGGCTCGTTCGATTATTCCTATTTCCACCGAACCCACGTATGAGGATGTCATCACCTCGGATATCCACTCCGCCGTGGCATCCGACCTGAACGGCAACGTGTTCTATCAGCCGGTCAAGCTGCCGATCTCATCGGACGCATTGGGTGCGGATACGCCGGGAGCGGTTTTGGGCACGGTGCTGGATTATGGGGCGGCCGGCAACCTCGAGTTCTTCGCCATTTATTCGTACGCGTTACAGCAGCAATCATTGACGCAGATTCAGCTGAGTCTGCTTGCCGTATGCGCATTGCTGTCGGTCGCGGTGGGTGTGGTGATGTGGATGGTCATCCGCGGCATTGTGCGCCCGGTGGAACATGTGGCCTATGCGGCGGAAACCTTGGCTTCCGGCAACCTTGATACCCGCGTGGACGTGAACCGCAAGGACGAGCTTGGCGTGCTGCAACGCTCGTTCAACGGCATGGCCGACTCGTTGAATCAGAAAATCGATGAATTGGAGGAGGCCAGCGCCTCGCAGAAACGGTTCGTTTCCGATGTGAGCCATGAATTGCGCACGCCGGTGACCACGATGCGTATGGCTTCGGATTTGCTGGAAATGAAGAAGGATTCCTTCGACCCAGCCACTCAGCGAACCGTCGAGCTGCTGTCCGGTCAAATCAACCGATTCCAGGATTTGCTGGCCGATCTGCTGGAAATCTCCCGCTATGATGCCGGTTATGCCGCACTTGATTTGGTCGATGCCGATGTGCGCGATCCGGTGAACGCGGCAATCGAACAGGTTGCCGGCATCGCGGCGGCCAAGCAGGTGGATATTCGCGCCATGTTGCCCAATGTTCAGGTGCTTGCCAAGGTGGATACCCGCCGAGTGACCCGTATCATTCGCAATCTGCTGGCCAATGCCGTGGACTTTGCCGAAGACAAGCCGATTGAAGTGCGCATTGCCGCCAATCGCAAAGCCGTGGCCATCAGCGTACGCGACTACGGCGTAGGCATGGATGCCAACACGGTGGCGCACATTTTTGATCGATTCTGGCGAGGCGACCCCTCCCGTTCGCGTATCACCGGCGGCACTGGACTGGGATTGTCGATTTCCATGACTGATGCGCTGCTGCATCATGGTTCGATTCGTGTGCGCTCTGCGGTGGGAGAAGGTACGTGGTTCCTCGTGCTGTTGCCCAGAGACCCCGAACAGGGTGAAGTGACTGATAGCGACCTGACGGTCGACTTTGCCGGCGAAGCGGCGGATGATTTCTCGATCACCGGAGGATTCGGTGTAGCGGAAAGCCCGGTGGCAGAGCGCAGCAGCGCGCTGGTTCTGGCATCGAAGCAGCTCATGCCCCGGCATGATGAACCGGAAACAGGCAATGCTGCTACTGATGATGAGGAAGGCGGTGCCCGATGAGCCGACGGATACGCGCGACGTTCGCCACCTGCGCGGCAGCGCTCTGCGCCACGACACTGGCCGCATGCTCCAGTCCTCTGGCACTACCGACCAGCGGCAGCGTGCAAACTCTGGCACCCGTGCAGCAACAGACCCAGCGGGTGTACACCAATCCACAGGGGCCTACGGACGATGCCCAACCGGAAGGGATTGTGCAAGGATTCTATGATGCCATGCCAGCCGGTGTGCAGTCAGACGGCTATCAGGTGGCGCGCGAGTTTCTTGCCTCCTCGGCTTCCGCAAGCTGGAACGGCGATGGCGCTGCAGTGATCTACAGTGGCACTCCCGAATTCCGCCGTCGAGCCAACACCATGACCGCGCCGCAAGGAGCGGAAAGCTCACTGATCGTGGAAGTGGAAGTCCAAGTGGTCGGTACTTTGGACTCCCGTGGATCGTATACGCCGATGCGGGATACGCAAGCGCGCAGGCTTTCTTACACGTTGATCAAGCAAAAAGGGCAGTGGCGCATCTCGTCGTTGGAGAACGGTGTGGTGATATCCACCGCCGACTTCGACCAGGTGTTCCGTCAAGTCTCCATCTATCAGGTCTCATCGTCCGGCAAACAGCTGGTGCCGGATGTGCGCTGGCTCAGTTGGCGTAATTGGCGTACACAGGCGGTGCGCGAAATCCTTGGGGGAGTGCCAAGCTGGCTAGACGGTGCCGTCCAGGAGCAGCATCTGTCCACGGTTTCGCTGGCGGTGGATTCGGTGCCGGTAGAGGATTCAGCCGTTACGGTGAGCCTGACCAAAGGCATGACCGCGTTAAGCGACGAAGATCGCAGTACGCTGGTGCATCGCATCCGGTTGACTTTGGGAGACGGCAACTCCGGCTACAACCTCAAGGTGACCGGCGATGGCGTGGACTATTCGGATGCCGATGCTGCTATGAAGCTCAGCACCGATCAGCCTGCGGTGGGCGTCTATACGTTGACCGGCGGCCATGTGGTTTCGCTGTCCAGTTCCAGTCCGCTGCGCGTGGGGGACGCGCCCGGATTCGATGACGCATCCGGTTTCGCGTTCTCCACGAATGGGGGAGCGGTGCTGCGCGCCGATGGTGTGGCCGAATGTCTGAGCTCCGATGGCGATAGCTGCGGTGTGCTGTTTGGCGGCGCGCGCATACGCTCGCTGACCGCGGGACTGAACGGCGAGGTTTGGGCCGTGGGCCAAAACGGCAAGGAACTCTACGTATACCGTGACGGCAAATCCTCCAAGTTGGAGATTCCCTGGCTGGACGCGGATGGTCACGTGACTTCGGTGAACGTATCCACCGAAGGTTCCAGGCTTGCCGTGGCCATCGATGGCGGTGCGTCGAGCGGCGTAGCCATCACCGGAATCATCAGGGATGCCAACAATGATGTGACCGGTTTGAGCAAAGCCGGATCCCAGGTCAGTGTGGTGAACAATGTGAGCATGCTGACCTTCTACAATGATCTGAACCTCATCTACGCCACCGGCGCATCCTCGGATGGTACCAAGCAGAGCGCCTACCGGCAGATCGTGCCCGGTCCCGCGGTCGCCCAGCGGCTTCCCGAAGGCACCATCGTGTCGATGGCTTCCGGTCAGATCAGCTTGTACCGGCGTCTTGCCGTGCTCGATAACACCGGCACGGTACGTTCGGTGTCCGGTTCCCTTGACGGCTCCTGGTCCATTGCCGATAGTCAGGTCTCCGCACTGGGGTCGCAGTGATGTTGCAGTGATATTGCAGTGATGCTGCAGTGATATCGAGCGGTATCAGGGCATAGAAAAACTCCCGAGCGATGGACCCGGGAGTTTTTCGATCGATGCCGCAATCAGCGATCAGATACCGCCGTATTCCTTCTTGAACAGTTCGGCCGGCACTTCGGAGTTCATCGGGACCTCGTAGATCAGGTACTCCATGTTGAACGGAATATTGAACAGGTGACGGGTCACGCCGTACTCTTCCTTGGTACCCAGGAAGTTGAAGTTATCCGGGCGCTCCGGTTCCCACTTGGCCAGAAGCTTCGCGGCATCGCCGATGGTGGCGGCCACGCCGGCCAGGTGCTTGACGCCCTCAACCTGCTTGATGATAAGGAAAACGGTATCCATAGTTTGCCTTTCTGTGTACTGTATGGCGGCGGCAATGTCGCTTGGCCAGCAAGCGACATTGCCGCTGTGCAACCACATACCATTATGAGGGATAAACGGCACAAAACCGCCAAGTTTCACCTATTACGGACCACTGTTATCAATTTGTTATAAAGCTGTTATCAAACTGTTACCGCTAACGATTGAACATTTGCCGTGTTCGCTCCATACTTGAGATTGTCGATGACACGAAGTCATCAATGTGGATGGAAGAACATCCAGAGAACACTGCTCGAGGAGGAGTATTCATGAAGAATTGGAAGAAGGCCATTGCCCTCGTTGTTTCGGCTGCAGCACTGGTGAGTGTCGCGGCTTGCGGTTCTAGCAGCGCCGGTGGTAGCAAGGATGGCAAGAAGACCGTCGGCTTCGTGGCCGTTGGTCCTGAGGGCGGCTTCCGTACCGCTAACGAGAACGACATCAAGGCAGCATTCAAGGATGCAGGCTTTGATCTGGTCTACTCTCCGACTCAGAACAACGATCAGCAGAAGCAGATTCAGGCTTTCAACAAGTTCGTGAACGACGAAGTTGACGCCATCATCCTGTCCTCCACTGAGGATTCCGGTTGGGATGACTCCCTGAAGAAGGCCGCTGAGGCTGAGATTCCGGTCTTCACCGTGGATCGTAACGTCGAGGTCAAGGACGCCGACGCCAAGAAGGCCATCGTCTCCCACATCGGACCGTCCAACGAATGGGCTGGCCAGCAGGCTGCTGAGTTCGTCAACAAGAACTTCCCGGACGGCGCCAACGGCTTCATCCTGGAAGGCCCTGCAGGCCTGTCCGTGGTGAAGGATCGTGGCACCGGCTGGTCCGACAAGGTTGCATCCAACATCAAGGTTCTTGAGTCCCAGTCCGCTAACTGGTCCACTGATGAGGCCAAGACCGTGACCGCTGGTCTGCTCGACAAGTACAAGTCCGAGAACCCGCAGTTCATCTTCGCCCAGAACGACGAGATGGGCCTCGGTGCCGCTCAGGCTGTTGACGCTGCCGGCCTCAAGGGCAAGGTCAAGATCATCACCATCGACGGTACCAAGAACGCTCTGCAGGCTCTGGTTGATGGCGATCTGTCCTACGTGATCGAGTACAACCCGATCTTCGGTAAGGAAACCGCTCAGGCCGTCAAGGATTACCTGGATGGCAAGAAGGTTGAGAAGGACATCCAGATTGAGTCCAAGACCTTCGACGCCACCAGCGCCAAGGAAGCCCTGGACAGCAACTCCCGCGCTTACTGATAGCACGGCTGTCACAACCGATAACTGAACTGAACTCGTAGTGATGGTGTGAGAAGGAACGATCCTTCCACACCATCACTCATGTTCGGCTCAAATATCACAAAACGATAACAATTCCCTTCTCGTTTAAGGCAAAGACATGACTGATAAAACCCCTATCGTCGTGATGAAGGGCATCACGATTGAATTCCCGGGCGTCAAGGCTTTGGACGGTGTCGACCTGACCCTCTACCCAGGCGAAGTGCACGCTCTCATGGGTGAGAACGGCGCTGGTAAGTCGACCATGATCAAGGCTCTGACCGGTGTGTACAAGATCGACGCCGGCACCATCACCGTGGAAGGCAAGCCGCAGAGCTTCAACGGTACTCTGGACGCACAGAACGCCGGTATCGCCACCGTGTACCAGGAAGTGAACCTGTGCACCAACCTCTCCGTTGGTGAGAACGTGATGCTTGGCCACGAAAAGCGCGGCCCGTTCGGCATCGACTGGAAGAAGACCCACGAAGCCGCCAAGACCTACCTGGCCCAGATGGGTCTGGACAACATCGATCCGCACACTCCGCTGAGCTCCATCTCCATCGCCATGCAGCAGCTGGTCGCCATCGCCCGCGCCATGGTCATCAACGCCAAGGTGCTGATTCTCGATGAGCCGACCTCTTCGCTGGATGCCAACGAGGTGCAGGATCTGTTCAAAATCATGCGCAAGGTGCGTGACTCGGGCGTGGCCATCCTGTTCGTCTCCCACTTCCTCGATCAGATCTATGAGATCACCGACCGTCTGACCATCCTGCGTAACGGTAAGTTCATCAAGGAAGTCATGACCAAGGACACCCCGCGTGACGAGCTCATCGGCATGATGATTGGTAAGTCCGCCGCCGAGCTGTCCCAGATCGGCGCCAAGAAGTCCCGTCGTGAGATCGAACCCGGCGAAAAGCCGCTGGTCGAAGTCAAGGGTCTGGGCAAGAAGGGCACCATCAACCCGGTTGATCTGGACATCTACAAGGGCGAGGTCGTCGGCTTCGCAGGCCTGCTGGGCTCCGGTCGTACTGAGCTTGGCCGTCTGCTCTTCGGCGCCGACAAGCCGGATTCCGGCACCTACGAGTTCAACGGCAAGAAGGTCAACATCTCCGATCCGTACACCGCCCTGAAGAACAAGATCGCATACTCTACCGAGAACCGTCGTGACGAAGGCATCATCGGCGACCTGACCGTTCGCCAGAACATGCTCATCGCACTGCAGGCCACCCGTGGTATGTTTAACCCGATTCCGAAGAAGGAAGCGGATGCGATCGTCGACAAGTACATGGAGGAACTCAACGTTCGTCCGCGCGACCCCGATCGCCCGATCAAGAACCTGTCCGGTGGTAATCAGCAGAAGGTGCTGATCGGCCGCTGGCTGGCCACCCACCCGGAGCTGCTCATCCTCGACGAGCCGACCCGTGGTATCGATATCGGCGCCAAGGCCGAAATCCAGCAGGTCGTGCTCGACCTCGCAGCCAAGGGCATGGGCGTCGTCTTCATCTCCTCCGAGCTTGAAGAGGTCGTGCGTCTGTCCGACGACATCGAGGTCCTGAAGGATCGTCACAAGATCGCAGAAATCGAAAACGGCGACACCGTCTCCCAGGCGACCATCGTCGAAACCATTGCTAACACCAACGTGAACGGAAAGGAGGCGTGAGATGGCTGAAAAGGCAAAAGAAGAAGGCAACGCTCTCGTGAAGAAGCTGCTGAGCAACAACCTGACCTGGTCCATCGTGGCATTCATCCTGCTGATCGTCATCTGCACCATCTTCCAGCATGACTTCCTGGCACTGAGCTGGAACAGCAACACCGGCGGTCTGGCTGGCCCGCTGATCACCATGCTTCAGGAATCCGCCCGATACCTGATGATCGCAACCGGCATGACCCTGGTCATCTCCACCGCAGGCATCGACCTTTCCGTCGGTTCCGTGATGGCAGTGGCCGGCGCCGCCGCCATGCAGTCCCTCTCCAACGGCGTGAACGTGTGGGTCTCCATCTTGATCGCTCTGGCCGTCGGCCTGGTCATCGGCTGCGTCAACGGCGCTCTGGTCTCCCTGCTCGGCCTGCAGCCGTTCATCACCACCCTGATCATGATGCTCGCCGGCCGTGGTATCGCCAAGGTGATTACCTCCGGTGAGAACACCGACGCCTCCGCCGTCGCCGGCAACGAACCACTGAAGTGGATTGCCAACGGCTTCATTCTCGGCATCCCCGCCAACTTCGTCATCGCCGTGGTCATTGTGATCTTGGTCGGCCTGCTGTGCCGCAAGACCGCAATGGGCATGATGATCGAGGCCGTCGGCATCAATCAGGAAGCCTCCCGTATGACCGGTATCAAGCCGAAGAAGATCCTCTTCCTCGTCTACGCGGTCTCCGGCTTCCTTGCGGCCATCGCTGGTCTGTTCGCCACCGCATCCGTGATGCGCGTCGACGTGGTCAAGACCGGTCAGGACCTCGAAATGTACGCCATTCTGGCAGTCGTCATCGGCGGCACTTCGCTGCTCGGTGGTAAGTTCTCCCTCGCCGGCTCCGCTGTCGGCGCCGTGATTATCGCCATGATCCGCAAGACCATCATCACCCTCGGCATCAACGCCGAAGCAACCCCGGCCTTCTTCGCCGTCGTCGTGATCGTGATCTGCGTGATGCAGGCTCCTAAGATCCACAACTTGGGTGCGGCAATGAAACGCAAGCGCGCGCTCAAGGCTCAAGCTAAGGCGGTGGCAGCATGACAACAGCTACGGCAAACAAGGTAACGCATCCTAAGAAGAGCTTCAAGCTCGATCGTCAGATGATTCCGACCCTCGCGGCCGTGGTGATCTTCCTCCTGATGATCATCATGGGACAGGCACTTTTCGGCACCTACATCCGACTGGGCTTCGTCTCCTCCCTGTTCATCGACCACGCCTACCTGATCATCCTGGCTGTGGCTATGACACTGCCGATTCTGACCGGTGGTATCGATCTGTCGGTCGGCGCCATCGTGGCAATCACCGCAGTCGTCGGTCTGAAGCTGGCCAACGCCGGTGTCCCGGCCGTCCTGGTCATGGTCATCATGCTGCTGATCGGTGCTGTGTTCGGTCTTCTGGCCGGCACGCTGATTGAGGAATTCAACATGCAGCCGTTCATCGCGACCCTGTCCACGATGTTCCTGGCCCGCGGTATTGCCTCCATCATCTCCACCGACTCCCTGACCTTCCCGGATAACAACAACTTCGCATTCATCGCCAACGAGATCAAGATCATCGATAACCCGAAGATCTCCAACGATCTGTCCTTCAATGTCGGCGTGATCATCGCTCTGGTTGTTGTGATCTACGGCTACATCTTCCTGCACCACACCCGCACCGGTCGTACCATCTACGCCATCGGTGGCTCCCGCTCCTCCGCTGAGCTGATGGGTCTGCCGGTCAAGCGCACCCAGTACACCATCTACCTGACCTCCGCAATCCTCGCGGCTCTGGCCTCCATCGTGTACACCGCCAACATCGGTTCCGCAAAGAACACCGTTGGTGTGGGCTGGGAGCTTGACGCAGTGGCCTCCGTGGTTATTGGCGGTACAATCATCACCGGTGGCTTCGGCTACGTGCTCGGTTCCGTGCTCGGCGCTCTGGTCCGCTCCATCCTCGACCCGCTCACCTCCGACTTCGGTGTGCCGGCAGAATGGACCACCATCGTGGTCGGCCTCATGATCCTCGTCTTCGTGGTGCTGCAGCGCGCCGTGATGGCAGTCGGGGAGAAAAAATAGGCCCTCGCAATCACATAACTGAACAATAACTGAAGAGGTGTGCTCCGGTTGCAATCGCTTTCCATTCGTTCGCCGCAGAACAGGGGGAGTGGTTGCAGCCGGAGCGGACACCACAATCTTTCTCCTTTTTCTTTTCTTCCTTTCATCGACGTGTGGGGCGCAGTTCGGATTTCCGAGCCGCGCCCCACACGTCGTTGTGCGTAAAACGGTATTGGCCTGCCATGCGCGGCCTACCACGCTGAATATGCAAACGCGTCCGGCTACGGCCTTACAATACGAGTTGGCTATAAAACGGGACGCATCATCGGAACCTGTTGCCGGTCCTATCAGATGGTGCGTAGAGACACATACGCCGGTTGGTAAACCTGATATTCCACTTTGTTACACCAAAGACGTAGAGGAGCTTTCCTATGCCCGAAACCGAGCAGACACGCGCACTTGATACCGAGAGGATCCCGCTTAAACTCATTGGCGCTATTGTGGCCGTGGGATCGCTGGCCTTCATCGGCATTCTGACCGAAACGGTGATGACCGTGCTCTTCCCCTCGCTGATGCGCGAATTCCATGTGGATACCGCCACTGTGCAGTGGATCACCACGATTTATCTCTTGTCTGTGGCCGCGACGATGCCGATTAGCTCCTTCCTGAAGCGTCGTTTCCCATTGAAAGGCATTTTCCTTACCGCAGTGGTGCTGGCTATCGTTGGCTCCCTGATCATGATTGTCGCCAACGCGTTCCCACTACTGATTGTGGCCCGCATCATTCAGGGCATTGGCTCCGGTATCGCCACGCCACTGATGGTCAATATCATTCTGGAGCAATCGCCTCGCTCAAAAATCGGTCGACTGATGGGCGTCGGCTCCCTGGTCATCACCGTGGCACCGGCCATCGGCCCGACCGTGGGCGGTGCGGTGACCACCATCCTGCCATGGCGGGCTATTTTCGTGATTGTGATTCCGTTGGTGCTGATCGCTTCGTTCATCGGTATCAAATGCATTGAGCAGAAGGTTCCTACCGAGGCTGCATTCCTTGATCCGATTCAACTCGGATCCATTGTTTTGGCATTGGTTGGTTTGGTGCTGGCACTGAACCAGGGAGGTGTGGCCATCAGTGCCGCAGTCTCTGGTCAGAATGCAGTCAAGTCCGGTGTGATTGCGGTGGTGAGCCTGATCATTGGTTTAGGTGCGCTCATGCTGTTTGCATTGAGCTCAAAGAAGGCCTTCTCGCCGCTGCTGCGTCTGGGGATTTTGCGCGATCCGGTGGTGCTCTTGCACGTTATTGCATACTTGGTACTGCCTTTGGTGGCCATTGGCTACGGTTATGTGATCACCAATGTTTCCCAATTGGCACTCGGCACCAGCGCATTCGTGGCAGGATCCTTGGTGCTGCCGGGCGCATTGATTGGCGCGGTGTGCGCACCGATCGGCGGCTGGCTTTATGACCGTTTCGGTGCGGTCAAACCGATTCTGATCCCCATCGGCATCGCCATTGTGGGGCCGGTGCTGATGCTCATCTTCTCGATGCATCTGACGGCAGGCCTCCTCTGCGGCTTCTACTTCATCTTCGGTTTCTTCTACGCCGTAGGTGCCGCCAACATCATGACCAGCGGATTAAGCGGTGTGCCGCATGAGTTCCGTCCAGACGGCAACGCCATCTTCAACACCTGTCTGCAATTCGGTGGCGCGGCGGGTACTGCACTGTTCTCCACGATTCTTTCCGTGGCACAGTCCGGTGCCGGAGCGGAGGGTACGCCTGAGTTTGCCCACGCCACGGCGGTAGGCGGTGCGTGGACGTTCGCCACGATGATCGTGATCTGCATCATCGGCTGGAGCTGCTTGGCTATAGCATTCCGAATCCGTGCGTCCCGCCGATAGACATGGTTGCTCTGGCTCCCCCACTCAAGGGGAGCCATTTTTTATCCGCCCCGCGGCCTAGGTTGGTGGCCATGGGAATCGAGAATACGCATAAGCTCATTGTCAACTGCCTGCCACTCACCGCAATGGAGCAACAGGCTTTCATCAAAGCCGCGTATGGTGTGCCGCAGGAGTTTGTGGGGAGTGCCGCGCATCGTACCGATATGGTGTGGCCGGTGAACATTCCGGATGAACTCAGTGCCAAGGCCACGGCCGTGATCGGCAACTTCCCGCCCAGCGAGGCTGCGCGATTCCCGCGCCTCGAATGGTTGCAGACCTTCAGTGCCGGCGTGGACGCGTACCTGAAAGAAGGCGTGTTGCCGCGTGGCACCATGGTCACCAATGCGTCCGGGGCTTACGGACAGTCCGTTTCCGAGCATATGTTCGCCATGATGTGGGCGCTGATGAAGAACATCAACCAGTATGCCGCCCATCAGAGCGCGCATCGTTGGCAGGATGCCGGTCCGGTACTGAGCCCGGAAGGCGGCATTGCGCTGATCATTGGAGCCGGCGATATCGGTTCGCATTTTGCACAGCTGGCGCAGGGCGTAGGCATGCGTACGTTTGGCGTGCGCCGTCACGCCGATGTTCCCGCCAAGGGCATTGAGAAAATGTACGGTTTCGAACGATTGGACGCACTGCTGCCATTGGCGGATGTCGTGGCGCTTGCCGTGCCGCGCTCGCCGCAAACCCATCATCTGTTGGATGCCCATCGTCTGGAACGCATGAAAGAAACCGCCATCGTGATCAACGCCGGCCGCGGCGATGCCATCGATCCGGATGCCTTGGCTGAAGCACTGCACGAGGGGCGTATCCATGGAGCCGGTTTGGATGTGACCGAACCGGAACCTTTGCCGCAAACGAGTCCGTTGTGGGATGAGCCACGCTGCCTGATCACCCCGCATGTGGCCGGTGGCAATCATCTGGAGGAGACTTCCGAGCGCATCATCCAGATTGCGCAGACCAATGTGTCCCGGTACGCCAGGCAGCAGGAACTCATCAATCTGGCACGCCGATAGAGACTGGGAGCGATCACGTCCTGATGCGTGTGGCCCGCAAGACATCATCGTCTTGCGGGCCACACGCGTTATGGGATTGACTGGTGAGCGATCAGCTGATCGGAATCAAATCCTTGAATCAGTACTTGTTGGCGCCGAGTCCTTCAAAATCAACCTTGAAACCACGCTGATAGTGCAGGAACATGGCGGCGCCATAGCGATCCACCGGACGGTGAGTGAACAGCATACGAATCGCGAAGGCGGTCTGCACATCCTCAGGCAGCGCAAGGAACGCCTTGTGCGCGTCCCAGTATGGGTTATGGGTGATGGCGGCATCCGGAACATAGGCGTATCCGTAGCCATCCTCATTGACATAACCCATGAAGGGCAGTCCCCATGCATTATGGTTGGTCAGCTGAGACTTGAAATACTCCACCTCATCAAGTGCCTGATCGCTGATGCCGAAGCTCTTGGCCACTTCGTTGGCCTTAGCGGTCTTCGATGCCGCATCCTTGCCGAACATATCCGGGTCTACGACGATGACTTTTTCTTCTTCCGCCATGATGGTCCTTTCGTTGCCATGCCATGCTCGTAATGAATCAAGAAATGTTCAATTACGTAGTGAAACGCACATCTGTCATCCTGACTCTGATGAGTAAGGATGTGCACATTGGTTTGTGCTGGTTCCTAACAGTATCACTGAAAATGGCGGAAAATAGCCGTTTA
This sequence comes from Bifidobacterium colobi, assembly GCF_018555455.1. GTDB lineage: Bacteria > Actinomycetota > Actinomycetes > Actinomycetales > Bifidobacteriaceae > Bifidobacterium > Bifidobacterium colobi. The sequence continues at coordinate 167,603 of NZ_JAFEJU010000003.1, read as the reverse complement.
ATCAGGTATTCACGTGCTGGTAACCTATTTGGGGCGTTCTGTGCGTCCGCGATATTCCCTGTTTACTTTTTGCAAAAGCGAACAAAGAAAATGTTCGTTATTGCGGTGGAAGAAGACATAAAAAAGACCATGCCCGCATTGCAGCGAACATGGTCGGCGTGTCGTCACGGCGGTGGCGCACGCAATGCACGCGGGTGATTCGAATGATCCGAAGCACCCGCGTAGGTCAGCCGGTTAGTCGGTCAGTTCCTGACCGTTGGCATCCTGATGCCATGGAGAGCCGTAACGGCTCGTCAGAATCAGAATGCCTTCCACAAGTCCCCAGACGGAAGACACGAGCGGGCCGACAATAAGAATCCAGCCAACCAGCGTAAGCAGGAGCTGGATTACGGCCTTGGCGGTGTTGCCGAGATAGAAGTTATGCACACCGAATGCGCCCAGGAAGATGCCGAGCAGACCGGCCGCCAGCTTGGACTTGGATGAGTAGCCGGCGCCATACTGTGGAGCGCCGTACTGCGGTGCGCCATATTGGGGCGCCCCGTACTGCGGCTGACCATATTGCGGCTGGGTGTACGGGTTAGGCTGCTGAGCATACGGTGGTGCGCCGGCAGGCTGCTGATACTGCGGTTGAGCATACGGTTGCGTGTACGGAGAGGCTGGTGCACCGGCCGGCTGGCCATACTGCGGCTGGCCATATGCTGCCGGTTGCTGGGGCTGCTGCGGCTGACCGTACGTCGGCTGCTGCGGCTGTTGCGGTGCCGCTGCCGGCTGGCCATACGGTGTCTGACCATAGGCATCGGCAGGCTGCGATTGCGTAAAGGCGTTGGCGGTGGGATTCGGTGTGGCTGGAGCTTCTGGAGCCGCCGGAGTAGCTGATGATTCCGGGGTGAACGGGGTTTCCGGGTTTTGCGGTTCCGCCGCAGACGGCTGCGTGTAATCGGTCACCGGAGCGGATGGTTGCGTGTAATCCGGTGCGGGTGCCGTGGGTTCTGGATTGACAGGAGCATAAGGTTGCTGAGCGTCACTCATCATTGGGTCCCTTCTCGAAGTGAATTGACGTGGCTTGGTACGCGTCATTGCTATTCATTTTCTCACGTTTTGTCCATAAGGGGAACAACTGAATGAGCGAAGAGCGCAACACAGTGCCGAATGGGTATGAAAAACGGCTGGCAGACGCATGTCTTCATTGACTTTGGTCTACCGGCCGTCTGCTATGGTCGCGCGTGTTCCACCCGGTCTGAGCCGGCGTGTTGCATCATGAATTAATCGCGTACGAGCTTGATATGCTCCACATCCTCACGCTTGGATGCGCGGTAGATGACGAAACGATTGCCGATGGACTGCACCACTTCGGCCCCCAGCTGCTCGGCGAGCTCCTCGGCTGCCTCCTTGGCGGTCAGTCCAGATCCATCCTGCACGGCGCACTTGATGAGCTCATGCTTCTCGATGGTTTCGTCAGCCTGCTTGATTGCCGCCTCGGTCAAATCATTCTTGCCCACATAGAACAGCGGCTTCAATGAATTGGCCAGCGCGCGCAGCTGCTTGATTTGCTTTTTGGTCAATGCCATGAGTCTTCCTTATCTTTCGTGTAACCACTTGAGCATAGCCGTGGGGCGGGAAATGCACGAGTCGGTGCTACAGCAGCACAATGGCCGCAATATAGACGGCGATGATCACGGCGAATACGGCATCGCGCAAACCGGGGGAGAAGACGCGCCAATGCGTACGAGTGATGCCTTCCTCATAGCAGCGGGCATCCAGAGCCAGGCTCAGATTATCCGCATGGCGCAGGGTGCCCGCGAATACCGGTACGATAATGGCGCTTAACGCTTTGACGCGTTGCGCAAGCGATCCGGTTTCCACCGAGCCGCCGCGAGCCGCCTGCGCATGGATGATCGAGGTCGTCTCGCCGGTCAATGTGGGAATGAATCGCAACGCCAGGCTCATCACCAATGCGATTTCCTGAGTGTGCACGCCGAGTCGGGAGAGCGGATGCAACAGTGCCGCAAAGGCGTCGGTCATGGCGGTCGGCGTGGTGGTGTTGAGGAATACCGCGCCAAGAATAATGACCAAAGCAAATCGGCATGAGTACAGTACGGCAATCATCACGCCGTCCGCGGTAATCGACAGCGGGCCTGCGCTCACCAATGGAGTGCCGGTACGCACCACAATGAGATTGGTGAGGCTCATCAGCACAAGCAACGCCAGAATCGGATGAATCGACTGCAACAGTCGGATTGGATTGATTCTGGCGGCGGCGATGATACCAAGCGTCAATGCTGCGCCAACGGCAAGCTGCACCGGGGTGTTGACCGCGAACATGGTGAACATGGCGGCCAGAATTCCCACCATTTTCACGCGCGGATCAAGCCGGTGCATGAGCGAGCGATGACGCATCGGCTGGGTTGTTGCTGCAACCTGGTTGGACTGTGATGTTTCACGCGTTGTTTCATGCTCGTCGGGCATCTGTACCACGCGATCCGCCAATGCGAACGCCTCGGCGCGATCATGGGTGATCATCACCATGGTCACGCCCTTGGCTCGCAAGGCGCGAATCAGTTCGTGGATACGTGCCTTGGCTCGCACGTCGAGACTTGCCGTCGGCTCATCCATCACCAGCACGGAAGGATTGCAAGCCACCACGCCGGCGATGGCTACAAGTCGCTGTTGGCCGCCGGACAAATCAAAGGGGGAGCGGTCCGCCAAGTGCGCGATGTGCAAGGCCTCCAAGGCCGTCTGCACACGCTCGGCGACTTCCGTCTCAGTCACATGCTGATTGCGGGGACCGTACGCCACATCCTCGGCAACGGTATCCGCGAACAGCTGATGTTCGGGATGCTGCATCACATAGCCGACGCTCCTGCGCAACTGGGCAAGCTGCTTGCGGGATGCGAACCGTGGCTTGCCGGAATGCTTATTGGCGCTGGCAACCGGGATGCCGTCCACCTCGATAGAACCGGCGGAAGGCTTGCCCAATGCGCACAACAGTTTGGCCAGCGTGGATTTGCCTGATCCATTGGCACCCATGATGGCGAGCGTCTCACCTTGGGCAACATGGAATGACAGATCACGAATCACCGTGCGACCGGAACCATACCGGTAGCGCAGATGCTCCACGCGAATAGCGGGAGTACTGTGCGTATCATCCGCCTGCAATGCCTGTTCGCCCAAGAGCGGCAAATCAGCGCCCGGAAGCAATGCCGTGTTCCCGGCCATCGCAGCGGAGACGGTCGGTTCCAGGCACGGCTGATCATAGGGATCCGCGATGCGCACGATGCGCCCATGCTCCATGTGCACAATACGGTCGGCGTTCACCGTCTCATCCGGATGATGCGTCACATGCACGATAGTGGTGCCTTGAGCATGCAATGCATCCAGCACCGTCATGACTTCGGCTCGCGCAGTGGCATCCAGCATCGCCGTAGGCTCGTCGAGCACCAGCATCGCAGGATTCATGGCCAGCATGCCGGCGATAGCCGCACGCTGCTGCTGTCCACCGCTCATACGCGTGGGATCCGAGCCGCGGTGTGAGTCAAGCCCCACCGCGGCAAGACTCGACGTGATGCGCTCGCCGATCTGCGCATGGACAATGCCGAGGTTTTCCGGGCCAAAAGCCACATCATCCTCGAGCACCGTAGTGACGAGCTGATCCTCGGGGTTTTGCAATACCATGCCGATGCCGCGCCGCGCCGCCCTGTATTCGCTGGCATTCGGACCACCTTGCGCGGTATAAACCGCATGATTGAGCAGGATGATGCTGCCATCATCCGGTGCGCTTAATCCGGCGATAAGCTTGGCCAAGGTGGATTTACCAGATCCATTGGGACCAATCAGGCAAATTCGTTCACCGCTATTGATGGTCAATGACACATCATCCAACGCCCAGGTTGCGCCATGGTCATAGCTGAATCGAATATGGCTGAGCTTGGCTGCTGGGGTGGGGGCTTCGTGCGGATTGTCTGGCATGATACTCATTCGTTATGCAATGGGCTAATCGGCTCCGGTTGTTGCGGAGAGTGGAATGAAATCGTCACTATGTATGCGCCCGAACGAGGGGCTCGCATACATAGTGTCTGTTTGAGGCATCGAAAAGACACTAAGTATGCGAGCTGTTGGTTTGCCCGCATACTTAGTGTCTGTTTTCGGTATTTTTAGGGGGATTATCCCCGACGCTCACTGCTGCTTGGCGAGCAGGTTGGAAATCGGCTTGTAGATCAGGAAGGTCACCACAGCGTGAATCGCCATCTTCGCCAGATTGAACGGCAGCAGAATCGGCAGAATCATCGCGGCGACGGCAGCGTACGACATGTGCGCATAGATCGGCGTAATCACCAGGTTGCCGAGCAATGCGGCCACGATAGCCAGTACGGCACCCACCACAATGCCCAGGGCAGCGCCCTTGCGGGAGCGGATCTTACGGTAGATCAGCGAAGCAGGCACGGACAGGCACAGTGCCACGAGCACGGCCATCAGCGAACCCCACGGATCGGCGAACATGTGCGGTACGAAGCCCAGCACGGAGACGATGATGGCGGCGGACGGGCCATAGGCGAAGCCGGCGATCAGGCACACGATGCCAGACGGATCGTACTTCAGCCAAGCCACCGGGGTGATGGGGAATTCAATGAAGCTGGTGACCATGGCCAAGGCCACGAACAAGGCGTACATGGCGATACGACGAGTCGACCAGCGGCCGGAATCCGCCACACCGGTGGAATGCGAGCCCAGCTTGGCATCCGCGGCGGCGGACGAGCCGGCACCCTGTGCTTCGGGCGCGATAGAACGGACAAACTGCATGCGAATATGCGAAGACATGCTCATGAGAGCTCCTCGTTTCTTCCATCCGGACTGTAACCGTTGGCCTCGGAATCTCACCGAATCAGCCGCTTTCGCGGGTCGCGGGCTGATCTGCATTCCCCAGAATGAAACGTGGGGAGCAGAATCACCGCCAGTAAGGAATTGCACCTTCCCTGAAACTAACGAAGATATTCATACGCCATGGTGCAGTCATATGCAAATCGGATTTCATTATCGGCGGAAGATGCCGCGGATGCCGCATGGGATGTGCTGGCCTCGAAGAGCGTTGGTACGCGGTTGCAAACGCTTGCAAACACCGTTGAGGGATTTGGGGGAGCGGCTGTGCATAGAATGGCATCTATGAGTCAAAAGCATGCCGTACAGCGAACCATCAACAAACTTGCCTTGATCGTGACCACCTACAAGCGTCAGCAGCTGCTTGAAGTGCTCTTCGATTCGATTCTCGCCTTGGAGCAGGCTCCTTGGCGCATCATCATCGTGGACAACGAGCATTCCGATCAGACCGCGGACATGGTCAACGATCTGGCTGCCAAGGTCACCGGCCAGTGGGGTACCACGGTTCCTGACCTTTCCGGCAATGAGGAGCGCGTGGTGTATGCCCCGCAAACCGAGAACCTGGGCGGTGCCGGCGGGTTCTCCGCCGGTGTGAAGAAGGCGTATGAGCTTGGTGCCGAATGGTTCTGGGTGATGGATGATGATGTGGCTGTGTTGCCGGATGCCATCGGCAAGCTTGCCAAGTGGACCGACAAGCATGAGGTGATTCAGGGTTCCCGCTTCGACTATGATGGCGGCCCGTTCTACTGGCAGTACGATTTCAAGGTAGCGTTGGGCATTCCGAACCCGATTGCCCCGGCGGCATTCGGTCCGGCCGGCTACCGTGTGATGAACACGCTATGCTTCGAAGGCGGCTTGTTCAACCGCCGCGTGGTCAAGGCCATCGGTCTGCCGGACCCGCGATTCTTCATCTACTGGGATGACACGATGTACGGCTACCGCGCCAGCAAGGTCACCAACCCGATTGTGGTGCCGGATGTGATTCTGCGCCGCACCCGTGAAATCGGCAACTGGGATATCGCAGGCGTACGCCAGCTCAACTCCACGTCCGATATGAACCGCTACCACATCATGCGCAATCGCGGCTACATGGCCCGATACTTCATGACGTACGGTGATTTCCACCCGCTGATCTTCGGCTTCGGCACGTTCCTGACCGCAGTCAAGGAAGTGATTCGACTGGTGATGGTCGACCGTGAACATGTGAAGACCGGCTTGGTGAAGATCGCCCAGGGCTGGTGGGATTCACGCAAGCTGCTGCATGACCCCGAGTGGAAGCCGATGCCTCCGCTGGAATAAACAGAAAAAGCTCCCTCATTGAGGGAGCTTTTTTACTGCTTATTTGTGAATCTTATTTGTGAATGAACAGGCCGCCGTCGCCCCACGCCCATTGGCCTTGACCGGCGCCAATCTGGAAGTGCAGTTTGGCGATGCCGAGGTCGTTCAGCGCATGATGCTCATCTCCCGCACTGGTATCGATATGTGCGGCAGCCGTATCATCATCCGGATTGTAGGAGAACGTGATCGGCTGACGGTTCATGGCGCTCGGCGCCTTCATCGCCGCTTCGACACCGGCCTTGAACCAGTCCGGCGCCGCCGCTCGCTCGTCATCGCTCATCAGGGCGGTGAACTGCTCGAACGTCTTCGTTGAACGGTGGGTGCGCTGGCGCTCGCAAAGCTCCTCATAGGTCATGGACTGGTAGGCAAGGCGATTCTTCGGATGGCCGATCACCACGCCCAGCAGCAGTTCCTCATCGTTGCCGATGCGGCAATGCTTGGCTGCCTCGGCCTTATCCCATGAGCCAGCCACCCAGAGCGTGCCCAGTCCGCGCAACGTAGCCGTGAGCACCACGCGTTCGGCATAGAAGCCGGCGCGCTCCTTGGCCTGATCGTCATCCTTGGGCGCCACCAAAGCCAGATAGTTCGCGGCGCCGGTCAGATGGCCGGAAGCATTGGCTTCGGCGAACACCTGCGGTTGATTCAGCACAAGCTGAAGATTGAGATTGCCGAGCAGATTGACCGGCTGCAATGCCATGTCAAGCTGTCGTGCCGCATCGTCATCGATTGGCTCGTCGTCATAGGCGCGCACAGCGGTACGAATGTTAATCGCATCAATAAGTTGGTTATGTTCTGCCATACCTTCATTATCACCCTCGGATATGGCAAGCTGCGGTTGCATCAGACGTGTTTCGCCTAGCGTGTCTTGGCTTTTTCAAACCGGACGGCGACTGCTGATGGGCTGATAATGACTACGGCGGCACTACGTAGTCGATGCATACGGTTGCAAACCGTGGCGGCAATCTTTGGCGTGTGCCTTGGCGCGCGTTACACTTATGGCAAAGTGATTCCTCGTCTCACACGAAAGGAAGGTCAACGATGATTGAAACCGCACAGGCTTTTGGCGTTGACATTGGCGGATCCGGCATCAAGGCCGCCCCGGTTGATTTGACCAAGGGCGATTTTGCTGAGCCTCGTCTGAAGATTCTGACCCCTGAGGTTTCCACGCCTAAGGCTGTGGCTGCCATCGTCAAGCAGCAGCTGGACCACTTCGAGGTGCCGGAATCCGCTCCGGTGGGCATCGCCTTCCCCGCTCCGATCAAGCCCGGTCAGAAGCTGGACTTCATGGCCAACCTTGACCAATCCTGGATTGGCGTGGACGTGACTGAGGTCTTCTCCGAAGCGTGCGGACGTCCGGTTGTGGTGGTCAACGATGCTGATGCCGCAGGCCTCGCCGAAGTACAGTTCGGTGCCGCCAAGGGCCAGGACGGCTTGGTTATCGCCACTACGCTGGGCACTGGCATCGGTACCGCGCTGATCTACAACGGCCAGTTGATTCCGAACACCGAGCTGGGTCACATCATCCTGAGCGCCAAGCATCTCGATGCCGAAAAGTACGCCTCCTCCGCCGTGCGCGAGAACGAGGATCTTGGCTACAAGAAGTGGGCCAAGCGTCTGACCAAGTACTACGGGCTGATGGAAAAGTACTTCAACCCCGACCTGTTCACCGTGGGCGGCGGCGTGAGCCGTGTGAGCGAGAAGTTCCTGCCCTACGTGGATATCAAGACGCCGATTGTGCCCGCCAAGCTGCGTAACCAGGCCGGCATCGTAGGCGCCGCCTACTACGCCAGCACCAAGCAGCAGTGATTGCACCCGCTCGGAAAGCAGTCTACTGACCGGTAACCTCGTAGCAGGCTGCAACAACGTGCACAATAAGCCTCGTAACGACGGATTCCTGTGAATACGTCGTTACGAGGCTCTTTTTTGCTGCTTTTTCGACGGATTCCGGGGAATCCGTCGCGTAGAGGGGCTTGTGGTGCTGGATTCCGGGGAATCCGTCGTAGAAGAGGCTCTTTTGTGCTGTTTTTCGCTGGATTCCGGGGATTGCGTCGCACGCAACGGTCCAATCACACGATAGGGTGGGGCGGGTTCTAAGGTGGGAGCCTATGACCGTGCATTTCTCGTCCCGAGTTGATATCAGCACTCCGAATCCTATTGCCGCCGCCGAAGCCCAAGCCAAAGCGCAAGGCATCACGCTTGGCAAACTCAATGATTCCAACCCCACGAGGCATGCGCTGGCACCGGCATTGGTGCCGAGCGTATACACGGCTGATCCACGCGGACCGAAAGCCGCCCGCGAAGCATTGGCGGCGTTTCTTACCAACGGCGGACCGACTTTGCATGCTGTTGATGCTGCTGATGCTGTTGATGCTGTGCGACCGGTCGATGCCGACGACCTGTACATCCTGAGCTCCACGTCGGAAGCCTATTCCTGGCTGATGAAGTTGCTCTGCGATCCGGGCGACGCAGTACTGGCCCCCAAGCCCGGCTACCCGCTGATCGAATCGATCGCACGGCTCGAAGGCGTGCATACCGTGGAATACCAGTTGCAGTTCGACGGCTCCTGGTTCATCGACACGGCATCGCTTGAAGCAATGCTTGCTGATTCCCAAGGCGAGCGTATTCGCGCTTTGGTACTGATCAATCCGAATAATCCTTCCGGCTCGTATGTGAAGCCATCCGAACGCAAATCCATTGTGGAACTGTGCAGTCGGCATGGCATCGCCCTGATCGCCGACGAAGTCTTCTATGACTACGATCTTGAGCCGTTTGCCGGCAATGCCAGACTCGCCGGCGAGAGCGGCGTATTGACCTTTGCGCTCGACGGCTTTTCCAAGATGCTGGCAGCCCCGCACGCCAAAGTCGGATGGATTCAGGTTTCCGGTCCGGCAGCCGATGTAGCCGAAGCCAAGCGTCGACTGGACGTCATCGCCGACGATTATCTGCCGATGAGCGACATCATCGCTGAAAAGATTCCGGCATTGCTGCAAGCCGCGCCTCAGCAGACCGCCACGGTGCGGGAACGTGTGCGTGGCAACCTTGCGCGCCTTCATGCGTTGCTTGCCGCCGACCCGAACGGCTTGGTCAGCGTACTGCGTGCGGAGGGCGGTTGGAATGTGTTGTTGCGTGTGCCGTCAGTCATTGATGAAAACGCGTTGGTGCTTGGCCTAATCGCGCATCACCGTCTTACCGGACAGCCCGGCTATTTCTTCGATATGACCGTCAACGGTTATCTGGCCATATCCCTGTTACCGGAGCCAGAGGAGTTTGAGCGCAATGTGCGGGCGATTCTCGAGGAAGTCTGCGCACAGTTGGAAGCTTGAGAAAACACGGAAATCCGTTCACGTTTTTCGCGATGATGAATCAGTGAGTGGCTTCAGCGGCATACAATGGGCGCTATGGGATTTTTTTTCAAGTCCAAGGCGTTGCCACGCCCGCAATCGTTGACGTTTCGCCTCGATCAGGCTGGTCATACCTATGACGACGGCCAATTGGGTCTCGCGCCAACCACGCTGACCATCAGCGAGCAGCGTGTGGCGGTTATCGGACTCAATGGCGCCGGCAAATCCACATTGCTAGGCTTGCTGGATGGCACGTTGAAAGCCACGGCCGGAACGGTTCACGTGGAAGGCGGCGAGGAGCGTCTCGACCCAAGCGTGAAGAAAGATGCCAAACGTATCAATGATTTGGTGGGCATTGTACGCCGTGAGGAAATCCCGAACGCCTTCTATCGGGCCAAGAACATCTCCGAAGCGGTGTCCGAAGCGCTGAAAAAGCACAAGATCGCCGAAGGGGAGCGTCAAGCACGCATCGGCAATCTCTTCGCGCATTTCGATTTGGCGCAGGTTGCGCGCGCCAAAGCCAGTGAGCTTGACTCACTCAAGCGCCACATGCTGGCCATTGCCGCAGCCCTGAGTTTTGAACCGAGCGTCATCGTGGCGGACGAGCCCAGCAAAGGCCTGGATGAGATTGGTACGGCACAAGTGGCCAAAGCCTTGTTCAGCTACGACAAACAGGTGATTATCGCCACGCACGATACGGATATGATTTGCAAGCCCGAATATGCCATCGACCGTGCACTCGTATTGGATGAGCACACGGTCGTATTCGATGGCACGCCTCACGATGCCGTGGCATTCTATGAGGATCTGATTCGCCGTAAGTATGAGGCGGCGAAGAAGGGGAATTAATCACTTGTGCTGGCTTAAGTAGGTGACTACCTCTCAGTCCCGCTTCGCGGGCCAGCTCCCCTGACAAGGGGAGCCATAAGTGTTACGCGAAGTAGAAGCCGCGGAAACCGTACTGGTAGACGCGGTAGATGTACGCGGTGGACAGGTTCATCGTGTACTGGGCTTTGAGCTGGCCGTTGTCGTCGTACACGCCGAACACGCCCTGCATGCCGGTATCCACGAGGTTGAGGTCGTCGGAAAGCTCCTGCGCGGAGGAGACATACGGGGAATACGGCACATCGAACGACTGCACTTCGGTGTAGGTGCCGGCCTGCTCATCCACCAGATACTTGCGGAACTGGGAGTTCGAGTTCTCATCCTTGGAGGATTGCGCGGTGGAGATGCCGTCGATCACCGTCCAATCGAAGTCCGGACGGGTCATGGCATAACCGAAGTTGTTATCGAACAGGTACACGTAATACTGGCCGGCCGGCAATGTGGAATCATACTGGACGGTGATGGAATGCTGGCCGCCGGTATCGCCGAAATCACCTACCTTGTTCAGGAAGGAATCCTGTTCGCTGGTGCCATCCCACACGCTCGGCTCGCCAATCATATAGTCCAGCTTTGGCGTGCCTTCAATGTCGTTGATCTTGATCATGGTGGATGTTTCACGGGCGGACAGCAGCGCGGAACCATCATCCATCAGCTGAATCGTATTGAAGTGAATCCAATCCCAACGGTTCTTGGCGGTCGGATCGGATTCATCGATGCCGGAGTGGTCGGTGGTGGATTTGTAGTCGGCGAACAGTTCGCCAAAATCAACCAATAGACTCACCTTGCCGGTGCTGGTATCCACCTTGATCACCTGATCCTGCACAGCGTGGTCGCTGCGCTGCAAATCGGTGGCCAACGACACGATATTGCCGTCGGAGTCGAGCGCGTAATCATGGTGCAGAATAAAGCGGTTACCCAGGTCGATGTTCTTGACGATCTTGCCAAGTCGGTTCATGGCCACGAAGTTCTTCGTGGATGCGGACAGCCACATCAGACCATTGTTATCGAACAGCAGTCGATGGGAGCGGTAGTAGAGCACCGGCACTTCGCCGCGCAGGATGCCGTTCGCATCGTAGTAGTACATGAAGTCCTGCTCGTTGGAATCATTGCCCAGAATGGCGTACAGGCCATTGCCGAGCTCGCCGAGCGTGGAGGAATCCGGGGTTACCGTTTCGTTCAGCTTGACTTCCTCACTGCCGAGCAGCTTCGGACCGTTCTTGGTGATGGTACGGGTAGTCTTCGTGCCATCGGTGGCGGTGATGGTCAAGGTCACGGTGTTCTTTACCTGGGGAATGAGGCCGAGGACCAGGAACTCGTGCGTAGTGGATGCCAGCGAATCCTCGGATACGGTGGATACCACGGAATCCTCATCCGAAGCGCTGGGGCTCAGCGTATTGCCGGTGGAGGATTCGGAGGCGTTGATGGCCTTGCGAATCGTGGTGGCGGCCTCATCGCTGGTCACGGCGGTGGCCGTGTAATCCGGGTAGCCGTCCGCGGAAACCGTGTAGCTCACCGTGGATGCAGTATCGGTGGTGAAATACACGTACATGGACGTGGTATTGGTGCCATACGGGTTCACCTTGGTGTAGATGTCGTCCACCGTGCGCGTCTTGCTGTCGCGCTCCTTGGTGAGCTGCTCATCCATCATGGTCTGGTAGTCGGTGGTATAGATGTTTTCCACCTGGGCGTTCAGTCGCTCTACGCGGCGCTGCTTGATGGCCGCGCTGACATCATCCCGGTAGAACAGGCACAGGCCTACCGCGATGGCGATAGTGATAATGGCTGCGGATATTTTGAATAAACGGGCGCGTACGGAACTGGACATGAAAAACCTTACGATACGTCAATGTAGACAGTGAACAACACCGGTTACATTATGGCGTGAGACTTGGAGAAATCAGGGGGATATGCTGACTGTCCACTGAAACGCACCCAAGGGTTCCCTTGAAAAAGTACGTAGTTTACGTGTGATGTGGTGGAATAGGCTGCATACTTCAGGCATGGTTCGCTACTCGCCATTGCGATTACAGCAGCGAGAACCAGGACTGGATATCATGCCAGAGCGCGGGATTGTTGGCGATTAACGCATCATCGCGCCCAGGAACAAAACAGCTCAGTATGGCGATGCTGATCGTCCAGAGCACCAGCAGCAATACCGTCCAACGCATGAGCCAGCGCCACGGTGTCACGTGGGCGATGCCATCCGCCGAAGCCGCATCGTTCGCTCCAGCCAAGGAAGCACTGGGTTCGCGGCCGTTGACCAGCCATAAGGTTCCCGGTATCGCAGCCAATGCGGCAAGCCAGCCGAAATCAATCAGATAACGCCAGCCCAAGCCGCCGACCGCGCTATCAAACACAATCAATCCGGCGGCGAGCGGCAGACAGCCAAGCAGCCAAGGGCGCATGCCGTGCATCTCCAGTTGCTTCAGCCAAGGGAGAATCAGCGCCAGTATCATCAGCGGAGTCGCGGTGAACAAGGCGCCGACCATCACCTCGTAGTAGCCCCACTGCGGCAGTGGCGCAGGCGAAAGCGCCAACCAGGGGAATCGGTTGATGAAGCGTGGCGGCAGGAACAGGTAATACCAGACGTTGTACGGCATATCCGCGGCTGGCGTGGAATATTGCGTCATATCGGAAACGCTGAACTGATAAGCATTGCCGAAATTGAACAGCGAGCCGAAGCGTGCCTTGTTCCATGCCATCAGCGGCGCGACCACGGCGAGTGCGGGGACAATCATGGCGACCGGTGCGCGCACAGCCATAACCGGTCGTATGCTGCGCTGCCGCAGTCCGGTGATCATTGCGCGAATCTGCGGCCAGAACATAGGCAAGGCCAGCAGTGCTGCGAGCGTGAACGTTGGGCGGCAGCCGAAGTTCGCGGCGATGCATAACGCGCCGGCCGCAAGCCGTGGTAATGAGAGCGGCTTGGCGTTGCCCGCATGCCATCGATCGGATGGCAGCAGTGGGCGGGCGGAGGTATCCGCGCCAAGCCACAGCCACAAGCCCAATGAGGTTAATGCCAGCGAAGCGGCGAACGGCACCTGATAGAAATTCGTGCGGTAGATCACATAACCCACCTGTGCGCCGAGCAGACCGGAAACCACGGTCAGTGAGGCGGCCGCCAGCGAGGTTTTCGGCATCACCCGGTGAATCACCCGCAGCATCAGGAGCGTAAAGAAGATAATGAACAACAGCACCAGGAACTGTTCGGCGGCGCCGGTGGGCAGTATACGTCCGGTGAGCAGACGGTATGGTGCAAACAGCACGGCGGCCGGGACTACGCCGAAATAGGAGTACCAGTGGCCGTCATGGTAGGCGTAATCCCAATACAGCGGGCTTACCCCCTCGTGCAGCAGTTTCAGACGCGTGGCCACATCGTACGGATTATCGACCTGTGTCAATTGGCTCGGCACTTGAAGATCAAGCCACGGCCTGCCGGCGATCAGTGAATCGGCCACATGCGCGTACTGGTCGAAATCATACGTGTATCCGCCTGCCGTGTGGAAAGCCAGCGGTGTTACATACAGCATCTGCCAGATGATTGATGCGCCCAAGACAAGCGTTGGAATGGCGAGCACGCCGGCAAGGGCAAGCCGTTGGCGGCGGCTGGCCGGATTCAGCGTGGTTTTCCAGAGCCGGGAACCCGGACGCCACAGTGCGATAAGCAGCAGTACCAGCGCCATCGCTCCCACACGAGCCCAACTGATGGCAAACGGCACCGTGACATTAGCGCGGGCATCGCTAATCGGCACGATGGCGCCACACTCCTCCTGGATCCATACACGGACAATGCCGGAGCCGGTGGCTTTGAGATAGTGGCTGCGCTCGGAGCCCGGTGCCAGGGATTGCGTGCGCCCGGTACTGCCATTGACGTCCACGCGCACATGAATCGTGCCCAGTGGTGAGAACACCGGGGTGTCTCCGTTGGCTTCGGACTGCTGGTGAGCCTCCTGCCGAGCCTTGGCAATGGTCTGCTCGCTCACCGTGTCGATGCGCAGAAAATCCGAGGTGCCATCCGCGGTCAGTTCCAGATAGGCGTTCGTGGGATCGGTGACGGTCAACATGCCGTCATCCGTACGTTTCAGACCGCTTCCCAGCGCATTATGCACGGCGTTGGTATCGGTGCTGGCGCCCAGCGTACGCCAGAACGGCATATTGAACACGATGCATTCCACGCTGGCGATCACCGCAAGCGATACCAGCAATGCTATGAGCGCGTGAAGCAGGCGCTTGGGTGTTGCTGCAGGCCCGAGGTGATGCGTCTGGCGCTTGGCGCCGGAAAAGAGGTCTATGGAATGCACGCCATTATTCTATAAGCTTTATGCCGAACGTATGTCTGGCAAACAGTAGACAATGTGAATCATGCCAAATCGTATGTCGTCTCCGAGAAATCATCGTCACCCATCGCTTTTGGGCGAGTTCAGGGATTCGGTGAACGCGCTCGCGGCGGATTTGGGATTAATCAAACCCAAAAAAGCCGATTCGAATCCTTTTGGCGACGCCTTGCGTGAGCCGAGCGAACGCAGCGGCGGCATCATCGATGAACTGACTCGTCATGCCGTGACGTTGAGCCCGGTGGCCAAGCGTCATACGTTCCCGGCGTTGGAGAATGTGCCGGAAGGATTGGTGTTGGGCTGGGCCCAGCTGCCGTCCACACGGGGGCGTGGTTTCTCACTGGGCATTTTCCCCGACAAGAATCATTTCGCCCAAGTGGCGTTTGCGGATACGCATGGACGCGTGTTTGTGGGCTCCGACCCGGATATGGACGTGCAGGAGATGCAGCCGCGCTTCATGTTCGGCAAGGAGAAGGATGTCACGTTGCCGAACGGTGAACGATTGGGCTTGGACGAACTGTCTTCAGCCGATCGCGCCCGGGTGCGGTCCCTGGAACAGGCGTTGCGCCTGCGGGCCGGTATGCCGGTGAATGTGGTTTCGGGCGGCATCGTTGGGCGAGACGATACCGGACGCATGACCTGGCTGGCATCATGGCTGAAAACCGGTAACCGGTACACGCTGGAACAGATGCGTGCGAATCTGCCGGCGAGTATGCGACATGATTTGGAATATCGGGATGCGATTGCCATCGCGTTCTTTGCCGCCTACATGCTGCCGCAGGTCAACGGGCTGCTCATCGGTTTCGGTTCGGGCAATATTTTCCGTCGCCTGAACCGTGAGGCACCGATTGGCGCGATTCGTCGTGCGGTAAGGGATACGCTCGCCGCACGTGCTCACGGCATGCGTGCCTCCGGTTTGGAGGATCATTTCGCCGACCTGATGCGTGAGGCCGGTGCGTTGGATAAGCTTCCGGGGCTGGAAGCCGTGCATGGTGCCGAAGCGTTGCACCTGTACACATCCACGTATTCGAACAGTTATTTCTTTGCCTGGGATACGTCATTGGCGTTCAGTCAGGCGTTGAGGGCGTTGAAGATCGAAGGCAATCTCAATCGTTTCGCGGCGGTGAGCGCATGGTTGGAGCGCAATTCCTCACTGGGGCGTACGCCTACGGAAGATACGGTCACGCGTGCCGAAGCCGCGCAGATCGATATGCGATTGATTGAAAACCCGGCGATTATGGCGCTTGAACCCTATGATGGTGCGGATGAACAGCAGGCCGTGCTTCAACTGGTGAAGATCGCCGAGCGAACCGCAAGTCAAATTCAGGACGGGTTCCCCAATCCCCGCCTTCACGATGCTCACGAGAACAGCCATGAGCATGATCAGGCGCATGCCGCTCCCGACGCTCAACAGCCCGGCGAATGGGTGTATCGCCAAACATTGTCTACGCTGCTGCGCCGGCTGCGGTTGCCTTACCGTTTCGATGTGGAGTTCCGCTCCTGCCTGGAACGTGGGGAAGTGGCGATTGGTTTCACCACGGCCGGTACTTCGATGATGCCGAACAGCCGCTACGATGACGTGAACCATACGTGGCGCACGCTGTCCAGCACCGAGCGGGCGGCGATGAGCGTGGCCTACAATCTGCGCGTCGGCCTAATGATGGCGGCAATGAGTTTCGGCGCCAGCCCCCAAGTCAATCAGGTGTCGTTGCACATCGATTCCATCGGTTTGGAAGAGGCCATTGCCGAGCAGGACAGTGCTATCGAACAGATGATGAGCGAGGCATTGCGCGCGTTCGAACATCTGCGCAGCGGCGATTTGGGCCGCTCCAGCTCCAAAGCCGACCCTAAGGATGGTGACTTCCACGGCGACCCCACACGCCCTATCACCCATGATGAAACCTTTGGTCAGCAGGCTGCCGCCGATGCGGCCGATGGTACTGAGGGGGCGCATGGCCAGGAAGCCGGTGCCGGCGATCAGAGTGATGACGCGTCGATTGATTCGCAGTTCGAAGATCTGATGAAGGGCATGGATATCGATGAGATGTCCTTCAGCCTTGGCCCGCAGTCGGATGGCGGCGGTACAGATGCAGACGATAACGCCGATGCGCAGTCGGATGCCGGTGGCGACGATCCGATGAGTGTGCTGCGTCGCAACCCCACCGTGCGCAATATGGTCACCGTCACGCTCAGCCGTGACGCATTCCTGCAGCGATTGCATACGGATGGATTGAAGCATCCGCAAGCCACGTATCGGATGTTCGGCGCGGTGATGGATGTGGATGGCGAGGGTGGTTTGAAGCCCATCAACGCGGACTTCGATCTGACGGACCGCCGATTCTCGCCGAATGGTTCCCAAGAGGAGCCGGAGCTTGCCGACCGTGAATTCGATGCCGCCACCGCGCGCGTGCTTGGTGCGAAGAACAGCAGCGGGCTCGCCATTCAGCGAGTGGACATGCTGCAGCGTGCCGTGAATGAATTCCACACGCTCGCCCATGACAGCCAGCTGGATTCGGTGGAAAAAGCGCAGCAGGCAATGAGCATTATTGATGCCATCAGCGATCCCGAGCTCAACGATCTGGCATCGCAGGTCACCAGCGCACTGATTGATGGCAACGATACGCCGGACTTCAAATTCACGCTCGCTGACGGTCTCGATAAGGAGCGTCTGCGTGCACGCGATTTATTGTTCTCTGGTCAAGCCGATCAGGCAATCGACGCGGCTGAGGCTGCTGTGGCCCACTTGGATCAGATTTTTGCCGCAGGTCCGGGCGTGCCACGCTATTTCAACTCGTACGCCGAACGTGTGGTGTATAACCGCCTGTTCGCCACGATGGATGAGCGCACGTTGCTGATTCCGGACAACCTGTTCTATGCGCATATGGAATTGGCGGATGTGCTCGGGCAGATTAAGGGTGCCAAAGCCGCAATCCCACATCTGAACCGGATGGTGGCGTACGCTCCCGCGTATCCGCTGTCTCATTTGAAACTGGCCATTCAACTGGCCCGTAACGAGGACTGGGACTCGGCTCGAGCCGCCTGCCTCAACGCGTTGCGCGTGGCCTTGGACCGTGATGATGCCGCATTTGCCTACTATCGGTTCGCCTACTGCGAGTGGATGCTGGATCATTTCGAAACCGCCGCCGCGGCCTACATTATGAGCGATCATATTGCGCCCGGTGCCATCGCCTCTCTGGAAGGTGAATTGCAGGAGCTTGTGGCCCGTGCGGATTCGCAGTGCATTCATGTGCCGGAATCCGTTGACTCCGCCGCCTATGTATTGGCTTCGCACGATCTGCCGGTGTGGCCGAACATCGAAGTCGGTGCCATTGTGCGCGATGCCGCCCGCGTATGCGTGGACGAAGGCATGTTCGTGCCGGCGCGCACACTATCGGTGGCTGTGGCGCGTATGGATGACGGCGAAGGCGGAGACATCGACATCATCCAAGCCCAATACCTGCGCTCCCTGACCACCTGACCTGACCACCTGACTGAGGGAAGCAGTCGGCTAGGATAGTCGAATATGAGCATTGAACAGTTGGCATGGGATTTTGACGATGGCGATACCGGCGATACCGTCGCTATACAACCGAATGAAGGCGCAGCCAAGTTCGCGCCGGGCTCCGAGCAATGGATAGCCGCATTGCAGCCGACTGACGACGATGCCGTACGTCTCGATCGTCTGGATGTGAACCAGCTGACCGCCGAGGCCGCCGCCCGTTTGTGGGCGCGCGTGGCCGCTTGGGTGGAGGCCGACCAGATCGCCTATTACATCGACGATTCCCCGGTCAGTTCCGATGCCGCTTATGATGCCCGCATGCGTGTGCTTGAACGGCTTGAGGCTGCATTCCCTGCGCTTGACAATCCGCAGTCGCCCACGCACCGGGTTGGTGGTACGTTCTCCAACGATTTCGCCTCCGTGCGTCATCCCAGTCGCATGATGAGCCTTGACGATGTCTTCTCCATCGAAGAGCTCAAGGACTGGTACGATTCAGTGATTCGCGACCTTGACTGGCCTGAAGGTAAGCCGCTGCCGATGAGCTGCGAGGTGAAAATCGATGGTCTTGCACTGAATCTGATTTACCGCAATGGCGTGTTGGAGCAGGGTCTGACCCGCGGTGACGGTGTGACCGGCGAAGACATCACGCTGAACGTGCGCACTATCGGCTCCATTCCAGCCAACCTTGGCGGCCCTAAGGAGGATATTCCGGACTTCGTGGAAATCCGCGGTGAAGTGTTCATGCGGTGGGATGATTTCCGCACACTGAACGCCGAGCAGGAGGATGCCGGCCGTGCGCCGTTCGCCAACCCGCGCAATGCCGCCGCCGGCTCTCTGCGCCAGAAGGACCCGCGCATCACCGCCACTAGGCGACTGAGTTTTTACGCCCACGGTTTGGGGCAGCTCACGTGGGGCGCCGACCATCCGCGCGGCACCCATGACGTGGTTGCCGACCAGTCGCAGGCTTATGAGCTGTACCAAAAGTGGGGCGTGCCGGTCTCCCCGCATAATCGTTCGGTGACCACCTTCCAAGAGATTCTCGACATGATTGACTACTACGGCGAGCATCGTGGCGATATCGAGCATGCGCTCGACGGCATCGTGGTCAAGGTCGATGATTTGGCGTTGCAACATACGCTGGGTGCCACCTCGCGCGCGCCGCGTTGGGCCATCGCCTACAAATACCCGCCCGAGGAAGTCAACACTGAACTGCTTGATATCCGTGTACAAGTGGGACGTACCGGTCGAGTCACACCGGTGGCTATCTTGAAGCCTGTATATGTGGCCGGATCCACGGTGGCCAGAACCACCTTGCATAATGCATTCGAAGTCAAGCGCAAAGGCATTCTGATTGGCGACACGGTGGTGGTGCGCAAGGCCGGTGACGTGATTCCCGAACTGGTGGGACCGGTATTGGAGCGGCGCAAGGGTCGTGAAGACCAGCTACGCGAGTTCGTGATGCCTGAATACTGCCCGTCCTGCGGTGCCAAACTGGCGCCGGCCAAGGAGGGTGATAAGGATATTCGTTGCCCGAACGTGGAAAGCTGCCCGGCGCAGTTGACCGAGCGAGTAATCTCCTTGGCTTCCCGCAAGGCGTTCGATATCGAACATCTGGGTGATCAGTCGGCGTTGGCGTTGACGAACCCGGAGGAGAATCGCCCTGGTTCCGTGGACACTTATGCGCCGAATATTGCGGAAATCATCGTCAAACCTGGTGAGGAACCCGAGCCGTATGAGCCGGTCGATGGACTGGAACTTCCCGCCGAACAGACGCCGGTGCTTTCCAGCGAGGCTGGCCTGTTTGCGTTGAATGCCAACGATTTGAAGGATGTGCGCGTCTGGCGTGAGGCGGCGATCATCGAAGTGCGTGAGACCGTGGACTCCAATGGCAAGAAGAAGCGCACCCGCAAGCGCGTGGGCGGTTCGGGCCTGTGGCATCAGGTGCCGGCGTTCTGGACTGCGCCTACACCGGCCAAGAAGCTCACCGCCAAGCAGTTGGCTGCGCGCGGGGGAGCGGCTGCATCTGATATCACGGTGACCGCCTACCCGGATTATGACGTGCCGGCTGATGCGGTGATCGTGCGCGTGGATCACAAGAAGACGCGTACCGTTGAGACTGATGTGCCGGTGTATATTCGCCCGGGGGAGAACACGCGCAAGATGTTCGATGAGATGGACAAGGCCCGCCATGCCGACCTGTGGCGTGTGCTGGTGGCCTTGTCGATTCGCCGTCTTGGCCCGCCCACAGCACGCCTGATTGCCTCGGCAATGGGCTCGCTGGAAGCCATCGAACAGGCCAGCGTGGAGGATTTGACGCAGATTGATGGCGTTGGCCCCGAAATCGCCGAATCGGTGGTGAACTGGTTCGCAGCCGCACGCGAGCCGGGGGATTGGCGTGGTGAGACCTTGCGCGCGTGGACTGCAGCCGGAGTCGGTGTGGCTGCTGCGGAAAAGAGCACGCTGCCACAGACGTTGGCTGGCAAAACCGTAGTGGTCACCGGTTCCTTGGACGGCTATTCACGCGACTCCGCCAAGGAGGCGATTGTGGAGCGCGGCGGTAAGGCGGCCGGTTCGGTGAGCAAGAAAACCGATTATGTGGTGGTCGGCGCGAACGCCGGCTCCAAGGCCGCCAAAGCTGAGGAACTCGGTATTCCGATGCTCGACGAAGCCCAATTCGGCGAACTTCTGGAAACCGGCGAAGTCTCACTGTAGGGTTTTGAAAGGGTTTTGAACACTCACTGACGGATTTCCATCACTGACTGAAGGTTTTTGAACACTGACTGAAGGATTTCTAACGTATTTCGTTCAAAATCCTTCAGTCAGTGTTAGATTCCCTTCAGTCAGTGTTAGATTCCCTACAGTCAATGTCAAAAGTCCTACAGTCAAATGATGGGGGACGTTGATTGTAGAGATTTGACGGAATCTAACGCCGCTTGTTAGTCAGTTATAGCCAGCAGAATAAACGGCAGCACGATGGCGCCTACCAGCATGAGGGTGCCCAGCAGGCGTACGTTCCCCGTGTAGAAGTCAGTGGGTTCACCACCCTTGACATCAAGGAAATGTTCCAGTTTCCAGACCAGATCAGGCTTCCACAACAGAAATATGCCAATCGCGATGAGTATTACTTCGCTGAGCAATATTTGCAGGATGGTGGGCATCATTGCTCCTTTCCGCGATGAAAGTAATCTCATCATAGCTCTAGCATGCCGGCGAATTGCACGGTACTCTAGTGGGCGGCAATAAGGAGGATTGATGAGCGAAACCCGCGAGATTGAAGCAGCGATCTACAACCGTTTGAGTCGTGTGATCGACCCGGAGCTCGGCCGATCGGTTACCGATTTAGGCATGATTGCCGCCATTAACGCGGTGCCTTCGGCGGACAACGCCGATATCGATTACGACGTCACCGTGCATGTGGAACTTACCGTGGAAGGCTGCCCGCTTTCGGAAACCATCACCAATCAGATCAACGGTGCGGTCGCCTCATATCCGGATGCCAAACTCACCCCGCATATCGAAGTCTCCTCGATGAGCCGCGACAAGCTGGACGACCTGGTGGCCGACCTGAAAGCCGAGCGTAAGCAGAACCCGTTCAACAAGCCCGGTGTCAAAACCCGCATTTTCGCCATCGCCTCCGGTAAAGGCGGCGTAGGCAAGTCCTCGGTCACCGCGAACCTGGCTGCAACCTTTGCCGCCCTCGGCTACGACACCGCCGCCATCGATGCGGATATCTACGGCTTCTCGCTGCCGCGACTGTTCGGCGTGCATACGCAGCCCACCAACTTGAACGGTATGCTGATGCCGGTTACGGCTTGGGGTGTGAAGCTCATCTCCATCGGCATGTTCGCCGGTGCCGACCGCGCGATCCTCTGGCGCGGTCCGCGACTGCAGCGCTCGCTGGAACAGTTCCTCTCCGATGTCTGGTGGGGTCAGCCGGACGTGCTGCTGCTCGACTTGGCACCGGGTACCGGCGATATGGCGATTTCCGTGGCTCAGGCATTGCCGAATGCGGAACTTGTGGTAATCACCACCCCGCAGCCTTCCGCATCCGACATCGCCGTGCGATCCGGCTTGGTCGCACTGCAGGTGCCGATGAAGGTGCGTGGTGTGGTGGAGAACATGAGCTACTACGAGCATAAAAGCGAGAAGCTGCGCATCTTCGGCGAAGGTGGCGGTCAGCGAGTCAGCGAGCAGCTGACCGAAGCGCTTGGCTACGATGTACCGCTGATGGCGCAGCTGCCGCTCGTTCCCGAAGTCCGCGAAACCGGCGAGGCCGGCCGCCCGGCTGTGCTGGATGCTGACGGTGCGCTGCGTACGGATGGCATCGGCAAGACTTTCCGCTCCTTGGCTGAGCAGCTGATGGCGTAGCCGTCCTCTTCCCCCCGCAGCGCATGGTTCTCATTAAGAACCATGCGCTAAGAACCATGCGCTGCGGTAATCTGCCGCACAAACCAATCATCGTGCGAAACAATAATCAATGCGCCAGGGTAGCTGCCGAGCGTACGAGCAAAGGCAACCTTGGAATTGAGGTCAAGATGATTCGTCGGCTCATCCATCACAATAAGCTGTGGTTTCCTTACCAGCCCAAGGCATAGCAGCAGTTTACGCAGTTCACCGGGGGAGGCCGCCTCACCTTGAAGAAGCCTATCGGGATCTGCATTAAGTTGTGCATACGCGCTCAATACCATCGATGTATCGACTGGGCTGAGGCCATGCAGCAATGTGACGGCTCGGTTGGCGTCTGCTGCTGTTGTGTTTTGCCGAATTACCAGCGTAGGAACATTGGCCGCAGCATCAATCATCGCGCGTACCAATGTTGACTTGCCGCAACCATTCGGCCCGGTGATGACAAGATGATCGAGCGGACCGACACTGATTAATGGTATCTTCAGCCCCTCAGAAGTCATGTTGCCTTGAGGAAAATCGAGTCGAATGGTATTCCCCGACTGAGATGCTACAGACAATGGACTATCATTCAGTTGCTCCGGAGATAGCTGCTTGTCGAATGGAATGACTCCTGGCTCAAGACGAATCAGCTCATGCCTGGCACTAGGCGTGATGTCCATCCATATATTGCCGTCATATCGTTTGGACGCCGTCGATATCGCTTCGCCTGATTGCCGGGCCTTGGCAAGCCGGCCATTGAGTTGCGCATACGAGCGGCTGACTCCAGCATCCAATCCAGTCATTTTTGCCAGATTCCTGCGATTGCGGGCGTCATGATCCTTGGGAGTGATGCGCTCGCCATGCCGCTTGGCGGACTCGGCCTGCTGTATCTTGGCGAATCGTTGCGATTGTGCGGCTTCTAGCCTCTTTACCTCCCGGCGGGCGCCGGCCAGTTGTTCCAGAGCAGTGCGGTCATGACACTGCCGCTGTTCTATGGCCTGACTGTAATTGCCCTGATAAGTATTGGCTTCAGTAACGTTTCGCCCGCCGATGTGCTTGCGCTCGAACATGATGCAGCGTGTGCAAGTGGCGTCGATGAGCGTTACATCATGGGAGACGACGATGCCGATTCCTCTGTAGTTTCGCATGATCTCGATGATGGCCTGCCGGGTCGGTTCATCCACATGATTGGTAGGCTCATCCAGAATGAGCACGTC
Organism: Bifidobacterium colobi; assembly: GCF_018555455.1. GTDB lineage: Bacteria > Actinomycetota > Actinomycetes > Actinomycetales > Bifidobacteriaceae > Bifidobacterium > Bifidobacterium colobi. The sequence goes on along the minus strand of NZ_JAFEJU010000003.1, from coordinate 143,731 downwards.
AGGTTGCTGTGCCAGTGCGCATGCGATTTGCAGACGTTTCCGTTCACCGCCAGACAAGGTGCCATACCGGTACGCCCAATCATCTTCAATGCCGAGTCGCTCTCGTAGCCGGATGGTTTCGGGTTGCCAATCAGCGGCGAAGTCCTCCAGATTCGTGGGTTGAACCGCTATATCTTGCGGGCAGTAGCTTAATACGAGATTATTGGGTGACACTTGCCCGCTATCGGGACGGAGTTTGCCTCGCGCGATTGCCATCAGAGTTGATTTACCGATGCCGTTGTCGCCTAATACCGCGGTCCAGCTTTGCGGGAACGTGCAGTTGACCCGCGTGAAGAGTGGATCGACGGCTGCCGGATAGGTGAAGCTGATATTGCTTAAGGACAAGGTAATAGGTTGCATAAGCGCCTCCATATGGTTGGGCGCACTGCCTTATGATGAGTGATGGCAGCGGATACAGATTGATAGCAGCATGGCAGTGCGCGTCGATGCGCATAATCCCGTCATGGTACCCGCGGCTATCAGATCAGCAACTATGTTTCTCCTCGTGAGATTCCTAAAGCCCTGCCAGCATAGCATATCCCGCAGCGAATGGTTCTCAATGAGAATCATTCGCTGCGGGGGCAAGAGGAAATCAGTGCTGTGCTCGCCAGATGTCGGGTTCGACGTAGATCTCCCACTCGTACCATGGCAAGGCGCCGCGGATATTGGTTTCGATCTTGTCGACCGTCTGCACGTCGAAATCGCGGTCAAGCTTCGATGTTTCGACTTTCAGACAGAGCAGTACGGAATCCTCATCCATATGAATTGCCTGCATGTTGATTAGGCGATCGACGCCACTGGTGCTTTCCACGGCTTTGACCACTTGGGCGCGCGTGCTGGGGTCAAGGCTTTCGCCGACCAGCAGGGAACCGGACTTGAACGCTAGAGCGGCGGAACCGCAGACCAGCACCAGGCCTACGAGCATACCGCCGATGGCATCGTAGAGTTCGTCGCCGGTAATAATGGATAGTCCAATGCCGAGCCCTGCGAACGCCAAACCAATCAACGCCAGCGTATCTTCCATCATCACGGAGGCCAGCTCGGCTGACTTGGTGCGGCGCCAGAAGCCGACCAACGAATCATCCTCGACTTTGACTCGCTTCATACGTTCGCGCGCCTCATGAATGGAGGTATGCAATCCATAGCCTTCCAAGCATGCGGAAACGCCAACCACCACTAGGGCGGCGATAAGCTCCATCGATTCGGCTTCACGCGGTACTGTGCCGTCAATCAGACCGCCGAGTTTGCTTGCCGCCTGCGAGACCGCGAACACGCCGCCGACGAAGAACAGGAGTGTGGCCACAATGAAGCTGGCCAGATACTTCACGCGATGCAAACCGAACGGATGATCACCACGTGACTTTCGATCGGAGGCTTTGTCGCCCAACATCAGTACGAGTTCGTTGGCGCAATCGGCCACCGAGTGCACGGATTCCGAAAACATGGATGATGAGCCGGTAAAAGCCGCCGCCGCGAATTTCGCGCAGGCCACGCCCACATTGGCAAGTAGCGCCGCCTTAACCGCGGCGCCCGCATTCTTCTGATCAGACATGATGCATTCCCTCTTTCGAGGCAGCATTATAGGCGGCACTCTAGGCGGCATGGCGCATTTTCGAGGTATACTAACCTCTCATGGGAAAAACGACGATCAGGGTAGCTTTTGATGACCCGCTTGAGGCGGCGCATTTCCTGCAACAATGCCGTCGCAAAGGCTATGACGCGCAACTGGAGGATTCGCGCCCGCAGATCAAGCGGAACGGGCCGGCTTTGGCGGCATGGTTGAAAGCACATCCAGGCTGGTACAAGGTAGGCGAGTCCGCGAACCGTGCGGCTGCTAATAAAGCGGTGCTGAAGATTCGCAATGGTGAGCGCCGTGGTTTTGAAGGTGGCAATTTTGAGGCTCGCATGGAAAACCAGGATGGTCGCTGGCTGGTGTATGCGCGCCACATCGGCAGGATGGCGAAAGTACGTAAGCCGCAGGGAGAGGGCATGGAGCCATTGTTCTAGTGTGCTCTGCGTGATTGATGACTGACGGTTGACTAGAACAGGAAGGGCTGGCATCGGTTTCATGCAATCCGATGCCAGCCCTTCCTGTGTCAGATGATGCTTATGCTCTACGCATGATAAGCATTGAGCTTACGCTGCGCGAAACTGTATCAGGCATCCTTCTGGCTGATGAGCAGGATGATGCCGCTGATCATGCTTAGGAACAGCAGATCGCAGATGGCGAAGCCGGTGGTGTTCGGCTTGGTGCCCTTGTAGATACCCCAGCTGCGCACACACATCGGGATGCACCATGCGAGTGGGATGATCATCCAACCCAGAGCAAGCAGGCCGATGATGTTGAAGATGAAGGCGATCATTCGCATCGTCTTATCGGAATCGGACATAGTGTACGTGGCACCGGGAGCGATGGAGGTGGCCGGAGCCTGGTACTGCGGTGCTGAGTAAGGAGCTTGGTACTGCTGCTGGTACTGCGGCTGCTGCGGTTGTGCGGGAGCGGCATACTGCGGCTGCTGATAAGTCTGCTGCGGCTGCGGAGCCGGTGCAGGTACGCCGTTCGGAGTGGGAACCTGTGCGTACGACTGTCCGGGTTGGTTCGGCTGCGGAACAGGATTATTGAAATCAGTCATGACATCTCTTCTTTCTCTTGTGATGTTACTGGATGTTTCCTGACCCATATGGTGTAAGAGAAGGAGACATCGTAGTTTCTAAGCATAGTGCCTTGGCGATTGAAAAACGATGATTCAAGCGCTGGGGAATATGAACAGTTCATTAATATGCAAAAAGCCCTTTGCAACCGTAGCTGCAAAGGGCTTTTCATGAGAACGACTACCTATCAGATGTGGTAGTAGAGCTCGTACTCGAGCGGGGTCGGGGTCAGGCGAGCCTGATCGATCTCGTCGCGCTTCAGGCCAATCCAGGTCTCGATGAGATCGTCGGTGAAGACGTCGCCAGCGGTGAGGAAGTCGTGATCCTCTTCCAGAGCGTCCATAGCTTCAGACAGGGAGCTCGGAACCTGCTTGATGCCAGCGTGCTCTTCCGGCGGCAGCTCGTAGAGGTCCTTGTCGACCGGCTCCGGAGGCTCGATGTGGTTCAGGATGCCGTCCAGGCCTGCCATCAGCTGAGCGGAGAAGGCGAGGAACGGGTTGCAGGATGGATCCGGAGCGCGGAACTCGATGCGCTTTGCAGCCGGGGAGGTGCCAGCCAGCGGGATACGGATGGCGGCGGAACGGTTACGAGCGGAGTACACCAGGTTGACCGGAGCCTCGAAGCCCGGGACCAGACGGTGGTAGGAGTTCAGGGACGGGTTGGTGAAGGCCAGCACGGAGGAGGAGTGCTTGATCAGACCGCCGATGTACCAGCGAGCCAGATCGGACAGGCCAGCGTAGCCCTTCTCATCGTAGAACAGCGGCTTGCCGTCCTTCCACAGGGACTGGTGGCAGTGCATGCCGGTGCCGTTGTCGCCTGCGATCGGCTTCGGCATGAAGGTGGCGGACTTGCCGGCCAGGGCAGCGGTCTCGTGAACCACGTACTTGTACTTCATCAGGTCATCGCCTGCGTGCTGCAGGGTGTTGAAGCGGTAGTTGATCTCCTGCTGACCAGCGCCGGCCACCTCGTGGTGGGAACGCTCGAGAATCAGGCCGACCTTCTGCAGGTTGGCGACCATGTCGTCGCGCAGATCCTGGGTGTGGTCAATCGGCGGAACCGGGAAGTAACCGCGCTTAACGCGGTTCTTGAAACCGATGTTCGGGGTGCCGTCTTCCTCAACGTCAACGCCGGAGTTCCACGGAGCTTCGATGGAGTCGACCTCGTAGAAGGAACGGTTCATACCGTTCTCGAAGCGGACCTTGTCGAAGATGAAGAACTCGGCTTCAGGAGCGAAGGATGCGGTGTCGGCGATGCCGGTGGACTTCAGGTAAGCCTCGGCCTTGCCGGCGACCTGACGAGGATCGCGGGAGTACGGCTCGTCGGTCAGCGGGTCGACGATGGAGAAGGCCACGTCGAGGGTCTTGTGCTTACGGAACGGATCAACGAACGCGGTGGTAACATCCGGCACCAGCTTCATATCAGACTCGTTGATGGCCTGGAAGCCCTGGACGGAGGAACCATCGAACGGCATGCCGTCGGTGAATGCGTCCTTCAGGAACTCGCTAGCCGGCACGGTGAAGTGCTGCTGAACGCCGATAAGATCGGTGAAACGGACGGAGACATACTCGATGCCTTCCTTGTTGATAAGGGCCTCGGCGTCTTCCTTGGACTTGAGTTCGGTCACGGGACCGCTCCTTTCGTGTGAAATTTAACAGTACCCATCGTAAAATCGCGCGTTTCGCAAGCTCGAAACTTGGGTTACGAGAATGTTTCGTACTGGTTGATTGATGTCGCTGAACCGCATGATTTCAAGGAATTGGTGTTTCAGGTAGAAAATGTTGATCCGCCTGGTTCGTCCGCAACGTGGACAGCTACGTGATGATGGCACGGCTGGTGGGGTGGCTGGGCGCGCAGGTATAACAAAAACCCGCTCAATCCGTGAGGTGACGGATTGAGCGGGTTTGACGATGCTTTGCTTGATGGGGCGTCGATCAGCGGCCGCGCATGGCTCGACGGGAGACCTTCTTCGGATGGTACGGGTCAACACCCTTCGGCACGTTGTAGCCCTTCTTGGCCTGCAGCGTACGCAGACGATCGTTCAGTGTAGCCATCTCAGCCTTGGTCAGCAGGAAGCGGCGACGCGGATGAATCTTGGCGATCAGCGCGTTCTTGTGGTTGGTCGGCTCGTAGCTCTTGGAGTGGGTCACCGTGTTACGCAACTTCTCCAGCGGCACCTGCTTAGGGCCATGGCCCACGGGAATACGGTAGACCGGAATGGAGGAGCCGGCGGTAACGCCCTTGATCTCGCGCTCCTGACGATCCATGGCCTTCATAATGCGGCCGTAATCACCTTCGCCAATCAGGTAGATGCCGTTCATCGACGTACCACGCCAGATGGCGTCCTTGGTCTTCGGATCGATCCACACCGGCTCCTGCGGGAAGTCGAAACCGGCCTTGCTCATATTGCTGAGCACGCCGATGGCGGCGCCCGGCTTGCCGTCGATCTGCTTGTAACCCACGGCGTCAGCACGTCGGGTGAGCATCATCGTGGCGAACAAGAGGCCCAGCATCACGGCGGTGATCATCAGGAAAATCCAGGTAAGCCAGGACCACTTGAAAATCAGGCCGATAATCACCATCACCACAACCGGCAGCAGGAAGGAGCCGGCCTCAAGCCATGGCAGAGCCTTGTCTTCCTTGGCCGTGTACTTGTAGATCTGGATAATCTGCTTGATTGTGCTTTGCTTCTTAGGCTTTGCTTCCTTGTCCGCCATCACTCTTTCCTTTACTGCAGTATTGCAAACGAACACACTGGCAAATAACTGTATCAGGTGCGCTGGTCCGCATCTAACGCGTGTGTAACGGTCTGCCATCCGCCTTGAGCAGCGCCTCGCCCAACGTTTCGCTGAAGGTGGGGTGCGGATGAATCAGACGAGCCGCATCCGCCAATGGCACATGATTGCCCACCAGCTGTTCGGCTTCGGCGATGATGTCCGAAGCCAGCGGCGAGACCATGTGCACGCCCAGCACGATTGGGGTGTCGGGAGCAGCGGCCAAGCATCCGGAGATGATGGTGAGTGATCCGGCGCTACCGCGCATCAGCATGCGGGCGTTGGCCATCATCGGATACACGGTTTCCTTGACCTCCACCACGTCTTCGCGCTCCTGCGCCTGATCCATGGTGAGGCCTACGCATGCGGCTTCGGGGGAGGAGAACACGACTTGCGGCACGGTCATCTCATCCACCGGTTTCACGGAGTGCCCGGTGATGGTTTCGGCAATGACGAGTCCCTGCTCGAACGCGCGGTGCGCCAATGCATGACCGACGGTGATATCGCCGAGAGCCCAGACGCCCGGTTTGCTGGTGCGTCCGAACGCATCGGTGACGACGTACCCGTCGGTGGTCAAATCAACGCCCCACGCGGCATCGGTGAGCGGATCGCGCCCGATGGCAGCCAGTGCGATTTCGCCCCAAACCTGATGGTCGCCGTCCTCACCCTCGCGCGTGTAGTGCACGGTGGCGCCAAGATTGGCGCCCACGTCGACATGGGTCACGCTGGTATGGGTCACGATATTGACGCCATGACGTTTGAGCTCGCGGGTCAACGTCATGGATGCGCGGCGATCCCAGCTGGAAAGCACGCGATCCTTGCGAATCAGCAATGTTACCTGTGAGCCCGCGGCATTCCACATTGAAGCGAACTCCAAAGCCACGGCACCGGCGCCGATAATGACGGCGGACGATGGGAATTCGTTGAGTTCCAACGCCTGTGTGGAATCGATCAACGCGCCGGCAAACGGATTATTCGGCAGCGGACGGGGCTGGGCACCGGTGGCGATGACCACATCGGTGGCACTGAGCTCAACCTGCCCACCGGCCGGTTCCGACACCTCGGCCTTATGGTAGGCAAGCACCTCGGTCTGCCCCGCAGCGGCATGCAAATGCACGATATGGCGGCCATCGCTATCAATGTCATCAGCAGTGAACGATGCGAGTGCACGGAACACAGTGACGCCGCGATGCGCCAGCAGTCCTTCCAATCCGCGGACCATGGTATCCACGATGCGCAGTTTGTAGTCGCGCAGCGTGCCGAAGTCGATGCCATCCACCGTGGCGTTCACACCAAGTTCCGCGGCACGGTGCACCGTATCAATCGTATGGGTGGCGGTAATCAGCGCCTTCGATGGAATGCATCCACGGTTCAAACAAGTGCCGCCAACGGTGGCGTCACGTTCGACCAGCGCCACATTGAGACCAAGTTCCGCGGCGCGCAACGCAGTGGAATAGCCGCCCGGGCCAGCGCCAATGATGACCAGATCAAACCGTTCGCTCATGAATCCTCCTTGATAACAATTATGGCTCCCATCATAGGGAGCCATAATCAATAACAATGGTGAATATCGGCGAGTGCAATGCCTGATTGCTCACATTGCCCAGTGCCATGTTCACCTGTCCGCAACCTCAATCTGCGGAACCAACCATACGAACTAGTCCTCAGGCCAGTGACCGCGCTTGGGGTAACGCGGCTTCGGCAGCCTCCAGCGACGCATCTGGATGGAGCGGCTCCACGCGTAGGAGAAGGAACGGGAGCCCTTGGCCACGGAAGCCTCGCCGTACTTGGCGATGAGCTTGGCCTTGAGCTTGCGCCACATCAGCCACACATCAATCACCACAAGCAGCAGATAGCCGTACATCAGGGTCATCATGGCGATGGAAACCCACGCGTTGTTGGGCATGGCGGATGTGACGAACATGGAGACGATCAGAATCGCGAAAGCCACGGGGATGAACCATTCGCCCATGTTGAAGCGGGCGTCCACGTAATCGCGGATGTAGATACGCCACGGCAGACGCTCGGATTTCGGCATATGGTTGATGTCGCCCTTCTGCATGGCCTCATACTCGGCGTTTTCACGCTCACGCATACGAGCCTTGGCGGCCTTGGCGCTGGCCTTACGGTCGGCGGGAACCAGTGGGCGAATGCCGGCGGCCTGTGCTTTCTTCATCTTCGGGGTCGGGCGGCCCTTGCCGGCGGCCGGATCGGTTTTCTTTTCAGCGGCCGGCTCCACAGGAGCTTGGGCCTGTTCCTTCTTAAACGGGTTCCATGTCATGCTTTGAGGTTACGGTGACGTTCAGACACACGTTGCATAGGCGTAACCATTGCAATGACGCCCTTTATATATAAGGAGAACATCATGGCAGCACTCACTGTGGATCAGGTGCGCGAACGCGTTGAATCCGATTGGTCTCGCATCGTCGACTTGCTGAACCGTAAAATCGCTTTGGCATCCGTTTCCGCCAAAGGCATCACCGCTGAGCATATGAAGCGCTCGGCTGAGTTTGTGGCCGAAGAGCTGAAGCTGGTCGGTATTGACGCCAAAGTGGTTCAGGCCGCGAATGATGACGGCACGCCGGGCGCATGGGAGGTTATCGGCTCGCGCATCGTGGATCCCGGCGCTCCGACCGTGCTGCTGTACGCCCACCATGATGTGCAGCCGGTGCCGGATCCGGCCGAATGGAACACCGATCCATTCGTCGGCACTGAGATCGATGGCCGACTCTACGGTCGTGGTTCCGCCGATGATGGCGGCGGCATCGCGATTCACTCCGGTGCGTTGAAGGCACTGGGCGACGATTTGCCGGTGAATATCAAAGTGTTCATCGAAGGCGAGGAGGAGATGGGCTCGCCGAGCTTCATCCCGTTCATCACCGCGCATAAGGATGAGTTCGATTCCGATGTGATTATCGTGGCCGATTCCGGCAACTGGTCTGCCGAGATTCCATCCCTGACCACTTCGCTCAGAGGCAACACCTGCGTGGACGTGACCGTGCGTGGCTTGAAACATCCGGTGCACTCCGGCCAGTACGGTGGCCCGATCTTGGATTCCAATACGCTGGCCGCCATGCTGATCTCCTCGCTGTACGACGACAACGGCGATATCGCTGTGCCGGGCATCGCATCCGAGGAGCCCATCGGCGGACTGCAGCAGGATGTTGACGAGGCTGGCGTGCGCGCCGACGCCGGTGTGGTCGACGGGTATGCGCTCGCCGGCTCCGGCTCCTTGGCTTCCCGTTTGTGGACCAAGCCGAGCCTGACGGTGATTGGCTTCGACGCTCACCCGGTGGATGGTTCGTTCAACGTGATCAGCCCGGAAACCCGATTCCGCCTGTCCCTGCGCACCGCACCGAACCAGCGTCCGGAAGAGGCTCAGGATGCGTTGGCCGCCTTCCTGCTGGCCAATCCGCCGTTCGGCGCCGAAGTCGAGGTGGCCAAGCTGGAGAACGGCATGGGCTGGGCCATGGATCCCAACGCCGAGGCTACCAAGGATGCGCTTGAAGCCATGGAAGAGGCCTTCGGCGTTGCCCCGATCAATCAGGGTCAGGGCGGTTCGATTCCGTTCATCCCGGAGCTGCAGCGCCTGTTCCCTGCAGCGCAGGTGCTGGTCACCGGCCCGGAGGATCCGAAGGCGAACGCGCACAGCCCGAATGAGTCCATTTCCCTGTATGGCCTGAAGCACAATGTGATCACTGAAGCCCTGTTGCTCTCCAAACTGGGCAAGTAGTCACTGATGATTCTGGTTCCTTTCTTTGATGGGGCGGTCAGCAAATCTGACTTGCTGGCAACGTGAGCAAAGCGTCAATCAGCCGTTGCGCTGATTGACGCTTTTTCGTACCTGACTATTGCCTTTGACTGCACTTTGCCTTATAGTCATGGAGTTGACACGGGAGCTGCCACTAGGGCGGCTGAGAGGAGACGCACGAGTCTCGACCGATGGAACGTGACCGGGTAATGCCGTTTTCACGGAATTGTCGCTCTTACATACCCGTGCCTGAACCCAATGCGATGTGAAGGTTGTGAAATCTGGGCATCGCATGAGAAGAGAAGAAAAGGCACAATCATGACTGAAGCTGTGGCTAAGGCCAACTACAAGTGGCGCGTTGTCGATATCGTCGTCGCTTCCATCATCGCCGTGGCATCCGGCGTTATCTTCGCTGGCTGGGATCTCATCTACAAGATTCCGACCACCGCTCTGGACGCTTTGCTGCCGGGCTTTAGCGGTCTGGTTTGCGCATTCTGGCTGTTCGCCGGTCCTCTGGCCGCGGTGATCGTTCGCAAGCCGGGCGCAGCAATCTACGCTGAACTGATTGCTGCCTGCATCGAATACATCATCGGTGCCGGTGGCGTGTTCGGCATCAGCGGTTCCATCATCATCGGCCTGGTGCAGGGCGTGTTCGCTGAAATCATCTTCGCCATTGTGCGTTACCGCAAGTGGAACCCGCTGACCGTGCCCTTTCCGGCGCGTTCGCTGGATTCGGCAACTACCTGTACGAGTTCTCCCCGGTCGGCGGCTATGTCGGTACTGAAGGCGGCTACTTTGGCGCTTACGGCCTGGGCTACCTGTTCACTACCGTGCTTTCCGGCGCTGTGATCGCTGGCATCCTCATGTGGTTCGTGCATCGTGCCATCGCCGCCACCGGCGTGCTGGACCGTTTCGAATCCGGTAGGACGAAAGCGTTGGTCTGATCGGTGAGCAACCGTAATTCCTATGAACAGCCAACCCCGGTCGGCGTGGAAGCGCGCGACTGGGGTTGGCGTCATTCTACTCGTAAAGATTTCGCACTACGGCACGTGAATCTCACGATTAACCCAGGTGAGCGCGTGCTGCTACTTGGTGCATCCGGTGCTGGCAAGTCGACCTTTATGGCGGCGATGGCTGGCGTGTTGGGCAGTGATGATGAAGGCGAAAGCGAAGGCGAGCTCACTGTTGCCGGTACGGATGTGCGCTCGGCTCGCGGCAAAGCCGGTCTGGTGCTGCAAGATCCAGATTCGCAGATCATTCTCGAACGCGCTGGCGATGATGTGGCCTTCGCCTGCGAGAATCTAGGCATTCCACGCGAGGAAACATGGCGGCGTGTTCGCGAAGCGCTGGATATCGTCGGTCTGGAATCATTGGATCTGACTCACTCCACCCGTCACTTGTCAGGCGGACAGCGCCAGCGTTTGGCCCTCGCCGATGTGCTGGCCATGCGACCGGGACTGCTGCTGCTCGACGAACCCACCGCCAACCTTGACCCTGAAGGCGTCAAGGAAGTGCATGATGCGGTCAAGCATGTGGTGGAGGCCACCGGCCAAACCATGGTGGTGGTCGAGCATCATATTGACGTGTGGCTGGACTTGGTGGATCGTGTGATCGTGCTCGGGTCCACAGCCGATGGCAGCCATGAGGGCGGTGTACTCGCGGACGGTACGCCCGACGAAGTGTTCTCCACTATGGGCGACGTGCTTGCCGATGGCGGCGCTTGGGTTCCCGGCCGTACCATTCCGGATTATCGTGCCGGTCATGTTCGTGAGGAAGATGGCATGCATCTGCAAGCGTCAGCCTTGTCGTCGGAGGTCTCCCTGGCTGCCGATGAGCCGGTACTGCAATGTCGGGATTTGAGTTTCGGCCGCGGCAGCGCGCTCGGTACTGGAATCAACCTTGATTTTTATCCCGGTAAGATCTATGCGCTGATGGGGCCGAACGGTGCCGGAAAATCAACGCTGGCATTGACTTTGGCCGGTTTGTTGAAGCCATTGGCCGGGCATGTGCGCATTGCATCGAATCTTGCTCCCAAGCCGGATCGTGTGGAGCCTTTCCACTGGAAGAGCCGACAGCTGCTGGGGCGTATCGGCATGGTGTTCCAGGAGCCTGAGCATCAATTCGCCGCCAACACGGTGCGTGATGAAGTGGCCATCGGACCGAAATCAATGGGTAAAACCCAAGAGGAAGCGTACCGGATCGCCGATGAGATGCTGGAGCGCATGAATCTCACCCGATTCGCGCTTGGTAACCCCTACACCCTGTCCGGCGGTGAGAAGCGCAGGCTTTCCGTTGCTTCCATGCTGGCCGCGGCGCCTCGCATTCTGATTATGGACGAGCCGACGTTCGGTCAGGATTTCCGCACATGGTCGGAAATGGTCAAATTGATCGCGGGCATCCGTGATCTTGGATGCACGGTGATCATGGTCACCCATGATGAGCCGCTGGTCCAATCGCTGGGCGCCATTCCCATTCATTTCGAACCTACGTCGACCGGTGGTTCGGCTTCCGGCAGCCCTGACGATGGTACCGAGCCGACAACGCCGGCCGCGAAGAGCAGTGCAGCGACCAGCGATGAAAGGAAAGCGTGATGAGTGCAACCGAAACACCAGCCGTACGCCTTTCCATTGCCGTAACTCCTCCAGAGCAGCGACATGAACAGGCCAAACCGGCTTCGCAATCATGGTTCATCGCCAAACTCAATCCGGTCAGCCGCTTCATCTGTCCGCTGCTGATGAGTCTGCCGCTGTTCTTCACGCTGGATGTGGTCTCCGGATCCATTCAGTTCGGTGTGGTGCTGATTCTGCTGTGGATCGGCGGCATCAACCCGCTCACAGTGATACGGCGCACTTGGCCGGTGTGGTGGGGCGCGTTCTTCGGCTTCCTCACCATCATGATGTACGGTCGCACGAGCGGCACAATCTACTGCTCGTGGGGTGCGGTGACCATCAGCGACGGGTCGCTGTATATCGCCGCCGCAACATTCCTACGCGTGGCCGCCATCGCTGTGCCCAGCGTGATTTTCATGCTTGGTCTTGACCCCACCGATCTTGCGGACGGTCTGGTGCAGATTCTGCATCTTTCGCCTCGGTTCGTATACGGCGGCCTGGCCGGCATCCGCATGTTCACGCTGCTGCAGGAGGATTGGCGTGCGCTCGGTCTTTCCCGCCGCTCGCGCGGTTTGGGCGATGGCAACGCGGTGATGCGCGTGTTCTCTCAGGCGTTCGGCTTGCTGGTGCTCTCCATTCGTCGCGCCACCAAACTGGCCACAGCCATGGAGGCGCGTGGTTTTGGCGGCGATACCGAACGCAGTCAGGCGCGTGTCTCTGAATTGCACACCATCGACTGGGTGTCGTATGTGATCGGCATCATCATTCCGCTGACTGCCGTAGGCATCGCCGTCGCCACCGGCAACTGGCATTCTCCACTGCGCGGCGCGTAAACAGTGCTGAGTGTACGTTCTTCCAGATGGCGGGCACATTGCTCTGGAGGAACGTACGCAACATGGTCATGGTGATATTGCGGTAGGCTAAGGCCTATGCCGATTAATGCCCAGATTCTTGATAATCCCAAGTCGGATCGTGTTCGCCGCATCGCCGATCTCGCTCGCGCCAAAGGCCGCGAACGTTCGGGTCGCTTCCTCATCGAGGGCCCGCAGGCGGTGCGCGAAGCCGTCACCTGGCGGCCGGACGTAGTGCAGGACCTGTATGTGGAGGTTTCCCAAGCGCTGGAACATCCGCGAATCATCTCGTCCACGTTGCAAACCATCGTGGATACATCACAGGACGCCACCATTTACGTGCACCAATGCACGGGCGACGTGATCCGCCATATCAGCAAGGATGCGCAGGGCATTCTCGCAGTCGGCAATGCGCGCGCGATGCATGCCGATTCGGAGGATCTGGAACTGAGCGCAAAGCCGCAGATCGCCGCATTCTGGCAGGTGCGCGATCCCGGCAACGCCGGCACGGTGATTCGTGCTGCCGATGCAGCCGGCTGCGATGCCGTGGTCTTGGTGGACGATTGCGTCGACCCGTTGAATCCCAAGGTCATCCGTTCCACCGTAGGCTCCCTGTTCCATATTCCGGTACTGCGCATGGGCACCGAAGCGTTCTTCAACTGGGCGAAAGACCACAATATGGACGTGTGGGCCGCGGATGTGTACGGTACCGAGCAGCGCAAACCGGAGAGCTTGCCGCAGGTGCTGGCCAACCACGCATTGGTGGCGGAATCCAAAGCCGTGCTCTTCGGCAACGAGGCTCGCGGTTTGGAACGAGAAATCCTTGAGCAGTGCGACCGGATCGTATCCATTCCGCTCTACGGCAAGGCCGAATCATTGAACCTCGGCACTTCGGCCGCGGTCATGCTGATGAGCCTGGCTATGTCGGGTCATATTGAAACAATGTGAGTTTGGAAAATACGCTGCAAACATTAGAAAACCGCGTTGAGTAATCATCGAACGAAAGGGTTCTCGTGGCAGAACACATGGTGTTCGATGCCGATCAGGTAACCGCTGCGGTTGCCGAGGGCATCGAGAAAATCCAGAAGGCCTCCAATCTGGAGGAGCTGAAAGCCATCAAGACACAGTACGCAGGCGCTGATTCTGCGATGACTCGTGCCAGCAAGGCCATCGGTTCGCTTCCGGCAGACAAGAAGAAGGATGCCGGCAAGCTGATGAGCAAGCTGCGCGCCGACTTTGGCCGTGCCTACGGACCCAAGGAAATCGAACTCAAGGAGGCCGCCGAGAAGGCGGCACTTGCAGCCGAGACCGTAGACATGACCCTGCCGGTCAACCGCAAGCCACTGGGCGCACGCCACCCGCTGGCCAAGCTGATGGAAGACGTTGAGGACTTCTTCATCTCCATGGGTTGGCAGATTTCCTCCGGCCCGGAAATCGAAGCCGAATGGTACAACTTCGACTCCCTGAACTTCGGTCCGGATCATCCGGCCCGCCAGATGCAGGACACCTTCTACGTCAAGGGCAATCAGGCCAAGGATGCCGCCGGTTTCGTGGGTTCCAACATGGTGGTGCGCACGCAGACCTCCTCCGATCAGGTTCGCGCCCTGCTCACCCGCGGTGTGCCGCTGTACATCGCCAGCCCGGGCCGTGTGTTCCGCACTGATGAGCTTGATGCCACTCACACCCCGGTGTTCCACCAGTGTGAAGCCCTGGCCGTCGACAAGCACCTGACCATGGCTGATCTGAAGGGCGTGCTAGACAAGCTCGCCGTGGCCATGTTCGGCCCGGAAGCCAAGACCCGTCTGCGCCCGAGCTACTTCCCGTTCACTGAGCCGAGCGCCGAGCTTGACCTGTGGTTCCCCGATAAGAAGGGTGGCCCGGGCTGGCTTGAATGGGGCGGCTGCGGCATGGTGAACCCGAACGTGCTGCGCTCCGCCGGCATCGACCCGGACGTGTACACCGGCTTCGCCTTCGGCGTGGGCATGGAGCGCACGCTGCTGCTGCGCAGCGACATCAACGATATGCACGACCTGGTTGAAGGCGACGTGCGTTTCGCCGAACAGTTTGTGATGGGGGAGTGATTTAGCCATGCCTATGATCGACATCGATTGGCTCAAGGACCATGTTGAGGTTCCTGAAGGCCTGACCTATGAGCAGCTCGCCAAGGACCTCGTCAAGGTGGGTCTTGAGGAAGAGGAGATTCACGCCTCCCAGGTGACCGGCCCGATCGTGGTCGGCTACGTGGTGGACGCCACGCCGGAACCGCAGAAGAACGGCAAGATCATCAACTGGTGCCATGTGGACTGCGGCGACGAATGGAATGAGACCGACGAGAACGGCAACAAGGTTCCGCGCGGCATCATCTGCGGTGCGCCGAACATGAAGGCCGGCGAAAAGGTCGTCGTGACCCTGCCGGGCGCCGTGCTGCCGGGCGACTTCAAAATCGAACCGCGCAAGACCTATGGCCACATCTCCAACGGCATGTGCGCCTCCGAGCGTGAGCTGGGTCTGGGCGACAACCATAACGGCATCATCCTGCTGCGCGAATATGGCTTCACCGAGGCTGAGTATGAGGCTTTGAAGCCCGGCCAGGATGCCATGCATCTGCTGCATCTGGATCAGCCGATGCTGGAGATCAACATCACCCCGGATCGCGGTTACACGCTGTCCTACCGTGGTGTGGCCCGCGAATACCACCACTCGACCGGCGCTCCCTACACAGATCCGGCCATCGCGCTGAACGAGAAGGCTCCGGAACCGGCCGATTATCAGCCGGGCACCAAGGTGGACATCGACATCGAAATCGATGACAACAACCCGATTCATGGCGTTCCCGGATGCGACCGCTACTATGCCCGCATCGTGAAGAACTTCGACCCGACCGCCAAGACTCCGAACTGGATGCGTCGTCGCCTGACCCGTGCGGGCATGCGCTCCCTGTCCCTGGCCGTGGACGTGACCAACTATGTGATGCTGGACCTCGGCCAGCCGATGCACGCCTACGATCTTGACAAGCTTGAAGGCCCCATCGTGGTGCGTCGCGCCAACGAGGGTGAGAAGCTCACCACGCTGGACGGCAAGGAACATGAGCTCAGCGTCGAGGACCTGCTCATCACCGATTCCCCGAACGGTGAGCGAGGCTCCCGCATCCTCGGCCTCGCCGGCGTAATGGGTGGCCTGTACGGCGAAGTGACCGCCGATACCAAGAACATCCTTCTGGAGGCCGCGCACTTCGATCAGGTGACCATCGCCCGTTCCGCACGTCGCCACAAGATTCCGTCCGAGGCGTCCCGTCGCTTCGAACGTGGCGTGGACACCGCATTGCAGCCGGCCGCCGCCCAGATGGCATCCGAGCTGCTGGCCAAGTACGGCAACGGTGAGCCGAGCGAATTCCCGAACGACGTGAACAACACGGCACGCCGTAAGGTGATTCACTTCAAGGCCTCCGAAGTGGCTCGCGTGGCCGGCCTCAACGTGGACATCAACCGTATTTCCGATATTCTCACCGACATCGGCTGCACGGTTGCCGGCGGTGGCAACGGCGAGTTCTCCTTGACTCCGCCGACCTGGCGTCCGGACCTGGGTGCTCCCTGCGACCTGGTCGAAGAGATCGCACGCTTGGTCGGTTACGACAAGATTCCGGTCACCGTGCCGCCGGCTCCGATCGAAGGCCTGGTGGGCCTGACCCCGAACCAGTTGCGTCGTCGTCGCGTCGCGGATGAGCTGGCCGAATACGGCATGGTGGAAGCCCTGAGCTACCCGTTCGTGGGCGATGAGGATTACAAGGCGTTCGCCTATGATCCCGAAGCCACCAAGAAGGTGAGCGTGGAAATCGCCAACCCGCTGTACGGCGACCGCCCGTACCTGCGCCGTGAGATCCTGCCGACCTTGGCCACCACCGTGCAGCGCAATATTCGCCGCGGCATCGAGAACGTGTCCTTGTACGAGCTCGGTCATGTCTACCTGTGGGATCCCAATGCCCCCGCCATCCCGGCTCTGCCCGGTGGCGTGCGTCCGACCGACGAGCAGCTTGCCGCGCTAGACGCCGGCCTGCCGGATCAGCCCGACCATGTGGCCGGCATCCTGACCGGTTTGGCCGAGGACTCCGGCTGGCTGGGCGACAAGCGCCCGGTCGACTGGTCTGATGCCGTAGAGGCGGTGCGCCGCATTGCCGGCCGTATTGGCGCGAACATCACGCTGGATCAGCCCGCTGCCGACGACGTTCCCGCACAGTGGCACCCGGGTCGTGCCGCCCGCGTGATGGCTGGCGATGTGTTCGCCGGCTGGGTGGGCGAGCTGCATCCGCGTGTCAACGAAGCCCTCGGCTTCCCGGAGCATTCCGCCGCTTTCGAGCTGAACCTGACTGATCTGTTCGCCACGCTGACCGGCAAGCCAGTGCAGGCCAAGCCGATTTCCACCTTCCCGCCGGTCAAGCAGGATCTGGCATTCACCGTGGACGATACGGTCAGTGCCGACCAGGTGGAAGCCGTGATTCGCGAAGCCGCCGGTGCCAACCTCGAATCCATCGAACTGTTCGATGTGTTCACCGGTGAGCAGGTGGGCGAAGGCAAGAAGTCCCTGGCATACGCCGTGGTCTTCCGTTCCCCGAGCAAGACGCTTTCCGCTGAAGACAGCGAGGCGATTCGCGCGAACATCGTGGCCGAGGCCGCGAAGATCGGTGCGCAACTACGCGCCTGACCTGTCCCTTGGCTCTCCAAACAGTCTTGGCTCCCCTCCTCAGAGGGGAGCTGTTGCTACGAGGCGACTACAAGGCAACTGCAAGGTGACTGAGGAGAGTCACATCCATGTGTAAAGCACAATATAAGGAGCGTCATGAGCCAGCCTGAACAACAAACGCCGCAGTACGGGCAGTACCAGCAGCCTGAATACGGTGCGATGGCTGGACAGTACGGGCCGAACTACAACCCGTATATTTATGGCGCTCCCGATTCCGATTCAGCACAACAGCAATCGACGCCATCGCCAGCCCAGCCGCAGCAGAACAGTCAGCCGAACGCCGCTGCACAGCAGGGCAATGCGCCCGGCTATTATCCGTCCATGTATCCAGGCGCTCAAGGGCAGCCGTATGGTGCCGGCTGGCAGAACGGCGGTCAGCAGCCGGGCACTGGTCGCGCGGGATCGCCACAACCCCCGCATCAGCCGCATTACTACAACGGTATCGACCTGAACGATCCCAATCAGAATCCGCTGTACGGGCATTGGGATTCGTACGCGATCATCTCGTTTATACTGGCGGTGTTCTTCCCAGTGCCGGTGCTGTCCGCGCTGATGGGTGGCGTTGCCATGTGGCGTACGCGCACCTTCCATATGAAAGGCTTCGGTCTTGCCGTGGCGGCCGTGGTGCTCAATGTGCTGTACACGTTGGCCGTGCTGTGGATGATGGTGAACGGATACGATGCCACCACCTTGTATCAGGAAGCATTGCAGCAGCTGATGGGCGGCAATGGCTCAGGTTCCGGTGCCTCCGGAGATTCCATCTCCGCATAGCGCTGGCTGCGTAGGTCGCAGTTCGTGTCGCCCGTGAAGCCTCTTTTCGAATCGCGCTTGTTCGTTTCACTGTGAACGGCGATGATTCGAGGAGGGGCTTTCCTGTTGTGCGACCGCCAGCCATCCAACACACCATATGCATAACTATGCATATGTTTGCATAATCATGTATACTCATTGCAGTTCTACCAATGGAAAAGAGATGAGTATGCCAAAATATTCAGTGGCCGTGGCTGGTGCCACCGGATACGCCGGCGGTGAGGCGCTGCGCATTCTTGCCACCCACCCCGACTTCGAAATCACATGCGTGGCTGGCCATTCCTCGGTCGGCGATTCGATGGCCAAGCACATGCCGCACATTCCCCAACTCGCGGGGCTTACCGTGGAAGACACCACGCCGGAAGTGTTGAACGGCCATGATGTGATCATTCTCGCCTTGCCGCACGGCGCGTCCGGCAAGCTTGCCTCTCAGCTCGACCCCAATGCGGTGGTCGTGGATCTGGGTGCCGATCATCGCCTTGAGGAGAAGAGCGCCTGGGACGAGTTCTACGGTGGCGACTTCTACGAGCATTGGACCTATGGCATGCCTGAGCTCATCACCGGCAAGAACGATGCCGGCGAATACACCCGTCAGCGCACGGCTTTGCCTGGCACCAAGCGCATCGCAGGCCCTGGATGCAACGTGACCGCCACCACCCTGGCCCTGCAACCGGGCATCGCCGAAGGACTGATTGAGCCGAAGGACATTGTGGCTGATCTGGTGGTCGGCTACTCCGGCGCGGGCAAGAATCTGAAGCGCACCAATCTGCTCGCATCCGAGGCATTGCAGTCCGCGCTGCCGTATGGCGTAGGCGGCACGCATCGCCATATTCCCGAAATCCTGCAGAACTTCGCCCACGCCGCGGGCAAAAGCGCCGCTGCGGCCAATGAATTCACCCTCGGCTTCACGCCGGTGCTCGCGCCGATGTCCCGCGGGATTCTGGCCACCGTGTCCGCGCACATGAGCGAGAAGGCGCTGGCCATGAGCGATGAGGAGATTCGCGCCGTATGGGCCAAGGCGTATGAGGGACAGGACTTTATGGTGCTGCTGCCCGAAGGCATGCTGCCGGCCACCGGCAACGTGATCGGTTCCAACGCCGCACATCTGCAAGTGGCGGTCGACCGCAAGTCGCAGCGTCTTTATGCATTTTCAGCTATTGATAACCTCAACCGCGGTACAGCCGGTCAAGCGGTACAGTCACTGAATGTTGCACTGGGCCTGCCTGAGGATGCAGGCCTGACCAAGATTGGAGTAGCACCGTGAGCGTCACATTCGCACAAGGCTTCACCGCTGCCGGCGTTGAAGCTGGGATTTCCGCAGTCGAAGGCAAAAAGGATCTGGCCCTGGTGGTCAACAATGGTCCGTTGGACGCCGCGGCGGGCGTATTCACCTCGAACCGTTTTTGTGCGGCACCGGTTCAGTGGAGCCGCAAGATCGTTGCCGATGGCCATGTCAAGGCCGTGATCCTGAACTCCGGCGGCGCCAATGCCTGCACCGGCGAGGAAGGCTACGCGCAGTCCAAGGCCACCGCGGAAAAGGTGGCCGAACTGGCTGGTATCAAGGCCGACGATGTGGCGGTCTGCTCCACCGGCCTTATCGGCGAGCTGCTGCCGCTCGACCATGTACTCGACGGTGCCGCCAAGGCATACGCGGCGTTGGACAGCACTGCTGAAGCCGGTGTCGATGCCTCCCACGCCATCATGACCACCGATACCAAGCCCAAGACGGTTGAACTGACCGGTTCCAACGGCTGGAAGATCGGCGGCATGGTCAAGGGTTCCGGCATGATCGCCCCGCAGCTGGCCACCATGCTGTGCGTCATCACCACTGACGCCGTGGTATCCGCCGGCCAATTGCAGGCTGCACTCACCGTGGCCGCCGAGCATTCCTTCAACCGCATCGATGTGGACGGTTGCATGTCCACCAACGATACGGTGCTGCTGCTTGCCTCCGGTGCCTCCGGTATCGAACCGGACAAGGATGAATTCAACAAGTTGGTGCGCGAAGCCTGCTCTAGCTTGTCCCGCCAGATCATCGGTGATGGTGAGGGCGCATCGCATGACATCCGCATCACTGTGACCGGTGCCACCAGCGAGGAGGCCGCCTTGGCGTGCGGCCGCGCCGTCGCCGCATCCAACCTGCTCAAGTGCGCGATCTCCGGTAACGATCCGAACTGGGGTCGCATTGTGAGCTCGCTGGGCACCGTACCTGAAGCAGTGGCCCCGTACGATTCCGACAAGGTTACCGTGGATGTGAATGGCGTGCGCATCTGTGAGAACGGCGGTGCCGGACGCGACCGCAGCGAAGTCGACATGACCCCGCGTGAAGTGCACATCGACATCGACCTGAACACTGGTTCAGATGCTGCAGCCACCGTCTGGACCGACGACCTGACCCATGAATACGTGCACATCAATGCCGATTACGAAAGCTGACCTGCAGTCCAGCGGACTGGTGATGGCAGCCGCCAGCGAAAGCGCCCGGCGGCATCGCAGAAAAGAGAACAATTGTCAACTGAATTAAAGGGACCTGGGTTCCATTTTGACGTGCATACCGACCTGCGCGCCGATCAGAAAGCGGAAGTGCTGATTGAGGCGCTGCCATGGTTGGAGGAGTTCGCAGGCCAGCGCATTGTGGTCAAGTATGGCGGCAATGCGATGGTGGATGAGCATTTGAAGCAGTGCTTCGCTGAAGACATGGTGTTCCTGCGTCAGGTGGGCATTCATCCCATCGTGGTGCATGGCGGCGGTCCGCAGATTTCCCAGATGCTGAAGGCTCTGGGCATCAAATCCGAATTCAAGGGCGGTCTGCGCGTTACCACTCCGGAAGCCATGGACGTGGTTCGCATGGTGTTGACCGGCAAGGTATCGCGCGAATTGGTGGGCCTGATCAATGCCCATGGTCCGCTCGCCGTCGGCCTTTCCGGAGAGGATGGCGGCCTGTTCTCCGCCACCCAGCGCAAGCCGGTTATCGACGGCACGCCTACTGATATCGGTCTGGTGGGCGATGTGGTGTCCGTCGACGCGTCCGCTGTGGAGGATCTGGTTGCCGCTGGCCGAATCCCCGTGGTTTCGTCCGTGGCGCCGAACGAAGAGGACGCCACCGAAGTGCTCAATGTGAACGCCGACTCGGCCGCAGCCGCACTTGCCGCCGCAGTGGGCGCCCACAAGCTGGTGATTCTTACGGACGTGGACGGCCTTTACGCCGACTGGCCGGACAAGAATTCGCTGATCGGACGCATCGGCGTGGAGAATCTGCGCGATATGCTGCCGGATCTGGAATCCGGCATGCGCCCGAAGATGGAAGCCTGCGTGCGTGCCATCGACGGCGGTGTGCCGCAGGCCCACATCATCGACGGTCGCAAACCGCACTCCATCTTGAACGAGATATTCACTTCCGCAGGTATCGGCACCATGGTCGTGCCTGAGGACGGACTGGAAATGAGGAGTTCCTATGGCTACTGAGCATAAGGAAACGTTGGGCGCCGAAGACAGCAAATGGCTGGGGGAGTACGCCCAGGTTCATATGAACGTATTCGGTACGCCGCTGCGTGTGATGGATCACGGCGAAGGTGCTCATCTCTGGGATGTCGATGGCAATGAATACCTCGACTTCCTGGCGGGCATCGCCGTCAACTCGCTCGGTTACGCACACCCGAAGTGGGTCAAGGCCGTTGCCGATCAGGCCGGCAAGATGGCTCATATCAGCAATTACTTCGCATCCGAACCGCAGATCGAACTCGCCGCCAAACTGGTGAAGCTGGCCGGTGCTCCTGAAGGCTCCAAAGTGTACTTCGGCAATTCCGGTGCTGAAGGCAATGAGGCTGCGTTGAAGCTCGCCAAACTGTATGGCCGTACGCTGCCTGGCGCGCTGCCGTCGGTCGGCGGCAAGCCTGCGCGAATCATCGCGATGACCCAAGGATTCCACGGCCGTACGATGGGTGCGCTCTCCGCAACTTGGAAGCCGAACATTCGCAAGCCGTACGATCCGCTGGTGCCGAACATTGAATTCGTGCGCCCGGGCGACAAATACGCTCTGCATGATGCGTTTGCCCAGACCGGTCTCGGCCATTACGGCAAGGGGCCGGTGGCTGCGGTGATTCTTGAGCTGATTCAGGGTGAGGCGGGCGTCAAGCCGTTGGGCGCGGATTACGTGAAGTTCGTGCGCGAGATGTGCGACATTAATCACGCCCTGCTCATCATCGACGAAGTCCAGACCGGCATGGGCCGTACCGGGTCCTGGTTCGCCTTCCAGAACGAGGAGCTTTCCGGCGGTGTGGCCCCGGATATGATCACGTTCGCCAAGGGTGTGGCCGGTGGCTTCCCGATGGGCGGCATGATCGCTTTCGGCGCCAAACTCGCTTCGCTATTCACCCCGGGCTCCCACGGTTCCACGTTCGCCGGCAATCCATTGGGTGCCGCGGCAGGCCTCGCCACCATCGGTGTGATTGAGGATGAGAACCTTGTGGCCAACGCCGAAGAACGCGGCAAGCAGCTGCGCGACGGCATCATGGCCACCGGCAATCCGCTCTACGTATCCGTACGCGGCAGCGGCTTGCTCGATGCCGTGGAGCTCAAGCATCCGTGCGCTCATGCGGTGATGAACTACTGCCTCGAACACGGACTGATCGTCAACGCCGTAGCACCGGATGCCCTGCGCTTCGCGCCGCCGCTGATCGTCACTGCCGAAGACGTGGACCAAGCTCTGGCCGTGTTGAAGAGCGTTCCCAACGACCTGCCCAACGACTGAATACGTTAAGTTACTGTGAAGGAGACCACTATGACCCCCGAACTTCGCCACATGCTGCGCGACGATGATCTCAACCATGAGGAACAGAAGCAGGTGCTGGAACTGGCGATCAAGTTCCACCATGACCGCTTCTACAAGCAGCCGTTCGCCGGCCCACAGGCCGTCGCCGTACTGTTCGACAAGCCGTCCACCCGCACCCGCTCCAGCTTCTCCATCGGCGTCGCCGAATTGGGCGGCTACCCGCTCGTTATCGACAAGTCCGGTTCCCAGCTGGGCCGCGGCGAGCCGGTGGCCGATACCGCACGCGTACTCGACCGCATGGCATTCGGCGTGGTATGGCGCACCTTCGGCCAGGATCGCGTGGAGGAGATGGCCAAGTACTCCACCCATCCGGTGATCAACGCCCTGACCGACGACTTCCACCCCTGCCAGATTTTGGCGGACTTCCAGACCATCGCCGAACACCGCGGCGGCGTGGAAAACCTGAAGAACCAGACCATCGCCTACGTGGGTGATGCCGCCAACAACATGTCCAACTCCTACCTGCTCGGCGGTGCCGTGGCAGGCATGAACGTGCGCGTTGCCGGTCCGCAGGGCTATCTGCCCCGTCCGGACATTGTGGCCGATGCCGAGCGTATCGCCGCGGAAAACGGCGGCTCCATTCTGGTGACCACCGATGCCAAGGAAGCCGTGAAGGATGCCGACTGCGTGTTCACCGACACCTGGGTTTCCATGGGTGAGGAAGCCGAATACGCCATTCGCTCCAAGCCGTTCTGGAACTATCAGGTCAACACCGAGCTCATGGCGCTCGCCAAGCCGGACGCGCTGTTCCAGCACTGCCTGCCCGCCTACCGCGGCAAGGAAGTCACCGCCGAGGTGATCGACGGCCCGCAGTCCGTGGTGTGGGATGAGGCCGAGAACCGTCTGCACGCCCAGAAAGCGCTGATGACATGGCTCGCCGGCAAGGCTCGTGGAGACGAAAGCCTGCTGGCATGAGCGAATCCTCTCCGTCCCTGCAGCGGCCCGCTACCAGGGCCGCTCGCCTCAGTGCCATCGAGCAGGCGCTGGCTACGCATATCGTCACATCGCAATCACAGTTGTCCAGAATCCTGATTGATGAGGGCATTGTGGTGACTCAGGCAACACTGAGCCGCGATTTGGACGAGATGCATGCCGTGAAAACGCGTCTCAAGGATGGCACCGTGGCGTACACGGTTGAACATGGTTCCGCCGCCGGCGAGGGGGAAACCGTGGTGGGGGAGCGGTCCGAAGCCCAGATGGCTCGCGTATTGAGCGGGTTGGTGACTTCGGTGGCCTCCGCGCGCAATCTTATTGTGGTGCATACGCCTTCCGGTGCGGCGCAATATGTGGCTTCGGTGGTGGATAAGCAGCCAATCGACGGTGTGCTCGGTACCATTGCCGGCGATGATACGGTGCTGGTGATCTGCACGGATGACGACACCGCCGCAGCCCGCGCCGACTGGCTTCTGGCCCTCGCCTCCAAATAATCCCCCAACACGCCCATGCATAAATATGCATAGCTCTGTATATAATTACACTCAGTTTGTTTTTGATTGTTTAGGAAAGGGAACCAATGGCAGATAACAAGCGCATTGTTCTGGCCTATTCCGGTGGTCTTGATACCTCCGTCGCCATCTCGTACCTGAAGGAGCGCACCGGCAAGGATGTTGTCGCCGTGTCCCTCGATGTCGGTCAGGGCGGCGAAAGCCTCGAAACCATCAAACAGCGCGCTCTCGCCTGCGGTGCCGTGGAATCCTATGTGGTGGACGCCCGCGACGAGTTCGCCAACGAGTACTGCATGAAGGCCCTCAAGGCCAACGCCATGTACGAAGGCGTGTACCCGCTGGTCTCCGCCATCTCCCGCCCGCTGATCTCCAAGCACCTCGTGCGTGCCGCCCACCAGTTCGGCGCCGACACCATTTCCCACGGCTGCACCGGCAAGGGCAATGATCAGGTTCGTTTCGAGGTGTCCATCGCGGCCATTGATCCGACCCTGAAGGCCATCAGCCCGATTCGTGACCTTGCGCTGACCCGTGACGTGGAAATCGCGTTCGCCAAGGAGCACAAGCTGCCGATCACCCAGACCGAGAAGTCCCCGTACTCCATCGATCAGAACGTGTGGGGCCGCGCCATCGAGACCGGCTTCCTTGAGGATCCGTGGAACGGCCCGACCAAGGACTGCTACTCCTACACCGACGATCCGGCCTTCCCGCCGGTCGAAGATGAAGTGGTCATCGAGTTCAAGCAGGGTATTCCGGTCAAGATCGACGGCCGCGACGTGACCCCGCTGCAGGCCATTGAAGAGATGAACCGTCGCGCCGGCGCCCAGGGCATCGGCCGTATCGACCTGATCGAGGATCGTCTGGTCGGCATCAAGTCCCGTGAGCTGTACGAGGCTCCGGGTGCCGTGGCGCTGATCACCGCCCATCAGGAGCTCGAAAACTGCTGTCTCGAGCGCGAACAGCACCGCATCAAGCGCGATATCGACAAGCGCTGGGCCGAGCTGGTCTACGATGCGCAGTGGTTCTCCCCGGCAACCCAGTCCCTGAACGCCTTCATCGAAGACACCCAGAAGTACGTCTCCGGTGAGATTCGCATGACCCTGCACGGTGGCCGTGCCGTGGTGACCGGTCGCCGCTCCGACTCCTCGCTGTACGACTACAAGCTCGCCACCTACGATTCCGGCGACAGCTTCGATTCCAAGTCCTCCAACGGCTTCATCGACATCTACGGCCTGCCGTCCCGCGTGGCCGCAGCCCGCGACGTGAAGTTCGGCAACGGCATCGAAGTCCCCACCAACACCGTGGAGTAATGCCGGCTCTCTGACTCCCCTCTGTGAGTGGAACCATCGACGAAGCTGACTGAAGGGAAGTCCCTTTCGATTTGCAAGTCCTCTCTGCCTAGTGCAGAGAGGACTTTTTTGTTGTTACCAACGCTTTGACAAGAGGAAGTCGGCGACATGCATGGTGGTGATGCCCTGATAATCACCCGCGGTATATTCATCGGTGCATAACACGTATTTGGGATAGTTGTCGTGTATGTTGAGCAATCTGCCATATTCACGCTTTCGCGTATCTGGATTGCCGAGTGTCTGAGCGATTTGAATATACATGGTTTGGTTTTGCTTTTTCGCTATAAAGTCAACTTCGGCTTCACCTATCTTGCCTACGAATGGTTGCCATCCGCGACGCAGGAGCTCAAGATATACAAGGTTTTCCAGCATTGCGGCGACGCTATCTGGTTGATAACCGAGGACTGCATACCTCAGGGAAGAATCGGCTAGATAGAATTTCTCTTGGGTCTTCAGTATCTCTTTACCCTCCAGGTCATAACGCGAGCATCGATGAAGAATGTACGCTGACTCGAGCTGTTTGAGGTAGGAGTAGACGGTTTCACCATCAATGGAGCGGTTCTGGCTTTTCAGATACTTGGTGATAGTCGCAGCTGAGAATGTGCGCCCAACGTTGTCGAAGGTGTATCGAACAATACGTTCCAGTTGGTCGACCTTACGAATGTTGTTGCGGCGAACGATATCCGTAAAGATAGTCGAATTGTAAATGTCTTTTACAATGGCGTAAACCTGATCGTCTGTGTATGAGGTTAAGCATGTAGCTGGGAAACCGCCATGGCGAATATACTGTCCAAGTTGATAATGGGTGTTCTGGCTATTGTCATCCATGCCGTATGCGGCCATGAAACGAAGATATTCGTTAAAAGATAACGGGAATACGCGAAATGCGATGTACCTTCCGGTTAAGTAAGTGGAGATTTCCGATGACATCATTCGTGAGTTTGAGCCAGTGACGTAGATATCCACATTGCATTCGGCCATCAGTGAATTAACAACACGTTCCCATCCGTCTATTTCCTGAACTTCGTCAAGGAACAAATAAAACCGGCGATCTTGTCGCGATTCGTCTGTGGGAAGCGCACTGGTCAAGTGCCGGTATAGCTGAGCTGCATCCCAACCTGCATATTGCATTGAATCAAAAGAGTAGCGCAGGATACTGGTCTGTGGAACGTTACGCTGCATCAAGAGCTCGGCAATTTGCTGAAGTAACGTCGATTTCCCGCAGCGCCTGATTCCGGTGAGGATCTTCACTAATGGAGCGTCGATATAAGGTTCGATTGTTGAGATATACGTTGGACGCTTTAATAACTGCTGGGGCATGGGAACCTCGATTTCTACGACTGATAGTTCGATTGTAGTCCGATTAAATAGAAAAGATGCGAAGTTTTCCGATTATAACCCGATAAAGTTCCTGTATTTATTGAGTTTTATTGATTGTATTCCTAAAGATAGATTGAGTGATGCATAATCTGTCATTGACTCAGACAGTGACGAACGATGATGTAGCCGTGCGCTGATAGCCTTGCTTGCAGCTGAAAGTTAAGCTTTGCCCAAGCTTCTTGGAGCGTATAAGGAGTGATTCATGCCTGAAAACAATGAACATCTGGCACTGTGGGGCGGCCGCTTCACCTCCGGCCCGTCCCCGGAACTGGCTCGCCTGAGCAAGTCGACCCAGTTCGACTGGCGACTGGCGGACGATGACATCGCCGGTTCCCGCGCCCACGCCCGTGCACTCGGCCGTGCCGGCCTGTTGACCGCCGACGAACTGCAGCGCATGGAAGATGCGCTCGACACCCTGCAGCGCCATGTGGACGATGGTTCCTTCGCTCCGATTGAAGATGACGAAGACGAAGCCACCGCGCTTGAACGTGGTCTGATTGATATCGCCGGCGACGAACTCGGCGGCAAACTTCGCGCAGGCCGCTCCCGCAACGACCAGATCGCCTGCCTGATTCGCATGTGGCTGCGCCGCCACTCCCGCGTGATCGCTGGTCTGCTGCTTGACTTGGTCAACGCACTGATTGAACAGTCCGAGAAGGCCGGCCGCACCGTGATGCCGGGCCGTACCCACATGCAGCACGCCCAGCCGGTGCTGCTCGCACACCAGCTTATGGCCCACGCATGGCCGCTCATCCGCGACGTGCAGCGCCTCATCGACTGGGACAAGCGCATCAACGCCTCCCCATACGGCTCCGGTGCGCTCGCCGGCAACACCCTTGGCCTCGATCCGGAAGCTGTTGCGCGCGAACTCGGCTTCTCCCGCGTGACCGACAATTCCATCGACGGCACCGCCTCGCGCGACCTCGTGGCTGAATTCGCATTCGTGGCTGCCATGACCGGCGTGGATATTTCCCGTTTGTCCGAGGAAATCATCATCTGGAATACCCAGGAATTCGCCTTCGTCAAGCTGGACGATGGCTACTCCACCGGTTCCTCCATCATGCCGCAGAAGAAGAATCCGGATATCGCCGAGCTCGCTCGCGGTAAGTCCGGCCGTCTGATCGGCGACCTGACCGGTCTCTTGGCCACCCTGAAGGGCCTGCCGACCGCCTACGCCCGCGACCTGCAGGAAGACAAGGAAGCGGTCTTCGACCAGGTGGATACCCTCGAAGTGCTGCTGCCCGCCTTCACCGGTATGGTCAAGACCATGCACTTCGATGCCGACCGTCTGGAAGAGGAAGCCCCGACCGGCTTCGCTCTGGCCACCGACATCGCCGAATGGCTGGTCAAGAACGGTGTGCCATTCCGCCACGCTCACGAGCTTTCTGGTGCATGCGTCAAGATCGCCGAAGGCCGCGGCCAGGAACTCTGGGACCTGACCGACCAGGACTTCATCGACACTTTCGCCGCATTCCTGCCGGCCGATAAGGCACCGGGCGTGCGTGAAGTACTCTCCAGCCACGGTTCCGTCGACTCCCGTAACGGCAAGGGCGGTACAGCCTACGGCCGTGTGCGCGAGCAGATCGCCGACGCCAAGGCGCAGGTGGAAGAGTTGAAGCTCTTCCCGGCCTCCACGTCCGACGGCTCCGCATACAAGGCTCCCGGCACGTTCTAATCGTTTGCCGATAGCATTCCGGCTCCTCGCATCACAGCGGGGAGCCGTTGTTGTATGCTCGCTTGTCACACGCCGCACCTACACTAAGTAACCGTAACGAACGGGAGCCGCAAGGCTGAGAGGAAGCGCCAGCTTCGACCGGGGAACTTGACGCGGGTCATGCCGCCGTAAGGAATCGTTGGTTCAAGATTTGTTGGGTTCTCTCCACAGTTCGTACTGATAATTCAGCCGTGTGCGGCTTGTGGTGTAGCCAATGCGCCATCAGTCAGGCACGGTCGCATGACTGGGTTCATGAATGGGCGCACCACTTAAGGTACGGTTCGTTTCGTGCGCCCTTTTTTAGTATCAGGAAGGGATGCGAATGCAGGTCAACGGAGAGCAGGTCAAGCTCGAAGCGCCGGTCAGTGTGGCTGATTATTTGGAAACCCACGGTTTCCGAGCCGAACGCGTGGCCATCGAACTCAACGGAGAGATTATTCCGCGCGACAAGCGTGGCGAGGCCATGCTCGACGACCAATGCGTGATGGAAATCGTCCAGTTCGTCCAAGGCGGCTGAGCAACAGCAGTGCTGCATACTGGCATCCTTGTTCCCGTCAAGAATGCCGCCATTACAGGTAACTACCCCTCAGTCACGCTTTCGTGAGCCAGCTCCCCTAACAAGGGGAGCCATGGTAAGGGGTGAAAGGAAAACACTATGAACATCAATCCAGTGACCGAAGCATCCGTTGAGGCGACACCGTTGCCGCCACAGCCCAAGGTCGTCAATCCGGTAGGTACCGCAGCGCCGATGCTGCCGGTGGAAGACAAGCCATTAAACCTCGGCGGCCACGAATTCCAGTCCCGATTCATTCTGGGGTCCGGTCGTTACGATCTGAACCTCATCAAAGCCACCGTGGAACATGCCGGCACGCAGATTGTCACGATGGCACTGCGCCGCGCACAGACCACCGAAAACAGCGTGCTTGATTACATTCCGGAAGGCATCACCCTCCTGCCAAACACTTCCGGTGCCCGCAACGCCGAAGAAGCCGTGCGTATCGCCCGCTTGGCCCGCGAAGTCTGCCACACCGACTTCGTCAAGGTCGAAATCGAACACGAAACCAAGTATCTGTTGCCGGATAACGCCGAAACCATCCGCGCCACCGAAATGCTGGCCAAGGAAGGTTTCGTGGTCATGCCGTACATGTTCCCCGATCCGATTGCCGCACGTCAGCTTGAAGAAGCCGGTGCCGCAGCCGTGATGCCATTGGGCTCGCTGATTGGCTCCAACATGGGCCTGCGCATGCGCGATTTCATTGAGATCATCATTGCCAACGCGCATGTGCCGGTCATCATCGACGCCGGCATTGGCCGCCCGAGCCAGGCATGCGACGCCATGGAAATGGGTGCCGACGCGGTCATGGCCTATACCGCCGTGGCTTCCGCAGGCAACATTCCGCTGATGGCCGAGGCCTTCAAGAACGCCATCAACGCTGGTCGCGCCGCCTACCTCTCCGGCCTCGGCAAAGTGACCGAAGGCCAGGCCGTGCCGTCCAGCCCGACCACCGGATACCTGCACTGACATGGCATTATCAGACGAACAAGTGGAACGCTACGCCCGCCATCTGATTCTGAAGGGCGTGGGCGTCAAAGGTCAGAAGCGGCTTCTGGCATCCAGCGTGCTCATCATCGGAGCCGGCGGCCTCGGCTCGCCGGCGGCACTCTATCTTGCCGCAGCGGGCGTAGGACGCATCGGTCTGGTTGACGGCGATGTGGTTGACCTGAGCAACCTGCAACGCCAAATCATCCATACCACCGCCGCAGTCGGCACACCCAAAGTGGAGTCGGCTGCCGCAGCCATCCGGGCTCTGAACCCGGACGCGCAGATTGATACATACCGAGAGCTCGTCGATGCCAGCAATATCAGCACGCTCATCGAACCATATGATCTGGTGATTGATGCCACGGATAATTTCGCGGCGAAATTCCTCATCAACGACGCCTGCGTGCTGGCGAACAAGCCATACATTCATGCGGGTGTGGTGGGATTCGCCGGTCAGGTCATGACCATCGTGCCCGGTGAAGGACCATGCTATCGCTGCATCTTCCGCGATATGCCGGCGGCCGGCGAAATACCGACCTGCAAGGAAGCCGGCGTGCTCGGCGCCGTGGTGGGAGTCATCGGCAGTCTCGAAGCCACTGAGGCGGCCAAACTCATCGTCGGGGTAGGGGAGCCGTTGATCGGCCGTATGCTCACCGTCGATGCGCTGACGATGAACATGCGCCGTGTGCCATTGCCCAAGCATGTGCCGGACTGCCCGGTGTGCGGCGAGCATCCGAGCATCACCACCATCGACCCGGCCAACTATATTCAGCCGGCCTGTGCCATCTAAGAAGCAGTCTGAAAAATCCGATTCCTCCAATCCGCCATCCCGAGCCTCCTGACCGAGAAAGGCTTAGGGTGTGCGGATTGAAGGAGTTTTCAGCAAGCAGCAGAAGGGGAACAACAACTATGCCCATCGCATTGCATAACAGTTCACAGGCAGACGCCGAAGAGCCGGTTTTTGAACACATCACGCCGGCGGAATTCGCAGCTCTCGATCCGCAATCGGTTACATTGCTGGATCTGCGCGAACCGGCGGACGTGGAAGCGCATCCGATTGTAGGCGCCATCAACGCGCCGCTCGACCCCCTGGCCCATGTACTTAAGAACGTGCCGAAAGACCGCAAGGTCATCGTGTACTGTGCCGAGGGCTGGTGGAGTGAGGAGGTCGCTGAAATCCTCGCCGACCGCGGCTATGAGGTGGCCAGCCTTGACGGTGGTTTCCGCGCCTATCAGCACTACTTGGCAGACCAAGGCGCATAAGCTGAGAGCGGTGTCCCGTCCATAATCATCCGAGCGGATGAGTTCGGGCGTTCCGTGCTTGTCCTACAATCGGCAACGAACAACGCAAGCATAGACTGATTGATTCTGAGGAGCCCGATACCGTGGGACGTCTGCTCACTCGTACGCAGATTCAACGACTCGTTGCCAAGCATGGCAGCGAAATCATCGAACACAACCATATGGAAATCGAACGCTGCTGCTATCAGCACGGCAACATCACCACATTCGCGCATTCGATTCGCGTGGCATGTTTGGCGGTTTGGATGGCCGACCGGGCGCACCTGTGGCATCGCGTGGATGTGAAATCGCTGATTCGCGCGGCGCTGTTGCACGATTATTTCCTCTACGACTGGCATGACTGGGATAACGGCACCCACCGCTGGCATGGATTCACCCATGGCCATGCCGCGCTGGTCAATGCGCTCAAGGACTTTAGACTCAACGCCATCGAACGCGACAGCATCGCAAAGCACATGTTCCCGATGACGCCCATCCCGCCGCGCTATATCGAAGGCTATCTGGTGACGCTGGCCGACAAGATTTCGGCCACCCGTGAGACGTTCTCGATGGGCCGTTTCCATAAGAAGGCGCTACCGGCCAAGCCGACGCTGCGTGCGGCTCTCGAACCAGGCCATCAGCGACCGGCGATTACGCAGGGCAGGTAGCCGCCAATGATGCTGTTCCTTGAATACCTGTTTCTGTGGTTCATTTTCTATAGCTTCGCCGGATGGGTGTACGAATCGATTCTGGTCTCCTGCCAACAGCGTCGATGGGTGAACCGAGGGTTCCTCAACGGTCCGCTCTGCCCGATCTATGGCACGGGCGCGGTAGCCGGCGTGGTGATTCTTGGACATATCCATAATCCGGTTGTCCTGTTCTTCCTGGCGATGATTGGTGCCTCAGTGCTCGAATACTTCACCTCGTGGGCAATGGAACAGTTGTTCCACGCGCGATGGTGGGACTACTCGCACTTCCACTTCAATCTGAACGGCCGCATCTGTTTGCTCGGTGCCGTGGTGTTTGGCATCGGGGGAGTGCTGATTGTGGATGTGATTCAGCCTGCGGTCGCGCACATCACCGCAATGATTCCACTGCAGATCATTCATGTGCTGTTTGTGGTGCTGATGGCACTGACCATTGCCGATACGATCGTGACCGTCTGCGGCATCGTGAACTTCGAGCAAAGCCTCGAACAATTCAAGCTTGCCATGGCCAAATATGGCGATGCGGTGCGCGAGAAGGTGGGCGATGCCGTCTCCGGCGCCACGGATATGGCCACTGGCATGGTTGGTGGCGTAGTCGGTGGGGCTGCCGCTGGTTTGGCAGCCAAAGCCTCCGATGCGCTGACCGGTGCCAGCGATAGGTTCGGTGGCATGCCATCCGCGGTCGGTCAGAAGGTTGGCGAATCCTTGCAGAATGGTAAGGAGATGTCTGCCGAATTCATGGATCGTATCAAGGATGCCGCCGACTCCGTGTTCAATCATCAGCAGCGTCGTATGATCGCATCATTCCCGCGGCTTAAGACCACCACCAACAACGATACGTTGCAGCAGCTGCGCGAGACGCTTGAAAAGCTGTACCGTCGTGGTCAGTGATGGGAAACCTGCCGGGGCGGTACTGTCGGTGTGTTCTGAGAGACTTATAGACGCTTGAAAACAGCAGTCAAGCATTGTCCAATACACAATTCGATAGGGAGAAGCACCAGGCTATGGCTCACGTCACCGACTTCAAGGAAGCGGGTTTCACCACCCTGCTTGAGGAACTGGAATGGCGCGGGTTGATTTCCCAGTCCACGGACCGGGATCGACTCGCAGCGGCATTGAACGGCGAGCCCATCACCTATTACTGTGGCTTCGACCCGACTGCTGCATCGCTGCACATCGGCAACTTGGTGCAGCTCATCAACATGCGTCACCTGCAGCTTGCCGGCCACCATCCGATTGCGTTGGTCGGTGGTGCTACCGGTCTGATCGGTGATCCTCGCCAGTCCGGCGAACGTACCTTGAATCCGAAGGATGTGGTAGCCGGCTGGGCCGAGCGTCTGAAGAAGCAGATCGGCGGCATTCTGGAAACCGAAGGTGCCAACCCGGTGCGATTCGTATCCAATTACGATTGGACCGCGCAGATGAGCGTCATCGATTTTCTGCGCGACGTTGGCAAGAACTTCCGTCTGGGCACCATGCTCGCCAAGGATACGGTGGCACGTCGCTTGAACTCCGAGGAAGGCATCTCCTTCACCGAGTTCAGCTACCAGGTGCTGCAGGGCAACGACTTCCTGCACCTGTTCGACGAATACCATTGCACGCTGGAGCTTGGCGGCTCCGACCAGTGGGGCAACCTGACCTCCGGCCTTGATCTGATTCACAAGGTGCGTGGCGTGGACGTGAACGTGTTCACCAGCCCGATCATCACCGATGCGCAGGGCAAGAAGTTCGGCAAGTCCGAGGGCAACGCGGTGTGGCTGGATGCCACGATGCTGAGCCCCTACAAGTTCTACCAGTTCTGGATCAATCGCCCGGATGTGGAGATGGAAAGCCTCTTGAAGGCCTTCACCTTCCTGCCGAAGGCCGAAATCGAGCGTCTGGTGGAGGAATCCAAGACCAACCCCGGCAAGCGAGAAGCGCAAAAGGCGTTGGCATGGGAAGTCACCAGCTTCGTGCATGGCGAAGCCGCCACCCAGGCGGCCATCGACGCTTCCGGCGCACTGTTCGGCCGTGGCGGCAACCTTGAGGATATCGACGCCGAAACGCTCGAGTCTGTGCTGGATGGCTTCAAAGTGGCCGATGAGAACGGCGAACATGTGTTCCCGGTGGCCAAGCCCGGCGATCGCGTGATCGACGCCGCTCAGGCGGCCGGTCTGTTCAAGTCCGGTTCCGAGGCTCGCCGCGCCATCAAGTCCGGTGGCGTGTATCTCAACAACAATCGTATCGAGGATGAGGAGCAGGTTTTGGGCGAGGCCGATTTCCTCGCTGGTCGCTTTGCACTCATCCGTCGTGGCAAGAAGGCGCTCGGCGCCGTGGAAAACCGTTAAGTAGTAGGGATTAAGGAAAATACAGATGGCAGAAGGTAACGAGCGTTCCGGCAAGTCCTACGGCGGCCATAAGTCCTATGGCGACCGTCGTCCGTCCAACCGAGGCGGCAAGGGATTCAAGCCGCGTGGCAAGGGTGGTTTCAAGCCACGTCGCGATGGTGATGGTTTCAAGCCGCGTCGCCGCGACGATGGTGAAGGATACGCGCCTCGCCGTGACGGTGACGGCAACGAGCACGGTGGGTTCCGCAAGTCCTACGGCAAGTCCGGTGGCTTCCACAAGGGTGGTTTCCGCAAGGACGGCGAGCGTGGAGGCTTCCGCCGCGACGGTTTCCACAAGGGGCCGCGTCGTGACGGCGATTTCAAGCCGCGTCGTGACGGTGAGGCCGGTGAGAACCCGCGTTACCAGCATCATGATGGCGAACGCCGCGATTTCCATCGCGATAATGATCGTCGTGATTTCCATCGTGATGGCGATCGCCGTAACTTCCGCCGCGACGGCGAGCGTGGAGGCTTCCGCCGCGATGACCGCCGTGACAATGATCGTCGTGATTTCCATCGTGATGGTGAGCGTCGCAATTTCCGCCACGACGATGACCGTCGTGATAATCGTGGCTTTAACCGTGATGGTGAGCACCGCGACTTCCGTCGCGATAACCGTGAGGAGCGCGACAACCGTGGTGGTTTCCGCCGCGATAATGATCGCAAGAACTTCCGTCGCGACAATGATCGCAGGGATTTCCGCCGCGATGATCGCCGTGATGGTGAGCGCCGCGAGTTCAACGCGGAGGAGAAGCGCGAATACCGCGAGAATAAGCGCACTGAATATATGAGCCGTCCGCGCCGTAACTCCGACGGCACGATGAGCTTCCCCTCGCAGAACCCGTATACGGCACGCCGCCCCGATGAGCCGCGCATGCCGAAGGGCATGGAGTGGTCCATGCTTTCCAAGGATGAGCGTGAGCGTCTGCGCGGCCTGTCCAAGGAACACGCCGAGAACATCGGCCTGCACATTCTGGCTGCCTACGCATTGGAGGAGAAGGATCCCGAGCTGGCCCTCGAGCACGCCAAGTGGGTGGCTCGTCAGGCTTCCCGTATCGACTTCGCCCGTGAGACGCTGGCTTTCGTGGCCTACCGTCAGGGCAACTACAAGCTGGCTTTGCGTGAGTTCCGTACCGCCTACCGTATGAACGGCTTCCAGGATTACCTGCCGTTCATCGCCGACTGCGAACGTGGCGTGGGCAATCCGAAGAAGGCTGTGGAAATCGCACAGTCCGATGAAGGCAAGCAGCTGCACGGCGCTCCTAAGGTGGAGATGTTCCTGGTGTACGCCGGTGCTTTGGGTGACTTGGAACTGTGGGATAAGGCCATTGAAGTGGTGCACACCGTGGCCCGTTCTCAGGGTCTGCCGGGCGAGTACCGTATGCGTGCCCTCCAAGCCGAGCAGTACTTCCTCGAAGAAGCCGGTCGCACTGGTGAAGCCGAGAAGCTCGATACCATGCTTGATCGTCTTGAAGAGCAGTTTGCCGATGAGGATATTGACGAGGACAGCGACGACGTGGTCATCGATCATGATCTGGAAGAGCTGACCGACGATTCCGAAGTCCTCGAGCAGTTGGGCATCGACCCGGCAGACGCACAGTACGCTCCGGAACTGGAACCGGAATCCGAGGAATCCAATGATGATGCCGACGAAGCGGATGCCGAATCCGCCGAGTCTGAGTCTGACTCTGCCGAGGATTCCGAGTCTGAGGATTCCGAGTCTGAGGATTCCCAGTCCGAGGATTCCCAGTCCGAGGATTCCACTGCTGAATCCGAAGAGCAGGAAGCAGACGCCGAAGCCGACGATGCCGATGAGCAGCCGGAATCCAGCGAATCCGAAGCATCTGAAGCATCCAACGAGGAGTGAGCACGCGAGCATGACCCGTTTCCTCAAAGGAACCAGTCGCAGTCTTGCCGAGACCTATCAGCTCGCGCTGCTTGATCTCGATGGTGTGGTGTACCGAGGCAAGAACCCGGTTGAATACGCGGCCGAATCGATTCAGGCCGCGGAACGCGCTGGCATGACCATCGAGTACACCACCAACAACTCCTCGCGATTCCAGCATGTGGTGGCCGACCAGCTCAATGGTTTCGGCCTGACGGTAGAGCCCTGGCAGGTGATTACCTCCTCGGTGGTCGCCGCACGCATGGTGGCCAAGAAGATGCCGGCTGGTGCGCGTGTGCAGGTATTGGGCGCCGAGCATCTGCGTGAGGAAGTGAAACGCAATGGGCTGACCATTGTGGACGGTCCCATCGACCAGCCTGATGCTGTCATCCAAGGCTGGTATCCGCAGATGACCTGGCAGATGATGGCCGATGTGGCTTTTGCCGTGGAAGCCGGAGCCGTCTACTTCGTTACCAATAGGGATCTGACGATTCCACGCGAGCTCGGCATTGCGCCGGGCTGCGGTTCAATGATCAAGGCCGTGATTGCCGCCACCGGTGTCGAGCCGGTGGCTTCGGCCGGCAAGCCGGAAGCCTACATGTATGACGAAGCGCGCGAATTGAACGCCGCCGAAGGCCATGATCTGGTACCCAAGGAATCCTCCATTGCCATCGGCGACCGTCTGGATACGGATATTGAGGCAGGCAACCGTGGCGGCTATGATTCCCTGGCCGTGCTGACCGGAGTCACCAATCCCACGGAGCTGATGCTCGCCCCCGCACACCTACGGCCTACGTTCGTCGCCAAGGATTTACGCGAACTTTCCGAGGCACAGCCTGAGCCGATGCGCACCGAGGATGGTACCTGGGAGTGCCGCAATGCCAGCGCTTGGTATGAAAACGGCAAGGTGCAGGTCAGTGACAATCACAGCATCGATGCCTTGCGCGCCGCCATATGCGCGGCTTGGGAGGCTGCGGACAAGGGCGCGGATCTCGACTCGGGTACCATCCCATTGTTCACGCTCTAAGACCGATTTGAAGGACATGACATGACGGACCATGCATCCGAACGCACACCCATCGTCCAACGATTCCCCGAGCTTGCCGATCTGGATTCGAAAGATGAGAGCAGCAAGCTCAAGGCGTTCAACGATGCATTGTCCGCATTGCAGCATGAGCTGGATGCCACTCGTCAGTAGATATCCGCGTAGATATCCGTTCGGCAGAGCCATTCATGCCCAATGATTTGAGGGAAACCTATGTCTCAACAGTCTCTTGATCCCTCCACGCCGCTCGACCGGCTTGACATGATGCTGGTGGCCTCGGGCTTAGTGGAATCACGAGCCAAGGCGCAACGCCTGATCAAAGCCGGTCACGTGCGCGTTGACGGGCAGACCATCACCAAACCATCGTTCATGGTCAAGGCCGCGCATAGCGAACTTGCCGTGGACAAGGGCGATGATTATGTTTCCCGTGGCGCCTATAAGCTGATTGGTGCATTCGACGCGTTTGCCGATGATGGTCTTCACTCGCCGCAAGGTAAGCAGTGCCTCGATATCGGCGCATCCACCGGCGGTTTCACCGATGTGCTTCTGCGTAGGGGAGCGGCACAGGTCATCGCGCTGGACGTTGGACACGGGCAGCTTGACCCCCGTATCGCCAAAGACAATCGCGTCATTGAGATGAGCGGCGTAAATGTGCGCGAAGTTCACCGTGAGGATTTGCCGTATACACCTGAGCTCATCGTCTCGGATGTATCCTTCATCTCGCTCACCTATGTGATTCCGGTGATTGAGAGAATCACACAGCCCAGGGCGGAAATGGTACTGCTCGTCAAGCCACAGTTCGAAGTCGGCCGATCGGGGCTTGGCAAGAACGGCATTGTGGAAGACCCGGCATTGCGTCGGCAGGCGCTGGACACCGTAGTGGCATGCGCGGGCCAGCATCATCTTCAGGTCAAGGCCACGGCGGACAGTCCCATTGAAGGTACGCACGGTAATGCCGAATACCTGCTGTACGCAGTACGGGTATGAATGCGCCGGCACGTGCCGGTAATAATGAGCACATTCGAAGAATGATCAATCATCAATGTGGTGGAGCACATGGCGCTTTCCACTGCGGAGCCATCGCGTAAAGCAATGACATCCGCCCGCATTGTTTTGCAGCTGAGCTCCTGAGCCTCCACATCATTGGCGTGAATGGCGGTAATACGGCTGCGCGCCTGATAATCCGGCATGCCGAACCGAGCATACATATTGCTGCGCAACGGTTCCATGTGCAGAATATGGCCTTCGACATCATGGCCTTGGAGCACTCCGCACAGGTACACGGCATCGGCGCTGATGCGATGGGTGTTGCGTAATTGCCCGGTAAGCGACAGATCTCCCGAGCAGCGAATATTGCCAAATGATTTGAGATTGCCGGTCAGGGCGATGTTCTCGCAGACGATATCGCCTTCCGTCATCAATGTGCCACATCCACTGATGCTATGCACGTGGATGGGCCCGGTACATCGCACGGTGCCGTTGTCCATGATCAGGTCGTCGCCTTGAATCTCGTCGGCTTCCAGCGTGCCTTCCACCATCGTGGTTCGGAATCGAACTCCTGAAGAGAATTCGGTCTCGTCTTCTATATCAATAAAGCCATAAGTGCCACTATGCACCATGGTATTGCCCGTGTTTTCGTACATCGCTGTACCCCCTTCATTGGGCTTCACTCACCAGCATAAGCGCAAGATATGAAGCTCATGTGGCAATGCACAAAGAAGGAGGCACAGCGATGATCGTGTTGTGGGTCTCAGCCTTGGATGAAGTGATCGATCTGATCTTGCTTGCCCATGATGATGAGCTCATCGTTACGGTGCATCACCAGTTCACGGGAACCATACTGGAACTCCTTGCCGGGAGCCTTGATGCCCACCACGGTGACGCCGTACTTATCGTGCACCTGCACGTCTTCGATGGAACGGCCCACGGCATAGAGCGGCGTGTGAATCTTCACTACCGTGTAAGGGCCATCGATTTCGATGTAATCAAGATAGTTGCCGGCCACCAAATGGCCTACACGCTTGCCAGCGTCGGTTTCCGCGTTGATGATATGGCGTGCGCCGATACGCTGCAGAATACGGGCATGCTCCTGGGACACGGACTTGGCCCACAGGTCGGAGATGCCGGCATCCAGCAGATTGCCGGTAATGATCACCGATGCTTCGATACTGTCGCCGATGGCCACCACCGCCGTATCGAACTGGGAGGCATCGATCTGTTCGATGGCCATCACATCGGTCATGTCCGCCTGAATCGTGGGCAGGTGAGCGGACCAGCGTGCCACGATTTCAGGTTTTTTATCGACCGCGAGCACATCCTGCCCCATGGCATCCAATGTGGAGGCCACCGAGCCGCCAAATCGTCCTAGGCCAATGACCAGAACGCTTTTGCTGCCACTTGGTTTGGATGCCATAATGAACCTTCCTTGCAAAACGATGTACTAGACGATGTATTGGAATCAAGCATAATCAACCGACTGACTCAGCCGACGATGATATTCTCCTGCGGATAACGGATGGGCTCGGGAGCCATCGGCCTGCTGATCGAATAGGCGATGGTCAATGGCCCGAGTCGGCCTACAATCATCTCCGCCGCAAGAATGAACAGGCATGCCGGATTGCCGGCGTTCGCAACACCAACCGAATAACCGCCGAGCGAGAACGCGGAACACGCCTCGAACATGGCATCCACGAAATTGCAGCCGGTCACGAACATCAGCGACACCGCACCGACGAACACGAGGAAGAAGCAGGCGGTGGTCACGGAGACCGCGGTCATTTGAATACGGCGCGGAATACGGCGACGGAACACGGTCACATCTCGGTGACCGGTGAAGGATGCGGCGCAAATCAGTACGATGACGGCGAATGTGGTGACGCGGATGCCGCCAGCAGTGGAGGACGATCCGGCGCCGATGAACATGAGCAGGCTCATGAACGCCTTGGTCTCGTTGGAGACTTCAGGCACCCAGGAGATATCGAAGCCGGCCGAACGTGGCATCACGGCGGCGGACAGCGCGCGGCGCAGTTTCATACTGGGATCGTCGGCGGGGAACAGTGCGGCGTTACCCCATTCGACCAGCAGGAACCAGACCAGGGATGCGAACACCAGCAGACCGGTGGTGGTCAACGTGAGCTTGGTGTGCAGCGTCCAACGTTTGGGACTAAGTCGTTTGCGCGCGCATTGCACCACGTTCAACACCACAGGGAAACCGAGCGTGCCGACGAATGCACTGAGCAGAATCGGCAGACCCACACCCCAACGATTGATATGCAGGCCGGTGGCATCCGGGGTGAAACCGGTGTTGTTGTAGGCGGAGACCGCATAGAACAGGGCCTGCCATAAGGTGCGGCCGATCTGGCCATGATTCACGCGGAACAGTTCGGGCAGCAGCAGTGCGAACGTGAGGCTTTCGGCGATGGCGAAGGTGCCGAACACCACAGACAGAACGCTTTTAATCTCGGAAAGCTTCGTGGTGCCCAGTTCGCTTGCGGTGAGCATACGTTGGGAGACTTTGAGACGGCGGGATGCGCCGAGCGCCACCATCGAGGCGAAGGTCATGACGCCGAGACCGCCGAACTGGATGGAGAACAGAATCACGACCTGGCCGAACATCGACCAGTATTGCGCGGTGTTCACCACCGGAATGCCGCACGTCGACAGTGCGGAGACTGCGGTGAAGAACGCGACGGGGAAGTTGGTGAACACCCAATCATGGGTGGAGAACGGCAGCAGAAGCAGTAGGGTGACGATGACGATGAGTACGAGGAAATACAGGATGGAGAGTCGACCGGGATGGCTCAGCAGTCGGTCGGTGAGACCGATACGACGAATGCGCCGGGCCGCGCGAATCTCCGCTTTGGATTTGGCGGTGTCGTTGGCGTTGAGTTTGTCGTTGGCGAACCACCAGGCTAATCCTTGTGAATCCTGTTTATTGAGGAAGGATTCATCGAAGTCGTTGGCCATGGTCCCTGTTTCTTCCTCACAGTGTTCGTGTACTCCGGTTCGTCCGCACCATGCCGTGCACGAGTATTCTGCATTCTGCACGTTTTCTGCACGAATGCGGACGAAAGCTATTGTATGCCGCCCCCTTACGATAATCGACTCCGTGGAAGTTCTTGTGCTGTTGCTCACGTATGGGTTTGGGCGTAATGCTGTTGCATGGCTTGTTCGCCGGTTAGGATGGTGACTAGGTGCAGCCGTTCGCTGCGACATTGAAGAGGAGGAACCCATGGCCAAGCGCAATGCGGTAGTGGTGACGCATACGAGGCTCAGGCAGTCCGGAACCGTGGTGTCCGAGGCGGTAAGCCAGCTGCGGGTGGCAGGGTTCGACGTGACGATCATCGACAACACCGAGGCTCCGGACTTCGGCGTACAGCCTCCCGCCGTGCCCGACGACACGGAAATCGTGGTGGTTTTGGGCGGCGACGGCACGATTCTGCGCGCCGCCGAGCTTGTACACTGCACACAGGTGCCGATTTTGGGCGTCAACATGGGGCACGTGGGATTCCTTGCCGAATTCGAAAGCTTCCAGATTGACGAGGCGATTCGCCGTGTCGCCGAACATGATTACAGCATCGATGAACGCATGATTGCGCACGTGGACGTCTGGCTGCCGGGCGCAACGGAGCCTATTGAGGATTGGGCGTTGAATGATATCACGCTGGAACGCGCGGATCGCGGCAAAATGGTTGAACTGTCCATTCGCGTGGACGATGTGGAAATGAATTCGTTCGGTGCTGATGGTGTGATTGTCTCCACGCCCACCGGTTCCACCGCATATGCCTTCTCCGCGGGAGGCCCGGTGATCTGGCCGAACGTTAAGGCATTGCAATTGATTCCATTGGCGGCGCATGCACTGTTCGCCCGTCCGCTGATCATCGGATCGGGATCGACCTTCTCCATTGACATTCTGGACGAATCCATGTCCGAAGGCTGGATTTGCTGCGACGGGCGCCGGCAGCGCGCGCTACCGCAGGGCACAAGGGTGATTGTGCGCGAGTCGCGTGATACCTTGCGTTTGGCACGACTCTCCGGCGTACCGTTCACCAATCGTTTGGTATCCAAGTTCGATCTGCCGGTGGTCGGCTGGCGCGAGCACGCGCGCGAAGCATCCGCGCACGCATCGCAGCATCACGATGAGGCTGAAACTGATATGCAGCATGCTGCTGATGATGCGAATGCTTCGAATACCTCGAATACCTCGAATACTTCGAATGCTGTACACCAGAATGAGGTGGCTTGAGTAATGCTCGAAGAGCTTGATATCCGCAACCTCGGCCCGATCCATGAAGCGACCATTACACCGGCCCCCGGCATGACCGCCATCACCGGCGAAACCGGTGCCGGCAAATCCATGCTGCTTTCGGCACTGAATCTGATCTCCGGTGGCCCGGCCGATGCCGGACGCGTCACCGCCGGTGCGGATGAGGCATGGGCCCAAGGCATTTTCGCCGTGTCTGACGAAGCCTCTGCCGCCGCCGTTGCGCAGGAAGCCGGTGTTGAACCGGACGATGGTGAACTGTTCCTTTCCCGGACCGTCAAAGCCGCAGGCCGTTCGCGGGCCGTACTGGGAGGCAAAAGCGTACCGAAATCCGTACTGGCCAGCGTCGCCGGCGAATTGGTCACCATTCATGGCCAAACCGAGCAGCTGAAAATCGCTTCGGCATCACGCCAGCGCGAATTCCTGGATCATGCCGCCGGTGACGATAGGGAACTGAACGCCTATCGTGAGGCTTGGCATGCGCTCGCCGCTTTGGAAGACAAGCTGCAGCGTTTGCGCTCGCAGGAATCCTCAGCACGCCAGCGTGCCGATTACCTGCGCGAATCA
This sequence comes from Bifidobacterium colobi, assembly GCF_018555455.1. Classification (GTDB taxonomy): domain Bacteria; phylum Actinomycetota; class Actinomycetes; order Actinomycetales; family Bifidobacteriaceae; genus Bifidobacterium; species Bifidobacterium colobi. Next base: position 100,138 of record NZ_JAFEJU010000003.1, on the reverse strand, counting down.
GTCGAGCATATCAACGAAGTCAATCCGCAACCCGGTGAGGACGAAGAGCTCAAAGCGAAACGCGATCGCATTGAGAACGCGGCGGACATCGCCGAAGGAGTGTCCCGCGCGCTCGCCGCATTGGATTCTTCGCAAATGGAATTCGACGCGTCTTCCGATGGTGCCGGCGCCTCGGATCTGCTACTGCAGGCGGCGCAGGCGTTGCGTGGCATTCACGCCGCCGGTGATTTCGGAGAGCTTGCCGAACGACTGGAATCGTTGAATGCGGAATTGCAGGATGTGGTGTTCGCATTGTCCGGTCATTTGGACGAGGATTTCGGCGATGCGGATCTGGACACGTTGAATGCGCGCATTCATGAGCTTGGTGAACTGACCCGCCGCTGGGGGCCGACGTTGGAAGACGTCATCGCATGGCGAGACAAAGCGGTGTATGAAATCGAGGATTTGGACGCATCGCCCGAAAAGCTTTCGGAATTGGAAGCCGAACGTGACGTATTGCATGGCAAAGCCGTTGCCGCCGCCGCCGCATTAAGTGCGGTGCGCGCTGAAGCCGGCAAGCGTCTTGCTGAGCGTGTGACCGGCGAATTGGAATCCTTGGCCATGTCGGGGGCTTCGCTGGAGATTCGCGTCACGCCGCGCAGTGGTGATGATGCATTGGATGCGAATGGCGGCGATGCCATCGCCTTCCTGTTCACTCCGTATGAAGGCTCGCCGCAGCTGGCGATGGGCAAAAGCGCGTCCGGCGGCGAATTGAGTCGATTGATGCTTGCTCTGGAGCTTTCGGCTGCGGATATGCATGCCGGTGAGTCGAATACGTCTTCCGACTCGGACGACGTTGCCAGCATGACGTTCATCTTTGACGAAGTCGATGCCGGCGTCGGCGGTAAGGCCGCGGTGGAGTTGGGCAAGCGTTTGGCTCGGTTGGCTCGCACCTCTCAGGTGATTGTGGTAACGCATTTGGCGCAGGTCGCCTCGTGGGCGGACAGCCAATTTGTCGTCACCAAGATTCCGCCGGATGCCGATGATGATGCCATCGGTGTGGTGACCACCGTGGATGAGGTCGCTGACGAGTCCCGTGTGCATGAGATTGCCCGCATGCTCTCCGGCTCCGAATCCGAAGCCTCTCTCGACCATGCCCGCGAATTACTCAAGGAGTCCGCGCTGTGAGTAAAGCCGCCATTTTCGATCTTGATGGCACCCTGCTCGATTCCATGGGAGTCTGGAACCAGATTGATATTGACTTCCTTGGTCACCGCGGCATTGCCGTGCCAGCCGACTACATGATCACCGTGGCATCGATGCAGTTCCGTGAAATCGCCGAATACACCATCGCACGATTCAGTCTGCCGGATACGCCGGAACAATTAATGGCTGAATGGGATGAGATGGCCCGCACAGCCTATGGCACCACAGTCCAAGCCAAGCCCGGAGCCTTGGAATATCTGCGTGAGCTGAAGTCCGCTGGCGTGCGTCTTGGCGTGGCCACCACGTTGATGCCGCAGCTGCGCACGGCGGCGTTGGACCATCTGGGCATGAGCGAATACTTCGACACAATCGTCTCGGTCGATGATGCCGGGGGAGTGGGCAAATCCAAGCCGGATGTGTATCTGCTGACTGCCAGCCGCCTCGACGTGAAGCCGGTCGATTGCACGGTGTTCGAAGATCTCTTGGTGGCCATCCGCTCCGCCAAGTCGGCCGGCATGCAGGCCTGGGCTATGTATGACGATTCCTCGGCCGCCGATTGGCCTGAAATCACACGTGTTGCCGATGGTGTGCTCCATGACTTCCGTGATGCGCCACGACTGTGACTGTGAAGCACTGAAAATGAAATAATAAGGCCGCCGCCATTGCCTGTGGGTGCAATGCCGACGGCCTTATTCAGTGAAGAAGCTTCTAGAAGATCGACTGCAGATCCGCGCTGCGGTTGGACTTGAACCGCTGGCGTTCCAGTTCCTCGCCTTCCTGGCGTTCCACTTTTTCGGAAGCGATGCGCTCCAGCAGCGTAGTGGTCGGCGCGCGGTAAATGACCTCATCATAAACATGGCCATCGCGCTCGACGACTTCGGCTTTGCGCGCGACTTCCTTGAAGCCAAGGGACTCAACCATGTGACGTGCGCGCAGGTTGAACGACCAGACCTTGACGGTGATGGTTTTCGCTTTGAGTTGGTCGGCGGCGAGCCCAATACCAAGCTTCATGGCCTGGTTGCCATAGCCAAGTCCTTGGAAATACGGGCCGATGAGAATGCCCATCGTGGCGTCGCGCTCCGGGTCTTCGCAATCCCAAGCGGCGATATGGCCGATGGGCATACCGCCCGGATCCAGCACGGTACGACCGAATCGGTGATCGTCGTCGGTGTCGCTCCAGCCGTGGAACTGGGCATCCACTCGTTCTCGTGGGATGGTGTCGGTGGTGATGCGGCATCCATCCGCAACGGACGGGTCATTCCACCAGGCTTCAAGGTATGGATAATCATTTGGCTCTGTAGCGCGCAAGGTAACAACGTTGTTTGGCATATCAGGCCCCTTTCCAAAGCCATTGTAGGCATGCTCTATGTTTCGACTCGTGGACGGTGGGCTTGATACGGGCATTGTTCGCCAAGTGTTCATGCGTTGCTCTGCAAGCATTGCTTTTCGATCGCAATTCACTGTTCTACTGTTATATAACGCACCTTGACAGTTGACGATAACAGTTATACTGTGCTGTATAACAGCTAAACAGCTGCGAGCGCTATAACGGAAAACAATCGAAAGGGGCATAGGTGAAACTGATCATCTCATCCGTGTCCGGCGAACCTATCTACGAGCAAATCAAAAACCAAATTCGCACAAGTGTATTGAACGGCGAACTCAAAGCCGGCGAGGCATTACCTTCCTTAAGAAAGCTGGCCAAGGAACTGCGCATCTCCGTGCTTACCGTCACCAGGGCGTACAACGAACTGGCTGATGAGGGCGTGGTGCAGAACATCCAAGGCAAAGGCACGTTTGTGATGGACAAAGGCAACGAGTTGATGCGTAATCAGCTGGAAGTCAAAGCCCGCACGAGCCTTGTCGAAGCCGTCCGCGCAGCCAAAGCCGCCGACATTTCGCTTGATGATTTGGCAACGATGCTCGCCGAGGAATACCAGAAGGACGTGGCATTATGACCACTGCAACAGATCAATCGCCGATGGCGTTATCCATCACCGGCGCAACCAAGCATTATGATTCCGGCTTCACGCTGGATGACATCACCTTCGACTTGCCGGCCGGCTACATCATGGGTCTTATTGGTCCGAACGGTGCAGGCAAATCCACGCTGATCAAACTTATCCTGAACATGATTCATCGCGATTCCGGCGAAATCCATGTGCTGGGCCTTGATAATATCGCCGACGAGGAAACCGTCAAGGAGAATCTCGGCGTGGTGTTCGATTCCAGCTATTTCATCGAGACGTGGACGGTGAACAAGGTCGAACAGGCCATGGCTCCGATGTATCTGGCATGGGACCACGCCACGTTCGACGGCTATCTCACGCGCTTCGGCCTGGACCGCAAGAAGCGCGTGAAGGAGCTTTCCCGTGGCATGCAGATGAAGCTCATGCTCGCCGTGGCGCTGAGCCATGATGCCAAACTGCTGGTGCTCGACGAGCCCACCAGTGGTCTCGACGTGCTCGCCCGCGATGAGCTCATGGACATCCTCCAGAACTACATCGCGGATGGTGAACGCAGCGTGCTGTTCTCCACCCATATCACCGCCGACCTCGAGCGTGCCGCCGACTTCATCACCTACATCACGCGTGGCACACTCTATTTCACCGGTCCCAAAGACGAATTCGAGGAATCCTTCCGTCTGGTCAAAGGCGGACCGGAAGACCTTGCGCCTGACGTCAAGGGCGTTGCGGTCGGCATCCATCGCTATGAGACTGGTTTCGATGCACTTGTGCGTGCCGAAGATCTCGGCAAAATCGCCGGGCTCAAAGCCGAAGACGGGCGGCATTGGATGGCGCCGCTCACTGCCGAACCTGTCTCCATTGACGACATCATTCGCCTGACCAATACGGGTGACGCCGCACATGCTATGGAGGTGGCATGATGATCGGGATACGGCGTGCCTTTGCACTGGATGTGCGGCGAATCGCTTCACAGGGTGTGTTCTCGATACTGGTGCTGCTCATAGGGTTTCCCGCGGCGATAGTACTGCTCGGAAGTATTTCGGGCGGCGTCAGCTATATGCCCGGAGCCGCTATCGGTGGTGTTTCCGCGATGCTCGCCTTGTTGCCGCTCAACGCGTTCACCTTTGAACAGCAGGGGCATAACAATTGGATGAATGGCGTCGTTCCGGTTCGTCGTATCCATCAGGTGATTGGCCGGTATCTTGTGGTCGGCGCATGCATGCTGATACTGGCGTTGGAAGTTGCGGTTTGCGTCGGCGCTGGCATGGTATTTGAATCCGGAAAGATTCAGTTTTCAGCGCTGGCAATATCTGTGCTGACTGCGGTCGTAATGTATGCGCTGCTCGAATCGGTGATGCTTCCCCTGTGCTATCGGTTCACGTATCAGAAGGCGTTGCTGACGATGATGCTCATCTGCATTGGGCTCGGCGCGGCGATAGCCGCTGTATTCGCACTGTTCGCCAAACTGGCTCCGGCTTCGATTGACGCTCTCATGTCATGGATGGTGTCGTTGGCCGAGACCATGTCGGGCGTAGGCATGTTCTGGCCGACTCTGGGCGGAGTGGTTCTGGCAGCGGTCGCGGCAATCGTCTCGCTCGCCGTTTCGTCGCGCATCTACCACGCTAAGGAGTTCTGATGGCGTTCATGACAGATAACAGTATTCATATGCATGCCGAGCGTATCGCTGTCCGCATGGATTTCGCTGCCCTCACCGGCAATTCCGCAGTAACGAACGTTATCGCCTTCCTGGCCCCACTGGCATTTACCGCGTTCACCTGGCAATCAGGGCCGGGCGAATCAGGCTTGCCGCTCACGGTTATGGCATATCTGACCGTTATGTATTGGGTTGCGTCCATCGCTGTATTGTTCCAATTCAACAGTGACAATCAGTTGGCCTCGGCTCGAATGATTGGTGTGATGCCGGTATCCCGACGCACGCAGGTCAATATGCGCTACTGTTCCGCCGGCGTGCTGTTCGTGATTTGCTTTGCGGAACTCGGCATCGAAATCACACTGTCCAGACTGTGGTTCGGCATCGGCTTGAGCGCGCTCGTCACAGTCGTGCCGCTCGCCATGGCTTCTTTCATAATGCTGGCCACCATAGTGATTCCGGTGTTCTACTCCTGCAGCGATTTCGTCAAGGCCTATTCAAGGCTGTTCACTGGCGCTATCACGCTGTTCTTCGCTGCGCAGATCATTCTGCTGCTCCTGCCTGACGGGCTGCGCTCGCAGGTGCTGTCCACGACCGTTACCGTGTCACCGCTCGGCTGGGTTGTAATCGCGGCTATCGTCGCTTTAGCCCTCGTCGTCTCCTACCGCGTCTCCCTGCGTATTTGGAGCGCCAAAGAGCTGTAGAGCACACGCAGCGCAATTGATGTTGAAGAGTCCGGAGCTTTCTTTATGGGAAGCGCCGGACGCCTTGCATTTATGCGGTTTTCAGCCGATACGATTGTTTGGGGCTTCTCGCTGGCTGTGTACGTTCGATAATGCCTTTATCAAGCATTTTGCGTAATTGGTAGGTGACGGTTGATCGCGGGGCTCCTGTGGCTTTCACCAACTCGGGTGTTTGCGCTACACCACGTACCGTCAACAGCTGAATCAGTGTTTCTTCCAAAGTGGATTCGCCACTGCCTGCGAAGGCTTTGGCCTGAACGCCGAGAATGCGCGCATAGGCCTCGTCCAATCCGGGAACGCCTTTTGCGTACCTGTCATACATCTCTTGATTCGATAATTCGACACCGTGAACGGCGTTTTGCGGGAAGGGGATGATTTTCGGCCGGGGCGTGGTTGCCGATTCTCCGTGGGATAAACCTCGTTTGGCGCTGTAATCAACATCAGGGCGATCCGACCATGTTGCATATTTCGGATCTCTACGACTGTCTGGCAGGTGGGAGGTATCCGCCGAACGGAAGGTGACGCAGAATGTGTTCAATGTACTGTAGATTTCCGGCTCGCCGTTGCCGTTGTCTTGCAGCAGACGATTGATGAGGCTGTAGCCGGTGCCGCGGTTCTCCGCCACCATGCCACCGTGGAACGGGGTGCATTCCAGTAGTTTGGCGAGCGTCTGGTTGCGAGTGGATGTGGCTCCGGGGCTGCTGAGGGACTGCAACGTCACGTTGCCGTATAGCCCACCCGGATTGAGTATCTCCAATCGGTCCTTGTACATATTGACCTGAATTTGCCCGCCTTGGGCCATCGGGGAGTAATCGCGATGCATGATGGCATTGACTACAGCTTCGCGCACCGCATCCTCAGGGTATTCGTAAGTATCTTTGCGGAACGGGCCGTCCAATACGCCGCCGATTCTCATGTTCTTTCTTACGGAGCTCAATACGTTGTCGAGAATTTCCGGAATTGGGCCGTCAAACGAGCAGTTGTCGATGAACTTCACACCGCCTGCAAAAACCTTGTCATATCCCGGATAGCAAGTGAACGTGATATTTACTCGTGGCATGAATTGCTGAGGGTAATTGCCGGCAACCAGCAGACCTGCCACGGTTGGCCGGAGTGTACCAGTGCTGTCAACTTTGACTATTCCTAACGATTGAAGAGCTTCTTCATCGGAGAGATTGCCAAAGATGCGTGGGCTTTGCTTTCGCCGTGCGGCGAGAATGGACTGCAGCAAGTCAGGTAGGAGATCGCTTATGCTGGCGTCTGCAACTAATGCTCGATCATGCGTGGGTTGTGACCGGTTTTCCAGCAAACGGTCGATTTCGTAATGGCTGAGTTTGCGGTCGCCGTCCCAAACACGGATGAAAGAGCCGCTGTAGCGTCCTCGAGTACGGACATAGCAGGGTTTGCTGAGCGGATCAATTTCATCAATAACCGCGATAACAATAGCGGAATCGCGATATGTTGCTATGCCGATAAGTGGTTGCAGGGGAGGAGTGGTTTTATCCCGACACATCTGTGCCAATGCTTCGGCAATGGGTTTTGCCTGAAAGCCTTGGACGGGAGAGAAGTCGTCGTGTTCTGAAATGCCGAGAATGATAGTGCCGCCTGTGCCATTGGCAAATGCGGAAATGGTTTCGGTCAGAGAAGCAGGTAAACCTCCTGCAGCTTCCTTGATTTCAATGGATTGAGTATCCGATTGCGCCGAGCGCAGGGGGTTCAGCAGGGCGTCGATTTCTTCTTCCGTCCACATGCTCGCCTCCATCATCGGATACTCGTACATATCAATACCATCATATCAAACATATCAAACAAATTACTATGTTTGATATGATGATGTCTCTTTAATTGGATTACCGGGTGTAATACAGCTGAGGGGGAGTCCGGCAACATGCCTGGGCTCCCCCTCAATCGTCTTCGTTAAGAAAACTGAGTTTTACTTCACAGCGATTCGGCGGCGTTGGCCACGAAACGCTCCATGCCGTCAATCGGCACAACGGTGTTGAATCGCACGTCGGCGCTCTCCAGTCCGCGCAATGCTGCCGGTGCGGTGGTGCCGGTCTCGCGAGACAGCACATCCATGCATTCGAAGTCGGTGCCGGTGGCGTCGAAGCCCAGTGCCTCGTTCACTACGCGCGGGAACTTGTAGGGGCTTGCCGTAGCCAGAATCACGCGCGGGATCAGCGGATCGCGCGGCATCTGTTGGGCCACGAAGTACGCGCAGGCGGTGTGCGGGTCGATCACGTAATGGTTCTTCTTCCAGCAGTCGGCAATCATCTCACGCACCTGATCCTCGTTGGCCCAACCGCAGCCGAACAGCTGACGAATCTTGGCGAGCAGCTCTTCGGGGATCTCGTAGGTGCCCCACTTGTTGAGATCGTTCATCAGCATGGCGATCAGACGGGTGTCGCCCTCAGAGAAGTAGTAGAGCATGCGTTCCAGATTCGAGGAGATGAGGATATCCATCGAGGGGGAGATAGTCTGGAAGAACGGGCGCTGACGGTTGTACGTACCGGTGGTCAGGAAGTCGAACAGCACATTGTTCTTATCAGAAGCCACCACCAAGTGCTTGACCGGCAGGCCCAGCAGCTTGGCGTAGTAGCCGGCGAGAATATCGCCGAAATTGCCGGTCGGCACCACGAACTCCACCTCGTCGCCAACATTGATCACCTGGTCGGCGAGCAGCTGCGCGTATGCGGAGAAGTAGTAGACGACCTGCGGCACCAAGCGGCCCACGTTGATGGAGTTCGCGGAGGAGAGCACTACATGAGAATCCTTGGCGAGACGCTCGGCCAGTACCTTGTCGCCGAAAATGCGCTTGACCGCGGACTGGGCGTCATCGAAATTGCCCTCCACGGCGGCCACGTTCACATTCGCGCCAGTCTGCGTGGTCATCTGCAGTTCCTGAACCTGGCTCACCTTGCCTTCCGGATAGAAGACGGTGATGGCGGTGCCCGGAGCATCCGCGAAACCGGCCAGCGCGGCCTTGCCGGTATCGCCGGAGGTGGCCGTGAGAATCATGATTTTCTCATCTGGATCCCCGTCGGCAGGTGTGGTGTGCGCCATGAAGCGTGGCAGGATCTGCAGGGCCACATCCTTGAATGCGGAGGTCGGGCCGTTGAACAGTTCGAGAATGTAGTCATCGCCGAGCGGCTTCAACGGGGTGATGCGCTCGTCGGACCATTGGGAACCGTAGGCGTCGGTGATGCACTGGGCAAGCTCTTCGGCGGTGAAGTTCGGCAGCAGTGCGCCAAGCACGCTGGCGGCGATTTCCTGGTAGGTCTTGCCGGCCAAGTCGGCGATATCCACCTTGGTCTGGCCCAGAGAGTCGGAGACGAACAGGCCGCCGTCGTCGGCGATGCCCTTACGGATTGCCTGCTTGGCGGTCAGCGAATCGGTGGTGCTGCGAGTGGAATGGAAGGTGGTAGCCACGATAATCCTTAGAATCTTGAAGCCAGAAAGGGTTTGAAAATCTTCTCTAGTCTACCGTGCGCTATGGGCAGCGGCTGATTCCATCTCGTTTCTGATGCCACTCTAAAACTGTCCATGTGACTGTAATGATCCATGAAACAAGTCCATGTGGTGAGACGTAACACGGCTGCATGAAACAGTCCCGCTACAAAAGGTCAATACAGTGCAACACGAACGACAAACCAGTCGTTAACCACACCTAAAGGAGCACAGATGACCGCTTCATCCCATGCACAAACCGCAACCGACGCTTTCAACGCGCCTATCAGCGCTGCCGATCCCGAGATCGCCGAGCTGCTTGATTCCGAACTTCGCCGCCAGCAGGGCGGCCTCGAAATGATCGCTTCCGAGAACTTCGTGCCGCGTGCGGTATTGCAGTGCCAGGGCTCTGTGCTCACCAACAAGTACGCCGAAGGCTACCCGGGTCGCCGCTACTACGGTGGCTGCGAATTCGTTGACCAGATTGAAACCATCGCCCGCGAACGCGCCAAGAAGCTGTTCGGCGCCGAATACGCCAACGTGCAGCCCCACTCCGGTGCTCAGGCCAACGCCGCCGTCTACCAGGCGCTTGTCAAGCCGGGCGACACCGTGCTCGGCCTCGCCCTCGACCATGGCGGCCACCTGACCCACGGCATGAAGATCAACTTCTCCGGCAAGTTCTACCACGCCGAAGCCTACGGCGTGAACCCGGAGACCTTCCGCATCGACCCGGAGATCATCCGCCAGCGTGCCCTCGAAGTGCACCCGGCCATGATCATCGGCGGCTGGTCCGCCTACCCGCGCATCGAAGACTTCAAGGCCATGAAGGAGATCGCCGACGAGGTCGGTGCCAAGTTCTGGGTTGATATGGCCCACTTCGCAGGCCTCGTGGCCGCGGGCCTGCACCCGAGCCCGGTGCCGTACGCCGACGTGGTTTCCTCCACCGCGCACAAGACGCTCGGCGGTCCGCGTTCCGGCTTCATTCTGGCCAAGCAGGAGTACGCCAAGAAGCTCAACTCCTCCGTGTTCCCCGGCCAGCAGGGCGGCCCGCTCATGCATGTGGTGGCCGGCAAGGCCGTGAGCTTCAAGGTGGCCGGCACCCCGGAGTTCAAGGATCGTATGCAGCGCACGCTCGACGGTGCCAAGATTCTCGCCGACCGTCTGATGGCCGACGACGTCAAGGCCAACGGCATCTCCGTGCTGACCGGTGGCACCGACGTGCATCTGGTAATGGTCGACCTGCGCAACTCCGAGATGGACGGCAAGCAGGGCGAAGACCTGCTCGCCCAGTGCGGCATCACCATCAACCGCAACACCGTGCCGTTCGACCCGCGTCCGGCATCCGTGGCTTCCGGCCTTCGTATCGGTACTTCCGCTCTGGCCACCCGTGGCTTCGGACCGAAGGAATACGAGGAGGTCGCCGACATTATCGGAACTGCCCTCGCCGCCGGTCCGTCCGCTGATGTGGAGAGCCTTAAGGCTCGCGTCGACAAGCTCGTCGAGGACTTCCCGCTCTACCCGGATCTTGATCAGATCCACTGATCGATACGTCGAGTCTGTGACTCAGGCGTGACGATGTACAGGCTCCCTGAGAAGGGAGCCTTTTTCTATGCCTAAAACCGAGCCGAAACAAGCGCTGCGTCATATTGTGAGCTACCCTAGTCTGTTATGAGCGAAGCACTGAGCCCCGAAGTATTCGATGCGGTGTGCGTCCAGGCTGATCAAGCCGCACGCGCACAGGAGAAACTTGCCCGGGCGAACACCGCAGTCAAGAATGATCTGCTATTGGCCATCGCCGATGCGTTGGACGCGCACGCCGGCGAAATCGAAGCGGCCAACAGCCTCGACATGTTGGAAGCCAAGGAAAGCGGCATGGATGCCGGCAAACTTGACCGACTGCTGTTCGATGTGCCGCGTGTGGCCGCCGCCGCACAAGGCGTACGCCATGTGGCCACGCTGCCTGATCCAGTTGGCGAGATTGTTCGCGGATACAATCTGCCAAATGGACTGCGCCTGACGCAAACCCGTGTTCCGATGGGCGTCATCGGCATGATTTATGAGGCTCGCCCGAACGTTACCGTGGATGTGGCCAGTCTGTGCCTGAAATCCGGAAACGCCGCGATACTGCGCGGCGGTCATGCTGCGGAACGTACCAATGCAGCCACGTTGAGCGTAATCGCGCCGGTACTTGAAGCGCATGGTTTCGATGTCGCGCTCGTGCAATCCGTGGATCAGTATGGGCGAGCCGGTGCCACTGCCATGATGGAGGCGCGCGGACATATCGATGTGCTGGTGCCGCGTGGAGGTGCGGGACTGATTCAAGCCGTTGTACGCAACTCCAAAGTCCCGGTCATCGAAACCGGTGCCGGTAACGTGCATATCTACATCGACAGATCCGGTGACCTGACCAAAGCCATTCCGATTATCCTGAATGCGAAAACGCAGCGCGTCGGTGTCTGCAATGCCGCCGAAAAACTGCTGGTGCATAAGGATGTGGCAGCTGATTTTCTGCCCGCTATCGCTACTGCGCTGGCCCAAGCGAACGTGGTGTTGCAGGCGGATGCCATCTCATATGACATCATCCAAGGCGCAGCCATCGAGGGCATCGAGCTCAACCATGCCACCGAAGAGGATTGGGATACCGAGTATCTGGCATTGAAGATGGGCGTCAAAGTGGTGGACAGCCTCGATGAAGCCATCACCCACATCAATCAGCACTCCACTGGACACACGGAATCCATCATTGCCGAGGACTACGAGGCAATCGAAACGTTCACCAAGCGTATAGACTCGGCTGTAGTAATGGTCAACGCATCCACGCGGTTCACCGACGGCGGCGTATTCGGTTTCGGTGCCGAACTGGGCATCTCCACGCAGAAGATGCATGCCCGAGGGCCTATGGGATTGCGTGAAATGACCACAACCAAATGGATCGGATATGGAACAGGACAGGTGCGCGCATGAGCGAAACCATGGAGACTACCACCGTCGAGCCTCAAGACCCGAAGATTGGGCTCAAAATCGCAGCTGAACGTTTGAGCATCGTTCGCTACGTGTTCCTGGTGCAAATCGAGGACGGCATTGCATCGGCGGCGCAGCGCGCATCCTTGGAATATGCGGATGCCGTGCTCATCGGCTGGCCGGAAACCGATTCCCCGGAAGTCGTGGATCTGACCGACGCCCAGTTGAAGGTCGTACGCGAACATATGGAGCTGATGGAAAGCTACATCGCCAAGTTCAGCCAAATGGAACACGACGGCGATATCGACGGCATGACCGATACGCTGATTCGCATCACCGAACGTGTGGCCGAAGTACGCCGACTGTATCAGCCTGAATTCCCACTGCCAACGTTTGCCGAGATTCGTCGCGTGGTTCAGGACGAGTGGGATGAGGATATGGGCAAAATCGATCCCAAGGAAACAGACCCCACCGCGGACGATATTGAGCATGAGACCGAAACCGCTGATGGCGAGGCTGCCGGCGCCCATGAAGGTGGTCAGGCATGAGCGTCAGCGAGCCCACCGAACTCGTGGCCATTGCGCAGGAGGAAACCGGTCGCCGCATGTCGGATTTGTCCGGACAATCCGGCGCAGAAGGACACGGCAAAGGCCGTTTATCCGCCCGAGGCAATTGGCATACCCGTCTGCGTATCGGCATCATGGGCGGCACATTCGACCCGATCCATAACGGCCACTTGGTTGCAGCTTCCGAAGTGGCGTGGGTGTACGACTTAGATGAAGTCATCTTCGTGCCTACCGGGCGTCCGGTGTTCAAGCTGGATAAGCACGTCACCAATGCCGAGGACCGTTACCTGATGACGGTGATCGCCACGGCTTCAAACCCCAAGTTCACGGTCTCCCGCGTGGATATCGATCGCCCGGGCGTCACCTACACCATTGACACGTTGAAGGATATTCGCGCCCAGCATCCGGACGCCGAACTGTTCTTCATCACCGGCGCGGACGCCGTGGCGGAGATCATGCAGTGGAAGGATGCCGAGAAAATGTGGAATCTCGCCCATTTCGTAGCCGTTACACGTCCCGGATATTCCTCGCCGGAAGGCGTCAAGCTGCCTGAGGGCAAAGTGGACACGTTGGAGATACCCGCGTTGGCCATCTCATCCACCGATGTGCGCCGCCGCGCGCATCAGAACGAACCGGTGTGGTATCTGGTGCCGGACGGTGTGGTGCAATACATCGGCAAGCATGGCTTGTACCGGTGATGGTGCCCAAGCCGTCAGGCTAGGCCCATGGTGATCTTCAACGTCATTACCCGTGTCGCCGCTTGGGTGACTTTGGCGGCGAAAGCGGGATCGGCATCCGCCCGTGCGGACAATCCATCCAGAATCGGCTCCACATAGTTGGCGGCGCCGACGCATGCAAGATCGCCTCCGGCATCCACCAGCTTGACGCCCAGGTCAGCGGGACTGTAACTGCTCAGTGCCGCCGCCGACAACGAATCCGAAATCACCACACCGTGGTAGTTGAGATCGTGGCGAATATGACCGTTGATTATCGTTGGCGAGAACACTGCCGGATTATCAGGATCGATTGCCTGATAAGTGGCCAATGCCATCATCACCATTGCCGGATGCGCTTGACGGATGGTGGTATCGAACGCGTTGATTTCAGGGCCATTCAGTGTGGTGGTGGTATCGCGGATGCCATCAGTGGTGAAATCCGTATTACCGATCACCGATCCCAATCCCGGATAATGCTTGATTGCGGATTCGATTTTGGCGTCGCGCATCCCCTGAACGAATGCCATGCCATGACTGGCGTTACCGGCAGCATCTCCTCCAAAGTCTCGTGCCAGCGCACCGACCGGCGCATTGGATGCACGATTTACCGTAACCGTGCCCAGTACCGGAGCAAGGTCAACATTGATGCCTGCTGATGCCAACTGCGATCCCCAGACGGATGCCAACTGTTGCAATTGATTCTCTGCCATGGCACCCTGTTCCATGGCGGTGGGCATCTGATCGAAGCCGGGGCCGCTGAGATGCTGAACATAGCCGCCCTCTTGGTCAGTGGCCACGATGAGTTTGTTGTCGGCTGCAGCATAACCCTGCAATTGATCCACTACGGAACGTACCGAAGCCGCTCCCGTGTTCCAATTGCCGATGATGAGCACCGATCCCACATGACGGTCGGCAATCAGCGACGCCAAAGAACTGGGATCGGTTCCGGGAGTCAGCGGTGCCATCACCAGTTGCCCCACCCGAGTGCGCATATCCATGGCCTGCACCATGCGACGCGCTTTGCCGGCGGGGGAAAGGTCGGGTTTGGGTACCTGTCCGCGAGTCAATTGCCGTGGAATATCATTCCCGATGGAATACGCCGACGCACCATTATTGCGGCCTATCATCGCGAATAAGCCGTTATGCCACCCGTACACAGCCGCGCCCACAAGCGCCAGCACACATGCGCATGCAAGCAATAGCGTTGCTCGGTGTGAGAGCTTACGTTCGTGCGGCGATGGCGAGTGCGGCGATGATGCGGGATGATTCATACTGTCCAGCATAGGCGGGGCGGCATGATATCGCCGGTGTGCGCATAGGCGTGCGCACCGGTGTGCGCATATCATCAATGGCATAAAGGGTTGGCCTTCAGCATGATGTGCTCAGCGCATAACCCGCATTCCCGGCCTGTCTGTACGCTGGAAGGCATGTCTTTTAATGATCCTTTCTCTGTGTTCTTTGGCAATGGCAGCGGCGGTGACGGCCACAAGCGCGGCCAATCCAATGACGATGATCCGATTATCCTCGATGTCGAGGCTGATGGAGACGCTCCCTCCTCCCACGATGCCCATCGTGGCGGCAAACCTCGTTCACCGTTCGCAGGCCCGACGCGTCCGCGTCTGACGCGACACCCCGGTGCATCCAATAATCGCGGCACCAAAATCATGCTCGGCGTGGTGCTCGCGCTGACCATTGTGGTGAGCCTGTTCTTTGCGTTGTCCCGCTTCATCACCGATCTGATGTGGTACGGACAGCTTGGCTTCCAATCCGTGGTCTGGGTGCAGCTCGGCGTGAAGGTGGGCCTGTGGGTGGCGTACGCGCTGCTGATGGCGCTAACCGGTTTCGTATCCGCTTGGCTCGCCATCCGCGCCCGCCCCGACTCGGCGGATGGCTCCACGATTCGCATCAATGGCGATGTGGTGGAAGTCGGCAAATCCTTCAGTTCGAAAACCGCGCGTCGCGTGGCCGTTGTGGTCTCGCTGATTGTCGGTGCGATCTTCGGCGCCCAGTTCAATGCCAATTGGAGTGAGATTCTGCTCATGTTCCATGCGCAGAACTTCGGCATCACCGACCCGCAATTCGGCCTTGACAATGGCTTCTACGTATTCGTGCTGCCTGGCCTGAAGCTGGTGCTTGCGGCCATCTCCATGCTGCTTGGCATGGGCTTGATCTTCTCGCTGATTACCCATGTGCTGATGGGCGGCATCCGTATCACGATGCCGGTGAACGGGCGTGGCTTGTTCGCCATCACCAAGCGTGCACGTCGACAGCTCGGCATCTGGCTCATACTCAATATGTTCGCATGGGCGGTGCGTCAGGCGTTCAGCGTCTTCGACCAGCTCACCGTGCAAGGCTCGCGTATCACCGGTGCCTCGTATACCGCCGTGCATGCGAACATTCCGGTCACCATCATCATGGCGGTAATCACCGCGGTTCTCGGCATCGTGCTCGGTGTTTGGCTTATGCAATCGCATGCGTTGGAAGGTCAGGCTCCGCTCGGCGTGCGTGCCTCCGCCGCATTGAAGGCATGGCGCGTGCCGGTTATCTCCATCGCCGCAACCGTGGTGGTGGCCTTGGTGCTGTCCATGGTGTGGCCAGCATTGCTGCAGCGTTTCCGTGTGAATCCGAACGCGCAGGAGATGGAATCCACCTACATTCAGCGCAATATCGACGCCACCCGTGCCGCCTATGGCTTGGATAAGCTGAAGACCGAGAACTACAAGGTCACCAGCAAGGGTGAGCAGGGGGCGCTCGCCAAGGAGGCGGATACCACCGCGCAGATTCGTCTCTTGGACCCGCAGGTGGTGAGCCCCACGTTCAAGCAGCTGCAGCAGTCCAAGCAGTACTACACCTTCGCCGACACGCTTGCCGTCGACAAGTATGAGGTGGACGGCGTCTCCCAGGACACGGTGATCGCCGCCCGCGAGCTCGATCTGGACGGCAATGACAACCGTAACTGGGTCAACGATCATACCGTGTACACGCACGGTTACGGTGTGGTGGCCGCCTACGGTAACAAGGTGACCGCCGACGGTCAGCCGGAATTCTTCGAATCCGGTATTCCGACCCAAGGCAAGCTCACCGAATCGCAGAAGTATGAGCCGCGCATCTACTTCTCGCCGAACACCACCGAATACTCGATCGTCGGTGCTCCGAGTGGCACCCAGCCGTGGGAGTTCGATTATCCGACCGGCTCCGAGGGCGCGTTGACCACGTTCAAGGGCAACGGTGGACCTTCGGTGGGCAATCTGCTCGCTCGTCTGCTCTATGCGATCCGATTCGGTTCCGATCAGATCCTGTTCTCCGACCGTGTGACCTCCGCCTCGCAGATCTTGTACGATCGTTCCCCGAAGGAGCGCGTGGCCAAGGTGGCACCGTACCTGACGCTCGACGGTCGCGTCTACCCAGCCGTGGTGGACGGACGCGTCAAGTGGATCGTGGACGGCTACACCACCTCCGATGCCTACCCGTACTCGCAAATGACCAACCTCGGCACCGCCACCCAGGATTCCACCACGGTCTCCTCCTCCACGGTGTCGTCGCTGGGTTCGCAGCAGGCCAACTACATCCGCAATTCGGTCAAGGCCACCGTTGACGCGTACGACGGTTCCGTGGACCTGTACGTGTGGGACACCTCCGACCCAGTGATCAAGGCATGGGAGCAGGTATTCCCCGGCCAGTACCACCAGTTGAGCGAGATTTCCGGCGACCTGATGAGCCATATGCGCTATCCGGAAAGCCTGTTCAAGGTGCAGCGCGAACTGCTGTCCAAGTACCATGTGACTTCCGCAAGCCAGTACTACTCCGGTGAGGATTTCTGGCAGACGCCAGTCGACCCCACCGAATCCCAGGCGCAGCAGGATCAGGACATTCTCCAGCCGCCGTACTATTTGACGCTGCAGACCGGCGGTACCAAGGAGCCGATCTTCTCCCTGACCTCCACCTATATTCCGGCGGGTCAATCCACCCGTGAAATCCTGACCGGATTCCTCTCGGTGGATTCCGACGCCGGTAATCAGAAGGGCAAGATCGGGCCCAACTATGGCACCATTCGACTGCAGGAGCTGCCGAAGGATTCCAATGTGCCGGGCCCTGGCCAGGCGCAGAACAACTTCAACGCCAACGCCGATGTATCCAAGGAACTGAACCTGCTGCAATCTGGCGACACCAAGGTGGTGCGCGGCAATCTGTTGACGTTGCCGCTTGGTGGCGGCTTGGTTTATGTGCAGCCGGTGTATGTAAAATCCTCGGGTGCCACGTCCTTCCCGCTGCTGAAGAAAACTCTGGTGGCCTTCGGCGATCAGGTTGGTTTCGCGGATACGCTGGATGAGGCGTTGGATCAGGTGTTCGGCGGTGACTCCGGTGCCAACGCCGGTGATGCCGAGAATGCGAACGGTACGGATTCCTCGAATTCGTCCAACAACTCGACGCAATCAAACAAGGCTGATGAACAGGCCGGTTCCGATCAATCCGATCAGAACAAGGGCTCCGAATCATCCGGTACCTCATCCGACACTGCGCGCAGTCCCGAGCTTCAGCAGGCGCTGAACGATGCGGCCCAAGCCATGAAGGACAGTCAGGATGCCATGAAGAATGGCGACTGGACCGCTTACGGCGAAGCGCAGAAGAAGCTCGAAGACGCCATCAACAAGGCCATCGAGCTGGACAAGTAACAATTACTAGTATTTGGCGCTGGTGAGCAGTTTGTGCTGTGCACCAGCGCCAAATGCTATGGTCTACAACTATGCCATACTCATTCCGCGCAGCAGTCGCCTCCGATACCCAAGCCATCACCGACATCTACAATGCTTCCGTTATTGCCGGCGGCTCTACCGCCGATCTGACGCCGCGCACCTTCGAGCAGCGTCAGGCTTGGGTGGACTCGCACAAGCCGCCATACGGCGTATTCGTGGTCGAATCATCCGAGCAGCCCGGTCAAGTCATTGGTTTCGGTGCGCTTTCAGTGTTCTACGATCGTGCCGGCTACGATGGCGTCACCGATTTGGCCTACTACATCGATCCCGCATGGCAAGGCAAAGGTGTGGGCACCTTCATGCTGCAGCATCTGTTGGATGAAGCTCGCGCCCGCCATATGCGCAAGGCCTGCGGCATTATTTTCGCCGATAACGCCGGATCCATTGCGCTCATGCATCGCTTCGGATTCACCCAGTTCGGTCTGATGCCGGCTGCTGCCACCGATTCCACCGGTACGATGCGGGACATGTCGTACTGGTATTTGAACCTGTAAACCCAGCTGAAGGGGTCAGAGTACAATCTTCACAGTCGATTAGGCTTTGAAGGAGAAACATGGCATCGGATTTTTGGCTGATTGCAGGACTCGGCAACCCGGGCAAGAAGTATGAGGGCACTCGCCACAACATGGGATTCATGGTGGCGGACGTGTTGGCTGAACGGTGGACGGTGAACTTTGCCGATCACAAAGGCCTTGCCATGCTCGGCAAAAGCACGATGAACCTTGACGGTCGCACGGTGAAGTTCTTCCTCGCCAAGCCCCTGACCTACATGAACGAATCCGGTAATGCGGTGGCCTCCATCGCAGCCTATTATCAGATTGAACCGGATCATATTGTGGTGGTCCATGACGATATGGACTTGGAATTCGGCCGTATCAAGGTCAAGGCAGGCGGCTCCGCGGGTGGGCACAATGGCATCAAATCCATCGACCGCTCGCTTGGTACGCCGAAATATGCGCGCGTGCGCATGGGAGTCGGTCACGCCAAGCGTGGGCCGAACGCCCACGACAACACGGTGAACTGGGTGCTTGGCGGATTTGGTCCGGATCAGCGCAAGCAGCTGCCGGACTTCCTGGCCGATGGCGCCGATGCCGCCGAAGACATCATTTTCAAGGGGCTTGCCAAGACCCAGGAGAAGTTCAATGGCCGCTGACGCCGCAAAGACTGCCGACGCATCTGCCATCGCCGTTGCGGCGGCGAACGGTCAGCCCATCAATGGCTCGCTCGCCGGCGTATTGAGCGAGTTGAATCACGACCCGAATTTCCGAGCTTTGGCGGCCGGTGAAATCGAGTCCAGTGAGAATGCCGCAGACCCTTCGCTACTGGTCGGCATGCCGGAAGGTTTGCGCCCGGCATTGGCGGCTGCGATAGGCCAAGGTGTCAATGGCAAACCCGGCAAGCCGGTGGTTATGGTCGTGGCCTCCGGTCGTGAAGCCGAGGAAACCGTAGGCGCATTGCGTTCTTGGTATGACGGCGATCCGAATGATATTGCCCAGCTCGAAGCCTGGGAAACACTGCCCCATGAGCGACTGAGCCCGCGCGCCGACACGGTGGCAAGCCGCATGGCCGTATTCCGCCGCTTGAAGCATCCGGATCCCACCAATCCGATGTTCGGTCCGATTCGCATCCTCGTGATGTCCATCCGTTCGCTGATTCAGCCAGTGGTCACAGGCCTTGGCGATGTGGAACCGTTGGTGTTCACGGTAGGGGAGGAGCTGGCGCTCGATGAGGCTTCTCAGAGACTCATTGAAAACGCCTATACGCGTGTCGATCTGGTTATGGATCGTGGTGAGTTCGCGGTACGCGGCGGCATTCTCGACGTGTTCCCGCCGACCGCGCCGCACCCGGTGCGCATCGAATTCTTCGGTGATGAAATCGACACCATCAAGGAATTCCACGCCTCCGATCAGCGTACCTACGGCACTGGCTTGAAGACCATATGGGCAACCGCATGCCGTGAACTGCAATTAACCGACGCCGTGCGCGCTCGCGCCAAAGCGCTGATCGGCTCGATTCCCAATGCCGAAGACATGCTTGAATCCATCGCCAACGCCATTCCAGTGGAAGGCATGGAATCCCTGATGCCGGCTCTCGTGGACCACTTGGAACCAGTGAGCTCGATGCTGCCCAAGCATGCCGTGATCGTGCTCAGTGATCCGGAGAAACTGCGCCGTTCCGCCGAAGATCTGGCCAAAACCGCTAACGAATTCCTGGCAGCCAGCTGGCATGTGGCCGCGTCCGGTCACGGTGCCGGCGCGCCCATCAGCTTCGATGAAGCCAGCTTCCTCGATTATGCGGAAACCATCAGTTCGCTCGAATACTCCGAACATGATGTGATTCGCCTGACCAGCTTTGGTGTGGATGCCTCGCTGCCGGGTCACGTGCAGCTTGATGCACAGAATCCCGCGGAATTCCGTGGTAATGAAAGCAAGGCTGCGCAAGGTATCGAAGGTCTGATTGACGCCGGCTTCCAAGTAACCATTACTGCTGCTGCAGCCGGTACTTTGGCGAGGCTCAAGCGCGCCATCAATACCACTGGCATCACTACGTTCGATTGCATTCGTTCGCAGGCCATCGATGGTTTTGTGGACAAGGCCGCCAAAATCGCGCTGCTCACCGAACGCGACCTAACCGGTCGAACCTCGGCGGTGGCCGTAGCCAAGACGCCGAAGCGTCGCCGTAAAGCCATTGATTTAGTGGAACTCAAAAAGGGCGACTACGTGGTGCATGAGCAGCATGGCATCGGCCGGTTCGTCGAAATGCGCCAGCGTACCATCGGCACCGGAGCAAACCGCACCACCCGCGAATATCTGGTTATCGAATACGCACCGTCCAAGCGAGGCGCGCCCGCGGATAAACTGTTCATTCCCACCGATCAGCTTGATCAGGTCAGCAAATACATCGGCGCGGAGGCTCCGAAGCTCAACAAGCTCGGCGGCTCCGACTGGGCGGCGACCAAGGCCAAGGCACGCAAGCATGTGCATGAAATCGCCGATGATCTGATCAAACTGTATTCCGCCCGCCAGCGTGCGAAAGGCTTCGCGTTCAGCCCGGACACCCCGTGGCAGAAGGAACTGGAGGATGCGTTCCCGTATCAGGAGACCGCCGACCAGCTCACCACCATCGACGAGGTCAAGGCCGATATGGAAAAACCGGTGCCGATGGATCGTCTGATCTGCGGCGATGTGGGCTTCGGCAAAACCGAGATTGCCGTTCGTGCAGCCTTCAAAGCCGTGCAGGATGGCAAGCAGGTGGCCGTGCTCGTGCCCACCACGCTGCTGGTGCAGCAGCATTACGAGACGTTCACCGAACGATTTGAAGGGTTCCCGGTGGATGTGGCGGCCATGAGCCGATTCCAAACCACCAAGGAGATCAACGCCACCATCGAGGGGCTTGCAGCCGGTTCAGTGGATGTGGTCATCGGCACGCATAAGCTGCTGAATCCGAAGATCAAGTTCAAGGACCTGGGTCTTGTCATCATCGATGAGGAACAGCGTTTCGGCGTGGAGCACAAGGAAACGTTGAAGGCGTTGCGCACCAATGTGGACGTGCTGTCTTTGTCCGCAACGCCTATCCCGCGTACGCTCGAAATGGCGGTGACCGGTATCCGTGAAATGTCCACGCTGGCCACGCCTCCCGAAGACCGACTGCCAGTGCTCACCTATGTGGGTGCTTACGAGGATGCGCAGGTCACTGCTGCAGTACGCCGCGAGCTGCTGCGTGGCGGCCAGGTGTTCTATGTGCATAATCGCGTGCAGGACATCTCCCACATCGCCGACAAGATTCACACGCTGGTACCCGAAGCGCGCGTGGGCATCGCGCACGGTAAGATGGGGGAGAAGCAGCTCGACCAGATCATCCGCGACTTCTGGCATCGTGACATCGATGTGTTGGTCTGCACCACGATCATCGAAACCGGCTTGGATATCTCCAATGCCAATACGTTGATCGTGGACCATGCCGACCGATTCGGTTTATCGCAGCTGCATCAGTTGCGTGGCCGTGTGGGTCGTGGCCGCGAACGCGCGTACGCATACTTCCTGTACGATCCGACCAAACCGATGACCGAACAGTCACATGACCGACTCGCCACCATCGCGCAGAACACCGCGTTGGGCTCCGGCTTCGACGTGGCCATGAAGGATCTGGAGTTGCGTGGCACCGGCAACCTATTGGGCGATGAACAATCCGGCCATATCGAGGGCGTGGGCTTCGATCTTTACGTGCGCATGGTTTCCGAAGCCGTGGAGAAGTACAAGGAGCCGGAGGAGACTGTCGAGCCGATTTCCGTGTCCGTGGACCTGCCCATCGAAGCCTCCATTCCGGTGGAGTACATCGATTCCGACAAGCTGCGTCTGGAGGCCTACCGTAAGCTCGCCTCGGCACGCAACGAGAACGATCTGAAGGATCTTCAAGAGGAACTCACCGACCGTTACGGCAAGCCGCCGGTGGAATTCGAGACCCTGTTCGATGTGGCCCGCTTGAAGTTCAAGGCCAGGAAACTTGGCGTTTCCGAGATTCTCGCACAATCCAACCGCGTACGCATTGGGCGCATCGACCCGCCCGAATCCATCCAGATGCGCATGGCGAGAATCTACAAGGGTACCCAGTATCGTCCGGTCACCCATCAATTGTTGGTGCCGGCACCCTTCAACGGTTCACTCGGCAAGGGGCCGATGACTTCCGACCAGATCGTCCTGTGGGCCAACCAGCTGCTGGATGATCTGGCATGGCGCCCGCAGCCTCGCCGATAAGCAGTGTTCTCTTCTCTCTTCTCTTCTCTTCTCTCCCTCTTCTCCCGCTTCCCGAATTTCTCTCACTGACTGCTAGTCAGTGAGAGAAATTCGGGAAGAGGGCAGGTCTGTCCGCTGCGGTTCACAATCCGGATTCATATCCATTTTCAAATGCAGAATTTGAGACGTTTCATAACCGTTGGCAAAAACCTCGTTTTTTACGTTCAGGAAACGTGTGCTGCAAATACTGCTTCCTAACGACGATGTACGGATACACATCGTCCCCAAGAGGAAGGGAAGCATCAGATGAACAAGCGATTTATTGCAGCAGGAGCGGCGCTGTGCGCTGCGGTCATGCTGCTTTCAGGATGCGGAACAGGTTCTTCTGCAAGCAGCACCGCCGGCAACAATGTGATTCGAGCCTATGGCGTTGAACCACAGAATCCGCTCACCCCCGGCGACTCCGGCGAAAGCGGCGGCATCCAGGTTGCCGATCAGATTTATTCCACACTCATCACTTACAACAGCGACGGTTCCATTAACAACGAAGTAGCGAAAAGCATTACCCCAAACGATGACGCCACACAGTTCACCATCACACTCAACGATGGATGGAAATTCAGCGATGGCACTCCGGTGAAGGCGGAAAACTTCACCAAAGCCTGGAGTTACGCGGCCAATGGCGCCAACGGTGCCAAGAACGCATGGTGCTTCTCGGCGATTAAGGGCTACGATGAGCTGCAAGACAAGTCGGTAGCTTCCGATGCGCAACTATCCGGTCTGAAAGTCGTTGATGACAAGACGTTTACGGTTGAGATGAACAAGCCGAACTCCATGTTTCCCAAGGAACTCGGCTACATCGCCTTCGCCCCCGTGCCGGATTCGGCGTTCAACGATATGAAGGCGTTTGGCCAGAAGCCGGTGACTAATGGTCCGTACAAGCTCCAGTCTTGGGATCACAACAAGACCATCACGCTGGTCAAGAACCCTGATTACAACGGTCCGCGCAAGCCGAAGAACGATGGTGTGACTTTCCAGCTGTACACCAAGCCTGATTCGGCCTATGCCGATGTGCAGTCCGGCAACCTGGACGTGCTCTCCACCATTCCGGCTTCGGCCATGAAGAGCTTCCAATCCAATCCGAAGATCAACGCCATATCCACGCCGGGCTCCTCATTCCAAGGATTTACGATTCCGGTGGCATTGGAGCATTTCGGTATGAACGAAGAAGGACGCCTGCGCCGTCAGGCCATTTCACTGGCCATCAACCGCGAGCAAATCACCGATAAGATTTTCTTCAAGACGCGTACGCCCGCAACCGACTTCCTCGCTCCGGTCATCTCCGGCTACTCCGACAGCCTGAAGGGCGCTGATGTATTGAAACATAATGAAGCCAAGGCCAAGAAACTATGGAAGCAAGCCGATGCTATCGCCCCGTTCAGCGGCACATTCCAGCTTGCCTATAACGCTGACGCCGACCACAAGCAGTGGGTGGATGCCGTGTGCAACCAACTCAAGAACACATTCGGCATTGATGCGAAGGGCCTGCCATTCCCGACGTCCGCGGAATACTATGATTCGCTCGATTCCAAGACCCCGACCTTTGCCTTCTACACCAGTTGGTCCGCAGACTGGCCGTCCGCCGATGATTTCCTGGTGACCCTCTACGCATCCAGCTCCGCCGACGGAAACGGCTCGAACACCGGAAACTATAAGAATCCTGAGTTCGACGCGCTGCTGGACAAGGCCGCATCCACTACCTCTACGGACGAAGCCAACAAGTACTACCAGCAGAGCGAGGAAATCCTGCTCAAGGACCTGCCCACCATTCCGTTGTGGTACGGCAACGCCAATGCCGTGACCACCAAGAACGTGAGCAAGATTCAGTTCAACTTCAACGCGCTGCCGACCTACTGGAAGATCACCAAGTCCTGATGCTGTACGGAGGCGATTACAACCCTGAGCAATGGCCGCGTGACGTGTGGGAGCACGACATGCGGCTATTGCGCGAGGCTTCTATCAACGAGGTCACCCTTAATGTGTTCTCCTGGGCCGCATTGCAGCCGGACGAACAGACCTACGACTTCTCTCGGCTTGACGACATCGTTGAGCTGGTGAGCAACAACGGGATGCAGATCATCATGGCCACATCCACTGGCGCGTTGCCGGCGTGGATGTCGTTCAAGTATCCCGATGTGGAGCGCGTTGATTTCGATGGTCGCAAACACCGGCATGGCGCTCGGCAGAACGCCTGCCCGAATAGTCCGACTTATCGTCGCTATGCTGCGGAACTCGCCGGCAAACTCGCCGAACGGTACTCTTCGCTGGATAATCTGGTGGCTTGGCATGTGTCCAATGAATACGAAGGCATGTGCTACTGTCCGAACTGTGCGCGCGCATACCGCGACTGGCTGCGTGGACGGTACGGCAGCATCGATCATCTGAACTCGGTATGGGGCACTGATTTCTGGGGGCACACATACGATTCCTTCGACCAGATCTACCCGCCGGATCGAGCGGGGGATGGCAGCTATGACGATCCGTGCGCAGTACTGCCGGCAGCGAGTCTTGACTATGCGCGATTCTTCGATGACTCCGTGATTGGTGCTTATAAAGTGGAGAAGGAAGCCATTCGGAACGTCGATCAGCATACGCCGATCACTACGAACTTCATGGGTAACTTCTACCAGTACGATTACCAGCATTGGGCAAAGGACATCGACATCGCGGCATGGGACTGCTATCCGCGGCTCGGCACACCGCCAAGCGATACGGCATTCTGGCATGATGTGATTCGCTGTCTCAAACAACGTCCGTTCCTACTGATGGAGCAGACACCCAGCCGGATGAATTGGATGCCTTACAACGCCCTCAAACGTCCCGGCCAAATGAGGCAGCAAAGCTGGCAGGCCATCGCCCACGGTGCCGATTCGGTGCAGTTCTTCCAAATGCGACGATCGCGTTACGGGTGCGAGAAATTCCATGGTGCTGTGATCGACGCCGACGGAACCGACAAAACACGGACCTTCCAAGAGGTTGCAGCACTTGGACGTGAACTTGCTCAAGTAGGGTCGCTGATTGTCGGATCGATGCCGAAAGCTCGCGTAGCCATGGTTTTCGATTGGTCATCATGGCGAGGACTGCGCAATGCCATCGGGCCATCAACCGACTTGGATTATCTCCGTGAAGCCAAAGCCATGTATGCCGAACTGTACCGCCGCAACATATCCGTGGATGTGGTGAGCGCCGATGCTGATTTCAGCGTTTATGATGTGGTGCTCGCACCTACGCTATACATCGTCAGTGAACACCATGCCGCTCGGCTCAACGACTATGTGCAGCATGGCGGCACATTGGTGCTGACGGTGATGAGTGCCATCAGCGACGAACATGACGTATTGCATCAAGGCTTCACGCCTGCACCTTTCCATGAAACCTCCGGCGTGTGGACCATGGAAACCGATGCGCTTGCGCCCGACTGCACAGTACCGCTGTGCTTCGGCGGTGGTGCCAGCAAATCCATTGAAGCTGATGCGGATCATCATGAGAGTGAGCCTGCAGGCCGGGTCTTGTGCGACATTGTGGTGCCGGACGATGATACCGAAGTGCTTGCCACCTATGGTGAAGGGCAGTTCTATGCCGGCAAACCCGCCATCACCCGTCACAGGGAGGGCAGCGGCCTGTGCTATTACGCCGGTACGTTCCTCAACGTCCCGGCGATGCGCGAGTTCATCGGCTCGGTACTGGCCGAGGCCGGCATCCCGACGATTGAAACCGATCCAGGCGTGTCGATCAACACCCGATACACCCAGGCCGGCGAAGCGCTGACGTTCATCATCAACGACACCGCCGAGCCGCGTACGGTGGCCATTCCCCGTGATGGGGTCGATCTGCTTGCCCAGGCTCCGGTGGCGCTCAAAGCCGGCGTAGCGACACAACTCCCACCGTTCGGCGTGATGCTATTGCGTTAGCCGCACACATTGCTCCACGGGCCAGTTTCCCGAATTTCTCTCACTGACTGCTAGTCAGTGAGAGAAATTCGGGAAACTGGGGCTACAGTGACGGTATGAATGATGCTGCAACCGCAATTTCCGCTGTGACCCCTGATGCATCCAACATCGGCAAACTGGCAGGATTCACGATTCCGCGCCTTGGCATGGGCACCATGGCGCTCGCCATCGAAGGCCGGCCTGCAAGCCGCCGCGAAGCCATCGAGACGATTCACCGGGCCCTTGACCTTGGCGTGCGTTACCTCGACACCGCATGGTCCTACTATCTGCCCAGCAAGCCGGGAACCGGCGAACCCGAAGACATGGGCTATGGCGAATATCTGGTTCGCGATGCACTCGCCAGCTGGCATGGCCCCAAAGATGACGTGCTCGTAGCCACCAAAACCGGATGGCTGCGCACGCTGGACAGTGCCGGCAATTACGGCTGGCAGGCCGATGCTCGTCCGGAAACGATGATCGCCAACGCCAAGGAATCCGCGCGCAGGCTCGGTGTCGATACACTCGATTTGCTCTACTCGCATTGCAATGACCCGCAGGTGCCGTACGTGGAGCAGATGGAGGCGCTGAAGCAGCTTGTGGATGAAGGCGTTGCCAAAGCAGTCGGCATCTCCCGCATCGGCAATGAGGACATCGAAACCGCGCATCGGATCCTTGGTAGCCGCCTGGTCGCCGTACAGAACCAGTTCTCGCCGGTGCATCGGGATCCGGAGCATACGATGGAAACCTGCGAAAAGCTTGGCTTGGCGTTCGTCTGCTGGTCGCCGCTCGGCGGATTCCTCGACCCGTTCAACGAGCATCTGTTCGACCGGTTCAAGGAAGTCGCCAAAGCGCACGACTGTTCGTATCAGCGGGTCACGCTCGCTTGGGAGCTTGCGCAGTATCCGCAATTGTTCACGATTCCCTCCGCACGCAATACTCATGAGATCGAGGATTCATTCCAAGCGGTAGCGCTGCATTTATCTCAAGACGAGCTCGAATACCTGAGCTGATCGATCCTTATGCAGGCATGCAGGCCGGTTCCTTTCCGGAAAAGCGTGCGCAAAGTCGGCCTGTGATGAATGTATGAAGTTAGTGGTTGCTTGGGAACTGAAGGCAATTGCTGTGAACGGCATGAGCAATAGCTTGTTTGAGAGTACAAGTTTTCGACTAATGACGTTGCACAGATAAATGTGAGCGCTCACACTATTTTTGGGCGTGTCGTTCACAACGTCCACAAATCGCACTAGTCTTATGACTGTCATTAGATACACAACCGTTTTAAGGAGTAGTTGTGGCAGCAATTGAAAGCGTGTACGCGCGTCAGATTCTGGATTCCCGTGGCAACCCGACCGTTGAGGTCGTCCTGGACACCGAAGACGGTGCTCGTGGCCTGGGCCTGGTTCCGTCCGGTGCCTCCACTGGTGAAGCCGAGGCTTGGGAGCGTCGCGATGGCGACAAGTCCGTCTACGGCGGCAAGGGCGTTCTGAACGCTGTCAAGGCCGTTAACGAAGAGATCGCTCCGAAGGTCATCGGCATGGATGCCTCCGACCAGCGCGCTCTCGACGACCTGATGATTGAGCTCGACGGCACCCCGAACAAGGGCAAGCTGGGCGCCAACGCCATCCTGGGCGTCTCCCTGGCCGCTCTGTACGCTTCCGCCGAGTCCGCAGACGAACCGCTGTACCGCTACATCGGCGGCACCAACGGCCACATCCTGCCGGTCCCGAACATGAACATCATGAACGGTGGCGCTCACGCTGACTTCGCCACCGACATTCAGGAGTACATGATCTCCCCGTACGGCTTCAAGACCTACTCCGAGGCTCTGCAGGCTGGCGTCGAGGTGTACCACACCCTGAAGAACGTTCTGAAGAAGGAAGGCCTGAACACCGGCCTCGGCGACGAGGGCGGCTTCGCTCCGAAGATGAAGTCCAACAAGGACTCCCTGAACTACATCATGGACGCCATCTCCGCTGCCGGCTACGAGCCCGGCAAGCAGATCGGCATCTCCCTGGATGTCGCTTCCTCCGAGTTCTACAACAAGGAGACCGGCAAGTACCACTTCGAGGGTGACGAGCGCGACTCCCAGTACATGCTCGACTTCTACGAGCAGCTCATCGAGGAGTACCCGATCGTCTCCATCGAGGATCCGTTCAACGAAGAGGGCTGGGAAGACTGGACCGCCATCACCAAGCTGCTGGGCGACCGCCTGCAGTTCGTCGGCGACGACCTCCTGGTCACCAACCCGGCTCGCCTGCAGAAGGCCATCGAGCTCGGCGCTGCCAACTCCCTGCTGGTCAAGCTGAACCAGATCGGCACCGTCACCGAGACCCTCGACGCCATCGAGCTGGCCACCGCCAACGGCTACACCTCCATGGTTTCCCACCGCTCCGGCGAGACCCCGGACACCACCATCTCCGATCTGGCTGTTGCTAAGAACACCCGCCAGATCAAGACCGGTGCCCCGGCTCGTGGCGAGCGCGTTGCCAAGTACAACCGTCTGCTCGAGATCGAGGAGGAGCTCGGCTCCACCGCTCAGTACGCCGGCTACAGCGCCTTCAAGGCCTGCAAGAAGTACCTGGCCAAGTGAATTGAAACGCCAGTAAAGGCGTGACATTCCACTGAAGCTCAATACCCGCTGCGTTCGTCAAGTCGAATGCGGCGGGTATTTTCATGTTCCATGAGCAAGTCGTCCCGTGCCGAAGCAAACGGCAGCAATACATCCAAGAGGAGAAGCGCTACGGGGCCTATCGCGTTCTTCGTATCCCTGTTCATCGTGGCCTTAGGTAGCATTCAACTGGTTTCCACATTTCACACCTATGCGTTGAATCTCGCTGAACTGAACGGCTTGAAGCGTGAAGAAGCATCGTTGATCGCCAAAAAGCAGGATTTGGAGAACGATATCAAACGTTGGAATGATAAGGCGTACGTCACCGCTCAGGCCCGCGAACGTCTTGGATTCGTGTTCCCGGATGAGCAGGCGGTACGCGTGCTGCATCCTGAGGCGGTGACCGGCACTGAATCCCAAAGCGATAGCGACTCAGACAGCCAAACCGGCAACAGCAAAGTACTGCCTTGGTATAGTGAATTGTCATACTCGTTCAAAAAAGCCGATGAACCGGTCAGCAACAGCAAATCAGCCAAGTCCGATTCCGCGGAACAATCGAAAACCAGCAAACAGAGCAACAGCTCGACCAATACTACAGATTCGCAGCACGCCGATCAGAACAGTGCAGGGGAGGGAACCCAACAGTGACCATCGATATCAACGCCCAAGCCAAATCGCTTGTTGACGCTCTTTTGGCGCAGCCTGCCACCGATCAGGATATCGAACTGGTCGAACGACAGCTTGGACGCTATCCACGCGGCATGGTGGCCGTCGGTGCACGATGTGTATGCGGTCGACCGCTTGCCGTGATTACTCGTCCGGTATTGCCGGGCGGCATCCCATTCCCGACCACCTGCTATCTGACCGGACCGGAGGCAGTCAAAGCGGCATCACACGTGGAGGCCGCCGGTGTAATGCAGCAATACAACGATATGCTTGGCGCGGACGAGGATTTGAAAGCCGCCTATGGTGAGGCACATCAGCTGTATCTGGCTTTCCGCCATGAACTGGCCGTACGCCTGGGCGATAGCGAAGAACACATCGAGGGCACTTCCGCAGGCGGCATGCCGGTACGCGTCAAATGCCTGCATGCGCTGCTCGCGCAATCGTTGGTGATGGGCCCGGGCGCCAATCCCATCGGCGACCTGGTGCTGGAGCGCGTCAAGGATGAGTTCGATCCGGCGATCTGCCGTTGCACGGTATTGTGAAACACGAGGAGAAGAGATGAGCAAGGATAGTGTGACCGTTGCCGGTATCGATTGCGGCACGAATTCGATTCGTTTGAAGGTCGCGCGTGTGGATGCCAACGGCATGGTGGAAGTGGTGCCGCGCATCCTTCGCGTGATTCGACTCGGACAGGATGTGGACAAAACCCATCGTTTCGCCGATGAGGCATTGGAGCGCGCCTATGTGGCCGCGCGTGAATTCGCTGACGTGCTTGCGGAACACCCGGTGGATGGGCTGCGGTTCGTAGCCACATCCGCCACCCGTGACGCTGAGAACCGTGAGGAGTTCGAAGACAACATCGAAAAGATTCTCGGTGTACGCCCCGAGGTGATTCCCGGCACCGAAGAGGCGGATCTGAGCTTCCTCGGTGCCACGTCGGTGGTGAACCGCAGTGACCTTCAGGCACCGTATCTGGTGGTCGACTTGGGCGGCGGCTCCACGGAGTTGGTCATCGGCGGCGATGGCGTCAACGCGCCTGCCACGGCGGTCCAGGGCGCATTTTCCATGAACATTGGTTCGGTCCGTATGACCGAACGCCATTTGCACAGCGATCCGCCTACCGAAGAGGAAATCGCTCAGGCTATTGCCGACATCGATGAGCATATCGACGAAGCATTCCAGTATGTGGATGCCGGTAAGGCGCGCACCATCATCGGCGTCTCCGGTACGGTGACGACCATGACCGCTCTGGCAATCGGCTTGAAGGAATACGATCATAGCGTGGTGGACGGCTACCGTCTGGGACTTGCCGAAGCCTATGCCGTGGATGACAAGTTCCTCAGAATGACGCGTGACGAGCGCCGCACATACAAGACGATTCATCCGGGCCGTATCGACGTGGTCGGCGGCGGTGCGGTGGTGTGGAACCGTGTGCTTGCCAAGGTGAGCGCGGCCGCCGAACAGGATCATGGCACACCCATCGACTCCTATGTGGCCAGCGAACATGGTCTGCTTGACGGCATCGTTCTCGATTATGGTCGCCGCTTGCTTGCACGGTAAGGTGCCTCCGGTGGGACTCGAACCCACAAGCCGAAGCGATCGATTTTAAGTCGACTGCGTATACCATTTCGCCACGGAGGCGTTGGATAAACCAACCGTACTATTGTACGTCACCCTGAGACGGATGCGGCTTGCGGGTTGCTGAGCTTCGCTCAGCCGTCGCGGTATAACCGCTCCCTTCGCCTACGGACAGCCCACTGGGCTGTCCGCTTCACGGCTCAGCCCACCGGAGGCACACGCTCAGTATTCTCCTCGACTTCTTCTTTTCGGAGAGAGGCACTTTTCCGAAACAATTCCTCGTTACCCTGTTCCTCGTTGTGTTACCCATGGAAGAAACGAGGAGTGCATTATGGCTTCACGCTGGACCGCAGTCGATCGAGTTGAACAAGGCGCCTTGCCAACCATGTTCGTCCAGGCAGTCATAGTGGGCACCGCGTTGACTATCGGAGCCATCGCATGCTCCGGGTTCTACCTCACCATGATTGCCGATCCGAATACCAACGCTCCTGTGGTGGCGTTGGTGCCGTGGATGGTTGCCACGGTACTGGTCGCCGTCGTGTTCACCTATGTAGTCGGGTTCGCGTTGCTCTGGTGCGCGGAATCCTTCACCACGCGTATGAACGACAAATTCAAACCATGGGCCTATGCGGTGGTCGGACTCATCGGCTATGGCATCTGGGGCATGTTCGTCATGGGCTCGACGATGAACTCCCTTGATCAAGCGGTCAACGGCGTAGTGCTCGCCAATGCGGACATTCTGGCGCTCACCGTGAACTATGCGGTATTCGGCTTCATCGCCTTCCTGCTCGCACAGGCGTACGGCTCCAAACTCGCTACACGCAAGCCACTGGTATTCGTACTGTTCGCTGTACAGGTGGTCCTCGCAGTGCTTGGCGTTATGGTGTTGGTGATGATCTTCGGCCAGATTCCCTCGGGCAAGTAACCAGATCAATCAAGGAGCAGTCATGTTCAGTGTGCTTGACATGTTCACCATCGGTGTGGGGCCGTCCTCTTCGCATACCGTCGGTCCGATGGCCGCAGCTCATGCATTTTCCACATCGCTGAAGCAAGACGGACTGATCGATCGCACCGAACGCGTCAAGGTTACGCTCTACGGTTCTCTCGCCCTGACCGGCATGGGACACGGGACGGACCGCGCCGCCATGGCGGGGCTGGAAGGCAATCTGCCCGCCTATGTGGATACGGAGCATATGCTGCACATCCGCGAAACCTGCGCGCTGGATAACACGTTGAATCTCGCCGGTGTCAAGCGCATCCACTTCGACTACGACCGAGACGTGATGTTCGAACTGTGGAAGCGCATGGCAGCGCACCCCAACGGTATGCGATTCCAAGCGTTCGATGCCGCCGGCTCACTGGTGAACGAACAGGTCTGGTATTCCATTGGCGGTGGCTTCATCCGCCAAGGCACGCCTGACGATCTGATGATCGGTATTCACGATAAACCACCGGCTGGCACCGCATTCGCCGACGCAGATGAATCCAGTTCAACCGACTTCGGTCCGGAAACGCCCTACCCGTTCTCCTCATGTGCCGAACTCGTCGCACAGTGCAAGGCGCACCATATGAGCATCGCCGAACTGGTATGGGCCAACGAGACCGCGAACCGCTCAGGCATCCAGGTACGCAACACCATCGATAACGTCTGGCGTGTGATGCGCGAATGTGTTTCCCACGGCTGCACGTCCAATGAAGCCACACTGCCCGGCGGATTGGACGTGCCGCGGCGTGCGCCGAAAATGTACCAGCGATTGTCATCCAATTCCGATCTGCTGCACCGTGATCGGCGGCGCAAAGACATAGTGTTGGAATCCTCCGATGCCGCATGGGTGGATTTGTTCGCGCTCGCCGTTTCCGAGGAGAACGCCGGGGGAGGACGTATCGTCACCGCTCCGACCAATGGTTCAGCGGGCATTATTCCAGCGGTATTGCATTATTACTGGCATTTCGTCGATGACGCCAACGAGCAGGGCATTGTCACGTTCCTGCTCACCGCAGGTGCCATCGGCTACCTGTTTAAGCGCAATGCTTCGATTTCCGGTGCCGAGGTCGGCTGCCAAGGCGAGGTCGGATCGGCATGTTCGATGGCTGCGGCAGGTCTTGCTGCGGTGATGGGCGGCACGCCTGAACAGGTGGAGAACGCGGCGGAAATCGGCATCGAGCATAATCTTGGTCTGACGTGCGACCCGGTGGGCGGACTGGTGCAGATCCCATGCATTGAGCGGAACGCGATGGCAGCCAATACCGCCATCAATGCAGTGCGTATGGCCATGCTGGGCGATGGCTCGCATATCGTGACCTTGGATCAGGCGATCGCCACGATGAAACAGACCGGTGAAGACATGATGGCCAAGTACAAGGAGACCTCCAAAGGCGGTCTCGCCGTCAACGTCGTCGAATGCTGACATATCGCACTGGGAAGAACGACTTCCACAGCTCCGCCAATGGTGCTAATGTAGGGCGCATTGTGTCTGACAAGGAGGACGTATGGCAGAACAGATGCCTAAGGTGAATGCCGAATTCGGTACCACTCCCGTTATCGAATTCCCGACCGATGAAGCGCCCAAGGGTCTGAAGGCCGTTGAGCTGACCGAAGGCGACGGTCCGATGGTCCGTCGTGGCGATACCGTGACTGTGAACTACCATGGCGTGGTCTGGGGCAAGGATACCCCGTTCGACTCCAGCTTCGACCGCCATCAGCCTGCCAGCTTCGGCATTGGCGTCGGCCAGGTCATCAAGGGCTGGGATCAGACCGTGCCGGGCCACAACGTGGGCTCCCGTCTGGTGGTTTCCATTCCGCCGGAGTACGGCTACGGTTCCCGCGGTGTTCCGCAGGCCGGCATCGGCGGTGACGATACCTTGGTGTTCGTCATCGACATCATTTCCACTCGCTGACACATCCAGCATCACGGAACGCCGGTGTCATAGCCGGCGTTTTGCTATAGGTTTTAGTTCAGGAGGACAATATGGCTGAAGACAAGGTCTACCTGCTGACGCAGGAAGCGTACAACAAAATGAAGGAAGAGCTCGCTCATCGTGAGGGCGAGCTGCGCGAGGAAATCGCCCATAAGATTGCCGTGGCCCGCGCCGAAGGCGATCTTTCCGAAAACGGTGGCTATCAGGCCGCCCGTGAGGCACAGAGCAAGAACGAGGGTCGCATTACCGAACTTACGGTGAAGCTTCGTGATTCCAAGATCATCGAGAACGCTCCGGAAGGTACCGTGGGCAATGGCTCCGTGGTGACCATCGAGCTCAACGGCAATGAGATGACCTACGTGCTGGGCAGCCGCGACATCGTGGCCGGCACCGATTACGACATCATGACCCCGGACTCTCCGATCGGCAAGGCCATCGAAGGTGCCAAGGTCGGCGATACGGTGACCTATACCGCTCCGAACGGCCGCGAGCTGTCCGTGGTGGTCAAGGCTTCCAAGCCGCTCGCCTGAGTTTTGCTCTCAATCAATCAGTAAAGGCCTCTCCCTTCGATATACGCGGGAGAGGCCTTTATAACTTAACTACTGTGTGTGGGGTGGGGAAGCAGTCGCTAGCTCCACAACGCCACGATCACCATATAAATCGCCACCATATGGCAGGCGTATCCGGCAACGGTGCCGCAGTGGAAAATCTCATGGAAACCAAAGATGCGCGGCCATGGGTCAGGCTTGCGCAATGCGTAGACGATGGCGCCCAGAATATAGCAGGCGCCACCGGCGCATAGCAGAATCACCACTGCAGGGCCAGCATATGGCGACTTCCAGAACAACATCATGAACGCGAGACCGTAGATGCCGAAGATGATGTACACCACGGTGTAGAGCCAACGTGGCGCATTGATCCAAATCACATGGATGATGAGTGCCACCAGGGTGCACGACCACATCGAGATGATGATGAAGTTACGCCAGAAAGGCTCAAGGGCAAAGGAAACCGGTGTATAGGTGCCGGCGATGAGCAGGAAGATGTTCACATGATCGATGCGCCTGAGCACATCGGTGACGCGCGGGCTCCAATCGCCCAGATGGTAGCAGGCGGAATTGGTGAACAGAATCAGGGATGCGGTCATGAATACCGCGCATGCCCATTTGAGACCCGCGCCCTGAGCGAGGCAGATGAGCACGATCCCGGCGGCCAGGGACAGGGGAGAGGCTACGGCGTGAATCCATCCGCGCATGGCTGGTTTCGGCCGTCCGTGGACGTCAAGGCGGATTTTGCGTTCCACTTCAGCCGGGGCGATGCCTTCGATTTTGAGCGCCCGGTTCTCGGCTTTGGCCAGTTTCTTGCGGGCTTTTTCCTCGGCCTTGGCTCTGATGGCTTCGGCTTTGAACTGGGCTTTGGCTCGTACGGCATCCGCCTTAGCTTGAAGCGCCTCCTCACGTGCCTTGACGGCTATAGCGCGTTTTGCCGCGACTTCGGGATCCAATTGGCGCTGAGTGGCGCTGTGTTCATGTTCCTCTGCCATACGCCCATCCTTTCAGCAGTGCAAGCTTCTTCCTTACGTTACCGTAACCTACGTTAACGTAAGTAGCGCGTTTGTCAATAGCGAACCACCGGCATTATGGCGCAAGATGACATCGTGCGTCATAATGCCTCACCAGCAAGCCTATTGCGTATCATGGTAGTCATGGCTGATTTTTCACATATTCTTGCGACCCGCCCGGATTTCGATGACGAGGACCGCGAATGGCTGCATCATCTTGTGGCCGACTGGCAGGTGATTGCCGACTTAAGCTTCGCCGATCTGCTGCTGCTGGTGCAAAACGGTGATGGTAAGTATGTCGTCGCCGAGCAATGCCGTCCATCCACGGTAATGACCTTGCGCGGCGAGGATGTGGTCGGCGATGTAATGCCGGATGATATGACTGGCGAACTCGATGCCGCCATGGATTCCAGTGTGGTGTTCCGCTCCACGGTGCTGCGCTCGGTGGGCAAAGCCACCGTCTGCAACGTGTACGCCCCGGTACGGCACAACGGCAAGACGCTTGGCTTGGTGGTGCGGGAGACCAATATGGCCACTCGTGAATCCAATGGCCGCTACGAATCGGAGAGCATCAATGCAGGCAAGCATCTGTACGAGATGATTCCTCGTGGGCAGTTCCCCTATAAGGACTCCGTGATGAGCCAGCGCCATATCGCCCGTGTGGCGGATGGCTTCATCATCCTGACCATCGACGGCGTGGTGCGTTACGCGGCGCCGAACGCCATCAGCTGCTTCAGGCGCTTGGGCCTGCTGCATACCATGCCAGGACAGTACCTGAGCGAACTCGGCACCGAATTGCTCAAAGAGAACGATCCGGTACCGGAAACACTGCCGTTGGTGCTTTCCGGCAAGGCTGCCGTGGACTCCGAAATCAACGCGAATCGTTCAGCGGTATCCATGCGCTCGCTGCCGCTCTACGACAATAACGGCAGGGTGGGTGCCATTATCCTCTGTCGCGATGTGACCGAGCTGCGTCGTCGCGAAAAGGAACTGCAGACCAAGAACGCCACCATTTCCGAGATCCACCATCGTGTGAAGAACAATCTGCAAGCGGTATCGGCGTTGTTGAGGTTGCAGGCGCGCAAGACCAAATCCGAAGAGGTCAAGAAGGAGTTGCAGGAGGCGCAGCGTCGTGTGCAGACCATCGCCATGGTGCATGAGGGGCTGAGCCAGACCGCCGACGAAATCG
The DNA here is from genome assembly GCF_018555455.1 of Bifidobacterium colobi. Taxonomy (GTDB): domain Bacteria; phylum Actinomycetota; class Actinomycetes; order Actinomycetales; family Bifidobacteriaceae; genus Bifidobacterium; species Bifidobacterium colobi. Next base: position 62,905 of record NZ_JAFEJU010000003.1, on the reverse strand, counting down.
TGGACTTCGACAAGGTGATTTCCAACCTGCTGCGTATGGCGGTGGATTTGGCCACAATGAAGGATCAGCATATCAGCGTGAACTTCATGGGCAAATTCGGCATGATGCCCGCACAGGATGCCACGCCGCTCTCCCTGGTGCTGACCGAGCTCATCACCAATTCGGTGGAGCATGGATTCGAGGGGCGCAAGGAAGGCAATATCACCATCTCCGTCGGGCGCTCCGGCTCCAACCTGAACGTCGTGGTCGAAGATGACGGCACCGGTCTTGGCTCCGAAGAGCAAGGCGGTATGGCAAGGACCTCCGGCTCCGGCTTGGGCACGCAGATCATCAACACATTTGTGACCAATGATTTTGGCGGATCGGTGCACTGGGAGCCTCGCCGCGAAGGTGGCACGCGCGTTGTGCTCGACATGAAACTGCGTGCAGCTCAGGAAGAATAGCGCATTCCTAGCTCCCCTCAATGAGGGGAGCTGCCAGTGCGACTGAGTGGGGAATGCTCAACAAACAACAAGAAACCCTCCCATATGGGAGGGTTTCTTCATATACGGCGTATGCCTTGACGATAATCAGATCTGCATCTGCATGGCCTGAGAACGGCGGGCGCGCATGGCACGGCGCTTCAGCGCACGACGCTCATCCTCGCTCAAGCCGCCCCAAACACCGTAATCCTGATTGGTGTCCAATGCGCACTTGAGGCACGCATCAATCACCTTGCAGGTACGGCACACGGCCTTGGCCTCTTCAATCTGCTGGTATGCGGCACCGGTGTTACCCACCGGGAAGAACAGTTCCGGATCCTTATCGCGGCATGCGGCCTTGGCTCGCCAATCAAAAGCGCTGCTCATTGCTTGCCTCCCTTAAAAGCCACGTGGCTGTTGAATTCCTTGATTCCTACACTAGGAAACCACGAACCGCGGTGTTTTTCAAGAGGTTTTGCCCAGAAAATAGCAGGTATTTCACGATGCGCATTGCACCAGCCGTGTCTGAGCACCAGTGATGAGCACGGCGCGACCCGCCGTTTCATAGTCGGCATGGTTCATTTGGGCGAGCAATGTCGACGGTATTCCGGCCATCATATCATTGGTTTTCTCGCCGCTGGGAAACACTATTCTGGTCAGGCAATGATCGGGAATACGAATATGCCGTAGTGACGAGGCGGTGAATATCACTGTTGTTCCGGGGTCTGCCAGTGCCTGTTTGAATTGCGATGCCTGTTCGTCAACGCGGAACGGGTCGAATAGCTCATCCGCGTCATCAACTAGCCATACCAATTGCGGCGGGCGAGGCGTTGAGCTGGTGTCGATTGGTACGAGTGGACGCTGGTGCACGGTTTGCGTGCGCCAAATACCATGAACCGACCTGCTGATACGCGTCATGTATCCGCCAATATGGTGCATTTGCTCATAGATGACTTCCAACACGGTGCTTTTACCCCGACCATGCCCGCCAATAATGCCGACATTGCCTTGCCTGAGACTCACCGTGGCGTCAGACAGACGTATGCCATCATCGCTGATGCCGAACCAGACCCCTTCATCATGTGTGGGAGTTGAGGGGCGATACCGTACCGCGGCAGGTAAAGGAGAGGAGAATAATTGCTCGGCTGGCGCAAGACCCATGAACCGTGCCGCCAAACCGATATTGCGGCATACGTTCGAAATACTGACCACATTGGCGCAGCGTATTGCCGTAACCTGCTCCGAATCATTGCAAAACGCGGCTCCCGGCATGGCGGGACTGATACGAGCCGCGCGACCGTCGCCCAGCAACTCGGATGACTGCAATTCATCGCGGACACGCAGACAGATATTCAGTGCCATATTGGCTTTCATATCCGCGCTTACCTGTCCCATGGGATTCTGCGTGCACACAATAAGATGCATCCCCAGAGAGCGGCCTAGAGAAGCGATACGCACCAGCCGGTTGATGTAGTCAGGCAGCTGGTCCTTCAACGCATGGAACTCGTCGATGACCACGAATAACCGTGCCGGCGGATCAGGCAAGTCGTCACTGTTTGCGGTGCGATGCTGAGCGGTCAGGCGCTCGCGGCGTGTAAGCTCGGATTCCAGTGCTCGCAAAGCGCGCGCGGCATGACCCAGGTCAAGATCGCAGACGCTGCCCACGCAATGAGGCAATTGCTCAAGATCGCGGAAGGCCGACCCACCTTTGAAATCCAAGAAGACGAAGTTCAGTCGATCGGGACCATTGCGTGCCGCCAAAGCCAAGCACCAGCTTTGCAGCAATACGGATTTGCCGGAACCGGTGGTACCTGCCACCAGCGCATGGGGTCCTTGCCGCCGCATATTAATGGCATAGGTTCCCTCAGAGCACATGCCTATGGGTGCATCCCATTGCGCTGGTGCCAGCCAATGGCGCACCACATCACGCCAAGGCATGCGATCGAAGCGAAGAAGATCCTCCAGTTCTGTGGCGTCTATTGCGGCGAAGAGTTGCGCATCCTGACGCATCAGATGATGTGCAGCCGATTGCTGCACATTGGCGGCATGACCAGTTCCCGGTACGGCGGGGGTATCCGGGGTGCTGTGCGTGCGTTGAATCAACGATGGCAGCGACGCCAGCAGCGTGGCCAATGTGGCGAAGACTCCCGGCACAATCATGACGGCGTACAACCATTGCCGTTGCGTGAGCATGATGACGATCATCATGATTTGCGCGCATAGCGGGGCAGTCATGGCGAACACCATCATGCGGGACTGCCACGGGTGCGTCGACTGCCCGGAACGCCGACGTGTGCGGCCACGCTTCCGCGCTGAAGCGTCACCGGAACGGTTGCTAGGAAAAGAAATCAGTTGGCTCATGTATCCAGCGTGAGCCAACATACTGCGATTGCGCAAGCGAAAACGACCTATGTGGTTCGAGCTTGCCGAGTTATCCACATAGACCGACGCGAGGGGAGGGAATTATCAATCAGGACTGTGCTTCAGCAAGCGTGCCCACAGTGCCGGCCGCATGCGTACCCTGCGCCAATTGCGCGAACAATTCGCTGTTCTTCTGGTCATCCAACAGCACCGAAGAGCCAACGCCATCCACGTAGTAATCCGCATCGGACCAATACACGCTGCCGGAAACGCCCTTGGAGCCAGTGGCATCCTTGAATGCCAAGGCCATCGACATGAGGCTCATGGGGGAGGCGTCTTCGTCAACGGTCAGCGCGGCAAGACCGGACTCGGCCACCGTCAACACCTTCTTGGGATTGGTCAGTGTCTCCTTGCTGGAAGCCTTCTGAATCACCGCGGCAATGACCTGACGCTGACGTTCATTGCGGCCAAAATCGCCGTTGGCATCCGAATACCGCATGCGGGAGAACGCCAGTGCGGTCGCCCCGTCGGCATCATGGCAGCCGGACTGCCAGTTGAGGCCTGAGTAGGCATCCTGAACATCCTCGTCATAGCACAGGCGAATACCGCCCAAAGCATCCACAATCTGCTGCAAACCGCCGAATTTGATCTGCGCCACATGGTCGATTTTCTGGCCGGTGATGTTCTCCACCTGTTGGACGAGCGCCTTGCGGCCAAGAGTCTGCGCCACGGCATTGATCTTCATGTACTGGCCGTCCACGTTCATCAAGGAATCGCGTGGAATGGAAATCAGCGAACTCGGACCGCTTTTCGGCTTGGTCAATACCAGAATAGTGTCGGTGCGGAAACCGGTGATATCACTGGGTTCGTCTCGCTCATCGGAGCCGAGAATCAGCCATGTGGCTGCAGATGTATTAGCCGTATCGGTCAGCCAGTCGGTTTTGTTCAATCGACTATCCACCCATCCCCAGGCGCAGTAGACGGCAATAACCGCAGCGGCGAGTAATGCGGCGATGAAGGATATCACGATCTTACGGATGCGATGCGTATGCGGAAGGGACTGAGCGAGCTGCGCGGAGCCGGAGCCATGAGCGGCGAATCGGCTATTCGCAAGGCTATTGAGTGATTGATTGCCGTTCGTTCCCACAAGAGAGGAGGTTGCCGGACGCACCACATTGCGTGACGATCCCGTTGAACGCCTTGCTCGTGCAGGCGGAATGCTTTGCGGCACATCCGAGCCGGCGCCGGCAGTGGGAGTCGCCGGCGTCTGCTTGCGTGACGTGCGAGGAGAAAAACTGGGGGCCGACGAACGCTGCTGGGAAGCCCGTCGCGATGCGGGAGGTGCAAACGAAGCCGGCACAGCCTGATCCGCATGATCGAACGTTCGGCTCGGCTGATACTGGGAAGCGGAAGAAGAGGAGCCGGAAGACCGGGGAATCGGGCCGGAAGGCCTTGTCCGGCGGCCTGCAGGAGGGGTGAAGCTTGGCGGATTGATCTGCTGATCCGCTTCACTTGGTTCCTGCGCCATACCTTATCCTCTCCATAGTTCGTGGTCTGAAAGACACTTTGTCACAGCTTGCGTCTGTGGCGGCCGGGCTGAGTTGTTCCTCCGCAGGAACGGCACATACCCAACGATTGCCAACAGCGTAAAACGGACCTCACAGGGCCATAAAACACATGTTCTTATAGCACAAATTCCACTAAATAAGGGTATTGACACGAGAAGTAATTTGACAAAAGCGAAGTAGCATGTGTGTAATTTATGCGTTATGAGAAGCTCAGAGGCAAGGGAGGATCGCATGTGGGGTGTGATCGATGATTCCGCCGACGAGCCATTGCAAGAACTCTGGGGACTGTTCAAGCCGGATGGCGATGTTTCGTGGCAGCACAAGGCTTTGTGCGCGCAAACCGATCCGGAAGCGTTCTTCCCGGAAAAAGGCGGTTCCACGCGTGACGCTAAGCGCGTATGCGCCAAATGCGAAGTCCGTGAGCAATGCCTGAAATGGGCGATTGACCACGATGAACGATTCGGCATCTGGGGCGGTATGAGCGAGCGTGAACGTCGTCGGTATAAGAAGGAACATCGCGAACAGGCCTGAACAATCTGGCGGATGCTCGCGAGCGATTTGCCGCGGCAGGTTACGTCATACGCCGTTATGAGGCTCGTTCAAGGTTCATGGGTACACTAGGGGTTTATGAGTTCAACAGCGAATAACGATATCCATGATGCTCTGGCTAATGCCATGGCTGCGCGCCCATACACGCATCGGCAGGATGTGGACGCCGGAATCGCGGCCGTGGTGACGGTGGAGGACGATACCAGGTTCCTTGAATCCACGTTGCATTCGCTGCTGATACAGAGTGTGCTGCCCGGAGCCATTGTCATCGCCGACACCACCGGACGTACCAGCCAGCCGGTGAAAACCTCGTTCGAGGTCATTCCCTCGCCGTCCGGCCCGGTGCTGCAGGTGCCGCAGGCCAAGCAGGTGAGTATCCAGATCGTGCGCGCCAAGGGTGCGAGGTCGTTCGGCGATGCCGTGACCAAGGCGTTGCAGTACGCCGAACTGCCCGCATCGACGCGCGCATTGTGGCTGTTGCATGACGACTCTCGTCCGGCTGATGCCTCGTGTCTGGAACATCTGCTGGAAGCCTGGCGCAACGCCCCCGGTGCCAGTGTGCTGGGATGCAAGCAAAGCGATTGGGAAGATGAACGGCTTCATGAAGTGGGCATGTATGCCGGCAAGCATGCCGTACATTCGCTGGTAGTGGATGGCGAGCCCGATCAGGAGCAGTATGACGGCCGCCAGGACGTGTTCGCCGTCTCGCTCGCCGGTGCGCTGGTCGCCTTTGACGAATTCAAACGACTGACCATCAATCCTTGGATGACCACGTACAGCGAATCCGTGGACTTCTGCCGTCGCGTATGCCTGAGCGGCGGACGAGTGGTGATTGTGCCGCAGGCTGAAATCGCCCACCGCCGTGCCCGTTATGAAGGTGTCCGTACGCGTGGCGGCGAGGCGTTGGAGCATGAGCATGCCAACAATGCCGCATTGGCCATCGCGCGATCACAACAGCGCTACCTGTACACGGATCTCCATATGTCCACATGGATTGCCGTATGGCTGTGGCGTGTGATTCGCAGTTTTGGCGTGACCATCGCATTGCTGCTGAGAAAGCAGCCATATCAGGCTCTGATCCAACTGTGTCTGCCTTGGCTGGCGCTGACCTCGATTCCCGGTGCCATGCGCTCGCGCCGTCTGGTGGCGCGCCAGAGCAAGGTGTCCATGAGCTCGCTGGGCGTACTGAGCGCGGACCGCGAGCAGATCAGGCAGTTCCATGAACGTAGGGATGCCTTCCAGGCGCAGCAGGGTATGGTGCTGCTCAGCCCTTTGGAACGCGCACATCTGAAAACACGGTTGATTCGACGCTGGGTCGCGGCATTGTGCATGGCGTTGGCATGTTTCCTCGCGATCGTATTGACCTACTGGCAGGTTTTCCGCGCGGCGTTCTCTGGCGGCTCATTGTATTCGAATTATTTGCTGCCGACTGGTGCCACGTTCAAGCAATTGGCGCAGTCCGCCACCACGCTGTGGGTGTTCGGCGCCGGCACTGGTATTCCTGCGCCGCCAACCCCATGGCTGATGGTGTTGATGGTCACCTCGTTGGTGACGTTCGGCCACGTGAGCGTGGCGCTTGCCCTGATGCTGTTCGCTGCCGCTCCGTTAAGCGCGCTCTCGTTCTGGGCGCTGGCGGGTATTTTCACCAGATCCGATGTGGTACGTGTGCTTGGCGGCTTGTTATGGGCATCCACGGGCGTGATGTTCGGATGGTATGCGCAAGCGAATCTGCCGATGCTCACGGTATTGGTCTTCCTGCCGGCGGCATTTGCGTTCGTCTTCCGCGCCGTGGGCATGTATCATACGGAAGATCCGCTGAAGCCGCGCACATCCGTGCAGGCAGCGGCGCTCGCATCCCTGTGCTTCATCCCTGTGGTAGCTGCGGAACCGCAGCTGTTGCTGGCATTGATTGTAGCGTTCCTGGTCTTCTTCCTGTTCGTGCGTCGTAAGCGCTCCGCCTTGCTGTTGATTCCGCTGCCGTCGGCTTTCGTTGTGGCTCCCACGCTGGTCAACTCGATCCGATACGCCCATGAGGGGGCATGGCGGCAATTATTCGGCGATGTCATGATGCCGGCTTCGTCCAATAATGGTGAGCCTGCGTCCTTGAGTCTGCTGGAGACCACCGAGCGCGCCTTGGGGTGGAACCTGCAGTCGGGCACATTTGCAGACATCGCTTTGGCGGTATTGTTCGCCGTCATCACACTGTTGGCTGTCGTTTCACTGGTGCTGCCGTTCGCGTTGCGAGCATCTCGACTCATGTGGGTGGTTATTGTTTGCGGCGCGTTGCTTTCCATGGTTTCGACTCGTGTGGCCATCGCCCTTGATGCATCCGGCGCGATTGCCGGATCGGCACAGCCGGGCAATCTCCTGATGATTATGGGATTCCTGTCGTGCGTATGCCTGGTTGCCGGCGGCGCGGTGAAACGATTCCATCCGTTGCATCTGTCGTTGGCGCAAGCTGATACAGCCATCGAATCCGGAAACAAAACCGACTACTCACGCCATGCGATTGTGGCCGGTCGTGCTGTTCTGGCCGTCGTGCTCGCCTGCTGTGTGGTCGTGCAATGCTGGTTTGGACTTGAACGGCATGCTGACGAGGGTCTTGGCGTTTCCGATGCCGGTCTGCCGATGGTCACGGATGATTACCTGGCTTCCGGAGCCGATCACCGTGTGCTGGCCATTAGCGCGCAAACCCGAACGGCGGTGGACTACTCGGTGATGCGCACTTCGCGCGGCGATCTGATCGACAGCTCGCCCATCGCCCGGGCAAGGCTTGTGGATGGCGAGCATGATGCCATCGATCAGAAGCTTGCCAAGGCATGCGCGGCACTGTTGTCGAATCCGGATGCGCAAGCCATCGAAGACATCAGCGCACTGGGATTCGGCGGCATTTACGTGGTCGCCAATGGTCAGGCCAACACCGCATCGTCGCCGTATGAGCAGCTCACTGCCAATATCGCGGCATCCAATGGCACCCAGTCCTTGGTGTCCACAGACGCGGGCAGCTATTACCGATTGACGTTGCGCAATGCGAATGATCAGAACGTTGATACGTCCTGGCAGCAGCGGACGCAGCATAGCGCATGGCGTTATGCGTGGCTGGTCTGCCTCGGTGTGATCATGGTGTTCTATTGCCTGGTGGCCGCTCCGCGCCGTAGGCTGTCATCCGGTTTGGAGGAGGAAGCATGAGCAAGCATATGTCGTCTGGGGCAAGGCGCGTGACCAATATCGTGCTCGCTACGATCTCCACCATCATTCTGGTTGCCGCGTTGATCGCACTGTTCATCATTCCCGGTCCATCGTCATGGGTGGATTCGGTTCAAGGTACCGATGATGCCATGGATCAGAGCGTCAGCCCCACGCAAGCCGAAATGTATTGCCCGGCTCCCATGGGATTGGCGGATACCGGCACTTATGGAGATAGCGCATTCCAAGCCACGGTGGGCAATTTGAGTACCAAGGCACGGTATGCGGCGTTCGGTTCCGTATACACGTCCACCGTGTCCGCGCTGGGAAGCTCCAGCAGTAATGATGTGACTTTGCAGGACACTGATCTGACGGATAACGCCGATGTCAAAACCGGTGCCCAGGATGTCGACGGCTCCCGTTTGATGGACACGCGTATGCTTCAGGCTTCCGAAGGCACTGGCGCCACTGGTGCCATCGCCTCGTGGGCCGATGACGGCGACCTGAAAGGCGTATCCGCCGCCACCTGCGTTTCGCCTACATTGAGCCAGTCGTTCCTGTTGTCAGGTACGGCTACGGGTACCACGCAGCAGCTGATTGTCGCTAATCCTTCCACCAAGCCGACCACCGTGGACCTGTCGATCTGGGGCTCCAAGCAGGCGGGGAAGCTGACATTGTCCACGCAGTCCTCGCTGTCTGTGCCGGCCGAGGGGGAGTCCTCCCTTGATTTGTCGGCTTCGGTATCCGATCAGGATGCTTTGTACGTGACGGTATCCAGCAAGGAGACGCCGATCGCAGCTGTGGTGCGCACTGTGGTTATGGATGGTTTGACTTCCAAGGGCTCTGATTTTGCACTGCCGCTTCCAGCTTCCTCCAATGCGTCGGTGATTCCATCGGTGTCCGCCGGCGATGAAGTGAACGCCTATGTGTTCTCCCGCGTGGACACCAGCACCGCATTGTCTTGGATTACCAAGCAGGGTCTGGTGCATGCCAAGGATGTTACGGTGTCCGCAGGCAAGGTCGAGGTCGTTGATTTAGGCAAGGCTCCTGATAATGCGCTGGGTGTGATGTCCACTGCCGAAGACAAGGTTTGGCTCAGCGCCAAAGCCACGCGTTCGGGGGAGAGCCAACAGGCTGACTTTGCCTTGATTAATGCTGCGGCATCAGCCAAGTATTCGGCTGTGGTGATTCCCGATGATGTGAACGCGGTGATTTCATTGGCGAACACATCCAACAGCGGCCGCACTGTTACCGTGCACGCCTACTCCGCCGACGGCAAGGACGCGGGATCCGAGGAAATCACACTCGGGGCCAACGCTGCGCAGACACTCGCCTTGGATGAATTCGATGGGGATGGCACCGCAGTGAAAGTGCTCACCTTGGATGATGATTCAACCAAGGTGGTATGGAATGTTCGCGTCGGTCACGATAATCTTGGCAACGGTAAGATGGCGGGTCTCGCCACAATCGAATCCAGAGCGTTGATGCCGGTCACTTCGCATGTGTGGGCACGTAGCAATCCCGCCATCGTGCGTTAGCTGCGCGACTCGGTTCGTTGAGCAGCTTGAGTAGGCCATTCGCTGAGTCGCAGGCTGGAGCGTACGATCAGAATCCCCAGTCCGGATCGATTTCCTCTGGCCTGCGCCCATACAGTTCGGCAACGCGGGCTACCACTTCATCGCGAATGGCCAACTGCAGTTCCATTTTGGTGCGAGCCTCAGTCTGAATAGGCATGCGATACAGCACCACTCGGGCGGGAATGCCATGCGATGCCGGGAAGCATTGCGAAGCCATATTCGGATTGACCTGCCACGGTACGGGATCAGATGGGGGAACATCTTCCACAGCAAACTGCAATGGCTGGATTAGGTCAGGCCAGGCTTCGTTCAATCGACGAATCTGGGCGGCCACCATGTCGTCGAACATACCGGTACGGGTACGGTATCGTGGCAGTCGAATACCGAACATCGGGGTACGCATACCACGACCATGACGGTTTCTGTAGACTCTCTCGTTCCAAGGTGGCTGAAGCATGACTCCCACCATAGGACAAGGCGAAGGCATTATGCGATACGATGGGAGCATTGGCGTGATCTCGTCAGCAAGGAGGACCGGCGAATGTTCGTGCAATCATGGAGAACACTTGATATGGACGAACTGTGCGCCACGACGCGGATTTTCGGGTTCGACCTCGACAATACGCTGGCGAGTTCCAAGCAGCCGATGAAACCCGATATGATCGAGCGCTTCAGCGAACTGGTGGCGCGAATGCCAGTGGCGTTGATTTCAGGCGGCAGTATGGCCGTAGTCACCATGCAGGTGCTGGATGTGCTCAACGACCGTGCCGATAAGCGTAATCTGCATGTGATGCCTACATCCGGGTCACGGTACTACCGATGGCAGCAGGGGCAGTGGAAGCTCGTTTATGCGCATGATTTGGATGAGCCGACGGTTTCGGCTATTGAATCAAGTCTCGAACGCCACGCCAAAGAGCTCGGATTATGGGAATCACGGGTATGGGGGCCCCGCATCGAGAATCGTGGCAGCCAGATCACCTTCTCCGCATTGGGTCAGTATGCGCCGGTGGAAGTCAAACAGCATTGGGATCCGGATGATAGCAAGAAGCGGGCGTTGAGTGCCCTGGTGAGTGAGGATTTCCCGGAACTGCGCGTACGCACCGGCGGATACTCCAGTGTAGACGTGAGCAAGCATGGCATTGATAAAGCCTATGCGGTGCGCAAACTGGCGGATATGCTCGGCATAACAGTCGCGGACATCACATTCGTTGGTGACCGTATGAGTGAAGGCGGTAACGATTATCCGGCGGTTGAGGCCGGTGCTCGAGGCATGGCTGTGCGCGATCCCAGCGACACCGTAGAACTCATGGATGCGGTGCTGGAGCGTATTCCACGTATTCCTGAGATAAAGACCCGCTCATGACTTTCCTCTCGCGCAGCTCGGTGTCGATGACGGAAAGCCGAGGGTTGCTGACCGGTGTGCGTTGCGCAATGGACGCAGTGCGCGATGTGCTGTTCCCGCGCGGATGCGCTGGCTGTGATATGCCAGATGCCGTACTATGCCCCGAATGTATGAGCCGATTCTCCTATTGCCGGATTCGTGATCTGACGGCGGGGCGGGGTGTACGGGGAGCTGAGCCGTTGCCGGCATGGGCTTCAGCCATATACCAAGGGGCGGTACGTCATGCGATATTGGCGTGGAAGGATCACGACGACGTGGAACTTGATGCTGCATTCGCCTCAATTATGACTGCGTTGACCATGCGGACACCTATCGGTGAGATGTGCAACAACACGGCAGCCTCCGTATTGGTGGTGCCGCTGCCTTCGTCGCGAGGTTCCATGCGCAAGCGTGGACGCTGGCATACGCTGCCTTTGGCGCAAGCCGTTGCCGATACGTTGTGTCAGCAGGGCATCGATGCCACAATGGCTCCCATGCTGCGCAACATGGCTTCGGCGGGCCGTTCGGTGCAGCAGATATCGGCTGCACAACGAGCCAGCCGCATTGGCGGGAACATACGTCTGGCTCCGCAATACGCTGAAAGCCGCGACTATGACAACCATCCGGCGGTCATTCTGGTCGATGACATCATCACCACCGGTTCTACGATGCGCCAGTGCGCGCAGGTATGCCGGAGAGCCGGATACCGAGTAGTAGGCGCGCTGGCGCTTGCGGATGTGATTGTGGATGAGGATTCAGCGTTCTGAAATATGGTATTTGGGCAGTGTGATCTCAAAATCAGCGCCGCGCTGATCGTCAACCACTTTGACGTTGCCGCCATGCAGCTGAGCCGCCCAACGAGCGATGGACAATCCCAATCCGGTACCTCCGGATTCGGTTCCCGGCCCGGATTTGCCTTTGACGAACCTACGGAAAATGGCAGAGCGATCCGCTGCGGCAATCTGCGAACCGAAATTCACCACATTGGTCACCACGGTGCCATTGTTGGCATCCTCATGGGTTTCAATAAGCACGGTGGTGCCGTCAGGGGAGTGTTTCAATGCGTTCGCGATGATATTGGTGAAGAGCTGGCGCAAGCGATCTTGATCGCCTTCCATCATGATGTCTTCCGGCACCTGCATCTGAATATCATGCGCATGGCCGCCATCGGTGATGGCCAACGGTTCCACGGTTTCATCAAGGAATTCGGCCACGTTGAAGCGTTCGATATTGAGGCTGGCGGCTCCGGCTTCCATACGGCTTAAATCAAGCAGGAATGCGATGAGATCGGAGAGCCGTTGCGTTTGCGTCAGAATGCTCTCCAGATTGGCCTGTGTCGGTTCGGTGACGCCATCGGCCATGTTCTCGACCATGGCCTGCAAAGCGGAAACAGGGGTGCGTAGTTCATGGCTCACATTGGCAACCATGTCGAGCCGCATCCTATCGGCATGTTCCAGCTCTTCCGCCATCTCATTGAATGAACGGGCGAGCTGGCCCACCTCATCATGTCGAGATGGGTCGATGGTGACGCGAACCGTGTAATCGCCATCAGCCATGGCCTCCGCAACATCACGCATCTGGCGCAATGGCGCTGTAATGCCACGCGAGAAGAAATACGTGATGCTGAGTGCCACCACAAGGGTCTGCGGCATGGCAATCCAGCCGGACCATCCGAATTTCAATAGGAACCAGCACATGGCGAACGCGATGGCCGTAGCACATACAATCAGTGCGCTGAGTTCCAGTTTCAGGGAGGAGAATAAATCAACCGGCTTGACGCCGAACACGCCAAGCCGGGATTTCCGTGTTGTTTTGGGTTTGCTCATCACTCGCTCGGGGGTTCGAACGCGTAACCCACACCGTGTACGGTGCGAATCATATCCGCGCCAAGCTTGTGTCGTAACGCCTTGACATGGCTGTCCACGGTACGGGTGCCGGATGCATCCACCCAGTCCCAAACCTCTTCGAGCAGCTTTTCACGCGTCAGCACGGACTTTGGACGGCGTGCCAACGTGGCCAGCAAATCGAACTCCGTGGGCGTCAGATGCACTTGCTCGCCGTTGACGGTAACGATGCGCTGTGCGGGGTCGATAACCATGGAACCGAAATCGAGAATCTTCTCGTTCTCGGAATTCTTGGCGATGACCTTCGCCCGCTCCACGCGGCGCAACAGCGCCTTGCAGCGGGCAATCAGCTCACGCATGGAGAACGGCTTGGTCATATAGTCATCCGCGCCTGCTCCAAGCCCGATTACCTTATCCGTCTCATCATCACGAGCGGTGAGAATAAGCACAGGCACAGGGCGTTCGGCGACGATACGCTTGGTGGCTTCCAGCCCATCCATCACCGGCAGCATGATGTCCATGATGACCAGATCAGGCCTGAGCTGGGAAGCCGCTTGCACGGCGGAAGCGCCGTCACCGCACACACGTGCATTCCAACCTTCAGCGGTAATACGCTGGGCGATGGCGGTGGCGAGCGTAGGCTCGTCCTCCACCACCAGCACCGTACGTGCCGCAGTGTTCTGACGTGCTGTGGTATTGAGCATAGAAACAGTTACCTTTCAGCCGGTTGACTCGTTCAGTCTTCTGGCTTCAAGAATACAACTCCGAGAGCCGGAACGGTGATCTTTGCCGAGAACGGACGCGAATGGTATTCGCCTTCCTCGGCTTCGAAGGTGCCGTTGTGAATGTCGGAGCCGCCGTACTGGGCGTCATCGCTGGTGAACACCTCGGTCCACTTGCCGCCGGTCGGTAGCGCCACCTGATAGTCGGACCATGCTTCACCGGAGAAGTTGACCACGACGGCCAAGGTCTCACCCTTGGAACCGATTCTCAAGAAGCTCAGCGTGTTGTGATCGGCATCGTCGCTGGTGAGCCACTGGAAGCCGGCAGGGTCGAAGTCCTGGCTCCACAGGGCAGGATTGGCCTTGTAGAACGCGTTAAGGTCGGCCACGAACTTCTGAATCTGGCGGTGCTCCTTCCAGTTCAAGCTATCCCAGTCAATGGAGGCGTCGTGATCCCACTCACCCCACTGTGCCAGTTCGTTGCCCATGAAGGAGAGCTTCTTGCCCGGATGAGCCCACTGGTAGGCGAACAAGGAGCGCACGCCAGCCAGCTTCTGCCAGCCGTCGCCCGGCATCTTGCCGTAGACGGATCCCTTGCCGTACACCACTTCGTCATGGCTGATGGGCAGCACGTAATGCTCGGAGTAGGCGTACACCATGGAGAACGTAATCTCATTGTGGTGCCACTTGCGGTTAATGGGCTCCTCATGCAGGTACTCAAGGGTGTCGTGCATCCAACCCATGTTCCACTTCAAGCCGAAGCCAATGCCGCCGGCGCTGGTCGGCGCGGTGATGCCCGGCCATGCGGTGGACTCCTCGGCGATCATCATGATGCCGGGGTTGTTCTTGTATGCGGTTGCCGTGGCTTCCTTGAGGAAGTCGATGGCCTCCAGGTTCTCGCGACCACCATAGATGTTCGGCCTCCACTGGCCGGGTTCGCGGCTGTAGTCGAGGTAGAGCATCGAGCTGACGGCATCCACGCGCAGGGCGTCGATGTGCAGGTCCTCGAGCCAGAACAGTGCGTTGGCCACAAGGAAGTTGCGCACTTCACGGCGGCCGAAGTTGAACACATAGGTGCCCCAGTCCGGGTGTTCGCCGCGCAGCGGATCGGGATCCTCATACAGCGGGGTGCCGTCGAAGCGTCCCAGAGCGAATGCGTCCTTCGGGAAGTGGGCGGGCACCCAGTCCATGATCACGCCGATGCCGGCCTGATGGAACTGATCAACCAGGTAACGGAAATCATCGGGGGAGCCGAGACGGGAGTCGACTGCATAGTAGCCGGTGACCTGATAGCCCCAGGAACCGGAGAACGGGTGCTGGGCCAGCGGCATGAACTCCACGTGCGTGTAGCCCTCTTGCTTGACGTAGTCGACCAGCTGCTTGGCCAAATCACGGTAGGTCAAGCCCTGCTTCCAGCTGCCGGCATGCACCTCGTAGATGGACACTGGGCCGTCGGTCGGATTGGTGGCACGGCGATGGGCCATCCATGCGTCATCCTGCCATTCGTAATGCGAGTCGGTCACGATGGATGCCGTGTTCGGCGGCACCTCGTGCTGACGCTCCATCGGATCGGCCTTCATCTCCCACTGGTAGTTGGCGTTGAGAATATGGAACTTGTAATGCTCGCCGGCTTCAACGCCCGGAATGAAGATCTCCCAGACGCCGGAGGAGCCGAGTTCGCGCATGGCGGTACGACGGCCGTCCCATCCGTTGAAATCGCCGACAACGCGCACGGCATGGGCGTTCGGAGCCCAGACGGAGAAGGCGGTGCCGACCAGCTGCTCGCCGGGGGTGCCGTTGGCGGAGCCCATCGGATCGTCGTAACGCAGCACATGTGCGCCCAGCGCTTCCCAGAGCTTCTCGTGACGGCCTTCGCCGAACAGGTAGGTGTCCATGTCGCCGAGCGTGGGCAGGTAACGGTACGGATCGTCTTCCACAACGACTTCGCCGCTTTCCCATTCGGTGCGCACACGGTAGTCGGGCACTGCGGGATTCTTGGCGTCACCGGCAGCCGGCACGGTGGTGACGAATACGCCGTTGTATTCATGACGCATCGGGTATTCGCCATCCTGGGTGATGATGGTGACCGCTTTGGCGAGCGGGCGCAGGACACGAATGGTCACGGTGTCGGCATGCTTGCCGATGCCAAGATGGCCGCCGAGAACCTCGTGGGGGTTGTAGAATTCGGCGTTGCTCACAGCGTCGAGATCGCCCTGAGCAACAGGCACGGTGATGGTATCTTCTTTGATCTTCTTTTCAGTATCCATGCGCAAAAGTCTACGTGCGTGCGAGTTGAAAACGCCGTATTAACGCGGTAAATATATCGAATTTTTGGCTTTTTTCTGAGGTGTTGATGAATGTGAGCGTTCTCAATATCATCAGTCCATACTTGGTGGCACAATTATTCGAGTTTTTGTGTGTGAACCGTCAGTTCTCGGAGGATACATGTCTTATCAAGTCGGCGATATGGTCGTCTATCCACGTCATGGTGCAGCAAAGGTGGAGGCCATCACCGAGCGGACGGTCAAAGGTGTGACGCGCGAATACCTGCAGCTTTCTGTCCTGTCTTCAGATGGTCTGGTCATCAATGTTCCGGTGGACAATGCCAAGAAGGTCGGCGTGCGCGATATCGTGTCGGCGTCCGAGGTGGCCAAGGTGTTCGAGATTCTGCGTACCCCGATCATCGAGAAGGAGATGAACTGGTCTCGTCGCTATAAGCTGAACGTGGAGAAGATCGCCACCGGTGATGTGAACAAGATTGCCGAGGTTGTGCGTGATCTGGCGCAGCGTGATGTGGACGAGCATGGTCTTTCCGCCGGCGAGAAGCGCATGCTGACCAAGGCGCGTGCCATTCTTACCTCCGAAATCGCGTTGAGCGAGAAGATCGACGAGCCTGAGGCTCAGCGTCTGCTCGATGTGAACCTTGGTTATGAGCCTGCTCAGCCTGGTGATGAGAAGCATCACACCGAGGAGCCTGAAGAGGCTGCGGCCGACACGCTGGCTCGCGTCGCTGCAGAAAAGAAGTCCAAGAAGAAGTGATCGATGATTCCCGGCCATCCGCAACGATGAGCCGGGATTTTCATATTGACGCGTTCTCGCTTTGTGCGTGATTGTGCGGAGTTGGATGACGCAATAATCGTGTGCACAGCCGGTAATGGGGGAGATATGGCTACGACGCAATCAGGTCTGTTGATTGGACAGGGGTTCGATGCTCATCGGTTCGCTGTGGCGGGAACCGGTCGCCCTCTATGGGTTGCCGGTCTTCATTGGCCGGTTCCCGAAGGTGCCGATGCTGCCGCTGCCGCCCGCTATGAGGGCATTGAAGGCGACTCCGACGGTGATGTGGCCGCGCATGCTTTGATTGATGCGCTGCTCTCCGCCGCTGGTCTGGGCGATATCGGATCGCTGTTCGGCGTGGGGGCCACCGCTCATGGCGCCGGCATGCACGGTGGTGATATGCTGCGCGAAACCGTGGCCGTGCTGCGGGAACACGGCTATGAGCCTTCTTCGGCATCAGTGGTCATCATCGGCAATCGTCCGAAGATCGGCACACGCCGTGCGGAAGCCGAACAGGCACTCTCCGAAGCTGTAGGCTGTCGCGTCTCCGTGACGGCGACCACCACCGATCATATGGGATTTACCGGCCGGGGTGAGGGCATTGCCGCCATCGCCAATGCCCTGGTCGCAGTGCGCTGATCAGCGTGACTTCAGCGCTTCAACACCTTTGGCAATAGCCCAGAACAGCGTGGAGATCGTCACGATGATAAAGCTTGGGGGAGCGGGGAACATTGCCGAGAGCACAAGGCCGGCCCAGATGGAGATCAGGCACAGTGCACTGGCAATGATCATGGCTTTCAGCGGAGAGCCTGCCAGAATATTGGCTGCGGCCGCGGGGGTGATGACCAATGCGAAAATCAGCAATGTGCCGACGGCGGGGACGGCGATGGTGATGACGCCGGCCATGATGGCCATGAAGGCCACGTTCATCAGTCCGATGGGCACGCCTTTGGCTTGAGCTACTTGCTCGTCCAATGAGCTGAACAGCAACGGACGGTAGATGATGGCGAGCAGGATCAGCAGCAGTGCATCGAAGATGGCGAAACCGATGATTTGCCCATCGGTAATCGTCAGAATCGATCCAAACAAGATGGATTGCATTTGTTGCGAAGCGGAGCTGGAGAGTCTAGCGAAGAACAAACCAAGGCCAGTGGCGAAAGCCAGCACGGTACCGGTGGCGATTTCTCGTTCGGATACGCGTTTGCCGAGCGCGCCGATTACCAACGCGCCACCGAGGGCAAACACACCCATGCCGAGCGAAACCGGCAAGCCAAGCAGTACGGCGCCGGTGGCACCAGGCAGTCCGATGTGAGCCAGCGCATGTGCGGCGAACGTTGAGCGGCGGGCGATGGTGAAATAGCCCATGACACCGGCGGCCAGCGCGATGCACAAGCCAGCCACGAAAGCGTTCATCATGAACGGCGCGCTGAGCGTGCTCATCCATTCCGGGTCAAACGAAAAATCAATGGCATTCATATGACTGTTCTTTCCAGTTCTAGCGGGTATGAGCATTGCCAGTGCCATGCGTATGATGATGCAGTTCGGCCACTTCCTTGGCGGAATGCATATCAAGCGGCTGATTCTCGGGCTCGTCGGGGGTGGGGGTCACGAACATATCGCCCTGCGGCGTGGTGACCACCTGCACCTGAGTGCCGTAAAGGTGCGTGAGCAAATCGGAATCAAGCACCTTGCCCATATCCGCATAGTGTGGGTGGCCGTCCAACAGATACACGGCACCGGTCAGGATTGGCAGCAGCATGTTGAGGTCATGGGCCACCACCTGAATGGTCATGCCCAATTCCTTGTTCAGCCGGGCGAGTACGTGTACGGTGGCGCGCTGGCTGGCCAGGTCAAGATTCGCCAATGGCTCGTCGAGCATAAGGAGCTTGGGGTCGCAGACCAGTGCCTGGGCGATGGCCACACGTTGGCGCAGGCCGCCGGAAAGTTCGGAAAGGCGATACTTGGCTTTGTCCGCGATGCCGATGAACTCCATCGCTTCCCTTACTTTGGCGCGCTGCGCACGGGTCACTGGATGGATGCCGAACCGTGTTCCGGTCAGCCCTAGCAACACTGATTGCTCGGCGGTGAGATTGGAATCCACGTTCGCCACGTAGCTTTGCGGTACGTAACCGATACGATGGTTCGCTTCGCCGGCTGGTTTGCCGAGCACATGCAATGAGCCTGCCGCTAGGGGCAGCAAACCCAATTCGGCTTTCATCATCGTGGTCTTGCCGGCGCCGTTGGTGCCCACGATGGCGGTAACCGACCCATAGGGAATGCTAAAGGTGCCATGTTGCCAGATAACGTGGTCGCCGCGTTTGACGGCCGCATCCTGAAAGACGATGCACTCGGAATTCATGCTCATACCGCACGATTGTGGCAAATGATGCTGACAATCGTTCTCAATAATGAGTGCGCTGTAATCTGTGCTGTAACCTGCGACGCAATCACTTGCCCGGATCGGGTTGCTTGGTGTCGGGCTCCTGGCTCGAATCGGAAGAGTCCGAGTCATTCGAAGACGTATCCGACTGCTGTGAGCTGGATTTGGATGCCTTGCATTCACGGATGAAGTTCGGGGTGCTGTCCTTGTCGGATTGTGTGGTTGCGGTATCCGAACCGTCCTGTTGCTCGGTGGCATCGGTGCCTGATGCGCCGGTATCGGCATCGCCGTTCTCGGTGTTCTGTGTGCCGTCAGCGCTGCCGTTGCCGTCTGCGTCGGCGGTGTCATCGGCGCCATTAGCCTCGTCAGTGCCATCGGCGGATTCGGAATCCTCGTTTGCCTCACATCCGTATGAGGGGTCCACCGCATCGATGATCGTATTGACCAGCTGGTTGATCCATGCGTTCAGGCTTTCAGCCTTCTCGGGCATCTGCTCCGAAACGTCCACCACCGGAACATCGGAACGGCCGGCGGTGCCGGTGATCATATTGGTCGCATCGCTGGCTTCCTGGGTGTTGTTGATCAGCACGTCGATGCTGCGCTTTTCAATCAGCTGCTGGAACGATTGCAGATCGGCCGGCGCGGATTCGCCCTCCGATGCCACGGACTGCGCATAACCCTTGGGAGTGGCGTCATCGAAACCGAGATCGGCCATCAGATAGTAGGCCACGGGCTCGGTGGCCGCATAAGTAAGCTTGCTATGATTCTTGGTGAAGTCTCCGGTCCACTTCTCCAAAGATTTCTCGCCCTGCTGCCAGGTTTTGAGACGCTGCTGGAAATCCTTCTTCTTACTGGGCAATGCCTTGATGTAGGCGTCGGTGATGGCCTCGGCCATACCGGAGCGGGCATCCTTGGAGAACCACAGGTGCGGATTATCGCCTTCCATCGCGCCGACCACGGAAGCGGCGGACACCAGAGACGATGATTTGCCGAGAGCCTTCGTGGCCCAGGAATCATATCCCGCGCCATTGGCGATCACGATCTGCGCTTTGGACAGTTTGGCGATATCGGAGGTTTTCGGCTCGAAATCATGGGCGTCCACATTAGTCGTATTCACAATGGATGTGACCTTCACATCGTCGCCGCCCAATTCGGCGGCGAGCGAGCCCCATTGGTTGATTGACGACACCACGGTGATAGGGCCTGTCGCCTTCTGCTGGGAAGTGGTGCCGGGGTTTGTTTGGGCCGGCTGTTCGGAAGAGGTCTGCGAGCCGCAGGCCGCAGCGGCAAACAGCATCATCGCACTGATTGAGGCAGCGGCGAATCGCATCAGTCGTGCACATCGAGTCCTCATAACAAGCCTTCTTCATCGTGAGATACAAATCCGATTCATTTCAACGATAGTCTATCGTTTCGAAACTGTTCACCGAAACATTTTTGAGAAAGGGCTTCGATGGCTACACGAATCGACGGCAAGCAGGTCGCTGCCGACATCAAAGCTGATTTGGCAAAGCGCGTTGAACGACTCAAGGCGCAAGGCGTGGTCCCTGGACTTGGCACACTACTGGTGGGGGAGGACCCCGGTTCTGTGAAATATGTGGCTGGCAAGCACGCGGATTGCAAGGAAATCGGTGTCAATTCGGTGAAGAAGGAACTGCCGGCGGATGCTTCGTTCGAGCAGATTGCCCAAGCGGTCAAGGAACTGAACGAGGACCCGGCATGCAATGGGTTCATCGTCCAGTTGCCGCTGCCCAAGGGCATCAATCAGAACGCCATCATCGATCTGATCGATCCGGCCAAGGATGCTGATGGCATGCACCCCTACAATCTTGGTGAGCTGGTGCTGCATGTGCGCGGCGACATCTCAACGCCGCTACCGTGTACACCGCGTGGCGTCATCGAACTGCTGAAGGCTTACGACATTGATCTGAACGGCAAGGAGGTGTGCGTGCTGGGCCGTGGCATCACCATCGGCCGTACCATCGGTCTGATGCTGACGCGCAATGCAGTCAACGCCACGGTAACCTTGTGCCACACCGGTACCAAGGATGTGGTTGACCATATGCGTCGCGCCGATGTGATTGTGGCAGCCATGGGTTCGGCGGGCTTCGTCACTCCGGATAAGATCAAGGAAGGCGCTGTACTGGTCGATGTCGGTGTCAGTCGTGTCTATGACGAGGAAGCCGGACGCTACCGTATCAAGGGCGATGTGGACAAGGCATGCTACGACAAGGCCTTCGCGTACACCCCGAACCCGGGAGGTGTGGGACCCATGACCCGTGCCATGCTGCTTGCCAATGTGGTGGAAATGGCGGAACGACACGCTGTTCGCCAGTAATGATATTTGGCTATAGCTCTCTGTATTCTGAATGCTTGTATGCCTGAAAAGGCGTACAAGCATAACTGAATATCGAGTAATTATCCATCCACTATTAGAAACCATATATTTACATGGCAGAGAACAACACTGAAGTCACCAAGGTCGCCATCAACGACATCGGCACCGAAGAGGACTTCATCAAGGCAGTCGATTCCACCATCAAGAACTTCGACGATGGTGATCTGGTTGAGGGCACCGTCGTTAAGATCGATCACGACGAAGTTCTCCTGGACATCGGCTACAAGACCGAAGGTGTGATTCCTTCCCGCGAACTTTCCATCAAGAAGGACGTTGATCCTGACGAGGTTGTCGAGGTCGGCGACCAGATTGAAGCCCTTGTCGTCACCAAGGAAGACAAGGAAGGCCGACTGATTCTCTCCAAGAAGCGTGCTCAGTACGAGCGTGCTTGGGGCGACATCGAGAAGATCAAGGAAGCTGACGGCGTTGTTGAGGGCACCGTCATCGAAGCTGTCAAGGGCGGCCTCATCGTGGACATCGGTCTGCGTGGCTTCCTGCCGGCTTCCCTCGTCGAAATGCGTCGTGTCCGCGATCTCTCCCCGTACATCGGCCAGAAGATCAAGGCCAAGATTCTCGAGCTCGACAAGAACCGCAACAACGTGGTCCTCTCCCGTCGTCAGTACCTCGAGGAGACCCAGTCCGAAGTCCGTGAGACCTTCCTCTCCCAGCTCAAGAAGGGCCAGATCCGTGAGGGCGTTGTGTCCTCCATCGTCAACTTCGGCGCCTTCGTTGACCTGGGTGGCGTTGACGGCCTGATCCACGTTTCCGAGCTGTCTTGGAAGCACATCGATCACCCGTCCGAGGTTGTCAAGGTCGGCGACAAGGTCACCGTTGAGGTGCTCGACGTCGATCTCGATCGCGAACGCATCTCCCTGTCCCTCAAGGCAACCCAGGAAGATCCGTGGCAGCGCTTCGCTCGCACCCACGTTCCTGGCCAGATCGTCAAGGGCAAGGTCACCAAGATCGTTCAGTTCGGTGTCTTCATCTCCGTCGAAGACGGCATCGAGGGCCTGGTGCACATCTCCGAGCTCGCCAACCGTCACGTCGAGAACCCGGAGACTGTGGTCAAGCCGGGCGAGACCGTGTTCGTCAAGGTGATCGACGTCGATCTCGATCGTCGCCGCATCTCCCTGTCCCTCAAGCAGGCCAACGACTCCGTTGACCCGGCTTCCGAGGACTTCGATCCGGCCATCTACGGCATGCCGGCCGAGTACGACGAGCAGGGCAACTACAAGTACCCCGAAGGCTTCGACCCGAACACCAACGAGTGGATCGCTGGTTACGAGAAGCAGCGCGAGGAATGGGAATCCCAGTACGCTGCCGCTCACGAACTGTGGGAAGAGCACAAGGAGTTCGTCGCCAAGGAACTGGCCAACGCAGCCGAGTCCGCTGCTGCCGACGGTCAGGGCCAGAAGGAAGAGAAGCCGGTCGAGGAGACCTCCAACTACTCTTCCGCCGCTCCGGCTACCGGCACCCTCGCCGATTCCGATCAGCTCGCCGCCCTGCGCGACCAGCTGCTCGGCAAGTGAGTTTGCCACGAGCCTAACGGTTCTGTGAATCGCTGACGAGGCGGTGCACATCATCCTTATGGGTGATATGCACCGCCTCGTTTCGTATCTGGTCGTATCTAGCGATTCTTATTGCTGTACCCATAGCTGTGGTACCACATCGTTGCGGTGGCATATCCTGGGATTTCATCGCACCGGATGATATACACAAAAGGCCCCGGCTTTCACCAGTGTCATCTGGAGAAAACCGGGGCCTTATTGCGCGATTATCAATGCCGTATCACGGACGAGTCAGCGCCACCTTGCGAGCTTCCTCGGTGAGCTTTGCCACCGGGAGATTAGCCGGCTGGATAGCCGGTTCAAACGCACCATAACGATGCACGCAGGCAGCCTTGATAAGGAAGTCGGCGATGGCGGGATTCTTTGGCAGCAACGGACCGTACAGGTAGGTGCCAATCACATGATGGTTGATGGCGCCCTCAGTGGTGTCGATCGTGTTGTTGCTGGTACCCTTGGTCACTTTTTCGGCCAATGGCTTGGAACCTTCGCCCACGAAACTCAGGTTCTCGTGAATTTCATAGCCGATGATGGTGCCGAACTGCTCGGATTCGGCGAACACATTGCCGTCGAACTTTTCTGCGCCTTCCTTGGTCGTCACATCAAGCAGGCCAAGGCCTTCCAACGTTTCGCCTCCGAGCGGGAAGGACTTGCCGAACATCTGGTACAGACCGGAGATGGTCAACATCGGCACCTCGGCCTCAGCCAATGCCTTGAACTGGTCTTCCTTGGACTTGAGATCAGGATAAATGGCCTTCAGACCGGAATCCTGACCGCCACCGCCCAGCACCATATCGATGTTCTCAGGCAGATCGCCGCCCTCGTAGATAATGAGGTTCGGCTCGTAGCCGTACCATTCGAGACGACGGCGAATCACCTGGGTGTTGCCGTAATCACCGTAAATGTTGAGCTCCTTGGGGTAGAGGAGCAGAACGTCAATGGGTCGATTTTGCGATTCAGTATTTGCCATAATGCTTCACTCCCAATCCACGATGCCGATACCGGAGGATTCCAGACCGAGTTCCGGTTCAAGAATCTTGATGCGAATGCCCAGCGTGCCAGTGTAGGAACCGTAGATACGCTTGGGTTCGTTCGGATGTGCGTCGCAGAAGTGATGGAACGCCTCGAGGAAGTCATGCTCGACGGCATCGACATGGACATCCTCATATGCCAGACGCAGTGCCATCTCCTCGGCACGGGTGCCGGCGACCATCTGCACGCCCTTGTCGCGCAGCGGAGACATATCCACATCCCAGATCCAGCTCATATCACGGCCATCGGCGTAGGTGTCGTTGTTGATGGTCATGGTGGCCCAGCCATCCGAGGCGAAGGAGTTCAACGCCACGCGGAAGCCTGCCGGGTTCTTCACAATAATGAGTTCCAGAGGCTGGCCCTTGTACATCACGCGTTCCGCACGACCGAATGCCGGAGTCATGGAGGCCAGAGCCTCACTCACCTTGCTCAGGTTGAGCTTGGAGCCGAGCATACGCTTGGTCACGGCGATGGCAGCCGCGGCGTTCTGCTGGTTGTAGGCGCCTTCCAGGCCCACAGCGGTTTCGAAGGGCTTGCCGTCAATGGTGAAGGTGGCCTTCTGGTCGCCTACGGCGGTGAGCTCAACGTCATCGGCGGACTGATGCTTGTCTTCCTTGTTCGCGTCGTCATCGGACTCGCCGATGATCGAATCGTACAGCTGGCTGTCCGAGGGGAACAGGGACTTCAGATCATCTGCCAGACGGAAGTAGGAGACCGGTACCTTGGCGGCATCGGACAGAGCGGCGATACGCTCGTCGTCATGGTTAAGCGTTACGCCACGGTCGCAGCTGGCGACCACATTGCGCAGCAACTGAGCGGTGGCATCAAGCTCGCCGAAGCGGTCCAGCTGATCGCGCTGCACGTTGAGCACCACGCACCAGTTCGGCGTAACGTGCTTGATGAAGCGGTTGGAGTGACCCTCGTCAAGCTCCACCACAGCGTAATCGGCATCGAGCTTGCCGAAGGGGCTGAGGTAATCAAGCAGCGAGGAGTTCACGCCACGAATCCAGTTGGAACCGGTCGGGTTGTTGAACACCTTATAGCCGTGCGCACGAAGGATTTCGGCGATTAGACGAGAAGTGGTGGTCTTGCCATTGGTGCCGACAATCACCACGATGCCCTTGCGAACCTGAGAAAGGGCTTTCTTCATGAAGTCGGGGTCGATTTGCTCCAGCACATGGCCCGGGAAAGCGGAGCCGCCAGTGCCTTTGATTTTTGCAAGTTGCTTGAGGAATCTTCCAAGAGCGATTTCAAAAAACATGGTTGTCAGTATACATACAGGGGAAGGCAGTTGAATACGTTGCGGCGAGGTATTTCGAATGGCTGTTACGGGAGCCGGTTCATGCCGGGTACGTAGGTGTATCGATATAATACATTGCAACTACAAGGCGACGGTAAAGGGTCGGGTGAATATGCTACGCGTAGGACTGACGGGCGGTATTGCGGCCGGGAAAAGCACGGTATCTGCACATCTTGCTGAGCTTGGCGCGCATGTCGTTGATTATGACCAGCTGGCGCGCCAGATTGTAGAGCCCGGGGGAGCGGCGTTGGATGCCATTGTGCGGCTTTTTGGACCGGATTCGCTGCTCGCCGATGGCAGCCTGAACAGGGCATGGATGGCCGAGCATGTCTTTGGACAGGATGCCGAGCCAGGAGCTCGCGAGCGATTGGATGCCATCGAGCATCCGTTGATCTATCAACTGGCGGCACATGAGGAGCAATCGTGCGGTTCTTCGGACATCATCATTCACGATGTTCCGTTGCTCGCCGAAGTTATTGACAGCATTCCGTTCAGCTTCGACCACATTATTACCGTCGAGGCTCCGGTGTGCATGCGGCTTGATCGCATGATCGAAGAGCGCGGCATGAGCCTTGAACAAGCCGAAGGCCGCATTCGTCATCAATCCAGCGAAGCCGAGCGTAGGGCGATTGCGGACTTCGTCGTTGATTCCGCCCAGCCAATGACCAAGATGATGGCCCAAGTGGATGAGATCTACCAGTGTCTCCTCACCGAGTTGCATTAGCAGCCGAAACTGTAGGATTCCTAACCCCGACTGACGGTTTTTGAACGTTGACTGTCGGATTTATAACGGATTTTGTTATATAACCGTCAGTCAGTGATAGGTATCCGTCAGTCAGGGTTGAAAAACCTACATTTTGTGTTGGAAAACCTACAGTGCTTATTATGGCCGCATGGGATTCAATATCGAGCGTGCCAATAAGCCATTCGTCGTCAAATCACCGTACAAGCCGGCCGGCGATCAGCCACAAGCCATCGAGGAGCTGGCCGAGCGCATCGAAAACGGTGAGAACGACGTGGTGCTGATGGGTGCCACCGGTACCGGTAAAACCGCAACCACCGCATGGCTGATCGAGCGTCTGCAACGCCCCACCCTGATCATCGAACCCAATAAGACGCTTGCTGCACAGTTATGCGCAGAGTTTCGTGAGCTGATGCCAGACAACGCCGTCAGCTACTTCGTGTCCTACTACGATTATTACCAGCCGGAAGCTTATATTCCGCAAACCGATACCTATATCGAGAAGGACTCCAACATCAACGACGATGTGGAGCGACTGCGTCATCAGGCAACAGCGAACTTGCTGACTCGTCGCGATTGCGTGGTGGTGGCCACGGTCTCCTGCATCTACGGTTTGGGCACACCGGAGGAATACGCCGGACGCATGTTGCTGCTCAAAGTGGGGCAGGAGATCAATCGTGACGATCTGCTGCGCCAGTTTGTATCCATGCAGTACAAGCGCAACGATATCGCCTTCACCCGCGGCACTTTCCGTGTGCGTGGCGACACGGTGGAGATCATTCCGGTGTACGAAGAACTTGCGGTGCGCATCGAGTTCTTCGGCGACGAAATCGATCGCATCTCCACACTGCATCCGCTGACCGGCGACGAGATTGCTGAAGAGAACGAGGTGCATATCTTCCCGGCATCCCACTACGTAGCCGGTCCCGCCCGTATGGAGCGCGCGCTCAAAACCATTCGCGAGGAACTTGACGAACGGTTGGCCGAGCTGCATAAGCAAGGCAAGGAGCTGGAGGCGCAGCGCCTCAATATGCGCACTACCTATGATTTGGAAATGCTCACCCAAGTGGGAGTCTGCTCGGGTGTTGAAAACTACTCAAGGCATTTCGACGGCCGCGCGCCGGGTACGCCGCCGCATACGCTGCTTGATTTCTTCCCTGATGATTTTCTGCTGGTTATTGATGAGTCCCATGTGACTGTTCCGCAGATCGGCGCCATGTATGAGGGTGACGCGTCGCGTAAGCGCACGTTGGTGGAGCATGGCTTCCGATTGCCGTCCGCCATGGATAACCGTCCGCTCAAATGGCCGGAGTTCCTGCAGCGAGTCGGTCAGACGGTATATCTGTCCGCGACTCCCGGTGATTACGAATTGGGACTGTCCGACGGGGTGGTGGAGCAGATCATTCGTCCGACCGGGCTGTTGGATCCGAAGATCGATGTGCGTCCGGTTGAAGGACAAATCGATGATCTGTTGGATGAGATCAAAGCACGCGTGGCTCGCAACGAGCGAGCATTGGTGACCACGCTCACCAAGAAGATGGCTGAGGATTTGACGGATTATCTGCTGGAACGTGGCATCAAGGTCGAGTATCTCCATTCTGATGTGGACACGCTGCGGCGCGTGGAGCTGTTGCGTATGCTGCGTGAAGGCAAGATTGATGTGATTGTGGGTATCAACCTGCTGCGCGAGGGTTTGGATTTGCCTGAAGTCTCATTGGTTGCCATTTTGGACGCTGATAAGGAAGGCTTCCTGCGCTCATATCGTTCGTTGATTCAGACCATCGGTCGTGCCGCCCGTAATGTTTCCGGCACTGTGATCATGTACGCCGATGAAACCACCGAGGCCATGCGCAAGGCCATTGACGAAACCGATCGTCGTCGCGCCAAGCAGATCGCCTATAACAAGGAGCATGGCATCGACCCGAAGCCGCTGATCAAGAAGATCAGCGACGTCAACGATATGCTCGCCAAAGAGGATGTGGATACGCAGACTCTGCTTGAAGGCGGGTATCGCAACGCCGGCAAGGCGGGCAATACGCATCTTGGCGTACCCACCATGAACGCGGAGGAGGCCGATAAGAGGCATGAGGAGATTTTGAAGGCCGGGCTTCCCGCACAGGATCTCGCCGACCTGATTCGTCAGCTTTCCGAACAGATGCATACCGCCGCCGAACAGCTCCAATTCGAGCTTGCGGCCCGTTTGCGCGACGAAATTCGCGACCTCAAAAAGGAACTGCGGCAAATGACGGAAGCAAATAAGTGAGGCTTTCAGCAGCGGGCAGCGATAGCGTCGTGATAAGCGGGGCTTTCCCGAATTTCTCTCACTGAGCGATGCTCAGTGAGAGAAATTCGGGAAAGCCCCGCAAACCGTACAGCTAACTCAATGCCGTCAACTACATAAGTTAGGGTAGTGAATCATGGCAGAAACCCCTCTTGCATTTGAAATCGCCACGTTTGTGGTGCTCGCGCTGTTCTTCATCGTCGACCTGTTTGTTATAGGACGGCGACCTCACGTGCCGTCCACCAAGGAATGCGTGCAGCATATCGCATTCTTTGTGGTCATGGCGCTGATCTTCGGCGGGTGCATCTGGTATTTCGCCGGATCCAAGCCCGCCATCGAGTTCTATTCCGGATGGTTGACTGAGTACTCGCTGTCCATCGATAACCTGTTCGTGTTCGTCATCATCATGTCGAACTTCGCCGTACCGAAGAAGATTCAGAAGTATGTGCTCTCGGTGGGTATTACCATCGCACTGATCTTCCGCGGCCTGTTCATTCTGATTGGTGCCGCGCTGATCTCCCGCTTCACCTGGGTGTTCTTCATCTTCGGCGCTTTCCTGATTTACACCGCGATCAAGCTGGTTGTCGGTGGTGATGACGATGAGGAGTACCACGAAAACGGTCTGATTCGTACGCTGCGCAAGGTCATCAAAATCACTGATGAATATGATGGCGAAAAGCTGCGCACCACGCGCAACGGTGTGCGTTACTGGACCCCGATGCTGATTGTGTTCCTGACCATCGGCACCACGGATGTGATGTTCGCGTTCGATTCGATTCCGGCAATCTTTGGTCTGACCAAGGATCCGTTCCTCGTTTTCACCTCCAATGTGTTCGCATTGCTTGGCTTGCAGCAGCTGTACTTCCTGCTTGGTGCTTTGCTGGACAAGCTGGTCTACTTGCCGGCAGGTCTGTCCATTGTGTTGGGCTTCATCGGCGTCAAGCTGGTGATGGAGGCGTTGCATGGCAACACCTTGCCGTTCATCAACGGCGGTCATGGCGTGCACTGGGTGCCGGAGATTCCTACTTGGCTCTCGCTGGCTGTGATTGTAGTGGCAATTGGAGGCGCGGCTATCGCGTCCGTTGTCAAGATGAAGAGCATGGAAAAGAGCGAAAAGGCCTGATTTCACGAGGAATTCAACGCTCTGAAACCCAATGAGCGCAACATTGTGAACGCTCACAACACACCGGCGAAAAAACTTGTCATGCGTCGGTGAGCGCTAGTAGACTATTGCTCGGCAAGTTGAGGCTTCGTGCCTCGAACCAAATTGAAAGATAGGCAGGCATTCATGCGTAAAGCCAAGATCGTAGACACCATCGGTCCCGCTACCGAGGATTACGACAACCTTCTCAAGCTCGTTGAAGCTGGTATGGACGTTGCTCGTCTGAACCGCTCCCACGGCACTCCTGAAGATCACCTCCGCGTGTACAACAACGTGCGCAAGGCCAGCAAGGAAACCGGTCGCAACGTCGCCGCTCTCGTTGATCTGCAGGGCCCGAAGATTCGCTGCGGTTGGTTCAAGAAGAACGCCGAAGGCGAGGACAAGGTCCAGCTTCAGCTTGGCCAGGAATTCATCATCACCACCGACGACATCGAGGGTGACGAGCACATCACCTCCACCACCTTCAAGGGTCTGCCGGGCGATTGCCATCCGGGCGACCCGATCCTGATCGACGACGGCAAGGTCCGTCTGGAGGTCACCAAGGTCGAGGGCAACAACGTGTACACCAAGGTCGTTGTGGCTGGCCCCGTGTCCTCCCACAAGGGCATCAACCTGCCGGGCGTTGCCGTCTCCCTGCCGGCTCTGACCGAGAAGGATGAGGCCGACCTGCGTTGGGCCATCCGCACCGGTGCCGACATCATCGCCATGTCCTTCGTGCGTTTCGCCACCGATATCGACCGCGCTCACGAAATCATGGACGAGGAAGGCCGTCGCATCCCGATCGTCGCCAAGATCGAGAAGCCGCAGGCTCTGGAGAACCTCGAAGACATCGTCAAGACCTTCGATGGCGTGATGGCCGCTCGTGGCGATATGGCCGTTGAGTGCCCGCTGGAAGAGGTTCCGCTGGCCACCAAGCGCATCATCGAGCTGGCTCGCCAGTACGCCAAGCCGGTCATCGTGGCTACCGAGGTCCTCGGCTCCATGGTGAACAACCCGGTCCCGACCCGTGCAGAGGCTTCCGACTGCGCCAACGCCGTCCTCGACGGTGCCGACGCCACCATGACCTCCAACGAGACCGCTGTCGGCAAGTACCCGGACGTCACCGTGAACACCATGGCTCGCATCTCCGGCTACGCCACCGATCACGGCTTCGATCGCATCCCGGAGCTCAAGAACCTCGACATGTCCTCCACCGGCGCTGTCTCCTCCGCTGCCGTTGATCTGGCTGACAAGCTCAACGCCAAGGCCATCGTCGCCTACACCCAGACCGGTTCCACCGTGCACCGCGTTTCCCGCGAGCGTCCGGCCGCCCCGATCTACGGCATCACCAACAACGAGCACACCTACCACTGGCTGGCTCTGTCCTGGGGCACCGAGGCCTTCCTGACCGAGGAAGACTACCACGACAAGTCCCGCAAGGATCTCATGGTCTTCACCGACAAGATCCTCAAGGACGCCGGCAAGGTTGTTGACGGCGACAAGATCGTGATCCTGAGCTCCGCTCAGGGCGATCACCAGCCGGGCCGCACCGACTCCATCTACGTCCACACTGTTGGCGCTTGCGACTGATTCGTTTGGTCGTGCTGCGATAGCAGATCGTAGATAATGAAAGCCCCCATCCGCTATGGATGGGGGCTTTTTACATCGCGCTACAGCAGATCCGCGGACGATTATTATGCGTTCATCTGCACAGCGGTAATCACAGCGGTAATCATTCAGTCATTCAGATGATCCAAGCTGCCGCTCTTCAAGCGAAGAATGGCAACAATGGTCTTGGCATCCACGATAGTGCCGTTCAAAATCATCTCATAGGCTTCATCAACACTGACCAGACGGACTTCAGATCGCGGTGTCTCCGGTCCGATGGCTCGGCGCGACACGGGAGTCAGACCAGTGGCAAAGAAGATGGCGGTGTGCTGGGTGGAATAGCTTGGCGTATTGAGGAATCGCGTGAACTGGGCATAATGCTTTGCCTCATAGCCACCCTCGTCGGCCAGCTTGCGCTTCGCCGTTTCCAATGGGCGCTCGGAGTCAAGGGCATGACCGCCAGGAATCTCCAGCGTCCAACGATGGCTGGCAACACGATACTGTTCGACCAGAGGAATCTTACCGTCATCGGTCAATGCCAGCACGGCAACAGTGTCGCCGCTGTTGTCTTGGATGCAATATCGGTCGAACTGGCCGCCTTTGGCCGATTCATACGACACATGGTCAATGTTGAAGTAATGGGTTTTGACAATCTGCTTGCGGTTGATTTCCTTAACCGGGGATGGACGCCAAGGGTCAAATTGACGGTATGTTTCGTTGCTCATAATCCCTCCTCACAAAGGCATACATCGAAACTACATTCATTGTATGCCGATGGTTTTCGGAGTTTATGGGGCAACACACGCAATCGGGAACTAGTCATGCAGAGTTTACCGGCGTCACCATTTCGAGTCGTTAACGACATTGAACGTGAGCGCGTAGGCAATAGGTGGTCGCGAGGCAGCGAAAGGAAACCATGGCTGGATGATATCGCGTACCGGGTTGAGGGTTTTGTTTTTCTGTATTCAAGGGTTGAGGCCATTATCAGTAACTGACCGAACAAGAAAAAATGAAGAAAAATGCGTGTCTTGGCCCCGTCGGTCGAAATGTTATGCTAATCTCTCGAAGAGTGCTTTGAGCACGCCCTCGTATCCCAATTGGTAGAGGAAGCAGCCTCAAAATCTGCGCAGTGTGGGTTCGAGTCCCACCGAGGGCACTTTATTCAGGGCATTCGCCGAATGCATACGGCTTATGCCATAACGTTGAGGTTTCTCACAGGAAAGAGGTTGGCATGGCTGCAAGGAAGAGGTCGGAAGAACCAAGCATCGATGTGGACGAGGTGCTGACTGACGAAGAACTCAGGGCTGCAGCTGCCGACGAAACGGCACCAGCAGAGTCTAAGGAAAAAGCTGCCGATGCTCCTCGCACTGTTGTCGTAGCCGAGGATGAGGCCGTAAACCGTATGGACTTGGTTGCCATGCTGGAAGACAACGGCTATGAGGTCGTTGGTCAGGCCGCGAACGGCGAGGAAGCAGTCGAACTGACCCGTAAGTATCGTCCGGACGTGGTGTGCATGGACGTCAAGATGCCGCGTATGGATGGTATTACCGCCGCCGGCATCATCTGCGACGAAAACATCGCTCCTGTGGTGATGCTCACCGCGTTCTCCCAGACTGATCTGGTCAAGAAGGCCACTGGCGCAGGCGCCATGGCTTATGTGACCAAGCCGTACGAGGAATCCAAGCTGCTGCCCACTCTGGAAGTGGCCATGGGCCGTTTCGCGGAAATCAACGACTTGCTGGACAACGTGGAACGCAGCGAACAGAAGCTGCGCGAGACTGCAGATCAGCTCAAGGAAGCCGAAGAGAAGCTCAAGAAGGCGGAAGACACGCTGGAAGAGCGTAAGCTCGTTGATCGCGCCAAGGGTCTGCTGATGGACAAGGCTGATTTCTCCGAGCAGGGTGCGTTCCGCTGGATTCAGAAGACCTCCATGGATCAGCGCATTCCGAAGAAGCGTCTGGCACTGGCCATCATCGCCAAGTATGGCGATCCGAAGCCCCAGAGCACGGATGAGCGCTGACATCCAAGCGCCTACAAGCGCGGCAGCTAACGAAACACTACTGGTAGTAGACGGTCATTCGTTGGCTTTCCGCGCTTTTTTTGCGCTCCCAGTAGATAGTTTCAGTACCTCCGACGGTCAGGCCACCAATGCGGTGTGGGGATTTGCATCCATGCTGGCACAGGTTATCGATACGGAAAAGCCGGACAGGCTTGGCGTGGCCTTTGACGTCAAGGGCGGTACCTTCCGCAATACGATGCTGCCGCAATATAAAGGCACCCGTGATGCCGCGCCGGAGGAACTGCTCACCCAGTTGCCGCTGATTCAACGCATGCTGACCGCTTTGGGTGTGACGTACATCGAAAAGCCCGGCTATGAAGGCGACGATGTTATCGCCACACTCGCCACCATGGGAGACAAGGCGGGCTACCATACTCTGGTGCTTTCCGGCGACCGTGATGCTTTCCAGCTGATCGACGACAACGTCACCGTGCTGTACCCCGGTCATCACTTCAAGGATTTGAAGCATATGACTCCCGAGGCCATCGTAGACAAGTACAAGGTGACGCCTCAGCAGTATCCTGATCTCGCGGCATTGCGCGGTGAAACAGCCGATAATATTCCGGGCGTGCCCGGTGTGGGCGATGGTTTTGCAGCCAAATGGATCAACCAGTATGGTTCCTTGGATGGCATTTGCGAACATGCCGACGAGATTGGCGGTAAAAAGGGCGAGGCGTTACGCGCCAGCATTGATCAGGTGAAGCTCAATCGCAAGGTGAACGCTCTGGTCCGTGACGTGGATCTGGAGATAAGCCTGGATGATTTGCGATTCGGTGCTGTTGATACGGCACAGCTCAACGACCTGTTCAAGGAACTTGAATTCGGTCAGCGCACCAAGAGCCGCGTACTGAAAACCTTTAACACCGGCAAGAGCGCAAACTCCCTGTCCGCTGGTGCCAATGCATCTAGTAATGACCATGACGGCACGGATATGGACACCGATGCAGCTGAAGAAGCGAACGCGCTCCACGTACCTGAAATCGTGAGCATCACGTCGGCCGATCAATTCGACGCATGGGTTCAAGCGCATCACCGTGAGATTGCGGTACCGGATGCGCTTGCTTCGTTCGCTGTCGTTGATTATTCCGCGAATACCGACCGTCATCTCACCTGTGGGGATGCGGTACAGCATGCATGGACGGTCTCGGCATGGGGCAGCGCCAAGCCTGGGCGCGCGAAGCTGCATACTTTGGCCATCGCCACCGAATCATCGGCAGCGATTATGGAAACTCCAAGCAATGATGAACTGACTGCCGCGGTACAGCAGTTCCTTGATCGTGAACATGGCGCAGCCATCGTGCACGGCTATAAGGAACTGTTGCATATGCTGTCGGCAGGCGGCTTGGATATGGGCCTGCCGTTGTTCGATACGAAACTTGCCGGTTATCTGAGCCAGCCGGATTTCCATGCCGATGATCTTCGTGAGGCGGCCGAGCATTTTCTGGACATCCATTTCGATGAGGATGAGCAGCCGGCGCAAGGCATGCTTGATCTGGAGGACGACCAGCCCGAAGATCAGCCGAGTGAACAGCAGGGCAAGGATCTGGCGATTATTCGCCTGCTTGCCTTGACGCATGCCCCAGTGTTGGATGAACGCGAACAGTATTGGCTGATGCGCGCCATCGAACTGCCGGTATCCCGCACGTTGCATGATATGGAACACGCTGGTGCCAAAGTCGATCTTTCCAGACTCACCGGTATGCGTGACCAGTTCGCCGAGGATGCGCGCTTCGCTCAGGAGGAAGCGTGGAGGCATGCGGGAGCGGAAATCAACCTGCAAAGTCCCAAGCAGCTGCAAAAAGTGCTGTTCGAGGATATGGGGTTGAAACCCACGAAACGCACCAAATCCGGTTCGTACACCACGAATGCCGCCGCATTGCAGGATCTGTATATCAAGTCCGTGGACAACGAGCGTGCCAATGGTTTCCTGGGAGCGCTGCTGCGCCACCGTGAGACCAACAAGCTCAAGCAAATCGTGCAGACGCTGATCGACGCGGTCAATCCAACGGATTTGCGTATCCATACCACGTTCGAGCAGACCGTTGCCGCAACGGGCCGGTTGAGTTCGGTCGATCCCAATCTGCAGAACATCCCGAACCGCAATGCGCAAGGACGTGAGATTCGCAGCGTCTTCGTGCCTGGTGAGGGATTCGAATCGCTGATGAGCTGTGATTATTCGCAGGTCGAGTTGCGTATTATGGCTGATTTGTCCGGCGATGAGGCGTTGATCGAGGCATTCCGCTCCGGTGCCGACTTCCACAAGTACGTGGCATCCATGGTTTATCAACTGCCAGTTGATCAGATCACCAGCGACCAGCGTACCCATGTGAAGGCGATGAGCTATGGCTTGGCATATGGGCTGAGCACGTTCGGTTTGGCGCAGCAATTGAAGATCGCACCACGTGAGGCTGATGCTCTGAAGGCTCGATACTTCGAGACGTTCGGCAAGGTGCATGATTACTTGGAATCACTGGTGTCCTCCGCTCGCAAGAAGGGCTACACCGAAACGATTTTCGGGCGTCGCCGGTATTTCCCCGCGTTGAAATCAACGAATCGCGTGGCTCGTGATGCCGCTGAACGTGCGGCGTTGAACGCGCCGATTCAAGGTTCTGCCGCCGACATCATGAAGATTGCGATGATTCGAGCCGAACAGGCGCTGAAGGATGCCAAGGTACGCAGTCGCATCATTCTGCAGATTCATGATGAACTTGTTGTGGAAATCGCGCCGGACGAAGGCGAGCAGGTGACCGAACTGGTGAAAAACGCCATGGAACACGCCGTCGACCTCGCCGTACCGTTGGACGTCTCCTGCGGTATGGGCGCGGATTGGCAGTTGGCCGCTCACTGAGCGAATGCAGAGCGAGCCATAGTCAATCATGGTCAGCCATAGGATCTGATGGGCCACGAGAACGCGACACCGGCATACGGGTCATCAAGGTACCCGTATACAGCCATTACAATGAGCCGTATGCCGAATCTCAAGCAAGTCATCGACGTTCTTGAAACGCTGTATCCGCTTCGATACGCCGAGCAATGGGATGAACCCGGACTCATCGTAGGCGATTTGGGTGCGGATGTGCACCGAATCGTATTCGCTGCCGATCCCACATCGACCATCGTGGACCGTGCGATAGCAGCCGAAGCGGATCTGCTGATCACCCATCATCCGTTGTTCTTCCGTTCTGTGCACGAAGTCGGAGGACTCGGCTTCCGCGGTGACATCGTACGCCGACTGTACAGCCATGGTTGTGGTCTGTGGGTGGGACACACCAATGCTGACTCGGCATGGCGCGGAGTCGGACAGGCTGCCGCCGACTACCTCGGACTGGAACATCAGCGACCATTGGTACCCATTGCGGACCCGCAGTCCGAGCATCCGGTGGGACTGGGGCGCATTGGTACCTTGCCTGAGCCGATGCGGCTCAAGGATTTCGCTCAGCGCGTATTCAATGAAGTCTCCGCCCACGGCATGGTCACCAAACTCGGCGTGCAGGTTTGCGGTGATTTGGATGCGCAGATTCAGAGCATCGCCGTGCTGCCGGGGTCGGGAGACTCACTGTTCAACGAGGTGCGCCAAGCCGGCGTGGACGTGTATGTCACCAGTGATCTGCGGCATCATCCCACCACCGATGCCATCGAACAGGCGCGGTATGAAGCCCGAATGCGCGCGCAAGGCATCATGCTGGGGCAGGGGAGTGCGCAAACCCACCCGTACCTGATCAACACGCCGCATGCGGCCATTGAATCCATGTGGTTCAACTATGCGGTGCGCGATATTCCTCAAGCCATCGAGCAGGCGACCGGTGAGCAGGTGACAGTGCAATGGTTCCATGACACGACCGATCCATGGACGTTGTCCATCACATCGCAGCAATCATGAACGGCTACAGTGGAATCCAGCAAACCGCATCAGCAGGCTTGAATCATCAATCGTAAGGAGCGTAATGTTTGGTCGCAGCAAGCAGGAACAGCTCAAGCATCGGCTTGATACAAAGCTCAATGCCAGTTCGGATGGCATTGACATGGATGTTCCCGCCGAAGTGGTGAACACCGCCACCGTATACACGGGCCGCATCTTCCATGTGGATGACATGACGCTTGCGTTGACCGACAAGCAGGGCAACAAGCATGAGATCAGCAGACAGGTGCTGCGTCACGCGCCCTGCGTAGTGATGCTGGTGC
The DNA here is from genome assembly GCF_018555455.1 of Bifidobacterium colobi. Classification (GTDB taxonomy): domain Bacteria; phylum Actinomycetota; class Actinomycetes; order Actinomycetales; family Bifidobacteriaceae; genus Bifidobacterium; species Bifidobacterium colobi. The sequence goes on along the minus strand of NZ_JAFEJU010000003.1, from coordinate 25,511 downwards.
ATGACATGTCCACCGATCGATACCTGATCGAACGTGAATACCGAGCCGGTTCGGACATGTTCGCATACGGCTTACCCGCGGGGCTCATGGACGAGGGCGAAGACATTATGGAAGCCGCGTTGAGGGAGCTAGCCGAAGAAACCGGCGTGGTGCCGGACAAGGACACGATGGGCGTGGACTTCGTCGGTGACTTCTATTCCTCGGAAGGCATGACCGATGAGCTGGCGCATATCATGGTGCTGCATTTAGGGCCGTTCAAACAGGAGAAACGTCATTTCGACCCGGATGAGCATGTGGAATCCGCGTGGATTCCATGGAGTGATTTGGTGGCCACGCGAATCACCGCATCCAATTCGATGATCGCCATTCAACATGAAGCATTGCGTCGCCTGATTGCCAGACACGCCGATGATGAGAACAAACCCTCGCTGTTCTCCTGACGTTCAACTCCAACAGACTTGAGTAACACAAGAAAGTGGGATACTAGGAATATGCAGATCAGACCTGGATCAATGTACCCGCTGGGGGCCAGCTATGACGGTGCCGGAGTGAACTTCGCACTGTACTCGCAGGTCGCACAGAAAGTGGAACTGTGTCTTTTCGACGATGATGATAATGAGACTCGCGTTGAAATGACCGAACAAAACTCCTACGTATGGCATAACTATATTCCCGGACTTCAGCCCGGCCAACGCTACGGTTACCGTGTGTATGGTCCCTATGATCCGGTGCATGGCTTGCGCTGCAATCCGAACAAGCTGCTGCTTGACCCGTATGCCAAAGCCATTGAAGGCAACATCGATGGTGATGAAAGCCTCTTCTCGTACTGGTTCAAAAGCCCGGACGACAATTCGTCGATGAACAATCTCGATTCGGCGGCGCACACGATGAAATCCGCCGTGATCAACCCCTACTTCGATTGGGGCAATGATCAGCATCCGTACATCCCGTACCACGATTCGGTGATTTACGAAGCCCATGTGCGCGGTATGACCAACCTCAACATGGATGTGCCGCCGGACATTCGCGGTACCTATGCGGGTCTTGCTTACCCGAGCGTCATCGAATACCTGAAGAAGCTCGGCGTCACCGCCATCGAACTCATGCCGATCCATCAGTTCGTCAACGATTCCTTCCTGCAGGAAAAGGGCCTGTCGAACTACTGGGGTTACAACACCATCGGCTTCTTCGCCCCGCACAACGCCTACTCCAGCTCGGGAGAACGCGGCGAACAGGTCAATGAATTCAAATCCATGGTCAAGGCCTACCATCGTGCCGGCATGGAAGTGATCCTCGACGTGGTGTACAACCACACCGCCGAAGGCAACCACATGGGCCCCACCCTGAGCTTCAAAGGCATCGACAACGCCTCCTACTACCGACTGGTGGACGGCGATCCGATGCACTACTTCGACACCACCGGTACCGGTAACTCGCTGCTCATGCGCTCGCCGCACGCCCTGCAGCTGATTACCGATTCACTGCGCTATTGGGTCACGGAAATGCATGTGGATGGTTTCCGCTTCGATCTGGCAGCCACTCTGGCCCGTCAGTTCCAGGAGGTCGACAAGCTGTCCGCGTTCTTCGACATCGTCGAACAGGATCCGGTCATCTCCCGCGTCAAGCTCATCGCAGAACCATGGGATTTGGGTTCCGGCGGCTATCAGGTGGGTGGCTTCCCATCCAGCTGGTCCGAATGGAACGGTCGTTTCCGCGATACTGTGCGCGACTTCTGGCGCTCGCAGCCGTCCACGTTGCCTGAATTCGCATCCCGCCTGATGGGTAGCTCCGACCTGTACCAGGTCAATGGCCGCCGTCCGGTGGCATCCGTGAACTTCATCACCGCGCATGATGGCTTCACCATGAACGATCTGGTGAGCTACAACGAGAAACACAATGATGCCAACGGCGAAGGCAACCGGGACGGTGAATCCAACAACCGTTCCTGGAACTGCGGTGTGGAAGGCGCCACGAACATTCCGGACGTCAACGACCTGCGCCAGCGCCAGATGCGCAACATGTTCTCCACCTTGCTGCTCAGCCAAGGCATCCCGATGATTTGTGGCGGTGACGAGGTCTGCCGCACGCAGCAGGGCAACAACAACGCCTATTGTCAGGATAATGAGATTTCCTGGACGAACTGGAATCTCAACAAAGACCAGAAGAGCATGCTGAAGTTCGTCTCCAAGCTCATCCATCTGCGCTTAAGCCATCCGGTGCTGCATCGTCGTCGTTTCTTCACCGGCCGCGAACCTGGCGACGATTCCAACAAGATTCCACAGGTGGAGTGGTTCGACCACACCGGTTCCATCATGGATATGGAAGACTGGCAAAACACGCATGCCTTCTCCATGATGATCTACCTGAACGGCTCGGACATCCCCGAAGTCGACTGGTATGGCAACCGCATGGTCGATAATGACTTCATCCTGATCTTCAACGCCCATTACGAGCCGATCATGTTCACCCTGCCGGATGAACGATACGGCCGCAAATGGCAGCTGATTGTGGACACACATAACCCAGACGGCCCGGAACTGAGCTATGAGGCAGGCTTCATGATCACCGCCCAGTCGCGCAGTTTCATGATGCTGATGAGCGCCAAAAAGCCCGAAAAGCCGTCATTGGGCTTGTAAATCCGTTCTATCGGCAGATGTGAGGACCCGTTACTTCGGTAGCGGGTCCTTTGCGATAGTGCAACGGCACATGCATAACAAGAAGCCCCTACTTCCCAAGCGGGAGTAGGGGCTTTCGGTCGGGCTAGCGGGATTTGAACCCACGACATCCTGCTCCCAAAGCAGGCGCGCTACCAAACTGCGCTATAGCCCGTATGCAGTGAAACCTTGAATCAGCTTCAGAGCACAAACCAACATTGTACAGTATGGGTGGACCGCAACACGGGATACAATGGCATGTTGGACATGTACTGCTCAAATCGTGGGGCAATATATCGGCTCACGGCTCACAGGAGGTGCGAGGGAAATCATGGGGCGTCATCAGCGTTCGGAAACCTCCGGACTGATTTCCTTCGTCATATGCGCTGTTGTAGGCGCCATCTCCATGAACCTGTACATGGAATACGCGCCGGCCATCTGGCAGCTGACCCAACGCCGATTCATGATGTGCGCCGGCATCGTTGCCGCATGCGGCGTGATCTCCTTTATCGTTGGCTACGCACGCAAATCACGTTCGCTGAATCTCAAGAACGGCTGGCTCGCTCCCATCCGACGCATCGTGGAAATCGTGGCACTGTCCGTGGTCTACGGCTCCACGATATTCCTCTCCTCGTTCGCACTCATGGGCGCCGCCAACGACATGATGGGCAATGCGATCTTCGCCGGCTATATATCCAGCGTCTGCGCAGGATTCTCCGGAGTGGTGGGATACATGACTTTCGTACAGGCGGAAATGATGAACGCCAAAACCATCGCCAGCCTGCTGCCATTCTTCGTCATCTCCGGTGTGGTCACCGCGGGAGTCACCACCGACGACCCGTACTGGTATCACAATAATTTCTCCCAGCTCGGCGATCGCACCACGTTCGCGGCACGCATGTTCAACTCCACGTTGATGCTGGCCGGCACCTGCATCATCATCGTCAGTTACTTCGCGATTTCCGAACTGGTCACCACTGAACGATTGCAGCGTCTATGGCACGACCGTACTAAGACGGATCCGAATCGCGGTTACATGATCCCGCATTTCATGCTTCGCATCGGCGTACTGTCCGCGTTGCTCACCATATCCGGCCTCGCATTCATTGGCATTGGCGCATTCCGCTACACACCGCATAATCTCTTACACAACATTTGCGCCAAAGGCCTGCCCTTCGTCATGCTGCTCTTGTTCGTATTGCTGCCGTGGCTCGCGCCGCGCATCTCCAAAGCAGTGATGGTAGCCTCCGATCTGGCCGCCTTGGTGTGCGCCGCATTCTGGGCCAATATGATGATGGGACACAATACGCTCACCAATGTGGAGGCGCTCGCCGGACTCATGTTCCTCGGCTGGTTCATCGTGTTCTCTCGTCAAATCGCCGCCATCGAAGCAGATCGTGTGGAAGCACAGCTTTTGCACGCCCAAATGATGGAAGGCAGCATGGAACAGCATGATGGCGCACAGGAGACGCAAATCGAATCGCGTATCGCTGCCGATCGCTGAGCGTCGATACCTGATCGTTATGTTCTTTGCTGGCTCAACAGCCGATGATGGCGCATAATAGATGCGGACATACGCCACTGCAATCAAGGAGGAACTATGGCTGTTGAGCAGTCCAAGGTGCTGATCATCGTCAACAACTGGGGTATCGAGGAAACCGAGCTGACCCGTCCGTTGCGCGACCTCAAGGCAGCCGGAGCTGACGTGACGCTCGCCGCCACCACGCTCGACCCGTGCGAAACCGTGCAGCATGACCGTTACGAGGGCGAGACACTGACCCCGGATACTCGTCTCGGCGACGTGCAGGCCGCCGATTATGACCTGCTGGTGGTGCCCGGTGGCACCTGCAACGTCGACCGCATTCGCGTAAACGAAGACGCCATCACCCTGGCACAGGAATTCGCCCACGAAGGCAAGCCGATCGCTGCCATCTGCCACGGTGCATGGCTGCTGGTCAACGCCGGACTGATCGAAGGCAAAACCGCCTCCCCATGCCGCTACATTGCTGCTGATATTGAAAATGCAGGCGGCCACTATGTAGACAAGCAGCTGACCGTCGATGACGCGAATGGATGGAAGCTCATCACCTCCCGCAAGCCCGACGATCTGGACTACTTCGTCGGCGCCATCAAGGAAGCACTCGCCTGATTCATGCGATAACCCGCGAGAGAATCCCGAAAGAGCGGCTGTGCCCGGTACCTATGCTGGACACAGCCGCTCTTTGATACCTGAAGCTTGATACATTGACTCCTATGACAGAACACTCGAATCTATGGCCGGCACCGCTTGCCGCACAACCCTTGAACGCCACAGTGACCGTGCCGGGCAGCAAATCACTGTCGAACCGCTACCTGATTCTCGCGGCACTTGGTTCGCAGCCGGTACGTCTGGTAGGGCTGCTGCGCTCGCGAGATACCGATCTGATGATGGGCGCACTGGAAGCTCTTGGTGTACGCTGCGACGTTGACGCGCAGACGGACACCACAGTGACGGTTACGCCGCCTGCAGATGGTCGTTTCCGTGGGAATGTGAACGTATTTTGCGGCCTTGCCGGCACGGTAATGCGATTCGTGCCGGGGCTTGCGTTGTTCGCTGATGGTCCGGTTCATTTCGATGGCGATGAACAAGCGTATGCTCGCCCGATGAAACCGGTGCTGGATGGTTTGGAACAGCTGGGTGCCACGGTGGAATACCACGGCGAAATCGGCAAATTGCCGTTTACGATTACACCACCGGCATCGTTGCCCGCACATCCCGCTCAGGTGAGCATCGATTCTTCCGGCTCCTCCCAGTTCATTTCCGGATTGCTGCTGATCGGCTCCCGACTTCCTGGCGGGCTGAGGCTCAATCATACGGGGGAGAAGACCCCGAGTTTGCCGCATATTCGGATGACTGTTGCCGATGTGACCGGTGCCGGAGGCGAGGTGCAGGCGGATGAGGCGACGCGCACGTGGATTGTCGCGCCGCACGCGCTGCAATTGCCGGATAAGGTTACAGTCGAACCTGATCTGTCTAATGCTGCGCCGTTCCTCGGAGCTGCATTGATTGCCGGCGGAACTGTGCGTGTGCCGCACTGGCCTGAGACCACTACCCAGCCGGGCGGTCTGTTGCCGGACTACCTTGCGCAGATGGGCGCCGCGGTTTCCTTCCCGGTGATTGATGATGTTCGCTACTGTGAAGTCACCGGTAACGGCAAGATTCATGGTCTCGGCACGTTTGATTTGACTGCTGCCGGCGAGATTGCGCCATCCTTGGCTGCAATGCTGGTCTTTGCGGATGCCCAGACGGATATGGTGGGCATCGGCCATCTGCGCGGTCATGAGACGAACCGTTTGGCGGCATTGGTGGCTGAGATTACGCGCATTGGCGGCAAGGCTGAAGAATTGCCGGATGGTTTGCGCATTGAACCGGTACCTGTCGAACAACTGCACGGTGCGGATATGGAAACGTATGCGGATCATCGTATGGCTACGTTTGCGGCAATGCTCGGATTGCGTATTGCCGGCATCAGCGTAAAGAACGTTGCCACCACGCGTAAGACATTGCCTGACTTCGTTGGCATGTGGAGCGGCATGCTGGGGGAGTAGCTAGAGTTCTCTCACTGTCGCTTGAGTCGAGCGACTACCAAACCCGTGAGGAATCCCTGCAGCTATGCAAAAGCCCTGATGATTCGGTTGAGTCATCAGGGCTTTAAGCTTAGTGAATCAGCGATTCACAGTCAGCTCACTTGGCGAACTTGTTGCCGTAGGTGTCCTCGCCAGCCTCTGCAATGGCAGCGGACTTGCGGGCGATGGCCAGCTCTTCGTTGGTCGGAATCACGGCGATGACCACGGAGGAATCCGGGGTGGAGATGACGCGCGGTTCCTTGGAACGGGTGGCGTTCTTCTCTTCGTCCAGCTTGACGCCGAACGGAGCAAGCTTGTCGCACACCATCTTGCGCACGATATCATCGTTCTCGCCAACACCGGCGGTGAAGGTGATCACGTCGCAGCCACCCATCTGGTAGGTGTAGTTGCCGATGTAGCTGACGATGCGGTGCACGTAGACATCGAGAGCCAGCTTGGCATCCTCGTTGCCCTCGGCCACCAGACGGTGGACCTCACGCAGATCGCCGAAGCCGGTCATGCCCATCATGCCGGAACGCTTGTTGAACAGGGCATCCAGCTCGTCCACGTTCATGTGGGCGTTACGAATCAGGTGGAAGACCACAGCCGGATCGATGTCACCGGTACGGCCGCCCATCACCAGGCCCTCAAGCGGGGTAAGACCCATGGAGGTCTCAACCGGCTTGCCGGAGATTTCAGCGGAAGCGGAGGCACCGTTGCCGATGTGCAGCACAATCTGCTTCAGGCCTTCAGCCGGCTTGCCGATGACTTCCGGAACCACGGAGGAAATGAACTCGTGGGAGGTGCCGTGAGCACCGTAGCGGCGGATGTGGTACTGGTCGGCGATTTCCTTGTTCAGCGCGTAGGTGCTGGCAGCCTTCGGCAGCTGGAAGAAGAAGGAGGAGTCGAAGACGAAGATCTGCGGAACGTCCGGCAGCAGAGCGCGCATGACTTCAGCGCCCTTGGCCTCCGGGCCATTGTGCAGCGGAGCCAGCACAGCCAGATCCTTGACCTGGTTGATGGTCTTGTCGGTGACCAGAGCCGGCTTCGGGAAGAGGGAGCCGCCCTGCACCACACGGTGGCCAACAGCGACGATGCCTGCGTCGGACAGCTTCGGGCCATACTCCTCGAAGAAGCCGAGAACGCGCTTCAGACCCTGCTCGTGGTCGTGAATCGGCTCTTCAAGCTCATGCTTTTCGCCGTTGTACTCGTGCTTGTAGTGGCCGTCGATCGGTTCGCCGATCTTCTCGACCAGGCCGGAAGCCAGGCCTTCGCCGGATTCAAGATCAACCAGCTGGTACTTGATAGAGCTGGAACCGGAATTGATGACAAGGACGGTTTTCGCCATTGTGGGCATCCTCCATTGTGAATTGAATGTTCCCGTGAGACACGGGTTACCGTTGATTAGATTACTCGCTACTTGCTACAAAATGCGGCTCTTCGATACATGAAGAGCCGCATAATGGCTAATGACAGTGGTTACCAGTGCTACTGGGCTTCAATGGCGGTCAGAGCGATGGTGTTGATGATGTCCTGCACCAAGGCACCACGGGACAAATCGTTGACCGGCCTGTTCAAACCTTGCAGCACAGGGCCGATGGCAAGAGCTCCGGAGGAACGCTGCACCGCCTTGTACGCGATGTTGCCGGCACACAGGTCCGGGAACACGAACACGTTGACGTGTCCGGCCACCTCATTGCCCTTGGCCTTGGTAGCCGCCACAGTGGGGGACCAGGCGGCATCGAACTGGATGGAACCAACCACCGGCAGATCGGGAGCCTTTTCCTTCAGCAACTTGGTGGCTTCCTCCACTACATCCACATCCGGGCCCTTGCCAGAGCCGAGCGTGGAGTAGGAAAGCATACCGACCTTCGGATCAAGACCAAATGCCTTGGCGGTTTCGGCGGATTGCAGCGCGATTTCGGAAAGCTGCTCGGCATCCGGATTCAGGTTGATGGCGCAGTCGGCGAAGACGGCCACATGGTCCTTGAAGCACATCAGGAAGGCACCGGAAACCAGCTTCTGGCCAGGCTTCGTCTTAATGACCTGCAATGCCGGGCGTACTGTGTTAGCGGTGGAGTTCACCGAACCGGAGACCAAACCATCCGCGTAACCCAGCACCACGAGCATCGTGCCGAAGTAGCTGGCATCCGCCAATTGCTTACGAGCCTGTTCCTCGGTCATGCCCTTCTTGGCCCTGAGCTCACAGAGTTTGCCAATCATCGGCTTCAGGATATTCTCATCATCCATAGCCTGGAAGCGTGCACGCTCAAGGTACTTCAAGCCCAGTTCCTTGCCGCGGGCAAGAATCGATTCCTTGTCGCCTACGATGATCAGGTTGACGATTTCGCGCTCAAGCAGATAATCGGCAGCCTTAATGATTCGGTCTTCCTCACCTTCCGGCAACACGATGGTCTTCTTGTTGCTCTTGGCTTTGCCGAGCAATCCGAACTGGAAGGAGTACGGGGTAGTGGGCGGGTTGAAGTCCACGTCCAGAGCGGCGAGTACTTCCTCGGTGGGTGCATACTTGCGGAAAGTATCCAAAGCGAGCGTCTTGTTGGATTCATCGGTGAACGAGACCTGCGGCAGCGTCCAAACCGGCAAACCATACTTGGCAAGCGTTTCCTTGACGGAAACTGAATGACGGGTTTCGCATCCGGTGACGAAGATGCCCAGCACACGGTTTCCGGCTGCCTGCATGCCATCGATGGACAGTTTGACGGTTTCATCGAGCTCATGCGGCCACCGATCGATGGTGCATACGGCGAGGAACACACCGGCTTTGAGATCGGCGGCCACGTTGGCGTTGAATTCGTAGCTGGTCGGATCATTGACATGAGACTTATCAGTGCCAACAATCAGAGCGGCATCCGCGCGGGCGACGTCCATGGCATCGTTGAAAGCACCGATGATGTCGCCGCGAGCGGTTTCCTTATCGGCGCGAACCGTATGGACATCTAGGCCGGTGGAGAGCGCTACGCCGAGACCGGCGTTGGATGCGGACAGCAGCACGGGAGTGAAATCATCGTGATTGGACACGGCAGGGCGGAACACGATGGTCTTGTATTTTGAGGTCAGTGCATTGAGCACGCCGTAGGCCACGACGTTGCGGCCATTAGCGCCTTCGGGACTGGCGATGTAAACGCGGGTTACAGTCACTTTGGTCTGTCTCCTTTGATCAACATGATTGGGACCAAGTAATATTGTACCGGCGTTTGCCTTGGTTTTCGTTGCATGAACCGTGCGTAAATTCTTGTCAAGTCCTCATATGCCGTTGTGATGCGCATACAAAAAGGGCTTGGGACGAATCCCAAGCCCTTTTTCACGCTAAGCCGTTAGGCTCAACCTCAGTGAAGTGACATCACTCGTTGTCGCCAGCGGTTGCGGCGGTAGCGGTGACAGCACCCTTCTCGGAGGTGTTGAGGCCGGAGTACACCCAGTCGGTGTAGTCCGGGTGATCGTAGCCGTTGTCGACTGCGAACTGGAAGGCTTCCTGACGGAAGGCCTCGAGCTCGTTGATCTTGTCGGCGTACTTGTCGGCGTCGATCATGCGCAGAGCCTCAGCGGTCAGCTCGTAACGATCGATCTCGTTCACGCGAACCATGTCGTACGGGGTAGTGGTGGAGCCCTCTTCCTCGTAGCCGTGGACGTTGAAGTTGTCGTGGTTCGGGCGATCGTAGATCAGGCCACGCACGTCGTGAGCGTAGGAGTGGTAAGCGAACAGGACCGGCTTGTCGGCGGTGAAGATGTCAGCGAACTCTTCATCGGACAGGGCCTCGTCGTTCTCCTTGGCGGACTGCAGAGCGAGCAGGTCAACCACGTTGACGACCTTGAACTTGATGCCCATGGCCTTCAGCTTGTCGGAAGCAGCCATGATCTCCTGAGTCGGGACATCGCCGGCAGCGGCAAGCACGATCTCAGCTTCGTCGTTGGTCTTAGCGGTGGAAGCCCAATCCCAAGCGGCAGCGCCCTTCTCGAGCTCAGCGCGAGCCTCGTCGAGGGACAGCCAGGTGGCAGCCGGCTGCTTACCAGCGATGATGGCGTTGATCTTGTTGGTGGACTTGTAGCACTTCTCGGCGATGGCCAGCAGCATGTTCGCATCGGTGGCGAAGTAGATGCCGATGACGTGATCGTTGTGGAAGCACTTGTTCAGCAGCAGGGAGGTGACACCCGGATCCTGGTGAGAGAAGCCGTTGTGGTCCTGACGCCAAACGTGGGAGGAGACCAGCAGGTTCATGGAAGCGATCGGCTTGCGCCACGGAATCTCACGGACGGTAGCCTCAAGCCACTTGGCGTGCTGGTTCAGCATGGAGTCGATCACGTGGACGAAGGACTCGTAGGAGCTCCAGATGCCGTGGCGACCGGTCAGCAGGTAGCCCTCGAGGAAGCCTTCCATCTGGTGCTCGGACAGCTGCTCGACAACCTGGCCGGAGACGTGCATGTGCTCGTCGACCTCATCGGAGATGTAGCCAGCGTCCCACTGCTTGTTGGTGACTTCGTAGGAAGCCTGCAGACGGTTGGAAGCAGTCTCATCCGGTCCGAAGATGCGGAAGTCGTGCATGTTGTTCTTGATGATGTCGCGGGTGTAGACACCGAGACGACGGGTGGCTTCGAGCTGGCCCCAGCCGTGGCCGTACTTCTCGACTTCCTTGACGGCGTAGTCTTCGAGGTTCGGCAGCTTCAGGTCGTCGCGGATCAGACCACCGTTGGCGTTCGGGTTAGCACCGATACGCAGCTCGCCCTTCGGCATGAAGGCCAGGACATCGTCCTTGACGGCGCCGTTCTCGTCGAACAGCTCTTCCGGCTTGTAGGACTCCAGCCAGTTCTTCAGGACTTCGAAGTGAGCCTCGGTATCGCGGGCGGAAGCCAGCGGCACCTGGTGAGAACGCCAGGAGCCCTCGGTCTTCTTGCCGTCGATGTACTTCGGGCAGGTCCAGCCCTTCGGGGTGCGGAAGATCAGCATCGGGTAGAACGGACGATGCACGTTGTCGGTCTGGGCGGTTGCCTTGATGTCGCAGATCTCGTCCCAGATGGTCTCCCACAGCTCGGCGAAGCGACGGTGGATGGACATGTGGTCCTCATCGTCGAAGCCAGCGACGAACTCGTACGGCTCGTAGCCCATGCCGTGGAAGAACTCGTGCAGCTCTTCGTCGGAAATGCGGGACAGGATGGTCGGGTTGGCGATCTTGTAGCCGTTGAGGTGCAGGATCGGCAGCACGATACCATCGGTGCGCGGGTTCACGAGCTTGTTGGACTGCCAGCCGGTAGCCAGCGGGCCGGTCTCAGCTTCGCCGTCGCCGACGATGGCCGGGACGAACAGGCTCGGGTTGTCCATGATGGCGCCGTAAGCGTGGGACAGAGCGTAGCCCAGCTCACCACCTTCGTGGATGGAGCCCGGGGTCTCCGGAGCGAAGTGGGACGGGATGCCGCCCGGGTAGGAGAACTGACGGAAGAACTTCTGCAGACCAGCCTCATCCTTGGTGATCTTCGGGAAGGTCTCGGTGTAGGTACCGTCCAGGTAGGACTGGGAGGTACCGGCCGGGCCACCGTGGCCCGGGCCCATGATGATCACGGTGTTCTGGCCGTGGTCAGCGATGAAGCGGTTGATGTGGCCGATGAGGAAGTTCAGGCCAGGGGTGGTGCCCCAGTGGCCGACCAGACGGTGCTTCACATCTTCGCGAGTGAAGGGCTCCTTCATCAGCGGGTTGGAACGCAGATAAATCTGGCCGATGGAAAGGTAGTTGGCAACGCGCCAGTACTTGTCAACACCTTCGAGGGCTTCCTCGGAAACCGGAGCGTTGAGCTTCTTCCAAGGGGTGCCAATAACAGGACTCGTCATGTGTACTCCTGTACTCCTGCACGGTAATCGTGCGATTGATTATTTCTGTTCGGTCGCGGGCCTGGTTCCTTGCGGTACCAAGGGTTTCCGTTCCCAATCACTCGTCATGGTACGAGGACAACACGACTTTTGAACGATTTCTTGCGGGTGTGTTCGAAATTGTTGCGGAAATTTCAGTATTTGTGCGTTTAAGCCTTAACTTTGTCAACATTAGTTTTTTGCCTGCATACTGCAAAAACCGCGATATTCCGCCAAAACATAGTATTTTGTTGGATGTTTTACGTTCGTTTTGCAGTGATATAAACCGGCGTGTTGGGAATGTGAAGGCGTGTGAGATGTTTGTTTTTCGCACATTATTCAAGCGTGTCGGTGTTGTCGTATTGACCAGTGATAATCGTGCATGTTCAACCCACGTAAAGCTTCAATGAACGTTAGGGGAATTCAATGGCAAATGGTCCTGTGCTTGTCGTCGATTTCGGCGCCCAGTACGCCCAGCTCATCGCTCGCCGAGTCCGCGAGGCTGGAGTCTACTCCGAACTCGTGCCGCATTCCATGCCGGCCGACGAGATTCTGGCCAAGGATCCAAAGGCGATCATCCTTTCCGGCGGTCCGGCTTCCGTATTCGAGCCCGGCGCCCCCTCTATAGATACTAAGGTCTTCAATGCTGGTGTTCCGGTGCTTGGCATCTGCTACGGCTTCCAGGTCATGGCTTATGAACTTGGCGGCAAAGTGGACAAGGCCGCTCTCGGTGAGTACGGCAAGACCGAAGCCACCGTTGATAATGCAGCAGGCATTCTCGACGGTTCCCCGGCCGAACAGACCACGTGGATGAGCCACGGTGTGGCCGTTGAAGAAGCCCCCGAAGGCTTCGAAGTGCTGGCCCACACGGAAGGCGCCCCGGTTGCCGCCATGGCGGATGAATCCCGCAAGCTCTACGGTGTGCAGTGGCACCCGGAAGTCAAGCACTCTCCGCTTGGCCAGCAGCTCATCGAGAACTTCCTGCACCGCTGCGCAGCTCTGCCCAATGATTGGGATGCATCGTCCATCATCGAAGATCAGGTCAAGAAGATTCGTGAGAAGGTCGGCGACGCAGAAGTGATTTGCGGCCTGTCCGGCGGTGTGGATTCCGCAGTCGCTGCAGCTCTGGTGCACAAGGCCATCGGCGACCAGCTCACCTGTGTGTTCGTCGACCATGGTCTGCTCAGGAAGGGCGAAGTCGAGCAGGTCAAGCATGACTTCGTCGAAGCCACCGGCATCCGTCTGATCACCGTCGACGCCGCCGACGACTTCCTCACCGCTTTGAAGGGCGTTAGCGAGCCCGAACGCAAGCGCAAGATCATCGGCGAGAAGTTCATTCGCACCTTCGAAAAGGCTCAGCAGCAGGTGCTCGAGGAAGCCGGCGCCCGCGGCAAGGAAGTCAAGTTCCTCGTTCAGGGCACCCTCTACCCGGATGTTGTGGAATCCGGCGGCGGTGATGGCGCAGCCAACATCAAGTCCCACCACAACGTCGGCGGTCTGCCCAAGGACATCAAGTTCCAGCTCATCGAACCGCTGCGTACCCTCTTCAAGGATGAGGTACGTGCCATCGGCACCGAGCTCGGTCTGCCGGATGAAATCGTCTGGCGCCAGCCGTTCCCCGGCCCGGGTCTCGGCATCCGCATCATCGGTGAAATCACCAAGGACCGTCTCGACCTGCTTCGTGAAGCCGATGCCATCGCCCGTGAAGAGCTCACCAAGGCCGGCCTCGACCGTGATATATGGCAGTGCCCAGTCGTGCTGCTCGCCGACGTGCACTCCGTCGGCGTCCAAGGCGACGAACGCACCTACGGTTCCCCAATTGTTCTTCGTCCGGTGTCCTCCGAGGATGCCATGACCGCCGATTGGGCTCGCGTTCCGTACGACGTGCTCGCCACCATCTCCACGCGCATCACCAACGAATGCCGCCAGATCAACCGCGTGGTGCTGGACTGCACTTCCAAGCCCCCGGCAACCATCGAATGGGAATAATCGAATGATGGAGTGTCCTCGTCGTTGCTCCTCAGTCGCGGTACCTTTGTACCGCTTCCTTCGGTGCGCCTAGAGGGCACACACATCATTCGATTATTCAACTGAAATGCTCTGATGGAGCGTTAGTAGATGCCGTTATCCGCGGATGGAACACTTCCCGTGGATAACGGCATCGTCGTAATAATGCCGAGATACCATGTTGTGCCCGTTCGGCTTCTCTGAGAGATGAGCTTGAGCACATTGAGATGGGATCTGTGCACAGAGTGAGCATTTGACTGCATCAGGCAGCCGGCGTCAGTCGACAGTGTGATGCAGTTCGGACAGGTTTCGCCCTCCTGCCTTTGCTGAGGGGCTTAATACTGATGCTCAGACAATGATTGAGAATAGCTCTTATTTTTATCTTGGCTATTTTGATGCGATTGCCTCAGATTATGGCCGCATGACTTCGCTGCGCATTGCTGCGAGGATCTGCGTGATGGCATCGGGAGCGGGACTGCCCTTTTGCCTTCGCTGAGAGCTCCTAGCGAAGTTGTTCGGGCACGCCGTGGTCTGTAACTTCGATGAGGCTCTTTTATCGAGTTCAATGATCCATAAGCTGGCCTGCGGGCTTCGGTGACTGCCTTCAGTGAAGTCAACAAGCCAACAATAGGGGTTTTGACTTTGCTGGAATGTGTCCAAGCGCCCGCCCGACCAGTGACATGTCCTCCCAGCACAAGCCTTTCGCGTAGAGATGGTCGTCTTTGGTGCCATTGTCTCCATTGCCTAAGTCTTATAGCTTTTTTCATTGGTCCTCAGGCGGCAATCAAACGATGGCTACGCACTGTATGAGTCGGCGCATCAGATGATGGTTCGTTTTTCGTAAGAAGTGCTTCTTGCACACAAAAACTAGCGCCCGTTGTTCCTTGGACTCCGGTATAATTCTTGCGTTTATGACGATGTTCGGAAAGGGATAGTCGCCTTATGCGTCAGGGCTTCGACAACCAGAAATATATTGAGCTGCAGTCCGATAATATTCGCAAGCGCATCGCCCAGTTCGGTGGCAAACTGTACTTGGAATTCGGTGGCAAGCTGTTTGATGATTACCATGCGTCACGCGTGTTGCCGGGCTTTGAACCGGATGTGAAGTTCCAGATGCTCAAAAGCATGGCGGACGATGTGGAGATCGTCATCGCCATCAACGCGAACCATATCGAAAAAGCCAAAATGCGTGGTGATCTCGGCATCCCGTATGACGAAGACGTGCTGCGTCTCATCGACGTGTTCCGCTCCCACGGCCTGTACGTGGGTTCCGTGGTAATCACCCAGTATGCGGGGCAGCCGGCCGCGGATGCGTATCGTCACCGTCTCGCCCAGTTGGGCGTCACATGCTACCTGCATTATCCGATCGCCGGATACCCGCATGACATCGAACATATTGTGTCGGCTGAAGGCTACGGTAAGAACGATTACGTGGAAACCAGCCGACCGCTCGTCGTAGTCACCGCTCCAGGCCCGGGTTCCGGCAAACTCGCCACCTGCCTGTCCCAGCTCTACCACGAGCATCAGCGCGGCATCGAAGCCGGATACGCGAAATTCGAAACGTTCCCCATCTGGAACCTGCCGCTCAACCATCCGGTGAACATCGCCTACGAAGCCGCCACCGTGGACCTTGACGATGCGAACATCATCGATTCCTTCCATCTTGAGGCTTACGGCACCACCACCGTCAACTACAACCGTGACGTTGAGGCGTTCCCAGTGCTCAAAGCCATGATGGAACGCATCATGGGGCAGAGCCCGTACCAGAGCCCCACCGACATGGGCGTCAACATGGCCGGCTACGCCATCGTGGACGACGAGGCATGCCGGGAAGCGGCACGCTTGGAAATCGTACGTCGATACTTCGATGCCGCGGTGCGATTCAAGCGCACCGGTGCCGGCGAGGAACAAGTGGAACGGTTGCGTTCAATCATGAACAAGGCCGCGGTCACTCCGGATCTTTCTCCGGCACGCGCCGCAGCCCTCGAAAAAGAGGCTGCCACAGGCGCTCCGGCTGGAGCCATGGTGCTGCCGGACGGGCGTGTAGTCACCGGCAAAACCGGTGATCTGCTGGGTGCCGCCAGCGCACTGCTCATGCACGCGTTGAAGGCGGTCACCGGAGTGGACGATGCCGAGCAAGTCATCGACGATACGGCAATCGAACCAATTTGCCAATTGAAAACAGAGCACCTCAACAGTGCGAACCGACGCTTGCATTCGGATGAGACGCTCATCGCGCTCTCAATCACCAGCGCCACCAAGCCGGTGGCAGCACGAGTCATCGCAGGACTCGAACAGTTGCGCGGCTGCGATGCCTTCTTCTCCGTCATCATCTCGTCCACGGACGAGGCGCTGTACCGCAAACTCGGCATCAACGTGTGCTGTGAGCCGAAATATGAACGCGTGAGCCTATATCACAAGCAGTAACTTGACGATGCTCTCTGGACAGTGTTCTGCGCAAGCGGCACTGTCCGCTCCTATTGGTGTAATACCTAGCGGAATTTTTGTTGAGAGAGCAAGAAACAAGAGACGAAATCAGTGTCATCAGCGGTTCATAGTCGTTATGTGGGGCTTAACGGCATCAAAGGTTTGGCGATTATTGCCATAGTGCTTTACCACACGCAGCAGCAGCTGTTGCCGGGTGGCTTTTATGGGGTCGACGTGTTTTTCACGGTGTCCGGCTTTCTGATTGGCGTGAGCTTGCTGCGCTCGCTGTTCGACACAGGCTCCCTCAATCTTGAGCGGTATATTCCCAAACGCGCAGCCCGCTTGTATCCGGCACTGTTCCTGCTTGTGCCGATGATAGTGACCATCGGATGGCTGCTCGACCGCGATATTCTGGTAGGCATTCGCAATCAGCTCATTACCGTTCTGCTGGGGTGCTACAACTGGTATGCCATCGCCAGTGGGCAAAGCTATTTTGATCAGATGCAACCGCAAGTGTTCCGACACCTGTGGTTCATCGGCGTACTGATGCAGTTCTATGTGATCGTGCCGCTTATCGTATGGATCATGTGGCTCATTCAGCGCGCCCGAGCATCGATGCTGTTGCCGTTGATGCTGCCGCTCCTGTTGGCTGCGGCCAGCGGTGGCGCGATGTGGCTGCTTTACCAGCCTGGCAATGACCCTACTCGTGTGTACTTCGGCACCGATACGCATAGTTTCGGTCTGATGCTCGGTATCGCCTTGGCCTGGCTGATGGTGATGTACGAACAGCGTCACCCTCGAATTCCGCAGACGATTCACACAGTGCCATCGCCGGACGGCAGCGTCATTCCCATCGCAGTACCGCAGATGGTGCAGTCGCTGCGCGTAAGCATCTATCGCGCGGTCGCTCCGGTGTTTGCATTCCTGAGTCTGATTGCTTTGGTCGCGTTGACCATCGCAGGCAAGCAGGATGACTTCGCTTTCCGCGGCGGCACCTTGATCGCCAGTGCGCTCGCGATACTGCTGATTGCAGGAACCATTTGTCAGGATTCCTGGATGCAGGATCTGATGGTGTTCCGCCCACTCGCAGGACTCGGCAAATACTCGTATGGCATCTATGTATGGCATTGGCCGTTGTGGATCATATCCCTTGCGCTGGCGCCTCAATTGATACCGGTGCCAGGACCATGGCCGTTGGTGATGACCGCAATACTGACTGCTGCGGCCACAACCATGTCGTGGCTGTTGGTGGAGAAGCCGGCCGGCACGAGGTCGGCACTGTTCGTGGTGTTGCCAATCCATAATCCAACAGTCGGCCACATCATCCGTGCGGTTATCGTGGACGTACTGCTGGTGGCTTCAGTATTCGGCTGCGTGCATGGAGTGATGAACGCGCCCACGAAAACAGCCATGCAACTCCAGTTGGAGAGCCAGGCTCGTCAGTTGGAAAAGGAGCAACAGCGGACCGGAGATTTGCTGCGTGGCACTGTGCCTCAGCCTCCCAAGCCGAAGTACACTATGCCTACCGGCGATGAGATTACTGCTGTGGGAGATTCGGTGATGCTCGCGTCTTCGCAAGGATTATCCAATGTGTTTCCCAACATCCAGATTGATGCAGCCGTATCGCGATCGATGATTGCGGGTGCAAGCATTATCCGTACGGATGTGGCATCCGGCTCGCTGCGCAAGTGGGTCTTAGTCGGTTTGGGCACTAATACCGCAGCGAACAGCGCGCAATTGGACGACATCTACAACCAGTTGGGTCCGGACCGCGTGATGGTGCTGGTGAACGCGCACGGAGATCGCTCATGGATTGGCCCCACCAATCAGGTATTGGCGGATTATGCCGCGCAGCATAGCGGCAACGTAATACTGGTGGACTGGGATGCTGCAGTCAGCGCCAATCCACAAGTGTTGGGCTCGGATGGCATCCACCCAAGCGCTGGATCCGACTTGTATGCGCAAACCGTCAAGAAAACCATCGCCGATTGGATTGCCGGCAAGCACTGACTGGGTGGCTGGCCGATTTCCCGTCGACTGCCTGCCGTTACGAATAGCGGTGCGTTGCCTGCCGTTCACAGCGTGAAGTGAACGGCAGGCAACGCCAATGTGTACCACAGTCGTGAAGAGCAGCTATGCTTGTGATTTGCATCAGCGAGACCACACGTTGGGAGTAATGGTGAGCGCAGTCCTTGAAGGAAAGCCTGATAAGAACCTGATTCTCGTTACGGGAAGAATCCATCCGAAACTGGCCGAAGATGTTGCACAGCAGCTCGGCATTGATTTGCTGGAGACCACGGCATACGACTTCGCCAACGGCGAGATGTACGTGCGCTACACCGAATCGGTGCGAGGCGCTGACGTCTTCGTACTGCAAAGCCACTATCAGCCGATTAATAAGGCGATTATGGAACAGCTCATCATGATCGATGCGCTGAAGCGTGCGTCTGCCCGCTCCATTACCGCGGTATGCCCGCTGGTCGGCTATTCGCGTCAGGATAAGAAGCATCGCGGCCGTGAACCTATTTCCTGCCGTCTGATTTTCGATTTGCTCAAGACTGCCGGCGCCGACCGCATCATGTCGGTCGATCTGCACGCCGCGCAGTCCCAGGGCTTCTTCGACGGCCCGGTCGATCATCTCATCGCCATGCCGGTACTGGTCGATTACATCCGTGACCGTTTCCAGGGCCAGTTGGATAACGTTGCCGTGGTGTCCCCGGATGCCGGTCGTATTCGCGTGGCCGAGCAGTGGGCACAGCGTTTAGGCGGCGGCCCGCTGGCCTTCGTGCACAAGACTCGTGACATCACCCGTCCGAACCAGGCTGTCGCCAACCGTGTGGTGGGCGATGTCAAGGGCAAGGACTGCGTGCTGGTCGACGATTTGATTGATACCGCAGGTACCATCGCCGGCGCATGCCATGTGCTGCAGGATGCCGGCGCGAAGTCGGTGACCGTGGTCGCTACGCATGGCGTGCTGTCCGGCCCCGCCGTGGAGCGTCTGAAGAACTGCGGCGCACGCGAAGTGGTGTTGACCGATACCGTGCCGATTCCGCAGGAGAAGCGCTGGGATGGCCTGACCGTGCTATCCATCGCGCCGCTGCTGGCCAGCGCCATCCGTGCCGTGTTCGAGGATGGTTCGGTGGCCGAACTGTTCGACACGTATCCGGAGCATCACGGGCAAGGCTTCCTGTTCGCGTGACGCGCCGGATCCCGGCGTGTGTTTGAATGCCACTGAAACCGCAGTATGCAACGCACGAGCGTGTGTTGACTGCGGCACGACATGTCGGTGCCATTCGACAAATGCCGAACATGTGGTATAAATGAACACTTGTGGGTTGCAATACGCCCACGATTCCCCCATGGTGTAATGGCAGCACACGGGTCTTTGGAACCCTTTGTCTTGGTTCGAGTCCAGGTGGGGGAGCGAAATCCGGCGCCCGGGGTTCATCCCCGGAAGCGCCAGCCGCAGCTCCTGGAAGTCGGGGGCGTACGGCATCACGAGGGCGCGGGGTCCGGCTGAGGCCCCGCGCTTTTTTTCCATATTTCAGTCCAAGCATGAGCGGCTTATGTGCGAAGATGCGCATATGATTGATATCAACTACCGACCGTACGCGTGGACGGGGCCGTCCCCGAGGCCATCGCCATCCCGCATCCGGCCGGACTCGACGACGAGCAGCTCGGCATGCGCGCAATCCGTGCGCGATTGGTCAAGCGGCCGGAAGGAGAAGCCATGACCGGTCCATACGGGAATCCCATGCCACCATACCGGCCGCAACCCCAGTATGGGCGGCCCGGAGCCAACCCCTACCAGGCTCCATACGGGATGCGACCCCAATACGTGGGATCACCCATGCCGCCATACCGGCCTCCGAAACGCAGCCACGCGGGCATCATCATCGCCGTGGTCCTGACCATCCTGCTCGTCGTCGGCCTCGTGTTCGGTGCGACCGCGGTCAACGGCATCCGGCAGAACCTGCGAAACTCGGTGAATCCCGACACCGCTTGGTATGCGGACATCATTCCCTGCACGGACTCCGCCCAATACGTCGCGTATTCGAAACTCGTCGAGGACAAGTACACCGAATACCAGCGGATGATCGACCAGGGCACGATCTTCACCAGTCTCGACCTGCCTGCCGACGAGGATTCCGGGAACTATGTGAAGGATTTCATGCTCATCCTCACCGACCGCAGGGCCGCCGTGCGCATGGGCTGCGAAATGACCACCAGCAAGGCGGAACTGGACGACATCTACCGGACGCGCATCAACGAGGTGAACACCCTGGAATCCAAGTTCCGGAACCATGAGGATCTGGAGGTCAACGTCAAAATCACCCGCTCCGACGGCAGCGTGTACGAGTCCGACGGAAAAGCGCCGAAAAGCGTCGACGTGGACACGCTGGAGGAGCAGGTCAGGAACGCGGACGTGCAGGCTGGGGCGGACGGCACATGGCTTGAGGCCGGCGAACGGCTGGCCCAGGCCGCCGGACTCACCCTGAACTACGACTACCAGCAAATCTACAACTATTGCAGGGACTCCGACGGCGATGATTCCACCACCGTGGCTTCATACTGCGCGGCCGTACCCGACCTGATTTTCATGAACCGGAATCGAAGCGACTGGCAGCGGACGATCACGCGATCGGACTATCCGGATGTGATCCGTCACGAGCTCGGCCACGCGTTCGTCTATAAACGCTGCCGTACCACCAATCCGCCGCTCGGCGTGAGCAGCGACGCCCTGGCCAACAGTTACGCGTTGAAATATCTGGGCGGCGACCGGACGAACCTGCAGAAGAATATCGGCGATTTCCCCGAGTACACGATCACGGACGCGTCCGACCAAGCCGCCGAACAGGTACACGCCGGCCAATGCGGCCGTTGAACATGCGGGGCTCCTATGGATTATGATTCCGGGTTGGTCGTACCATTACAGGGTCAAGAGGTGGCTCGTGATAGGGGAAGAGCCTTATGATTCTGCTGCTGGTCACGCATGTGCATGCGCATGTGAAGCTTACACGCGTGGATTGGCTGGCCATGCTTATAGTGCTTTTGCCGGCGACGATTCTGATTTCCTGGTTGGATCGGGCACTCGAAAAAAGGCCGGAATGGAAACATCAGCGGCGTGTTGTGCGTGGAATCTTGACATTTCTGGCATGCGTGGCAACGCTGGTCGTATCTTTGATATTGGATCCGAGTAGTATACAATGATCCGGCATTCAGGAAGGGGAGCAACGTGTCATTGATCATCATGATGCAGTTGCTGCTTGTAGTTGTATTGGCCGTTCCTGCTGTAATAAGCACCGTGAAATGGGCGCAGGGGCGGCAAGGCCGTAGGCATGAGGTGGAAGGGCGCCCGTCACCTTTCCGTCCAGAGGTCAGGGCGCAATCTCCAGAGGCCAACAAGGCGCAAATACCTCAGGTCAGTGCGCAACCGCCACAGGCCAGTGCGCAACTGCCTCAGGTCAGTGCGCAACTGCCACAGGTCAGTGCGCAACCGCCACAGGAAGGTTTACCTACCTACCCGGGAACTCCGCCCCGACGGCAGTGGAGCGATTGGATAACGGTTGTGTTCATCATCCTTGCCTCTATGCTAGGCGGGTTTCTTGTGTTCATGGGTTTTCTCATGTTCATTTTTTCGTTCGATCACCCGTAAACGAGCCACCATGGTATTGACGGCTACTCGACATTCGAGTGGCCGTCAATTGTTTTTCCGTCTATTGTTTTAGATTGTTTGCAAGAGCATCAGTTATTCCGAATCGAAGGGAATACTCACTTATGGCATTATCAGCAGCCATTATCCTCGCCGCTGGCGAGGGAACTCGTATGCGTTCCAACAAGCCGAAGGTGCTGCACACCTTTGCCGGCAAGACTTTCCTGAACAGGGTGATGAACTCTGTTGCGGCTCTGAACCCCGACACCCTTGCCGTGGTGGTGCACTTCCAGGCTGAGCGTGTGGCAGCTGCCGCCCGCTCCTACGACGAGCATGTGACCATCGTCAATCAGGATGACATTCCCGGCACCGGTCGCGCCGTGCAGTGTGCGATGGCCCAGCTTGCCGAAGCCGGCGAGCTGAACGGTCCGGTCCTGATTGCCGCATCCGACATGCCGCTGCTGGACAGTGAGACGCTGCGTAAGCTGGTCGAGTTCCATAATGCTTCAGGTGACGGCGCCACCGTACTCACCACGATTCTTGACGATCCGACCGGCTACGGCCGTATCATCCGCGACCGTGAAGGCAATGTGCTGCGCATCGTCGAACAGAAGGATGCCAACCGCAGCGAACTTGCCGTGCAGGAGGTGAACACCTCCGTCTACGTCTTCGAGGCTTCCGTACTCGCTGAAGCCATTGCGGGCTTGAAGTCCAACAACGCCCAGGGCGAGTTCTATCTGACCGACGCACTGGAAACCGCCAAGGCCTCCGGTAAGGTGGGCGCGTTCGCCGCTCCGGATCCGCTGACCGTGGAAGGTGTCAACGATCGCGTGCAACTTGCCGCACTGTCCAAGACCTACAACCGTCGCGTCTGCGAACGTTGGATGCGTGAGGGCGTCACCATCTTGGATCCGGAAACCACATGGATTGAGGATGACGTTGAGATCGGTCGCGACGCCACGATTCTGCCCGGTTCCTTCCTGCAGGGCCATACGGTAATCGGCGAAGACGCGGTCGTTGGCCCGTACACCACACTGATCGACGCCACGGTGGATGCCGAGGCCGTGGTCGAGCGTTCCCGCGTACAGGAATCCCATATCGGCGCACGCACGAACATCGGCCCGTGGACGTACCTGCGTCCGGGCAATGAGTTCGGCGAGGACGCCAAGGCCGGCGCATTCGTGGAAATGAAGAAGGCCCACATCGGTAACGGCACCAAGGTGCCGCACCTGAGCTACGTGGGCGACGCCCAGCTCGGCGACCACACCAACATCGGCGGCGGTACCATCACCGCCAACTATGATGGCGTGCACAAGAACCGCACCGTCATCGGTTCCGACTGCCACGTGGGTGCCGGCAACCTGTTCGTTGCCCCGGTTGAGGTGGGCGATAACGTCACCACCGGCGCAGGCTCCGTGGTCCGCCATACCGTGCCCAGCGACACGATGGTCTACTCCGAGAACACGCAGCACAACGTCGAGGGCTGGAAGCCCGCCTGGGAGCGCTGATCAATGCCGGCACTCCAGGATTCCATCAACGCCGTGCGCGTGGCTGCCGCAGCCGCCGATCGCATCAAAGCCACTGATATCGTGGCATTCGACGTCGCCGACCTGCTTGGCATCACCGACATCATGATGATTGCAGGCGCATCCAACGAACGCCAGGTGCTGGCCGTGGCCGAGGAAATCGAAAAAGACCTGTACCTCAAATGCGGTGGACGGCAGGCTCGCTCGCGCGAAGGCCTGACCGAAGGCCAATGGGTGCTGCTCGATTACGGTGACTTCGTCATCCATGTGATGCACGATGAGGCTCGCGAATTCTATGGCCTTGAACGGCTGTGGAAGGATTGCGAGTCCATCGATTTGCAACTCGAGCATCCAGAAACGGCGGCGCATGACCATGCCGCCGACGATTTGGTCGATTAAGCAAACCTACGCGGCGGCGGTGAAAAGTCACCCCGCCGCGTTTGCATGCAACCAGTGCTGCACTGAGTGCAGCATAGAGAGCCTCTTCGAACGTAAGGACGTATCTCATGACAACGCAACATGTACGCTCCATTTTCCTTGTACGGCATGGACGCACGTCGTACAACGCCGCGCACAAGCTTCAGGGGCAAGTTGATATTCCGCTCGACGCAGTAGGCGAGTGGCAGGTCAAGCAGACCGCAGCCGCGCTGAAGGACCTCTATGTGGATCGTAGACCGGAAACCGATCGCCGCATCATCGTATGCTCCGATCTGATTCGTGCGCATGCCACTGCACAGGCATTCGCTGATGCGCTCGGCGGTGCCGAAGTCCATGACGACGTTCGTGTACGCGAACGGAGTTTCGGCGACTGGGATGGACATGCGGTCAGCGAACTGGCTGAACGTTATCCGGAGGATTTTCGTTCATGGATGGAGCATCGTGGCGGTGAGATGAAGTACCACGCTGAAGCCAAGGAGCATGTAGGCAGACGCGGCGTTGAAGCGTTGCAGGATTGGTCCACCCGTGCCGGCATGGATACTGATTTGTTTGTGTTCTCTCATGGAGCTTGGATCTCCCAAACTCTGCAAACCTTGCTGGGGTTGAGCACTGTCGATCCGACCTTTGCTTCACTGCTCTCCATGCGTAATGCGCATTGGGTGCGTCTTGTTCCCATGGATATCGAGGGACAGCCCACGCGTTGGCGGCTGCTGGATTACAACCATGGTCCGGCCATCGCCGATACGGATGAATGGGAAAAAGAACGCTGAAAACACAAGAAAATACAGGAAAACTATCCGGTTCGGCGTACGCCAAATCACATGAATGTCATTTGGCGACACGCCGATTTGCCGGATAGTTCATTCTGTCGTAATGTATACGAGGTCCGAACGACGGGTCAACAACTGAAAACGGGGCTATAGCGCAGCTGGTAGCGCATCTCCATGGCATGGAGAGGGTCGGGGGTTCGAATCCCCCTAGCTCCACGAAGAGGTTATCAATGGCCAGTGTTGATGATTTCCTTCAGATTCATGACTGATGAGTCTACCCATTCGGGGCTATAGCGCAGCTGGTAGCGCATCTCCATGGCATGGAGAGGGTCGGGGGTTCGAATCCCCCTAGCTCCACAGATAAGGCCGGTGCTTGAAGCGCCGGCCTTTTGCGTTCTGCTCGACTTGCGTCGCACTATTCGGCAGTCTGACGCTGCTGCATAGTGGGGTTATAGGAACTTTTGTGGTGTTTTAGGTCGGTCAGAATGGCCGAGATTTCGCGTGGCGTGGTTGCTGTTTATCGATTTCATGGATTTCGATGGCGTTGACGATTGCGTTGTCTAAGGCGTGGGC
>NZ_JAFEJU010000002.1 GCF_018555455.1 Bifidobacterium colobi | reverse complement strand
CGGTCACGCATTACTCACCCGTTCGCCACTCTCACCACCAGCAAGCTGGTGGATCCCGTTCGACTTGCATGTGTTAAGCACGCCGCCAGCGTTCATCCTGAGCCAGAATCGAACCCTCCACAAAAAACTTCATGAAAGAGCACCGAAAGATGACTCCAAAAAAAGAAAAAGACGAGACGATTCCTTAAGGAAGGAACCACTCTCACAAAAACCTCGTCCCGTTTCAACCAACCAAGGACCCGGCCACACAGGCCAGGCACGAGACAAGCTGGCAATCATTGACTATAAAGAAGTAGTACAAACACGCTCTTGAGTTCTCAAACCACCACCACACCAGCAGGCAGCCAACCAACCACAGGAAGGAAGCCCGCCGCGCTGAGCGGCAACAGATGAATAACCTACACGAACCCAAAACCAAACGCAAATCAGGCATACGAGAATACGCCGAAAACGTTGCAACGCCGGCGTTCCATCGGCGTGTCGAAAATCAGCACAATCACGCCTTAAAGACCACAATACGCTGTATTTCCACGCCGATAAGGACCAACATTGAACGCCACACCGGCGTGTCGCGTTAATTCACTCCATGTTCAGAAAGTCAGACGCATTTGATGCCAGACCACATTGCCATGCGTGGAACCAGAAATGCCTTCATCCCGGTAGCCGAATCGTGCATAGAAACCAACCAGACGATCCTTGCAGGTCAGCACCAACCCACGGCGCCCACGTGCACGCGAATCCTCAATCACCTGCTGCATGAGCAAGCTGGCATACCCATGGTGCTGATAGAGCGGCGCAGTATCCACGCCGAAAATCATCTGCCATTGGCCATGCGGATCGTGCTGCGTGGCATCGTCATACATGTCGTCGGTCAGATCAGCACGGTTCGTGGCGAAGCCATTAATAAACGAGGCGATGTGATTGCCCTCAGTCAATAGCCAAAAACATTCCGGATATGACTGCAACCGCGCCTGAATCGACTCCCTGCTTGCCGCCTCAGCCGCCGGGAAGCATTGCGCTTCAATCAAAGCCAATGCATCGAGGTCAGCGAGCGTAGCGTGCCGAATCGTCCAGGTTTGCAGTGCAGTCATATCCGGATTTCCTTTCTTATCTGTGTCTCTCCCTCAGTCAGCTAACGCTGACAGCTCCCTCATCAGAGGGAGCCGATTGGTCCCTCGCCTTCAAACAGCCCAGCAGGCTGTTTGCTTCACAGCTCGGTCCCATCAGAGGGAGTCGTGAGAGCGGAAGCAATCAGATGACGTGGTATTCCTTCAAGAGGGTGGCGATGTCGGTGTCGTCAAGCTTCTTCAGTACCTTGCCAAGCACTGCCTTCTCTATGAAGTTCAGCTTCATATCCGTCACCGGTTTGCCATCACGCAGCTTGACGGTGGCATTGAGTAGGTTGCGCACGTCGTAGACGCTGCCCCACACTTCAGGCACGCCACGATCCACATCAAGCAGGGTGTACACCGCTTCCATACCGGTGCGCATCGAGTACTCGGTGGTGAAGATTGTGTCGCGCGGGGTTTCGGCGAACTGGCCGAGGAATGCGAAGTTCACAGCACCATCCGGCACTACATCCGGGCGGTCGCCGGCTGCACGAGGCATGAAGAATGCCGTGATGTATGGCATCATCACCGGAACCGTGTTCGCATGGTTCTTGGCGAGCGCTTCGATCTTGTCGGTCGGCACGCCCATGTGGTAGAGCCATTCCTCGCAGATTTCCTCACCGGTGCATTCGGTCATCGGCTTCTTCACATAGTTGCCGGGCTTGTCTGGGAACAGGCCATAGACCCATACGCACAGCTGGTCCTTGGGCTGGTCGCGGAACTGCTGCTGACGGTTCAGGGTCCAGCTCAACAGCCAATTGGAGTCGGTGACGGTCACGATACCGCCGGTGACCACGTGACCGGTGAATGGGTCGCGCTTGCAGATCTTCTGAATGTACGGCGGAATCTCTTTGTCAAGCGTGGTGACGGTGGCGCTCATCCACTTGGTGGCTTGCGGGTCGGAGCAGAACTTGTCCGGATGACCGAAGCTCGGATCCTGCTTGGCAATGTTGCGCCACATGTCCCAACCGCCGCCCGGCTTCAGATCCGGGTTCCATGCGGCCGGCGAGTTCTGGGAGCCCATGGTGGAGTTCTCCACACAGCCACCATTGGTGATGAACACCAGATCGTCCGCGGTCAAATCAATCGAGGACTTCTCCCCCTCGTGATCGATATCCAAGCGCACCGCGAGCTTCTTAGTGGGCGAGTTGTACGGATTGCGCTTGAAGACACCGGAAGTGGCCTGAATCTTCAGGATCGTATCCTGTCCGACGCCAGTATGTTCGCGCTTGGGCCCGTCGCCACCGCCGATGGCGAATTCCACGTTCTCCACCTTGGTGTTGTACTGGAATTGCACGCCGTGGCTTTCCAGATACTTGACCATCGGCAGAATCATCGACTCGTACTGGTTGTAGCGGGTGAAGCGCAGCGCCGAGAAATCAGGCAGACCGCCGATGTGGTGGATGTAGCGCTTGATGTACAGCTTCATTTCCAGTGCGGAATGCCAGTTTTCGAAGGCGAACATCGTGCGCCAGTACAGCCAGAAGTTGGAGTTCAGTACCTCATCGTCGAAGAAGTCGGTGATGGGCTTGTCGTAGAGCTCTTCATCCGGGGTGAAGAACAGCTTCATAATCTCCTGTGAAGCCTTGTCGCTCAAACCGAATTTGCCTTGGAAACCTGCATCTTTGCCCAAATCCTTGGTGGCGCGGCACAGGGAATAGTTCGGGTCTTCCTTGTTGAGCCAATAGTATTCGTCGAGCACGCTCACGCCCTCGGTTTCAATCGAGGGAATCGAGCGGAACAGGTCCCACATGACTTCGAAATGATTGTCCATTTCGCGTCCGCCTCGCATCACATAGCCGAGGCCGGGAATGTCCGCGCCATCGCAGGCGCCGCCCGGTACCGGATCCTTTTCGAGGATATGAATGTGGTCGCCCGGCATCTGGCCGTCGCGCACAAGGTAGCAGGCCGCGGACAGCGCGGCGAGACCGGTGCCAATAATGTAGGCGTTCTTATGATCGACTCCGGTCGTCTTCTTTGGGCGAGCGAAGGCTTCATAGTTACCGTTGGAATAGTACATAGCACTCCTCCTTTGGAGAGAATGTTGACATTGCGTCAACCCTTTGACAGACATCTTGTCGCATTATTCGCCGCTTTGCCATAGGCAGACTTCGGCGTTGTGTGGGGTTACCGCGTACGCGGCAGTCGGATATACCGTCAGATACGCAGTCAGATATTGCCGCGCACGTGCTGATCCGCCCACGATTGGGAATGCGTGAACGTTGCCGGATCGGAGCTCACATTGCCATGCGGATCATCCAACGCATCGATGGCGGCCAGTTCGGCGGGCGTCAAATCAAAGCTTGCACTGGCCAAGTTCTGGCGCATACGCTCCACATGCTTCGACTTCGGAATGATGATGCGACCCTCCTGCGTATGCCAACGCAGCACCACTTCGGCAGGAGTCACACCATGCGCCTGCGCCGCGGCGACCACCGGCGCGGATTCAATATCCTTGCCATGGCCCAGCGGACTGTATGCTTCGGCCACAATGCCATGCTCAGCGCAGAACTTCAGATTGCCCGGCTGGCTGAAGCGCGGATGCACTTCGATCTGATTGACCGCCGGAGCTTCACCGGAATCATCGATAATCGCGCGCAGATGCTCAGGCAGGAAATTGCTGACTGCCGGCACGCGAATCGCACCCTCATCGCGAAGCTTCAGCAGCGCGCGCCAGGTTTCCTTATAGAAACCGGCGGCTGGGAATGGCCAGTGAATCAGATACATGTCGATGACATCGACCTTCAGCTTCTTGCGGGACTCCTCGAACGCCACCATTGCCGAATCATAGCCCTGATCGCAATTGCGCAGTTTGGTAGTCACCCACACTTTGCCGGCCATACCAGTGGCTTCAAGCGCATCGCCCACCTGCGCTTCGTTATAGTAGGCGGCTGCGGTATCGATGTGACGATAGCCGATTTCCAAAGCTTCCTCGACCGCGCGCTGCGTGTCCTCGGGCGGGATCTGGAAAGTACCGAATCCAATCTGCGGAATAACCGACTTGGCGTTGTCGTGCAATGTAATCGATGGTGATTCAAGCTGTTCGCTCATAAGTACCGCTCCCTTTCAGGACGATTCGATTTCCTCGCCCATTGTAGGTTCGTTGCAGCAGCACATACGAGGTTTCTCTCGATTAACGCGCCGGATGGTGAATCAAATCACGTTCGATCCAGGCCATGACCAGATTTGCAAGCCGATCAGTCTCTTCTTCGGTAAGCGCACGCCCGCGCGGAATATGATGCCACTTTTCGATGCAGCCGCGGCAGCAGGTTGCCGTGGCATGCTGCGCAGTGAATACCGGGTGACCGCGCCACGGCGTTTGTTTGCCATCGTTCTTGGGCTCGGCGGCACCGACGCGATCGTGCAGCATCTCATGGGCATGCCGGTTGATGACCGCCTTGCCTTTGGTGCGAGCATACGCGCGATCCTTATCCGAGAGCACGAACTTGGTTCGAAATTGCGAGTGGGATAGCCGCTCCAATGTTGCCGCTATCCAGCGTTGTTCGGTTTGTTCAGTTTGTTTGTTCTGCTCGGCTTGTTCGTGCCGCTCGAATCGATCAGTCTCTTCGTCTTCTGCGTTGGCCACAGTTCGGTATGGTAGTCCTTCTTATGGCTCTCTTAATCAGCTTTGCGGACAGCTTCGCCGGCAGCTCCCCTCACAGAGGGGAGCCAAATGGGGTGTTAGGCGGCGGGTAGGCAGCTGGGGCCGAAAAGGATTTTGATTTCGGCGAAGAGCGACGTATCACGCTTCACGCGGAATCGGTCGCCAAACGTCAGCACTTGAGCATTGCCTTTCTCATCCATCACCGCGAGATGCACTTCGCTGTATCCGGGATGATTGGCGAGTACTTCGCCCAAGCGAGCCATACGGTCACGTTCAAGTGCCACCGTGGGCAGCGTAATGACCAGCGGGCGTTCATCCTCCGCCTCCAGCGATGGCACCTGCATTTCGGTGGCTCTGAGGGATACGGTTTCGTCGCGCAGCTCCACCTGTCCGCGAATCTGCACCACAGCATCCACGGCGAGCTCGGCCGCGGCAGCTTCGTAGACTTTGCCGAAGAACATGCATTGGATGGAGCTTTCCATATCTTCGATGGTCACGATGGCCCAAGGATTGCCCTTCTTGGAAACGCGGCGATCCACACCGGTCACCAAGCCGGCGAGCGTGACCTGCTGGCCTTCCGGCATGGTCTTGGCGCGGTCGATCAGATGCGCAATCGACATCTCCCTCAGGCTCGCCAACACAGACTGCATGCCGGAAAGCGGATGATCGGACACATACAGGCCCAGCATTTCGCGCTCGAAGTTGAGTTTGGTTTTCTTATCCCATTCCTCAACATCCGGCACGGTAACGGACGCGTCGCCCATGGCCTCGGCTCCCCCGTCCTCGTCATCGGAGAACAGATCGAACTGGCCTTCGGCCTGCTTGCGTTTCAGGCTCACCACCGAATCGATGGCAGCCTCGTGCACGGTGAATAGGGCGCGACGGTTCGGGTCGATGGAGTCGAACGCACCGGCCTTGATCAGGGATTCCACCAGTCTGCGGTTCAGTGCGGTCAGCGGCACGCGGCGAATGAAGTCCATGAAGTTCACGAACTTGCCGCGTGGTCCCTCGCGTTCGGCGATAATGTCCGCCACGGCCTTGTCGCCAACGTTGCGGATGGCGCCCAAGCCGAAACGCACCACGTCGCCGACTGCGGAGTATTCATACACCGATTCGTTCACATCCGGGGAGAGCACCTGGATGCCCATGCGGCGCGCTTCGCCAAGGTACAAAGCGGTTTTATCTTTGTTCGTGGCAGCGCCCTGCAGCAAAGCGGCCATGAACTCAACCGGGTAATGGGTCTTAAGGTATGCGGTCCAGTAGGAAATCAGACCGTAGGCGGCGGAGTGCGCCTTGTTGAACGCGTAGCCGGAGAACGGGACCAGAATATCCCACACCGCGTTCGCGGCTTCCTCGGAGTAGCCGTGTTCCTTCATACCGGCGAAGAACGGCACCTTCTCCTTGGCCAGCACTTCAGGCTTCTTCTTACCCATGGCTCGACGCAGCACGTCTGCCTTGCCCAGCGAATAGCCGGCGAGAATACGTGCCGCGGACTGCACCTGCTCCTGGTAGATGATCAGACCGTAGGTCTCGTCGAGCACCTGCTTCAACGGTTCCTCAAGCTCGGGGTGAATCGGCGTGATTTTCTGCAAACCGTTCTTGCGCTTCGCGTAATTGGTGTGCGAATCCATGGACATTGGGCCCGGACGGTACAGGGCGATCAATGCGGAAATATCGTTGAAGTTATCCGGCTTCAACGTTTTGAGCAGGGAACGCATGCCGTCGGAATCGAGCTGGAACACGCCAAGCGTATCGCCGCGTGAAAGTAGTTCGTAGGTGGGCTTGTCGTCCAGAGGAATCTTCGTATAGTCGATGGGCGGTTTGCCGTTCGCCTCGATGTTTCTGAGGGTGTCGTGGATCACCGTCAAGTTGGAAAGTCCAAGGAAATCCATCTTGACGAGGCCCAGCGTTTCACACGTATGGTATTCGAACGTGGTGGTGATCGTGCCATCGGTACGTTCCAGCAGCGGGCTCGTATCGGTGATCGGCGCACTACCCATGATGGTGGCGCATGCGTGCACACCGGTCTGGCGAATCAGGCCTTCAATACCCTTGGCCTCCTCCGTGATGCGGCGGGCATCCGGATCGGATTCGTACAGTTCGCGGAACTCGCGGGCCTCCGCATAACGCTTCGCCGTGGGGTCGAAAATGTCGTGCAGGCTGATGTCCTTGCCGCCAGTGGCCGCCGGCGGCAGTGCCTTGGTGACCTTCTCGCCTACCGAGAACTCGTAGCCCATGATGCGGGCGGAATCCTTCAGCGCTTGCTTGGTCTTGATCGTGCCATAGATCACGCACTGGGCGACCTTGTCGGTGCCGTACTTTTCACCGCAGTATTCGATGACGCGGCCGCGGCCCTCCGGGTCGAAGTCCACATCGATATCCGGCAGGGAGACACGCTCGGGGTTCAGGAACCTCTCGAAAATCAGACCATGCTTCAGCGGGTCAAGTTCGGTGATGCCCATTGCGTAGGCCACCATGGCGCCTGCAGCCGAGCCACGGCCCGGCCCCACCATAATGCCGTGGTCCTTCGCCCACTGGATGTAATCGGCCACCACGAGGAAGTAGCCGCAGAACTGCATCTGGCAGATCACGCCGCACTCATAATCAGCCTGCTTCAGCACTTCAAGCGGCGGATTGCCGTCATAACGCTTCTCCAGACCTTCCTCGACCTTCTTCAAGAACAAGGAGGTCTCATCCCAGCCCTCGGGGCAAGGGAACTTCGGCATGAACGCGCCGTCTTCGTGATCGTCGAACATCACGTTGCAGCGTTCGGCGATTCTGAGCGTGTTGTCGCACGCCTCGGGAAGCTCCTTGAACAGGGTGCGCATCTCCTCGGCGGTTTTGATGTAGTACCCGGTGCCGTCGAATTTGAATCGGTCCGGATCGTCCAGGCGCGAACCCGAATTGATGCAGAGCATCGCGTCCTGTGCGCCCGCATCCTCGGCATGGACGTAGTGCGAATCATTCGTTGCCAGAATCGGAGCGTTGAGTTTCTTCGCAATGGTGAGCAGATCTTTGGTCACCTGTGTTTCGATGGACAGCCCGTGATCCATCAGTTCAATAAAGAAGTTATCCCGGCCGAAAATGTCCTGGAATTCGCCGGCTGCGCGCATGGCCTCATCGAACTGGCCCAAGCGCAGTCGCGTCTGGATAATGCCGGAGGGGCAACCGGACGAGGCAATCACACCCTTGGAGTAGGTGGCTAGCACTTCTTTATCCATACGCGGGTAGCGCATCACGCGGCCTTCAAGATTGGCCACCGAGGAGGCCTTGATGAGGTTCACCAAGCCTTCGTCGTTTTCCGCCCACATGGTCATGTGCGTAATGAGACCGCCGCCGGACACGTCGTCGCGGCGCTGGGCCTCGGTGCCCCAGTGTACGCGGGACTTATCCTGACGTGCCGTTTCCGGGGTCACATAGGCTTCAATGCCGATGATGGGCTTGACGCCGTTGGAGACGCAGTTGGTGTACATCTCGTACGCGCCGTGCATGTTGCCGTGATCGGTGATGCCGATGGCCGGCAT
Organism: Bifidobacterium colobi; assembly: GCF_018555455.1. Taxonomy (GTDB): domain Bacteria; phylum Actinomycetota; class Actinomycetes; order Actinomycetales; family Bifidobacteriaceae; genus Bifidobacterium; species Bifidobacterium colobi. The sequence continues at coordinate 577,814 of NZ_JAFEJU010000002.1, read as the reverse complement.
ACCCAGTTCCGCGGCGCGTTTTGCCAGTACTGGAATCTTCGACGCACCATCCAACAAGGAATAGTGCGTGTGGTTGTGCAGATGTACGAAGTTCCCCATATCAGCCATGCGTTCCACCATACCGCACGCTCTACTCAGTACGATTCGTCCCCTGCACCATTACTGGCTGCTGGGTTCCTAACACTGGCTGAAGGATTCCTAACGTTGACTGACGGTTTTCCAACGTTTTTCGTTAGAAAACCGTCAGTCAACGTTAGAAAACCGTCAGTCTGGACAAGCCACAGGAAAATCACCGCACAACCTGCAGAACTACAGCTATGGTCCGCAGTTATGGGCGGCAGTTATGATCCGCAACGAGACCCGCAACCCGCGCAATGAGACTCAGGAACACTCAGGAAAGAAGAGCGTCCTCGGTATTACGAGTATCCTCGGCATGGCGGGCGCGCATCACATCGAGCGCCTGCGCCAAATCAGACGGATAGTGGGATTCAACCGTGGTCCACATACGGGTGCGCGGATGACGAAACTCGAGTTTCATGGCATGCAACCATTGACGCTCCAAGCCAAGCGCCGCAGAAAGCACCGGGTTCGCCCCATACATCGGGTCGCCACACAATGGATGCCCAATCGAAGAGAAATGCACACGGATCTGATGGGTTCGACCGGTCTCCAAGTTCACGGAAACCAGCGTAGCCTCATGGCCAAAACGCTCCATCACATCCCAATGCGTTACAGCAGGTTTGCCGGCAGGGGTCACGCAAAAACGGAAGTCGGAAACCTTGGCGCGTCCAATCGGCGCCTCTATCGTGGCCTTGTTCTGCTTCAGCGACCCCTGCACCAACGCATGGTAGGTTTTCTTCACCTCATGCTCGGCGAACTGGCGTCGCATTTCGGTATACGCAAGGTCGGATTTGCATACGAGCATCAGTCCGGAAGTGCCCACGTCCAAACGGGATACGATACCCTCGCGACCCGCAGCACCGAGCGCAGTGATATGTACGCCGCGATCGCGCAGCGAGCCCAACACCGTGGGTCCTGTCCAACCGACCGAAGCGTGCGCCGCCACGCCCACCGGTTTGTCGACCACCACAACATCGTCGTCTTCATAGACGACTGCCATGTCGTTGGCGATGGGTTCAGGTTCCGTGTGCTCTTCGACCAAATCAAATTCGACGGTCTCCCCCGCTGCCAAGGTGCTCGAACGAGCCACCTCGCGGCCGAGCACGCGCGCCTGACCGGAATCAATCAGATCCGCGGCTTTGGAGCGGGAGATGCCGAGCATTTTCGCTACGGCCACATCGAATCGTTTGCCGATGAGCGCATCAGGAGCAGGAACCATGCGATTCATTACTCAGCGTCCACCTTTGTTCCGTCTGCTGTTTCGTCTGCCGAACCAGCATTGTTCGCACGCTCAAGATCCTTCTGAGAGAACGGCTCGTTCAGCAGAATCAGTATCACGATGATTACACCGGCTACCACAAGGTAAACGTCTGCCACATTGCCCACGGACCATCCGTAGTTCAGGAAGTCCACAACCTTACCGTTGAGGAAACCATCGGCATAGATAACACGGTCGATGAGGTTGCCGAACGCGCCGGCAAAAGCAAGCGCGAGCACGGTAGTCCACTTGGTGGAAATCGTGCGGATGCCGCCATACAGCAGCGCACAGCAGGCAACAATAGCGAGCAGGCTAATCACCCATGTGGCACCGGAACCCATGCCAAGCGAGGCACCAGGGTTACGCACCAGTGTGAGGGAGAGCAGACCGGGGATAATACGGATGGTCTGCCCATCGGAAAGCGCCGACAACGCCCAGAACTTGGTGAACTGGTCGATGATCAGCGCCACTGCAGCTACACATGCAAAGACGGCCACGCGAATGCGCAGCCGTCCCTGTTGGTTCGTCATACGACTTGACCTACCTACGCTCAGTTAGCCTTGGACGAGGTCTGGTCTTCGTAGTTGTTCGATTCGGAAACCTGTGCGGCGAGCTGGCCGAGGAAGTCGGTCAGGCGTGCACGGTACTCGGTCTCGAACTGCTTGAGGCTCTGGATGTTGCCTTCGATGACCTTGGACTGGTTCTGCAGGTTATCGCGCACCTGCTGTGCGTAGGTATCGGCGGCGGAACGAGTCTGCTTGTCGTATTCCGCTGCACGACGCTGCACTTCTGCCTCGTACTCATCAGCATCAGCGTGCTGGGTCTTGGAGTAGTTGTCGGCATCGGAACGAGTCTTCTCGGAGTAGGCGTCCGCGTCGGAACGGGTGTTCTTGGAGTAGACGTCGGCATCGGAGTGCACGCGATCACGGTAGGCGTCAGCCTCGGAACGAGTGCGGTCGGAATAGGTGTTTGCCTTGGTGACCAGATCGTTGTACTTGGCCTGGCTTGCCTCGGTGATTTCCTTGGCCTTGGTCTTGCCCTTCTCAACGTACTGATCGTGCAGCTGCATAGCCAGGGTCAGCATGGCGGTGGCGCGCTCAGGTTCGCTGCCCGGCATGGAAGCGGCGCCTGCAATCTTCTGCAGGGAACCGGTTTCCGTGTTCGGCTCGACCTTGGCGACCTGGGCACGAAGCTGGTTTTCGCGCTGCTTGGCTTCTTCGAGCTGACGAGCGAGATCCTGCAGCTGAGCGGCCTGCTGCTGTGCCACGGCACCCTGCTTCTGGGCTGCGGCAAGCTGACGGGAAAGCTCTTCGTTGGCTGCACGGAACTGATCGCGCTCCTTCTGGATGGCGGCAATCTGCTGGCCAACGGCCTCCTGGTTGCCGGAAGCCTGAGCAGCCTGAGCGGTCAGCTGATCGATCTGAGCGTTGAGCTGATCAACCTGTCCCTTCAGCTGATCATTCTGTGCGGCAAGCGCACGGTTAGATTCCTCGGCTTCGCTGAGCTTGGCCTGAGCCACCTGAGCAGCCTGGTCGCCAGCGGCGGATGCCTGCTGGTTCTGGGCGGCAGCGTTCTTCAGCTCATTGTTCTCAGCCTGAAGCTGCTGCACCTGACCGGTCAACTCAGAAATCTTGGCATTCAGGTTGGTCACATCGGGACCCAGAGCCTGCGTTGCCTGACCGCCGGCCACTGCCTGACGGCCCAGAGCCTCTACGGTCTCCGTGACCTGATCGAGGAAGTCGTCAACCTCGTCGACATCGTAGCCTTCCTTGAATCGCACGGTTTGGAAGGTGTGCTCCCTAATATCCTTCGGCGTCAACAGAGCCATAAATATTGCACCTCGCTTTGGGGCTTTGCCCTCGCTTACGTTGGTATCAAGTATTGACTTTATCACGACCCCATCGTTTCATGATGGTTTTGTGCCGATTTTCAAGGCGCGACATGCCGTAAGCGGCATAAAAAATGGTGAATTATGGTCTCACTCAATTTAGAAGACTACGTAAATCAGACTTTCCAATGCTACCAACGCGAAATACAGCACCAGGAAACTCACGTCCAAACTGATGCCTCCGAGTGGCAGAGGGCGAATATACTGGCGCAACCACCTGAGCGGAGGCTCGGTGACCGAATACACGAGATCGATCAGCTGGGCAATGAAACCGCGCGGATACCAGTTGCGTGCCAACAAGGACACCCAGTCAAGGATCATACGGATAAACAACACAGTGATATACGCGTTAATCAGCCATGCAAGAATACGGCCGATCAGCGCAACAATAAAGGACAGCATGGAGCAAGCCTAACAATGAGTAGTGAACAGTTTACTGGAAGCTCAATGACAGTTGAATGACAATTGGCCGACTCCCTAAAGGAAATCGGCCAATGTGTCTCTGTCTGTATTTGGTCTGTATTTGGTCTGTATTTGGTCTGTATCTGTGTCTTAGCTGTGTCCTAGCGCACTTCAGGAGTGTCAGCGGCTCAGTCGGAGAACAGATCGCGGGCGGAGGCAGCGCTGGTGGGTTCCTCAACCTTGATGTTCACCTGTGCTGGGCTCAGCAGGAACACACGCGGGGTGACTCGCTCAAGCGAACCGCGAACGCCGAATACCACGCCCGCGGAGAAGTCCACAATGCGATACGCCACGGCTTCTGAGACTCCGGTCAGGTTCAACACCACCGGCACACCGTCGCGCAAGGCTCGTCCAACCAGCTGTGCATCCTCATAGGACTTGGGGTGAATCGTGGTGATACGGTTCACGCGGCTGCTGGCTTGGAACGGTGTGGTCTTGGACGCCGGTGCCGGTGTGGTGGTGCTGGTCTGCGCCATCGGGGTCACCGTGTGATCGGAGTCGAATGAGGACTTCGGTTGCGGCTTTTGCGGCTCTTCCTCCTCCTCGACAAAATCATCGTCGTCATCAGCCACATCACTCATGCCCAGATAGGACATCGCGTTCTTCATGAACCCAGCCATGGTTCAATCCTTTCAGCGCAGGAAATCGGGGATGTCGAGATCGCCCGCGGGGTCGTTCAAAGCAATGGTCGGATGTTCGGAGGTCGAATCGTCGAACGGCAGCGAAGCGGAATCGCCAGTGCCCGGCGTGAATGCCGGCTGCGTGGTGGCAGGTGTCACCGGAGCGGCAGGCTGCACGGGAGCGGACTGTACAGGGACAGACTGCACCGGAGCGGCCGGAGCGGTCTGCGGCTTGGCGCTTTGCGCGGGAACAACCGGGGTCACTACGCTGGCGTCATCGGCATCCTGAGAGGATACGTGGTCAAAGCCAGCAGCGATAACGGTCACGCGCACTTCGTCGCCGTAGGCGTCGTCCAGTGCAAGACCCCAAATGATCTGGGCTTCCGGATGGATGGCCTTGCGCACCAGTTCGGTCGCCGCCGAAGCTTCCTGCAGCTTCAGGTCGGTCGGGCCGGCGATGTTGATCAGTGCACCGTGGGCACCCTCGATGCTCTCCTCCAGCAGCGGCGAGCTGATAGCGATTTCAGCGGCCTGGGTGGCGCGATCCTCGCCCCGTGCGGAACCGATGCCGAACAGTGCGGTGCCGGCTCCACGCAGGATGGAGTTCACGTCGGAGAAGTCCACGTGAATGTACGAGTTCATGGAAATCAGATCGGTGATGCCCTGCACGCCTGCCAGCAGTGCGGTATCAGCGGTCTTGAACGCTTCAATGATGCCGATGGAACGATCGGAGAGCTCCAGCAGTCGGTCATTCGGGATGACGATCAGCGCATCGACTTCCTTACGAAGGTTCTCGATGCCGTAGTCTGCGGATGCGGAACGCTGCGGACCTTCGAAGCTGAACGGACGAGTCACCACGGCGATGGTCAGCGCGCCCTGCTGGTGAGCGGCACGTGCCACGATCGGGCTGGCACCGGTACCGGTACCACCGCCTTCACCACAGGTAACGAACACCATGTCGGCGCCCTTCAGGGACTCTTCGATATCCGACTGGTGATCCTGGGCGGCTTTGGCTCCACGCTCGGGGTCAGCGCCGGCGCCAAGACCTCGACTGGTTTTATCCGACAGCGAGATCTTGACGTCAGCGTCGGAACGCAACAAATCCTTGGCATCGGTATTCACCGCCACGAATTCAACGTTCTGCAATCCTTCGGCGATCATACGGTTAACGGCATTGCCGCCGGCTCCGCCTACGCCGACGACCTTGATGTTGGTCTTGTCGTTGAACTCAGTCTGGGCGATCTCGCTCACGTTTGGCTCCTGTCACTTCACGGTTACACCCAAGAGTAGCGCAACTGGGCTACTCTTGGAGTCAATTCGCACATGGAATAGTGCGTGTTGTGCAATATTTTTTAATAACTGGCGTCCATCGGGTCATCTCCGAAGAGCGCTTCGCGTTCTTCATGCGATGTTGTGCGCGATTCAAGCCATCCATAGGGCAGATGAACCTTCTTGGCGAAACGCACACGGCCACGTGGTTTGTCGATGATTCGTTCAGGGTATTCGACGGTTGGATCAAGGCGGCCAATCTCACGATCGACATCGGCCAGACTCTCGCATTCCATAAAGGCTTTTCTTGTGGATCCGCCCACAGGGAAACCCTTTAAGTACCAGGCGATATGTTTGCGCAGATCATGAACGGCCATCATCTCATCGCCCTCATAGAACTGGGTGAGCAGCTCCGCATGGCGGCGAATGACCGTGCACACTTCGCCGAGATTCGGATTCAGACGTTCCGGATTTCCGGCAAACGCGTTCTTGATGTTGGCGAACAACCATGGACGCCCCTGGCATCCACGGCCGATGGCCACACCATCGCAGCCGGTTTGCTGCACCATGGCCAAGGCATCTTCGGCACCCCAGATATCGCCATTGCCGAATACCGGAATGTCGAGATGTTCCTTCAGTTCGCCGATACGCGACCAATCGGAATGGCCGCCGTAATACTCGGCAGTGGTACGGGCATGCAGGGTTACGGCCTTGCAGCCCTCCTCCTGAGCGATATGGCCGGCTTCCAAGAAGGTCTCGTGCTCATGGTCAATGCCGACGCGAATCTTGGCGGTTACCGGAATGCCCGCCGGCTCGCATACGGCGACCACGCGAGCAATCAGGTCGCTGAAGATGTCCGTCTTCCACGGCAAGGCCGAGCCGCCTCCGCGACGGGTGACCTTGGGCACCGGGCATCCGAAATTCAAATCCACATGATCGGCCATGCCTTCATCCACCACGATTTTGGCAGCCTGCTCGGTAATGGATGGGTTGACGCCGTAGAGCTGCAGCGAACGGATCTTCTCGCTGGGTGCAAAATGGCACAAACGCAACGCTTTGGGATTGCGGGCCACCAGAGCTCGGGCGGTGATCATCTCCGCCACGTAGAGGCCGTCCGGCCCGTATTCCTCGCAGATCACACGGAACGGCCAGTTGGTCACTCCTGCCATGGGCGAGAGCACTACTGGCGTGGGCACGGTGATGTTGCCGAGTTTAACGGGGGCGATATGCACCGGTTCGACCGTATGGGCCGGCGCGTCCGTGCGCGGGTCGAGGTTATCGGTCTCGTGCGGTGCGGCAATCACGGTTTCGGGGGTTTCTGTCACGTTGCTCCACCATAGTTTGGCTCCCCTCATGGAGGGGAGCCAGAATCGATATCTTCTGTACCTGACGAGGTGCCTGACGATCAGTACAGGCCGCCGGCTTCCTGGATACCGGAGGCCGGCCAGGGCTCACCGCCCATTTCAACCGGCTTGAGCGGTACGCGGGTGCGCTTTTCGCTGATGCGGGCGGCGACATAATCAGCCACCTTGTCGAGGGCGACGCGCTCCTGGGTCATCGTGTCACGCTCGCGGATGGTCACGGCATGATCTTCGAGGGTGTCGAAGTCCACGGTGATGCACAGCGGGGTGCCGATCTCATCCTGACGACGGTAGCGGCGGCCGATGGCGCCGGACTCGTCGTAGTCGATCATCCACTCGTTGAAGCGCAGGTCGGCGGCCAGGTTGTGGGCCACTTCCTGCAGCTCCGGCTTCTTGGACAGCGGCAGCACCGCAGCCTTAATCGGAGCCAGACGCGGGTCAAGACGCAGCACGGTGCGCTTGTCGACGCCACCCTTGGTGTTCGGGGCCTCGTCCACGTCGTAGGCATCCACGAGGAAGCACATGAGGGAGCGGGTCAGGCCTGCAGCAGGCTCGATGACGTACGGCACGTACTTCTCGCCAGTGGCCTGATTGAAGTAGCTCAAATCCTCACCGGAGTGCTTGGCGTGAGCGGACAGGTCGAAGTCAGTACGGTTGGCGATGCCTTCGAGCTCGCCCCAATCGGAACCCTGGAAACCGAACTTGTATTCGATGTCCACGGTGCGCTTGGAGTAGTGGGCCAGCTTCTCCTTCGGATGCTCGTAGTGGCGCAGGTTCTCCGGCTTGACACCAAGGTCGAGATACCACTGGGTACGAGCATCAATCCAGTACTGGTGCCATTCCTCATCGGTGCCCGGCTTGACGAAGAATTCCATCTCCATCTGCTCGAACTCACGGGTACGGAAGATGAAGTTGCCCGGGGTGATTTCGTTACGGAAGGACTTACCCATGTTCGCAATACCGAACGGCGGCTTGGAACGGGAGGAGGTCATGACGTTCTTGAAGTCCACGAAAATGCCCTGAGCGGTTTCAGGACGCAGGTAGTGCAGGCTGTTCTCGTCTTCGACCGGGCCGAGATGCGTACGCAGCATCATGTTGAAGTCGCGCGGTTCGGTCCACTCGCCACGGGTGCCGCAGTTCGGGCAGACGATGTCCTTCATGCCGTTCTCCGGCATCTTGTCGCCGTGCTTTTCGGCGTAGGACTCCTCAAGCTTATCGGCACGGTTGCGCTTGTGGCAGTTCAGGCACTCGACGAGCGGATCGTTGAACACGCTCACGTGACCGGAAGCCACCCACACCTCGGGAGGCAGGATGATGGACGTATCCACGCCGACCACGTCGGGACGGGTGACGACCATGGAACGCCACCATTCACGCTTGATGTTGTCTTTCAGAGCAACGCCGAGGGGACCGTAATCCCATGCGGAACGAGTGCCGCCGTAGATTTCGCCGGCCGGGAACACGAAGCCGCGACGCTTAGCAAGGGAAACGACTTCATCGAGTTTTGATTGAGCCACAATGCACCTTCTGGTTTGAACGGTTTGGGGATTTACTTACAACCGCTTCAGAATAGCGGCACTCCCCTACATCCCCATATATGCGATAGGTATGGAGCATCCGGGGAGTATCGAACCTCAGCGGCAAGGGCGCGTCAGCGGCTCCCATGGTTCAAGCTCGACCGGCTCGGACTGGGCGATGGCCAGTGTTGACTCGTCAAGCATGTCCTTGCGGATGATGAGTTCGGTCACGAACTGGTCGAACCAAGCGTCGGAGGCCACATAGTAGCCATCCTTGCCGTTATCCTTACCCCAGCTGTTTTCAATCTTCCAACGGTTCGGCTTACCGTTCTCATCCAGGTTCACACCGGTGAGCGTCATGGCGTGATTGCTCGGGCGGTCACCATATTCAAGGCCGTCTGCCTTATCAAAGGTGAATTCGGTGCCAAACAGCTGATCGACGCGCACGGTACCGCGATCGAAGACGCCTTCGCCTCGCAGTGCGAACTGCATGCAATCGCAGGCGAACCAGATCGGGTGGCCGGCTGCGATTTGATCGACTGCGGCCTTCTTGAACACATCCAGCGGCACGTTAACGAATTCCATATCGCCGGCTTCAATCACATTCGCCGTGTAGCGAATGCGGTAGCGCTTGCCAAACGGCGTGCGCGCCATCGGAGCATTGGAAATGGTGACGAAATCGTTCACATCCACCGGCACGTACTTCTTGTAGAACTCGAGCGGCGTAATGCCGGTTTCGCGAATCTGCTTGCGCTCGTCCTTGCCGGATTCCGGCTTCGGCTGTTCGGACTTCTCGTTCTTATCTGACTTGTCGCCGTCCTTGTCATCGTCGTCATCCTTGACTCGCGCCAGGAAATCGAATGTTGCCGGCGGCTCTCCCAATGCGATGGCGCAGATGCGGTACACCGTAGCCATGTCCTCACGCTTGACCTCGCGCAGCGTCTCCACCGATTCGCCGGCGGTATGGCGGCGGCGCAGTTCGGCGGCAAATTCACGCAGTTTGGTGTTGAGGTACTGCTTAAAAGCATCCGAGTCACGCGAATTGGCGGACTCCGGGTAAGCGGACTTCGGCACCAGACCATATTTATTGACCAAAGCGGCGAACATCTGCCACCAGCCGCCATCATCGGAAGGGCCATCGTTGATGATTTCGAAGATACGTGAGTCAGTGGGTTCATCCAACGTTTCCAACACATGCTCAAGATAGGTGTTGGACTTCTCGATGGCATCCCAGAAGAACAGATAAGTTTCCGAGAATTCGAAATCCTCAAGATTCCAGTGATGCATCAGTTCATAGCGCAGCGTGTTGAGCGAGGCGAACATCCAGCAGCGGCCTGAGCGCTCCTGGTTGGTGATGGACCCCTGCTTCAGTTCGATGGAGAAGTCACGAGGCAGATTGCGCAGACCCTGGTAATCGGTGGCTGCGGCAAGCACACCGTTGGAGACTGCGGCATTGGCAGCCACCAGATTGGCTCGATCGTCATTGAAGGCGCGCGAGTATTCCTTGAGCTGATTGAGATCGACAGCAGACTGATTGGACATCATTCCTCCCGTGCATTGGGAATTCACACAAACGAGCTTCATCCTACACTTGTGCCACAGCAGAAGGCGCCTTAATACCACGTGCATGGGCGACGCGCCAGAGCAATCGTATAAAAATCAACGATTCTGTTCGAATTTGTAAAGAAATTGTCCGTATCGGCGCATAGCGTCAAGCGTGTAATGCAGGGGAACCCGCGTCAACGGCGGGTTGAGACTGGCGTAAAGCCTGACCCTTAGAACCTGTTGGTTAAGACCATCGTAGGGAGCAGTGATATGAGCGACGATTCGCACGTACATTGTTGTGCAACCACCCATCCATCAGACGATTTGGAGCCTTTGCGCGAAGCCATAGCGCAAGCGGTGCGTGACGTTAAAGAAAAGACGCCGCTGGCGCAGTCGTTCACCAATTTCGTCACCATCAATCTTGTGGCCAACGCTCAGCTCGCCGCCGGCGGCACTGCAGCCATGAGTTTTCTGCCGGATGACGTGATCGAAACCGCGAAAATCGCCGGCGCAAATTACATCAACGTGGGTACGCTGCTGCCGTTCTACAAGGATGCGTTGCCAGCCATCGCCCAACGGCTGAACTATCTCGGCAAACTGTGGGTGCTCGACCCTGTGGCTGCCGGCATCGGCAAGACCCGCACCGCAATTCTGCAATCCTTCAAAGCCGCTCCCCCAACGGTGATTCGCGCCAACGCCTCCGAAGTCATCGCCCTGGCCAACATGTGGGGACTGCTTGATGCGGATAACGCGAGCCGCCCGGTCGGCGTGGAATCCGTGGATGAAGTGGATGCTGCCGTGGAGCCGGCGAAGCAGCTGGCTCAGTTCCTCGCTGCTTCGGCGCCAAATCAGCAGGCCGCAGTTGCCGTGTCCGGCAAGGTCGATTTGGTGACCGATGGCGAACATGTATATCGACTGCCCGGCGGCAGCGCATTGATGGCCAAAATCACCGGTGCAGGCTGCTCGCTCGGCGGCGTGACCGCTACGTACCTCGCCGTTGCCGAACCGCTGGTGGCAGCGCTGGCTGCCTCACTGCTGTATGACCGTGCTGCCGAAGTGGCCGAAGCCGAAGCCAAGGGGCCGGGTTCTTTCCAAGTGGCGTTCCTTGACGCGCTGTGGAATGTGACGGCCGAGCAGGTGGCCGGCAGCGACATTGTGACGCAGTAGCCGGTGCCTCTTAGCGCTCCTTAACGCGGACTGAAGGCTGCATTTGTTTGAGATCTCTCCCTCATCAGCGGGAGCCAATAATTACACGGCACATTCGTGTTGGCCGACAGAATCTCCGGATTCCTCGCCCACACCATCCAAACCCATTTCCAGACTTCCTCAATAACAACCAAAGGAACAATAATGAACAACGATTATCCGTATGCATCCATGCGCGACTCGTTCGACCTGTCCGCATACTTTGTGGTGGGCCCGGACGACTGCAAGGGCCGGCCGCTGACCGACATCGTCGACCAAGCGCTGCGCGGTGGCGCCACATTCATCCAGCTGCGCGCCAAGAAGGCCGACGCCTCCGAGCTGACCGCCATGGCTCAGGACATCGCGCAGATTATTGAAGACAACAACAAGTCCGATTCCGTGGCATTCGTCATCGATGACCGTGCCGACGTGGTCTGGCAGGCCCGCCGCAAGGGCATCAAGGTGGACGGTGTGCACATCGGGCAAACCGATATGGAACCGCGCGAAGCCCGCGCGCTGCTCGGCGATGACGCCATCGTGGGTCTTTCCGCCGAAACCGAGAGTCTTGTCAAGCTCATCAACGAACTGCCTGACGGCTGCATCGACTACATTGGTGCCGGCCCGCTGCACGTCTCCACCACCAAGCCCGAGGCTTCCGTGGGTGGTAACGACGGTTCCGGCAAGACTTTGGACGCCCAGCAAATCAACACCATCTGCGCCGCATGCGACTTCCCTGTAGTTGTTGGCGGCGGCGTGACCGTCAAGGATATGGCCATGCTCGCGGGCACCAAGGCGGCCGGCTGGTTCGTGGTCTCCGCCATCGCCGGCGCGGACGATCCGGAAGCCACCACCAAGGCCATGGTCGAAGCCTGGAAGGCCGTGCGCGGCGACTCCAAGCATGGATACGCACCACGCATTGTGACCCATACTCCGGCCGCCGACACCCAGGCAGCCCAGGAAGGTACGGCGGCTGCCGGCTCCGAAGCAAGCGAGAAGAAGTTCACGAACGCCAAGCAAGCCAAGGAAGCTCAGAAGCTTGCCAAGCAGCAGCGCGTGGATATCGCAGCCCGCGGCTCCAAGCAGCGTGACAAGGCACACATCCGCAAGACTAAGTCGGTGCATTTCGAGAACCAGTTCGGCTCCTACGACCTGGAAGTGCCGTACACCGAGATCAAACTGTCCGATACCCCCGGCGTGGGTCCTAACCCGCCGTTCATCGATTACAACACCGAAGGTCCCAAGTGCGATCCGAAGGAAGGTCTGAAGCCGCTGCGCCTCGACTGGATCCGCGATCGCGGCGACATTGAAGAATACGAGGGCCGCCGCCGCAACCTCGGCGATGACGGCAAGCGTGCCATCAAGCGCGGTCGCGCCACCAAGGAATGGCGTGGCCGCAAGCATCAGCCAATGCGTGCCAAGGATCATCCGGTAACCCAGATGTGGTATGCTCGCCATGGCATCATCACCCCGGAAATGAAGTACGTCGCCGAACGCGAGAACTGCGACGTGGAGCTCGTGCGTTCCGAACTGGCCGCCGGCCGCGCCGTGATGCCGTGCAACATCAACCATCCGGAAGCCGAGCCGATGATCATCGGATCCGCATTCCTGACCAAGCTCAACGCCAACATGGGCAACTCCGCCGTAACCTCCTCCATCGACGAGGAAGTGGAGAAGCTCACCTGGGCCACCAAGTGGGGCGCCGACACGGTGATGGATCTTTCCACCGGCAACGATATCCACACCACCCGTGAGTGGATTTTGCGCAACTCCCCTGTGCCGATCGGCACCGTACCGATGTATCAGGCGCTGGAAAAGGTCGAGGATGATGCTTCCAAGCTCAGCTGGGAGCTGTTCCGCGACACGGTGATCGAACAGTGCGAGCAGGGTGTGGATTACATGACCATTCACGCCGGCGTACTGCTGCGCTTCGTGCCGCTGACCGCCAACCGTGTGACCGGCATCGTCTCCCGTGGCGGCTCGATCATGGCCGAATGGTGCCTGCAGCATCATCAAGAAAGCTTCCTGTACACCCACTTCGATGAACTGTGCGATATCTTCGCCAAGTACGATGTGGCATTCTCCCTAGGCGATGGTCTGCGTCCAGGCTCTCTCGCGGACGCTAACGATGCCGCACAGCTCGCCGAGCTGATGACCTTGGGCGAGCTGACCCAGCGCGCTTGGGCCAAGGATGTTCAGGTGATGATCGAGGGCCCGGGCCATATTCCGTTCGACACCGTGCGCATGAACATCGAAATGGAAAAGGCCATCTGCAAGGATGCCCCGTTCTACACGCTTGGACCGCTGACCACCGATACCGCTCCGGGCTACGATCACATCACTTCCGCCATCGGCGGCGTGGAAATCGCCCGTTACGGCACCGCCATGCTGTGCTACGTGACGCCGAAGGAACACCTTGGTCTGCCGAACAAGGATGATGTGAAGCAGGGCGTGATCGCCTACAAGATCGCCTGCCATGCAGCCGACATTGCCAAGCATCACCCGCACGCACAGGACCGTGACTTGGCGATTTCCAAGGCCCGCTTCGAGTTCCGTTGGCTCGACCAGTTCAACCTGTCCTACGATCCGGACACCGCCATCGCCTTCCATGACGATACGCTGCCTGCCGAGCCGGCCAAGATGGCGCACTTCTGCTCGATGTGCGGCCCGAAGTTCTGCTCGATGGCCATCTCTCAGAACATCCGCAAGCAGTTCGGTGGCGCTGCCGCCCAGGAGAAGCTGGTTGAAGATACCCTGGCCGGCAAGATTCCGTCCGCACAGGAGGCTCGCGGCGCACTGTCTACCAGTGCCGCACCAAGCACCAACGCCGACGAAATCGCACAGGGCATGGCCGAGATGAGCCGCAAGTTCCAAGAGGGCGGCTCGAAGCTGTACCAGAAGGCGCAGTAAACGTACAGCCACCTCGCTACGCTCGTGGTTATCAAGAGTATAAAGGAGAAAAAATGAGCACCACTTTGCCAGCAGTACTTGCGATTTCAGGTTCGGATTCATCCGGCGGCGCCGGCATGCAGGCTGATCTGAAAACCATGCTGGCATGTGGTGTGTTCGGCATGAGCGCCATCACCGCACTCACCGCGCAGAACACCACCGGCGTGCGTTCCATTCAGGACACCGAGCCGAATATTCTGGCCGATGAGATCGACATGGTGTTCGAGGATATTCCGCCGGTCGCCGTCAAAATCGGCATGGTCTCTTCGGTAGACATCATCAACGTCATCGCCGACCGCTTGACCGCCCATCACGCCACCAACATCGTGCTCGACCCGGTGATGGTGGCCACTTCGGGCGCCAAGCTCATCAGCGATGACGCCATCGCCGCACTGACCGGCCGCCTGTTCGGCATGGCCACCGTGGTGACGCCGAACATCCCCGAAGCTGAAGCCCTGACCGACACCCTGATCCACGATCAGGAGGATATGGAGACCGCAGCCCGCCGCATCAGCGAACAGTATGGCTGCGCGGCTCTGGTCAAAGGCGGCCATGGCACCGAGGACGCCAACGATGTACTCGCCGAAAACGACGGCACGGTGACCTGGTTCGACGGTGTGCGCATCAACAATCCGAACACCCACGGCACCGGCTGCACCTTAAGCTCCGCCATCGCCTCCTATCTGGCTCTCGGTGATACGCTTCCCAAGGCCATCAAGCACGCGAAGAAGTATCTGACCGGCGCACTGAAGGCCCAGCTGGATCTGGGCCACGGCTCCGGCCCGATGGATCACTTCTGGAAGTACCGCTGAAAGGACAACTATGGTCGTTGACCGCAATGCCGTGAAGCAGGAAGTACCCATCGACCCTGAAACCGGTAAGCCGTACTTGAACACCGTGGCAGCGATTCAGGTCTCCGCCGCCGGTGTGGGCTCTGAAGTTTCTCCGTATGTCTCTCAAGCCATTGAGGTCATTCGCGAATCCGGTTTGCCGCAGGAAACCAATGCCTTGTTCACCAATGTGGAAGGCAATCTCGATGACGTGCTCAAAGTGGCCGGTGAGGCAGCCAAGAAGCTTGCCGAACAGGGGTACCGCACGTCTCTGGTGCTGCATATGGATATTCGCCCCGGTTTCACCGGCCAGCTGACTGAAAAACCGAAGCTGGTGGATGAGATCTTGGCGAAGAAGAACCAGCAGTAAAACCGCACATGCAGATTGTTCCGGGGTGTCTCATAGTGAGACACCCCGTCTCATATGCGTTCACATTGTGACCCCCACCGGGAGCCGGCGGAAAACGCTCCTATAGTTCTTTTCTGACGTACGTGAGCCAGCTCACAATGTTGGCTCGGTAAGTGAATTCAAGACGTAGGCTTGCAATCGTTGCCTATCCCACACAATGGGAAGGCCAACGAAGTCGAACCCGCGCTATGAGTTCGTTGCATGACAATAGACCGTTGAGCGGTTGCCTTGCAACAGGATGTAAGAAGAGGCGCTCACTATGACTGCTGCTGAACAGCAGATTTCCCATGATTCCGCAGTGAACACTGCCAAGGCTCGCACTGCTGAGAATCATGCTCAGGTAGAAGAAATTGTTTCGCGCATGGATCGTGCGCATGAGACCCCGATGTTCTATCGCATCGTCGCCCTGGTGGCGGCCGGCATGCTGATGGACAGCATCGATGTGTACATCGGCAGTGCCGTGGCATCCAGCGCACTGTCCACCCACTGGTCCACCGTGGCACAGAATTCCACGTTCATGTCCGCCGGCTTCCTGGGCCTCCTGGTCGGCTCCCTGCTGGCCGGTTTCGTTGGTGATTTGAAGGGTCGCCGCGTGGCCTACCAGATCAACCTGCTGCTCTTCGGCGGCTTCACCTTCCTCGGAGCCTTCGTCCCGAACATGGCTATTCTTTCCCTGTGCCGTCTTGGCGCAGGCCTCGGCCTCGGTGCTGAAATCGTCACCGGCTTCGCCATGGTCAACGAATTCGCCCCGATGAATCGTCGTGGCCATTGGTGCGCCATTGTTTCGCTCGTTGCCAACTGCGGTGTGCCGATTGCCATGCTGTTGTGCGCGTTCATCATTCCTCGCTGGAGCTGGCGCCCGCTGTTCGTGGGTATTGGTTTGGTGGCCGCTGTGATTTGGTGGCTGCGTCGTGATATTCCGGAATCCCCGCGTTGGCTTGCTGTGCATGGCCGTTATAACGAGGCTGATGCCATCGTCAAGCAGCTTGAAGCCAATGGTTCTGAGCCTGCTGAAGCTGCTGCCAAGTCCGCTGCTGAATCCACTCGCAACGCCGGCGGCCGTTCGCTCGGCATCTGCCTGCTCGTGGCCATCGTGGCCGTGAGCGCCACCAACGTGTGCTCCTACGCCTTCACCTCCTGGGTGCCGACCATCCTGGTCAAGCGTGGCATCAACCTCTCCTCCTCGCTGACCACCTCCACGATGATGATGCTTGGCGCTCCGGTGGGCTGCCTCATCGGCTCTCTGCTTATCGACCGCATCGGCCGCAAGCGTACCATTGTGCCGGCTTTCCTCTTCACCGGTGTATTCGGTATGCTTTACGCGTTCCAGACTTCTACCGTTGGCGCCATCATCGTGGGCTTCCTGCTCATGATGTGCCTCTACGTGCTGATGGCCTCCGTGGTGGCCGTGTACGCTCCTGAACTGTTCGCCACCAAGGTGCGCTTCCGCTGCGTGGGCGTGGCCAATGCCATTGCCAAGCTGCTCAACGTGTTGATGCCTATGGTGGTGGGTTGGATGCTCGTGAATCTCGGTGCCACGTCCATCTTCGTGTCCATCAGCGTGATTGCCATCGCTTCGATGCTTATCGTCGGCATCTTCGGCGTGGAAACCGCTCGCCGTTCGGTGAACTGATAGTCAGTCTGATAGGTCATTCCAGCGGGCTTGTCGGCAACCATTCGTGTTGCAGACAAGCCCGTTTTATTATGGAACTGTCAGCATGCCATTTTCAATGGAGAGGAGACATGCCATGACATCGCAAGCACGTTCATCATCTCGTTCCACACGTCTCGATGCTCGCGCCATTGGCTGCATTGCCGCCGTTGCCATCGTCTACGGCCTGCTGCTGATATCGATTCTCATAGGCGGTGAAGCCAAAATAGGCGGCGCGCTGCTCATCAACTTTGTTATTCCGCCAGTGCTGCTGCTGGCCAATGCCGTATATGCGTCGCGAGCTGCCGCATTGGCACACCCATGGCGAGCGCTGCTGTTTCCACTGTTGTGCTCTGCGATCGCGCTACCATTGCTGTTCGCACTGATTACCCCGTATGATAACGAATGTACTGTGGAATCGGCCTGTACCAATATGAGCAGTTGGTATATCAATTGGTCCACGATGGATCAGGTGTGGTATTTCCTACTGGCGTTCGCAATCGCATCATTCGCCGGATTCGGAGCAGTGTTTCTTACACGTTGGGTCATTGCTCGAATCCGACACACCTAGGAGACAGTGATGGAAAGCCACAGTACCGACCATTGCCGCACGCTGCAACGCAAGCGTCAACACAAGGTTCGTATCGCCATCATTATGGTGGCTGTGCTTATCGCTGGCGCATGCGGCGGCGTGTGGTGGACTGCTGGCGATGGGCGATTCCTCACCATGCAGCTGTTCAGACCGGCCGCGCAACATGCCACGCAGTCAGTGATCACCAGCTCCTCCGATTTCGCGTATCAATCAGCCTCGGCTTTTTTGCACATGGAATCCGCCCAAGACGATCAAGGCAATGTGAACTACTCCCCTGCCTCGATGTGGATGGCGTTGGCCATCGCTGCACAAGGAGCGGATGGTACAACCCGCTCGCAGTTGGATAAGGCGTTGGGCACCAAATCGCTAAGCAACGATGATTATCACTCGCTGCTCAGTTCCATCAATGGCCGCTACAGTGGCTCGAAATCTCAGATGAGTACAGCAAATTCGGTGTGGATCGATAATCAGTACACGTTAGACAAGGATTTCAAAGCAGCTGTTGAGGATGCTTTTGATGCAGATGTGCAGTCGCTGCCGTTCAATGACGCGGCAGCACAGCGCATGAGCCGATGGATTGAACAGCATACCCAAGGTTCTCTGCATCCAAAGATCACCTTGCGCAATGACGAAGTCATCTCCATTATCAATACCGTGGTTGCGGACGGGCGCTGGCAGGATCCGTTCGAACCTGAGCTCACCGATGAGCAGATCTTCCACGGCACGAACAGCGATAGCACCGTGCCGATGATGCACCAGTCATTCGACGGTATGGTCTGGGCGCATGATTCCAACAGCACATGGCAACGCATCTCCATACCGTTCGACAATGGCGGCGCACTGACTGTGTTGCTGCCTGCAGCCGGTAGTTTTGACAGTATTATTCAGGACACCGAGAAGCTGCGCTGGGCATTGAGCACTTGCTTGGGTGCTTCATTTCAGTACGGTTGCATGACCGACGCTCCCGAGGGATGGGGCGTGGCCGCCGAGGCTGCACTGGTCAACGTTGCGCTGCCACGATTCACTATTGACAGCACGTTTGCCTCAGGTGATTCGATTGCCGCATTGAAGAAGCTCGGCATCACCGATGCGTTTGCGCCAGGAACTGCCGATCTGAGCAAGATGACGGATGCTGCTCCTGCAGGCGAGTTGTTCATCGGCTCGATTATCCAAGGCACCCGCATCGAAGTAAACGAGCATGGGGCCAAGGCTTCAGCGTTCACCAAAGCAGGGTTCGAAGCCGTGAGCGCAACAACACAGCCTACTGTGGAATTCACGGTAAACCGCCCGTTCCTGTATATGCTGACCACACCGGATGACGTGCCATTGTTCATCGGTGCAGTGCGCAACCTGGAGTAGGTGTATCGTTTGACCTTATGGTTACGATGAAGGAGATTGCCAAGCAGGCAGGCGTATCCGTTTCCACGGTGTCGCTGGTGCTGAACAACCGCGACGAGGGACGCGTGAGGGATACCGTCGCCAATCAGGTGCGCGCCATCGCCTCACAGCTTGGTTATCAATCCAATCCGCTGGCCAGCTCACTGCGCACCGGGCGCACGCATATGCTCGGATTCATTAGCGAGGACGTGGCCACTACCCCATATGCGGGCGGCATTATTCTGGGCGCGCAAACCGCGGCACGGCAGCTGGGCTACATGCTGATTGTGGTCAGTACCGAAGGTCCTCAGAACGAAGCTCAGGAAATCGAGGCATTGAAACGCTACGGCACCGATGGATTCCTGTACGCAAAGATGTCGAACCGGATTACCAACGTACCGGAAGCGCTCAAGGATATGCCACTGGTCTTAGTGGATGCCACGGATGAGGCGGGCATCATTCCCAGTGTGGAACCCGATGAATTCCATATCGGATACGATGCCACCAAACGACTGATTGCCTCAGGATGCGAGCGCATCGCGTATGTCGGTGCGGAAGATCCGATTATCGCCGAGCGCGGTCGTCTGGATGGATACCGGGCAGCCCTTGCCGAAACTGGACGCACCTTTGACGAGCATCTTGTTGTGCATGTGGGCAATAACGAGCCTGCGTTGGATGCGGTCAATACGCTCTTCGACTCAGCATGTCCAGATGGATTCTTCTGCTTCAACGATGCCCGCGCCTGGTACGTCTACGAATGCGCGGCACGACGCGGGCTTACGATAGGTCGTGACATTTCCGTGGTTGGCGTGGACAATCATCGCGTGTTTGCGGACACGCTCGTGCCACAGCTCACCACCGTGGAATTGCCGCATTTCGAGATGGGCTATTGGGCCGCAACAAAGCTGGTTTCCATGATTGAGGAAAGCTCCTTGGCCGACATGGAATGGCCGGATACCACCGCTCCCCTGCCACCGCTGAACGCACCAGTACCAGCTGCAATCCATTGCGCACTCATCGAGAAGGATTCCGTGCGCCAATAGCCTCGATAAAGCCGGGCAATCACGACACACTAATGTCGTCAATCGATTGACGTAAATCGATTGACGGCGCATAATATCTACTGAAACAACCACAATCAAACGCAACGGCGCTACTCTCCGTGGAACACAGCAGCTCCAGTCAATACAAAGGATTGTTATGACCGATTTCACTCCAGAATCCCCTGTTCTCAACCCGATTCTTGACCATAAGGCCGAGCTCGCCAAAGCCGAAGCGGGACTTGCCGCACTGGAACCGAAGCGCAAGGATCGCTGGTATCCGAAGTATCACATCGCATCCAACGCCGGCTGGATCAACGATCCGAACGGCCTGTGCTTCTACAAGGGCCGCTGGCACGTCTTCTACCAGCTGCACCCCTACAGCTCACATTGGGGCCCGATGCATTGGGGCCATGTTTCCTCAACCGACATGATTCATTGGAAGCGTGAACCAATCATGTTTGCGCCCTCCTTGGAGGAAGACAAGCATGGCGTCTTCTCCGGATCCGCAGCCATCGGCGATGACGGCCAGCTGCGCTTCTACTACACCGGTCACCGTTGGCGCAATCCCGCCGACCGTACCGACGACTGGCAGGTGCAACTGCTCGCCACTCCGGATAATGATGAGCTGACCTCCGCCACCAAGCAGGGTGTGGTCATCGAATGCCCGACCGATAAGGTCTGGCATCACTTCCGCGACCCGAAGGTGTGGAAGACCGGTGAGACCTGGTATATGACGTTCGGAGTCTCCTCTGCCGAAAAGCGCGGCCAAATGTGGCTGTTCACCTCCGACGACATGGTGAGCTGGAAGTACGAGCGCGTGCTGTTCGAGCACCCGGATCCGAACGTGTTCATGCTGGAATGCCCGGATTTCTTCCCGCTGAAGGATAAGGACGGCAACGAGAAGTGGGTTATCGGCTTCTCCGCCATGGGTTCCAAGCCGAATGGTTTCGCGAACCGTAACGAAAGCAACGCCGGCTACATGATCGGTACGTGGGAACCGGGTGGCGAGTTCAAGCCGGAAACCGAGTTCCGCCCGTGGGATTGCGGTCATAATTACTATGCGCCGCAGTCGTTCAACGCCGGCGGCGAGGATGGCCGTCAGATCGTCTACGGCTGGATGGCACCGTTCATGGATCCGGCCCCGATGATGGACGACGGATGGTGCGGCCAGCTCACCTTGCCGCGTGAAATCACGTTGGGTGCTGATGGTGATGTGGTGACCGCTCCGGTGGCCGAAATAGAACAGCTGCGCGAAGACACGTTCGACCACGGTGCCATCACGCTGGACGGCGATGGGGAGCGCATTATCTCCGATGATGCCGAAGCCGTGGAAATCGAACTGTCCATTGATTTGAAGCTCACCACCGCTGAGCGAGCCGGTCTGAAAGTGCATGCCACTGAAGATGGCTCATACTTGTACGTTGCCTACGATGATCAACTGGGCCGTGTGGTGGTGGACCGTCAGACGCTGAAGTTCGGCGACCGTGGCTATCGCACAGCTCCGTTGACCAAGGCTGAACTTGCTGCCGATACGCTTGATTTGCGCGTGTTCGTGGATCGTGGCTCCGTGGAGGTCTACGTGAATGGCGGCCACCAGGTGCTGAGCGAATACTCATTCGCTTCCGATGGCCCACGAGCCATCAAGCTGTCCGCCGAATCCGGCTCGCTTGCCGTGAGCTCGCTGAAGCTGCACCACTTGAAGTCGATTGGTTTGGAGTAACCACCTCACCAAGGCAAGGCAAAACCACGGCCTACACTCAGAAATGCCCCGCTGACAGCCCGTCAGTGGGGCATTTCCCATATCAACTCTCGTTTTTTCCTCGCTGAGAACTGTTCAACGGGGCACTTCCACGGTAAACCCGTGGTTTTGCTTCACTGACAGCCTCTCAGTGAAGCATTTCCAATAGTCTGCCTCTAACTTATCCCACTGACAGCAGCCCAACGGAGCAGAATCACGAGCCAATCGAGTAGATGCCGCACCAATCATCCACCAACTGTCCCACACAAACTGGCTTCCACGCATGCGGCTATACTGGAGCCGTTCGCGCGGTTGGTGGCAGCAGCCGTGCCCACATCAGTTGAAAATCACCCGCTCAATGCTTCCATCAGCATATGAGTTATTCGGGTGTATGGTTTGATGTTTCGCGCGGGCTCCTCACCTTCCCGCGCATGAGCATCAGGCCGCAAGCGCATTATGCGCAGAAAGCAAGGTGAAAGAGAAGATGATGACTATCAAGAAGGGTCTGACCACGTTCGCGGCCGCCGCTGGAGCGCTTGCCCTGTCCCTGACCATGGCTGCATGCGGCAGCACCAATTCCGCTGATTCCAGCAATTCCAGCACTCCGACTGTCTCCTTCATGCTGGATTGGACGCCGAACACCAACCATATCGGCCTCTACGTGGCGCAAAAGCTCGGCTATTACAAGGATGCCGGCGTCAACGTGAAGATCCTGCCGACCGCTCAGGCCGGCGCGGAAACCAGCGTCGAGAACGGCGTGGCCAACGTTGGTTTCACCACGTTGAGCAACGTGGCCGCTTTCAACTCCCAGGGCGCCAAGCTGAAGTTCGTCTTCGACCTGACTCAGAAGCCGGTTGCCCGTTGGTGCGCATTGGCTTCCCGCACCGATATCAAGACTCCGAAGGATCTTTCCGGTAAGACCTTCGTGAGCTTCGGTTCCGCCGAGCAGACCGCCGTGGTGCAGCAGATGATCAAGTACGCTGGCGGCACCGGTGAAATCAAGACCGCTACCGCCGGCACCAACACGTTCGAAACCTTGACTTCCGGCAAGGGTGATTTCGGCGGCTTCTACGTGACTTGGGAAGGCGTGGAAAGCGAGCTCAACGGCCCGGCCCTGAACTGCTTCGTGGCTTCCGACTGGGGTGTTCCGGGCAACCCGGATCAGCTCGGCTTCGCCGTGAACGATTCCTGGCTGAAGGATTCCAAGAACGCGGATGCACTGAAGAAGTTCATCTCCGCCACCAAGAAGGGCTACGACTATGCCCTGGCCAACCCGGATAAGGCCGCCGACATTCTCGTGGCTCAGGCCAAGGAAGCCCAGCTTGATTCCAAGCTGACCCGCACCTCCATGGAGGAAATCGCCAAGAACGGCTACTGGACCACTGATGGCGCCAAGAACCTGCCCGGTACCGTGAACTTCGATGATGCCCAGCCGTATCTGGACTTCCAGTACAAGGCCGGCACCTACAAGGACAAGGACGGCAAGAACCCGGCCGAGGCCCCGCAGGCCAAGGAACTCGCTACCAACGATTACGTGGCCTGAACCTCGTTGCAGCTCCCTCAGTCTCACTTCGTGAGCCGGCTCCCCTCGTGAGAGGAAGCCATGAGGATATAACGGCTCCCTCCTATCGGGGAGCCGTTTGAGTTCTACAGCACTAGAGAAGTCATTCTTATGAAGCAACTGAAATCTTGGCTCGCCAGGATTGCGCCGCCGGCAATCACCATCGGCGGATTACTGGCAATCTGGGAAGTCGCTGTTCAAGCGGGGCATATTTCCGAGCGCGTGCTCGCCTCCCCCACGCAAATCGTGGCCTCGATGATTGATACCTGGCCTGATTTGATGACTGCTGCGGCAATCACCACCTATGAGGGTGTTGTTGGTTTTTCCATCGCGATTGTCTTGGGAATCCTCATTGGCATTGGATTGTATATTTCGAAAACCATGTACCGCGCGTTCTATCCACTGTTGGCTGCGGCACAAACCATACCGCTGATCACTGTGGCGCCTCTGTTCATGATCTGGTTCGGCTTTGAACCATTGGGCAAAATCGTGATCGTGGCGGTATTCGCGGTATTCCCCATTGCCGTGCAAACTGCGCGCGGTCTGACCGCCGTACCGGGATTCTATGAGGATGTGGCATTGACCTGTGGCGCCACGCGCACATGGACACTGCTGCATGTTAAGCTCCGTGTGGCGGCACGTCAGATTTTCGGTGGCGTGCGCATTGCCGCCGCCTATATTTTCGGCACTGCTGCGACCGCCGAATATCTGGGTGCGATGAATGGCTTGGGCATTTGGCTGCAAGCCGCCTTCAACTCATTCCGCACACCACTGATTTTCTCGGCGACTGTGGTTGTTATTGCAGAAACCGCAATCCTTCTGGGACTCATCTCCCTCATTGAATGGATTGCTCTCGGCAACGGCAAGGATGAAGATTTGGATCAATAAGCAGCTCCCCTCAACGAGGGGAGCCAATTCACTTTTTCACGCACCCAGCAATTTTGGACTGCCTCCGGCAGACTCATCATTACCTCACTGGGCGCTACCGCACCCAGCTCGGCGACGTGAGTGAACAGTCCACTGGACTGTTCACTTGTTCACTTTTTCACGCCGCCAAAACGCCGATCACGATGAATGTAGTCGTCGATGGCGCGCCAGAGGACTTCACGGCCACAGTCAGGGAAGAGTTCCGGCACGAAGTCCAATTCGGCGTATGCGGCTTCCCACGGCAGGAAGTTCGACGTACGCTGCTCGCCGGAGGTACGAATCACCAGATCGCAATCGGGAATATCCGGATTGTACAGGTGATCGGCAATCATCTTCTCGGTCACACGATCACCGGAAATCTTGCCGTCGCGCACCTCACGGGCGATAGCGGCACAGGCGTCGGCGATTTCCGCACGGCCACCATAGTTGATGCAGAATACCACATCGATGACCTTGTTATTCTTCGTACGTTCCATTGCCGCTTCAAGCTCATCGATCACGGACTTCCACAGCTTCGGGCGGCGTCCGGACCAGCGCACGCGCACGCCCCACTCGTCCATCTGCGCCACACGGCGGTGGATGATTTCGCGGGAGAAGCCCATCAGGAAACGCACCTCCTGAGGCGAACGCTTCCAATTCTCAGTGGAGAACGTATACAGGCTCAAATACCGCACGCCGGCTTCGATGGCACCGGCGATCGTGTCGAATACTACCGGTTCAGCGGCCTGATGGCCGTTGGTGCGAATCATGCCGCGCTGCTTGGCCCAACGACCATTGCCGTCCATGATCACGCCCACATGGCGAGGCACTTTGTTCTTCGGAAAATCAGGAATACGGGACGGATCGCTGAACGGTGCAGCGGGAATGTCCAACGACGTGTAATCAACGTTCTCAAAAGCCATACTCATGAATCTATCAAGCGCAGCGAACGAATCGGCCGTTCCAAGTAATACTCCGCCCAATCTTCAACCAACTCTTCGGTGACACGCTGCAAAGGAGCGGCATCCAGCACCGTCCAATCGCCTTGGATAAGCGCCTGCAACTGCCGAGCAGCCTGAGGCGAAATACGACGTGCATCCGAAGTATGATCCGCCTCACACATCACGCCACCGGATGCCACCGAAAGATAGGCACACTCGGTTTTACCACATACCACGCATGCAGCAAGTCTGGGCGTCCAGCCGGCCAAAGCCATCGCGCGCATCACATAGGAGCCGCTGATGGCGCGCGGCGTATGCGCATGTTTGGCCAGTGCATTCAATGCGCCGATCAGCAGCCGGTATTGCGCCGGCACACACTCATGCTCGCTGCTGGCAAGCTTATCGATGGTTTCCACGATGATATTCGCCGCCTCATAAGCCTCATAATCGGCGGCTATCGACGCTCCATATGCGGCCACTGATTCTGCTTGAGATACGGTATCCAAGGTGCGGCCTTCGGCAATGAGCAGGTCGACGCGCATGAACGGTTCCAAGCGCGCGCCAAAACGTGATTTAGTGCGCCGCACACCTTTGGCCACTGCCCGAATCTTGCCGTGGCCACGGGTCAGGATGGTGATGATGCGATCGGCTTCACCGAGTTTGGCAGTGCGCAACACCACGCCTTCATCCCGGTACAGTCCCATCGTGCTCTATCTCCTTTCCGCCCTTCAGTAAATAAACAATCCCCAAAATGCGAAGAACAACAGTATATAGAGCATGGTGAACGTGACCAGCCAGAACAGCACACGACCAAATCGGGTGGAAGCCAGCACCGGTTCCTGGCCAGTGATGATGTTTTTGACCGCGTCCTTGCGCGGCGGCATATGCATAAGCCCTCGATGCCATGCGACTTCGATCAATCGCATGAACACGCGCGACCATGCCCACACCACCACAATGGACACCACTTGAATCACCGGCCAGCTCCAGTACATCACACCCGGCGTTTCCGTAGGAGCCCCGCCCCACGCCAGTTTGACGACACCCATCACCACTTGGCCAAGGCCAGCGAAGAATATTGCCAATGTAGCAAGCGTGGAAAGCGTCAACGTGAGCAACGCGTTGCCAAATCCATGGGCGAATCCCAGCACCACCGGTTTTGCCGGCACTGGCTCGCCTTGCCGCAAAGCCTCACGACGCCATCTGCGCCACCGTGCATCCACGATGCCCTTGCGTATCAGTGCCACTACGGCGAGCACTGCGGAAGCCAGCAGCAGTAATACCACGGTGGCATGCAAGATCACACCATAGACGGTGCCCGCCCGTCGTGCCTTCAATGACGACGGCAATCCGATGGACTGGTACAGATTGGTACCGGCTACCCGTTCGCTGGTTTGGGTGAGTCCTGCGGTAGTGCCCACTGTCCAATCAATCAAATCATCCACATACGCGTCTGCGAACGGCGTGCCTTCTTCCGCCTCGTCGCCCAAGCGCAGCACATGATTGGCTACCGGGTAGCTGCGTACGGTCACATTCCAGTTGCCGGCCTGATGCGCGTTATACAAAATCGCGCGCACGCCTTCCACCTGAGCAGTCATCACATCCTTGGATCCGTACGCCACATACGTGGGCACGGCGTA
Organism: Bifidobacterium colobi; assembly: GCF_018555455.1. Lineage (GTDB taxonomy): Bacteria > Actinomycetota > Actinomycetes > Actinomycetales > Bifidobacteriaceae > Bifidobacterium > Bifidobacterium colobi. The sequence continues at coordinate 550,955 of NZ_JAFEJU010000002.1, read as the reverse complement.
AGCTTGCGGAACCAACGTGTGGATGTCGAAATTCGTCAATCCAAAAATCGACGCATCCGCACTGAACAGACGCTGCACAATGGATTGGTAGCCATCATTGGCACCGACCAGCGTGAAATCCTGCGTCACAAAGAAGCCAAGAGATTGTCTCGGCGTAAACACCATAGGGCTCAGCAGTATCTGGAATGCGATCTTCGGATCGTCGCGCAGCAGGTAGGAGGAAATCCACGTGGATTCGGAAGTGGCGTAAATGCCCACCTGTTTGGCGTTCACCGTATTCAACTTGCGCAGGTAGGCGACAACCTGATCGTATGCTTTGGCGGATGCCGGATAATCACGGCTGATATCCGTGGTATCCCATACCGGCTTATCCAATACCGCGGTCACGAATCCGGCAGACGCGAGATCTGAGGCCACGTCGCCGAAAGAATTATCACAGGTGCCGTATCCCGCTCCATGCATGAACACTACGGCCGGCCGCGCACCGCTGGCACCCTTTGGCATACGAATCAATACTTTGACCGCCTGCACACCGTTGGCGTTGGATTTTCCCCGTTCACCTTGCTGTTGGCTGAGGGTGCCATCCCGGGCAATGTTCAGGGTGATGTATCGCTTGGTAACGCCGTAAGTGCCCCGCGTGGGCAGCGTTTTGCCATCTGGATTGCTGAACGTTACGTCGGTGCTGCTGGCCAATGTGGCCATCGACTGCCCGGTCGGCTCAATATTCCACGGTACGGTGGTCAGGTTGGAAATGGATACCAGGATGCCGATAAGCATGATGAAAATAGGCAGACTCACCATCAGCCGGTGACCACGAGTCCACGGCTGACTGGTGTGCTGCTGTTCCTGATTCGACACGCGACTTATTGTATCCAGCTCCTCGGCAAAGTGCTCCGGCACAATCCCTCAACGGTCAGTGGCCAGGATGCTGGATTGGGACGACGACGGGACCGGTGGCGTTCGCCGGAACCTTACCGTCCGCTTCCATTTGGGCAGCGATATCGTTGGCGATGGTGAGCAAGGTGTCGACGATCTGATCTTCCGGCACAGTTTTGATGACCTTGCCTTTGATGAAGATCTGTCCCTTACCGTTACCGGAAGCCACACCGAGGTCGGCTTCTCGTGCCTCGCCCGGACCGTTGACGATGCAGCCCATCACGGCCACGCGAATCGGGGCCGTGATATCTTTGAGGCCTTCGGTCACGGCGGAAGCCAGCTGAATCACATCCACCTGAGCGCGACCGCAGCTCGGGCAGGAGATAATGTCGAACTTACGCGGGCGCAAGCCCATGTATTCCAACAGTTTGCAACCCACCTTGACTTCTTCGACCGGCGGGGCGGAAAGGGACACGCGAATCGTGTCGCCAATGCCCTCAGCCAACAGTGCGCCGAATGCAAGACAGGATTTGATGGTGCCTTGCCATGCCGGACCGGCTTCGGTAACGCCCAAATGCAGGGGCCAGTCGCCCTTGGAGGCGAGCAGTCGGTAGGTTTCCACCATGGTGATCACATCATGATGTTTGACCGAGATTTTGAAATCATGGAAACCGACGTCCTCGAACATGTGCGCTTCCTTCAGTGCGGAAGCCACCAGAGCCTCGGGAGTCGGACCGCCGTACTTGGCGTACAGTTCCTTGTCGAGCGAGCCGGCGTTCACGCCAATGCGCAGTGAGATGCCGGCATCCGTGGCCGCCTTGCAGATGGAGGGACCGACCTCGTCGAATTTGCGAATATTGCCCGGGTTCACACGCACTGCGGCGCAACCTGCGTCGATGGCCTGGAACACGTACTTGGACTGGAAGTGAATGTCCGCGATCACCGGAATCGGGGATTTCCTGCAAATCTCCGGCAATGCGTCGGCATCATCCTGGCTTGGCACGGCAACGCGTACGATGTCGCAGCCGGCAGCGGTGAGCTCGGCGATCTGCTGCAGCGTGGCCGGCACATCGGCGGTCAGCGTATTGGTCATGGACTGCACGGAGATGGGGGCTCCCCCGCCCACCGGCACCGGTCCTACCATGATGCGACGCGACTTGCGACGCGGATGCAGCGGGGATTCGCTGGTGAGTTCAATGGGATCGCCGGTTTTACGGAACGGCTTGTTTACAGGATTCAAGCTAATGCCTTTCATATTCTTGGACTTCCCTCACAGTTCCAGCATGAGGGAAGCCGAGAAGAAACTGCTACTTGCTTATCAAATCGTCCGCGCGCTTGCGTGCCTCAAGCTCCAGTTGGCTCATTTCCTCCACGTTGGCGAACAAAGGATTGCCGCGAAGTTCGGCATCCATCTCATCCAGCACTGCTTTGACCGTGTCCACAATGCCGAGGTACGGCAGACGATGCTCCAGGAAGGCGTGCACGGCCTGCTCGTTGGCGGCATTCAACACGGCAGTATGCTTCTCGGATGCGGCAAGGCAGTGGCGAGCCAGCTGGACGGCGGGGAACGCCTCATTATCCAATGGTTCAAACGTCCAAGTCGCCGCCTTGGTCCAATCGCAGGCGGCCGCCACGTTATCCATGCGATCCGGGGCGGAAAGGCCCAAAGCGATGGGCAGACGCATATCCGGCGGCGAGGCTTGGCTGATGGTTGCACCGTCAACGAATTCCACCATGGAGTGCACGATAGATTGCGGATGAACGGTGACTTCGATGCGTTCCGGAGGCACATCGAACAAGCGGGATGCCTCGATGACCTCGAGACCCTTATTCATCAGCGTCGAGGAGTTGATCGTCACCACCGGACCCATGTTCCACGTGGGATGATGCAGCGCCTGCTCTGGAGTGATGTGTTCCATATCGGCGCGCTTCCAACCGCGGAACGGGCCGCCGGATGCAGTAACGATCAGCTTGGCGACTTCGGCATGCACGCCCGAGCGCAGGGACTGCCAGATGGCGGAATGCTCGGAATCAACCGGATTGATCTGATTGGCGCGCACCTGCGAACTGAACAGCAGATGGCCGCCGGCAACCACCGATTCCTTATTGGCCAATGCCAGCTGGGAGCCAGCCTGCAATGCGGCAATCGACGGTTCCAAGCCAATCGAACCGGTAATGCCGTTCAGTACCACATCAGCACCGGAACCGGCAAGGGCAATCACCGCTTGCGGCCCGCCGCTCACCTTGGTTTCACGGGCGCCAGCAGCTTCCAATGCCTCCGTGAGCTCCTTGACTTTGGAGGCATCGAATACCGCGACCTGTGGTACATGGAACTGTGCGGCCTGCTGGGCAAGCAATGCGATATGCGCGCCACCGGCAGCCAAACCGGTAACGGTGAACCGTTCCGGGTGCCGGCTGATGACGTCGAGGCCTTGAGTGCCAATGGATCCGGTGGATCCGAGAAGAACAACGCTGCGGTTTGAGACTTCGCTCACTGTTCCTTCTTTACGTTGTCGGTATGGAGCGTGGGGAACGAAAGATCCGGGATGGACAGGCTGAAATCGCTGTTGAACATCGAGTAGGAATCACTCGTGTCCTTTGACGTGCCCTGCGGCTGCGCATTGGACTTGCTACCTGCATCGGTACCGGCATCAGCACTGGAATCAGTGCCAGACGGCACAGTCGAGGCAGTTGAGGGGGCGGCAGGCGAAGTGGCCGGCACAGCGCTTTGCGGGGCGAACGAATCCGGCATTGGTGTGGCCTGTTCGGGAGTTTCGTTCAGCGTAATCGGATTGAGCTGTTCGAAGCTTGCCGACTGCGGCGCGAACGACGGTGCCTCCACCGCCGGCATCTCCTGAGAGACCTCGGCCATATGTGCCAGCGCAGCCAGCGAGGCATTGGTGTTGGCGGTCGTGAAGTCCTGCGATGTGGTAACCGTCGGCCCCTGGGAAAGATGATTCACGATATCGGCATCCGGGCCGGTGACCGCGACCGTCGGCTCGGCGGCAGTGGATACCGGGTGCGCCTGCGGCTGGAATGATGGCAATGCACTGGCGGATGACTGGAACTGTCGAGACTCTCCTGCTGGCTGAGATGGTGCTGCGGTCACAGGTTCTGCAGGCTGAGCAGTCTGCTGAGGTCGTGCAATCGGCTCGGTTGCTCGCTCCGGTACCGCAGTCGGAGCCACCGGGGCCGCTGCAGGCTGGGCAGATACGGACTGTGCAGGTGCAGACGGTGCAGATACGGGCTGTGCAGCCGGCGCGGACGGTTCAAAGGCAACAGGGGTTGGATTCGGCGTCACCGTGGCGTTCGGCGTCACCACTACCGGCGATTCGGAAGCTGCGGGCGATGGGAACAGGTTCTGTTCGGCCTGACGCAACGCATCAAAGGACTCGCCGGAGGACACTGCGGCTACCGTTGGCGCTGCAGCCGCAACAGTGCGCTGCACGTCAGCGGAAATCAGCGGCGACACCTCTTCAACCGGTGCCGTTGCATTGCTGCCCGTTGGCGCGGAGGATTCCTGATCATCAGCCTGCGGGGCACCGGGCTCTACGAGATCGCCGATACGGGCATAGGATTCCAAACGGCTCAACAGCTGGACGCATACGTTGAGGAAGTAGTCGACCTGACGTTCGTCGTATCCCTTCTTGCCCTTGCGCTGAGTGAAAATCACATTATTCACGGCGCTGGCGTTGAGATCGGCCAGGGAACGGACATCCTCCTCGGTCACACCGTCCACGCCGAGCGCGGCAGCGGCCTTGTCCACCACCTGGTCGGCAATACGATCGACCTGCTTCTTGTCATAAGAGGGATGCTTGGGCTCGCCGGGCTTGAAGCGCTGACGTTCAGCACGCTCCACATGCGAGGCAATCTCCTGATACAGCTTTTCGGTCTGCGCCTTCCACGCCACACGTCCCTGCTGCGAAATCTCCCATGCGGTCTGCTTGTCGACCACGGCGCGTTCCAGACGATGCAGTGCGGCATCGACCTGGCTAATCACATAGCCGTCTTTGGTCAAATCAAAGGACACGGACTGAATATCCTGCTGGGTGAGGTTGATTCCGTCACTGTCGTACAGTGCATGAGCACGCTCCAGGAACGCATCCACCTGCGCGGTGTCATATCCCATCTTCCTCTTACCTGCGCGTGCGATTCCGGCTTTGCCGTCCCCTTCACGAAGTTCCTTCGCCATCGGCCGATCAACCTCCTGCTGGATTAAACACTCTGCCCAACACTCTACGTGATTGTTACGACTCATTCATGTAATGAAAGCCGAACTTCACAGATTCAACCGTTGAAACGCAAGATGCATATGCGCTGCACGGGTGCGCTGATTTGATGCGATGGGGATTCGACAACCATGAAAAGCGTGTATCAGAACACACATATAAAGAGTACAACTCTGTGGGCAATGAGGGACTCGAACCCCCGACATCCACCGTGTAAAGGTGGCGCTCTAACCAACTGAGCTAATTGCCCGCGGGTGTCAACAATAGCGCATGACCAGCACACTCTGTCAACTTGACGTGTCGGGCGTGCCGCGGAAGCCCGTTCACCGGGCTAGCGCTGCACAATCACCAAGCTATTGTTGCCAAGCTATTGTTGCCACCGCATTGAAAGCGATTACACGCAACAGGCGTTTATCAGCGGCCCTTGCCGAATGCGCGCAGACGAATGCCGTTCCAATCCTTGCTGACGGTCAGCGGAGTGGCGGCGTTCATGCCGGCGGTCTGGGCGGCGGACTGCACGGTGGAGGAACTTGCAGCACCCGGTCGACCCGGCTTTGGAGTCAGCACCCACAATGGAGCATCGTCGTCCAATACGCCGCATGCGTCGACGATGGTGTCGGACAATTCATCCTCATCATCGCCATCGCGCCACCACAGGATCACACCATCCACCGCGGAGTTGTAATCCTCGTCCACGAGGTCTTCGCCGGTGAGATCCTCGATCTTGGCGCGAATGGAATCATCCACGTCGTCGTCCCAGAGCCATTCCTGGACAATGTCTCCGGGCTTAAACCCAAATTCTTCAGCGTTCTGTGATGCCGTTTGATTCACAGAGGACACATTAGCAAGCCTTAGCGAACAATCGCGTTAACATCCACGAAAAATCTCGCTGTGTGACCACCGATCAGCGTACCGGCTGCTGCATAACCGCCGTATCAGCGACTGCAACGCTCGGCTTTTCAGGCCTCGCAATGCGGTAGCTGATCGGCTTGGCCTTTGCCGATGGCAACCAGAGCCTGATACGCCTCGTCCAGCGTGGCGACTTTCACATCGCGTACACCCTGCGGCACATGTCCGACCACTTCAGCGCAATTGCCTTCGGGAGCCAGGAACCATGTGGCACCGTCGCGTTTGGCCGCAAGCATCTTCAACCTGATGCCGCCGATCTTGCCCACCTTGCCTTTGGCGTTGATGGTACCGGTGCCGGCGATCGTTTTGCCGCCGCTTTCCTTGGCCGGAGTGAGCTTATCAATCAATCCAAGCGTGTACATCATGCCAGCAGAAGGCCCGCCAATCTTATCCACATGCATGCTGATGTCCGCCTTGGCCGCCGCCTTGGCATCTACACCAAGCTCATCGGCATGCTGTTGCACGTAACGCAAGCCCACTGTGCTGGCCTTGCTCTGCGAACCGGACATATCGGAATCCACTTTCCGCTGATACTCATCCGCCGTCTGCCCGACCGGCACCACCGCCTCACGCGGCATGACCTCCACGTGCGGATTCAACCATCCCCATACCGCCTGCACATTGATGATCGGGTATCCGGGCACTCCCGAAGCGCTTACCGTGACCAGCAGCAGCTTGCCGGAATCCTTATACGTGCGCACGCCGGCACCGGAAACGGCAATCACATCCTCACCGTCAACCTTGCCCAGCACATCCTGCGTAGGCCCGGGCATCTCAATGACGTAGGCACTGGGCAAGAGCAGTATCACGATGGCGAGCAGCACCGCTAACGCGCCGGCGAAATAACGGCGCGAATGGGATGCAACATAGCGTTTGAAACGTGCGAACATAATCAACAGTGTATTAAGGGGCAGGATGATAACCACGCGTCCGGCAGCACCACCGGCAGACCGACCGGCAGCACCACCGGCGAAACCATGAGAGGATCCATGGGCAAAGCCGCGGGCAGATGGCACCTGCAACCCGTCTGACACCTTGGCCGCAGGCGAACGTGCGCGCCAACGCATACACTTGTGGTAATCGAACCTTAGGGAACACCGCGGCAAAGAAGGATACGCATGGACGACAACGCTATTCACGAGTGGCTGATCAAATGCTTCGGGCCGATTCAGGGCGAGGCGGCATGGCAGCAAATCAGCCAGCTGCCGGAAGAGATTCGCGAGCAACTGATGAGTCAGGATCCCAGCCGTTTGCCGGATCCCGCCGAAGTGCAGCAGATGATGGCCGCATTCACCGCAGGCGGGCTCAACACCATGTCTGATATGCAGCGCACGGTGGAGGAAGGCCCAATCAACGTCAAGCTGGCCAAGTCCATCGCATTGCAGCAGGCGAACGCCTCCGGTTCCGCCTCCACGGTGTCCGCGGCAGACGGTGAGGCTGCACGCCGCGCCATGAGCGAGGCGAATCTGTGGCTGGATACCGCCTGCGCATTCAATCCCGCTCCCGGTGAACCCGATGTGCTGACGCGCGCCGCGTGGGTGGAGGGCACGATCGACCAGTGGGCCAAGTTCGCGGCCCCGGTTGCCGAATCGATGAATGATGCACTTGCTTCGGTGATTTCCGAACGTTTGGGCGGCATGTTGGGCGACGGCGAAGGTGAAATCGCCGGCATGTTCGCCGGCCCGATTCCAATCCCGATCCCTGACGGCATGAAGAATCCGGCCCAACTGATGAAGCTGCTCGGCAATACGTCGTTTGCGATGCAGCTGGGGCATGCGGCCGGCAATCTAAGCCATGAAGTGCACGGTAGCTTTGATCAAGGCATCGCACTGCTCAAGAATCCTGCCGGTGGACTCATCGCGCAGAACGCCACCGAATATGCTGCCATGCTCAACGGTGCGACGCCTGCCGATCAGCCATCCAATCAGGCTGATGATGCCGCAGGCACGGGTTCCGGCAATCCGATAGGCTTCACTTCCGCGCATACGCCGGCTGATGGCAACGCACATGCATCCGATGCACAGTCCGATGCACAGTCCAGCACGCAGGACGACGAGCTCAATGCGCAGTTCGAAGCCGCATTCGCTGATTTCAACACCACCGAAAAGATTCCCGAATCCGAAGTGCTCTCATTCCTGGCTTTGCAGGAAATGGCGCACGCGCGCCTCTATGCCTCCGTGCCGTGGCTGATGCCCCGATTCGAGGCGTTGATCGGCAAATACGCCCGCGGCATCTCCATTGATCTGGATGCTATGGAAGAGCAGCTGCGCGATGCCACCAGCATGGATCCAGAGTCGATTTCCGGCGCTGTGAACCTTACCAAGGTGGGCATTCCGGACACTCCGGAGCAGCGTGAGGCATTGGCATCATTGGAATCACTGCTGGCCATGGTCGAAGGCTGGGTGGATTGCGTGGTGTGGCGCGCCGGCATGGCCCACCTGCCGCATATCGAACAGTTGCGTGAGATGATGCGCCGCGAGCGCGCCATGGGCGGCCCGGCGGAACGTACGTTCGAAAGTCTGCTCGGCCTGCAGTTGCGTCCGAAGCGCATGCGCGAGGCTGCAGGGCTCTGGGAGATGATCACCGCCGCGGAAGGATCCGAAGGCCGAGACGCCAAGTGGTCACACCCGGATCTGCTGCCGGTACTGCCCGGCGATGCCGAATCCGGTCACAGCACCACCTCCGGCAATCCGTCCGATGCGTCGACGGCCGGCGGCGATGCGCATGCCGCTCATCCCGCCGCGGATGGCAAGAGCTCGGACATCGACTGGGATGCCGAGCTCTCCAAACTGCTCGACGAAGGTGATGCCGGTACCGACGGCGAGGACGCTGGCAGCACTGGAAGCACTGGCGGCGATACCGGAACGGACGGAGATTCCACTAAGTAGCCCGCACAATCCCCGGATGCGTGCAAGCGCTCAATCCATACGCTGATGGCCTCGATGCTCAGGAACATCGAGGCCATCAGCGTATGAGGCGTATACAAGATCACCTACAGGAATCTGGACGGTCGGCGCTGTTGCGCGCCAAATCCATCCTTGGTTCTCGCGTACGAAAGATGCAGGGAATCCTGCGCTCGTGTGATGCCCACGTACATCAGCCGCCTCTCCTCTTCCAGCGCATCCCCGGATTCGGGCGCGCCGAACGGCAGCAATCCTTCCGAGCAGCCAATCATGAACACATGGTCGAATTCCAAACCTTTGGATGCGTGAATGGTGGAGATGGTGACCCCTGGATCATCGGCGAGCGCCGTCCCGCTTGCATCCAATCCCATCGCTTCCAGAATCGCGCGTTTGTTGGCGTTGTCGTCGGCGAGCGCGGACGACTGCCATCCTGAGTCCTTGCGCACCCGGAATTTCAATCCCGCTTGGCGTAGTGCCGCGCCGAATACCGCCTGCTGGGCGTTGATGCGCGTCAGGATCGCACAATCGGATGGTTTGACGCCTTGCCGGATGAGTCGCATGATGCGCGCGGCCACGCCTTGTGCTTCTTCGGCATCCGTGGCATAGACGGTTCTGGTTATTGTGGCGCCGGGTTCGCGGGCGGAAACCAGTTTCAGATAATCCTCGCGGTTTGGCGCGGCGGCGAGCACCTTGTTGGCGAGCGCCACCACTTGTGGCGTGGAACGATAGTCGGTGTTCAGGTCGATGTCCGCGGCGAGCGGGCCGAATTCGTCGGCGAAGTTGATGAGATCCCAACTGGATGCGCCGGCGAACGAGTAGATGGTCTGCGCCGGATCGCCCACTACGCATATGTTGCGGTTCATGGCGTGGCCGCCTTCCTCGCCTGACGCACCGAGCCACAGGGTCATCAACCGATGTTGCAGCGGCGACACATCCTGGTATTCGTCAACGGTGAGCCAGCCGATGGATGAACGGATTTGCGCGGCGGCTTCCGGGAAATCATCCATGATATGGCAGACGAGCAGCAGGATGTCGTCGAAGTCAATCTCCCCTCTGGATGTTTTCTCCTTCTCGTATTCGCTGTAGATGTTCGCGAATCGCGAAGTTTCCAAACCGGCGGGTGGCCTATGTTGTGCGGCTGTGCATACGCGCGCGTAATCCTCCACCGCGATGAGGCTCACTTTGGCCCAGTTGATTTCGGCGAGCACGTCACGCACCATCAGTGGATCGATGTCGCTGCTGGCGGTGACGCGGGTGATGGCTCGGGCGACGACATCGCGCTGGTCTTCGATCAGATGTGGGAACGGTGCTTCGCAGACATCCGACCATACGCTGTTGAGCTGCCGCAATGCTGCGGAATGGAAGGTGGCGGCGGTCACTCCGGCGCTATTGCCGCCTATGCCGCCGGCTGATTCCGCAAGTCCCAGCTGGGTAAGTCTGGCGCGCATTTCGGCTGCGGCTTTGACGGAGAATGTCACGGCAAGCACACGTTCGGGCTTCCATGCCCCGGTGGCGCACGCGTAGGCGATTCGGCGTGTCACCGTACGTGTTTTGCCGGCGCCTGCACCGGCGATAATCCGCACGGGCCCGTGCAACGTGGTGGCAGCCGCACGCTGCCGCTCGTCCAGCCCTTCCAGGATTTTTTGCGCTTGTTCCATGCCCTCCATTGTGGCACGTCGACGTTTTGTACGCAGCTGCGTCCATTTCACGAACTTTTCCACCCGTGCCGCGCCCTAGAAGCGCAAGGGATGTATTAGTGTGGAAGGGTGATGAGACGAAGCAATTTCATGTTGGCGGCATTGACCTCGGCCGTCCTGCCGAATCTGGCCGTTGCAGGCGTGCGCGAAAGCACGCAATTCAGTGCGACCGATGAGGCCAAGGGCATCGACCAGGCGGTTGTGCAGGATGCCTCCGGCAAGCTGTATGACGTATATGCCACCGACACCAAAGAGGGCCGCACGCGACTGATTCGCCGTGTGCAGGCAGCGAAGACGCTGGCTGCTGCCCGCGAACCGGGTGGTCTTGGCTTTGGTTTGGATCGTGTGATTGCTTTCGCACCCGGTAATGTTGCTCAACCGGGTGCCAGTTCCACGGCTCAGGCGTTGGATGACTCCCCTGCCGCAGCCGCCACGAAACCGGTATCAAAGCCGGGGCCTACCGGGCAGACCACGGTGCTGATCGCCGAACACTGCGAAGGTCAGGCTCGTTCGCTGGACTTGTTGACTTTGGATGATTGCGCTTCGGTGGGTACCGCGCTTGGCGCGATTCATCGTCTGCCTACCGCGTTCCTGCAGGTTGCCAAATATCCGGTGTTTACCACCGGGCAGATTCGCTCCCAGCTGATCGCTTGGATCAAGCGTCTGCGTGCAGCCGGGCATGTGCCTCAGGAAATCACCAATAGCTGGTCGCGCATCATCGAAACCGAAGGATTGTGGTCGTTCGCCACGTCGACGGTGCACGGCGGTTTCTCCGACGGTGATCTCTTGTTCTCCGGTTCCACCATCACCGCCATCACCAATTGGCAGGATATGCAGGTCAATGATCCCGCCCGCGATCTGGCTTGGATTTTCGGCAAGTTGGATGAATCCCATCGCAATGCCGTGCTCGCCGCCTATGGCCGCATGATGGGTTCGCGTTTGGATGATCTGATTATGCTGCGCGCCAACCTGTGGCTGCAGATGGAGCAGGTGGGCGATTTCATCTCCGCACTGAACCGTGCGGACAATGACCGTATCATCCAGTTCAAGGCGCAGGTGGAACGCCTCGCCCATCAGCTGAGCGTAATCAGCCATGCCACGGCCACCACTGCATCGCGTTCCGGCCAAGGCAATAAGTCCGCTGGCAATCCTTCCACCATCACCGTGGGCACCCTGCTCAACGATGATGCGGCACACGCCGGCAACGCCGCGAACACCAAGGCGGCAGCCGCTGAGGTGTCCGATGATACGAACGATCCCGACCGTACGGGCAGCGCGGACATCATTGCCGCCGGCAACGTGGATGTGACTCCGAAGGTCAATGCCGTTGCGGCTCGGAACGCCGCTGCAGTATTGACGGAGCAGGATGGCGGCGACAATACGGCGAATCGCCCGGTCACCACCGGTTCCACCAAACCGCAGCCTGCCAATACCGCTACAACCGCTACGGCAACAGGCGAGCCTCGCCCGGCTTCCGCGTCCACGATCACGTTGAAGGAACTCATCGACATGAACGAACGCGAGCAGGCTGCCGGCGGCACCGGGCCAGCTACGGTCAAAGTCAATAATCAGTCGGATCAGACGGCATCGGATGTTGACGATGACGACGATACCGGCGAGCATGAGCCGCATGCCTCCTATACGGCGGAGACCACGGTGATTCCGCTGCTGGAGCGTGAAGAGCGGGCTTTGCGTGATGCGAGGGCCGGCTTGGACGGCTACGATCACGAGGGCAACACCATTGCCAACCATCAGGTTTCCACGCCAAAGGCGTAACCTCGCATAATCGGCCAACCGATGGCCCGCGCATACGGCACAATAGGGTAAAGAACCAAGTACAGCATCAATAATCCAATCAAGGAGAATCATGGATATCGAACTGGGCATTCAGAATGTGGCTCGACCGGTGAACTTCAGCACCGAGCAGTCCGCCGATGAGATCAGCGATGCCATCGCACAGGCTGTTTCCAACGGCACGACCATCGACCTGACCGACGACAAGGGCCGTCGCATCATCGTGCCGGCCAAGGCTCTGGGCTATGCGATCATCGGCTCCGACACCAAGCATGCGGTGGGCTTCGGCGCTCTGTGATCGCCAGCTCGGCACTGTCTCTCTCGGCTCCCTTACTAGGGAGCTGTTGTAGTTTGAGGACTACAATTCGATACCACTTCCCTCCCCTACCAGGGAGCTGTTGCAGTCTGAGGACTCCAACCCGATACCACTTCCCTCGGCTCCCCTTGTCAGGGGAGCTGGCGGCGAAGCCGACTGAGGGGTAGTCAACTATCAATAGCCCGGAAATGCCAAAGATGGCAGGCTACAACAGGCTATGGCAGATCATTACCGCGTTGAAGCACGCACAATCACCCGCGAGGAGCAGGTGAGCAGTTCCGGCGTGGCGATTTCGCCACGGATGCGCCCTAAAATGCGCTCCACCGCGGTCGGCGCCGTCCATTCCAATCGTGAATCCATAGTGGTCAGCGGAATCTGCAAGTACGGGGCTTCCTCGATGTTGTCGAAACCAATCACCTGCACTTGGTCCGGCACGTTGTATCCAGATATGCGCAGCGCAGTCAACGCGCCAATGGCCAGTTGATCGTTCAATGCCACCACCCCATCAAATGGCACACCGGAATCAATCAGTCGCTGGGTGACGCGAGCCCCGGCGCCGATGGTCCAATCCTGATCGGTGGCACCCACCAGCCTGGGATCGATGGTCAGTCCACGGCGGTGCGTCTCTTCAATCACACCGCGCAAACGCAACTGTGCGTTGCCTTCAATCGCGCTCAGCAATGCGGTTTCATCGTAATCACCGCGAGCACCGATTACAGCCAAGCGATTTGAGCCGCGTTCGTACAGGTATCCTGCAGCCTGAGCCGCAGCATCCACATCGTCCGGGGTCACATGATCGGCAATGCCCCATGTGGTACGGGCACCGACCACCACGAGCGGAAAGTCAACGTCCAAGTCCTTCTTGCTGATGTTCTCCACCTCGCTCATGGACAGGATCATGCCATCCGACACCGTGGAATTGAACTTCTTCAGCAAATCCCGCGCGCCTTTGGCGGAGCCTTCCGCATAGGTGGTGACGTATACGGAGTAATCATGCCGGCGCGCGGCATCGATGATGCGATTGGCAAGCTCGGCCAAGTACGGCGGCGTAAGCGAAGGCACGGCCAGCGTAATGAATCCGGTGTGATTGCGGCTCAGATTGCGCGCGGCCACATTAACCTGATAGCCGAGCTCCTTGATAACAGCCTCGACCTTGGTTCGGGTGTCCGGACTCATACGCCCGGAGCCATTGATCACGTTGGAGGCGGTTTTGAGCGAGACCCCGGCCGCTTGCGCCACATCACGCAGGGTGACGCGTCGTTTCGCTCCAGAATGCTCGCTCACGGCAATGCTCCTTACCTTATCGGCGCCGGGTACTGTAACGTCGCTATTCTACCCGCTTCATGATCAGCATACCGTTGCGATCGAGCACATAATCGTGCGCTGCGGTACCGGCAGCGCAACGGTGGGCGATGATCGGCTGACCGGTGATGTTCTGCACATGCACCGGCTGCCTATCCCTGTTGAGATAGCAGTCAACAATAGTGCTGCCATCCGCCGAACGGCGAACGGTGTGCACCAAGCGAGCATCGTCTGCGGCTTCAGGACGTAGTGTGCGCATCAATGATGCGATGGCATCGCGATCCAGGTCGCAACCGACATACAGCGCCTCTCCCCTGCCATATGGATGGCGGGTGATGGCTGGCACATCGGCGAGCTCCCAATCAGCGGCTTCGGCACCAACGTACGAGGCAATCACCGTGGTATCCGCTGCGATGGAGGTCACATCGTTCTGCCAGAGTCGGCTGATGCAGCCGTTGCTGAGTCGGATTTCACTGGGTTCGCCTTCGGCTTCACATCCGAGGATGTTGAATTCCTCGCTGCGCACACCGAGCATCGTGCGTAGCAGTCCGTTGCCGGCACCCGGGTAGCCGCCGAGACCGACGCGGAAATGTTCGTCGATCAGACCGGTCGCATAGCCGATGATCACAGTGCCGCCGGCTTGTGCGAAATCGGCGAGACGGCGAACGTCACACTCGGACAGTATGAGCACCGTGGGCAGGATGATGGTCTGGTAGCCGCTCCAGTCGTATGCCAATGGCACGATGTCCGCGCGCTGACCGGCATCCAGAAGTCCCCGATACCAGTCGCGCACATCATGCCAATGATTGAGCTTCATACTGGGCAAGGTCTGGCTGCGCGTAGCCCATTCGGATTCCGCGCTGAACAGAATTGCCGTGTTCGACCGCTCAAGTTCCGTGCCCTGCAAGCCGGCTTCGGACAGCGTTTTCAGCGCAGCTCCGAGCTCGCATACATCGCGATAGATCTTGGAATCCTCACCGGCGTGCGGCACCATGGCCGAATGGAATGCTTCGGCACCGGATGCGGATTGCCTCCATTGGAAGAAGTTGATGGCATCCGCACCCATGGCCACGTGCGTCAAGGCGTCGCGCATGAGTTCGCCGTGGCGTTTGCGCGCGTTCAACGGCTTCCACTGGACGGCCGACGTGGAGTGTTCCATCACATACCATGGTTTGCCCAGGGCGAGCGAGTCCATGAGCGCGTCCGAGCAGAGCAGTTCGTCCACATGGGATTCGCCTTCGTGGAAATAGTGGTCGTTGGATATGAAATCCACTTCATCCGCCCACTTGGCGTAATCCATGCAGCACTGGTCGGTGGAGACCATGAAGTTCGTGGTGAACGGCTTATCCGGGCAGATCGCTTCGATGGCGTCACGCTCGGCTTTATAGAAGTCGAGCAACATGTCGTTGCCGAACCGCTCATAGTCGAGCTGTTGAGCCGGGTTCACCATCGCATCGCCGCCCATATGACGCGGCAGCAGCACTTCGCTGAAATCGTTGACATGCTGCGACCAGAAGGCTGTGCCCCATGCGGCATTCAACGCGTCGATGGTGCCGTATTTGGCTTCGCACCATGTGCGGAACGCCTTGAGCGCATTGTCTGAATAGTCGTACCGGTTGTTCCAACCGTATTCGTTGCCCATATGCCATGCGGTGACGTATGGATTGTTCTTATAGTGTTCGGCGAGCTTGCGGCACAGGCGAAGCGCGTATGCCGTGAACACCGGGCTGGTAGGCTGCCAGGATTGGCGGGAACCCGGGTTCACGGTATGGCCGTATTTATCGATTGGCAACACTTCCGGATGTTTGACATACAACCACATTGGCGCCGATGCGGTGGCGGACGCCAGATCGACTGCGATGCCGGCTGTGCCGAGCTTATCGATGACCCGATCGAGCCAATCGAACGTGAACTCACCTTCTTGAGGCTCGATTTTGTCCCAGCTGAAAATGGCGAGGGCCACGGTGTTGACATGCGCCTTGCGCATCAGGCGAATATCCTCGTCCAGCGTCTCCTCCGGCCATTGGTCCGGGTTGTAGTCGCCGCCATACGCGATGCCACGACCATTGCTTGTCAACAGTGCCGGCCAACGAAACGGTCTGCGTGCTGCCATGATGCTTCCTTGTATGTCGTTGATGCTGGCTCCCCTCTCTGGAGGGGAGCCGATAGTGAATTATTCAATCATTCCTTGACGGCGCCGGCGGCGAGGCCGGACTGCCAGTACTTCTGCAGGCACAGGAACGCGATGACCAGCGGGATGATCGTAATCAGGGAGCCCGTGATCACCAGGTTCTGGATGGCCTGGCCACCGGCCGTGCTGGCCTGGTCCTTCCACTGGTTCAGGCCGATGGTCAGCGGGTACCAGTCGGCGTCCTTCAACATGATCAACGGCAGGAAGTAGTTGTTCCACGTGGCCACGATCGTGAACAGGGCGGTCGTGACGATGCCGGGGGCCAGCAGCGGCAGGCTGATGGTCCAGAACGTGCGGAACTCGCTGGCACCGTCCACGCGGGCGGCCTCGAGCAGCTCGGTCGGCACGGCCTGCTCGCTGAAGATCCACATCAAATACAGCCCGAATGGGCTGATCAGGGACGGGATGATCATGGCCCACGGGGTGTTGGTCAAACCCAGCTTGGCGAACAGGAGGAACTGCGGCACCGCCAGGGCGATGCCCGGCACGGAGATCGAGCCGATGATCACGGCGAACACGGCCTTGCGGCCCGGGAAGCGGAACTTCGCCAGCGCGTAGCCTCCCATGATGGCCAGCAGGGTCGCGCCGCCGGCGCCGACGACCACGTAGAGGAGCGTGTTGACCAGCCAGCGGCCGAAGATGCCGTTCTGGTAGGTGAACACGGTGGCGATGTTGTCCCACAGGGCGAACGTCCTGCCGAAGCCGAGACCGAATGTACTGGTGAAGTCGGCCTGCGTCTTGGTCGCGTTAATCGCCAGGTAGACGAACGGGAACAGGCAGTACACGGCGAAGATGGCGCACAGGATGGTCATCAGCGTGCTGCGGCGCGGGTTGTTCACGTTCGCGAAACCGGCCTTTTCGCTGCGCTTCCTCTCGGCGGCCTCATCGCGGGCGATACGCTTCTGACGTTCCTTCTCGGCCTTCCTGGCGGCCTTCTCCCGGGCCCTCAATTCCGCCTCGGCCGGACGGGCACTTGCTGCTGCACTCATCAGATACGCTCCTTCACAATCACAGTCATAGTCATTTCAGCAATCAGCTCGAGGCGCATCACTTCATCTGCTCCTTCATGCTGTTGAGCTGGACCGCGTAGGCGATGGCCATGGTGATCACGGCCATGACGATGGCCAATGCGGCGGCGTAGTTCGACTGGTTGCCGGAGAAGCTCAGGTTGTACGCGTACATGTTCGGCGTGTAGTACGTGGTGATCGCGTTGCCCGGCACCATGTTCTGCAAAATGCTCGGCTCGTTGAACAACTGGAACGAACCGATGATCGAGAAGATCACCGTGATCGCCAGGGAGCCCTTCAACTCAGGCAGCTTGATCGACTTGACGATCTGCCACTCCGAAGCGCCATCGATCGACGCGGCCTCGTACAGGGAGTGCGGGATCGTGGACAGCGAGCTGTAGAAGATCAGCATGTTATAACCCGTGAACTCCCACGTGTTGATGTTGCCGATCGCCGCAAGCAGCACGGAAGGCTTCAACACGTCGACGTTCGTGCCGAAGAAATCGTTGAAGCTTCCCACCAGGCCGTACTTCGCGCCGTACACGAAACCCCAGATCAACGTGGACACCACCGCCGGCACCGCATAGGGCAGGAACGTGGAGATGCGGAAGAACTTCGTGCCATGCAGCTTCATCGAGTCGATGGCCAACGCCATGGCCGCCGCGAGGAACAGCATGATCGGCACCTGCACCACCGTGAACAGGGCCACACGACCCACACTGCTCCAGAACTGCTGATCAACAAGCAGGCGCTGGTAGTTCTGCAGGCCAACGAACTTGGTGCCGCCGATCATCTGCTTCTTGAAGAAGCTGATATAGATCGCGTACACGATCGGGATGATGAACACGAACACGAACACCACAGCGAACGGCCACATGAACTTCCATCCACGCCAATCCGCCTTATGCTTGTTGATTCGAGCTTCAGGCGTATGCATTCCCGCCATTTCCGGACTCACACCTACCGGGCTCACACCTACTGGTTGCGTCATTGCTTTTCCCTTTCCACCAGCCTTCCGGGCATGAAAGGAGCGGGGATACTGGGGTGTATCCCCGCTCCTAACTGCCCGGTTTATGCCGGAGTGATCTTACTTGACGGTGACGGTGTAGCCCTGCTGCTCGCCCTGCTCGGCCAGCTTCTTGCCGTAGTTCTGGAGCGCCTGCTCGAGGGTGATCTCGCCGGTGTAGGCCTTGGAGACCTCATCGCCGTACGCGGACTGGGCGAACGGGTTGTACGGCAGGTACTGGAACTTCTCGGTCGGACGCTGCGCCGCCTCGGAGAGCACTTCGTTCACGTTCTGGCCACCGAAGTAGGCGTTGGTCTTCTTGTTGGCTTCAGTGGTCGGATCGGTGAAGGAATCAGAGGTGAGAATCTTCTTCAGCGACGGGAAGGTACCGGTGTCGGCCATGGTCTGGGCACCATCACCGTGGGTCATGTATTCCACGAACTTGTAGGCTGCGGCCTGGTTCTTGGAGAGCTTGACCACAGCAAGTGCGGAACCGCCGTCTTCAGCGGAGACTTCCTTGCCTTCCTCCCACTGCGGCAGCTGGGCGACGCGCCAGTTGCCGGCCTGATCGGGAGCGCCGGTCATGAGGTTGATCGGCATCCAAGCGCCAATGGTCAGGGATGCGATGGTGCCGTCGTTGAGCTCGCGGTTCCAATCATCGGACCAGTTCGGGGTCTTGGTGTCCACGAGGTCTTCGTCGATGAGCTTCTGGACGAACTTGATGTAGCGCTGCATGCCCTCGTCCTTGGTCATGTTGATGGTGATCTTCTCGCCATCAACCTTCCACGGCTGGGCGCCGGCCTGCCAGATCTGTGCGGTGAACGGCTGATAGTCGCCAGAGGTACCCGCCAGGTTGGTGATGTAGGAGCCGGTGGCGCGAATCTTCTTGGCCGCCTCGTAGTAGTCATCCCAGGTCTTGATGGATTCGCCGTCCACACCGGCCTTGTCGAACACGGCCTTGTTGTAGAAGAACATTTCCGGGCCGGAATCAATCGGCAGCGCGTACGGCTTGCTGTTGTACTGCAGCTTGTTCCACGGGCCGGCGGCGAAGTCATCGGCGAGCTTGTCCGCGCCGAATTCGCTCAGGTCCACGAGGCCGTCGGTGACGGCGAACTGGGTGACGGTCGGGTCTTCGAGCATCACGACATCCGGGGCGCCGTTGCCGGCTGCGATGGCGTTGGAAAGCGCGGTGGAGGTCTTCTCGGCAGTGCCGGTGTTGTTGAACTTCACGGTGATACCGGGGTTGGCCTTTTCGAACTTGGCGATGATGTCTTTCATCGAGTTGCCGGAATCCCAGCCCCAGAACACCAGTTCGGCTTTATCGGCATTACCCTTGTTGGCGTTGGCATCACTGCCGCTGCCGCAGGCTGCAAGGCCGACGAGGGTAGCGACTGCCGCTGTTGCCGCGATGACCTTCTTTGTGTTGCGCATGATGATTCTCCTCCTACCCCATTGTCCGGGATGTTGCTTTGGTACAACTGTGTACCAATACCTGTGATGATACACCTGTGTACCAATTTGTCAAACCTTGCGACACGCATGCCGCGCATCGCCCATAGCTCACCCGTGGCACCGCCGGCGAATCATCTGCAGCACCATTCACGCATCCGGCTACATCGCACTTGCACTACCGTCACATCGGCGTCGTCCTGTTCATGACCGGCGTGCGCGGCTACACCACACTTGCACTGTCTACGCTTCCGCTCACACGACCATCTGAAGCAGCCGCTGATACAGAAAAGGCATCGCCCACAGTGAGCGATGCCTTTTTCGCTGATCTGCATCAACAGTTCCGCATCAACAGTGCAGTCAGATGCCACAGTCACATATCAGTGCATGTGCCGTCTGATACTCCATACGCCGCACCCGGCGACTACCAGCACGCTGACCAGTGCCAGCAGCGTCACAGCAGTCGATCCAGTTGCCGACAGCACCGAGTCCTTGGCATCGTCAGCACCATTGGCACCATGCGAACCATCGGTCAGAGTGCCGTTCTCCCCCGTTCCGGGCTTGCCGGGCACGGTTTCACTGCCATCGCCACCGCCTGGCTTATTGGTTTCCGGCTCTTCGTGGCTTTCCTCCCACTGAGCCGTAAGCGTCACGTTTCCATCCGGCAGCTCGGCACCCGGCGCATACGCGGTGCCATCATCGGCAAGCCAACCAGTCGGCTTATAGCCGGCGCGAGTGAAGGCGACATCCGGTGCGCTCATCGAAATACCCGCGTATCGCGTGACTTCAGCCATACTGCCCTGGGCATCATCGGCACCCGGTTTGAAGGTGACCTTGCCTGCGGTTTGTGCGGCCGGAGCTTTAACGGTTTCGATCTTCATGGACTGGGATTTGATCGGATCATACACGTTCACCCAATTCACCGTCTGCGTGTACACATGTGCGGCGCCCTGCAAACCAGCCTCTTCGTAGATGGTCACTTTGAGCCCATCCGGCACCTTAAGACTACGCACCTGATTGGCGAGGAAGTCCAAATCCGCGGCCTCATAGGTGCCCACACCAAACGACTTGGACTGACCGGAGCCGTAATCGGGGCCCCATATCTGATTCCAGATAGTCACCTGACGGGAATCGGTGAACGTGGCGAAAGCGATGCGGCTGGGCGCGAATCCGGCACGGTAGGCAATGGCCTTGACGGTAACCGGACTGGACGTGATGCCGATGGTGCCACCGGTGTAGCGGATACCGTGTTCGGCTGAGGGCTCGGAACCATCGGTGGTGTAGTACACCGCATCATCGGCGTTGTCCGGGGTGATGCTGAAGGCCAGGCTGCCGTCGTCGGCTTGCGCGCCGCCGATTATCGGGGCCGGCGTGGTTGCCGCTTTGCTGTCCTTCGGCGTCAGCGTGAAGTGAATCACTTCGCCCGCCCAGTCATAGCCATCCACCGGTACGGTAGCCGGAGCACTGGTGTAGCCATCCAACGATGCAGAGATCTTCGATGATGGCGCGTTCTTGATGGTAAGCTCACCCTGCGCATTCGGATGATAGACGGTTGCTTTGCCGCCGTTGTTCGGCGTAACGGTGACGCTTGCCTTAACTGGGCTTGCACCATCGGATGTGAGGACCTTTACCGTGATATCAGCATTCGCCTTGAGCGTGGTCGCGGCGCTCGGATTGGCGCGGCGATCGTAGGCGATGACCTGATATTCCACGCTCGGGTCAGTGTCGATGCTGAACTTGCCATCCGGCTGCCATTGCACAGCCTTGCCATCAGCCAAGAGCTCATAGCCGGAAACCGTCTTGGATTCCGCGGAATCCGCCGCGTAGGAAGCGGTTACCGTGAGTTTGCCGTCCGAGCCACGCTTGGCCGTCAAGGTTGGGCCGCCGGTCTTCTTGGAGAACAGTCCGGCACCGTTCATGGCTTTGGCGTCCGAGTTGATGTTGAAGTATTGGATCTTCACATCAAGCTTCGGATATTTGGCCGTATATTCCTTGACCTCGTCAGGAATTTGTGCGCCATAGCGCTCCAGAACCTCGCTCATATCGAAGCCGAGCGCATCCGAATATGCTTTGGCGGTGGCTCCGGCCATCGCATTGCTCGGACCGTCGCCGAGTACACGATAGTTGGCGGGATTACTGCGCACCTTGCGGTAGACGGCACCTAAACCGCCGTAGTTCTTGACCTGAGCGGCGCTTTCGGCAGTGTAGGCGGAGTTTGCGTAATCGTAATCGGCGTAATCGTAATCATCGAACCAACGCAGTATCTCCCACTTTGCGGTCACGCCCCACCAGATGTCTCCCCACTGGGAGGCGGCATCAGGATTCGTGAGCCTCTCGTTCAGCCACGAGTCAAGCTGCTGCTGTGCGGAGAGCACATTGCCATGGTAGATGCTGGTGGTGAAGGTCTTACCGTCCTTGAGCTGTGCTTCGCCGACGCGATGCCGTCCCCAAATGCTGAATAGGTTGTTGGTCTCTTCCGCATGGGTCAACGGGTCGATATCCAGCATGTGACCATATTCATGGTCGTTCGCCCAGCCGTGCGCGGAATCCAGGTTGGTGGCGACTCCAGGGAACACGCTTTCCGGCAGGTGGTACATGGTGTACCACGCGAACATCGATGACGGGTTCGTGAGGTTCTGGGTCAATTCCAGCACGATTTTCATGTTCGTGGGACGCTGCTTGGCATCTGCATCCTTGGCATCGAAGCCTTGCAGATGATCGAAATAGTCGAGGCGTTCCTCGGACACGGTCGCCGCGTTCGTAATCCAGTCCGTTGCGGCCTGCTCGCTATTGATATCTTTCAATGCATCCACAAGCTTGGCGGCGCGCAGCTCATAGACCATGCGACCGGTGCGAATGGACGTGGCATCCATGCCGAGTGACGGGTTTGTGTTCAGATCGCCGGCCTTCGTATCCACGCCGTTGTTCACGTACTCGCGCAACTGCTGGAGGTAAGTCCAGAATTCTTGAGGATTCTTGGCATCGTATTCGTAGTACGGGTATTGGCCGAGCGACGGCTTGCCATCGGATCCGTTCTGGTTTTCGATGGTCACGGTTGCCGGGTCGGTGCCATCGTTGCGGATGTACAGTACCTGACCGACTTGGCGACTAGTGGTGTCATATTCGATTGTGTTGCTGCCGGGATTCAGTTTGCCGCCATCATCCATACGCATGTACGTATAGGTGTTTTCATCCACGCGGCCAACCTGACGATGCGCCCACAGCACGTTCGGGGTCTTGGCGTTGGTGTTGAGCGTGATGGTGAATTTCGCCGTGATGCCGGGGCGAATGTAATAGCCGGTCCAGTCGGCGTTCTCGAATTGGAACGACTGCAGCGTACGGTTCTTATCCGTGTCTTTGGAGCCGATGGTGGACAGCTTGATGGTGGTGGCCGCGTTCGTGGAGTCCGAGGCCTTTGGCGAAGCGACCTTTGCGGATTGGGTCGACTGGTTGGTTTGGGCTGATTGCGCCGGCTGCTGCTCGTCCGCCATAGCGGTGCCTGCGCTGACACCTGTAATCATCATCGCCGCGATGGCGGTTATGGCTGCTATACGTTTGCCGATAGTAGTCAATGCATTCCCTTTGTTCTTACAACACTGCCATACCAGCATACCGGAACGGCGGAGCATACCGTCGGCAATGCGATAGGTCCATGTGTTGGATGTATGGCTTCGCTGGGCGATGATTCGAGAGTATCGAAAATGCCACTCAGGCATGGATTGGCCATTCGACTTCGCTAAGAGCGACCAACAAAGGCATACGGGCACAACGTGGACACATGACTTCACTGGGCTCCCCTCACTGAAACCATCGGCCACCCATTGGCCTTGCAGTTTCGGTAACCGCCGCCAGTGAAGCCATATGGCCCAGCGGTGGCATACGGCCTCCGCTAAGGCGGCCGCTGGCGATTCACGGCCATGGCACCGCGCTGGACGAATCCGGTCGCATGATTCGCGACCGCGTGTTCGAAGGGTGATTATTTTGTGAGCGGGAGGGCGTATCTCGCTTACAAGGGGTTGATTTCCGGCTCGCGGGAGGTCTATCTGCGTTACAAGGGGTTGCTCGCTGAGTAGAGGGTCCGTCAAAACGGCGGAATGACGGTATCGTGATGGCGGTTATACCCGTGATTTGCGGGTTGAGGAACCCCTTGTAGAGCAGATAGATGTTTCCGGAAGCTCGAATCAACCCCTTGTAAGCGAGAAAGCCATGTTTTGGACAGCTGGCGCCGCCGAATCCGGTGCCGGTGGTGATCACGGTCGTGTTGCCCATGGCGTCGGCGCTCGTATGCTTCTCGATCGTCTTCGTCGGCGGCTCCGGAATCGGATCCCATGGGATTCTCCTCCCATGTTGATCAACAGGACGGGCCTCTCCCGCCCCTCGTATCCGCGAATCCGGTGCCGGAGAACATAGACTCCGGTAGCGGATCCGACGGACACCCCCTATGCGGCATGAAACCGGAAGAAGAACATGGAAGATGACGAGATGCGTTGCATCGAAGATACGAATCCGGCACACATCTTTCGAACCGAGGCCGGAACGCCATACGACGGTCCCATGCCGTACATCCTGTCCGGAAACATGGATGTGTTGCGGCCGGCGGCGCTCATGGGCCTGCTCCCGCCCACCATGGTCAACACCGGCTGCATGGCCGTCATCCAACACGTCGGATGACGACCCTCCGCCGTATTCGGGAATCGAACCAGCCTGAAACACGGTGAGCCCCCATACCGAATAAACGGTATGGGGCCTCAATGGTCTAAAACGGATGACAATCAATGTTCAATAGGAGCATAATTGCCTGTTGATTGATTTCCAGTTCCCCATGCGAATGCTCCGCCGTGGTCGTCGTTGCCGGATGAACCACTGTTCGTGCTCGCGCTGCCGCCGCTGGAGGGCCGGTACGTGTTGCCGCCGGAATAACCGTAATTGCGCGAGTACCCGTAGCTGCCCGTGTTGTAGGACGGGGTGGCGGAAGCCGCCGACTGGGCGGCCGCCGCCTGCTGTGCCGCCGCGTCGGCCGCGGCCTTGTCCGCGTCGTTCTTCGCCTGGATCGAGTCGTTCACCTGCTTCATCGCGTCCTCGACGCTTTTGCGCGCCTGGTCGAGTTTCGCCGGATCGTTGCCGTCCGTCAGCTTCCTGGCGGCGTCGATGGCCTTCATGAGGTTGTCGCGGGTCGCGTTGTCGGCCACCTCGCCGTCCGAATCCGCGAGCAGCTTCGACGCCTCCTCCAGCTTGGATTTCAGGCTGGTTTTCGCCGTGTCCAACGTCTTCGCGGCCTTCGACGCATTGACCCGCTTCACCGCCTTGTCCAGCGATTTCGTGTGCTTCGCGTACCAGTCCGCCTGGCCGTCCAACGTCGTGGCGGCCTTGTTCAATCCGCTGGCGTCGTCGGCGACGCAGCCCTCGTATTCGGGTGTCGGGGCCTTCAACTCCTTGGCCAGAGCGGCACGCGTCGTCTTGTCCTTCACCTGGTCCGCCTTCACCATGGAGGCCTCGGCCGCCTCCCCGTTGAGCAGCTGGTTGTAGCCGTTCGCCGACTCCCGCACCTTCTCGGCCGCGGCGGCGCAATCCGCCTTGGCCGCAGCCAGCTCGTGCGCGTCCCACGCACGCCAGCCGAACACACCCGCCACGACCAGCACGACCGCGCACACCACGGCGATAACGGGAATCAGCCATACGGGTCGCTTCGAACCACTACCGCCCGATATGCCGGATACGGTGGATTTCATACTGGAAGCATCAGTAGCATCAGTAGAAATGGATGCCCCTGCCTCATCGGTTTCGGACTTCGCAGCATCAGGCCGATCGGGCAATGGCACACTGGTCATACTGGCAACAGAACCCGAACTCAAGGAAGAAGCATCGCCCGTTATCGGTTTTGCAGCAGAATGCTCATAGGGGGGGTGGCGCTCCCGCCCTGCTTCTCACTCACCATCATTTCTCCTTCGTGTCTCTTTCACGAAAAACACTTCACTTCTACCGCTCCGCTTGGACGCTTGCACAGTGCGCGCTACATGCCTCAAGACTTCAAACAGCGCAATAGGCACAGTACGCAAAAACTGAGTTCAAGCGCCTTGACTCAAGCGCAATGTGCAATGCGCCATTTGCTGATACCTACCGATACAGCGGCAGCACGCCTCTGCGCACGATCTCGGCAACCGTGGCATCATCGGTGAGGTTCTCGCCCAGCAGGTTCGGCTTGCCTGCACCATGCCAATCCGAACCGCCGGTGACCAACAATCCGAACCGACGGCACAAGCCCAGCAAACGCACGCGTTGCTCCGGCGGATTGCCGCGATGCCAGACTTCCAAACCGTCCAAGCCCTCGTTGGCGAGCGCTGCGATCTGCTCATCGGAGAGCAGTCGGCGATTACGGCTCACATCCGCGGCATGAGCCACCAGAATCACACCGCCAGCCTCCTTGACGGCGGCCACCACCTCATGCGTGGTGGGCGACGGCGTTGGAATGTAATACTTGGACGAAGAGTTGACCGCATCGGCGAACGCCTCAGAACGATTGCGATACACTCCGGCGCTTACCAATGCGTCGGCAATATGCGGCCGCCCTATCGTGGTTTTGCCGCCTTCCTTGACCTGGGCCAACACCGACTCCCAGGAAATCGGGTAATCCTTGGCCATCAATTCCACCATGTGCTGCGTGCGACGCAATCGCGCAGCCCGAGTCGCCGCAAACAAATTCACGATATGCGGACTTTCGGGATCGTATTGGAATCCGAGCATATGCACCGAAACACCCTGATCCGTGGCGGTGATCTCCGTGCCGCGCAGCAAAGGCAGTCCGACCGCCCGCGCCCCCGCTTCGGCATCCTGCCAGCCGGCGGTGGTGTCATGATCGGAGATGGCGACGCCCTTCAAACCCAACGTCTTGCATTCGCGGGCCATTGCACCCGGTGTCTCCGTGCCATCGGAGAACACGGTGTGGCAATGAATGTCCCACCCGGTCTTCGGCGGGGCCACAGGCATCGCATAGTCAGTCATACGTTCCATCGTAACCGCATTCAGGCCGTCAGCGGAACTCCGGCGAGGGTCGCGGCTAAGGTAGTGAGCAATCAAACCTGAGGGGAATCATGACTCGTAACACTACAACCAAGCAGAACAACAAACAGACCACCACGATTGCGGACCGAGCCGAGGCCCACGCCAACGGCCAAACTACCAGCGACTCTACAGCCGCGCCCGCAGCCGCGCCTTCGCTCACAACCAGTCCGCTGACCGGCTGGCGGCACAGCGCCACCTGGACCTACCTGATCATGCTGCTCGCCTCGGTAGTGGCGCTTGGCACCTCGTTCATCCTGTCCGCCGAAACCCTCCAATTGGCTCGCCATCCCGAAGCACAGCTTGGATGCGATGTGAACGCGGTCATCTCCTGCACTACCGTGGCGCAGTCCTGGCAGGCGGAAATCGTAAAGTTCGGCGGATTAAGCTATCCGAACGCGTTCTTCGGCATCGCCGCTGAATCCGTATTCATTACGATTGCGGTGATTGGTTTGGCTCGCGTACGGGTACCGCGCTGGTTCGCCACCTGCACGTGGCTGGGCGGTTTGGCCGCACTTGCCTACTCGTATTGGCTGAGCACGCAGTCATTGTTCGTGATTCATGCGCTGTGCCCATGGTGCTTGACGCTGATGTTCTCCACCACCATCCAGTTCATGGCACTGAGCCACGCCACCGTTGCCGTGCAAGAGCTGCCGAGCAGCAAGAGCACTGGAGCAGTGCCGGCTGGACTGAACAAGTACTATCGCTTGAACTTTGATCTCATGGTCGATGTGCTGTGGATCGTAGCCATTGTGGCGCTGATATTTGTGACTGAAGGCTCGGCGCTGTTCGCCGCATAAGAGTCAGTAATCAATAATGAACTGTGGCTGCCCCTCGTTACCGGGAGGCAGCCACAGTTCGTTATTGCAACAGTTGATGTATGCAGCAGTCGCCTGCAACAGCTGTATTGCAGCGCTACAGCAGCGCGATATCAGCCACGAGGGTGGCCGCACCGGTGAGCTTCACATCCGTCTCGCTCACATCCACGCGCAAGGTGCCGCCGCGCACGGTGATATCCCAGTGGTCGATGCCGGTCTTGGCTCGCAGCACAATGCCCGTGGCGCACAGTCCGGTACCGCACGACAAAGTCTCGCCGCAACCGCGCTCGTTGACGCGCATCGTGGCCTCGCCGGAGCCTGCTTCCTCATCGATCTCGTCGACGCGCACGAATTCCACGTTCTGATCGGATTTGATTTCTGGTGCCACCACCGGCTTGGTCACCAAATCAAGGTCTTCAACCACCGGCAGCGAAGCGAACGCGTCTTCAATCACCGCCACCACATGCGGATTGCCCATGTCGACGAACGTGCCGCGAGCAGAACCGGCGGTACCGGGAATCGTAACCTCGTAGGCATCGAGTTCACCGATCTTCCACGCGCCCATCTCCACCTGGAACACGTCGGCTCCATACGGCTTCATATTGCCTTTCGGCGTCAGGATCTTCACTCCCGCGCGCGTGCCGAGTCGGAATGGTTCAGTGGAGTCCGCCACGCCTTCACGCTGGGCGAACAAGGTGATGGCACGCGTACCGTTGCCGCACATTTCCGCCAACGATCCATCGGCATTACGGTAATCCATAAACCAGCGAGCGCCGCCAGCCAGCATCTGTGCAATCTGATCGTCGCTCAAATCGGATACGAAATCCGGGCGGGTCAGACGAATCAAACCATCGCCGCCAATGCCGAAATGACGGTCGCACAGGAATCGCACCTCGTCCGGGGTGGGTTCGAACTTGCCGGACCGGTCGAGGTAGACCACGAAATCATTGCCGGTGGCGTGCGCTTTGGTTACTTGCTTCGGAAGACTCATGCCTTGTAAGAGTACTCTAGTAATCGACACAATGACAGGAAGGATTCAGGCATGAGTTCGTCGGCGCCAATAGGTGTGTTCGATTCCGGGCTTGGCGGTATTTCCGTGGCCAAGCAGATCGCCAAGGATATGCCGGGTGAGCATGTGCTGTATTTCGGCGATTCCGCCAATGCTCCATATGGCACCAAAACACCTGAGCAAGTCAAGGCGTTGAGTTTCGCGATTGTTGAGCGATTCGTGAACCAAGGCGTCAAAGCCGTGGTGATTGCCTGCAATACCGCCACTTCCGCAGCCGTCAACGATTTGCGCGATCACTATGATATTCCAATCATCGGCATGGAACCGGCGTTGAAAGTGGCGTGCGATCGCGGCGATGTGCCATCCGATCCTCACCATATTCCACAGCGCGTGATTGTGGCCGCCACTCCCCTCACGTTGCGCGAACAAAAATTCGCCACACTCATGCAACGCTTCGATTCGAATAATGAGATTTACAAGGAGCCTTGCCCTGATCTGGTGGAGATTGTGGAGTCCGGGCAGCTTGGCAATCATCAGCTGGTGATGGATACGCTGCATCATTATTTTGATCAGTATGATTTGAACCGCATCGACTCGGTGGTGCTGGGTTGCACGCATTTCGTGTTCTACCGCGACTACTTCCGCGAACTGCTGCCCGAGCGCGCAGCAATCATCGACGGCAACGAAGGTACGGTGCGGCATCTGCGCGTGGTGCTTGAATCCTTGGGCAAGCTGGCTCCGGAAGACGCTCACGGCAGTGTGGAATTGTCTAATTCCGATCCGTCCGAACGGATCGCCAAGCTTTCCCGCGAATTGTTGAACCGATGATTATTCGGGTGTTCGGCTGACGCGCGTAAGCTCTCAATCAGTATTGGTAGAAGGGAACAACACTTATGGCATATACAACCGCGATGATCGATGTGGGCGGCGGGTTCCGCGCGATATTCGGCTGCGGCGTGATGGATCGCATGCTTGAAGACGGTATTGATGTGGATATGTGTTACGGCGTTTCCGCCGGGGCTGCGAACATGACCTCGTTCATCGCCCGCCAGCATGGCCGGAACCATACGTTCTACACCAAGTACGCGTTCCGTAAGGAATATGCCAGCGCGGAAAGCTTCTTCAAGAACCATAATTTCGCTAATCTCGACTACATCTACGGCACGTTGAGCAATCATGATGGCGAATACCCGGTGGATTTCGAGGCGTTCGAGGCCAATCCCACCGGATTTACCGTGGTGGCATGCAATGCCGAGGATGGGTCGACCAAGTATTTCGACAAATCACGTATTCGTTTTGATGATTTCGATGTCGTCAAGGCCTCGTCCGCCGTACCGGTGGCCTGCGAGCCGTATGTGGTGGATGGCGTGCCGTATTTCGATGGCGGCATTGCCGATCCCGTACCGGTGCAGAAGGCGTTGGATGACGGTTACGAGCGCGTGATCCTGATTCTTTCGCGTCTTCGCGATGAGGTGCGCCAGCAGCGCAAGGATTTGCCGCCGGCACGTATTCTGGAGCGCACGTACCCGGCCGCCGCCGAGCGTCTGCGCATGCGGTACAAGACCTACAACGATGAGATTGAACTGGCCAAACAGTATGAGGCCGAAGGCAAGGTGCTGATTCTGGCTCCCGAGGATCTTTATGGTCTCAATACGCTGAAGAAGAATTTCGAAGGCTTGGAAATGATGTACCGCAAGGGGTACGCGGCAGCCGAGTCCATTGCCGAGTTCCTCAGCAAGTAATCAGCTGCACCCCCGCTCACTGACGGTTTTATAACGTTTTTTGTTATAAAACCGTCAGTCAACGGAGGGGTGGTGGGGTTAACAGGTTACTTGGTTTCCGAAGCAGTGAGCATGGCCTTGGTGACCTGCTCGTACAGATCCTGATAACCGCCAGGCGTGGAAGCCGGCAGTACCACGGTCTTGGCGTTGCCGGATTCGGACAGCGAACGCATCACGTCGAGGTACTGGTTGAACAGCACCACATTGTTCACGTCGTTGATGTTCATGCCCACGGCCTGCAGACTCTTGATCTGGTCGACAATACCGTTGGCGATCTCACGGCGGTAGTTGGCCTGGCCTTCACCCTGAAGACGAGTCTTCTCGGCATCGGCGGCAGCCTGCGTCTCAATCTGAATACGCTGGGCTTCCGCACGCTGGCGGGTGGCTTCCTTCTCACGCTGTGCGGCGTTGATGGAATCCATGGCGTTCTTGACCTGCGGGCTCGGATCAATGGCGGTGATCAGCGTCTTGACCACAGTGAAACCGAAGCGGCTCATCTCATTGCCCACGGTTTTCTGCACGTCGAAGGCCACATCGTCCTTGCGGGCGAACGCGTCATCCAAGCTCAGGGCCGGGATGGCGGAACGCAACGCATCCTCCATGTAGCTCCTCAGCTGGCCGGCCGGATCGCGCAGCTCGTAGTAGGCGGTGGCAACGTCGTTCGGATTCACACGGAACTGGGTGGATGCCACCACGGTCACGAACACGTTATCCAACGTCTTGGTTTCCAGTTGCACGTTCAACTGGTTCACGCGCATGTTCGTCTTCATGGCGATGCGGTCGACGAACGGAATACGCACATGAATGCCGGCGAACTGTACACGCAGGAACTTACCAAATCGTTCGATGATGTACGCCTGCTGTTGCGGCACCACATAGATTGCGGCGAACAGCAGCAGAATGATAATAACCAGCAGGATAAGCAGCAACAGCATGGTTCCTCCCAACATGGCTGCGATGGTCATAAAGCCCCCTTTCACAGGGCCAAGCGCGGCATGACGATATGCCGCAACCCAACAAGTCCCATGCTACCAGTGCAAGGCGGGGAACCGATAGACCTCGCATGCGTTTCACGGCATGATGGGCGGAAAGTTCATGCTGCGTTCATGCATCCAATCGATGAAGCGCACGCTCAGCCAATGTGGCCAGCAGATCCGCACCCTCGGCAATGGCATCGGTGTTGGCGAAGAACGTGGGCCCGTGCATTGGCCGATCCGCATTGCCAACACCCAAATGAATAAAGGCGCCGGGCGCTTGAGCAAGATAATACGAGAAATCCTCACCACCGAGCGACGGTGCGGAAGGCTGCACCTCGAAACCAAGCTCCTGAGCAATATCGGCGGCCAATTGCGCCCAGTCGGCATCATTGACCACGGATGGAGAACCGTATTCCCATGCGAAATCACTGTTCACACCGAACGCGGTGGAAATCCCCTGCACCAACGCCTCGACGCGGGTCTTAATCACCGTGCGATCTTCGGGATACGCGGTGCGCGCGGTACCTTGCAGGAACGCGGTATCCGGCACCACATTCCACGTATTGCCCGCTTCGATAT
Organism: Bifidobacterium colobi; assembly: GCF_018555455.1. Classification (GTDB taxonomy): domain Bacteria; phylum Actinomycetota; class Actinomycetes; order Actinomycetales; family Bifidobacteriaceae; genus Bifidobacterium; species Bifidobacterium colobi. Next base: position 519,056 of record NZ_JAFEJU010000002.1, on the reverse strand, counting down.
TGGTTACGGTCACCACGCGCGGATGCACCGGGTCAACGTCCTGCCCGGCAATCGACTGGATGCCCTCAATGATGGCCGCCGCCACGCGAATGGGATTCGCGCCACCTTGTGGCCGTGCGGCGTGAGTGCCGCGCCCGTGTATGGTGATGCGGAATTTATCGACGGCGCCGCTGTCTGGCCCGGCTGAGATCAACGCGCTGCCGGGCTCGCCCAGATTGGTGTCGTGGGTGCCGAAGAACGCCTCGACATCGTCCAACGCTCCGGTGTTGAGTACGCTCACCGCCCCGGTCGGCGTCTCTTTGGTGGCGGCGACCTCCTCGGCCGGCTGGAAAATGACTTTGACTTCTCCGGCGAAGTCCGCACGCCGCTGGTTCAGGATGATGGCCGCGCCCAATGCCACGGTGAGGTTATAGTCATGACCGCAGCCATGCAGGTACCCGACATTCAGCGAGGGATGCGTCACCCCCGTGTCTTCCGTGATTGGCAGCGCGTCGATATCACCGCGAATCGCCACCACATGCCCGGCACCGGAAGCAGTGGGTCCTGCGGTTCCTTTGATACTGGCGATGGCGCCGGTTGGCAAGCCCGAATCCAGTACTGCGATGCCCTGTTCGTCAAGAATCTGCCTGATGTGCACGGTGGTTTCGAATTCCTGGTATGCAGGCTCCGGATGCTGGTGGAACCAGGTGTAGTAGGCTGCCAATTGCTGCTGCAATGCAGTCGCTGTGGTGTCGGTCATGATTGATTCACTTCCCTTCTCGTATTGGTGTCATGACTGAGGTCCAGATATGCGAACGGCTCCCTTATCGGGAGCCGAACCATGCGGGAAGCGGGCTACTTGAGCTCGCCGAGTTCTTCAAGCTTGTGCTTGATGTCCAAGGCGGAAGGCTCCACCTGGAAGGCGCCGTCGGAGTAGACGACCACCGGGATGTGCTTCTGACCGCTGATGGTCTCAGCCTTGTCGGCCGCGCCTTCCTCGGTTTCGATGTCATGCCAGGTGAACGGAGCATTCAGATCGTTCAACGCCGCCTTGGCACGGTGGCAATCGCCGCACCAGCTTGCACCATACACGTCAATAGCCATATCGCTATCTCCTTTTCATCAAAAAAATCACAGATACATGAGAACAACGGAAGACATCAGAAGTGTTCGTTGAGCTTCTTCTCGCAGTAATCCTGCAGCCATCCCAGTACCGTGCAGAACAGCAGATAGATGAGACCCACTTCGATGTACAGCACGAGCGGCTCATAGTAGATGGCCACGATACGTTGCGCGGACATGAACATCTCCACCACGGTGATGTTGGCCGCCAGCGAGGTGTCCTTCACCAGAGCGATGAATGAATTGAACAAGGCCGGGAAGGCCGAGCGGAACGACTGCGGCAGAATAATGCGCCGCATAATCGTCACGTATGGCATGTTCGCGGACAGGCCGGCTTCCAACTGGCCTTTCGGCACGGCGAGAATCGCACCGCGCAGGGTTTCCGAAGCATAGGCACCCACATTCAGCGAGAATGCAATCACCGCGGATGGCAACGCCGGAATCGTAATGCCCACCGATGGCAGGCCGAAGAAGATGACGAACAGCTGCACCAGCAGCGGCGTGCCACGGAACACCCACACATAGAACCATGCGATCTGCGAAGCCACCGGCACCTTGGCCACGCGAACCAGTGCCACGACGATGGCCAATACCAAACCAATGGCGAAGGAAATCAACGTCAGCGGAATGGTCACGGTAATACCGGGAATCAGTAGCTTGGTAAAGGAATCTACAATGATTCCCCATACTCGTGCATCCATTGGTCTTCCTTTGTTGTGTGATAAACAGCATCGACTCCCCTCGGTGTGAGGGGAGTCATTGTTGAGGCTAGCTTAGCCTTGAAGCGATCACTTCTGGGAGAAGTCCTCGCCGAAGTACTTCTCGGAGATCTTGGTCAGGGTACCGTCCTTCTGCAGGGTGGCGATGGCCTTGTTGACTTCCTTGACCAGATCGTCGCTGCCCTTGCGGAACGGCAGGTAGGCGGCCGGGGTCTTCTCGGACTTGGCGGCGATCTTGATGTCCGCGTCCGGCTTCTGCTTCAGGTAGTCGAGGGCGGCGAGACCGTCGTTCAGGGTCACGTCGGCACGACCGGTGGTCAGTGCGTCAACGGCCTGGCCGAAGTCGTTGACCTGCACGATGGTGGCACCCTTCTCCTGAGCGGTCTTGTTCCAGTTGGAGGTGCCGGTTTCGGCGGCGTTCAGGCCCTTGACATCGTCGAAGGACTTGACACCCTTCGGGTTCTCCTTGGTAGTGATGACCACGCCGTAGGAGTAGGTGTACGGATCGGAGAAATCGTACTTGGCCTTGCGCTCGTCGGTGGCGGAAATCTGGTCGGCTACCGTATCGTACTTCTTGGCATCCACGCCGGCGAGCAGGGAGTCGAAGCTGCCCTCGGCGAACTCGGCCTTGACGCCGATCTCCTTGGCGATGGCGGTGGCCACTTCAACGTCGTAGCCGGTCAGTTCGTTGGTCTTGGAATCGTGGTAGCTGAACGGAGCATAGGTACCCTCGGTGGCGAACACGATCTTGCCGGCCTTCTTGACCTGTTCCAGTGCGCTGGAAGACTCGGAACCGGAGCCGGAATCGCCGGCGGATGCGGAACCGCATGCGGCCAGGGAGAACAGCACTGCCACACCGGACAGCAGGGCCACGGCCTTGCGAATAACGTGATTCTTGGACATATCAAAATCCTCTCTCTTGTATTGATAGTGTCACAGTTGATAATGGAACAGTCGCATGCGTACCTGAGATCAGGACTGCGCTGCGGGAATCATCAGTACGTTGTTGGTAGACGACAGGAACTCCGCGGTGCGCTGCTCGCGCGGATGCTCGAAGATCTGCTTGGGATCGCCTTGTTCGATTACGTGGCCGCCTTCGATGAACACCACATGATTCGACGCCTCGTAAGCGAAACGCATCTCATGGGTGACCATCAGCATGGTCATGCCTTCCTTGCCGAGCTGCTTGATGACTTCCAGCACACCGTTGACCATTTCCGGATCCAATGCGGAAGTGGGCTCGTCAAGCACCAACAGTTCCGGATTCTGAGCCACTGCGCGGGCGATGCCCACACGCTGCTGCTGGCCGCCGGACAACGTGCTGGGGTAACGATCCTGAAAATCGGCAAGACCCACGCGATCAAGCTGTTCAGCGGCAATCGTTCGCGCTTCGCCGGGCTTGATTCCCTTGGCATAAATCAGGGGTTCCGCAACGTTCTGCAACGCGGTCTTGTTCAGGAACAGATTGTAGTTTTGGAATACGAATCCGATTTTGGAACGAACCTTGCGAATCTCGGCGGCCTTGGTGGTGGTCAAATCCACGGCACCATCGCCAAAATCAACCGTACCGGCATCGGCGTGCTCAAGGAAATCCAGAATGCGCAGCAACGTGGATTTACCCGAACCGGAAGGACCAATGACCGTGACCACGTTTTTTCTCGGGATATCAAGGTCAAGCCTGTCAAGCACTTTGGTGCCTGCAAAGCTTTTGCTTACTCCCCTGATCTGAATCATTGGCGTCCTCTCGTACTCTTTTCGTAAGGCTCAGTTCACCTCACTATCTGACTTACTATAACCACGCCTGTCCGCTGGCGTGGTGGCGTGGTTATACGGTTTACCTATAAGCGGCTATCGCATCCCGCGCAATGCGGCGCAATCAGCGCCTTTCGAGGCTTTATTTATGGTACGCGCGCACACCACGGCCTCCGCTTGTAGCGATATTGCCGTGACGAGACCGGCAATTCTTGCGATAATCCAGCCGACTTCTAACCGGTTATCGGATTTCCCGATTGCCACGCCCCGTAATCCACCGCCGAGCCGTGCTAGGTTCATGACCAGTACGACGAGCCGCCGGCACCAGCCGTTGCCGCGGTATGCAAGGTTTGGGGAGATACATCGTGATGTCGCATTATGTTCGGGTCCGAACGGAAGCGTTACAGACGTTTCTTTCCTCCGTCTTCGAACATCGCGGATTCTCCGCGTCGGATGCGGCATTCATCGCCGAAACGCTGATTGACGCCGACCGCCATGGCATCGCCTCCCATGGCGTGCAGCGCATGGCCATGTACGATCACAAGCTGCGCCACGGCATGATTGATCCGAAGGCCCGCATCAGTGTGGTGAGCGATTGCAAGGCCTGCGCCGTATTGGACGGGCATAGCGGCATGGGGCAACTCATCTCCCGTGATGCCATGGAACTGGCCATGCGCAAAGCACGCGAGCATGGCATCGGCATCGTTTCGGTTCGTGATTCCAATCATTTCGGCACCGCGGGATTCTGGGCGCGCATAGCCGCCGACCAAGGCTTCATCGGCGTGGCCACCACCAACAGCAATCCTTTGGCCGTGCCCACGCATGCCGGATTGCCGGCGTTGGGCAGCAATCCCATCGCCTTCGCCGTGGGGCACGGCAGCGACCAGTTCGTCTACGATGCGGCAACCAGCACGGTGTCGTTGGGCAAAATCGAGGTCTTGGCCAAACTCGGCGAACCCATCGAAGGCGACTGGGCCGAAGACGAGCATGGTGCCATCGAGCATGACAGCGCACGCATGATGAGCAAAATCACCGCCGAACATCGCATCGGTGGACTGACGCCGCTCGGCGGTTCCGGGGAACTCAATGCCGGGTACAAGGGCTATGGCCTCAATCTGATTGTGGAAATCCTGACCGGCGTCCTTTCCGGCGGCATACTCTCCTGGGACATGCATGGCCAGCATATCTGCCACTGTTTCGCCGCCATCGACTTGGATGCGTTCGGCGGGGCCGCTGTAATCAGCGAGCGCGTCGCCGCACTTTCCGCCAGACTGCGCGCGCTGCCCTCGGTTGATGGTCATCCGGTGCTGGTGGCAGGCGACAAAGAACGCATCGCAGCTCGCAGCAATATCGATTCAATTGCGATAGATCCGGCTACGTTTGCGCAATTGCAGACCATCAGCGAGCGCGTAGGCGAACCAGTGCCGGATGGGATTGCCGATGCTGATGCAAATCCCGCATCAGCGAATTTGGGCAGTCGCACCAATCACGAATGAAAGATCAGCCACAGCACATGAATCAGCAGTCATCGAACATCACTACCGAAGCAGCTACCGCAGCCGAGCATCATGATGATTTTGCACCAGCCGTGATCCCCCAGTTGGGCAATATCACCACGTCGGTGATTCGCGCGTTCGACCGTGAGGTTTCCGCCATCCCCGGCATTCTGAAGCTCACCTTGGGCGAACCGGATTTCAATACGCCGGATTTCATCACCGAAGCCGCTGTGGCGAGCCTTAAGCATCATCGTACGCATTATTCGCCGAACGCCGGCACACCCGGACTGCGCAAGGCCATCGCCGACTATCTTCAACGCCGGCGCGGCCTCGTCTATGCAGCCGAGGACATCATCGTCACCGAGGGAGCGAGCGAGGCGATCAGCAGTGCATTGACTGCTCTGCTGGGACCGGATGCCGCTCTCGTGTATGCGACGCCTGCGTTCGGCCTGTATGCAAGCATGGCCAAGCTCACCGGTGCCACACTGGTACCCATCGATACCACAGATAGTGGTTTCGTGCTTACGCCTGAGGCTTTGGAATCCGCGTTGCGTTCAACTAAGGCGCAAGGAAAGCGTACGGTTCTGGCGATCAACTCGCCGAACAATCCCACTGGGGTCACGCTCTCCGCCGAACAGTTGCGCGCATTGGCCCATGTTGTGAACCGTTACGATGTGACCGTCTTAAGCGACGAAGTGTACGCGGAAATCAGCTATGATGCGCATCCTGCGCCATCCATCGCGCAATTCGCCCCCGAACGCACCATCGTGGTGGACAGCACGTCGAAAAGCTATGCGATGACCGGCTGGCGTCTTGGATTTCTTGCCGGACCGCATGCCTTGGTGGCCGAAGTGGCCAAAGTGCACCAAATCCATGTCTCCACCGCGGCCACGTTCACCATGGATGCCGCACAAGTCGCCTATGAGCAGGGGGACGCTTCCATAGATCGCATGGTTCAGGAGTATCGACGCCGCCGTGATTATCTGGTCGGCGAACTGCGCGCACTGGGCTACAACATGGCCCGACCATCCGGCGCATTCTACGTATACGTCCAAGTACCGGATGAATTCCACGGCACCGGCTACGACTACGCGCGACTGCTCGCTCAGCAAGCCCAGGTGGCCGGCATACCAGGCGAAGCGTTCGCTCCCGGCGACTCACGGCATGTTCGCTTCAGCTACGCGGCCAGCATGGAGACATTGCACGAGGCGGTGGCGCGAATTCGCGCGTTTCGCGCATCCGACGCCGCCGATCAGTAGCCTGCACTGTCTTCGACATCCAAGCCGTCAGCCGTCACATCAGCCATCACATCAGCCGTTATCAACCAACCTGTGAGCAGAAAAGACCATCATCATGACTTCCATCGCCGTCTACCATTGCATTGAGGAAGAGCAGCCGTTCGCCGAACAATGGGCCGCCGACCACGGCATCCAGGTAACCTGCTTCCCGTTCGAACTGCACGAGGACACCTTGCACACCATCGAGGGATTCGACGGCATCTCGTACAAACAGCGGAGCGCGCCGAGCAATCGTCCGGACTTCTATCAGCGGCTCAACGCCTATGGCATTCGGCAGATTGCGCTGCGTTCAGCCGGATACGACACCATCGATCTGATGGAGGCAGCGCGCAATCATATTCGCGTCACCAACGTGCCCTCCTACTCCCCCTCCGCAGTGGCCGAGCTGACGTTGGCGCATATCATGCGACTGATTCGCCATGTGCCGCAGTTCGACGACCGCGCCAGCCGTCATGATTTCTCGGTGTACGGTCTGATTTCGCGTGAGATCAGCGAACTGACCATCGGCATTATCGGCGTGGGCCGTATCGGCTCCACGGTGGCCCGCATCTTCCATGCACTGGGCGCCACGGTGCTGGGCAACGATATCGCGCCGAACCATGAGCTGGACGATATCCTGACCTGGGTGAGCAAAGATGAACTGCTGGCCCGCGCGGATGTGGTCACGATGCACACGTATCTTGATGCGACCACCCGGCATCTGATGGACGCTTCACAGTTCGCGCAGATGAAGCCCACCGCCTACTTCGTGAACAATTCGCGCGGCGGCGTAGTAGATACGCCGGCGCTCATCGATGCGCTCAACCGGCGCGAGATAGCCGGAGCGGCCATTGATGTGCTGGAAGGTGAGGCGACACTGTTCGGCAACAAACTGGATGCCGAGCAGCCCCTCGACAACCCGTATTACAACGCGCTTCATGCCATGGAGAACGTGGTGATTACACCGCATATCGCATTCTTCACCGATATTGCGGTCAAGAACATGGTGTGGCAGTCCCTGGATGATGCGCTCGCGCTGATCACCGGTGGCACCAGTCCGCATGAGATCGCACCATACGATAATCAATCGCATATCAAGTAATGCCAAAATAATGCCCCAATAATGTCAGCGTAATGCTACAGCGGGCGCAGCATCAACAGTTTTTGCAACAACCATCCAATCCAGCATGAGAGGAGCTTCACAACAATGACCACTTGGCACAGCGAGGGTGTACGTATTCGGCGCATGGTTCCCGAGGATTACGAGGAAGCCTATGCATTGTGGGAGCGTACGCCCGGCATGCATTTGCAGCAGCTCAATAACACGTATGGCGGCATCGCATTGCTACTGCGCGAGAACCCGGACACCTGCTTCGTTGCCACCGACCCGGACGGTCATGTGATCGCTACCGCTTTGGGCGCCAACGATGGACGCAAAGGCTACCTGTATCACGTGGCGGTAGACGAGCAGTGGCGCGGCCATGGCATCGGCACTTCGCTGATCAACCGCATCTACGATGTGTTCAAGGCCATCGGCATCGTGAAAATCGGCATTCTGGTGGTGGCCGACAACTATGAGGGTCAGGAATTCTGGAAGAAGCAGGGTTGGAACACCCGCCCTGACGTGATCTACTTCGATCACGAGCTGTGAATCGGGCTGACCTGGGAGCGATTCGGGCTAATCAGGGACAGATCCGGGCTAATCCGGAGCCGAGCTGAGCTAATCCGGGGGCGATTCTACCCTCCGAATCAGTCCCAGCTCGCCAAATCACCCCACCAGCTCACCAAAACGTCCGTATGTACGCGCAACCGACGAGTACCGCGCGTACTTACGGACAAAATCAGGCACAAAAACGTCCGTATGTATGCGCAGCCCCTGTGAAGTGCGCGTACATACGGACATAATCTCACTCAAAAGCAGCCGTATGTATGCGCAGGCTTCGTGAAATGCGCGTACATACGGACGTTTGGCTGCCGGCAGGCGGGCTTGTTGCCACTTCCACGCACACCGCTGATGTCTGCGGCAGGCGGGCTTGTTGCCACTTCCACGCACACTGCTGATGGCTACCGTCAGGGTGTCGTTGCCACTTCCACGCACACTGCTGATGGCTGCCGGCAGACGGGCTTGTGCCACTTCCGGTCCTCACCGGCTTACGATGGGGTTACTTTTGGCCGGCAGAGCGACGAACAGGTAAGCGGCTCCACCGGCACCACGGCGGGCTACTTGCTCGCCACAATGGCCACGTAATTGCCTTGCGTATACCCCTCGATCGGATCTTCGACGGCATCCTTCTGATACGGCGGATTGGCGAGCACCGTCTGGAAGAACTTGAGATCATGGAAGCCGATGCGCTCAAGCAATGCGGCGTACCAGCTGATCGTATGCCAGTTCGGCTTGTACGCGTGCGTATTGAGATTGAAGAACGTGGTTCCGGCTAAGAGCTCATCGATATCCGCGCGGTCGATGTTGTACTTTTGCGCGAGATGCAGAATAATTCCGAGCGCGCTCTCCGCCGGCACATCCGTGAGCACCAGTCGCCCACCGCTCGCCAGCACGTCGCGATTACGCGCAAACGTCGCCTCGATCTCGTCGTCCGGAATGAAACCGAAGCTTGACCCGTTGTAGACGATGGTGTCGTATGGCGCTCCCGCATAGTCGTAGTCCTGCGCGGTGCTTTGCGCAACGGTCAGCCCTTTCTTACAGGCTTCGGCGCCCAGGGAGGCCGAGGGCTCCACGGCTTCCGCCACTTCGATGCCGTACCGCTCGCGCAGCAGGGTTTCGAAAATGCCCGATCCGATGCCGATGGACAGAATCTTGCCGGGGTCTTTGGTCGTGAGCGCCCGGTGCAGTAGTCGCAAACGCGACTCGTAGATGTTGGGGCGAGCCTTCCACGTGTCGTCGAGGATCGCTCCATTGTCTTGATATCGGTCGATATATGGTTCCGCCATAATGTCCCCTTCTGTATTGGCGTACCGCCGGTTTACTCTTCGTTGCAGCAGCCGGAGCCGCCGGACGAGGACTCGCCGCTTTCCGTTGAATTTGCCGTGTCGGTTTGACCGGTCAGCTTATCCGTGACTTGGTCGGTGCCCGACTTGGTAGTCGAATCGGCTTGCTGATCGCTCTGGCTGCTCTGCTCGGCATGCTCAGCATGCTCGGCATGCTCGGCATGGTCAGCATGGTCGCTGGAGGTAGTGGATGTGCTGGATGTCGTGGACGACTGTGCTGCATCAGTGCCGTTCGCACCGCTGCCGCACGCCGCCAGTCCGACGGTGAGCAGCAGCGCGCATGCCACGCCTGCCACAGCCTTGCCCCAATGATTGATGGTCATGATTCTTCTCCTGTTCTTTCTCGGCGAATGCCTTGTACAGCTCGCTTACTTGACGGCGACAAGCGCCACGTAACTGCCTTCCTGATATCCCGGAACAGGCAATTCGACGCTCTCGTTCTGATAAATCAGGTGCCGCCGCAGCGTCTGCCATGTGAGCAATTGTGTGAATCCGCCGTATTCGAGCAGTTCCCGGTAGGTGTCCGTGGTGCGCCAGTATTCCTTACGCGGGGTGTCCGCACTGTACCAACTGGCGCGCAATACTTCGGATATATACGATTCCTGTTCGATGAGGAACGATGCTTGCACGGCGAGGCCCAGCGCACTGGCTGGTGGCACGTCGAGCAATGCCAGTACGCCGCCCGGCTTGAGTTGCCGGTAATGCGCGCGGAACAGGTCTCGCAGGTCGCTTTCGTCGATGAAGCCGAACGCGCTGCCGTTGTAGAAGATCGTGTCGATCGAGGATTCCTCGAACGGCACATCCTGCGCGAATGCCTCGGTGACGTCGAAGCCGCGGGCGCGCGCCTCGGCGGCCAGGTTCGTCGATGGTTCGACAATCCGATTGGTTTCGTAGCCATCGGCGCGCAAGGCCGCTTCGTAGGAGCCGGTGCCCGCTCCCACGGACACCGTATATCCGGTTTCACGCGCACCGTCCAGGGTGATTGCCGTTTCCAGCAGCTTCAACTTCGCCGCGAAGATGTTCGGATGGTCGCGCTCGAAGTCGTCAAAGTATTCGTGCCGGAATGCGTCGGTCATTTGACGTTCTTCCGCAGTTCTTCGACCTTATCGGTGCGCTCCCACGTAAAGTCGGCGTCGTCACGGCCGAAGTGACCGTATGCGGCGGTTTTACGGTAGATTGGGCGGCGCAGGTCGAGTTCATCGATGATGGCCAGCTGGCGGAAATCAAATGTGGCGGCCACTGCGCGCTGGATTTTCTCGCGATCCACTGTTTCGGTGCCGAAGGTCTCCACGTCGATGGTGATCGGCTTGGCCACACGGTTGAAGTAGCCGAGCTGCACCTGTGCACGACGGGCGAGGCCGGCGGCGACGATGTTCTTGGCGGCCCAACGTGCGGCGTACGCGGCGGAACGGTCGGGCTTACGCGGATCCTTGCCGGAGAACGCGCCGCCACCGTGACCGGCGATGCCACCGTAAGTGTCAACAATGATCTTGCGTCCGGTCAGACCGGCGTCCGCCTTGGGGCCGCCGTTGATGAACGCCGAACGGTTGATCACCACTTCCGCTTCGCTCGCGTCCACGTCCAGTGTGGCGAGCACCGGTTCGAGCACTTCCTTGCGCACCTGTTCGCGCACGTCTTCCACGGCGATCTTGTCGGAGTGCTGGGTGGAGATGAGAATGTGGCGAATGGCTTGCGGGGAGGTGATGTTATCGTTCGCGTATTCCACGGAAACCAAGGTCTTGCCATCCGGGCGCAGCAGCGGGATGATGCCGTTTTTGCGCACGTAGGCGAGACGTTCGGCCAGACGGCTGGCCGCGTAGATCGGCAATGGCAGCAGCGCCTTGGTGTCGTCGGCGGCGTAGCCCACCATGAGTCCCTGATCACCACCGAACGTGTTGTAGGCTTCCTCCTTGCTGACCTTCTTGTCGTCGCCGTAGTTGCCCCATGCACCGCCGTCGTTGCTGTCGAATTCGCGCGGGCGGATGTTGTTGATCACTCCGGCGCCTTCGGGATCCAGACCGCTGGCGGCATCCGTGTAGCCGATATCGGCGATGGCCTTGCGCACAATGGCCACATGGTCGAGCGTACGCGGTGCCGATACTTCGCCTTCCACGACTACGAGACCGTCTTTGGCGGAGGTTTCCACGGCCACGCGTGAATCCGGGTCGAGACTCAGGTAGGCGTCGAGAATCGAATCGGAAATGATGTCGCAGACCTTGTCCGGGTGACCTTCGGTTACGGATTCGGAGGTAAGCAGTCTGGTCATTGGTGGTTCCCCTTCTGTTGGTGTTGTGTATCCCTATGGATGATTGACTGTGATTGGCTTGCCGTTAATGATTGATGATTGATGACATGGAATATGTGCTGTGTTTGCCGACAGCTTGGCAGTGCGAGTGAGCAGTGTTAGAACGTGGCGATGAACTGTTCCAACGCCTGTTCGCCGAAGCGCAGCGCCTCGACCGGTACGCGCTCGTCAATGCCATGGAATTGTGCGATGTAGCTGAATCCCTGTGGCACTTTGAGCGGCATGAATCCGCAGGATTGCGCCTGGGGGCTGACCTGTTTCACCTCCTTACTGTCGGTTCCGCCGGATGAAAGGAACGGTAGGACCTGCGCATCGGGGTCAAGCTCGTGCAATACGGCCGCTATGCCCGTGAACAGTTCGGAATCAGGATCGGTGAGATAACCGTTGCTGCGGTGGATCGGCGTCACGTCGATATCGGGGCCTGCCAGAGCAACCAACGTGTCGTAAAGGCGATCTTCCTGACCGGGTAAAGCGCGACCGTCTACCAGAGCAGTGGCTTTTGCCGGCACGATGTTCACCGTGCTGCCCGCATCGATTGAGCTGACGTTGAATGTGTTGCGCAGCGAGGATGCCACCCATGGCGCGGTGGCGCCGGCCGACTGAATCAGCCGTTCAATCGTCTGAGCCGCATAGGCGTGTGCGCCGGATTCCGCGTCCTGGTGCGCCGGCTCGCCGGCCACGTCGGCGAGCCCTCCTAGCAGCGCGCGCGTCACCGGGCTTAATTCCACCGGCCATGCGTAGTGCGCAATCCGTACCGCAGCTTCAGCGATGCGCACCACCGCATTGTTATCGTTGATTTGCGAACCATGCGACTGCGTGCCTGAGGCTTCCAGCTTGAACCATTGCGTACCTTTTTCGCCGACCTGCACGTAGTAGACGCGCTTGCCATCCACATAATCGGAGAAACCACCGGTTTCGCTGATGACATAGCCAACGTTGGCAAACAGCTCGGGCCGATGCTTCACCACCCAATCCGATCCGATATGACCGCCGGCCTCCTCGTCCGGCAGCAGTACGAACCGCACATTACGCCGCGGGCGGATGCCTCGCTTGGCAAGCGAGCGGATGGCCGCAAGCGCCATCGCGATCATATCTTTCATGTCCACGGCGCCTCGACCCCAGACACATTCGATGCCATCGCGGTCTTCCGCAATCGTTGCGGACAATGGATCCACGTACCAATCGGATGCGTTGGCTGGCACGGTATCGAGATGCCCATGCACCAGCAGCGTCGGCAGGCTTGGATCGCTGCCGGCAATCTGTGCGCTGAGAATCGCACGGCCCGGCGCGCTTTCCTCGATGGTGGCGTCGATACCCGCTTCATGAAGCTTGGCGGAGACCCAGTCGGCTGCGGGACGCTCATTGCAGGTGCCGTCGCCGTTGTTGCGCGTATCGAACCGAATCAGCTGCTGCAGGAACTGAACCGCCTCATCGCCAGCCTGCTGTGTTGTGCCGGCAACTGTTTCGTGTGTGGTGTCAGTCAATGGAACCCCTCGATCTTTGCTCGCCTGTGCTGATTGAATCCCCCGATTCGTTCGGGCTCGCAATGTTGAATTGCTGGTCATCGTATGGGGCTGCTTACGCCACGTCAACCGGCGAAAAGGCCGTGTTGACGCCGATAGTGATATAAGTCGAATATTGAGCGCGCTCATGAATGGCGGGTTTGCGCACTTTGCGGAACGCTGTTGCAAGCCCGCTATAACGGGAGCGCCAGGGAGGCTATAAGCAACGGATATAGAAGGATTGGCAAGACCGTTCCGCCCATAATCAGAGCATTGACACCATCATAAATTTTACCGATGGGTTCCACGGAACGGCTCAATGATGAAGCTGATAGATTGTGAGCCATAAGCGCGGCCGGGGATTGCCGGCGCTTGGAGCCGCTTGGTCGACTCCCATCAATCATTGCCTTCAAGAAGGGGTTATTGCATGTCCGATCATCAATTCGATACCTCACAGGTGCACGCGGGATTCAACCCCGGCGCCAATGCCGATTCGGTGACGCCGGTTATTTATTCGAACGCGGCGTTTTGGCTGGAGAACTCGCAGCGTGGCCATGATGTGGCCAATGGCGATACGCCGGGATTCCTGTATTCGCGCGTCTCCAATCCGACGGTCTCCTTTCTGGAGAAGCGCATCGCCGAATTGGATGGAGCCAAGGAGGCTGTGGCTGTGGCGTCCGGCATGGCGGCAATCACGTATGCGCTGCTCAACGCCGCGGAAGGCGGCGGCCGTATCATCGCGCCGTATGACGTGTATGGCGGCACATTCGATTCGTTGCGCACGCTGCTGCCTCAGTTCGGCCTGCACACGGATTTTGTGGAGGACATCAATGATGTCGACCATATCGAATCATTGATCGGCGACCCGGATGGCACAGGAGCAACCGATGTGAAGGCGATTTTCGCCGAATCGGTATCCAATCCCACCACGGTGATCACCGATGTTGAGGCGTTGGCCAAGCTGGCGCACCGCCATGGCATTCCGCTGATCATCGACAACACGTTGCCCACCCCATACCTGTACCGTCCGCTGGAGCATGGCGCGGATATCGTCGTCTACTCCACCACCAAAGCGTTGAGCGGCCACGGCAATGCGATCGGCGGTGTGGTGACTTCCGGTGATGCCTTCGACTGGGCGAACGGCCGATACTCGCAGTTCACCAACCCTGAGTTCATTTTGGGCGAGGCGGCAGGCCGTGCGCCGCGCAGCTTCGTTGAAGCCGCAGGCCCGTTGGCGTTCATCCGTCGTCTCCGGTTGAAGTACCTGCGTCTGACCGGTGCCGTGCTCGGCCCGTTCGAAGCGTATCTGCAGCTTATCGGTTTGGAGACGCTGAGCGAACGCGTATCCAAGGAGACCGCTTCGGCCGGTAAGGTGGCCGCATACCTCTCCCAGCAGCCGCATGTGACCCGCGTCAATTATTCCGGTCTACCCGGCAGCAAGCAGGCTGATCTGGTAGCCAAGCATTATCCGCTGGGTATTGGTTCGGTGCTGTCGTTCGAGCTGGAAGGCGGCGCAGAGCAGACCGCCGCATTCATCAACAGTGTGAAGCTCTTCAGCTATTTGGCGAACATCGGTGACGTCCGCTCGCTGATTGTGGATCCGGTGAATACCACGCATCGCGAATTCACCGAGGAAGCCCGCCGCATCAACGGTGTGGATGCCACCACAATTCGCCTTTCCATCGGCCTGGAGAATCCGGACGATATCATCGCCGACCTTGAGCAGGCGTTCGGCAAGGTGTATGGCTGATACTGCTCACTGACCGCAGCGGAACTGTTGTAAGAAAAAGGACGATACGCAATCGTCCTTTTTCTTATGCCTTCAGCGCACAATCACAGCGCACAATCATTGAGTGCACAACACAAACCATGACAAACAGGAATGGCTCCTCTCAATCGAGAGGAGCCATTCCTGTGAATAGGAGGCGCATCAATCAGTCGTGATCGTGCACGTTGAAATGCAGCTTGGTGAGCAGCTGCTTGCGGTAGGCGGTGAAGTCGTCGGATACGCGATCGCGATGGGCAAGATTGATCGGCACAATCTCTTTGATGCGGCCTGGGCGTGGCGTCATAATGACCACACGATTGCCCAGATAAATCGCCTCATCCACGTCATGCGTCACCAGAATCATCGTCATGTGGTATTTCTCCCACAAATCCAACAGACGGTCCTGCAAATCCGCGCGGGTGAAGGAATCCAACGCACCCATCGGCTCGTCAAGTAACAGTACTTCCGGATGGTCGATCAGCGCACGAGCGATGGCCACTCGCTGCGCCATACCACCGGAAATCTGATGCGGATACGATTTTTCGAATCCAGCGAGCCCCACCTTGTTCAGGTATTCGCCCACCTCATCCTTATGTTCCTTGTACTTGCCCTGCGCTTTCAAGCCGAACGCAATGTTCTCTTCCACGGTCAGCCAAGGGAAGAGACTGCCCTGTTGGAACACATAGCCGCGTTCCGGGTTCGGTCCCTCGATCTCATGGCCTTTGAAGGTTACTTCGCCGCGCTGTGGCTTATCCAATCCGGAGATCAGACGCAGCAGAGTGGTTTTGCCGCAGCCTGAAGGACCGATGATGGAAATCAGTTCGCCTTTGCGTATATCAAGGTTCACATCCGAAAGTGCTTGCGTCACACTGCCATCATCACCGACGAAATCACGTTCGATATGTTTGATGGAAATGATCGACTCACCTAGCGCAACCTGCGGGGAGACTTCCGGTTCGGCTGCCGTTGCAACGCTCATTTCACCAATCCCTTCTGCCAGCGCAGCACACGGCCACGCACTACTTCAAGAAGTTTCATAATCAGGGAGAACAGCACGGCCATCACCACAATGGCGGCAAGAATCTCGTTGTATGCGGACCAGGCCTTGGCCTGATCGATGTAGTAGCCGAGGCCACCGGGCTGGCCCATCATTTCGGAGATGACCAGGGTCAGGAACGACAGGCTGTTGGCCATGCCAATGCCGGTGAAGATGCTCGGCATCGCATGAGGAATGGCCACATGGAAGAGGATGTACGGCGTTTTGGCGCCCAATGTGCGCGAGGCTTCCACCAGCATCTTCGGCGTGCTCTGAATGCCCTGGGCCGTGAGGAACGCCACCGGGAACCAGGAGCAGATGAGCAGCAGGAACACTGCGGCGATGAACGGAGTCGGCATCAGCGTCAAAGCGAACGGCATCCATGCCACGGCCGGAATCACACCGGTGATTTTCAGCACCGGGAACACCCAGTAGTAGGCGCGAGCGAACCAGCCGATGAGCACACCGGTCAAGACGCCGAGCACCACGCCGGATGCGAAGCCGGCCGCGAACAGACGAACGGAGTAGAACGTGTTCAGTGCCACGTAAGCACCGTCGGTCACGAACGGTTCCATCACCTGCGAGGGGCCGGGGAAGAACGGCTGCGGCAACACCTGCAGTTTGGTACCGGTCACATCCCACAGCGCCAAGGCAAGACCTGCGGCGAAACGGAATTGTGCACGGTAACGGAACCGGCTGGCATCGTGCGGGTCACGCGCGTCGACCACGCCGATAATCACATACAGCAGCGTGAGCGCCGCGAGCAGGAACAGGTAGGCTTCCTGACCGTTGAGTAGGAAAATCCAAATCTGTCCTTGCTTGAATTCCACTGGTGCCACTTGTGGGAACACCAGATTGACGATGGCTGCAATCACGAATCCGGCAGCGGAGAATGCCACGACCAATGGATACGGCACAGTCCTCACCGTTTGCTTCGATTTGCTTGTTGCCGTGACCTGCGCGCCGGCTTCCTCCACGGCAAGCGCCACTGAGTTCAACGGTTCCAGCTTCGTCACCTCCCGTGATTCGAGCTTTACCGTCGATGCCGAGGGATTTACCACATCGGCTGTGATACTGCTCATTGTTCTTGTTTCCTTCCAATAACGAACGAATGGTGTGCTCGATGTTCCTCGCGAACATCAGTCCCGCAATGTCAGGGCGGAAGGCCCTGATTTCCCTATGCCCAGTACCGGGCAGGTCATCAGAGCCAACCGTCATGCTATTGCCGAACCGTTCGGCTCATCTCAGCTCAAATCGATCTTCTGGTAGGCTTCCTTGGCGAAAGCGTCAGGATCGTTGGTCTTCAGGAAGCCGATCTTCTTCAAGCCTTCGGAGAAGAACTGCACGTCATCCTGAATCTGAGCGTCCTCGTTGTCCTGAACGCCGTAGTCGTAGTCCTTGAACAGCTTGACGATAAGCGCCTTGTCGTTGATCGTGGAGTACTTGTTCTGCATCACGATATCCGCGGATTCCTCAGGATGCTGGGCGATGTAGTCACGAGCCTTGTTGAGTGCGCGAATGATGGCGGCCATCTCGTCCGGCTTCTCCTTGATGATCTTTTCAGAACCGTAGAGGAAGCAGCAGAAGCGCTTGGCGAACTTCGGATCGGTACCGAGGTCGAAGATGATGTCAACGGTGCCCTTCTGCTCCTGGATGGTGGGCAGCGGGTCCCACAGTGCCGCGGCATCGATCTGACCGTTCTGCAGGGCTTCGAACTCAAGGTTGGCATCATCGAACGGCAGGTACTTCACATCGCCGTTCTTCTGATCCACATTGAGGCCGGCGTCGCCCAGCCACAGGTTGGCGGCTTCGTACGGCGTGCCACCGATCTCGTCAACGCCGATGGTCTTGCCCTTCAAGTCCTCAGCGGTCTTGATCGGCGATCCCTTCTTGACCGCAATCTTGATGCAGCCCTTGTTCAGTGCGCCCACAACCTTGGTCTTCACGCCGTTTTCAATGGACGGGAAGAACTGGAAGTCACCGTTGGTCACGGCGAAACGACCGGTGTCAAGACCCACCTTACGGGTTTCGGTGTCGGCGGTCACCAGCTTGGCGTTGATGCCCTCCTCCTTGAAGAAGCCCTTGGCCAGTGCAATGCCGATCGGCGAGCTGCACAGCGAGCTGGACTTCGGGAATTCCACAGTGCCGTACTTGTAATCGGCGCTGGCGGTGTTCGAACTGGAGCTACCGGTGCTGCTGCTTGGCGCGGATGTGCTCACACCACAGCCACCGAAAGTCAGTACGGTAAGCAGTACGCCAAAGATAGCGGTACCTTGCATAATGAGACGATGCTTCGTAAGCATTTCTCCCAACCCCTCTCTGAGCCATTCCCTCAATGCGTAAACCAACAGATTGCTTATGGAATGGTTCTCATCTGGTAATACACGGGAGTCAGACAGCACTCCCGCCTTCGACGAATCCGTGGCGCAACGTCAACGGTTCATGTTCCGTGCGAAGTAATTTCATACTACTTCCTGCAACCCGCAAAACCGCGAGATTTCAACGTTTTCGGGTTCCGTATATCCGATAGCAGGGTATATATTCCCGTTATATGGCGGGTAACAATATGCGCGACACGTCGTGTGACGCATCGCGCATTGTGCTATAAAATCACAGTCGATTTCGATGATTGCCGAATGTGATTTCACCGTGTGATGGAATCGTTTCAGGACAGCTAGGACAACAGATTGTCAATCTGCTGGTCAATGGCACCGATGGACCGCTGCTGTTCTTGGGGCAGACTCTCATAGGCTTTCTCCAAGGCTTGGCCCAGATCCTCGATGAGATCTTCCACATCCTCAATGCCGATGGAGAGTCGAATCAGCTCGTCGGTGATACCGACCTTCAACCGTTCCTCGCGCGGCATCTCGAAATGCGTCATCTGAGCGGGCAACTCAGCGAGGCTTTCCACCGCGCCGAGCGAGACGGCCAAGCGGAAGACCTTGAGGTTGTTGAGCACCACCGCAGGGTCGACGCCTTCCTTGACTTCGAAGCTCAGCACGCCACCGGCACCCTTCAATCCCTTGGCGGCAAGTTCACGCTCGCCTTCCGGTCCGAGGCCCGGGTAGTGGACCTTGCTGACCAGCGGATGCTTCAGCAGATACTGCGCCACGGCGGCGGCGTTCTTCTGTTGACGATCCATGCGCAGCGCCAGAGTCTGAATGCCGCGACGCACCGCATCGCATTCCGCCGGAGGCAGGATGCCGCCCAATCGGTTCTGTGCGAAGTAGATGCGGTTGGCAAGATCCTCGCTGGAGGTCACTACTAATCCGGCAATCACATCGGAGTGACCGGCTAAGTACTTGGTGGCGGAATGCAGCACCACATCCGCGCCCAGATCCAACGGCTGCTGGTTGTATGGGGTCACGAACGTGTTGTCCACAATCACCAATGCGCCATGCTTATGGGCGATGGCTGCGATACGGTTCACGTCATTGACCTGCAGCAACGGGTTGGTGATGGTCTCGAAGTAGACGGCCTTGGCTGGAGCGGTGTCACCATTGCCGCTGATGGCACGTTCCAGTTTGTCGAGATCGCCGGCCGTGTTCACCGTGGTCAGGCGTAGCCCCCACCGGGTGAAGTGATCGTTCAGTTGCGAATAGCTGCCACCATACACGTTGTCGCCGGCCACAATGCGGTCGCCCGGCTGGAAGATCGACAGCACGGCATGGATAGCAGCCAGACCGGAAGCGAATGCAAAACCACGCGTGCCGTGTTCCAGCTGCGCAATCTGCTGCTCCAGGAAATCACGGGTCGGATTGCCGCTGCGCGCGTAATCGTAGCGAGGCGTGGCACCCACATAGGGGAACGTGTACGTCGACGAATTGTAGATCGGCGGATTCACCGCCCCCGTGTTGTTGTCATGCACCGGCAAACCGTGAACAAGCTGCGTATTGAACCGTGCCATGAATTACTATTCCCTTCCTTTTTTGGTGTAATGACGTGGCGTTGCACTGGCGGAATCAAGTCCCGCCTCGTAAAGACTCAGGCGAGCACCCCAGAAGTCAACTGGCTGAAAACATCGGCATCGGCATGACGAGCGACGTACCGTTCAAAGGCAATATCGAAAGCCTGACCCAGATCCTCAATCAGATCAGCCTCATCCTCGATGCCGATGGACAGTCGCACGAGTTCATCGGTGATGCCGACCTTCAGACGTTCCTCACGAGGCAATTCGAAATGCGTCATACGACACGGCAGCTCAGCGAGGCTTTCCACGGCGCCCAGTGAGACAGCCAGACGGAAAACGTGCAGGTTGTTCAGCACGTCCGCCGGATCCACGCCGGGCACCACTTCAAAGCTCAGCACGCCGCCGGCGCCTTTGAGCCCCTTGGCGGCCAGACGCTGGTCACCGGCGCCGGGAAGTCCCGGATAGTTGACGCGCTTGACCAGCGGATGCACCAGCAGGTACCGGGCGACGGCGAGCGCGTTCTCCTGCTGACGATCCATGCGCAGCGCCAAGGTCTGAATGCCACGACGTACCGCATCGCATTCCGCTGGAGGCAGCACACCACCCAGTCGGTTCTGCGCGAAGTAGATGCGGTTCGCCACATCCTCGCTGGAGACTACGACGAGCCCCGCGTTCACATCCGAGTGGCCGGCCAAATACTTGGTGGCGGAGTGGATCACCACATCCGCGCCAAGCTGGAGCGGCTTCTGCAGGTATGGGGTCACGAACGTGTTGTCCACGATGGCGAGCGCGCCGAAACGGTGGGCGACCGCGGCGATGCCGCGCACATCGTTCACCTTGAGCAGTGGGTTCGTAATGGTTTCAAAGTAGACGGCCTTTGCTGGCTCGATACCGTTCTCGGGATCGCCTTGTACTGCTTCAGTCAAGGCGGTCAAATCCTGAGTGTTCACAGCAGTGAAGCTCAGACCCCAGCGGGTGAAAAACTCATGGAACTGCGAGTAGGAGCCACCGTAGATGTTGTCTCCCACCACAATGCGGTCGCCCGGCTTGAAGATGGACAGCACGGCATGGATTGCAGCCAATCCGGAAGCGAACGCGAATCCGCGTACACCCTCCTCGAGCTGTGCGATCTGCTGTTCCAAAAACTCACGGGTCGGATTGCCGCTGCGCGCATAATCGTAGCGAGGCATCGCATCGACCTTCTCGAAGGCATATGTCGTGGAGTTGTAGATCGGCGGGTTCACGGCTCCGGTGTTGTTGTCTTGCACCGGCAGTCCGTGGACGAGCTGAGTGTTGAACCTGGTCATTGCGCACCCCCTTTAAATCGTTGTAGCGCGAGCCGCTTGTGAGGCCCCTCCCCACGCGGCACGATTACGACGATAACGCGGACGGCTCGGTATGTCACCGGCGTGGCTATATGGGTTGCTTATAGGCGGTTATGTGGCCGACTACACTGGTGAGGCATGAAGATCACCAAAGCGCTGACCCGTTTGCAGGGTGCTGATTCCTCCCCCGTGTTCCTGCTGCTGCATGGCTGGGGTTCCAATGAATATGATTTGCCTGATTTACTGAACTATTGTGGTGCAGGCTCATCGGATTACGCCAGTTTGCAGGCACCGATCGCCTATGGTATGGGATACACATGGTTTGGCGACTGGGCTCACGAAGGCGTGCCGGAAGGCGAGTCGCTAACTTGTCAGGCACTCGACGCTGCGCAAGCCATCGACGATTGGGTGAATGCCAATATTCCGGCCGCCCGCCCGGTGGTTGCATTGGGATTCTCGCAAGGTGGTCTGCTGGCCTGCCATATGCTGCGCCTCAATCCTGACCGGTATGCTGCCGCGGTCTCCTGCTCCGGTTGGCTTGCTCCGGGAGCAATGCCCGGTGACGACGAACTTGCGTCCCTGCAGCGCCCGGTTTTCTACGGTCATGGTGCCATCGATGATATTTTCCCGGCCGCCGACGTTCAGGCCATGAGTGATTTCTGGGCCGCGCACAGCAAGCTGACCGAACAGATCTACCCCGGTATGGCACATTCCATTAATATGCCGGAGATGCGCGATATTCAGCGTTTCCTGGAGGAGAATAATTTCGTGCGCCCCAAGATTTGGTAGAGGTGGGATGACCTCTGCTGAACGGCTGTCTCTCCCCCAGTCAGCTTCGCTGCCAGCCACCTCGTCAGAGGGGGGCCAAACAACACTCCGTCATTCACTCGCGTAGTCGAGATGCTTGAATTCGGGAACTTTGTACCATTTGACGGGATAGCCGGCACCGTGGGCGCAAAAGACGGAATCCGGAGTGTTATCCACATCGGATTCCGGATCGTAATGAGCTTCGCGAATCACCCGCTCCTCATCATGGCACGGCCGGTAGCCGCCGAAAGTGGCGGAGAAGCGACCGCGACCATGCGTGTACTGGCTCACTTCCATCGCATAATCGCGCATTTCGGAGACCGGAGCCTCGCCGGTAATCACCGCGTAATCGTGCATCTCGGCCGGCGCGTCGAACGTGCCGGACATGCGCTGGACATCACTCATCGCACGGCCAATCATCTCGCTCGGCACTTCCAAACGGAATCGATACCAAGGTTCAAGAATCCGACAATTGCCGGGAGCGCTGGTATCCGGACGCCCATCCACCGGAATATCCGGATGGCCGCTGACTCCGGCATGCGCTTCCATGAGCCCCTGTCGAATCGCGCGATAGGTGGCTTGGCGGAAATCACCGCCTTCCGTATGCTTCAGATGCGCCTTGCCCGCCACCAACGTCATCGTGATATCGGTCAGCGGCGCGCCAATCAGCACACCCAAATGCTCGCGTTCGGTCAGATGCGTAAGAATCAAACGCTGCCAGTTGCGATCCAAGTCATTCTCGCTCAACGCCGACGCCACATGCACGCCGCTGCCAGGCTCCCCCGGCTCCAGCAGAATATGCGCTTCCGCATAATGACGTAGCGGCTCGAAGTGTCCTACGCCCTCAATCGACGCGGTGATGGTCTCCCGGTAGAGAATCGACCCCGCACCGAAGGCAACATCCAATCCGAACCGTTCGGCCAGCGTCTGCTGAATGATTTCCAACTGCACGGCGCCCATCAGCTGCACATGGATTTCCTGCAAACGCTCCACCCACACCACGTGCAGCAGCGGATCCTCATCCTGAAGCTCCCGTAATGCGGCAAGCACCTTATGCAAGGTCAGGTCATCGAACTTCGCATGCGGCTGCGCATATGATTCGTCAGCGGCCGCCGAGTTCTCCTCGGTATCGTCCGCAGCATTGTCTGACTGGGTAGCCTTGGCTGACTGTTCGTCCGGTACGACTGCGCCAGCCGGCAACACGGTATACGTCAGCACTGGCTGCAATTCGGGAGCTGCGGCATCTGGTTCGGCTCCCAGTCCCGCTCCGGGGAATGTGTGGGTCAGACCAGTGACCGCGCACACGCCGCCGGCCGGCACTTCGGTAACGGTTTCGAATTTCGCGCCATTGTAGACACGCACCTGATCGATTTTCTCGCTCCATGATTGCGCTGATGGGTCGCTATCTTCCCCACCATGAGACGCCCCCGAGCCGACTATCGCCTTGGCTTTCAACACGCCACCGGTGACTCGCAGCCAAGTCATGCGGTTATGTTGCCCGTCATGAGAGATTTTGAATACTTTCGCACCGAAATCCGCCGCCCAATCCGGTTCTTTGGTGAAGGCCGCCATACCATCCAGGAATTCCTCCACGCCCTGCAGTTTCAACGCGGAGCCGAAATACACCGGGAACAATGACCGGCGTGCGATCATGCCGCGTACTGTGCCCATGCTCAACGAACCGTCGTCGAGATACTCCTCCATCGCCTGCTCATCCAGCGTGGCGATATCCTCAGTAGCCGTTCCAAGGTCGATGATTGAAGCATCGTCAACACCCGCGTCAACGGCACTGGGTAGTTCATAAATCGCGTCGCTCAAGCGTGTGCGCAGCTGAGCCAGCACGGCATCATGATCGAATCCGGCGGCATCGCACTTGTTCACGAAAATGAAGGTCGGCACCTGATAGCGCGTCAGCAATCGCCACAACGTTTCGGTATGCCCTTGCACACCGTCCGTGCCGGATACCACCACAATCGCGTAATCCAGTACGGTCAGTACACATTCGGTTTCCGCAGCGAAATCCACATGCCCCGGCGTATCCAGCAACGTAAGCTTCAAATCGCCGTGTTCCACCAATGCCTGATGAGCGAAGATGGTGATGCCGCGTGCCTTCTCCAGCGCGTTCGTGTCGAGAAATGCGTCACCATGATCCACGCGACCCAGTTTGCGGATTTCCCCACTGCGATACAGCAACGCTTCGGACAATGTGGTTTTACCGGCGTCCACATGAGCCACAATGCCCGCCACAATCCGCTTCATACCGCCCCGCTTTTCTTTCCAAACGCTCATTGCATAGTTCGGCATACCAATATACATTCGTCACGCAGAAAACGAGCCATGCCGCACGAATCGTTCGAGATACCGGTCAAGGCGCTGCCCTAAGCCTATAGAGGCATACACAATCAAGTCCAAAGCAGCCGTTACTGATATCGGCTTCGAACAGTGCTAGGCTTTTTCTCAGATATCCGCTTGCAGTTGGGAGCTCAACCGAAGAGCGAAGGGGCGGGCATCGCAGAGAAAGGACTCATGCAATGAGCGAAGAACAATCCAACGAAGCACTGCAAGGCAGCGGACAAGTGCCTTTCGACCAGCCATCTGCCCCACCTGCGGCAGCCGGAGATCCTGCAACTGCACCGACACCACAGAGCGGACAGCCTGCAGCACCATACCAGTCGTCTGCCGACCAGCCGACGCAAGCGTTCCCCACAGCTCCAGCCCAGCCGATCCAGCCCACGCAAGTGCTGCCAGTGCAGTCCGGAGCTCCCACACAGGCATTCCCCGCACCGGCCGGTCAACCATGGCAGCAGCAGGCGCCGACCGGTTCCAATACACCGGCACCATGGCAGCAGGCACCGAGCCAGC
Source organism: Bifidobacterium colobi (assembly GCF_018555455.1). Classification (GTDB taxonomy): domain Bacteria; phylum Actinomycetota; class Actinomycetes; order Actinomycetales; family Bifidobacteriaceae; genus Bifidobacterium; species Bifidobacterium colobi. Next base: position 494,190 of record NZ_JAFEJU010000002.1, on the reverse strand, counting down.
CGGCACCGAGCCAGCCGGCACCGTCAGCCCCTCAGAACCAGCCGGCACCGTGGCAGCAGCAGCCGGCTCCGGGCACTGGCCAGCCTTATGCAGGGCAGCCTGCGCCATGGCAGCAGCCGGGTCAGCCTGTTCCGGGCCAGCCTGCTCCCGGTCAACCTGTTCCGCACAATCAGCCTGGAGCTCCATCGTCAAATCCATTTACGCCATCGTCTGACCCCGCGGGCTCTGCCAATACCGCGCCGCAAGGTCAGTCTGCACCCGGTGCCCCTGTATGGCAACAGCAACCCGGTCAGCCGAACGCTCCGGTTCCTGCCGGTGCCCCTGCATGGCAGCAACCGGGCCAGCCAGGCGCTCCTGTGCCCGGCCAACCCGTACCCGGAGCTCCCTCGTGGCAGCAGCAGCCGGGACAGCCCGGCGCACCGGTTCCTCCTGGAGCCCCAGGTTGGCAGCAGCCTGGACAGCCCGGCGCTCCAGCACCCAAGAAGAAGCTGTCGCAGAAGGCCCTGATCGGCATCATCGTTGGCGCCGTGGCCGCAGTGGTAATCATCGCGCTGGTGATATTCATGCTCTTCAAGCCCGGCTCGCTCACCACCGATGATTACCTCGATACCAGCAAGCAGGCCGCGCTCATTCAAGGCAAGTACGCAACCGCCTCTTGGGAGCTTTCGAATGCCATATCCGCCGCATCTGGAACTACTACCAAGTTCAGCCAGTCGGATGTCGACAAGGTGAAAAACGAAGTCAAAGCCTTCGACGAAGCGAACACCAAGTTCACCACGCTGAAGGCCTACCAGAACGACGAGGACATCAAGAAGCAGTTCGACAAGTATCAGACGAAGGCTAAGAAGTTCTCCACGTTGTCCAATAATCTGGCGGATCTGGCCCTACCAATGAACAAGGCAGCCAAGGCTTGCGATGATACTCCGACCTCCACGATGTACGACAGCGACTTCTATAGCTCGTATGAGTCGTATATCAACGATTGCAGCGCGGCACTTGATGAGCTAGGCAAATCCAAGGTCGACGGCATCAAGGAATACAGCACCTCGCTCAAGGATTACCTCACCTCCGTCGGCGATATCATCAAGCAGATGAAGGAGCTGGGAGACCCGAACAACATCGAATACGGTACGGATGCGTACACCAAGATGCGTGACCTTATCGACAAGTACTACGACATCGAACCCCCATACGATGCGCAAACCAAACTGTACGATACACTCGACAAGTTGGAGGAGAGCAGCGACCCATCCAAAGAGCTCAACAATCTTACTGATTTGATTCAGGATAAGGTAACCGAGCATCTCGATAAGAAGTAATCGCACTGATGATTATTCCTCGGTAGTAAAGGTAGTGTAGCGCCCTGCCGATGTGTTTGATGCTCATCGGCAGGGCGCTACTGTATGCGTTTGCGCTGCATGACGCTGCGCTATGGTGCTGCGCTATGGTGCTGCGGTATTGCGAGCTGTGCGCATGGAGCTGCACCGAGCGCATGTACGGATGCCGCTGCCGCTGACGCTACAATGGCAAAGACAGTACAGCAGACAACGCACCCCGCAATGAACGAGTTTCCAAGGAGCAAGTGTGGCAGTTTCCGGTATCAGCGTGTTCGGCAGGCCTTCCGAAACGCAGGCAGCAGAATCGCATTCGCTGGATGATTTGGGATTCCCTCGCGATTATGTGACGCTTGATTTGGAGACCACCGGCCTATACCCGTCCCGCAGTGCGATTACGGAAATCGGTGCCGTTCGTGTGCGCGGCGGACGGATTGTCGACCAATTTCAGGAGCTCGTGAATCCCCGACGCCCCATCCCCCGCCAGATCACCACCCTCACCGGTATCAGCAATGCCATGGTGGCCGATCGCGATTCCATCGATCAGGTACTCCCCCGTTTCATCAGCTGGCTGGCAGATGCTTCATCAGCTGAGCTTACCGAGCCGATTGTGGGCCATAACGTAAGTTTCGATCTTCGTTTTCTGGATTACAATGCTCGCCATGTTGTCGGCAGCGGATTCCCCTGCACGGATTACGACACGATGCAAATCAGCCGCGTGCTGTTCCCCGCCCATCAGCATCATCGGTTGGCTGATCTGATTGTGCGCTTCGGCATTGCCGAAAATGAGGAGCATCGCGCTTTGAGTGATGCGATTCAGACACAGCAATGTTTCGAATGGATGCACCAGTACACTGCTCAGCATCGTGATTTGGCGCATGTCGACTGGCGCGCGGTGCCGGCGAAATCCAGTACGCCGATTATTCATCAGCAGCTTATGCTGCGATAATGCGCAACACTTAGGCGCAACACTTGGGCGCGGCACTACCAATGAAGCCCCTCATGGTGAGGGGCTTCAAGTGCATAAGTTGCCGCAAGTATTTACAGACCGTATTCCTTGGCGATGATGTGCCACAGATCTTCGGCGGCCTGATCAACCGTGTTGTTGACGATAGTCACGTCGAACTCGTTTTCGGCAGCCAATTCAACCTTGGCGGTTTCCAAACGTCGCGCCTGCTGCTCCGGAGTTTCGGTGCCGCGACCGATCAAACGACGCTTCAATTCCTCGAAACTCGGCGGCGCGATGAACACGTACACCACTTCAAGACCAAGTTCGGCGGCGCGCTGCTTCACACGGCGGGCACCCTGCAAATCAATCTCAAGAATTGTGGGAACGCCCTTGGCCAGATGCTCTTCGACAGGCTTGAGCAGAGTGCCATAATGCGCCATGCCATGCACCACTGCGGTTTCAAGGAATTCGCCGGCCTGTTCCTTGGCCACGAATTCGTCTTCAGTCAGGAACCAGTAGTTCACACCATTGACCTCGCCCGGACGCGGCTGACGAGTGGTGGCGGAAACCGAAACCCATACTTCAGGGTGGTCGGCGCGCAGTTTCGCCTCAACCGTGCCTTTGCCGACGGCAGTGGGACCGGTCAGTACAATCAAACGACCTGCAGGAGTATGTTCGCTCATAGTTCCTCCTTTACCATTCTGTTCTTTATGAGTAACAAAATATCGGCATTCTGATGACGAATGCCGATAGTATGCGCACGTAGCGTAGGCAAGTCAGATTTGCAAACGCTCGATGGAATTACTTGCTCTGCTGTTCGCCTTCTTCAGTGGCTTCCAGCAACGCCTGCCGCACATCAAGAGCGATGGATTCAGTGGCTTGGCTCAGGGCTGCGATATCCGGACCATGGGAAGCGATGAAACGGGAGACGGTGACCAGCACATTGCCACGCGTGCCCTTGAACACGGTCTTCAGATCCTTGGCTTCAGCGCCCTGCCAGCCGTAACCCGGAGACAAAATCGGACCGGTGAACTTGGATGGATCCACGCCGGAATCCTGCATCCACTGGCCGATGGTCGCGCCGATGATCAGGCCCACGGAACCCATGCCGTCAATGCCTTCATTGTGCTTTTGCGCAGTGGAGGCAATACCGTAGGCCACCGTGCGTCCCTTGTATTCGCCGCTTTGGCGAATCGAGGTCTGCAGGCTCATACCTTCCGGATTGGAGGTCAGCGATGCCACGAACACGCCTCGGCCGTTTTCCAATGCTTCGGAGATCAGACCGTTCAAAGAACGAGCGCCATAGTACGGCAGCAGCGTGATCGCATCAGCCAACATTGGGGCACCCGGCTTGAAGTAGGCGTCCGCAATGGCGGAAATCGTGGTGGAAAGACCACCATGCAGGCAGTCCACAATGGTAATGACACCCATCTGGCGTGCCGCGTAGAGCACACGCTCGAGCGCTTCGAATCCCTTGGATCCGTAACGCTCGAACATGGATGACTGGAATTTCACGGCTGCAGCCCTGCCGTTGGCGGCCTGCAGCATGCGCATGGAGAAGAGTTCCGCGCCCTCGGCGTCGACGTTATACCCCCAGTCGGTGAGGAGCTTTCGGTGTGGATCGATACCCACACATAACGGCCCGTACTTGGCCATTGAATTACTCAATCGTAAACCGAAATCGGAACGCTGAGCCTTCAGCTCCTCGCCGCTAGTGGTAACCATCAGAACTCCTGTCTCTCCAATTCGAACAGCTGCTTCGAATGATCCTGGATGCTCATGATCTGATAATCATTATGCTTCACGGCCTCGATGGCGAGCAGTGCGGCCTGGAATTCCGTAACCGTGGTGAACTGCGGCAAATCGGCGGCAATAGCGGCCGCACGAATGGAGTAACCATCAGAACGGGAGCCACGGGAGTTCGGCGTGTTGAGGATCATATCGATCTTGCCGTCCTCGATGAGCTGTACCACGTTCTTGCCCACGGAGCCTTCAGCATGGTGAACCACCACCGGTGCTTCCGGATCGGAATCCATACGCGTGCTGATCTTGTCCACAATGTTGGAGTCAATGCCGTAGCGGCGCAGCACGGATGCGGTACCTTCGGTGGCCCAGATCTTGAAGCCGAGTTCCACCAGTCGCACGGCGAGCAGCGGCAGCTGGCGCTTGTCGGTGTCGTTCACGGAGATGAACACGTTGCCGGAGGTCGGCAGGCCACCTTCGTAAGCAGCAAGCTGGCTCTTGGCGAATGCGTGCGGGAAGTCGCGGTCGAAGCCCATGACCTCACCGGTGGAGCGCATCTCAGGTCCGAGGAGGATGTCCACGGTCTTGCCAACCGGGGTGCGGAAACGCTTGAACGGCATCACGGATTCCTTGACCGCCACCTGCTGGCCGCGGTGCATCACACCGCCGTCGCCCTTGGGCAGCAGCAGACCGTTCTTACGCTGGTCGGCGATGGTCTCACCGGCCATGATACGGGCTGCGGCCTTGGCCAGGGCCACGCCGGTTGCCTTGGAGGCGAACGGCACGGTACGGGATGCGCGCGGGTTGGCTTCGATCACGTACAGCGTGTTGGCCATGAAAGCGTACTGCACGTTGATCAGGCCCTGCACATGGCAGCCCTTGGCGATGGCGTAGGTGCCTTCCCTGAGTCGACGAATCTGATCATCGGACAGCGTGGACGGCGGCAGGGTGCAGGCGGCGTCGCCGGAGTGCACGCCGGCTTCCTCGACGTGCTCCATAATGCCGCCGATGTACAGTTCTTCGCCGTCGAACAGGGCGTCAACGTCGATTTCGATGGCATCCTGCAGGAACTTGTCGATAAGCAGCGGCGAGGGCAGGCGACCGGAAACCACGGTATCGGCCTGAGCTTCGGCCAGTGCACGGTCCACGTACTTGGTCAGCTGCTTGTCGTCATAGACGATTTCCATGCCGCGGCCGCCGAGCACGTAGCTCGGGCGCACCAGCACCGGGTAGCCGATGCGGTGGGCTGCGTCCATGGCCTCTTCGAGGCTCAGGGCGGTGCCGTAGCGAGGCGCGTTCATCTCCGCCTTCTTCAGCACTTCGCCGAAGAGCTCGCGGTTTTCAGCCAGGTCGATGGATTCCGGCGTAGTGCCCAAGATCGGCACGCCGGCGGCCTTCAGACGAGCTGCCAGAGACAGCGGGGTCTGGCCACCGAGCTGCACGATGACACCTTTGACCGGGCCCATCTTCTTCTCGGCCTCGTAGATTTCGAGCACGTCTTCGAAGGTGAGCGGCTCGAAGTAGAGGCGGTTGGACATGTCGTAATCGGTGGACACGGTCTCCGGGTTGCAGTTGACCATGATCGTGTCATAGTCCTTGCCGAGCTCCTGCACTGCGTGCACGCAGGTGTAATCGAACTCGATGCCCTGACCAATGCGGTTCGGGCCGGAGCCGAGGATGATCACGGCTTCACGCTCACGCGGACGCAGTTCGGTCTCGTCGGCGTAGCAGGAGTAGTAGTACGGCGTGACCGCGTCGAACTCGGCGGCGCAGGTATCCACGGTCTTGTAGACCGGGCGGATGCCGTAGTTCCAGCGAAGCTCACGAATCGTGTTCTCGCCTTCGTCGCCAAGACCGCGCAGATGTGCGATCTGCACGTCGGACAGGCCTGCAAGCTTGGCTTTCTTCAGCAGCTTCGGCGTCAGGGTCTCAGCTGCACGCACGGTCATGGCCATGTCGTTGATCAGCGTGATCTGCTTCAAGAACCACGGATCGATCTTGGTGGCGGCGTACAGCTGCTCGACGGTGGCACCGCCCCAGATGGCGCGCATCAGCTGCAGGTAGCGATGCTCGGTCGGAATATGCACCTGTTCGAGCAGTTCGGCGACCTCTTCGGCGGACGGCTTCTCACCATCCCAGTTGAAGCCCATGTGACGCTTGTCGATGGAGCGCATGGCCTTACCGAGGGATTCCTGGAAGTTGCCGGCCAGCGCCATGGCCTCGCCCACGGACTTCATGGAGGTGGTCAGGGTCGGATCGGCACCCGGGAACTTCTCGAAGGCGAAGCGCGGCACCTTGGTGACCACGTAGTCGATGGTCGGTTCGAAGGATGCCGGGGTGGACTGGGTGATGTCGTTGCGAATCTCGTCCAGTGTGTAACCAAGAGCCAGCTTGGTGGCGATCTTGGCGATCGGGAAGCCGGTGGCCTTGGATGCCAGAGCGGAAGAACGGGAGACACGCGGGTTCATCTCGATGACGATGATGCGGCCGGTCTTTGGATGGATGGCGAACTGAATGTTGCAGCCACCGGTATCCACGCCCACGCCGCGGATAATGGCGATGCCGATGTCACGCAGCTTCTGGTATTCGCGATCGGTCAACGTGAAGCAGGGGGCCACGGTGATGGAGTCACCAGTGTGCACGCCAACCGGATCCACGTTTTCGATTGGGCAGACGACCACGACGTTGTCGTTACGGTCGCGCATGAGCTCGAGCTCGAATTCCTTCCAGCCCTCGATGCCCTCTTCAATCAGGACTTCGTCGGTCGGCGAGTAGTGGATGCCGGCACCGGCGATGCGGTGCAGTTCCTCCTCATCATGGGCGATGCCGGAACCCAGACCACCCATCGTGAAGCTCGGGCGTACGACCAGCGGATAGCCGAGTTCTTCGGCGATGCGGTCGCATTCCTCAAGGCTGTGGGCGATGCGGGAGCGGGCGGATTCCGCACCGGCCTCATCCACGACCTTCTTGAACAGTTCACGATCCTCACCGCGGTCGATGGCCTCAAGGGATGCGCCGATGAGCTCGACATTGTACTTCTTTAGCACGCCGGCCTCGCCCAAAGCCATGGCGGCGTTCAATGCGGTCTGGCCGCCGAGGGTCGGCAGCAGCGCGTCCGGGCGTTCCTTGGCGATAATCTGCTCGAGGATCGGGGTGGCGATCGGCTCGATGTAGGTGGCATCGGCCATCTCGGGGTCGGTCATGATGGTGGCCGGGTTCGAGTTGACGAGGATGACGCGGATGCCTTCCTCACGAAGAACGCGGCATGCCTGGGTGCCCGAGTAATCGAACTCCGCAGCCTGACCGATTACGATCGGGCCGGAGCCGATGACCATCACGGATTTGATGTCGGTGCGCTTCGGCATATCACTTACCTTCCTTGCTGTTGGCGCGAGCGTCGCGCGGATTGTTCTTCATCAGTTCGCAGAAACGGTCGAACAGGTAGGCCGCGTCATGCGGGCCTGCTGCGGCCTCCGGGTGGTACTGCACGGAGAATGCGGGGATGTCCACGCACTGCAGGCCTTCGACCACGTCATCGTTCAGATCGATGTGGGAGACGAACACCTTGCCGTACTTGCCGTTTTCAAACGGAGCGTCCACGGTCTCGCCGATTGGAGCGTCGACCGCAAAGCCATGGTTGTGGGCGGTGACTTCCACCTTGCCGGTGGTCAGATCCTTGACCGGCTGGTTGATGCCGCGGTGGCCGAACTTCAGCTTGTAGGTGCCGAATCCAAGGGAGCGGCCCAGCAGCTGGTTGCCGAAGCAGATGCCGAAGAACGGGTAGCCGGCGTCCAGCACCTTGCGGAGCAGCTCGATTTCCGGGCCGGCCTGCTCCGGGTCGCCCGGGCCGTTGGAGAAGAAGACGCCATCCGGATTCAGGGCTTCGATCTGCTCGAAGGTGGTGGTGGACGGCACCACGTGCACGCGGCAGCCGCGCTCGGCCATGCGATGCGGGGTCATGCCCTTGATGCCGAGATCCACAGCGGCCACGGTGTACAGCGGCTCCTTGCCCTCGTATTCGCCGCACGGTTCGATGGTGTACATCTCCTTGGTGGAGACTTCATCGTACAGGCTCAGACCCTGCATCTGCGGGGTGTTCTTCACGTCTTCCAGCATGCTGTCGATGTCACGCAGCTTGCCGGTCTCCGGGTTGAGCAGAGCGTCACCGGAGAAGATGCCGGCGCGCATCACACCTGCGGAGCGCAGGTGGCGTACGAGCTTACGGGTGTCAATATGGCTCAGGGAGACGATGCCGTTCTTCTTGAGGTCATCATCCAGGCTGCCTTCGGCACGCCAGTTGCTCACGTTCGGGGAGGGATCGCGTACCACGTAGCCGGCAACCCAAATGCGGGAGGATTCGGGATCCTCGCTGTTCACACCGGTATCACCGATGTGCGGGAAGGTCTGCACCACGATCTGGCGATCGTAGCTCGGATCGGTGAGCGTCTCCTGGTATCCGGTCATACCGGTGGCGAAGACGATCTCACCGGTCGTCTTGCCCAGGGCGCCATATGGCTCTCCCACATACACCTGTCCGTCTTCCAAAACGAGGACTGCATCGTCCTTGTCATACATCGGAATAGCGATGGTTCCGGACTCGTTCTGGCTCACCAAAACCCCCTTATGCTGTTTCGGGTATTCGTACCAAGGTTAACGGTCAGCTAAGACTCACACGCCGTTCATCGAGAACGTGCGCGCACAAGTTCATGCCCGCTGACGAAGGCAGTCGGATCTGCGCCGACTTCGGTTCCGGGCAGCACTTCCGGCACATGGCGCATAATGGCGTGCTTACCCATGAAAAAGCCTCCCCCAAAGGGGAGGCTTCAATCAATAACTATTCAGCCGTCTGCTGATCTTCAACGGACGGGGCTGCAGAATCAACGGCATGAGCGGAATCATCCGAAGCGGTTGTTTCCTCTGCCGCCTCGGCTTCCTTCGCATTGCACACTGCGGAAAGCAGACCATGGATGAATGCCGGCGCATCGTCATCGCACAGAGTCTTGGCCAATGCCAAAGCCTCATCGATGGCTACCTTATCCGGCACCTCATCGTTGAACAGAATTTCCCAAGCTGCAATACGCAGGATGTTGCGGTCGACCACGCCCATGCGCCTGACCTTCCAACCCGTGGAGCAATCATCCAGGGTGCGGTCGATGTGACGCCTGTGCTCGGCCACGCCACGAACGATTTCAATGGCATAGTCGGGAAGCGGAGTCTGAGCGCCCGGATGGGCGATGCGCTCGTCGAGCAGAGACAGGATATCCTGGCTCTTTTCATCTGCCTCGTACAGGGTGTTCAGAGCCCTCTTACGCGCGGTGGAACGTGCCATGCTGTTGCTAATCCTCCAGTGTTGTGGAAAGAATCAGTTCTCGCGGCCGGTGTAGGAGCCGTCTTCGGTGTTGATCTTGACGCGGTCGCCCTCGTTGATGAACAGCGGCACCTGAATCTCGGCGCCGGTCTCAACGGTGGCCGGCTTGGTGCCGGCGTTGGAGCGGTTGCCCTGCAGGCCCGGCTCGGTGTGGGTGATGGTCAGGACCACGGAGCCCGGCAGATCAACGTTGAGCGGGGTGCCGTCATGGAAGGACACGAGGCAGTCGGTGCCTTCGAGCAGGAACTTGGCCTTGTCGCCCACGAGGGCCTTCGGCACCATGATCTGGTCGTAGGTGGTCATGTCCATGAACACGAAGTTGTCGCCATCCTCGTAGGAGTACTGGAGGGTGCGGTTGTCCACGGTCTCGAATTCCATCTTCATGCCAGCGTTGAAGGTCTTGTCAACGATCTTGCCGGAGAGCACGTTCTTGATGGTGGTGCGCACGAAGGCGGGACCCTTGCCCGGCTTGACGTGCTGGAACTTCATGACGGTCCACAGCTGGCCGTCCAGGTTCAGGACGGAACCGTTCTTGATGTCATTGGTAGTCTGTGCCACGTTATTCACCTGTTTTCAAATCAAACTTCTAGGGCAATGCCCAAAAATTGCCTTGGCAATTATGCCACAACGGGTAGCCAGCACGTTTTCCGGGGTTGCGTACGCTTTGCATGCGCACGCAACACACTTGGGAATACAGCTAATCATCGGGTTGCAAAGCCATGCACAACACAGCGAGAAATCTCTATGAATTGCGACGCCGCTTGTGCAGGAGCTTGGTCATCCGTCCTTATGGAATGCCGTCAGATTAGGCGATGGTAACCGGAGTGCCTTCCGGCAACTGCTCGTAGAACCATTGCGCATCGGCTACGCTGAGACGAACGCAGCCGTGGGATGCGGGCTGGCCAAGCTTCTCGCCTTCGCTCGCAATATAGTCCCCGAATTGGGTAGTGGTCGGCACGGTATGGAACAAAAAGTTGCCTTTAAAACGCACCCAATAATCCGCACCCATACCTTCACTGGCATTGAAGAAATGCGTGCCACGACCATTGATCACATAATTGCCGCGCGGCGTGGAATCATACATGCCACTGCTGGCGATCATCGTGTAGATGGTAGTGCCGCCGGATTTCACATATACCTTCTGCTCGGCGAGGCTGACATCCACACTCAAATCAGAGTATTGAGACAGGTCGGGCTGCTCGCCACCAGTAGGATTCGTCCAGCGGGCGCGGGCTGCTTCCTGATCACGTTGCTCTTGGATGGCCTGGTTTGCCTGTGGCACTTGGCCGCGTTGCAAATCCGCCGAAATAGTTGTATTGATTGGCCTCACCGAGGTTTGGGCCACCACCGCGGTCTCATTAACGGCCTTGCGCGGCCAAGCAGCCATCGCCGCATGGGTATCCAGCCCAGCGAACAGGAAAATCAAGACGGTGAACGTGGCTACCATGGTGCGACGAATCGCGTAGATGCGCCGCATACGTGCTCGTGCACGCGCACGGGCGCGGGCACGAGCACGCGTTCCCGCCGTTGCACTCGCATGATGCGCCACAGTCATACGTTTCCCCCCGGCATAATCAATCGATTCAGATAATGTGCGGATACTAGTAAAACATACGCCAGCCCCCAACAATCACCGAGCGGACCCTTCGCCGCGAAATCTCCATCCAGCCCTCCGGCCAGCACGCCCAGCCCAGTCCTCCGGCCCATCCCTGTCCCCGCGCTGCATGTCCAGACCGGTTTCCATCCCTGCCTTCCAGCCCGGCGCTCCACCCCAGCCCAGTCCAGTCCCAGGCCTCCGGCCAATCCAACCTGGTCGCCCAGCCCCAGGTACCCCACCGTCTCCGCGCTAGCATGCCCAGCCCGGCGCTCCAGTCCAGTCCAGTCCAGTCCTGTCCCAGGCCTCCGGCTCATTCCTGTCCCCGCGCTAGCATGTCCAGACCGGTTTCCATCCCTGCCTTCCAGCCCGGTGTCTCCATCCCAGCCCAGTCCTGTCCCAGGCCTCCGGCCAGCACATCCGGCTCAGCACGTCCGTCTCGGCACTCCGACCCAGTCTGCAACCTGGCCCACCGACCCAACTCCAGCCAATCTCGTCCGTATGTACGCGCAAATCACGATGGCTGCGCATACATACGGACGAATTCACCCCTTAAAACCTCCGTATGTACGCGCTCCATCCGTCAAATGCGCGTACATACGGAGGAACGCCCGCTCATTTTCATCGAGTTATCCACATCAAACCCGCGACACACCGCAAAAACAACCGTTATCCACATAAGCCGGAACAGCTTGCCTGCTTCCTCAACCGTCATTCATCATGGCTGCATGAAAACACATCACCGCATAGAACAACTCTGCAATGACGCAGAGCAAAAACGCCGCTGCTTCTACCACACCAATGACAGCGAGCGCCACGCAGCACGTACACGTGTCCAGCGCGGCCTACTGGTCCGTCCGCATCGCAATGTCTATGCCCGCCAGGCGTACTGGAACAGTCTCAATCCGGCAGAACAATGCCGCCACGTCATACGGACATTGTCCACGCAATATCCGAATCGAACGTTCGCCGGCATCAGTGCTGCTGCCATGCTCAACTTGGAATACAGTTGGAGTCTGAATCGCGAAGGGACCATTTTTCTCGCATCGTCCAGCGGCAATTCCGTTCGGACGCACAGCAGCATACAGCATGTAATCATTAGGCGACCGCCAACACATAACGTTGTTCATTACCTGTTCAATCAGCAGTTCTGCACCTTGCTTATGCCCGCGAATGCCCCGAACACCGCTGATAGCATAATGACAAATCTTCCCCAGAACGCCATTCTCACCAATATCGTGCCGGTAACATCGCCGGCACGAACACTGGTCGATTGCGGATTGCAATATCCCTTTGTCCAGGCAATGGCCATGTTCGATTCCGCTCTACGTCAAGGAATCGTGACTCGCGAACAGGTGATGGAGATCTGCGATTCACTGCAAAAAGACTGCGGCCCGGTGCTTCGTCTGCTGCGTTACACGAATCCATTAAACGAAAATGGCGGCGAATCACTCTGCTATGCCACCATCATCGATGAGGGATTCGCAGTCCCCGAATTGCAGCATGTTTTTATTGCTCCGCAATCACCGCAAGGCACTTTTCGAGTCGATTTCGTATGGCATACCGAGGACGGTCGCGTCATTGTTCTGGAATTCGACGGAACAGAGAAATACGTCGATCCTGCTATGACCGACAATCACAGCGTTCAACGCGTCGTCAATGACGAGCGCCAACGAGAGGATTTCCTGAAGCAAGCTGGCGTGACCGCAATCATCCGAGTCAATTATAACGAAGTGAGACAACGCAATCCACTGGTCAGGAAATTGTTGGAAGCCCACGTTCCCATGGCTCGCGCCCATCCTTTTTACGAAAGGTACACCGATGTGCAAGGGCGCGTTTGGTGATTCAGCTCATGCAAACGTCCGTATGTATGCGCAATTCACCAGACCTGCGCATACATACGGACTCTGCCAACGCATAATTCGTCCCCAAGTACGCGCAAATAACAGAGCCTGCGCATACATACGGACGAATTCACCCCCTAAAACCTCCGTATGTACGCGCAGCATCCGTCAGATGCGCGTACATACGGAGGATAGGAGTTAATAGCCGGGCAGAAGACATCAGCACAGTAGCTCAGCAACAGTCAACCGCAGCCGCTCAACCCGGCGTAATCGCTCAACCCGGCGTCACCGCTCAACCCGGCGTAACCGCCCAACCCGCCACAGCGCGACCACAATCCCGCCACAACCACAGCGAGGCCGCATCCGCTCAGCCGTTACTCCGGGCTTTTCAGCGCGCCGACCATGTCGATGCGGTCAAGCGAACGGTTGGTGGCGAGACTCACCAGCAGCGTGAAGGCAAATGCCAGTGCCGCGGCGCCTGCGTAACAGAACCAGAGCACGTTCGGCACGATGTTCATGCCGGGCAGATCCAACTGACTCACAAGGAAACCGAGCAAACCGCGCCCGCATGGCATGCCAAGAACAATGCCGATGGCGCTGAGCAACAGCATCTCCTTATTCACATAGCCATGCACCTCGCCGCGCCGGAAGCCGAGCACCTTGATGGTGGCCAGCTCGCGCTCACGCTCGGAAATGTTCGTGCTCGCCAACGTATAGAGCACCACCACGGCAAGGACCGCGGCCATGACCACGATGAACCCGATCATCACGAAGAACAGCTGGAAACTCTTCGAGAAGTCGCGCTCCTGTTCGGCGGAGCTCGTTACCGCAACGTACTCGCTATGCTCGGCCAGATCATCGGCGAAGGCGATCTGCGCATCCGCATCGCCCTTTACGTTAATGAGATCGGCATTCGGCGCGAAGTCGGCATCGAACATCTGCTCATACGTGGACTGGGACATGACCACCAGGTTGCCGGTGTAGTACTGGGCAACTTCGTGCACGGTTGCGTCCGCCGTGTTGGCCATCTGGTCGGTGAGGTTCACACTGGAGCCTGCGGCGAGCGCCAGTTTGCGCGCGGCATTGGCGGTGACGATAACGTCGCCATCCGCAAACTTCAGTTCGATGGGTGACCCGTCAGGCGTTTGCAGGTTGATGTAGCCGTCCGTTGACTTGCCGTCCGGAATGACCATCAGCTGCGCGGTGAGCTTGGCATCGTCTGTCGCAGCGCCAGCGCCAGCGCTCTCGCTCTCGCTCTCTTGCACCGGTGCAAGCGTGACGCTGCCGAGCTGCAACGGCAACGTGGACTCCACATCGGAATCCTTATCCAGCACCGACTGCGCCTTGCTGTGATCAGCCGCCGAGGTCACAGCCATCACATCGTACGGCGCAATCTCACTGTGCTGACGCGGCATCAGCGTCAGAGCGGACGAGCCCATGCCAAAGCCGGCGGTCATCAATGCCGTGCAGCCGAGCACACCGATGATGACCATCAGCGCACGGGACTTGTAACGGAACAGGTTACGCGCGGTCACCTTGCCGAGGAAGCTCAAATGATTCCAGATGAATCCGATGCGCTGCAGCACAATGGTCTTGCCGGCCTTAGGCGCCTTGGGACGCATCAGTGTAGCCGGTTCCAATCGCAGCGAGCCTGTGCATGCCACCATCGCGGCACCGGTGATGATGATCACGAACAGCAGCACGCCGCCTAACGCGAGTCTCCAGTCCACCAGCAACGGATAGTTCGGCAGCACATACATATTGGTGATGATTTTGCGCGTGAACGCGAATGGCAATCCAATAAGACCCAATACATCGCCAATCAGTCCGCCGAACAGGCATGCAGCGGCCGCATACACTACGTACTTGAGCATGATTTCGTGGCGCGTGTAGCCGAGCGCCTTATAGGTGCCAATGAGCCCGCGATCCTCCTCAACCATGCGCGTGATTGCGGTCAGACTCACCAGCAGCGCAATGACGAGGAACAGCACCGGGAACATGGTGCCCAAGCGTGCGATCATTTCGGTTTGGGTTTTGACATCCTCATAACTGGTCACGGCACTGCGGTCGCGAATGATCCACTTGGCTTTCGGCATGGCATCCACCGTTGCCTTGGCTTTGGCTTGTGCTTCGGTGATCTTCTGCTCGGCTGCCGCTTTGGCCGGCAGCCCATCCGGCAAAGCATCGACTTTGGCCTTTTGCGCATTAATGGATGCCGTCGCCTTGTCGAGTGCGGCTTGATGCACGGTATCCGTCCGCGCCTGTTCGCGCTCGGCCTGGATGGCTTCGATGTTAGTGACCGTGGCATCGACGGCGTTGAGATAGCCGGCATCGTATGTGTTCTGCGCTTTCGCGTCACTCACCGTAAGCACCACTGATGTATAAGGAGCGTCCGAGTTGCTCAGCGAGTTTTCCGCAACGAACATCGAATACACGGTTTTCGAACCGGAGACCAAAGCCAGCGAGCCGGTTGGGTTCACGATATCGTTCGGGTCGATCACGGTGCCGACAATGGTGTACTTGCCGCGCGCGAATGCTCCTTCCGAATCGTCCGCCGCACTGCCTGCAGCACTGACTGCGACACTGCCTGCAGCGCCGGAATCGTCTGGCTTGAACGTCAGGGTATCGCCCACCGACTTGCCGCTGTCGTTCAGGTACTGCTCGGTGACTGCGATTTCGCGGGCGGATTTCGGCAGCCTGCCGTCCTTGAGATACGGCTATTCGATGCCCTGATCGTTCAGGGTGGTGACGGTTGCCGAGGATTGCTTGCCGTCGACTGCGGTGGTCACACTGGCGGCACGCACGCCGGCGACCTTGGCAACGCCGTCAACCTGCTGCAGTGCGGCGATATCGTCATCATCAAAACCGAGAGTGGAGATGATGGCCACGTCGTGCATGGATGTGGAGTCAAAGAATTCGTCCAAGCCGGCGCGAATATCCTTGGCGATGGTATTAAGACCGCCGAGCATCATCACGCCGACCGCCACGATGACCAGCATGGCGGCGAAGCGCTTGCCGTTGCCGGCGATGGCGCGCCATGCGTCTTTCCAAAGTGCTGTTTTCTTCATGACTGTTCTCGCCGCTCCCCTACCATTCGATGTCCGCGATGGGCGTGGGGTTCGGGTTCTCGGTGATTTCGGTGACCTTGCCGGAGCGGAAGCGGATCAGGCGATCGCCCATCGGCGCCAACGCGGAATTATGCGTCACCAGCGCCACGGTGATGCCATGCTGTCGGCAGGAGTCCTGCAGAAGCTGAAGCACTTCCTTGCCGGTGTTGTAATCAAGCGCGCCGGTTGGCTCATCGCACAAGAGCAGCTTCGGGTTCTTGGCAAGTGCGCGGGCGATGGAGACGCGCTGCTGTTCGCCGCCGGAGAGCTGCGCGGGGAAGTTGGCGAGTCGATCGCCAAGTCCGACTTTCTTCAGGGTTTCGCTGGCATCCAATGCGTTCGGGCAGATTTGCGAGGCGAGCTCCACGTTTTCGAGGGCAGTCAGATTGGGCACGAGATTGTAGAACTGGAACACGAAGCCCACATCGAACCGGCGGTAGTCGGTAAGTTGAGCTTCGTTGGCTTTGGTGATGTCTTTGCCATCGATGACCACGGAGCCCGAGGTGGCGCGATCCATGCCACCCAGAATGTTCAAT
The DNA here is from genome assembly GCF_018555455.1 of Bifidobacterium colobi. Lineage (GTDB taxonomy): Bacteria > Actinomycetota > Actinomycetes > Actinomycetales > Bifidobacteriaceae > Bifidobacterium > Bifidobacterium colobi. Next base: position 477,715 of record NZ_JAFEJU010000002.1, on the reverse strand, counting down.
GTGGTGGATTTGCCGGCGCCGGATGCGCCAAGGATGACGGCAAGTTCACCCTGTTCGATATCGAAGCTGGCATGGTTGAGTGCCAATACCGCGGATTCACCGCTGCCGTATTGGCGCACTACGTCATGGAATTCAAGGAAAGCCATGGTATGTGAAGTCCTCTCTTACGATTGCTGGATTCAATCATTGAGCCTGCCGCCCTCCGGCTCTCCTAATCGCGCGAGCCGCAGCCATAGTCGACTTGAGGACGGATGCAGGCTGGATGCTGTTGGCGCCTTGCATCGCATATCAAGAAATACATCACTCTGTTGGGTAATTAAATCCACGCAATTCATCATTATGTTGGGTTTACGCCCGGAAACCGCAGTATCATGCGGAAAACACGATACTATGTTGGGTTATTGATTGCAGATGAGGAACTAGAAGGAAGACACGTATGGCACGACCGAAGACAGGCGAGCAAGGCGCACCGGAGAAAATGCAGGATGCGCTCTGGCAGCTGCTGGAGCTCAAGCCGTATGCGCAGATCACCATCAGCGACGTTACACGCCTGAGCGGTTTGAATCGCAGTGCGTTCTACTACCATTACGGCAACATTCCCGAACTGGCGGACGATGCCATCGCTTCAATCTATGGGGACCCGGATATCACCGCGTTTATTGCGCATATCATTCAGCAGGATGAAGGCACTGACGCGATTCGCGACTATGCCATCGCCAGCATAGCCTCACCGCAGCGCATTGCCAGCATTCGTAGGCTGGCGCTGATTGCCGGCCCACATGGTTCCACGGGATTGGCCAATCAGCTGAAAACCCACGTCATCGAAATCTGGCTGGCGACGCTCGGTCGCGATCCGGCAACGCTCAATCCCGGTCAGCACATTCTACTGGAATTCGCATCCAGTGGCATGCTCGGCGTCTTGGCCAAAGCACCGGAGGTGTTCACACCGAGCAATATCGAATGGCTGAGCCACTCGGTATTGCCGACCATCATCGCCCAGCTCATCAATTCACTGAAAGAGCAGAACGATATTACCGCCGGCGGCAGCACACCACGGCCATAATGAGGCCGACCACGGCGACGCCGACCATGGCCCAGAAAGCAATGGAAACACCGGTCGGATTATTACCGCAGGCAACCATCACCGCCACGAACACCGCGGAACCGAGCGCTCCGGCAATCGTGCGCAGCGATGTCAGCAGTGCGCTGGCATCGCTGGCATACCGGCGCTCCACCGAAGCCAAACCCCAAGTGGCGGCCGGCATCATCACCATCGCCACAGCCACCGAACGTACGGCGAACACCACAGCGATCCACCAAATCGGCGTGTTATCCGTTAGGAATCCGAACGGAATCATCGTAACGGCCAGCAATGCCATGCCACCGATGGCCAGCGGGCGAATGCCAAACCGGTCAAATACTCGGCCGGTAACCGGCGAAGACACCGCCATCACCAACGAGCCGGACAGCATGGCGAGCGCGGATATCGTCACCGTCGCACCATCCATCTGCTGCATGTACATCGGCAGAATCGTGGAGCCGGCAATCAGAATGGCATACAGGAACATGCTGAGCAGCACCGCCACCGCAAAGTCGCGCGTGGCGAAAATGCGCAGCTGCAGCATCGGATGGCCGATCTTAAGCTGACGCACCACGAACACAGCCAGGCAGATGGCACCCACGGCGAGCGCGCCGAGGACCTGCCAACTCAATGCTGGCGCTACGCCAAGATTACTGAAACCGAGTTGGAGGCCGACGAAGCCGAATGCGGCAAGAATGAACGAGAGCACGTCGAGGTGCGCGTCCGCCGAGGTTTTCAACACGTTGCGCATCACCGGGAATGCAATCACCAGCACAAGCGTCGAGATACCACCCGCCGCCCAGAAGATCGACTGCCATCCCCAGTGGTCGACCATGAGGCCGGAGAGCGTCGGGGCGATGACCGGCGCCGCGGAAACGGCGAGCCCGTAGAATCCCATCGCCGCGCCAACGCCGGATTCGGCGTACAACGCAAGAATGATCACCTGCGTCATCGACAGTGAGATGCCGGAACCGAGTGCCTAGATGATGCGCGCGGTCATGAGCAGCGGGAAACTGTGCGAAACGGCGGCCAGCAGCAGACCGCCGGCGAATAGCGCAAGACCTGTCAAAAACAGCGGCTTGGTGTTGAACCGTTTCATCATGAACGCGGTAGCCGGGATAATCACGCCCATCGCCAGCGAGAATCCGCTGGTCAGCCAGTTGCCGAGCACCGCGGAAATGTCGAGGCTTGTCATGATTGCCGGCAGTGCGGTGGTCAGCGATGTTTGCGCAAACGCACCGGCGATGCACGCGGCCAGGAGTACCGCGAAAATCGCCGTGCGCTGTTTATCGGTTATCGGCGTCTGATTCTTCTCTGTCATACTTTGCGTGGTATCCCCTCTTCAGCATCATGTGGCATGCAATGCACGCTCGCAATAGCGCAACATACCTCAATCACTCGGACAATGATTTACGCAAGCAATTGGCTTGCTTTGCGGCATACGGGGTATGCGGCAATCCAGCAGGCGAAGCCGGGAATGGCGAGAATGACCATCAGCGCAATCATGGAGGCGAGATAGGAGAACGTCGCGCCGGCAAGGAATGCGCAGCCAATGAGGCCGAGGCTCAGCCCGGCGATACGACCGTTGCACGCTGGAGCCGCGCCCAGATTCGCGATCTGCGCTGCGGCATGCGCGGTGCCCCCCCCTGGTAGAACTTATCGAATATGTGGGCGGCTTCGGTCTCGCTCATACCGCAGCCGTCATCGATAATCTCCACGGTGGCATGCTCCAAAGCCTTGGCATGCGTAGTGATGATGGCAAGCGGGTTCTTGATTTCATGACTCACATTGGACACGAAATCGTTTTTCATGGTCTCGATGCTGCCCAATTCAGCCACCATTGTGTTGAAATCGGCGAACATCTGATCGGTGGAGTTCCATTGCCGGGTGCCCTCCACATGCCGAGGCGTCACATATGCGGAAAAATCGCCTTGGGCACGCGGCCGGTCACTTCGTATCCGGCGTCGCGCAGGGTATCGCAGGTGATGTCGTTGAGCGCCTGCTCATCTTCCACAACCAAAATTCTGGTCATATGCAGTCCTCCCCCTGTTCAGCCGTATCAAGCCTGCCGCGCGAATCCTTTTAGCGAGTCTAACCATTTACAATGGATGAGTCGAATCTGCCGGAAGGGAGCGGAAATCATGGAACTGCGCGTGCTCAGGTATTTTCTGGCAGTGGCCGAGGAAGGCAATATCACGTGGGCGGCGCAGTTGCTGCGCATCTCCCAGCCGACGCTCTCCCGACAGTTGAAGCAGCTGGAAGAGGAACTCGGCGTCACCTTATTCGAGCGTGGCAGTCACACCATCACACTGACCGAGGCAGGCCGGCTCTTACGCGAGCGCGCGCAAACCATTGTTTCCTTGGCAGACAAGGCGGAATTCGAGCTCAAGCAGTCCAGTTACGAACTAAGCGGCGACATTATGGCCGGCTGCGGCGAAGTGCGCGCCATGATGTTCCTCGCCGACCGTATGGCCGCGTTCCGTACCCTACACCCGGGCGTACGGTTCAACGTGGTCAGCACCACGGCGGACGTGATTCAGGATCAGCTCGAGCAGGGATTGCTGGATTTCGGTCTGCTCGCCGACCCGGTGGATACGAGCCGATACGAATTCTTACGCACCAATATCACCGAGCATTGGTGTGCGATGATCCCGAACGGTCATGCATTGCAGGCCCACGACTCCCTCTCCCCCGCCGATCTGGCCAACGAGTCGCTGCTGCTGCCTTCACGCGAACCGGTGCGTCGTGTGGTGATGAACTGGTTCGGCCCTTATGCCCCGCACCTCAACATAGCCGGCACCTGCAATCTGCCAGCCAATGGTGCGGCAATGGCAGCAAGTGGTTTGGGTCTGTACTTGTGCCTCGACCACGGCACCACTTATCCGGGCGTACGCGCGGTGCCGCTGGAACCCGCGCTGGAAAGCAGCTCGGTACTGGTGTGGAAGAAGCAAGGGGCTGTCTCCCCGGCGGCGGCCGCGTTCGCCAGATTCCTGCAGACCATGTGATTGCTTTCCTCGGCCCCTCTGGTGAGGGAGCTGTAAGAATCGTGGGAGATTACCGGATCGCACAGACTCGGTCCCCCTCTGGTGAGGGAGCTGTCAGCGAAGCTGACTGAGGGAGAGCAGCATCAGTCAGGTGCTGGCGTTGCATGCCCTGCCGGCATGAGAGCGCATAAACCCTAGGTATTAGACAGTGCCAAACCTGCGCGGTTCAATGATGGCAGATTCAACCAAGGAGCCATCATGACAGCCAAAGCAGCCGATATTCTTGAGCGCGACCGCACCGGAGCACCAGTCAACCCATGCGATCCCGGCTATTGCGCCATCGCCACCATTATCAAAGAGACCAAACGGCTCTGTGCCGAGCTCAACACCGGGTACCACGACCAGCAGGAAGCGCACATGCTTTTCGAGCGCATCGTCGGACACCCGGTTGACCCATCCTTCCGCTTCAATCCGCCGTTTTACACGGATTTCGGACATAACATCCAAATTGGCCGGGGCGTGTTCATCAACTGGGGCTGCACGCTGATGGATCGCGGCGGTATCACCATCGGCGACGGCACGTTCATCGGGCCAAATGCGCAGCTCATTACCATCAATCACAGCAAGAATCCGATGGATCGCGCCACCACCATGAGCCTGCCCATCACCATCGGCAAGCATGTGTGGATCGGCGCGGGAGCCATCGTGCTGCAAAACGTGACCATCGGCGACGGTGCCATCGTGGGCGCGGGCGCGGTAGTGACCCACGATGTGCCAGCGGGCAGCATCGTGGCCGGCAATCCCGCCCGCGAAATCGGGCGTGTGTGATCCCCGCTAACAGTCAACTGCTCAGTGACGCATCATGATGAGCATCATTTTGGAGGCCTCTTCGGCGTAGACCGCGTGTGGCAGACGGGTCGGGAAGTGCAGGATGCCGCCTGGCTTGAGATCCACGGTCTTGCCGCCGCCGGTCACCTTGAGATGACCTTCGAGGCACTGCACCAGCACCGGCATGGCAGCGGTATGCTCGCTGAGCTCCTGGCCTTTGTCGAAGGAAAACAGGACCACATTGGCACCCTCGACCTGCAGCACCGTGCGGGAGACAGTGGCCTCCGGCTGAATCTCGACCAGCGGATTCAAATCGTCGATGAATTCCATCACCATCGGCTCGTTGTTTTCGGCTGCGGCTTCGCCAGTCATATCAGAACTCCTTATCTATAGTAAGTTGTCAGTGTTGCACACGGCTTCAATGCCATGCACAACCTACGTATGCAATATTGAAACTTAGGCATCAGCTTAGTCTCACGGCTTAAGCTTTGCTGGCATCAATCCTTGCGTCGCACCACGAATGCGATGCCGGTAAGCGCATCACCATACGTATTGAACACGCGGCGCATCTCGAACACGCGCGCACGCAAATCCGGATGTGTCAGCACATTGCGCATGATGCGCAGCACGCCGTCGATGCCTTCGTCCGCAAGATTGCGGCGCATTTTGAGCAATGCCATCGGCTCCACACCGTTCCATAGCACTTCGAATCCTTCCGATTCCAGTACAGCTCGCCATTCTGCTGCGGTCAGCGGACGCGCGTTGACCTTGATGGCACGTGCCAGATCCTTACGAATCGAGTCTTTGATGGATTCGTCCAAATCGTCTGGCGCAAGACCCATTTCATGAATCGCATATAGGCCGCCCGGCTTCAGGATACGATGGGCTTCGCTGATAATCGCATGTTTGCCACGTTCGGACTGCATAGTCAGCATTGCCTCGCCGATTACCACGTCCGCCGATTCGTCCGGCAGACCGGTCTGTGCAGCGTCGGCATTGATGCAGGTACCACCCACCGATACCGCTAATGGACTGATAATCTTCACCACCTGCTCGTCCCGGTCGACGCCAGTGTAGCCAGCCGGCCCAGCGTTCAGAATCAGCCGAGTAGTACGTCCCAGCCCTGGCGCAAACTCCACCACGCGTTTGCCGGCAATCGGCAGGTGCGCCAGCATGCGCTTGGTCAGCTTCTCGCCACCCGGCCTGAGCACGCGTTTGCCAAGCTGGGCCAGCACCCAATGGCCCTGCATATGCTCTGCTCCACGATCGGCTTGAGGCAGCTGCGATGATTCAATGGACGTTGCCGCCATAGTACTGTTACGTTCGTTCATAGGCCTCAAGCATACGGAATCAATCACCGATGCAACAGACTGGTTTTTCAGTATCAGATGTGATATGCACAACAGGATCGTGGATTAACTGCAGCCAAACATCAGCGAATCCTCCGTATGTACGCGCAACTGACGAGTACTGCGCATACATACGGAGGATTTTGCACTGAAAAACGTCCGTATGTACGCGCAGGGTCCGTGGATTGCGCGAACATACGGACGTTTTGGACTTCTGGGAGGCGATCCAAGCGCCTTGTACCCGCAATAATGGCGAATACGAGGGCCTTCGACGACAATCAGTGGTTGAACGCCATCACGCCGACGAGCTTGTGAGGCACGTACGGCTCCTCCAAGTAGGCGATCTCCTCGTCCGTAAGCTTCAACGCCACGGCATCGAGCGCACCATCCACATGATGCGGCTTGGTCATGCCGACCACAGGCGCGGTCACCTTGGTCAAGAGCCAGGCGAGCGACACGGCGGTCATTGAAGTGCCACGCTTGGCGGCGACTTCGGCCACGCGCTCGATGATCACGTCATCCTGAGCTTCGGTGGCATCGTACTTGGAATGCGCCACCTGATCCTCGGTCAGTCGCTTGGTGGCAGCCGAGCCAGGTTTGCGAGCCAGACGGCCGGCAGCGAGCGCACTGTACGGAGTCATGGCAATGTTGTCTTCTTTGCACAGCTTGGTCAGTTCACGCTCATCCTCGCGGGCGATGAGGTTGTAATGGCTTTGGATGGAAACGAACTTGGCCCAGCCGTTGGTCTCGGCGAGCGCGTTCATCTTGGCGAGCTGGTAGGCATAGCAATTGGAAATACCGATCGCGCGCACTTTGCCGGCCTTGACGGCTTCGTTCATGCCTTCCATAATCTCGGCCATGTCGGTGTGGTAGTCCCACATGTGGCAGATGTACAGGTCCACGTAGTCGAGGCCAAGGTGCTTCAGGCTGGCGTCAAGATTGTTCAGCACATGCTGTTGGCCGGTTACGCCGGCCTCTCGCTCGGCATCCGTGCACGGCAGGAACTTGGTGGCCACCTGATAATCCTCGCGCTTGCTGGCGATGGAGCGCAGCGCGCGGCCTACATATTCCTCACTAGTACCGTCCGCGTAGCCGATGGCGGTGTCGTAGAACGTGATGCCATGTTCGAAGCCGTATTTGATGATCTCGTGAGACTGGTCGGCGTCGAGAATCCAGGAATGATGGCCTTTGGTCGCGTCGCCGAATCCCATACAACCCATGCAGATTCGGGACACGGTCACGTCGCTGTTGCCTAACTTGGTGTATTCCATCGAAAATCTCCTTAACCTCAACGTGGCCGAACATGCGATGCATCATTACCAGCGCCTTGCCCGGCCGATCACGAGCTTCCGTAATGTATTACACAACGAGCCATTTTCCGTGTCTAATACTCCTGCTTCATACCCAGCCATGCATGTCAAGTATGCAATTCGCATGCGGCTTATACACTGGCCGCATGCAGTTGACGGTCAAACGGTTCGAAGAGCTCAGCGCAGCGGAATTGTATGAGATCTACCGCGTGCGCGTGGCGGTGTTCGTGGTGGAGCAGCACTGCGCCTATCAAGAGGTGGATGATGCGGACCGGCATTGCTGGCATGTGTTCCTGCATGATGAGAACGGCATCGCCGCTTACTGTCGCGTGATTGACCCGGGTATCACCTTCCCCGAAGCATCCATCGGCCGCGTATTGGCTACTCGCCGTAGGCAAGGTTTAGGCAGCAGAATCGTACGCGAGGGCCTCAAAGTGGCACAGGAACGCATGCACGCCGATACCGTGCACATCGAGGCCCAAACCTACGCGCGTAAACTCTATGAGCGCCTCGGTTTCACACAGGTCTCCGACGAATTCCTGGAAGATGGCATTCCCCACATCGGCATGATCTGGCGCGCGGAATAGCCACAAGGCCAAAGGGCGACGTTACCAAGCGGCGTAATCCGCGTTCAGTTCACGTTAGAAGGCGACATTCAGTATTGAGTGCCGCCTTCTTTGGCGTCGGGCAGCAGAGGCCCCACTTTTCGAATTCCTTGAGGGCGGGAATGATGGCGTAGCCGTTGGGCGTGAGTGAGTATTCGACGCGCGGCGGGACTTCGTTGTATTGGGTGCGATTGACGAGCCCGTATTCCTCGAGATCACGCAAAGTATTGGTGAGCATCATGTTGGTGAGCATCATATTGGTGATGCCAAGCTCACGTCTGATTTCGTTATATCGCGCAGCACCACGCTCACTGAGCACATACATGACCGGCATCACTGAAGCCCAGCCGGAATCGCATGAGGGGCACGCCGAAGCCTCGGACCGATCGAATGTCTGGAAGAATCAGGCCCACCGGAGTAGATTTAGCTCATATACCACATACATCCACGCGAATGAAGGCAACGGAACCGCAATGACGCACACACAGATCGCAATCCTGATGCTCGCTACCCTTGGACTCCCCGGACTGGCCATGCTCATCGCCGGCATCGTCATTATCACCATCCAGCGCGGCAAGGCGCGTCGCTGCACGGCCGTGACCACCGGCTGGGTGATTGACTACCGCTTCCCCGGTGGGGATCAGTTCTACCCCGTGATCGGCTATCAGGTGGATGGACGGAACTACAAGGTCAACCGCCGGTTCCGTGGGTATGTCACCACCTCCAATATCACGCCACTGAACCCCTATGTGGATTCCGGCGCCTATGTGTCGGACAAGGACATGCTGCACATAAGCTCCGGCATGGTCACGAACTACCGAACCATGGCACAGCAGCTGTGGCCGCAGGGCAGTACGATGCCCGTGTACTACGATCCGAAGAACCCGACGCATGCGTTCGCACAGCGGGTGCCGAACTACATGCCGCCCGTGGGCATCATCTTCTCGGCGTTCGGCGTGGCGACGCTGCTGGCCACCATCGCGATGTCGTTCGTGATGCTCGCCTAGCGACCAGCTGAGCCGTCAGGAGTTATCGTTTCACCCGCCGTAGGTTTGGCGTCGAGCAGCAGCTGGCCCCACTTTTCGAATTCCCTGAGGGCGGGAATGATGGCGTAACCGTTGGGCGTGAGCGAGTATTCGACGCGCGGCGGAACTTCGTTGTACTGGGTGCGATTGACGAGCCCGTATTCCTCCAGATCGCGCAAAGTATTGGTGAGCATCATATTGGTGATGCCAAGCTCACGTTTGATTTCGTTGTATCGCGCAGCACCACGCTCACTGAGCACATACATGACCGGCAACTTCCATTTGCCCTCGATGGCCTTGAACGCGTAACCCATCGCACACGTGGGCGAGGTGATGCCGTCAGTTCCGGTGTTCTCAACTTGCTTGCTCATGGTTTCCCATCCTAACATCGTTGCCATATCACAAAAATCAGTTTTTTTATTCTAAGAACGAAAAGTATATGTACTGATGCATACTGTCCTTATCAAGAACACGACGGCATAGCCGTAGCGATAATCGAAAGGAACAGAAATCATCATGACCAAGCACATTCTCGTCATCCAAGGCAGCCCCACCAAGGGTGGCAACGCCGACATGCTCGCCGACGCCTTCATCGAGGGCGTAGAAGCCGCAGGCAACACCGCCACCAAGCTCACACTTGCGGATATGAACATCGCGCCATTCACCGGTTATGACCAGCCGGCCGACGATATGACACAGGTGATGGAGCAGATGAAGGCCGCGGACGGCATCGTGATTGCTACCCCGACCTACTGGATGCAGTTCTCCGCGCAAATCAAGGCGATGATGGATCGCCTGCCGTTCGACGCACATGACGATCTGGCCGGCAAGGAATCCGCGCTGCTGGTCGCCGGCGCCAGCCCTGAAGAAGTGCTCACCAAGAACGTGTTCGGCTACTACCAGATGTGCTTCGGCGAAAGCCTCGGCTGGAAGATCAAGGGTTCGGTGATCGCCGCCGGCATATTCGCACCCGGTCAGGTTGCCAGCACGCCCTACCTCGATAAGGCCCGCGAGCTCGGCCGCGAATTCTGATCCTGCCACGTCTCTTCCGCCAACCCATCACCCCAAGGAGCATCATCATGCAAATCGCACTCATCACCGGTTCCGGTCGCAAAGGCGGTCTCGGGTACGAAACCGCCCGCCAGCTAGGCGAAGCCGGTTATCACGTTATTCTTGCCGCGCGCCGCCCTGAGCTCGCGCAGCTCGCCCAAGCCCTTATCGATCAAGGCATCTCCGCTAGCTACGTGGTGATGGACACCACCGATGAGGCAAGCGTCAAGGCAGCCGCCGCGGAAGTCGCTCGCCGATTCGGCCGGCTCGACGTGCTGATCAACAATGCCGCATCCATGCGCGCCGGCGACTCGGTGGAGCAGCAAAACCTTACTGAAATGCGCATGGTGCTCGACACCAATGTGATCGGCACATGGAATGTCACGCAGAAGTTCATTCCGCTGCTGCGCAAGTCGGAGCACGGCCGCATCGTCAACGTGTCCAGCGGAGCCGGCTCCTATGGCGACCCGCAGTATGGTTTCCTGCATGGTTCGATGGGCATCCCCGCTTCCGGCTATGGCATCTCCAAGCTCGCACTCAACGGCCTGACCATCAAAACCGCAAAGGAACTGGCCGCCAACCACATTCTCGTCAACGCGGTCTGCCCGGACATCACCGACACCTTCGGCTCCGGCATGTTCGGCCGCCCGGTCGAAGTCAGTGCCAAAAGCGTGACCTGGGCGGCAACCCTGCCCGACGACGGTCCGACCGGCGGATTCTTCCGCGACGGCCAGCCGCTGCCGTGGTGACCACTGCCATCAGCGCCTCAAACAAAACATAAACAGCGCGCGATAGTCAAGGTACTGCACATACTGCGTGCAACACCGAGCTATCGCGCGCGATCATATATAAGGACTTCATTCGCACCTCGGATCACCCATGTCAACCCAACCACTACACTGGTCGCTGACATCGCCGGCAGGGGCTACGGCGCTGCAATCATGCGGCGTTGACCGAAATCAGCTGGATTCGTTTCCAACCAACCGAGGTATTCCATGAATTCCGTCGCGCCCGCGAACAAAGCAAACAAAACGCAGTCATTGGTACCGATCATTGTGATGATGGTCGGCAGCTTTACCGCAATCCTGAACCAGACATTGATGACGTCGGCATTGCCGCATTTGATGCGCGAATTCAATCTGCCCAGCAACACCGTGCAATGGTTGAGCACCGGCTTTATGCTCACCAACGGCATCATGATTCCGGTTACTGCGTTTTTGATCCAACGGTTCACCACACGGCAGTTGTTCTTCTACGCCATCGGCATGTTCCTGTTCGGCACCATCGTCTGCACGTTCGCACCAGGATTCTGGGTGCTGTTGCTGGGCCGAATACTGCAAGCCACTGGCGCCGGCATTGTGATGCCGTTGCTACAAACCGTGCTGTTCCTTACGTTCCCGCCGGACAAACGAGGCACGGCAATGGGCTGGTTCGGCTTGGTCATTGCGTTCGCTCCAGCGCTTGGCCCGACTCTCTCCGGTCTGATTATCGATTTCCTGCCATGGCGATTTCTCTTTGTGCCGCTCATCGTCATCGCCGTCATTGTATTGGCCATCGCCATTCCAACGGTGAAGAATGTGACCAGGCAAACCAATCCAACGATTGACATGCTTTCGGTTGCGCTCTCCACACTTGGTTTTGGCGGATTATTGCTCGGTTTCAGTCTTGCCGGCCAGTCAGGCTGGCTTTCCCCTGATACACTTGGTTCGCTTATCGTTGGCGCAGTCAGTCTGTGCGTGTTTATTCACCGTCAGATGCATCTCGAGCGCCCGATGCTTGACTTCCGCGTATTCGCCCGGCCGATGTTTGCCCTATCGATGCTGGTGATTGTGCTGGTGTTCGTCACCTTCATCGCCACGATGAACATCTTGCCGATGTACATACAAAATTCGCTGGGTATGACCGCTTTGCAGTCCGGCTTGTTGTTGATGGGCGGTGGAGTGGCCGAAGGCGTGTTCAATCCGGTTGCCGGCCGACTGTTCGACCGTATCGGTATCCGGCGTATCGCCCCGCCCGCCATTGCCGTGATCGCCATAACCACGTTTGCCTTGTCTCGCATGACCGCCAGCACGCCGGCATGGTATCCGGCTGTGTTCTTCACCATCATGATGACCGGTGTGGCATTTTGTCTGATGCCGCTCACCACCACGGCGCTCAATCAACTGTCTGGCCCACAGCTGCCTCATGGCACGGCGATGAACAACACGTTGCGTCAAACATGTGCTGCCATCGGCATCGCCATCAACTTCACCATCATGACAATGAACACGCAGCCGGCATCGGTGGCTGGTTCCGTGGCCGCCGGCCTCGCCCATGGCGTGGATGCGGTGTTCCTTGCCTCCACCATCGTGGCGGTGGCAGCATTCGTGCTGTCGCTTTTCGTGCACGACCGCAGGTGATAGGACGGCACAGTGGCAAAAAGAGATGGCATACTGCCACGGCTTGCCCAGCCCACGTCACTCTTGCTCCATCACTATGCCTCCGTGAAGTCGTTCGGCCATCACCTACCCAATCGGCTTCACAAAAACGCTGTCAACAAAGTCAGCTGGGCAACGATTGTCCAACGGCTTCATTGAAACGAATTCAATGAAGCCACCTCTCCATCATTTGCCCAGTTGCCTTCAATGACATCGCCGAGCGCAGTCAGCCGGGCATGTACCGGCTGCGTTACATCGTCTAACCAGAAAAAGATTATTCAGTCATGCGTGCACCGGCACATCCTTGCGTGACAGCACTAGCACATACCAAGCAACCGGCAGTGTCAGCAGACCACCAGCGATGAACACCCATGCGATCGGGATCACGTCGGCGAGCGGCGCGAAAATGAGCATGCCCAACGGCATACCCAGCGTGGAGAGCATGGTGTCAAGGCCGAACACGCGGCCGACCATCGACTCGTCCGATTCGGTCTGCATCACCGTGCGCATCGGCCCCACGCAAACCGCCGAGGCAATACCGTTCAACACATCGACGGCAAGGTAAAGCAGCAGATTCCGGGAAATACCCAAACCAATAACGGTCACGCCGACCATGGCGATGCCGAATGCGACCGCAACCATTTGCGCAACACTTCTGCGCAGCAGCTTCGGGCCGATGGCAGACATGATCGCGCCACCAAGCAGCATACCGACGCTCAGGCCCAGTTCATTGGCGGCGAGCTTGTCGGATGCGGTGGTGAGGTTGATGAATCCGAGGTTCAGATCAATGCCCTCGAATTCGCGGGTCATGAGCAGCAAGGTCAGGTTCATCGGCGCGACCGACATCAAGCAGGTCAGCGCATCGCCCAGAATCACGCCTTTCAGATACGGATGACGCATCGCATACGTCAGACCGACCTTCAAATCAGCGAAGGTACGACGTAGGACTGCGATGGGATTGGCGGCAGCGGAGGCCTCAGCAACCTCAGCATGGACGGCAACCTCGGAAACTGCACTGCTCTGCACCGCCGTACTATTCCGCGCAGCCATATGCGGCACACGAATCATTGCCACGAAGCTCACACCAATCACCGCCGTGGTCACATCCACCAGCAAGATCGCCCACAACGGCACCAAATTGACAAGAACTGCGGCGAGCGCCGGCGCTGCGATGCGGTTCGCGGAATCTATTACACCGAATATCGCATTGACGCGCAGCAGTTTGCTTTCCGGTACCACGTCCGGAATGAACGATTGCACGGCCGGTTGCTGAATACCGCCGCCCGCCGAACGGATGAGCAGTACGACGAAAATCAGCGATAGACTCGCCCAGTCGAGCGCGAAGCTGACCGACAGCAACACCGTCACGCCGGCGATGATCAAATCCGGCAGAATAATCAGCGCCTTGCGATTGTATCGGTCTGCCATCGGTCCGCCGAAAATCGAGACCAGCGACTGCGGCAATACACCGAATAGGGTGGCCAGCAGCATGGCCGAACCGGTGCGTGCTTGCAGCACAATCCACCACCAGATAGCGAATTGCACCACACTGGAGCCAAGCAGCGAGAATGCCTGACCCGCGAGCAGCAGTGCGGCCCGTCGCATCCATCCGGTTTCAGAAACAGTTGGTTCTTCCACAGAAGATTGGGACATACGTGTTCTTAACTTTCTTTATTCTCTCGACGCGCGATGAACGGACTGAGACAGAGCCGCCTATTCGCACATCACATGCCATCCAAGCATTGATTGATTTGCATATGACAAACCGGCATACCGACGCGCAGTCATAAGCGCGAATCCAGGTATGCCAAGGCCCACCCGTGGGCCTATCTACCCGTTAGATCGCGGGCTTCAGCGCGAATCGCGCCATTGTCATCATGCAACGCATAGAACACATAGTTGCTGACCATAATCATCGACATTGACATGCCGTCTGCATCTGGCGCGCTATGTCCAATTCTTGGAACACGGCACAACAGCGGCAAACCGCATAGCCGCAAAGACGCTAATAGCCCGCACACCGCAACATATATGTTGCGGGGCGGGCCATGAGTGTCTTTTAGTATCTAGTATCGCTCAGTGATTGCGAATGGCGTCGCGCAGAGGTAGCACGCTGGTAGGCGAAACGGACAGTTCGTCGAGACCAATCTCGAGGAACTTGTCAGTCAGGCTCAAATCAGCGCCGAGTTCGCCGCAAATGCCGCACCAGATGCCGTGGCGATGGGCGGCTTCGGTGGCCATCTTGATCATGCGCAGCACGGCTGGCGAGTGTGGGTCCGCGAAGCGTCCGAGGTTCGGGTTCTGACGGTCGCATGCCAGCGTGTACTGGGTCAAATCGTTGGTGCCGATGGAGAAGAAGTCGACTTCAGCGGCCAGTTCGTCGGCCATGATCACCGAAGCAGGCGTCTCGATCATGATGCCGACCTGGATGTGCTCATTGAAGTCGATGTGCTCACCGCGCAGCTCCTCCTTGACCTCTTCGAGAATCTTCCTAGCGTCGCGCACTTCCTGCACGGAGGTGATCATGGGCAGCATGATGGCGATGTTGCCATACACCGAGGCGCGCAGCAGGGCGCGCAGCTGCACCTTGAAGATCTCCGGACGGGTCAGGCAGATACGGATGGCACGGTAGCCGAGCGCGGGGTTGTCCTCGTGTTCCAGGTTGAAGTAGCCGACCTGCTTATCCGCACCGATGTCAAGCGTGCGGATGACGACCAGACGGTCGCCCATCCTCTGCGCGACTTCCTTGTATGCCTCGAACTGGAACTCCTCGGTCGGGTAATCCCCTCTCTCCAGATACAGGAATTCGCTGCGGAACAGGCCGATGCCCTCGGCATCGTTGGCCAGCACCGCGGCCACATCGGACGGACGGCCAATATTGGCATACAAGCGAACCTTCTGGCCGCTCTTGGTCTCGGTGGGCTTGCCCTTGAGCTCCTGCAGAAGGCGCATGTGTTCCTCGTACTTGGCCTTTCTGCCACGGTATTCAGCGAGGGTCTTCTCGTCCGGGTCAACGAACACCAGACCACTGGTGCCGTCAATCACCGCGGTATGGCCGTCGTCGGCTGGATCGAAAGCATCGCCGATGCCGATAATGGCGGGCAATCCCATCGTGCGGGCCAAGATCGCGGTGTGCGAATTCGCAGAGCCTTTAGCGGTCACGAATCCAAGCACCTTGGCCCGATCGAGCTGCACGGTCTCACTAGGAGCCAAATCCTCGGCAAGGATGATATGACTCTCGCCATCCTCATCATCCGCCGCAGCTCCGCCGCGCTTGCCTTCGAGCACGTTGATCACGCGGCGGGATACATCCTTGACGTCGGAGGCGCGCGCCTGCATGTACGAGTTGTCCATCGCGGCGAACATAGCAGCGAACTGCTCGGCGGTGCTGTTGACCGCGAACTCGGCGTTTACCTTGCTCTGAGTGATCAGGTCCTCGATGCTTTCCACGTAGTCCGGGTCCTGGAGCATGAGCTGGTGGGTGTCGAACAATTCGGCCTTGCCCTCGCCGAACTCCGCTGCGGTTTTGTCGCGTAGTTGCTTGAGTTGTGAGACGGCTGTGTCACGGGCCGTGCGGAAGCGTTCCACCTCGGCCTGCGAATCGTCGACCACGCGGCGTTCGACAGCGTGGTCGGCGGTATCGAGCACGCGGATCGCGCCGATGGCGATGCCGGCAGATACGCCGACGCCTTGTATCGTTCTCATCACAGGTTCTCCTTGAGGAACTGCTCGAATTCGGCGGCGGCCTTGGCCTCGTCATTGCCCTGCACCTTGACGGTGACTTCGTCTCCCTGCTTGACGCCGAGTCCCATGACACCGAAGATGCGTTTGGCGTCCACGGATTTGCCGTCATGGCTGACGATGATGGTCGAATCATACTGCTGCGCCTTGGCGACCAGCAGACCTGCGGGACGGGCGTGCATGCCCTCGGGGTCGGATACGGTGAACGTGAATTCCTGAGACATGATGATGCTCCTTATGCGTTTTATGCGTTTTGTAGTTGCTCGCCGTTGGTGGCGATGACCTTCTGGTACCAGCCGAAGGATTTCTTGCGGCGTCGTTCGAAGCTGCCGTGGCCTTCGTCGTCGGCGTCGACGTAAATCAGGCCGTAGCGTTTCTTGAATTCGCCAGTGCCGAAGCTGACCACGTCGATGCAGCCCCACACGGTGTAGCCCATGACCTCCACGCCGTCGAGGTCGATGGCCTTCTTGACCTGTTCGATGTGGGCACGCAGGTAGTCGATGCGGTCGTCGTCGTCGATGGTGCCGTCCGGGTTGACAGTGTCGTATGCGCCGTAGCCGTTCTCCACGATGAAGATCGGCTTGCGGTAGCGTTCGTACAGGACGCTCAATGCGTAGCGCAGGCCGACGGGGTCGATCTGCCAGCCCCATTTGGTGGCGGGGATGTACGTATTGCGTACCACACCGGCGATGCCGGAGTCGAAGTCGCCGGGGGTGGAGTCGTCGGCGGACAGAGCCATCGACATGTAGTAGCTGATGGAGATGAAGTCGACCGTGCCCTCAGCTATGGTCTTCTCGTCTCCCGACTCCATGTGCGGGGCCACGTCCTCGCGGGCCCACATGTTTCTCGCGTAGTTCGGGTATTCGCCGTTGACGTACACGTCGCCGAACACAAGCCGGTCGCGCATAGCGACTTCGGCACGCATCACGTCGTCGGGATTGCAGGTGGCAGGGTAGATTGGCACGATGGCCAGCATGCATCCGATCTGGAAGTCAGGGTTGATCTCGTGGCCGCGCTTGACGACCAGGGCGCTGGCGACGAACTCGTTGTGCACGGCCTGCCAGACCTTGCGCTTGCGCTCGTGGATCGTGTCCGTGTCGGAGAAGCGGATGCCAGAATCGGTGTAGGCGAAGATCGGGTTGTCGAGGTTCATCTGGTTGTTGACCTCGTTGAAGGTCAGCCAGTACTTCACTTTGTTCTTGTAGCGTTCCATGACGGTGAGCGCGAACTTGACGAACAAGTCGATGAGCCTGCGGTCGGTGAACCCGCCGTATTTGAGACTCAGGTTGAGTGGCATCTCGAAGTGGGAGAGCGTCACAACCGGTTCCATGCCCTTGGCCTTGAGATCGTCGAACAGGTCGTCGTAGAACTTTAGCCCGGCCTCATTGGGCTCGTCCTCCTCGCCGTTCGGGAAGATGCGCGACCATGCGATGGAAGTGCGGAAGCATTTGAAGCCCATCTCCTGGAACAGCGAGTCGTCGCCACGGAAGCGGTGGTAGTAGTCGTTGCCCCAGTGGTTCGGGTAGATCTTGCCGGTCTCAACGCTGCTGGTGATCTGCCGGGGTACGCCGTGCGCGCCCGCGGTCATCACGTCGGCGATGGACACCCCCTTGCCGTCTTCGTTCCATGCACCTTCGAGCTGGTGGGCGGCCACTGCGCCGCCCCACAGAAAGTTGCTTGGGAAACCCATGTTGTGTTCCTTTTCCTGATAAGTCCTGTGGGTCAGTTGATCTTCTTGTACAGTGTGATGAGCTCGTTGACCAGCAGTTTGACAGTCTCCGCGGCCATCATCTGGTCCTCGACGTGCGTCATGAGCAGGCTGACCTCGATCTCTCGCCGGACGCCTCGCGCTGTACGAGGTTGGTGTGCAGGTCGTGGCCGATCGCGAAGCTCTGGTCGCCGCTCTTGATGAGCTCATCGGCCTTGTCGTACTTTCCAGCCTTGGCCGCCTGCAGCGCTTCGATGTAGTCGGATTTGGCGCTTCCCGCGGCCGTGATCATCTGGAAGCAGAGGGTCTCCCAGTCGAAGTCCTTGTTGTCTTCTGCCATTGTTACCGCCCTTGGTTCGTTCGTTTGGTTGTCTGTTGGTGTCGGGTTACTTGGAGGCGATGGCGATGGCGTGTTCGAGCACCTTGTCGCCGCGCACCATGCCGTAGTCCTGCGGGTTGATGGCCTCGACCGGCTTGCCGGGCAGCAGCTTCTTGACGTGGTCGAGCTCGTAGCGCACCTGCGGGCCGAGCAGCACGGCGTCGGCGTTCGCGGCCTTCTCCTCGACCTCGGAGATCGGGTAGGCGTCGATTTCGGCCTCGATGCCCTTGGTCTCGGCGGCGGTACGCATCTTCTTGACCAGCATGCTGGTGGACATTCCGGCATTGCAGCACAGTACGATCTTCATGGTGTTATTCCTTTCAATGGGCCCACACCGATTGTGGGACGATTGGTTCTCTATATGCGTTGAGTTTTGATAAGGAGGGAGCCCGGTAAGGGTGGTCGCTCATACCGGGCTCCCATGATCCGATTGTCGTCAATCAGAAGAGCGGAGCCGTTCCGCCCGCAGCTCAGGCCTTAGCGGCCTCGGCGGCGGTCTGGAGATCGGCGTCGTTGGCGGCCTGCTCGGCGACCCATGCCTGATCCTGCTTCTTGACGAAAGGCAGGTAGACGACCACGGAAATCACGAGGATGATGAGCTGGATGAGCGCACCCTTCCAACCGCCCAGCAGGAAGCCGGAGATGATCACTGGGGTGGTCCACGGCACCTGGACGGCGCCGAATGGAGGCATGAAGCCGATGTACATCGCGCCGTAGGTGATGATCATGGCGATCAGCGGAACGACGATGAACGGAATCAGGAAGAACGGGTTGAATACGATCGGAAGACCGAAGATGACCGGCTCGTTGATGTTGAACAGGCCAGGCACGATGGACAGCTTCGACATTCCCTTCATCTGGCTCGACTTGGCCACGATCAGGCCGGCGATAAGCAGACCAAGGGTGATGCCGGTGCCGCCGAACTTGACGAAGCAGTCGACGATCTGCGGGGTGAGGATATGGCCGCCGTCGGCGGTGTTCACGGCCTTGCCGGCGTCCATAAGGGCCTGATTTGCCACGGAATTGGCGGTCAGCAGCGGGGCCATGATGCCCATGACAACGTTCGGGCCGTGGATGCCGCACCAGAAAAGCACCGAGATGAGCAGGGTGATGATAATCGCGCCGGCCCAATTGTCGGTGAGGTTCTGCATCGGGGTCTGCAGGATCTTGAAGATGAGTTCGGTGAAGCTCACGCCACCGAACACCTGGCATAGGTGGTAGATGACGGCGGAGCCGAGCACCACGAAGAAGCCAGGGATCATGGCGGAGAACGCGTTGGACACGCCTTCGGGCACGGAGTCGGGCAGCTTGATCTTGAGGTTGTGCTTCATGCACTTGACGAACACCAGACCGGACAGCAGGCCGACGATGATGGCGGTAATCACGCCGTTGCCGCCGGTCCACGAGGTGGAGATCGCGCCGGACACGGACGCTGTGGTGCCTTCCTTCAAAGCGTCGACGGTGCTGTGGTCGATGCTCACCGAGGATGGCGAGAGGATGAAGAAAGCGACCAGGGCCAGCAGGCCGGAGGAGATGCCGTCCTCCTTCTCGTTGCGCGCGTAGGCGTAGCCGATGCCGACGGCGATGACGATGGCCAGGATGTTGAATGTGCCGGCGGACACCTGGTTCAGGCCGATGTTCCACTTGTCGGTGAGCAGGTTGTTCATGAAGTCTGTGTAGCCCTCGAACGGCAGGTTCGCAAGCAGCAGGAACAGCGATCCCACCAGGGTGGCCGGCATCGTGAGCACGAAGCCGTCCTTCAGAGCGGTGACCGCCTTGGTCGTCGCGAATTTCATGAAGCCGTTGAGCAGTTTGTTGCCGAACTCCCTCATTCTCGTCCTCCTTTGGACTGGTTGACGTCCCCGGGCCGGCGTCCTTGTTGCCGGCCCGATTCCTCTTGTTCAGTATCAAGTCATTCGAATGAATAGGCGTAATTCGAATGACTTGACTACAATATACGAATTTCATCCGTCTGTGTCAAATTCATTCGAATGATTTTTGGATATGGCGTGTCGCCTCCCCGAGGGAATACCGCAAGACGACGCGCCGTCCAACCGGCAACGCCGCCTCACGTACATAAAGGACTACTTCAGGTCGGCGAAATTAAAAAACGTGGCCTTCTTGTAGTGGTAGTAGACCGTGCCGGCGTTGAACATGCGGCCGCTGGCCAGATAGGCGTCGTCCTCGACCACCAGGGCGGGATCCCCAGCCGACAGGCCGAGGAGGTCGGCCCGGCCATGATCCAGCTCTCGCGCGTATATCAGCTTGTCCGCAAAGCCCGTGCTCAGCCCCAGGTCCTCGCGAATATACGCATAGATGGAGCCGCTGGCAATCTCCTCACTGAGATACGGCACGAACTCCTTGAGATACAGGGCGTACTCGATGGCGAACGGCTCGTCGTCCAGCAGGCGCAGGCGCGAGACGCTATAGACTTTGGCGTCGGCGGCGCACTTGAGGCGCGCAGAGTCCGCGCCCGCCTCGCGCTGCTCCAGCTTGATCAGCTTGGATGACACGGAATGGCCGGGAAACTCCGAAGTCATGCCTCTCGTGCCGTTGATGTTGAGGCAGCCCTCGCGCCTGTTCTCCCGGACGAACATGCCGCTGCCCTGCACCGGGTACACGTCGCCGAGCTCGGCCAGCAGGGCTATGGCGTTACGCACGCAGTACCGGGTCGCGCCGAACTGCTCCATGAGCTCGGGCTCGGTGGGCAGCTTTCCTGTGTCACGGTACTTGCCCTTATCAATCTCCACCTTGAGAATCTTCGCCAGTTCACGGTACTTCATATGACATGCCCTCCACAGTTGCATCATCCAGCCGCGCTACATCGCCGCAGCACGCATAATCCATATTATCGCATGACTCATATTCATTCGAATTGCAGACACGTCTACCACCTACAATTGCATGATTCATTCGAATGAATTATTCTTAGGGAACGCCATTTACAGTCCAGACGCTGATGTCGACATTCCATAGGAGAGTACGCGCATGAGAAAGCCCACGCTAGTGTTCATCGACATTGACGGAACACTGCTTGATAGCAGTCATCATATTCCTGAATCCGCGCGCAAGGAGTGCCAGCGCGCACAGCAGGCCGGACACAAACTGTTCATTTGTTCAGGCCGTGCGGCGTTGGATATCGATCCGCCTGTGCTCGAACTCGGGTTCGACGGTATCGTATCCGACGGTGGCGCATACGCCGAGCTCAACGGTGAGACCATCATAGACGAGCGTATGCCCACTGAATCCGTCCGCACGGCGACCTCGTTCTTCATCTCTCACTCTATGCCGTATGCTTGGCACTGCCCCGACGGCATGCACGCCACCGAACGCTACCTGCACCGGCTTGGCATCTGGCGCAAACTGCTGCGGCATCCGCAGATGCGCGGCTCCTGGCACAGCATCACCGACCATTCCACCCCTCTGCCTCCAGTCCGCAAAGGAACGTTCTACGTCCCCGAGAACGGCAGCCTCACCGTGGAGGATGTGCGTCGCGAGCTCGCTGGCTACGCGACCATTATCCACGGATCCATCAACGCTTCCAGCGAAGACAACGGCGAGATCCTCATCCTCGGAGTGGACAAGGGCACGGCGCTCATGAAAGTCTCTCAACGGCTTGGAGTTCCCCTGTCCGACACGATCGCCATCGGCGACAGCGACAACGATCTTGAGATGATACAGACCGCCGGCATAGGCGTGGCGATGGGCAACGGCACCGAAGCCGTCAAATCAGTCGCCGACATGATTGCGCCACACGTCGACAACAACGGCTTGGCCGCAGCCCTGCATCGGCTCCTCCCCTAAAGTGCCCCGCACCCGCTGTTAGCGTACAGCGGCAATAGCTTCCACGAATCGCCGCACCGCTTCAGAAGGATTGTTCGGGTAGAACAGTCCGTAGTCGATGGTCACATTCCAGTTGACCGGCATGGTGCGAATCATCGGATGGATGCCGGTGCCGAAAGTTCGCGCGACGATGAGATCGCCATTGGCGGCACACGTATTGAACTCATCAAACGTATATTGCGGCATGTCAATCAGCGTGACCCCGGGAATGGTCTGTAACAGACTGCGCGCCTCATCCATCGCCTCATTATCGCCCGGTTGAGGAATATGAATCCGCTGGCCTTCCAGATCGCTCAGGCCCAATGCCGTAACAGGTTTGGCGTGCAGCAAATTCGATACTGGCACTCCCATTTGCAGCGGATACTCCCCGAGTTTCAGCACCCGGCATGGATGCTGTTGGTTCGCGGGCGAAAAACCACTGGCCGCCACATCCACCTCCTCGCCAAGATGATTCAGTGCATCCATAAACCCCTCCGGCGAATCCGACATCGATACCAATTCCAAACGCAACTGTTGCCGTCGCTGCTGTTCCAGCCATGCCGAGGCACGCGGCCAAAGTTCCAGCACCGGCGTCGCCGGACGCAGCATCGAAACGGCAAGCCTGACGGTCGACTCATCGGACTGTTCCAGTTCACGCACGCGGCGCAAGGTTTGCTCGCTTTGCCGAATGAGATTTCTTGCGTCTTCAATCAGGACCCGACCAGAAACAGTAGGTCTTACGCCATTGCTGCCACGTTCGAACAACGTAAGCCCATACTCATGTTCAAAGCCGGTGACCTGTTTGATCAATGCGGTTGCCGAAAGATGCAACCTATGCGCCGCTTGATTGAAACTACCGCATTCCCCTGCCGCGATGATGGCGGCCAGCCGTCGGTCATACATGCTCGGCACCTTCTTTCCTCTCCGGCCAGCGTACGTCGTGTTACCACCAAAAGAGTGCACTCTCGCCAGAATAGAGGCCACAGACTCACCCCAAATCCACATGCGATTCTCTACAATACATTGCTTGGAAGCGCTGCAATGGGTAGTTTCAATGATTGCAGCAGCATAAGGAGAAACAACACACATGCCGGCATTATCAACGAAAACACAAGGTCTTGCCCCCGCCAACGAACCTCAAGATAATGACAAGTTCATGAACGGCAGCATTATTCTGATTATGGCGGCCGCGTTCTTCTACATGTCCGCCACAATGATGGGCACTACGCTCATCGTCGGCTACTCGCACACCTTGGGAGCGAGCGGAGAGTTCGCCGGCATCATCGCGGGCACCATGAACATCGTCTCCCTGTTTTGCCGGCCTTGGGCGGGCCGCCTCAGCGACCGCATACCGATGAAACAGTTCTCCATCATCGCCGTCCTGCTGATGATTGCCGCCAATGCCGGCTACATGGTATCCCCTCACGCAGCAACGCTGTTCGCAGCCCGAATCATCAATGGCATCGGATTCTCCGGCCTGTCCGTATGTCTCGCGGCTTGGATGTCTTCGCTTATTCCACTGGCACACATCGGTAAGGCCATGGGGTATTACGGCTTGGCCAATGCCCTGGCTATGGCACTCGGACCAGCCATCGGCATTCGCATATGCGCTTCCTTGGGTTATCGCGCCGCTTTCGCAGTGACCACGGCGGCGATGACCGCGGCACTCATCATGGTTGTACTGGTTCGCCGGGGCGGTTCACCATCGACGCCACGAACGCCCACCAAAGAAGCCACGCCTACACCAACACCAACACAGCAACCGCAGCATCCGACCTTCCGCGATCGCATAGAGCAGGTGATTTCCATACGTGTGATTCCCGTGGCGGCGGTATTCATGCTGTTCGCCATCCCCTACTGCGCCACGCAGTCCTATATCGTCACGTATACGCAAGCTCGCCATCTGAGCGTCAATGTCAGTCTGTTCTTCCCGCTCTATGCCGTGGCACTGCTGATTCTGCGCATAGCAATGCGCAACATGTTCGACCGTCGCTCATTCCGCTGGTTCCTATGGTTTTGCGCCGCATGCATGATTGTTGCGCTTGGTGTGCTTGCCGCACTCAACAACAACGGCGTATTACTAATCGCTTCGATATTCATGGCCGCATCGTACGGCATCATGAGTTCGGTCAGTCAATCCTCCGCCGTGCGCCTTGCCGGCACCGGGCACGGCGGCCGCGGCAACGCCACATACTACATCGGTCTCGATCTGGGTATGGCACTGGGGCCAATCATCGGCGGAGCACTCTACGCCAATGTTGATTTGGCATGGTTCTATCCGATATTGATGCTCACCATGCCCATCGCCATCGGTATCTCTCTGATGACGAATCGCATAAGCGATTCTCGTACCGCATGATGCGTTATCGGCAGCGGCAACGCTGTGCAATGGTGGAATCATCATCATGCCGTATCTGCCGGCCATGTCGAACGTTGCATCTGCTTACGGGACATTATGATGGCATGAGACCGTTGCGCGGCATGGCAGCCGCACGCCATGGTGCAGCGGCAAACAAGTCTCAGGCAAAGGAGCGATTATGACTGTTAATTCGTACGATGTCACTGCCGACCTCACTCCGGAAGGACTGGTGGAATGGCAGCGCATGGTGGCCGGCGAAGTCTATGAGGATTCCCATCCGGAAATCGAACGCAAGCGCGTGGAGGCCAAGAAGCTGTTCCGCGCCTATAACCAACTTGATTACGATCAGGAAGCCGAACGCCGCGCGATTATGGAGCAGCTCTTCGCCGCAGTCGGCGAAGACGTGTTCATCGAACCGAACTTCCGCTGCGAAATGGGACGCAACATCACCATCGGCTCGCACGCCTACATCAACTTTGACTGCGTGATGCTCGACAACGCGCCTATCACCTTGGGCGACTACGTGTGGATCGCGCCGATGGTGGGACTGTTCGCCACCAATCACTCGCTTGATTTCGAGGAGCGCAAGAGCGGCGCCTGCCAGGCCAAGCCGATTGTGATCGAGGATGGCGTCTGGCTCGGCGGCCATGTGACCGTGCTCGGCGGCGTGACCATCGGCCGCGGTTCGGTGATTGGCGCCGGTTCAGTGGTTACCAAGGATATTCCGGCCGGCGTGGTCGCTGTCGGCAACCCGGCCCGTGTGATTCGCCCGATCACCGAGGCGGACAAGACCGGTTTCTGCGAGCGCATCGCCGCCCGCAACGCCGCGCGCTGAGCACTCGCGAGCACCCCTCCCTCGTCCGTGCCCCATACTCCGTCTCCCGAATCTGAGACGGGTTGGCTCGATTATGTCACCACGATCTAACCAACCCGTCTCAGGTTTACCGACGCATACCCAGATCAGCGCTTCCCACAGGCTTCACTGTCCAGCACGCGGATCCTTCAGCCCCTCACGCACGATGGTGAAATCGGTGAAGTATCGCTTGCCGCCTTCACCGGTAGGCGACTGCGCCTCGAACCCCACTTGGAGCGTCTTGGCGAATGGCATGCGCGCCAGACGAGACATGTAGTAGAAGTCGCCGTCATACGAGTAGTGAATGGAGAATACGTCGCCGGTACGGGCCAGCTGGAGCCAGATGGAGTCGCCCGGGATGGTCACGCCATACCCGTCATCGGAATGATCGTTGGTCATCACCGTGACCACCGACTTGAATCCGTAGTCGCCTTGTTCGAAGCAGGCCTTCACCCAATGGGTATCATCCTGGAAGGCGAACAGGCCGGCACCGTCGAACTGGCTTTTGTGTTCCAACCGCACTTTGGCGCGACAGGTGAAATCACCCTCGATCGTCGTATACGCAAACGCGGCGTCCGCCTTGACCTCCCCGCTGACCGGATTGGCGAAGTAGTCCTTGCCCGGCTCCGCTTCCATGATCAGTATGTTGTCTTTGATTTCGAAGGCGCAGTTTCCTTGCAGCATGATTATCTCCTTTGGTTGTCTCACCCGCAGCCCTCTGTCGGGATGCAGGCGCTATATAAGTACGGGGATATGTTTTACGGACATGGCTTTTCTGAACCATGTGTACTATGAGATTAATTCCAGATTAAATATGCCATCACCAAAATAACGGCCAGTTTTCGCTATTATTGAATCAGAAGATGCAACTATATTTCCACCACTGTTGCAATAGGCAAGGAGTCAACCATGCCAGCCGAACCCGCCCCATCACACCCTCCACATGTCCTGTCGCTCGCCGCGAAAGATGCCACCAATACCCTGAACAAGGCCGTCCCCGTCAACGACGATTATTTGGAGGACATCCGCTATAACGACGCGTCCATACCGATTCATTTCTGTATGGATTATTTCGATACACTCATCGGCCATGAGATCAACATCCACTGGCACACGGATTTCGAATTCGCCTTCATGCTGAAAGGCGCATGCGATTATCACCTGCATGGCACCTCGAATACAATTCGACTGCAACAGGGCGATGGCATCTTCGTGAATTCGAAAATGCTGCATTCGGCGGATCACCCCACACCGGGTGCCGTGATGAGCTGCTTGACCGTCTCCCCGCTGTTCTTCTCGGGACAACCGGCCGGCACCATCTATCTCGACCAAGTGCTGCCAGTGTCCAGCAAGCCGTTCGCGGGGCTGAGACTCACCACCGAACGGGATGCCGCCATGCTGAGGGAGATTCGAGCGCTCACCGCGGTCGGCCAGCATGATCCCATGCGAGCATTGGACTACATGACGCACATGGCCACGTTGTGGAAGGAATTGCTCCGGACACTGTCCACAAGGGACATCCCGGAAGCGCCGAGTGTCGAGCAGCGCCGCGAACAGCGTATGCGAGTCATGCTCGTGTTCATCCAGCAGCATTATGGCGAGCTGATCGATTTGAACGATATCGCGGCGAGCGCTTCGGTCAGCAGGACAGAATGCTACCGTCTCTTCAAAACCCATACCGGCAGCAGCCCCGTGGACTATCTGCTGTCGTACCGGCTGAGTCAGGCGGCCGCAAAGCTTGTCTCCGACGACGACAGCATCGCCCATGTCGCCCGCATCTGCGGCTTCGCCAACGCCAGTTATTTCGGCAAACGATTCCGCGAGCACTTCGCGCTCTCTCCCGGTATATACCGCAAGCAATATGGCGACCGTGATTCGTCAGATTCGTCGGCTGTGAGATGAATATGACACGCCATGCGCCGGTTGCTCCACCGTTACGCATATAGTTCATTCTGAGATATATCGGCTTGCGATATTACTGAGTGAGCCATAGGAATGTCATATCAAGGAGAAGCAATATGAAGACTCTGGTGCTCGTATTCCACCCGTCCCTGAAGGGCCAGTCCCACGTCAACGCCGCTCTGGCCGAAGCCGCCGAGGGCCTGGAGAATGTGACCGTGCGTGACGAGTACGCGCTCTACCCGGACGGCAAGATCGACGTCAAGGCCGAGCAGACCGCCGTCGAGGCCGCCGACCGCGTTGTGTTCCAGTTCCCGCTGTACTGGTTCTCCTCCCCGGCTCTGCTGAAGACCTGGGAAGATGACGTGCTGGAGCACGGCTGGGCGTACGGTTCCGAAGGCCACGCCTTCGAAGGCAAGGAGTTCGGCGTTGCCGTGTCCACCGGTTCCCCGGAGTCCAAGTACCAGCCGGAAGGTGACAACAAGTTCAAGATCGAGCAGGTGCTCGTGCCGTTCCAGGGCACCGCCAACCACATCAACGCCACCTGGATCAAGCCGTTCGTGACCTTCGGCTCCTTCGGCATCTCCGATGAGGCTCTGGCCGAATCCGTCAAGAACTACAAGGATTACCTGACCAAGTAACCTGAGGGTTCCTTAATCGCCCACGGCTCCTTCCACCATGAAGGAGCCGTTTTGCATATTCGGTTCAGGTTCACCTCACATGAACCAATTCACACACAGCGTTTATTCCATCGAAATCAACGCAACGGCAGTACCAGATCGGTGCCTTCAAGATACGGGCGGCATACTTCGGCGCAATACTGCCAAATGCGATGCTCACCTTCTGCAGATATCCATTTCGGATGGATGCGCTTGCGCCGCATATTGCCCCAGAACTCGCCGCTCACCCCTTCGACGTCCGGCGAAGAAGCCAGCGCGACGCTGGTTCGCGCGCCATGCCGTGCGGTGCGTACAAACGGGAGCCAGAGCACAATCAGCGGCAGCATCCAAGGCGTTTTGCGCAGCGACTCACGCTGCAACGAGGTAGCGGCCGATCCGGGTTCCACGGTATTCACCGTAACGTTGCGCACGCCAGCCGCTTGGAGCCGCGCATCGAACTGCCTCATCAGCCACCAGACATACAGCTTCGAAAGACCATAGGCGCGCATCATTGAGTAATGACTTTCCAGTTCGACGTCGTCAAGCATCGGCTGGCCGCCCTGACGGTAGGATTCACTGGCCACGGTGACGATGCGAGCGGATTCACTGCGTTCCAGCATAGGCAGCAATAGGTTGGTCAGCAGGAACGGCGCAAGCGTATTGATGGCGAACGTCTTCTCGTGACCTTCCGCCGTGACTTCTCGTTCGGAACCGAACTGCCCGCCGGCATTGTTGACGAGCACGTCGAGTCGCTCATAGGTGGCAGTTATTTCCTTTGCGAATCGTACGACTTCGCTCATCAGCGACAGGTCGGCCACGTGAGCGTATACGTTGCGGTTTCCGGTGCGTTGTTCGACCCAATCACGCACCTCCTGCGTCTTCTTTGGATTGCGACCGTGCATGATGACCGTATACCCCTGAACTGCGAGCGCCAACGCCGTCTGTTTGCCGATGCCACTGGATGCGCCGGTCACCAGAATGACCTTGCCTGCAGATGACGATGATGTATTGATGGATTGCCTCGTATTCATGGCCTTTGACTGCACCTTCCGGTTATGATGTAACAAGTGTGACATCATTGACGATAACCGTCGAGACTTGGCAGCCGCAAGGCATCTCGGCACGGCGATGACAGAACGAAAGGAACTGTGACATGGCGGATGTGCCTCAGACCAAGACATCAGATCAGCAGCCCACGGACGGCGATGGCACCAAAGCCCGCAGACTTGCCACCCTGCACCGCAATAATGAGGAATCGAACGCTTTTGTGCGCGCATGCATCGAAGGCGCGCTCATCCAACTGATGGAGATGAAACCATTCGAGTCAATCACCGTCACCGACATCGCCAAACGAGCCGGCGTCTCACGCAATGCCTACTACCGTAATTACGCTTCAAAAGAGGCGATTCTAGACGGATTTCTCGCCGCAATCTTTGAGCGAATCAATCACAGTCTGATGCAATACGATCCGATGACGCAGACCCGCGAGGCCTGTCTGGCCATGCTTACCGGCGTACGCAGCATCGCACCACAGTATCGGCTTATTCTTGGCGCCGGCCAAGGAAACCGTATTCGCGAGCGGATGCGCGCGAGCATGAACCGCAGCGCCGCCCGCCGTCAGATCGGCCCACGCTATGCCGCCTGTTATTGGGCGGGCGCGCTGTGCGAAGTCATCGACCAGTGGGTGCTCAACGACATGGATGCGCCCGACGAGGTACTGGCCGATATCATGACCGATTTGATGCTTCATGGCGTCGCCACCGCCGAACGTTACCATACCGGCTGTCAAGCGGCCTGACTAGCGAGCCTTACCTCACAATCGGTCGGCAATCAGGGCGCAATGCTCCCGCACTACGGCAGCGGAAGCGTGGAATTTCACCAATTCCTCCCTGTTGAGATGAAGGTCGACGAAGTCGCCGACGCCACTGCCATCGAGCGCAACCGGGAGCGACAGGAATACATCCCGTTCCCCATACTCGTATTCGCCGCTTATCAATGTGGACACGGATACGACGCTGCGTTCGTTCCAGAGAATCGTTCGAATCAACCCGGCGACGGTGGCGGCGATACCGTAGCTGGTTCCGCCGCGCAATCCTTTGATGTCAAGGCCTCGCCGGCGGGTCTGCTCTTCGATGCCGGCAAGCGTGACGCCTGGATATCGGTCGCGGTTGTCCTCCAGATACCGCGCGAACGATTTGCCGATGAACGAGACCGTGGACCACGGCACAAATTGCGAATCGCCATGTTCGCCGATCACATACCCCGATACCAGTCGCGGATCGAGATGCGTGGTTGTACCGATAATCGCTTTCATGCGGGAGGTATCAAGCGCGGCGCCCGAACCGAACACCTGCGCACGCGGCAAACCGGTACGTCGCCACGCGAACCAGCTCAACACATCGACCGGATTCGACAGCATGATCAGGATGCCATCAAAGCCCGAGTTGCTGATGTGCTTCAATATCGGGTCCACAATGTCGATGGCCGCATCGAGCTCCTGCATACGGGTCTCGCCCGGCTTCGGTTTTGGCCCAGCAGTGATGACCACCACATCAGCGTTGGCACAATCATCCCAGTCACCTGGCCGAATGGTGATGAATCGGCCAAGGAATTCGGAGCCGTCGGCCAAATCCATAGCCAAACCCTGCGCCTTGCGTGGATTATGGTTGATGAGCACCAACTCATTGCACAGCCCCTGCTCCACGATGGCACTGGCCACCGCCGAGCCCACGCTGCCAGTTCCGACAATCACCACCCGATTGTGATGCGAAGCAATCACAAGCTTTCCTTTCTTTATGCAAGGTTTTCCGCGGCTGATGCCGAGTCCTGCCTTATCACCTCACCGCGGTGAAGAAGAATCGCGGGAATGGGAAGATGACGCTGCCGTCTGACTGGGTTGGGTAGGCCTCACAGACCTGTGCGAATATCCTGGCTTCGAAAATCGCACGTGACTCATCATCCGGCAGCGCTTGCAGATATGGGCGCAATCCGGTGCCGCGATACCAATCCATAATTGCCTCATGCGAAGGCAACGTATGCATATACGCGGTCTTCCACATGCGGAAGTGCGCCGCATGGTTGCGCAATAGTTCCCAATAATCAGGCGGCGTCAGATTATAGAATTCCCGCTGCTGTGGCAGTCGATCCGCATAGTCCGGCAAGTGCACGACCTCAGCGATAATGCGATGGATCGGTTCCTCATAGTTCATCGGCGTCTGCACGGCGAGCATGCCGCCCTGCTTGAGCCTTGCCAGCAGTTCCGGAATCAGCTGCGCATGATTCGGCACCCA
Organism: Bifidobacterium colobi; assembly: GCF_018555455.1. Taxonomy (GTDB): domain Bacteria; phylum Actinomycetota; class Actinomycetes; order Actinomycetales; family Bifidobacteriaceae; genus Bifidobacterium; species Bifidobacterium colobi. The sequence continues at coordinate 446,356 of NZ_JAFEJU010000002.1, read as the reverse complement.
TTGGATGCAAGCGTTGGAGAACACCACGTCAAAGTCGCCCGGCAGTCTGCCAAGCTCTTCCGGATTCGACACATCGCACAGCGCGAAGTCGATATCAGGATGTGCTTTGAGTGCGGCTTCAATCATTTCTGGAGAATTATCGATGCCGAGGATTTCCGCCTGCGGATACCGTTCGCGAAGCACGGCCGTGCTGTTGCCCGGACCACAGCCGATGTCGAGCACACGTTTGACTGTGCCGTAATCAGGCGGCAGCTGCATTGCCAAGTCACGCGAGGGCTGCGTGCGCTCGTTTTTGAAGCGCAGGTACTGTTCGGAATCCCATACAACCATGCGGCTCACGCTAGCCCGAGAGCCCAGTGGCGTCCATATTATTGATCACATACCGAACTACAGCATCGAACTACAGCGGCATCGGAGCGACAGCCACATAGCCATGCACCCAGCCGGCATCCACAGCGACCACGCCGAATATCTCCGCGCGCATCGTCGTATTCGCGTCCGCAAGTCTTCGAACGTACCATAGAGACAAGGAACACCGAAAAACAGATAGGTTACCGACAAAGGAGCAGTCACCATGAAGACTTTGGTACTGGTATTCCACCCTGACATGGCGAAGTCCCGCGCTAACGCGGCATTGATGGCGGCGGCGCAAGCTCTGTCTGTTGACAGCGGCAACGAGACTACCGTGCGCGAGGAATATGCGCTGTACCCGGACGGCCGCATCGACGTCGCGGCCGAGCAGCAGCTCATCGAGGCACATGATCGCATCGTATTGCAGTTCCCGCTCTACTGGTACTCCTCCCCCGCCCTGCTCAAGGAATGGGAGGATCAGGTGCTGGCGTTCGGCTGGGCATACGGGCCCGGCGGCAAGGCGCTTGAAGGCAAGGAAATCACGGTGGCCACCACGGCAGGCGGCCCGGAAAGCGAATACCAGCCGGAAGATAATGGTGCAACAATGCGCGAAGTGCTCTCGCAATACCGCATGATGGCCCGCTACGTGCACGCCACTTGGTTGGAGCCATTCGTGGTCTTCGGCGCGATGGAGCTTTCCGATGAGGCGCTGGCCGAAACCGCCGCGCGATACCAAGCATTCCTTACGGACTGATAGACCGATGAGCTTCCGAACGGAAAACGGCTGGGTCCAAGGCGAACGCACATTAGCGCTCTGGGCCTGGCTCACCCGCATCAAGCACACGCTGGTTTTCGCATCCTGTATATCTTGTTTGGGCATGTTCGTGGTCACATTTCTGGACGGAATCATGATGCACGATTTCCCGCAGATCAAGGAAGCTGTAGTTGCGTTCTGCATTGTGATTCCACTGCTTGGCGCATGTGCCTGGGCTGCCTTTCGCCTCCAACATCGGCCAATCAGCGCACTTGCCATACGCCCACGCTGGGGCGGAGTCGACCTTATGGCTGCGCAGAGTCGTCTTTCAGCCGGCGGCGAATGGTATGACTACCGCATTCGCTTCATCATGTTCCGCGCGTTCGACGCCATGGAGTTCACAATTCCGTGCGAATATCAAGGGCAACTGCGCCAAGCCGTCATGGAAATTCGCAATGGTTGGATACGCATGAAAGGTCTCCGCGAGCTCACCGAACGCGAGCGCTGGGCCACCGACTTCGAACGGTCTGGCTATCCACTGTTGGATCCCCGCACCACCTATGACTACGAGACCAATATGCTTATCGTAAAGCAGCCGTAGTGCAGACGACGTTCGGCTGCCGTCTCATCCGTTCAATCTGGCCGCCCGTCTGCCCTGCACGCCTATATCACCTGTCACACACACCGAGTTGCCATTGCACACAAGTGAAGCCTCACGATGTATGCGCCCCGACGAGTCATCCGCATACATAGTGAGGATTAAGGCCGCTGAATCCTCACGATGTATGCGGCATCTTGGTCCAGTCGCATACATAGTGAGACTTTCAATCCTTTAACCGGCGCTATGTATGCGAGCACTCTGTTCGGCCGCATACATAGTGAGGATTCGCATCCCATTACAATCCCACCGACCTCTTGCATCCAATCCACGTAAACAAAATCGCGCACAACATCACAATTGTTATCGAGTTATCCACATTTTTTCGTCAGAAACCTGAAGCTCGAACCACATACCCCGTTCCAGCTTGTCAAATGCACGCATGCCATTCGACCATGGAATCATGAGAACCCATCATGCCCTTGACCAGCTCATCAATGACGCTGAGCGTAACCTACGCTGCTTGTATTCAACATCCAACACCATAAAACAGGCAATGCTGATACGGCTGCGCAACGGATACCTGACTCGACCATTCCGCAATGCCTACGCGCGCACTGATTACTGGAAGTCGCTGAATCCCGCAGAGCAGTCGCGCCATATCATTCGGACGCTCTCTCAGCAGTTCCCCAACCGAGTGTTCGCAGGTCTTAGCGCAGCGGCAATCCTGCAGTTGGATTACAGCTGGAGCCTTCACCGCGACAATACGGTGTTCATTGCGCAAAAGACAGGAACTTCTGCGCGCACCTATTCAGGCATACAACGTATCAGCACATCCACATCAGCTATCGCGTCCATGCTGCACTACCGAACGAGTACGGGAGTCGGCGCAGTATTCCTTGATCTTCCGCCAGAGTCACCTCGAATAGCGGAGATTACCATCGGTGGCAGAAAGCCGGAGATCACCAATATCGTACCGATAACCTCCCCTGCGCAAACCTTGGTCGACTGCGGACTGCAGTTCTCATTCACGCAAGCCCTACCGATGTTCGATTCCGCAGCACGCAATAAACTCGTGACCTCCGACCAGATCATCGAGATATGCGATCAATCACGAATCGATTGCAGCAGCGTGTTGAGACTTGTTCATTATATGAATCCACTCAGCGAGAACGGGGGCGAATCTTTATGCCGCGCCATCATCATAGAAGCCGGGTTCGTAGTTCCCGATTTGCAGCATGTATTCGTCAACCCTGACGCTCCATGGAAGGAGTATCGAGTAGATTTTGTTTGGCATACGCCCAGTGGGCGAATCATCGTATTGGAATTCGACGGCACCGCCAAATACGTTGATCCTTCGATGACTCATCGCCAAGGCATACAGGATGTCGTGCATTCAGAAAGGGAACGCGAAGACAATATACGCAAAGCCGGCGTAAACACTATTGTTCGAACCACCTATGACGAAGTACGGCAGAAAACTCCGCTAATCAACAAGCTACTTGAGGCTGGAGCCCCTATGACCATCATGAATCCGTTCACCGAGCGGGCAGCAGATAGCAACTGGCCGGACGCATAACCAACCGGCGCTATGTATGCGGCTGGACCAAGCCCCCGCATACATAGCGCCGGTTTGACAGCCGAAAACCTCACTATGTATGCGAGTACCTCGTTGAGACGCATACATAGCGCCGGTTTAGGGCCTTCAATCCTCACTATGTATGCGGAGGCTTCGTTTGACCGCATACTTAGTGAGGATTACACCACGGTGCGCCACCGTACACTGCGGATCACACCACGGTGCGCCACCGTACACTGCGGATCACACCCAAATAGCGCGCCCCAGAGTACGCCCACCTCCACTAACCGCTCACAACAGCCTATAATGATAACGCAAACATCATTGGAATTGTTGGGATAACGAGGCAACAATCATGGATAATGCGAGGCGGCGCGAAGAACAACTCCCCTACCATTACGACGACCCGAGCATCATGGGCGGCCAACTCGAATACCAGGAGAAGCTCTGGGAATTCAACCAGACGCATCCCACGGACCAAGCCGGCAAGCAGAAACTCCTGAAGGAAATGTTCGCCGAAATCGGCGAGGGCTGCCACGTGGAGACGCCGGCGCACGCGAACTGGGGCTTCCATCATGTGCATATGGGCAAAGGCATCTACTGCAACGTGAACTTCACGTGCGTGGACGACGCCGACATCACTATCGGCGACTGGTGCATGTTCGGCCCGAATGTAGTCATCGCCACCGCCGGCCACCCCGTGCTGCCGGTACTGCGCGAGCATCATTACGTCTACGCGATTCCGGTCGCAATCGGCCGCAACGTCTGGGTTGGCGCGAACGTGACCATTCTGCCGGGCGTCACCATCGGCGACAACTGCGTCATCGGCGCCGGCTCGGTGGTCAGTCACGACATTCCGGCAAACTCCGTGGCCTATGGCGTGCCTTGCAAAGTCGCGCGCCCGATCGGCGAAAAGGATAAGGAATACTACTACAAAGATCGGAAGCTTGACGTATGGGAGTAACCACCATGCAGACAACTACGCAGGCAACCGCACAGACAACCACGCACGCAACCGTACACGCAACCGCACATATCGCCGTCAACACCGCCCACGAAACCGGCCCACTGCCCCACGACTGGCGCTTTTCGGCTATGACGAATGCAATTACACCTACATGCCGGAAGGCCGGCGCATGCTGGAGCGCTTCGGCAAGCTCGGCGATGCGCCCTATTATGCGCATACACAATGGGCCGAGGAGGGTAAGCCGAAGTATCCTGCCGGCGAGCAATACGAGCGCATCAAAGCCGCGGATGCCTTGGAATCGTTAGCCTCTGAAGAAACCGTAACCGCCACAAGCGCGGGCACGGCAACCGTGCGATTCACCATGCCCACGCACGCGGTATCACTACTGACGTTCGATCTTCAGTAGCTCACCACGCTGGCTAATGTTCGGTGCGATGATGTGGAGGCGAATAATACGCCGCTCTATTCCGTAGCCTCCGCCGCCGCATCCTCCTTGAGCGCATGCAGCAGAGCCTTGTCGCGCTGTTCGATAACGCGCTTGCCGTCCTCGCCCTGCCATGAAAAGAATCCACGTCCGGTTTTGGCGCCGAGGTTGCCTTCCTTGACTTTTTCGGCGAGCAGCGGCGAGGGGCCGGTGCCATTGTCCATGTCGTCGAACAGGTAGGTGCTGATGTTGTAGAACACGTCGAGTCCACCAAGATCGATGCTGGCCACCGGGCCGACCAGGTTCCAGCGGCGGCCGAGGCTGTATTTCATCACATCGTCCACGGCGGCGGCATCCGCGATGCCTTCCTGGATGATATGGAATTCCTCGCGCAGCACGGCCATCTGCAGTCGGTTGCCCACGAATCCCAGGGATTCCTTCTTGATTTTCGCTGGCTTCTTGCCGATGAGATTCATGAGATCGAAGGTCACGTCCACCACATGCGGATTGGTATGAGCGCCGGGCACCACCTCCACCAGCGGCATCAATTGCGCCGGGTTCCAGAAGTGCGCCACCACGAATCGTTCGGGGCGCTCAAGTACTGACTGGATGGCAGTAGGGCTCAGGCCCGATGTGTTGGTGGCGAAAATCGCATCCTTTGGCGCGAACTTCTCAATTTCGCGCCATACGCTCTGCTTGACTTCCAGATTCTCAGCCACTGATTCGATGACGAAATCAGCGCCGGCCACGCCCTGCTCATAGCCGACGATCGGCGTGATGCGGGCGAGCAAATCCTCCACGGTCTCACCGGCGTGCAACAGCCCGGCACCGGCGAAGGTCTCGGCATCGGCACGAATGCGACCCATCGAGCGATCAAGCGACGCCTCGCTGCGGCCGACCAACCGTGTCCCGTAGCCGGCGAGCGCGAACTGCAGTGCAATGGCATGCCCCATCGTGCCCGTGCCTACGTTCGCAATCACCTTAATATCTTCAGCGCTCTTTGCCCCCAGTACCGTTGCGCCATCCTGCTGCTGCGCCATCGCTGCCATCTCCATCCATCGTTACCGTTAACGATCAACAATTCCTGATTATGCCACTGAATCGAGCGTTGTAGCAGTAATAGCGGTGTCCTTCCATCGCAGCAATTCGAAGCCAAGCACGTAGACAAGCAACAGTGCGGAGGCAAGGAACACCACGCGCAGCGCGAGGTCCAGCGACGGCAGGAACGTGGCTGCGACACCGAACACGGCCACCCCAATCGCCCCGCCGACTTGTCGGAACGTGTTGAACATGGCGGATGCGATGCCTGCCTGCACATCGTCCACGCTTTTCAGAACGACGCCCGCCGCCGCCGGCGTAGTAATGGCCGCACCGAAACCGACGATGCTCATGCCAGTGGCCACCACCCACACCGCCACCGGTTTCGGCGAGAAGAATTCGAATAGAAAACCGGCAATCATAATGCCCAGCCCCAACGTAATCGAGAATTTCGAGCCGCGCGCGGTGACGATACGTCCGCCTGTCAGATTGCCCAGGATGGTCACGAAGGATGCAGGAACGAACACCAGACCGGCCGCAAACGGATCCATATGAAGCTCCTGCTGCAAGTACATGGTGCAGATAAACGCCATGCCATACCAGTTGAAAATCATGATGAACCCGATTTGCAACGCCACCTGCATACCCCGCACACGGAAAAGCCCGAGCGGCATCATCGGCGAGGCAACCTTGGTTTGCGAAAAACCAAACACCACGATGGTGATCACACCGACGGCAAGCAATATCAGGGTTGAAGGCGCAAACAGACCGGCATCACCGACCTCGATGATGCCCGCCACCAACGTGCTCAAGCCAATCAACGCCAAGGCCTGACCAATCCAGTCGAATTTGGTCGCGCGCTGCGGCGATGGAGCGATACGAGGTGCGACGGCGAGAATCATCAGGCAGAACGGCACATTAATGGCGAACACCAGACTCCAGTGAATCGGCGTGAGCAAGCCACCTAACAATGGCCCGACCGCCGATGCGGAGGCACCACCAGCACCCCAGAGTGCGAGCGCCCACGCGCGGTAACGAGGATTCGGACTCGCCTCGTTAATCAGCGACATCGAAGCCGGAAGCAGCAACGCCGAAGCCACACCGAGTATGCAACGCCCCACGACCAATGCCGCCATCGACCAAGCAAACGTACAGAACAGCGAAGCCGCACCGAACGATGCCGCACCAATAAGGAAGATTCGTTTGGCGCCAAATTGGTCGGCGAGACTGCCGGCGAGCAGCAGCAAAGCAGCGAACAGCAGCGCGTATCCGTCCACCACCCACTGCTGCACGGCCATATTGCCGCCCAGGTCTTTGGCAATGGTCGGCAGCGCCACGTTCACGATGAGCACATCCATGCCGGCCAGGAATGACGCGATGGCAGCCGCAGCAGTAGTGATGTTCGCGGAATATTTGGAAACCAAGCTCACCATAATCCTTCTGATATATACTTCTAGTTATTGCGTGAGCCAGTGTACGCTTGAAAAACACTGTAAAGTCTTGATTTATCAATGATTATGGTTTATAGCGCATAAACTAAAAGTTTATATAAAAAAGGCTTCATCATGTATGATAAACGATTGGATGCGGTGATTGCGGCGGCCGAAACCGGCAGCTTCGCCAGCGCCGGCCGGCTGCTACATATCTCCACGCCGGCATTGGCCAAGCAAGTCAACACGTTCGAAAAGGAATACAGGCTCACGTTGTTCACCCGTTCGCGCAGCGGCGTGACGTTGACTCCAGCCGGCAGAACGTTTGTGGACGAAGCGCGCCCCATCATGCGCCAATGCCGAAGTCTCATCTATCGCACGCAGCAAAACTCATCAGAACGCGATGCTCCCGTGCGGCTTGGCATATCTCTGCTTCGCCCGGGCCGCAGCATCCTCGACCTATGGCAACGCGATGCCAGCAAACATCCCGGCATTCGTCTCGAACTGGTTTCCATGCCCGACGATACGCAATCAATCAACGACATCCTCATGCATCTGGGTGAGAACATCGATATGGTATCCACTGCGTTCGATGAAGAGTATTGGAGCACGGTCTGCAATACCTTGACGCTGGGATTCGAACCGTCCTGGATTGCCATACCGCGCAGTCATGCGCTAGCCAAGCGCACGCATGTCTCGCTCGATGATCTTGAAGGCACCCGCATCCGCATCCTGAAGCAGCATCACGGCGGCAACGATACCGCCTATGATCTGCTGGCAAGCCATCCGTCCATCGAACTCATCGACATTGATCATTATGACTTGGATACGTTCAATGATTGTGCCGACCATGGCGACTTGTTGATGTCCAAACCGATTTGGTCTGATGTGCATCCGCAGTTCGCCACTATCCCCGTGGATTGGCCGCAGCCGATTGGCATGTCCTATGGATTGATGTACGCGCGTGACCCTTCCCCCGCCGTCGCCGCGTTCATCGCGCGTATTCGCGAACTTGCTACGATGTAAGCGGCCTTTTCTCCACGGTGTGGCAAACGCCATAATCAGCATCTTTCAAAAACCGTAGAATAACGCCATTTTCCTAAAACCACACGGTGAGGAATTACCACACGGTGGGAGAAAACAGCCAACATGCTATGCCGCCAACGGCAAGGTGATCAGCATCGTGGTGCCGCGCGACGATGTGGATTCCACGCTCAGCGTGCCACCATAGCGATTCGCCACATCACGGGCCAAAGCCAATCCCAAGCCGTATCCCTGATGTTCGGTGCCATCATCGTCGCGCGCGAACCGTCGGAACAGTCGCTCCGGATCCGAGCCGATGCCGCTGCCGCAGTCGGTGACGCGCACCGCCACATCACCGTGATGATGGTAGCCAAGCGAAACAGTGACCGCCGAATCAGCCGGCGAATGAGCGATGGCATTATCAAGCACCGCCACCAGGCAGCGCGAGAGTCCCACGGCATTGCCGCGCACCACAAATCGCGCTGGATCTCCATCAATATGGGTGTGCAACGTCACGCCGCGCTTGTCAGCCAACGGCTGCACCGAATCCACGGACTGACTAATCACGCCGGCGAGCGCAACCGGTTCGGCATCCACAGCACCGCGGGCTGCCACCAGCAGGTCCGTGATAATCGCGTTCATGCGATCCACATCACCGCGCAAGTCATTGATGGCGCTGTCGATTGACTGCCCATGGGCGCGACGGAATTCAATCAGGTCGATACGCGTGGAGATGACCGCCAACGGCGTCTTCAACTCATGACTGGCATCCGCCACAAAATCCTTCTGCAGTTCGAAGGCGTGCTCCAGCGGCGCGACTTCCTTGCGCGAATAATATCGGCCCACCAATGCCACGGCGGCGATCACGCCGAGTACGAACAGCACAGTGAACCCCACGGCCTTTTTGGTATCGATCACCATCATGCCTGAGCCGAATTGTTCGGTGACGGACATGGCGTTCGGATCGAGCCCTCGTTCAGTGAATTCGTGGCGCGACCCCAACAGCACGCCGGCCACGAATATGAGCCCGCCGGCCACGGTGATGATGGTCATTGCGATGGTCATGCGCAGACTGATCAGGCCGGCAACGGTGCCGGCATGATCGTTACGTTTGCGCTGCGTCTGCTTGCCGTTCGCCATAGTTCACACTCCCCTATGTCTCCTATGTAATAGGCCTAATCCTGCGGCTGCCCAATGCGGTACCCTTTGCCGCGCACAGTGGCGATAATGCCACGCGTGGTTTTGCCGCGCACATACGACACGTATACGTCCACCGCACCGATGTCGCTACCGGTCGAGAACGCGTTTTTCAGCAGTTCTTCGCGACTGAACACATGGTCTGGCGCGGCGGCCAACGTGGCCAGCATTTTCGCCTCCACATCGGTCAGCGGCACAGCGCGGCCGTCCGGGTCCTCGATGATGTTGGCGCTGGGTTTGAGCAGCCAATCGCCGATTATGACGCTCGCCGCCTGCGCATGGAACCCGCGCAGCAGCGCGCGCAATCGGGCTTCAAGCTCCACCACATGGAATGGTTTGGTGAGGTAATCATTGGCACCGGCGTCGAGCCCGTCCACAATATCGTCCACTTCGGCGAGCGCGGTCAACATCAGTGCAGGCGTCGCGACACCTCCCGCGCGCAATCTGCGAATCAAATCCAATCCGTCACCATCCGGCAAACGACGATCGACGATCAACGCATCAAAGGTGTTTGCGGCGAGACGCGCCCTCGCATCGGTAATCGTCTGCACCCAGTCCACGCGATAGTCGAGACCAAGCATTTCCGAGGTCATCGCCCCCAGGTTCGGGTCGTCTTCAATAAACAGCACGGCCGGTAGCAGCAGTCGTTCCGGATCAGTCGCGTATTCATTCGCCGTCGTCATTATTACTGTGTCCTGACAATAACAAGCCTTTTCTTACGGTTATATCAGACCGCCAACCGTCTAAGAGTTTGCTAAGAAACGCGCGAAACATTGGCGCAATACCGTGGGAGAAGTAACGTGCGCACTATGAGCAATACGGAGCATGTGTTCACCGCGAATGGGGTGACGTGTATCGTGCCGGCGCAAGGTGAACGCCGCACGATTTTTGAGAATCTTGACTTTGCGATAGCCCCCGGTGAGATTGTGGATCTGGTCGGACCATCCGGTTCCGGTAAAAGCAGCCTGCTGACCGCGTTCGCGCGGCTTAATCCACATGCGACCGGCTCATTCGCCTTGAATGGGCATGACTCCGGCGAGTTCACGCCGCAGCAATGGCGGCATGAGGTGGCGTATCTGTCACAGAAGCCAATTCTGCCGGGTGAGACGGTGGCTGAGGCGATTCGCTTGCCGTTCACATTGGTGATTCGCGCTGGGGCGAGCGGAATCGGCGGCCAGAACGCTGATGCTGCGGCGGACAATGCGGCAGCCGCTACCAATGCGGCCTCGCTTGCCTCATCTGCTACCACCAGCATCTCCACGCCTCATACTGCGTCCGCCAGCACTTCCGCCCCGCACCACATCGGCAAAGTCAGCCTCGGCCGCAAATTCATAGCACTATTCCGCAACAACGATCAGCAGGCGCGCAAACTACTCACCGATCAGAAGATTCGTATGACGTTGGATGCGATGGGCTGCGAGGACATCGATCTTGACCGTCCGCCGCATGATTTGTCCGGCGGTCAGGCGGCACGCGTCTCCTTGGCACGCACGCTCTTGACCGAGCCGAAAGTGCTGCTGGCAGATGAGGTGGATGCTGGGTTGGATGATGAGAACGCCGAGAAGGTAGCCGATATTATGGCCACCGCCGCAGCCCGCGGCATGGCGATTATCCGCATCCGCCATCGTCCACCGGACGGTCGCGCTTCCCGAATCGTGACTTTGGCTAACGGAACGTTGAGCGAACAAGCTGGTGAGCAGGCATGACCGGTAACGCATACGACATTGATATCTGGGGCCTTTTGGTCGCGCTGACGATGGTGGCCATTGCGGCTGGCATCAGCGAACTCATGCGCATCAACATCGGCAAGACGCTGCTGTGGTCCGCATGCCGCGCGTTGCTGCAATTATGCGCGATGGGGTTCATCATCGGCTATGTGATTCGCGCGAACAACGTGTTTTTGGTGTTCGCCGTGATTGCGGTGATGCTGGTGGCCGCCGTGCAGATCACGCTTTCACGTGCCAAAGGTGTGCCGAAAGGATTAGCTGGGCCGGTGCTGTTGAGCCTGACCATCACGATGCTGCTGATGATTTCGCTGGTCACCGAGCTCGTGGTGCGTCCGCACCCGTGGTATGCGCCGCAGCTCGTGGTGCCGCTGACCGGCATGCTGCTGGGCAATACGGTATCCGCATTGGCAGTGGGATTGAGCCGATTCTACGAGAGCATGAACGAGCGCCGCGATGAGATCGACACACTTCTCGCCTTGGGATCCACGGCCTGGGAAGCCGCCCGCCCCTCCATCGTCTCCTCAATTCGACTGGGTCTCCTGCCCACCACGGCCACGTTGGCATCCTGCGGCATCGTGACGATACCGGGCATGATGGCCGGTCAGGTGATTGCCGGCGGCGACCCGCTTGAAGCCGCCAAATACCAGTTCGTGGTGTTCGCCGCCATCGCCGCGCTGACCCTGGTGGCCGACAGCCTCATCATGGCGATGGTCTACCGCACCTGCTTCACCGCCGACGACCAATACAAGCCCCCGGAAATGCGGTGACAATTAGTATACGTTGAATTCACTGACCTGTGGATTATCAGTGGTTCCGGTCACATAGCATTCGTAATTCATGCCTTTAGCCGTGGCCCCGTACTCATTGGTCACGTCAACAGTAGCCTTGTAAAACCATGTGTTATCGTCACTAGGAGTGAAATCCTGGAGGACACCCGCGATGTCATGAGTCTTAAAACCATAGGGGTATTGCTGCTTGCCATATGCACGACATGCAGCAAGGGCAGCACTCGTAGTAAGTTTCTTTGCCAGATTATCCGCTTGCACTTGTTTAGCGGATTCCGCATCAATGTTGCTCTGTGTGTCAACTGTCAAATCAATAGTCTGGCTAAGTATCGTATGCGGGGTGGTATCTGTGACAATCCATTCGATTCCTGCTGCGCTGTCATCGATGATACGCTGCTCGTCATTATCAGTGCCTGCCCCATGCTTGAAGTAGATATCACCTAACAAATTTTCCTTTTTAAGCTGTTCAATGGCGTCTTTGGCAGGTTTGCCCTTAAGGTCTTTCGCTAATTGCTTGATGTCACTGGACTTTTCGGAGGCCTTATAAGCTTCCGATTCGACTGTGAGAGTAACCTCGTCACTTGTGGAGCTCTCTTCGCCAGCTTTCGGCTCCTGCGCTTTCACAGTACCTTTAAGAGCGATACCACCATCTGGATCTTTCGCATCAATGCTATAAAAGCCTTCGTTATTGAGCATGCTTTTGGCTTCTGCCAATGTCTTACCAGTGACATCAGGCACTGTCTTTTCTCCGCAGGCCGAAAGTCCTACAAGCATCAACGCCGATAAAAGCAACGCTATCGCTTTCTTCATGATGAATTCTCCCTCTTGTCGGACCTCATCGTTCGCACTTTCTTAAAGAATACATCAAGATAGAAATCCATTTGTTCTCAGGGAACCATGTTTCGATTATCGAAGTGATTCAAATACAATCAGCGGAACGAACAATTCGTTATTGTCTCGTCTATCATCATTCCTAATATGATTGAACGTATGGATGGATTTCCGGTTACCTCAACAATCTCAAATCGCTATCGTTGATTACACACATTTGGATAGGAGACACCGATGAACAGTGAAAATACATTCACCATGATGGGTGTCACCACGCAGTGGGATGATGACACCATCACTATTACCGAAGTCGGATACCCGCACAAAGCCGTGTTGAGTAACACTGGCAAGATTCTCTCATCTACATTCGGTCCACAAGGTGAATCATTCTTGCATCACTGGTTTGATCGAGTGAAGCCCACTGTAGATGGCTTACGCGCCATCGATCGAGAATACGCCAATGCCTGAAATCTTTAATTTTGCCGGATACTCCATATATTTCACTGCACTTGACCGTGATCATGGTGTGCATGTACATGTTGCCCAAGGGTCGCGTCATGATCTTGCCCGGTTTGTACTTGGTGCAAATGGCACGGTGTCTTTAGCCCATAACAAAGGTGGACTATCTGCTAAAGACATCAGGAGACTTCAGTTCTTCCTGACCTCGAATTATAAGAATATTCTGCTCGCATGGAGCATGTTCTTCGGCCAAGACTATCACTTTGATCAGTGATCTTTTTTACAGCCAACGATGAAATGTCTGACCAATACAAGTCGCCTAAAATGCGGTATTGGGCAAATAGGCTACGCCTTCAGACGCTAGATACGCAAAACCCTCATTATGGTACGCAGCTCAACAAAGTACCCGCATACCATAGTGAGGCTTAAATGGCACCGCTCGTCACGCCAGCTTCTTGTAAGCTTCCTCGTCGACCGGTTCAAGCCATTCGTTGGAGGCGCCTTCCTTCTTGGGCATGATCGCCACATGGGCGAACGCTTCGGTGGGCGCGGCACCATGCCAATGCTTGGTTTCCGGCGGAATGTACGCCACATCGCCGGGCTTCAACTCCACCGGCTCCTGCCCTTCAATCTGGTAGTAGCCGCGACCGCCCACAGCCAGCAAGATCTGGCAGACACCATGATGGATATGCCAATGATTCGTGCAACCGGGCTCAAAGGTCACGTTGGCCACGTTCACCTGATCGTCGCTGGCCAACGGCGCCAAATAGCTTTGGCCTTCAAAATACTGGGCGTACGCATCATTCGGCTTGCCCATCGGGAATGCGCTTGGATTTTCCATAAGTTTCCTTTCGAGTTGACAGATTGAGTTTTACAAATTGAGGCTGGCGACCCACTTGGCCAGTTCGGATTCCTTGACGTTTGCAGCCAAGCGGCGACCGGCGATCCAATGCGCAGCCGGCGCGGAATCGTGCAACTGCACGCCATCGGCGCCGCGCGTACTGGAACCGGAGGTGGCGAACGTCACGATGGTTTTGCCAGCCCAATCCTCGCTCTCGAGGAATGTGCGGACCACGCGCGGCGCGGTCTCCCACCACAGCGGGTAGCCGACAAACACCACGTCATACGGCTTCACATCAATCGGCTTAGCCAATGCCGGGCGCATCTCACGGTGCGCATGCTCCACAGACGAACGGCTGGACGAGTCGCGCCAGTCCACATCAGCCGCAGTGTACGGCTCAGCCGGTTCAATCTCGGTCAGATCTGCACCGATCGCCTTCGCCAAACGTTCCGCAACCGCACGCGTGGTGCCAGTGGCGGAGAAGTACGTAACCAGAATCTTCTTACTCATATCGATTCCTTCCATCACAATGTTCAGCTCCATTGAATCGCCGTTACCCGCATCCGTCCAATAGAAAACAACGATGATTTGCTATACGCAAAATGCATGATTGGCGCCGCCATCAGCCAACGCCAGTGTCTTAGCTTCGCATAAGCACGCATGCCATAGCGTAAGCGGCATGACATTGCAACGATTACGCGGTGGCAGCCATCGTGGTGGCACTGCTCGTCTGGTATGTAGTAGTGAAGGTGCGCTCACACCTTGAAACCGTGCAGGAATGATTCCGCTTTGGCCTCGTCGGTGCGATACGCTTTGCCATATTCATCGATGAGGCCATGAAATTCCTGCAATTGCGACACATCCAAACCTGTTGCCAGCACGGCCGGCGCAAAAGCCTTATGAAATGCCGGGTATCCGGACGGAACATCGAATTCCAGAAAAGCGAAAAGACGCCGCGCATACGTATCAGCCACGAATGCGCGGCGACCGAATACATACAGCACCAAATCATCCGCGGTCTCTCCGCCGATGCCGAACAATCCCAACAATTCGGCACGTAGCTCATCATCGGCGATATCAGCCGCGCCTTCCGGTCGCGCATCACACCGTTCGATATACCATTGACTCAATGATTGCAGTGTTTTCGCTTTATTCCGGTAGAACCCGGACGGGCGAATCAAATCCTGCAACTGCTCCGGCTTCAATCCCACTATCGCGTGCGGTTCAAGCGCATCAGCAGCTTTGAGAGCACCTAGCGAACGGTCCACATTCCCCCATGCGGTGTTTTGTGTCAGCACCGCACCAACCATGATTTCAAACAGGGTCTCAGCCGGCCACCAATTCGTCGGTCCGAGCTCCCGTTCCATCACATCGTAAAGTGACTCAATATAATCCAGCGAGGGAAGATTCAGCGCATGCTTCGTCATGCCGACAATACCTTTTTCCCTCACTCCACGGATTTGAGCGACGAGACCGGGTCGATGCGGTCGAGCACCGGGTTTGTGAACAATTGCACCAGCAGCGCGAATGCCAGCGTCACGACGGCGGCAATCGCATAACTGGTCCAGCGTACGGTCACCGCGAAATACAATCCCGGCATATTGAGCGCGGCAGTCAGCAGCCCACCAATCCAACGGCCGAGCGGAAGTCCTACGGCGATACCCATCAGCGTCAGCAGCAGCATTTCACGATTGACGTACTTGTGCACTTCCCCATCGTAGAAGCCGAGTACCTTGAGTGTGGCCATTTCGCGCACACGTTCGGACACATTGGTATTCGCCAGTGTGAACAGCACCACCAGTGCGAGCGCGCCGGCGAGCGCCACAATCAGCGCCACCACTGCGCCCATCAGGTCGAAGCTGAAGCTGCGTTGCATATCCGCCGTGCTCGCCACGTTCAGCACATCGGCATCCTTGGCGAGCCTGTCTGCGTAAGCAATCTGGCTATCATCGGAGCCTTGGTATTGCGTGAATATCGCGTTCATCGCAACACCGCTGGTCACAGTGTCCGCAGAACCATCACTGTCTGCAGTATCAGCGTCTGCGCCAAAGATGTGACGGTAATAGTCGGCAGTCAGGTAGATATCTGAGCCGATGACCGACTTGCTTACTGCGGCGACGCGCACACTTTCGCGTTCGGCATCGCCGTTTTCAAGGGTGATGGTATCGCCGGCATGTACGTCGAGCGCGTTGGCTGCGCTTTGCGAGACAATCACTCCCCCATTGCTGCCGGCAATACCGTTTACATCAATCGGCTCGCCGCCATCAGCATCACGCAGGTCTGCGATGGCCTTGAAATCGGCGGCTTCTGGCACGGTGATCAGCTGTACGGTTTCCGATTCCTCTGCTGCATTGGTCAGTTCACCGCTTTCGACTTTGGCTAAGGTACCGGCATCATCAGTAGCGCGCACACTCGAGTTGTTCTTGAGCTTCTGCAGCACCGAGTCAAGCTGGTCATGGTTGGTGACGACCATTAGCTGATAGCGATAGATGTCCTGATACTGCGTGGCCGGCAACGCGTCCACCGTATCGTTGATGGCCAGTCCGCAGACGATAAGCGCGGTGCATCCGGCCACGCCACCGATGGTCATGAACAGGCGGCCTTTGAAGCGGAACAAATTCCTGGCGGTGACTTTGTTGAGGAATTTCATGCGTTGCCAGAGCGGACCGATGTATTCCAAAAGCACGCGAGACCCGGCTTTCGGCGCTTTCGGTCGCATGAGCGCTGCGGGAGTCTGGCGCACTTCTCCCCAGCAAGCAACAATGGTCGCCGCGCCGATGCCGAGCACAAACAAAGCCACACCGGCAGAGCCATAGACCCAGTCGTACAGCATCGTAACGTTCGGCACCACATACATGCCTTCCAGCACAATCAGCAGGAATGCCGGTATACCAAGGAATCCAATCAAATCACCAAGTCCACCACCGATAAGGCAGGCCAGCAATGCGAACAGCACATATCGGGAGGCGATGGCCGCAGAGCCATACCCCAAGCCCATATAAGTGCCGATAAGTCCGCGTTCCTCTTCGACCATGCGGGTCATGGCGGTGAGGCTCATGAATACAGCAACGAGTAGGAACACGATCGGGAATGCTCGACCGATGGATTCAATTGAGCTCAAGTCGGATTTGAGCGACGAAAACGTGCCCGCTGACGAGCGCGTGTTCACATACCAGCGCGCCTGCAGAATGTCGGACTCGATGTTCGATTCCTGCTCATCAAGCTGTTTGGCGGCGTCGGTTTTCTGCTGATCGAGTTTCGCTTGGGCGTCATCCAACTGTTGTTTGGCTTGAGTGAGCTGCGCATTCGACGCGATGACTGCGTTCCGCTGAGCATCATCGCCGGCTTTGCCGCCGCGAGTTTGGAGAAGTGCATCAACCTGGGCGTTGAATTGCGAGCGTTGGGCATCTATCTGCGATTGTGCATCGGCAAATTTCACATTCGCCTGCGAGCGTGCATCATCGATCTGCTGTTTGGCATCATCAATGAGCTGCTGGCGGCGTGCCTTCTGGCGCTTGGACTGCACTTGGTTCTCGATGCGGTTACGTACCGTGCGCACAACGGAATCATAGGAATCTGTGAATGTATCGAGCTCGGCAGTGCCGTCGAGCTCAAGGGAGATGGCGGTATAGGTGCTTCCGGTCACGCCGCTGAATGGCAGGAAGAAGGTGTACTCGGATGTGGCGGAGCTGCGGAATGCGCCTTGCGAGTAGCCGTCTGGGTTCTGTAAATCGAGTGGGTCGAGCACGATGCCGGTGATGGTGAGTTTGGTCGGAAATTGCGGTGTTTCATCATCCGATTCGGTCTCGCTCTTGCCCGCAGCATCACTGTCGCCATCATTGCCGTCTGATGCCTCGGACGTTTTCAGTGTGACGGTCAGCATATCGCCGATGTTCAGCCCGCTATCGCGCACGAATTTACGTGTCACCGCCATTTCGCCGGACTTCTTGGGCAACCGCCCTTGCTGAAGATACGGCTGGTTCATGCCGTCCGTGCCGATTTCGCATAAGGTCACCGACTCGTCCGAGCCGTCGACCTTGACTGTCGCGGATGCAGTACGTTCGGCTTGCACAGCTTTGACGCCGTTCACGGCCTGCAACGCCGTCACATCGTCATCGGTAAGCCCCAAGGTAGAGACGACCTGGATGTCGTAAAGCCGCTGCTGGTCAAAGAAGCGGTCAGCACCTTGAAACATGTCCCGGCAACCGGCGTAAATACCGGTAAGCACGGCCACACCAAGCATGGAAATCACAGCAAGAGACACAAATCGTTTCCAGTTGCGCCCCCATGCGCGCAGCATGTCTTTGACAAATGCGGCAGACCACATACTTGCCCGCATCCGCGACTCAAGCTGCCGCCTCGTCTTCGCATGCCTACCCCGAGTCATTCTCCCGCCTACCATTCAATATCGGCTATCGGCGTGGGATTAGGATTGATTTCCTCACTAGTTACCCTGCCGGAGCGGAATCGAATCACTTTATGCGCCATCGGTGCGAGTGCGGAATTATGGGTGATAATCATCACCGTCATGCCTTGAGTTCGGCAAATATCCTGCAAGAGTTCAAGCACTTCTTTGCCGGTTTCGTAATCCAATGCACCGGTTGGCTCATCGCATAGCAAGAGTTTTGGTTTCTTGGCAATCGCACGCGCGATGGATACACGCTGCTGTTCACCACCGGAGAGTTGCGCAGGGAAATTATCAAGGCGATCGCCGAGACCGACTTTGTGCAATGTTTCGGCCGGATCGAAATGATCAGGGCAGATTTGACTGGCGAGTTCCACGTTTTCCAACGCGGTCAAATTGGGCACCAGATTGTAGAACTGGAAGACGAAGCCAATATCGTTGCGACGGTAGGTGATGAGATCACGTTTTCTTAGGTCAGTAATATCTCGCCCGCCAACTACCACATGCCCCGAAGTGGCCACGTCCATGCCACCCAAGATGTTCAATGCCGTGGTTTTACCAGCTCCCGATTGGCCGAGAATCACTGTCAGCTCACCCTGATCGGCGGTGAAGCTGGCTTCATCAAGCGCGCGGATGGGAGTGCCGCCGCCAGTTGGATATTCCTTAACCACATGGTCGAATTCGATATAGGCCATTGCATCTCCTTCCACCACATAGCATGCAGGGCTGTTCTGCATCGAACAGCCCTCGCAATGTTTGTTGAAGCGTGTACTTCTATTGTGCCGTTTCCTTGCAGCTTATGCCATCAGGCAACGCCGAGTTCCTGCCGCAGCCATTGGCGTTCGGCATCGATTTCGGCATCGTGCACCAGAATGATGGCGCGGCGGTACTTGTCCTCCACCTTGTCGTTGTCGATTGGGCCTTCGCCATCGCTGTAAAGACGGCGCACATCGGATTCGAGTACATCGAGGCGACGCTGCAGCACAGCGCGGCGATCAACCTCATCGGGAATCACGGAGAGGAACGACATGACCACCGCCCATTTGGTGATATTGGTGAGGTTGTAGCCGCTGGTTTCCTTCAGTTCTTCAATAAGCTTGGCACGTCCGGCCTCTTCGAGATGGAATTCACGCAGGCGGCGGCCATTCACCACATTGAAGGTTTCGCCGATATAGCCGGCCTTGACGAATTTGTTGGTCACCGAATGCAGCGTGCCATCGGAGACCGCCTGCATATAGCCCTGCAGCTGTTCCATCTTCTTGCGCAGGCGGTAGCCGCACAAGGGTTCCTCGGAAAGAAAGCCCAACGTCATCAGTTCTATCGTGTTCATCATGCCTTCCATGATATCTCAAGACGAGATATCTCAGAACGACACGCCCGGAGCAAAGAATCCGATTCGCCTCACAACCCTTGCAATTCCAGCGATTTTCAAATCGATATAAACCTTTCTGATATATCTCAGTTTGAAATATCTCTCAATGAGGTGCATACTGGCATCAACGCGAACGCAGCGGATCACCAACCAAAGCAATCGCAAAGCAGTATGAAGCACATACCCACATCGAAAGGACTCATCATGAGCAACATCACCATCTTCGGCGCAGGCAACATCGGTTCCGCAGTGGCGGGCATCGCCGTCAAGTCCGGCGCTTCCGTGCAGGTCATCGACCGCAACCCGGACAAGGCTGCAGCTGCTGCCGAGGGTGTCACCGGCGCCAAGTTCGGCGAAGCCACCATCTCCGGCGACATCGTGGTGCTGGCCCTTCCGTTCCCGGTCTACGACGAAGCGCTCGCCGCCTACGCCGATCAGCTGGCCGGCAAGACCGTGGTGGACGTTGCCAACCCGATTGATTTCACCACCTTCGACCTGGCTCTGCCGGAGGGCTTCAAGTCCGCCGCCGAGTACGTGGCCGCCAAGCTGCCGAACTCCAAGGTGGTCAAGGGCTTCAACACCACCTTCGCCGCTACCCTCGCCACCGGCGAGAACGATGGTGCTCCGACCGTGGTGCAGCTGGCTTCCGATGACGAGGACGCCAAGAAGTCCGTCGCAGCCTTCATTGAAGCTGGCGGCTTGAAGACCGTGGACGCCGGCCCGCTGAAGCGCGCCCAGTACCTCGAAGGCTACGGTGCCCTGCAGATCATCCTCGGCGTCACCGAGCAGACCCAGTGGACCGGTGGTTTCAAGGTTGTGAAGTAAGACTCCGAACCTCTCCCGCGCAGTTACTGCCTGTATTAGGACGAGAACAGGCAGTATGTGCGCGTCCTAACGAAGCGCCCGCGCAGTTACTGCCTGTTTGGTGGCCAATACAGGCAGTAACTGCGCGGGCGCTTCACGCGAACCGTATAAAACAAACGTTTCATCACATGCCTTTGGTCTCAAGCACAGCCGTTACGGGTCAGACATTCGTGATACGGTGAGCCCATGTGTTCTTTGCGTTGTGCCTCGACGCCGGACAACAACGCTCCGGTGTATGCGCCTGGTTTCGTTTAACTCGTGAATTTTTCTGACCACGTCAGTCAGTAAACGGAACATTTTTCACTTCACCTATATATTCACCTACGTATATATAGGTATTGCTAAGGAACACGTATATGCCTTATGTTTCCGAATCGCGTGCATCAGTAGGCCCCGATTTGTGGATTCGCCATATCACACTACTGTTGACCGGACAGGCTTTCTCGCTTTTGGGCTCCAACATCGTGCAATATGCACTATGGTGGTGGATCGTCCTGCAGGAGAAATCCGGCTGGTCCATGCTGCTCGCCACCTTGTTCGGAGTACTGCCTCAGGGCATCGTCTCCATATTCGGCGGCTCGATGGCCGACAGATACAACCGCAAAATGCTTATTATGCTCCCCGACCTCATCATCGCCGCGGTGACGGTGTTCTTGTCAGTGAGCTTTTCTATGGGATGGGCAAATCTTGCCATATTGTTCATCGTGTTATTTATCCGCTCGGCTGGCGGCGGCGTCCAAACGCCCGCGATTCAGGCATTCATCCCGGATATTGCACCGACCGGCAAATTGCTGCGCATCAACTCAATATATGGTGTTATCAATTCAGTGAATCTGATTGCAGCACCGGCCATTGCTGCAGTACTCATCAATATTGTGCCATTGTGGTCGATTCTGCTTATTGATGTAACAACGGCAATCATTGGTGTTGGGTTTGTCGCCTGCATCCGACCGACGCATAAGAAACCCTCACCATCCGCTTCATCTGCCGCGAGCGCAACTGCCAACAATTACGGTGCCCGGCAAAGCAAAGGACCCATAATGCTGCTTGCGGCTGGCGCACGACGTTCCTTTGCCGACTTGAAGGCAGGATTTACATATGCGATGAGCCACTCCATGCTGAAAGGCGTGATTCTGGGCGATGCGCTTACCTGCTTCATGTCTGTTGCTCCAATGAATCTGACACTGCTGCTCATGACCCGCGAATATTCAGATATCAGCCTGAAGCTTGGATTCATCAATCTCACCACAGCCTCGGACAAGCTCGCGGCCAATGAACTCGGTTGGAGTATCGGCATGCTGCTTGGTGGCGCATTGATGTCTTCACTCGGTGCCAAGTTGCTGAGCAACAGCCGTACACAGATGAAGGTGGCAGCCTACTCCGTTGCCATAGTCGGCCTATCCATTGTTGGACTCGGACTGGCACCAAACCTGTTGACCTATCTGCTGATTGATTTGGTCAGCGGCATCTCATTCGCCACATGCGTTGGCCCAATGCGCACAATCATGCAATCGGAATCCGACGAGACGATGGTCGGGCGCATCTTCGGGCTTGATACCACGATAACGACATTCGCCATGCCGCTGGGAATGCTGATCTTTGCCCCGCTTGCCGACATCATTCCTATTTCTTGGGTTTTTGTCGCCGGAGGTCTGCTCACGCTTCCCGGGGCCTGGTACATGCTCTCCATTGCGAAGAAAAACAACAGTTCTCATTAATAATTAATAAAGGAGTACATAATGCGCACGATCAATATGTACATTAACGGACATTGGGTTGAATCTGCGTCCGGCAAAGTCACGGAAATCATCAACCCTGCCAATGGCAGCACATTCGCACAAGCCACGCGCGGCACAGCCGAAGATGTGAACATGGCAGTCGCAGCAGCCAAACAAGCATTCAAGCCCGGCTCACTGTGGCGCCATCTCACGGCAGACGAACGCGCGGAACTACTCAATAAAGCCGCCGACCTGATCGAAGCGAGAGCCGAGGAACTCGCTCTTGCCGAAACCAATAGCATGGGAAGGGTTTATAAGGAAACCAGGTACGACGATGTTTATGCTGCGAGCGGTGCTTTCCGTTATTACGCTTCGCTCGTACACGAACTGCAAGGCGCAGCTTCCGCGGAAAATGTCGATATGCTGACCGTGACCGTACGCGAACCGCTTGGCGTGTGCGCGGTGGTGGCTCCCTGGAATTATTCAATGGGCACGTTGGCTGCCGGTATGGCTCCAGCATTGGCCGCTGGCAATACGGTGGTGATTAAACCGTCTTCGCTCACACCGGTTTCAACCGCGATGATGGTGGAGGCTATGGAAGAGGCAGGCTTCCCCGCCGGCAGTGTGAACATGGTGCTCGGCTCTGGTTCGGAAGTCGGCTCGGCACTGGCTCAAAGTGAGGACGTGGCCAAAATTACCTTCACCGGTGGCACCGCAACCGGCAAGGATATCATTGCGAAATCCTCGACCAGCGTGAAGCGTTATGCTATGGAGCTCGGCGGTAAGTCGCCGTTCATTATCTTCGATGATGCCGATCTGGATGTGGCGGTTGACCGGCTGATGTTCGGTATTTTCTTGAGCCAAGGCCAGGTATGCATCGCCGGTTCCCGACTGCTAGTGCAGAGCACCATCTATGAACAGGTCATGCATATGCTTGAAGAGCGGATTCCGAAGATACGCATTGGCATGCCGCTCGACGAGGATACGGAATTTGGCCCGATGGTGTCCAAACGTCATATGGAGCATGTACTGGAATACATTGAAATCGGTAAGGCAGAAGGTGCCAAGGTATTGATCGGCGGGCATCGCATCACCAAGGGCGACTTTGCAAAGGGCTATTTCATCGAGCCGACCGTATTGGTGAACTGCAATGAGCATATGCGCGTAGTCAGTGAGGAGATTTTCGGGCCGGTGCTCACCGTGCAGACTTTCAGTGACGAAGCCGAGGCGGTTCGTCTTGCCAACAGCACCAGTTACGGTCTCGCTGGCGGTGTGTTCACACGCGATATGGGGCGCGCGCTGCGGGTGTGCACCAATGTGAACACCGGCATAATGTGGGCGAACACGTATATGGATGAGACGCCAGGCGTGCCGGTAAGCCCGCATAAGCAAAGCGGTACCACAGTGGATGGCGGTCTTGATGGCCTTAAGGAATACACGGTACTGAAGCAGATCAATCTCAAGATGAGTCCGGAGAAGTCGGGCTGGTTCAATAGCTGACCGCGCAGTTACTGCCTGTATCGGGACGGGAACAGGCAGTATGTGCGCGTCTTGACGAAACGCCCGCGCAGTTACTGCCTGTATTGGTGACCAAACAGGCAGTAACTGCGCGGGCGTTTGAGAATGATTCTCCGCGACCCTAGATGGCGTTCGCTCGAACGATATCCCTGAATCGCAATGCTGAATCCTTCCAAATGCGCTCTTCAGTGTCGTAATCCACACGAATAATGCCGAAGCGCTTGCTCAGACCCAGAGCCCATTCGAAGTTGTCCAACAGCGACCATGCATAGTAGCCGGTTACGTTGGCCCCAGCTTCGAGAGCGTCGGCAACCGCCTGAATATGCTGATTCATGTAGTTGACACGCTGCGGATCGTGAACAATCTTGCCACCAGGAGCTGCGGCATCTTCGGTGACCACATCATCCCAAGCGGAACCGTTTTCGGTGACCATCAACGGCAGATCCGGGAAACGTGTGCTCAACTCGGTAAGCAGACCGGTCAAACCCTGAGGCTCCTGATTCCAACCCATTGCGGTCAATGCGCCTGCAGGCGGCAGGGACTCAACGATATCCTGAGCCGGCACTGGACCGTTATTCACAGTGCCGGGCGCGGCATGGCGCACGTGCGTGGTGGAGTAATAGTTCAGGCCCAGCACATCAAGCGGCTGATGGATTTCTTCCATATCGCCATCCTTGACAAAGGACCAATCGGTAATGTCACGAGTCACATCGAAGATGCCGGAATCATAACGCCCCTGCAGCATCGGCCCATAGAACACCTCATTGTTAATCAAATCAGCGCGCTGCTTGGCCAGCAGGTCCTCAGGCGCATCGGTTTCGGCGATGTTGACCGCTGGATTCAGTGTGACGGACATACGCGCATCGTCGCCCAACACGGAGCGGATGGCCTGAATGCCCAAGCCGTGCGCAAGGTTCAGATGGTGCACGGCTTCCAATGCCTTGGCGTAATCCTTAATGCCTGGCGCATGCACACCATTGCCATAGCCAAGGTAGGCGGTGCACCACGGCTCGTTGAGCGTGGTCCAAGTGTCTACGCGATCGCCAAATGCCTGAGCCAAGGTTCTTGCATAGTCGGCGTAGCGCTTTGCAGTATCGCGGTTCGGCCAGCCACCACGATCTTCCAGGTACTGCGGCAAATCCCAGTGGTACATTGTGCACACTGGCTTGATGCCGGCCTCACGCAGGGCATCCAGCAAACGCAGGTAATAGTCAAGGCCTTCCTGATTGACCGGGCCATCGAATTCAGGGAAGATGCGGGTCCAGGACACTGAAAAACGATAGGCGCCTACGCCGATGCGTTTCATGATGTCGATGTCTTCCATGTAACGGTGGTACTGGTCGCACGCTTTCTCGCCGGATGTACCGTCCGCAATGGTGCCGGGCTTGGCGCAGAACGTATCCCAGATGGAATCAGTGCGTCCGCCTTCATGGGCGGCACCTTCCACTTGATAGGAGGCGGTGGCAGTGCCCCATGTGAAATCGTTCGGGAATGCAAAAGTCATGAAAACTCCTCAGTATCGAGGTCTTGTAATGAGCAAAGAACAGAGCGAAAGAAATAGAAAAGGCTTACAAGGGGGGGGAGGTTGCTGGTTTCCTGCCGAAGCGGGAAACCAGCAACCGTCAGAAGGAGAGACAGAGACGTATAGTACGGGGGCCGATATCAGCCCTTGACGGCACCTGCCATAATGCCGGAGACCAGCTGCTTGCCTGCGAAGAAGAACAGCAGGACTAGCGGGAAGGTGGTGAGCAGCACGCCGGACATCACGATGGTGTAGTCCGTGAAGTGTGCACCCTTCAGGGCGGAGGCAGCAACAGTGAGCATGCTGTTCTTGTTGGAACCGAGCACCAGCATAGGCCAGAAGTAGTTGGTCCATTGACCGATGAAGGTAAAGAGGAACAGCATGGAGGCTGCCGGCTTGGCGGCTGGCAGGCCGACGGAGAGGAACGTGCGGAACATGGAGCAGCCATCGACACGCGCGGCCTCAATCAGCTCGTACGGCAATGCGTCAGAAAGATATTGCGTCATCCAGAACACACCGAATGCGCTGACCAGACCAGGGATGATGACGGCGAGCAGATTGCCATACAGACCAGCCTTGTTGGCCATGATGTACAACGGAACAACGCTGAGCTGCTGCGGAATGGTCATGGTGGCCACCACACAGGTCAGCAGCATGTTGCGACCGCGGAAACGCAGCTTGGCGAAGGAATAGCCGGCCAAAGTGCTGAAGAACACGGTGGAGATGGAGACCACGGTGGACACGGTAAAGGTACCGCCGAGAGCCTGCCAGAACTTCAGTTCGGCAAATGCTCGACTGAGGTTGCGCAATAGCGAACCGCCTGGAATCAGGGCCTGTACACCGTACTGGTTGCTTGGCGTATCCTGCGAGGCGATGGAGATCGCATAATACAGCGGGAACACGAATACCAGCAGGGTGATGACAAGGACCAGATAGCTGGCCCAGCCTGGTTTGCGGCCTTCGGAGGTCAATCCCAGACGAGCCTTGCGCTGACGCGAGGCGGAGTGGGCAACACCCTTGCCATATACCTGTTCGAGAGCGGGGGTGCCGAGTTCGTTTGCAGTTGATTCTTTACCCATGATGATTCCCTTACTCGATTCCTGCGGCAGCACGAGCGTTGGCACCAGAGCGAATGGCGCGCTGACGTTCTGCCTCGTTGCGTTCTGCGGAAAGCTTCTGAGCCTTCTTGTCGTTCTTCTGGCCACCGGTAGCCATGCGCTGGGTCAGGTAGAAGTTCAACAGTGCGATGGCCACGATGATAAGGAACAGCAACCAAGCCACTGCGGCTGCACGGCCGAGGTTCGGCTGACCAGGGGTCACGTTCACGAAGCCAAGCTTGTAGAGGTAGAGGCTGACGGTCAGGTACTGATTGTTCGGACCACCGCCGGAGCTTGCGCCGTTGTGGAACAGCTGCGGCTCATCGAAGATCTGCAGACCACCGATGGTGGAGGTGATGATAACGAAGATCAGGGTGGGCTTCAGCATCGGAAGAGTAATGGAGCGGAAGGTGCGCCACTTGCCGGCGCCATCCACGACTGCGGCTTCCAGCACGTCACGCGGAATGGCCTGCATGGCGGCCAGAAGAATCAGGGTGTTGTAGCCGATCCAACGCCAGTTCACAATGGTGGCGATGGCGATATGCGACCAGATGGTGCTGCCGTGCCACATGATGGGCTGTAGTCCGACCTGCTGCAACAGCACGTTGATGGCACCCATCTTGTCGGAGAAGATCTGGGAGAAGATGATACCTGCGGCGGAAGGTGCAACCACGTAAGGAAGCAGCACACCCATGCGCCAGAAGGTCTTGGCTCTGAGGTTGCCATCAAGAATCCATGCGAGCCACAGGGCGATGATAATCTGCGGCACGGAGCTCAGCAGGAAGATGCTGAACGAGTTGCGCAGTGCCACATAGAAGGCGGGCTGATGCAGCACCCACAGGAAGTTGCCATACCAGGATGGCGTGGTGCTATTGCAGGTTGCGCCGCACACGGCAAGACCGGCGTCACCGGTCAGAGTGTTGTAAGAACGGGTGGCGATAACCACGGTGTAGATCAGCGGGAAGAGCCCGACGATCAGGAACAGAATGAAGAATGGTGCGATGTAGATGTACGGCGAAGCTTTCCATTCGAAGTTACCAAGCTTGCTCCGCCATGATTTATTAGGCTGCGCGTTTTTCGCTGCCATGATGTCTCCTTTGACGAATCCCCACATAGAAGGTGCCGGCTGGAATTGCCCACCCGGCACCTTTACTGCTGATTAGTTATGAATTGTCAGGACAGGGCCTTGACGTCTGCCACGTACTGCTTCCAGGCCTGAGCAGGAGTCTGCTCCTTGGTCACGTCCACACGGCCCAGTGCATCACCGAACTTGGAGTCGATGTCGTAGTACTGTGCGCCGGTGTACGGAACGATCTTGACGGCGTTGGCACGGTCAGCGAAGATCTTGCCGGTAGGAGCATTGTTCAGGAACTCGTCGGTCTTGTCGGCCACGGCCGGGTCCTTCATGGCCTTCGGGGAACTCGGGTAGTTGGATGCGGCCTTGAAGGTGGCAACCTGCTGCTCAGGAGCAGTCAGCCATGCAACCAGCTTGGCGGCTTCGGTTTGAACCTTGGAGGTCTTCGGCACCACGAGCCAGGAACCACCCTGGTTGGAACCGCCGCCAGGGGTCACGTCAGCAATGTCCCAGCCCTTGAAGTCGGAGCCGGAGTTGCCCTTGATGTTGTTGACGAGCCATGCCGGGCACATGATGGTGGCGAAGCCGTTGTCGGCCTTGAACATGGCGTTCCAGTCATCGGACCACTGAGAAACATGAGCGGACATTTCGGAGGTGGCGGTCAGCTGATCGTACAGGCTCTTGATCTTGTCGCCGGTGGCAACAACCGTGCCGTCCTGCTTGACGTAAGCTTCCTTGAGCTGAGTCTTCATGGTGGCCCAGATGCCGCCCATAGCGTCATACCACGGCAGGCCGGTCTTCTCGGTGTACTGCTTGCCAACCTCGAAGTACTTGTCCCAAGTGGCGTTGTCACCACCGAGCATCTGAGCGACCTGGTCACGGTCGGTCGGCAGACCGGCCTTGGCGAACAAATCGGAACGGTAGCACAGAGCGGTCGGGCCGATGTCGTTGCCGGCGCCGATGGTCTTACCGTCGGCGGTCTTGGCACCCTGAACCTTCCAGTCGAGCCAGTCATTGCCCTTGAGGTAGTCGGTCAAATCCATGAAGGAATCAGGCATGGCGAGGATGGAAGGCATCCAAGCGATATCCACGGCGTAAATGTCGTAGGCATCTGCGCCGGAGGAGATTGCGGTATTGAAGGCGGAACGAGCATCGTCGGAACCGGATGCAACCGTTTCCTCAATTTTGATGTTCGGATGTTCCTTCTCGTACTTGCTCCACAGGTCTGCACCCGGGCGTTCGTTGGTGGCCTTGCCATAGCCGAAGTTGTTGAAGGTCTGAATCTTGATGATGGTCTTGCCATCGGAAGTCTTGGCACCCTCATCGCCGGCAGTAGAGTTGCCGCAGGCCGCCATGCCAGTCATCGTCGCGACGGCCAGTGCCGCAGCGAAGATGCGCTTCACAGACTTCGTTACCATTTGCTTTCTCCTTTTCCGCGAAGCTCTGCTGCGAGCCCCGCTCCCTTTACGATGCGTCGTCACACCGCAAAATTTTTGGAACCGCTTCCAAAAACTGATTGTTAAATCACCGTCCGGTACTTAGTTCGTCAAATTATTTGACACAATTAGCGTGTCGTGTCACATGTGCACGTTCACAAGCAAACACAACAAAACAAGCTAACTCAGAATCGAACAATTAGAGAAAGAACCTATAGAAATAAAGTCACACAATGCTTGCAACCGATTCCGCATGGCATTCCAGATATTCTGGATAACGCATGAAACCCGAACGATTGCAGCATTCCTTGTCTTGCATCAATAGGGTAAGACAAGCAAAACCATACGGAAAGAAAACGGGCATATCAACCAATAACGCATATGCGTTCCATCATGGCGCCAAACCGTTTGACTCAGATTCCGAATGGAAGCCCCCGTTTACACCCAACTTCTATGAGTAAATCCGATTGCTTCCGCGCCTTCCACCGGTTCAACAAGAAACGCGATACAAAGCGGAATCATGCGCTTTCGCGGCGAACAAGAGGAGCAGGAAATACCACGGCCTTACGCTTCCACTCCCCCGATTCCAAGCGTTCGCAAAGCATCTCGGTCGCGGTCTTCGCCATCGTGGCCAACGGCTGCGAAAATGTGGTCAGGCTTGGAGATACAGCCTGCGCCACATGAAAATCATCGAATCCAATAAGTGCCACGTCCTCGGGAACCCGTTTACCGGTAGCCAGCAGCGCCTTGAGTGCACCGACTGCAATCTGATCTGACTGCGCGAAAACGCCATCCACTTCAGGATGCTCAGCAAGTACCTGCCGCATCACATTTTCGCCATGCTCAGTCCCATATTCGCCTGGGACCAATGCAATCGGTTCCATCTTCAGAGTCTTTAGCGCGGCTCTCACACCTTGAGTGCGCAGTACTGATGCCTGCATATCGGTCGGGCCTGCAATTACTGCGATATGTTTGCGACCGAGCTTACGCAGCAACATCATTGCATCATAGCCACCCTGATAATTATCGACGTCAACATACGGGTAATGCATGGAGGGATCCGGTTGACCGATGGAGACAATCGGTTTACCGGATTGTTCGAGTACATCCGCAAATGATTTCGAATAATGGAAGCTGACCATGACGATGCCGGCTGCTCCAGAACTTTTCAGAATCTCAGCAAAACCATGCGCATCATGCGGTTTGGTCAGTACGAGGAACGGCAACAAATGTGCAGCGGTAAAGGACGTTGCCAGCTGGGATACCATTCCGGAAACAAATGCATCGCGGAACACAAAGTCGGGATTCTCAGGCACCACGATGGCGATAATGTTCGATTTGCCTGAGGTCAGCTGCTTGGCAGCCTGATTGGGCACAAAATGCAGGGCTTCTGCGGTTTCCTGCACCTTCAATCGCGTTTTTGCCGATGCCGATCCATTGCCAAGTGCGCGAGAAGCCGTGGAAACGGCAACGCCGGCCAATTTCGCCACATCGCGAATTGTAACCGTTTCCTTTTCCATGCGCAGACCTCCCGCCCAAAACATCCGTGATTGATTACTTTACAACGACTCTTCCCCGCAGCAATCGTTCTCAATAAAGAAACATGCAAGGCTTTCAGCATATGAACCGCATAGAGCAAGCAGCGGAACCTTGGAACGCCAAGACTCCGCCCTCTCCCGCGCAGTTACTGCCTGTTTTTATCCCGAAACAGGCAGTATGTGCGCGTCTTAACGTAGCGCTCGCGCAGTTACTGCCTGTATTCGTCATCAAACAGGCAGTAACTGCGCGAGTGCATAACGGATAGTGGGTGGAACCTTAATTGAAGGTTCCACCCACTATCCGTTATGCGCGGTGATGAGCGCCTTCACCGCGCAAGCTTCAACAGAGAACGACGACTAGATGGCGTTCTCCTGGACGATTTGCCTAAATCGCAGCGCCGAATCCTTCCAGATACGCGCTTGGGTGTCGTAATCCACACGAATAATGCCAAATCGCTTGGTATAGCCATACGCCCACTCGAAGTTATCGAGCAGACTCCAGGCAAAGTAACCAGTCACGTTTGCCCCAGCCGCCAAAGCGTCGGCAACCGCTTGTACATGCGCATTCAGATAGGCCACTCGCTGTGGATCATGAACAATACGTCCACCCGGTGCAGCGGAATCCTCACTGACTTCATCTTCCCATGCCGAGCCGTTTTCGGTAATCACTATCGGCAGGTCGGGCCAGCGTTCACTGAGTTCGCAGAGCAGAGCGGTCAGCGCTTTCGGCTCCTGATTCCACCCCATCGCCGTCAATTCGCCGGTGGGAGGCAGTGTTTCCACGTTCTCCTGCGCAGGCATCGCATTGGCATGCCGATCACCAGCAAAGGAGCCAGCATCAGTAGCGACGCAGCCGCGCACATGATTGGTCGAATAGTAATTGATACCTAATGCGTCAATTGGCTGGTGCGCGATTTCAACGTCACCGTCCTGGATGAATGACCAATCGGTGACATGCTTGGTAACCTCGAAAATCTCCGGATTGTATGCGCCGTCAATCATAGGCCCCAAAAACACCTCATTGGCCATAAGATCGGCACGATGCTTGGCCGCAATATCTTCAGACGCATCGGTTTCGGCCACATTAGCGGCCAAGTTCAGCGTGACGGCAACCTTGGCCCGCTCCCCCAATTCAGCACGTATAGCCTTGACGGCAAGACCGTGAGCCAGATTGAGATGATGCACGGCAGCGAGCGCCTTGGCATGATCACGCAATCCGGGCGCATGAGCACCATTGCCATACCCTAAATATGCACTGCACCACGGTTCGTTCAATGTAATCCATGTATCCACCAGGTCGCCGAACTCATGCACGAGGACCGCAACGTAATCGGCGAATCGCAACGCGGTTTCCCGGTTCACCCATCCGCCACGATCTTCCAAATATTGCGGCAAATCCCAGTGATACAGCGTCACGGCAGGTTTGATTCCGGCTTCGTGCAAGGCTTTCAGCACTCGCCGGTAATAGTCGATGCCTTCCTGATTCACTGGTCCGCCATATTTGGGAACGATGCGCGACCACGCCACGGAAAGCCGGTAAGCCCCTACGCCAAGCTCTTGCATGAGCTTGATGTCCTCCAAGTAGCGATGGTATTGGTCGCAGGCGAATTCACCACTGGAGCCGTCCAAGATATTGCCCGGCACCGCACAATACGTGTCCCAAATAGATGCGGTACGACCACCTTCATAAATTGCGCCTTCGACCTGATAGGAGGCGGTGGCGGTTCCCCATGTAAAATCTTTCGGGAATGTGAATGTCATGGCGGTATCTCCATAAACCATTGATAACAAAGCGGCAGCTCCCTCACGGAAGGAAGGAGCTGCCATCATTCATGCATTACAGCACCACGGTGCCGGATTCAGCCTTGACGATCTCGCCGTCCGCGCCCAGTCGGGCGGAGAATGCGCGGCCGTCGGAGCTGGAGACTTCCACGCCGGCCGGGGTACGGCGGGCGGTGAAGGTCACGGAGGAGCCGTCGATTTCGCTGACCACCGCTTCGGCGGATTCGGCATCGGTCAGGAACACGGAAACCAGAGCGTCGGTGCCGTAGACACGGTCCGGCTTGGTTTCGCCCGGGTTGGTGACGATGACGGAGCCGTCGCGCACCCACAGCGGGATGGAATCGTAGCCGTGCACCTCGTTGCGCCACACGCCACCCTGCGCCTTCTCGCCAGTGAGCCAGTTGGTCCACACGCCTTCCGGCAGGTAGTAGGAAACTTCGCCGGAGTAGGTGAATACAGGGGCCACCAAGAAGTTCGGGCCGAACATGTACTGGCGGTCCAGCGTACGGCAGGTCTGGTCATCCGGGAATTCGACGAACATGGAACGCATTACCGGAGTGCCGTTGATGTGCGGCTTCAGGCCGGTCTCGTAGACGTACGGCATGAGTTCGAGCTTGAGCTTGGTGAACTTGCGGGCCACGTCCACGGCGGTCTGACCGGGAACCAGCTCCACGCCGTTTTTCTTGTCTTCCTCGTCGAACAGCCACGGCACGCGGTACACAGTGGAGCCGTGCAGACGGGAGTGGGAGCCCAGAAGGCCGAATGCCACCCAACGCTTGTAGACTGCCGGATCCGGGAAGGCGCCTTCGAAGCCGCCAATGTCGTGGCTCCAGAAGCCGAAGCCAGAGGAGGTCAGGGACAGACCTGCGCGCAGGGACTGTGCCATGCCGTTGAAGGTGGATTCGCAGTCGCCGCCCCAGTGCACGGGCTGCTGCTGGCCGCCCACGGTTGCCGATCGGGCGTACAGGCATGCGTTGCCCTTGCCGTAGGTTTCCTCAATCGCCTCGAACACGGTCTGGTTGTAGAGCTGGGTGTACCAGTTGTGCATGGAGAGCTTCGGGGAGCCGTCATACCAGACCACGTCGCGCGGAATACGCTCGCCGAAGTCGGTCTTGATGGCGTCCACGCCCTGGTGCAGCAGCTTCTTGACCTTGCCCTTGAACCATTCGCGGGCCTCAGGGTTGGTGAAGTCCACCAAGCCCATGCCGGCCTGCCAGAAGTCGGTCTGCCAGACTTCGCCATTGGCCTTCTTGACGAGGTAGCCCTTGTCGCGGCCTTCCTTGAACATGTCGCCGCGCTGGCCGATGTACGGGTTGATCCATGCGCAGATGTGCAGGCCTTTGTCCTCGTGCAGACGCTTCAGCGTGGATTCGATGTCGCCGAAGAAGCGCTTGTCCCATTCGAAATCGCACCAGTGGAATTCACGCATCCAGTAGCAGTCGTAGTGGAATGCGGCCAGTGGAATATCACGCTCGGCCATGCCGTCGATGAAGGAGTTGATGGTCTGCTCGTCGTACTTGGTGGTGAACGAGGTGGTGAGCCACAAGCCGTAGCTCCATGCCGGCACGTTGGCCGGGCGGCCCACGAGCTTGGTGTAGCGGTCGAGAATCTGCTTCGGGGTCGGGCCATAGATCACGCAGAAGTCGAGGCCTTCACCCGGCACGGAGAACTGCACGGCTTCGGTGTTTTCGGAGCCGATTTCGAAGGAGACGTGGCCGCGGTTGTTCACCAGAATGCCGTAGCCGTTGGAGGTCATGTAGAACGGCACATCCTTGTAGCCCTGCTCGGATGCGGTGCCGCCGTCCTCGTTCCAGATGTCGACGGTCTGGCCGTTCTTCACGTAGGCACCGAAGCGTTCGCCCAGGCCGTAGACGTTCTCGCCCACGCCGAGGTGCAGCTGGATGGCGGTGAACACGTCGGATTCATCGCGGGCGGAGCCATCCATGGTCACACCGAATTCGCCAACCGGCTGCGCGGTGACGTTGGATTCCACACCAAGCTTGAATCGAGCCAGGGACTTGCCTTCCGACTTGGTGAGCACCTTACCGTCTTCACCGAGGAAGGTCAGGTTCCAAGGTGAGCCCTTGACGACCTTGGCAGTCAGTCCGCCGGTGGTTAAAGTAACGTCCGCGCCGTTGACGCCCACTTCGCCATCACCATTGCCGTGGGCAGCCACACTCACATAGTCGCGGTTGCCGGGCTCGTCCGCGTTGAGCGGGAATCCGGGGTATTCGGTAGCGCCCAGCCAGTGGGCAGCACGTACGCGGATCACGCCTTCGGCCGGCGAGGTGATGTCCACATCGAATGTAGGCAGGTTCAACGTATCGTAGCGGCCACGCACCACAGAGGTCGGGGCAAGCACGTTGAGCTGCTCAGCTGCAGCGTCGGCGCTCAATTCATAGGCTTCACGCGCGTAGAGGGCTTCGACGCCGTCGCGAATCATCCAGTAACCGTTGGTGAACTTCATTGTTGCTGTACTCCTTGTGGGAGAGGCGGTTCCGGCCGGCAGGGAATTAGAACCGGCCGGAACCTTGGTTTATCGGGTTATGTTGGTTTGTATTATGACCCTGGGTTGCTACTTCGGGCCGTTATTCCACTACTTGACTGCACCGGAGGTGATACCGCGGGACAGCGTGCGCTGGAAGATCAAGTAGAAGATCAGGGTAGGCACGATGCTGATGAGGGATGCGGCAGCGGTGGTGGTCACATCCATCAGGCGGTCACCAGTCAGCGAGCTGACTGCAATCGGGATGGTCTGGGTGGAGTTGTCGATGAGGAAGGCCATTGGAATCATGTACTCGTTCCAGGTCCAGATGAAGAAGAACACGAGCATGACGCTCAGGGTGGGCTTGGAAATCGGGAACACGATGTCCTTGAAGATGGTCCAGCGGCTGGCACCATCGATGGTTGCTGCTTCAAGGATTGCCTTCGGGAAGGTGCCATACACGGAGGAGAGCAGGTAGGTGCCGAATGCGGACTGAATCACCGTGAAGATGATGACAATGGCCCACGGGCTGTTGTACAGGCCGATCTCCTTGAACATGATGTACAGCGGGTACAGCATGGCTTCCTGCGGCAGCATGTTGGCAAGCATGATAAGCAGCACGATCCAACGGCGACCCTTGACGCGGCCGATGCCGAGCGCGAAGGCGTTGAACATGGAGAGAATCACTGCGAAGATTGCCACAAGGCCGGAGGTCCAGATGGAGTTCCAGAGCTTTTCAGGGTAGTTGACGCGGGTCCAGAACTTCACCAGACCGTCGAGGCTGAACTCATGCGGCCAGGCCAGAGGGCCGGAGGCATTGTAGTCGGCTGTGGTCTTGAATGCGTTGAGCAGCAGGACGATGAACGGGAAGAGCATGATCAGGCCGCCGATAATCAGCAACACCATGATCGTCCAGTCGCCGACCGTGCGGTTCTTGTGAGCCCTAGGAATATTCATTTTGCGTGCGGTTGCAGAAGTCATGGTCTACTCCTCATCTTCCTTCGCAACCTTCTCCTGAAGGTTGGTGAACACAACGGCCACAATGATGATGACGATGGTCAGAGCGGTAGCAATCGCGGCACCGTAGCCAACCTGCTGCGACTGGAAGAACTGAACGTACGAGTAGTAGGACGGCACGATGGTGCTGGTGCCTGGGCCGCCCTTGGTCAGCATGTAGACCGGACCGAACACCTTCAGGGCTGCGATGGTGCAGGTCAGGGCCACCACGAAGATTTCAGGCTTGATGGCCGGCAGGGTGATGGCGAGGAAGCGCTGCCACCAGTTGGCGCCGTCGAGGCTTGCGGCTTCATACAGTTCCGGATCGACGCGCTGCAGGCCGGACATGAAGATGACCAGCGGGTAGCCTACCTGAATCCAGATCATGATGAGCATGAGGAAGATCAGTGCCGTATCTGGTTTGCCGAGCCAGTCATGTTGGAGGTTGCCGAGACCGATGGCTTCAAGCAGGGCGTTCAGTGCGCCATTCTCCGGGCGGAAGATCCAGCCCATGACCAAGGATGCGACTGCGATAGGCAGCAACTGCGGGAAGTAGTAGATGGCACGCATCGTGGATGCGGCCTTCGGTCCGAACTTCTTCTGCACCACGTCGAAGACGAGGGAGGAGAGAATTAGGCCGAGCAGAATCGGGATGACCACCATTGCAATAATCATCCAGATGGAGTTGCGGAAGGAGGTCCAGAAGGTGGTGTCCTTCATCAGTCGAGCCCAGTTGGTCAGGCCTGCGAAGGTTGGCGGCTTGATACCACGATAGTTGGTGAAGCTCAGATAAATGTTCCACACAGCCGGGATCACGATGATCCACAGCAGCATGACAAAACCTGGAATCAGGTACAGCCAGAATCGGCTTGATGGGCTGCCCGGAATGCGGGACATTCCCTTCTCACGCGCAGTTGCATCCTGCACATGCTTCTTGGTGTTCGCTGTTGCGCTCATAACGGCTCACTTCCGTTAACGTCATTGGTATTGGAATTCGGCACTGCGATGTGCGAGTGGCTTGATTTTGGGTAGGCTCACGCCAAGCCTAAGGAAAAAACAAAAATAAAGGGCGGGTTTGCCGGTTAGGATTTTGGAGGAAAACCGGCAAACCCTGAATTTATCGGAGGAGGAAGATACGTTTACTGCTGCTTTACGCCAGCGGCTTCGACACCCTTGTTGTAGTTGTCTTCCATCTGGCCGAGCACGGTCTTGACATCGGAGGTGCCGTTGACCAGTTCCTGCAGCGAGGAGTTGAGCTCGTCGTAGAAGGTGGAGGTCGGCCAATCCGGGTAGAAGCCGAGGGCGTTATCCTTCAGCACGCCGTTGAAGGAGGTGATGAGTTCCTTGGTCTTCTCGTCGGTGATCTTGTCCGGATCAGCGGCGATCGGCAGACCACCGGAGTTGCCCATCAGGTTCTGGACTTCTTCGCTCAGCGTGATGTCGATGAACTTGGCAGCGAGATCCTTGCGCTTAGAGTTCTCAGGAATGACCCAGATGTTGCCGGAGGAGCCGACGACCTTCTTGGATTCAGGGAACAGGGAGAAGGTCCAGTTGGTGTCAGCCATGTCGGACTGGAAGCGGCCGAACCACCAGGTGCCGGAGAAGAACATCGGGTAGCTGCCCTTGATGAAGTTCTGGCCGGCATCCTCGGCCTTCAGACCAGTGGAATCCTTGGAAATGTAGCCCTTGTCGACCCAATCCTTGATGGTCTTGGTGGCGTAGGTGGTTGCTTCGCCCTGCCAGTCGACGTCACCGTCGTACATCTCGTAGGCCTTGAGGAACTTGTCGGAGGCCTTCTGCAGAACCAGCTGCCACCACAGGTGCTGCAGCGGGTATTCGGCCACACCTTCGGAAAGCGGGGTCACGCCGGCATCCACGAACTTCTGCATGGCGTCTTCGAGCTCGTCCATAGTGGTCGGGATTTCGATGCCGTACTTGTCGAACATGTCCTTGTTGTAGTACATGACGATGTCTTCACCGTAGTTGGTGATGCCGTACCAGTCGCCGGAGCCCATGATGCCCTGCTCGTTGTACTTGCCGGTGTCGGCGAGGGAGCCGGAGACCTTCTTATCCCAGTTGTACTTGGAGACGTAGTCGTTAAGGTTGCTCAACAGGCCCTGGCTGGCGAGCAGGCCGGCGGTGGCGTTGCCCTTGTTGTATTCCATGACGTCCGGGGCTTCGTCGGAGTTCAGAATCTGGGAGGCATTCTGGCGAATCTGCTCGAAGGACTTCTTCTCGAATTCGACCTTGACGCCAGTTTCCTTTTCGAAGATTTCCATGGCCTTGGCCCATGCCTTGCCCTGGGCGCCATTGTCTTCCTCATAGTGCCAAATCTTGATGGAGGTCGGGTTCTCCTCCTGGGCGGTTTCGCCACCACCGCAGCCGGCCATACCGATCATGGTGGCTACTGCGAGAGCTGCAGCAACGAATTTGCGGGTAGCTTTCATCTTGTCTCCTTATTCAGCGCCATTACTGATTGAAAAGCTTCGAAACGATTCGAATGTTTTCACTTGATACGATAACGAATCGATAACAATGCCCGCAAATCATTTCGATTGATTTCGATAAATTAATTCATTGATTGAACAATGTGAGCGCTCACGCGGCAATGGTAACGTTCACGCAGCAGCCAATGCTTTTTGCTTATAAAATCTGTGATTACAGCAGTGCACAGCACAACCGGAACCATACCGCAACATA
The DNA here is from genome assembly GCF_018555455.1 of Bifidobacterium colobi. GTDB lineage: Bacteria > Actinomycetota > Actinomycetes > Actinomycetales > Bifidobacteriaceae > Bifidobacterium > Bifidobacterium colobi. The sequence goes on along the minus strand of NZ_JAFEJU010000002.1, from coordinate 407,844 downwards.
CGGCATTCCATGTGCACTCCCCCATCCAATGCACAATCCTACCGTCAATCAACCCAAGGGTTTCGAATCGTTTCGATTTCTTCGGTGTGCCGATACAGCCTATCGAACAACCTCCGGAATACAACAAGGCTGAGCCGTTCTCACGACTCAGCCTTGATTGATAGCTTAATCGATAGTGTCAGCCGACGGTATCCAACAATCTCCATCAACCGATGATTACCGCATGGCTCAGGCCTTCTTCACCTCGACGGCGAGTTCGGCGCCTTCCTTGACTCCCAAGGAGGTGGCGAGCGTCTCGTGGGCGATGAGATCCTTGAACTGCTCAACCTTGGCCACATCGGCAACCGGCACGGTGAGCGTCAGGGCGATACGGTCGGAAATCTCCAGACCAGCGTCCTTACGGGCATCCTGCACAGCGCGGATGGCATCGCGAGCATAGCCTTCGGCCAGCAGATCATCAGTCAGCGCGGTATCGAGAATCACGAAGCCACCAGTCGGCAGTGCTGCGGACACGGAAGCGGCGGCCTCGGCGGCGTTCTCCTCCTCCACGCGGTTGATGAGCTCGTATTCGCCTTCCACCAAAGCGACCTCGCCGTTCGGAGTCTCCACCACCGGAGCGCCGGAGGCATCCACATGCCAGGCACCGGTCTTGGAAGCCTTGATGGCGAACTGCACCTGCTTGCCCAAGCGCGGGCCAGCGGCACGAGCGTTGACCTTGAGCTGGTGCACGATCTTGAGCCCCTGGGAGCCGGCATCCTCCATCGTGCAGAACTCGATGTCCTTCACGTTAAGCTCGGACTTCAGCACCTCTGCATAAGCGCGCACGTCGTCCACGTCCTCGACCACAACGGTGAGCTTGGAGAGCGGCTGGCGCACGCGAATCTGGGAGGCCTTGCGCAGGGACAGGGTGCCGGAGACAACTTCGCGCACCTTCTCCATAGCATTGACCAGCTTCGGATCATCGACCAGCACGCGGCCGAGTTCGGTGGCTTCGCCAGTCTTTTCATCCACAACGAACGGCCAATCGGCCAGGTGCACGGATTCGCCACCGGTGAGGCCGCGCCATACGGATTCGGCTTCCATCGGAGCGAGCGGCGCGAGCACACGCATGAACACCTCAAGCACGGTGTACAGGGTGTTAAACGCGTTCGCGTCCTCGTTCCAGAAGCGGTCACGAGTGTTGCGGATGTACCAGTTGGTCAGCACATCGATGAAGTCGGAGGCTGCATCGCAGGCATCGGAGATGGCGAACTCGTTGAGCGACTTCTCCACCTTCTCAACCAAGCGACGAGTACGGGCCAGCAGGTAACGGTCCATCTCAGGCAAACCGGCGACCTCGTCAGCGGTGAGCTGGCGAGCGTCGAAGCCCTTGCCGCCATTGGCCGCGTTGGCATACAACGTGAAGAAGTAGTAGGAGCTCCACACCGGCAGCATGACCTGGCGAACCGTGTCGCGGATGCCTTCGGCGGTGACGATCAGGTTGCCGCCGCGCAGGATCGGCGAAGACATGAGGAACCAGCGCATGGCGTCGGAACCGTACTTGTCGAACACGCCGTTCACATCCGGGTAGTTACGCAAGTGCTTAGACATCTTCTGGCCATCGGAGCCGAGCACGATGCCGTGGCAGATCACGTTCTTGAATGCCGGACGATCGAACAGTGCGGTGGCCATGACGTGCAGCAGGTAGAACCAGCCACGGGTCTGGCCGATGTATTCGACGATGTAGTCGGCCGGGAAGTGCTGCTCGAACTTCTCCTTGTTCTCGAACGGGTAGTGGAACTGCGCGAACGACATGGATCCGGATTCAAACCAGCAGTCGAGCACATCCGGAATGCGGCGCATCGTGGACTTGCCGGTCGGGTCATCCGGGTTCGGGCGAGTCAGATCATCGATCCACGGACGGTGCATGTTGATGTTGCCGTCCTTGTCGCGCGGGTAGTCGCCGAAATCGTTCTTCAATTCTTCGAGAGAACCGTAGACGTCCACACGCGGGTACTTCGGATCGTCGGAAACCCACACCGGGATCGGGGAGCCCCAGAAACGGTTACGGGAGATGGACCAGTCACGGGCGTTGGCGAGCCACTTGCCGAACTGGCCGTCCTTCACGTTCTCCGGAATCCAGTTGATCTGCTGGTTGAGCTCCAGCAGGCGCGGCTTGATCTTGGTCACGGAAACGAACCAGGAGCTCACCGGCTTGTAGATCAGCGGGGTGGCGCAACGCCAGCAGTGCGGGTAGGAGTGCACGTAGCTCTTCTCCTGGAAGAGGATGGCGCGCTTGTCCTCATCGATCTGGGCGAGCGGGCCGTCACCGGCACGCAGGTTGCGCAAAATCGGCAGGTTGGCGTCGAACACGAACATACCTTCGTATTCCGGGCACTGGGAGGTGAAGCGGCAGCCTGCATCGAGCACGTCGGTGCTCTTGATGCCCTTGGCGTTGAGCGTGTTCATATCGTCTTCGCCGTAAGGTGCCTGGTGCACGAGGCCGGTACCTTCAACGGTGTCGACGTAGTCGGCGGTGAAGATGGTGTAGCCGTTCGGACCGGGCACGTTGCCTTCGGTCTCGGCCTTCTCACCGGCGAAGTATGGGAACACCGGCCAGTAGCGGCGGCCGGCCAGTTCGGAGCCCTTGAGCTCACGCACGACTTCGTAGTTCTCGCCGAGTTCCTTGGTGTAGTGCGGCAGCAGATCCTTGCCGAGGTAGAACTTCTTGCCGGCGAACTTGCCTTCGGTCGGCTGGACTTCCACGTAATCGATGTCGGCGCCGACCACGATGGCGAAGTTGGTGGGCACGGTCCACGGGGTGGTGGTCCAGAAGACGGCGTAGGCATCCTCATCGCGCAGCTTGACGGCCACGGAAACGGTGGTGTCCTGACGATCCTGGTAGACGTCGGCATCCATACGAAGCTCGTGGGCGGAAAGCGGCGTGCGGTCCTTCGGGCAGTACGGCAGCACGCGGTAGCCCTGGTAGGCCAGGCCCTTGTCGTAAAGCTGCTTGAATGCCCACATCACGGATTCCATGTACGGAATGTTCAGGGTCTTGTAGCCGTGCTCGAAGTCCACCCAGCGAGCCTGACGATGCACGTAGTCCTGCCATTCGTGCGTGTACTTCAGAACGGATGCGCGGCAGGCATCGTTGAACTTATCGATGCCCATCTTCTCAATCTGATCGACGGAGTCGATGCCGAGTTCCTTCTGCGCTTCGAGCTCTGCCGGCAGACCGTGGGTATCCCAGCCGAACACGCGGTTGACCTTGCGGCCCTTCATGGTCTGGTAACGCGGAATCACATCCTTGGCGTAGCCGGTCAGCAGGTGGCCATAGTGCGGCAGACCATTGGCGAACGGCGGGCCATCGAAGAACACGAATTCGTTCTGGGAATGGTCGCCGGAAGGGTTACGCTCAACGGACTTCTGGAAGGTATCGTCCTTGTCCCAGTAGTCGAGAACGGTTTCCTCCATGTGGGGGAAGCTGGGGTTCGGCGCCACGTGTGCGGTTTCTCCGCCCTCGTTCGCCTTGGGATATACGTTTTCGCTCACCGTAAATCTCCTAGTAATACTGTGTTGGTCCTTACAGGAGACCGCTCAAAAGATTTCCGGGAGTCGCCATGCGTTGATTCCGTGCGCCGCAGCCGGATCATCGTCTGCCTCGCAGTCGGAAACTTCGCTTGTTTCTCCCAGTAATGACTTCCCAGCAGTCATTCCTGTCTACGAGGACGATGGCAAGCGCACTTTGCGCGCCCGCACCGCGGTACCACCTCGCTTATCGCCGCAGTCATCGTGATGAATCAGGTCACCCCAGCTCATCGCAGACAATCGCGCGATCGCTTGTGTTCGGCTGTCTCGGGCCGATCCCGTCGGTTCTACTGAGCGATTTCGACTAGGCAATCAAGCCAGAACCGCCGTTCTTCCGAAGACTCCCCGCTGATAACGGATCAACGCCTAACAACGGTGCACATCGTAGCACGGCACAACGCCAAATGCGCATACCCCTAGCGCCCTGCGCGACGACAATCACATTGTGTTCCCGCCGATCAGTGCGCCGCCACCGTGCCGCGAGCCTGATAGCGGGAGGGAAGTAGTTCCACATGCCCCACATCGTTGCGTTTGCTTTGCAGCACTTCCATCATGAGGTCCACCGCGCGAGAGCAAGTCTCTTTCGGCATCATTGGCATTTCGTCAACACGTCTGGGCAATGAACCCAGCCCATAGGTGCATGCGGCCAGAACGGAAACATCCTCAGGAACCTTAAGCCCACGGGCTTGCAATGCCGCCAGCAGATTGGTGATGTGCACGGCATTGGTTTGGCATATGATCAGCGAAATCCCCGGTTCTTCGGATAATGCCTCATCCAGCATCAGATTCACATCATCGCGGCTATAGCCTGTGGAGGGTTTGAACAGCACCGATACGCCCAGATCGTCGCCTTTTTTGGTGGCGGTGTCGCGGAATCGCACCAGATAGTTCGAGCCGTCATCATATGCAGTGCCTTCCGTGCCAACAATCAGCACATGCCGATGTCCCAGGGCATACGCGCGTTCCATGGCCTCGCGGCCCATGCGTTCAAAGTCCAAATCCACCGAGTAAATGCCATCGGAATTACTGGGATATCCCACAGCCACCACCGGCAGGTTCAAGGTTTTGGCCACATCGGCGCGCGCATCGCACATCGCCACGTCGAGCAGCAGAATGCCATCGACCATGCCGCTGGAGGCAACGCGGGTCAGCTCCTGATCCCCGTATTCATGCATCAGCAGCAGAATGTCATAACCGTAGCGCTTGGCGCGCATGGCCAGCGAGAAGAAGAACACCGCGTAGTTGGAGTAGTCCGTGTATTCGTGCAGCGGCGAGCTCAACGCCAGCACTTTGGTGGGCTCTCCGCGCAGGAACCGCGCCTGTGCGTTCGGCATGTAGCCAAGTTGACGGGCGGCCTCAAGCACCCTCTTCTTGGTGGCTTCGCCAATCGAGCGTTTGCCACTCATCACATACGACACCGTGCTGATCGAAACGCCTGCCAGCGCGGCAACATCCTTGATGCCCGCCATGGTATGTCCCTTCATCGATAGCCAATCGAAACGTTTCTATTAGTCTAGGCGCGCACCGGCGAAAATGACAACTTCAGAACACGATGGCGGATACCACTGCCAGCGAGCACAGGGAGAACAATGTGCTCACCAGCACGAATCCCACCGCATATTCGGGCATATTATCCTTGCGGCCGGTAAACATGGCGATGGTCGTCATGGTCGGCAGGCCAGCGATCACGGTGATCATCAGCATCATGTCATGCGTGATCGGTACGGCGAACGGCAGTGCAGCCACAACAGCGGTGAGCAGCGCATAGAAGGCCAGCGGGAATGCGATCATCTTCGCTACAAGACCCACATAGAGTTCGTAGCGTTTCAGCACCTTCCACCAGCGGGTCAAGGCGAATAGACCGCCCAAGTAAATCAGCGACATTGGAGTCGCCATATTGCCGATGGTATGCAGCGGTTTCAAGATGATATCCGGCACTCTGGCACCCAACAGAATCAGTGCGAGCGCAATCATCACACCGATGAACGCAGGGTTCACGAATCGACGCAACAGAGCAATCACCCGCGAGCCGATAGCGGGGCGCGCCTTGCCATATGATGCACCCGCCGCTGCAAGCTCCGCCGCATCGCCGTCAGCCTGCTCCCGCACCGGCTCGCATAGCCAGACACCATATGTCCACAGCAGCGCCTGATCCACAACGGACATCAGCGCCACGTAAATCGCGCCTTCCTTGGGAAACAGTGCCATAATCAGCGGAATGCCAATGAATCCGGCGTTACCGAAAATCAAGGATGCTTGGAAAATATGACTTCTGGAGCCACGCAGCCGCAGCACGTGAGCCAGCGCCCAGAATACGAGAACCAACAGTCCATACATGACTGCAGTAAGCAGCATCACACCCCAGTTGGCCTCCAGATGCGAGCGGTCGGTGCCGTCCACCGCATTGGAGAACACCAGCACTGGAATCAGCACGTTGAGCAGCAGCGAACACATGCCGTCCAACGCAACCTTGCCGTAGAAGCGCAGGCGTACGCAGCCGTAGCCCACCATCAGCATGATGAAGAAACCGACCAGCTGGCCGATCATTACGCCAAATTGTCCCATTCCGCTCTCTCCTACCCCGCAAATACCGTTAGCCGCGATTCTGTGCGAGGAACCGCCGCAGAATATACCTCATGAACGGCACGGTGGTGATGAACGTCAGCACATCGGAGACCGTTTGCGCCACTTCCACTCCTGTGATGCCCATGAAATACGGCAGAATCAGTACGACCGGCGCCAGATACAAGCCGGTGCGGCAGACTGCCAGGAATGAGGCGATGCCGGTTTTGCCCAATGTCTGGCTGATCATATTGCCCATCATGTTCACGCCGTTCAGCGCCACCGATAGGCATTGGAAGTGCAGTGCGGCAACACCTACCGCCACCACGGCCGGATCGGAGCGGAAAATCTCCACCAGTTGCGGCGCAGTCACCCAAATCAGCGCGCCCAACACCACCAGCACTACGGTCGAGAGCTTGACGCAGAACCAGAAGCCTTCGCGCACGCGCGCGAACTTGCCGGCACCATAGTTGTAGCCGCATACCGGCTGGAATCCTTGGCCGAGGCCAACGATCACCGAATTGACGCCGAGCATAATGCGCATCACGATGGCCATGCCGGCGATGGCCGCGTCGCCGAACGGATTGGCCGCGATGTTCACGCACGTGGTGGCTATCGAACCTGCGCTTTGGCGAATCAGCGAGGGCAGACCACCGCCCAAAATCTCACGCAACAGCAACGGATCCGGCTTGAAGTTGCGCAGCGAAAGCTTCAGCACGCCGAATTTCGCGCTCATCACCACCAGGATTACGAAGCTCACCGTCTGGCAGATGCCGGTGGCGAGACCGGCACCAAAAATGCCCATATCGAGCACGAAAATGAACAATGGCGCAAGCAGGAAGTTCAGCAGTGAACCGGTGACCAGCCCGATCATGCCGTAGGCGGACTGCCCTTGGTAGCGCAGCAGTCCATTCAGCGCGAACGACCCGCACACGCAGGGCGCGGCCACCAGAATCGGTGTCAGGTATTGCACGGCGTACGGCGCAATGGTGGTAGTAGACCCCAGCAGCATGACCAGTGGCCGCAAAGTGGCGAGGCAGATGATGGCCACAAGCAGACCGAAGCTGAACGCCGCTACAAATCCAATGGCCAGCAGTTTGGACGCGCGGTCGATGTCGCGTTTGCCGAGCTCGCGGCTGAGCGAATTGCCGGCACCTTGGCCGCAGAAGAAACCCAGCGCCTGCAGCACGGTCATGATGGAGAAGGCTATGCCAATCGCGCCCGACTGTGAGGTGCCCAGCTGACCGATGAAGAATGTATCGGTCAGATTGTAGGCGGTAGTCACCAGGTTGGAGACGACCGCCGGCACGCTCAGCGTCAGAATCAGCGAGGGAATCGGCTGTTCGGTCATCTGATGGTACTTTGCGTCCGCACTTGCGCGTTTGATGCCATGTACCTGATTCACGCCGGTTATCCTACTCCCCTGCCGCGCCTAAGCTCGCTTATCCGCCCGCCATGCGAGGCACATGTTGCACCCCAGCGCACGTTGAGATAGTGGCCGGTAACGCTTGCCGAATCGGCTGCGATTTGTTCCGGAGTACCGGCGGCTACGATGCGTCCGCCGGCTTCACCGCCGCCTGGCCCCAGGTCAATCACCCAGTCGGCATTGGCGATGACGTCCAGATCATGTTCGATGACGACCACCGTGGCGCCGCTTGCCACCAACCGGTCGAATACGCCGAGCAGCACTTCGACATCCAGCGGATGCAAGCCGATGGTCGGCTCGTCGAACACGAACACGGCATCGGATTGCGCACGACCCATTTCGCTGGCGAGTTTCAATCGTTGCGCCTCGCCGCCAGACAAGGCTGGTGTCGGCTCGCCCAAAGTGAGGTAGCCAAGGCCGAGATCATGCAACGTAGTCAGGCGGGCATGCACTTTGCGCATGTCAGCGGTTACAGCCAAGGCTTCGTCCACGCTCATGGCCATTAGCTGTGGCAATGTCAGCGAATGCGGCGCATTGTGCACATCCGCGGCTGAATCATTGCGATTATCCTCCGCCGTAGTACCGTCCGCGTGCTTCCGTCCGGTTGTTGCTTTCGGCACAGCGACTGGCCGGTGGATGCACTCGGCTTCCGGCGCATACCGCGAACCTTGGCAGTCGGGGCATGCGATGGTCACGTCTGGCAGGAACTGCACATCAAGTGATATTGCCCCGGTGCCATCGCAGGTGGGGCAACGTAGTCGGCCGGTGTTATAGGAGAAGTCGCCTGCTTTGTAACCTGCTGCTTTGGCTTCCTCACAGCGCGCGAAGGCACGACGGAGCTCATCATGGATGCCTGCATAGGTGGCCACAGTGGAGCGTACGTTGGCTCCGATGGGCGTGGCATCAATCAGGTTCGCACGGGTTATGCCATCCGCCTGGAGAGCGCGCACATGCGCCGGCAATGCTTCACCGGCGGATACGGCTTGCAATGCTGGAATCAGCGACTCCAATACCATTGTGGTTTTGCCGGATCCGGAGACGCCGGTGATGGCCACTAATCGTCCGCGCGGAATATCCACGGTCAGCGGCTTGACCGTGTGCAATGGGCCGGTTTCCATATGAATGCGACCATTGGCGAACATGGATTCAGTGATTCGCGCACGAATCCGCTGCTGTCCATCTGCCGCCAAGAACGGTGCGATACGACTGCTCGCACTGTGCGCGACCTGCTCAATCGTGCCTTGCGCAATCACATGACCGCCGTCGGCACCGGCGACAGGCCCCATTTCGATGAGATGGTCGGCGGCTTTGAGCACGCGCACATCATGGTCGACTACGACCACGGAATTGCCGTCCTCAACCAGATCATGCATGACACCAATCAGACCGTCCACATTCGCCGGATGCAGACCGATGGAGGGTTCGTCGAGCACATAAAGCACGCCAGTGGTGCGATTGCGTACGGCTCGCGCCAATTGCACACGCTGCCGTTCGCCGGTGGACAATGTGGAGCCAGCGCGATCCAACGCAAGATAGCCGAGGCCGAGTTCAAGCAATCGTTTCGCCACGTCGAGGAAGGATTCGCAGATGTTCGTGGCCATCGGACGCATGTCAACAGGCAAGGATTCCGGCACGCTCTTCACCCAAGCGACTGCATCATCCAAGGTCTTGGCAGCGGCTTGCGCCAGATTGATACCACAAATCTCAGGTGCGCGAGCGGCAGCACTCAGTCTGGTACCGCCGCAGTCATGGCATGGCTTTTCCTCGAGGAAACGAGCCACACGCTTCAATCCTTGCTCGTCCTTGGCTTTGGCGAGCGCATTCTGAACCGTGTACACCGCGTTGTAGTAGGTGAAGTCCAGTTCGGCGAAATCGTCGCCTTTCTTTGGCCGGTACAGAATATGCTTTTTGACTGCCGGACCATTGAACACGATATCCCGCTCTTCCGGCGTCAGTTCCTTGAACGGCACGTTGGTGCGCACGCCCATCGCTCCGCACACCTGCTTCATCAGATCCCACATCAGGGATCCCCATGGCAGTACTGCGCCGTCATCGATGCTTTTCGACTCATCCGGTACCAATGCCGCGCGATTGACTTCGCGCACAATGCCGGTGCCGGAACAGGTCGGGCAGGCGCCGGCCGAATTGAATGCCAATGATTCCGCGCCCGGCGCGTGGAAAGTTTTGCCACAGCTGGCGCAGGTGATTGGCAGTTCGGCGGCAACGTTCAGCGTGGGCTGTTGGCGGGCGCCGCAATACGGGCAGACGTGCGAGGCGCAACGGGAGAAGAGTAGGCGCAGGCTGTTGAGCAGTTCGGTCATCGTGCCGAACGTGGAGCGAATACCGGGGACTGCCGGCCTCTGGTGCAGGGCCAGTGCGGCGGGCACGTGCAGTACTTCATCCACTTGGGCGCGGGATGCCTGGGTCAGTCGCCGGCGCGTATAGGTGGATAGGGCTTCCAGGTATCGCCGGGAGCCTTCCGCGTACAGCACGCCTAAGGCCAGGGAGCTTTTGCCTGAGCCGGATACGCCGGCGATGCCGACCAATTCGCCCAGTGGCACATTGACATCGATGTTCTTGAGGTTATGCACGCGAGCGCCGCGTATTTCGATTGCCGTTGGCTTCTGCTGCCGCTCCTGTGTCATGTTTGCCCTTCCCCCATGCAAGGCTTTAGTATACATGCGCGTACAGGTCATATGACGCATAAGCCGGCAGGTCATAGGTTTCGATGGAAAACGCCTTTGCGCTTCCCTTGGCGGGTTTGGGAACGCTGGTGTTGCGTCCATACACAATCCGCCCTTGCTTGTCGCGCAGTACCAGCGTCACGTTGATGTCTTCGGTGTACACGCCCTTACCGTTGTCGTCATCGTGTTCGCTCATCACTTCCCCGCTGAATGTCGTGCCGCCAAAATCAACATTGCGCTTCTTGGTATTGCGAACAGTAAACGACTCCGCGCCTCCGGTATCCAGCAGATCATCCGTAGACGGCTTCTCAACGGTGAATTCCACACTCGCCGGTTTCTCGCCGTCACCGGACTGCCCGGCAAAATACGCGGTCTCCCCGGCATAGACGATGGCGAACACCTGTGTGTCCGAGAACATCACCGAACCATCGGCGCTTTTGCCGGTGATGGTAACCCGCGGGAACTGTATGGCATGTTCCGTATCAGTATTGCGCAGCGCAACCGCATATTCCACGTATCCGTTGGGTGCCGACCAGCCGGACTCGGACAGTTCCAGAGGATTGTGCTGTACCGTATCGTTGCCGCCGTCGGCGCGCGAAGCGCCCGAGGAAGAATCATTCTGCCCTGTGCCATCATTGGTACCGTTCTCCGTCGACTGCGCGCTCGAATCCGTTGACGAAACCGCGGCGTTTTTGTGATGCTGCCAGAGCACATAGCCGCCAATGCCGCCGGCAATCAGAAGCACTATTGCCAGCACCGCAGCAATCCACATCATCAGCCGCGAGCGCTTGCGTTGCACTGAACCGCCGGCTTCCGCGCCCGATCTACTTCCGTTGCCATATGTGCCAGTTGCAGCGCCCGGCAGCACAGTATCCGCGGAACTGAGCAGCTGATGCAATGCCGCCGCATCCCGCGGCCTGGCGCTGGGTTCGAATGCGCACGCCTGCTCGACAATCGCACGCATCCTGGGCTCGACCACATCGGCATCCGTCAGCAGTCGCTCATAGTGCGCCTTGTCCGACGGCTGCACGCCGGTGAGTAGAAATCCCAATACACAACCGATGGCATACACATCGCTGCGCGCATCGGTGGCCGCAAAACCGTACTGTTCCGGTGCCGCATACCCCCAAGTGCCAAGCGTGGTCGTATCATGCGTACGCTGGGCAGTACCATCAGTGCCCTGATGTTCGCGCGCGATGCCGAAATCAATCACGTGCACGCCGTCGGATGCCATGATGATATTCGCCGGGGTGATATCTCGGTGAACAATGCCGCTGCGGTGCAATTCGCCGACCGCTTCGCACAGTTCGCCGGCAATACGGCTGGCTGCAGTGGCGGAGAGCCGCCCACGCTCAGCCATGTATTGTTCCAATGTGATGCCTTGCACGTAGTCGTAAACCACTACGAACCAGTCCGGCAGTTCGTATGTGGCTTCGATATGCGGCAGTCGGGGAGAATGGCATTCGGCGATGGCGGACCATAGGCGGCGACGTGCGAATGGCAGCGGAATCTTCTTGCGCACGAACGGCCCGGTGCCGTCAAGAGTCACCAGCTCGGTGACGCCGTATGGACCGCTGGCCAGCACGCGTTCCACATGGTAGGCGTCGTCAAGCATCATGGCATGCATCGTTTGCATATCATCCATGATGGTTTCCTCTCCCCCATGTCACCATGTTCCAGTATTCGCTGGCATGCCGCCGCTCCTGCCGCGAGGTTGCGGACACCTCGCATGCTTTCCTCTATGCTAGTCCACACTCAGCAGGGTCGGCTCGCCGAACCGGTGCAGTTCATCATCCGTGGCGACGCGATCGAATCCTTGTTGTATGCACCAGATGATGATGGCATCACGCCGCTGACGGCACCATAGTTCAGATACGCCGGCGAAGCGCAGCACACGCTGGGTTTCGCGCACATCGCAGTTGAGCCCGAATGCCAGCATGATGGCATGATCGCGCCCGGGCTTGCTTTTGCCGGCGAAAATGTCATACACCACGGCGGCGTTCAAACCGGATGACCGTGCTACTTCAGCGCGTTTCAGGCCGTGACGATTCAGCAGAAACTGGAGGTAGTCCACCAATTCGCGGTCCTTGACCTTCTCCTCGCTCAGATAGGTGTCAATGCTGTCGCTGGCGAGGAGACGATCCAATAGTTCTTCGGTCAGGATTTTCTCGCCTGACGTGCCATTCGTTCTCATGATTCCCTTTATACCGCCGTCTTGCAGTCGAACAAGGGCATCGGCCGGCCTAATTATCGGAAATTCAGTTGACAACTGAATTATTCAGTGCCGAACTGAGGAATAATGCTTGCTTCCGCGCAAGAATCTCCTACGAGATAAGTGGGTTTTGATTGGAAAGGAGAGAAGAACGATGACCAATCAATCCGATCAGCCGACCACGCCGATGCCAACAACTCCGGCACAGCAGCCGAGTACGCAGCCCATTGTGCAGCTGAATGGACAGGCTGGCGCACAGCCGAGTGCGCAGCCGAGCCCGGTCACCACACCAATCGTGTACCCGAATGCAACAGCCGGTGACTCTGCGGGCGTGCCAGCCGGCGGCCCCGGTGTTCCCACGAACGGTCCTGCACCTGTCCAGCAGCCGCAAGCGCATAAAAAAACCTCGAAGTTGGCGATTTTCGCCATTATCGTGGATGTGCTGTTCCTGCTAACCACCGTTATCGGCCTGAACTCCTGGGGCATGCTGGTGTTCTTCGCCGTACTGCCAGTATTGCTCTCCGGCTTCTCCCTGTATGTCACTCGCAAGGATGGCAAAGTGCAGGGCCGTGTGCTTGCCTGGGTTGCGGTCGGCCTTGCCGTAGTCGGATTGATTGTCGGCAGCATTGGCGTGGTGCGCGCCGGAGCGAAGAGCGAGGCTGATGACGCAGCATTCAAGGAATCCATGAAGGTAACATGCGAGGCATACAGCTGGCCGTCCTCCGATCTGGTCGCTCAGCTGCCACAGCCGCAGGCCACCAAGGGGAAGATCAACACCGAAAGCTCCAGCCTGTTCTCCATTTCCGTATGCGATACCGATGCCGCACAGTACGAGGCATACGTGAAGTCACTGCAAGAGAAGGGCTTTACCGTCGAATATTCCAAGAGTGAGGACGCCTTCACCGCGAAGAACGAAGCCGGCTACCGTGTGCATGCCTCGGTAAACGAGTACAACACCAATGTGATGGACGTGTCCATCTACCCGCCTCAAGATTCCTCTTCGGACTCTTCGACCGATGACTCCGCCAACACGGATTCGAATTCCTCGGATGGCTCCTCGACGGATTCCTCCACGAGCACGGACTCCAATGCGTCCACCGGCACGTCCGACAGCGACTTCAAAGCCGCAATGGACAGCTACGAGAAGACCATGAACGACTACGTTGACTTCATGAACAAGTACAACTCCGAAGGCAAGCCGGTATCCATGCTGGTGGATTACACCAAGTGGATGAAGCAGTACAACGATACGATGCAGAAGTTCGATGCGCTGAACGATGGCTCCTTGACCGACGAGGAGCTGCAGTACTACATCGAAGTGCAAACTCGAGTCAATGAGAAGCTCAGCACCGTTCAGTAGCGTTGCCTCATCATACAGTCAATGACCTGAATGGAAGTCTGACGTATAAAGTAAAGGTTCCTGTGATAGTCCGTCACAGGAACCTTTACTTATTCCTTATGGGATAAACCCTTGCCGCACACCCGTATGGTGGTGTTGTATGGTGGTGTTTCCAGAAGCGAATCAGCGACTTGATGACCTTGCGCTGATCCATGGCTTCATAAGCCTGCTGAATATGATCAAGATCGAATTCGGCGGTAAACACACGACCAGGATTGATTTCGCCCTTCACCACCGCGTCCAGCAGGCCGGACTGCAAATCATAATGACGCACGGGAGCTGGGCCGCCCTTAATGCCGATGTTGCCGTAGAACGTGCCCTCGGCGCTAATCTCCACATCATGTGGCAGACCAACACGGCCGATTACGCCGCCACGGCGAATGAGTCCGATGGCCGTATCGAAGGACTGCTTAGAGCCCACGCATTCGAGCACGGCGTCCGCACCGTAACCGCCAGTCATTTCCAGAACCTTATCGATGGCAGCCTGATCGCGTTCCGCCACGATATCCGTGGCACCGAACTCGCGGGCAACCGCGGCGCGATCCTCATGGCGGCTCATCGCGATAATACGCTTGGCACCGAGCATATGCGCGGACAGCACACCGCACAGACCCACTGCGCCATCGCCCATCACCACAGCGGTATCCCCTGGCTTGACTTCGGCGGAAACCGCGGCATGGTAGCCAGTGGACATTACATCGGCGATAGTAAGCAGTGAGGCGAGCGTGGCGTCATCATAATCCTCAGGCGAGCCAGGCACCTTGACCACAGTGCCATCGGCTTCCGGCACACGCACATATTCGGCTTGGCTGGCACCAAAGTAGCCACCGTGAGGGCACACGGACTCGAAACCGGCCTTGCACACCGGGCACTTGCCGCAGCTATATGGGAACGGCAGCACCACGAAATCTCCCGGCTGTACGGAGGTGACCGCGGAACCGACCTCTTCGACTACGCCAATCGACTCATGACCGATTTGTGCATGCTCAGGATGCGGGCTCAGCCCACGGAAGTACCACAGATCAGAACCGCAGACGCAAGCGCGTACTACGCGCACCAGTGCATCGTCATCCTGCTCGATGCGTGCCTTAGGCACTTCTTCCACAGCCATCTGGCCTGGCTTCACGAAAATTGCCGCCTTCATGGTTTCGCTCATTGTTGCTCCTTATCATCATCAACGATGGTTCCTATTGAACAACTATTCGGTAGCAATATCCAATACCCATAACCCATATGCAGCTATGCCTAAACCTTATGCTTCGTGCTAGCGGTATTCATATGGGCGCAACAACAAAACAATCCCCTCCGAGGAAACTCGGAGGGGATTGTTATAACGCTAGTTCAAGCGTAGATTCTTGCGTGATTCAGGGAATCAGGCGAGGATCTTGGTCACACGACCGGAGCCAACGGTGTGGCCGCCTTCACGCACTGCGAAGGTCAGGCCTTCCTCCATTGCGATGGGCTGAATCAGCTCAACGGTGAAGGTAGCGTGGTCGCCCGGCTGAACCATCTCGACGCCTTCCGGCAGCTCGATGACGCCGGTGACGTCGGTGGTACGGAAGTAGAACTGCGGACGGTAGTTGGAGAAGAACGGCGAGTGACGGCCGCCTTCGTCCTTGGTCAGCACGTAGACTTCGCCCTCGAACTTGGTGTGCGGGGTAACGGAGCCCGGCTTGGCCACAACCTGGCCACGCTCGACATCGTCACGGCCGAGACCACGCAGCAGCAGACCGGTGTTGTCGCCAGCCTCGCAGGCGTCCATGGTCTTGTGGAAGGTCTCGATGGAGGTGACGGTGGTCTGCTGGGTCGGACGGATACCAACGATCTCGACCGGGGTGTTGACGGCCAGCTGGCCACGCTCGACACGACCGGTGACAACGGTACCACGGCCGGAGATGGTGAAGACGTCCTCGATCGGCATCAGGAACGGCTTGTCCAGGTCGTGAACCGGGGTCGGGATGTACTCGTCGACAGCGTCCATGAGCTTCTTGATCTGCTCAACCCACTTCTCGTGGTCCGGAGCGTCATCGTGCAGAGCGCCGTAAGCGGAGACGCGGATGATCGGGCAGTCGCGATCGAAGCCGTTCTCGTCGAGGAGGTCACGGACCTCTTCCTCAACGAGCTCGATGAGCTCTTCGTCCTCGACCATATCGCACTTGTTCAGAGCGACGAGAATCTTCGGAACGCCCACCTGACGAGCGAGCAGCACGTGCTCGCGAGTCTGAGCCATCGGGCCGTCGGTGGCGGCCACAACGAGGATAGCGCCATCCATCTGGGCAGCACCGGTGATCATGTTCTTCACGAAGTCGGCGTGGCCCGGGCAGTCGACGTGAGCGTAGTGACGCTTAGCGGTCTGGTACTCGATGTGGGCGATGTTGATGGTGATACCGCGGGCGGCCTCTTCCGGAGCGGAATCGATCTGGTTGAAGTCGTACTCCGGGTTGACATCCGGGAACTCCTCGTGCAGCACCTTGGAGATGGCGGCAGTCAGGGTAGTCTTACCGTGATCGACGTGGCCGATGGTACCAATGTTAACGTGCGGCTTAGTACGCTCGTACTTTTCCTTTGCCATTACTCTTGTCCTCCTGGACGTCTCGTGAGTTTCCTACACACTTTCGCGTAGGCACTCGCTCTATTCTACTGGGTTTCTGGGTTATGTGCCACTTTGAAGAGCCAGAACCCAGTCAGCGGTACACGATAATACCGCTGACTGGAGACACTGGCTAGCTTCAGCTAGTGGCGCGTGTCACTCGCCGCGCTGGGCCTTGATGATCTCTTCGGCGACGCTCTTCGGGACCTCGTCGTAGGAGTCCATCTCCATGGTGAACATGGCGCGGCCCTGGGTCTTGGAGCGCAGATCGCCGATGTAGCCGAACATCTCGGACAGCGGGACCTTGGCGTCGATGACCTTGACGCCGATGGCGTCGGTCATGGACTGGATGTTGCCACGACGCTGGTTCAGATCGCCGATGACTTCGCCCATGTACTCTTCCGGAGTACGGACCTCGACCTTCATGATCGGCTCGAGGATGACCGGCTTAGCCTTCGGAGCAGCTTCCTTGAAGCACATGGAACCTGCAAGCTTGAAGGCCATTTCGGAGGAATCGACCGGGTGCATCTGACCGTCGGTGACGGTGGCCTTGACGCCCACAACCGGGAAGCCGGCGAGAATACCGGATTCCATGGCTTCCTTGACGCCAGCCTCGATGGACGGGATGAATTCCTGGGAGATGTGGCCACCGGTGACGGCGTTCTCGAACTCGAAGGTCTTGCCTTCGGTGGTGTCGAGCGGCTCGAAGTTCATCAGGACCTTTGCGAACTGGCCGGAACCACCAGTCTGCTTCTTGTGGGTGTAGCCCTGGTCCATGACGGCCTTGCGGATGGTCTCGCGGTATGCAACCTGCGGCTTGCCCTGGTTGCACTCCACCTTGAACTCACGACGCATACGGTCGACGATGATGTCGAGCTGGAGCTCGCCCATACCTGCGATCAGGGTCTGGCCGGACTCTTCGTCGGTGGTGACCTGGAAGGTCGGATCCTCTTCAGCCAGCTTGGCCAGAGCGATGCCCATCTTCTCCTGATCAGCCTTGGTCTTCGGCTCGACGGCAACCTGGATCACCGGATCCGGGAAGGTCATGGAGTCGAGGGTGATCGGCTCATCGATGGCGCACAGGGTGTCACCGGTGGTGACGTTCTTCAGGCCAACGAAGGTGTAGATGTTGCCGGCATCGGCCACATCCATCGGGTTCTCCTTATCGGCGTGCATCTGGAAGATCTTGCCGATACGTTCCTTCTTCTCGCGGGTGGAGTCGAGCACGGTGTCGCCAGGCTTGACGGAACCGGAGTAGACACGCACGAACACGAGCTTGCCGTAGAACGGGTGGGTGGAGATCTTGAAGACCAGAGCGGAGAACGGATCGGTCTTGGTCGGCTTGCGGTCGATCTCGACGGACTCGTCGCCCGGCTTGTAGCCCTTGATTGCCGGCACGTCTTCAGGAGACGGCAGGTAATCGACAACGGCGTCCAGCATCGGCTGCACACCCTTGTCCTTGAAGGCGGAGCCGCAGAAGACCGGGAAGGCCTTGCGGTCGATGGTCAGCTGACGGATGCCGGCGCGGATCTCTTCCTTGGACAGCTCGCCTTCCTCGAAGAACTTGTTCATGAGGTCGTCGTTGGCTTCGGCAGCGGCTTCCACGAGCTTCTCGTGGTATTCCTCAGCCTTGTCCTTGAGATCGTCCGGGATCTCAGTGGTGTCGTACTTGGCGCCGAGGCCTTCGGTGCCGTTCCAGACGTAGGCCTGCATCTCAACCAGGTCGACAACGCCGGAGAAGTCGTTCTCAGCGCCGATCGGCAGCTGCATCACGATCGGGTTGGCACCCAGCTTCTGCTTGATGGTGTCGACGGAGTAGTAGAAGTTGGCGCCCAGCTTATCCATCTTGTTGATGAAGCAGATACGCGGAACGCTGTACTTGTCGGCCTGACGCCACACGGTCTCAGACTGCGGCTCCACACCTTCCTTGCCGTCGAACACGGCAACGGCACCATCGAGCACGCGCAGGGAGCGCTCCACCTCGGCCGTGAAGTCCACGTGGCCAGGGGTATCGATGATGTTGATCTGGAACTTGTCCTTGGTATCGTGAGTCTGACGGTTCCAGAAGCAGGTGGTTGCAGCGGACTGAATGGTGATGCCGCGCTCCTGCTCCTGAGCCATGAAGTCCATGGTGGCAGCGCCATCGTGGACCTCACCGATCTTGTAGCTCTTACCGGTGTAGAACAGAATTCGCTCGGTAGTGGTGGTCTTACCGGCATCGATGTGAGCCATGATGCCGATATTGCGGACGTCGTGAAGGTCCGAAATCTCTTGAGCCATCGTTATTCCTTATTCTCCTGGAATGAATTACCAGCGGTAATGAGCGAAGGCCTTGTTGGCCTCTGCCATCTTATGAGTATCCTCGCGACGCTTGACAGAAGCACCGAGGCCGTTGGAAGCATCCAGAATCTCGTTGGCGAGACGCTCGGCCATGGTCTTCTCGCGACGGGCGCGGGAGAAGTCGGTCAGCCAGCGCAGAGACAGGGTGTTAGCGCGGTTCGGCTTGACCTCGACCGGCACCTGGTAGGTAGCGCCACCGACACGGCGGGAGCGAACCTCGAGGGACGGACGGATGTTGTCCAGGGCGCGCTTGAGAACAGCGACCGGCTCCTGGTCGGACTTCTCCTTGATCATGTCGAGAGCGGAGTACACGATGTCCTCGGCGATCGACTTCTTGCCGTCAAGCAGAATCTTGTTGATGAGCTGCGCCACCACGGTGGAACCGTAGATCGGATCGGGCAGCACGACGTGCTTCTTGGAAGGTCCCTTACGTGACATATCTCTTACTTCGCCTTCTTTGCTCCATACAGGGAACGACCCTGCTTACGGTCCTTGACGCCCTGGGTATCGAGTGCACCACGCACGATGTGGTAACGCACACCCGGCAGATCCTTCACACGGCCGCCGCGCACGAGCACGATGGAGTGCTCCTGCAGGTTGTGGCCTTCGCCCGGAATGTAGGCGGTGACTTCGATGCCGGAGGACAGGCGCACACGGGCAACCTTACGCAGAGCCGAGTTCGGCTTCTTCGGGGTGGTGGTGTAGACACGGGTGCACACGCCGCGACGCAGCGGGCTTCCCTTCAGTGCCAAAGTCTTGGACTTCTTCGGCTTTGCCTGACGTCCCTTACGGACGAGCTGTTCAATAGTAGGCAACTTGAATTCTCCGATTCAGTGGTTTCTCTTACTTTCGTGTGACCGCCGCACTGCGCCCACACTTTTCACTGAATCGTTCTTGCGCTGAGTAGTCTCACGCTTGACGAATAGTCAAAAGTTAGCCCAGTCCACCGGCCCGATGGCCTTCCCGCCTCCCGCGTTCGCATTACTGCGTGCGATCATCGGCGTGAAGGATATCCCAGCGCGCACACCTGTTACATAAGGCATGCCGTTGGCACACACGAATATCTATATTACGAATTCCCCGGACAACGACGCGCCGGCACAAAGTTCCACCAGACGGCAGATGCCCCCGAGGAGACTATGTCACTCGGGGGCACCGCCAAGGAGGAAACACCATGCACCTAACTAGCTATCACCTAATGTTGTTGTTGCCTATTGGGTTCTTTTGTTATGGAAATCATCTGCGGAACCGGCTACCTTGCCGTTTACCTTGATCGCTTTCCGCAATCCCAAGTATAGCAAAACCGCTCCTGCAAAACGCCCGATACATCAATCGGGAGTAAGCAGGAGCGGTTGTAGTCAGTGGTTCTGAAACGTGCAGCTAATCCGTTTCAGACCAGTACCGAATCAGGCCTCGGTCTTGGCAACAGCCTTGTCGGCATCGAAGGCATGCACGGAATCGGCGTCCTTAGCGGAGCCCTTCTCACCGTTATCGGAATCCCAGTGAATCTCGTGCTTGTCATCGTGGTTACGCCACCAGCTGGAGAGGATGGAGCCGGAGATGTTGTGCCACACGGAGAAGAAGGTGGACGGCACAGCGGCGATCGGGTTGGAAGCGAAGGAAGCCAGAGCCAGGGTTGCACCCAGTGCGGAGTCCTGCATACCAACCTCGAAGGTGATGGCCTTCTGCTGAGCGTAACGGAAGCCCTTCGGGTAGATCTTGTACATCAGCTTGGAGAAGCCGAAGCCCAGAGCGTAGCCGGAGAGGTTGTGCAGCATGACCACCGGGATGGCCATGAGGGAGGAGGCCACGAACAGCTTCGGGCCGTTGGCGGCAACCACAACGCCGATGATCAGGAGGATGGCCACCTGGGAGACGATCGGCAGGGCCACGGTGACCTTTTCAATCTTCTTACCGAAGATCATATGGCAGATCACACCAAGGGCGATCGGGAAGAGCACCACCTTGACGGCGTTGAGGAACAGGGACTCGACCGGCACGGTGACGTACTGGGAGGCCAGCCACTGCATCAGCAGCGGGATCATGAACGGAGCGCACAGGGTGGAGAGGATGCCGATGGAGACGTCCAGAGCCACGTCACCGCGGGACAGGTAGCTCATCACGTTGGAGGAAGTACCGGACGGGCAGCAGCCAACCAGGATCACGCCGACGGCCAGAGCGCCATCGAGGCGGAAGATCCAGCACAGCAGCACAGCGATAAGCGGCATGATGACGAAGTGGGCGATGGTGCCGACGATGACCATCAGCGGCTGGGTGAGGATGCGCTTGAAGTCATCCAGAGACAGGGTAAGACCCATGCCGAAGAGCACGATGCCCAGCATGTAGCCGGTGTACGGCTTGCCCCACAGGCTGGCCTGCGGCACAAAGTAGTTAAACACGGCCCACACGATCACGATGACCGTGAACCACTTGGTCAGCCAATCGGCGAACGCTTTAACCTTTTCCATAGTGTTTCTCTCTCTCGTTTGGAAATGTCAAGGTAAGAAACTAGGCCAGAGGCGACGTAGACGAAACATTGTGTTCACATTGTGGGCGCGGTCACATTGCCGCAAGCAGCCCGCGCAATCGCATCATGTATCACTCATGAAACATTCAGCTACCGCACAGTACAATCAATCGAGACGCAGCATCACCCATTTCTTCCGTTTACCGCTTCACCGACTCGTTTCGACTGCACGTGCAATATGGGTCACCGCCCGGAGCCGGCACTTCGTGCATCAGCACAGATTCATCGCAGCTCTCCCACCCCTAGCGCGACACGCCGATGTTTACCACCCGCAAGATTCGTGTATAGTATCCATCTGTTGCGCAAAAGCAGTGAGCGATTGTGCTTCGATGGTGGCCATAGCTCAGTTGGTAGAGCATCTGATTGTGGTTCAGAAGGTCGCGCGTTCGAGCCGCGTTGGCCACCCCATTACCCCTCCGAGAAATCGGAGGGGTTTTTCGTTCTCAGCCGCGGAATTCCTCCGTTTCCGAGCTTCGGACCTTCGATCACGCAAATTGAGGGAGCCCTTCCTGCGCCAACGCAAATGCATGGTGCAAGGTCCATTGTTCCACTGCTAGTTGCACGTATATCGCACGCGAATCGCACGCACTGGGCATATGCAGGGCACGTGCGCCAGAAAAACCGCTCGTCGCATCGCGACGCTTATCCAAATCCTCACTATGTATGCGGTCCAACGAAGGTGCCGCATACATAGCGCCGGTTCATGTGGTCAAACCCTCACTATGTATGCGGCTGGACGGAAGCCTCGCATACATAGCGCCGTTTCGCACGGTCAAACCCTCACTATGTATGCGACCTCATGGTTATCCCGCATACATAGCGCCGTTTCGGCCGACTCAGAGCGTCATACAGCTCTGTATCAAATGAACCAGCGTTGTAGACTCGAGGCTATTGCTGTACGAAGCCCAATCCAGAGGATGAATGATGCTGTCTTTTGAGAATGATTACTCCCGCGTAGCGCACCCCGCCGTGCTTGATGCTGTAGTGCGCGCCAACGAGCACCTGTATTCCGGCTACGGATCCGATGAACTAACCGCGCAGGCCAAGGATAAGATCCGAGAAGCCTGCGACTGCCCGGATGCCGATGTGTGGTTCCTCGTGGGCGGTACGCAAACCAATCAGGTGGTGATTGATACGATTACCCCTGCTTATGCCGGTGTAGTAACGGTGACTTCCGGCCATCCGAACGTGCATGAGGCCGGCGCCATCGAATTCAGCGGGCATAAAGTGCTCACACTCCCCCATCACAACG
The DNA here is from genome assembly GCF_018555455.1 of Bifidobacterium colobi. GTDB lineage: Bacteria > Actinomycetota > Actinomycetes > Actinomycetales > Bifidobacteriaceae > Bifidobacterium > Bifidobacterium colobi. Next base: position 385,282 of record NZ_JAFEJU010000002.1, on the reverse strand, counting down.
GCAAGATGGACGCCAACGAACTCGATGAGTTCTGCAAGACCTTCTACGCGGACGGCAATTACGAGCACATGGTCTTCCCCGGCTGCGTCTATGTGTCGCAGAGCACCGAATACGGCACCATATACACCAAGGCTGAGCTGGAAGCGCTTGCCAAGGTGGCACATCAGTATGACATGCCCTTATTTGTAGACGGCGCGCGCCTCGGCTATGCACTGACCGCCACCGGCAGCGACCTCACACTGCCTGATTTGGCCCGCATTGCAGACGTGTTCTACATCGGCGGCACCAAGGTTGGCGCGCTGTTCGGCGAGGCTGTAGTGTTCACCAAGCACAACACGCCAAAGCATTTCCTCACCCAGATCAAGCAGCATGGCGCATTGCTGGCCAAGGGCTTTGTGCTGGGAGCACAGTTCGATGCGCTGTTTACCGATGACCTCTACTTCAACATCGCGCGTAACGCCAATATCGCCGCCGACCGTATTCGCGAAGCGTTGAAATCCAAGGGCTACCAGCTCACGTTCGAGGCCCCGACCAATCAGATTTTCGTGACCCTCGATCAGCCGACCATCGATCGCCTGGCTCAGCACGTCAAGCTCGGGTTCACCGAAAAGGCCGACGATACCCACACGGTGATGCGTATCTGCACGAGCTGGGCCACTACCGACGAGGAAGTCAATCAGCTGATCGAACTGCTGTAAAACCAGCTGTAAAACTAGCTGCCGCTCGATCACTATTCGCCGATGGCCTCGCGCTCCATGTCTACGAACTTGTGAACCGAGGCCTCCACGGAATAGTGTTCCTTGGTGTTCTGGGCGTATTTGGCGCTCCATTCGGCACGTTCACGCTGATGCGTAATCCACCAGTCGATGCGGCGAGCCAGCAGGGCCGCGTCGCGCACCGGGAACAGCGACTCGTCAAGCAGGGCGAACTGGCTTGCCGCCGAGAGTTCCGAAGCGGCAATCACCGGCACCAGACCGCAAGCCATCGCCTCGATTACGCTCACCGATTCGATGTCCGCAATCGAACAATGCACGAACAGGTCGCCGGAGCGCAGCAGCTGCGGCATTTCCACATGCTTATGGAATCCGATGTCCGCCTTGCGAGCCAGCAAACGTCCCGCGCGGAAGGTCAGGTAACGTCGCAGCGGGCCGGTGCCGGCAATCACCAATTGAATATCCGCGGCATGGCGAGACATGGAAATCGCCTTAATCAGCGTAATCTGGTCCTTCTCACGCGCCAGTCGCCCTGACGCCACAATGCGGAACGGCACCGGCGTGGCCGCATCCGGGTCAACCGGCTTGACCGGCTTATACACGGGTGAATACCCGTTGGAAATCACATGCAACTTCGCCTTATAGCCGTGCGAGCGCAACAGGGATGCGGTCATTTCGGTCGGTACATGAATATGGTCGATGCGCTTATAGAGCCAATGCTTGAACAGCCAGTACAGGAACGCGGAAACCCCGGGGATATGGCGCAGCGGACCGGCCGAATACAGTACGTTCTCCGGCTGCAAGTGGAAGCCGGCAGTCACCGGAATGCCCATTTGCCGCGCGACTTTGGCGGCATGACGCCCAAACTTGAACGGCATATAAATATGCACCACGTCCACGCCCTGGAATGCGGTGCGGAACAGGGTGTCGCTGGGTTGCGCGAACTGCATCAGCTGTTTGGAAGCCACCCAGGAAACCAGCGGCACTTTGTTTACTCGCGCCGGATATTCCGGAGCACCGACCCCGACCAAGCGCACATGATGTCCTTGACGCTCCAGCTCAGCGGCCCATTGCAGAGCGGAGTTCGAAGTGCCGTTGCCCTGATTGCCCACAGTATCCACCACCAAGGCAATGGTCAACGGCCTATCGATGCTCTCTTCTTTCCCGTTTTCGCGCATTGCTTCATTGTATGCACCAGGCATCATCATTGCGCCCATCGCACGGGGTTCTCAGGCAGCCCGAGCCGCGCAATGGTGTGGCGCGGCAAAGATTGACTAATTTAATTGACTCATTACTAAGTCGCAGATTGACTGACTACCGCACGACTTCCAACGCCCGCCGCACACGCGCCACCGCCTGATACAACTCAGCGGTGTGCTTGAGCAGACTGATGCGCACCCATCCTTCGCCGACCTCACCAAAGCAGGAGCCCGGCATCAACGCCACACCAGCATTGCTCAGCAGCCAATCGACAAAAGCATCCGACGTGCCGACGCCATCGCCGGCACCATGCGCAGCCCTAAATGATTCCGGCACACGCGCCCATGCGAACAATCCACCATGCGCCTCAACGACTTCCAATCCACTGCCGCGCAGGCCATCGCGTACCACTGCATAACGATGCTGATATTGCGCCGCCAACTCCCCTACCGTGGACTAGTCGGAGTTCAACGCCACGGCACCGGCTTGTTGAATCACACTGGAGGCGAGCACCGCAGTCTGCCGGTGCACAGCCTTGACCGCAGCCAACACATCGGCATTGCCCGCCACGAATCCACCGCGCCAGCCGGCCACCATATACATTTTCGAAAGCGAGCCCAGTTCCACGGCCACATCGAGCGCACCAGGCGTTTGCAAAATACTGAGCGATTGTTCACCGCTGAATTCCAAACCGGCGTAGGCGAAATCGTTGAGAATCACAAACCCGTACTGTTTCGCCAATCGCACGGCGGCAGCATACAGTTCCGGAGTTGCCGCCGCACCGGTGGGATTGTTCGGATAATTCACAATCAGCAGTTTCGCGCGCGTCCACAATGCCGGGTCCACGGCATCCAAGTCAGGCAGAAAACCGTGGGCTTCACTGGCTGGAATCGTTGCAAACTGGCCGCCAGCCACCGCGGTGGAACCTTCATACTGCGGGTAGTAGGGATCCACTGCCACCACCGTGTCTCCCGGATCGATTAGCGCCTGAATCACGGTGGCGATGCCGACCGACGAGCCGGATGTGGCAAGCAGCTCAGTGGCGGGATTCACGCTGACGCCATGCTCGCGCTCATACCAGCCGGCGATGGCGTCGAGATACTGCGGCAATCCGTCGAACGGCGGGTAGCGGAATTCGGATGGATCATGTGCGGCGGCGGCGAGCGCATCCTGTACGAAGGCAGGCGGCTGACCGTCTGGGTTGCCTTTACTGAGGTCGATGATGTCGCGTCCGGCTGCGATGGCTGCTGCGGCTCTGGCGTCTGCTTCGGCGAAGGGGTTGGCGGGAAGATTCGCCGCACGTTTGGAAATCAGTGCTTCAATCTGCACCGGCATGTCCAGTCCCTTTCCATCATCCATGTGCATCCACTTGCGAAGCATCCATGTGCTTTGATTGCGCCTTGCCTCGCAAGTGATTCCCTTCAAACGTTGGCCCGACCGCGCTGAACAAATCGGCCGGTGATTGCTAAGGTACGGGAGCTTTGCCGCTCATGCAACGGCGTGTCTATACGCAAGATTTATGACAGGTTACCAACAGCAAAATTCGTGCGGCATGGCAAAATGTGGGTATGACTGAGACTCACGTGAACACTGTTGCCAATTCCTCCGCTTCCGCTCCTGCTTCGCTCGCCAGCGACCGTCCGCTTGGCACTCCGCTGGGCGAGCATCCCACTCGCGTACTGTTTCTGGGCTCCGGCGAGCTCGGCAAGGAAGTGACCATCGAGCTGATGCGCCTGGGCGCTTGGGTATGTGCCGCTGACTCGTATGCGGGCGCTCCGGCGCAGCAGGTGGCGCACGAGTATCGTGTGCTGGATATGGCGAACGCCGATGCGCTGCAGTCCCTGTTCGATGAGGTCAAGCCGGACATTATTGTGCCTGAGGTGGAGGCTATTGCCACTGATGTGCTGGCCGGGGCTGCAGCCGCTGGCGCCCAGGTGGTGCCGAGCGCTGAGATTGCGGCGATTTGCATGGATCGCGAGCGTCTGCGTGTGCTGGCTCATGAGGAGCTTGGTTTGCCGACCACGCCGTATCGTTTTGCCGGTTCTCTGGAAGAACTGCGCGCCGGTGCTGCCGAAGTGGGCTACCCGTGCGTGGTCAAGCCGGTGATGAGCTCGTCTGGTCATGGTCAGTCCGTAGTGCGTTCGGCTGAGGCTATTGATGCGGCTTGGGTTGAGGCTCAGGAAGGTCGCCGTGCCGCTGATGAGGGTGATGTGTCCCGCGTGATTGTGGAGGCTTTGGCTCCGCTGGAGCGCGAGCTGACGGTGCTGACTGTAAGTTCTTCGGCCGGTATTGTGACTTGCGCGCCGATTGGTCAACGTCAGGAATCCGGCGATTATCGCGAATCCTGGCAGCCGGCTACCGAACCGGCCGGTGAGGCCGAGCGTGCACAGGAGATTGCTCGCGCCGCGGTCGAGGGTCTGGTGGCGCGTGCGCGCAAGGCCGGGGAAACCGGTTGGGGTGTGTTCGGCGTGGAACTCTTCGTGCTGACCGATGGCTCGATTTTGTTCAACGAGGTCTCCCCTCGCCCGCACGATACCGGCATGGTAACGATGGCTTCCCAGCGCTTGAGCGAATTCGCGTTGCATGCACGCGCGATTTTGGGATTGCCGATTACGGCTGAGCATGTGGCGTTGAGCCTGCCGAACGGCGCCGTGGCCGCCAGCCACGCGATTGTGGTTGCCGGCGACGGTGAGGCCGAATTCACCAATGTGGCTGAAGCGTTGGCCGAGCCTAGCACCGACCTGCGCATCTTCGCCAAGCCGGAAGTGCATGGCCACCGCCGTATGGCCGTGGCACTTGCCATTGGCGCCGATGAAGCCGACGCACGAGCCAAGGCGGGGCGCGTGGCCGAGGCGTTGGAGATTGACGTCCGGTAGCCCTTGGGTGTCACCTATCGTTGATACCCTTTTACCGTTAGTTCACCCAGAATTCCACTCCTGAAAGGCGAGTTATGGAGAAGCTGGAAAAGCTCTACGAGGGCAAGGCCAAGCAACTGTACGCAACCGACGATCCCGACATCCTGTGGGTCGAATACAAGAACACCGCCACCGCTGGCGACGGTGAGAAGAAAGAGGACTTCACCGGCAAGGGTCGTCTGAACAACCTCATCACCACGATCATTTTCGATCTGCTCAAGGCTCGCGGCATCGACAGCCACCTCGTTAAGCGCGTGAACGACACCGCTCAGCTGGTGCGCAAGATGGACATGTTCCCGCTGGAGATTGTGCTGCGCAACACCGCTGCCGGCCACTTCTGCTCCCGCCTGGGCGTTGAGGAAGGCCTGCCGCTCAAGGAGCCGGTGCTCGAGTACTTCCTGAAGAACGATGATCTGCACGATCCGTTCGTCAACGACGATGATCTGGTGGCTTTGGGCGTGTGCACCCGCGAGGATCTCGCTGAGATTGCTCCGCTGGCTCGCAAGATCAACGAGGCACTGATTGACATCTTCGCCAAAATCGATGTCAAGCTCGTGGACTTCAAGATCGAGATGGGTCGCGCTTCCGACGGCACGCTGCTGCTGGCCGACGAGATTACCCCGGACTCCTGCCGTCTGTGGGATCAGCGTGATCACTCCGGCAAGGTGGAGCACCTCGACAAGGATCTGTTCCGCCGTGGCCTGGGCTCCATCATCCCGGCTTACGAGGAGATTGAAGGTCGTCTGGCCGAGCTGGCCAAGTCCGAAGGCATCGAAGTCGCCTGATTCATTTCTTTTGGCTCCCCTCTGACGAAGGGAGCCAATTTGTCTTTTTACGATTGTTAGGAAAGGATTTCCATGGTTTTCCGCGTTTATGTGGAAAAGAAGCCCGGCTTTGACGTCGAAGCGCAGCAGCTCGCCGGCGAACTGCGCACCATTCTGGGCGTCACCGGCCTGACGGGCCTGCGCATCGTGAACCGTTACGACGCCGAAGGCATTTCCGAAGACCTGTTCAACCAGACCGTTCCCACCGTGTTCAGCGAACCTCAGGTGGACAACGTCTCCTACGACCTGCCCGACTTCGGTTCGGCCAAGGTGTTCGCCACCGAGTTCCTGCCCGGCCAGTTCGATCAGCGCGCTGATTCCGCGGCCGAGTGCATCCAGCTCATCTCCCAGGGTGAGCGTCCGACCGTACGTTCCGCCAAGGTCTACGCGCTCGAAGGCGATTTGACCGATGCTGATGTCGAAACCATCAAGCACTACGTCATCAACCCGGTTGAGGCCCGCGAGGCAAGCCTCGAAACCAAGGAAACCCTGAAGACCCAGGTGCCGGTGCCCGGCAAGGTGGAAGTCATCAAGGGCTTCGATGAGATGGACGCCGAGACCGGCCAGAAGTTCATCGACGAGCGTGGTCTCGCCATGGATCTCGCCGATTTGGAATTCTGCCAGAAGTACTTCGCCGAAGAGGGCCGCGAGCCTACCATCACCGAAATCAAGGTGATCGACACCTACTGGTCCGACCACTGCCGCCACACCACATTCGGCACCGAACTCGACGAAGTGAACATCGATGATGCCGTAGTCAAGGCCGCATTCGACCGTTACCTCGAAATGCGCCACGAGCTCGGCCGCGACGCCAAGCCGGTGTGCCTGATGGACATGGGCACCATCGGCGCCAAGTGGCTCAAGAAGAACGGCATACTCACGGGTCTGGACGAGTCCGAGGAAATCAACGCCTGCACCGTCAAGGTCAAGGTTGACGTGAACGGCCACGACGAGGACTGGCTGTTCCTGTTCAAGAACGAGACCCACAACCACCCCACCGAAATCGAACCATTCGGTGGCGCCGCCACCTGCATCGGCGGCTGCATCCGTGACCCTCTGTCCGGCCGCTCCTACGTGTACCAGGCCATGCGTGTGACCGGTGCCGCCGACCCGACCGTGCCGGTCTCCCAGACTCTGGAAGGCAAGCTGCCACAGCGCAAGCTGGTGACCACCGCCGCCGCCGGCTACAGCTCCTACGGCAACCAGATCGGTCTGGCCACCGGTCAGGTGGATGAAATCTACCACCCGGGTTATGTGGCCAAGCGCATGGAGGTTGGCGCTGTGGTCGCTGCCACTCCGGCCGATCATGTGCGCCGTGAGACCCCGGCTCCGGGCGACAAGATCATCCTGCTGGGTGGTCGTACCGGCCGTGACGGCATCGGCGGCGCAACCGGCGCTTCCAAGGCCCACAATGTGGAGTCGCTGGAGCTCGATGGCGCTGAGGTGCAGAAGGGTAATGCTCCGGTGGAGCGCAAGCTGCAGCGTCTGTTCCGCCGTGGCGATGCCTGCCGTCTGATCAAGCGCTGCAACGATTTCGGTGCCGGTGGTGTTTCCGTGGCGGTCGGCGAGCTGGCTGACGGCCTGTACGTGGACCTGAACACCGTGCCGAAGAAGTACGAGGGTCTGGATGGCACCGAACTGGCCATCTCCGAATCCCAGGAGCGTATGGCCGTGGACGTTGCCGCCGAAGATGTGGACGAGTTCCTCGGCTACGCCCGCGAGGAGAACCTCGAAGCCACCGTGATCGCCACGGTGACCGAAGATCCGCGCATGGTGATGACCTGGAACGGCGACGAGATCGTGAACCTCTCCCGTGAGTTCCTGGCCTCCAACGGTGCTTCCAAGCATCAGATTGTGCACGTCGAAGCCCAGCAGGTCTACGCCGTGCCGTCCGAATGGACCAAGGGTTCCCTGTCCGATCGCTTCCACGCTCTGGTGACCAACCTCAATGTGGCCTCCAACAAGGGCCTGTCCGAGCGCTTTGACTCCACCATCGGCGCCGGCACGGTGCTGATGCCGTTCGGTGGTGTCAAGCAGCTCACCCCGAACGAGGCCATGGTGGCCAAGTTCCCGGTGTTCGGCGAGACCACCACCGCTTCCGCGATGGCTTGGGGCTTCAACCCGTACATCATGGAGAAGAACCAGTTCACCGGTGCTTACCTGTCCGTGGTCGAGTCGCTGGCCAAGCTGGTGGCCGCCGGCTTCGAGCATGAGAAGGCGTACCTGAGCTTCCAGGAGTACTTCGAGAAGCTGCGCGACGAGCCGGAACGCTGGGGCAAGCCGACCGCTGCCGTGCTCGGCGCTTTGATGGCTCAGGTTGATCTGGGCGCTGGCGCCATCGGCGGTAAGGATTCCATGTCCGGTTCCTTCGAGGATCTGGACGTGCCGCCGACCCTGATCTCCTTCGCCGTGGCCGTGGGCAACATGAAGCGCGCTACCTCCCCCGAGTTCAAGGGTGCCGGCCACCGCATCGTGCGTATCGCACCGCGTTACCTGGCCGATGGCCTGACTCCGGATAAGGATGCGCTGCTCGATGCCTTTGCACTGGTCGAGGAGCTCACCGACTTCCACACCGCTCTGGCCGTGTCCACTCCGGGCTACGGCGGTACCGCTGAAGCCCTGTTCAAGATGACTGTGGGCAACGGCATCGGCGTGGAACTGAACGACGGCATCACCGCCGACGACCTGTTCGCTCCGGCTTACGGCTCGTTCATCGTTGAGCTCAAGGACAACGAGAAGATTCCGGCCGTCTCCAACCTGGTCGAGGTGGGCGAAATCGGTGTAACCACCGAAGCGTACGCATTCAGCGCCGCCGGTGAGACCATCGATTTGGCTGAACTGCAGAACGCTTGGGAGGGCAGCATCGAGTCCGTGTTCCCGTACCGTTCCAAGGGTGCCGAAAAGGGTCAGACTGTGGAGACCATCGACTTCCATACCGAGGCTGCCGGCGTGAAGAAGACCGTGTACACGGGTGCCGGCGTGGCCAAGCCGCGCGTCATCATCCCGGTGTTCCCGGGTAACAACTGCGAGTACGATTCCGCCGCCGCTTTCGAGCGCGCCGGCGCCGAAGCGCACACGCTGGTGATCAACAACCTGACCCCGGCTGCCGTGGCTGAATCCACCGCCGCTCTGGTTGAGGAAATCAACAAGAGCCAGATCGTGATGATTCCTGGCGGCTTCTCCGGTGGTGATGAGCCGGATGGTTCCGCCAAGTTCATCACCGCGTTCTTCCGCGCCCCGGCCGTCACCGAAGCGGTGCGCGACCTGTTGAAGAACCGCGATGGCTTGATGCTCGGCATCTGCAATGGTTTCCAGGCGCTGATCAAGCTGGGTCTGGTGCCGTTCGGAGACATCGTGCCGATGACCGCCGAATGCCCGACGCTGACGTTCAATATCATCGGCCGTCACCAGAGCCGCCTGGTGCGTACGCGCGTGGCCTCCGACCTGTCCCCGTGGCTGTCTCGCACCGAAGTCGGCGATGTGCACACCGTGGCCATCTCCCACGGCGAAGGCCGTTTCGTGGCCTCCGACGAGGTGCTGGCTCAGCTCAAGGCCAACGGTCAGATCGCCACCCAGTACGTGAATGAGGCAGGCGTGCCCGGTATGGACCTCGACGTGAACCCGAACGGTTCGCTCCTGGCCATCGAGGGCATCACCAGCCCGGACGGCCGTGTGTTCGGTAAGATGGGCCACTCCGAGCGCTCCGGCAACGGCCTGTACGTGAACGTGCCCGGCGATAAGTACCAGCCGATCTTCGAGGCCGGCGTGGAATACTTCGCCGCGTAACCGCCAATCAGTGTAGGAGGGCGGGAAGCCACTTGGTTTCCCGCCCTCCTTCGTATTCGTATCAATCATCAAGCAAACATCAAAAGTTTTATCAGTCTAGGTACCGCATCTTTCAAAACCGCTGGCGACCTTGGTCATCGTATCGAGAATGTGATTTATCTTGAGCTACTGCGCCGTCACCGCAACGTGTATATCGGTAAGGTCGGCACCACGGAGGTAGATTTCTACACCCCCGACCCTACCGGCGACCGGTACTATCAGGTATCGCTCACGGTGATGGACGAGAACACTCTTTCGCGTGAATTGAAACCACTGCAGTCCATTAACGACAACCACCCAAAGACGTTGCTCACCATGGATCGCATCGGCAATGGCAACCACGCCGGCATCCAGCAAATCAACATCATTGACTGGCTGCTCAGCAACGATGATTAGAGCTACCATCAAACAATATTGTGCCCTGTACGTGAACGTGCCCGGCGACAAGTACCTTATATGAAACATCCGATCGGATGGTATGACAAGGGCGGTGCGGGAGCATTTCAATCTCCAGCACCGCCCTTGTCATATCAATCATTGATGGCCGAACTAGCTCTCCGGCTCAGTGGTAATCACATTCACCGTGTAGCCATCCGTTTCGGCAACCGGCGAATACATACGCTCAATTACATCCTTGGCCTGCTTATTCGCCACCTTCAGCAACTCTCCCTTATTGAGTTTCTTTTCGGCAGCGTTCTTGGCATCCTGCAATGCTGTTTTCGCATCGTCCACACTTGCGGAACTGAACATGGAAGACTCCTGGTCAAAGAATTCCAGTGAATCCGGGTCTACCGATACCGATTGAATCGTTGGTGCTGGCAATTTGATATCGATGGTCTTATTGGTCTTGTTCACTGAAATATCAGCCTTGCTCAAATCGATTCCAGCGCGAGCCTCGAACGCGTAGAACATGGTGAACGACTTCTTATTGACGAATTTGATACTGCCTTCATCGTATTTTTCGAAGCCATAGTCCGTTTCCTTGGCAGTGGTAAGATCCTGAATCTTCTCCAACTGCTTAGCGACCATCGTATTGGTCAGCGTTGGGCCCTTGGGCGCGAAAAACTGCCCGTAGACGAACAGTCCTACAAGCAGCACCACAATCACCGTCACAACGCCGGCTCCAATGCGCACAATCTTCTTCATTTGTTCTCTCCCGCACTACCACTTGTGTAGCAAACCTACGTACCATTGCGCTGAGCTCGTTCATTAAGCTGCAGTACTATTTAGACTGCGTTAATATTCGTATACCGTCAATGACGCTTGATGATATAAAACACTGGAATTAATTAATGCAAAATACCCTCAATGGTATTAACTATTCATGAAGCATATCCGCCAGGCACAATGGCCGTTTAGTATAAAAAGTATGGCGCAACAGATCAGACAGCGGCTCACCCACGTGGAGCATGGGTTTGGACCAGTGTGGAATAGCGAATCGAGAATCCTGATTCTCGGGTCAATGCCGAGTCCCAAGTCTCGGGAAGCGGCGTTCTATTATATGCACCCGCGCAATCGATTCTGGCCGGTCATGGAAGCGCTGTTCGCCGACCCAGACAACCTGAACGATCGTGCAGGCGATTCGGTTGAATCCCGCCGTGCTTTTGCCTTGCGCCACGGCATTGCCTTGTGGGATGTCATCGCCTCCTGCGATATCACCGGCGCCAGCGACGCCAGTATTCGCAACGCAATTCCAAACGACCTGGCACCAATCCTTATCAACGCACCGATTACTCATATCTTCACTACCGGCGCGAAAGCCGCACAGCTGTACCGTACATTGATTATGCCGGAACTGACTACAGCTCAAATCAATATCAACATGACCCCATTGCCATCCACCAGTCCGGCCAACGCGTCCAAACATCTGACTGATTTGATTGCCGACTACCGCCGCGCTTTTCAGGAAGCAGCCATACGGTTAGCCTGACCGAGGCTCCGTCACCTCACGAGTATTGCGTCCGAATCGTCGTCGTACTCCAGCCCAGCCTCCAGCCACGAATTCTGATCGTTTCCCGGCCGCAGCCGTGTGGCTTGCGTCTCACGCACGGCATCGAGCCGAATGCGGCCTCCGCGCACCGTGATGACGCCGGTACGTGTGCTGGACCCCGCCCGCAGAGGCATGGTGAACGTCCGGTCCGTATCGGGCGTGAACAGGATGAATCGGACGTCGCTTTTGATTGGATCCCCATCGTTGTCGGTCGTATCAGGGAAGGCGACAGGTTCGACAGGCCAGGATTTCGTCGGCACAGCCAGCAGGTGTTCGGGCCGGCCACGAAGCCGCCACCTCAGATAGAAAAAGGCGAACAGAACGGCAGCAGTCGGCACAACGACGATGATAATCGTGGCCACATCGAACGGCGGATCGCCATGAGTCGATCGTCTCATCCAGTCATCGAGCGGCGCGAGAATCAACCCGCACACACCCATGGCGATCGACACTACCGCCAGCGTGAACAGAATCCAATGGCCACGACGGCGCAGCCACACCCTGCGGCCCAGTCTCTCGTCGCCGCACATCCAATCCGTGCTCATGCCCATGGCCTCATTCTGACGCCCCATGGTGAACGCAGGGTAGCGCGGCGTTTCCAGCTACAACCAACCATCGTATTGGTCAACGTAGCACCTTGAGCGGCACAGCAATGTTCATCGACAAGGAACTCTCCAAGCAGCATCGCATAGTTATTACCGCGATAGCCCACTATGACAAATCTTTGCAAATACAACCTCATCCCATACGCTCAGGAGTAGATTAGGCACCATGATTGATTCGACTGCGATGAACAATGATGTGTTTGCAACGGTACTTACCGGCGGTTTCGGGGCTTTGCGCGGTTCGTCTTGCCCAGGCATCGAAGCAGTACAGGTGACTACGGCAAGCAATGACAGCGCCGCCCTCTCGGTCGCGCTTCAGAAGAACGGCGTGCTGGCCGAGGTGTCCTCCCCCACTTGGATGACTCGAGACGGCGACCTGCTCTATGCCGTGTTGGAAGACACGAATGAAGTGGCGGCATTCCGCATCGCGTCGGCCGAAGCTGGCAACGATTTGCATCTTGCCGAGCTTTCCCGCGTCGCAACGCCTGGTGCAAGTCCCACGCACGCCGTGGTGTGCACCGATGATTCTGGTGCCAGGCATCTGATTGTGGCATGCTATGCCGATGGTCACGTCTGCGTGCATCCAATAGCCGCCGACGGTTCGGTGCTTGAAGCTACGCAAACACTGATTGGTGAAGGCCATGGTCCGCTTCCCGCTCAGGAAGGCCCGCATGCGCATTGGATTCTCCCGCTGCCGGATGGTCGCGTACTGTCCACTGATTTGGGCGCCGACCGCATCTATGTGCATCATTGGGACTCCGGCGAACTCGTGCGCGATGGTGCCGTGCGTTTGGCACCCGGCACCGGTCCGCGCGATATGCATCTGCTGCCGGCAGCCGGCGGCACTACTAAGCATGATTGGCGTGTAGCCGTAGTCGGCGAGTGGGGCAACACGGTCACGCTGCTTGCCCCTACTGCAGATTCGGATGCGACTGCCGGAATCGCGATAGTGCAAACCGTGGAACTCGGTGGCGACCCGCTCGATCAGGCAGCTTCGCTGGCTTTTGTGCCGTGGAGCGTACTGGACAAGGATGCGCATGCTGCCGGCAGCAGCGCACAGTCACCCACCGGCGCACGAGCCGGCGCGCTAGTCGGCACGGCAACCGGCAGCGTTGTCTCCGCTGAGCATAACGGTGCCATCGGAGCCGTTGTCGGATCAGTAGTCGGCAGTATTGCCGATGATGTGGGCCGCGATAGTTCCGGCATTGCTTATGTTGGTTTGCGTGGTTCGGAGCGGATTGTGGCGCTGGGCTGGGATGGCCAGCGGCTCAACCGTTTAGCTGCGACCAACGAGCCCGGTTGGCAGGGGCACGGCGTCAATTGCGGCGGCAGTCGTCCACGTCATATTCTGCCAATCGGCAATCTGCTGCTCGTGGCCAATGAGGTATCCAATACCGTGACGGCGTTCGCGCTTGCCGCTGATGGTGAACCCACTCGCGTTGCGGACCTGCCATCCGGCTCCCCCACCGTATTCGTACAGCTGTAATCGTTGGCGACATGCCGACGGCGCTCGATTTGCGTTCAAGTATGGTTGAAGCACTTTACTAGGAACTGTTAGCGTTCACGGGCGGACCGTGATATTATCGATAAACAGCTGGTGTGGCGCAGGAGACAGCAGTAAGCTTCCCACTCCGCACGCGACATGCAAACACGAAGGAGCAACAATGAAGTATCGCAGCGTTGGCAAGTCCGGCCTGAAGATCAGCGAAATCGCACTGGGCAGCTGGGTCACCGACCTCAAGGGCACCGCAGCCGAGGATGTAGCCAAGCAAACCGTGAAGCTGGCGTACGATAACGGCGTCAACTTCTTCGATTGCGCCGACGCCTACTCGGGCGGCGCGGCAGAACGCTTCCTCGGCGAAGTGCTGAAGGAGTACCCGCGCAAGGAACTGGTCATCTCCAGCAAGGTGTTCTTCCCCACCGGCGAAGGCGTCAACGATCGCGGCCTGTCCCGCAAGCACATTTTCGAGAGCATCGACCAGACGCTGAAGAACATGCAGCTTGATTACCTCGACATGTACTTCTGCCATCGTTTCGACGAGACCACCGACCTGACCGAAACCCTGCGCGCCATGAGCGATCTGGTGGCTCAGGGCAAGGTGCTCTACTACGGCGTTTCCGAGGAATGGGGTTCCGCCCGTTTGGAGGAAGCCCAGCGCATCATCGACCGCTACAACCTGTACCCGATCACCGTGGTGCAGCCGCAGTACAACCTGCAGGACCGTTACATCGAGCATGAGATCATGGGCACCTGCCGCAAGCTTGGCATCGGCATCACCACGTTCTCCCCGCTCGCTCAGGGTCTCCTGACCGGCAAGTACCGCAAGGGGCAGCCGCTACCGGCTGGCTCCCGCGCAACCTGGCAGTCCGACCATCAGATCAACGACCTCTTGACTGACGAGAACCTCGATAAGGTCGAGCAGCTGCGCAAGGTGGCCGACGAACTCGGCACCAACCTGCCGATTCTGTCGATGGCTTGGATTCTGCAGCATCCGGAAATCAGCTGCGTAATCGCCGGCGCCTCCAAGCCGAGCCAGCTGGAGAACAACCTCAAGGCTTCCGGCTTTGAGATTCCGGCTGATGCGATGGCTGAAATCGACAAGATCACCGGCTTCCACCGCTTTGAGCGTCACGTTGGCTGATTGATTCCACAGCTCGGCTGACGCGGCTCTGCGGCTCGGATCACACATCGTCCACCGCGATGCCGCCAGAGCCGCAGCAGTATCATCCAAACGATATCCAACAATAAAGTGCCGCGACCATAGCGAATCATCGCATGGTCGCGGCACTTTTTGCATTCAAGGTTGATTGCGCGCTTATCGCACTGCAGCATTCACCTACAGTCCAAGAATCTGCTTCTTCTTGGCATCGAACTCATCCTGAGAAAGGATGCCGGCATCCAACAGTTCCTTAAGCTTTTTCACCGCGCTGAGCTGCTCTTCAAGCGACATGCTGGGCGCGGCAGGCTGTGCAGGCGCTGGAGCGGCTGGTGTTGCAGATTGTGCGGCCGGCGCCGCGGCAGGCTGCGCAGCTGGTGCTGCTGGTGCTGCAGGTGCTGCCGGAGCAGATGGCTGTGCTACCGGCGAGGCAGTCGCCGCTGCAGGAGCCGCAGTCGCGGGCGCGGCGGCTGGCTGGCCGGGCCAAACACCGGCACCCGGAGCTCCCGGCACTTGAGCTGCCGGCCCAAGCCCTTGGGCCATGTTCATGCCGAAGATCATGCCGCCCATATTACCCAGTCCATTGTTCTGGATGCCCTGCGCAATCTTCTGCTGCGCCGCCATATTGCCGGCCTGCACCGAGATATCCTCGTATGCCTTCATATCCATGTGCTGCTGCGAGTAGCGCTTGACCAACTCACGAGACTCGGGCGTAAATTCGATGCTTTCGATGCCGATGCCCACCAGAGAGAAGCCGAAACGTTCAGGCCACGTTCCAGCATTCGCCTCATCGGCGGCCACATTCTTCGCAATCGCATTGGATTGCGCCGGCAGCTGAGAGATACGGTACTGATCGGAGAGCGAATTAACCGCCACCATGAACGACTGCAGGAATTCAGACAACACCTGCGAGCGCGCCCGCGGATCATCGAACGTGTAGTAGTCCAGATTGGCGGGCACGAAGTTACACACGAACTTGACCGGATCGGTCACCTGCAAGGACATGGCACCACGCGCGCGAATCTCCAAATCGGTGCCGTAGAACCGGTCATGGTAAACGAGCGGTGCCGGGGTGCCGAATTTGATGCCGCGAATCTCACGCAGATTGATGAAAGCCACGCGTTTGGTGACGGATGGCTGACCACCGAATGCGAAACGGTCGCCGATGGTGTCGAACACTGATTTGCCGATGCCGTCACCGTTGAAAATGGTGCTTTCACCGTTCTGGTACTCGTAACCGCCGGCCTGGGTGATGACGGCTTCAATACCGCCCTGATCGTAGATGAATGCGGCTGTTCCCACCGGCACGTAGATTTTGGAGCCGTTGGAGATCACACCTTCGGAGCCGCGCGTGTTCGAACCGCGACCGCGATTGGTCTGTTGCAGCACACCCGGCATCACCACGGTACGCTCGTCGAACGGGCCTACGGTGATGATGTCCTTCCACATATCGGCGAACGTGCCGCCGAGCGCTCCCGCGAATGCTTGAACTAACGCCATTGTTCTACCTTCCTAATCGCTCTCACTCACAACTGACGCATGCCGTCGCAATACGGGCATTGCACGGTCTGCCCTTTGGTACCGTTCAACGTGGCACCGCACCCGCTGCAAGTTATGGAAACCTGCTTGTTGCCTAGCTGGCCGCCGATTCCGAGTTCCTTGGTGAACGAGCCAAAGGTGTCCTTCAATGTGCCGCCAAGCTGCCCGGCCATGTCGGCCAGGAATCCGGCCTCATCTTTCGAGGTGTCCACTGTTCCGGTGGTGACCAGCTGCCGGAGCATGTCAGCGAACTTCTTCGCTTCGTTTCTGGATTCCATATGCAGGGAAAGATGCCCCTGTTTGGTATCGATTTCGGCAGCACCTTCGCTCGTAGCCCGCACTTGGGCATTGCCATTGACCACGATGATTTGGCTGACCGGATATGTACGCATCTCCTTGATGCCACCGAGGAATCCTTCAACGCCCACGATCAGATTCTTATCGGTGAGCAGCACTTGGCACAATTTATTAGTACCCCACGTGCCTTCACCCTGTACCCATGCTCTGGTCGACAGAATCTCACGCTCGCCGGGATTCGCATGCAATGCAGATGCCATGATTAACGCTCCTTTGCTTCTTTTCTCCTACCTTAATCCTTCACGCAATTGCAAAGCTCGCAAACACGCGATTTCAGCGCATGGAAATGCCAGTTGACTCCAATTGCAGCAATCCGGTGATTCCGAGCATCAGTCTTGCTGCATTTCAGCCATCATCATTAATGCTGCGCGGGGTTGACGGATACTGCGTCAGCTTGGAGTCGTGCTGTTCGTTGTCAGCGCCGGACTCGTCATCGCGTGCCGCAACATCGCGCGCAATGTCATCGACGGCACGCATGCCGTGCAGAATGGCGGATGCCAACTGGGTAAATGGACGCGTCATTCATCCCCTCCGAATGACGCAGGCGAGGAAATACTCAAACCGGTATTGGCGCACATGTCAGCGAGCGCACGCATACGAGGCGAGCCATCATTGAGCTCGCCTGCGGAATGCGCCCACCGTGAAACCACTCGCACCCTCCTGACGCTATGGGAGGAGGGACAATGGCACCTCAGTTAGCCACTGAGTTTGTTAAGAACCCTGCTCTCCACTTCTGTGTTCCATCGTGAAGGTGGCGCGTTATTATGTCAATGACATAAGATGTTATAAATACACCGGTTCAAGAAGGCATTTTTATACCATGAATGATATAACTCAGCAGAATGCGACAATCTGGCGTGAACGATTGAAGCAATGCATGGAGGAACGCGGCTTAACGCAGCTTTCGTTCGTCAGCCAGCTTAATAAACAGTATCTGACTCGATATCATCAAAAAGACGTGAGCCGTTGGCTGAACACCGGCAATCGCACGGCTTCCGGCGAAATCGGATTCCCCAAATATGAGACCATGGCAATGATCGCCGACTTCTTCGGCGTGGACGTCGGCTACCTGACCGGAGAAACCAGCGAACGCACCTTTGACATGAGTCAGGCATGCGCATATACCGGACTGCACAGCGACTCCATTGAAGCCGTTCGTCATTGGATTTTCCAGAACACCAGCGATCCCATCATGCAGCGCTATCGCATAGAGACCCTGAACAAGTTCCTTTCCTCGCCACGTTTTGCGGAACTGCTCGCCAAGCTCATGACCCTGCAGGAAATGTCGACGATATGGAACAACGAACCCGACAAATTCGGCACACTAATGACCACATTGGCCGACGACAGCGACCTGCCCACCGGCTTCACGCTGGAGCTCATCACCGGAGCCTTCTTCGGACTTGCCAGCGAATCATTCTCACAGCTCGTACGCGAGGCATACCCTACACCCAGAAATAACGCGGACTAAGCTTCGGCATCGACTATCTACGCACCAAAATCATCATCCCCTTGCGCATCGGCGGCGGCAACCGCGCGCTGAGTCGCCTGCGCCGTGTGCGCAAGCACCTGATCATACCCGGTCAATGCGGCGAACGGCATGAACTGGGCGGCACGTTTGCTGCGCGCCATCCGCGGATGCTTACGCGACACATGGTGCGGCAAATCGATGATGTCATCGTATTGATGTGTTTCCTGCAATGTCATGCTCGATGCTCCTGCAATTACCGACGGGCTACGCCCGCACTATTTCCGCTCGCCTGTCGGCTCGCACATCGCCTACAAACCAAAATCCTACGGATTTTCGTCGCGGCACAGCCGCTCCCCTCACCTACAAACAGCACACCGTGCTGTTTGCTTAACGGTTCGGCACCGCTGTTTGCTTAACGGCGATGTCCCCCGATTTGCCCATTACGCGCTATGCCGGTGGCACCTTCTTCCATATTCATGGCCTTGACCACCGCATTATTGCCGAACCGATGTTTGATTGTGAGCAACGTGCGCTCAATGGTCTCCTCGCTTGCGGATTTGCCGGAACCAGTATCCGCCGCAATCGCAGCATCGGGCCCATCTTCATCCGCCTGAGCAAACAGATCAAGCTGCTCATAGCGTTTACCTGCCGCGAGCTCTTTCGGCGTGGCAATATCGTCGGCAATCACCGTCAAACGACGCACCAGCAGCAGCGGATCAGCGATACGCTCGAACAGCAGCGCCATCGCTTTGCGAATGCGTTCAGCCGATGCCGTGTAATCACCTAATCCAATCGAACCGACCGCTGGCTTGGGCACTTTGCGCCCGTAATGGTCATAGGCAACCGGACCACGATATTCCCGTGCCGCACGCCCAGCCAACACGCGCATTGCCGGATCCTCACAATCGTCAAGCTTCGCAGCATCCAGACTGCCGGTGTCATAGCCAACGACCAAAGTAAGCCGATTGGTTTTCACACCTTTACCCACCAAGTCAAGCGCGAGCGCATCCGCCATCTCCTTGGTAATCAGCCGAGCCGTATGCCAAATGGCAGGCCCGGTCAACACCTGACCGATGCTCGTACTATGCGCCTCGGGCTCATACGCCTTGATATCCGCGATGGTGCACGGCTCCCACCCCCACGCGTGATCGATGAGCAGCTCCGCATTCACACCGAACATACGGTAGAGCAGATCCTCGTTGTAATAATCCGAGGCGCGCCCCAAAGAACAACGGGCGATGTCCCCCATGGTCAGCAAGCCGATATGCTCGAGCTTGCGCGCATAACCATGCCCCACCCGCCAGAAATCCTTCAACGGACGATGATTCCAGAGCAGCCGACGGTATGACATCTCATCCAGTTCGGCCACGCGTACGCCATCCCTATCAGCCGGCATATGCTTGGCCACAATATCCATGGCGACCTTGGCCAGATACATATTCGTGCCGATACCCGCCGTGGCGGTGATACCGGTTTCAGCGAGAATGTCCCGCACGATGGTCATGGCCATCTCATGCGGCGTCATGTTCAACGCGCGCAAATACGGCGTGGCATCAATGAACACCTCATCAATCGAGTAGACATGGATATCCTGAGGCGCGGCGTACTTCAGATAGATGCCGTAGATGCGCCCGCTGATCTCCAGATAATGCGCCATGCGCGGAGGCGCAATAATCATCGAAGCCTTCAGTCTCGGATTCACGGCCAGCTCGCGGGCGTAGTAGGACTCGCCAGCCAACCGGCCTCCCGGCACACGAGCCGCACGCTCCATATTGACCTGCGCCAACCGTTGCTTGGCCTCGAACAAGCGCGGACGGCCGGGAATGCCGTACGCCTTGAGCGACGGTGAGACCGCCAGGCAAATGGTCTTATCCGTGCGCGTCTCATCCGCCACCACCAAGTGCGTGGTCAGCGGGTCAAGCCCTCGCGCCTGACATTCCACGGAGGCATAGAAGGACTTCAGGTCAATGGCCAGATAGATACGGTCGCGCTGATTGCCCATATCAACACCTCCTTCCCGTTGAAGAACTGCCTTCCAAGCATAGCAAATCGGTCGAACGTTTGTTCGATGCGACGCAGCGAATGATTCTCAATAAGAAGTGTGTGCGGATTGGCTACCCGCCAACGCACACCGAATTCCTCTTTGTTGCCGGCATTCCGCCAATAAGTGGCATGTGCGCTTGTGCGGATTCGTGCGACTTGCGCACACAAAACCGCCGGCATGACGTTCCGTGCGCGCAAACACGATGATGTAGCCGCCGATTGGTAGGGTTAACAGGTAGTGAATCCCCCTGCTTGAAAAGGAGCTTTGGCTTGTCGGCTGAACTCGAAGACATTCATGAGGAATGTGGCATCTTCGGCGTATGGGGCCATCCCGACGCCGCCCGACTCACCTATTTCGGTCTACACGCACTGCAACACCGCGGCCAGGAAGGCGCCGGCATCGTCTCCAACGATCATGGCCACCTCATCGGCCACCGCGGACTCGGCCTGCTCACCCAGGTGTTCAGCGATGAGCGCGAAATCGAACGACTGAAGGGCGACCGCGCCATCGGCCATGTGCGCTACGCCACCGCCGGATCCGGCACCACGGACAATATCCAACCGTTCATCTTCCGTTTCCACGACGGCGACGTGGCACTGTGCCACAACGGCAACCTGACGAACTGCCCGTCACTGCGCCGCAAGCTTGAAGACGAAGGCGCCATCTTCCACTCGAACTCCGACACCGAAGTGCTCATGCACTTGATTCGTCGCTCCCTGCAGCGCACCTTCATGGACAAGCTCAAGGAAGCCCTGAACACGGTCCACGGCGGCTTCGCCTACCTCTTGATGACCGAAGACGCCATGATCGGCGCCCTCGACCCGAACGGTTTCCGCCCGCTCTCCCTCGGCAAGATGAAGAACGGCGCCTACGTGCTCGCCTCCGAAACCTGCGCGCTGGACGTGGTCGGTGCCGAGCTGGTGCGCAATATTCGCCCGGGTGAGATTGTGGTGGTCAGCGATCACGGCTACAAGATCGTGCAGTACACCAACAACACCCAGCTGGCCATCTGCTCAATGGAATACATTTACTTCGCCCGCCCGGATTCCGACATCTACGGCGTCAACGTGCACTCCGCCCGCAAGCGTATGGGCGCGCGCCTGGCCGCCGAGTCCCCGGTGGACGCCGATATGGTGATCGGCGTGCCGAACTCCTCGCTTTCCGCCGCCTCCGGTTATGCGGAAGCTGCGGGGCTGCCGAACGAAATGGGCCTGATCAAGAACCAGTATGTGGCCCGCACCTTCATCCAGCCCACGCAGGAGCTGCGTGAGCAGGGCGTGCGCATGAAGCTTTCCGCCGTACGCGGTGTGGTCAAGGGCAAGCGCGTCATCGTTATCGATGACTCCATCGTGCGCGGCACCACCTCCAAGCGCATCGTGCAGCTTTTGAAGGAAGCCGGGGCGGCCGAAGTGCATATGCGCATCAGCTCCCCGCCGCTCAAGTACCCCTGCTTCTACGGCATCGACATCTCCACCACCAAGGAACTCATCGCAGCCAAGATGAGCGTGGAAGAGATTCGCGACTACATCGGCGCCGATTCCCTGGCCTACCTGTCCCTCGACGGCTTGGTGGAATCCATCGGCCTGAACGCCGACGCCCCGTACGGTGGCCTGTGCGTCGCCTACTTCAACGGCGACTACCCCACCGCCCTTGACGATTATGAGGCCGACTTCCTGAAGTCCCTCACGCCCGAGGACCGCGTCCGCCTGCCTGAATTCGCACTGTACAAGAGCAAGTACATCGGCAACGAGTACAACACCGTGCAGCCGGAAAACGAATAAAACAAAGTCCTCAGCCCAGAAATCAAAGCCCCAATACGGAAAAGAAAGGCCCTTTCATGCCAAAAGCATATGAGAACGCCGGCGTTAGCGTCGAAGCCGGATACGAAGTCGTCAAGCGCATCAAGTCCCATGTGGCACGCACCAACCGCCCCGGCGTGGTGGGCGGCATCGGCGGCTTCGGCGGCCTGTTCGACCTTGCTTCCCTGGGCTACAAGGAGCCGGTGCTGATCTCCGGCACCGACGGCGTGGGCACCAAGCTCATGGTGGCCAAGATGGTCGGCAAGCACAACACCATCGGCATCGACTGCGTGGCCATGTGCGTCAACGATATCGCCGCCCAAGGCGCCGAACCGCTGTTCTTCCTCGACTACATCGCCTGCGGCAAGAACGATCCGGCTCTGCTCGAGCAGGTCGTGGCCGGCGTGGCCGACGGCTGCGTCGAAGCCGGCTCCGCACTGGTTGGCGGCGAAACCGCTGAAATGCCGGGCATGTACGACGAAGACGAATACGATCTGGCCGGCTTCTCCGTGGGCGTGGCCGAAAAGTCCGCCATCGTGGACGGCTCCACCATCACCGAAGGCGATACGCTGATCGGCCTGCCTTCCACCGGCGTGCACTCCAACGGCTTCTCCCTGGTACGCAAGGCCCTGTTCGAGCAGGCCGGCTACACCGTGGACACCGAACTGGACGAGCTCGGCGGCGCTAAGCTCGGCGATGTGCTGCTCACCCCCACCAAGATCTACGTGAAGGCCCTCTCCCCGCTGTTCAAGTCCGGCGTCGTCAAGGGCGTGGCACACATCACCGGCGGCGGCTTCATCGAGAACGTGCCGCGTATGATTCCGGACGGTCTCGCCGCCGAAATCAACCTTGGCTCCTGGCCCGTGCTGCCGATCTTCAACGTGTTGGAGAAGGCCGGCGAAATCGACCATAAGGAGATGTACAACATCTTCAACATGGGCATCGGCATGGTGCTCGCCGTGCCGGCCGAACGCGCCGACGAAACCCTGAAACTACTCGAATCCAACGGTGAAACCGGTTACGTGATCGGCAAGATCACCAAGGACACCGACGGCACGCAGATCACGCTGAAGTAACGTTCAACAACTCGTATTCCGGCTCCCCTCAATACTCGATAGACGGGGAGCCAATTCATTGGAAAGGACAATCATGGGTCAGAAAGTTCTCGTCATCGGCTCCGGCGCACGCGAACACACCATTGCGTACACGCTGCTCAAGTCCCCCAGCATTGATGAAGTCACCGTGGCCCCCGGCAACCCGGGCATGGTCAAGGACGGCATTCACATCACGCAGCTGAGCCAGTCCAACCATGCCGCACTCATCGACTTCGTGCAGCAGAACGGCTACGACTGGGTGTTCGTGGGTCCGGAAGTGCCGCTGATCGAAGGCATTGTGGATGATTTCGCCGCAGCCGGCATCAAGGCGTTCGGCCCGAGCAAGGCCGCCGCCCAGATCGAAGGTTCCAAGGACTTCGCCAAGCAGCTCATGGAGCGTCACAACATCCCCACCGCCAAGTACCAGACCTTCAGCGACCTGGAGCTCGCCAAGGATTATGTCAACGAGCATGGCGCCCCGATCGTCATCAAGGCCGACGGTCTGGCCGCCGGCAAGGGCGTGACCGTGGCCATGGATCTGCACACCGCCATTCGCGCCCTGGAAGACATCTTCGTGGACCATCGCTTCGGTTCCGCCGGCGCCAAGGTGGTTATCGAAGACTTCCTCGAGGGTCAGGAATTCTCCCTGATGAGCTTCGTCAACGGCACTGAATTCTGGCCGATGCCAATCTCCCAGGATCACAAGCGCGCCTACGATGGCGACGAAGGCCCGAACACCGGCGGCATGGGCGCCTACAGCCCGGTGCCGCAGATTCCGCAGTCCGTGATCGATGAGGCCATCGACAAGATCGTGCGCCCCACCGTGGAAGGCATGGCTGAGGAAGGCACCCCGTTCACCGGTATCCTCTACGCCGGCCTGATCGCTACCGCCGACGGCCCGAAGGTCATCGAATTCAACGCCCGCTTCGGCGACCCGGAAACCGAAGTCGTGCTCCCCAAGCTCACCTCCGACCTCGGTGCCGGCATCAGCGCCATCCTGAACAACGGCACCCCGGAATTCACCTGGGACGAAACCAACGCCACCCTTGGCGTGATACTCGCCTCCAAGGGCTACCCGGAGAACGTGATCAAGGGTGCCCACGTGCCAGAAATCGAGGTCGACGAGGACTCCCACGTCTACTACGCCGGCGTTGTTTCCGACGGCAAGGGCGGTCTCGTGGCCAACTCCGGCCGCGTGCTGCTCGTAGAGACTTCCGCCCCCGACATCAAGGCCGCTCAGGACAAGGTGTACGCAATCATCGACAAGCTCGAACTGCGCGGACTGTTCTACCGCCACGACATCGGATTCAAAGCCCTGAATGCGTGATGATGGAGCGTCCTCGTCGTTGCTCCTCGGTCGCGGTACCTTTGTGCCACTTCCCTCGGTGCGCCTAGAGGCCGCACACATCATCGCACATTCAGCAGCTCACGTATTTGAACGCATCCCCTCTGGAGTCTCGCATTCATATACGTGAGATGTGTCACATATTGTGCTGCCCCTGTGCTGAGCCGGATGGCTGGTACAGGGGCAGCGCTATAGTAGGCGTCAGTTTGTCCGGAAGGAATCACTGTACTTATGTTGAAGACTAATAACACCGGTAAGTTTGCCGCAGTAGCTGCCTCAATCGCCGCTCTCGCTCTTCCGATGGGTATTGTCCCTATGGCTACTGCAGCCGATGCCAATTCCGGCACTGTAGCCTCCGCCCGCGCTTTCCCCGCTTCCAAGTCCACGCGCCACATTGCTGTTGGTGTTGAGTCCACCTCCACCGATGCCAATGGTGACTGGGGCGACGTTGAATCCCTGAACGTGCCGCAGACTGAGTCTCAGGCCGAGAAGGATGCCGCTGCCGCCAAGGCTCAGGCCGCTTCCGAAGCTGCCGCCGCAAGCCGTAGCGCAACTCGCACCGCCATCACCGAGGAAGCTCCGGTTTCCGGTGACGCTTCCGCTCTCGTGGCCTACGCACTTCAGTTCCAGGGCGCTCCGTACGTCTGGGGCGGCAACACTCCTGCCGGCTGGGATTGCTCCGGCTTCACCCAGTACGTGTTCGCTCACTTTGGCATTAGCCTGTCCCACTATGCACCTAACCAGGCTTCTGCCGGTACCATCGTTACCAACCCGCAGCCGGGCGATCTGATGGTGAGCGCCACCCACGCTGGCATCTACATCGGCAACGGCATGATGGTTCACGCCATGAACCCGGCCGACGGCACCAAGGTCACCGCAGTGATTCCGGGCATGACCTACGTGCGCGTGCTGAAGTAAGCCGCTACTGATATAAGCGTTTATTAGCAAATAGGGGTTGTTGCCAAGCTACTGATTAGCTTGGCAACAACCCCTATTTGCTATCGCCGGTATCCACTGGGCGACAGCCCCTCGCCGCGCTATAGCCGGTAAAGCCGGTAAAGCATTATGGGCCCGCTGATCGGCTCGCTAATCGACGAGCCGATACGAGCCGGTCGAGGTTTCATCCCGCTCACACGCCGTCAGCGGGGCAATACCTCGGTCAGACCGTATGAATGCATCACTAGCAATCCGTCAGCGAAGCAAAACCTCGGCCAAGCCGAGAGAACATACCGTTCGCGACCCCTCAGCGTGGCAAAACCTCGGCAGAACCGAAGGAATGAACCACTGCCAATCTCTCGGCGGGGCAAAACCTCGAAGTGACCGATGAAGCGCCCTGTTCGCAGACGCCCCAGTGCGGCAACATGGCAACCACGCCGCTGAATTGCCCCGCCCAACCACAGCGAACCTACATCTACAGGAGCTTGATGAGCTTGGATTTCAGCTGATTCATCGGCGGATAAATCAGTCGCAACGTATCCGGCCACACTGGCTTGGCTACCACAGTTTTGATATGGCTGAACGTCTCGAAGCCAGCCCTGCCGTGGTACGCGCCCATGCCCGAAGCGCCAATACCGCCAAACGGCAGGCGACTGGAAAGCAGCTGCGCCAAAGTGAGCGAATAGCCCAACGAGCCAGAAGAAGTCCGCCGCTCGAACGCCAAACGGACCGAGCGTCGATTCGAGAACACATATGCGGCAAGTGGGCGCGGGCGACTGTTGATGAACCGGATAGCGGCATCAGCATCTTCGACCACCAGAATCGGCAGAATCGGCCCGAAAATCTCCTCCTGCATCACCGGCGCATCCGGCTGCGTGCCAAGCAGCACGGTAGGTGCGATATATCGCGTCTCGCGATTCACCACTCCCCCACACACCAGCCGCCCTGCCGGATCCATGGTGTCCGAATTCTGCTGCGTCTTGCGCGAGATAAGAGCATCCAGCCCCGCATTGATGCGACGACCGACCATCTCCGCAGCGGCACCGACGGCGGACGCGGCTTTGATCAGAGGCGAACCGGGCTCTTGCGGCGGCGCGGTCCCGACAGGCAGAAGATTCAGCAGCCGTTCGAAATGCCGATCGTTGACAATGCGACCGTAGTCCTTGGATGTTTCAGGATCCTCACCATAGAACTCGGTTACGGCCACGGCGATGCGCCGCGCTAAAGCCTCGGCGACATCCGCAGTAGCGAGCACATAATCCGGCGCCACACAGGTCTGGCCGGCGTTCGAGAACTTACCCCACGCAATACGACGTGCGGCGACGTTGAGATCTACCGTATCGTCCACAAAACATGGCGATTTGCCGCCCAGCTCCAACGTGACCGGTGTCAAATGCTTGGCGGCAGCGGTCATGACTATCTTGCCGACGCGTTCACCACCGGTGTAGAAGATATGGTCGAACGGACTATCCAGTAATATGCCGGTTTCCCGCGGCCCACCTTCCACTACGGTGACCGCTTCTTGGTCAAGGTACTGCGGCACCAGTTCGGCAAGCAGCTTCGACGTGTTCGGTGCCAGTTCGGAAGGTTTCACACATACCGCATTGCCGGCTGCAATCGCATCGGCCAATGGTTCCAATGCCAGCAGCACCGGATAGTTCCATGGTGCGATAATCAGCACCACGCCTTTTGGCTCGGCGATGGTCCATCCTTGCGCCGGCTGCAAGGACCACGGCATCGGCTGATAATGCCGCCGCGTCCAACGCTCCAAATGATTGCGGACGAACCGTGCTTCGGCAGCTATCAGGTTCAGTTCCATCAGTACTGTTTCGGCGGCGGGTTTGCCGAGGTCCGCAGCTTCAGCGGTGATGAAATCCTGACAGTGTTCGGCAATCATGCGTCGCAGTGCGTCCAGTTGCGCGCGACGCCACGCCAGTGAACGAGTGCGACCTGATGCGTAGGCGCGTTGCAGCTGGGTAAAGGATTCAGGAATCATATGCGTGCCTTTCTGGACGGCTGGCGCGCGCAGGAATCCGCCAGATGGCTTGGGCGCGGCCGAAGTAGGTGGTGCAGGAGTCGCCGGTCAGTTCGTCGTAGGTGATGGGGTTGGCGCTGGCCACGCCGAGCAGTTCCGCATGCTGCAGCATCGCGCGGAATTCCTCATCGGTGTTTGCCGCGTGTGCCACAACACCGCCTGCGGCAGCCGCATGACTATTCGCCGTCAGCTCTGGCGACTCCGCACCCCTCCCCTGTGAAACATCTTGTGAAACATGTGCAGAGACTGCCGATGCTGAGGGACTGTTCCCGCCATCACCCAAAGCTGCACCGACTACCACAATGCCACCGGGCAATACGGTGATATGGCGATCATCGGTCACATGGACAATGCCAGCGGCATCAGTCAAGGCAATCGACTGATAGACCAACGCACCCGCATCCCAGCGAGGATCATCCATCGGATATGGATTGGGCGCGTACATGAATCGCGTCGCGACCTGCAATTCCTGCCCTGCCGATGTAAGCGTACTGCTGGAGATCGCATGGTCATGCGCATCATAGACTGTAGCGACCAACGTTCCCGGTTCATATGGCACATGGAATTCAGCCATGCAGCGTCGTACCGGAGCGGTGCCGACCACTTCCCCGTTCAGCGTCAGCTGCACGGTTTTGCCACCGGAAAACACTTGCACCACAGCCTCACGGCCCTCATAACCGGCCCACGACCAGCTTTCCACGCCATCATGTCCGCGTTCAATGAACCGCGATGTGCGACCGGCGCGAGAGGCACCATCGCCGTACAGCAATTGCATAGGACGCACGGTAATGGCCGGCGTATGGCGAATACCGGTCACAATCTGCCGGTACAGCATCTGGCCGGTTGGCATGCCGGTCAGATCAATCAACCCTGAGCCGCCAAGCAATCCCGGATAACGACGGTACGGGCCGGTGGCACGGCCGCGAATGGCCATACGATTGCCGTACTCGCGCATCCAACCATAGGGTTCCGGATTGGCGTACGCCCATGCGCCCACCGATGCTTCGCCAATATAATCCCAGCCAGTCCACACAAAGTCGCCGAGGAGATACGGCAAGCGTTGCGTATCAGGCCACGTGTAGGCAATCTCCTGCGGGTAGGTTTCGCTGGCGCAGAATATGCGATCGGGATGCTTACGGTGGAATTGCTCCGGCCCTTGGCGGCAGTAGTTCAATCCGGCCACATCGACTTCATCAAATACATCATTGGTTTGCCGTTGCATAACGCCCGTAGCGAGCGCGGCCGGCATCAACTTGTCGATGGCGGTGAGCAGCGCGGGACCGGACGCGTGTTCCAGTGTGGTGTTGAGCCCAGGCTCCCCTTCCACTGTGGCGTCATGCTGGTCCATGCCCGCCTGGGTTTTGGCCGCTAACGTCAATGAAATCGGATTCACGCAGTCGATGACCGGGCGCGCGGCATCGAGGCCTCGGATGATGGCGCGCATTGAGCGGGCTGCTTCGGCGGCGCGCGGCGACTTGGTGTCGGCGATCTCGTTGCCGATGGAATACAGCACCACACTCGGATGATTGCGGTCCTTACGCACCATGGATGCAAGATCATCGGCGTAATGCTCGCGGAAAGAACCGGCGTAATCGTAACTGGTTTTGTGCATCCACCACATGTCGAATGCCTCATCCATTACCAGCAGACCAAGCTCATCGCAGGCATCGAGGAATGACTTGGAGAGTGGATTATGGGCGGAGCGAATGGCGTTGAATCCTTGGGCTTTCATAATGCGGGCGCGGCGGTATTCGGCTTGCAGCAAAGTGGCCGCACCAAGGATGCCGTTGTCGTGGTGTACGCAGCCGCCGTTCAGAATCACGCGTTTGCCGTTGATGCATAGGCCTTGCTGGGCGTCACAGGTTAGCGAACGGATGCCGAAGCGTTCGTCGTACGTATCAAGGGTGATGCCATCAGCATCATGCAGCGTGATGTGTGCCGTATACAACGTGGGCGATTCAGGCGACCACAGCTGAGCATGATCGATGACGCCGGTATTCTCTTGGAATTCAGCCACCGTAGTGCCATCGGCGTCGGTGATGGCAACGCTCAGGTATTGCCCGAGAATCAGCGGATCGTCGAGCGTAATCGTCACGGTTGCGCGAACGGTTCCTGGCTCGGATGCGCTGGAGGATACGGCGTTCGGCGTAGTAGCAGCAGCGGTGACTGCTGATTCGATGCGCACGCCATCAGGGCGAATCACATCGGCGCAATCAGCAACCCACAGCCAAACCGGGCGGTAGATGCCAGCGCCCGAATACCAGCGGGAGTTCGGCACATGGGAGTTGTCTACGAGCACAGTGATTGTATTGGCGCCGGCGTGCAAGAGGCTTGCGATATCAAGGTAGTAGTCGCTGTAACCATAGGTGAGCTCGCCGGCCGGTTCGTCGTTGACCAGTACCGTGGCTCCTGGGTAGACGCCCTCGAATTCAAGGAGACATGCGGCGGGCGGATTCACGAAATCGAGTGTGGTGCGGTATTCGTAAGTGCCGCCCGGATAGTAGCCGGTGTTGTATACGTTGGCCGTGCGCGGAGTGCGCGGTTCGTGAATCATCGCGTCATGCGGAAGCGTGATGGATTGCCATGCTCCCGCACCGCCGCCGGTACTGGTGCCGCCTGCACTGGTGCCGCCTGTGCGACTACGACTGCCTGTGTTGCTGCCGAGCGAGCGGAACTGCCAATCGGCATTGATATTGACGCGCTTCATGGCTTCATTGTAGGTTTGTTAGCTTCAAATCACGGGCTGAAGCAGACGTTTCCGACAATTCGCAGCATCAAATGGACGTTTTGGAGGCTTAAACTGTCCTATTTGACGCTTCGAATACGTTAAAACGTCAATTTGAGCCCGTATTTTACGGCACAGCCGTTCCCCTCACCTACGGACGGCCCACTGGGTTGTTTGCTTTACGGTAACGGTACTGCAATATCGGACGGGCTACGCCCCACACTTTACTGACTCGCCTACCGGCTCGCCACACTGCCTACGGACAGTCCACTGGACTGTCCGCTTTACGGCAGTGTCATAAAATCTGTGTCTTTCAGGTAGTTTTTGCCGGCGGTGATGTCGTATTGGATGAGCTTGTAGTCGGCAAGGAGCTGCTTGGTCGCCTCGTCGAAGTCCTCCTCATTCATCGGCTCGCCATCCTGATTCAGGTAGATGCTCTGCCCCTCAGGAATACGATCCCAGCCTTGAATCTTGTTGACCACCGGCGGCTCCATGGCAGCGATCTTGGCATGCATCTGCGTCAAGAAGGCCAGATACGGCGACACCTTGGCATCCATGTGTTCGGCGGCCTGGGCCACGAAGAAGTTCGGCGACGAGTAGGCGGCATCATCCGTCTTGTTGCCCTGCGAGCTGGAGGCCTTGTTCGACCAGATGAAATAGTCGGTCAGGTGCAGGGCCAGCGAATTATCCTCATCCTGGCTAGCGGAGGAATAGATGCCGGGCAGATGGTCGCCGTAGAACACCACGGTGACCGGCTTGTCCAACTTATCTAACTCGTCCAGGAACTCCTGCGTGGCCTGATCGGTGATCTCCACGCCCTTTTGATAGGTTTCGATGGACTCCTGCTCATCCTTTTCCAACGGGGTACCGGTGGTGGATTCCGCCGTATAGTCGTTGTTCTTATACCACTCGTGGTAGGGCATGTGGTTCTGCATTGTGATGATCTGGATGAACTTGTTCGCCTTACCGGACTTAATGCCTTCGAGCGCGGAATCATACGAGGACTTGTCCGAAACGTATGGTGAATCGTCGATCTTGTCCTGATACTTGATCACATCCGGGCCGGTGAGCGTATAGAAGTGCGAGAAACCGAACTTCTTATAGTTCGTGGCACGCGAATACATGCTGGACTCATACGGATGGTAGCCCAGCGAATTGGCTGGCGCACCCCACAGCTGGTTGATGGTCGGTGCCCAATGCGCACTCGGCACCAACTGCTGGTACGGGCTGGTCAGCGAAGAATCGAAGTTCGCCATGCTCAAGCCCGAAAGACCCATATATTCCAAGTTGGCCGTACCACCGCCGTAGCCGGAGGACAACATCAGACCGGAGGTGGTGTTCTCCTTGATCTTGCGGATGTTCGGCATCGAATCCTTGTTGACCTTGAGACCCGGCACGCGGCTCGGATCGGAGAAGGATTCGGACAGCACATACACCACTGTGGAATCGGTGATGTTGTTGGAGCGGGACGCATTGATCTGCTTGGCCGCCTTGGCATAGCGGGCGGCGACCTGCTTCATGGTCTCCTCGGAATAGTTGTCCGGCTTCTCCATGATCTTCGGGTTGAGCTGACGGGTGAAGGCCACCAGCGGGCCGTTACGCTGCGCATCGTAGACGGAATCCCACATGGATGGCATGTCGCCCATGCCTTGGGACAATTTGTTCGCCCAGGAGTCGGTGGTGCTCACCTGCATGCAGTACAGGGAGAAGCCGAGCAACGGCAGCAGCACCAGAATCAGGCGGGACGTGAGGTTCAGGCTCATGTTCTTGGTCTGGATCATGCGTCCTTTGCGACCATCGAAATGACGCAGCACCAGTACGAGTGCCAGCAATGCCGCAAACGCGGCGAGAGCAATCAGAATGGTCACATGCGCGCCGGCCGGGATGAACGTGAGCATATTGCCGGTATTGGAGCCAAGGAAGCCCAAGTCAGCGGGCAGGATGGCTTCGTAGCGAATCTCCACTTTGAAGTGTTCGATGGTGCCCACAAATACGCCGGCGGCCATAATCACTATGCTGGCGGTCCAGAACCGGTTGAACAGCATCAGCAGCATCAGGTACAGGAGTCCAACGAGCAGCACGTTGAGCAGGAAGACGAAGTTGCCGTCGGTCCACATCTTGCTCACGAACCCAAAGCCTACGGTTGGGCTGGAGACCTGCACGCGGGTGGAGCTGGCGGAGACGCCAACTTCCAATGCCGCTACCGCGATGATGTCGAACACGAAGAACAGCACTCCGTACAGCCAGCCGGGGAACGGCTTATGCGGGTGCTTCGGGGTGACTTCATCCGCCTCAGCCCGGTTCTCCCAGAGCCGCCAACGGAACTTCGAGGTGGTGTTACTACTGGTGTTTTCGCTCATTCGCCTACAGTTTCCAACAATCTCTCACGTGTTTTGGTGGTATCCAATGGCATATTGTTACCGCGCAACCTTGGAAAAACCATACTCCCAAGGTTTCTCTTACCGTTTCCTAACTATTCACCCTAACGCAAAGGGTGCCTTGGCACTATCCCCTATTGCCTAAGGCACCCCGGTTATACGGTCTCGCACGAACTTACTATGCATGTTGCCGCGTTGTGCTGAGTTTTATTGCACACTGCAGCAGTGCATCAATAGCACGACAGTGGCTTGTTGTCTCCCCCTCCCGAGCAGCATCCGCCTGCCTTATCGAGCGGCTACTGTGCGGTTACTATGCAGAACTATGCAGAACTATGCAATACTACGCAGTACTGTGCGGTTACTATGCAGCCGCAGCGAACTGATCGACCAGCGCTCCCATCCAATCAAGCAGATCGTTGTACTCCGCCGGCATCTGCTCAGTGAGCTCCACCGTCGGCACATCGGCACTCTGCGCCGCCTTGACAATCTGCTCCGTAGTTGAATTTGATTCCTGGGTGTTGAGCACCAGCATCCTGATGTTGCCGGACTTCAGCGCATCCTGGAATTTCTTGATATCGGTCGGCGTCGGTTCGCTTTCGTTAGCCGAGGCCTGCGCATAGCCCCTCGGCGTCGCATCCTTCATCGCAAGATCATCGGCCAGATATGCGGCCACGGATTCGGTGGCAGCATACGGCAGATTCTTGGTTTTCGCGGACGCTTCCTTGATTTTGGCTTCCAGCGCGTCCGCCTTGGCATGCCAATCCTTGTTGAGCTTGGTGTAATCATCCTTATGCTCAGGGTCGGCCTGCTGATAGGCCGCGGTGATGGCATCGGCTGTGCTGGAGCGAACCTTGGCGGAGAACCAGACGTGCGGATTGTCGCCGTCCTTGATACCGGCGGTTTCGGCGGCATCGACCAGCTCGGCCTTGGTATCCTGCGCGGCTTTGGTGGCCCAGGAATCATAATCGGCACCGTTTACGATGGCGACTTGTGCGGAGTGGAACTTGGCCACATCCTGGCTGGTGGGCTCATAATCATGGGCTTCCACATTGGTCTTGTTCATGATGTTGGTGACTTCGACGTGCTCGCCGCCAAGATCGGCGGCAACGGAACCCCACTGGTTGATGGATGCCACGACCTCGAGCTTGCCGTCGCTTGATGTGCTGGAATCAGCACCCGAACCGCTCGTTCCGCACGCGGCGAGTCCCGCCACCATCAGTGCCGATGCCGCAAGTGCCGTGATCTTCTTCCATGCAGTCATACCGTTGTTTTCCTCTTCTACCTTGTGATTACTGCGGTTGACATACTGCACTATAGCATATATTGAGAACCATTATCATTTTCAGTTCGTTCGGCGTGTTACATACGAAAAACCGGATCCTGCACATGCAGAATCCGGTTCCAATGCCTCAGTCGTTATCAACGCGTGCAATCACTGCTTACGCTGGCATTCCGGGCACAGGCCGAAGACCTCCAGCGTATGGGATTCCACGGTGAAACCGTGCCCTTCGGCCACTTTGCGCAGCCACGTTTCGCTGGGCGGATCGATTTCCACCGTTTTGCCGCACTTCTTGCACACCAGATGGTGATGATGCCCGTCGTCGCCGCATAGACGGAACAACTGCTGGCCATCAAGCCTGATGGTGTCCGCCGCGCCCGCATCCGCCAGCGCGTTCAGCTGACGGTACACGGTCGCAAGTCCGATGCGCGAGCCTTCATCCTCCAGTCTGCGGTGCAGATCCTGCGCGGAAATGAACTCCTCGCAATCAGCCAACGCGGCACGAATCGCATCCTTCTGCCTGGTTTGACGTTCGATATGTTCAACCATGCGATAAGGTCACGCCTTCTTCTTCAGGCCGCTCTTCAGATCATCCCAGCAGCCAGTGGCCTCAAGGTCAGCTACCGTGCGTTCCGGATCGTCGGTCAGTACGGTGATGTGACCCATCTTGCGGTCGTGACGAACCTCGGCCTTGCCGTAGTCGTGCACATTCCACTCCGGATGATC
Organism: Bifidobacterium colobi; assembly: GCF_018555455.1. Classification (GTDB taxonomy): domain Bacteria; phylum Actinomycetota; class Actinomycetes; order Actinomycetales; family Bifidobacteriaceae; genus Bifidobacterium; species Bifidobacterium colobi. Next base: position 350,825 of record NZ_JAFEJU010000002.1, on the reverse strand, counting down.
CTTGATCAGCGCGCGCGTCGGCTCCACATGCTGGCCGAGCACATTGACCATCACCGCCGGGGAGAGCAGCTTAGGCTCCGGCATCGGCCAGCCGGCGATGCCACGGATATGCGCGTCGAACTGATCCATCGAGCAGGCCTCGATGGTGTAATGGCCGGAGTTGTGCGGACGCGGGGCGAGCTCGTTGACGATGACCTGATCATCCTTGGTGATGAACAGTTCGATGGCGAGCGTACCGGCGAGCTCGAAGCCCTTGGCCAGACGGATGGCCAGCTCGTGAGCCTCACGGGCCACATGATCGCTGACCTTGGCGGGCGCGATGGTCATGTGCAGAATATTGTTGCGATGCTCATTGCGCACGATCGGGAAGGTCACGAAGTCCTTGCCGTTGCCGGAGACCAGAATCGAAGCTTCGAACGCGAAGTCCACGAAGCCTTCGAGGATGCTCGGCGGGAAGCCGCCACCGCGATCGCCGCGGGCGCGAATCTTCTCTAGATCAGCATCGGAGCGCAGCACCATCTGGCCATGGCCGTCATAGCCGCCGGAGACAGTCTTCAGCACGGCCGGGTAGTGAATCTCATCCAGTGCGGCATCGAGCTCATCGAAGTTGTTGACCGCGCGCCACGGAGCGGTGGCGGTGCCGTGGTCGTTGATGAACTGCTTCTCGTGCACGCGATGCTGGGTGACGCGCAGCAGATCGGTGCCCTGCGGAGCCGCGGCAATGCCACGAACCTCATCGATGGCGTCAGCGTCCACGTTCTCGAACTCGTAGGTGAGCACGTCGGACTGTACGGCGAGGTCATGGATGGCGGTTTTGTCGTCATACTCGGCGGTGATCTGGAAATCGGCCACCTGCGCGGTCGGACAGTTTGGCGTGGGGTCAAGCACACCGACCTTGAACCCCATGTAGCGCGCGGACAGGGCCATCATACGGCCGAGCTGGCCGCCGCCGATGATGCCGATGGTCGAGCCCGGCATCAGCATGGAGACGCGGCCGTTGGTTTCCTCAGACAAGCTGGGCATTGGATTCGGCCACCTTTTCCTTCAGTTCGTTGCGGTAGTCTTCAAGCTTCTGGGCCAGCGTCTCGTCGAATGCAGAGAGCATCTGCACGGCGAGCAGGCCGGCGTTCGTGGCGCCGGAGTTGCCCACGGCGGTGGTGGCCACCGGAATGCCACCCGGCATCTGCACGATGGACAGCAGGGAGTCCCAACCGGACAAAGCATGGGAGCGGACCGGCACACCAATCACCGGCAACGTGGTCTGGGCTGCGATCATGCCCGGCAGGTGGGCGGCACCGCCTGCACCGGCGATGATGACCTTAAGGCCGTTCTTGCGGGCGTTGTGCGCGAAGTCCGCCATGAGTTCCGGCGTGCGGTGCGCGGAGATGACCTGCTTGTGGTAGGCAACACCGAACTGGTCGAGGATGTCGCAGGCGCGCTTCATGGTCTCCCAGTCGCTGGAGGAGCCCATCACCACGGCGACCTGGGGCTTGGTTTCATTTGCCATTATCATTTACTCCCTCGTTATTGAGAATATGCCCTCACTGTACTCCCCTGTTGCGAACTTACAGCGCGGGAATACTGGGCCAACGAACGATGACTTGCAGCCGCCTCTTCCTAGCGCGGTAAAATCTCGATTTTTTCCTTATTCCCGAGAAATTACCGCGCTGAGTATCAGTCAGTGCGGTAATTTCTCGAAATTTCCCCTATCCTCGAGAATTCACCGCACTGAGCAACTCTCAGCGCGGTAAAATCTCGGGCTCGCCATTTATTTCGAGAATTTACCGCGCTAAGAGACTCTGAGCGCGGTCTTTCTCACCGCAACAGCCGCAACCGCCACAATTTCAGTAACAGTCACGCTCTCAGCTACCGCCACGATCTCAACAACAGTCACAACCACCGCAGCCGCCGCGACTGCCACAGCCGCCACAACCACCGCAACGTCAGCGAGAATAGTTGAATCGGAAACGAAATTAAAAGTCGCAACCACTACAACTGTCAACGCCGCAACCGTCACAACGCCGCAACCGTCACAGCCCCAGAATAAGCCCTTATAGCTCAATCACCACTTTGCCGAATACGTCGCCGCTGTTCAGTTTGGCAAACGCAGCCGGCGCCTCATCAAGGCCGGCAAATACGGAATCGATCACCGGGTGGATATCCGCATGCTCGACAAACCGCAGCAGTCGGGCGAAATCCTCGCGCGAACCCATCGTGCTGCCTTGCACCCGAATGTCCTGGAAGAAGATACGCGTCAATTCCGCACCCGGCTGATCGCCGGTGGTCGCCCCACAAATGGCGATCGTGCCACCCGGACGCACGGATTTCACCGAATGACTCCATGTGGCCGCGCCCACGGATTCGATCACCGCATCCACTTTTCGCGGCAGCCGCGCGCCAGCCTCAAACACGGCATCAGCGCCTAATTCCAACGCCTTGGCGCGCTTGACGTCCGAACGAGAGGTCACAAACACCTCCAATCCCGCCGCATGGGCGAGCTGAATCGCCGCCGTGGACACCCCACCGCCAGCGCCTTGAACCAGTACCGTGTCGCCGGGCTTCACGCCTGCCGCGTTAAACAGCAGCGAATACGCGGTCAGCCAACTGGTGCCAAGCGCCGCAGCCTCCACAACGCTCAGGTTCGCGGGCTTGGCGAACACGTTGGCCTGCGGCACCGAGGTCTTCTGCGCCATAGTGCCCGGATATTTCTCGGAAAGAATCGAACGACGCTCCCCTGGCGCCACGCCATTGCCGTCTGTGCCGATGAACGTGTACAGCACCACTTCGCTGCCGGCTTTGAGCCCATGCTTGCCGGGAATGTCTTCAGTCAGAACGCCCACGGCATCCGTGCCCAGAATCATCGGCGTCTGTTCGGCAGCAAGTCCCACCCCTTTAAGCGACCACAAATCATGATGATTCACGCTCACGGCACTCACCTCTATCGTGGACCAATACGGTCGTGCGACCGGCTCGGGCTGTTCGCCCACCGCGAGCGCGGCCAGCGGATCTTCAGCATGAACGGTGGATGCAAATACGGCCTTCATTGGCTCGACTCCTTTATCCCGTGAATCAATAGGCGGCAATGGCTCGATAGGGAGCCCGCTAGCACTTATTCTTCCACACTCAAGACTCGCATGAGGGCATGCCGGCGTGCTATCGGCTCTACATCACAGGGTTTGCGTATTTGACTCGCCATATGAGCCTGTTTCCTGTGCTATCTGCGTTACAAGGGGCTGATTTCCGTGGTTCGGAACATCTATCTGCTTTACAAGGGGTTCCTCAACCGGCAAAACCACAGGTATAACCGCCATCACGACACCGTCATTCCGCCATTTTGGAGCATGAGCTACTCGGTGAGCAACCCCTTGTAACGCAGATAGACCTCCCGCGGACCAAAAATCAACCCCTTGTAACGTAGTTACCCAACTATTTGATGTCATCGGGCAGCATGTAACGGCATTTGACGAATATACGGAGATGTTGGGGGTATTGCCGAGTCGCTCAACGCTTCGGCGACCGCTGGCACTAGCATTGCGTTTCCGTAGAAGATTCTTGGAAGGGAGCAACGCGAATATGAGCGACGTGCAGGGCAAAGGGTTCGATTCAGCAAACCTTGACGCCGCGCACTCCCCGGCAACACCGACCCCCACAGCGGTCACGGCAACACCGGCCACCCCGGCAACCGCAGCCACCTCGGCAACTGCAACTGCATCCGCATCTCCCACGCCGGCTTCACAAACCGTTGCGAGCACAACAAACATCAGCCCCGCCCCGCTCCTGCATGCCATTGCATCCCCGGCAGACGTCAAATCCCTGCCCGCCGGCCAGCTCAAGGAGCTCTGCCGCGAAATCCGCACCACGCTGCTCGACTACGGCCATACGCATGGCGGCCATATCGGCTCCAATCTCGGCATGGTGGAGGCCACGGTGGCCTTGCATCGCGTATTCGATTCCCCGCACGACCGCATCATCTTCGACGTTTCCCACCAAAGCTATGTGCATAAGATGCTGACCGGCCGCGCGCTCGCCTACCTCGAACCGCAGCATTTCGGCGATGTGACCGGCTTCACCAACCCCGATGAAAGCGCACATGATCAATTCGTTCTGGGTCACACCGGCACGTCGATCTCTTTGGCTTGCGGCATTGCGAAAACCCGCAACGCTGAAATCGCCGCCACCGGCACCAGCGGCATCGGCAATGTGGTGGCCGTAATCGGCGACGGTTCCCTAAGCTCCGGCGTGGCATTCGAGGGGCTTAACAACGCGGCCGAGCAGGGCGGCAATCTCATTATCATTTTCAATGACAATGAGATGTCTATCGCCGGCGATTTCGGCGGCATGTATGGTCCACTCGCCCGCCTGCGCGCATCCGGCGGCACTGCGCAGCCGAACCTGTTCAACGCGTTTGGCTTGGATTATCGCTACGTCGAAGCCGGCAATGATGTGGACGCACTGACCGCCGCATTTGAAGAGGTGCGAGACATCGACCATCCGGTGGTGGTGCATATTCATACGCTGAAGGGTGCTGGATACGACGGCGAGCCGAACTCCCCCGCCACCCCACCGACCACAACGAGCACGATCCAAACCACGACGACCACAACAACCACAGCGCACACAACCCAAACGATTGCCGGCGACGCTTCCGAAGGCATTCCGGCCACCGCTAATGTGCAGCACAGCGAGCCGTGGCATTCCGATCACTGCAACCTGTCCGACCATGAGCCGCATGAGGGCCAGTGCGAGGCCTCGCATTGGCAGAACCCGGATGCGTCGCTCGGCAAGCCTGAGGATCCACGCAAGTATTACGGAAAAATGGCTATGGCCGCGCTTGAACCGCGCTTTGCCTCGGAACCCGGTTTGGTGGTGATTTCCCCGGCGACTCCTGGTTCCAACGGCATTACGCATGAGTTCCGCGAACGCGCGGGCGCACACTATGTGGACACTGGTATCACCGAATCGCATGCGGTGGCGTTCGCCGCTGGCATCGCCCGCGCCGGTGGCACTCCGGTGGTGGCTACGACCGCGTCGTTCTTCCAGCGCGCGTACGATCAGTTCTTCCAGGAGATGAGTCTCAACCGTTCGCGTGTCACGGTGCTTGATTTTCTGGGTGGGCTTTCCGGCTCGGATAATACGCATTCCGGCGCTTATGATCTGGCGATGTTCGCCAATATTCCTCAGGTGACGATGCTGGTGCCCACCTCCGGCCGTGATTTTTTGAATGATTTGGCTTGGGCTACACTGCCGGCAGACGCCAAGGATGCCCCCACTGGCTCGGTGGTGATTCGTGTGCCAGGCGAAGGGGTGCTGGCTGCTGAACGCGACCGCAGTCTGTTGCCGATTACCGGCGACCGCACCACTGAGGTTTCTGAACTGACGCTTGGCGGCATGTTGGGTTGGCGCATCAAACAGTCCGGCTCCCAGGCGGCACTGATTGGTTTGGGCAATACGTATCCGTTGGCGGAACGCGCGGCGGCAGCCCTGCAATCCGAACATGGCATTACCGCTACGGTGATTGACCCAAAGCAATGCACGTCGTTGGATACTGCGGTGCTGGAATCGTTGCGCGCTAATCATGAGTTGATCATCACGCTTGAGGATGGTCAGCTTGAAGGCGGCTGGGGCGAAAAGGTGACCGCGTATTATGCGAATCACTGGCAACAGGCCGAGACGGACGAAACAGCCGGTAACAATACCGCTGGCAGGTCTCGCAACCCGCGTGTGCTGAACTTCGGCGCAACTAAGGAATTCACCGACCGCGTACCGCTGGCCGAGCTGAACGAGCGCTATGGCTTGACTGTAAACAGCATTGTAGAGGCCATCATTCGCTGTTTTTGATGGCATCCAGGGCGGGGATTTTCACGGCTTTGTTGGCCGGCCCGAAACCGAACAGGAGCCCGATCAGCGTGGCGAATAGCACGGCGAATAGGTACAGCCACCATGGAATCACCGAGTAGCGCGTCACATCATCGCCGCCGACGATCGCCTGCCAAACCATAGTCCATATGGAATTCGCGGAATCCGAACCACTACCCGAGCCGCCTGCACTGTACGCCATACCGCCGCCGATATACGTCATGCCAGCCAAATTGATACCCAGCGAAATCAGCGCGCTCACCATACAGCCGATCAGCCCACCGAGGAATCCGATTGCGCCGGCTTCGGCTAGGAACATCACGCGAATATCGCGCACATAGCAGCCGAGCGCTTTCATAATGCCGATTTCGCGCGTGCGTTCGGTTACGGACATCACCATGGTATTGGCGATGCCGATGGCCGCCACCAGCAGCGACACCGCGCCGATGCCACCCAGAATCAGCTGAATCGCCCGCGATTGTTCTTCCAAGGATTTGCGCATGTCCTCATAAGACGAGGTCTCGTAGCCGAGTGCTTTGATCTGTGATTCGACTTCCGGCACCGACGCCATATCCTGGGCTTTGACCAGCACCTGATCGTAATTGGCAGTGCGCTGCTTGGCTGCCGACGGATCGACTTTGGCGATAAGTGCTTTGAGCGACTGCAGATCCATGACAATGCCGTCAGATGTGGCGAAACCTTTGTTGTAGTCCGCAACGATCACGCCGGTGACGCGATAATCCGCCGTAGTGTTCTGCGTTTCGCCCAGTCCACCGCCCGAAGAGGAAGCGCCGCCCGAACCACCCGAACCATACAACCGCTGCGTATACGGGTCGCCGTTATAGTTCGCGCCGGTGGTCAGGGTCAGCTGCGCGCCGATGGGCTGCACATAGGGGTCTTCGTCCTTATATGGTTCGCATCGCGCGGTGTCGTCATTCCACATGCAGCCTTCGCCGCGCGAGCTGCTGCGCATCGCGCCGTTGCTGAGCGTGTCCATGAAGTCGTAGGCCAGCCATTCGCCGCCGAGCACTTCGCCTTCGCGGACCGGCATGGCACCGTCTTTGAGTTTGAACCCCATCTGTTCGAATTGCGCCATGTCGATGCCCATGATTTGCACGTAGTCGTACAGGTATCGGCCTGCGGAACCTGCGCGAACGCTGGCATTGTAGTTGAAATTCATCACCGGGGTTGCACCGGAAACGCCGGGGATCGCGCGGAAGGACTTCACGGATTCGTCGTTGAGCTTCACGTCCGAGGATGCTGAGGATGATGATGCGCCACTGCCCATGGCCATCATGCCACCATTTCCGCCATTGGTGTATACGGTCACGATGGAGAGGTCGCCCATGGAGGTGAGCATTTTCTCGTTCTGCTCGTCGATGCCTTGCCCGAGCGAGATCATGAGCACGATTGAGCAGCAGCCCACGATTACGCCGAGCACGGTCAGTATGGTGCGTGATTTGCGCCGCCAGAGGTTCTGCCGGCACAGTCTAAGAATGTCGCCGAATCGCATGGTCGGCTCCTCTACTGGTCAGCCTTGGACGGTGCTGTGCCAGGCTGTGCGTTGCCAAGCTGTGCTGTACCAGACTGTGCAGTACCAGACTGTGCAGTGCCAAGCTGCGCCGCGGAAGCCGAAGTTCCATCCGAGACGAATGGCTGCAGCACCGCAGTCGGAGCTGTGTCAGCTGTGTCACGGGAAGAAGAAGTCAGTGCAGCGGATGCCGGCACAGCTGCAGCAGTAGTTGCCGGCGACTGTGCAGCAGCATCGGCAGCTGACTGCGTACCGGCACCATCCGCAGCAGCAGCGTCGCCTTTAGCGGATCCTTCTGCCCAGTCATCCCACTCGTCGTCGATTGCGCTCTTCATCTTCTTCTTGCGACGGCGGCGCACCAGCACAACGATCACCACAATCAGCACCATCAAGACCACGGCACCGACTATCCACGCCCACACAGGCACCGCCGGACCGGCCGGCTCCACAGCCATACCATCCACAGCCGTGTCATCCATCACCGGCGCGTCCTCCACCGTAAGTTTGACGGGGAATTCCTTGGTTTTGCTTTGCCCGTCGGAATCCTCATAGGTCACTTTCATGGTGGCGTTGAGCTCACCGGCGGCCGCGGGCGTGAACGCGTAGCCAATCGAGCCGGTGGCCCCGGAGGCTACATTGCCCACGTATTGGTTTTTCATCGTGGCGTCGAAACCGTCACCCTCCATGGTGGCTTCCACGTTGGCGATGTCGCCTTTGCCTTTGTTCACGTATTCCATGGTGATGGTGGTTTCCTGCCCGCTGACCGCCTGATCGGGCAGCACTGGATTGCTCACTTCGAAGCGGTCGGGCTGGCTGATCGGCACGGAAATCTTCACGTCGGATTGCGTGGAGGAGCGTGCGCCGGAGTCGAGATACTCGTATTTGAAACTCAAGCCGATGGGTTGCGCTCCGCTTTTCGCGGAGGAGAGCGCCTGCATCGGCACGGTTTGCGTGAGCGAGTACCCCGCCCACAGCGCGTCCACGTAGAACGTGTTCGTACCGCCCGCGATGGCGAAGCTTTCGCCGCTATCCACGGTGACCACCATGTTCGTCACCGCCACCTGGCCTTTGTTTTGGAAGGTGAACGCCAAATCGAACTTGGAGCCGGCGGCCACGGAGTCACCGCCGTAGGTGAAGTTGGTCACGATGATGTTCGGCACCGGTCCGGCGATGGGTGCCGCTGCGCTGCCGCCTGTGCCGGATGGGTCGTCGCCCTCGACGGCGAGCGCGGATGCCGGAGTGAATGCCAGCGCGAGTACTGCGAACACCGTAGCGGCGAGGAAAGCGAGCGTGGTCAGTATGGCGACTACTGCGGCGCTCATGCGACGGGTCGCGGAAGTCGTCGAGGATGCCGCAACAGCTTGGACTGCGGAAGAGCCTGCAGAAGAGCCTGCGTAGATGCCGGATTTGTTGGTGTGCATGTTCATCGCGAAGCTCCTTGGTTGGTTGAGAGATCTGGCTGCGGACGAGTTACGGATGGTTGCGATGGAGCTGAGAGAGATAATGCTGGCTGGTTCGTGCGGTCGCTGACGATGCGACCGTCCAATAGGGTGACGATGCGGTCGGCATAGGCGGCCATCTGCGGATCGTGGGTGACGAGCACGATGGTTTGGTTGAAGTCGCGTGCGAATGTGCAGATCATCGTCATGACTTCCGACTTGGTTTTGGAGTCGAGATTGCCGGTGGGTTCGTCGGCGAACACGACTTCGGGTTTGGTGACGAACGCGCGGGCGATGCCGACGCGCTGCTGTTGGCCGCCGGACATCTGCCGCGGGTAATGGCTGAGGCGATGGCCAAGGCCGACGCGCTTCAACACTGCTCGCGCGGTGCGTTCGCGTTGTTCTTTGGGAATGCCGCGGAACATCAACGGCATGGCCACGTTTTCGAGGGCGGTGAGATTCGGCAGTAGGTTGTATGACTGGAAGACGAAGCCGATATGTTTCTGGCGGAAGGCCGCGAGTTCGCGCTCGCTGAGTGTGCTGACTCGGACTCCCCCGATTGCGACGCCGCCTTTGGTGGGTTTTTCCATGCCGGCGAGCTGGTTGAGCAAGGTGGATTTGCCTGAGCCTGATTCGCCAAAGATACAGCAGATCTGGCCCTGCGGAATGGCGAGGTTCACGCGTTCCAGTGCTACCACGGTTTCGTCTTCCACCGGGTATTCCTTGCGCAGGTTGCGCACTTCGATGATGGGGCGCGTCTTGGGCTGTGCCATAGCGTGCACATCGTGTGCCATAGGCACCTTCTTCTCTCGTTCGTCGCCTTTGGCGAGCGGGGTTCATTCAGTACTTCGAGTGTTTCTCTTTCGGCTGTGATGAGGCAAGTCTATAGCGTGGCAACCGGCCGCGCATCCCTTAAGGGTGTTCCCGGATGGAGGCCTTACGAAAAAGACTGTTTTCCGCCAACGCGTTGTGAGGGAAAACAGTCTTCAGGCGTGCCCCCGACCCGACTCGAACGGGCAACCGACGGATTAGAAGGCCGTGGCTCTATCCATTGAGCTACAGGGGCATCAGCGGTCAAACATACTATCCAGTCGAGACGCTGTGTGCAAGTAACCTCCGAACGGCAACTCATCTATTAAGCTCCGTTGATTCTGCACTATCCCGCAATTCACCGTATTGCGTTCTATAGCTTGTACGAGGGCTTGTACGAGACCATGGTCATGGTGTCATTACTGGACACGTTCACTCAACCATGACCAATATTCCAAATAATGAAAAGCCGCTAGCCCCCCCGAGACGTATATAGCTTAAGTATTTTCGGATAATCCGGGCAAGAGCGTAAACAGCCTGATGACGGACGCGGTCACATCCGCCGAGAACGCGGCCACGAATACCTATCCCACACTCGTGGTCATCGCATTGGACCGTTATCAGCCGAAGCCTCCAATCCCGGAGCCGCCGACGAAGACGATCGAGAAGCATACGAGCGCCGACGCCATGGGCAACACGACCGTCATCGCCACCGGCACCGGATTCGCCGACACCTGCTTCCAAAAACATGGCTTTCTCGCTTACAAGGGGTTGATTCGAGCTTTCAGGAACATCTATCTGCTCTACAAGGGGTTCCTCAACCCGCAAATCACGGGTATAACAGCCATCACGATACCGTCATTCCGCCGTTTTGGAGCATGAGCTACTCGGCAGGCAACCCCTTGTAACGCAGATAGACCCTCCCGCGAGCCAACAATCAACCCCTTGTAAGCGAGATACACCCTCCCACTAAACTGGGCTATAGGCCAAATTGTGTGTCTGGTGGTCTAGTCGTTTGACTGCCATTGGACTCGTGTGTGGAAGTCGTTCCAGTCGATGCCGGTGCCGTATCTCATGGGGATGCCGAACGTCTCGTATTGGCCTTGCGGGCTTTGCTCCCATGCCTGCTTGTAAAGTTCCTCGAGCCGTTCGTCCATGATCGCGTTCGCGGCCAGCCACGCGTTCGTTTCGGGGCGTTCGGTGTGCTGGTGGCACCACCAGCAGATCGCCTTCAGCTGCCTGATCAGGCGCAGCCCGCGGTGGCGGCGCAGCATGTCGCGCAGGCGCGCGTTCCATGACTCGATGAGGTTGTTCGTCGATGGCACCGGGCCGCCGGTCTCGAACCCCTTGTCGAGGAACGTGAACAGCTGGCCCTCGCGGATACGACGGCGGATCATGCGGCCCTACATCATCGACTGGGTGCCGATGGTTCCACTGGTACCGAATAATAGACGATAAGCTTCACAATCAAACGATATGCGGCCATGTCCGAGAGGGCATGACCGTTTTGCATGTGCGGCGCAGCGTACGCAGCGTGCAGCATGTGGTGCATAGCGTGAGGTACGCGGATACGAAAAACGCGGACCCGAGGTTGGTGGGTCCGCGTTACAAAGCAGGAATATCACATTGCGGAATCGATAAGCAGTTCCTTTCAGTGGAATATCACGGTGTCCTTCAGGGTTATGAATGGAATGGTTGCTCTTTGCCACCCATAACCCGAAGAACCATAACCCGAAGAAGAGGAATCAGGCCTTGTTCGTGGCATCGATGATGTTGTTGTGGCCCCAGCATTGCTCGTATTTCAAGCCGGTGGCCTTTTCAACAACCTTGCGGGATTCGTCGGAGACATCCTCCATCGAGCCGCCGTTCTTGAGGCGGGCGACCTCTTCCTGAATCTGCTTCTGAATGGCGGGGGTAACCGGCATCATCTTGGTCAGCACGACGAGCAGCAGGGACAGGATGATCGGGACGGCGCAGTACATGAAGATCAGTGCGTTGATGGTGCCGGCGGACTGGGTATCGGTGCCGGACTGGAAGCCGACGGCCTGCAGCACCACGCCGACCAGCATGGTCAGGATGGCCGCGACGATGGAGTTGACGGTTGTACGGATGCCGGCGTACTGGCCCTCGCGGCGCTTGCCGGTGACCATCTCGTCGACATCGGGCAGCACGGTGATGAGGTATTGCTCAGCGGTAGCGAAGCCGGAGTTGGCGAAGTTCAGGGCGATGGTCATCACGGTGAAGGCGGCGGCCATCTGCACGGCGGACAGCTTGCCGGTCAGCAGGGTCAAGGCGAACATGCCGATGAACACGAGGATGTTCGCACCGGAGCTGAAGCGGAAGGTGGTCAGGCCGCCCTTATGGATGGTCAGCCAGGTCCACACGACGACGCATACGATGGCGATCGGGGTGGCGATGCCCTGCGACAGCGAGACGGCGGTTGGATCGAGCAGCAGCACGAAAATGATGAAGTAGGAGTTGATTGTGCCGCGAAGACCACGAATGACACCCTGGGTGATGAAGATCCACAGGTAACTGCGGAAGGTACGGATCTTCATCACGGAGATGAGGTTCCAGAACACGGAGACCAGACGCTTGAGCGGGGAGACGGAGCCGGAGGCGTTATCGGAGGACTTGAGATCGGTGGTCTCGTCGTACGGGCGTTCCTTGATGGTCAGCGCTGCGATAATCAGGAAGACGAGTGCCGCGACGGCGTAGATCATTGCGATCTTGAAGTAGGGCTCCCAAGACTTGCTGCCCCACACCTTGAACAGGTAGGCGTTGAGCATGGACAGGAGGAAGCCACCGATGCCGCCGGCGATCTGCGTGATGGCCACCAGCTGGCCGCGCTCCTTGGTGTTGTCGGTCATTTCGGCCGGCAGGGCGCTGTTGATGGTGGAGACGCCGGGCCATACGGCGAGGAACAGGAAGTTGGTTACGAGGTAGACCCAGGCCGGCATGTTCGGGATCCACAGCAGGATGTACGTGATGACGACCAGCGGGGTGAGGAACAGCAGCATGGTGCGACGGCGGCCGAAGCGGCGGCCGATCTTTGTGCTGTACAGACGGTCGGAGACGTAGCCCCACACCGGCGAGACGAAGGCGCTGGCGTACTTGCTGACAGCCAGGATGACGGTGGTGATCGCGATGCCGATGCCAAGGAACGTGGTGTAGTAGAACATCTGCCACGTGTTGATCATGGTGGCGATCATGTACGAGAAGCCGATGAGGCCATATCCCACTTTGGTGTACAGCGGCAGCTTACCGGCTGTCGCGCCGGAAGATGCGGGCGCTGGAGCATGGTTTGACATGATGCTTGCTCTTTTCTTTCTTTCCTGTGATCGTCCGAACGGTCGAGTCGGGCCTCCGTCTTCGGTGACTGGATACGACCATGTCGCAAACCGTAACTGCGTTGTTCGCTTTCAATGTTGTAACGGTGCAACAAATAGAAATTCGAACGTTGTTTGAATTGGTGCGATTACAAATATACCAAGTTTTTGCAACGATGCAATTCTAACTGTTCGGCGTGTTGAAATTGGAGGTTAGAACAGATATTTGTGGTGAACGCAAAAACGGGGCCCGCATGGTTCATATGCGGGCCCCGGCAAACAGAGAGAGTGGGGAGAATCAGGCTTGGTTTATGTCGTTACCTCCATTCTCGGCGGCGTGCAGGGCCACCGTGTAGACGCGCGTGGTCACACGATCCTCGGAGACGACGATGATCTGCGTATCGGCGGAACCCGATGCCGGCGGCACAACGGTTACTGCGGCGTTGTCGTCTGCGGATACGGCTTCGATCGTCGCATCTGGCGCGGCAGCCACATCGTAATGCTGCGTGGCAGGGTCGAATCCAACAGAGCGGCCATTTACGGTGATGTCGGCAAGCGTCGCCTCGGATTCGGCCTGCGCGATACGCGCGTCGCCTCGCACCTCGGTGATGGCCACGACAGCACCCTCGTCCGGATGGAAGGTGATGCGGATGCGCGAGGTGCGAACCATCTCGAACGAGTAGGTCGTCTCGTCGCCATGGGAGACCAAATCGGTACCCGGTTTGTCGCCTACGGTCGCATAGGCCCAAGCGGCGTCATTGCGCTGCTCGACCGGATGATGAGCCACGGCAAGATCGCGCACCGGATGCCAGGTGCCGGTGTCGTCTAGATACTCCACATCCACGTTTTCGGGCAAGGTCACTCCCTCGCCGTCAAGGCAGTAGTAGACGGTGAAGGAGTTGAGCATGAATGCCGTCTCCTCGCCGTATCCGAACCGGTACTCCAGCCAGGCGGAATCGGCCTTGTCACCATCCGTCGACCAGCGGTTTTTCAGGTTGTATCCCTTGCGGGCCGTGTAGGATACCGTGCCGTCCATCAGATCGGCAAGATCCTCCTGCGCCTTCGGATCGGGGTTGACATACGATGCGGAGACCTGCGGATACACGTCGTTGCGGAACGAGAACAGATCGCGGTTCTGCACGTATTTGTCGGTCACGCGCACGTGAGCGACCGCCTTGCGCGAAATGCCCTGCACGGTGCCTTCGACCGTGAACTCGCCCTCCTGCGCATATTGCGCCGGATCGATCTGATCCCAGACCACCGGCAGTTCCTCCTTCAGGCCATCGCTCCAGTACACGGCCACCGTCTCATCGGTCTCCTCCAGATTTGGAGAGGTGTGGGTGATGGTCGCCGTCGAAACCGTGGCCACCGCGGCAACTGCCACCACGGTGACGTGAGCGGTGGCGGTCAGCCCCGCGCGAGACACCGTACCGGTCACATCGAAGTGGCCCGGGGTGTTCAACGCGCCTTGTGGCAACGGACTCCATGCCACAGGCATCACAGCATCGAATCCATGATCGAAGCTCACGACCACCTGTTGCGGCAATTCCAGCGATTCGCCCGCCACGACACGGCGGGCGACCTCCCGCACGTCGGTCGGGTGCTTGGGCTGTGCGCCGGGAACGACGGTGAGCGTCAGCGGAGCGGAGACCGCCGTCGCGCCCGCGTAGGTGACGGAAGCGGTGAGCTCGGTCGTGCCGGACAGGGACGCCTTGATCGTGGAACCCTCCACGGCGGCCACGGATTCGTCCGCGCTGGCGACGTCGATCTGGGCATAATCGGAGTCGATGGCGCGGCCGTTGGAATCAAACGCCTTGACCGTCAATGCGGCAGTCGTGTCCTCGGCCAGCTTGGTCTCGGAGACCGCAAGCTCGACACGATCGACCGGGGCGTGAGAGACGTCCAATGCGATCGTGTACGTGCGGCCGCGCTTGCCGTCCTCGCTGGTGACATGCACGGTATAGGCACCGTCCGGCCAATTCGCCGGCGGCAGCACATACGCCGTATTGCGACCGGCATCGGCAGTGACGATTGGCTTGGGATCGTCGAAGCTGCGGGCGAGCGTGTACTCAGTGTGCTCCGGGTCGAAGCCGTCGATGGTCGCGCCGTCGATCCGCAGATCAACCAAAGCGGGTTCGTTGGCCGCATCCTCCTGCTCGGCCATAATTCTCACGGTCGCCTTGGCGACGAGATCGGAGCCAGTCACAGTGCCGTTCAGCGTACGGATGCCATCCTCGTTCGTGCCGCCGCCCTGCCACGCGACCGGCAGCGACATCATGGCGCCATCCTCGGCGATAGCGGTTACGGTATCGGGAAGCTTGGCCTGCTGCCCGTTCTTGACGGCCAGCTTCACGTCAACCAGATCGACCAGTCTGACCACGCTCACCTCGGCGCTCACCGGAGTGCCTTCGGCGTCTCCGGAAACCACATATCGGTTGGAAGTACGGTATGCGGCATCATCGGTTTCGCTCCACGCCACGGGCACGGAACGCTTGGATCCATCACCGAAGCGGACGACGACGGTTTCCGGCAATGCTGGACGGTTGCCGCACAGCGTGCGCACATGCACTGGTTCGACATCCACCACATCCGTAGCCTGCACCGTACCGGAAACAGCGAGCGTGCACGTACCCTTCTCCAATCCACGGCTGCGCGCGGTGACGCGGATGGGCTTGCCTGAGCCGTCGGATGCGACGATCGCCAGAACCAGGCCGCTGTAGGCGCGATGCGTAGCGGACTGCAACGGTTCGGTATTCGTCTGGCTGCCGTTATCGGTGCCGAGCAGACGGCCGTTCTCCACACTGAAGGTCACCTCGTTGTCTGCGCGTGGCACGACGATATCCGCATCGTCCACAATGGCGGCGGTAATGTACGCAAGATCCTTGCCGTCGCCATCGATGACGTGACGGTCGGCATCCAAACGGATGCCAGCGGGGGAACCGGGCGTGGATACGGTGTCGCGCGCTACCTCGTTGCCGTTCGCATCATAGGCGATGGCCAGCAACGTACCGGGCTCAAACGGCACCTCCCAATCGAGGCTGAGCTTGCGTCGGGTCGGGTTCTCCTTGGCGTAGCGGTACTGGAACGGCTTGTCTGCGTGTGCCGGATCAAGATGGAAGTCGGTGTTGAACGAATCGAACTCCTTGACGCCGAGCGAACGACCGTTAAGGAACAGTTCGGCCTTGACGGCATTCGTGTACGCCCATACGGATACTCCTTCACCCACGCTCCAGTTCCAATGCGGAAGCAGGTGAATCATCGGTGCATCCTGCGGATCAGTCCACAACGCCTTGTAGAGATACCACTGATCCTTGGGGAAGCCGGCCGTATCGACCATGCCGTAGTAGGAACGCAACGGGGCCAGCACGGTGCCGTCGGATTCGCTCATTTCCGGCTTATTCCAATAAGAGTTGGAGATATACGGTGCGGGCTCGCCGATGTAGTCGAAGCCGGTCCAACCGAACTCTCCCACATTGAACGGAATGTGGATGAGACGTTCGAAGGCCACGTCGATGTAGTTGCCGCGCTTACCGCGGATGTTGTACGCGCTCAGCTCGTATGTCGTGTCGTCCCACGGCTGGCGGCCGGGCTCGAACGGGTACTTGTTGGCGTCGATGGGCGGCAGAACAGCCGGGCATTCGCTTACTTCGGTGGGATAAACGTAGTAGCCGCGGTTGGAGCAGATGTTGGCGCTTTCCGAGTTGACGATGACGTCATTCGGGTTTTTCTCGTGTACTTCCAGCATCTTGCCCTTGCCGATGTACGAGTAACCGCGAGTATCCATGCGCTTGTGGATCTCATTGCCTATGCCGTCAATGCCCTTGGACAGATAGGAGGCGTCGTTGACGGAGTTCGGACGGGTCGGGTCGTACAGGTGGCACAAGCGGGTCAGGTCCTCAGCGATCGGCAGTTCGGATTCCTGCCAGGCAATCTCGTTACCCATACCCCACATGAACACACTTGGCTCGTTGCGATCACGCAGGATCATGGACTTGAGATCCTCCGGATAATCGTGCGCAAAGTAGTTGCTGTAGTCGTTGCGGTTCTTCGGGGCGGTCCACATGTCGGTGAGCTCCTCGAGCACAAGCAAGCCCAGACGGCTGCACTCCTCGATCTGGATCTTGCAGGCCGGGTTATGCGAGGTGCGGATCGCGTTGACGCCGCCCTCCTTCATGATCTCGAGCTGGCGGGTGACTGCGCGACGATACGTGGCGGCGCCAAGCGCGCCCTGGTCGTGGTGCATGCACATGCCGAGTGCTCGCATGTTCACACCGTTGAGGAACAGACCGTGTTTCGGGTCGAGCGTGATCCAGCGCAGACCGAAACGCGTCTCATATGTGTCAACAATGGCGCCATTGACGAGCAGCACGGTTTCGGCGAGATATTGGTACGGGTCCGAGGTGCTCCACAGATGCGGGTCGGCGACGTCGAGACGCTGCTCGACGATCGTTTCGCCCGTGTTGTCGGGACCGATCGAGATCTCCGACTCCGTTTCGGCCACGGCGGCGCCATCGGCGTTGCGAATCGTGGTGCGCACGGTGACGGCGCGGCGCTCGCCGGAATCGTTGACGATCGAGGTCTTGACATCGACGCGTGCCGGTCCGTTCGTCTTGACATCCTGCTCGAGGGTCGGCGTGGTGATCTGCGTGCCGAAACGTGCGACGTGCACCGGATCGGTGACGGTCAGTACGATGTCGCGGTACAGACCGGCTCCCGCGTACCAGCGGGAGCTTGGCTCCTCGTTGACGGCGCGCACGGTGATGATGTTTTCCTTGCCGATCTTGAGTTTGCCGGTCAGGTCAAGGGAGAAGGCGGTGTAGCCGTAGTGGTGTTCGCCGACTTTCTCTCCGTTGAGCCAGATCTCCGATCGATTCATCACGCCGTCGAAGTCGAGCGTGATGTGCTTGCCCGCGAAATCCTCCGGAACGAGGAAGGTCTTGCGGTACCAGCCTTCGCCGACTTTGAGGTAGCCTACGGTTGCGCGGGCGTTGCGCGAGAACCGGCCCTCGACGCCGAAGTCGTGGGGGACGGTGACTTGGCGCCAATCCGAGTCGTCGAAGGCCGGCTTCTCGGCGCCTGTGGGCGAGCCCCGGAAGAAGCGCCAATCAGCGTCGAAATCGATGATGCGCCTGCCGGGATGCTGTGATTCCTGCCTTTGCGGTTGCGTTTGCAGTTGCGATGATGCGATGGACATGAACACGCTCCTTGTGTTGTGGTGTTGTCCTGATATGTGGTGTGAATCGATGATCACGGTCGCCGTCCATGGCAGCCGATGGCAATGAGACTAACACAAGAATTGCAACGATGCAACACCAGTGTTTTGCGGAAAGTTTGCGTGTATTATAAAAAGCAATTGCAACGCTACATTACCGATTTGTGCCATAATCGGCATGATTGCCATTGCGACGCATGGTGCAAACCAGATGTATGGCAGGCGGGAATACGGCCAACGGCAATGCGCTGGTAAGGGCATCGACCACGCGGAAGTGGCGGGCCGACGAAAGGAGACGATGATGTCGCGATCACGATGGGATGTGAATACGGTCGAACATGGGAAGATCCCCTGGAGTGCGAAGCTTGGGTACTCGACGTTTTCCTTGTCATATGTGATGCAGACCATGATCGGCACATGGCAGCTGTTCTACTTCACCACATTCCTTCAGATTCCCGTAGTCGCCACCACGGCACTGCTCGCCGCCGGCAAGATTGTGGCATCGGTGATCGGTCCGGCGTGGGGATATATCTCGGACCGCATGTACTCCACGGCCTTGGGGCGCCGGTTTGGTCGACGCCGGTCGGTGATGATCATCGCCGTGCCGCTCAACGCCGCGTGCTATGTGCTCATGTGGGTGCCCGGACTGCCGATCTGGGCGTATTTCACGGCCAGCCTGCTCTACTGGGTGTTCCTGGCGGGACTATCCACCATCCAATACGGTCTGCCCAGCGAAATGACCGATAATCCGTCCCAGCGTGCGCAGCTCGTGGGTATCAACCAGATCGCCGGCGCCATCGGCAGCACATTCCTCTCACTGTTCAACGTGTACCTGTTCACCATCTGGGGCAAGGACGAATGGTCTCCCTACTTCAAGATGGCAATGATCTACGGCGTGATCGGCGTGGGCGTGCTCATCATTGGCTTCCTCACGATCCGCGAACGACCTTATGACGAGTCCACTGACGTGGCCCAGGCGGACGCGGCTCCCGGTAGGCGTTCCGGGCTTGTGAAACGTCTCATCTCAATCGTCTGGAACTTCCTGTCGGTGATCCGCGTGCGCGAATTCCGCAACTATCTGGGCCTGTATCTATGCGAACAGTGCTTCCGGTCCATTCGTGGCACCATCAACACCTATTTCGTGATCTTCGTACTGTTGCTCGACCCGCAGACCGTGTCTCTCGCCACCGGCGTCAACACCTTGTTTGGTATCGCTTGCGTGGCCTTGTTTATGTGGGTCACGTCCAAAGTCGGCGGTCCGCGCGCCTACCGCATCGGCGGATTTGAAGTTGTGCTGGTGTTCCTCTCGCTGTTCGTGCTCGCATGGTTCTCGCCCCAGCTGTCCTCCCATACCAAGGCGATTGCGTTCATCGTGCTTGGCTTGTTCATGAACTTCGGCATCACCGGCGTGGTCAACGCGACGCAGTACACGTACACGTTCATCCCCGATGTGGATGAGATCATCACGGCCAAACGACGCGAGGGACAGTATGCCTCGGTCAATGCCACCATCGACGACATTTTCGCGGCCATCGAAACCGTGGCCATCGGATGGGTGCTGGACGCCACCGGATTCATCGAAGGTACACAAACCCAACCGGCATCGACGGTTACGGCCATTGCGGTCATGTACTGTATCGCGCCAATCGTGCTGTGCTTGGCCGGCATCATGTTCACCTACCGGATGAGGATTGATCGAGACAGCCATCGGGTGCTGCTCAGCGAAATCGACCGATTGCGCGCGGGAGGCACTATGTCCGATGTGACCCCTGAGGTCAGAAAAGCCGTGGAATCCATGACCGGCATGCCGTACGAACGGTGCTGGGGGCACAACAACATCATCGATGCAAAGCATCAAGAATAGAGGAATGCCAGAGGAATCCAATATGGTCGGGGCCAGTATGGACTTGCCGGCCCCGACCATATTGGATTCTGTAATTCTTGGGGCACCTTTTAACGGGCGGTCGAGGCACGTTCGATGAGTCGATAGCCGACGCTGACGCGCTGTGGACTTAGCTCGTCCTCGGGATGCTCGATGCGGCGCATGAGCATCGACACCGCTGTAGATGCCATGCCTTCGAAATCGGTGGCAATCGTACTAAGCGTGGGGAAGCTGAACTCATCCTCGACCACGCCATCGAAACCGATCACGGCCACTTGTTCGGGTACTTTGATGCCTCGCTCGGCGAAGCCAAGCAGCATGCCCAACGCGATGCCGTCCGATAAGCAGTACAGCCCGTCGTACTGTAATCCTTCATCGGCGAGACGATGAGCCAGTTCGCGTCCACCTTGACGAGAACCGATAGTTTTGAGGCAGTTGGACGGATCATAGTCGATGCCAAGACGCTTGAGTTCGTCGGCTGCCGCGTACAGGCGCACGTCGCGAGGAAAGCCAAAGTCTACGGTTTCCGGAAGCACATTGCCGACGATACCGATGCGGCGGCAGCCCTTCTCATAGAGATGGCGGATGGCGGCTCGTGATCCGGCTGCGCTGGGCGCGTTCACCGTATCGTATAGGCAGTCCTCGCTGTAGTCCTCGAGAAGCACGGTCGGATGGGAGCCGAGGATCTTCGACACGTTACGCGCGTTGGTGGCGATGATACCGTCGGTCATCATGAATGTCGTGCCGGTATTCGCATCGTCGTCGATGTACTGCGACAGTTCGATGAGCATATGCAGACCGCGCTTATGCAACTCATTGGCGAAGCATGTGGCCAACTGCGAAAAGTAGACGCCCTGAATGCCGGAAGTGAGGAACGTGATGGTGTCATTGCGTCCCGAACGCAGGGATTTGGCTGAGACATTGGTTTTATATCCAAGCTCTTCGGCTATTTTGCGCACTTTTCTGATGGTCTGCGGTTTGAATGAGTCCAATCCGCGCATCGCGCCGGAAGCGGTTGACATGGACACTCCGGCCTTTGCAGCGACATCCTTCAACGTGACCATAATCATGCTCCTTGCATGCTTCTGTATGACGATTGCAATAATTGCAACGATACAGCGCCGTTTCGACGCGCTATCACGTGTACATGCGATTCTGACTGCGGGATACGGAATTTGTTATCACAGAGGGCAGGCTCAGCGGGCCTGCCCTCATTGTCGCAATGCTAATCTCATGCTTGTTTCCGGCGTCACATGGTCAGTACGATACGGGAGAATCCGTCAAGCGTATGTTCTCCTCGGTTCCAAATCGTTCCGCGCTCGTCGCTCGCATCGCGCATAAGCGTGAACGGTAGCGGCGAGTCGGTCATGTTGGCCAGCCATAGCTGATCCGCGCTTGGCGTGGACCTGCGATATTTCACCAGTCCAGCGCAGATACGAATCAGGTCCCGGTCCGGCTCATGCGGTTTGACCAAACGCTCGATCAGATCATCCCAGAACGGGCTGTGCTCCGGATCTGCCGGCAGCCCACCCACATAAGACACCGTGCCCCGGCTTGCCAAAATGGTTCGGCCGTCAGCCACGTCGCAATCGGTGGGATATGCGTGGGTGCCGTCTTTCACCTTGAACATGGTGACCATGCCGGTGAAGCGATCATTTCCTTGCTCAGTGCGCACTTCCACTTTCGCGCCGGAATCGTTGGCAAGGAACGCTACGACATCCGTCAGGCCAAGCCACGATCCGATGCCGTCCAAGGCATCGCCGTCATGGGGCCATGTCAACTCGCCCGTGCGGTCGGCGGTCATCGGTCCCAGAATCAGCGTGCCGCCACGATCGGCGAACGCGTGAAGTCGAGCGCGCAGGTCATCTCCGACATGTCGCACAAACGGCACCAGCACACACTCGAACGAATCAAGCAACGCATTCTCGGGAATCACCTCGACGGAGATGCCATGTCCAAGCAACATGCGGTAGAAGTCGGTGATAAGGCTTCGGTAGTTGTAGATGCCGCCATTGTCGATGTCGTAGTACCGTTTGGCGTCATCGGAATACATCAACGCCACCGTCGAGCGAATCGGGCGAGAGCCGGCAAGCATCGGCTCGTAGCGTTTGAGCATGTGCGCGGTCTCCAACACGTCCGCATACCCCAGATCCGGCTCGCCATTCTGAGTGAGTACCGCGCTGTGCGGCTGCTCCACACCGTAGGCCTGCGCGCGCAGCAGCCAGTACATGAATGCCTTCGCCCCTGACGCATACGCAAGAAATGCCTCCTGCGGCACATATCCGGCGGGGTGAGGCGACACATAGTTGCCGATATGCCCTGCATGCGAGGCGGAGGTCTCCATCAGCATGAAATCATCGCGCGGCAGAAGATTCCTCCACCGATCGAGATTCAACGTATATGCCCAGTACATGTCCTGCGGGATATAGGTGTCGAAGGACACGAAATCCAGCTGGTTGAACAGATCGAAGTTGCGCATATCAAAGCCCATTGAAGTGTTGTGCGTCACTGGAATGGATGTGCAGGCCACGATGATCTGCGCCTCGCCAGAAGCGAAGTCATTGGCCTCGTCTTCGCAGAAACGGTGGAACGCGTTATCCAACGCCGAATTATGTCTGAATGGCGTGCGCCCCGGTAGTACCACGCTGTCGAAATCGTCGTAGCGTTCGCTCCAGATCGAGGTTCCCCAAGCCTCATTCATAGCGTCGACGGTACCGTAGTGTTCTTTGAGCCACTGTGGCCATAGGGCGCGGCAGGTGTCGCAGAAGCATAGACGCGCCTTGAATTCATTGTCGATTTGGATGGCTTTGACGTTGCGATGGCGATCCGCCGTTTGGGCAACACGCGCGGTGAGCTCGAAGGCTTTGCGGCGGAAGAATGGGTTTTTGGTGCAACAATGTTGCCGTGAGCCGTGACCCTCGATCCTGCCGTCGTCAAGCACGATATTGGTGTCGTGATCTCGGGTCATCCACCGCGGTGGAGTTGGCGTGGGGATGCCCACGATGGCATCGATGCCTCGCTTTTCCAGTGAATTCAACAAGGCGTCGAGATATTCCATATGGTATTCGCCGTCCGCGGGCTCGAGCTTGTCCCAGAAGAATTCGCCGAGACGGACGGTGGTCATGCCAATCGCGGCAACACGGTCCATATCGGATTCATTGACCGAATCCGCCCATAGTTCAGGATAGAAGGACGCTCCGTAATGGTACGGGCAATCGTCCTGCGGCAACAGGCGGCGGTCAATCCACGATCCAAGAAACGCGCTGATTGCGGAGGCATCGAACGCGTCAGGCAGGTTCGCCAAGAATGCGGCATGACTGTAGTTCTCCAAGTCGCATACGCGAAGACGCAGATCGTCGGCAAGCCGGTGAATCAACTGGCTGTCGCCGCTACGGCAATATGGAGCGTCTTCTCCGGCTGCGATGAGCGTGTCGCGGTCGATCATCCCGGTGCATAGTGCTGCGGTCGCTCCTTGTTTTTGGCATAGACTCAGTGCTTCGCGAAGCGTGTTTTCGGCCGATACACCGTCTGACGCGCTGGTGCCGTATCCGAAGGCCAGCAGAACTTGATCGGTGGAATGCAGTTTTAGTTGGCGTAATTCGCCTATATCGATTTGCATGCATTGCGCTGGTCCCGCAATGTGGGGCAGATGCGACGTTAGCGTTTCCAAATCCAACGCGATGCCTGTCTTCCGATTCACGATGATGATGGCCATGTCAACAGTCCTTTCTGCGCCATGGAGTTATGCCTATCTGCGCACACCGCTGCCGTGCGTCGTACTTCGCGCAGGCTGTGCTGTATGCGTATGTATACAGTACCACTTTTTGCATCGTTGCAAATAAGCAAAATATGCTTTCACAAAGAATTATTTGATGATAGTGGCTGCAGAATTTTGTACTGTTGCAATGAATGGTGCCTGGGAAGGCTGTGGGTCATGCAAAAGCTATGTCAATGTGTGGCCCGAGATTTGGAATGCCGCGCGATTAGAGGCTGTTTGAAACTAACCCTATAGGACAACATGAACGACGGTGTTTCACAATATCGCACAAAACAACACCACGATGCGAGACAAGACATCCCATTATGGGGAGCGGTTACATGCGGTTCGAAACGTAACCGCTAATCCAACAAGGGAGAACCTGGTATGAGAACGGGAAAGAAAGTCATAGTCACATCCGTGGCAACGTTGGCCGCGCCGACGCCATGAGCAACACGACCGTCATCACCACCGGCACCGGATTCGCCGACACCTGCTTCCACAAACAGGGCTTTCTCGCCTACAAGGGGTTGATTTCAGCTTCCGGGAACATCTATCTGCTCTACAAGGGGTTCCTCAACCTGCAAATCACGGGTATAACCGCCATCACGATACCGTCATTCCGCCGTTTTGACGGCCCCTCTACCTGGCAGGCAACCCCTTGTAACGCGGATAGGTCTCCCGCGAGCCGGAAATCAACCCCTTGTAAGCGAGATACACCCTCCCGCTCACAAAATAATCACCCTTCGAACACGCGATCGCGAATCATGCGACCGGATTCGTCCAACGCGGTAGAGAACCGACCGTAGTCGGAGAGAATCACGCCCATATAGAGCATGTCCACCAAAGCGGTATCGGCCACGCGCGAGAAAATCGCATTGCCGTAAATGGCATGCGAGTCGCGCCCGGTCACAAGCACTACATCAGCCCAGCTGGCCAACGGAGCACCCATCGCGTTGGTGATCGCAATGGTTTTCGCCCCACGCGACTTCGCCAACCGAAGCGCCTTGACCGTATCCGCTGAGCTTCCGGAGTGGGAGAATGCGATGGCCACATCGCCATGAGTGAGGTGTCCGGCGCCGATCTGCTGCAGGTAAGCGTCCGTATTGAGGCGGCATGTGAGCCCCAGATACTCGAACTTCGTGAACAGATCCATGGCCGGCGTCAGCGAATTCTCCACGCCGAAAATATCAATCAATCCCGCTTCGGCGATAATATCAATCGCCTTGCGGTACGCCTTGGGATCCAATGCGCTGCGCATTTCATCAATCAGCGCTTTGGCGCCATCGGCGGCTTTGGCGGGAATCTCATCCACGCTATCCCAAGGGTTCAGGTCGAAGCCGGACAGGGGATCGAACGTCACCTGATGCGCGGCGGCCGGATGCCGCAGCACGTACCGCAGTTCACGGTATCCGCCGAAACCGAGTTTGCGCGAGAAACGAATCACCGTCGGCTGGCTCACATGCGCCACGTCGGCGAGCTGCCCGACCGTCAGTTCGGCCGCATCTTCCGTATGATCGCGAATATATTGCGCCACGGCTCGCTCAGCCGGGCGTAACGTTGGATACACGTGGTCGATACGTTCTCGTATTCCCACCGAGGATTGCACAGGTACGCTCCCGATTGTCGCCATTTTCGTATTACTTCCTGATTACCGAGCGTACCGGTTCGGACCGTGAAAATACGCACATAGCATTAACCGCAACATGAACGATAAGCGAACTTTTCTGTTCACCTTCGCTCGCCGCCGGCAATTCAGCCCATGCCCGAGCCCGCAAACCAACTACAATGGCATCATGGTTCGGATCACAGTCTCAAGCCCCACTCACCGGACAAGCGAGCGGCTTTACGGCGTTTTCTTTGAAGACATCAATCACAGTGCCGACGGCGGCCTCAACGCCAACATGGTGAACAATTACAGTTTCGACGGCGTCTATCTGAACCATCACACATGGCGACTGTCCGGTGCCGACCGCTGGCGCACCGAGGCCGATCCGCTACGATTCTGGCGTTTCACCAACTGCACCGCGGAAAGCTACGGCAGTGAAATCCGCGGCGACCATGGGCAGATTCTCACCACGCACTGCCCCGCTCCCCCGGTTCACGCGCACAGCAGGTACGCGCGCATCAGCGCCACACTGCCCGCATATAGCAACGCAACCGCACAATCCTCCACAGCACAGTCCGCAACGCAGCACTCCAGCAGTCCCATGTTCATCGAAAACCTCGGCTACAACGGCGGCGGCAAGAACGGCAGCGAGCCAGCCTTCTCCATAGTCGCCGGGCATATCTATGACGTTGATTTCCAACTGCGCCCGGTAGTCGGCACGTTTGTACTCGCGGTACGTGTGATTGGCAAGAATGGCGAACCGCTGACGGAAACCGCCCGGTTCGATTGCAGCACCAAGGATGATTGTGCCGCAGCCGGCACTGCGGCAGCCGGCACTGCGGCAGCCGGCACTGCGGCAGCCGGCACTGCGGCAGCCGGCACTGCGGCAGCCGGCACTGTCACAACCAGCACTGTGGCAGCCAGCACTGCGGCAGCCGGCACTGTCACAACCAGCACTGTGGCAGCCAGCACTGCGGCAGCCAGCAACATCGCAACCGACACTGCAGCAACCGACAACACCGCCGCCAACGTCAACGTGCACATCGAGCACGACACCAACGGCTGGCTGCACTGCACCGCTCAGGTGCGCGGTATTCGAACCGACTATGGCAAACTGCACATCGCCATCGAACCGGGTGCTGAGCCGGCAGTCGAACTGACCGATAAGCCGACCGCCGAACCGACCGAAGAACCGACTGAAAAGCCCACAGCTGAGCCAAACACCGGACCGACCGCAGAACCGACTGAAAAGCCCACAGCCGAGTCAACCACCGGACCGACCGCAAAACCGACCGCCCACCCCACATCAGAGCCAACCACCGAGCCAACCACCCAACCAGCAGCCGCCGCAAATCCGCACATTACCGCACACGGCAATGTGCTGTTTGACTTGGATCTGGTGCAGTTCATGGACGCGGACTACTGGGGCGCGGGAGACCCGAAATGGCGTTATGGCAAGCTGCGGCGAGACTTGGTGGAAACCATCAAAGCCCTCCATCCCACGTTCATGCGCTTCCCCGGCGGCTGCATCGTGGAGGGCGTGACGCCCGGCAACGAGTACCGTTGGAAGGATACCATCGGCGCTCTGGCCGCCCGTCGACCGCAGTATTCGATCTGGTCGTTCAAAATGCCGGACGGGTCGAGCTACTGCCAGAGCTATCAAATCGGCTTCTACGAGTACTTCTGCCTATGCGAGGATCTTGGTGCCAAACCGTTGCCGACATTGTTCGCCGGCATCGCATGCCAGTCGCCCGGCCGCGATCCGCGCCACATGGACATTGATTCCGAAGCGTTCCGTCGCAATGTGATCCAGGATTATCTGGATCTGATTGAATTCGCCAATGGGAATCCGAACACGAGCCCTTGGGCTGCGGTTCGGCGTGATATGGGGCATCCTGAGCCGTTTGGTTTGGATATGATCGGCGTGGGCAATGAGAATTTCGGGGCTGACTACGTGGCGAAGTTCACGCGCATCAGCGACGCGATTCACGCCATATACCCGCACATGCTGTGCATTATGAGCGCCGGATTGTTCCCATTCCAACTGCCGATGAAGCGTACGTGGGATTATGCGCGCACGGTGGCCACCGCCGGCACTGGCGCGCTGGATTCCGCCACTGGCGACGCGATTATTGTGGACGAGCATTCCTATCATTCGCCCGAATGGTTCGAATCGCAGGCACATCGTTTCGACAACTACCCTCGTTGCGGTGCCGGCGTGTATTTCGGCGAGTATTCGGCGAACGGCTATTTTGCGGGGCAACCGCAGACCGAGCAGGGTGCGAACACATGGAAGTCGGCGCTGGGTGAGGCCGCATTCCTGACCGGCTGCGAGCGCAATTCCGACGTGGTAAAAATGACGTCCTACGCGCCGCTGCTGGCGCATATTCCCGCCAAAGGTTGGGCGCAGAATCTCATCGAATTCAATCCCGCGCACGTCAATCCCACGCTCAACTATGAGGCGGAGCGCCTATTCTCCGCGCATGTGGGCCCGTTCACCTATCAGGTGGATGTAGAGCGCACGGCAACAGCACGGCATCTGTATGTGAGCGCAACCGGCGGCGATTGCAGCAGTATCGGCAATAGCAGCAGCTGCCGGTATATCAAAATCGTCAACACCAGTGCCAAAGCCGTGGATGTGACATTGGAAATCGAGCGCGGGCTGGCTGCACTCGGTAGAGGGACCAGCGGCAATAACACTGTTATCAGCACTGGCGACGCCGACAACGCCGGACGCAGTGCAATCTCCAGCAAAGCAGTCTCCAGCAAAGCAGTCTCCCACAGTGCGGTCTCCAGCAGCACCGTTCGATTGGAAATCGAAACGCTGAGCGCCGCGCCTACTGCGAAAACCACCATCGGCTACCGCGGTAAGGCTGAGGGTGCAATCATCCCCGAGCATCGTGCGCTGCAGTTGCCGGCCGCTAATTCACTGTTGGCAATGAAGATTCAGCCGTACAGTCTGACTTTGGTGACCGCGCGCTGGTGATGCTAGGTCTGGTGATGCTAGGTCTGGTGATGCTAGGTCTGGTGATGCTAGGTCTGGTGATGCTAGGTAATGCTGTGGCGATGATGCTTACTCGATGATCCAGCTCAGTCCCACGAGCACCGCCAAGAACAGTACGTTGACTGCCGAGTAGACGGCTAGGTACCGGCCTTTCTTGTCCGGATACTGGCGCACCACGTTCTTGTAGGAGATGAGCGAGGCCATCGAGGCGATCAGGGTTCCCATGCCGCCCAGATTGGTGCCGATAATCAGCTCGCGCCATTGGTCGGAGAAGCCTGACAACAGAATCGTGGTCGGCACGTTGCTGATCACCTGGCTGGAGGCCACGGCCACTTCGAGCGGGTGACCGCCGACCAGCGAGCGCGCAAGTTCATAGAACTCCGGCACGCGCTTCATATTGCCGATGAAGATGAAGAACATACAGAAGGTGAGCGGCAGTCCCCAATCCACGTAGCGGAAGACGCGGCGGTCGGTGAACAGGAATACGACCACCACGATCACGCACATGGCCCACAGCGGAATCACATCGGAGACGGCAAGCAGGCAGACCACGAACAGCAGCGAATAGACCACGGTACGCCAGCCGCCGTAGCCGGCGCCATAGCCGGTGATGCGAATCTCGTCAGGCTGATGCTTGTTGCGTTCGGGGGCCAGCACCCCGGTTTCCAGGTTGCCGAGGTTGCCGACCGGCTGTTTGCCGAATACCACGCAGGCCACAATCACCAACAGAATGGCGGCGGTGATGGAATACGGTGCCATGATGGCGATGAAATCCATGGTCGGCATGCCGGTGAGGGCTTTCAAATACAGATTGTGCGCGTTGCCGATCGGGGTGAGCATACTGCCCACGTTGGCGCCAATGGTCATCAGCATGGCCACCAGAATGGTTTTCTCCTGCTGGCCGGCCATGATGAGCACGGCTACCGCAAACGGCACGAAGGTGACCAGCGCCACATCGTTGGTAATGAGCATGGCGGAGAAGAAGGTGAGTGCAACAAGCGTGATGACAAGGCCGCGCATTGTGCTGGTTTTCTCTAGCAGACGCGAGCCGATGATGCGGAAGACGCCGATGCGCTGGAAGCCGCACACCACGATCATCAGGCAGATGAGCTGGCTGATGGTGCTGGCGTGAATGTAGCCTTTGTAGTCGGCGTCCGGCGGGACGATGAAACAGGAAATCAATGCGAGTAGTGCGGCGACCACCAGAATCGTCTCATTCTTCAGCAGGTTGATCAGCCAACGCCGCATGAATCCTCCGTGTTCAAGCCATTCAGACGTGCTCAATAGTATCGGAACACCCTGCCGAGTACGTAGTTTCGGCGTGCTGTTTTCCGACTTTTTTCGCGCAAATCAGCCCTTATCCTTACTGGCGATTGGCCTGCGCTCCCGACTTTTTGTCTTGATGTTTGTTTACGACAAGGTGAACGTATAGCAAATTGCAGATATGCATATGTTGCTGAGATTAACGCTGCGGCTCATTCGGCACACACGTACCGAATGCTCGCAACCTTTTACAACCGCGTTGCAGACTTTTCGTCGATTATGGGAATCATGCTTCACCGCAAAACTACGCCGACTACGCGTTATAGGGGTAGTTTTACTTGCTGTTCACTTTGACTTCGTTGAGCTTTCGCCAATGTAAGATTCACGCCACCCACTCTTGCCGGACTATGGAATTACGACCTAGCGGTTTTGGCCGCACATAACTGAATGTTGAATGTCCGAAATTCTATTCCACGCTTCCCATACGCGTGGAAGGCAAGTTGGGAAATATGCTCGAACTGAAAAACATCACCAAGTCGTTCGGTGACACTCACGTGTTGAACGGCATCAGCCTCACTCTGGGAGACGGACAGATCATGTCCATCCTCGGCCCTTCCGGCGGCGGCAAGACCACGCTGCTCAACATCATCCTTGGTATCACCGATGCCACCAGCGGTCAGATCCTGTACAACGGCGAGGATCTGACCCAAGTGCCGATGGAGAAGCGCGGCTTCAACATCGTGTTCCAGGATTACGCCCTGTTCCCGAACCTCACCGCCTACGAGAACATCACCTATGGTCTTCGCAACAACCCCGGCATCTCCTCCGAAGCGGAAATCAAGGAGCTTATCAAGCTGCTCGGCTTGGAAGAGCACCTGAACAAACACATCGATGAGCTTTCCGGCGGCCAGAAGCAGCGTGTGGCCTTGGCCCGCACGTTGGTGATGAAGCCGAAGCTGCTGCTGCTCGACGAGCCGCTTTCCGCATTGGACGGCGTGATCAAGGAATCCATCAAGGCCAAGATCAAGCAGATCGTGGACCAGTACAAGCTCACCACCATCATGGTCACCCACGATCCTGAGGAAGCCTGCACAATGAGCGACAAGGTGCTCATCATCAACCACGGCAAGATCGCCCAGTTCGATACGCCGGAGAACATCATCGAGCACCCGGCGTCCGACTTCGTCAAGAAGTTCATCCTCCACCAGCTTGAGGTGAAGCGCAACAACATCTACTCGCTGTTCAGCGAAGCCGAAGCGGACGAGCAGGCCGCCGCCAAGACCGACACCCACGCCCTCGCCGGTCAGGAGGCCTGAGCCATGTCCGTCGAATCCATTCAGGCAGGCAAGCAGCTGCCCAACATCCGCCCTGAGATCGTCAACTACGAGCGCCGTCCGCGCGCGCCGAAGCAAACCGAACTGTGGACGCTGCTGGCCATCGTAGCCGTCTGCTTCGCCGCGTTCCTCGTGGTGCCGATGGCGCTGGTCATCTTCCGGTCCTTCACCACCGCATCCGGCGACGCCACGCTCGCCAACTATGCGGCCGTCCTCTCCCGCCCGGAGTTCACGCGCTCGATCACCAACTCGCTGGCCGTTTCCGCCACCTCCGCACTGGTGGCCGTGCTGCTCGCATTCCTGTTGGCTTACACCATCAACTGCACGAATGTGCCGGCCGGATTCAAGAAGGCCGTGGCGCTGCTCGCCCAGCTGCCGATGCTGCTGCCGACCATCACCTACGGTTTCGCCATCATCTACTCGTTCGGCAAGCAGGGTCTGATCACCCGACTGTTCGGACACCAGCTGTTCGATATCTACGGGTTCAACGGCCTCTTGATGGGCTACGTGATCTACACGCTGCCCACCTGCTTCCTGCTGATCAACAACAGCTTCCAGTTCGTGGATAAGAAGTTCATCATCGTCTCGCACATCATGGGAGACAAGCCGCTGACCACGTTCCTCAACACCGTGCTTCGCCCATTGATTGGCACGATGGCGGTGGCGTTCATCCAGTCGTTCTTCCTCGCATTCACCGACTACGGCATTCCTACCTCGGTGGGCGGCGAGTACGACGTGCTGGCCATGACCCTGTTCAACCAGATGCTCGGCTCCATCCCGAACTTCAACCGCGGTGCCGTGATCGCCGTGTTCATGCTCATCCCCTCGATCATCTCCATCATTCTGATGACCGTGCTGGAGCGTTTCGCCATCCGCTACAAGCAGATCAGCCAGGTCGAACTGCCGAAGGGCAAGCGCCGCGACTGGTTCTGCGGTATTGCTTCCGTGGTGGTGCTGGTGTGCACGCTCTCCGTGTTCGCCGTGATTCTGCTGATTCCGTTCGTCACCGAATGGCCGTTCAACGTGGCGCCCACGTTCTCACATATCGCGAACATGTTCACCGATTCCGAACTCACCCAGGTGTTCACCAACTCGCTGTATGTGGCCGTGATGACCGCCATCGTAGGCTGCCTGTTCGCCTACGCCGCAGGCCTCGTGACCTCCCGATCCAAGCTGCCGAACTGGGCGAAGCGTTCGGTGGACGCAATCTCCGCGATCATCAACACCGTGCCTGGCATGGTGCTCGGCATCGCCTTCCTGTTCGCGTTCTCAGGCTCCTCGCTGCAGAACACGTTCTGGATTCTGATCATCGCGAACATCATCCACTACTTCGCCACCCCGTACCAGATGATCAAGGATTCGCTCTCCAAGATGAACGCCGGCTGGGAGACCACGGCCAAGCTCATGGGTGACAACTGGATCAAAACCATCGTGCGCGTGGTGACGCCGAACGCATGGCCCACGATTTTGCAGGTCTTCGGCTACTACTTCGTCAACGCCATGGTGACCATCTCCGCGGTGGTCTTCCTGACCGGTGCCCGCACGCAGGTAATCACCACGAAGATCTCCGCATTGCAGCATATCGCCAAGTTCGATGATGTGTTCGTGCTCTCGCTGCTGATTCTGGTCACCAACCTGGTGGTCAAGGGTGTGATCGCGTTCGCCACGCGCGACCGTTCCGCCGAACGTGCCAAGGCTGCCGCCCGCGTACCTGTCAAGACTCCGCAGCTGGCCGCCGCCCGCTCCACAGTCGCCGCTGATACGCGACTGACCGCTGCCGCACAGGCCGCGCACAACGGTACGCCGGACTTCCCGCTGCCGACTTCCGGCAATCGCAAGGCTCGCAACGCGTTCACCGCAGGACTGTCCGCAGTGCTCGCCGTGCTGCTGGTCGGCTTCGGCTTCGGCGCCACGGCCACCGCCAGCACCAATGGTCAGGTGGTGATTTACACGAACGCCGATGATGAGGCTGTGGTGGCCTTCCAGCACGCGCTGGATAACAACGGTTTCAAGAACCAGTACATCATCCAAAGCTTCGGCACCTCCGAGCTCGGCGGCAAGATGCTCGCCGAGGGCAAGGCTCTGGAAGCGGACATGCTCACCATGAGCTCCTACTACGTGGATTCCGCGCAGGATCGCAACCATATGTTCGCCGATCTGACCGACGTGCATTCTAAGCTGCTCGGCACTTCCGAGAATTCCACGGCACCTGCATACCGCTCTCCCACCACCGCACAGGAAGGCGCAATCATCGTGAACACCACCGCGCTGAAGGAGGCCGGCGTGCCTGAGCCGAAGAGCTTCAAGGATCTTGCCGACCCGCAGTACAAGGGTCTGATCTCCGTGCCGGATATGGAAGGTTCCTCCACCGGCTGGCTGATGATCCAGGCCATCGCCGATGCCTACGGCACTGGCGATGAAGGCAAGCAGCTGCTGACCGCCATCTACCGCAATGCCGGCCCGCATCTTGAACAGTCCGGCTCCGGCCCGTTGAAGGCCGTGCGCTCCGGCGAGGTGGCGATTGGCTTCGGTCTGCGTCACCAGGCCGTGGCTGATAAGAAGAAGGGCCTGCCGATCGATTACGTGGACCCCGAGGAAGGCAACTACTCGCTGACCGAGTCGGTGGCCGTGCTGGACAAGGGCGCCAAGACCAACCCGAAGGCGCAGAAGATGGCCGGCGTGATCATCGACAAAGGCCGTAAGGAGCTCCTGAAGACCTATCCGACGCCGCTCTACCAGGGCGAGAAGGCTCCGGCCAATGCGTCCAAGCGTTCGAAGACCTTCCCGAAGCCCCTGACCGTGGATCTGCTGCAGGAGCATCAGGACTTCTCATCCGAATGCAAGAACCTGGCGCAAGGCAAGTAATAAGCCAAGCAAGGTTCATACCCTATTTCTGGCTCCCTCTGATGAGGGAGCCACCACCCCTACCCGTACCTAACTACATACGACACTCTGATTGTCTTCTGAAAACTACGTAGAAGATTACAGAAACTACGCGGCTGATTAGACTCAGCCGCAGAACCCCAAGAAAGGAA
This sequence comes from Bifidobacterium colobi, assembly GCF_018555455.1. Taxonomy (GTDB): domain Bacteria; phylum Actinomycetota; class Actinomycetes; order Actinomycetales; family Bifidobacteriaceae; genus Bifidobacterium; species Bifidobacterium colobi. The sequence goes on along the minus strand of NZ_JAFEJU010000002.1, from coordinate 316,764 downwards.
ATCCACCAATGGCAAACGAATACAAGCTGCTGACCCCCGGTCCGCTGACTACCACCCGTACGGTCAAGGAAGAGATGCTCTTCGACCACTGCACCTGGGATGAGGATTACCAGCAGATCACCCAGAAGATTCGCCGCCAGCTGCTTGAGCTCGCCCACGTGAACGCCGACGAATACACCGTGGTGCTGATGCAAGGCTCTGGCACCTTCGGCGTGGAGAGCGTGCTGACCTCCGTGATCGGCAAGGATGAGAAGGTGCTGCTGTGCACCAACGGCGCATATGGTGATCGTCAGGCCAAGATCTGCGACCACGCCGGCATCGCCTACACCCAGTACGCCGAGCCGTACGACCGCATTCCGGATGCCGCCAAGGTTGAGGAATACCTCGCCGCCGACCCGACCATCACCCATGTTTCGATGATTCACTCCGAAACCACCTCCGGTCTGCTGAACGATATTCAGGCCGTAGCCGCCGTGGCCAAGAAGCACGGCTGCACCTTCATGGTGGATGCCATGAGCTCCTTCGGCGGCGTGGACATCCCTGTGGCCGACTGGGGCATCGATTTCCTCGTCTCCTCCGCCAACAAGTGCATTCAGGGCGTGCCGGGCTTCAGCTTCATCATCTGCAACAAGGCCAAGCTGGAAGCCTCCAAGGGCAAGGCCCGTTCCCTCTCCCTCGACCTGTGGGATCAGTGGAACACTTTGGAAAAGGCCAACGGCAAGTGGCGTTACACCTCCCCCACCCACGTGGTGCTCGCCTTCTCCAAGGCACTTGACGAAATGTTCGCCGAAGGCGGCATTCCGGCCCGTTCCGCCCGTTATGCGCTGAACAACCACCTGCTCATCGCCCGCATGAAGGCGCTTGGCTTCCGCGTGTTCCTCAAGGACCACCAGGGCCCGATCATCACCACCTTCCTTTACCCGGAAGGCACCCAGTTCGACTTCCATGACATGTACGAGTTCATCAAGGAACGCGGCTACGCCATCTACCCGGGCAAGCTCACCAACGAAGACACCTTCCGTCTGGGCAACATCGGCGAGATCTACACCGACGACATCGAAAAGGTGACCGAACTGCTGGCCCTCTACATGGGCGAGCGCGGTCTGCTTGAGTCCGCCATCGGCACCGATTCCGTGCCTGAGGCCATCGCCGCCATGGACAAGGCCGGCGAACCGATCAAGGCCGCCGCCCCCGCCGGCGTGAAGCTCGTCGCCTGATAACCGGCGACACAGCCCCCCATATTCGGCTCCCTTCTCCGAGGGGAGCCGGCCGCGAAGCAATCATCATTGACTTTGGTTTCACAGAATATCGAGGAAACAATGACCAACCGTTTTGAAGCTGTTATTTTCGACTGGGCCGGCACCACCGTGGACTACGGCTGCTTTGCCCCGGTCCGCGCCTTCCAGGAGGCGTTCAAGGAGTTCGGCATCGAGCCCACGATGGCCGAAACCCGCAAGCCGATGGGCATGTTGAAGCACGACCACATCAACACGATGCTGCACATGAACCGTATCGCCCGCGCATGGGAGGACGAGCACGGCGCCGCCCCCACCGATGCGGATGTGGATGCCGTCTACAGCCACTTCGAGCCGAAGCTGCTCTCCATTCTGGATGGTTTCGCCGATCCGAAGCCGGGCGTGGTGGATGCGGTTGCCGAACTGCGCGCAGCCGGCATCAAGATCGGCTCCACCACCGGTTACACGGACAAGATGATGGAGATCGTGGTGCCGAAGGCCGCCGAAAACGGGTACGCGCCGGACTTCTGGATCAGCCCGGACGGCACCAATGGCTTCGGCCGCCCCTACCCGTACATGGTGTTCAAGAACCTTGAGAAGCTTGGCGTCACCGATGTGCGCAAGGCTGCCAAGGTGGGAGACACGCTCTCCGATATCCGCGAAGGCAAGAACGCCGGCGTCTTTACCATTGGCGTTACCGAGGGCAGCTCGCAGATGGCATTGTCCGAGGACGAGTTCAACGCCCTCTCCGAAGCTGAGAAGGCCAAGGCTCGTGCCGCCGCTCGCGACGCGTTCGTGAATGCCGGCGCCGATGCCGTCATCGACACGATGGCCGAGCTGCCGACGCTCCTCGCTCAGCTCGCCTGAAGCGTCTTCGAGATTTTGCCGCACTGACGAACTCTCAGCGCGGTGAAATCTCGAAAAGAACCCATTGCCCGAGAAATTACCGCACTGACAACTGCTCAGTGCGGTAATTTCTCGAGGTCGCCACTTATTTCGAGATTTTGCCGCACTGACGATCGCTCAGCGCGGTAATTTCTCGAAATCCACCGTATTTGGCACTATCACATCGATTCGCAGATCATCCGGATGCCGCTTTCAATATCGTCGGCATCCGGATGCACGATATTCAGGCGAATATGTGAATCATCCGTCTCATCAACATCAAATACGCTGCCGGGCATGAACGTGACGCCCTCGGCACGGCAGCGGTCGAGCACATCCAGCGAACGTACCCCATCGGGCAATGTCACCCAAATGTAATAGCCACCTTCCGGCACATTCCACGTCATACCTTGCACCGCATACCGTTCCAAGGCGGCAACAGCCGCGTCCCGTCTGCCACGGTAGGCGGCGGTCAACGTTTCCACATGTTCGGCGATGCGGCCTTCTTTGAGCAGTTCCAAGCAGATACGCTGTGATGACGTGCTCGTATGTTGATCGACCATGCGGCGCAACGCGGCCAGCCGGTCAATCACATGCGGGTCGGCCACAATCCACCCGGTTCTCAACCCCGAGGTCACCGTTTTGGAGAACGTGGATAAATACATCACATATCCCGCGTTTTCCATACCCTTCAACGGCACCGGACGCTGGCCGCTATGGCCACTAGCCTTGTCACTAGCCTTGCAACGGTTCTCGCTGTGGTACTCGCCACCAGCGTCACCACGGCTCTCCCCACCGACCGCAACACGGTTCTCGCTGCGGTTCCCGCTACCAGTGGCCCCAAAGCTCTCTCCACCAACCTCACCGCGGATCGCCCCGTCAGCTGCGACAGCTCTCGCCTCATCCGCGCCCCCATACCACAGCTCACCATAGGCATCATCCTCAATAATGAGGCACTGATAGCGACGTGCCACATCGATGAGTTCCTTGCGTCGCACGGCCGGCAGCGTCGAACCGGTCGGATTCTGGAACGTTGGGATCGTATAAATAAACTTCGGATGGAATCGCGCACAGTAGCCTTCCAGCAGATCGGTCCGCATGCCATAGTCATCCATGGGCACGCCCACAATGCGAGCATCGGCGGAACGGAAGGCCTGCAACGCCGGGAAAAACGTGGACTGTTCCACCAGTACGCAGTCACCAGGGTTGATGAACGCGCGCACGCACAGGTCGATGCCCTGTTCCGAACCGGACAGCACCATCACATTGCGCGCATTGCAATGCACACCGCGTGTGCGCATATGTGCGGCAAGCAGTTCGCGCAGTTCCGGGAATCCCTCGATCGGTGACTCCGGCTGCCCATCGAATTCATGCGAAGCGAACGCTTCCAGACTCACCGCGCGCAGCAAATCATCCGGTATATCCGCCGGGTTAGGCGATCCGGTAGCGAAATCGATCAGCGATTTGCCGTTCTGCGCGCGATTGGCAGCTGCGATGTCGTGATAGGTGAAGCGATTGGAATAGTCGCTGAACAGCACCGACCATGGCGGGCGCACGACGGTCGGCTCGACCGTATCCGAAAGCGGCTCATGGCGCGCAATCCGTACCTGAGCGGCCGAAGTATGCCCCCGCGCATCCGTCTGGGCAACCACACCGTCACCCGTTGAATTCTGAGCCAATATCGGCGATATCGTTCGCCCGGATGCAGTCATTCCTCGTACCGCATGGCCAATCACCGAGGCATTTTGCGGCAAAACAAAAGTGCCTTTGCCAACTTTGGAGGCGATGAGCGCCTCATCTTTGAGCTGCTGATAGGCCTGCAGCACGGTGGTGCGATTCACACCAAGTTGCGCGGCGAGCTCACGTTCGGGAGGCAGACGGTAGCCTTCGGCGAGCGCGCCGGAGACGATCTGCTCGCGCAATTCACCGGCCAGCTGCTTATACATCGGCACGCTGCTGCGCCGGTTCAACTGCAATTGCATGATCGCCTCCTTAATCACCCCACCGTAGCGCTCTACACGCTTCCATGCGGCAACCACTCTCCACCATGTGGCAATTATTCCACGGTGTGGTTTTACGGAACCGCGAAATATCAGCGTTTTGGCATTATTCCGCCATTTTCAAAAACCACACCGTGGGGGTTTGCCACACCGTGGGGGTTTGCCACACCGTGGGGGTTTGCCACACCGTGGGCGGCTTACAGCGAGAGGAACAGCTCGTGCAGGCGCGTGTCGCCCGTCAGTTCCGGGTGGAATGCGGTGGCAAGGATTCGACCTTGCCGCAAGGCCACGGCATGACCGTCCACCTCCGTCTCCACGCTCGCTTCCGGACCGACCGATACCACGTAGGGTCCGCGGATGAACACCAGCGGGAAGTCGGCGATATAGTCGGGTGAACCCAGCTGCCCAAAATCCGCGGTGGCGGCGAAACTGCCCAGTTGGCGGCCATACGCGTTGCGACGCACCACGGCATCCAACGCGCCGAAGTATACGTTCGGATCATTGTCGAGCTTCTTGGCCAGCAGAATCATGCCGGCGCACGTGCCGAATACCGGCTTGCCCGCCTTGATATGCGCGTCAATCTTCTCGAACAGACCAGTGGAATGCAAGAGCTTGCCCTGCGTGGTGGATTCGCCGCCCGGCAGAATCACGCGGTCGATGGAATCATCGAAATCCTCGGCGGCGCGCAGCAACTTCCATGGAGCGCCCAGCTTATCGAGCACGGCAGCATGTTCGGCGAACGCGCCCTGCACGGCGAGAATGCCGGTTACGCCGTGAGTCGCGGTTTCGGCGTCGTCTGATTCCTCTTTGGAAATGTATTCAACAGCTACAACCATGTCACTCTCCGCGGGCGGCCATGATGGTCTGGATTTCGTCTTCGTTGATGCCCACCATCGCTTCGCCAAGGTTTTCGGAGAGCTTGGCGAGCAGATCGGCATCCTGCCAGTTGGCGGTGGCCTTCACGATGGCGGCGGCGCGCTTGGCCGGGTCGCCGGACTTGAAGATGCCGGAGCCCACGAACACGCCTTCGGCACCGAGTTCCATCATCAGTGCGGCATCGGCCGGGGTGGCCACGCCGCCGGCGGCGAAGTTCACCACAGGCAGACGGCCGTTGTCGTGCACATACTTGGCCAGATCGTACGGCACAGCCAACTGCTTGGCGGCCTCGTACACTTCGTCATCGCGCAGGGAGACCAGCTCGTGAATCTGCTTGTTCATCGTGCGCATGTGCCGCACGGCCTGAATCACATCACCGGTGCCAGGCTCGCCCTTGGTGCGAATCATCGCGGCACCTTCGGCGATGCGGCGCAGCGCCTCGCCCAGGTTCTTGGCACCGCACACGAACGGCACATCGAACTGGTTCTTGTCGATGTGGTACACGTCGTCGGCCGGCGAGAGCACTTCGGATTCATCGATGTAATCAATGTCGATGGCCTGCAGAATGCGGGCTTCGGCAATGTGGCCGATACGCACCTTGGCCATGACCGGAATGGAAACGGCTTCCTGAATGCCCTTGATCATGGCCGGGTCGCTCATGCGGGAAACACCGCCGGCCGCACGGATGTCGGCGGGGATACGCTCCAATGCCATAACTGCGCAAGCGCCGGCATCCTGAGCGATTTTCGCCTGCTCAGGCGTGGTGACATCCATGATCACGCCACCCTTGAGCATCTGCGCCAGATTACGATTGAGTTCCGCACGATTTTCAGCCATTGGTATCCCCCTATGTGATTCTGTGTGAATGAAATGGGCTTATCGTCCCGCTCATTATCAAACACAACAGCACACAGGCCACCAAAGCAGTCCAATTTGGATGGGGCCAATTGGAGGGTTTGTCACCCATCCAATTAGCCCCATCAACAACGGCCGCGACCAATCAACTCAATCAACTCGATCAACTCAATCAACAACGGCCGCGACCAATCAGCCGCAGCTCCCGCGAACCTCACTTACTGGTACTGGGGCATCTCGGAAGCCAAGGTCCACCCTTCAGGGCTTGCGTAGTGGTCGGTCACCTCGGACGGCACCTTCAACTGGTAACGAGTCGAAGCCGTGCTGCCAGCATCATCCCAGGTGGCGTCCATCAGGAGCCATTGCCCATCGATTTTCACATAGTTCCATGCGTGGCCCGCCTTCGTATTTGCCACGGATCCCACCACTACGCGAGTATCCAAGCCGGCGGATTGGGCAAGCGCCTGATACGCGTACGAATACGACATGCACACGCCCTTGCCTACCACCACACCGTACGTACTCCATGCGTTCGGGTACTTCTCCATGGCGTCACTGCTTTCGAACGCGTTGCTATTACCTTGCCCAACAGCGTTGAACGCGTCGAAATCGTATTCCATCTTGCCGGCCAGATATTGGTCGATGGCGATGGCCTTGTCGCGATCCGAGCCTTGGAATTGCCCCTTGGCGGAGTTGGCCAGCTTCTCCAAATCCTGCTGACGCTGCTTGTAGTCGTCTGGATACTTGACCCACATCACTGTCTTGTTGCCGCTCTTTCGAACCGTGTAGTTCACGGTATCGGACACCACGGCAATGTACGGATTCTGTATCAGCACCTCGCTCATCACATCTCCGGTACTGCTTTGATAGGCATCGCTGGCGTACTTGCTGATGTCGATCACCTCGTGGCCGTTCAAAATATTGTTGGCCAGATACTTGCCGAATGTGGTGGAGGCGTAGGTGTAGAGCGGCGACTCCTTGGTGTCGGAGTCGATCTTCTTGTTCTCGTATCCGGTCCAATCCACGTCGGTAACCGAATACAGTCGGTTGAGCACGCCGCCAGCCTTCGGCAACGCATCGGTTGCGGCCTTGGTGATCTTCGGGAAGACCTGGTTGAGATCACCCTCGTAATACAGGTGACCGGTGTCTTGAATCTTGGTACCGGGAGCACTGTAGGTGAAATGCCAGCTGTGTCTGCCGTTGTCCTTCAATTCGCTGAAGTTGCTGGGTACTGCCACTGTGGCACCGTTCGCCATTTCAACGAACGTGTACACATAGTTCTGCATGCTTTCTTCGAGGGTGTTCTCCTCACCGAAGTAACCCTTCATGCCATACAATTCCTGATCGATCTGTGCCTGTTCGGCAAGTCCGATAGGGATGGAGGGCACGAGCGAATTGGCGTCAATGGCATGCCACCGGCCTTCGTGACCGTCCTTATCCACAGCTGTGACCACGATGTACAGTTTGTTGGCGGAGGCAGCATCCCATGAGCCGCCGGCATCCTGCAGAATCCGCGCACAGTTCTCACTCGAGGAATTCTGGCAATGCTTAATGGAGTCCTCATGCTCCTTTGCCACGGACTGGAAGGCCGTATTCTGCTTCACCACGCGCACATAGCCATCATCATCCTTATAGGATGTCGGCTTGTCGTAATCGTCGGAGAGCAGTTTCGTGGAAGTGGACGACCCAATCTTCTTGAGAGTGAAGCTGGCCGGCGTGTAGTCCTCGTCCGTCTCCTTGCCGATTTGCTGATAGCGGATGTAGGCGTACACGTTGTACGACTTCGCGCCATCCACCTTGTCCCAGGAGATATCAACGCCACCGGTCTTGTTCACCACCGGCGTCACATTATTCACCTGCGGCAAACGGGTGATATCCGTATGCTCCTTGACGCGGAAGAATTGCACGATCGGCTTGGCGAGTTTCTTGCCGTTTTCGGCCACATACTGCACGTAGTAATAGCCGTTTGAGGGCAGGAAGCCATATTTCTTGCCTATGGAATCGCCATGCTGCATGTCCTTCGGCAGCTCCATGCTGCCGGACAGGTCGATGGTTCCGGCGCCCTTGGTGGCGTCAAATGGCCCGGTTGCGTTGACTGTGGCGGGAATAGGCACGCCGAGCGAGGAGTCCTGATACACGCGGGCGCAATCGTTGAGCTCCAGATCCACGTTCTCCAACTGGGATTGGCCGACCGCAACACTGTCGCGAATCTTGACCGGCTGCTTCATGTTAATGGAGAACTCATAGTAGGTGTCTACCGCAATCGGATCCTTGAACTGGTATTTGCCGCTTGGCATGCCGGCATACGCCTGCTCTTTGGTGGGCAGCGTGGAATCGGACATGATGCCATCGATTGCACCGTCCGCCTTGAGCATGAAGTGGCCGGCGACCACAGCGATGCTGCACACCAATGCCACTATCGCGATGATGGCGACCGGGATGATCCACAGTTTCCTTTTCTTTTTGCCGCCCTTCGGCTGATACTGCGGCTGACGGCCGGGTGCCGGTCGATTGCCGCGACCGACGGTATTCGCCGGCACCGTCTGCTGTGCGGGCTGGTTTGGATTGCGCCCCTGATTCGACTGCGGGTACTGCTGCGCGGGCTGGTACTGCGGCTGCTGCGGCGGGTACTGCGGCTGCGGCGGCGAGTATTGCGGCTGCGGCGAGTATTGCGGCTGCGGCGGGTACTGCGGCTGTGAGTTTTGTGGATACTGCTGTGCCGCCGGGGCTTGCGGCTGCGCAGGGTACTGCGGCCTATATTGTTGGCCGCCCTGATACTGCTGAGGGTACTGCGGTTGCGCTGGGTACTGTGGCTGTGCAGGGTATTGCTGCGGCTGATAGGACTGCCCTGGCTGCTGCGGTTGCCCTTGAGGGTACTGCTGCGGCCATGAGCCATTGGTTAAGCCATTATCCTGTGGCTGATTGGTCCGGTTGTTCGGCTGCTGCGGTTCTACCATGATCCGCCCTTCTGTAACCCGATGGCTCGGGAACCCCTTCGTTGTGCTCGATGCGCGGCATTAATCCCACGTTGAGCACGAGCATATCACCGAATGGTTGCCAGCCATAGTCTTTCCACGGGCAATTCGAACACAGGACAACGCGCGTTTACCTCGCGTACGTTCATCGCATGCAATCAACCGACGGTGTTGCCGTACACCTGTGCCTGCAGATCCTTGCGCGCGGTTTCCATGCGCGTGATTTGACCAAGCAGAGCGATTTTCTCCTCGCCGTCCGGCAATTGCGCCATACGACGTTTGGCCAAGCCGATCTGACGCATGAATCCCATATCCAGCAATCGGGTCAACAATTCGGCGGCGTACCGCTGCTCCTCCTTGGTGGCGGGACGCAGCTGCACGGCGGCGGCATTGCCCGGCACATTGGGTTGTGGCGGTTGCGCTCCATTGCCGGTGTCATCTCCCGGCAGCGGCAATGGCATCACAGCCAGTTCGTTGATGACCTGATTGAGCATCGGTCCACCGGCCTTGGTGAGGTTATGCATCCATAGGCCTTGCGGCGTATCGTCGGATGGCAAACCACCGGCCGCCGCAATCGCCTGAAACAGCGTGCGGAACACCGGGCTCATGAAATGATCGATGGTGAGCTGCGCGAACATGCCGCGATCAATGGCCCGCGGCACTTGAATCAGCGTGGCCATGAACTGTTGTTCGGCGATGAACACGGCATCGTCGATTTTGAAATACGCCTGCTCTTTGGCATCCTGACGTTCCAACGCCTTCCGCGCCGCAGGATTCGCGTACGGATTGGTGCCGGGTTCCACGCGCGGCACATCATTCTGGAAGCGGCGCTTGGGCGCGTAAGCGTCTTCATCGCGCACATGTTGCTGGCGTCGTGCGGCCATTACCTCGCGGCGCATAACTTCCAAATCCACGCCGATTCTACCGGCGGCCTTACGCGCGTACGCATCCCACAGGGAGCGGTCTCGAATCTGAGCCACCAATGGGGCCACAGCCTTCATCGCGCCCACTTGGCCAGGCGTGTAGGTCAGGTCGAAACGGTTGATGGCGGCATCAATCACAAAATCATAGAGCGGCTTGGCGTGGGCGATCAGCGAACGTACCGCCTCATTGCCGCGCTCGATGCGCAGGTCGCAGGGGTCAAGATTATCGTCGGCCACGGCCACGAACGTCTGGGAAAGGAATGCGGAATCCAATCCGAACGCATGCAATGCTGCCTTCTGACCGGCGGCATCACCGTCGAACGTGAATACGATGCGCGAGCTCAACGGCTGGTCCTTGACCTTGAGCGGGCCAACCAATTGCACCGCACCCAAGGAATCATCGGCAATCAAACGGCGCACAATCTTGGCATGTTCGGCGCCGAACGCGGTGCCGCAGGTGGCGATGGCGGTATCAATACCGGCCAGATGCATGGCCATCACATCGGTGTAGCCTTCCACAATCACCACTTGGCGCTTCTTGACAATGGCGGACTTGGCCAAGTCGATGCCATAGAGCACCTGGGTTTTGCGATACAGCTGCGTATCCGGTGTATTGATGTACTTGGCTGCGATCTGATCATCCTCATACAGTTTGCGTGCGCCGAAACCCAGCGTACGCCCGGTCGAATCACGAATAGGCCAGGTTACACGGCCGCGGAAATAGTCATAAATGCCGCGCTGGCCTTGGCGAGCCAAGCCGGCATCCAGAATCTCCTTTTGCGTGAATCCTTTGGAGGCGAGATGACGGACCAGATTATCCCAGCCTTGCGGCGCATAACCGCAGCCGAATCGTTCACAGTCGGCTTGGGAGAAGTTGCGACCACCGAGCAGTTTGCGAGCCGGCAATGCCTCCGGAGTCAGAATCTGGGAAACGAAGAAGCGTTGCGCTTCCTCGCAGGCTTCCAGCAGGCGGGTGCGCTTGGAGCCGGTACCATCCGGACGACCCGCACCATTGCCACTGTTCTCATAGTGCAGTTCGATATGGTATTTATCCGCGAGCAGCTCCACGGCCTCGCGGAAGTCGATGTTTTCGGACTGCTCCACGTATTTGAACACGTCGCCGCCCAGTCCGCAGCCGAAGCAATGCCAGACACCGAGCGAGGGACGCACGTTGAAGCTGCCGGTTTTCTCATCGTGGAAAGGACACAAACCCACGTAGGTACCGGTACCCGAGGGCTTCAACGTCACGGTCGCAGATACGATGTCATACAGGTCCGCGGCGGCGCGCACCTTCTCAACGTCTTCTTTCTTAATCATCCCGACCATAAGTCTCTAGAGTACCGCCTGATTACGGACAGGGTAAAAATTTTCCCTCTTCTTGCGCTCAACACAGAATCGAATGTAATGCCAGCGCGGAACCGTCGGTCAAGGATGCCACCTGATCGATGGCCACGCGCAAGCGCTCGTCATCATTGGTGGATTCGTTCCAATCGGCCAGGAACTGGCTTTCCAACACGTCCGAAGGGGCGGGCGAATCAGCCATCAGCACATCGATGAGGTCTTCGACGATCTTGAGCTCCTCCTGATGGAATGGCTCACGTTCGCGCGGCGCCATCACGAAATAGACGGCAATGCCCTTCAACGCCACGATCTCATAACTGGTGTCTTCGGGAATCACGATATTCGCGGAATACCGGGTCAGCGGACCCTCCCCATACGTGTCTCTGGTGGCGGTTTCCACCGACCAGCAGAATCGGCCAATCAGATCCGACGTAATGTTTTTGAGCTGCGCCAACGCTTGGCGCGACCCGTTGAAATGCGCGGGGAACACATGTTCACGGCGGAATCGCATGAACGCGGCGAGCAGCTTGTCGGCATCCCATTGCACTCCATACCAGGCACGCGTCTGCTCGATGATGTGGTCGAGAATCTGCGGATCGGCCAATACAATCGGGTCGAATGCCCCAGTGGCTATGGAATCCTCCACATCATGCACTGAATAGGCAATGTCGTCCGAAAGATCCATGATCTGGCATTCCATCGGTTTCGCGGCTTTGGGAGCGTTGCGCTTCAACCAGCGGAATACCGGCTCATCGTCCGGGTAGACGCAGAATTTCTTGGACCGCTCCCCTTTCGGATGCCGGTCGGCCTCGGCTAACGTCCATGGATATTTGACCGCGGCATCCAAAGCGGCGCGGGTCAGATTCACGCCCGCCGAACGGCCATCCGGATGAAACACCTTGGGTTCCAACCGGGTCAGAATACGCATGGTTTGGGCGTTGCCTTCAAAACCACCGATGTTCTTGGCGATTTCCGCGAGCGCTCTCTCGCCATTATGGCCGAACGGCGGATGCCCCAAATCATGGGCCAAACAGGCGCAATCGACCACATCCGGGTCGCAGCCGAGCAATGCTCCGATCTGACGACCGATCTGGGCCACTTCCAGCGTATGGGTCAAGCGTGTCCTGGCGAAGTCATCGGTACCAGCAATCAGAATCTGACTTTTGGCACCAAGCCGCCGCAATGCCGATGAATGGATCAATCGAGCACGATCGCGTTCGAAGGCGGTGCGCGATTTCGATTTTGGCGGCTCCGGAGCCCAGCGCTCCTCGTCAAAGGCGCTGTAGCCCTCGTTCGTCAGTACTGTTTCCCCATCCCGCGTTGTTTCCATAAGCCCAGCATAAGCCAGCCGCCACCGTTTCACTGATATCGATGAGCCCCGTACCCCTCAAAACACGTCACAGGTTCTATGACTCCCATACCTCTCAAACGTGTCGCAGCATCTACGGCTTCCGTCTCCCTCAAAACACGTCACAGGTTCTATGGCCGCCGTCTCCCCAAAACGTGCCACAGGTTCTACGGCCGCCGTACCCCTCAAAACACGTCACAGGTTCTATGGCTTCCATCTGTGCCTCCACACTCTCTCGGCGTGTTACAAGACGTCCGCCCCCTCGCTCCCCTCTCAGCGCGGTAAAATCTCGAAATAATCCTTAATCCCGAGAATTTACCGCACTGACTCACTCTCAGTGCGGTGAATTCTCGAGGACGGGCCTGATTTCGAGAAAAAACCGCGCTGAGCAGTCCTCAGCGCGGTGAAATCTCGAAGATGCCACTTATTTCGAGAAAAAACCGCGCTGAGCAGTCCTCAGCGCGGTAAAATCTCGAAAACCGACCTCACGGCACGAAAACCGGCCTCACAGCAGCGTCGGCTACAGCAGCGTCGACGCGTCGAGCTTCGCCAAATCCTCAGGTGGCAGCACCTCAGCAGCGTGCTCGTAGAGGCGCGGAATGCGATTCCTCAGGCACGTGAAGATCTCATAGCTAATGGTGTCGGCGGCACGAGCCCAATCGTCGGCGGTAGGCTCGGCGAAATCCTCGCCACGGCCGGGGCCGAACAGTTCCACCGTGTCGCCCTCATGTACGCCAAGCTCGGCGGCGGACCCGTGCAGATCCACAATGAACTGGTCCATGCACACACGGCCGCATACGCGCAGCAGTCGCGGACCGGCGGTGGTCATAATGCGCACCGGACCGCCTTCCTTCTCCACGTGCTTGGCGCCTTCCATATCGAAACCGGAAGCCGAACGGTGAATGCCATCCGCGTAGCCGAGCGGCACGATGGCGGTGGATGTGTTGTCCGGCGTCAGATAGGTCCGACCGTAGGAGATGCCGTGGCCAGCCTCCACATCCTTGACTGTGCCGAGCTGTGCCTGAAGGCGCATGGCCGGCGTCAGATGCCAATCGCGTGGAGTGCCCATGGCCGGGTCCGGCTCGTAACCGTACAGGCCAATGCCCGGACGGGTCAGTTCGAAGTGAATCTCCGGACGATCCAGCGTGGCGGCCGTATTGGCCAAGTGGCGAATCTCGGGCGGAATACCGGCGGCTTCCATACGGCGGGTGAAATCCTTGAACGTTTCGATCTGACGGTCGGTGGATGCCACGAATTCCGGCACGTCCGGCGAATCAGCCACGGCCAGATGGCTCCATTGGCCGATGATCTCAATCACGCCTTCCTTCGCCAGCGGCACCAGCTTGGCGAGCGCCGCGTCGAAACCGGCCGGGGTAAAGCCATTGCGGCCGAATCCGGAATCAACCTTGACATGCACGCGAGCCGGCTTGCCGAGCTTACGGGCGGCGGCGGCCACGGCATCAATACCAGGCAGGGAGCCGACGGACACATCAATATCGGCGGCGATCAGCTCGTCGAACGGCACTTCGGCGCCGTTGTACACCCAAGTTAGAATATGGCAGCGGTCGGGGCCGATGCCGAGCTTGCGCAGCAGCAGCGCCTCATGCGATTGCGCAGTGCCCAGCCACGTGGCGCCGCCCGCCAAGGCGGCCAGAGCGGCCGGCAGCAGACCATGGCCGTACGCGTCTGCCTTGACCACGCCCATCACGGCGGTGCCGGAGTGCGGGCCACCCACCACGGAAACCAAGTGGGCCATGTTGTCGCGCAAGGCCTTCAGGTCCACAATGGCTTGCGCGGGGTACTGGCGACGGGCGGCCGCGTAATTGGCCTTGCCCTGCTCGCCGGAAAAATCAATGTCAGGTGCTGCATTCATGCTCATGAGTCCCTATTCTTGCGCGACAATATGACGTGTGCGCCGGCTGGCCATATTTCAGCAAACTTTGAACGAAAAGTAACCCAAAAGTTACACATACATGACCCTTATCTTGGACTCGTAACATTGTTGTCCGCAAGTCAAGCGTAGACTAACCGAACTAAACGGTTCTTCAACAACCGTTCTTGATTCCCGGCGTTGAGGCGTGCCGGGATCCCGGAAATCCGTCCGGTTTAGCCCCATAAACCAAGTTCATGAGAGAAGAACATGGATCTCTTCCGTAAAAAAAGCGTGGATCAGCTTGTATCTGAATCCACCCCGCTCAAGCGCACTATGCACACGTTCGATCTGACGATGCTCGGCATCGGCGCGATCATCGGTACCGGTATCTTCGTGCTTACCGGTAAGGGTGCGCTCACCGCCGGCCCCGCACTGTCCGTCTCGTTCCTGCTCGCCGCCATCTGCTGCGGTTTCGCAGGACTGTGCTACGCCGAATTCGCTTCCATGGCACCGGTTTCCGGTTCCGCCTACTCCTACGCCTATCTTGCTTTTGGCGAACTGATCGCCTTTATCATCGGCTGGGATTTGATTTTGGAGTACGCTCTGCAGGCGGCCACCGTGTCCGCCGGCTGGTCTGGCTACTTCAACAAACTGCTCGAAGGCTTCGGCCTGCATCTGCCGGTCGAATTGACCGCCGCATACGGCACGACTCCGGGTGTCACCACCTACTTCAACCTGCCTGGTTTCGTGATTGTGCTGCTGATCACCTGGGTGCTGTCCATCGGCATCAATCAGACCAAGCGCACCAACGACATCATGGTGATGATCAAGCTCATTATTATCGTGCTGTTCATCGTGTGCACGGTGTGGTTCGTGAATCCGGCCAATTGGAAGCCGTTCTCCCCGTACGGCATCTACACTTTCCAGCCTGGCTCCACGCAGCCGTATGGCATTGTGCCGGCCGCTTCGATCGTGTTCTTCAGCTTCATCGGCTTCGACGCCGTCTCCTCTTCCGCTGAGGAAACCGTGAATCCGAACAAGACGCTGCCGAAGGGCATTCTGCTCTCCCTAGCCATCTCCACCGTGCTCTACATTGTGATGACGTTCATCATGACTGGCGTGGTGCCGTACAAGGAGTTCGCCAACTTCATCGACGCTCCGGTCGCCGGCGTGATTCTGGCCACCGGCTTGAACTGGCTGGCCGTGATTGTGAACCTCGGCGCGCTGATTGGTATGACCACGGTGATGCTCGTGCAGCTTTACGGTCAGTCCCGTATCTGCTACGCGATGAGCCGCGACGGCCTGTTCCCGGAGTTCTTCGGCCACGTGCACGAGAAGTACCGCACCCCGTTCAAGGGCACCTGGTTCTTCGGCATCCTGACCGCTATCGCCGGTGGTTTCATCAACATCAACGTGCTGTTCGAGCTGGTGAACATCGGTACGCTGTCCGCATTCATCATCGTGTCCGCCGGCATTCTGTGGATGCGCAAGACGCAGCCGGACGCCCACCGCGGCTTCAAGGCTCCGCTGGTGCCGTTCACCCCGATCATTTCCATTGTGTTCTGCTTCGTGCTGATTGCAGGCCTCAACTGGGAGACTTGGGTGCGATTCGCCATTTGGTTCGGCCTTGGTCTAATTGTGTACTTCGGCTACAGCCGCAAACGCTCCAAGCTGGAGCATGGTAACAAACCTGAGGTTACCGATGATTATGTCGAAGCCGCTGAAACTGCAGAAACTGCACCGGCCGAAGCCTAATCATAGGTCTGTGACCATGTAATAGAGCCCACTCGATTGAGTGGGCTCTATTACTATTCGCTGGTTGAGCGTGGAATACCGCGTATGTCATTAAGACACATCGAGGGAAGCGGCGCAAAGGTACCGCGACAGGCGCAACGAAGATGACGCTCCGCTATTCCGCGCTCAACCTACCATTCGTGGCGCTGGTAGGCGATCCTCGTCGTATCCGTGGGCCGGTCGAGCAGCTGAATCAGACCGCATCGCGCGAATCCCGCGGTTTCTAGCACATGCTGCATGGCTTTGTTGTTCGGGTGCGTGTCGGCGCGTACATTGCCGTAATGCTTCAACGCCCAGGTGATGCAATCGCGCGCGGCGTGCCGCACCAAGCCGGATGATGCGATGCGGTGAATGGTCACATACGTATCGTTATCGAGCCAAGCACCGTCGATATGCTCGTAGGTCGGATCCTTGCCTGGGCATAGCGCGAACTGTGCGAGGATTCGTTCCCGACCGTTGTGCGTATCCACCAGCAGCATCGTGCGCTGGTTGGCAATGTCGTCGATGATCACGGATTCGCGCGGGAATTCGGTTCCCCATTGCGTCGGATTGCCATTGGCAGCCATCAGCGCGCGGGCGTGCGCGTAGATCTGCTGCATGTGCGGCAGATCGCGCATCGTGGCATGGCGGAATCGGCGGCCCGTCGCCTTATGTGCGGTATTCGACTGAGTCACCTCTACCCTCTTTCTGCGCGACTGCTGGCTGCGCATCAATCGCATCACAAATCACGTACTGCCAACGGCCATATGGTTGAACTGACGGTAAACCTATCATGACGGCAATATAGAAAGCTCCGTCCGCGTCATAGCGTGGACGGAGCTCATCTCATCACGTGTTCGGCACATGTTCATCATGTGTCAGACAACGCGTCCGATGGCGCAATCCTGCCCGACACATTCAAGCACTATTGCTCAATAATCACCCGAAAATCAGACGACCTTGCGTTCGAACGGATCGGAGCTGATGCCCTCCTCCAAGATCTGCTTCGCCCATTCCTTGGCGGTGAACAAGCTGTGGTCGCGATAGTTGCCGCAGCTCTTCTCGGTGGTGGCCGGAACATCATCCCACGTGGCCTTGTATGCGATGAATTCCAACGATTCCTTGAGCGCCTTCGCCACTTCCTCGGTGGGATGCTCGCCCCAAGTCAGCAGATGGAAGCCGGTGCGGCAGCCGAACGGCGAGCAGTCGATGTAGCCCGGAATGCGTTCACGCAGCAGCACGGCAATCGTGTGCTCAATGGTGTGCAGGCCGCCGGTGGGGATGGCTTGCTTGTTCGGCTGGGTCAAGCGCAGATCATAATTGGAGATCACATCGCCATGCGGACCTTTTTCCGTATCGATGTAACGCACGTATGGCGCCTTGACCTTGGTGTGATCCAACTGGAATGATTCGACAACCGGCTTTTCCTGAGTTTCCTCTGCCATCGCAATCCCCTTTCTGTGCAGAATGCTCGTACACCGCCCATCGTAGTCGGCGATGAGGTGATAGAACTGCCCGTCGTTATAGAGGTTGGTTATAAGGCGAGGCAATCCGCCTGATTCTTCGAACACTGTGCCAAACGCCGCACTTGAGCATAAAATTGACTGTACCGTTGCACTATTGCCTCGGCAGCGCTCGGCATCAGGGAAAGAGGAACCATGATTTGCCCACAATGTCACGCAACTATTGAATCCGGACAACGATTCTGCCCATATTGTGGTGCGATTATGCCTATGACTGCGCCATCGGCCGCACAATCAGTCTCAGTACCGCTGCCGCCTGTACCAACGCCTGCGCCACCCGCAGCATCAGCATCGCCAGCACCAACCACGGCAACTGTACCGAGTCCTCAAATCCCACTGCCGCAATCACCTGCGTCACCTTCCCCAGTTCCCACGCCGTCCGCCCGTCCGATGCCGCAGCCTTCAGCGCCGCAGTCGCATAGGACCCAACAGATCCGAGCAGTGCCGGCACCAAAGGCCGCTCCCGGTGCTGTTCCTTTGCCGCCGACCCCATCGCCCTCAGCCCAAACGACAATCCTGACATCTCCGGCGGTACCGGTACCACCAACGTCACCCGCAACAGCCACATCATCGGCAACTGCAGCCAACACCTCATCCCCATCGCCCAAAGCTCGCATATCCGCAGCCTCGGTTATCGGGAAAGTCACTTCGCGCAAACTCATCATCATCTTGTCGGCATCGTTGGCATTGCTGCTTGCCATCGCCGTGGGACTGTTCGTCACCTACCGAGTAGGGCTCTGGGGCGGCAGCGAACAGCGTGCCACCTCCAGCTCACAGGCCAGCTCACAGGACTCCGGAACCAACGGCGACGCATCCAAGTCCACCGCCGATTCCGGCAAGGAATCCAATGATTCCACGGATTCCGACGCCAAGAAGCAATCAGAAACGGCAACCAACCTATTCAAGAACGTTGCCGGCACCTATGTGTGGATGTCCAGCGGCACCACGCAAACCACCATCAGCGTTGACGAGACCGGTTCGTTCACCGGCAAATACATGTCCGTCACCGACCCGGATAATTACAGCCTGCAATCCGCGCCGGATTCAGCGATCAGCTCGGTTTCGTTCACCGGCAAGTTCTCCTCGATCACCGCCAACGATGCCAACGGCTACGTGCTGCAATGCGACGAAAAGGCACTGCAATTCAGCGGCGACTTGGGAGCCAACCCCAATAGCGGCATGTTCCCTTGCGGCGCTTGGCAATGGTTCCCCAATGGCACGCCATTCTCCACAGTGAGCGAGGCCTCCGGAGGACAGGCTGAAATGGCAGGACCGGAGCCGCAACGAGCCGATCAGTCGATGATCAACAAGGGCGACCCGTACACGTTCTTCATGCTGCAGCCGTGATTGTATGCCGCAGTTGCCGCAGTTGCCAGAGTTGCCGCAGTTGTAATAATTGCAGCGTCTGGGTGCACTAGGCGCACTGGGTGCACTAGGGGGTCACGTCACCGCTCGGCGCGGCTGGCGAACCATCCGCCGCGCGACTTCGTCAGCCGGCATGCTGCGCGTTGTATGTGGCAATCGCCTCCATGAAACGCTTACCATACAGGTCGAGCTTCGTGTGAGCCACGCCGTTGACGGACAGGAACTGCGCATCGGTAACCGGCTTGATCACCGCCATATCACGCAATGTCTTATCCGAGAACACGATATATGGCGGCTTGCCAATCTCCTGAGCAATCGTACGACGCAGTTCGCGTAGTTTTTGGAATAGCGCTTCATTATCATCATCAGGCGTGTAGGAACTGAGTGCGGCACCGGTACTGGTACTCGTAATGCCCGTGCCCGCGTTGGAGCTCAACGCCTCCCCGTTGGATGCACCGCGATATGACGTACGAGCCGTCACCTTACGCTCTGCTTTCTTTATCGCATACTGGAAATCAGGCGCAACGGTTTGCGCAGCACGATTGCCAAAGGTCACGATAGGCAGTCGGCCTTCCTTGATATCCAAATACCCATCCGTAACCATCTGATTCAATACGTCACGAATCAGCGCGGTATTCACATCTTTGAGCACACCAAATGTAGGCAGCTGCTCAGGGTTCAGCCATGCTAAATCCTGAGCTTGAGAGCCGCGCAAAATCTTGACGATTTTGCCGGAGCCGACGCGCTGGTCCACATCGTGCACGCAGCGGCTGATGGCGCGCGCCACATCGGTTACATCCGTGGTGGAGAACGTGCTTTCGCAGTTGGAGCATGCGCCGCATTTGGCGCTGTGGTCGTTGGCGTTCTCGCCGCTTGCAATATTGGTGCCCGCGTTGCCACCGACAGCGCTCAGCGAGACATCAGCGGAGCCAGCTGCCGCAAGTTCCTGGCCAAAATACCGGGTCATATACCGATGCAGACAGTCGGTGGTACGGCAATAGCCAATCATGGCGTTGAGCAGGCGACGCTTATGTTGCCGTGCAATCTCCTGCTGCTCGGGAGTCATGCGCGCATTCTCGTTGTCCCCATCCATGAGACGGCGGCGGGTCACGATATCGGACTCGTTCCACAGCAACGTGCAGCGGCTTGGTTCTCCGTCTCGTCCAGCGCGGCCAGCCTCCTGATAGTAGGCTTCGATGGATTCCGGCATGTTGTAGTGGATTACGAAGCGCACGTCGGACTTGTCGATGCCCATGCCGAACGCGTTGGTGGCCACTACCACCGGCACTTTATCGGTGATGAAATCGCGTTGTGCTTTTTCGCGCACGTCCGCAGCCATGCCGCCATGATAAGCGACAGCGGTGTGCCCCATGTCGTTTAAGGTTCTGGCGATTTCTTCCGTGGTTTTGCGCGTGGCACAGTAAATGATGCCGGATTCATCCGTGTGTTCGGCAAGATACGAAGCCACCCATGCGGCCTTGTATTTGGTCTCGAGTTTGACCACATCGAAATACAGGTTCGGCCGGTCGAAACCAGTTACGGTAACCGCAGGATTGCGCAAACCCAGTAATCCCACAATATCCTGCCGCACGCGTTCGGTTGCCGTGGCGGTGAATGCGCCGATCGGCGGGCGTTGCGGGAGCCCTGCAATGAATTCGCCGATGCCGAGGTATGAGGAGCGGAAATCCTGACCCCATTGGGAGACGCAATGTGCCTCATCCACAGCGATGAGGGAAATCGGCGTGCGGGCGGCGAAATCGCGGAATCGCCCGGTTTCCAAGCGTTCCGGAGCCACATAGAGCAGTTTGATCTGTCCAGCCGCGGCTTGGGCAAGCACCATGGCCTGTTCGTCCATGTCTTGCGTGGTGTTGACGAATGCGGCTGGCAGACCGATATCGTTCAACGCATCCACCTGATCGCGCATCAGGGAGATCAGGGGCGAGATGACCAGCGTGACACCCGGCAACAGGGCGGCGGGGATCTGATAGCACACGGATTTGCCGGCACCTGTGGGCATTACGCCCAACACATCACGGCCGGCGAGCAAGGCTTCAACAATGCCTTGCTGGCCGGGCCGGAATGAGTCATAACCGTAATACCGTTTGAGTGCTGCGAGCGCTGTATCCTGTGCTGTCATGGCTCCCACCATAGCGCATCGACGCGTATCGGCACCGCCAAGATGCGTTTGGACGGCATTACAAATGCTAACTCGCTTACAAGGGGCGGATTTGATCTATTCGGAAGGTCTATCTCGTTTACAAGGGGTTCCTCACCAAGTAGCCGACTCACAACAATGGCGGAATAACGGTGTGCTGATGGCCTGTATACCTTGCACACCGGCCATCAACAACCCCTTGTAACGCAGATAGATGTTCTGAAACCAGTAAATCAACCCCTTGTAAGCGAGTTATCACGCCTCCGGAAGGATTTGGACGGAAAAACCGTTGCTCCTCCCCTATTACAGGCGTTCGAGAGCCTGCTTGAGGTCGGCAATGAGGTCGTCGGCGTTTTCGATGCCCACGGAGATGCGCACCAGGTTGGCGGGCACCTGCAGGGTGGTGCCGGCAACAGAGGCGTGGGTCATGGCGGCCGGCACCTCGATCAGGCTTTCCACACCACCCAGGGATTCAGCCAGCGTGAAGATCTGCGTGTGGTCCACGAAGTGCTTGGCGGCTTCCGCGCCGGCGGCAAGCTGCACGGAGACGATGCCACCGAAACCGCCGTGCATCTGGCGTGCGGCGATCTCGTGGCCCGGATGGGATTCGAGGCCCGGGTACCAGACGCGCTCGATCATGTCGGCCGGCTGGGATTCCAGCCATTCGGCCACCTTGAGGGCGTTGGCGCTGTGGCGCTTGACGCGCAGATCCAAGGTCTTCAGGCCGCGGATGTCCAGCCAGGAGTCGAACGGGGAGGGCACAGCACCTGCGGCGTTCTGCAGGAACGCCACCTTTTCGCGGGTTTCGTCGTCGTTCAGCACCACGGCGCCGCCGACCACGTCGGAGTGGCCTCCGATGTATTTGGTGGTGGAGTAGACCACCACGTCGGCGCCCTCATCCAGCGGATGCTGCAAGGCCGGGGACGCGAAGGTGTTGTCCACGGCGACCTTGGTGCCGTACTTGTGCGCCACTTCTGCGGTGGCGGCGATATCGGTGATGTTGAGCAGCGGGTTGGACGGGGTCTCGACCCACACGTACTCGTAATGCTTGGAGGACAGGGCGGCTTCCACGGCGGCAAGGTCGGTGATGTCCACCACGTCAAGGCCCACGCCCCACGGCACGAACACCTTGGAGAGTAGACGGTAGGTGCCGCCATACACGTCGTTGCCGAGCAGGATGTTGTCGCCGGGCTTGATGGTGGAGCGCAGCAGCACGTCGATGGCGGCAAGACCGGAGGAGAAGCTCAGCGCATACTTGGCGCCTTCTACGGATGCCAGCTGCTCGTCGAAGCTGGTGCGGGTGGGGTTGATGGAGCGGGAGTAGTCATGGCCGCCGCGCAGGCCCAACACACCGTCCTGCTTGAAGGTGGAGGTGGCAAAAATCGGGGTCACCACAGCACCGGTGGTGGGGTCGGGCTCCTGGCCGGCGTGGATGGCGCGGGTGGCGAGGGCGTTCTGGGCGAACTTGGCGTTGTATTCAGCGGACATGGTGTGTTCCTTTCCATTGTGCTGCCTTCGAGAGTACGGCAGCTGCCGGCTTATGCGGCGCGTGTTGATATTGGTGTTAGTGATAACGGGTTATTGCGGAATTGTTCAGAGGTACTGCTCGGCGAGGGACGGCTTGGTGGTGCGGTCCACCACGTCGCCATAACCGTTGGCTCGCATCCAATCGTCGTTGAAGATCTTCTCCATGTAGCTGCGGCCGGAATCCGGTGCGAGCACCACCACAAGCTGGTTTTCATCCAAGTCGTTGGCGAGCGCGTACTTGATGGCGCTGGCCACGGCCATGCCGGAGGAGCCGCCCACGAGCAGGGCTTCCTCGCCGGCCAGACGGCGGGTCATTTCGAAGGCTTCGGCGTCGCCCACCTTGACGATGTCGTCGGTGATGTTGCGGTCGAAGGCCTTGGGGTAGAAGTCCTCTCCCACGCCTTCGATGTCGTACTGGTGCACGTCGGCGAGCGAGTCGGCGGAGTAGATGGAGCCTTCAGGGTCGGAGCCGATGACCTTGACCGCACCATCCGAAACTTCCTTGAGGTAACGCCCGGTACCGGAGATGGTGCCGCCGGTGCCGATGCCGGCAACAAAATGGGTAACTTTGTGGTCGGTGGCTTCCCAGATTTCCGGGCCGGTGGTGTAGTAGTGGCTTTCCGGGCCATTCGGGTTGTCGTACTGGTTCGGGCGGAAACCGCCGGGGATTTCGTTGGCGAGGCGCTCGGCCACTTGGTAGTAGGAGCGCGGATCATCCGGGCCGGCATCGGTGGGAGTCACGATGACTTCGGCACCGTAGGCGCGCAGCACTGCACGCTTGGATTCGGAGACTTTGTCCGGCAGAGTGAAGATCGTACGGTAGCCGCGCTGCTGGGCCACGAGGGCCAGGCCGACGCCGGTGTTGCCGGATGTGGGCTCGACGATGACGCCGCCGGGTTTCAGCTGACCGGATCGCTCGGCCGCGTCGATGATACGCTCGGCGATGCGGTCCTTGGAGGAGCCGCCCGGGTTGAAGTATTCGACTTTGACGGCGATGGTGGCCTTGACTCCGGCCGCCTGAGGAATGTGGTTCAGCTTGACGAGCGGGGTGTTGCCGATGAGTTCCGCGAGGCTGTTGTGGATGGTCATGTGAAGTCCTTTGGTCCAGAGTTTACGGGGTTGTTATTAGGTTGCTGGATTGCTGCTAGGTTGCTGTTGGGTTAGGTTGCAAGCGATCGGTTCTGTTGCTTTCGTGAACCGACGATCCCGGACGAGCGGACATTGACTTCAGTTTGATTGGGAGCATCCACACCCCATCGCTCGCGTGAAGAGTTATGCTGTGATCTGCATTTTCCAATGTCGTGATGCGAACCATCACACCGCGCCAACTTCCGCGGTTCACATTTATGGAAAGATTCGCAGCCGACTTGCTGCGATGCGAATGCTCGTTCTCAAGTTATGCGTCACTGACCGTGCGCCCGGGGGCGTCGGTTAGCGACAACAACATGAGAAAATCTGCATGCCTCACACCATAGCACAGGTTGAGACATGCGCGTGTCGCCGGCGTTCATATTACGGAAGCACCCTGTATCCACATTGACACTTCAGCCGTTGGAAAACGTAAATAACAGCCTCAAATTTGGTTGGAAAACGTAATCGACCGCCAGTCCCCAATAGCCCGATGACTACACCCACCTAGAGCGAGGCTGCGGCGATGAGCTGGCGGGTGTAGTCAGACCGAGGATGACCGAGCACGGCTTCGGTAGTGCCTGATTCGACTACTCTGCCTTCATGCAGCACAAGAATGCGGTCGGCGATATGCTGCACGACGCCAAGATCATGAGAAACCATGATGATGGCCGGTTTGACGGGCTGCCCGGTTACTGGGTCGATGTCACGCGACCCTTCTGCAGCGAGAATCGATTGGAAGGTTTCCAAGATCTGCACGCGGGCGGCCACATCGATGGCACTCATCGGCTCGTCGGCCAGAATCAGACGCGGCTCATTGACGATGGCTCTGGCGATGGCTACGCGCTGGGCTTGACCGCCGGACAGGTCGCAGGGGTAACGGCCCATGAATTCACGCGGTTCGAGGCCGACTCGGGCCAGCGCCTGTGCGGTTTTGCCTTCGACCTCGTCGGCTGCGAATCCAAGGGCACGGCGGCGCAACCATAGGGGCTCGGAAACCGAACGTTCGACGGTCCAGCGCGGGTCAAGCGACGAGAACGGATCCTGAAACACGATGGAGGATTCGGCGCGCAATGCACGCATGCCCTCTGATCCGTGGCGAACTTCAGCGCCACGGTATTCGATGCTGCCGGAGTCGGCGGCGGTAAGCCCCAGCATGATGCGGGTCAGCGTGGTTTTGCCTGAGCCGGAAGCACCGATCACCGCCAGACACTCCCCCGCATGCACCTCGGCGGATACGTCGAACAGCACCTGGCGGCGTGGCGCGCGGCCGAAGTCGAACAATCCGCGATGCCTATTGCGGTCGGCGAAGGAAGCGTTAATGTTGCGCGCGGCGAGCAGTAATTCATTGCTCATGGGAATCCTCCTTGGTGCTGTGGAGGTCAACGCTGCGGAGGGTAAGGCTACGGGCGGCGGACACCAAGCGTTTGGATTCAGGCGTCTGCGGGTCAGCCAGCACTTCGGCAGTCACCCCGGAATCCACAATACGCCCGGATTCCAGCACATAGCAGCGCGTGGTGGCGCGCGCGAGCACGGAAAAATCATGGGTGATGAACAGCATCGAAGCACCGGCATCATCCACCAAAGCAGTCAACAAATCCACGATCTGACGCTGCGTAATCGAATCGAGTGCGGTGGTCGGCTCGTCAGCGATGATGAATCGCGGCGAGGTAATCAATGCCGTGGCGATGCCTACGCGCTGCTGCTGGCCGCCGGAAAGCTCATGCGGATACTTGTTGGCCGCATCCGCACTCAGCCCGACTTTGCCAAGCATGCGAGCCACGCGCTCGGCACGCTCGGCCTTGGTGAGGTCATAGTGCAACTTCAACGGCAATCCGATCTGCTGGGCGACAGTCATCACCGGATTCAACGAAGCAGCCGGATTCTGGAATACCGTGCCCACATAGCGGCCGCGCAAGTCCGCAAGCTCACGTTCGGACGCACCAATCACTTGCGTCTCGCCCAAGATAACCGACCCGGAAACCGTGGCATTCAGCGGCAGCAATCCCAGCATCGCTTTGGAAATCATGGATTTGCCGGAGCCCGAGGAACCGATGAGTCCAACGCGCTCGCCGTCGGCAATATCAAGGTTCACATCAGCAGCAATCGGCTTGCCGCCGATGGCAATGCTCAAAGCTTCTACGGTAACGCTCATCGTTCGTCTTCTTTCCCGGCGGAACCAGCCGTCTGCCGCAACGCGGGATTCGCCACCGGATCGATGGCATCGCGCAGCACGTCACCGAACACATTCAATGCCACAACCACCACCGTAACAATCAGGCCGGGCCAGAGCACAGTCAGCGGGAACACATTGATGAGCTTGACTGAAGTGGCCAACGAGTGTCCCCAGCTCGGCACGCCGGACGGCACACCGATGCCCAAATAGGTGAGCCCGGATTCAGCCAGCACCGCAGTGCCCGCGGACAAGGAAAGCTGCACGGCAAGTACCGGCAGATTATTAGGGATGATATGGCTGACCAATACCCGCCAGCCGCTTGCGCCATTGGCCAGAGCCGATTCCACATAGGCCGAACGGGCGGCCAACAACGCAGCCGGACGGGCCACGCGGGCAAGATTGAGTCCGTAACCAAAGCCGCAGGCGATTACAATCACCGCAATGGAAGCGCCCATCGGCACAGCGAGAATCAGTGCGATCAGCACCGTCGGAATGGAAATCAGCGCGTCAATCACCACCACGGACGTGCTGGCGAGCGCGGAATTACGCGCCACCATTGCAGCAATCAACAGCAATCCCCACAGTGCGGATACCACTACCGTCAGCAGCACAATCAGCAGATTAGTGCGCGATCCAGCCATCAGCCAGCTGAATACGTCGGCGCCGGTACCGTCGGTGCCAAGCCAGTGCGCGGCGGACGGCTTGGCCCATACATGGTAGCCGTCGGTAGTCCACAATGATTGCGGCGTCCAGACTAGCGAAACCAATGCCACGGCCAGCCAGAGTGCGAGCACGATGAGTGCGAATTTGCCTTCCGCGCGACGCCACATGGTGCGCAGTGCCACTGCTGCGTATGCCCTTCGCGTTATCGCGGCACGATTGTTGTGACTGTTGCTCATGCATTCACCTCCGCAACGTTGCCGCCGTTCTTCAAACGCGGGTCGAGAACACGATGCAATACATCCACGATCAGGCCGATGGCTAGGAAGAATGCGGCAAGCAGGAACAGCTCGCTTTGCACGGCGATGAGGTCGCGATTACCCACGTCGGTGACGAGTCCGTTGCCGATGCCGGGCAGAGCGAAGAGGTTCTCGATGACCATCACGCCGGTAATCATCGAGGCGAAAGTCAAGCCGATCACCGACACCAGCTGTGGCATGGCGAGACGAAGACCGACGTTGAGCACCGCCTGGGTGCGGGTCATGCCGCAGGAGCGGGCCATGTCGATATAACCGGAGCCGGCCAGCTCACCAAGCGCCGAACGCGTGTAACGCATCAGCGAAGCACCAACGATGATGCCGACCGTGAGCGCCGGCAGAATCAGCGACACTATTGCACTGCCCGGTTTGCCCCAGCCGTCGAGCGGGAAGCCTTGCGAGGGAAGAATACCGACGAGTCCCACGCCTTTGCCGAATAGCAGAATCAGCAGCAGGCCACCCCACAGGGCAGGTACGGATCCGCCGATAATCGCTAAAACATGGAATGCCGCGCGCACGCGGGGCGAGCGTGCCAGTACCGCCGTACAACCGAGCGGCAGCCCGATAGCCATCGCAATCAACAAGCCCAGAATAATCAAAGGAAAAGTAATGGCAGCGCGCGTGCCGATCAGTGCCGTCACCGAGCGTCCGGTCAGAATCGAAGTACCGAAATCGCCGGTGACCAGTGCGCCCATCCAATCGAAGTACTGGGTAGTCAGCGGCCGATTCAAGCCGAGCTGTTCGCGCAATTGCGCCACGCGGCTGGCGGGCGCGTTGATGCCGGCCATAATGGAGGCCACATCGCCGGGCAGAATGCGCAGTGCCGCGAACACCACCACGGATATGCCGAACAACGCCACTACAAACAGCAACAGTCGGCGAATCACAAATCGCATGTGTGGTTCCTTCCCAGTCCTTCACATCTCATTGCCATAAGACCATAAGACATCCATAACCAAAAATAGCTGAGGGACAGTAGCTGAGGGACAGTAGCTGAGGGACAGTAGCTGAGGGACAGTAGCTGAGGGATAGTAGCTGAGGGATAGTTGCAATCACCCATGAAACTGTCCCTCACCCCTCAGTCGGCGTTCGCCGCCGGCTCCCCTAACAAGAGGAGCCGAAAATAGCTACTTCTGGCTGAATTCGGCGAGCGAATAGGTCACGTTGTAGAGCGGCAGAACCGTCTGGTTCAGGTCGAACGGGAAGCCCTTCACGCCCTTGGCGGTAACCGTGGTGATGCGGTAGTTGAACAGCCAGTCGGCCGGCGCATCCTCGGAGATGAGCTTGGCGGCTTCGGCGAACTTGGCGTCACGCTCCTTGTCGGTGGTGGCGGCCACGCCCTCGTTGTAGAGCTTCTGCACGTCGGCATTGTCGTAGCCGAAGTAGTAGGTCGGGTCGGCCCAGGAGTAGAAATCGTGGCTTTCGTTGTGATCCACCAGCGAGATGTCGAAGTCATGGTTGGTGTACACGTCCTGCAGCCAGGTGGAGAATTCCACCACGTTGACCTTCAAATCGATGCCAATCGGCTTTAGTTGCGAGCGCAGCTGGTCGCCGAGCTCGGTGCCGTAGATGTTGGCATAGGTGAGGCTCAGCTCGAGCGGCTTATCAGTGGAGTAACCGGCTTCGGCCATCAGCGACTTGGCCTTGGCCTGATCGTACGGGTACAGCTTGGTCAGATCCTCATAACCGGGGTCAAGGGATGGAATCGGGCCGCCCAGTGCCTTATCCGCGCCGCCACGGGAGGCGATGATCTCCTTATGGTTGATGGCGTAACGGATGGCTTGGCGAATGCGCTTATCGGCGAGCTTGGAACCGGAAGCGTTGTTGAAGCCGAGCACATACTTATCGGTGCCGTTGCCTGCCTTCACCGTGTAGTTGGCCGAATCGGACTTAAACGGACCGGCCAAGGTTTCGGTGATTGGCGCGAGCACCTGCACATCGCCGGATTTCAGCGCGTTCACTGCAGCGTTATCGTCAGCCAAGTACTTGACTACCACCGTCGGTGTCTTGGCTTTGTTCTTGCCCCAGTACTTGTCGTTGGCCTTGAGCGTGATCGAATCATTCTCGACGAACTTGGCCACGGTGTACGGCCCGGAGCCCACAGCCTGAGTCTTCAGGTCATACTTGGCGTCCTTGTCGAACACCAAGCCAGCGCGGCCGGTCAGCGTCCACAGCAGGTTCGAGTTCGGAGTCTTAAGCGTCATGACCACGGTGTCGGCATTCTTGGCTTCCACCTTGCTCACCGCGGTGAGCGCGTCGGCATCATGGTATTGCTTGGCGATGAGTTCGTTGATGGACCAGGCCACGTCCTCGGCGTCGAGTTTGTCGCCGTTGGAGAAGCTCATGTTCTTGTTCAAATGGAAGGTGTAGGTCAGACCGTCCTTGGATTCCTCCCAGCTGGAGGCGAGGCCTGGAGCCACCTGGTTCTTGGAGTCGCGGGCCACGATGCCTTCGTACACGTTGCCGATGAGCACCTGGTCGAGCGCGGAGCCTGCGGTGTTGCGAATGTCAAGGTTGGTGGGGGCAAGCTTCAGGCCGATGGTCACGGTGTCCGCAATCATATTCTTGGCAGATGCATCCGCGGAGTCGCTCTTCTTGCCGTAAGCAACCGTGACGCCGATCACCACAGCACATGCCACGATCACGGCGATCAGGGAGATCAGCCACCACTTCGGGCCGTGCTTCTTGGGATTCTTGGCGCGCGAAGCCAGGCTGGCATCCGTGGTGGCGCCAGTTGCTCCAGTTGTGCCGCTTGCACTGCTTGCATTATTCGCGTTATTTGCACTGGTTGCGCCGGTTTCCGCGTGCACACCATTGTCTTGAGACATAGTTCTTCCTCTGATATTCCTCTGTAATTCTCGTGAAATGTCGGTTGGCCGCCCAAGTCGGGTCGACTACCAAGGTGTAATCATAGGCGCGGGTGCGTAGAAGGCGGGGCGAATGCGCGTAGACTTGGCGATGAAATCCATCTCAACGCTGGAGGGTTATCATGCTGGTCGCCGTTGATATCGGCAATACGAATATTGTGATTGGTTTTTTGGATGGTGAGACTGGCCGCACCAATGTGGGCACGTATCGCATCACATCCAAGGCGAACCATACGTCGGATGAATATGGCCTGTTTTTGACTGAGTTTCTGCGCATGAGCGGTTTCACGCCGCGCGATGTGGACGATGTGGTGATCTGCTCGGTGGTGCCGAAGGTCATGCATTCCTTCCGCTCCTCGATCATCAAGTTCCTGGATATCGATCCGATGGTGATTGGGCCGGGCATCAAAACCGGCATGAACGTGCGCGTGGACGATCCGAAATCGCTGGGCGCGGATATCCTGGCCGACTGCGCCGGCGCATACAACGAATACGGCGGCCCGGTGCTGGTGGCTGATTTCGGTACGGCCACCACATTCACCCATGTGGATGCGCATGGCGTTATCGATTCCGGCGTGATCACCACTGGTATTCGTACCGGTGCCGCGGCCCTCTGGGGCGATACCGCGCAACTGCCTGAGGTGGAGATCACCCGGCCAAGTACGATTTTGGGCACGAATACCAAAACCTGTATGCAGGCGGGCCTCTACTATACGTTCCTGGGTGGCGTGGAGCGCACCATCGAGCAGTTCCGCAAGGAGCTCGGTGGCGAGGACTTCCAGGTCATCGCCACCGGTGGATTGGGGCGCGTATTCGCCGATGACACCGACCTGATCGACATCTACGACCCGGACCTGATTTTCAAGGGCATGGCCAGCATCTACGCGCGCAACGTACGGTAGACGTACGGTAGACGTGCGGTAGTGGTGCGCTAGTCGCGCGGTACGTGCGCTAGCCGCGCGGTACGTGCGCTAGCCGTGCGCTAGCCGTGCGCTAGCCGACTTCCTCCATGCCGCACAAGCCGCCATCCGGCGCGACGCGCAACGTGCGGCAGTCGTGCGGTGGTCATGCGGTGGTCATGCGGTGGTCATGCGCTAGTCGCCGTCCAAATCGTTCGTATGTACGCGCAACTGACGGATACTGCGCGTACATACGATCATTTTCACGGCCAATTTCCTCCGTTTGTACGCGCAGGGTCCGTAATTCGCGCGAACATACGGAGGAATAAGCATGGGTAGGCGCGGTAACAGAGCCATATGCTGCCCGGCTGCCATCCCGCTGCTGCCCAGCTGCAGTCCCAGTTGCAATCCGCGGCCCAGCTGCAGTCCCAGGCGGCTGCCCGGTGGCCCAGCTGTCGTCCCACTGTCGCCCCGGCTACTGCCCCGCTTCCGCTATTTGATAGTGAAGCCTTGGTTGAAACCGTATTCCTTCAGATCCTTCTGCCACTGCGTGAGCCCGTTCTCAAGGCTTACCTTGGCACCAGGATCCTCCAACGGCTGCAACGGATTGCCGTACTCGTCCTTCCATCCCATCGCGATGGCGGCCTGACGGCGCTGATACGCCTGGAAGCTACTCGCCCAGCTGTACGCTTTGCCCACCGTGGTTTCAAAGTCATTGCGCGCGTACACTTCAAACGGCAGATACTGGTATCCCACGGACACATCTTCCGCCGCCTCGGAGAGCACACGGTTGAACTTCTGCCCGCCAAAATACGGAATTTCCATGCCATTGCTGGCGGTCAACGTGGTTTTGTCCAGGAATTCCTGAGAGTTAAGCGTGGCATAGTCGGCGGGAAATGCGCCGCCAGCCACGCGCGCGCTGATGCCCTGCGCATCATGGGTGACAAAATCCACGAACCGATATGCCGCATCCGGCTTGCGGGTGAGCTGCAGTACCGCGAGCGCAGAACCGCCGCTTTCCGCATTGGTGGGCTGGCCATCATAGGTGGGCATGGTGGTGACGCGCCACAACCCGGCCGCGCCCGGCACATTGGCGAGCAATAGCGACGGCATCCACGCACCCATGAACACGGAGGCGATGGTGCCGTTGCCTACCCGGCTTTTCCATCGCCCGGACCATGTGGCGGAGGTGGTGTCCACGAGGCCTTCGTCAATCATCTTCTGCCAGAATTCGGTAAACCGCTGGGTTCCCTCGTCGTGTTCCAGATCAATGGTCACGGTTTTGCCATCCGACGATGTATGGAACGGCTGACCGCCGGCGAGCCAAATCATGGCGTCGTAGAAGCTGCCGTCGCCTGAATCCGCAGCGATATAGGCACCGATATCCTTGAGTTTTTTGGCGGCCTCGTAGTAGTCGTCCCAGGTTTTGATTTGTGTGGCGTCCACGCCGGCCTGTGCGAAGACGTCTTGGTTGTAGAAGAATCCCATTGGACCGGAATCCATCGGCAGACCGTAGGTTCGCCCGGCGAGCTGTACGGATGACCAGGTACCGAGGGTGAAGAAGTTCGCGTAATCGGATCCGATGCGGTCGGTGAGGTCCAGCAGCTGCCCGGATACTTCGTACTGCGGCAGTGCATAGTATTCGATTTGTGCTACGTCCGGGGTGCCGTAGCCGTCCTGGATGGCAGTGTTGAGATTGTTGTAGCCGGAAATGTTGGTCCAGTTGACTTTGATGTCTGGGTTGGCTTTCTCGAATCGGCTGATGACTTTGCCCATGCTGGGCTCCCAGCTCCACACGGTGATTTCGGTGCGGTTGTCTTGGGTGGATTGTCCGCAGGATGCGAGGGATACGGAAAGAACGGCAGCCACAATGATGGTCGCCGTCTTTCTGATTCGTTGCCCAATCAAACTCATACTGCTGAGTCTACTAGTATGCCTGCGCGCCGCCTCTGTATGCGACGGATTCCGCGGAATCCGGCAAAAACAGCCCGTTCGGGAGCTCATTTTCGACGGATTCCGCGGAAAGTAGCGAATACAGCCCCTCTAGGAGATCATTTTCGACGGATTTCCCGGAATCCGGCACGGGGTGGGCCTAGCGCGCGTATGAAGGGGAACGCAAGGAACGCAGGAAACGCAAGGAACGCGGGAAACGCAAGGAACATGGGAAACGCAAGGAACATGGAAAGCACAGGGAACGCAGGAAATACAGGGAACGCAGGAAACGCAGGAAACGCAAGAAACGCAGGACAACAAAAAAGCTCCGGGTGCATAACACTCGGAGCTTTTGCAGTCAATTAGTGATTGAAGGCTCGGATTGCGGAGCTACTTCACAGAGCTTACTTCACAGTGAAGCCCTGATCCTTGCCGTAATCCTGCAGGGCCTTCTGCCAAGCAGCCACACCGTCGGACAGCTTCTGGTCGCCGGTGTAGGACTTGCCAACGTAGTCGCCGAAGATGGTGCGGGCCTTGACCTCGAACGGCAGGAACTGGTAGTCGGAGGACACGTTCTCAGCAGCCTGAGCAAGAACCTCGTTGTACTTCTGACCACCGAAGTAGTCAACATCCTGACCATCGGAGTTCTTCACGGTCGTGGCGTTCTTGAAGGAATCGGATTCCATGGAAGCCTTGTCGGCCGGGAATGCGCCGCCAGCCACACGGGTGGCCACGCCATCGCCGTGGTTAGCGTACTCGATGAACTTGTAGGCGGCTTCAGCCTTCTTGGAGCTGGAGAGCACAGCCAGCGAAGAACCACCGTTCTCGGAGTTGGTTGCGGAGCCGTCAGCGGTCGGCATCTGGGTCACACGCCACTTGCCAGCGCCACCGGCAGCGGAGTTGGCCAGGTTGGCCGGCATCCAAGCACCAGTGAGCAGGGAGGCGATGGTGCCGTCGACCATGCCCTTGAACCAATCCTCGGACCAGCCGGCGGTCTTGGTGTCGAGCAGGCCCTCGTCCAGCATCTTCTGCCAGAACTCGTTGAACTTCTGCACGTTCTCATCACCGGTCAGGTTGATGGTGACTTCGGAGCCGTCGGAGGAGGTCTTGAACGGCTGGCCACCAGCGAGCCAGGTCATGGAATCGTAGAAGCCGGCGTCGCCGGTATCGGAGGTGATGTAGTAGTTGTCGCCAAGGGCGTGAATCTTCTTAGCGGCCTCGTAGTAATCATCCCAGGTCTTGATCTGCTCGGCGTCAACGCCAGCCTTGTCGAAGACTTCCTTGTTGTAGAAGAAGGCCATTGGGCCGGAATCCATCGGCAGGCCGTAGACCTTGCCAGCGAACTGCACGGAAGCCCACGGGCCAGGGGTGTAGAAGTCCTTGAAGCCGGAGGTCTTGTCGGTGATGTCCAGCAGGTTGCCCTTGATGGCGTACTGCGGGATGGC
Source organism: Bifidobacterium colobi (assembly GCF_018555455.1). Classification (GTDB taxonomy): domain Bacteria; phylum Actinomycetota; class Actinomycetes; order Actinomycetales; family Bifidobacteriaceae; genus Bifidobacterium; species Bifidobacterium colobi. Next base: position 282,686 of record NZ_JAFEJU010000002.1, on the reverse strand, counting down.
GTAGTACTCAACCTGAGCCACATCCGGAGCGCCGTTGCCGGCCTCGATGGCGTTATCAAGCTGGGTGTATTCCTTGGTGTTGGTGCCGACGTTCTTGAGGTCGACCTTGATGCCGGTCTTCTTGGTGAAGTCCTTGGCAACCTGGGTCAGTGTAGGCTCCCAAGCCCACACGGTGATCTCCTGAACATCCTTTTCCTGCTCCGGCTGGGAACCGGCGCTATCGGAACCGCAGGCGGCAACGGACACCAGCATGGCGGCCGCACCGGTCAGTGCAATAGCCTTCTTAGCGGCAGTGAACTTCATCGTTCTGTTCTCCTTCCTCGAATCGTCCAGAACGATTCAAATCTGTATGTCGTTCGTAATCATCGATTTGCAGTTGATTCAAATCCCTTGGAATTCCCCTCAACCTCGAGAAGTGGCTCCTCTCGCCATTTCCAAAATCTATGATTGCGATAACATTTATTAGTATACACACATCGCAAGTTCTTGCAAACACAGCATCTCGGCGTGTTATCGCAAACAATTACGTTGGCTGCCGCTCGCGATGGTAAGAAACAGCAAGACTGTACCGAGTTATGCAACAGCAACCATTGCAGAACCAATCGATACTGCAATAGACACCACTGCAGCAGACACCACTGCAGCAGACATGACTGCAGCAGACACAACCGCAGCAGAAACTACTGCAGCAACCACTACAGCAGTAGACACTACAGCACAAACCACCACGCTCATTTTCCATACAAAAAGGGCTTCGCCAGACATATTGTCCAGCAAAGCCCTGGAGCTTTTCGCTGTAGGCGATATCGACCGGCGGCTACAACTTCACTACCAGCACACCGTTCGGCTGAATGGCCGCCGTATGCTCGGATTCGTTGACCTGCGCCAGCGATGCGACCAATGGCTCGCCTTCCACATCCACCACGGCAACATCATGCGTACGGTTGAATAGGAACACGAAGTGGTTCTCATCGGTGGCATCCGCACGTTCGACGCGCAGCACCTCGCCGCGATCATCCTCGGCCGGCGTATCGATGTCGAATTCCTCCAGCAGTGCGGGCAGGGACTTCGCCAAGCCTTCACGGCCCAGTCGGGCACCGATGTATGCGGCCTTGCCGTCACCGTATTCGTTAACGGTGATGGCCGGCGCGCCATCGAAGCCGGTCCACTTATCAGCCTTGAAGGATGCCACCACGTGCGCGGTCGGCGCAACCGAAGTGATCACGTCGGCGAAATCATGCGCCACCGTGCCGTTGCTCAAATCGAGGTGATCCATGGCACCCGGGAAGTCGTTGCCCATGGCCGCGAACTCCTCCACGCGCACGCCCACCACGTCTCGAATGGAACCGGGGTATCCGCCAAGCCAGACGTGATCCTTCTCGTCCACCAGACCGGTGTAGTAGGTCACGAACAGCTTGCCGCCATTCGCCACATACTCGCGCACGCGGCGTGAGGTTTCTTCGGAGAGGATCGTCAGGCTCGGCAACACCACGGCCTCATACTCGTCCCAGGGGCCACGAACCGGCACCACATCGGCGGTAAGACCGTTGTCCGCCAACGCACGGAACCATGCGAGCGGTTCGGTCCAATGGCGTACCTCCTGAGTAGGCGTGGCGGCGTGTTCCGTAGCCCACTGGGACTCATAGTCGAAGACCACGGCGACCTTCGACTTGACCAACGTGGTATCAAGCAGACCCTCGTCGGCAAGCTTGTTCAGGTCGGCACCCAGTTCGCATACATCGCGGAAGATCTGGGAGTCCGGACCCGCGTGCGGCACCATCGAGGAGTGCCACTTTTCGGCACCTGCCTTGGACTGGCGCCACTGGAAGTAGCAGATGGCGTCGGCGCCCATGGCCAGATGAGCCAAGGAGTCGCGCACCAGTTCGCCCGGCTCCACACGGTAGTTGATCGGACGCCAGTTGACGGCCGACGTGGAGTGTTCCATGAGGAACCACGGCTTCTTGCGAGCGATGCCGTCGCACAGGGAGGCCGAGTAGGCCAGCTCGTCGAGGTGCACTTCACCTGGGGTGAAGTAGTGGTCGTTGGACACGAAGTCCACGTCGTAGCCCCACTTGTCGTAGTCAAGACCGGTACCGCCTGCGGACACCATGAAGTTGGTGGTCTGCGGCTTGCCGGGGGTGATTTCGAGCAGCGCGTCGCGTTCGGCTTTGTAGAAGTCGAGCAGTGCGTCGGAGCTGAAGCGCTTCCAATCGAGCAGCTTGCCGGGGTTCATGAAGTTGCCGTCGCCGATGAAGCGTGGCGGAATGATCTCGGAGAAGTTGTTCATGCGCTGAGCCCAGAAGGCGGTGCCCCATGCGTCGTTGACGGCGTCAATGGTGCCGTACTTCTTTTCGCACCACTTTTGGAAGGCGCGCTCGGCATCATCGGAATAGTCAAAACGATTGTGGCAACCGTATTCGTTGCTCACATGCCAGGAGACTACGTACGGATTGTCTTTGTAATGCTCGGCCATTTTGCGGCACAGGTTCAGCGCATAGTCAAGGAAGACGGGGCTGGTGGCGCGCCAATGCTGGCGTGCGCCGGGCTGGCAAACGTCGCCTCGGTAGTCGACCCAGAGGATTTCCGGGTGGGCTTGGGTAAGCCACATCGGCGGCGATGCGGTGCCGGTGGCGAGGTCGACTGCGATGCCGGCTTTGCCGAGCTTGTCGATGACGCGATCGAGCCAATCGAAGTCGTAGACGCCTTCTTCCGGCTCAAGCTTGGCCCAGGAGAAGATGGCCACGGAGACCAGGTTGACTCCGGCCTTCTGCATCAGTTCGATGTCTTCATCCCAGACTTCCTCCGGCCATTGGTCCGGATTGTAGTCGCCGCCGTACCAGATGCGCGGGCTTTTGCCGGCAAGAGGCTGCGGCCAGTTGAACGCTCTGTGTTCCATAATTCTTGAATCCTTTATAACGATTTTGTGGCGGACAGCTCGGAATCGATCTTTGGCCGATGCGGCATGACCCGCAGCAGCTCGCGCGCCGCTCAGGCTTCTCCCCCCACCCGCTTTGCGGGAGCCCCCTCGTCAGAGGGGGCCAGGACTGATGCATAATAGCTCCCTCTGATGAGGGAGCTGTCAGCCGACAGGCTGGCTGAGGGAGAGAAGCGGAGCAGGCAAAGCCGCGGGAAGCTCTATCGGCCGAAAGGCCGGTTCCACTACTCCTTGACGGCGCCGGCGGCGAGGCCGGACTGCCAGTACTTCTGCAGGCACAGGAAGGCGATGACCAGCGGGATGATCGTGATCAGGGAGCCCGTGATCACCAGGTTCTGGATGGCCTGGCCACCGGCGGTGGACGCCTGGTCCTTCCACTGGTTCAGACCGATGGTCAGCGGGTACCAGTCGGCGTCCTTCAGCATGATCAACGGCAGGAAGTAGTTGTTCCACGTGGCCACGATCGTGAACAGGGCGGTCGTGACGATGCCGGGGGCCAGGAGCGGCAGGCTGATGGTCCAGAACGTGCGGAACTCGCTGGCGCCGTCCACGCGCGCGGCCTCGAGCAGTTCGGTCGGCACGGCCTGCTCGCTGAAGATCCACATGAGGTACAGCCCGAACGGGGAGATGAGGCTCGGGATGATCATGGCCCATGGGGTGTTGGTCAGGCCCAGCTTGGCGAACAGGAGGAACTGCGGCACGGCCAGGGCGATGCCCGGCACGGAGATGGAGCCGATGATCACGGCGAACACGGCCTTGCGGCCGGGGAAGCGGAACTTCGCCAGCGCGTAGCCGCCCATGATGGCCAGCAGGGTCGCGCCGCCCGCGCCGACGACCACGTAGAGGAGCGTGTTGATCAGCCAGCGGCCGAAGATGCCGTTCTGGTAGGTGAACACGGTGACGATGTTGTCCCACAGGGCGAACGTCCTGCCGAAGCCGAGACCGAATGTACTGGTGAAGTCGGCCTGCGTCTTGGTCGCGTTAATCGCCAGGTAGACGAACGGGAACAGGCAGTACACGGCGAAGATGGCGCACAGGATGGTCATCAGCGTGCTGCGGCGCGGGTTGTTCACGTTCGCGAAACCGGCCTTTTCGCTGCGCTTCCTCTCGGCGGCCTCATCGCGGGCGATACGCTTCTGACGTTCCTTCTCGGCCTTCCTGGCGGCCTTCTCCCGGGCCCTCAATTCCGCCTCGGCCGGACGGGCACTTGCTGCTGCACTCATCAGATACGCTCCTTCACAATCACAGTCATAGTCATTTCAGCAATCAGCTCGAGGCGCATCACTTCATCTGCTCCTTCATGCTGTTGAGCTGGACCGCGTAGGCGATGGCCATGGTGATCACGGCCATGACGATGGCCAATGCGGCGGCGTAGTTCGACTGGTTGCCGGAGAAGCTCAGGTTGTACGCGTACATGTTCGGCGTGTAGTACGTGGTGATCGCGTTGCCCGGCACCATGTTCTGCAAAATGCTCGGCTCGTTGAACAACTGGAACGAACCGATGATCGAGAAGATCACCGTGATCGCCAGGGAGCCCTTCAACTCAGGCAGCTTGATCGACTTGACGATCTGCCACTCCGAAGCGCCATCGATCGACGCGGCCTCGTACAGGGAGTGCGGGATCGTGGACAGCGAGCTGTAGAAGATCAGCATGTTATAACCCGTGAACTCCCACGTGTTGATGTTGCCGATCGCCGCAAGCAGCACGGAAGGCTTCAACACGTCGACGTTCGTGCCGAAGAAATCGTTGAAGCTTCCCACCAGGCCGTACTTCGCGCCGTACACGAAACCCCAGATCAACGTGGACACCACCGCCGGCACCGCATAGGGCAGGAACGTGGAGATGCGGAAGAACTTCGTGCCATGCAGCTTCATCGAGTCGATGGCCAACGCCATGGCCGCCGCGAGGAACAGCATGATCGGCACCTGCACCACCGTGAACAGGGCCACACGACCCACACTGCTCCAGAACTGCTGATCAACAAGCAGGCGCTGGTAGTTCTGCAGGCCAACGAACTTGGTGCCGCCGATCATCTGCTTCTTGAAGAAGCTGATATAGATCGCGTACACGATCGGGATGATGAACACGAACACGAACACCACAGCGAACGGCCACATGAACTTCCATCCACGCCAATCCGCCTTATGCTTATTCACACGCACCTGACCCGCATCCACGGGTGCAGCTGTGACATTGGCTGAAGCCATTCCAACCCCTCTCCTTCGAAGGCTGATTAAAATGTTTGCGTTATCATCATAACACGATTTCTAACATTGTCTATTCGTGTCTTAATTCAACGTTTTTGCCTATGTTTGCTACAATGGTCACGAAAACAATGATGTTATCGTTACCGTCGTGTTCGATGATGAATGACATTATTGGTGCACATATGAAGTATGAATAATTGTGTTGACCGGGGGTCGTCATGTCGAGAACATCGCAAGTCTCCATGCAGGATGTTGCCAAGGAAGCCGGAGTGTCCCCACAGACCGTCTCCCGCGTGGCCAACGGCAGCGATGCGGTCAAGCCTGAAACCCGCCAGCGCGTCGAAGCCGCCATGCAGCGGCTCGGCTACCGCCCCAACTATGCGGCGCGAGCCTTGAAGCGCGGTAAATTCCAGGATATCGGCGTGGTCATGTTCAATACTGCCACGTTCGGCAATTCGCGGATCCTTGACGCCATCATCTCCTCCGCAGCCGAAGATGACTACTCAGTCACCATCCAAACCATGCGTCACGGTTCGGAGCGAACACTGGCCGCCGCAGTCGAACGTATGCAAAAGCAGCCGGTGGACGGCGTCATCGTGGTGCTCGAGGAGCGTATTTCCGATTTCGTCGGCTACAAACCACCGAGGGAGCTGCCAGTCGTACTGATTTCTGAAGGCGCTGCCGACTACTGCCCCACTGTGGACGCCGACCAGTACGGTTGCTCTACCGCCATCGTGGACTACTTGATGAGCAAAGGACACAAAACCGTCTACCATATCGCCGGACCTGCCACCTCTCGTGCCGCCGAATCCCGCGCGCGCGGCTGGCGTGACGCTCTGGAGCAGATGGGTGCGCCCGTGCCGAGCATGTACATTGGCGATTGGTGCGCGGATTCCGGTTATCAAGCGGGCGTGGCGTTGGCCCATGACCCCGAGTGCACCGCGATCTATGCCGCCAATGATCAGATGGCGTACGGCGCAATCCAAGGTCTGCAGTCGGCCGGTAAGCGAGTGCCGGAAGATGTGAGCGTCGTCGGCGTGGATGATTCGTTGGTGGACATGGTGCCACGTTTGAACCTCACCACCATGCGCATGCGCTTCGGTGACATCGGTGCCGCGGCATTCTCGATGGTCCGCCGCCAGTGCGAAGGCGAAAACGTACCGACTGGAATCAAAACCGTGATTCCAACCGAGCTTATCGAACGCGGCTCTGTGCGCGATATCAGCTGAGCCTCGCCAGCTGAGCAGCATCAGCTGATGCCTCGCCAGCGCAGCGATATCAGAGCGCCTATCAGCGCAGCGGCATACGCGACGTAAAATCGCGCGTTTCGCCGGTAAGAGGATCAACGAAAGTCAGCCGTCGCGCCACCAGCGCCAAGGGCTGACTGAAATCGTCGTACGGCCGGGTTTGGATGCGCGGATAGAAGTCATCGCCCATGATCGGCAACCCCAGCGAATTCATATGCACCCGCAGCTGATGCGTTTTGCCGGTGCGCGGATACAGTGTGTACCGGCACATCAGCTGCCCGCTGGAACCGTGAGCAGTGGCGCTGCTTGCCAACGAGCATGCAGGCGGCTGACTATCCGTATTATTCGTGAGTAATGAGCCACGCTCAATCAATGTTTCGGCATTGACGATGCCCGGTTCTTCATAGGCGGTCATGACACCGCGCACTTTGGTGATATGCGAGCGACGCACCAGCGGAAAAGGCCGGGGCGACTGCACAGGCGTGACTGTGCCGAAGCGAGGCCGGGCAATAGGCCGGCATGGTGCCAGGCATTCGTAGACTTTGACCGCCTGCTTGTTCTGGAACAGCATCTGATAGGCTCCACGGCACGACTTCTCGCGCACGAACACCAGTATGCCGGCGGTCATGCGATCCAGTCGGTGCGCCGGAATGATGTCCGGCTCACCGTACTGTTCGCGCAGACGAATCAACGCCGTTTCGCGATACCACATGCCACGCGGCATCGTGGCCAGAAAATGCGGTTTATCGACCACGATGATGCGCTCATCCTCATAGAGCACGTCCACATCGAACGGAATATGAGGCTCCTCGGTCACAAATCGATGCGGCCTCGGCATCCGATCACTCCAATTCACTCCACGGTGACGGACTTAGCCAGATTGCGCGGCTTGTCCACGTCGTAACCCTTAAGCTTGGCCATATCCATGGCGAACAGCTGCAGCGGCACCACGTCCACAAGCGGGCTCATCAGCGTGGGGCAGGCCGGCCGCCAGAACACCACGTCCGCATACCGTTCCACATCCGGGTCGCCCTGCTCGGCAACCGCAATAATGTAGGCGCCGCGAGCCTTGACCTCTTCGATACCGGAGATGACCTTGGCGTGCAGCACGTTGCGGCCGCGCTCAGGCGGCACAATGAACACTACCGGCTCGCCTTCATCCACCAAGGCGATCGGACCATGCTTCAGCTCGCCGGCCGCAAAGCCTTCGGTGAAGGTGTAGGCGATTTCCTTGAGCTTCAATGCGCCTTCCAACGCCACCGGATAGCCCACGTGGCGACCGAGGAACAGGAAGGAGTTCGCATTCACCATGCGCTCGGCGGCGGCCTGAATGGCCTTGGGCTGCGTATCCAACACCCACTGAATCTTGCGCGGCATATCCTTCAAGGAGTCGAGCACCTGATGGATTTCATCGCGGAACATCGCACCCTTGACCTGAGCCAGATACAAGCCCAGCAGGTAGGCGGCGGTAATCTGCGCCACGAACGCCTTGGTGGAGGCCACGGCCACTTCCGGGCCGGCGTGCGTGTACAGCACAGCATCGGATTCACGCGGAATCGAAGCACCCTGGGTGTTGCAGATGGCCAGCACCTTGCTGCCCTGCTCGCGCGCGTGGCGCAATGCCATCAGCGTATCCATGGTCTCACCGGACTGGGAAATGGCCACCACGAGCGTGCGCGGGGTCAGAATCGGGTCACGGTAACGGAATTCGTGTGCCAGTTCGATTTCCACCGGAATGCGCACCCAGTGTTCGATGGCGTACTTGGCCACTTGGCCGGCATAGCTTGCGGTGCCGCAGGCCACCACGATGATCTTGTCGATGGCCTTGAAATCATGCTCATCAATACGCACTTCATCAAGGGCGATGTCGCCGTTCTTGTCGAAGCGGCCAAGCAAGGTACGCTGCACTGCCGCCGGATCCTCATGGATTTCCTTGTCCATAAAGGAATCCCAGCCGCCCTTCTCCGCGGCGGAGGCATCCCAGTCCACGGTGTAGGTCTTCGGATCGGCGATCACATTGCCGTCGAAATCGGTCACGACCACGGAGTCGGCGGAGACACACACAGCCTGATCCTGATCGATTTCCATGGCGCGCTTGGTGTAGGCCACGAAAGCGGCCACATCGGAACCAAGGAAGTTCTCGCCTTCGCCAAGGCCTACAACCAGCGGCGAATCATGGCGAGCGCCGACCACGATATCCGGCTGGCGGCAGTCGGTGGCGAGAATGGTGAATGCACCGTCGAGCATGCGGGCCATGCGACGCATGGCTTCAAACAGATCCGGCTGGCCCTTTTCGGCAATGACTTTATCAACGATTTTGCCGAGTAGCTTGGCGGCGACCTCAGTATCGGTTGCCGAAGCGAAACGGTAGCCTTCAGCCTGCAGATCGAGACGCAGCTGGGAGGCGTTTTCAATGATGCCGTTATGGATGATGGCAACCTTGCCGTCCATGCTGGTGTGCGGGTGCGCGTTCACGTCGCTCGGCTCGCCGTTGGTGGCCCAACGGGTGTGGCCGATGCCCACCGTGGCCAGTGGCATGGGCTTACGTTCGATGTCTTCGACCAGATTCTTCAAACGGCCGGCCTTCTTGCGCACGGCCACCTTATCCATGCCCGGCGCGCTCAGTGCCACGCCAGCCGAATCATAGCCTCGATATTCAAGACGGGCCAGACCTTGGAGGCATACCTCAAGGGGCTTGCCGCAAGCGGTTTCAACATTTCCTGCATATCCAACAATTCCACACATAGTCCTCTACCCTAGCGGACGGATATGTCCTCAGTCGACCCGTGTCACACCTTTTCGCATTATCAGCGCAACGAAGTGTGCTGATTCATGCCATTGGGGCGCTATCAATGCACGAGTGATGCGCCAATAATGTGCCACTGGCATGGTGTACCGCTGCCAACGCAGCAAATCATGCGTGAACCATGGAACACGTACCTCTGGGTTCGGTGTGTCAGGCAGGATTTCATTGTTTTCGCGTGTATTCGATGACTGCGGATTCGGATGAAGGCGCTGGAGGCCTAGATAAGCGGGCGAAGATGAGAAAACTGCCGCTTTTTCCATAGTGGCCCGGGAGCTGATTGAGGGGAACTTTTACCTGATTGTCGGAAAATGGCTTTATTCCGCGGTTTTCAAAAAATAAGCCAACGGGCCAACATGAAAATAATAGACAAATTCGCATGATAGCCCGGAGCCGAGCGGGCCAACATGAGAATTGTGAGCAGTATGCGATGTTGGCCCGCAGCTGAGCGGGCCAACAGAACCAAATGGGCGAATTCGGTACATTGGCCCGCAGATGCCTATATTGCCGAACAGGCTGCCTTTCTACAAGCACGTGCTGGAGACGGAGCCGTAAAGCGGGCAGTCCAGTGGACTGCCCGTAGGCGACGCCGAAGCACGACAGTGCTGAGGTAATATGGCTGCCTTTCTACAGCACGTGCTGGAGAAAGTCCTTGAACCTTGGTTCGGTGGGGTTGTCGATGATTTCGGGGCCGCCCTTTTCGACTACGACTCCCCCATCCATGAACACCACCTGATCGGCCACTTCGCGGGCGAAGCCGATTTCGTGGGTCACGCACACCATGGTCATGCCTTCTTTGGCCAAGGAGCGCATGACGTTCAGCACTTCGCCCACCAGCTCGGGATCGAGTGCGGAAGTCGGCTCATCGAACAGCATGATTTCCGGTTTCATGGCCAAGGCGCGTGCGATGGCCACACGCTGCTGCTGGCCGCCGGACAGCTGTGACGGGTAGTAATCCAGTCGGTCGCCCAGACCAACGCGGGTCAGCTCGGCGACTGCCAGCTCGTGCGCTTCTTTCTTGGACTTGTGCTGCACGTGGACCGGCGCTTCCATCACGTTTTCGATGGCGGTCATATGCGGGAACAGGTTGAAACGCTGGAACACCATGCCGAGCTTGGAGCGCTGTGCCGCAATCTCCTTGTCGTTCAGGGTTTGCAGCATGTCTTGCCCGTTCTTTTCCACATGCTTGTAGCCGATCAGCTCGCCATTGACTTCAATGGAACCGCCGGTCAAGGTTTCCAGCTGGTTGATCAGGCGCAGGAACGTGGACTTGCCGGAGCCGGAAGGGCCAAGAATCACGGTCACGGTGCCGGGCATCACGGTGAGGTCCACGCCTTTGAGCACGTGCAGCGTGCCGAACGCCTTGTGCACCTGCGTGGCCTTGATGGCGGGAATTGCGGCGGAGCTGTTGAGAGTTTCAGTCATGATCGATTCGCCTTCCTGCTCACGCGGTCATGCCGGTGAATGCGGCTTCGTTGAGCTTGTTCACGTCATCCTTGGGTTCGCCCTCGGTTTTGCCGGGCAGCGGCGGCTGCTTGCCGCGCGTACCCATGGCGCGAGCGTCGAAACCCTTGCCGAAGTGCTTTTCCAAGCGGGACTGAATCACCATCAGAATGGAAGTGATCAGCAGGTACCAGAAGCAAGCCACCAGCAGCAGCGGAATCGGCTTGTAGATACGGTTGGCGATAGCGTTGGTGGCGAACTGAAGTTCCAAGGTGAACGGCACTGCGGTAACCAGGGAGGTGGTCTTCAGCATGCCGATGGTCTCATTGCCGGTGGGTGGGATGATGATGCGCATGGCTTGCGGCAGCACGATGCGGCGCATGATCAGCGAGCGATTCATGCCCAAAGCTTCAGCGGCTTCGGTCTGCCCCGGATCAACGGCTTCCAGACCGGCACGAACGATTTCGGAAAGGTAGGCGGCTTCGTTCAATGCCAGGCCAATCCATGCGGCGTTGAACGCGGTAACCACAACGTTGGAGTCGATGCTCCAGAATTCAACCGAGGTGAATGGGATGCCAAGGCTGAGCTTGGGAATCAGCACGGAGAACAGGCCCCAGAAAATCAGCTGCGTGTACACAGGTGTGCCGCGGAAGAACCAGATGAAGAACCAGCTGACGCCGCGCAGCACCGGATTGATGGATTTGCGCATAATGGCCAGAATCACGGAAAGGATGATGGCCACCACCATGGAAATCACGGTGAGTTCCAGCGTGTAGCGAATACCTTCCAGCACGTTCTCGTTGAATAGGTATTTCCAGACGGTGGGCCAATCCAATCGTGGATTGGTGATCATGCCTTGAATGAGCATTGCGGCGAGCAGCGCCACAATCACTGCGGCCACAATCGGGCCCGGACGCTTGACCGGTAGGGCTTTGATGCGGTTGGGGATGTCCAATCCTTCGCCGTCGACTACTTTCTTCGCCATGGTTATTCCTTGTGTGTTTGGGGCCGCCAGAGGCGACTTGAAGAACTAACGTTGCACCTTAACGCATGAATGGGGCGCTTGTGTTACATGCAACATAAGCGCCCCATGGTATATGAACCTATATGCTGAGTGAACTACCCCTCAGTCAGCTACTATGACCGAGCGATCATTCAACGTCGGGGTTGACTTCGGCCTTGGTCAGCGCACCGGATTCAACGCCCCAGTGCTTGAGGATCTTGCTGTACGTGCCGTCGTCCATGAGCTTCTGCATGGCCTTCTGCACAGCCTCGGTGGTGCCGGTGTCGCCCTTCTTGATGGCGATGGCGTTCGGCACGGAGTCGAAGTCCTCGCCGAGCTGCTCCAGCTGGCCGTCGGTCTGGGCGATGGCGTAGCCGACCACCGGGGAGTCGGCGAAGAACACGTCCGCCTTGCCGGTCACCACGGCGGTGGTGGCGTCGGTCTGCTGCTTGGAGGACTGGATGGTGATGTCCTTCTTGCCGTCGGCCTTGCACTGCTTGGCGGTCTTGTTGATGGCTTCCTCTTCCACGGTGCCGGTTTCCACGGCCACGTTCAGGCCGCACAGGTCGTTGGGGTCGACCTTGTTCGGGTTGCCCTTGGCCACGGCATAGGCCATGCCGGAGGTGAAGTAGGAGACGAAGTCAACCGATTCCATACGTTCCTTGGTAATGGTGAACGCGGCGATGCCCAGATCGTACTTGGAGCCGATGGCCGGGATGATGGTGTCGAAGTTGGAGGAGACGATTTCGGTCTTCAGGCCGAACACGTTGCCCAGCGCGTGGGCCAGATCCATGTCGTAGCCGATCTGGGTCTTGCCGTCGGCGTCGAGGAACTCGGCCGGTGCGTAAGACGGGTTGGTGCCGATGGTGAGCTTGCCGTCCTTGGTTACGGATTCCGGCAGCAATGCGGCGATGGCATCGTCCTTCTTGACGGAGCTCACATCGTAGCTGGTGATGGTCTTGGCATCGCCGGAACCGGTTTCAGAACCGGTGCCGGAGGTGGCTTCGTCGGTGGTGCCGCAGGCGGCAGCGGTGAACAACATCGCCGCGCTCAGGGCGGCGGCTGCGATGGTCTTCAGCTTCTTGGACTGCATCATTTCTTCTCTTCTTCTCATAACAACGGCTAGGCCGCAACAACAGACAAGCATATTTATACACTATTGTGCATACATATACAATAGGGCTTTCGCGTTGATGTTCGTTGACATTCATTGACGTTCAATGCGAAAGCCCTTGCACCCTATCACTTGTCTATTTCAAACAAGTCACTCAGCGCCACTCAGCGTCGCTCAGCGCCGCTCAGCGTCACTCGCTTACCGCAGGGTTGATTTCAGCCTTATCCACAGCACCCGAGGAGACGCCCCACGTATCGAGAATCTTCTGGTACGTGCCGTCGTCCATCAGCTTCTGCATGGCCTTCTGTACAGCCTCGGCGGTAGCAGAATCACCCTTCTTGATGGCCACGGCCTCAGGGGTCACGCCGGTATCGTCGCCCAGTGCCGCCAGCGTATCGCCGGTTTGTTCGATGGCGTAGCCGGCCACCGGGGAGTCAGCGTAGAAGATGGATGCCTTGCCGGATGCCACGGCGGTGGTCACATCGGTTTGCAGCTTGGAGGACTGGATGTCGATTTCAGCCTTGCCATCAGCCTTGCACTGATCATTGGCGGCGTTGACTTCCTCTTCCTGCGTGGTGCCGGTCTGCACTGCAACCTTCACGCCGCACAGGTTGGAGGTGTCCACCTTGTCTGGGTTGCCTTTCTTGGTGACCCACGTGGAGCCTGCCTTGAAGTAGGTCACGAAGTCCACGGCGTCAAGGCGTTCTTTGGTTACGGTGAACGACGAAATGCCGATATCGTACTTGGATCCGACGGATGGGATGATCGAATCAAAGGTCGAAGAAACGGTTTTTTCCTTCAAACCGAATACGGCGGCCAGCGCCTTGGACAGGTCGACATCAAAGCCGACCGGTGTCTTGCCGTCTTCGGCCAGGAATTCAGCCGGCGCGTAAGACGTATCAGTGCCGACGGTGAGCACGCCGTCGCCAGCTACGGATTCCGGCAGCAGCGCGGCGATGGCATCGTCTTTCTTGATGCTGCTGGTATCGAAACCTTTGGTACTGGAGCTGCTGGACGAACCGGAATCGGAACTCGATGCTGCACCGCTCGCATTATCGCTGGTGCCGCAGGCAGCCACGGCGATGAGCATTGCCGCGCTTACTGCAGCTGCGGCCACGGATTGTATTCCCTTGCTTAGAGACATTGGATTTCCTCTCTCCATGTAGTCGGCCGGGCGGGTATATTTCCCAGCTGGCTTCAGAGCGTAGGTTCGCAATGCTACGGCATGGTTAATATTGTGGAATACTGCTCACGTTGTGGACAATGGACAGTGGACAGTCGCGGACAGTGCTGCTGCAGCAGGCTCAGCAACCACCTTGTCAGTGGCGCATGTTGGCGTAGCGCATGGCGCGCAATGCTTCGCGCTTGTCCTGTTCTTCGCGCAACGCCTGACGCTTGTCGAATTCCTTCTTGCCTCGCGCCAGTGCGATGGATGCTTTGACGCGTCCGTCCTTGAAGTACAGGCTCAGCGGAACGATGGTGTATCCCTTGGCTTCGATGCCGCGCGCTAGTTTGGTGATCTGTTGGCGATGCAGCAGCAGCTTGCGCTTGCGCTTGGGCGCGTGATTGTTCCATGTGCCGTTCAGGTATTCGGGAATGTTGGCGCCTTCCAACCACATTTCGCCGCGTCGGTCGATGGTGACGAATGCTTCGGCCAGTGACGCGCGCCCCTCGCGCAATGACTTCACTTCGGTGCCGGTCAATGCGATGCCCGCCTCATACTTGTCTTCGATGGCATAGTCGTGCCGGGCCTTCTTGTTCTGTACGATGAGTTTTTCGCCGGTTTCCTTGGCCATGACCCCTCCTTTCGATGATGTTCTTTCAATAATGCTTGCTTCAGCGACTAAACCCCTCCCAACGCGGGAGGGGTTTAGTCATTGGCTGGTTATGCGACTGCTGCCATGAGCATGGCAGTCAATCAGTGCACGAACCAGTACAGCGAAGGATTGTACAGTCGACGGGAACCCATGATGTACGGGCCACCGACGTTCATTTCGGAAATCTGGAATGAACCGTCGCTGTATACGGCTTCCACCACGGCCACATGGCCATAGGTGCCGTCTGCGCCAGCCTGTCCGGGCAGGAACGAGAGGGCCGCGCCAACCTGCGGAGTGTGATCCACGCGCAGGCCGTAAGCCGGAGCGGTGCGCCACCAGTCGCCACCGTTACCCAGCCACGACGGAGTGCCGATACCCATCTGCTTACGGCGGTTGTAGGCGTACCACGTGCACTGGCCGGCAACATAACGGTTGCCCACGTCACCGTTCGAGGTGCCCTGGCCACCGCTGCTGCCGCCGGAGGACGCCGGCGGCGTGTAGCTGGAGTTACCGGAATTGCCGGTATTGCCACCGGTGGTGCCCTGCTGGCCGTTCTGCACCTGGCCGGCGGACTGAGCTTGTTCCTTCTGATACTGCTGGTTGTAGGAATCCACCTGCGAGGCCAAAAGCACCGACTGCGCGGCCTGCGCTGCCGTCTGGTTCTTCAGGCTGGAGACCATGCCGGTCAGCTCGTCGCGGCGCTGTTCGCCTTCCGCACGCAGCTGTTCCAAAGCATCGCGTTCGTTCTGCGCGGTCTGCGCGGCGGTCTGCGCGGAAGCGGCCTTCTGATCGGCCTGGGTCTTCAACGTGGCGATCTGCTTTTCAATGGCGGCGAGACGCTCGCCACGGTTCTTCGACGTGTTCAGCGTGGAAGCCGCGGAAGATGCCGCGTTCGCCTCGTTACGGGAGAGCGCGTCACGCGACTGCATGGAGTTCACGAAATCCTGCGTGCTGCTGGATCCGGTCACCACGCTCATGACTTCGGAGGTGCTCGAACCGTGCATGCCTTCGCGAGCCAGCTGGGCTACTGCGGCATGCGCGTCATCATAGTCCTTACCGGTCTGCTCGATCTGCTGTTCGAGGGTTTCCTTGTCTTTCTGCGCTGCGGCGAGACGATCGGCTGCGGCCTGTGCCTCTTCCTGCGCATCGGCGGCATCGGCGTTCGCCTGGGTCACCTTGTCTTGTGCGGCAACGATCTTGTTGTTGGTCAGATCATCCAGTTCGATGATCTTGTTGGCAAGTTCGCTGTTCACACCAGACAGCTGAGCCTTCAGCTGGGCTTCACGCTGCACCGATGCGGCATGCTGGTTCTGGGCGTTCACCAAATTGGAATACGTATCCGCCTGGGCCGGCTGAACTGGGGCTACAAAGAACCCTGCAACGCAGCACGCGCCCGCGACCAACGCTGTCAATGCGGGTTTTATCGTGTTCGTTTTCTTCATGGACGACGATTCCTTTCCGTCTCAATAAATCCACACCATAACATGTGAATCTGAGAATGACGGCACCTTTGTTTGCTGATTACGCCCTGAGATTACGCTCTCAGGTAACGCCTCAGGGAAATAGTTGATGCAATGACTGAAATCAGTACGGCTCCGAGCACCAGGAACGGTGAGATCATGAGCACTGTGAGCTGATTCACGTATGGGATCCATGTGACCGATTGCGCCAACCATCCGGTGATGAAGATGCGCACAATCGCCGAAAGCATCAGGCAGGAGAGCACCGAGCCCAACAGTGAGGCGATTGCGCCTTCCAGAATGAACGGCAGTCGGATGGTCCAGTTAGATGCGCCGACGTAGCGCATGATCTCGGTTTCCGTGCGCCTTGATGCTGCGGACATGCGGATCGTGGTTCCGGTGAGCAGAATGGCCACCAGCACCATCACGCCTGCCAGCACGGCGGTCACTGCTGTGGCTCGGTTGAGCACAGCGAACACCGGGTCGAAGATCTGCCGCTGATCGGTCACGTCTTCCACGCCTTCCTTGCCGGAAAGCACTTCGGCCACCACCTGGTACTTGGTCGGATCTTTGAGCTTCAGCCACAGGGAATCCTGCATATCGTCGGCGGTCAGCGTTCGGCCTTGGTATTCGCCGTTCGGGTACTGCTTGGTGAACGTGTTGTCGTAGAAGTCCTGCTTGCTCACATAGTCGATTTTGGCGACCACATCGTTGAGCTCATCGCGGATGGTTTTCTGCAGGTCGGTGATTTCCTTGGCCGAAGGCGACTTGCCGGACGCGCAGTTGGCGGATTGGCTGGTGCCGTCCGGGCATAGCCAGACCACAACCTCGACTTTGTCATACCAATCGCCCTTGGCTTTGGTGATCTGCGCCTGGGTCAGCACCGAAGCGCCGATGAACAGGAATGAGATGAAGGTGACCAGCATCAGCGAAAGCAGCATAGCCAAGTTTCGCCTCAGATTGGTCCAGGTTTCGGAAAGAATGAACTGCGCGCGCATGATTACTCCCCCTTAGCTGCGGAATCAGATGTGTCGACTGCGGCATCGGATGGCTTGGTTTGCTGCGGTGGAGCCGGCGGTGC
The DNA here is from genome assembly GCF_018555455.1 of Bifidobacterium colobi. Taxonomy (GTDB): domain Bacteria; phylum Actinomycetota; class Actinomycetes; order Actinomycetales; family Bifidobacteriaceae; genus Bifidobacterium; species Bifidobacterium colobi. The sequence goes on along the minus strand of NZ_JAFEJU010000002.1, from coordinate 265,575 downwards.
GGGCGGTGCCGGGGGCTCCAATGGAGCAGCGGCGGCAGTGGAATCAGCGGTCGGCGCGGCGGAGGAATCAGCCGGTGCCGACTGCGCATCAGCCGAGGCTGCGGCATCATCCTTGAGCGGATCGAACGCCTGCGTCTGCTCAAGCTTCGCAGCCTGTTCGTCCAGCGGCAGTCCCTTGCCCCACGTCAACGTGTCTTCAATCGGAGCGAACGTCTCGCCGTAGCGCCCGGTTCGTCCCGAATGCACGGAGTTGGCCAGTCGGGCTATGCCTTCGGACGGTGCCTCCTGAGCTTCGATCACATGGCGGGCGGGCGTGGCAATATGGTTCGCCTTGTCGGAGCGGGCTTCGACTTCCGCATCCGGGAAGAACAGGGCGGAATCATAGGAGCCATGGGCTTCGTCGCGCACGATCTTGCCATTGTGCAGCTCCACCACGCGCTTGCGCATGGAGTTGACGATCTCCTCGTTGTGCGTGGCCATCACCACGGTGGTGCCCGTGCGGTTGATGGAGTCCAACACTTCCATGATGCCGAGTGACGTGGTGGGGTCAAGGTTGCCGGTGGGCTCGTCGGCCAGGAGAATCTGCGGATGGTTCACATACGCGCGGGCGATGGCCACACGCTGCTGCTCACCACCGGACAGCTCATGCGGATAGTTCTTTTCCTTGCCGGTCAAACCCACCGTGTCCAACACCTTGGGCACCAGGGATTTGATGGTGGAGCGGCGGGTGCCAATCACTTCAAGAGCGAACGCCACATTCTCCCACACGGTTTTGTTGTTGAGCAGCTTGTAATCCTGGAACACGAAGCCCAACGAACGGCGGTATTGCGGCACCTGACGGTTCGAGATACGGCGCAGATCGTTGCCGGCAACGCGAATCTCGCCGCTGGTGGCCTCCTCTTCGCGAAGCAGCAGGCTCAGCAGCGTGGTTTTGCCTGAGCCGGATGCACCCACGAGGAACACGAAGTCGCCGCGCTCAATATCAAGGTTGATATTGTCGAGCGCGGGACGCGTGCCCTTGGGGTAGATCTTGGACACGTTGTCCAGTGAGATCAATGCCATATCCGTTTCCTTTGTCTTTAAGATCGAATCGACGATCGATCGGCTTACTCTTCGGTTTCGGCGGCGCGACGCTGTTCGTGACGCCAGCGGATGCCAGCCTCGATGAAGCCGTTGATGTCGCCATCGAACACAGCCTGGGTCTGGCTGGTTTCGTAGCCGGTCCTGAGATCCTTGACCATCTGGTACGGGTGCAGCACGTAGGAACGCATCTGATCGCCCCAGCTGGCCTTGATGTCGCCGGCGAGTTCCTTCTTCTTCTTGGCTTCCTCTTCGTGGCGCAGCACCAACAGTCGGGACTGCAGCACGGCCATGGCGGAAGCACGGTTCTGAATCTGGGAGCGCTCATCCTGCATGGTCACCACGATGCCGGTGGGCAAGTGGGTGATGCGCACGGCGGAGTAGGTGGTGTTCACACCCTGGCCGCCGGGGCCGGAGGAGCAGTAGGTGTCCACGCGGATATCGGTGTCCGGAATGTCGATGTGATCGGTGGCTTCGACCAGCGGCACCACTTCCACGGCGGCGAAACTGGTTTGGCGGCGGCCCTGATTATCGAACGGGGAGATACGCACCAAGCGGTGGGTACCGCCTTCCACGGAAAGGCGACCGTAGGCGTACGGGGCATCCACCTGGAAGGTGGCGGACTTGATGCCGGCTTCTTCGGCGTAGGAGGTGTCCATCACCTTGGCCTTGAAACCGTTGCGTTCGCAGTAGCGCAGGTACATGCGCAGCAGCATCTGCGCGAAGTCGGCGGCATCCACGCCACCGGCGCCGGAACGGATGGTCACCACTGCGGAACGTTCATCGTATTCGCCGTCGAGCAGGGTCTGGATCTCCATCTGGTCGAGATCCTTCTGGATTTCGCCGATTTCGTTCTGAGCGTCGTCCAGGGAGTCCTGATCGCCTTCCTCCTGGCCGAGCTCAACGAGCGTTTCCACGTCGTCGATGCGCTGGGCTGCGGAGTTGAGTCGCTTCAACTGGGATTCGGTTGCGGAAAGCTTGCTGGTCACCTTCTGCGCGTTTTCCGGGTCATCCCACAAACCCGGAGCCGCGGCTTGGGCTTCCAATTCCTTGATTTCGGCTTTGAGCCGGTCTACGTCCAGCGCCTTGGCGATGGAATCATACTTGGCTCGGGCATCGCCGATTGCTTGGGTAAAGTCAAATTCTGCCATCGTGTTGTACCTTACTGTTGATTCTTGGAAAGTTCTGTGGAGTCACGTCGTTGTTGACAGCCTGTGCACATTCGCCATGCCGTTGCCTGATTGGGTTGACTCTATGTCCATCGGCATGTGGCAAGGGGTGCCGCGGCAGTGATGCTTCTTAGGGTGAGCCTGGCGCTGTGGTTCCATCGGCTACTGATGATGGTTCACTGACCGCGCAATAGCTCAAGGTTGAGGCATCAGACGTGCGAGCCGCGTGCACGAATGCGCACAGGCAGCGTCAAAGTCCGGCGTAAATAGCCGGGATGACCAGGGAACCAAGCATCGCAACAGCAATGATGACGCACACCACGCGCACCATGGTGCGGCGGCGTGCCTCACGCTGCTTACGACTGTCCTGATACTCACTCACGAGGTCAGTAGTATAAACGAATCCACAGACCGCGGAAGGCATGGAGCGAAGGCCAGCAATCATGCGCTACTCGACCGGTGCCACGTATGCCAGTTGCGCCACGAACAGGCCATCATCTCGTGTAACAATTTGTGCACGTCCAGGCACGGCTCGCTTCGGCTTGACCTTTCCAATGAGCTGTCCCTCGTTCGGATCGCCAGACAGCAGTATGCCGGTCATGCCCAAATCTTGGAACGACTGCAACACTGGATCATACATAGCGCGGCTGGCGCCACCAGTTCGCCGGGTAACTACCACGTGCAGGCCGAGGTCTGAAGCTTGCGCCAGATACGGCACTATTGGTTTCAGTGGATTGCCTCTACTAGTGGCTACCAGATCGTAGTCATCGACGAGAATGTATACCTCTGATCCTGTCCACCATGAACGGTTCCGTAGTTGTTCTGGAGTCAGGTCCGGGCCCGGCATGCGGGTTTTGAGGAATTCTGCCAAGTCGAGGAACTGTTCTGTGGCAGCCTCATCGTTGGTAAGGTACGCGCCAAGGTGCGATTGCGGTATCTGCGCAAGATTGGCTCTGCGGTAGTCGACCATGAAGATCTTCGCTTTGCCATCCGGATATCCGCGCACAATCTCCTGCACGATAAGGCGCAGTAATGAGGATTTGCCGGATTTAGCATCACCGAACGCGTAGAAGTGCGGTTCCTTCTGCAAATCGAACACGACCGGCGACAACGAGCTTTCATTGATGCCAACCGCCATCTTGCCATGAGTGAGCAATGCGGCTGCCTTCGGCTGTCTCATTACCGCAGCAATCATCGCTTCATAGGGGAGCTTAGTGGGCAACAACCGCAGCTTCGGACCTGGCTTGCCCTTCCACGCAGCATGCACTTTGCTGACAAGATCGGCAATACCATCCGAAACCGTAGCGGCCTCATGGTTGCCATCGATGCGCGGCAATACGCCAAGCGTGTGCAACTTCGACGGACTGAGTCCTCGGCCGGGGGCGCCTTTCGGCACAGTTGCGGCAATTCTGCGATCGATTTGAGAATCGCCGGGATCACCAAGGCGGAGCTCAAGTTTGGTACCGATAAGGTCACCGATGTTGGCTCGTATTTCCATCCAACGATTAGCACTCAACATCACGTGAACACCGAAGGTCAAACCTCGCGCCACAATTTGCTGTACTTTCGGCTCCAATTGGTCGTAATCGCCACGGAACACGCCCCAGCCATCGATCACCAAGAACACGTCACCGTAACCATCGTCTATCTGACCCGCAGCTCTACGCCTACGGTAGGTTTCCATACCGTCGATGCGCTGCTCTTTGAAGAATCGTTCACGTGCATCGATAATGCCTGAAACTTCGGCGATTGTACGACGTACCTTCTCTTCTTCGTTACCGGCCGCAACACCACTAACGTGTTCCAGTCCTTCCAATGTGGTGAAAGTGCCACCACCACAATCAATAACAAAGAACTGCACTTCCAGCGGAGTATGGGAAAGCGACAAGGACGTGACTATGGAACGCAGCATCATGCTTTTACCGCTGAGGGGGCCTCCAACCACCGCAACATGGCCACCGGCGCCGGAAAGATCCAATGCCATAACATCACGTTTCTGTTCGCGTGGTTTATCTTCCAATGCACAAGGTGCCATCAGCGCACCGCGCTTGCGCCATGATGGGGAAATCAAACCGTACTCCGGTGTCACGGTGAGATCCGGCATGAACTCATCCAATGTGTTCGGTACAACCAACGGCGGCAGCCACACCACATGCGCCGGCCGTCCCTTGCCACGCATCTGGTCGACGGCATACTGGAATGTTGTGGTGTCGCCATCCAATCCTTTCGGCACGCCAGATACATATGAGGCACGGAATCGGGTGATGGTGCCCGCAGGTGTTTTAAGATAGCCAATGCCCGGCAAGCTCGGTAATTCATACGCGTCGGGGATGCCCAGCACCGCTCGAGATTCTGATGCGGAGAATGTTTTCAGACCAATGCGGTACGACAGATGCTCATCAAGGCCACGCAATTTGCCTTGTTCAAGTCGCTGGGATGCAATGAGTAAATGAACGCCGAGGGAACGCCCCACAGCACCGATGCGCACGAAGGACTGTACGATGTCGGGCTTCGCCTTCAGCAGTTCGGAAAACTCATCGACCACCACCAGCAACGAAGGCAGTGGATCGAGATCCGTACGCCCGCCGTTGACGCGAGCGTCCTCGTATTCGGTGATGTTCGCCAGGTTGCCGGCATCACGCAGCAATTCCTGCCGTCTATTGATCTCGCCATCCAGAGCATCCTCCATACGATCGACCAGGGAAGCTTCCTCGCCGAGATTGGTAATGATGGATGAGATGTGCGGCATACCGCCCATGCCTGCAAACGTGGCACCACCCTTGAAGTCGATAAGCACGAAATTGAGCTGGTCTGGCGAGTGGCTAAGCGCCAACGAAAGCACCAATGTACGAAGCACTTCGGATTTGCCCGAACCAGTAGCACCGACGAGCACACCATGAGGTCCCATGCCGTGCTGGCCCATCTCCTTGATATCGAGATATGCAGTCGTGGTGTCGTCGTGCAACCCGATGGGCACACGCAAACGATCTCGGCCTGTACGGTATGCCCATAGTTTGGCAAGATCGATATGACGAATATCGTCGATGCCCAGCAACGCCGGCAAATCATTGGATTTCTTATGGCTATTCGTGGCCGTCGCCTGCTCAGATTGCGTATCCTGCACCTCAGTGCGCGCAATGGCAAGTCTCTGTGCGATGGCCAATGCCTCACGCACGGTAAGAGAATCTGGCGTGATATTGAACGGTTTGATGGATGTGGAGAATAGTTCTACCGTGTCTTCTTCGTGGGATTCGAGTACATTGAGCCCTTCCTCGACCGTTGTTTGCGAGAACAGTACGCGAAGTACATTGTCTTCTTCGAGATCGCCCCATTCGTCAGGCAAATCAATAACAGTCACGCCGTCAAGCCCATCAGATGAGAACAGCTGCGTTTCCTTGGTGAGCTTTTCCCTGTCGAACCCATCATTGACTACCAGTACATGTGGCACTATCTCGTAGTCGCCGCCGGTGAAGCGATTGCGGTCAAGAGCCTGTGGACCTACCAACGCATCAACCGCATGTATGTTCGAGGTGACCATATATCGCCCCTGCCCCACTGTGGAAGAGAGAACTTCCATGGGTTCTTGAGCGATTTCGTTGTTCATTCCCTCTGTTTGCGGCAGTAAGCGAGCCCAATCCCACTGGTCGATGCGCTCTTCGGATGCCAGTACCAGGATGCGTAGATTGTCCATGTCATGCCATGTTGCCGCTTGACACAGCATGGCGCGCGCCAACGATTCTGTATGTTCAAGATCGCCGAGTAGTTCCACTCGTTTGAACTGCCTCAGGTTCACGACGTATGGCATGTTGCGTAATGATTCATGTGCCAGCATGAACCTGTGCGCAGCCGAAGCTGAAACCGGATCAAGCTGCGCCAATGGCGGCAGCTCAGGGGCTTCGAGCGTAATGCACAATGGTTCATCATGTGCACCGAACCGAATATGCATGAAATCACTATCGGATTGAATGCGTTCCCAACGACGTGCAGGTTCTTGCGCAATGGCTACGAGCGACTGTGGCGCTGGAGCATTCCATAACGCCGCGTTACGCTGTTTTCGCCCGGCTGTACGCACTGTTTTGCGTAATCCTGAAAGATAGGTCAGATATTCACGGCGAGCTGAAGTAAGGTTCGCCATGCGCTGGGAGCGCTGACGGAATCCATTCACTACAACGAATCCCAACGAGGAAAGCATGAACATGCCGCCAGTGAGCATGCCTGTTAGACCGGAATTGGTCATCAGCATCATCACCATGGCGCTAACGGTGCCCAGCAATGGAACCAGTGAGGTAAGGAGCGTATTGACACCATCGCTTGGTTCGAGCTCGGGAGGCTGTTGGAGTACTACCCTGCCTTTCGGCGCTTTTGGACCTTCGAGCCTGTTTTGGTGGTTTTCGGAGTTCATGAACGCCGCCCCCTGCTTTTCGCCATGATAATGCTGCAACTCATGTCACCAAGCGAGATGCGCACACCGGATTGAATAGCGTAACGCTGTTGCGCCGCAAGTTTGATTTCCTCGCCATCCTCATTGAGAATTCGAGTGCCATTAGTGCTACCAAGATCGGTAATCCACATATGCGCCGCAGTAATTTCCAGCCGCGCATGATTGCGAGACACGGTGCCAGTGCCGTCAGGAACCGCCAATACTACATCACCGTTTCGTTGCGGGGAAGGTCTGCGGCCTAGCACCACATTGGAGGGAATAACCAGAGGCTTGCGAGAACCATCTTCAAAGTAGATGGTGATATGCTGCTGCCCTTGTTTGGAAGGAGCAGGCGGTACGGCACTTGGAGCCGCAGTACGCTGAGGAATGGCGGCACTTGCCGGTTTGGGAAGCGCAAGAGAAGGAACCTTGTTCTTCTGCTGAGGTACCGCAGGAATCGGTATCGACTTTGATTGCGCGGCCGCGGAAGATGATGCGGCAGGAATTGCAGGAACGGGTACCGGCGGAGTCACACGGCTAGCGTTGACGGGAACCTGACGTGCCGATGAAACTTCAGCTACGCTCCCAGTAGACTTCCTCGGCACACCCGGCATGGCCTGCGCATTGTTCGCATGACGAGCCACCGGCTGCCGCAAAGGCAATGACTCGGGAATCGTCACAGGGCTTGATGGCGTGGAGCCTGAGGTCACTGGCTCATGTACAACGGAACCAGCTATCGTTTGTGCGGATTGAGTCCGTGGTTCCTGAACGCGCAATACATTTACAGTCCGCTTGCGAATATCCACTTCCACAAGTCTGGCAAGACGATCGGCCCAACCTTGCTTGCATGTAGATTTTGAGAAGAGTGGCGAGCATACTGCAAGCAGCAGACCTACGCCGAACAACATCGGTGAAACAGCAAACACGAGATATTTGATGAGGGCTCTGCCTAGTCCCGCAGGTAGCACACCATTACGTGGGTCGCGCTGGCATTCCACACGAATCGTACGCACACCAAACACTAATTTGCCTGGAGTCTCGCCGCGAGCCGCTTCCCAGACGGCAAATACCACAACCATCTCCACCGCTACCATTACGCATATCACAGCATTATGTGACAGTAACAGTGCCGCCACGAAACTCAGCATGATACAGATTATGTCAATTACTGACGCAGCGCATTGTTTGCCGCCAGAAGCCGCCTGATATTGCACGTACTGCTGCCTGTTATGCGAAATAGCTGATGTTGCCGGTGCTGTTACCATGACATGCTCCTTAGAAGCTCAAGTGCACCACCGGCAAGAAACGAAGCTACAGGTATGACCATCGTAGAGCTGAAGCAGAGAGCGTCACCTATACGGGACAGTACCAAGGAATGAAAACCATTGTGCTGGGCAATCATGCTGAAACCCAGTAGTACACCCAATGCAGCGAACACAATCATGCATATGAGCGGAAGCATCGCACCTACTTCTGGAACCGCCTCGGATGCATGCCTTATCCATAACAGTGGGATGATTATTGCTGCTATACGCATGAGGTATCGTTCGAATGGGCGAACGGACTGACGTGGCTTCAGCATGAAGAACAGCATGAGACCGGCACTTACTATCAGAAAGCCGATACGGTCATACAAACTGTGATAATCGACTCGCTCAGCCAGCACTGCATACCCAGATAGGCTCAACGCCACACACAATGTGACCCCTGTGGCATATTGCGCAATAAATCCATCCATATCACGATGAATATCCTCGCGATTCAGCACCCTTGCTTTTTCAGGGATCTCACCACGCACTGTCCAACGGCGGGTCATATATGTTCGCCATTCCACCAGATACCGATCCGGCACGTGCACCACGATATTCGGCATTATTTGAATACTGCAGATGGCCGCAGCCACCATCAAACCAGCCAGTAACTGTTCGGGTAAATCGAACAGCATGGTTGCCGCACTGGCCATCGTCATCAGCATTGCCACGAACATCATGGCATTTACCACTCCACGCACCATGGGCTCATGCACGCGCAACGTCATGAGTGCCATGTCTAATACCACCATGCTGGAAGCACAAAACATTGCAGTAACTATCGGATTGTCTGATTTCAGCAATACAGACACGGACACACCTGCGCATATGGAAAAACACGCTCCAACCGATATCAGCCACACCGCCATCTCACGGTTATGCCACACAATGTGGTACCGGCAACGCCTGTTGCATATCAACGACATCAGCATGCCAACGACTGCAGGAACAACGGGCACCCAAGGAGATGAGCCAGCGGAAGTCACGGAACGCGTGGTTATGCATGCAGCCACTACAGCGAACAGCACGGCAACAATCAACGCCACCCTGTCTAGGTCGCGTTGTGTTGACTCGCTATATTCGCCCTGCATGTATGCTTCCTTCTGATGCCCAACTCACCAACTGCATAAGATAGGTGCAGCTCTATCGCCGCGTTCTACTTAATCACGGTTGAGCTGAGCCTCCAATTCATGCAGCTTTTGCATGCCTGCATCGAGCTCACTGCGGCCTTGTGCCGCCTCGTTATCCTTATTATCAGTGTCGGTAACGTAATCCTTCACGTACACCATGTTGGTTTCCAGATAGCCACGCACCTCACGTGCTTCCGGAGATTTATCGATACCAGTGTAAATGTCGTTTTCACAGGTCTTGCCCATATCGATGCGCTGCTGCAGCACTTGCCAGGCTCGGCCATATTCGCCTTTACGGCGCTTTTCTTCAATATCCTTGCTTTTTTCGGCAATAACAGCGTCGATTTTGGCCTTTTCCTTCTCGAATCGGGCGCGCTGCTCTTTAATCTGTTTGGATAAATCGTCCATTTGCTTCATGAACGCTTCAAATTCCGGTGATGCCATGAGTGGTCCTTTGCTCGTACTCTACGTTATTGTCTGTATGCCATATCAACGGCCGCCGAAGCTTCCGCCGCCAGAACCGCCGCTGCCATTGCCACTGGAGCTTGAACCAGTGCCAAAGCTCATCTTCACACCTTCGGATTTACCCACGAGAGTCTGCATAACAGAGATACAGTTCGCAAATCCCATGAACGCAGTGTAGAGGTTGTTCAAACAGTTCACGATTTCAATACCCCATTGGATTGCCTGCGCAATTTCGGCAGCGGCTGTAACCGTGGCCAGAATCGGCCCGGCACCGGGGATAATAAGCTCACCGGCAATGAGCTTGAGCAGAGATATGATCTCGTCAATGGTGTCAAGAACAAGATCGAATGCGTCTTGTGCGTTTTGGGCGAGCGCGTTCAATGCCTGTGACATTTCAGAACACGGCTGGCAACCGTCGCCTACCACTTCAGCTGCGGCATTATTGCGCTCAACGAACATATCGGCTGCAGCTCCCGCCCATGATGTTTCGTTCACGTTGGCGGAAATTTCTTGAATGGCGGCTTGCACGGTGGATAGTGAAGCAGCCATGGCATCCCATTTGCCGGCGGTTTCTTCCAATTCATCCCAATCGCCGAAGAATGGCTTTTTCAGCCATTCATCTACGATGCTTACACCGAAGATATATTTGGACACGAGGTCGACTGCGGTCAGTGCCATACGAGCCCGAGACACACCTGTGCTTATTTTGCTGCTTAAATTATGCGCAGCATTTTTCAAAGCACTCTTTTCGATGCTAATGTCTAGTTCATCCGTTGCCGACTTTATTCGTTGAGATACCTGCCCCAGAGGGAAAGAATCAAGATGCTTCATCTTCCCAACGGCATTTCTCTCATAATTAAACTGCTTCAATACTTCTTTTGTAACAGCACTGGTATTAGTCAGTCCCACTTTCTGACCGAGTACATCGGCAAGCTTCCCCGCTTGCTTGGTATCAATGAATTCGCCAACGTTTTTATAGAACTTCAAATCGCGTTTGATGTCGTCAAGATCATCCGGCACATCAACGGTAATGGGACCGAATTGAAGATCGTTGTTGAAGCTGTCGTCGTTGTTATCGGCCATTATGCGATGCTCCTTGTGCTAGTGCCGGCACTGATTTCGGTTTGTTCAGGTAAAGACATAATGTCCCTATCGGCGTAAAGCGCTTGCAGTTCTTCTACCGAGCGTCCAAGAGGATCATTACGAGAGATTTCCTCCCATACGCTTGCTTCGGCTTCTTGCTGTATCTTCTCGTAGGCTGCTTCCGAGTCTCCGATGCGCACAGCGGCATCATAATCTCCGTCATTATCGAAGTCGATGGCGGCATATTGAGAATCTCCATCCTCGAATACGCTAATCCGAGAATCATCTCCTGCATCTGGGGTCAAAGCAACGTCATCGCGCCCATCATGGTTGGTATCCACCGTGAACGAATTGCCTTTGTTAGTGGCACTAGTTGATGCGCCCGGCGGCAAAGGCACTGTTGGTACGTCTTGTTTGGAAAGCGTCACCGAACCATCATCGTTAATGGTGGCATGCGTATTACCTTCGGTGAGATTAACGGAATAATCGTCGTCAGTATCGCCATTCGTATCCAACCCCACCGTGTTAGTGGTGTCGGAGTCAGAGATTCCAGGCAAATCCTGCTTCGGAGTTTCGGAGGATTGCGGCGTCATCGTTGACTGATCAGGCTGTTGCACCGGCTGATATTGGTTGGTATCAGCAGCACTGGAGCCGCCGCCGGAACTCACAGGAGAACTATTGCCGCTGCTTTGCTCGCTGGATGTGCCCTCCAAGCATGTACAGCACTCGTGAATTCGATCCGTGTTTCCATCTTCGGTATTCTTGGCATCCTTTGCCGTACCCTCCACAGACTTGGATATCGAGCCCAGCATCGATTCGATATTGCCCAAATAACTTACGGTAGAGTCTTTGGCTATGCCATAGAACGGTTTGACAAAACTCAGCAGTATACCGAAATTCGGACTGCCGGCACTGACGAATTGACTTTTCGTACTAGCGAATTGCGTTGAAGCCTGATTAAAGGATTCAGCCACAGTACCCAAATCGTCAGTATCCATTTTCATTAGCGGCGCTGCCATAACGCATCATTGCCCTTCTCTGAGTAGTGTTGTGTTCTTCTCACAATAAATCACCACATCGTGCTCTCTATTGTGTCACATGAATAGTGTTCGTCAATGGTTTCCATTCGAATATTGAGGATGCGTGTTTCCGTATGCGTGTTCGCCGTAGGTCAGGCCACCGGAATAGATCCACATGCCGTAATGCGCGCCACGCGGATCCGTGGACAACGGGAACCTCGGATCACACTGGTCCGGCCACGACACCGGCCCGCGATACGGGCACGGCAGCTCACGAACCAGCAACTCGTAATACGCGCGATACGCACGAAACAGCTCCAACTCAATATACGGCTGAGGAACCCTGTGCGATACTTCCGGTTCTACGCGGTTCCAATGTTTGAGGTTAATCCATACATACAAATGCCCCTCATATATGATGAAGGCGGGTTTGTGCGGGAACGAGTTCATCAGCCGCAGCATCTCATCCGAGCACCGGCCGTTGATCAGCGGGGCATACGGCACCCAGTCGGTCTCACCAATACTGCACGCCGCATACGCGATCATATTATTGTCTGAAGTAACTGGGAATGGCGCTCGAAGAACGTTCGCCCAAAAACCACTCCCTAGTGGCTTCACAGGTTGATAACCCTTTACATACGATGAACTACCGATACCACTAAAATCATACCCGTCATCATTCCAAGCATATGCGGAAATCCAATCGTCCCGAGCATGCATAATCGAAGCTTGCACCCGTCCCTGCTTAGTCTTGCCTGTCCAATTCCGCCACGGCTCATCTCGACCAGACGCACACATGAACATCAGCCACGCCGGAAGGTCGAAATACGCATCAGAACCAATGGGACGATAATCATCAGCATCAATCCATCCACGATCCGTTACATCGAATGGGTCTTCGATATAACGGCGGATGAAATGTCCTCCTACGTATATCTTTGCCATGGGGGTTCCCGTCACTCGTTGGCACGCTTGCGATGACCGGCCATGGCCGCAAGCGGCTTCGCCTCGAACCCCTCGTCATCCTCCAACACCGGAGCGATATACCCCAAACCACGACGCTTCCCCTTCCTACCATCACCGGCACCACCCTGGCCACCGACCATACCCGGCACACCGCCACGCGCACCAGCAGCCGACGAAGCCGAAACCCCATTGGAGGAAGACGACAAGCCGGCAGCCATACCCGTCGCACCCTTGATCGACGAGGACACGGGAACCGCATGCACCGGCGCGTTCGCATAATACGAGCCCACGCCGGCCCCACCGCCGACAGCAGCCAGACCACCCGCACCCGAAACCGCCGTCAAACCAGCCCCGGCAGCCGAACCGCCGGCAAGACGGCCAGCCACAACCGCGCCACCGGCACCCGCGCCCGCGCCCACGGCGCCGGCCACGGCCGCCGTCTTGCCGAACGAGGAACCACCGGCAAGACCACCCGAACCGCTATCCACGGAAACACGGCCATCATCCACACGAACCCACTGCTTCCCCACCGGATCGTAATAATAACCATCCCGGCCAGCCGACCCACCAGACGAAGCGCCACCACCGGAGGAACCCGAACCATTCGCACCACTACCGGAACCCACCCCGGAGCCACCCACACCGGACGGCACACGCTGATACTGCGAGGAAGCGCCGGACGAGGACCCCGCAGCCGACGCCACACCAGTGGAACCAGACCCACCCGACGAGCCAGCGGCAGCCCCGGCACCGGCGCGAGACAACGCGGCAGCCCCGGCACCGGCCAACACCCCGGCCGACGCCACACCAGCCGAAACACCCGAACGCCAACCACCATCATCCGAACGACCATCCGTACCCGTAACAACCTCATCTTCCGGAGCAGGAGGATCAACAACAGGGACAGCACCACCATCGAACCCAGATGTATCAATAGAATCCTGGATTTCTTCCAGCTTCTTCTGTGCGACTTCGTCCCTGTTGGTTGCCAGCATACGGTTGACCAGATTGATGCCCGCGATGCCGGCGATACCCGATACGGTCCCCAACCCCGGCACCACCAGATTCATCGGATCCGTGGCCTTCATAATCTCACGACACGAGGCCTCATCCAACGCATCGCCCGGCAGAGACACCGAACGAGCAGTCTCAATCGCCGCATTATACTGACCAATACGCTCCTGAATCTTATTAATTTGCTGGTTGACGTTACTTTCCTGAATCGCTTTGACGATGTTCTGGCGATACCGGGAAGCCTGCCCGCTTGCACCGCACTCAAACACCCCCGGCTCGGCCAGACGCCCCTCGATACGAGTCACCTCGGCGACGACCTCGTCAAGAGCATCCCGATACCGTGTAACCTCCCGCGGCAACTCCCACGGCGTGGAACACGCGATCTCCGCCAACCGCTCCTCAGCACTCCTAGTTGAGTCTACTTGTACTCCCATGTCTTAGCTCCTTGTCTTCATCGACGAATGTACGGATATGAACTTTGCTGATTATCCGGTATGACAGGCGGCTGAGCCTGCGGCTGTGGCGGCAGCGGCATAGGAGCAGCCTGACCATACGGCGCCTGCCGCGGCGCATACGGGCCGGCACCATACGGGCCGGCACTACGCGAAGACGGCACCACACCACCCTGCGGCGGATACGGGTTCGACGGAGGGTATGAGCCTTGCGGAGGCAACGGGCCGGCACCAGCGGAAGGACCGCCACGCCGCGAACCACGCCGCCCGCGACGCGCCGACACCACCGCCAGCACGACGCCGCCCACCACAACCAACAAGCCGAAGCCACCGGCCGCAAACCACACCCACATGGGCACGCCCGAAACCTCAGACTCGGCCTGAGAAACCTCCTCGGCACCCACGTCACCGGCCGTGTTCGTGGCCGAATACCTCATGCAATCCGAACCACCCTCGGCACGACACTCCTCCACACGCTTCCACGCAGCTTGCTGACGCTCATACTCCTTGCCAACCAAATCCGCCTCTTTAGGAACCGTTATCGGGCTGCCGTCCGTGGTGAACGGATCAGTCTGCCCATAAGAGTGGTCTTTCCAGTCGGAGTGGTCGGTGTACATGCCACGAGTCTCCTCATGCTTCTCGCTGGTCTCATACGCCCACGCAAGCAAGGGATTCACATCCGGATACCGCGTCGGATCCACACTCAGCAGCTTCGGCAGATCCACCTCGCCGAACCCGCGCTTGTGCTCCGGATCCAGCCGCGGCTCCCCCGAATCATTCCCCTTCGTATTACGGACCAACGACTGCAACACCTGATTGCCCGTAGCCTCAGGCCACCTCTGCAACACCAACGCCAAATACCCAGACAAAATCGCAGTCGCCATAGAGGTACCACCACCAGCTTTTGCATACTCAGGTAGGGTTTTATTATCAGTGCGCGTATATCCCGCTACTCTGACCCCGGGGGCAAGCATCGAGACATTACCATCCACGCAATCAGAAGTTGATTGCAAATTCCCGTCCCTATCCACGGCATTTACGGTGATTTCACCTGGAAATATGTTGTTAGTTAAAGGTTCTCCAACTAAATCATTTGCGGATGAAACACAATTATTAGGTCTGGCACCCACCACAATGACCCCATGGCGCATCGCGTTGACAATAGGCTCAACATATCCAGATGCGAACCCAGGACTTGCAATAGACATGCTAATAATATTTGCTTTTTGCACTACCGCATCATTGATTGCATCTGCTATAGAAAGACCACAAGAACTACTCGTATTCAATCCACCGATTTCGCCAGGCTGACTTAAGCTGATTGTATATGCCAGTATCTTTGATCGTTGAGCCACCCCGTACATACCGCGTAAGCCATCGTATCCTTTCCCATTACCTACAATCGCAGATACCATCTCCGTGCCATGTGTTGAATAGATACCGCGATCGCCGGCTTGCAAGGTGGGATTTTTTAGGTCCATGACATCGCCATCTCTGGTTGTGCACGTTGTAGCACTATTTTTTCCAATTGCTTTATAAGTGATATCTGCGTCATCCAGCGCCGGATAATTCGCCACTACCTGATCGTCAATGACCGCTATTTTTATCCCTTGACCAGTAATATTCTGTTCCCAGGCTGCCTTCACCTCCATATCAGTGATGTACCAATCAATAGGCAAAAAATCATCAGCCATAGCGGACGGCACACACATGGTCATCGCTGTCAATGTAGACAACATGCCAACAACAAACCGTCGTATTCGACGCGTCACAGGGTTGCTTCCTGCCATATCTTTGCTGCCTTCCATCTAGGCCTTAAGCCTGTTTTGGTGGCAACGGCACTGAACCGGTATGGTTCGGCGGCATCGGCACCTCGGTGAGCGGTTCGGTATCTGGCACTTTGCCAGAGAAATCCGTACCAAGCAATTCGTCGAGTGGCTTTAATATCTCACGAAGCGAATCCTTGTCTTTCTCACTCTCGAACTGGGTATCGGCGGCAGCCTCAACCTGCGCTTTCACACCGGCCAGAGCCTCCTCCTGCGATTGCTCACCTTTCTCGATTTCAGCAACAGAACGAGATAGCGACTCAGAATACTTACGAAGCGACTCTTCCAGATTCGCACGCGATTGTTGGAACGCATGCGCCGCTTGCTGTAAGTAGTCCTCCATGCCCTTCTCAAATTCATTGGGATCACTGCGTGTGCTTCCATCCCACTGGGCGCCCACACCATCCTTGATATCTTTGCCTGTCACCAGCAGGTTGGCAGCCTCGGCACGCACTCGATCGCCGTCGACATGAATCTCGTTTGCCATCTTCTTCCCTCTCCACACCCATTTGCGCCGTAACCCCTCATTAAGCCGACGCACTTAACACAAGAACACCGTTGTAGATGAATCGGGTGCTGTATGGAGGAACCATGCAGCACCCGAACCGTATATCATCAGAAACGTGCAGCCGAACGGTTATCGGACTCCACGTATTGCTGGGCAATCTCGGAAGTGACTTGGGAAATCTGCCCAAGAATCTGGTTCATCTCCTGCAGCTTGGTGGTCCAATCTTGCTGCGCACGATGGTATGCTTCCTGAGCTGAACCATCCCACTCACCAATAAGAGTTTTTACTTCATTCTGAAGGTTGTCCAGTTCCTGGGCAATGCCCTTGGCATCATTGGCAATATCGGCAGACAGCGACTCCACCATCTGAGGACGAACGGAAATAGCAGACATAGTAATAATCCTTAACTCTCAACGTTTCTATAGTGATTGCTAACCCAGCTCAGCCGAGCAATGCCTGAAGCCTGGAGGTACGGGACTGGTTGTCTTCTTCGTTCGCAGCCTGATCCTTGGCGGTTCCGCGCAGATTATCACGCAGATCATTAAGGATGTTGTTCAACTTGTTGGCTTTCTCCTGCCAATTCGCCATCAACGTGTTGTATGCAGTGGCAGCGTCACCACTCCAGAACGATCCCAATTCGGCCATCTTGCTATCAATATCCTTGATACGGCTATCGATACCAGTCCTGGCATTTTCCACAGCAACGGCACCCTTCTCAAGCGCACCTTCACCGGCCCTGATTTTATCAGCCATTTCGCATCCCTTCTTTGAGTGCATATTTATATTGCGTTGCGGCTGATGACGATTTGAGTCAGATGAGAATAATCCACCAGAAAAGGTACAGCATTGAATTCCCCGGAAGACGAGTACATCATCTTTGACTATTTCCGCCACTTACAACGACAAGGCTCATCATACGCGCCCCTCAGCTCATTTCCAACAATTATCCCGATATTCGTCAGCAAAACATGAAGAACGACCGTGCTTGCGAAAGCCGTCTATCTCACACAAACCGTTGCGGCAGGCCGCGCATCGGGCCGGAAAGCACTTGGAAGACTCGCATGCGCGGATAGATGTTCACCGTCCACATTGGCGCGTTCGCGGCGGCGAACCGCACCTGCAACTGGTTGACGGTACCGTCCTCGCTGGTGTACACGTACGGTGTCTCCCCCGGCTTTGGCATGGAAAGCACACGCACCGTGCGCGCCACGTTCGGGTTGAGCCGATCGGGGAACTGGAGAATCCGTCTCTCCCATACGCCCGGCATGACCGCCGGCGGCTCCGAGGCAGGCAATGATTCGTTCAACGCCTGCGACCAACGGTCACGCGTGGCGACACTGGCCACCGGCGAGACGAACTGCACCGCGTCCACAGCAACATGGTTGCGTAGCGACAAAATAGGTCCGGAACACAGCCTGCTCACATACGCCGGAGCACCGGTCTTGTTGAAAATATCAAGAATGAGCTGCACATTGCCACTTGATGCCACGGCCATATCCACCCATCGCACTGTGGATGCCGGACCATCCGACATCGGCGACGTTTGAAACACGGTAGGCATACCGGTGCCGGCCGCCTTGATGGGGAACATCCATTGCCCCTGCACCATGAATTCCTTCTCAATCACCGTTGATTTCCTTCCTTGGATAAGCGAAAAAGACTGTGCCCATTGTGCCCACTATCAATTGAAGCGTTGCCGATTATTGTAATTCGGATATTGAGGATGCGTGTTTCCGTATGCGCCTTCGCCGTAGGTCAAGCCACCGGAATAAATCCACATGCCGTAATGCGCGCCACGCGGATCCGTGGACAACGGGAACCTCGGATCACACTGGTCCGGCCACGACACCGGGCCACGATACGGGCACGGCAGCTCACGAACCAGCAACTCGTAATACGCACGATACGCACGAAACAGCTCCAGCTCAATATACGGCTGCGGATCATGCACAGACACCTTAGGCTCCACATCACCCCAATGCGTATCGTTAATCCACACATACAAATAGCTTCCGCTCACGATGAAGGCGGGTTTGTGCGGGAACGAGTTCATCAGCCGCAGCATCTCATCCGAACACCGGCCGTTGATCAGCGGGGCATACGGCACCCAGTCGGTCTCACCAATACTGCACGCCGCATACGCGACCAAATTTGTATCCGTGGTAATCGGGAAAGGTGCATCTAATACCCAAAGCCAAAACACCGGCCCCAATGGCTTCACCGGATCATAAATATCCACATACGAATCTCCATATTCTGAGCCATCAGAATAGTTATTTATGGTGTCCAGAATCCATCCTTCACGCGCTCTTACATATCCATAATCTCCATTCAATACTATATTTGAATTAAAAATGAACCTTTTTGACCGAGGCTTATCACGTCCTGATGCACACATAAACGACAGATCTGACGGTAGGAATCTCACAGGATAATACTTACGAAATTCGCTTACCCGCATAAGATCCCAACCTCGATCAGCTCGATCGAATGGGTCTTCGACGTGGCGGAAGCTGAACGGACCGCCGACATGCACTCTTGCCATGGGGGTTCCCGTCACTCGTTGGCACGCTTGCGATGACCGGCCATGGCCGCAAGCGGCTTCGCCTCGAACGTCATCTCAGCATCCTGAAATCCAACTCTGCGTATCCGCATTTTCCAACTCCTGCCTCTGTTTCTAACGATTACTCCGCTTGCTTCTCTTTTTGGACGAATACGTCACCCTTGACTCTCTTCACCATGTACTGCGTTATGGTTCATCATACGCGTCGGATATCTCTTTGCCCGACATGTTTCCCGTTATTCGCCAACAAGACTTAGGAAAATGCCGAACAAGGCCTATGATGAAAGAAGATGGGAACACGCCAATGCAGTCATCCGGATGAAGCCCATCGAAGAAGAGTGCGCACGGCAGCGCAGCATGCCAGCATATGAAGGGAAAGCCATGGCATCAAGAATCCCCGTACCCCCACGGCAAACGCGCTCCACGCCAATGCAACCACCGTTACCCGCCCCCGTCCATGCACCCCAAGTCAGGACTCCATATTCACCAGCGCCCGCACCTTCTGTACCCATTCAAAGCACCAATCATGCCGTGCCAACGCCCGCGGCACAGTCCTCGGAATCATCAACAGGGGTTCAGCAGCTCCATATTTCTGTTGTTTACAAGACAAGAACCATTGATCTATCCGTTGGCACTACGCCCATCGTGGCGGATCTATTGCCAGATATCGCCCGGCGATTAGGCGTACTCGACCCCGCAATAGTCTATGGCGGCTATCGCTTAATCGACAGGGAAGGCAATCCTCTCTCTCCTTCCCAGACACTTGAAGAACAACATATAACCGAAGGAAGCACGTTCACCCTTGAGCCCGGCGCTCTCAACGAGACCGACATTGTATACGACGACGTTGTAGAGGCCGTGGGAGCAAGCGTTCAAAGTGTGCATAAACCTTGGACTAAAAATCACACCACACTGACATCCTTAATCATCAGCGCAGGCATGCTTACGGTCAGCGCAGGATGCCTCGCCGTTTTCTCTCCAACGATTGTAAACGCGACACTAGGATTCGGTTTCGCAATAATACTTATCGCCTTATGTTCAGTATTGGATAGGAAAAACATAATCCCGCAAGCGCTAACCGTGGGGCTTATCTCCAGTGCTTTCGCCGCCATTGGCGGGTATCAACTTATCGCCACGCTATTCCCGGGGAACCATTTTTACGGATTGCCATTGCTGGGGGCCGCTGCCGGCAGCATCATTGCCGGCGGATTGATGGCAGTCGCCGCACCAAGAACCAAACCATATGCATTAATACCCGTCATTATCGGCGCACTTACCGTAATACCAAGCGGACTTGCATTCATGTTCCCCCTCAACGAGCGCCACATATGGATTTTCACTGCCACGGCCATCGCCATCGCAGCCAACGGTTTGCCCACAATGTGCCTATCCTTGGCGCGCATCAGCGTGAACAGTCCACACAGCGAATCCGATATTTTCAAACTGCCTGAAGACATCGACTACGAAGACATCAAACAACGCTATATTTTCGGCTCCACCATGCTGTTTATCGGCCGTATCGCCGTTGCCGCGTTGCTGCTCATCGTTACGCCATTGCTTACCACATTGCAAACACCATTAGGGGCAGGCATCTGTTTATTGGCATTCATGGGTATGCTCCTCGACTCCCGCCAGATCTACACGTTGCGAGAAATGATCGTTACAGTAGGAGCCGCAGGAATCGGCATTATCACCACTGGCCTGCTCACCAGCCAGACCCACCCCGAACTCAGTATTCCACTTACACTCATCATGCTTGCAAGCGCGTTGATAACCGTGATCTTTACCAACATCACGCACCAACAATCACTGTTTGCCACCAGAGTGGCGGATGCCGCCGAAATATTGTGCATTGTATTACTGCCACCCTTTGCCTATTTAGCCATTATTGCGTAATGGGAAAACCAGCACATGCTCGCACAATGCAAAGCAGCACAGAAGACTCGTTAAGCGACTCATCAAAGAAACGGAACATTAGATATGGCCGATAAAAAGGACCTTTCCGAAGCGCAAAGCTATTCTCGCAGGCGGCTGGTCACCGCTTTTACCAGCGGCATTCCCTCTGGCGTGGAACTCACCCCAAAGAAAAACCAGACACCAGTCATAGTGGGACTGGGTTTAGTTGCCATCGCCATTCTCATCAGTGTGTTCTACGGCATCATGAGTCCTTCGCTTCCTTCCGATTGGAAAAACAATAAGCTGATTGTGGCCAAAGATTCCGCAGCACGATATGTAAGCGTCAACGGTACACTTCATCCAGTAATCAACGCCATTAGCGCACGATTGCTTATCCCATCCTCAGATTTTGAAGTGCTCACCGTGGACGATGATCAACTAGCGGGAATTCCCATCGGCTCAACCCTCGGTATTCTTGGTGCACCTGATTCTCTTCCCGCACAAAACCAGCTCGCCGCTGGCGCATTGACAAGTTGCATGAACGATAAAACCATAAACAATATCATCAGCGCCAATCCAGTTCCCGCCCCCAGTAATGACCGCTCAGCCATCGTAGCCACGGTAGACGGTACCAATTACCTGATTACTGGGTCCAAACGTTATGAATTACCCAGCGACGCCTCAATTCGAGACAGTTTCCTACGCGCATTCGGAGTACCGCAAACCAAGTCCATCCCCGCTTCCATTCAATGGATCAATCTGTTCGAAGCTGGCAGCCCAATCAAACCTGTTACAGTTCCAGGAGCTGGCACAACCATTGATATCCATGGCACTCGCGTGCAAGTAGGAAGCATCGTCACCCAGCAGGGAGCCGCAAAAGCAACGAAATATGTAGTGCAGGAAGACGGCAAAGTCACTGCATTAGATGACTTCTCCTACAGTTTATACATCATCGACAAACCAGAAGCCGATACACGGCCCACCACATTATCTTCTAGTGATTTTCAGAGCCTAGCTAACGCATCATCTTCCCCTATACCATCGAACTGGCCAACCGGGCAGTTGCAGCAGGTCACGGGCAATCGCACCATGTGCGCTACGTTCCCCATGGCTCAATCCAACCATGAACGGCTATCCTCTCGCGTGAGGCTCATCAGTCGATCTTCCACTGATACGCCATCTGGCACCTCGTCGCAAAACCAAAGCAATACAACAGGCGCTACAGTGTCCACC
Source organism: Bifidobacterium colobi (assembly GCF_018555455.1). GTDB lineage: Bacteria > Actinomycetota > Actinomycetes > Actinomycetales > Bifidobacteriaceae > Bifidobacterium > Bifidobacterium colobi. The sequence continues at coordinate 243,441 of NZ_JAFEJU010000002.1, read as the reverse complement.
ACAATCACTGGCGGCACAGGCGCATTACTGCGAGCATCAATCGGCGACACCGACAAAGGCACCGTTTTCGCCATCGATTCGACCGGTACCGCCTATCCCATTCCCCATGCCACGGAAGAGATACTCAAGCGTTTGGGATATACCGGCAAAGATGTGCAATCCGTTCCGCGCTCATGGGCAGATATCTTTCCTTCAGGAGTGCAACTCACCACCGATGATGCCGGTAGCGCACCGAATCCACAAGCCGTCATTGAACAAAACGAAAAGAATCAATCATGAGGTTGAGATTCCTTCACCATGTGACGATTCACATGAATCGTTTTTCGCAATCCATTCTGGGCAGATGCTCGCACGTTCTGATTGCAATTTGTTTAGCAGCTGGCATGTGCATAGCTGCAATACCAACAGCGTACGCGGATTCATCTGATTCATCTGATTCGTCGAGTTCAGCAAGCTCATCGTCGCAGAACTCAGCCTCAGGACAGGCACAGTGCCAAGCAGGCATCGAAAACTATGTCACCCAGCAACCGTGGACCAACACACTGTTCGAGCTTGATACACTACATCAACATGCCACCGGACAAAACGTTACCGTCGCTGTCATCGACTCCGGGGTCGACACCGAAAACCCACACTTGGAAGGTGCCGTGATACCGGGCACCAGTATGGTGGCAGGAGATCCTTCGGATGGCACCATCGACATCTACAATCACGGCACCGCAGTCGCCGGTATTATCGCAGCTCGCCCGGTTGAGGGTTCCACCGTTCAAGGCATTGCTCCCGCAGCAACCATTATGCCCATCCGAGTGTTCGATACCATCCGGGAGGAGAACGGGCGTCAAGCGGGAGCTCCATCTATGGAGACAGTGGCATCGGCGGTCACTTATGCGGTTGACCATGGTGCGAAAATCATCAACATCTCACTCAGCGACACCCGCGATATCCCCGAAATGCAGCAGGCCGTGTCTTATGCCGAATCACATGGCAGTCTCATAATTGCGAGCGCCGGGAATCGACTTACTTCAGCGAGTACCAAAGATGGCGAACGATACCCCGCAGCCTATCCGGAAGTTATCGGCGTAACCGCATTGAATACCGATTTGGAACCTACCGGTGATTCCGTACATGGTGATCAAGTAGACATCGCAGCACCCGGCATGCAAACAGCAGGGACCATTCCAGGCGGAGTGGACTGCGTGTTCGCCACCGACGCAGCATCATCAAGCTTCGCCACGGCATATGTGAGCGGAGAGGCTGCATTGGTAGCTTCGGCGTACCCAGACGAATCACCGGCACAATGGCGGCAACGTATTCTTGCCACTGCCAACCGCACCGATCCGGATAATCGCAGCAGCATGACAGGTTGGGGCATTATGGATCCAATGAATGCGTTGTCGGTTAGTTTGTCGGATAATCTACGCGGACCACGGCCGGACGGTTCCACTCATGCGTTCCAATCCGAAACCTACCAAGGCACTATCGTGCTGCATCCTGTTAAGCGTCGTAATGCGCGGACCAAACAGATTGTTGCCATAACCACTATCAGCGTGCTGTGTTTATCAGCAGTCGTATGGATTATTGGCTTGCGCACGCGCGGTGGGAAAGGAACAGATCACAGCTAACCATCCACTTGGTGCTATCTGACTGTACTTGACTGACGGATTTCTCACACTGACTGACGGAAAGCTAACGTTGACTGACGGAAAGCTAACGTTGACTGACGGTTTTATAACGAATTTCGTTAGGAATCCGTCAGTCAACGTTGGAAACCCTACAGTCAGTGCATAAAAACCTTCAGTCAAGACAGCGGATAGCGGCGGACAACGGCGGACTGCGGACCTACAGCAACCTACAGCAACCTACAGCTGCCTTCTGTGGCCTACCAGCGGCCTACAGCGCGAAACCGAGTTCTTCGGCGGCCTCGGTAGGCACTGGATCGTTGCACCAGTAGTCTTCGAGGTTCTCGTATGTGGTCAGCGAGCGGATTTCCGCACGGTCGATATACAGTTCGCCGCTCAGATGATCGGTCTCATGCTGGAAGATGCGCGCCGGCCAGCCATGCAGACGCTCCTTATGGCGCTTGCCGTCCTCATCATCCCATTCAGCGTCGATGTCCAGCCAACGCTTACGCACCGCCTGGTAACCATCGAAGCTCAGGCAGCCTTCGTAGAAGGATGCGGTTTTGTCGCTGGCCGGCGTGTACTTGGGGTTGATAATCACATGGAAGGGGAATTCGGCGATTTCACGCGGATCATCCTCGTCGTCGCGTACATGGTCCTCCACCACGGCAAGCGCCAGGCCAAGACCAATCTGCGTGGCAGCCAATCCCACGCCTGGAGCCTCCAACATGGTGGTGTGCATCGTGTCGATCAGTTTGGCCAGCGTGCGCTTGGAAAGCTGACCATTGTAGGCCATGGTCTGCTGGCGTAGCACCGGCTCACCGGCCTGTACAATCGGCAGGATCTTCTCCTTGCCGCCGGTTTTGATGAGCTGCTCAACAATACGGTTGAGTTCAAGATCGACTTTGGTGTTCTTACCAAACATAGAATGTTCCTTTACGGGAATGGGCTACTACAGCGCCAGCTCTTCAGCCACGATCTTGGCCAAGCGGGTGCACACTTCGTCGGCGTAGGCCTGGGTTGCGGCCTCGGCCATCACGCGCACCAGCGGCTCGGTGCCGGAGGGGCGCAGCAGCACACGACCGGAGTCACCCAGCAGCTCCTCCTCGTGGGCCACGGCTTCCTGGATGCGCTTGTTGGTGGCGGCAGCCTTCTTATCCACGTTCGGCACGTTGATCAGGGTTTGCGGCAGCTGCGGGAAGTCGGCGGCGAGCTCCTTGAGGCTCTTGCCGGACTTGACGACCTCGTTGCACAGGGTCAGAGCGGTCAGGGTGCCGTCGCCGGTGGTGGCGAATTCACGGTTGATCACGTGACCGGACTGTTCGCCGCCGAGCGAGTAATCGCCCTTGAGCATTTCCTCCAGCACGTAGCGATCGCCCACGGAAGTCTCCACGGTCTTGATGCCCATGTCTTTCAGGGCGAGCTTCAAGCCAAGGTTGCTCATCACGGTGACCACGAGCGTGTCATGGTTAAGCTTGCCTTCGCGCTTCTTGGCACGGGCGAGAATACCCATGATCTGATCGCCGTTGACCATATTGCCATCCTCGTCCACGGCAAGGCAGCGGTCGGCGTCACCATCGAACGCCACACCCATCACCGCATCGGTGGCCTTGACCATGGCCTGCAGCTGCTCGGGGTGGGTGGATCCGGCGTTCTTGTTGATGTTGTAGCCGTCCGGGGAGGCGTTGATCACAATCACATCCGCGCCAGCGCGGCGCAGAGCCTCGGGAGCCACCACGGAAGTGGCGCCGTTGGCGCAATCGGCCACGATCTTCAGACCCTTCAACGGCTTCGGCTGGGTCTGGTCATCGTTGAGCGGGGCGATGGTGGAAACTAGATGGTCGATGTATAGGTTGGTGGCGGTGGTCTGATCATGGCTCACGCGACCCACGCCGGCACCGGTCGGGCGTTCCCAATCCTGGCCGAGCACGGCCTCGATCTCGTCTTCCTTCTGATCAGGCAGCTTGAATCCGCCGCGGGCGAAGAACTTGATGCCGTTATCAGGCATGGGATTGTGGGAGGCAGAGATCACAGCGCCCATCTCCACGTTGAGCACGCTGGTCAGGTAAGCCACGCCCGGGGTTGGAATAATACCGGCGTCAATCACATCGAAACCGCCCGCGGACATGCCTGCGGACAGTGCGGAAGCCAGGAAATCACCGGAAACTCGGGTATCGCGGCCCACGAGCGCACGGCGACGGCCCTCCGGCTGATCATCCTTGGTACCGGCGTCGCCGAGCACACGCACAGCGGCGTCTCCCAGGTCGAGCGCCAGACGCGCGGTCAAATCCTTATTGGCCAGTCCTCGAACACCATCGGTTCCAAACATCTTCGGCATACTATTGCATCCTTCACTTGAGCGGTCTCATACCGTCTCGTTCTATAACGTGCACCATGGTAATCGGCTCCATGCACGATGTCATACTGTTTTGCGGAATACTGCTCAATTCGGTCGCAATTATGAGTGTCAGACATGCGTTTTCGGGAGCATTGTGAGCATTGTGAGTGACCCTTAAACCGCAACAGTTGATATTCCCGCAGAAACCCTCATGACTAACCAAAGAGCAGAAAGCTAGCCAGATTCACCCATTCCAAGCGCCATGCAACACCCTAGACCGGCGGCCGCCAGCCAAGCTGCTCACGCCAACCGGCAGGAGGAAACGGCTTTACATTCCACGCCCCGTTGCCGGGAACATCATTAAGCAATATCCCCCAGCGCGGACCGAACAATATGTCCGCAAGGTCCGCGCGGTAACGAGCCGCACGCCAACCCACATAATCCATCGCACGCGAATCCAAACCCGCCACACCACGGCAAAGCTTCGAGAACAACGCATCGCGATGATCCCGCAACAACGGCACATACTTGGGGTTGGCGGCATTCGAAGCATGAAACATGGACTGTCGGAACGCACGATTCGGGCGCGAGATACTGGAAGAAACCATCGCCTCGGCCCAACCATGCAGGCCGACCGTAAACCATTGATCCAACAACCAGAATGCACCCAAATCACGAGCGATCTCATCCAACACCGTAGAACAACGCGTCTTCCGCTCCCACTTCAACAACGACCTGAAGGTACGCCGAGCACCAACCGGCATCAACGGCGTAAAACCCGGATGATCATAACAACTGATTCGCCACGGACCGCACTTATAGGTATGGCACTTAGCTATAAACGGTTTCTCAAAGAACGGCATAGCAACACCTCACGCCGACAACGCCAGCCGTCAGCGCGGTTGCTGACGTTCACGAAGCCGCTGAATCTGCTGCTCAGGCGCCTGAGGAGCCTGAACCGGAGACTGAACCGGAACAGGATACTGCTGCGGATACGACCGTTGCGGATACGACCGCGGATAAGCGCCCGGCACCGGACCGCCATACGGCAACGGGCCCGCGGCCGCACTAACCCCCGGACGAGGCCTGCGCCTGCCGCGCCGCGACAACACCACCGCCAGCACGACGCCGCCGACCACGACCACGGCACCAGCCACACCGACACCAACCCACAGCCACGACGGAACCGCGGACACCCCAGACTCATCCACCGCACCATCCGACCCGGACCCCTTGCGCGACTCATCCTCGGCCTGCCCGGCGGTGGCCGTCGCCGAGTACCTCATGCAATCCGAACCACCACCGGCACGGCACTCCTCCACCTTCGCCCACGCCGCCTTCTGACGCTCATACTCCCGACCAATCTCACCAGCCTGGCAAGGAATCTGGATATCATCAAGAACATTCCCGATGCCTTCGGCGTTCTTCGAGCAATCCTGCGTGTACCACTTCGAACGGTCGTCCTTCAGCCTCGCCGCCGCCGTCACCTGCGCCTCCAGAATCGGATTGACGTCCGGATACTGCGTCGGATCCACCGACAGGAGCCTCGCCGGATCCACCTGGCCGAAACCACGCTTATGCCCAGGATCCAACCGCGGCTCCCCCGAGTCATTGCCCTTCGTGTTGCGCACCAGCGACTGCAGGATCTGATTGCCCGTGGCCTCCGGCCACCGCTGCACCGCCAACGCCAGATACCCCGACAACACAGCAGCACCAGTCGACGTGCCACCAGAATCGATTGATATCTTTTTTGAAGTCACACTTGGAACAAGCGTCTTATCCCCCGGGGATAAAATATTCACATTTGCATCCGCCACATCTGAGATGCTGGCGATACCACCATCCGGACCAACCTCATTATTCCGCAACACACCAGGAAAAGAACTCCAAAACCTCGGATCACCGGTCAGCGCATCCGCACTACTACCATCAACCGTCGGATCAGTCTCGGTGTCATTCGAACGACCAGACACAATAATCACACCATTGCGCAGAGCCTGGAGCATCCCGTTGTAGCCATAATCTCCTAAACTACCAATGTTCGACATATTGATGATTCGCACCCCTGAATTAACCAGATAGCCAACATCTTTATCAGTGTCAATTCCTACCATTCCCTTACACGGAACATTTAAATTAATTCCAACTCCTCCGCGTCCACCTGTGACGAATAGAACGTCCGCTTTTGGCACCAAGCCGGTTATCCCCTGGCTCCCGTCCCAGCTCCTGCCATTACCCAAAAGCCACAGAAGCATGTGCGTTCCATGAGACGAATAATCACCACTCTCCTTGGACGTGGCAGTCGCCTGCAGCTCACCATCATCCAACACACACTTGGCCGGCTGATTATCGGCATCGCGGAAAGACCCAACTTGGTACTTCACATTCGCATCCGACAACCCCGGGTAATCCGAGACCACCTGCGTATCGTACACGCCGATCTTCACCCCCGAACCATCCAGCCCCGCCTCATGCGCCGCGACGACCGCACCGTCCTTGACCGGCCACAAACCACCCATGTCATCAGCACGCGCCGACGGCGACAACACCAGCAACACGCAAACCGCCAACACCCCCGAACACACAGAAAGAACCGATCTCTTCATCTCTGCAACCCTTCCATTCGACTCATACCATCATCGGCCAATTACTTCGAAGCGCTTCATTGCAAAAGAACCCCTGCAAAAGCCAAGCATACTTCCATAATGCGTCCGGCAACAACCCCAGCCACAACGCCATCCATCATGCCGTCGTGGTGAGCCTGCGCAGCATGTGCTGGTCGAGATTCAGGAAGGAACGAACACGGCAGCGCAATAGTATGCGCCGGCCTTCCTCCGTATGAGTATAAATCAACTCGCAATGTGTGAGACTCCGATTCAAATGCCGTCGTAATGCGTCTACATCCTGCTGTCGGCGCGCAAACACAGCCGGGCATGCAAAACTCACCCCATACGTGCGCACGCCCCACTCTTTACCGATAATCACGTACCTCGGATTACCAATAGGAGCTAGCAGTTCGGTCATAGCCTTGGCAAAGAGAACCTGCTCACGCCGCGAACCACCAATCAGCATGACGCGCAGCGCAGTCGAATCATCCTTGTCATCGAGCGACACCTCATCAATAGTGCTCACTGCTTCCGCACTGGCGATTACACCCATCTCACGCAACGCATTCAGCATGGCGCATGAAAGCGCGAATATCGTACGTTTCGGCGTCATCAATGACCACCAACGCATCACCGCCCTGCCAACGGGCACTACGAACATGGCCGCCGTACAAAGCGCCACGCCCAGCGTGCCGGTGCCATCATCAATACCCAAACCAATCCTGAATAACAGGTTCGCGATATACCAAAGCACACCCAACACCACGATTTTCAACGATTGCAACAGTATCGCCTCACGCGGCGCAGTAGGCTGCTCCACCTGCACGGCTTGGGTGACGCGTCCGCCGGTTTCAGTGGCATCCACAGCATCACGCCAAAGCTCAGCCGTACGCCCGCGGTCGGCACTGCGCCGCAGCATAATGCCATTAATACGTTCTATACCGTTGCGGTCGAAAGGCGGATTGAAGGCGTCAAGCTGTTCAATACCACTTTCGATAGTGCGATTCACATACGACGGACCAATAAAACAGTTAAAGCGGCGGGTGAGCATAGCAAAATCCGCGCCGTGAATCTCACGCGTATCTGGCGGATCGAGATAATCATGCGCCGCCTCCCTTATCGCACTGTCATCCACATGTTCCGGCTCCACAGTTGCCAAGTGCCACACATTGGCCACCTTGTTTGGATCCGCGCCCACAGCGCGAATGGCGCGCCCGCGCATCTGATTAGTCAGCATGAACGAGCCGACCGTGCTAGCCAAAACCAGCGTATTGATACTCGGTGAATCCCAGCCCTCACCCAGCAAGGATTTCGTACCAATCAGCACTTGAATCAGTCCCGCTTCGAACAGTTCGGTAATCACCGCGATTTTCACACCATTCGACGCCCCCAAATCAGTCTCACAATAGCGTTCGTCATTCAACGGCTTGAATCGTGCGACTACACCATACGTAGCGGCGCGGCGGGATGCCTCAGCTTGCAATGCGGTTGGCAGTATGGTGAGGCTGCCGGAAACCGCGGCGATGCTGGGCTGCGGCGCAGATGTCTCGTGTGTTGACGTTTCTTGCGTTGGCGTTTCGTGCGTTTTCTGCATTGCTCTGCGCAACGTTTCGAAAATAGGCACAATGCCCATGCGCGTAATGGGCTGACTGCTGCCGATCATACGTTTGGCATCGGCACGAATGTAATCAGTGAGCACCAGCAGTCGTAGCCGCTCCCCCATTGCCGCGCTCTCATGGCGTACGATGCGCACAATCGAATCAAGCTTGCCGGCCGACGAAACCAACTGGCGCATCGTGGCATCATCATTCAACAGTGCGACTTGCCCACGATCCGTAACACCCAGCCGAGTGAGCTCCTTCTTCAACTCATCAGACAGCGATTTACCGAACAGTTCAGGCGTACGGATTACAAATTGGAATGCTTGCTGCGCGTATCGCACACGGTATTCAGGCAACGTGCGCTTTACCGTGATCAGCTGCATAAGCCGTTGAGGAACTGCCATATCCCGTCGCTTGCTCATCAGAATCATCAGCGCGCAGTATTCATCGGGATAGTTATAGAGGGCTTCGGGAATCTGCTGTTGACTGCCGTCGGCGGCGATGCCGGCAGCGGCGATGATGCGCGCGAACAGATCACTGTCGATAATCGATTCGACGACTTTGGCAACTTTGACGCGATACCGTTGTATCGCCGCGGTTTCGCTCGGAGTCGGATAGTTCAGCATCACAAAATCCTGATGCGGGCACAGATTGCCCTGCTTGACCAGTTCAGGGGTGGCGATTTCCTCATCAATATCGCCGCACACAGCGATGTAACGTTCCCATTCCGCCGTTTTGGCATCATAAGGCGGTGTGGCCGTCAGCGCGATGATCATCAGGGGGCCGGCGGTGCGCGAATCATCGCGTAACTGCGAGCTCGATTGCTGGCTCGGCCGAGAGCTCGATTGCTGGCTCGACCGAGAGCTCAACCGAGAGCTCAGCGCGGCGACAAACGCTTCCAACACTTTCTGCCATTCGCGGCGCAGGTGGTGCGCCTCGTCCAAGCAAATCGTGCGGATGCCGGATGCGATGATGCAATCGACAAGAGCGGCGAGCGCCTGCGACTGCTGCTGTGTTTGCTGCTGTGCTTGTGTGGCTGCGCCCTGCTGCGTTGCTTGCTGCTGTGCTTGCGTGGCTGCGCCCTGGTGCGTTTCACTGACCGCGGCATGCAGCGCCTGATAGGTTACCGAGGTCAGCATGTTCGGATGACGTAAATCCGCGGAAGTCATAGCGGTCAGCGGATTCTCTCGATTGCCAGTTTGCGGCGAATCACCCAAAGCCTCCGTCGCAGTATCAGCCGGCGCATCGGCTGTATCAGACGAATCGGCTGTATCAGCTGAATCAGCTGTATCAGCCAGCGTGAAATGACTTGCGAATCGATCCAACCATTGATTGGCAATCGCAATCGTGGGCGAAAGAATCAGGGCCGCTTCACCTCGCCGGCGAATCAATTCCAATCCCAGAATGGTTTTCCCGCTGCCGGGCGGTGCCACGATATGCACATGACCATCGGCAAAATAGCGATCCGCATTGTTCAATATATGCTGCTGATAATCGCGGAACCTGCCGTTGAAGCGTATCGCACCCCACTGCCCAGTCATCAACGTCCTTCTTCCAACAGCCTTGCCGTTCCTGCTTTTCGTACCGGTCTACCGCACAAGATTACCGCAGCGTGCAATCGCGCACAGAGCTACCCACAGTTACACGCAATCACATATGCACCTACATGCACAATCGCGCGCATAATTGCGTGCATAATCGTGTGCACATCAGCCCCGACCGTCACCCTCGCTCAAGCTCAGGCAAATATGAGGCAGATAAAATTTTGGCGGAATTCCAACGATTCTGACGCATTGACATGGAAAAACGCATCAACGAAGCAGATACCGAGCAGATACCGAGCAAGTACTGAACGAAAAACCGTGTGTCCCATACGCCAATCGCCATCTGGCAGGTGTCTCTCGCGATCTGGTAGGTTTTCGAATGCATGTTAAGTTCGAATGCATGTTAAGTGAAGACCGAATTCCAAGTGCTGGCCTTATGACTTCGCTGAAAGCCGTCAGTGAAGTCAACGTGCCAACTTATGGGGTCAGGGCTTCAATGAGAACCGCTCAGCGAAGCCATAATCCATGACATGCCCGGACGACTTCATTGGACGCTCTCAACGTAGTTAAAAGGCCAAACCTTGTCCCAATACCATCATGCGCGTTTCCCCTAACAATGCCCAGCGAAGCAGCACGGGCACAACATGGCACTTCGACATCAGACGAATCGACAACTAACAAAAGAGACGACCGGCAGATCACGGAAGAAACAGCCAACCGAACCAGAAATCGCTAATCACACACGATACCCACCGAAACTGGCTCATTTCATCATTCAAGCAAATACCAGGCAGATAAAAATATGGCGGAATTCCAACGATTCTGGCGCATTGACATGGAAAAACGCATCAACGAAGCAGATGACAATCAGATACCCGGCAGATACCGAGCAGATACCGGCCGAAGATCGAGGGAAACCGAGCAGCCCACCCCACGCAGCCCGAGCACCGCCCCACACAGACCAAGCGACCGACCGCCCCGCCACACACAGACCGAGCACCGCCCCGCCACACACAGACCGCTCGACCAACTGACCCACTCGGCACGCAAGGTCGCACGCTGCGTCTAGTAGGTTTTCAATGCGAGATCGATGGTGAGCACAATGCCGGCGATCACGGCGGCGGCACGCATGATGTTCGCCGGAATCTTACGGGTGATGGGCGGAGCAATATAGCCGCCGATGAAACATCCGATGCACAACATGATGGCTGCCGGCCAATCAACGGCACCGCGCACGATGAACACCACGGATGCAGTGATGTTCGCACCTGTACCGATCAGGGTTTTCAACGCGTTGATTTTATGGAATGGTCCGATTTTTGCGGCATCCAATACAGCGAGCGCGCATGTGCCAGCGCCGGCGCCGAAATAGCCAGAGTAGATGGCCACCGCCCATACGCCGATCCACACCCACCATGAGTCCTTATTCATGGGTTGCACTGGTTGGTCAACGGACAATCGTGCCGCCTTGTCTTCCGCCTCATGCTGTTCGGCAATCGGCTCGGTTTTGGTGGCTTGCGCGGCGGCGTTCATATGATGCAGCTGGGCTGCGGCATCGGCGGCGGCCTGCTTGGCTTGCATGCGGCCGCGCGGATTAACGGCAATGATCAACGAACTGAACAAAATCAATGCGGGGGCTGCGAATTCGAACACCTTGGGATCGAGTTCCAACAGCAGGTATGCACCGATGATTCCGCCGATGGCACCGATGGCCACATAGGTGACCACGCGCAAAGTCTGGCCTTTGAGTTCGCGGCGCGCACCCATCACACCGCCGATGCCGGTGCCGACCACGCCGACCGTGTTCGAAGCGTTAGCGAGCACCGGCGGAATGCCGAATGCGAGCAATGCCGGGTATGAGACCAGGGAGGATGCGCCCACCGCGTAGCCTACGAATCCGGCGCCGATGCCAGCGAGCAGAATCAGCAGCAGTGAAAGTATGGAAAAACCCGCAATCATCCTCGTATCCTTCACGATCCTTTGCTTGTTCAGGCCGGCATATCGCCAACCTTGAGCGAGGATACGCCGTTGAGGATTGGTTGCGGGTTTTCTTTTGGTATGTGGACTACAGTTCTGGCGATAGATCCCCTCACTCGCCTTGGCAACGGCTTCCCTCAAAGAGGGGAATCTTCTTGCTGACGATAGTTCTCTAGGGGGGCAAAGTTGCAAAAAAATGCAACTTTGCCCCCTACATAGCTTTTGCCTATGTAAAGGCAGACGGCTCCTCATGAGGGGAAGCCGTGAGAACAGCGATTACAGGGCGGCGTTGTAGTCGCGCACCTTGAGGGTGCGGTGCGAGGATGCCACGTTCTCGATGATCAGACGCTTCAGAGCGTTGTCGGCGGCGAAGTGCTCCTCAAGCCATGCGTCACCGAGCTTGGTGAGCGTGGCCGGATCCGCGTAACCCGGGTAGAGACCGTTGAGCAGCGCTTCGGCCATGTGGTAGGTCTTGTTGGCCCAGACCCAGTCCACGGTTTCGAAGTACTTGGCGGCGAACGGCTCGGCCAGTTCGGTGTTCGGGGTGGCGGAGAAGCCACGGGCCACAGCCTCGAGCTGGGAGTTGGTCAGCTCATCGTTATTGAGCGCCTGATCCCAAGCCCATTCCTTGGCTTCGACGGTCGGGCGTGCGGCGCGGGCACCAAGCGCGAACTCGCGGTTCACAATGGAATCCTTCTTGGCCAGCTGCGCTTCCACTTCATCATCGCTCATGGCGTTCACGGAGGTGAGCGACTGCACGATGGTCCAAGTGAAGTTGTTGTCGATCTCAAGACCGGGCAGGGTCACCGTACCATCAAGCAGACCATGTGCGTTGGCGGCGAATGCTTCGTCGCCTTCCTCACCGTAGCCGAGGTAGGCGGTGATGAGCTGGAACTGGTTGTCCGAACCGGCTTCGGCGGCGTTGGCCAGCTTCCACAGTTCGGCGGCCACGTGGCGCAGCACTTCCTCACGGCGGGCCGGTGCCACATAGTGGTGGGCGGTGGTGCTCATGCAAGCCAGCGCGTAACGGAACGTGGTGGATTCGGTTTCGGTGGCCAGCAGGCGCAGGGTCATGTCCACGAAACGTTCGGCCGGGAATTCGCCGTCGCGGGTCATATCCCAGAAGGCCAGCCAGGTCACGGCGCGAGCCAGCGCATCATCGAAGCGGTGCAGGTTGGCTTCGGCGAAGGCCTGGGATTCGGCGTCGAAGCGAATCTTGGTGTAGGTCAGATCGTCATCATTCACCAAGATCAGTGCCGGACGCTGCTTGCCTGCGGCGGATTCCACGATGGTGGTTTCGCCGTCAACGTCGAGTTCGAACTGCTCGGTGCGCACGATCTTGCCGGTGGCCGCGTCTTCATTGTAGAAGCCGATGGCCAAACGATGCGGGCGCAGCACCGGATGCTCTTCGGAGGCGGTCTGGGTGAGCTTAAGCTCGGCGATGGTGCCGTCAGCCGTTTCGTTCACGGCGGAGGCGATGGTGTTGATGCCGGATTCCTCCAGCCACTTGGCGCTCCATGCCTTCAGATCGCGGCCGGAGGTCTTCTCCAGTTCGCCCAGCAGGTCGGCCAGGGTGGCGTTGGAGTAGGCGTGACGGTTCAGGTAGTTGTGAATGCCCTGGAAGAACTGTTCGCGGCCCACGTAGAATGCCAGCTGCTTCAATACGGAAGCGCCCTTGGCATAGGTGATGCCATCGAAGTTCACGTAGGTGTCGTTGAGATCGTTGATCGGTGCCACGATCGGATGGGTGGTGGGCAGCTGATCCTGGCGCAGCGCCCAGCTCTTCTCGCCGGAGCAGAAGGTGGCCCAAGCGTCATGCCATTCGGTGGCTTCAGCGGTGGCCAGCGTGGAGGTGAATTCCGCGAAGGACTCGTTGAGCCACAGGTCGTTCCACCACTTCATGGTCACGTAGTCGCCGAACCACATGTGGGCGAGCTCGTGCAGTACGGTCACCACGCGGCGTTCGGCCAGAGCGTCAGTCACCTTGGATTCAAACACGTAGGAGTCGCGGATGGTGACCATGCCGATGTTCTCCATGGCGCCGGCGTTGTATTCCGGCACGTAGATCTGGTCGTACTTGGCGTACGGGTACGGCACGCCCCAGGTCTTGGCGTAGAAGGCGAAGCCCTTCTTGGTGATGTCGAACAGGTAGTCCACGTCCTTGGCGAACGCCTCGGCCAGGGATTGGCGGCAGTACTGTGCCATCGGCACGATGCGGCCGTCTTCATTGTGGTATTCGGTGTGCCATTCGGCGTACGGGCCGGCGCAGATGGCGGTCAGGTAGGAGCTCATGACCGGGGTCGGCTCGAAGATCCACAGGCGGCTGGACTCGTTCGGCTTCTCGCCCAGGGTGCCGTCCAAGGTTTCGCGCGCATCGTCTTCCACGCTGGAGGTCGGCATGTTGGAGGTTACGATCCAGCTTTGCGGGGCGAGCACCTTGAATTCGAAGGTGGCCTTCAGGTCAGGCTGGTCGAACACAGCGTAGACGCGGCGAGCGTCCGGCACTTCGAACTGGGAGTACAGGTAGATGTTGCCGTCGGACGGGTCGACCGAACGGTGCAGGCCTTCACCGGTGGTGGAGTAGCGGCACAGTGCGGTGACCGTGACCTCGTTCTTGGCCTTCAAATGATTGAGTTCGATGCGGCTGTCCTTGTAGACAGCGGCCGGGTCGAGCTTCTCGCCGTTCAGTTCGATGGCGGTCACTTCGTCGGCGATCAGGTCAAGGAAGGTCGAGGAGCCTTCTTCTGCATTGAAGCAGATCAGGGCCTTGGAACCGAAGTTCTTCGGGCCGACCGTAAGATCAAGATCCACATGGTAGTGGATCGGCGCTTCGACTACGGCCTTGCGCTCTTCGGCCTCAACACGGGTCAGATTCGATCCGGGCATAGTGTTCCTTTCATACAAAAACCTCCCGGTTGGCGGGAGGTGGCGCGGTGCGCCGGATTGGAAAACGTTTTTTCAAGTAAAGGCTGTATACAACTGTAGCGGGTCAGGGGTATTACTCCCTGACCCGCTACAGTCAACATTGGTTTTAGTGCTGGTCTACGATTTCGACATCCTGTGCGATGTCTGCCACAACCGGCACGATCATCGGCTTGCGATGCAGCTGGCGAGCCACCCAGCTGCCGAGCGTGCGACGCATGATCTGCTGCAGCTTGTAGGTGTCGCGTGTGCCTTGCATCAGTGCATCGTTGAGCTGTTCAACGATCTGGTGACGCACCTTGTCGAATTCGCTTTCGTCTTCGGCCACGGCGTTCAGGTAGATCTTCGGACCGGTGACCACTTCGCGGTTGTCGGTGTCCACCACCACGAACGCGGAGACGAAGCCTTCGGTGCCGAGAATGCGGCGCTTCTCCAGCTCGTCATCGGTGAGTTCACCGACCGAATCACCGTCGACGTACACGTAGCCGCAGGGCACGGAGCCCACGACTGCGGCCTTGCCATGGTAGAGATCCACCACGTCGCCGTCTTCCGCAAGCACCACGTTCTGCGGGTCGACGCCGGTCTTGACTGCAATCAGACCGTTGGCCACCAAGTGGCGGTTCTCACCGTGGATAGGCATGGCGCACTTCGGCTTGACGATGTTGTACATGTACAGCAGTTCGCCTTCGTTGCAGTGGCCGGAAACGTGCACTGCGGCGTTATCGCGGTTGACCACCTTGGCGCCGAGCTGCACGAGCTTGTTGATCACCTTGTACACGCCGTGCTCGTTGCCCGGAATCAGGGAGCTGGCGAGAATCACCGTGTCGAATTCGTTGATGTGAATGTCGCGGTGGTTGCCGTCGGCGATGCGGCCGAGCGCCGCCATCGGTTCGCCCTGGGAGCCGGTGCACATGTAGACAAGCTGGTCATCCTGGATGTCGTTGGCCTGCTTCAGATCCACCACGGTGCCCTCAGGGATGTGCAGGTAGCCAAGGTCGGCGGCGATGGACATGTTGCGTACCATCGAACGGCCGACGAACACCACCTTGCGGCCGTACTTGTGGGCGGCGTCCACCACCTGCTGCACGCGGTGCACGTGGGAGGAGAAGCTGGCCACGATGATCTTGCGGGTGGCTTGGGCGAACGCCTGATCCAATGCCGGGCCGATGGAGGTTTCAGGCTTCACGAAGCCGGGCACCTCGGCGTTGGTGGAATCCATCATCAGCAGATCCACGCCCTTTTCGCCGATCTTGCCGAATTCCACCAAATCGGTGATCTTGTGGTCGAGCGGCAGCTGGTCGAGCTTGATGTCGCCGGTGTCGATCAGGGAGCCTGCCGGGGTCTTGACGTAGACGGCCAGAGCGTCCGGAATGGAGTGGGTCACGGTGACGAACTCAAGATCGAATGGGCCGACCTTGAGCTTCTCGCGACCGGAGACCTCCACCTTGGTGGGGTTCTGATGGTGCTCCTTGCACTTGGCGTCCACGAACGCGAGGGTCAGCTTGGAGCCGATCAGCGGGATGTCCGGGCGCAGTTTGAGCAGGTAGGGCACGCCGCCAATGTGGTCTTCGTGGCCGTGGGTCAGCACCAGAGCGTCGACCTTGTCCAAGCGATCCTTGATGTAGCTGAAATCAGGCAGAATCAGGTCGACGCCCGGCTGCTCCTCTTCCGGGAAGAGCACGCCGCAGTCGATGAGCAGCAGGTGACCGTTGTATTCGATCACGTTCATGTTGCGGCCGATTTCACCGAGGCCGCCGAGCGGCGTGATGCGCATGGAACCCTTGCGGTACTTCGGCGGCGCGATCAGCACGGCATCCTGCTGCGGTGCGGTAGGTGCCTGGTTCTGATTGATCTTGCGGGACTGGTTGTTGCGGATAGCCTGGCTCCTGCCGCCCTTGCGGCCGGAGCCGCGGCGACGAGAGTTGCTGTTTTTAGTTGTCTTCTTTTGTTCTTGTGCCATATCTTCTTGGATTTTCTGTTGTTTGTGCCTCTGCTCTGTCATGCAGGGGCGGCGGGCTGGCAACCCGTGTACAGCAGTTGCGGTACAGCAATTACATGCTGTTTACCGCAGTCCGATCACAGCAGTCCGGCGGCGCGCATGCCTTCCTCAGCCTTGTCGAGCTGGGAGGCGTCGGGGCCAATGTTCGGCAGGCGCATGGTGGTGGAAGGAATGTATCCCTTGACCTTGAGCGCGGCCTTGGCCATGACGGCCTGATAACCGTCACCATTGAGCGCGTGGACGAGTGGGGCAAGCTGGTTGGCGAGACGACGTGCGGTGGTGATATCGCCACGGTCGAATGCCTGGACAAGCTGCTGCATGGGGTTGGATGCGACGTGGGCGATCACGGAAATGATGCCAACGGCGCCGATGGAAAGGAACGGCAGGAAGAGGCCATCATCGCCGGAATACCAGGCGAGGCCGGTGCGCTGCTGCTTCTCCACTGCGGCTGCAAGATCGCCGGTGGCGTCCTTAACAGCCTTGACGTGTTCGAGTTCGGCCAGTCGGTCATAGGTTTCCACCTTGACCTTCAGACCGGTACGGCCGGGGACATCGTATACGATGATCGGCTTTTCGGCGGATTCATCAACGGCCTTGTAGTGGCCGACGATGCCGTCCTGCGAGGGGCGGGAATAGTAGGGCATAACTACGAGCACCGCGTCGGCGCCGGCTTCCTGGGTCTGTTCGACCATACGCACGGTATGGGCGGTGTCGTTGGAGCCAGCTCCGGAGATCACCGGAACGTTCACGGCTTCCTTGACGGCTTTGACCAGCTCGACCTTTTCTTCCATGTGGGTCACCGGCGATTCGCCGGTGGTGCCATTGACCACCAGACCATCAGCGCCGTCTGCCACGAGGTTCTTGGCGAGCGCAACTGCGGCGTCGAAATCAACGCTGCCGTCCGCCTTCATCGGGGTCACCATCGCCGGCAGAATACGACCGAAAGGTGCCGGGTCAAGAAGATGCATGTCATGCTCGCTCATAGTGTTCACCGTACTTCCCATTGTGGACGCTTGGATAACTTGGTTGTGCGTGTTTGTGCGCCCGCAATATGTAGTGATGTTGTTTGATTTGTGATTGATGTTGTTTGCTAAAGGCTTACGTTCACAGGTCCAGGAACTGGTCGAGGCCGACGGTCAGGCCGGTGGGAGCATCGCCGGCAAGCTTGCGCACGGCGAGCAGCACTCCCGGCATGAAGCTGGTGCGGTCGAAGCTGTCGGCGCGAATGGTCAGTTGTTCGCCGGCATTGCCAAAGAGCACTTCTTCGTGGGCGTTGAGGCCACGCAGACGTACGGCGTGCACATGGATGCCGTCGATCACCTGGCCACGAGAGCCGCCATCGGTTTCGGTGGCGTCCGGCACCGGAGCCATGCCGGCTGCCTTGCGTGCTTCGGCGATACCGCGAGCGGTGTGGATTGCCGTACCGGAGGGGGCGTCGACCTTGGTGGGGTGATGCAGTTCGATGACTTCCGCGGATTCGAAGTACTTGGCTGCCTTGGTGGCAAAGTAGTCGGCCAGCACTGCGGAAATGGCGAAGTTCGGGGCGATGAACACCTTCTGGGTGCTCGGCTTCGGACCTTGTGCGATGGCTTCCTTGACTTGGGCGAGCTTTTCGTCGGTCCAGCCGGTGGTGCCCACCACCACGTCCACGCCCTGGCCAATCAGGGCGAGAACATTGTTCAGGCTCACACTGGGCACGGTGAACTCCACCACCACGTCGGTGTTTTCGGGGGTGATTTGGGTCAGGTCGTCGCCGGCGTCGAGCGCAAGCGCGAGCTCGGTGTCTTGAGCGTTGTTGACGGCTTCGACCACATGCGAACCCATACGGCCTTTGGCGCCGACCACGGAAACCTTAATCATGACTCTCCCCTGTTTGTTGATGCAACGGTTGTTAATACAACGGTTGTTAATGCTACGTGCAGTTGGCATATTCAGTTATGTTGTGCGCTTAATCGGCATTCAGATTATCACCGGCGCTCTTGCGATCCGGTGAAATGTCCACGGACGATCGCCTCTTGGCCAACCACCATCCGCCCAATGCGATAGGCACTGCCGCGAGGGTGAACAGGAATGGCAGCATCATGCCGATGTGCGCGCCTGCGGCATCCAATGCCACGCCGGCAACCGAGGAGCCGATCGAAGTGCCTACGGTGCCCGCCGTGGTCACCCAGCTCAACCCTTCGGTCAGGGATTCCGAGGGAACAAGGTCTTTGACGATGAGGTTGCCGGTGGCGAACAGGGGCGAGACGGTGAGGCCGGTGAGGATTTCCACCAGACCCAACACAATGAGATGATCCATGGTCAGGCGGAAGAATATGTATCCAACGGTCAGCAGCATGAGAAACATCACCATATGCGCCCAATGGGAGCCTTTGAGCTGTCGGGAGCCGAATATCAGCGCCCCGATGCATGAGCCTACGGCGAACATGGCCAGCTGGAGGCCCAGGAATGGCTCAAGCCCCATGGCTTTCATGGATGCGGTGATGGATACGTCGAATGAGGTGAAGCTCATATTGAACACGATGAATACCGCGAGCAGTGGCAGTACGCCGGCGTAGAGCAGCACGCTCTTGGGTTTGGCGTTGCTTGTTTTCAGTTGGCGCATGGTCAGCTTGTCTGCCTGCCCATTTGCCTGCTGGGTTGCAGGTGATGCGGCAACACCGCGTTTCATTCCGCCCTGTTCCCGACCGGCGTCTTCAGCTGCGGCCGGCAGTTCAATCGCTTCCACAATGGGTTGCGGCTGCGTGGATTTGAGGCTGAAGAACACGGTTCCGCCGATGCCGCAGGCCAATGTGGGCACGAACAGCTGGGAGACGGGGTGTACGGAGGTGGCGAGCCATGCGGCCAGAATCGGTCCGAGAATGAACACGATTTCGTCGATGGCGGCTTCCATGGCGTAGGCGGTGTTCAACAATTGTTCGCCGTCTTCTACTTGGCGCAACGCGTAAGCCCAACGGGTTCGCACCAATGCGCCGAATGAGAATTGCGTCAAGCCCATCACAATGGCCAGTACAAAGAGCACGGCTATGGGCACACGAATCAGTGCCGCGAACGCGAATCCCAACATGGCGATGATTTGCACGGCAAGCGCGATTCTGCCGACTTTGGCTTGGCCGAACCGGTCGAATGCTCTCGCGTAGAACGGGGTGACGCAAGACATGGCGAGCACGTAGACGGCGCTCATGGTTCCCGCAACCGTCCAGTTGTTGTAGAGGTGGTTCAATGCCAGTACGATGCCGAGGCTCATCATGGAGATCGGCAGTCGGGCCACTGCTCCGGAAACGCAGAAGGCTTTGGTTCCCGGCAATGCGAACAGCCTGCGGTATGGCGAGGTGTGGGCAACAGTCGACTTGGCGTCAACACGAGTCGCAGACACTGGTGTACTCCTTACTGGTGGTTCGTCCGGCACGTGCGCCCGCCCACACGCGCCTTCCGAGGGTAGCGGCCCCTGAGCAACGTCACGCGGTGCGTTTCTCCCGCGGACCAATGCCGTTGTGGTTGCGGCTTCGGCAAGCGGCCAGCGTCTGCTGGCGCTTGCTGACCTCATTCCGGCATTGTGTCATAGGCGTTTGCCGCCTAGTCGTTGTCAGATTGTTCAGGGATTCCGGAGCTCAACTCGGTAAGGATTTCCTGTTTGGTTTTTGCGTGGGCGTGGAGCTCACGCAAGCCTGCTTGAGGCTCACTGACATAGTAGAGGGTCGCGTCGATACTTTCCAGCGGCACGTCCTGCACCACGGAAAGCAGCAGACGGTACATATCCAACTGCGCGAGTTTATGTTCGATGTCTTCCGGCTTGGTGGGGCGTTTGCCGGTTTTCCAGTCGACCACAGTGAACTGCTTTGCAGTGTCTTCCGGATCCAACCCGCCGGCGAATACCGCGTCAAGCTTGCCGTTGACGATGCCGACCGACGGCACATCCACCACTATCGAGCGCTCGGCCCAGAGCGGCGTACGTTCAGCCCAATGGGATTGGGCGAGTCGTTCGGCCCAGAGCGGCAGGCTGCCTTCCTCCGGTACTGGTACGCCACGGTATTGATCGGCGTTCTGGTTCGCGTCCGAACCTGGATTCTGACCGGCGAACTGACCATCGTATTGGCCTGTGTACTGGCCGGATTCGATTGCCAGCTCCTGCTGGAGTTGTTCGTATGGATTGCCGGCGTTCACGAAACGTTCCGCCCAGTCGTGGAAGCGGGTGCCTTCCTGTGCCGCCGGCGAGGAGATGCGCGGCACGGGGCGGACCACATAGCGCCAGTAGTCTCGTTCCTCACGTTCGCTCATGCCACCGACTCGTGCCTGCAAACTGGTGACGTTCTGTCTGCCGGCGGCGAGAATGCGCTGCGCTTTGGCTTTCACTGTCTCGTCAAGGGAGTCTGCGTTCCCGCTCGCACTGCCGCTCATCAGATCGGCGTCGTCGGCCAGCAGCTGCGCCCGCTGGGAGATCGGTCCGCATATGAGTACTGAGGTTTCTCCACCGGCTGCCACGGTCTGTTCCGCCTTGGCGATGGCCGCGCGAACGGCTGGAAGGCCTTGGTTCAGACGTTCGTGCAGTGCCGGACTGAGATTCGCCGGCCACATCAGGCCGTTGATGGTTTCAGTCTGCTGTTCCAATGGCGTACGCCATGCGTCAGCGACCACGACTTCACCGTATTCGCCGGCCGCATCTCCTACGAAGAATCCTTGGGGCGGTGCAATGTGGGCGCCATCCTGAGTGACGAGCGCCACAGTGTCCGCCAACTGGTCGACGCATTGTTCCGCACTCACTACGTGCGGATGCGCGTGCAGGGCATCATGGACTTCCAGCCAGAAGTTGGAGGGCGAGGCTTTCTTAGCGCCTTTGATCACCATGGATGGATCGCGGCTGGACTCGTTGGCGTACGTGCTGTAGGTCAATAATGCGTCTTTGCGAGCGCGGGTCAATGCCACGTAGGCCAAACGACGTTCATCGGCATGCAGTCTGCGTCCGTATTCCTCCGATTGTGTCAAATACCAGCCGCTGCGGTCGGCGTCTTCCACGCCATCGCCGTAATCGCGCATGGAGCCGAATACCTCATCGTCGATGAGTTCTATGCCTTCCAGTGTCTGCAACGTGGCAATAGGGTCGGCATCCACATCGGCATCGTGCGGGAAACGCGGCAATATGCCGGCATCAGCTCGCATTGGCACTGGTACGGCGGTGGGATTCATAAGCCAGGAGCGGGCCTTCTCATGGTATTCGGGGGCTTGCCATTGGCCTTGTTCCATGCCTCCCTCATGGCCTTCCTCAAGGGTTACTGAGAGATGGTCGCCTTGATTGCTGGGGAATCCGCCTTGGGTCATGCCTACAACAGCCACGGCGTCCCATTCCAGACCTTTGGATTGGTGCACGCTCATGAGTTCCACATCCACCGGAGCGTCCGGCAGGTTGGCAGCCTCATCTTTGACATCGTTCAAATAGTCGGCCCATGCTATGAATCCGCGCAATGTGGGCGTTTGATCGGCATCGAGCTCTTGCGTATAGGTATCGACCAGGTCAACGATGGAGTTCACGGGCATGCGAGCGATGGTGGGATCAACGTGCCCCGCTCCCCGCACGGCGTGCGCCACCACGGTATCAATGTCGAGGTCCAGAGCCTCGATGGCCGTACGAATCACTTCAGCCAGCGGGCGCCCAATGGCATGCTGCACTTGTTGAGCCGCGCGTGCGGCTTGCATGACGCCTTGCCGCCCATGTTCGCTCAACCTGTTGAGATAGGTGGGCAGATTATCGTGCGCGAGCAGATCAGGAACGAATACCGCATTGGCCACCTGGTCGCGATGCTCGCGCACCACGGCCGCCTGCTGCGAAACTGGGGTGTCGGCGGGCACGAGTCCGGCTTCCACCAACGCTCTGAACCGTTGTTGCGCGTTGAGTTCTTCGGCTAGTGATGCCAGAGCGGTCAGATCATCCGAGGAAAGGTTGAATCGTGGCGTGGCCAGCAGGCGCATCAACGATGCGGTATCCGTACGATCAGACACCACATGCAGCAATGCCATGATGTCGCGGACTTCAGGACGTTCCAGCAGTGCGGAATACCCCACTACGAATGTGGTGAGTCCCGCCTGTTCGAGTGCCTCCTGATAGAGCGGCATACGTGTTTTTCCACGGAACAGTATGGCCACGTGAGCAGGATTGCCATCTTTCGTACGGTATTTCTTGACTGCTTGCTTGCAGAAACGCACCACCGCGTCGATTTCCTGACCGCCGGTTTCGAATCCGAGCACGCCGAGGGTGCCTTCCGGGGCGTTATCTAAGGCGCTCAGTGAGGAAACGTCGACTTCGCGCATCAGTGAACTGGATGGGCGCGCCGGGCGGGAGCGCAACGGCAAGGTCAGATCGTTCGCCGCTTCGAGCACAATCCGACTGTTGCGTCTGGTAACGGAGAGTGGGAATGGCTTGGAATCGGTCGGCATGTGGAAGTCGTGCTGGAACATGCGGAACGCGCCCGGGCTGGCACCACGCCAAGCGTAAATGGATTGGAACGGATCGCCTACGGCATTGACTGCGCATCGATGGGTGTCATCCGGGTGGAACAGTGCGGCGATGAGGGCCGCCTGTGTGGTGGAGGTGTCTTGATATTCGTCCAACAGCACATGACTGTATCGGCGGCGGGTCTGCTCTCCGATGGATGGGAACCGTTCAATGAGCTGGTATGCGGCGATGGTGAAATCCGAGAATTCCGCCATATTCTGTTCCCGCTTGGCCTGCACATAGGCACGCACCAATTGCAGCAGCACTTCGCGTTTGCGCGTTGCCGCCAGCAGTTCGGCGCACCGGTACACGCATAAGGCGCGCAATTGTGCGGCTCGTTTATCCAGCTTGGCCTGCCAAGTGGCGTCAGTGTCTTTTTTCCTCCTCGTGATACTGGAGATCTTCGGCTCCTCCTCGGGAATGGTTTCCCCTTCGAGATTCCGCTGCAGCACGTCGATGAATGCGGCATCCCATTGATGCACGCGATCCATCGCCGTTTCGAAATCCGTGCACCCGGACCCGATCATGGCGTTACCGATCGATGCGGATAAGTCGATGACATCTCTGGCCACCGTGTTGAGTGCGCCGAAACCTTGGCCGGATACCTGATCCATATGCTCATCGATGACATCGATGGCAAGCTGCAGGGCGCTGGCTTCGCTGAGCGGCTGCGTATTCTGGTCGAATCCCACCAGCAAGCCGTATTGTTTCACCAGCGTTTGGAAGAATGCGTCATAGGTGAAGATTGCCGGCTTCAGAAAGGCATGGTCCCATGATGAGGCGATGGTCTTGTCGCCGGCGGCCTTCGCGGCAAGCGTCTCGCTGGCATGAGATGCATCCTGATTGTTTTGAGCGTTCTGCCCGCTTTGGTTGCCTTGATTGCCTTGGCTGCTTTGGCCGTCTCGACCGCTAGCGCCACCGACCGCCGCCGACACGCGGTCGAGCAGCTCCCCCGCGGCTTTGCGCGTGAAGGTGAGGCCAAGAATGCGTTCGGGGGCAACACCGCGTTGAATCAGCGCGATGATGCGTTGGGTCATGGTGAAGGTTTTGCCTGAGCCGGCGCCGGCAACCACCAGCACATCGTCTTGTGCCGGGGCGTCGATGATGACAGCCTGTTCAGGGCTTGGCGTGAAATCGCTCATGCTTGCCTCGTTTCAAATACGGTGTCCACCTGACCTGCGCAGGCCGGGCAAACGTTCTTCATACGGCAGTGTTCTACGTGGGCGGATTGTGGATGCGCATCCAGTGTTGCCGAGCGGCTGGCTGCAGCGGCATAGAATACGCGCGCGATCATGGTGAGCGACCACATGGCTTGGGTGCCGGCCAGACTCAGGAACTGTTGCCATGCTTCGTCACTCACGTTATCCGGCTGTTGCTCTGGTAATATCCCCGGCAAATCGAGGAACTTGTCTGCGGTCGAGAACCAGAACCGCTGGGTGAACGGTTCGGCGTTGAGGCTTCCATCAACGAACAACGGCGGCTGGAAGGCCCCTTCCGGCGCGTGATTGTCCGCGGGAGTCTCTTTCTCGGCAACGTGGAACAGTTCGCTTTGCCCTATGTTCGGCGCTTTTCGGAGTGCAGCCGCGCCACGCGGGCCGTGTTCCGGGAACACCAGACCGAGCTGATAGCACACGAGCTGAAGATCATTGAACACCTGTTTGCCGTTCGGCAATGCACCGGTTTTATAGTCGATGAGACGAATATTGCTGCTACCGTCAGCCAATACGCGTTGTTCCACACGGTCCATGCGGCCGGAAAGACGCACTGTCAGGTCTTCGCTCATGCCTTCGGGCCAGCCTTGTACCAGTACTCCCATGAGCTCCAGCAAGGTGCTGCGGTCAATGGTATTCATTCCCGGCAAGGCATTGTATGCAGCGAGGATATCGTTGATATCGAATCGTGCCGAGAATTGCAATTCGCAATCCACGTCCTGCAATGTGCCGATGTTGAATTTGCCGAAGTTCTTGCCGAGGTAGGATTCGTCCGCAGACATCACAAAGTAACTGGCGATGTTTTGCAGCATGTCTGTGGCAGCCTCATCCTTGCGCAGAGCCTGATACCGTTCGCGCACATCCGCTATGGCATTCGGATCGGGCCGTTGCTCCTGATAGATGGCCATGAGCCTGTCGCGGACCGCTTGGACGCGTTGCGGCTTGCTGGAAGCGTCGTCCAAACCCAACGACTGCAATACATGAGCATCGGTGTCAAGCCGGTCCAGATGCTCTTCGCTGCCTTGTTGGGCAACGGCGTGAATCAGCGTGCCGAATCCGGCGTTCACCGAACCCGGCTGCGGGCCGGCGAATTGATGTTCCAGCATCCAGCACACCGGGCAGGCCCACAGTCCATCCACCGCCGAGGGAGAGAGCGTGACCACCGGTTTGCTATCCGATTGTTGCCGCTGTTGCTCACGTTGTTGTTGCGACTGCCGTGGGCTTGCCTCCACTTCGTCCGACTGCTTACTGCATTGCGTAAACGCCCAGTTCTCGGGATCCGCCGCCTCGATTCCATGAGCGGTGAGTATGCCCAAAGCGGCCGCCGCATCCTGCTGCCGGCTGTTGGCATCTGAGGTTTCGGCGAGCATGACGCGGGCAGCAGCTACCAAGTCGCGCGGATTGCTGTCCAATCCGGCGTAGAGTTCGTTATCATTAACGGATTCACCCGCTTCGACGGCTTTGGCGCTATAACCCACTGTGGTGAATACCGCTTTCTTGACGTCTCTAAGATACCGTTCCGGAAGATATCCAAAGAGGAAATCCGAGGGACTGGTGTCATCGCTCCATACCGCACTGACGAACACGCGTTTGGATGCTCTAGTGAGCGAGACAAGGAAGCTTTTCTTCTCACTGGAAAGCACGGCCATATATCGCGGGTCGTGGCCGTGTGCGTCTGTACCGGCCAGCGTTCCGCGTAATACGAGCTCCGCAAGCTCCTCGCCGCCGAACATGGTGTTGCGGCTGGCGAGATTCGGCCAACCATCCTGCTCGATTGCGGGAATCCACACGTATGGCCAGTGTCTGCCGACTGCACCTGCCGGCGTGGTGAGGCTCACCGCGTCTTCGACTGGTCCAACATGCGCCAGAGAGTCCGCCTGCACCTGCATGTTGCGCACCTGGGCTATGAACCCGGTGATAGTGGCACTGGCTGTTGAATCCTCTGCGAATTGGAACAATCGCATGGCTGCATCCAGCCTGTCGTTGGCGGCACGACCATCCGGCGTGTTCGTCAACGCCACTTTCTGCCATGGTGCGGCCACGCCTGCAGCCTGCCACGCGACGGACAGCGCATTGGCTGGCGTATTCCGCTGATCTTGAGGCAGCGAGCGCATGGCGACACCGATTCGATCCACGAGATTCCATAGATTCACGAATGCGCGAGCCTGAGGGTCATTGCCCAGGACGGCGTTCACTGAAGCAAGCACCTGCTGGGCCGGAGCCGTGTCATCGTCCAGGGCCAGCATGACGTAGAGTGCGTCGATGCCGAATGCGAGATCGTTACGCGACGTTCGATCCATCATGGTGTCGTCAACGGCAATCACTGAGGCGATCCCTGGCCCGCCATGATGTTGTGCAGTATCGGTCGCATCAGACGTATCTGCAACCGGATCGTCCGCCTCATCAGCGGTCGGCGATGGCTCATCAACGGAAACTGCGGAGTTGCGCAGTGCATGCCATCCGTCAACCAATGTGGATAACGCGCCTTCGCCACCAGCCACGGATGCCAGCGATTCCAAGGCATCCATAGCGGAGTCGATGGGAGCTAGACGCGCCGGCCTGCCTTGGCCGGGCTTATTGCCCGTGGTGATCAGCGGGCCGTTCATCAGGGTTCTCACTCGCGCCCGAACATAGGCGGCTATTTGCGCCAGCGTCATCTGGCATTGCGCCAGCCCCTCCACACGCAGTCGAGCGAGTTCCACAAGCGCGAACAATCCTTGGACGAACGGCTCGTCTTTCAACGGCCTTGTGACCGACGAATAGCGAACCGGCACACCATCGCGGCGGAGACGCTCGCCAAAGGTACGTACGGTGGCGTTGTCGTGCGCGATGATCGCCATATCATTCCAGCGAACATGATGATCAAGATGAGCGCGCTTGATGCGCCATACCACGTCATCCAGTTCTTCACGCGCCGACCGGTACAATCCCGTCAATAGCGACTGATCATCGGAGTAATCCCCGGCACCGGCGTTCAAGGCTTGCGTCAGTTTGCCCGGACGTTTGGTAAGAGGCAAATCCTCCTCTTCCTCGGAGGGGATGGACAGGGACACGCGTGAGGCCACCACCTGCGCGTAATTCGGCTCCCCCACCGGGTGCGGTGTGCTCGCAGCCTGAGCTTCCACAGGAACCACTACGGCATGCAATTGGCCTGTGACCGCGCGGTGCATGAGATATTCAGGGTATGATCCACGGAACGTCTGCACAGCCTCATCGGGATTGCCCACCAGCACGATGGCCGTGCCGGATTCATGCAATTCCTCAAGGAAACGCATGCCCGCCAACGTAATGTCTTGCACGTCATCCACCACAATGAGCCGTGGAACAACCGATTGCTCCGATTCAACTCCCGCATCGGAACGGGACGAACGCGGCAGATCCTCGCTTGTGCGCCCCAGCCGGCGTTCACGAATCTCCTTCACTTCACGCGCGCCAGCAACGAGCAGATACGATGCGTCCAGTCGGTATTGTTCCGGGTACGCTTCGGCTTGCGCATGGATGTATTCGGCTCGCAGAGCAAAGGCCAATCGCCATTGCACCAGCAGTCGCGCGTCCGATCGGACCGCGTCCAGCAGGGATGGCTCCTCACGCGGTCCGACGCCAAGTTCATCCAATCGGGCGAGCATATCCCTCAACTGGCTGATGAACGCATCCGAAATCCCCCTCGCCAGGACCTCGGCACTGGTGGAGCCACCAGCCACGGCATTACTGGAATCCGTAATCAATGAAGCCCATTGAGCCTGCGCGAAGTACTCACGCAACAGCAGGCACGTCGCACACTCATCTCCGGCAACGGCATGAGCCATATGCGCTGCCAGTACCTGCCGCAGCAGAGCATCCTGCTCAGCGCCATTGAGCAGACGAGGTTCCGGCAAGCCTGATTCCGCTCGGGACGCGGCAATCACGCGGAAGGCAACCGCACCTAACGTGGTCACCGGTCTTGCCTGAGTGGAGAAGCCGCGCTCACGAATCACACGATTGCCCAGCTGATCGGCCGCGATTCGGCCCGATACGGTCATTACCGCGTGCGATCCGCCATATCGATGCAAACCTTCCAGCAGCACCGAAAGCGCATATTCGGTTTTCCCCGCCCCTGGCACACCAATCACCAGCCTTGACGCACCGTCGCGTTCAATGCCGTCCAGCAGCCATGTGGGATTCATCTGTTCGTTCATGGTTCAAGACTAAGCCACGTTTTTCATGAGGGAAAAATTATTCCCTGCGTCAATACTGCCCTTATGCTGGCAATAGCGGAAGAAACCAATGCGTGTTTCGCATAAGCCCCAAGGGAGGATTGCCATGCCTGCTACCATCACACCGCCGAAGCTGTCCGGCTATGATTTCGTGCAGCGATTGGGAGCGGGCGCCGCGGCCACGGTCTTCCTCTACAACCAGCGCATGCCTCAGCGCCCTGTGGCTGTAAAGGTCAGCAATACCACGCTTGATCCGCGTGCTGCCGCCGGATTCAACCGTGAGGCGAATTTCATGGCCAAGCTGTCCGCGAACCCCTACATTCTTTCGGTATATAACGCAGGAACCACTACAGATGGCCATGGCTACATGGTGATCGAATATGCGCCCGGCGGCACCTATAACAGCATTATGAAAGCCCGGTCCATGACCTGCGAACAGGTATTGGATCTCGGCATCAAACTCGCCGGCGCCTTGTATTCCGCGCATCGCAACAACATCATTCACCACGACATCAAGCCCAGCAATATTCTCATTACCGCACAGGGGCTGCCGGTTCTTGGCGATTTTGGCATCTCCACCGATATTTACGAGCGCCGCGCCACCGGTTTCTCCTTGCCATGGGCACCGCCTGAGGTACTTGAGGGGCGCAGCAACGGTTCGGAAACCGCAGACATCTATTCGCTGGCGGCCACGCTGTATGCCTTGCTGGTCGGCTGTTCTCCGTACCAGCATGAATATCATCCGCATACGCAATCCGAGCTGGCGAATCTCATTATCAACCAGCCATTGCCGCGTATCGGCAGGCCGGATGTTCCTGCAAAGGTGGAGTCGATTCTGGCCAAGGCGTTGGCCAAGGATCCGGATCAACGCTATTACTCGGCATTGGAGTTCGCGCGCGCCATGCAACGCGTGCAGCAGGAACAGTATGGGCATATCACTCCTGTGGTGGCGGATGAGGTAGCGCCATATCCCAAGGATTTCATGCGTCGGCGGGCCAATGAACCGGGCGTTCCCCAACCGCAGCAAGCGCAGCGCAAATGGGTGAAGCCTGTGGCGATTACCACCGCGGTAGTGGCTGTAATCGCGGTGGTCGCCTCGGTGTTCGCTTTCGCCGTACTGCCGAATATGGATACGTCTTCCACTTCCGATGCCACGCATGTGGATGCTGCAGGCGTCGATGAAGCCAACCGGGACAAGAACAATGCGGATGATTCCATTACCGACACCGCCAACAGTCAAGTGCCCGCTCCGGAAAACCTCACCGGACAGTACTCGTTGGATGGCTCGTCCGTAACCTTCACCTGGACGAATCCTGATCCGCTCAAGGGCGATAGCTATGCGTGGTCGCTGGTGCAGTCAAACGCCGTCGATCAGAATGCGCAGACCACTACCACGAAGGAAACATCCGTTTCCGTCAACGCTCAGGATGGTTCGCAGACCTGTATTCAGGTCTCCATAGTGCGAGAAGACCGGCAAATGTCCACCAGTCCGGCCATTGCCTGCGCCGCAAAGCCGTAATCCGGCTAAGCTAGGGTGCAGGAACGAGGGAAGTCCGAAGGAATAATCATGGTGAAGCCATCTGAGTCATCACGTCGGCGCCAGTTAGTCGCTATGGCGCGGCATTTTCTGCCGTCTCGCAATCGAACATGGCTCATGCCCGTGGTCACGCTCCTCGCCATCTTGATGATCATTGCCGGAGCCGTGATTGTCAGCAGCGTGACCAGACGCCACGTGCAGCTCGATGACGGCACAGTGTGGGTCACTTCGCTAAATCATCAGAAAGCCGCCCGATTCAACGTCAAGAATCAGGAGGCGGATGCCGGCATTTCCTCCGCCGCTCCTCGTTTTGATATCACGCAGCACAACGGCAGCACCGTGCTCACCGAACCAAGCCGGGCAACCTCCATCAAAGCCTCCACCGTAAGCGCCGACGCCAAAACCGACGTAAAAGCCAACACCACCGCCGTTGAGGGAGGCGACACCATTGCGTTCCTCAATGAGAAAACCGGCAATGTGTGGGCGGGACCATCCGATCAGCTTGACGCTCTGGCACCCACCACCGCCAGCCCGCAGATGAAACTGGGCTCTGGCGGCCGCATCGCCGTGACCAATACCGGTGATGTGTATGGATACCGTCCTTCCGATGGCATGGTATTGCACTTGGCCAACGGCGACTCCAAACCCCAGGAATTGCAATCACTGACCGATGGCAAACAGGTCAACGCTGAAAGCTTTACCATCATTGGCGATATGCCGGTCATCGCATCCGGCAATACGGTGATGTTCAAGGACGGTCAGGTCAAGGTGGATACCACTGGCACGTTGACGTTGCAGGCGCCATCCACCGACGGCAAGCAAAGCGGATGGGTTGCGGCCGCCTCACCACGCGGTCTTGCCATAGTACAACTCAAGTCGAACAGTGCCGCGCAATTCCTCGCCACCGGCGGCAAGGGAGACGCAGCCCAGCCTGTCTCCACCAATGATTGCGTGTATGCGGCATGGAGTCAGAAAGCCAGCAACTATATTCGCGTCTGCTCAGCCAAAGCATCACAACAGGATTTCCAGACTCTGGAATCCGTCAACGCCACCTCAGAGTTGGTATTCCGCACCAACCATCGACTGGTGGTGTTGAATGATGTGACCAACGGTAACGTATGGAATCCGGACAAGGACACCAAGGTCATCAAAATCCAATGGAACACCATTCAGACGCAGCAGACCGAGCAGGAG
The DNA here is from genome assembly GCF_018555455.1 of Bifidobacterium colobi. Taxonomy (GTDB): domain Bacteria; phylum Actinomycetota; class Actinomycetes; order Actinomycetales; family Bifidobacteriaceae; genus Bifidobacterium; species Bifidobacterium colobi. Next base: position 212,213 of record NZ_JAFEJU010000002.1, on the reverse strand, counting down.
CAGAACAACAACGACTCCGCCAACAATCATCATGATTTCTCGAAAACCTGCTCCGCCCAGTCCGGTCAGATTCAAGCCGAGGATGATCAATTCGGCGCCCGCGCCGGCTCCGAACAGATTCTTGACGTGCTGCGCAACGATGAGCAAACCGACTGCTCGGTGTTGAGCATCACTAAAGTGGGTGCGGTCAACGGCGCCAATGTGACTGTCGCGCCGATTTATGACGGCCGGTATCTGCAATTGAACGCGTCCTCCGCCTCCGCCGGAACAGCAACATTCTCCTATGATATTTCCGACGGCCGCGGCCAGACCTCCAGCGCCACGGTTACGGTGACGCTCACCGGTGCGGGCAACCATGCGCCGACGCAATCCGATGTTCCTCCGGAAATCAGCGTAGAGCAGGGTGCAAGCTACACCGCCAACGCACTCGGCAGCTTCACCGATCCGGACGGCGACCCGCTCACACTGGTTTCCGCCACACCGCAGAACAGCGATCAGGTGCAGGTGTCCACCCGCGCAGACGGTCAGCTCACGTTCAACACCGGCGCTCAGGCCTCAGGCCGTGTTGGCGTGGAAGTGACCGTGTCTGATGGCACGGATACCGGCACCGGCATGGTGTATTTCTCGGTGAAACCAGCCAATACATTGGCTGCGGTGATCGACCCTGTGGCGAAAACCACCACGCCGAATACCGATACCGTGATTGCTTTGACCCCTTACGTGCATGGCACCTCCACTCAGCCGGCGCAACTCAGCCAAGTGGATACGCCGAATGGAGCCAGCACTACAACGAACGCGGCGGACATGTCCATCTCGTTCAAGGCAGCCAATCCTGGCACCTACTATGTGCCGTACACGATCACCCAAGGTTCGATTCCGGCCACTGGTCTGGCCCGTGTGGAGGTGCAGCCGGTCGCCGGCGAGGCAGCCAAGCCGATTGCCGCCAATGATGTGGCATTGCTCGGCGCCGATAACACTGCGATTGTGGAGCCCCTGACCAATGATGTCGATCCGATGGGCGGCGTACTGTCCGTCACCACCGTGACCGCGGCGGCCGACTCCGGCATCAAGGTCGGTCTGGTGAGCCATAAGCGCGTATATATCACCGCACGCCAAATCCCCACCAAGCCGACGCCCATCACCTATACGGTGGCCAATGCGGCCGGCGCGTCCACCGGTACCATCGTGCTGCAGCCACCGGCTTTGACTACCTCGAGTTCCGCTCCGAAGGCCAGCAATATCAACACCCAAGTCCGTACCGGTGGCATTGTTTCCATTGATGTGCTTGACCATGTCGATTACTCCGACGGCACCACGGTGAAACTCAAGGACAATCTGCAATACGATAAGAAAACGTTCAAGGGTCTCGCCTTCGTTTCCGCGGATACCGTACGTTATCAGGCTCCGCAGGAGGCGGGCGTCTTCCCCATCACATACACGGTTCAAGACAATCTGGGCAATGTGGCTTCGGCCACCATCACCATCACGGTGCATAAGAGCGATGCCGAAAGCAAGGCGCCGCCGACCCCGCACAACACCGAAGCGCAGGTGGCAGCCGGCCAAAAGGTCCGCATTCCCATCACGCTGACCGGCATCGACACCGATGGCGACGACGACCAGCTGCTGGGCCTCGGCAATAAAGCACCCTCGCTGGGCCGTATCTCCGAAGTCGGATCCGACTACTTGGTCTACGAGGCATATCCGGATTCGTCCGGCACCGACACATTCTCGTATGCCGTGGAGGATTGGACCGGTCAGCGTGCACAGGCTCAGATTCGCGTGGGCGTGTTCCAAGGCGCCTCCGACTCCGGTGTCTACGCTCGCGATGATGAAATCACACTGCGGCCTAATACCGCAGCTACCGTGCCCGTGGCGCAAAACGATATCTCAGGCGACAACACCGATCTGACGGTAACCAAAAACGTGGAAGCCCAAGGCATTAGCGGGGTCAGCGTGAAGGATAATATGATCGCCTTCACCACGCCGGCAAACGCCACCACCGCTTATATTGCCTACACGGTGCGCGACAAGGCCGGGCTCACCGATACCGCCACGCTCAGCGTGAATGTGGATCCGAATGCGCCGATCGAGCCACCGACGGCATACGACTATCGTGTGCCTTCCGCCGCGACCATCGATAAGAAATCCGTGGATGTGGATGTTTCCCAGTGGATCGCGAACCCGTCAGGTACTTCCGATGAGCTGAAGGTCGCCGTGCATCCTTCCGCCACCGATCATGCACACGTCAAGGGTGGCGACAAGTCCACCACCATCACGGTGGATTTGACCTCTCAGGCGCGCGCCGTACCGTACACGGTGACGAACACGAAGTACAACATCACGTCCACCGCCTTCATTCAGGTGCCGGCTTATGGCGTATTCCCGCCGAGCCTGCGCCCCAAGGCTCCTGAGCTGAAGGTCAATGCACGCGAAACCATTCAAATCAACATCAATGATTACGTGCGTGTGGGTGCCGGCAAGGAACCGCATATCGAGAGTGCGGACTCGATAAGCGCCACCAAGGCCTCGAACACCGACTTCTATGTGAACGACACCACGTTGAAGTTCACTGCAGGCAAGGATTATGCAGGCCCGGCGTCCATCACCTTTACCGCGGTGGATGGCAAACCAGGCTCCGATAAGACGAAGATCATCAACTCCGCAGTGCTCACCTTGCAGATCACCATCATTGGACGTGACGTTCCCGCACCGACGTTCTCCTCCCCCACCATTGATGTGGAGGCCGGCGCTGATGCGAAAACCGTTGATCTGACCGCGCTCACACATGCACCGAGCGGCCTGTATGAAGATGAGAAACAGTACACGTATTCGGGTGGTTCATCGTCAGGCCCCATCAGCACGAGCCTGTCATCATCCGGCTCATTGAAGGTGTCCGCAAACGTCGATGCCGCCCCAGGCACTACAACGTCCGTGCCAATATCCATCAAATACAGCAAGGGCACGGTAAATGCCGGTGTTACAGTCCGCGTCACCGTTTCCACGCGCTCGTTGGCACGAGTCAGTAATAAGACGCTGAAAATCAAGGCGGGCTCGAGTGAGTCGGTCAATATTCTGGCCGACGCCTACAACCCGTTCCCGGATAAGCCGCTTACTGCTGTGAGCTGCCGCACCGATGATGCTTCCAAGCTGTCGGTGACCAGCTGCGGGTCAAACGGCAATATCACCGTGGCCGCCGCATCCGATATCGGCGCATCCTCGAACACCGTACTGGTCACCGTGCAAGACGGCACCAAGACCAAGGAGCGCGAGGTTACCGGAACCGTTACCGTTTCCGTAATCGATAAGCCTGAAGCCCCGTTGCTCTCCCCCGTGGCAGGAGAGCCGCAGGATGGTGCGGTCAACCTCAGCTGGACGGCCGGCTCCGCCAACGGTAGTCCCATCACCGATTACAAAGTGCATTGGACCGGTGCCGCCACAAGCGAGAAATCCTGCGGCGCGGTGACCACATGCCAAATCACTGGATTGACGAACGGCAAGACCTATTCCTTCACCGTCACCGCGCAGAACGAGGTGGGCTGGTCCAAGCCGTCCGCCGCCGTGGAAGCCATGCCGGATAAGGTGCCTTCCGCTCCCACCAAGGTGACGGTGGAAGGAGGCCATCAGCAGGCTGTAGTGACATGGTCCGCTCCGGAAGGTGACTTCAGCGCCGTGGATAACTACTCAGTCACCATTAGCGGCGTTGGGGCTCCACAAACGCAGGAGACAGGCGGAGCTGGAACCCGCGCATCATTCAAGTTCGCTAACAATGACATCAACGATGGCACCAAAGTGACAGCCACCGTGAAGGCCCATAACAAGGTCAACTGGGGTGCCGAATCCGCAGCCTCCAATGCGGACGACGTATGGGGCGATCCGGATAAACCGAGCCTGTCCATGGACAATCACGGCACCGACACGATCACGGTAACGGCGAGCGCGGGCAACAACCGCAATGCCGGATGCTCCAGCATCAGCATTTCCGGAGCCACCAGCGATACGGTCGCCTGCTCGGGAGGCACCACCACCTTCCAAGTGCCGGAAAGCGCGCTCAACACCAAGGAGTACGTCACCAAGGCTACGGTGAACCCCAAGCGCAATGCCTCTCCTGCAACAGCGGAGGCGAAATTCACTCCGACATACAACGTGCAACCGCCGACCAATGTGAGAACCTCGGGTTCGGGGAACAGCTGCACGGTGAGCTGGAGCAAGCAAGGCTTCGCACAATCGTTCAGGGTCACCGTGGATGGTATCGGCAGCGATGAAGTGCGCGGCACGTCCAAGACCTTCACCATGAAGCCTTGGGCAACATGTGGCAACGCATCAGTACAGCAGGTACTGAATGGTACTGCCAGTAATCCCGCCACCGGTGGATCAGCCAACCCCTATATCTATAAGAAACAGGCTGAAGTCACCAACCCAGCGGAACTGCGGTGGGGTGATAATGCCAACTCCGTAATCGTTTCAGGCGGTGCAGTGGAACAGTACGGCCAAGGTGCGCGTATCTACATCTCCATCAATGGACAGGACTTTGACTGGACTCCGGGACAACCCTCTCCCATTGATGTGAGCAAATTGGCCGTAGCCAGCGACGGTGCCTACCACTGGAAGGTCAGAGTGATTGGCACTGATACCGCCTTGACCAACGACCCGCAGAACTATGCCGGAACGATTCGCGGCACCCGCCCATCATCGGACTCCGCCAATACGGCGTCCTTGCGAGCGTCGGCGCAAGTCAGCACACTGTCCGGCAGTCCTTGGCTACTTGGTCTTGCCAATACGCCCAGATAAAACGCCCACGACAAGGCTGGGCAATAACCCAGCCTCCCACATTCGATCAATAATCAATCAATAATCAACACAGACCACAACACCAACAGGAGAGAACATGAGCGAGAACATCAACGACGAAACGCAGCTCTCGGATGCTACGCAACTGTCCGGCATTTCCGACGCCACGCAATTATCGTCCGGAATCTCTGATGCCACGCAGCTGTCAAGCAACATTTCGGATGCCACCCAGCTGTCCGACAGCACGAAACTGTCCGACAGCACCATCGTGAACAAGCAGCCGCATAAGCAGACGCCGAAGAGCAACAAGCCCAGCGCCAAGACCGAGCCGCAGTCCACTGCGCAACACACAACAACCAAGTCCAACCAGCAGGGAGCCAAGGCTCCGGTCAACATTTCTCTGCCGGCACGCCCCACCTCCCCCAGCCACGCCAACACCAGCAAGCCTGGCACCGAGCCCATCACCTCGTTTACCGGATCATTCGGCGCTCAGCAGCCACAATCAGCATCGGCATCCCAATTCCACAACGCCACTTCATACAATCCGGCGGCCGCACCACAAACCGCTGCACAAACCATCACGCCTGCCACCACGACCACTGCCACAGTGACCACCGCAGCCGCCACAACCGCAGCCGGCGCTCCTTCAGTCGCGCTGCCGCAGGAGCACACCGGTTCCGCGCAGCCCGTAAGCACCATGAACCCTGGCATGCTGCCGCAGCCCACGCCGGAAATCCAGGAATTCCAGCGTGCGTTCAATGCACTGGTCACCAACATCTCCCGCGTGGTCATCGGCAAGGCACGACCCATCAAGGAGTGCGTAACCGCATTGATGGTGGGTGGCCATGTGCTGTTGGAAGACAATCCGGGTACCGGTAAAACCCAGCTCGCACGAGGTCTCGCCAATTCCATTTCCACCAGCTTCAAGCGTATCCAGTTCACGCCGGACCTCCTGCCCTCCGATGTGGTGGGCGTGACGTTCTACGATCAGAAGCGCACGGAATTCGAGTTCCGTCCAGGCCCGATCTTCGCATCCATCGTGCTGGCCGATGAGATCAACCGTGCTTCGCCAAAGACACAGTCCGCACTGTTGGAGGTCATGGAAGAGCAGAAAGTCACCGTGGACGGCAAGACACATGACGTGCCGCAACCGTTCATCGTCATCGCCACGCAGAACCCTATCGAACAGCTGGGCACGTATGCGCTGCCTGAAGCGCAGATGGATCGATTCCTCATCAAGACATCCATCGGCTACCCAAGCCACGATGTTTCCGTAGACATCCTCAAGCAGGTGGACGTGACCGATCGTGCGCAAACCGTCTCCCCTGTGCTGAGTGGCGACGATGTACTGCGTCTGCGCAAAACCGCATCCGACGTGTACGTGGATGATTCGATTCGCGAATACATTGTGCGTATCGTCGAAGCAACCCGTCACAACGATCGCATCAAGGTGGGCTCGTCCATGCGTGGCGCTCTGGCTCTGACCCGCTGCGCACGAATCTGGGCAGCAGCGGACGGTCGCGCCTATGTGGTGCCGGATGATGTCAAGGATCTCGCCGTGGCGGTGCTGGCACACCGTATTCTGCTCACCCCGGAGGCCACGTTCGACGGCACCACCGCCGACATGCTGATCGCGCAGATTCTCGAAGACGTTCCAGCGCCAACGCTTGGCGCCTGAAAGGCTTGACATTCCATGGCTACTCCATTCGTTGCAACATCACAGTTCAGCAGACGCTACGGGCGCAAGCTCAAGCGTCTTGCTCGACACGTCAAGCGCGCATTCACCGCTTACGTTTCCCCCTGGGGTTGGGCTGTAGCCGCAGCAGCCGTGCTCGCACTGGCGCTGTTCCCGGTTTTGGGATGGTATGAGCTGCTTACATTCGGCATCATGGCAACGGTGATGCTTGTGGCGGCCATCGTTCTTTCGCTTGGCAACACCAGGTTCGACGCGCACATCAGCACCTCGAACCGACGTGTGACGGTGGGCGATTCCATGCATGTGACCGTCGACATCGACAACACCGGCAAAACCGCCACCACCAATGCACGCGGTGACCTGCCCATTGGAGACGTCCACGAACGATTCAACATCCCCATGCTCGCTCCCGGCCAGTCCAAGCGCACGGAACTATCCTTCCGCACCGTCTCTCGAGCTGTGCTGGATATCGGCCCCCTGCGTATTCGCAAAGGCGACCCGTTCGGTTTGATTCGCCATGAAAAACAACTCGCGGAACGCATCACCGTGTTCATTCACCCGAAAACCGTACGGCTGAACACGCTGAACGCCGGCGTGCCCCGCGATCTCGAAGGGCAACCTTCCGGCCAGATCGTCGATGACGATCTCGATTTCTATGGCCTTCGCGAATATGTGCCCGGCGATGATGTGCGCAATGTGCACTGGTTGAGTACCGCCAAAACCGGTTCTCTGATGATTCGTCAATACGAAGCCACTCGGCGAACCGATACGTCACTGACCATCGGCGTAGATCCCGATGATTACGCCTCCGCCGAGGAATTTGAAATGGCCGTATCCATTCACGCATCCATTGGCGTCAAATGTCTGATGCAAGACCGCCCGGTAACGGTCCACGCCGGTTCAACGCATACGTCGCCGCGCAATCCCATGGAACTGCTGGATTCCGCGAGCGGCATTGCCCCCGATCGTGAAGATAATCCGAACCTTTCAGTGAACACGCTGGCGCATGATTCCGATGCCTCGTTTTACTTCTTTACCGTGGGTTCCTTGAAAGACCTCGACCATATCAAACGTATGACCAGAGCATTGCCGCAATCGGCGCGATGCGTGGTCATTCAAGCCAGCTCAGGTTCCAACCGTTCCATCAAGCAATTCAATACATTTACGCTGGCCACGGTCGGCGAATTGAATGACCTGCCCATCATCATGGGGGTGCTCGCATGACCAGCAGTCTTCCCAATCCACATCATCCGAATAGCCCAACCGTCTCAGCTCTGCCGGAAGGCGAGACTCTGGCGCCAGACGCAAGTAACCTCACGTCATCATCAACCTTCACCGGCGCCTCCACCACTGGCTCATGGGCCGATTCCACGCATTCCGTGATTTGGATGACCCGTGGCGGCATGAAACGTGAGCTTCAAGGCACGCAGCAGCCTTGGGCGAAATACGCCGCGACCTTGGTTGTTATCGCACTGCTGATGCTCATCGCCCAAGCCAATCTGCTCGACGTCTATGGCACACCCATGCCATGGGCCATCGCATCCGTGACCTCCACACTGCTTGGCGCACTCATCGCCTTGGCTGGAATGCAACGGTCCATGCGCTTGTGGTGGCAGATCGTGTTTCTGGTCGTCTCCCAGTTCATCATCGGCCCGGTCATTACACTCAACTCCACCACCATCACACACATCATTCCGAGCCTCGATACCCTGAGTCAAGGCTGGGATATGACGTTCGGCTCGTTCAAATACCTGATTTCCATAGAGCCGCCCATCGGTACCGCCGACGGCAGCCTCATGGCCGTATGGACCATCGGCCTGTGGCTCACCTTCCTCGCCGGAGTGTTCGCGCTCAATCAGAACGCATGGCTTTCGCTGGTAAGCGTTCTACCGCTTACCACGGGCATCAGCGTCTGCGCGCTCCTCGGCACGCACACCGGCTGGTATCGCGTAATCAGCGGCATCGTCTTCGCCGTACTGCTTATCGTGTGGCTGTCCTGGCGACTGAGTCTCATGGAATGGGGACGCTGGCTGTCCGCCATCATCATCGTGGTGCTCGCCTGCGCACTGGCATTCGCCGGCACCATTCTCGTGGCGCAAAACCGTATGATTCTGCGCGATCACTATGATCCGCCCATCAGCCCCTATGATTACACCAGCCCGTTAAGCGGCATGCGCTCGTACATCAAAGAGCATAAGGATGATGTGCTGCTGACCGCCACCAATCTGCCAGCCGGCACTCCGGTGAGGCTGGCGGTGATGGATCGTTTCGATGGTTCGGTATGGAATCTTTCCGACGCATCCGAAGCTTCCGATTCCTCCAATTACCGCCGTGTGGGCACCACTATCGCCAATAACGCACAGGGTAAAGAGTTCACCGCACAGTTCACCGTGCATGAGGGGCTGAGCGACACGTGGCTGCCTCTCGCAGGCGCGGCCTCAAGCGTACAGTTCACCCATCGCGACGACGCCAACACCTTCTACTACAACAGCGACACTGATTCGGCTATCTTCTCTTCAGGCACGCGCAAAGGCATGACCTACACCGAATCCGGCATTGTACCCACCATCCCCAGCGATAAGGAAATCAGCAAGGCCAAAGCCGCGCAGATTAGCCAACCGCAAACCCAGGATGTTCCCGATTCAGCCAGCAAATTGGCCACTTCCATTGCAGGCGGCCAATCATCAGGTGGTGCCGCAGCCGAAGCTTTGGCCAGCACATTGCGTGATTCCGGCTGGTTCTCCCATGGTTTGAAAGGCGATTACCCATCTGAGGCAGGCCACGGCAACTATCGCATCGATAAACTGTTGGCTGGCACCGCCATGGTCGGCGATTCCGAACAGTACGCTTCCGCCATGGCCCTGATGGCACGCGAATTGGGTCTGCCATCGCGCGTGGTGTTGGGATTCCTGCCGAAAGACAAGGAAGGCAATATTTCCGACGCACGCACCAAAACCATGTCCGGCAATACCACCAAAACCGAATTCACCGGCAATGATGTGACCGCGTGGGTGGAAATCAAATTGCAAGGCTATGGTTGGGTGGCGTTCTATCCAACACCTAAAGAAACCAAGATTCCTGACGAAAATCAGAATCTCGCACCGCCGAATCCGCAAACCCTGGTCCGTCAGCCTCCGGTGCCGCTTACCGATCCGCTGCGCGATCAGACGCAAGCCAAGAGTCAAAGCTCACTTTCCGGCGCCGATGCCGACGCCCAACCACCGAGCTTGTTCTGGCTGCGCTTCTGGCGTGTGACCCGAGCGGTGGCGCTCTACGGCAGCCCTCTATGGATCGTGCTCATCATCTGTGGACTGATTCTGGCGTTCAAAGCGTTGCTGTTGGCCAGAGCACGCCGTTACGGCTCGCCACAGACTCGTGTAGCCTCCGGCTGGAATGCTGTCTGCGCGTTGGCCGCGCAATGTGGCGTATCCGTACAAGGTACCCGCCGCGATCAGGCTGATGGCATTGCACGCGAGCTCAACACGTCTCACGATGTGTTGCATCAATTAAGCCGTGAAGCCGACTACGCCACATTCTCCGGTCAAAGCATTGAATCCGAGCAAGCAAGCCATTATTGGGCACAAGTCGACGCGTTGCGTAAGGCAATGTTCAACTCATTACCACGATTCAGACGGATAAAAGCACAACTTTCCTTACGAAATGTGCGTATACTTGCTCACAAGCGCACAATGAAGCCGCGCACCATGTTGGTTCAGCTGGTTGCACGTCGTCACAGCAGGGGGAAAGCATCATGACCACAGGTTCCATCCATATAGCGATGACCAGTGATTGTGGTCTCAAGCGCAAAAACAACCAGGATACGGGCCTGACTCATCAGGGAGTCTATGTGGTGTGCGATGGCATGGGCGGTGGCATGGGCGGCGAACAGGCAAGTCAACTTGCCGTCCGCCGTTTCGCTGAGCTCTCGAACGTGCAATACCGCAACCGCGAACTCATCAGCGAAACACTGGAGGATGCCCAACAGCAGGTCCTGCAGCTGGGCCAACAGCTCGGCGGGGTGGCCGGCACCACCATCACCGGCCTTATTCTGCCAGCCAAGCCCTCCACCATCAGCAGTGCTGACACCAGCGCCGCGGCCAGCACTGACCCCGCAGGCAGCAACGCCGAAGCCGCCGCGCCTAGCCAATACGACATAGCCGAAACCCCAACTGCCGGCCCAGACCCATCCGCATCATCCGACGGCCCCATCGACGATTCCACATTGGATGGTTCAGGTTCCTATGGCACTGATGCAGCTGCAGACGAGGACGGCGACACCGATGCAACATTCAGCCCGACCAGTCCCACGGTGTTCGACTCGTATTGCGTATCGCAGCAAGTCTATGTGGTGAACATCGGCGACTCCCGCACCTACCACCTGAGCCCTAAGAACGCGTTCTCCGCATCCCAAGAATCTTCATCTTCCTCCTCTGCATCGTCGCAGAACACTCCCGTGTGGGATCCCGCATCACTGACTCGCATCACCCGTGATCATTCGCAGCGCCAGGAAGCTATTGATTCAGGGCTTATGACTCCTGAAGCAGCCGCGGTTCTGGTGCCGCGCAATATCATCACCCAATGCCTTGGAGATCCCGAAGGCATTGCCCCCGATATTTATGTTGCCGATCTGACCGGCAGGTACATCATCTGTTCTGATGGTTTATACAGTGAAGTGCCTGACCATCTCATCGCCAGCATCGCCGCCGCTCACGCCAGCCCTCGAGCTGCCGTGGACGCGTTGGTTCAAGCGGCACTGCAAGCCGGAGGCCATGACAATATCACCGTCATTGTGGTGGATATGCCAACTCCGGAGCATGAATCACACGCATTCAGCGCGTTCCGACTCGGCGATGGCGAAGATATCGGAGCCATCGAAGATACCACTCTGCAAACACTACGAACAATCCGTTCAATTCAGCCATAGCACAAGGAGACAATCATGGTTGATTACGATGCTGCCGTTGCCGCAGTACAGGATCCTAACGCCGACCCGATTCTGCTGGCGAAGATCGCCTATGAGAATCCGGAGTTCGGCGCCAACGTGGCAGTGAACCCGCGCTGCTACCCCGGACTGAAGCGTTGGCTTGCCGAATTCGGTGATGTCCGCGCCCGCGAAACCCTGGCCCAGATTGGCTTCACCGCCGATTCCATTGGCGGCCCGGTCCAAGATCAGCCGGCCGAACAGCAGGCACCGCAGGAGTCGGCGGCTCAGCCGGCACAGGCGCAGCCGGAAGCTCAGCCGGCACAGGCTCAGCCCGACGCATCCGCATACGCCGGCGCCTACACCGATATCGCGCAAGGTGGTACCGATTCCTACGCCGCTCAGCCCGCGAGCCAGCCGGCCGCGCAATCATACGCAGCTGCCCAGCCGGCACAGGACCAGTACGCTGCCGCACAGCCCGCCGAACAGCTGGCCGCCCAGCCGGTACAGGCTCAGCCGGAAGCTCAGCCGCAGGCCGAGGCTCAGCCGCAGTTCGAGAACCCGACGCCGACCAACCCGTACGGTTTCACCGCCGAGCAGGCACTCACCACCAGCGATCAGATGGAGATTGCACAGATCGCCCAGTACGCGCCGGAACTTCGCGTATGCATCGCACGCAACCCCAATACCTATCAGGCTCTGTTGGATTGGCTGCGTCAGCTTGGCGATCCGGCCATCGACGCCGCTTTGGCAGCTCGCCAGTGAAAGGATCAATGATCAATCATGGCCGTACTTCCATACCCTCCAGCACCAGAATTCGGCTGGTACGCTGACGATTCGCAACCGGCGGATGCTGCTCAACCGGCCGAAAACAACCAATCGAACGACGCAGCTCAGTCCGCCGAGCCGCAGTTCACCCAGTCCGCTGCCCCGGAAGCGACTACAGCACCTGCAGCCTCGCCGGCTCAGGAAACTCAGGCTCCAGCCCAGTCCGCTGAGCCAGCAGCCGCTGAGCCACAAGCCGCCGCACCGCAGACCGAACCGCAGTCGCAGCCAACCGCCGCACCGGCAGCAGAGCCGCAGCCTGCCGCATCACAGTCTTCAAGCCCGCGCCATGCCGGCACACTGCCGGACTATCTGGCCTTCCCGGGCTACGAGAATGTGATGCCCGGCACGTTCGTCGGCGGTGAGCACGTACCGCCGAGCACGCACAACGATGATTTCCACGACAACGACATTGACGATTGGGATAGCACCGTGCTCTCCTCCTCGTTCACGTCGAAGACGCCGAAGATCACGTATCTGCTGCACAGCGACACGACCAATCAGGATGTAATTATCGATACCAGCACATTGCTGGGCCGTAAGCCTTCGGCCGATGTGCCGCAGGGCGCCAAGTCCGTGCGACTCGACGATCCGACGCGCACCATCTCGCGCAACCATGCGGCCATCAGCATCGACACCAACGGCACGCTGTGGATCGAAGACTACGGTTCGCTCAACGGCACCTACATCATCCAGGATGATCAGGAAACCCAAGTGGTCAAGGGCACGCCCATGCAGCTTACCGCCCCTGCCACCATTCGTCTGGGTGACTTGTTCTTCTCATTCACCCAGCAACAGTAGCGTCCGCCAGCAGAGCTGCCTCGCAACTCGCCGCGCATCATATGGTTGTGGCCCGTCAACATACCAAGTGTTGACGGGCCACAACCATATGAACACTGCATCACTACAGCACTGTTGCTACAGGTTCGAATGCACAGCACCCTAACTCTGTGCCGCTGCCTGCACCCTTACCAATATCACCGATATATCATCGGTGCAGCAGCTTGACCACAAACGTATCGTCGGCCAGCGTGAAATCACCGCCGGACGGCAGATATTCGCAGCCGCCGTCAGCCAATTCGCGGCCTTCCACAGCCGTGCCGTTGGCTGAATGATTATCGGTTATGGAGAAACGGCCATCGTCAAGCACGTCGATAATCGCATGCACACGGCTCACATTCGTATTGCCGCCCATGTGAATATCCGCGGTTTTCGATCGGCCGATGGTGGCATGCTCCGCGTATACGGTAATCGTTTTGCCATCACGCAAACGGGTGACTGTAAAGCCGGAAACCTTGCTTGCCGATGGGCGCAGTATCGTCTCGCCTTCACTGTCCTCAGGCAAATCCACCGCCGGCTGAGTCTGCTGAATCGGTTGAGCTTGTGTCTGTTGTGCTACCGGCTCTTGTATCGGCTGTGATGACTGCGATGCCATGATGGGCTGGGACTGTGCGACCGGCTGTGCAACTGACTGCATAGCAGACTGTTCAATCGGCTGAGATTGTTGCGCAAGCTGAGGTTGTGGTCGAAGCGGCTGCTGCATCGGCTCAGGTTGTGCAACCGGCTCGGGATTCGCAATGGTCTCCGACTGTACTGGTTCAGTATGGAGAGGCTTCGGCAGCACTGGTTCGGTCTGCGGCGATGCCTGAGGCTTGGTCTGTAGCGGTTCTGGTTCTGATTGAACAGGCTGAGCCGGCAACGGTTGTTCCACCGACTGCGGCTGAGGTTTTCGCGTTTCCACGCGCTGAGGCAATGGTGTCGCAGGCGACGAATGCGCATCCGTGCGACGCTTCAGCAGGGTGGACAGCACTGTGCCGCCGTCCTCATCATCCTCGGCAATCGGTTGAGGACTAGGCTGCTGAATTGGTTGCAAACCAGACTGCTGAATCGGCTGAGGACTAGGCTGATGATCATCAATCGACGTACCGTCGGTCGACCGATTGTCAATCGACTGATCGCCATTGATTAATGTGGCATCGTTGCGCGCGCCCAACTGGGTGGCATCATCTGTAGCAGCAGTGCCATTCGCAGCACTATTCACAGCACCATTCACAGTGCCGTTTGCCGCACCATTCGCGACCCCACTTGCAGCAGAACGAATGGCATCGAACTGCGCGGTGCCAGCCACCACAGTCTGCCCGAACTGCGTCTCCGACATCGGTTCCTCAGCATTCCGAGCATCATAGGCGGCACCCTGGGCTTGACTATTCGCCGGACGATCGTTCGCCGGCTGATCAGTCACTCGTTGAGCCGAATCAGTTGCAGCACTCTGTGCAGCGGGCTGAGTGCCAACAGCGCGCGGCTGCACCATGCCGGGCAGCGCCATCGCAAGAAAATCATGGAACACAGCCGGCGAAACCACTGGAGTCTGCTGCAGGAAACCATAGAGCTTCACCTGCTGATTCTGCTCGGCAGCATCGGTCACCTTGGTTTTCCGAGTATCCGCTAGAAGCTTCAGCAATGTTGCCTGCGTATCACGATTCGATGCAATGCCGACTAACGGAGTCACCATGAACAATGGATAGCCTTGCGGTGCCATGAAAATCTGCTTGGCATCCCAGTCAATGTAGTCCAACGGCATATGCTGACTATCGCATTGTTCCATCACAGACAACACCGCCAGCAGCGCTCCAGTGAACTGCCCAGCCGGCAAAGCCTGATGCAGATGCTTATGCAATGGCACGCAGTTGGTCACGTCGTAGTAGAGCAGGGTTTCAGCCTCATTGCTTTCATACCGGAAAGGCAACATGTACCAGTGCCCTTGAGCAAGCCACTGCGCCTGCCGCACATCCAAGGATTCACCTCTGGTGGCGTGCACAGTCATGGTTTGTGCACCATTGCGACGATCTTTGACCAACTTCGCTCTCATATCTCCACCTTAACCCCGCGACTTTAGCCCAGCAATGTGATCTTCACGGGACGGTACCGTTCAACCACTCCAGAGCGCGAGCCTTCCCCTACATTCATTATCCACCATAATGAGGCAGAAATCATGATTTCGTCTATGCAATGGCAGATTGGTGTGTTGGTTCTTCGTCTCCTTGTTCTTTACCAAGTGGCGAGTGTCTTAATAGTATCCAATCCATTTTGACGGTGCACCTCATCAAGTTTGTTCCAATATGAGGAGTCCTCAGTGAGCCTTTCGTGCAACAGTTTGATACGTTTGCGATCAGTGCTGCTGTGTAAACGTTCGAGCTCTATGTCGGGATCAGGAATAAGAGATGCAAGCATAGCGGCATCATAAAGATGTCGCTCTCCATAGCCGGCGTGATCAACACTATACGCCGCACTTTTTAGAATCAACGCGCCGAGCAAGTCCGGAATACGAATCACAACATTGGTATTGTTGGGTTTGTCAACGAGGCATACCTGCATACTTCGTTCCACAGCCTGTGCACCTCCCGGCATAGAGAGCACCGGCAATCCAAATAAAGTCGCATCGCGCTCAAGGAATTTAGGCAGATGGTCAGCAACCAATAAATCCACAACGTCTCCATTGGATGCGCTCATACGGGTCGTATAGCCAGTCAACGTTCCCGGTTGGGTTTTGAAGCCATGGGAGGTAAGGATGTTGCGCAATTTGGCAATGCCCCGCCTATCAGCCATAAGATCGGACAACAGGTCAGCATCAGTAGTGGGACGGACTGTCAAGCCGCCCATGATGGCATGCAACTGAACCATTAGCCCTCCCGTAAGCAGCCACGATGCTGAAATACCCGCTTCAGCGACCATGTACACAGTATTCCACGGATGGCATGCGCTAGAAATGGGAATTGTTGGAATCATGCTCAGTTCCCCTTATGATGATAATCGTCAATCAACTGTTGCAATACGCTTAGTCCAGCTTGCCGTTCTCTAGGATCGATGGACTCAGCCAAATCTGCCGCACATACGGCAATGGGCATCGTCCCGTCACCGACAGGAAGACTGTCGGAAACGCGGAGCCGTACCCGAACAGGCACGACACCCTGCTTCAGCCGGCATTGTTGAACAATATCGATTAAGGCATCGGCAGCAACGTAGCCTTCCACCATATCCGTAGATGCCAGATGAAAGGTATCAGCCATTTCTCCGGTGGCAGAAGAAGGTCGAATTAATTGCCTAATCTTTCCCAAATTGGAATCCCTGCACCAATATTCAATTGTTGTTGAACGACGACGCGTGAGTCGGGTTAAATTCTCCGCATCCATATGCCTCAAATATCCTTTGAGGCGATACCGCTGCTGCCTCCCCAGCCATGGCACATCAAACTCGCTGAGCATATATAACGCCGCAAATGCCATGTCTCGAGAATATGGACGCCCACCCTCGCCTCGCCAACGCTCTTGACGTTGAACCGAATCTTCCGTAATCAGAACAGCACCGCCCACGGGGAATGATTCAAGTTGCCCAGAAATGCAAAGCGCATTGATTCGCCGCTCACTCACTCCAAGACGGAGTGCGGCTTCCTTCCGTGTGACCAGTGCACGATTCATCCTGATAACCATTACTACATTGTATACGAAACTATTCCCAATCGAGAATAATTTCGTATACATCAATGGTAATACCTTCACTCATTAGCCCAGCGTCGACAACCGCGACCAAATCTATGATTCATATGGCAAATCCGGAAAGCACACACAAGCAGGCACGATAGATGGGGGTGCACGCACCGAAATTCGTCACAGCAGTAAGTCAAACTGACCAAACACTTGTGGGCAGCGCGGTTGCGGATTAACCGCCACACTGTCCATACCATCCCAAGCATGCTGCACATCTTGCATAGAGACCGGTTCCATGCCGACCACTTGGATTCGATCTCCATCAACATGGAGTTCAATCATCATCATGAGATGGCGATGCCCCCAATGTCGGTCAGGATCCGGCTGGTTAAACCGCTGTTCCCACTCTTTCTTCGTTACATAAGCGGGAACATAGATGGTCTGAGGTTCGGCATCCGTTCGCCAAATAATATACATCAACGGATACGAGTCGCTGTACCTGTTTCCTTCACTACTGCGGGAATCCGCTTTATATACCACTTCTCCGGGCAAGTTATAGGTATTGATACCCACAAACAGCGGAGAGGAGAACTCATCGCGAGTCTTAATCCAACGCAAACGTTGAGCAATGATAGACAGCATCCAGAACAGGACGGCTACTGCAAAACACAGCGAAACGAGGAAAAACACCACCCACATCCAATCAATGGCTGCGAGATCCAAATGGGGGTTATCCCCGTGATCGGACACCCAGACAGACTCATAGGCGCCGACGCCACATATAGCAACAATTGTCGCTGCTATTAGAAAGAAAAGCAGCAAAGCCAGCAGGACCATTATTTCATCACCAAATCCGCTATTGCGGCTTCTGCGCGCTTCGCCAACAATCCGATGGGATCCTACGAGCCATTCTCCTTGTTCCGCTTTCGCGACCGATGCTGGTTTTGAACCCTTTACTTCATCGAGAAAACGCTGGCTGTCTGACTGAATGCTCACTGCATACCCCCTTCATTGAAAATCACGCATTCGGCATATTGCGGATGTCAGGCTGGATCGTTGGTGTGATTCGCGCACTCGGCGCAGGCCATGGCATAGGCACGCGCCTTCCCGGCATGCCTGGACACGCGCAACGCCCACGAACGCCGCGCGATACTGGAAGGCATCCATCTCCCCTTTCACACCCGAGGAGACGAAACCGTCATCCGGTTTACGCAACCCCTCACGCTCCAACAAGGGGAAGATATCACGATTCACCACCCGGCGGAAACGAACCATGCTGAACGCCAACGTCAAAACAAGCGGAATCGAGAAAAGAAGCCCCAACATCGACCATACCCACATCACACGCTCAACAAGACAGGCTCTCTGTCAGCTGGCGAACGTGTTGAATATAGGTGTCAATGTCCGCGTCAAGCAACGCGAGAGCGAGTTTGCGACTCCATTCCGGTTCGGGAACACGCGCGAGCAGCACAGCCCCCATGCTCGCGCACAGGGCTCGTGAGGTCTCCAAATACTGCATGCGATCATCCAAAGAAGCGTCTTGCTTAAGTCCCTCGGAATCAGACAGGGTGCTCAACGCGATAATCGGTAGCGTCAGCAAGCCATCATCGTGCACAATGCCACGGTAAATGTCCAGCAAACGCAGTGCCGCGCTGAACTGCTCCTCGTCACCATCGAACATGGACTTCACCACCAACGGCTCTATAACGTCCGCACCCGCAAGGCTCAGCAGCTTATCATGCACGAAACGAGGATTGTCCCACGGGTTCTCACCTGCGGTACTATCAGCGGCATCGTTGGTATTGTTCTCGGATGAATCGTCAGTAAATAGTCGCCGGTATGCTGCAATAGTATGCTCAGCATCGAAAATGTATAGGGTATCCGATTCAGGGAACGGGCGACCGTCCTCATACAAGCCGTCTTCTGCGGATTCCGAGGTTTCGTCAGGCTGCTCAGATTGCTGAGACTCCTCAGATTCGCTGGAATGCTCAACACCACCGTCACCGAGTGCATCGCTATCCTGTTCGGCAGCAGCTTCTCTCTTGCCGGATGGCGTGATGCTCGCGACAGATTCCTCAGCGCTATGCCTCGCCGCTTTCTCCTCACGACGCGCCTCGGCTTCAATGGCACGCTGCTGAAGATCCGCAATCACCAATGCGGATTCCTGCGGATCGAGGGAGACTTTTGCATATGGCAGCAGACAGTTCAACGCCTCGTCATACTGCTCAAGGAGGAACAATCTGGCGATGGCCGCGCACGACGCATCATCCTCACCCCATGTGAGAAGAATATGCGCGCACATACGGCATGCCGAGGTGAGAAAATCGAAGGTGGCGTCCATATCCTCAAGCTCGTCAACCTGCTGCCGCAGCCAGATTTCTCTGCCCCAAATCATGCGGAACATCCAGCCGAACACATTCTCTTCCTCGATCATGGAAACCGTGTCGGCAAGGAATCCCGCAGACTGTTCGATAAGATCATCATCATGCGTCTGCACGGCCAACACCAGCAAATCCGCAGGATTCGTCTGCCCGAACAAGCCATATACGCGATTGATTAGACCATCAGCGAACGCATCAGGAAGCGGCACCACGGCTTCCCTCCACATATCGAAGTCCGCTTGTATATGCTTCACTTCATCAAGAAAACGCTGGCTATCCAACTGAACGCTCACTGTATATTCCCTTCATCGAAGAACACGCATGCAGCATGTACGGGCTCGGTCAAACCGACATCGGCAGAGCCGTGCAGATACCAAGGAACACCATCAATTCCACGGTAATCCAAAACGCGGCGGACCACTCGCCACAGGCCTCACGCTTGTGCTTCACACAGAATTCAATCGCCGCGGTCTCGGAGAACGCATACATAATCGCAAAGAGCGCAACCACAGGCACGCACGCCATTACAAACCAACCCGCATGACGCGACAGCATAATGCCCAACGCCACAATCAGACTGACCACACCACCGCCCGACGCAACCATGGCAAGCGGCACACCCCACACCGACGACGAATTCGAAGCCATCACGAAATACGCCACAAGAATAAGCAAACCTGCCGCAAGACCCGGGATCCACGCCCAACTCAAAGACGGCTGATACAACGGAGCCGACTGACCGGTATACGACGACAAATCAACAAACGAATCGGCAGGCCACCGTCCCGGCACCACATACATATACCACAGCCACACACGACCGATCTCCTGACCGACAAACGAACCACCGGCCAGCATGGCAAGCACCGCAAGAGGCACATACACACGCGTCAACCGCGGCCAAACACTCCCCACCAGCAGCACCGCAAACGGAGACAACGCGCTTAACAGAAACACAACAACCGCCAACGGCACCACGGAATAAAAAACCGCAACAGGCCACCAGTCACCGCCACCATTCGCCTTCGTCACCGCCATGAACGCAACCTGAACAACCACAGACGCCACGAACAACACCACAAACAACAGGGCCTTCAACACCACACCCTTGCGAGAGAACACCCGGCCACCAGGCTTCGGACCACGCAAGTTCTCGACGGACAAAGCGAACAAACCATGCTCACCATACTTCAACGTGGGACCGCCATTAGCAGCCGAATTCTCGAAAGCTTCCTTCTTACGATCATCCAGCTCCTTAATGGCATCACGATCCCCCTTCGCCGCCGCAACCTCCAACCTATGCTGCGGATCCAATTCCAGCGGCGTAGGATTGCCCTTCTCCCTAAGAATCAGCTCATGAATCTCCTCAGGAGTGGCATGACTCAAATCCGGACGCCCATCCTTACCCTCAATAATCAATCCGACACCGCCTTCACGAGCTTGCCCGGAGCATTAACCAACGTATCGTAATTCCACAACTTCATAGGATCGGGAACCAACGTCTTAACATACGACTTTGCATCGTTCTTCCAAGTCAGCCCATTATCAGTGGGCTGAACATACGGTTTTACAATCTTGGTTACCTTCAGGGTGTCATAACCGGCATTCATATAATTACCTGTTCGCTGCCAGAAGCCAAGATGATCCCACTGCGTCATATGCTCCCATTGCTCCATATGTTTGCCCAGCTGAACCGTATTCTTCATATCGTGAATATTACGGAAATCCGTATATGCATTGCGCACATCCATAACCGTATTGCTGATAGTCCAGTTACTGCCTTTGTTCCAGGCATCCAATTTCTTGAACTGTCCATCCCAGAAGTCGCGCATAACAGTATTGTGGGGATAATTTTGCGCAGTATCAGCAGCTAGTTTTCTAGCAGAGGACCAATCACTAGCGAAATCGTGAACGGTTTTTACTCCATTCTTCCAAGACTGATGTACAGCCTTACCGGCATCACCCAAATTGGTCTTGAGAGTCTGCCAACCTTGCCGCGCAAGATTGGCAGTGACATTCTTAATTCCAGCCTGGTGCAAGGTATGAAGTAAATCCTTGCCGGATCTCATCAAATGCTTGCTTCCCTCGAACCCATCTTTCAAAGAGCCTTGAAGCAACTTCAACCAGCCGCCTGCATCTTTCTTAGACTTCAGCAGTTTATCGCCGGCATTCAATAGCTTATCTCCCCATTTAGTAGGCCCCAACAACTTCGAACGGAGTGCACTTTTACCAATCGCAGACACTGTTTCTTCGGTTAATCCGCGGGAACGCGCAACCTTCATCAAATCTTTAGCCGCCGCTCCTGCATGGAATAATCCATCCGCACCATAAAGGGCTTTGACTCCAGGCACCACGTCTAGCAACGTCCAAAAACCGGATACGATAACATCCCAAATGGAAGCATCGCCATTGGCCTTGGCCAATAATTTATCAATAAAAAGCAAAGCAGCCACAGCTGCGGCAGCCACCGCAATCCACCCGCCAAAGAACAGACCGACAACACCGAGAATCACCGAAGCGACTTCCAGCACCTTAACGAGTACCTGCCATCCATCAGAGTATTGCCATCGTTCCCAAAAGTTATTCAAGCTCGGGGATTCCTTAGTGGCTTTTGCGATCTCGTCAGCATGGCCTTGGCTGGTATTGTCATAATTGTCTACCAGCCTACGCACTTCCTTCTTTGCTCTTTCCAAAGCACCGTCCGCCGACTGGCAGTTTTTCTTGTACTGATCCAACATGCTTTGTGCACTGTTGCGACGGCTTCGGGCCTTATCAATGTCATCGCTACTCGCATTGGAATCAAGATCGTCATACGCGTTCTTCGCATCAGTCAAATCACGCTGACCATCCTGAACCTTCTGCTGCGCCGCCGCCTGCGCCTTCTTGGCATTGGCCACATCGATAAACGCACGGAATGCCCTGCCCTGCAATGAATCAATCTCCGTGCTCCATGTGTCGAGCGCCGAATGAACATCTTTGAACCCATTGGCAAAACCACGGAAGTCCTTGGGCATATTGCCAATCTTCTCGCTGAACTTACTCACCCAGTCGCCGCTCATGCCGGCATTGGTCTGCAGATTCTGAAGATCGTCCGCCATGCCATCGAACGCTGTATACAAATTCTGATAACGGGTTGCTAGCTGGCTCACCTGGTTGCCATTCCCCGGCATCCTATTGCCTTCGGGGTATCCAACGAACGCCCAATCCTCACCTTCAAGGTCCATGATTACTCCTCCCCTTCAGCTGTTGTATTGTTGTTCAACTCCGAAACCGTTATGGTTACGGAGCGAGTCATGGCGTCGAATAATTCAAAAAGCACATCGGCAATATCCACCTGTGGAGTAGTGCCGGTCATCACGAATACGTGTTCCCCAACCGGAACGAATGTTCTCAATGATGCCACTCGCCGATCGGACTTGCTGCCATCCTCATGCGGCAGCGCGGTAATGGATAAAGCTTGAATGGCATCCCCCATGTGCGGAAGTTGAACTTTCTGCAATTCCATGGATTCGCCCTTGACGAGCCCTCCTTCTCGTTGGTCAACGATTCGACCATCGCATCCAAGTCATCATCGGGATTTCCCGTAGGGCTCGCCGGCGGCAACATGGAAATCATGAACGTTGCCATCACCTGAATCGCATCATCGGGATCCACGTCTGTGGCAATGGCATAACGCACGCCAGATTTCCAAGCATCGGCGTACACGCCAACCAGATAACACCTGAGCGCTGGATACACTTTACGCCATTGCGGCACCACATATCGTAGCTGGCTCAGCTGGCGCTCAATCACCTGCTCACGATGCTCAGGATCCACGTCAATCTCCCGCCAACCCGTAGGCGGTACCATGGCAATGGAATATTGATAGACCATGCTGTACATCCTTTTTTAGGAAACGCTTAGACAACCGGTAGGAGCTTCAATATTGTTCTCAGCTCCAATCATCATTCATTTGACTTTCAACGCCGATTGAATCTGTGCGTCCGCATCATCCGAGCCGGTTTTCACATCTTTCAAGAAATCAATCAACTTTTCGGTCTTGATCTTGTATTTGTTTTTGGTCGAAGAAACCTGACCATTGAACTTATCTAATGCGTCAATGAGTTTCTGGCTTCCCACGTTGCCACGAGTCGCCCTCATATCATCACGACCAGCTAAATCGAGCTTGCCGTGGATATCTTCAAAACCCTTTTTAAGACCCTGAACAGCCTGATCGATAATTTTCAGTTTCGCTGCCATAACGATTCCCCTTCAGCAAATCGGATAACAGGCACATACGGTGAAGAAGAAAACAAAGACGTTGGGCGGCCCGCCGCCAAACCCCACTGGCACACAGACCGCCCTCAGTCCACAAGAATATTGACGGAATCAGCTGTTGAGCGCGCTGGCCAGAGAAGAATCCAGCTGGGTCAAAGCATCCTGAGTCTTCTGCAGGAACTGCTGCATACCATTGAGACCGTTCACTGTTTCAGTTGCACCCTTGGTGAACTGCTCATAGGAGGATTGGAAAGCGCCAGAAGCCTTATCGGTCACGAAACCGCTGGTGACCAAATCGTCCACAGTCTTCTTCAACTGGTCAAGAGTGGAAACCAGATTCTGGCGACCCTTCTCCAAATCGCCCTTCACACGCTGAAGATCATCATACGTAACATTAACATTTGCCATGAGAGTAACCCCTTCTTAGCAGTTCACGCGTCACGGCAATTAACCGTTTGCGCCGAATAGACAACTGTGCCCATCCACTTTGGATGCTACTCTTCAAGTTCCATGCCGGCACTAGGCCACAAATAAAGTTCAAATCTTGTTCAGCTATTGTTTGCCTAATGACTGCCACCACTCTTTGCCGGCGCATCGCGGATGTCAGGCTGGATCGTTGGCGTGATTCGCGCACTCCGCGCAGGCCATGGCATAGGCACGCGCCTTCCCGGCATGCCTGGACACGCGCAACGCCCACGCACGCCGCGCGATACCATCCAACACATCCTTCGGCTGGGAAGACAACCCATAGCCGGCCAACACCACGTCACGCCACGCATCCCAACGACCCGAACCACGACCGGCAGCCAGCCACGCGTCCGACGCCCGCCAATCACCGGCACGAAGCAAACCAACCGCCTCACGGATCAGAGCACGATCAGCAACCGGAAACGGGCCGTCGGGCACCACCCGAGGAACCGCAGCCCGGAAGGCCGGACGCGCCACCGCATCCGGCCCTACACCGAAACCACGCACCAGCACATCATCGGGACCAACACCGGCAACCGCATCCTCCCGACGCTGGAAGGCATCCATCTCCCCTTTCACACCCGAGGATACGAAACCGTCATCCGGTTTACGCAATCCCTCACGCTCCAACAAGGGGAAGATGTCACGATTCACTATCCGGCGGAAACGAACCATGTTGAACGCCAACGTCAAAACAAGCGGGATCGAGAAAAGAAGCCCCAGCAGCGACCATACCCACATCACACGCCTCTTTTCTCTGACTTGCTCTTATGAATCGTCAAATGACCGCGCCAATCCCAAGGACCAAACCAACGCACCGCCGCAATAGGCAAAGTGGACATAGAGAAGAACAACAGGAACATGAACATACCAAAGGAGAAAGGCAGTTGCAGATTGTATGCTTGCCCCAACAACGCATACATCGCTAAAACAGGTATGCACCATATGCTGGCCAAACACAGGACACCTATGATTGGACCACCAAACACATACCTCAGCCTTGACGCCCTGCGTCCCACCGCGAACGCCAATTCCGCGGATGTCGCAGGCTCATAATTCACCATACGACCAAATACCAGGCTGCAGAAAACCCAGTATGCCACAAAGGCCGTCACCCATATGATCGCCAACGCCACATATGTGTCCCACTCCTCGTATGACATCCCAGGCGGCATCAGATAATCGAACAAATCCTCGCGCCCATAAATTGGAGGATCATACGGCAAAAACGCGCTCACCAGCCGAATCATTGTCTCCAACGATGCAGCGAAATATGGTACCGACAAGCCAACTACCACAGGAATCCACGTATCGCCTGGTTTCACCTTCTTTTTCACCAAGCGCTTCCACGCCCTGTGCTCGAACGTATCCCAATAAACCACAGACCCATCAGCCAGACGACCAACCAGCACAAACCGCATGAAAAACACATAACGAAAAAACTCCACCCGTATCACCTCTCCTCAGGCAAATGGACGATTCGCCTCAATATGGCTACCCAAATCATCACCATCGCCACGATGCACCCAGTTGTCATATAGACCATCCCAAGAACTACTAAGATTCCAATCCACTGTTGTGCCTATGATTTTCCCAACAAATGCCCCTTGAGCGACTCCCATGCCGCCTGTCACAATAGTTATAAACGACTCAGCTGCGGAACCCATTGTTGTGCCGAGAGAACCACTTATTGTTCCGAAAATGAAATGTGCCGCCCCATCCTGAGCTGCTTTGTCCAATCCATATTGATCAACCCTTTCACCGTACGTAGCAACACCATCAACCACGCCGCCCAATAATGGATCTTTAACAAAATCCGACTGGTTCTCAACGACTTCTTTCCACACAGCATTGCCGGCGTCCTCCGATTGTGCTGGTATTTCCACGGCCTGCAACGCCGATTTCCAATCACTGCCCTTATGCTGCCGATAAAAAACAACTAAATCACCCGCGGTCTTTCCTCCGCTGGCACCCACCCCAACCACATCTTGAAAATCAAGATAATTACTTATCAACGACGCGAGCTCGCCAATTAGAGCATCCAGAGAGGAAACGATTCGCTTACCATCATCTTGATACTGCTGCTCGATTGTGGTCACCTTATCGTGCAGCTCACTGATACGAGCCTTCTTTTCATCGAATTGCGATTGCAACCTCTGTCTTTCCGCTATCGAATCATCGACCTTGCGTTGAAGCCTCACAATCCTGTCATCAAGTTCCGCATCAGGGTCTGAACCTTGATTGCGCAAGGCACGCTGCAGCTGCCGAGCATCAGATAACTTAATTCGGCGATCATCCAACAAGGCTTTCGCATCATCAAGCGAACGCTTCAAAGAGACATGCTCATCACGAAGAGTCATACCTTCCCTGCACATTGGATCCGCTTCAGACTGATATTGCTCGACCAAAGACACCCAATTAAGCAGAGTGGAATGAACTTCATCACAGATTTCTCCCACGCATCGGGCAAAAGCGGACGCATTCTGCAGCTTTCCGCATACAGCCTGTGCCGTATTCCCTACAAAATACGCGTGACCGTCCGTCAACCCCTTTGTCTTTGCGCAAACGCCTTCGAGTACATCCGTGTAATCCTTCAGACGATTAACAACCCTCTTCATCACATCGCAATCACCACGGACCGGATCCTCTTCTTTGTCAATGGCGGACCAATCCAAATCTGATCTATTACTCATCGGCCTGCCCTCCAAACGGCTTTTGCGACTTCTGACCAGCTATTCCCTGGGATTCCCCTTCAGCAAGCCCATGCGCTTTCTCACCAGCCAAGCCCTCCTTCAGCTGTTCGCCGGCATTCGATGGAAAATCATCCTTATCCACGTAAACGCCCTTTCCCGAACCAGCATCGTCTATCCGCGCCTGCGGAGGCAAAACATCACTGAGCTGCCTGCTGCTAATAATCATCGACAGATGCCCATCCACCTCCCTTGTGTTCAGTTCAACCGCCGATAGCACATTTTCCACGCGCCGGAGATCATCATGCAAGTAATGCATGCATGTCACCAGCTGGTCGCTGCCTTGATTGGTTCTTGTGGCGATACCAGCAAAGCCGGCTTCCTCCCACGTCAAAACATCAAGTTGCTTCAACGCGTTCACCTGACTAATCAGTACCTGAATCGCGATTTTCAGCCCATTGATATCCGTGTAGTCTACGCCGAAGTCAGTCATGATCGGGCACCCACATCCACACTGAACCGCTCATACCCGCCGGCGGCGACCAGATCGTCATACCTCTGCTCGAAGCCACGCTCCACATCATCCACGAACCCGACGAACACCACATCCGCCACATCCTCACGATTGAAGAACAACACCCTGCGCGAATCCACCAACCCCTGCGGATACACCACCGCCGCATAATCAAAATAACCCCTATGGCCATCACGCTCCGTCAACGCGGCACGGGACACCACCAACAGCAACGCATCCCCGCCATCACGAAGACGAACCACGCTACCCAAAGGCAGCACGCCAACATTCTCCACACCATCCGCGGAATCATTCTTGCCGGCTGCAGAAGCATCAACCATGAGCCCTCCCCCTTGAAAAACCGATTATTCCAAGACAGTACAACCCTCGTATTACGCCAACGCAAGTCCCACACAAGAGTTCAAACCAAATTCAACAGGAATTCACCAACACGCCATTCACGCACTTACAAAGACAATCCCTGCACACCAGCATCGGTCATATAATCCACTACCGCATGTATGCTAGATACTACGACGAGCGTAGGCCGACAGGCTTATGATCGCTGTTAGGCTAGGAGTCGCTTCGGCGGCTCCTATGCATTTTTCAGTCCAGGCGATTCAAGAAGCCGTAATCAGTCCGTTTTTCCATCGGATACCAAACCGCCGACTGAGGCGCAATGACAGGACGGATGACATCGACAATTTTCAATACGGCTTTATCTCCTTCATTCATTTTCCTGGCGCTGTCGATACTTGCTGCGCGACCACACATGAAGAGCGCCATATCAATCATTTGCAAGCCATATAGCGTACGCGAGTCCTCCCATTGGAAGGGCATCTTGATGCGCGCCAAATCAGAAGGATAATACCCTTCGGTATTGCCGATTAACTGATAACGAACGATTTGGCCTTCCTGAGCCGCTTGATCCGCCACCTTATCTGCCATGACCGATACATCATCACGTTCTTGTTCGGCAATCATGTTCACACGTTCCAAACAGTGCTGAAGAGATACTTGATGAGGGCTATGCGCATACTTGCGGTAACGTTCCTGTAACTGTCCAACGTGCACGCCACGAATCACTAATCTGGCACCACTATCCGCTAAGATACGCATAGCCGCACGATAGATACCAGCCGACTGTCTATGCATGCCCTTCATGCATTTCCAATCATCTTTATACTGAAACATACACTGACCATGAAATTCAGCATCACGTGGCACACCGAATCTGCAATGCACCTGCTCTAACAAGTTATCCAACCCGTTATCAATAACAGCCGCTTGAGCAGGAGTCGCCAACAAACAACCTACATAGTACACGTCATATCCATGCCGATAAGGGTCTGCGTCACACCTCTGCGTATGAGACTCATCAATATATGCCAAAAGCATGAACCTATGGTAACTCACAAAGAACGATAGACACTTTGATGCGGCTTGACTGTCTTGGCGGTCTTCTCGCACGCGATGATATAGGCCCGCGCCGGACCAGCGCCACGCCACAACCGCTCACGGCGAGCCACGCGCTCCACACGACGCAACACCACAGGCGAAACCACCGACAAGCCATACCGCGCCAACACCTCATTACGCCACGCATCCAACCGCAGGCCACGCACCACACGCGGAGTCGAACGCACGCCCCTCAACCAACCATCCGCATACTTCCAATCACCACCCTCGTAAATATCCCGCGCCCAACGAGCCATGGGCCGATCGAACGGATACGGGCCGGCCGGCAACGGCGAAACATCAAACCGCGGATCGAACACCACCATCCGACGCCGCTCACGCGCCTCACGCTCCGCGACAGAGGGATCGGGAGCCGAAGCCGCCGCACGCTCCGCACGATGGAACTCCTCCATACGCTCACGCACACCAGAGGACACGAACCCGTCATCCGGCCTGCGCAACCCCTCACGCTCCAACAACGGATGAATACGATGATCCATCACCCACCGGTAACGCACCATGTTGAACGCCAGCACCAAGCACAACCCGATCGCCACCAGCACACCCATACCGGCAGCCAACAGCAACTCAATCACCGCAACCAACCCCTACGCTCATCCGCACCATGCAAATCAAAACGACCACGCCAATCCCACGGACCAACAAAACGCAAACCCAACAACAACGGAGAACACCACACCAGTATCATCCAAACAAGACCAATTGAATTCATCCGTTCAGACAACATTCTATCTTCAATCGACGAGCTATAAGCCAAATTCACACCATCCGACCAATAGCCCCATGTAGGCATAACCAAAAGCGACAACATTCCCAACAGGAACATAGTTCCCACAATCGGCCCACCGAACATATACCGCAACTCGGATGACCGCATCGAAGACGCGAACGCCAGCTCCTCCAACGAAGCCGGCACATACTCACGCATCCTGCCGAACACCAGACGGCAGAAACACCAATACAACAGGAAACCAGACAGCCACATCACCGCCAGGCACACGTCCATGTTCCACTCATCCACATACACGCCATCCGGACGCAAAAACCCCAGCAACACCACCTCACCACCACCGGACGAAGCCCCCTCCGGAACGAACAAGCCCACCACATCACGCACCACACGCGTCAACACCGGAACCAAACCCGCGGCGACAGTCCCCGACACCAACGCCGCACGAGTCCAACCCGCCACGGCCCTCACCCGCAACACACGCTTCCACGGCCGCCCCTCCAACGAATCCCAAAACACCTGAGAACCATCAGCCAAACGCCCAACCAACACAAACCGCAAAAACAACAACAACACCAATAATCACACATCCTTAGTACCCAAAGTTTCCTCGCAAGCTTGAAGGTACGCGCCGGCTGGGCCCATCTTGCGGAACAACGCAATACCACCGGCACGACGTTCAATGGCTCTGACAACATCCTCAGGCTGAGAATCCAAACCACAACGGAATAGCACTTCATTACGCCATGCATTCAGTCTCGCAGAGCGCACGTCGCCGCTAACATCATTACCTTCAACCCACCGATCCGCGAGCCGCACATCACCAAATTCAAACAAATGCCGAGCATTCAAAGCCTCGGCACCAGCATCATACGGACCCGAGGGCAACCGCATGGTTTTTGGGACAGACGCGTGTGACGGCTGCACATTAATCTCAGGAGAATCAACAAGTGAATCCACTGAATTGACATCATGATTCGATGCATCCTTTGCAACAGACTCACGAATCACTTCAGCATCAGCATCCATCCTCGTTGCGGCTTTACCGTAATGCTCCTCCACATCATCAGCGACCCCGGAAGACACCCATGGATCATCCGCTTTACGCAAGCCCTCTTTAATCAGCATTGGATGAATACGCTTCTTCATCAACCTGTAGTAGCGGAACATGTTAAACGCGAAAGTAAACGCAATAGCAGGCGCTGACAGCACGCCGATAGCGAGCACCATGATAAGAATCATAGAGAGCTTCATCAGAACTCCGCTCCAAATCTCCGACGCACTTTACATTCAATATATGGCACAAACAATATCAACAGGGAAAAAATATAAGCTGATATGAAAAACCAGAACCAGCCCCACGCCCACGGCGAATCATAATGGTTAAACCATGGCTGATTATCGACAATGGAGATTGTGCACATATACCACGGTATGCCCCAAAGAGAAAATGCGAAGAACGGGTACAAAACCGAGTGCCCCATCTCATAACGAGTAAAGCCTGCCAACCGAGAAGTAGCAAAGGCGACCTCCCACATCGATGCAGGAACATATTCCTCCCGATGGATACCGAATACAAGCCAGCAAAACACCCAATACAGGAAATACGCCAAAGCAAGGCCGCATAGCGCCGCGATTATACTCCCCGTCCGCTTATCAAGCGAAAACACCGGCATCAAACCCTGAATCCACAACCACGCCCGGATATCATCGACGATCGGCAACAACGAAACCAGCCATCCAAGCAAACGAAGTACCAACAACAGCAACGGAGCCAAACACATCACAACAACTGTATTGCGTAAACTCTCTCCAGGCTCCAGACGCCGTGCAATAGGACGTTTCACCGCCTTGCCCTCGCGCGTATCCCAAAACACACGCGTCCCATCAGCCAGCCTTCCCAACAGCACATATCGCATAAACAACATATGTCACTCATCCCAGAAGGATAGTTCATCGGCAAAATTACCTAGGAAATCGCCCTCTTCCCCGCGATGAACCGCGGTATCGTATGCCGCATCGGCAGCTGATCCTCCACCATCACATGCACGAATTATCCCTGCACCAGTCATGCTACAGGCCTTGAGATAACCAACGGCAGCACCTCGCCATCCATGGAAGCACTCCGGCAAAAAGCCACCGCACTTGCAACCGAAGCATCAACCATGAGCCCTCCCCCTTGAAAAGTAAGCAATACGATACCCCGCAGATGTTTCCCAACCACCGACCACAGAAGGAGTTCAAACCAAATTCAACAAGAATTCACCTACGAAGATACTTGATGAGGGCTATGCGCACACTTGCAATAACGCTCTTGCAGCGGGCCAACGTACCAGTTTCATAGATTCAGCAAAGTTGGCCCGTGCGCCGATTTGAAGCGTTTTTCAGAAATGGCTTCATTCCGCCATTTTTGACTCAACCGGCACCGGGCCAACATAATGAAAAAACGAGAATCAACACGTTCGCCCGCCCAACACCGGGACAGCACGGATGAAACGAGCGAATCTGCATAATGGCCCGCCCAACAACGGGATTATCCTTACAAATCAGCAAATTCCTCACGTTGGCCCGTCAACTAGCACGCCAACAAACTTGGTTTCGCCCATCTCCTTACAGCTGGTAGATAAACGCCACGACCATCATTATCGACAACAGACTCTCGAACGTGACGGCAGAAGCGAACGCCCACATCCAACGCGCCTCACGCTTGGTACGCACGCACCACGCGGCGGCGGAAAGCTCATTCGGTACAACCAAGCCCAGCAGGACCGCCAACATAAGAACGCCAAGAACCGTCTCACCACCCGCGGGGAGGAGACCACGCAGCACCCCGATGCCCAGACAAACCGTCGGCGTCATCGCGTACATGACCCTGGACCAGAGGGAATCCTTCGTCGATCCACGACGCAGCACGCCGCCAACCGTGCACCACAGCACAATCACAAGCAGCACAGCAACGGTCGAGCCAATCACGCCGGGCAGCATGGAAAGCAAACCGTTGCTGGAAGGCATTCCATACAGCGTCCCATTCTTGAACAACCGCCACCACATGAGGCTCTGACCGGCGGCGTTCCCAGGAAGAATCGCCCACACCATAACCATCAGCGTAAGCATTACCGCTACAAACGGCCACACCCACCTATGCCCATCCAACAACTTGCCCGCAGCGGCCAGCATAACCATGATCGCAGGCGCGAGACCACCAAGCGCGAACACCGGAATCAGAACAAGCACACCCCACCAAGTGGCGCCCGTAATTCCCAACCACGCGAGCACGCCCGGCGAACCCAACTTATCACCGGTCTGAGCTGCATACAACGCATGCGGAAACGCGAGCACCACCATACCGGCGACCAGCACGAACACGCGCCACAACAAGGACCACACGCTCGCAGCCCGGCGCCCCGGCCCGGCAACCGGTATGCCACCGCAAGCCGTGGCGAACAAACCATAACGCTCATAATCATCGTCAGACAAAGAACTGCCAGACCGGGCAACATCTACGTCCACGCCACTAGAAGATGAGGAAGAACCCTGGTTATCGGACATTCCTACTCACCCAGCTTCCTCGTCGAATACGAAACATCAACACCAGACAACGACACCTCACCGTCAGGCAACGGATGCTCACGAACACGAATCCCCGCCTCACGATCACCGCCAAGCCAACCCTCCTCATCGGCCTGAGCATCTTTAATGCTGACCGTAGAATCACGTCTATCGCAACCTTCCCCTGGACGAGCATTCACTTCATACAGCACGCCGACACCATTCATCTTCATAGAATAAGCAGCATCAGCGAGCAAAACATTGTACGGATAATAGCCATCGAACTCAATCCGAGTCACACCCGAATAATATTTCACGACCTTACGCGCCAAGCATTCCTCTGTCTGACGCACCGCCACAGCCTCACGACGAGCCAGATACCGGGGCACCTCAACCACAGCGAAAATACTGCCCGCCGTCACAGCAAGCACCCACACCACCACCAACACCCACACCACAGCCAACCGACGACGATCCGACACCGAATCAGAAACGGTTCCCTTATACGCAGACGATGCCCCTTCAGGCACCAGACCAAACCCCTCCGGCACAAAAGACCGGTTGGAGCCACTGCCGCCATCAGAACGCGTAGTATCATCCCGCTCAGCCATCACATTGCTTCCTTCTCCAACGATTTCATCCCGCACATAACCTGCAATCTCCTGCATCAGCCGCTTCAATTATCTATTTATCTATTTCCACAGTGGAATAGATAACCTTTACATCATCCAGGGAAACATCAGATATTGCCAAGGCCTTCTTACGCAACATAGCTCCCGAAGACTTATCACCTCCCAGCCAGCCTTCGTTATACGCCTGCACATCTTTGATGTCATCACTGGAAGTCTGCAAATCATGCGAAGCACCTGGCTTCCCAGCAACATGCCAAACATTCTCAACACCGTTGACCGAAGCAAAATACGAGGTATATCCGCTCCCGTTGTAGGAATACCCGGTAAACGTAATCTCGTTGATGCCACTATAGTTCGCCACCATGGTCTTGGCTATGAACTCCTCGGTTGTCTCAACACTCCGAGCTGTGTTTTCTTCTCGACCACTAGTCGAATGGCCTACGAAAGCAATCCAACCGAACACTGAAAACACAAGAACAATAGCCGCAACAATTCCGCCTATAACGGCAATAACAATATAGGTGTGATCACGATTATTGTTCGATCTATCACGCATAACCAATCAATCCTCCACCATCACAGACAATTATCAGCCCAAACGTACAAGCCGTGCGTGCATATTACCGAAGCGCAATACATCGCCGGCAGCCATGCTCACACGAGCCAACTTCGGCAATTGTGTCCGCGAACCATGCGATTCCAACCATGTGCCATTGGAGGAATCGCAATCCATGACCCATACCTGCCCCATGGAGGTCATGCCGAATTCAAAATGCCGACGGGATATCTGTTGGCTCGGGTCATGCAGCAATGCGAATGCATCATATCCATCACGAGCAGTCACCGGCATACGTCCAGCACCGCATCGAGCTGTAACTGCCACACGCTGCCCATCCGAAAACTCCATTACGAAACCATGCAGCTGCTGCGCTTCGTGCGGAGTCTGCCGGCCAGCGCGGAATCGTTGCTGTGTAGTTGCAGGAACTGATGGCAATGGACGAGCGATCCGCTCCACTGCTGCACGATCCCACTGCACTCGAATGCTCGACTGGCTCATGCTTGGCAGGGTCGGTAATTCTCGGTATATCTGCGCCGGCTTGATCGCTGTGATGATACCGGATGCTTTCTTCCTATGAAATAACGGGAACACGGTGCATCACCTTTTCTTTTGCGGTATCGGAGGCATTTGGGTTGGCAAAGGTATTGCGTCATCTTTGGGCATGGGCGGCATCGGCATCTGTGGCGGAACCGACTGCTCCCACTGCTCGGAAAGCTCAGACTGCTTGAGCGACTGAGACTGTGCCATACCAGTTCGTGCGCCTCCGAGCTGATGATTGCTCTCTCCCGGCACGCTCAATGCCACCTGCATCGTAACGGACAAGCCACCAAGATGAATGAATCCTCGCCCAGCAGGCATATCAGCGGACAAATCAGCTCGCCGCAATCGAATATTGATGAGATCTTGATATATCACTTCGTCTGGTTTCAACATCACACCTTGGCGAAGAGTCTTAATCTTGGAACCCCAATTGCCGAATCCTGTGGGGAATTCCGCAATATCACCAGCGAACACAAACCCGGCACCAGTACCTTCAATCACACCTATTTGTGATTGCAACCAATCCGAAGCAGGAATGTCCTTCAACAACTGGCAATCATCGAAGACGAACAGCATGTGCGAGTCGTCGGCATGCGAAGACAACAGATCTTCGGTAACGTCCGATGGTTCAGTGATAACCTGATCCACGCCAGACGCGCCCTCAAACTTACGCAAATCATTGTTCTTCGGAGCGACAATCACCACATGGTATCCGCCGAGCAATGCACCGTTGACTATGGTGACCAGCATTGAGGTCTTGCCGCTTTGCTGCGTGCCATAAATCGGCAGCATCGGTGCCTCACCTGGATCAAACAATATCGGCTCGTTATCCTCACCGCCGATGCCCAGCGGAATCCGATATTTATTACCATGTTCAGGCAAGAATTCATCGCCATATTCACGAATGCACTCGTGAACTTGCTCAAGCGAAAGCTCCTGAGGAAGTTGTTCCACCCGGAACGGCATTACCGCACGAGGCAAATCATGGTCTCGTCCAGCTTTCAGTTCAGCTCCGGTGGCACGAATCAGTTCAGATTCCGCTTGGCCAGAGAGTCCTTGGCGGATTTGCGCTACCTGTATTTCCGCTCCGTCTTCGGAACGATATCCTCTACCGTCCGGAATGTTTTCCGGTACGTCACGCGAAGACATACCAACTTCCGTATAGTCGGAAGGATCCACCAAACGTAGCAACACCTTACTATCAGACAGCACTGCCATGCGTCCCGCCAATAGCAGATGATCACCAGTCACAATAAAGTGAATACCCGAAGACGGCCCCTCCCTCATTAATATCTGAAGACGTTCAATCAACGAACCGCCATCGTACCCTTGGAAAAACGAATTAAATCCATCCCAGGAGTCCAACATCACGAGGATATGCGGGAGTTCTCCGTTCTGTTGCGCGGATTCGCTGCCGTTGTATTCATCAATGCTGCTGAACCCATCCTTGGAAAGCATGCTGGAGCGATGCTTGGCTTCCGCTTCCAGTTTGCCAATCAGACGTTCGATTTTCTGGGTTTCACTGCGCAGTGCCACCGCGCCGACGTTCGGCAGTGCGGAGAGCGGCGAAATCGCACCGTTGCCGCCGTCGATGCAATAGATATGCAGCTTACGCGGCGAGTATGCCACGCTGCCTGCATACGCGATGGTGCGCAAGGCTGTGGATTTGCCGGAGCGCGACGTACCGACGATAAACATGTTGCCGAACGAGCTGGCATCAATAGTCACAGCTTGCTGTTGCTGCTGTTGTGGGTAATCGCCGAGCGCGAACGGAATCACTACATGCCCGGCAGACTGCCCAGGCTGCTCACTGGACTGCCCGGACTGCACCGCGGCCTGCAAACGCTGCAAATCCAACTGTTCCGGCAGTGCTGGCAGCCACGGTTGGCGTTGCTTCGGAATACGTTCACGCTCTGCTACCTTGTTGATGGCATCCACCAAGACTTTCAAGTCAGTTACATTCACATCGCCTTTGTCTTTCTTGGCCCTCGGGCGTTGTGGCGCAGGCTCGCCCAGTTGGGAGAACGCCAGCGAACGAATAAATGGCGCTTGCGAGCGCCCCGCATTCTTGGCTGTTGCCGGATTGATGTATCGGCCGCCGACTCGCGCCGATTGGAATGGAATCAAAGAGCTGGACCCCAAACGCACCACGGCTCGTCCCGGCGTGGATTTGGAAATCAGTGCGGCATCCTTGGCATCAATCACGTCCTGGCTTTCCGAGGCATCGGTCATACGCAACGCAATACGCAAATTGGTGTTCGCGCGAATCTCCGGAGAGACCACGCCGCCAGGGCGCTGTGTGGCAAGCAGCAAATGGATACCCAAGGAACGGCCTCGTTGCGCAATATTGACCAAGCCGGTCACAAAATCCGGCAGTTCGCGAGCCAGTGACGCGAACTCATCGATAACAATCAGCAGACGCGGAATCTCCGGCAAACTGGGCTTCGCCTCACGCATATCGATGTAATCTTCCAAATCCTTGGCTCCGGCCTTGGCCAGCAGATGCTCTCGATAGTTGAGTTCGGCACCGAGCGAAGTCAGTGCGCGGGAGACCAGATGATTATCCAAATCGGTGACCATGCCCACGGTATGCGGCAGTTTCACACAATCCTTGAACGCGGCACCACCCTTGTAATCCACGAGCACAAAGTTCAGCGCTTGAGGCGTATTGGCTACGGCGAGCGAAGCCACCAACGACTGTAGGAGC
Source organism: Bifidobacterium colobi (assembly GCF_018555455.1). Taxonomy (GTDB): domain Bacteria; phylum Actinomycetota; class Actinomycetes; order Actinomycetales; family Bifidobacteriaceae; genus Bifidobacterium; species Bifidobacterium colobi. Next base: position 174,993 of record NZ_JAFEJU010000002.1, on the reverse strand, counting down.
TCGGATTTACCGGAACCGGTGGTGCCACCAATCAAACCATGCGGACCATCTTTGGCAATATCCAAACCGAACGGACCATCCACAGACTCACCAATCAGGCAAGACGTGGAACGCGGATACATGGCCCAGCGAGCCTCAATCTGATCGGGAGTTGGTGTGAGGTTCAGCAAATCCAATAACCGGCTCTGATCCGGTATGCCCGTCTGGCCTTCAGATGGGCTGCCATCCTCGATTGGTGCCAAGGCTCCGCCAACGGCACCCAACCAATCAGAGGAAACCAAGTCGGGCATGATATCGAACACGTCGTCGGCAATGTTGCTTTCCACTCGTAGATTGCTATCCGTAGCAGTAATCACCGTCTGGCATTCCTCAGGCAGCATGCGTTCGTCAGTATCGATGCACAGCGAATACATGCCCAACGCCGGACCTTCCTGAAGCAGTCGAATCACACCCGGCATGGAGCGCAGCACATGCGCACGCTCCATAATGACCACCACGGCGGAGCCCACCCAGTGTTTGACCGATTGCCGTTTCTTTTCGCTGGCTCGCTCATCGAGCACGGCAACGAGTTCGGAGATGCGTAACGCCAGATCATCCGCGGTGACTGCCATAGTGCGCAATGTATTCTGGCCGGAATGCGGCGTGAATTGTGGGAACCATTGGGCAAACGACCAGTCGATGCCACTGAAATCGCTCTTGTGGTTGTGGTCATTCATACGTGGCGTCAATAAATACAGTGCCAAATCTCGAGTGGAGTGCAATGCTGCCATTTGCGCAGTCATCCATGAGACCACCGGGTAGAGAACTTCAGCATTACCGGTGCATCCCACACACCCGGCTTCCGGCAGAGAGACAGTGACTGGAAAATTACGCAACCGCCAATGCTCGATACGCTCAAATTCCATTTTTTGCGGATCTTCGAGCGTGATATGTGAGTCAACCGTGCCGGCTCCCACGCGTAATCTCAGCCATGATTCATCAGTGGAACGCCGATTCCACAACCGTTTGGTATGACGGGCGCAAATATCCAACACCTGCGTAGGATCCGGGTATTCCAAACGCGACTGGGCTTCTTCGGCATCCACGGCTTTGCTCGCTTCGGCCCGAATACGCTTGGAATTCTCATGGAAGCGTTTCATCTGTTTCTTGTAGCGTTTCTTGCCTGCATGATTGCCGGACACGTACGAGCCAATCATCATTACCGGGCTCATCAAGCCAAACATCAGATATGTATAGCTTTTCAGCAACACGCACATGCCAACGGCCATCACCAGCGGTAGCAGACTGGCCATTAATGGGATCGGCATTTTTTCAGGCTTCGTCGGCTCCACTGGCAACACAAATTTACGTTGTTTGACTACTTCACGGATTTTCGGAGGCCGGGCGAACAGCCAGTGGCCTTCCGACTCGTGCGTATCTACCGGCACCGAGGTTTCGCGTCCGTGCGTGACTTCCACAATGCACTCCGGCAGTACGACCTCGGTATCATTCTTGAGCGTTACCGGTTCAATGGCTTCTTTGCCATTGATGAACACGTTGGAATGAATTTCCCTCTTGCGACGACTATACCAATGCTCACGCTTTTTGTACTTGCCTTCACTCACATGTGGAATCATGCGCACATCGCCGTCCGCTCCCACATCGAGCATGAAATCCGCATTCATGGAATTCTTCTCAGGGTCAAGCAACGAGCTGATGGACATGGTGCCTTGGGATACATCGTAGATAGCTCCAGCGTTCACACCACTCACAAAACGCAACTGCACAAAGCCATCGTTGTTATCGGTATTGGCATACGGGTTCATCACTTTGGCTCCGCGACCCATGAGCGAAAGCCAGGAGCCTTCATGTAGTTCGCATTGGCCAACCGTGGTGTCTGGCGTTACGGTTTTGCCATCGACCGCTATTCCCAGGGTTTCCAACTCACCTTGTGCACCTGTGATATTCGACAACGACGGCATGATTGACGATAGCGGCGTGGTATCCGACGCTTCCAAATATGCGGTGAATCGGGTGCCTGCTGTGGCATCGTGAACCGTGACCAAACCCTTCATATCTTGCCCTTCTCTTTCTGTTCCATCCCCATCATGGCGGTCGTCTATCGCTGTTCACGCCATGTTCAGCAGCTGTTCAATGTCTCAGGAAATGCACAACGGGCTGGTCTGACAGTTATCAGACCAGCCCGTTGCGGTGTGTGATTATTCAGTTATGTATCGGCTGTGCGCCGCGCGTTGCCTGCCGCTCGCTACTCGCGTTCGAATGGGTTCTTGCGGTAGGCGAACTGCTTCTTGCGCTGTGCAACCCACACGATGATTCCTGCGATGGCTGCCAGCACCAGCAGCAGGGCGAAGATCATCATGTTGCGAATCCACGCGGTATGGGTGGCGTATTGCCACCAGTTGGATGCCACATAGATGTTGTCGTAGGTGGAGGTTGCTTCGTTGCCAGCCTGATCGATTGTATGAATCACAATCTCATGGCTGGTAGCGTCGGCGTCCAGGTTGAGGCTCGGCGTGGACTTCAACAGTGCGTCGCCCTTCCAGCTGCCCTTCGGCTGGCCATCCACATAGACTTCGGTGGACTTGATGCCCATGTTGTCCTTGGCATCCACCGAAACCGAGTGACCGCTCTGGCTGTAGTATACGGAACCGGAGCGCAGGCCCAGCAGGGATGCGGTCGGCGCGGTGGTGTCGATGGCGAAGTTCACTTCGGCATTGTTCTTGCGGCTGGCATCCTTGTTGTTCATCGTGTTCTGAGACAGGTTGCCTGCCTCGTCCACGGACTGCACCTGCACGCGGTAGAAGCCGTCGGCGTTGAAGTTGGATGCTGGCACCGTGTAGGTGGTGCTGCTCCAACCCTTGTCGTCGTTGGTCTTCGTGGTGAAGTCCTTGCCCGCGTTCAGCGTGTTGGCCTTATCATCCTTGGCCACCACGATCTGGCGCGCATCCGGCTTCAGGCCGGAGACGTTGATCTCGGTAATCACCACGTTTTCGGCCTTCTTCAGGTACGTACCCCTCAGGCTCGTGGTGCCTGCATCGAACAGGTAGGTGGAGCCGAAGCGGTTCACGGAGAAGGTCTTCTGGGTTTCGAACGCGTTGCCGGCCATGTCGGTGGCGGTGGCCTTGATGGTGTACACATCATCAAGCTGCACCTTGCGTTCGAAGTCCTTGAAGTCCACCGTACGGGTGTTGTCCGTGTTGGTGGTGGTGTTGAGCGGAATCTCCTTGTCCTTCAACTCACCACGGTGGCTGCCGGTAATCGTGTAGTTCACGTGGCTCATGTCGATATTCGTATCGTCATAGTCGATGAGCGGAGCCACAGTGCCCGCGTATGCGGTCTTGTTCTCCACGCGTTCGATCTTGACTTGCGGCTTGGTCTTATCGATCACGAACTCCGGTTCGCTCACTTCCTCGGCCACGTTACCGGCCAAATCGGTGGCATTGGCCTTGATGGTGAAGTGCGCTTCGGTGGTGAATGCCACGGTGTTGGTCCACTCGGTGGATTCGCGTTCGCCACCGGTGCGGCTCCAGCCGGCCGGGCTCGGCGCGGTGATGTCTGCGCCGTTATCATCCTTGGCGGTTACGGTAATCACCGATTCGCTTTCGGAGAAGTTACGCTCCACTTCCTTGACCGTGGCGTGACGATCGGCGGCATAGTACATGCCGTTCTTCGCGTTGTTGTTGTCGAAGGTGAGCGTGAGCTTCGGCGCGATGGTGTCCACCGTGAACTCGGTGTGATAGGTCACTGCCGGGTGCAGTACGTCGGCAAAGCTGGCGTCCACGGTCCAGTCGCCATCCTTATCCGCCTTGAACTGCGCGGTGTAGGTCTTGCCATCGTCCTTGGCCAGTGCCTTGAAGTCCTTCAGCTTGACGGTCTGCTTGGTGCCATCCACATCCGTGGTCACGACTACGCGGTCGCCGTCGCGCTCCTGAATCAAATCGAGGTTGGATTCGACGATGGTCACGGTACCGGTGCGGTGGGCCTTGTAGTACTTGCCGTTGCGCACATCGTTATTGTCGTAGGTCACGGCGAGGGTCGGAGCCACGTTGTCGATGACGATCTTCTCGATCTTGTCCTTGAAAGCGGACAGGTTGGAGAAGTCTCCTGTGGAGGCGCAGTTGCCGGCCATATCGCACACGGCAAGCGAAGTGCCATCGGCGTTCAGACGGAAGCTGTCAGCGTTCATCGTGAAGCTCATCGAGCCGGCTGATGGGTTGGACAGGTCGGCGTTGGTGAGCTTTACGCCACTGTTGTGGGTGTCGAAGCTCACAGCGTGATCGTTGTCGACATCGTTGCTACCGGCCTTGTCATCATCGCCCTGAGTAGTTGTGGCGAATGCCTTGGATGCATCATCAATGCCTGCAAGGTTATCGCCGATGCCGTTCAGCGTCACAGTTTCAGACTCAGCGAACAGCAGCTGCTTCCAGACCTTCTGATCCGGGTTGAGCGCTATCTGGCCGAGCGTCGGCTTGGTCCAATCGATGATGAAATCATCACGACCGTTAATCAACTTGCCGGCTTCCGGCTTGGCCGCATCACTAGGATTGTCGTAGAAGCCCTTGTATTGGAGCTTTACTTCATACGTGCCTTCCTGCACAGCCGTTTCGCCGCGCTTGCGCACGTTCTTGGAGATGGTCCAGTTGTAGCCGTTGGAGTTCTTCCAATCAGTGTCGGACGGCTCGAGCTGCATGAACCCGTTCTGCGTGCCATCCACCTTGCTGCTGGCAAGCAAATCAGCATCCTTGATGCTGGTTCCATCAGGATACTTGGCCGTAGCATTCTGGGTAAGCGGGAACCACTTGTCGGTTACCGTGTAGGTGGCTTTCACATCGCCACGGTAGTAGCCGGCGTGATTGCCTTCCTTCTTGCCGGAGATGTCATCAAGCTGAATGGCGGAAACACTCGGCTTGGCACCCTTGGCGATGGCCACGACAGCATCCACGTCACCGGTCTTGGAGTTGGCCGTGACAGTGCCGCTATCATTGCCCACGTTATCGGTGGCTTGGATTTCCACGTCACTCAGATCGTAGTAACCATCCTCCGGCAGCGTTACGGTACCTACATAGGTGCCGTTCTGGTTGGATTGCTGCGCGATAGTGACGTTGACGTCTTCGGCAGCAGACACCAAATCCTTGGCCTTCTTGACCTTCGCGCTCACTTTCTGCACACCAGAGGTGTGATCGGTGCTCTGCGGATTTGCCCCCGTACGGTAATCCTTGACCGTCACGGTAAGGGTCTGCGGACCCACCGCGGCGAAGATCTTCTTGCCGTTGTATTCGGTATTGGCAGAGATGGCAGTGCCGTTCAGCGTGACGGATTCCACTTCCGGCTTGCCCGTATCCACACCGAATGCGTTGACGGCAGGGGCAAACTTGCCGAACAATGCAGTGAAGTACGAGGCATCGTTGTTCGCAGTGTACTGGTACCAGCCATCATCCTTCGGCTGGAAGGCAGCGGGGAAGGTCACCGTTGCAGAGTCACCAGTAGCCTTCACGGTGAGATCCTGATACGTCACCGTGGCGGCATTATCCGTGCCATTGAAGTTCTGGCTGAACACCTTAGTATTCTTATCAGCGGCAAGCACCGCGGCGATCTTCTCAGCCAAATAGTTGTTCTTAATGGTTACTTCGACCGTCGGTGCTGCACCATACCATTTAGCGCCGTTGACGTTCACTGCATCCTTGCCCTGCGCTGGAGTCACGGTAAACGTGGAGCTGGCCTTGGCAAGCTTGGCCATATCGGCAATAACCAGTTCCTTCGGCAGCGTGCCTCCGTCCGTTACACCGGTAACGGCAGTGTTCGCACCCTGGTTGCCAACCTTGTCGTTGACCTGGATCTTCATCTTGGAGAAGTCATACGTACCAGCCTGAGTGAACGTGGCGGTAACCGTATTGCCATTCGCGGTGATCTGCGGCTTCGGATCAGCGGCCTTGCCATCAGTGCCGGTGAAGGCACCGGTGGTGTCGAGCTTTACGTCGTTGACATCGAAGCCGGAACCTTGCTCGTCGACTGTAAAGGTCAGAGTTGCCGAAGCGTTGGCGTTGTTGGAGCCCAGCAGAATAGTGCTGGAGCCAGAGGTAAGCTCATCTCCATTGCCGGCGTATGCCACCTTGGTCACCGCCGGAGCGGTGGAATCGAGAGCAAACGTAGCGGACGCATTGTTCTGCAACTGCAATGCGGCGGTGTACTGGCCGTCGCCACTCAAGGTGGAATCAAACTTATACGCCACAGTGCCGTTGTTCTCAACTGTTGCCGTACCAGTCGGCGCAGTGGCACCAGCTGGAGCGGTGACCTTCACCAGCGGATCGGTGAGTGCCAAACGGTATGGCAATGTAGTTTGATTGCCACCGGTGATGCTCAGACCGGAAACCTTGGTGTAGTACTTGACACCGTTCACGTCAACCCCGGCATTCGGCTCACCGGTTACCGCAACCTTGTAGTTCTTGGCGGTATCAACCACAAGCGTATCCACGGCATTGGCAGTGCCCAGCAGTGTGGACAGCTTCGTGGGAGTCTTATTGCCGGCGGCATCAGTCACCACAACATTCAGATCAGCAACATTTGCCACCGTGTCAGCATTCGGCGTCCATGTAGCGGTCTTGCCGCTAGCAGTCAGGTCTCCCACGGTTTTGCCATCCGCGGAGACCAGCTGCACCTTGGCACCTGTCTCCACATTGGCAGCGAACGTGACATTCAATGCGGCGTTGCCGTCGGACAGCTGTACCTTCTTGCCGTTCACCGTGCCGGCAGTCCAGCCAGCGCCGAAAGCAGCAGCGGTCGGCGCGGCAGGAGCGGTGGTGTCATGAGTAAGCGTCGGCTTGGTGATGGTGCTGGAACCATCCTGTGCCACGAACTTATCGAGCGCCACCGGGGTCTCGCCCTTGGATGCATCGTAGGTTGGCGTATCCACGGCAACGGTGAAGTTCGTGCCGCTGGCACCATTCAACGCGAAAGCCGGACCATCCTGGGGCTTCACCTCATAGGAGCCCTCAACCGGCTTGCCGTCCTTGTCAAGCACCTGGCGGAAATCGCCATAGCGCACATTGAAACGACCTCCCAGCGGCTGGATATCCAGAGCAATGGCGGACTGGTCCTTGGCGTCACCCACATACTTGCCGGTGGTCTTGTCGAACGCGCCAGCCGGGAAGTCGGTGTAATTGGTGACAGTAATACCCAGACGGATGGAGGATGCGTTGGTGGCCGAGCCCAGCGGTTTGGCATCGTTAGGTACCACACCGTTCTTGGCCGCATACGCCTCAATCTTCATCGTCGGAGCAGTCGCGGCAACAGCTGCCGGAGCAGCGGCTGCGGCATCACTCTGAGCTTCGGCGTTCGCAGTGTCACCGGCCACCTTGGTCTCAGCCGAGTCGGTCTTGCCGTCAGTCGTGTTCTGATCGGTGGACTTGGCAGTCTCCTTCACCGGCGGGAAGGTACGCAACGACGTTGGATGATCGGCATCCTGAGTCTGCGCGGTGTCGGAATCATTCTTCGGCAGATTATCCGCCACGGCGAGCGGGGCGATGGAGACTGCACCAAACGTCAGTGCAGCCACGGCCACCACTGAGCCGAACAGCGGCTTCAGCCACGTACGAGTATTGGATTTCATCAGTGTTTCTTCCCTCCACGAACCAGAATGGTGCGGGATTCATCGTCATCGGACGGCTTATCAGTAGTCTTACGGAATTGCATCAGCGAAGTTTCACCTTCGTCAGCCAGCTCAGCGGCGGAAGCCATGGACACCGGAATCTCAACCACGGAGTCGGATTCGGACTGTTCCTTAGCCTGAGTCTTCTTGGCTGCAGCAGCATGGTTGCCATGCTTAGGCTTCGTACCGGTGCTGCCGTTCGGCACTGCAGACGGCTTGTCAGCCGCACGAGTCACGCCAGCATTGGTGGACGCCGAGCCACTGCCCGTGCCCGAACCGGTACCGGAACCAGTACCGGTTACCGGGCGGAACTCCATATCACTGGTTTCATGCGTACCAGTGGTGGTGTCAGCGCCCTTGCGGGCCTTGCGACGCTTACGGCCTTCGCCCAGCTCATCGGCGCGAGCCCACGAACCTGCGCGCACACCACGCAGTTGCGCAATCTCACGCTCAGCGGTCTTACCAGTCAGCGCATCGCGGACTGCCGGAATATTGAACTTGCGGAACAGCACTACGGCCACAGCTGCGAGAATCACCGCCAAGGCCAGGAAAATGACTGCCAGAGTCCTGTAGGTATCAGCGTTCACTTGGCATCCCCTTTAATATCAACGAAAGCGTTGGCAATGGCATCCTTAGTGGGCTGCTCGGCCTGCTTTGCGGATTTCTTGCTGGCGTCCAGTGCCTCGGTGGTGGACTGGGTTTTATCAGCGAGTGTGGAAGCGGCGTTGGCCAAATCAAGCATCGACTGCTGCTTGATGCCATCCGCACGGAACTTACGCGGGTAGACGCGCAACGCGTCCAACGTCAAGTTGGCGGCTTCCAGACGAATCACTTCGTTGTCTTCCTTGTTCGCCGCGCTTACCAGATCATTGAGCTTGGTGAAGTACGGCTTGTATTTGCCGGAATCGGAACCCTGATTGATCAACGGCACGATCTGCGTATTGAAGTCGGCAATGTCGGCGTAGATCTTGGCGAGCTTCGCATCCTTGAAGCTGCTGTCTGCCGCAGCATTGTGCATCCACTGGGAGGCGGCGCGAATACGGGCGTAGCGTTGCGGATCGGTATTGTTCGCCGTATCCTTGCTCGCCATCTTGGTGCCGGAATAGTAGTACCAATACATGCGGCCGGTGTCGTAGCTCAGCTGTGCCCAATCATTCTGGTTCTTACGAAGATCAGTGGCATGCTGGCTCAGTAGCTCGTTGTACAGCTGCTCTTCATCATCGCTGAAGTCACTGTCGAGCGTGTAGCGCTTGATCAGCTCCTCATACGGCTGGATTGCGGTCGGCTTAATCTGAGCCGCGCGCACGTATGCGGCCTCAGCAGCAGATGCATCAGAGTTCTGCGCACCCTGCGACATCCAGTAGTCGTAATCCGTGTTGCGCGCATGGTTGGACAGCAGCAGGCAGCCGCCGGCGAGCGCCAAGCAGACCACCGATGCGATGGCAGTACCGAGGAAACCGCGCCACTTGCCGACCAAAGCCTTGCGAGTGGCCTCATCTTCCTCGCGGTAATGCTTGAGCGCGTAGGCGAAGTCAGCGCAGGACTGGTAGCGTTCGTCCGGATTCTTGCGGGTCGCCTTCTCGATAACCGCTTCCAAGCCTTGGGAGAGTTCCGGCTTGATCTGGCGGATCGGCACGATGCCGTTCTTGCGCGGGTGCGAGCCGGTGAGCAGATAGAACAAGGTGGCGCCCAGCGCGTAGATATCAGTACGGGCATCCACGTGAGCGTTCTCATCGAACTGTTCGGGAGCGCCGAAGCCAGGCGTGCCAAGCTGGCGATCATCACCGATCAGCGGCTTGCTATCCGCACCATCATTCTTGCCAATCTCCAGCGCAATACCGAAATCGATAAGTTTAATGGCACCCTCAGGAGTGAGCATCACATTGGAGGGCTTCATATCGCGGAAAATCACCGGATGCTTGCGGCGGTGCAGATAGTCGAGCACATCGCACAGCTGGATGCCCCAGTCGACCACATCGTCTTCGTCCTGCGGGCCTTCCTTCTTCAGAATGCTCGACAGCGTGCGGCCTTCCACGTAGTCCATGACCACGAACAGGCTGCCCTTTTCCTCGATCAAATCCACGATACGTGGGATGGCGGGATGGTCGAAGCGCTTAATCATGTTGGCTTCGACGGTCAGGCTCTTAATCACCAGGTCGCGTTGCACCGGATCGGAGACGTTCTTAATCTCCTTGATGGCCCACTGCTTGTTCAGCGAGGAATCCATCGCCAGATAGACGGTGGACATGCCACCCTTGCCGATCTGGGTCAGAATCTTGTACCGCTTACCGACCACTGTGTTCAACTCCACCATAGGTGGTCCTCCAACACTGTCTCTCTCGTATTGCTCGTCTGTATGAGCATCAGACACGAAAACCACCATGAAGATGCCTACAGCCCCATGCTTCCTAACCGTACTCTGAGCACTGTCCCAAATTCAGCAAACCCACTGTGATTTGTACTACTTTGATTACTTTTTTGTAATTTTTGGGTGCTTGCCGGGCGCTGGTGTGCATTGTGCAGTCGCGCAGTTAGCGGTCAGCGTGGGTTCACAGTCAACATGGGTTTGCAGTCAACGTGGGTTTGCAGGAGTGCCGTCGTTCTCTGCTTTGGCTTCATCAAGGGGTACTTCCTGCGGAGATTGAATCTGCGGAAGCACATATCGATCAACAATGCGCCTGTATTGATGACCATTCATTATGCACATTTCAAAAAAGATAAACATCGAAACTATTGCTGTCACTATGACAATTCCAATAAATTCAACCATCCTGCATCTCCGCTTAACTCACATTTTCATTGCCTAATTACTGAATTTCCTTGCTTCTTTTCACGTTTTATATGAGGAAGGAACCATAACTGAATCATGGCAATCGCTCCCCATGCGAGCAAAGCAATAAGAGGAGTAAAAAACACATTTTGCACCCACTCATTCCGCCACCATTGCTGGCGCGTAACCCATCCGTTAAAGACAAGCCAGATAAGCATCCCCCACATATACCACAGCAGCAAAGCACGCATCCACCATGAACCAAGAGTGCGCCGCATTACAGAAACCGAATTAAGATAAGCTGCAGTCACCTGACTCATAGTGGCCGTCTCATTATCATCGGAAAACAAGAATGCCGCATATCCAACATTCATAAGCCATCCAAGTAATAATCCGAGGCCAAAAGCAATCACTATACCGGGTAAAGGCAAAGTTCCAGGAAAAATAGCGTTCAACGGCAAGTATCTCAGACCGAGCGGGATGCAAGCCATAGCAATAATAAACAGCAAGATCAACAAATACATGCGAGCGACGCCTTTATCATATCGGTCTTCGAGCAAGGTGCGAGACCTGCCATGCCGTCCTGCAACCGGTTTCTGATTGGCGATTGGATTATCCGCTTTGTCTTTTAGTTCCCGACGCAGTCTTCTACGTAACCTTTTCGGATAGCTGTCTATAGCGACGAACCGCTTGTCCTTATTATCCCAAGCCACCAGCTTTTGCCCTGATGCACCCATGAAATAGTATCGATGGATTTTCAACATACGCTTGCCCTCACGGTGTTCATGCGAGTCGTACATATTCGTGGCCACATTTCCAAGAACGGTACTTACTACACAACCAACAACAGCCCCAACTGCAGTTCCAACAATAGGAACAGATGACCCAACAATGGCCCCTGTGACTGTGCCAGCGGCTACGCCTGCAACTCCACCGACAACTCCGGAAGCTGTAGTAATGCCAGCGTGCCATTCCGCGTCTTGCCGGGCATCATGCTCACCGTATTTATCTACACGACTGTTATATGTAGCTCCATAGTCAAATATTCCACCAACGACAGAGCCGCCGACGGAACCTTTAATACCAACGCGAACGATATCTCCAACTGATGAGCCTAAAGCAGAACCAGTGATCTTTGGCGGATCATCAGGCCATAACGTGGGGACGTACTCGTCACCAGTTGCATATCCCACAGAATCAACCTTCTTAATCCAAGACTCTCCATGTTTTTGGAAATTCCAATAACGGGTTGAATGACGAGCGTGATTACGGCCGTAATATGCCAAGCCTGAATATCCACCAGCCTGAATTGCCATTAGTTCAGTCTGCCAGCGAGACAGATTCCCGTATTTGCGCCCCAATTCTTGGAACTCATCTTCGCAGTCTCTTAGTTCCCAGCTAGTTCTGAACCATTTTGGTCATAGTCCTCTTTGCAGTGCTTTACCTTCTTTATTTCCGAATCTAAATCTTCACGTGCCGAAGCAATAAGATCTTTGCAACTTTTTACCGTATGCGTGTATCTATCTACCTGGTCAGAGGCATCGTCACGAATCCGTACTTGACGACTGTATTCTTCATCAGAAGATGTCTTGCCTTGAGCCTGCAAGGTCTGCAATTGCCTTTGTGCTGTGCGGAACTTCGCTTGCTCACGGTGCAATGAGGAATACGCGCTATCTACATCTTTAGCGTATTTGTCAATGGACTTTTTGATTTCCATAGCCTTATTACATGCATTATCAGCTATGCGCTGATAATCTTCCAGCGCATATGCCCACGTGCTGAATACGCTTGCACCACTGTTATAGATATCTGCCAAAGTATAAGCAAAATTAACCGTGTGTTTGAGTTCGACATCAAATGCTTCAGCACTTTCGCCCTTGAAATGCGTATGTGAACCGCAGACTTGAGACAGAAATGAAGCTACTTGATTGCAGGTTTGACTTCTCGTAACGCATTTGAGATACGCCTCATACAAAGACTGGCAATCGCCTGGTACAGGATCTGCATCCTGTTCCACTGCCGACCAATCCAATCCTGTCGTACGTAGTCTAAAATCGCCCATGGGTCTTCCTGCTTTCGTTTTTCGGCGCAACACAGTCACCTGAAATCTCTACAGACAATTTGCCGTCGACCTCTGAAGTCGAAACCACAACTTGGTCCAGAAAGTTTTCAAGACGTGCCATCATTGCAAGAAATACCAACGTTTCACCAGCACTTCCTTCGATGAAAGTACTGACTTTTGCAGCAAGTTTCTGCTGCCCAACAGATGCAGAAGACAGCTTCAACGCATCTGTGATGGCATCCACTTGGTTTGACGCATCGTGCAATGATGAACCTAGCGACTGCAGTTCGCTGTCGTCTACACCCATTGATGTTGCTGTTTGCATAGAGCCTTCCCTTCGTAAGTTGCTCTTGCTAGTTAACAATGTAGTGCTATTTGTTGGCTGATGCGTTACAGAATTGCAATACCGGGCCAACGCTGCAATATAATCGCTAATTTCATAGTGGCCCGATGCTTAGCGGGCCAACGTGCGTTTTCGGGGCTTCTTAGCGCGTTGGCCCGTTGGCGAGCGGGACAACATGGTTTATTAAGGCTGTTCCACTATGGTGGCCCGCATGGTGAAGACTACAAAACATTGAAAATAAGCCATTCTTGGATTTTGGGCTATTTTGGGGCTCCGGTCCAACATGATTCCAAGAACGTTTTTCTCATAATGGCCCGCTACAGGCCGATAATTGCATGCGCATGGAGCATACAACCTACTGAAGTATGTGAGAGATGCAGCACATGAGGCACATAGCCGTGTTTCGCATCAATACTGCATGCGATCAGATGTAGTCAGCCCCGTATTTCAACTACAAAAAGGTCTGGCGTGAACCCGTGTGATGCACAGGTTCACGCCAGACCTTCAAACAATGCTCGTTGAGAGTAAGTCCTTATTTATAGCACTTACTCTCAGCTGCTATTGCTCTTACTGCTGATCGGAGCCGCCGAGCGGATCGGACGGATCGGTCTGATCAGTGTAGAAATCATCCGGGTTGAAGTCGTCGCCGAGCTTCAGGTCACCGAACTCAAGGTTCGAGAAGTTCAGGTCAGACAGGTCGGAGTCGGAGAAGTTCGCATCGCCAAGATCGCTGTCGCCACCCAAGCCGAAGTTCGGATAGATGGTGTCGCGGATGGCCTTGTCGGGCTCCACCACAGCGTTGCGGTAACGGGCGAGGCCGGTACCAGCCGGGATGAGCTTACCGATGATGACGTTCTCCTTAAGACCCTTGAGGTCATCGACCTTCTCGGAGAGTGCGGCTTCGGTGAGCACGCGAGTGGTCTCCTGGAAGGATGCGGCGGACAGCCAGGAATCGGTGGCCAAGGATGCCTTGGTGATACCCATGAGCGCCGGACGACCGACGGCAGGCTTGCCGCCGTTCTTGACCACGTTGCGGTTGATCTCGCGGAAGCGTGCGTTGTCCACCAGCTCACCAGGCAGCAGATCGGTGTCGCCGGAGTCGATGATGGTGACGCGGCGGGTCATCTGGTGCACGATGACCTCGATGTGCTTGTCGTGGATATCCACGCCCTGGGAGCGGTACACGGTGTGCACTTCCTCCACGATGTTCACCTGAGCGGCACGCTTGCCGAGGATGGTGAGGATCTTCTTCGGATCCACAGAACCTTCGACCAACTGGGTGCCGACCTTGATGTGGTCGCCATCGGCAACCTTGAGCGGCACGCGCTTGGACACCTGGTAGGTGATCGGCTTGATGATGCCGTCTTCCTTCGGAGCGCCGGAATCAGCGTCCGGGGTCAGGATGATCTGGCGTCCGCGGTCGTTCTCCACGATCTTGATGGTGCCGGCGAACTCGGTGATCGGAGCCTCACCCTTCGGGGTACGGGCTTCGAAAAGCTCGGTAACACGAGGAAGACCCTGGGTGATATCGGATGCGGCGGCCACACCACCGGAGTGGAAGGAACGCAGCGTCAGCTGGGTACCAGGCTCACCGATGGACTGGGCGGCGACGATACCGACGGTCTCGCCAACATCGACCAGGGTGTTGGTGGCCAGAGACCAGCCGTAGCACTTGGCGCACACGCCGCGCTTGGATTCGCAGGTCAGCACGGAACGGCACTTGACTTCCTCCACGCCGTGGGCAACGAGATCGTTGAGCACGTCCATGGACAGAGCGTCGTCACGCTTGTACAGCACGGTCTTGCCGTCAGCCGGGTCGATGACATCGGCGGCGAGCAGACGGGAGTACGGGCCACCGTCGGCGGCCTTGACCAGGGTCAGGTTGCCGTCGGCGTCGCGATCGGCCACGCGAATCGGCAGACCGGCCTTGGTGCCGCAGTCTTCCTCGCGCACAATCACATCCTGGGAGACGTCCACCAGACGACGGGTCAGGTAACCGGATTCTGCGGTACGCAGTGCGGTATCGGCCAGACCCTTACGTGCACCGTGCTGGGAGATGAAGTACTCCAGCACGGACAGGCCGTCACGGTAGTTGGACTTCACAGGACGAGGAATAATCTCACCCTTCGGGTTTGCCACGAGGCCTCGCATACCTGCAATCTGGTTGATCTGCATCATGTTGCCTCGTGCACCAGACTGCACGATGATGGCCAGGTTGGAGGTCGGGTCGAACTTGTCCTCGACTTCCTTGGACACTTCAGCGGTGCATTCGGTCCACAGGTCGATGAGTTCCTGACGGCGGGCTTCCTCGGTCAACAGACCCATCTCGTAGTTGGCGTTGACCTTATCGGCCTTGGCCTCGTACTCGGCGATCTTCTGGTCGCGCTCCGGCGGCTCGTTCACGTCGGAGAAGGCGAAGGACACACCGGACCACGGTGCGCGGGTGAAGCCGAGATCCTTCAGGGCATCCAGCGTCACAGCCACCTGCTGGGTGGAGTAGCGCATAGCGATGTCATCGACGATCTTGGACAGACGACCCTTGGCCACCTGCTCGTTGACGAACGGGTAGTCGGTCGGCAGAGTCTGGTTGAACAGGATACGACCGTAGGAGGTGGCGAACAGCACGGTGCCATCGTGGAAGCGCTCTTCCTTGGCAACGTCGGTTTCGCCGTCGCGCGGATCCAGCACCTTGACCTCGCCCGGCTCCCAGTTCTTCGGCAGCACGAAGCTTGCAGGCAGACGCATGAGCACCTTGGCCTGCATGTCGATCTCGTGGCGGTCGAGAGCCATTTCGGCTTCCTCGAGGGAGGAGAACACGCGGCCCTGGCCCTTGGCGCCCTCGATGACGGTGGACAGGTAGTACAGACCGAGAATCATATCCTGAGAAGGCATGGTCACGGTGTGGCCGTCTGCCGGCTTCAGAATGTTGTCGGAAGCCATCATCAGGGAGCGGGCCTCAGCCTGGGCTTCGGCGGACAGCGGCAGGTGGACTGCCATCTGGTCACCATCGAAGTCGGCGTTGAAGGCGGCGCAGGCCAGCGGCGGCAGGTGGATGGCCTTGCCTTCCACCAGGATCGGCTCGAATGCCTGGATACCCAGACGGTGCAGCGTAGGTGCACGGTTGAGAAGCACCGGATGCTCGGAGATGACCTCTTCGAGCACGCCCCACACCTCGGAGTCGCCGCGGTCCACGAGACGCTTGGCGGACTTCATGTTCTGAGCGTAGTTGAGGTCCACAAGGCGCTTGATGACGAACGGCTTGAACAGCTCGAGGGCCATCGGCTTCGGCAGACCGCACTGGTGCATGCGCAGGGACGGGCCGACCACGATCACGGAACGGCCAGAGTAATCGACTCGCTTACCGAGCAGGTTCTGACGGAAACGACCCTGCTTACCCTTGAGCATGTCGGACAGGGACTTGAGCGGACGGTTGGAAGCACCGGTGACCGGGCGACCACGACGGCCGTTGTCGAACAGGGAGTCGACGGCCTCCTGGAGCATGCGCTTCTCGTTGTTGAGCATGATCTCCGGAGCGCCGAGCTCGATCAGTCGCTTCAAACGGTTGTTACGGTTGATCACACGACGGTAGAGGTCGTTCAAATCGGAGGTGGCGAAACGGCCACCGTCGAGCTGCACCATCGGGCGCAGATCCGGCGGGATGACCGGGATCACGTCGAGCACCATGGCCTCCGGCTTGTTGCCGGTGGTCAGGAAGGCGTTGACGACCTTCAGACGCTTCAGCGCCTTGGTCTTACGCTGCTCGGATGCGTCCTTGATCTCTTCGCGCAGTTCCTTGGAAATGGCTTCGAGGTCGAGGGACTGCAGACGCTTCTTGATGGCTTCAGCACCCATGCAGCCGTCGAAGTAGTCGCCGTAGCGATCCTGCATTTCACGCCACAGATCCACATCGTCGACCATGTCGCCGGGCTTGAGCTTCTTGAACTTGTCGAAGACAGCGTCCACGCGGGCGATCTGGTCGTTGTAACGGGTGCGGATGGCGGCCATGTCGCGCTCGGCGCCGTTGCGCAGCTTGGCGCGGGCCGGTCCCTTGGCTTCGCCAGCCTCTTCGAGGGCGGCGAGATCCTCTTCCACCTTCTTGGCGCGGGCTTCGATGTCGGAGTCACGGCGCTGCTCAAGGCGGGCGATTTCGGAATCGAACTCGTCCTGCAGACCGGGCAGATCGTTGTGGCGCTGCTCATCGTCCACTTCGGTGACCATGTAGGAGGCGAAGTAGATCACGCGCTCCAGGTCCTTCGGGGTGACGTTCAGCAGGTAGCCCAGACGGGAGGGCACGCCCTTGAAGAACCAGATGTGGGTGACCGGTGCGGCCAGCTCGATGTGGCCCATGCGTTCACGGCGCACACGGGAGCGGGTCACTTCGACGCCGCATCGCTCGCAGACGATGCCCTTGAAGCGCACGCGCTTGTACTTACCGCAGGCGCACTCCCAATCGCGGGTCGGGCCGAAGATCTGCTCACCGAACAGACCATCCTTCTCCGGCTTCAGAGTACGGTAGTTGATGGTTTCAGGCTTCTTGACCTCACCATGGCTCCAACCGCGAATATCGTCCGCGGTGGCCAGGCCGATGCGAAGCTTGTCAAATGCGTTGACGTCCAGCACTTGTTAATCCGTTTCTGTTCTTGAGGCCTCCCCAGGCTCCCCTTTGTCAGGGGAGCTGTCAGCCACAGCTGACTGAGGGGTAGTCACAACCGGGGCAGGCCTCTTTACGTTGTTTAATTCACGTGGGTAGGTCTGCATACGGCTTGCTGGCCGTATGCGACCCGTGGGATCACTGGTATTCGGGCTCTTCGGCCTTCTGGTCTTCCTTGGCGGCCGCATCAGGGCGGGCACCGATGTTGAAGCCCAGATCGTCGGCGGAGCTCACCGGATCGTCTTCCTCATCCTTCATGTCGATGGCCACGCCTTCGGCGTTGAGCACTTCGACGTTCAGGGACAGGGACTGCATTTCCTTGAGAAGCACCTTGAAGGACTCAGGGATGCCTGCCGGCGGCAGGTTCTCGCCCTTCACGATGGCACCGTAGACGCGCACGCGGCCGTCGACGTCATCGGACTTGGTGGTCATCATCTCGTGCAGCGTGTAAGCGGCACCGTAGGCCTCGAGGGCCCACACCTCCATCTCACCAAAGCGCTGGCCACCGAACTGGGCCTTACCGCCGAGCGGCTGCTGGGTGATCATGGAGTACGGACCGGTGGAGCGGGCGTGGATCTTGTCGTCGACCAGGTGGTGCAGCTTCAGCATGTACATGTAGCCAACGGAGATCTGCTTGGTGTACGGTTCGCCGGTACGGCCGTCGAACAGGGTCGCCTTGCCGTCGGGGCCCACGAGGCGGTCGCCATCGCGGTTCGGCAGCGTGGTGGACAGCAGGCCCTTCAAGACTTCCGGCTTCACACCATCGAACACCGGGGTTGCCACCGGGGTGCCCGGCTCGGCCTTCTCGGCGCCGGACGGAATCAGCTTCTTCCACTCGGCTTCCAGGTTCGGGTCGAGGGAGATGTCCCAACCGGAGTGAGCGATCCAGCCGAGGTGCAGCTCGAGCACCTGACCCAGGTTCATTCGGGAAGGCACACCCAGCGGGTTGAGCATGATGTCGACCGGGGTACCGTCGGCGAGGAACGGCATATCCTCTTCCGGCAGAATGCGGGAGATGCAGCCCTTGTTGCCGTGACGGCCGGAGAGCTTATCGCCCACGGTGATCTTGCGGTGCTGGGCGATGTACACGCGAATCATCTGGTTCACGCCGTTGGGCAGCTCGTCGCCGTCCTCCTCGGCATCCTCACGAGTGATTTCCTTGACGCCGATAACGGTACCGGTCTCGCCGTGGGGCACGCGCAGGGAGGTGTCGCGCACCTCGCGGGACTTCTCACCGAAGATGGCGCGCAGCAGTCGCTCTTCCGGAGTCAGCTCGGTCTCGCCCTTCGGGGTGACCTTACCGACCAGAATGTCGCCGGCTTCGACTTCGGCACCGATGCGGATGATGCCGCGCTCGTCGAGGTTGGCCACAGCGTCCTCGCCGACGTTCGGCAGGTCGCGGGTGATTTCCTCGGCACCGAGCTTGGTTTCGCGGGCGTCGATCTCGTACTCCTCGATGTGGATGGAGGAGAGGGTGTCATCCTGCACGAGGCGCTGGGAGATGATCACAGCATCCTCGTAGTTGTAGCCGTTCCAAGGCATGAAGGCGATGAGCAGGTTCTTACCGAGGGCCAGGTCACCGTTCTGGATGGCCGGGCCGTCAGCCATGACCGAGCCGGCTTCCACACGCTCGCCGTCGTGCACGATCGGGCGCTGGTTGTAGCAGGTGGTCTGGTTGGAGCGCTGGAACTTGGCCAGCTTGTAGGAGCTGGTGGTGCCATCGTCGTTCATCACACGGATCAGATCGGCGGAGACATAGGTCACCACGCCGTCCTTCTCAGCCTTGATCACGTCGCCGGAGTCGTTGGCGGCGCGCCATTCGGAGCCGGTGCCCACCAGCGGGCGCTCGGATTCAATCAGCGGCACGGCCTGACGCTGCATGTTGGTACCCATCAATGCACGGTGGCCCTCATCGTGCTCCAGGAACGGAATCAGGGAAGCACCGAGGGAGACCATCTGACGAGGTGAGACATCCATGTAATCCACGGAGCTCACCGGCACATCGACTGCCTCTTCTTCGCCGACTCGGGCAAGTGCGGACTTCTGCACGAAGTTGCCGTTCTCGTCAAGTTCCTGGTTGGCCTGGGCGATCACGTGGTCAAGATCGCGGTCTGCGGTCATGTACTCGACTTCGTCGGTAACGTGGCCGTTGACGACCTTGCGGTACGGGGTTTCGATGAAACCGAACGGGTTCACGCGGCCGAAGGTTGCCAGGGAGCCGATAAGACCGATGTTCGGGCCTTCAGGAGACTCGATCGGGCACATACGGCCGAAGTGGGACGGGTGCACGTCTCGCACTTCCATGGAGGCGCGGTCGCGGGACAGACCACCGGGACCCAGAGCGGAAAGACGACGCTTGTTCGTCACACCGGAGAGCGGGTTGTTCTGATCCATGAACTGGGAGAGCTGGGAGGTGCCGAAGAACTCCTTGATGGTGGCGTTCACCGGGCGGATGTTGATCAGGGACTGCGGGGTGATAGCCTCGGCATCCTGAGTGGTCATACGCTCACGAACCACACGCTCCATACGGCTCAGGCCGGTACGCAGCTGGTTCTGAATCAGCTCGCCGACCTGACGGATACGACGGTTGCCGAAGTGATCGATATCGTCCACGTCCACGCGCAGGTCGATGTTCTCGCCGTTGCGGGTGCCGGCGAAGGTCTTGGCGCCATCGTGCAGGGCCACCAGGTACTTGATGGTGGCGATGATGTCTTCCTGGTGCAGGGAGCGATCGTTGAAGTCAGCCTCAAGACCGAGCTTGCGGTTGATCTTGTAACGGCCGACGCGGGCCAGATCGTAACGCTTGGTGTTGAAGTAGAAGGAATCCAGCAGGTTCTTGCCGGCTTCCGGGGTCGGGGTGTCGGCCGGGCGGATCTTGCGGTACAGGTCGACCAGAGCCTCGTCCTGGGTCTCCAGGGTCTCGCGCTGCAGGGCGTCGAGCACCAGCGGGCAGTCCTTGAAGGCCTGGGCAATCTCGGGCTTGGTCATGCCGATGGCCATAAGGAACACGATGGCGGACTGCTTACGCTTGCGGTCCACGCGCACCTGCGGCTGATCCCTCTTATCGATTTCGAACTCGAGCCATGCGCCGCGAGACGGGATGATCTTGGCACCGAAGACTTCCTTGTCGGAAGTACGATCCTGCTGACGGTCGAAGTAGACGCCCGGGGAGCGCACAAGCTGGGAGACGATGACTCGCTCGGTACCACCGATGATGAAGGTACCGTGCGGGGTCTGCAGCGGGAAGTCGCCCATGAACACGGTCTGGGACTTGATTTCGCCGGTGTCGCCGTTCTCGAACTCAGCGTTCACGTACAGCGGTGCGGAATAAGTGTAATCCTTCTCCTTGCACTCCTGAACCGTGTGACGCGGCTCCTCGAAGTACGGATCAGAGAAGGTCAGGGACATGGTCTGGGCGAAGTTCTCGATCGGGGAGATCTCGTTGAAGACCTCATCAAGACCGGAGGTGTGAGCCACGGTGTTGGTGCCGTTCTTCTCATCCTCTTCGACGCGCTTCTTCCAGCGCTCGTTGCCGATCAGCCAGTCAAAGCTGTCGGTCTGCACGCCCAGCAGGTAGGGTACATCGATAGGCTCTTTAATGGAGCCGAAGTTCACGCGGTCCGACGCCTTGTGCAGGTCAATGTCATGCTGGTCGGCGCGTGCGATGATGGTAGTGGTGTTCGTCGTAGCTTCAGTAGCCAATGGACGTTCCTTATCGCTCGCTAAATGGTAATTCCCCTGGGAGCGCCGGCATGGCCACCATATGCCTATGCGGACGCTTCATTGTCGGCGGTATGCCCGCAATATGACACACCTCATGCAAATTACAAAGAATAGCGGTATGCAGCGACAATTTACCCTGAGACTCATACGCCCCGATGCATACACAATTTCCTTCAGCTTTGCTTCGTATTCACCTTGGCATTGCATCGAACACCCATCGTCGCCCGCAGCGAATCAAGCCCCGCCGCCACCAGCCAAAGACTACTCCACCGTGAACGTCAAGGGCTCGCTTTTGACCTTGGGCTCGTCCTTTAACGCAATCTGTGCGGTATAGGTGCCGGGATTGACTTTGGCCCAGCTGGATTCGTCCGTGCATTCGGTCAACGTGGCGTTGTAATCCGTGTTCCACGTCATCTTCTGCGCATCCTTATCGCCCTTAGCCATAAGCAGCATGCGGGAATCCGCGGCGCACACATCGGACTTGTACATCGTTTCCGACCCAGAAGTAATGGTCAGCACACGGTTACCATCCGAACCATCCACCAAGCAGCTGCCTGAACCGTCGTGCACAATCGACGCAGTGAATTCCAAGGATCCACCCACCGGCACAGACTGGGTTTTAGCACTGAGCTCCAGCGTCACATCATTGCTGGAGCAGTTTTTCACATTACTGGTCTTCTTCGGCGTGGGCACGCTTTCACGCGAAAGCGCATAGTAATCATCATGGTGAATCGCCACATTGATGGCACCGACTCCACGAGCAATGCTGTATCCGCAGAACACAATCAGCGCAATCAACAGTGCCAAAATCACACCGACCACAATGCGGCGGCGACGATACATCGCACGCTTTTTCTTACTGAGCTTACGCTTACGTTGCTTTGGCGCGGTCTGGCGGACTCCCCTACCTCCGCTCATGGCCTGACCGGAGCGTCCGGAAGCAGTAGGCCGACTCGCGCCGGAGCCGGCTCGCCTACCAGACCGCACGCCATTCACACCCGAATTGTTCCTCTGCAATGCCATAACATTTCCAGTCTACGGTCGTACTGGCCAACACACACGGCGAACCGCATCATTTTCACCAGAACGTCAGCCTTGCGGACGTCAGCCTTGCGGACATCCGCCCTGCGGACATCAGCCCTGCGGCAGACTGAGCGAACCGTCCTTGGCGATTTCAATCAATCCATCATCATCCAAGCTGGCAACACAGGCGGCAAGCTGCCCGTGATCCTTCCACAGTTGCTCCACTTTGCTGCGCTCCAGCGAAGTTCCTGCCGGCAGCGCGCGCAATGCGGCGAGCACCAGTCCGCGCACCTGCCGATCAGTACCCTGGAATCGCTGACGCGGACGGGTCCTCTTCTCCCCAAGCCCCGGTCTGCCGGCCTTCAAAAAAGCACAGTCATGCGCAATCGGGCAGGCGTCGCACAGCGGATTCTTCGCAGTGCACACCACTGCACCAAGTTCCATCACCGACTGATTCCACGTCACCGAACGCTTCACATCCTTGGGCAACACCCGGTTGGCGAGCGCCCGTTCGGCAGCACTGGCCGCTCCCCCGCGCGATTCGGTTCCCACAAACACGCGACTGAGCACACGGCGAATATTCGTATCGATGACTGCAATGCGCCGCCCGAACGCGAAACTCAGCACGGCGCTGGCCGTATAGTCACCAATACCGGGCAGAGCGGTGAGCGCATCATAGGTTTGCGGCAGCTCATCAGCATATTGACCGGCAACAGCTTGCGCGCATTCCTGCAAACGCAGCGCGCGACGCGGATATCCCAAACGACCCCACGCAGTAATCACCTCAGCCTTAGGAGCATCTGCGAGCGCGCGAGCATCCGGCCAACGTTCCATCCACGACTGCCAATACGGCACCACACGACTCATCTGAGTCTGCTGACTCATCACTTCGCTCACCAGCACACCCCACGGTGTGGTTCTGCCGAACCGCCATGGTAGATCGCGCGCGTTCGCCTCCCACCAAGCACCGAGGCGCAGCGCTACCTCGGCGTTGGCATCAAAGGCATCCTGAGCCTTCACTTCGGTTGCCACGATATCGTTCTCCACATCATCTGGTGTGCGGCCTGCCAAACTTGCCGCCCTGTTGTGCGGCAGGGCACTGCTGTGCACTGTCGTTCATCGTTCTTATTCTTAGCATTTATGACGAACGAGGCAGTGAATAAGGCAGCAGTGAACCCACAGGCTCCCGAAAACATCAGCAATCCCGGCAATCTCACCAATCCTGAAGCCAAAGTCGAGAAGATGTTCGAATACGGTTATCGCAAATCGAATTATGGCCCGGACGAACTGGTGACCGACGCGCACGGCAATCCCATCTCCGTGGTGGATGCGATGCTCTCCGCCGAGAAAGCCGCGGAAGCGGAAACCATGACGCCGCACCTGTGCTACTACTCCCCGCGCATTCCCGGCAATACCGGTTCGGCCATTCGACTGTGCGCGGTGACCGGCACGATCCTGCACCTGGTGGAGCCGCTCGGCTTCAATCTGCGCGACACCAAGCTTCGCCGCGCCGGCTTGGATTACCATGACATGGCACATGTGGTGCTCCACCCGAACTTCGACAATCTCGTGGAATCGATGCCGAACTCGCGCATCATCGCATTCACCGCACACGCCACCAAACTGTATACGGAAATCGAATATCGTCCGACCGATATTCTGCTCTTCGGCCCCGAGCCCGGCGACATTCCCGATCCGATGGACATTATGGCCGGTCCGCACGTGGCCGAACAGGTTCGTTTGCCGATGCGCCCGTCGCTGCGCTCCCTAAACCTCACCAATTGCGCATCGATTGCCATTTATGAGGCTTGGCGCCAGCTGAATTTCGCCGGCGGGCGCTGATTCAACTGTCAATTCAGCCATCAGCCCAGCCACCGGTAGACGCAAGACGCTCTATCTGCGTTACAGGGGGTTGATTTCACATCTGCCAGAGGTCTATCTGCTTTACAAGGGGTTGTTGAATGCCGAAAGCCTGAGTAGAAGTGTTGAAACTTCAACCTTCATACTCAGGCTTTCTTCGTATAGGAACCCCTTGTAACGCAGATAGATGTCACGCTAACCGGAAATCAACCCCTTGTAAGCGAGATAGCGGGAAATAGCAGCAGCATCTCATGCGAAATCAGTTCTTGAAGCTGTGAATCGGGGCGGGGATGCGACCGCCGCGGGTCACGAACGACTCACACGAGGTCTGATTCACCGGCATAATCGGCGCATAGCCCATAAGACCACCGAAATTGGCCATCTCGCCCACGCCCTTGCCGACCACCGGGATGACGCGCACGGCCGTGGTCTTCTGGTTCACCATGCCGATGGCGGCTTCGTCGGCGATCAGGCCGGAAATAGTGGCCGCCGAGGTATCGCCCGGAATGGCGATCATGTCGAGACCCACCGAGCACACGCAGGTCATGGCCTCAAGCTTTTCGATGGTCAGGCATCCAGAAGATGCCGCGTCAATCATGTTCTTGTCTTCGGAAACCGGAATGAACGCACCAGACAGGCCACCCACATACGAGGACGCCATAATGCCGCCCTTCTTGACCTGATCGTTCAGCATGGCAAGTGCCGCAGTGGTGCCGGGCGCACCAACCTGTTCGAGACCGATCTTCTCCAGCACTTCGCCCACCGAATCGCCCACAGCCGGGGTCGGTGCCAGTGAAAGATCGATGATGCCGAACGGCACGCCAAGTCGGCGCGAAGCCTCCTGCGCCACCAGCTGACCCACGCGCGTAATCTTGAACGCCGTGCGCTTGATGGTTTCGCACAGGAATTCGAAATCCTTGCCTTTGGCCGCATCGAGCGCACGAGAGACCACGCCCGGACCGGAAACGCCCACGTTAATCACGGCATCGCCCTCGGTCACACCGTGGAAGCCGCCCGCCATGAACGGATTGTCGTCCGGAACATTGCAGAATGCCACGAATTTCACGCAGCCATAGGAGTCATTGTCCGCCGTGCGCTCGGCGATGTCCTTGATGATATGGCCGAGCAGTTCCACCGCGTTCATGTCAATGCCGGTTTTCGTGGATCCCACGTTCACCGATGAGCATACGATGTCCGTCTCGGAGAGGGCTTGCGGCAGTGAGCGAATCAGCAGTTCCTCGGCTGGGGTCATGGCCTTGGAAACCAGTGCCGAATAACCGCCAATCAGATCGACACCGACTTCTTTGGCTGCTTTATCCAACGCGTGCGCGATTTGGACGAAATCTTCCGAAGTCTTGCAGCAGCTCGCCCCGACCAAGGCAATTGGCGTCACGGTGATGCGCTTGTTGACGATCGGAATGCCGTAGTCGCTTTCGATGGCTTGGCCGGTAGCGACCAAATCCTTGGCATACGTGGTGATTTTGCGGTAGATGTTATCGCAGGTCCGCGGCACGCTGTCCGTGGCGCAATCAAGCAGGGAGATGCCCATGGTGATGGTGCGCACATCGAGCTTTTCCTGCTCAATCATCTGATTGGTCTCGTGGACCTCCATGATATTCAACATGGTGTTTCCTTACATAAGCTCATGTCGTAGTCGCCTCAGTATGCAATAAGGCTGGCTGCGTCGTTCGAAAGTCCACCGGACTTTCCTCATTCTCGCGAGGTGAGCCGCCAAGCAGCTCGTCTCAGATTCGATGCATCTTGGTGAAGATCTCTTCGCGCTGGCAGCGGATGCGCACGCCGATATCGTCGCCAAGGTCCTCCAGATTGCCCACCATGGCGCTGAATTCCTTGTCTGCCTTGGAATAGTCCACGATCATCATCATGTTGAAGAAACCGTCGATGATGGTCTGTGAAATATCGAGCACGTTGACGTGATGGTTGGAAAGGTAGGTGCAGACTCGTGCGATGATGCCGACGGTATCTCGGCCTACGACGGTGATGATGGCCTTGTTCATGGCGCTCCCTGATTGAAGACTGATCACTGATCGGAAATGAACTTGCGAACATATTCGAACATATGAGAAACGGGTGCTCCCCAGTATAGAGGAACACCCGTTACGCCTCATCATTCATCTCACTGGCGCGAGGCGATGTTGAGGGTTGCGCAGTTCAGGGTTGCGCAACTCAGGGTTGCGCAGCTCAGGCGGCCAGCTTCTCAATATCCACATGCACCGGTACCAGCTTCGGCTCTTCCTTGCGCTCCTTGAGCAGGAATGAGCATGCGAAGACAACGACCACCAGCGCCAAACCGAACAGGTATCCGTAACGAGAACCGTTCACAAATCCTTGGGCAGGGTTCTCGCCGCCGACCGCAGCATAATTCGTCTGACCGAGGCCAAGCAGGCAGGTGGCCACAGCGGTGGCGATGGCACCGCACACCTGCTGCATGGTGTTCATGATTGTGCTGCCGTCCGCAGCCATCTGTCCAGGCAGCGACTTCAGTGCCGCGGACTGCGAGGACTGCTGGATGAACGGAATGCCGATCATCACAATGATGTGTGCGGCAAGGAACAGAATAATCGGCGTCGAAACACCGATGGAGTAGAACAATGCGCCGCCGATAATGGTCAGCGCAGAACCGGCCCAGACCAGCTTCTTCGCGCCATAACGGTCGAACATGCGACCTGCGGCAAACGTGCACAACGCATTGATCACTCCGCCGGGCAGCATCAGCAGACCGGCAACGGTGGAGCTCAAGCCCATGCCGCGCTGCAACTCCTGCGGTACCAAGTACATGAATGCCAGCGTGCAGGAGAAGGAGCAGCTAATCATAATGGCCGGCGTGCGGAACGCCGCAATGCCCAGGGCGCGCAGGTCAAGCAATGGATCGGTGATGTGCAGCTGACGGTAAGCATAGAACGCCAGCACCAGCACACCAATCACCAGCAAGCCGATGACCATCGGACTGAAGCCCATGTCGCTGATCAGGCTCACGCCGGCGACGAGGCAGCCGAAGCCAATGGCCGAAGCGATGATGGACAGCACATCAACATTCGGTCGGGTGCGTTCGATGGGTGTGACGAAGAACAGAGCTGTGCATACGATGGCAACGACAGCGACGATGGCGAACAGCGCGAAAATCGCACGCCATGAAAGCGCTCCGATAAGTGCACCTGCGATGGTCGGGCCGATAACCGGAGCGAACATGATGACCAATCCGGCTACACCATTGGCTGCGCCGATCTTGTGCAGCGGGAACACGCGCATGATGGCGGCGTACATGGTGGGCAGCACGATGCCGGTGCTGATGCCCTGCATGATGCGCCCCGCCAACAGTACCGGGAAGTTCGGGGCGATGGTGCAGATCACGGCACCGATCAGGAAGCAAACCAGAGCGAACAGTACCAAGGTCTTGGCCTTGATCCACTTGAGCATGAAGCCGACGCACGGCAGCACCACGCCAATAGCCAGCATGTAGCCGACGACCATCCATTGTGCGACACCTGATGAAATGCCGAAATCATTCATCAGATCAGGCAGGGTGATGTTCATGGATGTTTCCGAAAGCATGCCTAGGAACACGCTGATGTACAGGCCAAGCATGACTCGGTGCGGGTGTTCGAAGTGCTGCGGCTTGCCCGGCACGAATGCGGAATCGTCTAGTTGGGTATTACGAATGGTTGCCTTGTTGGTGACTGTTTGGTTGACGCTTGCTGCGTTTGCGGTTGTCTGTTTCTCGGACAACGGAATCCTCTTCCATCTTGTACCTTTGCTGCCGCTGTGCGTGCTCGTCCGGCATGCGCTCGCGCACTGCGGCTATGCGCGGATGAATGCGCGAGCTCACAGTGTGCGACTTCATTGGCGAGCGCCGACAACCCCTAACGTCCGGGTCACAATCGGCAACAAAAAATCGCATGCCATCCGGCAAGTAATACACCAGATGGCATGCGATTATTCAAAACAAGAGGTCACCGTAGTACGATTTTTGATTTTTCGTAAGTACGGCCGCGCGTGTCGCGGGGCGAATCACGCTTCGCGCGACGCCGAAGGCGCGGCAACTGCAGCCAGAGCGCGAGGCGCGTGGAAGCCTTGCTTTTCGAATTCGTCGGCGATGGTCTGAGCCACTTCGTGGCTGCGGCCCTTGTCTACCAGAGCGATGATGGAACCACCGAAGCCGCCGCCGGTCATGCGAGCGCCGTATGCGCCGTTGTGGCGGGCCACATCCACCGCCACATCGAGCTCGGGCACGGTGACCTCGTAATCCGCGGCCAGTGAATCATGGGAAGCGTTGAACAGGCGGCCGGCGGCCTCGATGTCACCCTTGGCGAAGGCGTGCACGAAGGAACGCACGCGTTCGATTTCGGTGACTACGTGACGCACGCGCTTCTTCATGGTTTCGTCCGGCAGAGCGTCGAGCGTTTCCTTCAGTGCCTGGAACGGGTCATCGGCCTTGGCGATGCCGTCGGCCGTAACGCGCAGGTTGGCCACACCGAGAATCTTGGCGGCTTCCTCGCAAGTGGCGCGGCGCTGTGCGTACTGGCCGTCGTTCAACTGATGCGGTGCCTGAGTATCCACCACGAGCAGTTCGAGACCGTACTTGTCGAGGTCGAATTCCTGCTGGGAGACGTTCTCCAGCGGAGTCAGTTCCGGGCGGCAGTCAAGCAGCAGCGCGTGACCGGCGGTGCAGCGCATGGAAGCGTTCTGGTCGAGGCCGCCGGTGGAGGCACCGGCCATCTCGTTTTCGGACTTGATGGCAGCGTTAATCAGGGTCACGCGGCCAGCATCGGAATCGCCATAGCCGAGACCGTACACATCATCCAAAGCCAGAGCAGTGGAGCAAGTCATGGCAGCAGAGGAGCTCAAGCCAGAGCCCAGCGGCACACAGGAGACGAAAGCAGCGTCGAAGCCCTGCACCTTGCTGAAGCCGGCTTCACGCAGCGCCCAAGCCACACCGGTCGGGTAGGCGGACCAGCCGTCCACGCCACGGGCCTTGAGACCATCCAGATCAGCTTCGGCAACCTTGTCCGGAGCCACGTCGGAAACCACGCGCACCTTGGTGTCGTTGCGTGGGGACAGCGCGATGAACGTGCGGTGCGGCAAAGCGATGGGCAGGCACAGGCCAGCGTTGTAATCAGTGTGCTCGCCGATCAGGTTTACGCGGCCCGGAGCAGCCCAGACGCCTTCCGGCTCAACGCCATAAGTCTTGGAGAACAGGGCCTTGGCCTGCTCCACACCATCCTCATGGGAGATTGGTTCGATGAATTCAACAGCAGTCATTGGTGTTATTTCTTTCTTGCAATTCAGTCATTATCGTCTCCCTAGCAGGGGAGGCGCCGGCTGCAAGCAGACTGAGGGAGAGACCACAACTTCACAGTGTCTCTCCCCCGTCTCGCTTCGCGAGCCAGCTCCCTCGTTAAAAGGAGCTTATGAAGGCATCAGTCGGAGATGTCCACGTCGCCGAGCTCGTGGAAGCGCTTGGCGATGAGTTCCGGCGTGGTGTCGGAAATCCATGCGGCCATGCCGGATTCCGAGCCCGCCAGGTACTTGATCTTGTTGGCTGCACGGCGGAAGGAGAAGAACTGCAGGTTCAGACGGTAGTTCTCGCGGCGTGGATCGTGGATCGGAGCCTGATGCCATGCGGAGATGTACGGCAGGTCCATGCCCTTGCCATCACCCTTGTCGAAGAACGCGTTGCCGCGCTTGAGCAGATGCGAGTACATGGACGCCAGATCCCAGCGTTCCTGATCGTTGAGCTGGTCGAGGGTCAGGACGTCGCGCACCGGAGCCACATGCACCTCGAGAGGCCAGCGGGCTGCGGCCGGCACGTAAGCCACCCAGCTGTGGTTGCGCATCACGATGCGTTCACCGGCCTCGAGCTCGGCGTTCATGATGTCCTTGAGCAGGTTGCCGCCAGTCTTCTCGTGGTAGGCCTCGGTGTGCTTAAGTTCCTTCTCCATCTTCGGGGCGATGAACGGGTAGCAGTAGACCTGGCCGTGCGGATGAGCCAAGGAGACGCCAATCTCGGCACCATGGTTCTCGAACGGGAAGATCTGCTCAATGCCTTCCATCTTGGAGATTTCGGCAGTGCGGAAGGCCCATGCCTCAACCACCGTGCGCAGACGGGAAACCGGCAGATCGGCCGGCAGACCATCCTCATTCGGGTCGAAGCAGATTACTTCGCAGCGGCCGGCGGCGGGCTTCTGCTCCCACAGCGGGTTGCCGTCCACGAACTTTACGGAATCATCCTCGCCGGGCACGCGCACCATCGAGGGGAAACGGTTTTCGAACACCACCACGTTGTAATCGGTGTCCGGAACCTCACCATCCTGATACGGGTCACCGGGCTTGCGGGCGGCCAGCGGGTTGCCCTTGGCGGTGGCACCGGGGCCTGCGGTAATCGGGCGGTTCATACGGGCGGTGGCCATCGGAATCCAGTCACCGGTCAGCGGATCGCGGCGCATCTGCGGGGCAGCGTACGGCACTTCGTTGCCGTCAGCATCCAGATGCGGGGCGAAGCGATAGTCCAGCGGACGCGGATCCTTGAGCTCACGGGTCTTTTCACCAGACACATAAGCCGGATCATCATCCAGGTAGAAGAAGTCACGTCCATCGGCCAGCTTGGTTGGCGTGATGCGGATGTGCTCCTTCGCGTATTCACCCGGTTCGTAGTTGGCAAACTCTGCCATCTTCACTCACTTTCCTCATTGGTCTCGCTCTGGTGGGCCAGCACGAGTTCCTTAACCAAATCCTTTGTTTTGGCGGCGGAGTCGGGATCGAGACCGTCGTCGGTGATGACCGTGTCCACCTGGTCAAAGCGCGCGAACAGCGACAACGACGTGCAGCTCCACTTGGTGTGATCGGTCAAAACTATGGTGCGATCGGCAATGTCCATCATTGCCATATCGGTTGCGGCTTCCAGCGAGTTCGGCATCAGGAAGCCACGGGGAATCGATACCGAATGGGTGCCCAGGAATACGGTGTTCACACGCAGCGATGCGACAACTTTGTCGGCAATCGGCCCGACCAGAGAATTCGAGCGCGTGATCACGCCACCGGTGACGATGACCTCCACATCCTTGGATTCCAAAGCCTGCACCAGTTCGGCCACGGGAATCGAGTTGGTGAGAATGGTGATGCCACTGGACTGCTGAGATTCCAGCAAGTGCTGCGCGAACACGTAGGCCGTGGTGCCGCCGCCGATGGCGATCACATCTCCGGGGGCTACGTATTTGACCGCCTCTTGGGCAATGGCATCTTTTAAGCCAATGTCCATTTGAGACTTCACAGAGAACAGGGGCTCGCTCAACAAAGTGCTGGTGGTCACGGCACCGCCATGAACACGCTTCAACAGACCCTTATCGGCCAGCTCAGCGATATCACGACGGATAGTCATCGCCGAAACTCCCAGCTCCTTGGATAGCGCGGTGATACGCACCGCACCGCGAGTGCGCAACCTGCTCAAGATGAGGTGCTGACGTTGTGACGAAATCATATGAACATTATCGCACACAAAAGCTCATAAACAAAACCGTGTTGAGCGTTTTTCAGCCAATGTTTGCGTTCGCTTCCACACAAAACACCAAATTATCGCATTCTTTCCAAAACACTCCTCCTCAAACGCGCAAAACCGAACACATGGTGCCGCGCAGCAGTTCTTTGATGTCTTCGCCCATACCGCAACGTACCCCTGTCGCGGTGTACCCTTCTCTCGACGCTTCACAATCACCACCACCGTGACGTACCCCCACCGTGACGTACCCCTACCGCGGCGCTCCACAATCACCACCTATCACGGTGTACCCCTACCGTGGCGCTTCACAATTACCACCCACCGTGATGCTCACCGCAATCCCCTATACTGCGGCACCCCATCACCACCCGCATCCCGAATCGCCACAACTCAGCGCGGTAAATTCTCGAGATTTTCCCCAACTTCGAGAAATCACCGCGCTGAGACAGTGTCAGTGCGGTAAATTCTCGGGGAATGGGTTCATTTCGAGAAATTACCGCGCTTAGAGCCGCTCAGCGCGGTGAATTCTCGAAATCAAGGTTTTCTACGAGAAATTACCGCGCCGCAAGTATGCACGACCCGCCATAGCTACTATCAAGTAGATTCACGCCCGCCACGACAGCCGCCAACAGTATTCTCCGCCCCACCGCGACAGCCGCCAACAGTATTCACGCCCACCGTCACAGCCGCCAACGGTGATTCACCGCCCTTATCACAGCCACTACCAATAGCGTTCACGACCTAACACGGACTACGACAACTGTATTCCGTCCTATCACAGCAACCTCAGCGGCATACATGCCCCAACACGGACGTCATCAGCATTATTCACGACCCTCAGTAGCTATGCACCCCACCACGACCACCACCAACGGTGTTCACAACCCCGCAGCTGCCATCAGTATCGCAAAGCATAACGTAAAGCATACCGTGAAACATATCGTGAAACATCCAATAATCCATTATTGCAGTGAGTCAAATCAACAATTGCCGCTAGCTCCATCACCATATGCGTGAGAGAATAGGCGTTATGACTTTTGTTTGCGATAGCTTCTGGCACGACGCCGTCAACAAAGCAACCACCGATTTGTTCACTTTCGGGTATAAGCACATCATCAAACCGAATTTCGTGTTCAATCATCGTCCTGACGAGGCCCACGATCAGATGATTGAATTCTGCCATGTGGTGCGCAATATTCCACCGCTGCTACTCGCCGAACGCACCATGCTCGACTACACCGACCCGATTCTGGAAACCAATGTGATGGGTATCGACTTCTCCAACCCGTTCGGCTTGTCCGCCGGTCTCGACAAGAACTGCGATATGCCCGTGGTGCTCGACAACGCCGGTTTCGGCTTTGAAACCGTGGGCTCCACCACCGCACGTCCTTGCCCGGGCAATCCGAAGCCATGGTTCCACCGTCTGCCCGAATACGATTCGATGATGGTGCATGTGGGACTCGCCAACATCGGCTCGGACAAAGTCATCGAACGTGCGGAAAAGGCCTGGACGCAGGCACGCCAGATGCAAATCTCCGTTTCCATTGCCCGCACTAACGATGATCTGTGCGGTGATTTGAATGAGGGCATCGAGGATTACTGCACCTCCATGCGACGCGCCGCAGGCCGTACCGCCATGGTGGAAGTGAACGTCTCCTGCCCGAACACGCATGTGGGAGAACCATTCACAGCTTCCCCAGAAGCACTCGATAAACTCTTCACCGCACTGGATACAATCGACCGCCCGCAACCCACATTGGTCAAGATGCCACTCAACAAGCCGTGGGCGGAATACCGAGAGCTGCTCGACGTTCTGGCCGACCATAATGTACAGGGGCTTTCCATTGCCAACCTGCAGAAGGACCGCACCGGTCTTGAAATCCCGCGCGATTGGGAAGGCGGCCTGTCTGGCGGCCCGTGCACTAAGGCCAGCAACGCATTGGTACGTAAGGTGTATCAGGAGTACGGCGACCGCTTCGTGATTGCCGGCATCGGCGGCATCTTTACGCCCGAGCAGGCATACGAACGTATTCGTTCCGGCGCAAGCCTTGTGATGTTCATCAGCTCGCTGATGTACCGCGGCCCGCAACAGATTACCGTATTGAAGCGCGGCTTGGCGAAACTGCTACGCCGCGACGGATTCGAACACGTCGCCGATGCCGTCGGCGTGGATGTGCGGTAGCCTATCCGTCAAAACGAAGGGTGTTAGTGACAGATTCTGGAAACTCTGTCACTAACACCCTTCTGAATACGCGTCAACGCCGCTTGTCAGCTGCACAATCAGTACGCGCCGCGAATATACTGCGGCTGATACGGCGCCTCGGTGGCCGGAACACCGAGCTTATTGGCTGCGCGCAGCGGCCAATATGGATCGCGCAGCGCGGCACGACCGATTTCCACGGCATCCGCCTCACCACGGGCCACAATCTTATTAGCCTGCTTAGGCTTGGTGATCAGTCCCACGGCAGTGGTGGGCACTTCAGCCTTCAGACGCACCTGTTCAGAGAACGGCACCTGGTAGTTGGCCTTAATCGGAATCGAAACGCCAGCCATGATGCCGCCGGTGGAAACATCCACCAGATCGACGCCATGTTCCTTGAGCATCTTGGCAACCACAATGGTCTGATCCAAATCCCACCCGCCGGCGGCCCAATCAGTAGCGGAAATACGCACCAGCACAGGCATGCCCTCAGGGATTGTGGCGCGAACCGCGTCCACCACTTCCAACAGGAATCGGGCACGGCCTTCCAAATCGCCGCCGTATTCATCCGTGCGTTCGTTGCACAGCGGATCGAGGAACTCGGAGATCAGGTATCCGTGCGCCGCGTGAATCTCGATGGCCTGGAATCCTGCGGCCACAGCACGGCCTGCGGCTGCAGCGAACGCGCCCACAATGCCGTGAATTTCATCAACGGAAAGCTCTCGCGGCTTGTTGAGACCTCCGAATTCGATTGCGGAGGGTGCCACCGTAGGCCATCCGCCAGCCTCTTGCGGCACGCTCTGGCCCTCATATCCCACAGCAAAGCAACCAGTGGAAGCCTTACGGCCAGCATGATTGAGCTGCACAGCCGGCACTGCACCGGCATTGCGAATGCCATCCACAATCCAACGCCATGCATCAATCTGACCGTCTTCCCACAAGCCCACATCGCACGGCGAAATGCGGCCTTCCGGGGTCACTGCAGTAGCTTCGGCAATGATCAGACCGAATCCGCCGAATGCGCGAGAAACGTAATGCTGATAATGGAATGGCGTAGGTTTGCCGTCGCGAGCAAATGCCGAATAGGTGCACATTGGCGGCAGCCAAATGCGATTACGGACGGTCACGTCGCGCAAACCCATCGGCGTAAACAGTCCGATGCGTTCTTTCTTGTTCTTGGAATCTTTTGCCACGTTGGCACCTTTCTTGGATGGATTTGTCTTACGATTACGGCTTTTGCCTGCCTTGCCAGCTTTACCGGATTTGCCAGCTTTACCTTCACCGACAGCACGAGTCTCGTCAGGCTGTCCGGATGCGGCCAAAGTCACTGCCTTGAGTTCCGGCACATCAAAACCCGAAAAATCGAAATTACTATGAGTGAGCTCGTCGCCGCCCATGCATCCCCCTCTGATAGCCGGCTGCATACCAGCGTACGTTACCGGCTGCAATAGTGATATGTTCCTCGCACCATTGTAAAACGGGCGTCGCCTCATTGAGGTAACGCCCGTTCATTCTGTAGTGCGATGATGCGCCAACGTTGATAACCGTTGGGCATCATGCGCGGCAATCATTATCCGATTGCCTGCCCTGCACTGTCACTGGCCAGTGCCGGTGCCCTGCTGGGTAGCAGTACCCTGCTGCTGCGTGGTGCCTTGCTGCGTAGTCGTGCCCTGGCTATTGGTGGTACCGTTCGTCGTACTCGAACGGGAACTGTAAGAGCGTCCACCAATACCCAGTGTGGTGCCGCTGGCCGAATACTTGGCCACAGCCTGACCGTAGTTGTTATCGATCGGCAGCTGCTTCTTATCCGCGTACTGCTGCAGGAAGCTCTTCGCGGCAGGAGAAGCAATACTGGAACCATCCCAGTAGCTGTTGTACACGCCGTTGATGCGGATGTTGGAAATACGATGCGTGTACGGATTCTGGGCATCGCCGACCGATACGAATGTCGCGACCTGGTTCGGGATGAAGGAACCCGCGGAAACGGCCAAATCCTCACTCGTACCGGTCTTGCCGAAGGACTTGCGTCCACCGGCAAGCTGGAGAGAACCACCTGCACCATCCGCTCTCACCACACCTTGGTTCAACGTGTAAGCCAAGGTTTGGATGATGTCCGGATCGACCGCCTGATGGCAGTTGGCGGACGGCACCTTCAGCTCCTCACCATCACCATTCGTGACCTTCTTAATGGCGATGGGGTTGCACTGCACACCATTGGAGGCGTACACGGCAAAGATGGAAGCCATGGTCAGCGGGGAGACATTCACCGAACCAATCATCATGGATGGGGTAAATGAGGAGGTCTTATCAATAGTTTCGCCGGTTCGTGCATCATGATAGCCAACTTCGGTTGCCGTATCTGCCACCTTGCACAACTTCATGATGGTACCCATCGAAGCCTGCGTGGTGTTGTGGGAGCGGACCAGACCCAAGAACGGGCTTTCCGGATTCACTGTAGAGCTGAAAGCGTTAGTGACGTTCCATGTATCGGTGCCACCAGAGTAGCGATCGCAGGCAAAGTCCGTAGTCGCATATCTCGTGGAAGTCTGCAGATTATCGTTGATGGAATGTCCTGATTCCATCCATGCAATGAGGTTAATCGGCTTGAAGGAGGAGCCGATAGTCCAACCGGAACCGCCACCGTCGGCCAAATCGACCGCATAATTCTGGCTGGACTTGGTCGCATCATTTGCAGCCTCTGGCGTTGCATCATAGTAACGGTTCAAACCAAAGCCAAGGATTTCTCCAGTACCAGGCTTGACTGCGGCCATTGCCAATTCCATGCCACTGGGATCATCCGGCGGAATGGTGCTGCGTGCAGTGTTCATCATAATTGAGTTGGCATCCAAATCCAGCGTGGTGACGATCTTCAAACCGCCTTCTTGCAGCAGCTTGTAGCGGTCAGCACGAGTCTTGCCGAATTCCTCGGAATTCTGGATGCGGTGCACCACATAATCGCAGAAGTATGCGTAGTC
The DNA here is from genome assembly GCF_018555455.1 of Bifidobacterium colobi. GTDB lineage: Bacteria > Actinomycetota > Actinomycetes > Actinomycetales > Bifidobacteriaceae > Bifidobacterium > Bifidobacterium colobi. The sequence continues at coordinate 138,228 of NZ_JAFEJU010000002.1, read as the reverse complement.
GCCGGTGTCCTGGCAGCCCACGTTCACCTGCTGCACCTTCAGCGTGTCCTTCAGCGGAATGGCTTTGTCTTTCTTGGCGTCGGCCTGAGAGATGTAGCCTTCCTGGGCCATCAGATCAAGCACGATGTTGCGCTGTTCTTCGCTGGCCTTCTGATTCTCCTCAATCAGCGGATCGAACTTGGTCGGGTTCTTGGTGATTGCCGCAATCGTAGCCGCCTGAATCGGAGTCAACTCGGAGGCAGAGATGCTGAAGTAGCGCTGGGCAGCGGTTTCCACACCGTACAGATTGCTGCCGAACTGAGCGATGTTCAGGTAGCCCTGCAAGATCTCAGCCTTGGAGTATTTCTTTTCCATCTGCACGGCAATCAGCATCTCTCGAATCTTACGAGCGATGGTATCTTCCGTGGCATGGTACTGGGCGATGGAATCATCGTTCTCAATAGCCTGCATCAGCAGTACGTTCTTCACATACTGCTGAGTCAGCGAGGAACCGCCCTGCTGGGAGCCGCGGATAAGGTACGTCTGCACGAAGGCGCGCATCACGCCCTGCACATCGACACCAGCATGGCTCCAGAAACGACGATCCTCACGCGCCACCACAGCCTGCTGCATGGCTTTGGAAATCTTCTTCAGCGGCACCACAATACGGTTCTGGTTGTAGAACGTTGCGATAACCGTGGTGCCATCGGAGGCGTACATCGTGGACTTCTGCGGCAGATTAGTCACGTCGAAGTCAACATTCTCCACCTTCAACGAAGGGATGACGGCCTTGGCGACCTTGTTGGTGCCAATCACACCGGGCACGAACAAGACGCTGGCCACCACGCCGCCGGATACGGCGAGCATGATGTAGGCCAGTAGGAGAACAAGCACGCGACGAACTGTCAAGGACTTCTTTTTGGGCATGCGCCCCATTCTAAATGCCCCGGCGTACCAATCCCACACGCAGTCCAGAACACAAGTCAATCATCACAAGAACCGCACTAGCGTAAGGTTTGCTGAATAGAACCCGAACGCCGAGCAGTTGCGGCTCAACAGCAACAAACCAAGCCGCGACGATTCAGCAGTAACAATCCAGCCGCAACAGCTCAGCGGCGCGAACGTCTGATCAGCATACCCGGCTGGAAGATGATGATGGAGCGACCATCTCGCGCAATCCAGCCACGGTTCGAGAAGTCCATCAGCGCCTTGTTCACGGTTTCGCGGCTGGACCCCACCAACTGCGCCAGCTCCTCCTGCGTCAGATCGTGAGGCACTTTCAGCCCCTGCTCCACAGGCTCACCGAAGCGCGAACCCAAGTTCAGCAATGTTTTGGCCAGACGTGCCGGCACATCCATGAACACCAAATCGGAGATGCGCTCGTTGTTGGCGCGTTGACGGTTAGCCATCACCTGCAACATGTCGATAGCCACACGCGGATGCTCGTCGAGCCACGAGAACAGCGCGTCGTGTTCGAGCCACACCACACGAGTGCCGTGGCTCATGGCCACTGCGGACGCGGTGCGCGGACCGCCATGCGGGTCGAATACCGGAATCTCGCCTAGCACTTCGCCAGGTCCGTGGATGGACAGCAACTGCACGCGGTCATCCGCGGAAGTGCGTATGAGTTTGACTCGCCCGCGCTCCAGCAGATACATGCGATGATCGGTATCGCCTTCGGAGAAAATGAAGTCGCCTTTATCGAACACCGCGCGCTTCAGATGTGGAATCAGTTCCTCTGCCTCGTCGGGAGACACCTGCTTGAACAGCGCAGTTTGCAGCAGGATGTTCTCTTCGTCGGAAAACATGTTAGGAGTTTCCACACTCATCGCACCGTCCTTATGCTCATAGCCGTCGTCGTCCACTCGTCATATTGTAACGCGCCTCACACTAGTCTTCAGGAATTGTTCATGAGAACGTTCACATCATTGACGTGCCTCATCAGCATAGTCGGTCAGATAATCACGGAGAAACCATCGCATCAGATGCGACACGATTTGCTCTCGGCTTAATCCGGTCTGACTTTTCAATGGATCGACGCGCTTGACCGCCGATTTCACCGCCTTATCAGCGAGCTTCTCCCGGCTGGTGTTGAGCACCTGGGTCATCTTCGTCGCATCGATGTCATAGGCCATGGTCACATGGTGCAGCACCGCTCCCCCATGCACGCCGGCCGCCCGACTGGATGAGCCAGCATCGGCAACCTGGCCGAGGCGATCCACATGACTTATCGGGAATCGACGTTGGGCCGCTCCCCCGATTTTGCCGTATTGCGAAGCGAGATCGTTGAGTCCGGCGAAGTGCACATCCAAGCCAAGTCTGCGCAGCGCATCAATCAGCCACCAATCGCACAAACGATAGGATTCCTCAATGCTCATGCCCTGCACAAAATCCAGCGGCGCATACAGGGAATAGGTGATGGTATTGCCCGGTTCGATGAACATCGTACCACCGCCTGTACAACGGCGAACCACGTGGAATCCCAAGCGCTCAGCTACGTCCAGGTTCACTTCATCCGCAGCGGATTGGAATCGGCCAATCACTACAGCCGGGGCCGCCCATTCCCATATGCGCAGTGTGGGCCGGCGCGTGCCTGCAGCGACCTCGCGCGCCCAGGCTTCGTCAATCCTCATCTGTTCTTCAGGCATACGCGGATGGTCATGGAACATGACAAGACTGTGCTCGAGCTGCTTCCAGCGCTCGGCATAGTCGGCATCTGCGTCCGCATGGCTCAAATGGCTCAGATGGCTCGCAGAACTTGGGTTCTGTTGCCGGCTTGGTTGCGATAGGTGAGCCGCGCGGCTTTGCGATGGATTGGTATCGCGCGCCAGTGCAGCTGCGGCAGTAATCGCGCGGGCGAATGCAGTGGCGATGGCTGCCGCATCGGTGCCGATGAGTCGGCAATCCGGATGGTCATCGATTACTGACTGTATCGATGATTGCACTGATGACTGTACCGATGACTGTACCGACTGTACCGACTGTACCGATGACTGTACCGACTGTCCGGCCATCAGCGCCTGCGCTAAGGCCTGAAGATACTGCGTGGATGCTGCATCGTCAGCAGATTCGATGAAGAAATCACCGTCGATTTGGCAGGATTGTATGGTGCCGCCGGCATCACAGATTATGTTCACCGCCACCAATTTGCCGCCTGGTGTCTTACACTCCCCACGTCTTGTTTTCGCTGCGTCCACTCTCCCACCATAACAAACGCGCCATTGCGTTCACGTGCCCATATCCTCTTTGACTGTAGGATTTTGACTGTAGGATTTTGAACATCAACTGTCGGAAATTCAACACTGACTGTCGGAAATTACACAAAAACTGTAGGTTTTTCAACGGAAAACGTTCAAAAACCTACAGTCAGTGTTCAAAAACCTTCAGTCAAGGCGTGGAGATGTCCCCACGTATGTCACATGCGGGCCAGAATGTCCTTGCCGACCTGGTCGGTGGTGCGAACCGTGGAGCCGAGCTCCTCGATATCCGCCTCGACGGCCTTGTGGATCTTCTTGGCCGCATCGTCGAAACCGAGATGCTCAAGCAGCATGGCGGCGGAAAGGATTGCGGCGGTCGGGTTGGCCTTGTTCTGACCGGCGATATCCGGTGCCGAACCGTGAATCGGCTCGAACATGGACGGGTATTCGTCGGAGGCGTTGATGCAGCCGGAAGCGGAGTAGCCCACGCCGCCAACCACGGCACCAGCCTCGTCGGTGATGATGTCGCCGAAGAGGTTGTCGGTCAGAATCACATCGAAGCGAGACGGATCGGACACCAGGAAGATGGTGGTGGCGTCGATGTGCAGGTAGTCGTGGGAAACCTCAGGGTATTCCTCGGCAACCTTGTCCACAATGCGCTGCCACATGTCGCCAGCGTTGACAAGCACGTTCTTCTTATGGACCAGCGTCACATGCTTCTTGCGCTTCATGGCGAGCTTGAACGCGTAACGCACCACACGCTCCACACCATAGGCGGTGTTGATGGACACCTCGGTGGCCACCTCGTTCGGAGTGCCACGACGCACCGCGCCGCCGGCACCGCAGTAAAGGCCTTCAGTGCCTTCGCGCACCACTACGAAATCGATGTCGCCCGGGTTGGCGAGCGGCGAGGTGACGCCCTTGTACAGCTTGGAGGGACGCAGGTTCACATACTGGTCGAGATCAAAACGCAGCTTCAGGAGCAGGCCGCGCTCCAAAATGCCTGCCTTGATGCGCGGGTCGCCCACAGCGCCCAGCAAAATAGCGTCGTTGGCCTTGATGCGCTCCTCCTCGTCTTCGGGAAGGATTGCACCGTCGCGCAGATAACGCTCGGCACCCAAGTCGAACTGTTCGTACTCGAAGTCAGCAACACCTTCAGCGGCCTTTTCCAAAGCCTTCTGCGCCCACGGGGTGACTTCCTTGCCAATACCGTCTCCGGGGATGACGGCGATCTTATATGTCTTTGCCATGCAACGGGAGCCTACTCGCGTGCCCACGTGCCGGTTATCTTCCGCTCAGCACGTGGACACCATATGGACAGGTGCCGCTTGGCGGGCACTGGTAATCCAGCCATCATATATACACATAACAAAACTGCCGCGCCCGAACAACCAAGGTTCGAGGCGCGGCAGTATGAGTCCGCAGCAGCGATGCAGCAGCTAATTAGTGCCGGTTCGGCAGTTGATTAGCGACTGTGCCGTCCGCGTGATGTGCTGAGCAGTGCGAAGCCGACTGCAACAGCCACCGCACAGGCGGCAACCAGTGCGCTGATGCCCACGCCGGTTTTGGCCAGCGGGGAGAGTCGCTCGAAGCGCGACTCCTGGTTGCCGGTGCTACCGGAACCGCCGTTGACGACGGCGACAGTGCCATTGGTTCCGCCTTGCTGATGCGACTGTCCTGCGGCATCCTTCCAATCATCGGTAACCGCACCACCGCTAGTGGAACCTGCATTGTTCCCTTGTGCAGCCGGGCACTGCTTGGTTGCAGCCGCAGCAGGCTGGCCGGGCTTGCGCGCACCGCTGCCATCGCACAGGTTGACGGATTCGTCACGCTTCCACTGCGCCCACAGCTCCAAACCGCTGCGCTCCACCTTGGTGGCGAAGTCGTAGGGCTTGGCACCCTGCTTGTCCGTGGTCCAGCCTTGGAAGATGTAGCCATAGCGGATGGGGTCGGCGGGGCGGGCGAGCGCCTTGCCGCGGCGCACGTGCAGCTGGTAGCTGACCTCGTCGGTGGCGTGCATGGTCACGGCGAGACGCGGGTTCACCGTCTCAGGCATGGTGCCCCAAATGGCATGCAGCGTGGTATCCGAGGAAACCGGGGTGTCGAAATCGTAGATGTTCGCAGCCGTGGTGTCGTTGGCGTCAAGGCTCCAGCCTTGGAACACGTAGCCGTCACGTACCGGACGCTTCGGACGGGAAGCGGTCTTGCCGTATTCCACCTGCTGTGCGTCCACCGCACTGCCGCCGGCCGTGTCGAAGCTCACTGTGAACTTCTTGGCGGTCCATTGGGCGATCAGTTTGAGATCCGCGGACACCGGGGTGCCAAAATCGAACGCCTTACCTTGCTCGGTAGCCCAACCGGCGAAGTCATAGCCTTCGCGAATCGGATCTTCCGGCTTGGTCACGCTTTGACCTGCCGCCAGCTTGCTGGAGGTAGTGCGTCCGGTGCCATCCGCGTAATCGAAGGTCACCGTGACGAGCTTGGCCCATACGGCGTATAGGTCAAGATCGTCCTTCACCGGCGTGGAGACGTCGTAGGGCTGCTTGCCTGCGGCATCCAAGGCCCAGCCGGTGAACACGTAGCCGTCGCGCTGTGGTGCGGCTGCCTGTCCGGCCAGTCCGCCATCGGCCACCTTGGCCACGGTGGTGGCATCGGTGCCGTCGTTGGTGTGGTAGGTCACGGTATGTGTCACCGCGGTGTCGGCAACCCACTGGGCATACAGCGTCAGATCGCTGTTGACCGCAGCGGTGAAGCTGTATGGCTGGGTGCCGTTGGCATCCAACGTCCAGCCATTGAAGATGAAGCCCTTGCGTACGGGGTCGGCCGGAGCTGCGGCCGCCTCGCCCGGCTTGACTTCGATGGCGTCCACGGCGGATCCGCCTTGCGAATCAAAGGTCACCGTGTGTGCGTTGCTCTTCCACTTGGCGTACACCGTGGCGTCCTTGTTCCACACGTGCGTGGTCCAATCAACCGGCTCGGTGCCGTCCTCATCCAAGTACCAGCCGAGGAATGTGTATCCATCGCGTTCCGGCGCGCCCGGCACACCCCAATCGGCGGGCCAGGTCGAACCCGCATCGAGCACGGTGTCACCGTATGGATACTTCCATTCGTTCTCATGGCCTGCATAGCGGATGGTCACAGCCGGGGTCCACTTGGCATACAAGGTGAACGAGGAGGTCACCGGCGTACCGAACTGGTACTGTTCGGTTCCTTCGGCGTCCTTATACCAGCCCTTGAACGCGTAGCCCTTGCGAGTCGGCGCATCCGGCACCACCACGCCGTCACGCTGGGATTTGCCAGCGGTTACGGCAATGGTCTTGGTGGTTTCGCCACCGTTCGCATCGAAGGTGACCCGGTATGTGGTCGGCTTGCTGGCATACAGCGTCGAATCGCCACTGACCACCCAGAATTCGGCGGTACCGGTGTCCTGCTGGTTCGGATCCACGCGAATCAACGATTCGGGGATCAGGCGGTTGTTGTCGTCCGGATCCTTGTCCTTCCACGTATCGCCGCCCTGACGAATCAGGAACCACGGCACTCGCACACCACTGTTGGATGTGAACGTGTAGGTGGCGATCTCGCCGAAATCATCGTGCCCGGTGAAGGCGTCGCTCGTGCCACCGGCGTTTTCGGTCCAGCTGTAGATATCCCAGCCGTTCCAAATGTTCTTGTCGAGGTCCACGGCCTGGTAATCACCATCGCCACGCTGGTAGTGGATGGTGACGGTCAGGTTGACCGGGTTCTTCTGATCGTTGGGGATTGGCGTGGAGGATGTGCTGCTCTTATCCGGCGAAGCCAGTGAAGCCTCGCTTGGGTTGGCGGCATCCACCCATGCTTCGATCACACCGTCCACATGCTCCAGTTCGGAGGCATGGTAGGTCACACCATAGATTGGCGTGGTGTGGTCGGCGCCCACGATGGCGAAGTCCACCGATTCATGATGCCCGTCCAGCTTCAGGTCGGCCACACTGCCGTAGGAATCGGCAGTGCCGTTGAACTTGTAGTACTTGCCACCAATGGTGATGCCTTCGGCACCGGCAACGTTGGATTTCACGTGCACAATGACTCGGGTGGATTCGGTGGCGCCCTTGGTGACCGGCGTGCCCAACGTGGCCTTATGGCCTTCGACCATGATCATGGTCGACCCCACTTTGGCGGTATAGTTCTTGCCGTTCTCGCCACCGGACCAATCGATGCTGCCGTCGGCCTTGGTGAAGTGGAAGCTCACGCCTTTGAGTCCGGTTTTCTTGATGGTTGCCGAATACCAGCCGTCAGCTCCATTCACCGGCTTCATGGTGATGCTCTGGCCAGCGTTGACGCCGGTTCCCAAGCCGTAGTTCAGCGTCACCGAACCGGTGCCGGAGCCTTCTGGCTTGTAGTACACGGTCAGGGAGGTGTCGGCGATGGTGCCTACATCAACGGTGTCCTCATACTTCGGATCAGAGGGATCGGTGTCTTCACTACCAGTGTTGCCGGGATTATCCGGCGTAACACCGGCGATGATGGCTACTGCCGATCGTGCCGGCACAGTGGCGGAGAGCTTGCCATCCTTGACTTCCACGGTGGACGTGCAGGTGCGTGAAGCATACACGTTGCAGTACACGCCGTCCTTAAGCGAAGTGGTGTAGCTCACCTTGTGATCCTCAAGCGTGTTGTTCATGGCGAGGAAGCCCTTGCCTTCGCGCTCGAAGCCGATATTGTTCTCGCCATCGGTCGACCAGTTGGTCACCTTGGTGCCGGCCACGGCATTATGGAAGCGCACCATGCCGCGCGTGGAGGTCCAACGCTGCTGGCAGATCCACTGGCCGTCGCTCCAACGTTCGGACGACGAGCCGTCGGACGCGGTGCAAGCCGTGTCGAAGTCCACATCCGGCACTTCGGTGTCGGTGGTACCGGCCGCCCCAGCGTCGCTGTCGGAGAACCAGTAGCTGGACAGCAGCTTCGGTGTGCCGTAGTCATAAGCCAGCAGGAAGGCGTTGGCCAGCTCGTAGCGTGCGCCGGATTTCGGCGTCAGCGTTTCGGTGCCGCGCTCGGTATCCCAGTTGCTCACGAAAACGTTGGCTTTATCGCTGGGCAGCAAGCCGGAGCTGATGTTCTTCAGGTCTGCGATGGATCCGGAGAAGTCCTGCTTAAGCTGGTAGGCGTAGCTGAATTCGGTCACGTCGCCGTTGCCCAGGTAGTTCGATGGAGCCAGTGCGGCAGCCTCGCCCTGATGGTAGATCACCTCCTGCACCCAAGGGATGTTCTCTGCCGATACACCAATCTTTTCGGCGAGCTTGGCTTTGATGGCTGCGATGTCTTCAGGCGCCATGTGCTTGGACGAGTCGATACGGTATCCGCGAACACCGTCACGCCACAGCGAGGCCAGGTACTCGGCGATGCTGTTTTGCACGCGTGCCGAGCCGGTGTTGAGGTCCCACATGGTGGAAGGCCTGCAGTTACGCACTTCGTCCGCGTTGGTGTAGTCGCTGATCGGCTGGTCGCAGTCATGGAAGTCCTCGGTGGTGCTGCCATACTGGTGGCCATTACCGTTGTCCTTGTATCGGTACACGCCATCGGCACCGTAGAACGGGTAGCGCCCGTAGGTGCCGTTGTACGGGGTGCCGGCCACACCATGCTGGTCGGTGACCAATGCCACATCAGTACCGGTGGTGTGGTTGATGACAGCGTCCGCGATGATGCCCACATGCGCAGCGTTGCAGGTGGCGATCATGTTCTTGAACTCCGCTTCGGTGCCGTAGCGGGAATCCAGTCTGGTGCTGACCGGCTGGTAGGCGGTCCACCATTGCGTGCCGGTGACTGATTCCGCCGGCGGGGAGACCTGCACCCAGCCTATGCCTTCAGGACCGTAGGTTTTGGTGCACTCCGCGGCCACCGTGTTCCAGGTCTGCTGGAATGCCACGATGGTCACGTCGCTCTGCGGCTGGAAGTCCAGTTTGCTGGATGCGGCATTGGCCATAGTCGGTACCGACACCATAGCCACCGCCACCATGGCGCAACTCGTGAGCGCGACTACTGCCGCGCGACCGATTCGCTTGATCATGGAATACTCCTTTGCAATCTCACGCATGATGACGACCTGCCTTGTTCAGTGCACGCTTGGATGCACGCTTGATGATGACTGCCGCGCCGATCAGCAACAGGGTGATGATGCTCAACACTTCGGCTGTTGCACCGGTGTGCGGCAGTTCCTCATCCGGCGTCTCCGGGCAGAATGGCGTTCTCATGTCCTTCATCACCACGCCACCGTTCTCGCCGAGACCACTGGTGGTCACCGTGCCGTCGGTGTTCACCGTGAAGCCCACGGCTGTGGCTGTGATGTAGCCGGTAGGCGGGTCGATTTCCCGCAGCAGGTAGTCGCCCGGCGCCAGTTCGAGGGTCTTGGTTTCGCCGGCCACCGAGTTCCACACCAGTTCGTTGCCGTCGAGATCCTTGATTCTGTTGCCTTGCGCATCGGTGACTTCGAGCTTGGCTCCGCCGATGGTGGTGTCGCCCAACGCCGCGTTGGCGGAACCATCCACCTTGGAGAACTCGATTTCATGCCGTTCGATGGTGTTGGTGAGCGTGAAGCCAGCGCTGGCATCGCCGGTGATCTTCACTGGCAGGTAACCCTTGGCGTCGCTCACCTCATCAACCGTGTAGGTAATCGGCTTTCCGTTCTCATTGAGGTCGAGATCGGTGAACTGGTGGCTCCAGCCGTTGCTTGCGTTGAGGTCCACGGGCTTGCCGTGTTCCTTACCGTTGGCGTACAGCTGCACGTACACGTGTTCGGGGCGCACGTTGGCCTGGTCATCACCGTCCTGCCACACCTTGTGCACCGAGAATTGGGTTTTCTCCGGCGCATAGGTGTTGGTCAGCGTGAAGTGCTTCGCGTTGTCGGCCGCATCCGAGGAAATCATCGCCGGCGAAACACTGGCGGTGTAGCCGCTGACGGCGTCCTCGCTCAACGTGTAGACGATGGACTTGCCGTCGCTGTCGTACTTCGGCAGTCCTTCGAAACGCCATGTCCAGTTGCCGTCGGCATCGGGGATGGTGTCCACCACCATCTGCACGCCGTTGCCGTAGAGGCGCACAGTGATCTTGTCTGGGCGCTTGCCGTCCTGATTGTCGCCGTCCGACCACTGCTTTTCACCGGTGATGGTGATCGTCTCCGGCGTGTGGATGTTCACCAACGTTACCGCCTGACCGTTTTCGTACGGGCGCACGGCTTGGGCGGCCTGATGGTAGCCCAGCTTCTCCGCCAACGCCGTTTCCACGATGGCGTAGTTGATGCGCTTGCCATTGGCGTCATCACGCTTCAGTCCGGTCCACGTGTTGGTCCACGAATTAGTGTCGGACAGTTCAACGGTGGCATCATCATCGGAATCCAGGCCATTGGCCGTGGTGGCTTTCTGACCATTAGCCACCAGAGTGACCTCCACCGACTGTGGACGCTTGCCGTCACGGTTCTGCCCATCGGACCAACGCTTGACTGCGGCGATCATGGTCTTCGGCTCGGCCTGGTCGCTCATCTGCACCACGCCGTCACTCACCTTGGATCCGTTGATGAACAGCTCGCCACCACTGACGGTGAAGTCGATGGGGTCGGCGGTCAGGTACCCGTTCGGAGCCTGCAGCTCGGTCATGGTGTAATTACCGTCTTCCAGCTGGAACACCTTGGGGCCTGCGGCGTCGGAAGTCCACCGAATCGGTGTGATCTCGGTGCCCTCGAAGGTGGTACCGGTCACTTCCAGCTCGGCTCCGGCCAGTTCCGTCACACCGGAAACCGCGACCTTGGAGAAGGTGACGTTCGTGGAGCCTGGCTTATCCACCATCTTCACCGTACCGTCGCTCTTCTTGTTATCCACAGTCACCGTACCGTCCACCGCTACATCGATGGCGATGGATTCGGCGGGCAGGTACCCTTCCGGAGCGCTGACTTCCTCGAGCACGTAGCTGCCGGGCTTGAGATCCTGCACGTAGCTGCCGGTGGACGAAGTGGTCCATTCGGCGGTGAACGGCTCGCCGGCCAGCGTGGTGCCGGTCAGTCGCAGCACGGCTCCGTCGATCTCTCCCACACCGCCGGTGGCGGATACCTTGGAGATCTGCACCGGATGCTCGGTGAAATCGTCCACCATGGTGATGGTGGCGGCGTCAACCACATCCGCTGGGTTGCCTTGCTGGTCAAGCAGGCGTACCACACCGTGGTCGTCCACGTTGAAGTCCACCGGATCGGCTGCATGATAGTTGCCGTTCTTGGGCGCGCGAATCTCGTTCAGGCTCCAGTTGCCGGGCAACAGATGCAGCACATGCTCCTGTTCGGTGTTCACCGTGGTCCAGGTGTAGGTCTGATCCTTGTTGGATTGGTCCAGACCAGTGACGCTCAGCTCGGCATCGGTCACCGGCTTGCCGGAAGGATCCACCTTGGCCACCTTGACTTCATAGGCGGTCAGCGTATCGATCATCACGACCTGCGCGGTCTTGGAAACAGTGTCGCCAATCCGCACCTGATAGGTGCCGTCGTTCTTGCGTTCCACCTTGAAGGTGATGGAGGAGGCCACATCATAGCCATGCGGTGCCTGATCCTCGTACAGTGTGTACGTGCCTTCCGGCAGCTTCACGGTGCGCGGCGTATCCTGGGAAACCCAGCTGTCCAGTTCGGTGCCGTCCTGAGTGGTCAGGCGCATCAGAGCGCCCGCCACCGGGTTGCCGTCATTGTCTTGCTTGGCGAGCTGGATGTCACCGGTTTCCAACGTATTGGTCAGCGTGAATCCGTGAGCCTGATCGCCGGACACGGTGCCGGTGTACTCCTTGACCGATGTTTCCTGAACGGTGTAGGAGATTTCCTTGCCGTTGGCGTCATAGGCGGTCAGCTTGTCGAATGTGGCCTTCCAACCGTTGTCCGCGGTCAGCGTGGCCACGGTTCCGGTTTCCTTGCCGTTGGCCAGCAGCTTGACAGTAATGGACTTCGGACGCAAACCGTACTGGTTATTGCCGTCGTTCCACGCCTTGGTGACATCCACCGAGGTGAGGATAGGCTGATCCTTCATCACCACCGTCACATCTCCTGTGGCGTTGCCGGCAATGGAACCGTCTTCGTTCACGGTGAACGGTACCGGAGCGGCCAGTTCGAAGCCGGCCGGGGCGGCATCCTCCACCAAGCGGTAGTTGCCGGGCGCCAATGCGACTTCCTTCTCCTGATCGGCCTGGCCTGTGGTCTTCCATGCGTCGACCACGGTCACACCGTTCATATCGGTGACGCGCAGCGTGGCGCCGGCCACATACTGGGTCGTGTCGTTGGCGTTCACCTTGGCGAAGCGCACCTTATGACGCTTGATGGTGTTGGTGATGACCACCGAGCCTGAAGCGTCGGGCTTGGCGCCATCGGCCGGCTGATTGGATTCGTAGGCATCGGAGCCCTTGGTCTCCTTAACCGTATAGGCGATGTCCTTGCCGTTGGCCTTCTTCTTCAGTCCGCTCCACGTATGGCTCCAACCACCTTGCGCGTTCAGCGTTACCGTGGCGTCGGCATCGGACTGCAAGCCGTTGGCCGTGGTGGCCTTCTTGCCATCAGCGTAGAGCTCCATGGTCACCGTCTTCGGACGGTTACCCGAGTTAACGTCGCTGATGCTGCGAGCCGCGGCATCATTCCACGCCTTATATACGGTGATGGAGGTTTCCTCAGGACGGTAGGAGTTGGTCACGGTGTAGCCTTGTGCGGCCGAGCCAGTGACATGTGCCGTGTAGCCTTCCGGCACGTTCAGCTCACGAACCGTATAGTCGATCGCCTTGCCGCCCGCATACTTCGGCAAACCGGTGAAGCTCCACTGCCATTGCGTTTGCTCATTGGCAACCGTGGTCATGGCATTGCCGTTCGCATCCTTCACCGCTGCACCATTCGCGTACAGTCCAATGGTCACCAAGGCAGGGCGCTTACCATCCTGATCGTTCTGGTCATCCCAGACCTTGCTGCCCTGGATCGACGTGGTTTCCGGCGTGTGCTGGTTGGTGATCGCGTTGCCGTTGATTTGCGGCGTGTAGCCGTTCACCGCTTCCTCAACCACGGTGTAGTTGATGGGCTGACCGGCCAGGGCACCTTCGGTGTGCTTGGCGGGCAGGTTGGTGAACGCATAGGTCCAGTTTCCTGCAGCGCTGGCCACTGCACTCTTGCCAGTGTCCGCGCCGTCCGCGTGCAGACGAACCGTCACGGAGGTGGGGCGCTTGCCATCCTGGTTGTTCTGGTCATCCCATGTCTTGGTACCGGTGATGCTGGTGCGTTCCAGCGCATCGGTCATGGTGATGGTGGCCATATCCACCTTCTTGCCGTTCTGCATCACTGTGCCATCGGCCTGAACGCTGAAGGTGATGGGCGACGCCGTCAGATAGCCGGCTGGCGCGGATTCCTCCACCAGCACGTAAGTGCCAGGTGCCAGTTTCGCCTCGTGCACCGCGCCGGAGTCGGTCGTCCAGCTGTCCACTTCCACACCGGATGCGTCGGTCAGCTTCAGGCTGAGTCCTGCATCAGCCAGCGGATTGCCGGATTCATCGACCTTGGCCAGTTTGACCGTGGTGGTTTTGATGGTGTTGGTGATGGTGAATCCATCTGCCGCCGATCCGGTCACCGTGCTGTCGTAACCATTCACCGGTGATTCGGTAACGGTGTAGGCAATGATCTTGCCGTTCTCGTACTTCGGCAGGTTTGTGAAGCTCCACTTCCAGCCCACCGCTGCGGTGGCCACTGCGGTTTTGCCCGTGGATTTGCCATTGGCGTTCAGGGTCACGGTCACGGAAGCCGGACGCTTGCCGGTCAGGTTGTTGTTGTCATCCCAGACCTTGACACCTTGGATGGATGTGGTTTCCGGCGTATGCGTATTAGTCAGCGTGTATCCGGATGATGCATTGCCGCTCATGGTCAGCTTATAGCCGGCAGGTACGTTCTGCTCCTCAACGCTGTATCGAATCAATGCACCAGCGTTGTACTTCGGCAGTCCGGTGAAGCTGGCGGACCACTGGTTGGCCGCGTTCAGCTTCACTGTGTGCCCGGTTGGCTGGCCGTCGGCCTTGAGCTCCACAACAATCTCATCCGGGCGTACGCCGTCCTGGTTGTTGTTGTCCTTCCAAGCCTTGGACACCTTGATATCCGTGGTTTCCGGGGTACGCGTATTGGTAATGGTGTATCCGGACTGCATCGAGCCGGTAATGGCGGAGCTGTATCCGTTGCCGGGAGCCACTTCCTTCACGGACCACGTGACTTTCTGCCCGTTCTCCAGCACCTGCAGCTTGGTCCACGTATAGGTCAGCGCTTCGCCGGTGTCACCGGGCTTAATCACCCAATCCTGGCCGGCCACATGCTGTTCGGCCTTGGATCCAACCTTCTTCCACAGTTGCACGGTGACGGTTGGACGCTTGCCGTCCTGATTGTCGCCGTCCTTCCACACCTTGGTGGCGTTGAGTTCGGTTTCCTCAGGGTTATCCTGCATCACAATGCGACCAACGCCGTTCACGATAAGGTTGCGGCCGTTCAGGTCGACGATCTTGCCGTCCTGGGTCACGCGGAACTGCTGGGCCTGCGCTTGCTGATAGTTGGTGGGGGCCGCGGTTTCAACAAGCTGGTACAGACCGGAGTGCGTGAGCATCACCGTATGCGCGGTATCAGTGGACTTCCAGGAATCGATGAGCTTGCCGGTGCCGCCATCGGTGATATCGCGCAGTTCGAGCGTGGCGCCTTCCAGCGGCGTCTTGCCGTCTTCGGACACCTTGGTGATGGCCACCGGGTATTCCTTCGGCTGCTCGGCATCGGAGACGAACACCACCTGCTGGTGCAGCGTAGCGCCGCCCTCGTTGTTGACTGCCAGCTGCAGCGTCTTGCCGTTCACGGTAACGCCCTGATAGTTGCCATAGTTCGCCGCGCTTTGGCCTGGGAAGACCACATAGATCGGGTCGGCCACCTCGAATCCGGTGGGTGCCTTGGTTTCCCGCACGCGGTACACATTGTCGGCGAGCAGACCATATTGCGTGGTGGTGTAGCCGTCGGCACCGGAGGTAATGGTGCCGATCTTCTCCGCATGGTCTTCGTCAACGGTCCACTTGGTGCCCGCCGTGGACTTCATCGGCACCTTTTCGATCACGAATTCGGCATCCGGCAGTTTGGCTGCCGCATCGGAACCGGCGTACTTGTAGACCTTCAGGCCGAATGTTTCCGAAGTGGTCTCACCCTTGGATTCGACCACCATGGTATCCAACGTATTCGTGGTGCTGCCACCGTGCTCCTCATAGCCCTTGAGCACCGCCTTGTTGGAAGCCTTGAGATTCTCGCCGGTATTCAGCAGTACCTGAGCCTTATAGCTGACGGTAATGGCTTTGGCATCCGGCAGGGAGAAGGTCAGTTGATGCTGTTCGGGATTGTAGGCGTAGGTCCATCCGTCGATGGCCTTGCCATTGGCGTCAACGGCCTTGATGGAGTCCATGCGCAGCGACAGTGCGCTGCTCATCGTATCGGTCAAGGTCAGTGCATTGCCCTTGTTGAGGGTGAATGCACCTGGATTCACATCGATGGTGTATTCCACGAACGGTGCCGTGTCGTCGTCGTACTTGGCCTGCTTATCCAGCAGATCGCCCGGCCCATACCATTGCGACGACACGTCCGGAGCCTGGGCTTGGCCGTCGATGGAAATCACCGCGCTGTTGGAGTATTCCTTGTTCGCCGGTGCGTTGAGGTAATCCGCGACCTGAATGCCGTAGACAATGTACAGGTTGTCGGTGAGCGCGCGCTTGAATGCCGGGGAACCGGGGGCGATGGTGAAGGTCACCGTGCCATCGCCGTTGGCTTTCGCACTTACGCCGCTCAGCGCGCTGGAGGCATTGTATTGCGACTTCCTGGCGCTTACCGAACCATCCACGTACACCGTGCCTTCCGGCAGTGTATCGGTGATGGTTACATTGTTGGCCGTTTCCGGAATATCGTGCACCTTCAGCGACCAATCCATACGGTGATCGTTGTTGTACATGGCGCTCTTGTCCATATTGTCGGTGGTCACGGTGTGCTTGGCATGTGCATACTTGCCGAACGCCGTGGTGCCGTTATGGAATGTGGTCACGTTCACGCCGTCGCGCACTGTGGACGAATACGACACATACAGCTTCTCACCCTGCTTGAGGCCCGCGGTGAACCGCAGCGTATAGCTCTTTTCGGTGGTGTTCAGCGTGTAATCGGCTGCCGTGTACTGCGCCTTGCAGTCGGCGTCCTTGCAGACCTTGATGCTGTCGGCGTCCAAGGTCTGGTAGTCGCCGATGCTCTTGCCCTTGCCGTCGAGATCGAGCGTATCCTCGATGACTACGGTGTTCACGTCCTTTTCGGCGGTGAATGTGGTCAGCCATGGAAGATGCTTACGTTCGGTTGCCGAACCAACATACTGCTTGCTGATATCGCCCTTATCGTTGTCGATGGTCACGGTACCGGGGCGGCTGATGATGCCCGAGCCATCACCCGGAGTCACATCCACGGTGTTGGTCCAGGTCTTCGACGTGGAATCACTGTCGCCGGGCACATTGTTCAGCGGCGTAGTGTATTCGATGACATACTGGCCAAGATCGTTGGAGAGCTGGAATGTGCCGTTGGCCAACGCATTCCAGTCCACCGTGGTCTTCGCCGCATCGCCATTGCCGGACGGCTGTCCGGTGGCGCAATCCACAGTGGGGTACCAGCTGATGCCGCCGTCGGCGGTCTTGCCGTAGCAGGTCATGGTCACCGGACCGGTGGGAGCCTCAACATCAGGGCCAAGCGTATCGAGAATCTTGGTTCCGTTGGCATTGCCGTACTGGCCGGGGCTGATGGTGATGGTCCACTTGGCGTTGTTGTTGCCTTCAAGCGCGCCCTTCTTGCTGACCGACCATGTGGTGTCCACGTCGATGCGGCTTTCGGTTTCCTTATCGCCTTCGGTGTTGCCGTCCCAGTTGTAGACCACCTTATTGGTGCGTTCATCGACGCTGGCGCTGCCCTTGCCGGTGGAATCCATCAGCTTGTTGCGGTCGCCCTTGACGTAATAGCGCACGTACAGGGTGGTGTTGTCGGGGATGGTGGGAATGGTGACGGAGAAGTTCTTATCGCCTTCATTGCCGGTCATGGTGAACTGACCGTTCCAGAGTTTGGTGCAGTTGGCGTCGGTGTAGATGGCGAGCGGCCACTGGTTCTGGTCGGCGAGCGAAAGCAGGTCACCCATCGAATCGTTCAATGTGATGTTGCTGTTGGTGCCGGTGGAATCAACCTTGATGCGGAAGTCGAACAGATCAGGCTGCCCGGCCACCGAGGCACCCTTCTGCTTCTTGGCCACCACTTGGCGAATAGGCGTCACATCCACGGTCACCTTGCCATGGCCCGGGAAATCGAATTCCTGCTTGCCGCCGTCATTGTTGCCGATGCTTTTCGATGTGATGGTGGCGTCGATGGAGGCGCGACCGGTCACGTTGGAGCCTTCATCCTTGGTGTAGGTGGCGATGAGCTTGCCGTCCTTGATGGTGAAGCTGCCGTCTACATCACCGCCGTTATACAGCGGATAGGATTTGCCTGACGTGTCGAATTGCAATCCCTTGGGCAGCTCGTAGACGAAGACGTCACCCTTCTTGACTTGGATGTTATTGGGGATGGCCCAGCGGATGTTGGCACGAATCTTGTCGTTGTAGTCCAGCTTCATGCCCTCGACATACGGTTCCCAAGTGGTGCAGGAGGAACCGCCGCGGCACACCATCACCGTGGAGGTCTGGTCACCCTTATCAACGTAGTCGGCGAGGTTGCGTTCCACAGCCTCGGCGGAGCCGACACCCACAATCATGCAGGCGAATAAGGTCGCCAATGCCGCTATGGCGGCGGCAACCTTGGTGTACAGCTTGGCATGACGTTGCTTGTCTTGATGCATGGCCTTGCTCATGCGGGATCTCCCATCCCTCTTTGTAACCCGAGCGCCAGCAAATACGCCCGGACGTATGTGTGACCAGCGTTCTGCGGGGACGCCCGTATGGAACTAGCTGGGGTTGCCGTCCTTCTGGGACTTGCGGCAACAGCAACCGGCTTCATCGACGGGCTGCCAACGGTGGCTGGTTCGTTCTTCTTCTGCTGACAAGATATCACACAGTGCATAAGTATGCAAAACCATATGAATGTTGATATTTCAGCGTTTTTTGTTAAGAAACGCCGATATGCAAATGTTTGCATTGATTACGTTTGCAGGACAATGGGAACAAAGCAGCGGGAACAGAACAAAGGAAACAGAACAACGGAAACAGAACAGAGAAAGCCAAGCAGCCGACGCGCGGCCTCTCCATCCTCTATGCTGTGCGACTCGCACCCTGAGCGGCACACACCTTGAGTAGCACACACCTTGAGCGGCAAACACCCTGCACGACACGCACCTTATATATAAGGACATAGAGAAGAACCCCCGATTGCCGCACTGTTGTGCTGCGTCGCAATCGACGCGCAGCACAACAGCGGCAAATCGGGGGCTTTGGTGAAGCGGCAACGATTACCGCGTGATATGCATCACCGCCAAGCACCAGGCGTTTTCGTAGGAGACTTCCGCCCACTGCTTGTATCGTCCGGACAAGCCGCCGTGGCCGGCTTCGACCTCGATTTTCGCCACGGCGTCCACTCCTGCGGATTGCAGGCGCGCCAACCATTTCAATGGCTCAACGTAGAGCACGCGGGTGTCGTTCATCGAAGTGGTGATGAAGATGCGCGGGAAGTCCTTACCGCAAACAGCTGGCTCAGTGGCTGCAGTGGACTCCGCAGTCACAGCGGCTTCAGCAGTTTCAGCGGTCTCGGCAGTCTCGGCGACCTCAGCAACCGGCACATTCTCGTATGGCGTGTACGACTTCATATACCGGTACACATCCGCATCATGCAGCGGGTCGCCCCACTCATCCCATTCGGTGACGGTCAGCGGCAGATCCGGGTTCAGAATCGAAGTCAGCGCATCCACGAACGGCACATCCGCTTCAATGCCGGCATAGCATTCCGGTGCCATATTGGCCACCGCGCCCATCAGCAGACCACCTGCCGAGCCACCATTGGCCACAGTGCGCCGAGGATCAGCCAAATGAGCGGCCTGCAACGCGCGCGTGGCATCCACAAAGTCCTCGAACGAATGCTTCTTATTGAGTCGTCGCCCCTGCTCATACCAAGCGCGCCCCATTTCGCCGCCGCCGCGAATATGCGGCACCGCATACAGCACGCCGCGATCGAGCATGCTTAGGCGGGCCACGGAGAAACCGGGATCCGATGAGATTTCATACGCACCGTATCCGGTGATGAACATCGGTGAATCCTGCGCCGGGAAGTCACGACGCCACACCAGCGAGACCGGAATCCGTTCGCCATCGCGTGCAGTGATCCATACGCGACGTTCCATATAATCGCGCGGGTCGAAGTTGCCGAGCACTTTGCCGCGCTTCAGCAACGTATCGCGGCCGGCGGCAGGGTCGATTTCGTGCAGTTCGCCGGGGCGAGTGTAGCTGGCGAACGAGTAGCGCATGCGTGGCGCATCATAGGAGGGATTGCCGCCGGTACCAATGCTGTACAACCGTCGGGTCTCGCCGGGCAGATGATCGTCGCTCGCACCGTCGAACGAAGAGGTACTGTCCTGCGGCGCCGAATCCGCAGTCCACAGTCGTTCGCCATGGTCACCGGTTTCGTCGAAGCGGTCGGCGGCGACCATATCCCAGTCATTGTCGAGCGGCGGCGGCAACAGTTCCGTGAATCGCCACGGACGGCCGGCCAGAAAATCCTCAGCCGCCGCGGCTTTAGTGGTGTATGCCACGCGCGTCTGACCATCCGAGCGATAGCTCAGCGTCACGAAATACTTATGCAAGGCGATGCCTTCTATACCAAGACCATGCGCACCCTGCAGAATCGTGGGATTACCGGGGTTAAAGTACGCTTCGGTGATTGGCCTGTCCGGCTCACCCTGTTCGCAGCCGTACGGCGAGCCCGCTGCCACGCATACGCCTTCGCCCAGGCGATACGGTGGCTTGTGCGCGCGCATATCAATCACATCGATTTCGAAATTCGGATTCTTGGCGTTGTGGTAGACCACGGCCAGCGGCACATCTTCGCCGTGCTCCCCCGCACCTTCGAAGCAAGCGAAGCTCACATCGTATTCCACATCGGTTTTGCGGGGAATAAACGCTTGGAATTCACCTTCCGGCGTGGCCACCGGCAGCATCAGCACTTCGGTGGTGGTTTTCGAGCCAGTGCCGATCACAATGCTGCGTTCATCGAAACTGATGCCGGCGCCCACCCAGAACCGCTCGTCGGCCTCACGGTACACGCAGACGTCAGAGTCCACCGGCGCGCCCACATGGTGACGCCAAATGGCGCACGGACGCCACGAGTCATCGACCTCGGTCCAGAACACCCATTGGCCGTCCGGCGTGAAGCATGCGCCGCCGATGCCGGCGAACAGCTCCGGCAACTCCACCGGATGCCCCTGCCGCAGGGTTTCGTCAAGGTCGCGAATGCGAAAATCGTAGCGCTCGTCGCCGCTCACATCCACGCCGTACAGCATCCAACGGCCATCATGGCTCAAATCCAAACCGCCCAAGCGGAAGAAATCATGACCTTCCGATTCCACATTGGCATCGAATACCACCTGCTCGCCGGGCATGGAACCGGGCGCGCCTTGCGGGTCCACCACCGGCGGATCCCAATCGTCGGCGCCACGTACCGGCATACGGCATTGCACGCCGTACTGTTTGCCCTGCTGGGTGCGGGTGAAATACCAGTAATCGTTGATGCGCGTGGGCACGGACATGTCCGTCTCCTCCACGTGCGCTTTCAGTTCCTCGAACAATGTGTGGCGCATCCCTGCCAGATGGCTCATACGCGCTTCGCAATACCGGTTCTGCTCGGCTACATAATCGCGTACTTCGTCGGATTCCTTATTGCGCATCCATTCGTAGTTATCGATAAACACGTCACCGTGAAATTCGCGGCGCGTGGGTTCGCGCTTGGCCACGGGCGGCTTCATTGCTTCGCTCTGCTGGGTCTTCTCAGTCATATCACGCGATTGTACGCGCCGGTAAGGGACTTATGCCCCGGCATAGCGCACACTTGCGCTACCGTGCATGCTCTTTCAGGTACGGCAGCATGGTTTTGAGAATGTTCGCGCCCGTGGTGCCCGTGAACACCGGCACTTCGGTGACCGGCATCGGCTGCGTGGAAGTAAGTCCCGCCACGGAAGCAAGTCCCGGGGTTTCCTTGGGGCTCAGTTGACGGATGGCGATGGCCAGCACGCGACCCGGATAGCGCTTGGCGATGGTGGCGTAGGTAGTGGGATCCTTCTGTCCATCGTCGCCGACCAGAATGAACTTCATATCCGGGAAGTCGGCCATCAGCTGCTCGGCGAACTCCAGCTTGTGCTGCGGACCGGACGGCACGAACGTCTTGGGACGTGGGTCGAGGTCACGCAAGAGCAGCGGACCTTCCGGGAAACCATGGTCGGTGATGAAATGGCGAATCGAGCTTTCCACATTCCACGGCGACGTGGAAAGATAGAAGAACGGCGCATCCGGGAATAGATCGGATATGCGCGCGAACAGTACGCTCATGCCCGGTACCGAAGCTTTTTTCTTGGGATTCAGGAACAGCAGATTGTAGGCGGCCTTCCAGAGCACCGGCGCCTGGGTAATCATGATGGTGTCGTCCACGTCCGAGATGATGCCCACTTTGGCGCTGGCTGGAATGGTGTATAGGTTGGCGCTCACCGGTTTACGGTTGTCCACACTGTAGGACACACGATGGATGCCGGGTGTCAGACGGTGTTCGGCCACCAGATCAAGGTAGCCTGCAGAATCGGAAATCGCGTATTCACCGCTCAGGTCGCGGCTGCGATCGACTTTGTCGTAGACTTCCGAGTCCCCAATCTGCACGGTGTTGAGCGGGGTGTCATCGATGCTGGCCTGTACATGCGTGCGCGGTGCAGGGATGGTGAGCATGCCGCGGATGCCGCGAATCAGCAGACCGGACTGACCATGTACCGGCGCGTACACCGTTCGGCAAATCAGGCGCGAGTAGTCGCCGGTGCCGTAGCCCACATAAGGCTCCACGCGAGGGAACCAGCCGAGCCGCTGCGCTACGAGCGCGGACGCATGCGACCACACGCCGAATGTATTGGTAATAACGCGGCGCATCAGACGAATCAGCGGGGGCTTGACCTCAATCCGCTCACGTTTGGAGGCTGCGTCAAAGGTGGTGACGGCACTGCGCGCGGGAATCGGCACCGTAGGCATGGCATCGTCGGCATTACCGGTGGACGTACCGGCGGCTGCCGGCGAGTCACCGGCTGCGGTGTTGCGCGTCGCATCATCTGCGCCCACAGGCGCATGCGTCTCGCCGCGATGCAACAGATGCAACGCTTCAAGACGCTTGCCTGCGGCTTCAAAATCCTCGCGTGGGCTTCTCATGCCCCTAACTATAGGCCATGGGTGCTATGAGAACGCTACGAATGGCTTCAGCGAATCACCTTGGCGTATTCCTCGGCGGTCAGCAGGTCGGGCTCATCGTCGTCAAGCTCGACCTTCAAGATCCAGCCTTCACCGTACGGATCGCCGTTGATAACGGACGGATCGTCCGAAACATCACGGTTGACGTATTTGATGACGCCAGCCACCGGGCTGATCATCGGTTGCACGGCCTTGGAGGATTCCAATTCCACGATTTCGTCGCCCGCTTCGACGCGCGAACCAGGTTCGGGCAAATCCACGAACACGAGTTCACCGAGCTGGTCGGCGGCGTATTCGGTGATGCCGAGGATGGCGAGCTCGCCGGAGCGATCGACCCAGACATGCTCGTCGGAGTATTCCAGATGATCGGGAATGTCCAGGTTCAATGGCTGTTCAGTTTCTTCACTCATAGTCATAAGCCTATCCCATATTCCCCATATTCGGCGAGCCTGCGGCTACCTTACAGCTCACGTCCGAGCCACTCCTCAATCATGTATCGTGCAATGGTGGCACGCCCCGGTGCCGCCATGCGTCCGGAGATCAGTTCGGCGGTGTACTCGTCGCGGGTGACCCAGCGCGCGGTAACGGTCTCTTCACCGTCCACATGCACATCCGTAGTCACGGCGTGCGCCTTGAACGCCATCATCAATGACGCCGGGAACGGCCATGGCTGGGAGCCGAGGTAGCGCACTTCGCCGAGCTTGATGCCGGTTTCCTCCAAAGCCTCGCGGCGGCATGCATGTTCAAGGTTCTCCCCCGCCTCCACGAATCCTGCAGACACCGAGTAGAGTCGTTCGTCCTTCCATGCGGCATTGTGTTGCAGCAGCAGACGATCCTGTCCGTCCACGATGGCAGTGATTACCGCCGGTTCGACGCGCGGGAACAGAATACGGTGTCCATCCGCCGCATTGGAGCAACGCTGCGCCCATCCGGCGAGCGCTGTTTCGACCGGTGCGCCACAGGTGGGGCAGAACCGTTGGCGGGAGTGCCAGATGCTCAGGGTGATGGCGCTGGTGGCCTGCCCGGCTTCGCGCGCGTTGGCATGTGGCGCAAAACCGCGCAAATCGACCCAATCGAATCGTTCCACGGACTGTTGCAGCAATGTTGGCTTGGGCTGCGGGTGCTGTTGCGTTGTGAGGTCGACGGTTTCATCGAATGCATCGTCGGCACCTTGACCGGCGGAATCCGGTACGCTGAGCGCACCGTCGACGGTACCGTGATCCTCGGTGCCGAGCACGCCGGTCACACTGGCAGTCGTACCATGCTGGCCTGC
Organism: Bifidobacterium colobi; assembly: GCF_018555455.1. Lineage (GTDB taxonomy): Bacteria > Actinomycetota > Actinomycetes > Actinomycetales > Bifidobacteriaceae > Bifidobacterium > Bifidobacterium colobi. Next base: position 114,306 of record NZ_JAFEJU010000002.1, on the reverse strand, counting down.
CGTGGTGCAGCCGTCGCATCCGGCTGCACTGCCCGCATGATGGTGCGTATCGGTGTGTTCACCCGGCGCAGGCACACGCGAGATATCCACTGCCACCACGGATTCGCCGCGCACGCCGCCGTAGGAGCCGAGGAACATGGCTACCGCCTCGGGGTACCGGTTGAGTTCCGCGGTCACGTAGGCGCCGGGCAATGTGGCGAGCCGCATTTTGACGTTTTCGTAGTCGACGAGTTCGCCCTGTCCGCGCGGCACGGCGATGCGACCTGCACGGGTCAGAATCACTTTGGTATTGGGATTCTGCAGCAACTCGTCAATAAGCCCTGGCTCGCTGCGACGATCGACTTGGTAGTCGATATCGCCTTGCGCGAGCGGCAGGAACGGCAGCGCACGGGTCAGTGCAAGCGGTGAGAAATGAATATCTGCGGTCATGGCTGATTACTGCTCCTGTACGCGGCGGACCAGGGACAGCAGCGCGCGCGCCACGGTCTCCGGATGTTCAACGGCGCTGAAGTGTCCGCAATCAGGAATGTCGACGAATTGTGCGCCGGCGATGCGGTCGGCGAGCGGCTTCATCACACTCGGGTTGCTGGTGGGATCGAGTTCACCGGACACCACCACAGTCGGGGCGGTGATGGTTTCCGGAACATTACCCATGTCCGGGCGGCCGTACGTCATGCGTTGACGCCATGCCAGGCCGGCGGGATTCTGTTCCTCAATCCATGTGGTCATGGTGGTGATGAATTCCGGGGTTTTCTTCACTGTAGAATCGCCGTCTGCCGGCTTGGCGAAATGCATGACCGGTTCCACGGAGTTGGTCTGCTCTGCGGCATCCGCCATAGCAAGGCGGCCTTCGCCGCCGGTGCCGTCGGATGCGGCCATGGTGTCGCATAGGGCCAGACCGGCCACCGTTTCAGGGTGGCGGCGCTGGATATCCATCGCCACATAACCGCCCATCGACAATCCCACCCAGATGGCTTGGCTGTAGCCGGCATCGTTGATCAGCGCCACATAAGCGTCCGCCAAACGGTCAAGCGCCTCGGTATAAGCGCCGTTCGCCAGTTGAGGGCCGGAATCCTCGGCGCTTGGCACCGGGGATTCGCCGGAGCCTGCCATATCCGGCGCCCAGATCGGGAACGGAGGCACATCATTCAGGTAAGAAAGATCCGCGAGCGCCTTCGCGCACACGTCCCACATGCGGTGATCCACCGGATAGGCGTTCATCAGCACCACCGGCACGCCTTCGCCTTCGCGATAGACATGATTGACCAATTCGATTGCCATATGCACTTCCTTGAATTCGAGATTCAACACGTATTCAACATGCCACCATGCGGTAGCTGCATTACCGGCGCAGTCGCCGCTGCAATGCGGTATTACCGCCGCGCGTTCACACGCCTGCCCAAGCCAGCGCCTGACGCACAATGCGCCCATGTCCATTGACCATCTGGTCCACGAACTTGTCCATCAGATCGCTCTTGGGATCGACCCACTCCACGTCAAGCGTCTCATCCTGCGGTTTGCAGTCACCGGCGATGGCCACTACGTAGCACAAGGCGATCGCATGCTGGCGTGGGTCATAGTATTCGCTCAGGCCCGGGGTCGGGAAGAACTCGGCCACGGTGAACGGCTGGAGCGAAGCGGGCAGCAACGGCAGCGCGATATCGCCCAGATCCTTGGCCACATTGCGGGCGATGGCCTCGCGCAACGTCTCATGGAACAGCACTCGGCCGGTAATCAGCGTGCGTTCGATCGATCCATCATCCGAAACGCGCAGTAGCGAGCCGACCTGTGCGATGCGACCCATATCATCGGTGCGCACCGGCACAATCTCCACATAGGCAATCGGCATCTGATGGCGCGCACGATTGATGTCCGCGGGGCCAAGCCACCCCGGAGGATTGCTGTGTCCCGCCCCACCTCCGTGGATGAAGTCCTCGGGAGTGATGTTGTCGAATTCGCCGCGCTTGCGGCCTGCATCGAAATCGCCCTCGTCGGGCACTTCATCATTCATGACTGGCATGGTTCCCATTATCGCGCGCGTAATTGGGTGGCGGCTCATCTTTCAGCGAAATATGGGCAAACGTTTGGCTTGTGGCGTAGTCAACGGCGCGTCCGGTCTTTTCCATGCGCGAATTGTTGGGTGGTGCTGTCAAGCTGGAGCCCAGAACGCACCACATATCACCAACACAACCATCAAGGAGAGGCATATGGCGACCAAGGCCATCACTTCCGCGCAATTCGAGCAGACGATCACCGACAATGAAATCGTGTTCGTGGACTTCTGGGCCACCTGGTGCGGCCCGTGCCGCGCATTCGGCCCGATTTTCGAGGCGGCTTCCGACAAGCCGGAGAATAAGGACATCGCGTTCGTGAAGGTGGACATCGATGCCAATCAGGATCTGGCTCAGGCAGCCGGCATTCAGGCCGTGCCCACGCTGATGATCGCCAAGCAGGGCGAGGTCATCTTCCAGCAGGCCGGCGCATTGCAGGCCGCCGACCTGGACGATCTGATCGGTCAGGCCAGGGCGCTCGACCTTGCTGCCGCCAAGGCACAAGCAGCCGCGCAAGCCGCTGAGTAATCGACGAGTAATCGACGAGTAATCGACGAGTAATCGCCGACTGAATGGTGATTGCCGATCACTGAAGCAGGCGCATCAGCAATCACCACTATATTTGGCGCTATTCAGCCAAGCCAACCACTACATATGCCGACTTCTGCCATCTCTCGCAGAGTCGGCATATCGTTGTTCATCCACCGCCCCGTCTATCATGGAGAGCGATGTGTGCAGCTTGGTCATAGGCAATACGCCATACACCATCTGCACAATTGATGCGGTTATATAGTCGTTCATCGAGTTGCAATCAACGCAAGGAGCGTAATGACGAGACACGGCAGGAAAACCTCCCCCCTCAAGTCCCTGAGCCTCAGCAAGCGTCAGTGGGCCAAAATCGGTGCGGTGATTGCCGCCGGAGGGTTGATCGCCGGTGCAGGATTCGTATCCCGCAACTTCTACCAGTCGGATACCGTGCAGCCCAACACCCAGCTCAGTGCGTTCTCCGTCACCGACTCCGCAGCCTCACGTTCCGCAGCGCGCGGCAATCTGAACGGCGCAGACAAGAACACCACGTACGTCACCGTGAAGATCAACGGCGATTCGCGTGTGGTGCTTGGCGAGAAAAGCGAGATGAAAACCGTTAAGGACGTGCTCGAAGCCGGCAATATCACACTGGATCCGAGCGACACCGTGTCCCCGTCGTTGAAGAGCAAGGTCACCGAGTCCACGGTCATCACCATTAACCGTGCAGGCGCTGAGGTGGAGACCAGCGACACGGATATTCCGTTCAACGAGGTCCGCAAGGAAACCTCCAGCCTGCCCAAGGGCACCGAAAAGGTGGAGACCGAAGGTCAGAACGGCGTGATGGAGACCACCTCCCTGGTGACCCGCGCCGGCAACAAGGTCGTGTCCTCCAACGTGTTCGCATCCTGGGTCAAGAAGGCTCCGGTCGATAAGGTGATTCTGGTGGGCACCGGCTCCTCGTCGTCATCTTCCAGCTCGTCGACCAGCTTGGGCACCACAGTGCCGGCCGGTGAAATGCAGACTTGGGCACATGATTGGCTGCTTTCCAACGGGTACAGCGAAGAGGACTTCACCGCCGCGAACTTCATCATCAACCATGAATCCGGCTGGAATCCCACTGCCACGAATCCTTCCTCCGGCGCCTACGGTCTTCCTCAGGCGCTGCCTGGCAGCAAGATGGCTTCGGCCGGTTCCGACTGGGCCACAAACTACCAGACCCAGTTCAAGTGGTTCGTGAATTATTGCAACGGCCGCTATGGATCGATTGCCGGCGCCTATGCGCATTGGCAGCAGTACAAGAGCTACTAGGATTCATAAGTGATATAGCTTGCACGATACTCTTCACAATAAGCCCTGCCATCAGGCGGGGCTTTTGCGTATCCCTACATTCAAAAAGGTTCAAAAAGGACCTCGCAATTCTGCTGGTAATTTGCAATATTTTCGATTATTTAGTTAGAATTATCGAGAAAACAATATCGGGAATTCTGTTTCATATAGGAGCATTATTATGGCTTCATTATTGCAAGGTTTTGAGGAAGTCCAGCTCGTCAAGCCGGTCGGCAAAACCGTGATGACCGTGACCGAAACCGCCATCCGTTTTAACAAGGCCACCTCCGAAGTGCTGGGCTCCCCCGCGTATGTCAAGGTCCTGATCAACGAGAAGACCCGACAGATCGCCGTCACTCCGACCACCGCCAAAGCGGATAACGCCATCAAGTTCAGCAAGGTCGCCGGCACCGCGTCATCGGCGAATATCAAGGAGCCAACGCTGGTGGAAGCCGTTAAGGCATTCTTCACTCTGCCTGAAGCTCCTGAAGGCGAAGTCGCCTACCAGGCGGTCAACGGCGCGGCATATCCGGAAAACAAAACGGTTATCTTCGACGCTGACTCAGCCGTATCCGGCATCATGAAGCGTCGCGGTCGCAAGAAGGCCGCCTGATCACCGAATCAGCAGCAATCTTCACTGTTTATGCGAACGCGCCGGAGCAACAGCCGGCGCGTTCGCATATCATCATCAGACCACCCCGCGGCGTAGTGTATGTGAGTGCTTTCTAAAGGTGCCGCCCGGCCAAGCACAGAAGCAAATGGCACCTGCCACCGAGTCCAGCAGGGGATGAAACAGGCTGTATCACCGAGCCGAATCACCAGTCCTAAGCTTTTCCGACCGAGCGCAGAAGTGGAGTGTTGTGTGGCTGGAGAGAGCGGAATCAAACATCGCACTAGCGAATTGCAGCGTGTACTAAGCCAAGAGGAATCCTATGTGGACGGCAAACTCAGCCGTGCAGCATTCGTTTCCATCGCCATTCTTACCTTCATCACTTTTGTTGGAAACTTTACCCAGCTGCAATTAAGTTCCGCGCTGCCAATCATCGTTAGCGAATTCGGCATCTCCGTCACCACCGGCCAATGGCTCACATCCGTATTCCAGCTGGTCATGGGCGTTATGGTGCCATTGACCGCATATCTGACCCGCCGATTCTCCACCCGCCAAATCGTGATCTGTTCGATGGCGGTGTTCACCGTCGGTTCGATCATGGCATGGCTCGGGCCGAACTTTGTGTGGGTGCTGCTCGGCCGCGTGCTTGAGGCCGCGGGTACAGGCGTGATGTGGCCGGTGCTGCAAATCACCGTATTCTCGATTTATCCGCTGTCACGCCGCGGTTTCGCGATGGGCACCGTGGGCATGGCCATGAGCGTCGCCCCGGCCATCGGACCGACGTTGGGCGGATGGCAAACCGATGCCAACGGATGGCGATCGATCTTCCTGACCATGACGATTATCGGCGTACTGTCGTTGCTCGCCGCCGTATTCTGGCTGCATAACTTCGGTTCCCACGATCCTTCCGCCCGCGCGGACTTCTTCTCGGTGTCGCTGTCGGTGATCGGCTTCGGCGGGCTGATGTTCGGCTTCACCAATTCGGAAACCTACGGGTTCGCCGCACCAGCCGTGTGGGGGCCGATGATCGTGGGCCTGATTGGCATCATCTGGTTTGTACTGCGCAATCTGCGCCACGGACGTCGTTATCGTGAAGCCAAGGCCAGAATTGCGGCGGCGGGCATGAGCAGCGTAAACGCCACAGCAGAAACACCAACCCATCCGCACGCCCTTCCGCAGCCTCCACTGCTTGATCTTCGCGTGCTGAAGAACCGCTCCTTTACCGTAGGCACCATTACCGCGTCGCTGGCGTTCTTTGCCTTCAGTTCGATTCTGGTCATCATGCCGCTCTATATCCAGACCGATCGTGGGTTCACGGCAACGATGAGCGGCCTGATTATGCTGCCGGGCGCCATCGGCCAATGCGTCTCCCAGTTCTTTGGCGGGCGCGCCATGGACCGCTTTGGCGCACGACCCGTGGCCCTGTTCGGTTCGATCGTGCTGACGATTGGTACCATCGGCATGTCTTTGGTTGCGATGGACACGTGGATCTGGTGGGTGTCGATCTGCCAGTTCGTCCGCCAGATTGGCATGGGATTCCTGCTGATGCCGATTACCACATGGTCGTTGAATTGTTTGAACGGGCCGGATGAAGTGTCCGCTGGCTCATCGGTGACCAACACGGCACGCCAGATTGCCGGTGCGGTGGGCGCTCCGGTCCTGGTGATTCTGATGGAAACGTTCGCCGCGTGGAATCACGCCTCCGGCGCATCCAACGTGGCTGCCTCGATTTTCGGTATTCAGTGGGCGCTGCGTATTTCCGCCGGCATCTGCTTCGTGATGGTGCTCATGGTGGCCTTTGGCGTGCGCGGTGACGGTGCCGGCCACATGCGCGACGCCATATCACTCCACGCATTGCGCGAACGGCTCCATTCTCTCCACTGACTGACGGATTTCCCACATTGACTGACGGATTTCCCACACCGACTGACGGATTCCTCACATTGACTGAAGGATTTCCAACGAAATTCGTTATAAAACCGTCAGTCAGCGTTAAATAACCGTCAGTCAATGTTAGATAACCGTCAGTCAATCAAGCTGAGGAGAGGACTGAGTTCGATTTCTGAAATCCTGTCACCGAACCAAGCAACGAACCAAGCAGCTAGGCTCAGACAAGCAACAGATGTCAACTAATTCGAACCGCCGATAGATATGACTAACGCAATGCGGACACAAAAAGCAATCATTATAGGCGACGAAAACACTAGCGTTAAGCAGCAAGCAGCAGCAAAAATCGCTCTTATAATCATCGGAGCCATGGCGCATATGGTTTGCCTATAGGCACACCAGCCTTCTCCAAAGTTTTTTTCATAGGCAATCGATGGTACGCATCGGCAAAGAACCATCGCACACAACGATCCACACCGAGCGCCATCAGCGCATTCTGACGACTGCGTTCCTGGCTGACCACGCCGCTGACATTCTGGCCTTGGGCCATTGAAGGATCTACGTACTTCTTTTGTCCGTCAAACTCACCAACTACTATGCTTCCATCAGACAATCTCCATAAATAATCAACGCGATACGCGGCGTTTGCATTATTCACATCAATAAATTCAACCTGCTGTTCCGGCAGACTAATCCCTTCTTCAGCCATCGTTGCATAGCAAAATGATTCGCCACCATTTTCACTAAGGCCATTGGCAAAACCAGCAAGGGCACGGGCCGGGAATTGATTACGGCAGCGATGCTTTTCATACGTATATTTCAGAATGTCCTCTTGAGTAATCAAACCTTGGCGTATAGCTGAATCATAAAATGACAGAGCACTACGAGGCTCATACATGCGACCGCAGTCGAATAACGTACGCTGAATACTCGTGACTTTAACCCCGGCAACACATTGTGCCTGTTCGATTTCATGTTGCGGCACATAGAATCTGCGTATCTGCTTGCAATAACCATTTGCAGTCGTCCCACCACTTGCAGCCATCACAATTCGACTATCCCGGGTATGCAAGTACGTCGAATGGTCCAGATTCCACGCACATGCTGCCGAAATTCCAGCAAACACCGTATCGGGACTGTCGGCTGAAATCGCTCGCATGATATGCAGCATCTGTGCAGCAGGTGTCAGTCCATTCCAGTAGCCGCCGTTCATGTACATATTGGGATATGTTCGAACGACTTCGCCTCGCTCCGTCATTCGTTTGAGCAACATGTACTCCGAAGCTCCCGAAGCTCTCATACACTGACCTCGACGTTGAGCGTCAATTAGCTTTTCCATGATTAATGAATACGTACCCATGTTCCAACGCTAAAAGGGTTGGTCGAAACTACGCAAGCTCTTCCGGCAATTGTGGATACTATGACGGAGTAACAACCACTGTGGATAACTTTTGGTTATCCACATCGACGCTTATCAATCTGCGCGTTATGTCGGAATCACACAAGGTGATCAAAACCGACTACATATTCTGAAGACGGTTCTACCGATTCTGAAGACAGTTCTACCGATTACGCATAGTCCGAGACAGTCCTCATGGGAGACAGGTCCCTACTGCCGCCCACACACAATAACTGACGGTTTCCCAACATTGACTGACGGATTTCTCACATTGACTGAAGGATTTCCAACGGAATTCGTTATAAAACCGTCAGTCAGCGTTTAATAACCGTCAGTCAGTGTTATAAAACCGTCAGTTAACGGTGAAAATGACGGTCATGCTTTGCCGAGGACCGTCATGCTTTGCCGAGGACCGTCAGCACGATGAGCAGCACGTTCAGCGCGATAATCAGTGCGGCCACAGCAATGAAGATCACATGTTTGACCGGGCCGTCCACCCATTTGCCCATGAGTTGCTTATCGTGCGTGTAACGCATCAACGGAATGATGGCGAATGGGATGCCGACGGAAAGAATCACCTGACCAATCACCAACGCTTCGGTTGGATTCGGCGCGAACCACAGCACAATCAAACCCGGCACCAACGTCACCACGCGGCAAGCCCACATCGGCGCCTTGATACGCAGTAAACCATGCATGATCTCAGAACCGGCATACGTACCCACCGACGTGGAACTCAGCGAAGAGGCCAGCAATCCGACGGAGAAGATCGTACCAATCACCGGACCGAGCACGGAAACAATCGCATGCTGGGCACCCTCAATCGAATCAGTGCCCTTCATGCCGTACAGGGAATTGGCGGCGAGAATCAGCAGACTCAGATTCACCGTACCGGCCAGCACCAACGCCCAAAACACATCGACTTTGGACCCATCAAGTAGACGTTTGATGGAAGGCTTGGCCTGACCGCCGGCGTAATGATCGTTCACCAGCGTGGAATGCAAATAAATCGCATGCGGCATCACCGTGGCACCCAGCATGGAGGATGCCATCAGCACGGAGTCCGTGGTGGTGAAATGCGGAATGAGACCGCCGGCCACGTCGGCTGGGTTCGGTGGCGCGATGAACAGTCCGGCAATGAAACCGAACGTAATCACCAACAGCAGGGCGATCACCATTTTCTCGAACAGGCGGTGCGTTTTGCCGCCCTCGAACAGCAGTAGCACGGTGGAAACAGCGCCAATCACCACGCCGCCGACGAACAGCGGCAATCCGAACAGCAGGTTCAGCGCGATGGCACCGCCGATCAGCTCCGCCAAATCGGTGGCGATGGCGATGACCTCGGCTTGCATGAAGAACATGAATCGGCCGGCATCATGCATACGCTCGCCCAGCAGTTCCGGCAGTGATTTGCCGGTGACAATGCCGAGCTTGGCGGATTGGTATTGAATCAGCACACTCATGGCATTGGCAAGCACCAACACCCAGACCAGCAGATAACCGTACCGGGCACCGGAGGTCACGTTGGCCGCCACATTGCCCGGATCCACGTACGCCACGGCCGCCACAAAGGCAGGCCCCAGAATGCCGGCGAGCGCATGACCATGATGGGCTGGTTTGTTCGCCGCCTGCGCACGGGCCGCCGCACGCTCCTTGTCGATTTCCGCGTCGCCTCGCTCGATGCTGGCCACGGTTTGCGCGTCCACAATGTTGAGCTCAGGATGTTTGGCGGTGAGTCGCTCCTGCTCAGGGTGGATGGTGCGACGCTTATCGATGGTGTGCATACGGCCATAACCGCGGCCGTGGGTGTTGCTGGCAATGGTCGGATCGTTGGTGCGCGGCATGCGCTGATTATTCGACTGGTTTTTTGACTGAGTATTGGTGTGATTATTCACTGATGTATTCGACTGATTATCCGCTTGATTATCCGTGCTCGCGTTGACGCTCATGTGCTCGTTCGTGCCTCTCTTAGTATTCCCCGGCCACTGTTATAGCGTCACCATGTTTCTGAGTCAACACAACGGGACCATCAACGACCACGCATGATTACTGGTCTGCTGGGACTGCCTGCCCGGGACAGGCATGCAGTACGGCAAGCATCGCATCCTTCTCCTGGCTGGTCACGGTGAGTTTGTATTTGTCTTTGACTCCGATCTGCCGGGCCACATAGTCGCACCGGTAGGCTGCGTTGGTGGGCAGCCAGTAGGCTGCGGAAGCTGAGCCCTTCTCTTGGTTGGCGGGGCCGTCCACAGCCAGTAGATTATACGGGTCATTGCCAAACTGGTGACGCTCGGCAGTGGTCCAATCGCGCGCCCCGGATTGCCAGGCGTTTTCCAAAGCCACCACATGATCAATCTGTACTTTGGCGCTGGTGGTTCGTCCGCGCACAAAATGGATGGTCTGGCCGGTGTAGGGATCGTTCAGTGTGCCGGAGGTGACTTCGCAGGAACCAGCGTATTTGACTTGTACGTCGGTCAGGTCGCGGGCAAGCACATCCTCGCGCGCATCGCATCCGTTACCGTCGGTATCGGTTTCACGGAAGCCGAACGAGTCGCGATCGTAGCCCGCCGGGTTCTGCGCATCGTCCACAGTGAGCCGGTTCAGGGTATCTGCTGCGGAACCGGTGGCGGTGTAGTTGCCAGTGATTTTGCCCGCGGTAGGACTCACTTGCGGCAATAACAGTCCGACAGTGACGCCGATAATGGCGGCAATCACCAACAGAATCAGTATGCGCTCCAGCGGATTGGACGCGTTGAATCCACGGCGGAAGTGCGCGGAACGAGAACGACGGTACGAAGTACGACGTGGCATCGATTCACGCGTAGGTGAAGGTGGCGGGATCGTGGCCTGCGCGGGTCGGACCATCCAACGCGTCGATGGCCGCATGCTCGTCGGCGGTCAGCTCGAAGCCGAAGAGATCCAGGTTTTCCTGCTGGCGCGCGGCGTGCACAGACTTCGGAATGATAATCGTGCCGTTTTCGATATGCCAGCGCAGAATCACCTGAGCCGGGCTCACCTGATGCGCTTCGGCGATACGCTCAATCGTGCCGTCTCCGGCATTGAGGTCGGCGCCGCGAGCCATCGGCGAATAGGCTTCCACGGCAATGCCATGCTCCTTGCAGTAGGCCACCACGTCACGCTGCTGCCATGTGGGGTGCAGCTCAATCTGGTTCACAGCCGGCCAGGAACCGGTTTCCCCATAGAGGCGCTTCAAATCGGCGGGCATGAAGTTGCATACGCCCAACGTGCGGGCGCGCCCCTCCTCACGCAGCTTCATGAACGCCTTCCACGTGTCGGTGCTGCGCCAGTCGAACGGCGTGGGCCAGTGAATCATATACATGTCCACATAATCGAGCTGGAGTTTGTTCAAAGAATCATCGAACGCCTTGAGCGCGGAATCATACCCCTGCTGGGAGTCACGCAGTTTGGTGGTGACCCACAGGGTCTCGCGCGCGGCACCCTTGTTGTAGCCGGTGGCGGCGAGCGCGCGCCCCACGCCGGCCTCATTGTTATAGCCGGCGGCTCCATCGATGTGACGGTAACCGGCCTCCAACGCGGATTCGACCACCGGGGTCACGCCGTCATCATCGATGCGCAGCACGCCGAGGCCGATCTGCGGAATCGAATGGCCATCTTTCAATGCGATGTCCGGTACGTTGGCGGGATTGATATGCCCATTGGTCATGACGACGCTCCTTTATTACGGCTCACTACACGCCACTGTACACGGTTCTTACCCCGATGAAAGCCGATGAAAGCCCATGAAAGCCGATGAAAGCCCACGAAAGCCCCTGAAAGCGCATCGCCAACGTAATCCAATGCAATGGCAAGTCTTGGCAACAACGCTCCATTACCAATTATTTATGATATTTTCACGCCGAAACCGTGTGCTCCGGCTACTATATGCAAATGTCCCCCGAGCTGTTATTGAGAGGAAGAGCACATGGCGGGTCTGTTTCAGGATGCCACAAAACAAACAAACCCGTTGGGAACAGCTATTCGCACACAAGGTTCAGGGAAATACACGTTTGGTTTGGCGTTAAGCGCCGGCCTCGCCGGATTACTGTACGGCTATGATACGGTATCCATTTCCGGTGCCATTGAATTCCTTCGCGCCAAATATGATCTCAGCACGCTGATGGAGGGTTTCATGATCTCCTCCATCATGATCGGCGCCATTCCCGGCGCCGCGCTTGCCGGTTTCCTTTCGGATAAATTCGGCCGCAAACGATTGCTGCTTGTTGGCGGCTGGCTTTTCCTGGTGGCCGCGATTTGGAGTGCGCTGACCGTAGGCCCTTATGATCTGCTGGTTTCGCGTATGGTCGGCGGTTTGGGCATCGGCTTGACTGCGGCATTGGCGGTCACCTACATCACCGAATCCGCTCCGTCGAATATTCGCGGCCTATTAGCGTTCTCCTATCAGATGCTCGCCGTCTGCGGCATCTTCCTCACCAACGTCATCAATTACATCATCGCCTCCTATGGCGCGCATCACTGGGATGTCAGCACCGGTTGGCGATGGATGCTGGGACTTGGCGCCATTCCGGCCGCCGCTTTCCTGCTCGCTATGATGCGCGCTCCGGAAAGCCCCAGATTCCTGATTCGCATGGACCGCAATGATGAGGGTTTCACCGTACTGGAACATATTCTCGGCACCGAACGCGCTCGTCTTCGCGCCGACGACATCAGTGCTTCCGTTCGCTTGGAAAGCGAAATGTCCAGCGAATTCCATGACCTGTTCCGCCCGGGCCTACGCAAAGCCTTGTGCATTGGCATTTTTCTTGCCGTCTTCAATCAGCTCATCGGCATGAACGCCATCTCCTATTACGGTCCGGTGATGTTCTCCGATCTTGGCTTCGGCGGCGATACCGAGTTCCTTGCCGCCGCATGCGTGGGCGGTGTGGAGCTGGTGGCCACCGTAGTGGGCATGTATCTGATTGATACGTTCGGACGCAAGCGACTGATGGAAATCGGCACTGGGCTGATGTGCCTGTTCGCTTGGTGCATCGCGGTGGCGTACGCCATGGATAGCTCGCTGTTGACGTTGATTTTCGTCATGGGATTCACCGCATCGTTCGCATTCTCCATGGGGCCGATTCCTTGGATTGTGATTCCCGAACTTTTCCCCACGTATCTGCGCGGCCGTGCCACCGGCCTGTGCGTCATGTGCCTGCTGATCGCAAACTGGATTATCGCCCAGTTCACTCCGCTCATGATTGATGGATGGGGTGGCGGCATCTCCTTTGCTATTTTCGGCGCGCTTGATCTGCTAGGTCTCTTCGGCATCATTGTGCTGGTACCGGAAACGATGGGCCGTACGCTTGAGGAGATTGAGCATCTGTGGCAGCCGAAAACCGAAATGGCTGCCGCAAAGTATGCGTTGAGTTCCGCAGATGCGAATATTCGTCACGCGGAAGCAACGTTGCGCCGTGTGGAAAACGAACGATTGCAGGCTTTGGGCATTATGACTGCTGCGGAACGCGCTCGGCTTACCGCGCAACGGCAGGTGTTCGCTTTGGAAGCGCAGCAACAGCAGGCTGAACGCGAACGTCAGGAACAGAAAGCACAGCGCAAGGCCAAGGCAACGTTGCAGTCCGCTCAGGCACAGCGCCAGCCATCGCTGCCTGCTCATGCTGATGCTGTGCAGGCTGCGGATAGTGTCAACGCCTCTGCTTCAACCGGCAACATGGTGGACGAGGATATCGATTCGTCTGCCCGTGCTGCAGTCGATGCTCTTGCCGCAAGCGTCATCACGCCGGTTCCGGCTCCCGGGCAGATTCCGGTGCCGGTACCGGAACATGTCAGCGCAGTATCCATACCGGCGCAGCCCAACGGCATTGAGAACGCTGATATCGCGCGCGAGGCAGTACTCAGCGATACCACTGCTCCTGCGTATGATGCCGCGGAAAACGCCCGCGAGGCCAAAGCCATCGATCAGGCGCTCGATTCGCTGGATGCATTCATCAAGGAATAATCACGAACAACACTGTGGGCTGCAGAACTGTCGTATATTCGGCAGTTTTGCAGCCCACAGCACCATACTGCCGACTCGCAGCTGATTACAAGGTCACGATTTCGTTCGCGATGCGCATGGCGGATGCGCGATGCGATACCAATACCACGGCGGTACCGCAATCATCCGAATCCTTCCGGCGATGCGCAGTGCTGAGCTCTTGAATCGATCGCAGAATCATCGCCTCGTTCAGTGCATCAAGCCGGCTGGTCGGCTCATCGAACAGCACCAGATCGGCATCCCGTAGGAATACGCGCGCCAATCCGATGCGCTGGCGTTCGCCTTCCGAAAGGCGATCGCCAAGCTCGCCCACTTGGGTATCCAAACCGTGCGGCAGCGAATCAATCAGCTCCAGTACCGAAGCTTTGGCCAGCGCGTCACGCAAACGATCATCAGATACCGTTGCCAACTGCGATTCAGGCAGTGCGATGAGCAGATTATCGCGAATCGTACCGTCGAACAGATGCGTTTCCTGACTCATCATCGCCTGAGCGCGGCGGCGATAATGGGCGTCGACTTGCGGTACAGGCGTACCGGAGAAGTACACTTGGCCGGATTGCGGATCCCAGTAGCGCATCATCAGTTTCAGCATGGTGGACTTGCCGCGACCGGATGGTCCTTGGATGCCGAGAATGCCCTGGCTTGGCACATTCAGCGAGTAATTGTCGAGCACCGGCGCATTGGCGCGAGCGCCGGTCTTCCCGGGCATGGGATAGGTGAAGGTCACATGGTCCAGCGCCATTCCCTCGTATACAGGCGTTTCGGTTCCCTGCTCGTGAATGGCCGGTTGCTCGTCCATAAGACCGAACAGGCGGCGAGCGGCGGCAAAGGTCTGCGTAAGGTTCGCCGGCAGCGCGCTCAAGGCCAATGTCGGGCCAAAGGAGCTGGTGAAGAGCACGAATGCGCTCACCAATGCCGGGATATGCAACGGAGCGCTCACCGCCTGATTGAGCACCAGCGCAATGGCTCCCATATTGAGCAGGAAGACCAATAGCCCTCCGATGCCGGCGAATCGTCCGTTGACACGGCTGAGCTTGGCATGGTCACGCCAGAGCGCGAGCGTGCGTTGTTCGATGGCCTGCGCGCGCTCCTCGCCACGGCCGAAACGGATGATTTCATCAAGGCCGCGCATATCGTCGAGCATCACGTCGTCGAGTCTGCCTGCGGCACCGCGAATGACCGGGCCGAGATTATGCACACCGGTGGCGAAGAACTTCGGAATCACCACGCCGATTACCAAATGAGCGGCAATCAGGGCGAGCGCCATCCACGGGTTCAGCGTCGCCGCAATAATCGCGTACATGACTGTGGTAGTCACTGCGATGGCGAACGGGCTGATGGTGTGGGCAAAGAAGATTTCGAGCAGTTCCACATCCGTGGTGAGCATGGCGATCAGGTTGCCCTTGCCTTTGCCGGCAAGTTTGGCGGGAGCGAGTCGGCGCAATGCCGCGAACGCTCGGGAGCGGAAAAGCGCGAGCAGATGGAAGGCCACATTATGGTTCAGATACTGTTCGACATATCGGGTGATGCCTCTGAGCAGCGCGCAGATGATCATGCCGATGACCGCTGCGGTGACGTTCATACCCCACACCGGGTAGCCGGCGACGGCAAAGGCTGCGACGATGCCGAACACCGGCAGGAAGGTCGCGGCAAGGTGACCGATGGAGCCGGCAATGGTGGCCGTGACCATCAGACGGGTCAGCGGGGCCGCCACCTTGAGCAGACGCTTGACGGTTTGGAAGGTGGAAAGCTGAGCCGGTTGAATGGTGCTGGCTGCGATGGCTTCGGATGATGCGGAGGCCGATGCTGCGGGCTGACTGTTCTCACTGCGCGAGGTCTCTCCCCCACCCGGCCTACGACCGGGAGCCCCCTCGTCAGAGGGGGCCTGCACACCGGATGCATCGGCAAAATGCTCGATATCGGCTTGCGCGGTGAAAAGCTCGGCGTATCGGCCGTGCGCTGCCATCAGCGCATCATGGGTACCGGATTCCACCACATGTGCATGGTCGAGCACCACCACATGATCGGCATGTTCGGCATTGGCCATGCGATGCGTGATCATGATCACCGTCTTGCCATGCGTTTCGGCCAATTCACGAATCGCGGCAAGAATCAGTTCCTCGGATTCCACATCCACGCTACTTGTGGCCTCATCGCAGATAATGATCGGAGCATCATGGAGCAGTGCGCGGGCGATGGCGATGCGCTGGCGTTGACCGCCGGACAAGTTCGCCGCATCCGGCTCAATAATCATGTCCAGTCCGGCTGGCTGCGTACGCACAAAGTCAGCGATGCGGGCTTGTTCCAGCGCCGACCACAGCCTTGCTTCCAGCGGCGCCGACGATGGAGACGCATCAGTACTGGCTGCAATGCTGGGAGGCAATGCCATCATCAGATTCTCGCGCAACGTGCCAGCGAACAAGTGACTGCGCGCGCCAATCAACGTCACATTGTTGGCAAGCGTGGCACCAGACAGGTCGCGAACCTCAGTTCCACCGATGGTCAGTGATCCCTGATATCCAGCGAGCGTGCCGGCAATCAGTGCCGCTGCCGTGGATTTGCCGGAGCCGGATACGCCAACGATGGCGGTGAGCTGACCGGCATGGGCGTTCAAGGAAATGTCAGACAATGCTTCGGTGCCATCATCATAGGCAAAGGACACATGAGCACAATCAACATCGAATGCAGCATCCTTGCTCGCGGCACCGGCCGGCAGCACAGCAGTGCCATGCGCAGGTTCCGGAGCATCGAGCAACGCGAAAATACGCTTCGTGGAGGTCATGCCGTTCATAGCCACATGGAAGAACGAGCCAAGCTGACGCATCGGAATGAAGAATTCGGCGGACAGCAGCACAATGAACAGCACTCCGGCCAAAGTCAGCGGGTAGCCGATACCGAACGGCAGCAGGTATTGCAAACCATATACCGGATACCGGAGTGCTTCGGGCACTCGATGCGCAAGAAATACCATCGATATGCCGGTATCGAACACATGGGCGTGCGCGTAACGCCAGAGCGCCACGCCAATGCCGGCCGCCGCGCCGCCATAGGCCACCACGTCCATAGCAGTCAGCGAGCGCAGCTGGATCTGCAGCACGCGCATGGTCATCACGCGGAAGTCTTCGGCCTTCTTGTCCATTTCAGCGGCGGCACGATCGTCGGCATCGAAGTTCTTCAGTGTTTCGAGACCCTGAAGGTTGTCGAGGAAGGCGGCACCCATGTCGGTGTAGCGTCCCCAATACTTTTTGAAGGCACGGGCGGCGGTCATTGACACCATGCCGGTCACGATGATGATCAGCGGAGCGCAGATGAGCATGGTCAGCGCTGCCGGCACATCAATCGGCGCGATGGCCACGAACAGTGTGAGCGGCGCGAGAATCGCATAGAACAATTGCGGTAGGAACAGTTCGAAGAAGCTTTGAATCTGTTCCACGCCCTCGCCAGCGGACTGCACCACGTCGGAAGTCTTGACGCGGCTCGCATACGAGGGGCCAAGCTTGATCATCTTGCGGTAGAGCTTGGAGCGCAACGCCAGTTTGACGCGTTCCGCGGCTTCTGTACCAAGCCGAGTGGCATGCGTGGTCACCGTGTATCGTATCGCAGCGCACAGCAGTGCCAGCAGCACATAGAACATGATGTCGCCGGCCATGGGGAGCACGCTGCTGCCTGCCACGTCTTGCAACTGTGTGGGGCAGGGCCATGCGTCAGGCGATGTGCTATCGCATTGGAAGAGCGGCGGATCGACTGCGGTCAGCGCATTGTCCAACAGCATGACCACAGACAGTACAAAGCCGATGTTGGCGAGTAATCCCACCCACATCAAGGCCACTTTGCCGGCTACAAGTCTGCCAAGACCGGGCGTTAATTGAAATAGTCGCTTATCAAACATGCTTCCCCTCAATGTGTGTCACGCAATCCTTTTCACCGTAATGGAAAAGCCCGGCACACGCCAGTGCCGCCGATAGCGAAATACGTCACAGAAGCCTGTATACAGCTTATCCGCGCATATTGGGCGCAATGCTGACGCTGCGGGCTGCGGTGAGCAGGTCCTTTGCGTATTGTGGGCCCGGATCGGCGAAAAACTGCTCTGTTGATTTCTGGACCACGCTTGTGCCGCCGCGCATCACCATGATGCAATCGCACAGTGCGTTGGCCACACCCAAATCATGGGTGATGAGCATCAGGCTCAAGCCTTGGGTGTGGCGCATTTGCGCCAGCAGGTCCAGAATCTCATGCTGCACGGAGACGTCCAGCGCACTGGTTGGTTCGTCGGCAATGAGCACATCCGGCTTCACGCCGAGCGCACGCGCGATGGCGATGCGCTGGCGTTGGCCGCCGGAAAATGCCTGCGGATGGCGGTGCAATATGTCGTGCGCATCTTCACCGAGACCGACCATATGCAGCAGCTCGAGGCATCGCTGGGTAATGGCTTCGCGGGAAGGCTTTACACCATTGGTTTCCAGCGTGTGATGCAACACCATGCCTTCGGAAAGAATACGGTAGATGCTGTGGCTCGGATTGAGCGTGGAATCAGGATTCTGAAACACCATTTGGATACGTCGGCGTTGTTCGCGCGTGCGTCGAATCGGTGCAAGCGTCTGGCCGTCGAGCACCACTTGGCCTCCTGCCGGCGCCACCAGCCCGGCAGCTACGCGCGCCAATGTGGATTTGCCTGCGCCGGACTCCCCCACAATGCCGAGCGCTCCACCACGCGGCAAACTGAACGACACATGATCCACTGCGGTAAACCCGCCATATCGCACAGTGATATCGCGCAGTTCAAGCAATGCTGGTGATGCAGTTGGTGTCATCGGTGCTGTTCTCCTGGAATCGGCAGAATCGCGCTGACCAGGCGCCGCGTGTACTCCTGCTGTGGATGATGCAGTACTGCTGTGGTAGGCCCGGTTTCCACGATATGCCCATGCTGCATCACGATGAGCCGATCACACACGTGCGCGGCAACACCAAGATTGTGGGTCACGAACAGCATGGTGAGGCCAAGGCGCTGGCGTAAATCGGCAAGCAGATCGAGGATCTGGAGCTGTACGGTGACGTCCAACGCCGTGGTCGGCTCGTCGCATAGCAGGATATTCGGCTTGGTGGCGAGCGCGATGGCGATGCCGACGCGCTGGCATTGTCCGCCGGACAGCTGCCCGGGATAGCGGTCGGCGGTACGTAAGGACTGCGGTAGACCAAGGCTGATGAGCAGGTCAGCAGCTTGGACTCGCGCTTCATGCCGGTTCATGTGCTGGTTGTATCGCAGTACTTCAGCGACTTGTTTGACCACTCCGGTCAACGGATCGAGTGAGGAGACCGGATCTTGGAAGATCATGGCGAGGCGCTTCTGTTCGGCTACGGTAATCGATTCCGTATCCGTAAGGGTCACGCCTTCGGGCAGCAGCCCCATAATCGCGCGCAAAGTGAGGCTTTTGCCGGAGCCTGATTCGCCGACCAGTCCCACGGTTTCACCGGGGTGCACGTCAAAGGAGATGCCATCCACGAGCGCACGCCCGCTGGCTGTAGCGTGAATACCAAGGTTCTTAACACTGATAATCGCGCTCATGCCTGCCGCCTTGCATCGTTGAGTCCGTCGCCGATCAAGGCCAGCGCAACGCCGACCAGTACCACAGCGGCACCCGGCAACGTGGACACCCACCAGCGGGTGGCCAAGAACGACTGTCCGCCCGCAATCATCGTGCCCCAATCTGGGGTGGGCGGCGTGACACCGAGACCCAGATAGCCTAATGTCACAATCGCCACGAGCAGCGCCACCATATCGCTCACCAACACGATTACCGCCTGGGAGAGCACGTTCGGCAGCATCTGATGCACCAGAATCGACGTATCCGAAAACCCCATCACGCGCGCGCTTTCCACCCATTCCGCGCCTGCGAGCGAAGCCGTGGCACCTTTGACCGTGCGCGCGAAGATGATCCAGCCCATGATGAGGAACGTCAGGAAAATACCGGTGATTCCCGTACCGGTCACGAATGCAACCACGGCCACCAGCAGGTAGAACGGGAAAGCGATCAGCGCATCAGACAGCAATGTGATAGCGCGGTTCGGCCAACCGCCATAGTAGCCGGCAATAAGACCGGCCGCCGTACCGATGATGAACGGCAGCAGTTCCACACCAATCATCAATGCCAAGTCGACCCTGCCAGCCGCAGCCACGCGCACTAACATGTCGCGCCCAAGCTGATCGGTGCCGAACGGATGCGCCAACGATGGCGGCTGCAACATCGAGGAAATGTCTTCCGCCGTGGGATTGTATGGAGATAGCAACGGAATGATGAGCACCGCCAGCACCATAATGGCAAGCAGCGCAATGCCAGCTACCAAAGTACGGGGTGCACGACGCAGCACTGCGGTGAATTGATTCATGCCGCTTCCCCCGCCTGCTCACACCCAAGCTCGCCGCGCACTCGGTAGTCGATGAGCCCTCCGATGATTTCCACAATCACGGAAATCAGCACCACGCCAAGCGCACAGTAGATGGCAATGGCTTGAATCAGCGGAAAATCTCGGGCGGTGATGGCGCTGAACAGCAGCGAGCCTACACCGGGCAGACCGAATACCTGTTCGACCACCAAAGTGCCGCCAACAAGAAACGAGATCTTCATGCCATAAAGTTGCAGTGCCGGCAGCAACGCGTTGCGCAGCACATGCCGGTGAATCACACGCTCGGGTAGGTGGGCCGCGCGAAGTGTCACTACATAATCAGATTTCAGCACTTCCAGAATCCTAGTGCGCAGCGAACGTACGATAAACGGCGTTTGCGCGAGCGCGATGGTCAATGACGGTAGCGCCATCGAATAGAGCATGCCATCGATGCCGGGCTGTATGCCGCCGACCGGGAAGATTTTGAGCGTCACTGCGAACAGCAGCACGAACACCAATCCCACCCAGAATTCCGGCATACCAAGGGTAATGGTGGGCACAATGCGCACCAATTGGTCAATCCAACTGCCTTTGTGGAGCGCTGCGACCATGGCGAGCGGCAGCGATATGGCCACCACCAGCACGGCCGAGCAGCCAATCAACCACAGGGAGACCGGCAGTCTGCTGAGCACCAGTGCTTTTGAGGATACGTTGTAGGCGATGGACTGACCGGTGTCGCCGGTGGTGAACAGCGTGCCGACAAAGGAGATGAACTGCTGGCCGATGGGTTGGTCGAGACCAAGGCGATGATGCATGTCCGCAATCTGTTCAGGCCGTGCCTTGAGTCCCAGCACCATTTGCGCCGGGTCGCCGGGCACAATGCGCACAATTAGGAACACACCGATGGTGACGAGCACCAGCACCAGCAGCATATGAACGACAATGCCGCCCAGCCATTTGGCTAAGGCGGCAGGTCGTGATGTAGTCATAGTGGTTATTGTACGGCTAGCAATCAGCCGATCTTGACATCCTGGAAGCGCACGGAGTTGTTCGGCAGCACCTCGAGACCGGTCACGTTCTTGCGCACGGCCTTGACGATCTGCGGGGAGTACAGCGGAATGTACGGCACTTCGTCGGCCAGCGTCTGCTGGATCTTCTCGTACAGGGCGGCACGCTCGTCACCGTCCGGGGTCACCTGGGCCTTCTTGAGCTCGTCGGTGACCTCAGGATTGGAGTAGCTGGTCCAGTAGGACTTGCTGAAGCCATCCGGATCGGCTTGGAAGTCGATGATCGAGTCGGCATCCGGGTAGTCGGCCTGTGCGGAGTTGATCATGATCTGGTAGTCGAACGCCTTGAAGC
The DNA here is from genome assembly GCF_018555455.1 of Bifidobacterium colobi. Lineage (GTDB taxonomy): Bacteria > Actinomycetota > Actinomycetes > Actinomycetales > Bifidobacteriaceae > Bifidobacterium > Bifidobacterium colobi. The sequence continues at coordinate 92,752 of NZ_JAFEJU010000002.1, read as the reverse complement.
GGGAGCGGAAGGTGGCGATGTCCACGGACTCGATCTCCAACTTCACGCCGATCTTGGCGGCTGCGGACTGCAGCAGCTGAGCGGCCTGGGAGTAGGCGTTGTTGCCGGATGCGAGCAGGATCTTGGCGTCGAAGCCGCTCGGGTACTTGGACTGGGCGAGCTCTTCCTTGGCCTTGGCGAGGTCATTGTCCACCGGCTTGATGGAATCCTGGGTGCTGTATTCGATGGCCTTCGGCAGCACGGTCTTGGCGGTGTCGGCGTGGCCGAAGGAGACGGCCTTGGTCACATCGGAGCGGTTCAGCGCATAGGCCAGTGCGCGGCGCACATGCACGTCGGAGAAGTGCTCATCGGCGGTGTTGAAGAAGAAGGTGTGGGTTACCCAGCTGCCTGCGGTTTCCACCTTGGTGTCGTTGCCGTTCTCAAGTTCGTCAAGATTCTCGAGAGCCGGGTCTTCGATGCCATCCACCTGACCGGCCTTGAGCTGGTTCACGGCCTGGGTGCCGTCTTCCACCAGCTTGTAGACGAGCTTGGTGATGCCGGGCTTGCCCTTCTGCCAGTAGTGTTCGTTCTTGGTGAAGGTCAGGTCGCCGGACTTATCCCACTTGGAGACCACGAACGGGCCGGTGCCCACCGGGTTGGCGAAGAAGTCCTTCTCGGACTTGCCGCCGAAGTCCTTGGGCACGACGCCGTTGGAGAAGTTGGCCAGCTCGGCGAGCAGCGGGGTGTAGGGGCTGTTGAGCTTGATTTCCACGGTCTTCTCGTCCGGAGCGGTGACGGATGCGATGTCCGCGGTGAGCGGCAGGGCGGCATCCTTCTCAGCCTGATGCTGTTCGATGGAGAACACGGCATCTTCAGCGGTCACGTTCTTGCCATTGGAGAACTTGAGGCCATCGCGCAGGGTGAAGGTGTAGGTCAGGCCATCGTCCGAGATCTTGTGGGATTTGGCGAGCCAGTCGATGATCTTGCCGTTCTTGTCGAAGCTGACGAGCGGTTCGAAGATCTTATCGATGGCAAACGCGTTGTTGGAGGTGATTTCGGTCCACAGGTTGAGCGAAGTCACGGCTGCGGAGCGGGCGTAGGTGAACGTGGTCTGATCGCCGGATGCGCTGGTGCCGGCCGTGGTGGAGCCACCGGTCTGTGAGCATGCGGCGAGCGAAATGGCGAGCACGGCGGCGGTTGCAGCCGTGAGCGCTGTGCGAAGGGCACTGAACGTGCGGGTCTTCTTCATTGCGATGTTCCTCTTCTTGAATCCTCTGTTTTGGCTCAGGCATGAGTGCGATGGCGCGAATAAACGCGTGCAGCTGACGCACTGACCTGAAATACAAAAGCGCAGTCCATCCTAGGATGGGCTGCGCTCTGCTGCAATCGCCGTCTTATTCCACAGCTATCAGCATAAGTTAGCGCCGGTTATTGTGCGGCGGCATCAGCTCAGGCTGCAGCGTCGGCGATGGCGCGACGCTTGGCCAGCTCAGCGCGGATAATCGGCTCGTTCTTCTCGAACTTACGGTAGAAGAGCATGATGAAGATGCAGATTGCGTACACGATGATTGGCAGCCAGATGAAGCAGAACTGGATGGCTTCCAACGCTTGGGCGCTCTGCTGCTGATTGGCCACGTAGCCAGCGGCGGCCATGATCTTGGAGGGGATCAGGTTGCCGAGGCCGGAGCCGAACTGGATGCAGAAGGAAGCACCGACTGCGGAAAGCAGACCGGCAGCGCGGATGCCGTTCTTCCACTCGCCGTAATCAACGGTATCGGCCAGCATGGCGAACGGCATGGCGAGGGCCATGGCGGCGCCGAGGATGGAGATGGCCCAGAACACCACGAACAGTGCGAAGCTGTGGGATGCGGTGAGTAGCAGGAGCTGGCCGATGATGGCCATGACCATGCCGAGGATCATGGTGTCGGTCTTGCCGGCCTTGCCGAAACGCTTGGAGATGACAGGAATGAGGAAGGTGGTTACAAGGCCCAGGATCTGCATGCCGTTGAGCACGGTGGCCAGGTTCTCATTGTTCAGGTTGTACTTGGCGTAGTACACGGCCACGGACATGCGGTCTTCCTGAGCGATCCAGAAGATCACGAAGGCGACGATCAATGTGATCCACGGCCAGTTGCCCTTGATGGCGTGCAGGCTTTCCTTGAACGGCAGCGGGTTCTGGGTCTTGGGATCGTAGTTGTGTTCGCGGATGTTACGGAAGGCGAACCAGAGCAGCGCCACGGCGATGACGCCGTAGACGGCAAAGGTGAACATGAAGCCGATCTTCTGGTCAGTGTGACCGGTGATGGCCTTGCCAGCCCAGTTGACCAGCGGAATGGTGCACACGGCGGTGATGAACGTGCCGAACAGGCCACCGGAGAGGCGGAAGGTGTTGGCCTTCACGCGCTCGTTCGGATCCGGGGTGAGGTTGGAAAGAATAGCGGTGATAGGCGTCTGGATGCCGGTGTAGACCAGACCGGCGGCCAGGATGTAGGTGATGGTGGCGTAAACGACCTTGCCGAACGGCGGCAGATCAGGTGCGGTGAACGCCAGGAACACGGTGATGGCGAACGGCACAGCCATCCACAGGAAGAACGGGCGGGATTGACCCCACTTGGTCTTGGTGTGGTCCACGATGGAGCCCCACACCGGAGCGGAGATGCAGTCGCCGATGCGGGCGATCAGCAGAATCCAGCCTGCGGCGGCTGCGGTGATGCCGAACACATCGGTGTAGAAGAACATGATGTAGGTGCCGAGTGAGGAGTACAGCAGGTTGCCTGCCATATCGGTGCTCAGGTAGGAGACCTTCTCCTTGAGCGGCAGCGTGCCGCCGAAAGGCTCCTCGGCTTCGAATTCTTTCGCCCTACCGGCGGCGGTTGACACCTGACCAGTCAAAGCAACAGACATAATGCTTCCTCTCTTTTACGTCTGTTTGAACGTGCATATGCGTTCACAATTGTTTGCTTTGTTTTGCTTTATCGGTAATGTTTGCGCTATCACCGATTGCCGAATGGTATGTTATGCCCTTTTTTGCGCAAAAACGCTCAAAAACTATCACACGCGCGAATCGTTGTAGAACCGTTACGAACACTGCCTGAAAATGGCTCCATTGTTATCATTGCGTTGTTGATTCGTTATCGTTTCGTGGCTTTTCACGCGCTGTGTCGTTGTTGTTTCGGCGCGAAAATTTTCGCCTTTGCTCGATTTTGTCGCCCAGACGAATCGTCTGTGCTACTGGCACTGGAATAGCATCCCCCCAGTTGCGCACAGCAACACAGCGGTAGTAGCAACACAGCTGCATACCGGTAACCACGGCAGCTTGTAGGCAATCCACAAAAGGGCGAGCACGACTTTTCCGCCGGGCACAACGCGCCGTACGCTACGCCAGCGTAACCTCAGCTAACAGAATGGCAAGAAATGTCAATGCATTGGCTTTCTCGCTCACGGTGCTGCCGAGTTGCGGCTCAGCTGCACCCACCCACAATCCAAGACTTAGCAGCACGCCGAGCACACCGGCGCGGCATGAAAGAACAGGCACCAATGCTCACCGAATACACCACTCCCGGCTCCTCCATCGAGCTGCGCAACGATCAAACCATCTACTCCTTGCTTACAAACCGAATCCTTCGCACCGGCGAGGATACGGTAATCGCCGCCAAGAAGCTCGGCCCCGGCCGCTGGCAGAATGTGACCACCGGGGAATTCCACAAGCGGGTGATCTCCGCCGCCAAAGGCCTGATTGCCCTCGGCATCAATAAGGGCGATGCCGTGACCATCTTCTCCTCCACCCGTCTGGAATGGGGCATCCTCGACTTCGCGCTGGCCGCCGTGGGCGCGGTAAGCGTGCCGATCTACGACACCGATTCCGCCTCCCAAGCCCAGCGCATTATGAATGACTCCGAAGTCAAGCTCGCCGTGGCCGACAATCGCGAGCGCTTCGACCGTCTTGATTCCGTGAAGGATCACTGCCCCACGTTGCGTCAGATTCTGATGTTCGACGGCAATGCGCTTGGCGCGCTCGAAGGCTTGGGCGTCACCGTGTCCGATGAAGAGTTTGAGGAACGTGTGGCTTCGGTGCATATCGATGATCTGGCCACCATTGTGTACACGTCCGGTTCCACCGGCAACCCGAAGGGTGCGGAGCTGACGCATAAGAACTTCGTTTCCATTACGATTGCGGCTTCCCAGGCACTGCATGAGGTGATTCTCGACGATCATCCGCGTCTGCTGCTGTTCCTGCCGCTCGCCCACTGCTTCGCACGCTTCATCCAGTACGCTTCCATCGCCTCCGATGATGGCGTGGTTGGCTACCTGCCGGACACCAAGTCCCTGCTTCCCGACCTGCGTTCCTTCGAACCGACATATCTGCTTGGCGTGCCGCGTGTGTTCGAGAAGGTGTACAACGCCGCATCGCGTAAGGCCGGCACCGGTTGGAAGGGCCGCTTGTTCCTCAAGGCCGCCGAAGCCGCTCGCGTGTGGAGCCGTAAGGAACAGGCCGGAGAGAAGCATACACTGGCCGAAATCGCCGAGCATGCCAAGTATGAGACGCTGGTGTACCGCACGGTTCGTGGCGCTTTGGGCCCGAAGATCAAGTACGTGGCTTGTGGCGGCGCGCCGCTCTCCTTGGATCTGGCGCACTTCTACAACGGCATTGGTCTACCGATGATTCAGGGGTACGGCATGACCGAAACCGCGGCTCCGTTCGCCGCCACGCGTGTGACCGACAATGTGATCGGCACGGTTGGCCAGCCGGCTCCGGGTTCCTCGATTCGTATTTCCGATGAGGGCGAGCTGCAGGTCAAGGGGCCGAATGTGTTCCGCGGCTACCACAATCTGCCGGAGAAGACTGCCGAGGCGTTCACTGCCGACGGATGGCTCAGGACTGGCGATTTGGCGGAGATTGATGATGCCGGCCGTATTATCATCACCGGCCGTATCAAGGACATCATCATTACCGCAGGCGGCAAGAACGTCTCCCCGATTCCGCTGGAAGAGGAGATTGCCAAGTGCCCGATTGTGGAGCATTGCGTAGTGGTGGGCGATCGCCGTCCGTTCATCGGCGCGTTGGTGACGCTTGACCCGGAAGCACTGGCGGCTTGGCTGCCGGCTCATGGCCTGTCCGCCGATACGCCGGTGGATCGCCTAGCTGTGAATGCCGCCGTGCGTGAGGAGATTCAGCAGTATGTGGATAAGGCGAACGCCACGGTTTCCCGCGCGGAATCCGTGCGTAAGTTCGCGGTGCTGGATACGCAGTTCACGCAGGAGAACAAGTGCCTGACGCCGTCGCTGAAAGTGGTGCGTCCAGCGGTGAACCGCGTGTTCGCTGACGTAATCGACAGCGAAATCTATAACGGCAAGCACTGAGCGTAGTAAGCATTACCAGGGCTCTTCGGAGCCCTTTTTGTTTGCAACATTGCATACAAAAAAGGGCCGCTCCGGTTTCCCGAAGCGACCCTAGGCAGTTTCACTGGTTAAGCATCAGTGACGATTATCCAAGCGGTGGTACATCTCGGACAGCTGCAGTTCCTTCTCGAACTGGCGAGCGGTGGTCTTATCGTCGATGACGGCGAGCTCAACGCCGGCGATGCGGGCGAAGTCTTCCCAAGCCTCGCGACCAACAGAAGTGGTCATGCAGGTGTGGTGAGAACCGCCAGCGGTGATCCAGCACTGGACAGCGGTCTTCAGGTCAGGCTGCGGCTTCCAGACGGCGCGTGCGCACGGCAGTTCCTTGAGGGAGCCCTGCGGCTCGACAACGTCGACAACGTCCATGAGCAGGCGGAAGCGCTCGCGCTCGTCGGCCATGGAGACCACGACTGCGTCCTTCTTCGGAGCGCCGGAGAAGACCAGGCGGACCGGATCGGCCTTGCCACCGATGCCCAGCGGGTGGATCTCCAGCTTCGGCTTGGCGATGGTGCCGATGGCCGGGGAGACCTCGAGCATGTGGGAGCCCATGTCGAGCTCGTTGCCCTCGGTGAAGTTGTAGGAGTAGTCCTCCATCAGGGAGGCGCCACCCTCGAGGCCGTAGCCCATCACAGCGCCGATGCGAACCAGCACAGCGGTCTTCCAGTCACCTTCAGCGGAGAAGCCCCAGCCGTACTCGGACGGGAAGCGCTGCGGGCCAACGCCCGGCAGCTGCGGCAGAGCGCCAAGGTCTTCGAAGTTGTCGACGCCGGCGGTGCAGCCGTTGGCGCGCATCATGTTGACCATGGCAGCCTCTTCCTTGGCTGCGATGAACAGGGAGTCGTACTTGGCGTCCAGCAGAGCCGGGTCAACGTCGTACTTGGCCTTGTAGTCTTCGATGATTTCCTTGACCTGGTCGTCCTTGACGGCGTCGTATGCGGCGACGAGCTCGTTGACAGCCCAGGTGTTGATGGAAGCGCCGAACACGCGCTCGGCTTCGGTCTTGTCGCCCTCGGTGACGGCAACGTTACGCATGTTGTCGCCCCAGCGCATGACCTTCATGTTGTTGGAAGCATCCCAGCCGGCGCAAGCGCGAGCCCAGGTGCCGACCTTCTCGGCGACTTCCGGATCGGTGTAGTGGCCGACGACGATCTTGCGCGGAATGCCGAGGCGGGAGACGATGTAACCGAACTCGCGGTCGCCGTGTGCGGCCTGGTTCAGGTTCATGAAGTCCATGTCGATGGTCTCCCACGGGATCTCCTTGTGGTGCTGGGTGGCCAGCTGCAGCAGCGGCTTGGTCAGCACTTCGAGGCCACGGATCCACATCTTGGCCGGGGAGAAGGTGTGGCACCAGGTGATGACACCGATGACGTTCGGGTTGGCGGAGGCTTCAACCATGAACTGCTTGACGCCGTCGGAGGACTTCAGGGTCGGCTTGAGAACGATCTTGGCCGGGATCTTGCCGGTCTTGTTCAGGTAGTCGACCATTTCAGCGGAGTGCTCAGCGACCTGACGCAGAGCTTCCTCGCCGTACAGGTCCTGAGAACCGACGCCGAACCAGATTTCCTTGCCCTCAAAGGGGTTTTCCATTGCCATAATGGCTCCTTTTATTTACTTCGTTGTGTACGAGGATTTGGATGTAAGTATTGGGAGGCTTCTCACGAAGCCTGCCGTTTTTCTACTTCTCTCCCTCAGTCAGCCTTCGGCTGCCAGCTCCCTCATCAGAGGGAGCCAGGAAAGAGAATCAATAGCTATTTGATGTGTGCGGCCTCTAGGCGTGGAAGGCGAAGGAGTACGAAGGTACTTCGAGCCTTCCACAACGACGAGGACGCTCCATCAAATCAGTGCTGACCGTAGACGTTCTGATAGCGGTCGTTAAGCTTATCGATATCGGCCTGGTCGATCTCGATGATGTCGCCGAGCTGCTTGGCGGCCCACATGGTGTGAGCGACTTCCTCGGTCATGGCAGCGGCCTTGACGGCGCCTTCTGCATCCTTGCCGATGGTGAAGGGGCCGTGGTTCTGCATGAGGACGGCCGGGGACTTCGGGTACTTCTTGAGGGTCTCGACAACGCCCTTGCCGATGGCTTCGGAACCGATGAGACGGAACGGACCGACCGGAACCGGGCCGCCGAATTCGTCGCCCATCATGGTCAGGCCGCAAGGAATGTTCTGGCCGGTGGCGGCCCATGCGGTGGCGTAGGTGGAGTGGGTGTGCACGACACCGTAGACGTCAGGCATGTTGCGGTAGATGTAGGCGTGGGAAGCGGTGTCGGAGGACGGGGCTTCGGTGCCGTCTACAACGTTGCCGTCAAGATCAACGACGACCATGGAGTTCGGGGTCAGGTTCTCATAGCGAACGCCGGAGGGCTTGATGACGAACAGGTCGGCGGTGTGCAGACGCTGGGAGACGTTGCCTGCGGTCCAGACGACCAGGTTCCACTTGATCAGCTGCTGGTGCAGGTTGGAGACGACCTCACGGACCTGCTTGACCTCGGCGCGAACCTCGGGGCCGTAATCAGCCAAAGTTGCCATTGTTGGTTTTCCTTTCCACTTAGTTGGAAGCTTGCTAAAACTTACTTGTCTTCGAGATCGATGGTCTCGATGGCGGTGTGCTCGATCGGCAGTCCCTTGGAGAAACGCTCGAAGAAGTCCTCGAAGCCGATCACGTCGGAGGCCACAGGGGTCTCGGTGACGGACTGTGCGTCCTTGAAGACGCAGCCGTCAAGGTAGTCGGCCAGGTTGGAGTGGTCTTCGTTGGTGTTCCACAGGTAGTTGGCGAGCACTGCCATGCCCCATGCGCCGCCTTCGGCTGCGGTGGACATGACCTTGATCGGGGTGTTGAAGGCTGCGGCCAGAATCTTCTGGGCGACCTTCGGGGTGGTGAAGATGCCACCGTGGCCCACGAGGGAGTCGATCTGCACGTGCTCCTGCTTGGTCATGACATCCATGCCGATCTTGACCGGGGAGAATGCGGAGAAGAGCTGTGCGCGCATGAAGTTGCCGAGGGTCATGTGAGCCTCAGGGCTGCGGGCGAACAGCGGACGGCCTTCGGGCAGACCGGCGAGGAACTCACCGGAGCGGAACGGGTAGTTCAGCAGGCCGCCGCAGTTGGCGTCCACGTCGTCGGCGATGGCCGCACGGAACAGGGTGCCGTACAGGGTGCCGGCGTCGACAGGCTGGCCAATGGCCTTGGCGAACTCGCCGAAGAGGCCAACCCATGCATTCAGGTCGGAGGTGAAGTTGTTGGCGTGGCTCATACCGGCCAGATCGCCGGCCGGGGTGGTGACCAGATCGACTTCGGGGTGCAGGGCCTTGAGCTTGTGCTCGAGCACGACCATGGCGAAGATGGAGGTGCCGGCGGAGACGTTACCGGTGCGCACGCGCACGGAGTTGGTGGCCACCATGCCGGTGCCTGCATCGCCTTCCGGCGGTGCGAGCACGATGCCCGGCTTCAGGGTGCCGGACGGGTCGAGCAGCTTGGCGCCTTCCTCGGTCAGCTCACCGGCCGGGGTGCCGGCGACGAGCGGAGTCGGCAGCAGGTTCTCGAGCTTCCACGGCTGGGCGGCGACTTCGGGCAGGGCATCGAACTTCTCGATGAATTCGGTCTCGTAGGTGTGGGTGGTCGGGTCGATCGGGAACATGCCGGAGGCATCGCCCACGCCGAGCACCTTCTTGCCGGTGAGCTTCCAGTGCACGTAACCGGCCAGCGTGGTGAAGTAGGTGACCTTGGAGACGTGCTCTTCCTTGTTGAGCACGGCCTGGTAGAGGTGTGCGATGGACCAGCGCTCAGGAATGTTGTACTGGAACAGCTCGGAAAGCTTCTGGTGAGCTTCGGAAGTGTTGGTGTTCTGCCAGGTGCGGAACGGGACCAGCAGCTCACCGTTCTCGTCGAAGGCCAGATAGCCGTGCATCATGGCGGAGAAGCCGATGTGACCGATGTGGGTGAGCTTCTCACCGTATGCGGTCTCCACATCGTTGGCCATGGAGGCGTAAGCGTGCTGCAGGCCGCCCCAGATTTCTTCGGTGGAGTAGCTCCACAGGCCATCCTCCAGATGGGAGGCCCAGCTGTAATCGCCGGAGGCGATGGTGTGGAAGGTGTCGTCGATCAGAACGGCCTTGATTCGGGTGGAGCCGAATTCAATGCCCAGCGTGGTCTTGCCCGCGCGAATCTTTTCAGCGATGTGTGCGACCTGTTCGGCCGCGTTGTCGATAACTGCCATATCTATCCTTACCCTGCGGAGCGCCGGCTTTCCTCCCCTTCTTTGGGTTCTGTGTTAGCGCTCACAATTTCCGAAAATCATTGTACCTATAACCGAGGTTCGACACAACTTATAGCGTTATTTCGTTTATAACGAATCGATAACAGCAAGCAAATTGGCTCAATAGAGCCACGACACAAACTTCATTTCTTGCAATAACCACCCCTCAGTCGGCCTCGCCTCCAGCTCCCCCCGACAGAGGGAGCCAAAGAGCGAAGCGATTGCCGGCATGCTACCTACGCGGAGCCGGCCCCAGCGAGCTGCGACTCATCACTTTGGCGGGGATCAGACCCACGCCGTGCTGATTCGTCAGGAACACCGGTTCGGAGCCTTCCCCCAGCAAACGCAATGTTTCACGCATCGCCACGCCACCCAACGCCTCGAAATCAGGGTGCACGGTGGTCAGCGGCGGATACAGATTATCCATGCCCGGCATGTCATCGAAGCCCACCACGCTGATGTCCTGCGGAATCCGCAGCTTATGCTCATGCAGCGAACGGATGATGCCAACCGCCTGGCTATCGTTGGCCGATACCACTGCGGTGGGCAATGGCAGGCCCTTCATACCGTATTCATCCAACAGATGATTCATCTGCGCGTAGGATTCGTCCGAATTCCACGTATGGCAGCGCGCAATCTGGGAGTCGATGGAATGCATGGCCGAAAGCTTGCGCCATGCATCCAGACGGGTGTGCGCGTCTCGCCATTCGTTGGGCCCCGCGAAATACAGCGCGGATTTATGTCCGTATTCGCTCATCAGCCCCACTACTTTGGCCATCGCATCCCACTGGTCGATGCCCACAATCGCGGTGCGGCGCTTGTTTTCCGCCGAAATCAGACTCAATCCCTCACGTACGGTCATCTGCCCGTGCGTGGAGGTGACAATGACGCGTGGCTGGTTGACTTTCGCACGGCACGCGGCGGCGAACATCACATCCGTTGGTGTCAGGAAAATGAAGGCGTCCACGTTCTGTTCGATGAACGTATCGCAGAGGTTGTCGAATTCAGCTTGGGTGCACAGCGCCTCATGCACCATCATGACGCTCATGAACAGGCCATGCTCACGCGCGATGGATTCAATGGATGCGATGGCGGAAATCGGACCGAAGAACTTCATGCCGCCGGCAATAAGGCCGATCGTGCGCGAACGGCGGGAGGCCAGTGCGCGCGCGGAATTGGACGGACGGTAGCCGAGCTGATCGACTGCCGCCTGCACTTTGGCTCGTGTGGCATCGGAAACGTCCGGCGAATTGTTGATGACGCGGGATACGGTTTGGTGGCTGACCCCCGCGAGTTTGGCTACTTCAAACATGGACGGGCGCTTGCTTGGTTTGCGGCTGTTCACCATACCACCTGAACCTTTCCGCTTGCGGTCGGCATCCGTTGCACGACCGTTGTGAATTGCACTACCAATGACTTTAGCGCGTTTTCAGACAGTTGCGTTAACGCTCACATTGGCCGTGTCGCGTGGGATAAGCCATCTGCCTCTGCATGATTGCGGCAATGCTCACCCGTTCCCGGCACTGTCAGGTCAGATGCCAGCTGATGCGATGCAGTGGGCTCGGGCCATGCTCGGCAATGGCGGCGCGATGTGCGGCGGAACCATATCCTTTGTTATGTTCCCACTCATATGGCGCATACGCCGGATTACTGTGCGCGAGGTCGACCATGAGCCGATCTCGGGTGACTTTGGCGATCACCGCCGCACTGGCCACGGTGGCGCAATGCTGATCACCTTTGACTTTGGTGGTAACGGTGGCTGGAATCGGTACCTCTGGAGCGTCAAAAGTACCTAATGCTTTGGTGATGTAGTCATTCGGCCCATCGAGGATTGCACCGACGCGCAACGGCTGAGCATTGGCCTCACCCAGCTCAAGCTGTCGTTCGACTGCGGCGAGCGCGCGCAACGCCGCGATGCCGAGCGCATAGGAGATACCCCAATCATCGATTTCGGTATTGCTGGCCTGACCGACCGCCCAAGCTGCACACCAATCGCACAGTTCATCGACGATGGCTTCGCGACGATGTTCGGTGAGCATTTTGGAATCGGCTACGCCTGCGGGCACTTCGAGAGCGTTTAGGTCACGTGACCAAATCGCCGCGCAGCCGACCATGACCGGACCGGCGAGCGCGCCACGGCCAACCTCATCGAATCCGGCGATCAGATCAAAGCCCTGATCGGCAAGGTTATGTTCAAGGTCAAGCGTTGGTGTGATTTTCGGCATGACTTCCCTCCAACAGACAACTCAATGCGTTGAGCACTACCCCTCAGTCGGCTTCACCGACAGCTCCCCTAACAAGAGGAGCCGAGGAAAAAGGAATTCAGGAGGCGGATGCGGTGCGGTCGGGCACATTGGCGAATACCTCGTGATGGGCCTCGAGTGTGCCGATGCGATCTAAGGGCCAGTATGTTACCAAACCGGTGCCCACAATGTCACTCATCGGCACCAAGCCATGATCGCCGTCATCTTGATGGTAGCGGGAATCGGCGGAATTTGCGCGATTGTCACCCATCACGAACACGTGGCCTTCGGTGACGGTCACCGAGAATGGGAACGCACTGGGATCCACGCCGGGGCGAATATAGGAGGATTCATTGATTGCCACGCCATTGATGGTGATCGGCTGGCCAACGCCTTTGCATTCCACGGTGTCGCCCGGCAAACCAATCAATCGCTTGATGAGAAATCCACCGCCGAGTCCGCTGCTTTGTTCGGCGCTGAGCCAATTATTCGGATCTTTGAACACCACCACATCGCCACGGTGCAGGTCAATATACTTCGGTGAGAGCTTGCTCGCCACTACTCGGTCGCCGGGCACGATGGTGTCCATCATGGAGCGTGACGGGATTTCATAGAATCCCAGCAGGAATACGCGCACCAATATCACAATCAGTACGGGCATGCCGCACCAGAGGAAGAAATCGCGCAGTGTGAACCGGTCATCGTTCTTGGTTGTTGCTGCGGCATGCCGCGCGGGAGTATGCGGGGCGGGTGACTGCTGCGTTGCCGCAGACGGCAATGGTACAGCCGGCGGTACCGGGGATAAGTCGATGCCGTGATCGGCCACTTGCAGTGTGCGCGAATCACGCACTGAGGATTCGGCATCGGCAGCCTGTGCTGCGGCGGGCAGCTCGCTGTCGTCTTGTACCGCAGCAGAGTCGGCATGTTCGGCAATCACGGAAATCGGGAGCGACTCGTTATCCTGATTATCCTGCATGGCTATCCTCCGTGGTTTTGACCGACTGTCGCTTGGCACTGCCGGTAACCGGCATACAAGCGCGCTCTATATTACTTGCCCAATACGAATTCAGCCCGGAACCACCAACGATTCCGGGCTGAATTTCACGGTTTATTCGCGCGACTCTAGAGTCGCTGGCTGTAACAAACCTACCGACGAACTCACTTAGCGGAGTTGTCGCGGCGCTCGACGATACGAGCAGCCTTGCCGCGCAGAGCACGCAGGTAGTACAGCTTGGCGCGGCGCACACGGCCCTTACGCACGAGCTTGATGGACTCGATGGACGGGGAGTGAACCGGGAAACGACGCTCCACACCAGTGCCGAAGCTGATCTTGCGGACCACGAAGGTCTCACGAACGCCAGCACCCTGACGAGCGATCACCACGCCGGTGAAGGTCTGGATACGGGAGTTGTTGCCTTCCTTGATCTTCACGTTCACGTCGACGGTGTCGCCGGGACGGAAGGCCGGGATTTCCTCAGCCGGCTTCATGTGCTTGGCGTCAAAAGCCTCAATAGCGTTAACCATTGTTGTTCCTTCAGTGCTGCCGCATACCAGCCCCAGGTCAAGGATCACTGCCCGCGTTGTTGCATTGCCGGGCGTAATCGCTTTTCATCATCCCGCGGGTTTGCCCTTGGGAGGCCTGCCGATCCGCCGAAAGTCAGGTTCGACTGGACCCTGGGAGAAGCCGGCTTATGCGGCGGCCTGCTTCTCGACACAGCAAAGCAAAGTTTACGGCAGCTTATGGACGTGCATCTATTCGCGCACAGTTTGGTGGCGGCGCTCGAACCGTGCGCGCAAATCGCACATAATCGCTCAAACGCATAATGGCGGAATCGTTGCGATCCGCCATTATGTCAGTGCATTATATGCGATTTGCCTCAGGCATTCCGCACACGCTTCTTATTGAGATTGATTCGCTGTGTGGTCGGCTAACGATCAATCGACTCGTTGACCTGCTGGATGGACTTCAGGGCCGATTCCACCGTGGCATCGCCAGTGTAGATGTTCTGCATCTGCACGCCTATCTCATCATTGAGCTCCTGGGAGGTGAGCTTGCGCTGGAGCTTGGACTCGGCCTGGCCCTTGGTCACCAGATCGATGCTGGCCTTGGCGGATTCGGTGGCGTCAGACGGCACTTCGACCTTCATGTCCTTGTCGACCGGAGCACCCTGCAGGGTGTTGATCCATTCCTGCTGGCCTTCGCCGGTGGTCATGAATTCGATGAACTTCATTGCGGCTTCCTGCTTCTTGGAATCCTTGTTCACAGCCAGACCGAAGTCCACGCCGGTGGTCGGGCCAGTGGCCTTGTCGCCCACGGTCGGGAATTCCATCATGCCCAGCTCATCCTTCTCCACTGCAGTGCCCTTGGTCTCATCGTTGGGCAGCACAGCGGAAACATGCCAGGAGCCGGTCGGGAAGAACGCGGTCTTACGAGCGTAGAAGTAGTTATCGCGAGCATCCGGGTAGGTGGCGGTGCCCACGGCGCCATCCTGGAACAGACCGTCATCGATCATCTGCTTCCAAGCCTTCATGGTCTTGACGAAGGTTTCATCGGTGAACTTGGCCTTGCCTTCAGCGGCCTTGTATACGTCACCTTCGCCATACTGGTTCGACAGCCACACGAAGATATCGTCCAGATGCCAGCCGTCCTTGGCGCCGAGGGCCATCGGCATGAGTCCCTTGGAGACCAGGGTCTTGTTGGCTTCCACCAGCTCGTCGTAGGTGGTCGGCACCTTGACGCCGTTTTCATCCAGCAAGGTCTTGTTGTACAGAATGTACTCGGAACCGGAGGTGATAGTCGGCATGGCTACCATCTTGCCGTCCGCGTTGGTGGTCTGCTCCACAGCACCTTCAGCGACCTTGGAATCCCAGCCCGGCATGTATTTGTCGGCCAGACCCTTCATGTCTTCGGCAAAGCGACCGTACTGCTCCACCGTGGAGCCGGCCTGCACACCGAACACATCCGGGCCTTCGCCGCCGGCCATCGAGGTCTGCAGCTTCTTCTGGTAGTCAGCCATCTCGGAGGTACGCCACCAGTCGATCTTGATGTTCGGATACTTCTTCTCGAATGCGGCGTAGATGCTCTTCCACTGAGCATCGGTGGGCTGCCAGGTCCAGAAGGTCAGGGTCACCGGATTGTCGGCGGTGCCCAGTCCTTCATCGGAGCCACCGGTGCTGGATCCGCAACCGGCCAGAAGGCCAGCGGACATAGCCAGCGCGCCTACTGCGGCAATTGTCTTCTTCATATTGAACATGATGTTCTCCTTATTTCTCTTGTTGTTTCACACCGTTGTGGAAAGCGGAAGTTGTATTGGTTCGAAGGAGTAGTGGTTTGCATCACGGCTGACGCACAGGCGAGGAGGAGCCCGGTCAGCCATGACGCGATGATTCAATCGATGGCTTTACGCTCCTTTCCTGCCGTCGGCCACGAGAGCGGTCCTCGTATATCCGGTCAAAGAAGTGCGGTCAAGAGTGATGCACGCATGCGCATCATCGTCGGCGCATGGCACTTGCCAGCTTTTGCCGCGCACATGGATGCGCAGCAGACCATTCAGCGCTTCGATACGAACGGTGAGTATTGCTCGGCCGAGTTGGCCGCGACGAATCTGATGATTCAGTTCGCGCAAACGCACCGGCTGTGCAGCGGCGTTCAGCGCCACGCCATCGTGCATGAGATTCGCGCCAGCAGCGGTAATGGACAGGCGATAATCGCCCACGGCCACGAGGGTCCGGCCATTATCCGTATGCGATGCGAAGTCCAGAACGAAACGATTGCCGTTCAGCGGGGCGCGGAGTGTGATGTCGGCTGGCTTGACGCCACGCGGACGTATGCCATCGCTGATGGTCAGCAGGCTATCTGTGGTGATCTCACGGCCGAAGTCACGCAGACGGGCACCCCAGAGGTTCACATGTTCGGTGGCCACGTACGCACTGAACTCCGCAGCGGTCCGTACCGCGAACAGGCCGGCGCGTCCGGGCTGATCGCTGATGGTGCAGGATTCGAAGCAACGACCGTCGATGGTCACGCCCAGTCGGCAATAGCGTCGTTCGACGCGGTACTCATGCCAGGCCGTGAAATCGAAGCCTTCGAACCGAGTGCGGACCGCACGTTCGGAGACCACACCACCGATCACATCGACAACAGCAATCAGGTTGCGTCCAGCGTCGATTTCGACTTTCGTGAGGTTGCGATCATCCACGTAGCGCACCACGATGCCGAACCGGGCACCCAGCGGATTGACCGGCGCTTTGGCCCATACATCCACCACCTGGGTGGCAGACGACTCGCCTGCCACAGCGACGAACGTACCGGCTTCGTCGGCAACCAAGGCGGTGGAGCCTTCCCCATCGGCGTTGTCGCCGATCGCGGCATGTGCGGCACCGGAGATCACAGCCCACTGCTGTCCCAGACCTTGCGCGAAGTCATCCTGAACGGTGCCGCGCAGCGGGCCATCCTGCTCATCCGCGGTGGGACCGGGCGTATCCAGTCCGTTTTCCGCGTAATAGAGCGGATCGATGCGCATCACGCGCTGTTCGGTGCCCACGTACAGTTCGTCGTCGGCGTTGCGACCATGGTAGACGATCCAATCATCAATGGCGTTGGGCGCTTTGACGATGGAATTATGGCCGGTGCCTTCCACCTGCGGACTGCGAATCAGCAGCGGGTCGAAGCTGGTGCCGTTGAGCTGCTTGCTCCAATCCATCTCGTCGATATGCGCTGCTGCCGGGTCGTCGGGCAACGGAGCGGCGGAATATCCCACGAAGTAATCCTCATGCTCGTAGGCGTTGGCCGAGTAGGTGATGAACGCGCGGTCGCGGTAGGTGAAGTAGGTGGCACCTTCCACGGTGTGCCAATCGCGGCCGTCGCCGAAGCGGTTGCGGGCGAAGATCTCCTCGTCCATGGTGGGCACGATCAGCGGGCGCGGGTTACCTTCGCGAACGAACGGCGTAGCCAGCCGGTCAATCATCACCGAGGTGCCTGGGCGGTCTTCGGACAGGCCGGTGACTTGGTTGTCTGCGTAAAGCAGGTACAGATTGCCGTCATCACCCCATACCACCTGGGAGTCGATGGCGAAGGTGTTGAACAGCTCCGCACGCTTCTCGAATGGTCCGAGCGGGTTGGCACTGGTGGCCACACGCATGATTTCGTTGTGGGTATCCGCCTCATGCTCCGGCATGTTCGAGAAGTACATATGGAATATGCCATTGATGAGAATCACGGATGGCGCCCAGAAGTTCTTACGTCCGGCTTCGGTGTAGCAGTATCCGTGTGAGGTCCAGCGAACGAGGTCGGGCGAAGTGGAGACCAGGATGCCGTGCTCGTCGGTGGCGTAGCAGTAGTACAGACTGCGGTAGCGGATGACGAACGGATCCGGAGCGGTGTGGGCTTTGCCATCCGCATATGCAACCGGGTTCACATACGTGCTGCCGGTCAGCGGGGCGATTGTTGCAGACATCTCACTCACCTCAGCTCTTGACGACACCGGCGGTGATGCCGGACTGCAGCCACTTCTGGCTAATCAGATAGACGATGATGGATGGAATGGTCATCAAGATCAGAGCCGCGTATTCCTGCGCCACCATCTCCGGGGTCTGGCTACGCGTCTCCATGAAGTAGGTGGAGGCCAGCGTGACCGTGTACTTGGATTCATCGCGAATGAGCAGCAACGGAATCAGGTACTCGTTCCAGGAGTAGACGAATGTGAGCACGCCAGTGGTGGCAATCATCGGGGTGGAGATCGGCATGAGGATGCGCAGATAAATGCGCCAGGTGGAGCAACCATCCACGCGTGCCGCCTCGATGATCTCATTGGGGATGCCATCGAAGTAGTTACGCCACAGCAGCAGCATCTGCAAAGCATTGAAAGCCACGAGCGGAATGATCATACCGAGGTAGGTGTTGGTCAGGCCGAAGGTCTTAATCGTGAAGAACAGCGGCATGGTCACGGAGGCGATCGGCACCGCCATGCAGGCGAGCATCAGCACATAGATGACGTTCTGTCCCACGAACTTCATCTTCGAGAAGGCGAAGCCCGCGAGCGAGGTGATGAACACCACAACGACGGCTGTAACGAGTGCGATGAACAGTGAGTTGAACACCACGCGGAAGTAATGCACATCCGGATTGGTGATCACCGAATGATAGCTGGCGAAGCCACCGACCTGCAGGGACTTGGTAATAGCCGTGACGATGGGGAACAGCCAGATGGCCAGGAAGAAGAAGAGGACCACGTACATGATGATCGTGGTGCTGAGTTTGCGCTTCATGGTACCGTCCTTTCCTTACTTGTTGGCCTTGTTGTTGACGATGACTTGGATGATGGAGAGCACCACGGCGATGATGAGCACCATGACGCCGATGGCTGCGGACAGGCCACCGTTGAACTGCTGCACGCCGGCCTTGTAGAGGTAGGTGTTCAGGAATTCGGTGGAGCGGCCGGGGCCGCCGCCAGTGGTCTGGATGACGATATCGAAGGTTTTCAGCGAGCCGACAATGCCGAGCAATATCAAAGTGTTGGTGGTGCCGGACAGGTTCGGAATAATGATGCGGAAGAGGGTGTTCCAGAATCCGCAGCCATCGATTTTCGCAGCCTCATAGATGTCCTCGGAGATGGACATGAGGCCGGCGTAGTAGATAATCATCGAGAAGCCCATCCATTCGAAGATGTTGATGGCGCAAATCGAATACAGAGCGATTTTCGGGTCACCCAGCCAACTTTGCGCGAGGAAATCCAGATGCAGGAAGCGGAAGGCCTCGTTGATGGCGCCAACATTCGGATCCATGATGATGCGGAAGATGGCGGCGATGATCACCGGAGCCATGGCGATGGGCATGAAGAAGATGGCTTTGAAGAGATTCGAGCCGCGCATGCGCTCTTTCAGAATCACTGCAAGGATGAGTCCTAGACCGGCTTGGATGACCACAGTGACCACCATGAAGATGATGTTGTTCTTCAGAGCCGTCCAGAATACCGAGCCGGGAGCAAGCAGCTTCGCATAGTTCTTCAGGCCGATGAAGTCCATCTCATCGGAGATGCCATCCCAGTCCGTAAACGAGGTGGCCACAGTGAATCCGATGCAGTAGTAGATGAACACGCCGGACAATATGACGAGCGGCGCGATGAACAGGTATGGGCGCAGTTTGCTTTGCCACGAGTTCATGGATTCGCCGGCCTTCACAGTACGACGTCGCGTTTGTTTCGATGTGCTCACCGCCTCTCCCCTGTGGCTTGCGACCGTTTCCGTCTGCGCGGAAACGCTTGCTGCACTTGCCGTCATGACAACCTCCCTCGGTTCTCTCACAACTTTGTGAAACGTTTCAGAAAACGTGCGAAAAAACACCGCGACACCATCGCGGCTAAGTCTCAACGCATAGAGCCGGCGCAGCTGCGCGCCGCTTTTCTAGAACGTTTCAGATTTCTTTGTTGGTAACAATTCTATAACGTTTCAGAAGATTGTCAATTCGCACGTCGCTTCATCAATAAACCCATTGAAACCACTGGCAACACGCCGCGAAAAGCTTCGCCCATTCAGCACTGTACCCTGTGCATTACCGATGACCGATGAGCAGTCACACCTGCGGCGAAGACGCGCGATATTTCAGCTGGAACGCCACATCAATACGGCTCCTCGGAGCGCGCGCCCCGTTCTTGAGCTGGCTGAGAATCGACTCAATCGCCAATTTGGCAATGGTCGCACGCCCTGGATCGACCGTCGTCAGCGATGGAATGGTGTATTTCGCCTCGTCGATATCATCGAAACCCACCACACGCACGCTTTCCGGAATACGCACGCGCATCTCCCTCAGTTGGCTGATCACACCCATAGCCAACAGATCGTTCAACGCAAAAATGCCATCCGGGCGAATGCCCTGCGCATACATGTTCCGTACAGCTTGAGCCCCTTCGGCACTGGTCCATTCGCCGGTTTCGCGAATCAGTTCACTGCGCACCGATTGGCCGCGGTCAACCAACGCATTCACATAACCCTTGGTACGCATCGAACGAGAAGACGGCACGGAATCATCCAAGGTTCCACCAACCACCGCAATCGTACGGCACCCAGCCTTTAGCAAATGCTCGGTTGCCGCCTGCGCAGCAGTCTCATTGGCCATCACCACATGCGGTGCCGGCGCGCCAAACAGGCGCTCGCCCAGCATCACCAGCGGATAATCACCTTCCAACTCGGGAATATCCTCCGTACGCAACTGGGTGGGGCTCAGAATCAGACCATCGGTCATATTGCTGGCCATTGCACGCGCACTGTCGATTTCGCGCTGCCGATCGTTACCCGTGGACTCAATAATCACCCGATACCCATATTCGCGGGCCTGCTTGATGGTTTCCTCGGCAAGTTCGGCGAAATAAATCTGATTCAAATCAGGCAATGAGAGCGAAATCAGTCCGGTGCGGCCAGAGCGCAGATTTCGCGCCTGCTGGTTGGTCACATACCCCAACTCATCTATGGCCTTCTGAATACGCTCTCGCGTGGATGGCCGCATATACGGGTAATCATTGAGATAATTCGAAACCGACGCCACCGAAACATGCGCACACTTCGCCACGTCATGAAGCGTTGCCTTGCGTGAGCCTGTGGCCATCGAACTACCCTTCTACCTGATTTTCTGAAAATTTCAGATGCGGTTCCAGCATAGCCTATGGCACCATATCCGCGCACGATTCGGCCATCACATCTGAACTATGCGCGCAAATCGCACATAAGCGCTCAAACAACCCTAAAAATCGTCACACGT
Source organism: Bifidobacterium colobi (assembly GCF_018555455.1). Classification (GTDB taxonomy): domain Bacteria; phylum Actinomycetota; class Actinomycetes; order Actinomycetales; family Bifidobacteriaceae; genus Bifidobacterium; species Bifidobacterium colobi. The sequence goes on along the minus strand of NZ_JAFEJU010000002.1, from coordinate 72,120 downwards.
GGCGATTATTCGATTCATGCAAATCAACAACTATGGATTATGCAAATCACCGGGTATAATTTATGTAAATCAACGATTAGAACTTATGCGAATTGACGACTAGATATGCATCGAGGATGTTCGCACCTTCTATGGCCCGATGCCGTTGAGTATGCAATCGGATAGGAGCAGTACATGATTCCCCGCGCGCTTACCGCCAAACTGCTTGCTTTGTCAAAGCTTTTTCCCGCGATTACATTGACCGGGCCACGCCAAAGCGGCAAATCCACGCTCGTGAAAGAGGCGTTCCCGGATTATCGTTACGTCTCACTCGAGAACGAGGATATACGAGAGCTTGCGCTGGATGATCCAAGGGCCTTCCTTTCCAGATACAACAACCGCGTAATCCTGGACGAAGTGCAACGCGTCCCCGGATTATTCTCCTATCTTCAAGGTGTAATTGATCAGCACAACGAGCCCGGCCAATACATTCTTTCCGGGTCGCAGAATTTCTTGCTCATGCAACGCATCTCCCAATCACTGGCCGGACGCGTCGCGGTGCTCCATCTGCTCCCCTTGTCCTACGCGGAAATCACCTCCGCCGGGCAAATCCCGGACACCATCGACGACTTCCTGTTCAACGGCTGCTATCCCCGTCCCCTGACGATGGGGATCAACCCGGCCGACTTCTTCCCCAGCTACGTGGAGACCTATATAGACCGTGATATACGTACTGAACTTGGAGTCAGGAAAATCCCCGAGTTCAACACGTTCCTCACACTGTGCGCCACCCGCGTCGGCGAAGTCCTCAACATCACCAGTCTCGCCAACGATTGTGACATCAGCATCGACACCGCCCGGGACTGGCTATCCGTTCTGGAGACAAGCTTCATCATCTTCCGACTGCACCCCTACCACAAAAACTACGGGAAACGACTCATCAAAGCGCCGAAACTCTACTTCTACGACACCGGACTCGCCGCAAACCTGCTGGGCATGGACTCCTCCAACCAACTGTTGACCAGTCAATATCGAGGTAACTTGTATGAGAACGCCATCGCCGTTGAAATCATCAAGCAATACCAGGCAATCGGCCGCGAGCCGAAACTGTTCTACTGGAGGGACAGCAACCAGAAGGAAATCGATTTCATCATCGAAAAGGGCGGACGCCCGCAGTACGCCATCGAAGTAAAGTCATCCACCACCTACAGGCCGAAGGCATTCGAAAACCTCGAAGACCTCGCCCCAGCAATGGGACTCGACCCGGATCACCGGTACGTCGTCTACGGAGGCAACGAGACCTTCGACACCCGCCACGGCCAAGTCATCGGCATCAACGACATCAATAGACTCGTAGAACAACGATAACCAGCGATACCAGTTTCGCGCACAGTTTGGCGGTGGCGCTCGAACTGTGCGCGGGAATCGCACATAAACACTCAAACGCACAATGGCGGAATCATTGCGATCCGCCATTTTTTATGTTCTGCCGCGCGATTTGCCGCTCAAATCCACACACGGTTCTTAATGAGAATGATTCGCTGCAAGGTTAACCTTGCATCAGCCTGGCTACGGCCGCGCGAATGGCTGGCTCGGCGGCAGCTGGGTCGTCAATATCAGCCACTGACTGCTCGATTGGACACATACCGGTGCCGGCGCGATTGAGAATCATCGGCACCAGGGTGCCGTACGAGGCTTCAATACCATTGTTTTGCAAAGTTGTCAGCCCTGCTTCGCTCATAGTTTCGGCATATACGGCTTTGGCGCCGAGTTTGGCGTAGAGCAATGCGGCACCTTTGCCGACCACGCGGTCGGCGGCAGAGTAGCCAGACAAGCGCTGCCCGGCAGCAAGCCATTGCAGCAGTGGACGCACTCCCCTGCCAGTGCCGGTCAGGGTCTCAGCATCACTGCGGCAGGCCACGCATCCGAGTGCCGGGTCAGATTGCAGCAACGCTCGAGCCTGCTCAATATCGGACACGATTCCCCCTTCTTATCAAGAATTCCTCATCGACTGCTGCCGTCAAGGAGCAGGCGGCAATCGATGAGGAATACACAGATGTTTACGGACACTCAGTCGCGCTTACGATCCACAGCAAACATAATCACCGGAATCGCAATCCATTGCAGAATCAACCCCGGCAGACCAGTCACGACTGCAGCGGCAACCGAGGCGACGGACATCTGAGCGTTGCCCAGCAGGTAGACGGCCACGGCGATCGCAATGGCATCAACCATACGACCGGCGACCTGTGCACCCAGCAACTTAATCAACCAAGCAAATGGTGAAGGAATGAACTGCGGCAAAGCCACCCCGCGCAGCAGACCTGCGAACAAACCGTACGCCGCAAGCTCAATGACCATGAACGGCACCATTGGAGCCATCGGCATGCCGGTTAAAGCAAAACTGATGATCGGCGCAAAAGCACCAGTTGCCACACCGGCATAAGGACCAGCCAAGAGACCGACCAACAGCACCGGCAGATGCATCGGCAGCAGTGTCTGGCCGAGGGCAGTTCCCAGGCCGAGCGCGGCACCGGCACTATGGAAGACCTGCGGCAATGCCACTGCGGCGATGACGGCGAGCGCGGCGGCTGCGGATTGGAATGTGATGGATGGCAGTGCGTATGTACGTGCTGCGGTATTGGTTTGCATGATAAAGCTCCTTCTTCTTGCCCTTCTTACCGTTGATCGAGGTCGACGAGATGGTAGTCACGTGAGCCCAAGCCCATTTCCACGGCATGTTCGATGGTGTGGATGCCGTGGCGGGATTCGATGCGTTCGATCAATGGTTCCTTGTTGTCGTGCGAAACGTAGACCATGTCCACGCAGGCCTGATCCACGGCCACCGGGTCGAGCGAGGCGCAGATGCCGATGTCGGCCATGACGGGCGGGTGCGGGTTGCCGTCGCAATCGCAGTCCACGGACAGGTTGTTCATCACGTTGATGAAGAGCATATTGCCTTTCAGCGCGTTGAACACGGCGGTTGCGGCTTCGGCCATGGCCTCGAGGAAGGAGTCCTGGTCGCCGCTGAACGGGTTGGGCAAGATCTCGTCTTGACCGGAGTGCAGGCGTTTCTTGCCGTTGGATGACGCCATGCCGATGGAGATGTTTTTCAGCGCGCCGCCGAAGCCGCCCATCATATGGCCTTTGAAGTGGGAGAGCACGGCGTAGTAATCGTAGTTCGGGAAGTGCGAGCCGACGATGTCGCCGGTGATGCGCTTGCCGCCTTCGACCGGAATGGTGATTTCGCCTTCTTCATCTTGGATGTCGCAGGGTGCGATGTCGAGGAAACCGTGGTCTTTGATGGTTTGCCAATGATGCTCAGAAACATCGCGCGTGCCGGGGTATGCGGTGTTGCATTCCACGATGGTGCCGCCCAGATGCTGCACGAGGTCTTTAATAAGCGCTGGCTGCAGATAATGCGTGTTGCCGCCTTCGCCGGAGCTGAGCTTGACTGCGACTTTGCCCTGCGGGCGCGCGCCCAGCGCCTCATAGACGCGCATGAGGCCAGCCGGGCTGATGTCTCTTGTGAAATAGACGTTGGCCGCCATTGGATAGTCGGTGTCGTGATTATGCGTTTCCACCATGTGCCGCCTCCTTGCAGGGTATGGAACCGTTCATTCTCTACGATACCGCTGGAATGTGAAGTTTGACCGATGGGAAGGCACTGATGCAAAAAGCCCGGCAGCATGGCACTGCCGGGCTTGATTGCTCCCTCAGTCACCTAGCGGTGACAGCTCCCTCGTCTTCAGGGAGACACGAAGGAGTGGAGATCGGAACGCAAGTGGAGATCAGAACTCGCGGTTCTTGCGGTAGAACTCAATCAGGGACTGAGTGGAAGCATCCTGGGCGGCCAGGGCTTCGTCATCCTTGGAGATGGCCGGGGTGATCTGCTTGGCCAGCTGCTTGCCGAGCTCGACGCCCCACTGATCGTAGGAGTCGAGGCCCCACACGGTGCCCTCAACGAAGGTGATGTGCTCGTACAGAGCAATCAGCTCGCCAAGTGCGAACGGGGTCAGAGCCACGCCGAAGATGGAGGTGGTCGGACGGTTGCCGGTGAACACGCGGGCCGGGACGATCTCTTCCGGAGTACCTTCAGCACGCACCTCGTCGGCGGTCTTGCCGAAGGCGAGGGCCTTGGTCTGAGCCAAGTAGTTGCCGAGGAACAGCTCGTGCACGTCCTGGTCGCCATCCTTGGTCGGGTTCGGGGTGTTAACGAACGCGATGAAGTCGGCCGGGATGAGCTGGGTGCCCTGGTGGATCAGCTGGTAGAAGGCGTGCTGGCCGTTGGTGCCGGGCTCGCCCCAGAAGATCTCACCGGTTTCGGTGGTGACCGGGGTGCCGTCCCAACGCACGGACTTGCCGTTGGACTCCATGGTCAGCTGCTGCAGGTAGGCCGGGAAGCGGTGCAGGTACTGGTCGTACGGCAGCACAGCGTGGGAAGCGGCCTTGAAGAAGTTGCGGTACCAGACATTCAGCATGCCGAGCAGCACCACGACGTTCTTCTCGAACGGGGTGTTGGCGAAGTATTCGTCGATCTCGTGGAAGCCGTGCAGAAACTCCTCGAAGCGAGCCGGGCCGAAGACCACAGCCAGAGAGGTGCCGACAGCGGAATCGACGGAGTAACGGCCGCCGACCCAATTCCAGAAGCCGAATGCGTTGGCCGGGTCAATGCCGAACTCCTCGACCTTCTCCAGGTTGGTGGAGACGGCCACGAAGTGCTTCTTGATGGCTTCAGCGCGCTGAGCCTCGTCGCCCTCGGCGATGGCGCCGTTGGCGGTGAGCTCCTCGAGCAGCCAAGTGCGGGCTTCACGAGCGTTGGTCAGGGTTTCCAGAGTGGTGAAGGTCTTGGAAACGATGATGAACAGGGTGGTCTCCGGATCGAGGCCCTTGGTCTTCTCGGCCAGATCGTTCGGGTCGATGTTGGAGATGTAACGGGCGGAGATGCCGGCATCAGCATACGGCTTCAGGGCTTCGTACGCCATGACGGGACCCAGGTCGGAGCCGCCGATGCCGATGTTGACCACGGTCTCGATCTTGCGGCCGGTCACGCCGGTCCACTTGCCGGAACGAACCTCATCGGCGAAAGCGTAGATCTTGTCGAGGGTCTCACGCACGTCCTTGACGGTGTCCTGACCGTCAACGATGTACTTGCCCTCATCCTCAACCGGACGGCGCAGTGCGGTGTGCAGCACAGCGCGGTCTTCGGTGTTGTTGATGTGCACGCCGGTGTACATGGCCTTGATGCGATCGCCGAGCTTAACCTCGTCGGCGAGGAAGGTGAACAGGCGCAGGGTCTCCGGCTTGATCAGGTTCTTGGACAGGTCGAAGTGCAGGTCGCCTGCGTCGAAGCTCAGTTCCTTGACGCGGTCGGGATCTTCAGCGAACCACTTCTTGAGGTCGATGCCCTCGGCCTGAAGTTCGTCATAATGCTTCTGCAGCGCAACCCACGCAGGGGTCTTGGTGGCGTCAACAGGAGGATTGATTGCCATTGGAATTTTCCTTTCCTCGGTGACTGGAGCACCCTCGCACACAGTTCGGTTATGCCCCGTATCACCAAACAGAATACTCACAAATTCGGACATGAACAGAACAAAAACAGTCAGTGTCGTAAAGTCAAACTACGTTGCCTGTGCCATACGCCAACATATAACTACCGTTCGGTCACTCAGTGTCGGCAATATCGTCGGCGTTTCTCGAACCGCCCAATTCGTGCTCGAACACGGCCGATTGGCGTTTTTCCACGGCATGCCTTATACTCATTGTTTTGTGCGCGGTTAGCGAATGCTTTCCGCAAAACAAGCCACTTTAGCTCAGTCGGTAGAGCGGCTCACTCGTAATGAGCAGGTCGTCAGTTCGATTCTGACAAGTGGCTCGACTACCCTAGGCTGGTTCGCCTGCCTAGGGTTTTGCATATCGCCGTGCTTCAACCGATGCAAGCGCTATGCAGCAATGCGCGAGTGGCGGAATTGGTAGACGCGCAGGATTTAGGTTCCTGTGTCTTTGACGTGTGGGTTCAAGTCCCATCTCGCGCACCAGTGCAGTCCGGCCGCTTGCATTGCTGTGACCATAGTGCTACACTGCCGTTTTGGCTTGAAGCAAAACTTGAAGCCATGCCACCTTAGCTCAGTGGTAGAGCATCCCCATCGTTTGCGGGAAGGTCGGGAGTTCGATTCTTTCGGGTGGCTCCACATATAATGTCGTCTCTTGACTCACATGAGGTACGAGGGATATATAGCCTGACACCCTATGATTCATTCCACTGTTCTGCTGCACGTCAAATAACGTTTTTCAACATAATTCGTTAGGAAACCGACAGTCTATACATGGTCTGCAGTTCCATAGAACCTATACATCAGTCATCAGTCCAAGGTATGAGAAACCCCCAGCATCGCGCGCATCAACGTCCGCCACGGCGAGGATAGTAAAACCGTACGCGAACCGAGGGAGAGAAGCTGTGTCTGCCATTCTTACGCCAGTCGGCCTGTTGCTGATTATTCTTGCAGGCTACCTGTTTCGGCGTTTTGGCCTCTTCGGACAGAAGGATTACCGAGTCCTACAAACCGCCGAATTCAACATTGTGCTACCTGGCGCCATCGTCTACTCGTTCGCCACGAATCCGCACGATATCTCATTGCTGTGGATTTCGCTGTTCGCATTCTTCTGCTCGTTCATCCCTGTAGTCTGCATCTTCATCGCCACCCGCAAACGCAATGTCACCGACCGCGCATTCCTGATGCTCAACGGCGCCGGCTTCAACCTCGGCTGCTTCTGCTTCCCGGTCGTGCAATCGTTCTGGGGAGCCGGCGCGGTGGTACCAGCTGCCATGTTCGATATCGGCAACTGCATTATGGTGGCGGCCGGAACCAATGTGCTCACCCAGCAGCTGCTGCATATTCAGCCCGGCAAAACACTTGCCGAGCAACACGCCGGCGCAGCGCCAACGTTGCCATATACGAAGCCCAAGGATCGTGATGCCAAACGACTGGCCCTGCGCGCATTGCTCCGCAACATCGTCAAGAGCTTCTTCGGCTCGGTGCCGTTCGATACCTATATTCTGATGATTGTGTTCACGATTGTGAATGTGAAAATCCCTGGTTGGATTGCCACGCTTTGCGAGCCGCTCAGCGGCGCCAATGCGTTGATGTCCATGCTGATGGTGGGCATGCTGATGGATCTGCCGCAATCCAAGCATGATGTCCGCGAGGTTTTGGCTGTTGTGGCTTGGCGACTGCCGTTCAGCATCGCATTCGCTTGCGCCGCATGGTTCCTGCTGCCGTTTGACGCTTCGATTCGTGCCGTGGCGGTCATCGCAAGCTTGGCTCCGATTGCCATCTTCTCCACACTGTTCACCGATAAAGTGCTCGGCAATGCCAAGCTTGCCGGATTCTCACTGGCGTTGACCGCCATCATCGCACTCGTATTGATGGCCATCGCCCATTCGCTGATGGGTGTGTGAGCAAGGCCGCCAAGAACCACAAAACGAGCATATACAATTGAGCGGCGCCAACTAGCGCCGCTCCTAGCTCATAGTGTGTAGAGCCGCCTCTCAACCGGCCCCAGCGGATTTATCGGCCAAGCACACGATGTGCCAGCTGCTTCAACCGGTACATCAGAGGACGCACTGGAAGAATGAACTCACCGAGGAGCTCTTCCACGTACCCGTTGAAGCCTTGCTTGAATTCAAGCACGCCGTGGCTGGGAACGGTTGGGTCATCGAAAATGCCGTCAATGCCGTAGAAGTTGTATCGCTGCACACCACGGCGCAGGCATTCCGCCATCACGTAATGCTGAATCGCAGTAGGAGCATAGAACTTCGCATACTTCTCATCGCTGCCGGAGAACAGGTACACGCACTCACGCTCATGCCAGATGAACAGACCAGCCGCAACCGGCACGGTCTCACCATCCGCCTCGATATATTCACGAGCCTTCTCTACGCGCTTCACCGCCGCGTCATACGTGGACTGCGCCGTAGCGATTTTCTTACGCACGGTTTCAGGATATTTGGACGTTTCCAACGACTTGTTGAGCTTCTCAATATCCTGTGCAAAACGGTCGCGCTTGGCCTGCCATGTGGCCAAATATTCCTTCATATCAATGGACGCAACTAGAAAATCAGCGGTATCGCCGAATTCATCAAAGATGTCTTCGAAATGTGAGAGCGGACGGTTCTCAAACCCTTGACGTTCGCAGCTCAGCTCGCAAATGTCATGGAAGATATTCAGCTGATCACGAGTCAACTTGGTCACGCTCACCGCGCTGTTCCTTGCGATCTTCACATTGCGTCGGGTGTTCTTTGCATAAGATTCAAGGAGGGACTTCTCATCCTTGAATTCAGACAAATCCTTGATATAACGCCAACGCGGAACATCGGTGTATCCGATTACGAAACCGGTGTGAATGAAGCCCAGCGACTTCAGCGATGCCACCGTCTGATCATCCGGAGCGCTTCCCGGAACGTCGGACGGCAAATCATTGCCATCGGAGTCATGCAACTGGTACGGGGATTCCGGCGTAATCTCCAGCTGGGCGGCGCCCTTGGCCTTGGCATGCTGCTTCAGCTGATTCATCAGGAATGACAGCAACTCATCATCATGAAAATCAACCAATGGACCATCATGAATGCACGCATACGTAGACAATCGGGAACGATGGATTTCAAACAGCGTCGCTGCGACTACCGCACCATTCTCCTTCACCGCAAGGTACTCGACTTCAGTGCCCTGCTTGGCACGCAAATGCCCCATCTGCGAGGTCTGCTGAAAATTGCCTTGCGGATGATGAGCCGAAAACTCATCGAACTCATCATCATTTAACTTCACGAGCGCAAAATCACGCATGCTATTCCTTGTTGTCCTAGCTTTCTCACTTAATCAAGTCATCGAGACCCGCATCTCTCTACGCGACACGGGCTATTCTCTTATCCTCAGTCAGCATAGCCGATAGGTGCACGAACCCCGCCGCCGCTGACGGAACGAACACCATCTGCTCGCATTGCAGGGCTGTACTACACACGAATCCGCGTACTACCTACTTCAGCAGCGCCTCGATATCGGGCACCAGAGCCTTCAGCGCCTTGCCACGATGGGAGATAGCGTTCTTTTCGGCCGGCGTCATTTCGGCGCTGGTCAGCGGCTCGCCTTCGTAATCAGGCTCGGTACTGGTGCGACCCGCCGGCTGATCATCCGGCACGAACAGCGGATCGTAGCCAAAACCATGCTCACCGCGGGCTTTGCGAATAATGCGACCAACCATGTCGCCGAGCTTGACCACTTCGGACTTGATAGCATAGCGACCGGTTACCGGCGCACTTTGAACCGCTGCGGAACCCTCAGCCTGAGCATCGCCGGTCACATCCACTGCCGCTTCGGTATCCGGCACGACCAGTGCAGCCGCGCAACGGAACCGAGCAGTGCGCTTATCATCCGGAATGTCCTCAATCTGAGCGAGCAGCAGCGCATTGTTGGCTTTGTCATGGCCATGAGCGCCAGCCCAGCGGGCGGACAGGATGCCGGGGGCGTTACCCATCACATCCACAATCAGGCCGGAATCGTCGGCGATGGCGGGCAGGCCGGTGCGGCTGGCCACATCGCGCGCCTTGAGCAGTGCATTCTCCTCAAAGGTCACGCCGGTTTCCACAGGGTCGGGCAGATGCAGGCTACCGGCGGAGACCAGCTCGATGCTTGCGGCGTCTTCGCCCAAATCCTCTTCAAGGATGCGGCGAATTTCCACCAGTTTGCCTTCGTTATGCGTCGCAACGACGAGTTTCATGAGGGTTTCTCCTTATTGGTGTTGTATACGAATGCGGGGAACGGGTGCCCACCTCAACATGGGTATATCCTCCTCACTATGTATGCGGCCCAACGAAGACTCCGCATACATAGTGAGGCTTTCACGGCCCAAATCCTCACTATGTATGCAGACACATCGTAATCACGCATACATAGTGAGGATTTTAGGTAATTCTGGCTTGGATTCGGCAGACACCCCTGATTTGAATTCAGCGCGCCCCGACTAGTCCAGAGCCAAGGCGGCGCGCTGGGCGGCTTGCAGCTCCTTGTTGCCCTTTTCCGCGAGGTCGAGCAGCGTACCAAGCTCGGCTCGGTTGAACGGGCGATGCTCGGCAGTGCCCTGAATCTCAATGAACGTGCCGGAACCGGTCATAGCCACATTCATATCAGTCATGGCCTGGCTGTCTTCGATGTAGGGCAGGTCCAGCATCGGCGTACCGTTGATCACGCCCACGGAGACTGCGGAAACATAGTCCTTGAGCACCTTGGCCGCAGACTTGATGTGATGGTTCTTCTCCGCCCAGTTGACCGCGTCCACCAGGGCCACGTATGCGCCAGTGACCGAAGCGGTACGGGTGCCGCCGTCGGCCTGCAGCACGTCGCAGTCCAGCTGAATCTGGTTCTCGCCAAGCGCCTTCATATCGATGACGCCACGCAGACAGCGGCCGATGAGTCGGCTGATTTCCATAGTGCGGCCGCCGATCTTGCCCTTGACGGATTCGCGATCGGTACGCTCCGAGGTGGCGCGCGGCAGCATCGCATATTCGGCGGTGACCCAGCCAAGGCCGGAATCCTTGCGCCAGCGCGGCACACCGGGGGTGAACGTGGCAGTGCACATCACACGCGTGTTGCCGCACTCAATCAGCACCGAGCCTTCAGGAGCATCAGTGAAGTGACGGGTGATGCGAACCGGGCGCAGCTCGTCCACTGCGCGACCGTCTGCACGAATAATCTGATGATTGGGAAGCAAATCTTTAATTTCAGCCATGACGCCCAGCATACGCCACACGGTTCACGGGAGCACCATGCAATCTAACCGAGCAGGGCTTTCTTCGGCAGCGCACGGTCCAACGCCCATACCGCAAACGACAATACGAGGAACGCGAGCGCCAGTTTGCCGCAGCTCACCGCGAAGCCCTGCCAGCCGAGCGTGTGCAGATTAATGAATTCGTATGGATAGGGGCTGCCGCCGGCGGCCGGCCCGGAATGAGGCCAGAGCGCGGCTCGAATCAGCACGAACGCCAAATATAGCGGGAAGTACACCAGCCAGGAAAACAGGTAATGCCAGCGGAACCGGCGGTGCGAATCAAACAGTACGAAATCGGCCATGGCCATAATCGGCGCGATTTTGTGCAGCATCGTATTGGTCATGATGCCGATGACCTGCGGCACATAGGCGGGATTATCCGGCGGCATCAGGAAGAACGCCACCAGTGCGGTCACGATGGCATAGAGCGTGACGCATCCTTTGAGCCAAGCGGGTGGCTGTATGCCCTTGAGCAGTGTGGCGGCTCCGGCCCAGAGCATCACAACGCCCAGCACGAAACCGGTCTGGAAGGTGAAATACACCCAATATTGCGGCTTGGACCAAGCCTCATACGTGCCCACGAAGCAGAAACCCGCAATGGCCAGTCGCCATAATGCCGCAATGAATCTCATGACTGCGAGTCTACCCGCGCATTCGGCAATCAATGGGGCTATCCACGGACTACACTTATAGTCATATTCACTATTAGTAGGAACGCCAAACTAGGAAAGGCCTGATATGGTCGATTATTCGCCGGCTCTGATGACCGACATGTATGAGTACACCATGCTCGACGCCGCGCTCAAGGACGGCACCGCCAACCGCAAGTGCGTGTTCGAAGTGTTCACCCGCCATCTGCCAGAAGGCCGCCGCTATGGCGTAGTGGCCGGTACCGGACGCATTCTGGACGAGCTCGAACGCTTCCATCTGAACGACGAAGACCTGAAATTCCTCGCCGACCGCCATGTGGTGAGCCCCGAAACCATCAAGTGGCTTGAAAACTTCCATTTCTCCGGTTCCATCAAAGGCTACCGCGAAGGCGAAATGTTCTTCCCGAACTCCCCGATTCTGCAGGTTGAAGGTACGTTCGGCGAGTGCACACTGCTGGAGACGCTGATTCTTTCCATCCTCAACTATGACTCCGCCGTGGCCTCCGCCGCTTCCCGCATGGTGTCCGCCGCCAAGGATCGCCCATGCATGGATATGGGCGGGCGACGCACTAACGAGTGGGCTGCGGTCGCAGCCGCACGTGCAGCTGTGGTAGGGGGATTCAAGGGCACCGCAAACCTGCTCGCCGCACAGCTCTATGGTCTGAAAGCCATCGGTACCGCCGCGCACTGCTTCACGTTGGTGCATGATTCCGAGCGTGACGCGTTCGAATCGCAGATTGCCGCGCTCGGCAAGAACACCACGCTGCTGGTCGACACCTACAACATTGAGGAAGCAGTCAAAACCGCCGTTGAGGTAGCCGGTCCGGAACTTGGCGGTATTCGCATTGATTCGGGTGACTTGGCCGCGATGGCACAACGCGTGCGCAATCAGCTGGATGCACTGGGCGCTACAAACACCACGATTACCGTGACCAATGATCTGGATGAGTATGCGCTGGCAGCGTTGCAGACCGCGCCCGTGGACTCTTACGGCGTGGGTACGATGCTGGTCACTGGTTCGGGTGCGCCAACCTGTGCGATGGTGTACAAGCTCACCGAGCGCGAAGGCGCGGACGGCACAATGCAGCCGGTGGCCAAGAAGTCGAAGGACAAGGCCACCGTGCCTGGCCGTAAGCTGGCGTACCGCTCCTATGAGTATTCACTGGCCGATGCCGAGCATGTAATCTCCGGCTCGGAGGAGAAACTGGCCGGCTTCACGCCTGAGGACTCCTGGAAGAATCTGCTCGTGGACTTTGTGGACCACGGCAAGGCCGATGCGCAATGGCGGGGGCACGATGCCATCATGGCCGCACACGACTATCGCGCCAAGGCGCTAGCCGAACTGCCGATTACCGCGCAAAGCCTGATGAAGGGCGAGCCTGTGATTCCTACGGAAACCACAGTGCTGTGATTTCCGTAGGAATCCGTCGCGGCACAGCCGCTCCCCTCATCTACGGGCAGCCCACCGGGCTGTCCGCTTAACGATTCGGCCTGCTGAAACCACAGTGCTGCACTCTCAGTAAGACTCAGCAATCGATTGAGTAGACGCGGGTCTTGTAGTTCTTCCAGTCCGGCAAGGACTCGCCCGCGTCTATCGAACGCTTGATATCGCTATAGTAGTGCAGTTTGCGCTGCACATGGATGGCGGCCTCGTTCAACGCGCACCGCTGTTCGTCCAACGCTTTGCGCCGCGATTCCAAGAGCTCCAAGATCTCATTGATATGTTCGGGCTCATTGGACTCATAGACGAAGAACTTCTTCAGGTCATCAATCGTCATGCCGGCGTTCTTGAAGCAGCAGATGGCGCGCAAACGGTCGATATGGCAGTCTTCATACACGCGCTGGCCGGTCTCCGTGCGTCCCACGTTGGTGAGCAGCCCTTGATCCTCGTAGCAGCGCAGCGTGGACGGCTGCATATGGAATTGCGTGGCCACTTGCCGGATCGTATATGACATGCGAATCATCCTTCCATCGCTTCCGAATCAGCAAACGCCACGCGACACGCCGACGTGTCACCCAGCATTTGCATTCAAGTTCACTTGAACTGGAACCATAATAACCGATAACGAAAACCGCGCGCCCCGTATCGCGTGCCGCAGGCTCAAGATGTTTTCAGCTTGCAACGCATACGATGGGACATGCAGAGAAGCACTATGCCACATACGGCAGCGCCGACAGCCTGCCGGAACAACACGCCACAGGAGGCACCATGTTCGAACCAACCGCCACCTACTCCCCCAATCCGCATCGCTACGATACGATGACCTACAACCGCGCCGGCAATTCCGGACTCAAACTGCCGGCGGTCTCCCTCGGTTTCTGGCACAACTTCGGCGACATCACGCCGTTCGAGCAGATGAAGTCCCTGGTCTTCACCGCATTCGACAACGGCATCACCCACTTCGATCTGGCCAACAACTACGGCCCTGAACCCGGTCAGGCCGAAAAGAACTGCGGCCTGCTGCTCGCCAAGTACTTCAAGCATCATCGCGACGAGCTGGTGATCTCCACCAAGGCAGGCTATGAGATGTGGGCAGGACCGTATGGCGACCTCGGCAGCCGCAAGTACCTGCTCGCCTCGCTCGACCAGTCGCTCGAACGCCTGGGCCTCGACTACGTGGACATTTTCTACCACCACCATCCGGATCCGGAAACCCCGCTTGAGGAGACGATGGGCGCGCTTGCGCAGGCCGTGAACTCCGGCAAGGCGCTGTACGTGGGATTGTCCAACTACGACGGCCCGACGATGGAGAAGGCTGCCGCGATTTTGAAGGAATTGCACGTGCCGTTCATCATCAATCAGAACAAGTACAACATCCTCGACCGCACCGTGGAGCACAACGGTCTGAAGGAAACCGCATACCAGCTTGGCAAAGGCCTCATCACCTTCTGCCCGCTGGAGCAGGGCCTACTGACCAACCGCTACCTGAACGGCATTCCGGCCGACAGCCGCATCGCCCGTGATCCGCGATTCCTCAACGATTCCGCACTCACCGGCAAGCTGCACAAGCAGGTGGTGGATTTGAACCATCTGGCTGCCGAACGCGGTCAGACGCTTGCGGAGATGAGTCTGGCATGGCTGCTGCACGACGGCAAGGTGACCTCCGTACTGGCAGGCGCATCCAAGCCGCAGCAGATTCTTGATAACATCGGCGCGCTGAAGAACACCCATTTCAGCGATGAGGAGCTCAAGCTGATCGACGAAATCGCCGCTCGCTGAGTCACATCCGATCAAAATACGGGCTGAAATGGTTGATTCCTGCAATTCGCAGCATTGAATGGACGTTTTGCGTGTGTAATTTGTCCTACTCGGCACTGCGAATTGACGTTTTCGACCATTTCAGCCCGTATTTTGCGTTGACGACGTCGCCACAGACACTGCGCTCGACGCCAGCAAGTGTCGTCAGCTCGCTCAGCCCATCATCTCGTCATAAATGCGCTTGCAATCCGGGCAGACCGGGTACTTGGACGGATCATGCTTCGGCACCCACACCTTGCCGCACAACGCCACTACCGGGCGTCCGGTGGCGCGGGATTCGGCAATGCGATCGCGGGACACGTAATGCGCGAAACGATCGGCATCGCCGCCATCGTCACGTACCGGCGACTCCTCAACCTGCGGACGTTCCAGCACCGAAGTCCCCGCGGACTGATCCGGGTTCCTCAGCGGCTCGGCATCATCGACAAAGCGTGCAATGTTCAGACTCATGGCGTACTTCTTTCCTTGGCTTACGGCGGCAGATATCGTCCGTCATCGACGGATATCCGCGTTCCATCATAGGTTCTTTACATTACTTGCGCATCGGCTCATTGCCACGCCCGCTCATATGCGCTGCACCATATAGGCAGCGGCACACTCACACCCGGCAAACGATGTAGTCTAGAAGGCATGACTATCGCAGTATGCCCCGGCTCGTTTGACCCCGTCACCGCCGGACACTTGGATGTAATCGAGCGCTCGGCGCGGTTCTTTGACGAGGTGCACGTGGTGGTGGCCGTCAATGCCGCGAAAACACCGATGTTTTCCGAAGCCACCAGAGTCGAGGTGATCCGACGCGCCCTCGCTGAGGCCGGCTGCACCAACGTCGTCGTCTCCTCCACCGAAGGGCTCATCACCGACTACTGCAAGAAGGTCGGCGCCAGCGTCATCGTCAAGGGACTGCGCCAGAACGGTGATTACGAAGCCGAACTGGGCATGGCTCTGGTCAACCGCAAACTCGCGGGCATCGAAACCTTGTTCCTGCCCGCTGATCCGATTCTTGAACATATCTCCAGTTCCATCGTCAAGGACGTGGCTCGCCACGGTGGCGACGTAACCGGCATGGTGCCCGACTGCGTTGTTCCGATGCTCGCCGAAGCCTTGACCAAGGAAAGCCAGAAGAAAGACTAAGGACTAATGACTATGAGTGACGAGCACCCTACCGGATACGTCGACTTGACCCAGCCGGACGAGCAGCCGGCTACGAACACCGTAAGCGAGCCGCCTGCAGCCCCCGAACCGCCACAGGCACCCAGCGGCAATGCCACCCCCACCGAGGAGGCTCCCGCGCTGGCTCCTAGCGCCACCAGCACCGCTCCACATGATGACCATGCCGAGCAGCCCACCAGCAAGCCACGTTCGTTCAATATGGATGCGCTGCCCGACCTGCGCGAAACGCTGAATCCCGAAGCCCCCACCGAAAAAAGCCGCGAGGAATTCACCACCGTCTACGATGTGATCGACAGCATCGACGCGATGCTCGCCGAAGCCAAAACGAGCTTCTTCACCCCCGGCATGGTTCGTGTGGACCGCGACGAGCTGACCAGTCAGCTCAATGAGTTGAAGAAACTGCTGCCTGTGCAGCTGGAGCGCGCATCCGCACTGATGCGCGAAGCCGAACGCCGTCTGGAATCCGCCCAGACCCAGGCCAACGCCGTGGTGGCATCCGCACAGAGCCGCGCCGCGGATATGGTGAAGGAAGCCAACGAGCAGGCGCAGTTCCTTGCCGGCCAGGAAAACGTGACCGAATTGGCTCGGCAGAAGGCCCGTTCTATTTTGGAGCAGGCGCAGAACAAGTCCGACCATCTGACTCAGGGCGCGGACCAGTACTGCACTACGGTGATGGAAGGACTGTCCCAGCAGCTCGTGAAGCTCAATCAGGATGTTCAGGCGGGACTCAATGTGCTGCATGAGCGTCAGCAGGCGGCCGCAGAGAAAATGCCGAACATCACGTTGAACGATTATCCTGAAGCGCAGTAATCGCAAAGCAATACACTGCAGTACGCGCAGCAGTACCACATACGAAAGGCATAGGCATATGGCACGAGTTGAGGATTCCCCATGGGCTATTCCGGTGGCGCAAATCGCCTCCCGCGCTGGCCAATCCAAGTCCATCGACGATGATTTCCCGGCACCGAGCGGCATTGGCGACAATATCGTCGGCATCAAGGAAGGCGCGCCGGTTCATGTCAGCGGCCAATTCGATTCGATTGTGGATGGCCTGATTTTCACCGGTCGTCTGGTCGCCCCATTCGTAAGCGAATGCACCCGCTGTTTGAAGCCGATTGATGAGGATTGGCCGGTGAACGTCACCGTGTTCTTCCCCTATGATTCGTCTGCGGATAAGAACGCCGGGCGCAACGGCAAGGGTAAGGGTGGCAAATCCGGCAAGGACGAGGAAGTGGACATCATTGCCGGCGAGGATGAATCCGAAGACACCTATCCGCTGCTGGAAAACGGCGCGTTTGCGGACATCGAGGCGATGATTCGTGACACGCTGGTGGAATCCCTGCCGCTGCAACCGTTGTGCAAGCCGGATTGCAAGGGCTTGTGCTCACAGTGCGGCGTGGATCTGAACGAGGAACCGGACCATCACCACGACACCACGGATATCCGTTTTGCGGGACTTGCCGCTCTGAAAGCTCAGCTGGAGGCCGAGCAGAGCGAGTAACACGCCCAATAGGTGTGTTTGGTGTTTGTACGAGCCATGCGTTAAGATAACGGACGCTTAAGCTCAATTGTTCGAACGAAACAGAGGATACTCAAATGGCACTGCCTAAGTACAAGACCTCTCGCGCCAACACGCACTCGCGTCGCGCGAACTGGAAGGCCACCGCTGCTGCGACCGTGAGCTGCCCGAACTGTGGCGCTCCGGCTCTGCCGCACATGGCTTGCCCGGCATGCGGCAACTACCGCGGCCGCACCTACCGCTCCGCCATCCAGCCGGCTCACACCAAGTGAGCCCTGCGATAACGGCTTAACCAAGACCCTGCCATCGACGGGTGGCAGGGTCTTCGCATACCGGCTGATGATGATTCGCACAACAGCGGCTCACGGTCGGCCGATAAGCGACACCCATCCCATCCACATTCACTACACGCCAAGGATCGCGCATCAACCATGACTGAACAATCAGCCGAACATCATGTCCGCGTCAGCACCCACAACCCCGAGAACAGCCCAGCCAACGAGCTGCTGGAAGCCTTGGGCACCACTATCAGCCCTGAACTGCTGGTACAGGCGCTCACCCATCGCTCGTTCTCCCATGAGCATCCGGGCGCATTGAATTATGAGCGTCTCGAATTCCTGGGCGACGCGGTTCTGGAGCTTGTCTCCACCGAAACCCTGTTCACCATCCACCCGGATATGACCGAGGGACAGCTGGCCAAAATGCGCGCCAAAGCCGTTTCCGAAGATGCCCTGAGCGCCATCGCCAAAACCAAGCTCAAAGTCGGCCCTTACATTCTGTTGGGCCATGGCGAAGCCGAACAGGGCGGTGCCGAAAAGAACTCGATCCTGTGCGACATCGTGGAATCGCTCATCGGCGCCACGTTCCTGGAGCATGGCATTGACGAGGCACGCAAGGTGGTGCATCGTCTCATCGACGACACGCTCGCCGAAGTGGCCACCGAGGGCCCGGCCTTGGATTGGAAGACTTCGCTGACCGTCAAAGCCCATGAGCTGGGCAAAGACGAGCCGGTGTACCACATGGCGGTCTCCGGTCCGGAATACGCCCAAGTGTTTACCGCCAAGGTGAGCCTGGGCGACAATGATCAAATCATCGGCACCGGCAAAGGCTCCAGCAAGCGCAAAGCACAGTTGGCTGCCGCCGAAGCCGGATGGAAGGCATTGGACCAGCAGCACAAGTCCGGCTCTCTCAAGAAGCGGACTAAGTAGGCCAGCTGTCAGCGATGCGAATAGACTGATACCAACTAATACCACAACATGAGCAGCGAGCCGCATGCTGGGCCACAAGCCCAGAGTATCGGCCGGAATCAGACGGAGCGAGACCCAGGCTCCCATTCCACTGCCGAGCGGTTCAGCGCGGTTAACCGCGGTTAATTATGAGGTGAGAGGAATCATGGCTTTACCCACGCCTTTGCAGGCTTTCAGCGGTGTGCCCAAAACCACTGCGGCCACGAACAAGCAGACCATTATCGACGGTGAGAAGATGACCGGCGCCGAAGCGCTGGTGCGCTCGCTGGAAGACTTGGGCGTTGAAGACGTCTTCGGTATCCCCGGCGGCGCTATTCTGCCGGTCTACCATCAGATCAATGGCAACACGAAGTTCCGTTTCGTGCTGATGCGTCACGAGCAGGCCGCCGGCCATGCCGCCGAAGGTTACGCACTGGCCACCGGCAAGGTGGGCGTGTGCATCGTGACGTCCGGTCCGGGTGCCACGAACGTGGTCACCGCTATTGCGGATGCCAACATGGATTCCGTGCCAATGGTGGTCATCACCGGTCAGGTGGGCGTGAACGCCATCGGTACCGATGCCTTCCAGGAGGCGGATATCGTGGGCATCACCTACCCGGTGTCCAAGCACTCCTTCCTGGTGACCCGTGCGCAGGATATTCCGCGCGTGCTTTCCGAGGCCTACCACATCGCCAGCACCGGCCGCCCCGGCCCGGTGGTCGTCGATCTGACCAAGACCGCCCAAACCGGCGACATGTACTACTCATGGCCGCAGCGCATGATTCTGCCCGGCTACAACCCCACCACCAAGGCGCACGGCCGCGTGCTCTCGGATGCGGCGAAGCTGTTCTCCAAGTCCTACCGTCCGGTGCTGTATGTGGGCGGCGGCGCCGCTCGCTCCAACGCCGGCGCACAGGTCAAGGCACTGGCCGATCTGACCGGCGCTCCGGTAGTCACCACCTTGCCCGCCCGCGGCATCATCCCGGACACTGATCCGAAGAACCTGGGCATGCTGGGTATGCACGGCACGATTGCAGCCACCGGCGCTGTGCAGCGCGCGGATCTTTTGGTGGCCATCGGCGCTCGCTTCGATGATCGTGTGACCGGCAAGCTCGACGCGTTCGCACCGACCGCTCGCGTGATTCATATCGATATCGACCCGGCTGAGATTGGCAAGAATCGCCAGCCCGATGTGCCGATTGTGGGCGATGTGGCTACGGTGCTCGACGATCTGATTCCGGAAATCGAACGTACGCAGGCCATTGTGGGCAAGCCGAATCTGAAGCCATGGTGGGATGCCATCGATGGCTGGCGCGAGAAGTACCCGATGACTTGGGATGAGCCGACCGATGGCTCTTTGGCTCCACAGTGGGTCATCAAGCAGCTCTCCGAGCTCGCTGATCCTTCCACCATCTGGGTCACCGGCGTGGGCCAGCACCAGATGTGGGCTTCCCAGTTCATCGATTTCGAGAACCAGCATTCCTGGATTTCCTCTGGCGGTCTCGGCACGATGGGCTACGGTTTGCCGGCCGCCATTGGCGCTTCCGTGGGTTCGGCTCGCGAATTCGACGGCAAGAAGCCGGTGTGGCTGATCGATGGCGACGGCTCCTTCCAGATGACTTCCGAGGAATTGGCCGCCGCATTCCTTGATCACGCTCCGGTGAAGATCGCCATCCTGAACAACTCCGTGTACGGCATGGTTCGCCAGTGGCAGACCCTGTTCTACAACCACCACTATTCACAGACCAACCTGAAGGATGGCGAAGCGCACGGTACCGAAGGCGAGGCTCAGCTGACTGCCGGCGATGCTCCGCTTGAGGTCCCGGACTTCATCAAGCTGGCCGAGGCGTACGGCTGCGTCGGGATTCGCGCCTTTACCGAGGATGAGGCGATTGCCGCCATCAAGAAGGCCAATGAAATCAACGATCGTCCGGTGTTGATTGACTTCCGCGTATGGAAGGATGCCATGGTCTGGCCGATGGTCGCCGCTGGTGCTTCCAATGATGAAGTGACGTATATGCCCGGCATCAAGCCGCTGATTGGTGGCACGCCGGCTCCGGGAACCGGCGCCGATGATGCCGAGACTGCTGACGATTCCGCTGATTCCACTGATTCCGCTGCGGACGAGCACTGAGGGGAGAAGATTTACGATGGCTATTTATCCTGCATCCCAGCCTGGTTCTGAGCGTCATACCCTGTCCGTGCTGGTGGAGAACCGCCCGGGCGTGCTGGCTCGTATCGCCGGCTTATTCGCCCGTCGTGCGTTCAACATCAACTCGCTGTCCGTCTCCCCCACCGAGCGTCCGGACATCTCCCGCGTGACCGTGACCGCCGATGTGGAGGCCGTGCCGCTGGAGCAGATCATCAAGCAGCTCAACAAACTGCTGCACGTGCTGAAAATCGTGGAGTTGGATCCGAATTCCACTGTGGAGCGCGAGCTGGTGCTCATCAAGGTGGCGGCCAACCAGTCCAACCGTTCCGACGTGCTCGAGATCGTGCGCCTGTTCCGCGTGCGCGTGGTGGATGTGAATCCGGAATCGCTCACCATTGAGGCCACCGGCGCTGAAGGTAAGATCGACGCGCTGCTCGGGCTTTTGGAGCATTACGGCGTGATTGAGCTGGTGCGTTCCGGTGCCGTGGCCGTGACCCGCGGCCCGCGCGCCCTGAGCGAAAAGGTAATCGGCTCCGAAGTCACCGGTCGCTGAATCCCTGGCTCCTAAGCCACCCAATATGCCTCATGAAACGTACGCTGAGCGCTCGCTAGCGTACGTTTCATGAGGTTTTTCTTATCTTTTCTTTTGAGATGCTAGCAAAATGCAAGCATGATGTGCTAGCATTGTGCTAGCACAGACAACGATGTCTTTCTTAGGTCGACTTATAGAAAGGAGCGCCAACATGGCAACCATAACTTTGCGCAAAGTGCCTGACGAGTGCGTGGAAATCCTCAAGAAGGCAGCTAAAAACAATAATCGTTCCATGGAAGCCGAAGCCAAATCGGTGCTGGAAGAGTTCACTTCACAGTATGTGGCGCACAAAATCGTTACGAATGCAGATTTAGTTCAAGAGATGTGGCGTCTGCTAGACGGACACGGGCTCGGAGAGGATGAAGAACTTGTCCCTCCTCGCAACACATACGATACCGAGCCACGACCCGTAGATTTTGGAGACGATGATGATTGTGCTTGACACCAACGTGGTCAGCGAAATCCTTAAAAAGGACAACAGCGATCACAACGTCATTAACTGGTTCATTCAGCTGCCTCCGCAAGAATGCCGCACAACGACGATTACCATAGCGGAATTGCTGTATGGACTTGCTATCAAGCCAGTTGGGCAGAGAAGGGATAACTTATCTCAAACCATTCAGGCATTCATCGCAACCTATAGAGACCGGACGTGGTCTTTTAATCAAACAGCAGCATCCCATTATGCCGCAATTGCAGCATCACGCCGGCAAACTGGCCGGCCCATCGGCGTGCAGGATGCCATGATTGCAGCTATCGCACGCTCTCATGGAGCGGCCGTTGCGACCCGCAATATCAAGGATTTCGAAGGCACCGGCGTCGAGCTCATTAATCCGTGGGAATATGCGCAGTAATATCTCCGCAAATGTACGCTGACGGGGGACTGAGCGTACATTTGCGGAGGTGAACAGTAAAGGTATTGCGGAGTCAGAGGCTCAGCGGCGGCAGCTCGACCGTCGCATCGGCGCGGTCTCGGCATGCGGCAATACGACGCGCATTGACTTCATCGACCTCCATCACCCACTTACGCGCCTGCTCAGGAGCCTTGCCGAACTGAATGTGACGCTCCACTAAACGTTCACGGCGCAGGTCATTGTCAACGTCGACGTACCAGACTTCAGTCATAGCTGCGCGCACATCCTTCCAAGCGTCAGCTTCATCAAGCAGATAGTTGCCCTCGGTCACCACCAGACGAGTCCACGGAAACACTGGGATCGCGCCCGCCAAAGGTTGCTCAAGATCGCGCTCGAACATCGGAGCATAAATCACACCATCTTCGCCTTTATGGATGCGCTGCAGCAACGAGCGGTAGCCACGCGCATCGAAAGTGTCAATAGCACCCTTGCGCTGCAAGCGGCCTAAACGCTTCAACTCCACATCAGCCAAATGGTATCCATCCATCGGCACCCATGCAGCAAAATGATCCACCGGCTCGGCAACCCCGGCCTCACTGCCATCTTCAAACGCCTCGGCCAGCAATTGCGCCAGTGTGGACTTGCCGGCGCCCGGAGCGCCCACAATACCGAGGATCACACGCTCATGGGATGCGAGCAGCTCCTTGACGCGAGCTTTGGCTTCTTCGAGATTTGCGATGTTGACCACCATTGTCGTTTCCTTCCTTGGAATTCGTTTGCTGCATTCACGTTGGACTCGATGGATTTCTACTACTGCAGTCTCCAACAAGTCGGAGTATCCGAACGTTTCACCGCCATTCGTTTTCTCCTTGTAATACATAACTATACCATTGTTTTGTATAGCAATATACATAAGTAAGGGAATAATTGTAAAGATATTGTCAAATACCGTTATGCTGTATGCTAACAACTATGGATAAGTCAGTGGAAAGCATCGATGTCAGCACCGGGACTATCGAATTACTTTCATACTTGCGCGAGCGCGGCCCGATGACTCGCAGCGGAATCGGTACCGTCACCGGATGGGCACGCCCCACAGTGAACAAGCGCATCGACGAACTTACCGCCATCGGCATCGCTCAACCGCTGGCCATTCCCAGCGCAACAGGAGGCCGACCGGCGCAAGGCTTTGCATTCAATCCTTCCTGTGCCTACATTCTCACCATCGATATCGCAACCACAGTCACTACGATTGCACTGTGCGATCTTTCTGGGCAGCCGACCGTAACACAAACCGTCAACGTCGGCGCGGAGAATGAACCGGATGAAGCACTGGCCCACATCTGCAAGGCCGCCGACTCCCTGCTGATTCAAGGAACTGGCGCCTCACAGGCTATCGGAACCCCCCACACCAGAGCAGTACGTCTGTATGCGGTATCCGTTGCCGTGACCACCCGAGTCGAGACGATCACCGGCAATATCATTCAGGCTCCGGTGATGCGACACTGGGAGAATCATCACTTACGCGAATACTTCGCCGAACGGTACCATGCGCCCGCATTCATCGAAAATGACGCCAATGCCCGCGCCCTATGCAAGGCGCACCAAATGTCCCCCAACGCACAACGTCTGGTCCCCAATCTCCTGTATGTGCACGCCGGTATGGGACTTGGAGCCGGCATCATCGCCTCTGGTGCCATCATGCATGGCGCGTTTGGCGCCGCGGGAGACATCGGACATATTCATGTCTTTAGCAGCATCGGCGAACACAGCCTATGCCGCTGCGGCAATACAGGATGCGTAGAGGCCACTGCGGGCGGATGGGCCATATTGCAAGCATTGCAAGCGCAAGGTAAGTCCGCGTGCACTCTGAATGATGTTGTGGAACTCGCCAACCACGGCGATATTGCAACTGTGCAGCTTATTCGTCAGGCCGGCCGACTTATCGGCGATGTGATCTCCGCCTGCGTCAACATGCTGAATCCTTCGTGCATTGTGGTTGGCGGCGAACTCTCACACTGCGGCGAATTGCTGATGAACGGCATCCGCGAGCGCGTGTGGGCGCGCGCGCAGCCGCTCGCTACCAAATCACTGCGCATCGAACCTTGTTCAGATGAGGCACAAGCCGGCATTGTTGGCTTGGCTTATGCGGCCATCGATCAGGGATTGACATCACTGGATATGCTGCAGAACTTCGCCAATGAACAAAATCGATAGTCCCCTTTACCTCACTAAACGTACGCTGACGGGGACTGAGCGTACGTTTTCGGAGGGAAAAGCCAATAAAACCTCACGAAACGTACGCTAGCGAGCGCTCAGCGTACGTTTCGTGAGACAAGTAGTGAGGGTAATGAGACTAGCCCAACTGCTCGGAGAGCTCGAGCCATTCGGCTTCGAGATCGTCATTCTCGGCATTGATGGCGTTGAGCTGCTCGTTGAGTTTGTTGAGCCCCTCGTAGTCGGAAGGATCATGGGCGGCCATCTGCGCTTCAAGGTCGGCTTTCTGCTCTTCGAGCTTGGCGAGCTTGCGTTCGATGGCATTCACGCGCTTGGACGCCTCATGGAAGGCTTTGCCGGTGAGCTTCGGAGCGGAATCCTCGTCGGCGCTCTGAGACGCCGCTTCAACATCCGAAACCCCTCCGGCGCTTTGCGCCACTTCCCCCTTTGAGGAGGAGGCAGAAGATTTACGCTTCGCCGAGCTGCTACCCGTACCCGCAAAACCGGGGTTGTCGGCCGGCAATCCTTTACCGTTCTTGATGTCCTCGACCATATCGAGGTAATCCTGCACACCACCGGGCAGATGGCGTACCTTGCCGCCAAGTAGGGCGAACTGCTGATCAGTGACGCGCTCGAGCAGATAGCGGTCATGGGAGACCACAATCAGCGTGCCAGGCCAGGTATCGAGCAAATCCTCCATCACGGCGAGCATATCGGTGTCCAGATCGTTGCCGGGCTCGTCCATGATGAGCACATTCGGCTCATCAAGCAGAATCAGCAGCAGTTGCATGCGGCGCTTCTGACCACCGGACAGATCACGAATCGGCGTCATCAACTGAGCGGACTCGAAGCCGAGTCGCTCCATCAGCTGACCAGGGGTGACTTCCTTGCCGTCCACAATGTAGCTCGGCTTGTAGCGGGAGAGCACTTCCTTAATCTTGTACTTGCCGAGCTTCTCCAGCTCATCGAGACGCTGCGAAAGCACAGCGAACTTCACCGTCTTGCCGATGTTCACATGCCCTGCAGTCGGAGTCAGCGTGCCATCGATGAGCTTAAGCAGCGTGGACTTGCCGGCACCGTTCGCGCCGACGATGCCGAAACGGTCGCCCGGGCCAATCAGCCACGTCACATCATCCAAAATCTCGCGGCCGGAAACCGTCACCTTGCGGGCAGCCGAGGTGGCGCTAGCTGCAGTCTCATCATCGGCACCGACTGCTGCAGCATCGCCGCCGATGGTCTCGCCACCGGTGTTCATGCGACGCACCTCACGGTCATCGGCAAGTTGCGGATTACTGCCCTCAGCTTCGGCCTTCTTACGAGCCTCTTCCGCAGCCTCGATCGCCTCCGGCACACCGGCATCCACCAGACGCGGATCGGTCATGTCGGTAACCGCCACCTCAACGGAACCATGCAGCTGCGGTTCGGCATACATGGCATTGACCACATCCACACGAGAAGCGGACGCGGAAAGCGCGGCTACATCCGGGTCGATATCGGCCATGCCTTGCGGCTTTTCGAAAATCTGCGTCACGTCAACGAGATCGACCACCTGCTTGCCGAGGCGGGAGGTGGCCATCTGCTTCAATTCCAGCGTGTTACGCATTGGCGGCACATCGGCGATGAGCTCGCGCGCAGCCTTGACATGGAACTTCTGCTTGGTGGAGCGGGCGCGAGCGCCGCGGGACAGCCACGCAAGCTCCTTGCGAGCCAGATTACGACGTTTGGTTTCACGCACATCAGCCTGACGGTCACGCTCCACACGCTGGAGCATGTATGCGGAATATCCACCCTCGAACGGCTCGATCACACCGTCGTGAACCTCCCACATCGATTCACAGACCTCATCCAAGAACCAACGGTCGTGGGTGACGAGCAGCAGTGCGCCCTGGCCTTTGGACCAACGGTTCTTCAGATGTTCGGCAAGCCAGTGGATAGTGACCACATCAAGATGGTTGGTGGGCTCGTCGAGTGCGAGGATGTCCCAGTCTTTAAGCAGCAGTCGGGCGAGATCGGCGCGACGACGCTGGCCACCGGACAGTGAGCCGACCTTGGCATCAAGGCTCATGCCGCCGAGCAGCGCCTCGACGATTTCACGGGATGTGTTGTCGGACGCCCATTCATAATCCGCGCGCCCCTCCAGTGCGGCTTCGCGGATGGTGGCGTTGTCGTCCAGTGGATCACGCTGGTCGAGCATGCCGAACGTTAAACCGCCGCGCTTGGTCACACGACCGGAATCAGGCTCCTGCGTGCCGCGGAATAGGTGCAACAGCGTGGACTTGCCGTCGCCGTTGCGGCCGACGATACCGATGCGGTCGCCTTCGAAAACACCTTGCGTCACATCCGTGAAGATGGTTTTGGTGGCAAAAGCAAGCGAAACGTGTTCAAGTCCAATATCGTAAGTCGGCATGATTCACCAATGTAGCGTCATGCTTGCCCAGAAGAGGCCTCTTACTTGTTCAGCGTTTGCGCATAGGAGTTACAGCGCGCTGCAAAACTGGAGAATACCTGTTCGGCGAGCGGCTGCAATAGTGGATCGTACTGGGCGAATTGCTCACGCAGCTGGGACTTTGAGCCGCCAGCGGCCTTCAAATCCTTCACCATGCTCGGCTCTTCCAGCCATTCGTCCAGCAGTGAGCCACATACCTCAAGATGGAATTGCAGGCCCAATGCCGAACCGAGTCGGAACGCCTGCACTTTGGTGCCGGCGGAGCGGGCGAGCAGTTCGCCGCCTTCCGGCAAGCCCACCACATCGTTATGCCAGTGCAGCACGTTCAGTTGCTTATCCCACATGGAGAAGTAGTCGTGCTTTTCCATTCGCTTGATCGGCGCAAAGCCGATTTCAGGCGCGTCACCTTTGCGCAGCTGCGCGCCCAGCGCAGTGGCGATGATCTGATGGCCCAGGCACACGCCGAGCAACGGTTTGCCCGAAGCCACCGACGCCTTGGCGAGCTTAGCCTCCGCCTTGAGCCCAGGGTACTTATCGTAATCAAGCGCACCCATAGGTCCGCCCATAATCACCACACCTGCAAGTTCGCCAAAGTCAGGTAGATCCGGCTTCTTCTTTTTGGTGATGTTCAACGTCACCGTTTGGATGCCGAGATCCTCAAGGTTCGAAAGGATACGTCCGGGGCGTTCCCATGAAACATGTTGCAAAATGAGCACTTGTGGTGTGACCATGCTCCCATTGTGGCACGAGCATTCCCCGTTTGCGTTAATTCGGCGGTGTTGGCCGGGTTGATAATGCGCATGGCCCGCACGTTATGCACGCCATGCCAGTTGCAGCCACCGTCCATATTGGCGAGCAATATCGCGTTCATGTCTGGCTTGTTCCCTACGCTTGGAGACTATGGGAAACAGCCAAGAACCGCAGGATTTCAACATTTCCGTTATGCCGTCGAGCCTTACGCCCGTGCATGTGGCCAAGGCCGCCGAGGGCTTGAATCTGTACGATACCGCTTCGCATCAGGTCAGCCATTTCGTACCGCTGAAGCCCGGACGCGTAGGTATTTACGTGTGCGGCGCCACCGTGCAATCCTCCCCGCATATCGGTCATATTCGCGCAGCCGTGGCGTTCGATGTGATTCGCCGCTGGTTCCTGAAGCTGGGATATCAGGTGACGTTTGTGCGCAATGTGACCGACATCGATGACAAGATTCTTGATAAGGCCGCTGCCGCCGGCCAGCGCTGGTGGGCTCGCGCCTACTACTACGAGCGCGAATTCACCGAGGCCTACAACACGCTGGGCGTGCTGCCGCCGACCGTTGAGCCGCGCGCAACCGGCCACATGTCGGACATGATTGATCTGATTCAGCGCATCATCGACAACGGCCATGGTTACGTGGTAGTGGACAGCGATGGCAAGCCCACCGGCAACGTGTACTTCGATGTGGCTTCCTGGCCGCATTATGGCGAGCTGACCCACCAGAAGCAGACTGCCGAAGTAGATGAGGCCGCTGCCGTGGCCGACCGAATGGGCCCGTCCGTGGATGCCACCGGAGCCGACAAGTACAATCCGGTTGATCCGGCGGATGCCTCCCCCGATAAGCACGATCCGCGCGATTTTGCCCTGTGGAAGGCTCCGAAGGATACCGACCCCGAGGATGCCCGCTGGTCCACGCCGTTCGGCGTTGGCCGCCCTGGATGGCATATCGAATGCTCCGCCATGTCTCACCGTTACTTGGGCGATGGTTTTGATATTCACGGTGGTGGCTTGGATCTGCGCTTCCCGCATCACGAGAATGAGATGGCGCAGACTCGCGCGGCCGGTTATCCGTCCGCGGCTCGTTGGATGCATTCCGCTTGGGTGACAGCCAAGGGCGAAAAGATGTCGAAGTCTCTGGGCACTGGCCTGTCCGTGCCGTCCGTGCTGGCGGAGCATTCCGCTTGGGTAGTGCGGTACGCGCTTGGTTCCGTGCAGTACCGTTCGATGCTGGAATGGTCCGATCAGGCGCTGGTCGAGGCTCAGGCCGCCTATGATCGCGTTTCGAACTTCATCGAGCGTGCTGGCGTGGTGCTCGGCGAGCAGCCGACCCGCGATGAGATCGTGGCCGTATCAGCCGATGAACTGTCGGCCAATTTCGTGGCCGCGCTCAACGATGACATCAATGTGTCCGGCGCCACCGCCGCGATTTTCACTGCGATTCGCTCCGGCAATACGCTGCTTTCCAAGCTGGCCGACCGCGTGGATTCTTCAGCCGCCAAGGCCGAGGTCCGCGAAACCCTGGTATCCGTACGTGCCATGCTTGATACGTTGGGCTTGGATCCGCTGGCTGAACCATGGCTCTCTGATGGCGCGGCCGGTGGAGCCGGTGCCGGTGCAGGCGAATCACCTGAGCACGTGGCACTGGAGGCACTGATTGCCGAACAGCTTACGGCCCGGCAGGAAGCCCGCAAGGCTCGCGACTTCGCCAAGGCCGACGCAATCCGCGATGCATTGGGCGCTGCCGGCATCGCCATCGAGGATGGTCCGCAGGGCTCTACGTGGAGCTTGAAGTAGCGCCTTCGAGTTAACTGGGCTGTTTACGCAGAATGGCTCCGTGGGGTTGCCACGGAGCCATTCTGCGTTACAAGGGGTTGATTCCCGCGTTCTCGAACATCTATCTGCGTTACAAGGGGCTGTCAAGGTGAAATATCCCGCCTACACAAGAAATCAAGACAACGCCATTCCGCCAAATTATGCATATTGCTACTTACGCAGTAACCCCTTGTAAAGCAGATAGATCTTCCGGACCATCGAAATCAGCCCCTCGTAACGCAGTTACTACAATTAGCGATCTGAAATCAGTCGAATACGAAGTCCACGTCCACGATGTGCAGACGTTTCGTGAGCGCTTTCTCCAGCGAACGCTTGCATTCCACCAAATCGGCCACATCAATGGTCGCTCCGGTACCGGCCAGATACACATCGACCGTGTAGTTCATGCCGGTTTTGAAAATCAGCGTCTGCTCGTATTCGGTGTTGGCAGGCAGATGATGCTGTGCAGTTGCTTCCACGAATGCGTTGGTCTCGTCGTCATCATGGATGCCGCCGACCAGCTCGATGAATGCATCCTTCAATACGCTGAACGGTTCCTTGATGGTCAGCGCGACCAAGGCCACGGTGATGAAGAAGTCGCCGGTGTAGTGCAGGAAGTCCAGTGGACCGCCCGCAGGCAGCACCATCAGGAATACCGCCACCGCACCAATGCCGAACGACATCGCGCCGTCGACCAACGTACTTTTACATTCCGCGGTGAGCATGGTGCTGGCGTTGCGAATGGCACGGTTTTCGCGACGGTAATACATGAACAATCCAAAGCAGATCAGCACGGTGATCACTTCGTAGATCACCACCGGTCCGGTGACGATGCGTTCGCCGTCGCCGAGCACAAAGTAGTCATAGGCCACTTGGCAGACGTCGATCAGCGAATACACCAGCAGGGACATGGTGAAGATGGCTTTGCAAATCGCGTAGATTGGCTCCAACGCGAACATGCCATTGGGGAACCGTTCGGTGGTGCGCACGGTTCGCGTGGACAGATAGACCGCCACCAGACCTGAAAGCACGGATATGGCGGTGAAGGAGAAATCAAGGAACATGGCCTTGAGGCCGGTCATAAAGAACACGGCCATGCCAGCGGCGACCTGAATGACGTTGACGATAATGCCAACGATCAGGGCTTTGCGTTCGATAGTTTTCGTTTGGGGCATCGGTGGTCCTTCCGTATTGCACGGCATGTCTGCGTTGGCCCGCTACTTCACTGGCCGACTCGATAGTGTGAGTTCCAGTCGGCTCGATTCGCGAGGGCGCACGGCAGTCTGCGTATAAGGTGGTGTCCAAGGATTTTCAAAACAGCATAAGCATTCCAAAAAACACTGGATTTTTTGCCATTCCATAGTACCGGAAACCCCTCGATTAGCGTGTGGCCAGCTGCGCCGTGAGCGGACAGGTCTCCCGCCGGTCTTCCTGCACCCGCCAAGCCCCCAGGCACCCCCAAGCACCCCGCCAAGCACACTTTTCGCACGAAAAGTACGCATATACGCAGCGAAAAGTACATATGTATGCGCGAACAGGATTGATGCACAGCCCGTTTTCCCGCGTGGCGGCTAGACTGTTGCCCATTATGGCAGCTTTTTCTTCTTTAACTGACAGGCTCTCGAATGCGTTCAAGCATCTGAAGAGCAAGGGCAAACTTTCCGAAGCGGATATCGACGGCACCATCCGCGAAATCCGCCGCGCACTGCTCGACGCCGATGTGGCGCTCGATGTGGTCCGCTCCTTCACCGGCAAGGTGCGCGAGCGTGCGCTTGGCACTGAGGTCTCCGAGGCGCTGAATCCTGCACAGCAGGTAGTGAAGATCGTCAACGAAGAGCTCACCGATGTGCTCGGCCAGGGCGTGGATCGCCCGTTGAACTTCGCCAAGAACCCGCCGACGATCATCATGCTCGCTGGTCTTCAGGGTGCCGGTAAGACCACGCTGGCCGGCAAGCTCGGCTATTGGCTGAAGGATTCCGGCCATACGCCGTTGCTGGTGGCCGCTGATTTGCAGCGTCCGAACGCAGTAACCCAGCTGCAGGTGGTCGGCGAGCGTGCTGGCGTGCCGGTATACGCTCCCGAGAAGGGCGTGCAGTCCGATGGTGGCGAGGCTGTGGCCGCTCCGGGCCAGACCTCCGGCGACCCGGTGAAGGTTGCACGCGATTCCATTGCCTTCGCCAAGCAGAAGCTCTACGACACGGTGATCATCGATACCGCTGGTCGTTTGGGCGTTGACGAAGAATTGATGAAGCAGGCTCGCGATATTCGCGATGCCGTGCAGCCGAATGAAATTCTGTTCGTGATCGATGCGATGATCGGTCAGGATGCCGTCAAGACCGCCAAGGCTTTCGATGAGGGTGTGGACTTCACCGGCGTGGTGCTCTCCAAGCTCGATGGCGACGCCCGTGGCGGCGCGGCCCTGTCCGTGGCATCCGTGACTGGCAAGCCGATTCTGTTCGCCTCCACCGGTGAAGGCCTGAAGGACTTCGAGGTCTTCCACCCGGATCGTATGGCTTCCCGCATTCTCGATATGGGCGACATCATGACCCTCATCGAGCAGGCGCAGAA
The DNA here is from genome assembly GCF_018555455.1 of Bifidobacterium colobi. Classification (GTDB taxonomy): domain Bacteria; phylum Actinomycetota; class Actinomycetes; order Actinomycetales; family Bifidobacteriaceae; genus Bifidobacterium; species Bifidobacterium colobi. The sequence continues at coordinate 40,099 of NZ_JAFEJU010000002.1, read as the reverse complement.
GCAGTTCGACGAGGAAGAGGCTCGCAAGGCAGCCGAGAAGATCTCCGAAGGCTCTTTCGGCTTGGATGACTTCCTCGCACAGCTGCAGCAGGTGCGTAAGCTCGGTTCGATGAAGTCGCTGCTCGGCATGATTCCGGGCATGGCTCAGCATCGCAAGGAACTGGAGCAGTTCGATGAGAAGGAAATCGATCGCACCGAGGCGATTATCCGTTCGATGACTCCTGCCGAGCGCCGCGATCCGTCGATTATCAATGGCTCCCGCCGCGCCCGCATCGCTTATGGTTCCGGCGTGACGGTGTCTCAGGTCAACGCCTTGCTACAGCGTTTCGAGCAGGCGGCGAAGATGATGAAGCGTATGGCCAACCGTTCCGGCATGGGCGGCGGCATCCCTGGCTTCGGCGGCCCTGCTATGGGCGGCGGCAAGAAGAAGGGCAAGGGTAAGAACAAGAAGAAGGGCGGCAGGTCCGGCAACCCGATGAAGCGCGAAGCCGAGGAGAAAGCATTGCGCGATAAGCTGGCCGGCAAGTCCTCTGGCTCTACTGGCGGCTCGGCGTTCGCCAAGAAACCGCAGAACCCGGCCCTGCCCGCAGGCCTTGAGCAGATGATGGGCAACGCCGAGGGCGATGGCATGGAACTACCACCGAACCTTGGCGGTGGCATCGGTGGCCTGTTCGGTCGCTGATAGTCAGTGATTTCCGGCTCCCCTCGCATATTGAGGGGAGCCTGTTTTGTATGTGATTGATTGCGCACGTGAAGGAGCTTGTTCTATGACCACATTGTTTGTTGCGGTCGTTATTCTCGCATGGCTTTGGCTGGGCTTATGCGCGTTGCCAGCCGGGCTCGAAGCGCATATGCCGATGCCCTATATGATTGCGCTCACGCCGTTTTTGTGGGTGCCGTTGGTTGCGTTGGCCGGCGTGGCGGCATGGCAGCAGAATTGGGGGGCCGTGTGCCTGCTGCTGGTTGCAGCCCTGATGACCAGCTCCCAACGCATCAGCTACTGGGGAACCGGCATGCGGGCCGGTGCCAAACAGCATCGTGAAACAACGCGTGAAACAGATTCTGCTGCCACTGCCGATGGTGCCGCGAACACGATGCTACCTCACCGATTCGCCGTCATGACGTTGAACTGCCGTTATGGTCGTGCTGACGCCGGCGCCATAGTCACCGCAGTACGTGAACGCCATATCGCAGTACTGGCGCTACAGGAAGTCACCGACGCGCTGATTGCGCGGCTGGACGAGGCCGGTATTGCCGAACTGCTCCCCTACCGTCAGTCCGGCGAGCCACAGGACACTGATAACGGCGGCTACAATGTGCTGTTCTCCCGATACGAACCGGCGGCAGCCGTACCGAATGTAGTCACCATTCCGGCAGCCGATGTGCCGGCGATGACCTTGCGACTTGCGGAGCATACAGCTCATGGTGCCGGCATCGCATTCGCCGCCACAGACACCTCAAACATCATCAGCAGCACGCCAGAGTCGGCGAATCCGGGCAATGGCACACAAGCTTCAGATACCACCCGCACCATCACCTTCTGCTCCGCACATCCGAAGTCTCCGATGCGCGGCTGCGCCGACTGGTCAGCCGGGATTCTGGGACTCGGCTCCATAGCCAAAGCCTCCGCCATCGGCGACCATAATATCGCTGTCGTGATGGGCGATCTGAACTCCAGCACCGATCATCCCAGCTTCCGCGCACTACTCAAAGCAGGATTCAAGGATGCCAGCCTCGCCCAAGGCGCAGGCCCCAACCTCACATTCCCCCGCTGGCTCACATGGCCGCGCATCGAACTCGATCACGTGCTGTTCACCCCCGGCCTGAAGCCCTCTGGAGTAAAGGCTTTCGAGGTCAAAGACACCGATCATCTCGCCCTCACCGCCACCCTCACCGTGCGCTGAGTCGGCGCGAAAAACCAAGCGTGTTTCACGTCCGGGGCTCGGCGCTATAATAGGCCAGTTATTCACGCGCGCGTGGCGCCCTCTACACCCCGCACCGTGAGGACACGTGGGTTCCGGCGAGCCGTGCCCCACACAGCACACCGAGAAACCACAAACCTAGCATTTACAAGGAGAGCCATTTTGGCAACCAAGATTCGTCTGAAGCGAATGGGCAAGAAGTTCTACGCCTTCTACCGCGTGGTGGTCGTTGATTCCCGCAAGAAGCGCGACGGCAAGGTCATCGAGGAGATCGGTACCTACAACCCGAACACCCAGCCCTCCACCATCGAGATCAAGTCTGAGCGTGCTCAGTACTGGCTCGGCGTCGGCGCTCAGCCGTCTGAGCCGGTCTTCAAGCTGCTGAACATCACTGGCGACTGGCAGAAGTTCAAGGGTCTCGAAGGTGCTGAAGGCACCCTGAAGACCGTTGAAGCTGGCCCGGATGCCGCTGCTCGCATTGAGGCTGTGGAAAACGAAGCTCAGAAGCTGAAGGCTGCTAAGTCCGAAGCTGAAGCCAAGGCTAAGGCCGAGGCTGAAGCCGCTGCCGCTGCTGAGGAAGCTCCGGCCGAGGATGCCGCCGCTGAAGAAGCTCCGGCTGAAGCCTGATTCGAGAAAGGCTAGCAATGCTTGCACAGGCTGTGGAACACCTCATCAAGAACATCGTTGATTTTCCGGACGATGTTTCCGTTAAGTCCCATGAGAACGCGCGCGGCGAACTGCTTCGCGTGCGCGTGAATCCGGAAGACATTGGTCGCGTGATTGGCCGATCCGGCCGCACCGCCAATGCGATTCGCACGGTGATTCAGGCCCTGTCCGATCATAAGGTGCGCGTCGATATCATGGACGTCCGTCGATAAGGAATAATTCACAGCATGGCACAGCAAGACATGCACGACGACCCTCAGCAGCGCGAGTTGCTGAGGGTCGCTCGTATTGGTAAGGCACAAGGTCTGAAGGGCGAGGTCACTGTTCGCCTGTACACCGACGATCCGGAATGGCGATTTGAGCCGGGTTCCGTGCTCTATGAGCAGGACGGCGAAACCGAATACATCGTCGAGCATTCCCGCACGTTCAAGGACCGTTGGATCATCAAATTCGAAGGCACCGATGATCGTACCGCCGCCGAAGCATTGAACGGCATCGAGCTCTACGGCGAGGCCGATGACCCGGATGAGATGCTGGAGGCTGATGAATGGTATCCGAAGGATCTCATCGGTCTTGAAGCTCGACTGGCCGCTGATAATGGTCTGGGGTTGCCCGCAGGCCAGGTAGTCGGCAAAGTGGTCGATGTGGTCGACTCCCCCGCCCAGTCGCTGCTCAAGATTCGTTTGACCGAGCCGGTAGTCACCGGCCAGAACTCCAAAGGCGAGGATGTAGTCGAAAAGACCGCACTAGTGCCGTTCGTGGAGCAGCTGGTACCGGAAATCGACCTGAATAAGCAATACTTGACGCTCGACCCGCCCGGCGGTCTGATTCCCGGACTATAAGCTAGCTTCCACGCTTCCTACGCATCCACGCCCTCCGCTCTTCCCGAATTTCTCTCACTGACGTATCGTCAGTGAGAGAAATTCGGGAAGAGCGTTGTGTTATGCGCCGAGCTTGGCGAGCTCTTCGGGGCTGAGCTCCAATTGGTCGGCCTTCAAGGAATCGAGGATGGTTTCGGGGCGGTGCGCACCCGGAATCACAAACATGTGGTCGCCCTTGGCGAGCTCCCAAGCCAACACCACCTGCTGGTAGCTCACACCGTGAGCGGCAGCCACTTCACGGAACGGGTCGAACTTGGACTCATCGTACGGATGACGGTAACCGCCGAGCGGACTCCAGCACACGAACGCGAGACCGAGCTTGGCGCAGTAGTCGAGCGTGTCCTGCGTCTCCAGGTGAATCGGCGAATACTGGTTCTGCACGGCCACCAGCTTGTCGCCCAGAATCGAGCGCGCAATATCAATCTGCTCAATCGAAGCATTGGACACACCGGCCACGCGAGCCACACCCTCGTCCACCAGTTGCTTCAACGCCTCAATGGACTCGTTGTACGGCACTTCCGGGTCATGGCGGTGCAGATACAGCAGGTCGATGGTATCCACGCCGAGTGCCATGGCGGACTGCTTACCGTATTCAATCAGATGCTCCGGCTTGCCGTCGCGCGGCCACAACGGCTCACCATTCTCGCCCCATACGCGGCGCAGGCCGATCTTGGTGGCCACAGTGACCTCATTACGCGGTCCCTTCCACGTGTCGAGCGCCTCACGCACCAGCTTCTCACCGGTCTGCTCCTCCTCGCCCGGCGTGTAGTACGCCCAAGCGGTGTCAATGTGACGGCAGCCGGCATCCAAGGATGCATGCAAGGTTTCAATACCCACATCATGACCGCGGTTGTTTTCAATGGTCAACGGCATCTCACCATGACCGATGGCGGTGGTAGAGAATGGACCGAGATTGCGGAACAAGGCCATAACGGCTCCTTTGCTAGAGGTGTTCAAAACAATACTGCTACTGGCCACTATAACCGCTTCATGGCTCCTGCACAGACAGCCCCCGGTTTTTTCGACGAGCCGCACAATCAATCAGCGTCCTCCGAAGCTGCCGCCACCGGAACCACCGCCGCCACCGTCGAAACCTCCGCCGGAGAAACTGCCGGAACCGGCACCACTGGTATCCACAGGAGCCGACGCGTGAATCGCAGAAGCGATCTCACTCAAACCTGAACTCAGCTGCGATCCCAAATCGGTAATGCCGCCGTAATTGCCGGCAATGCCCGAGGTGAAGCTGTTTGCATCAAGAGCATTCGAGGCGCCTGAACCTACAGAGGAACCGAACAGCGAAGTGGAGCGATAATCCCAGTAGACCAGCGAATCGGACGCATGAGTATCCAGCCATTCGGGGTCACTGACCTGAGGATAGGCTTTGGCGAGCTCCCGCAAAGCCTGGTGGGAAATACCCATCGCGGTGGCATAAATTAGGTATTGGTCCCAGAGCACCAAGTCAAGAGCACCACGGTCGGTGAAATCACTGAAATCAGTAAGATACCGATAGAAACCAGCCACTTCCTCGCCATAATGCCTACCGTTCTTGGTGAACATTTCCCGAGGCGCGCTTAGGAAAGCAAAGGAGCCTAGTAGCATGCCGGGCACGCCCATAATAAGCGACAGCGTCAGATTGCCGATACCCAGATAAATCACTGCGGCAGTAATGCCATAGAACACGGCACTGAGGCCAAAGAAAGCCGCCATACCGCCAATGGACCGCGCAATCCTACGTTTGTTCCACTCCTCGCTGCAGGCATCGGTAAATCGCTCCAATGCTTTATAGCCATCTCGCCACCCCTGGCAGCTCTTCTGCATCTGATTCAAGTCAAACGTATCCGTGCCACGATCCTTGCCGATGAACTCCAGAATGCGCAGCAGCATATGTTCTGGCTTGGTCAACGGTTTTGGCTTCCGCTGGCTACGACGAACCGGATGCAGCACAATCGTACTGGTGCTCTTCAGCTCCTTCTCGGTAACCGGGCGCACGCCGCCGTCTGTATATGAGCCGTCACTGCCATCCGTCTCCAACGTCTCCAACGTCTCCAACGCCTGCAACGCCACATGCGGAGTCAACGTCATAGCACCTGAACTTTTCGCTTCGTCGACACCGTATAATCTGGCCGGACCAGGATACAGTGCGATGGCGCCTTTGGATACCAGCGACAGCATCGTGGCGGCAAGCTGACGATGCTCCACGTCGCCTGATTTCGCAATGCCAAGAATATCAGCGATTTTCGCCACAGTGGTCGGTTTGAGGCTTGGTACCTCACGCTGATAGGTCACTCGTTTGCTGTGCAGCGGACCATGCGCGCGCCATCGGCCGAACACAGACAATCCAAGCGATATTACACATAGCAGCAATTCCAAGCCAAGCACTATAGCCCAGGTCCCCACAGTCTTACGCTGCTCGGCTTGAGCTTTGGCTAACTTTTCGGATTCGAGTTTCCTCAGCGATTGCAATCCCGGATAGTCGCGCGTTCGAATCCACTCCCCCGCCGGCTCGTACTTTGCACCGACGGCACCATTCGACGTGTCGCGCACCGCCGAGGAATCAAAAGCCACCAGCAGATTCAAGTAGCGCCCGGCAGCCACATTGGTCGCCTTGAAATGCAACGTACCGTCAGCATCGCGGGAGGTGGACGAAGAACCAGCGTAATGCAGCCAAGCCCAGGAATTCTTTGCAGTAATCCCCTTCGGGAAACGCACGGTACCGGTCACGCGCCCTATTGGCGTCGTATTGTTTTCGGCAATCGGCTCCCATTGGAACCATGCGATATCCGTGTGAAGGCGAGCGGCACCGACGAGTGTCATTGTCACGTCGAATTTCATGCTGTGCGCATGCTTGGTGGCGGGAATATTCCAGCCGATTTCCACCGTACGTTGGCGTTTCAGCGCATTACCTTGGATGAAATCATCATATTTCGTCTCGTCCGAATATATAGGCATGCCGTTGACACCGGGCTTGTATTCCTTGGGATTGGCACCCAGCATGTCTGATATTTGCGCATACCAGTGACCGGCATACTTGCTGTTCCATTCGGCATCGCTCGCCACATCGCTCGGCAACACGGTTGTGGTGCGCGTATAGGTTTCGCCAGTGGTCACATTCTTAACTGATATGTCGGTGATATCCGCCAAATCGGACTGATTCAACGTGTACTGCTGATACAGCTGCTTCCACGGCTTACCGTGCTCGCGACGCCCGAGCTTCATATCGATGTGCTGGGTGACCTTGATATCCCCGTTGGTTTGCACAGTAACGTCATAATCGACGCTGCGATATTGCAAATCCGAGTGGCTTCCGGTGAACCAGAAGCCAATGAATATCACGGCAAACACCACAGCGGTGAAGAGCACCGACGAAATAATGGCGCGTGGAATCCTACAGTTCATACCGTCTTAACGCCCTCCGAAGCTGCCGCCGCCGGAGCCACCGGAGGAACCGCCGAAACCTCCACCGGAGAAGCTGCCGCTGGAACCGAAACCGCCACCGCTGGACGAATTCAGCGCGGCGGCGCTGATAGTGGAAGTGATGTCCGCAAACCCGGAGGAGATCTGCGAGCCGAGATCGTCGAAGCTCAGGCTCGGCACATACTGCGAACCGTCGAAGCCACTGCTCTGCACACCCACTCGTGCACCGATTCCATAGCGCGAATCATCATCCCAGCTATGCGAACGATACGACCAGTAGAGCGTGGAGTCGGACGCATTGTCGTCAAGCCAACGCGGATCAGTCACCTGCGGGTAAGCCTTGGCCAGTTCAACGGCCACACGTTCGCTGATGCCGAATGCGGCGGCGTAGACCATGTACCAATCCCACATGGCCAGGTCGGCGGTACCACGGTCGGTGAAGCTGGAGAAATCCTCCATGTAATGCTTGAGTCCCAGGCATTTGCCGACAATCTGCTGCCCTTGTGCAGTCATTTCCTGTGTCGCGCCACCCGCAGCACAGAACATGCCGATAAGGAAGATCGGTATGCCGATAATCACGCCAACCATCGTGAACCCAAGAATCGCGTTGCTGAGCATCGCACCGAAGCCAACCAGTCCGGCCAGAATGCCAGCAACGATCGACTGCCAGCCATGCGAACGGGAGACATCAAGGTATGCGTATTCGATGTCGCAGGCGCTGGTGAACTTGTCCAGCTCCAGATAGCCGTCTTCCCACCCCTTGCAGGCCTGCTTCATTTGGCCGAAGTCGAACACCGGTGAGCCGACGCGCTCGGAAATGACTATCAGCAGGTTGAGCAACGCGTTCTCTGATTCGCTCAATCCCAACTGTTCGGCATTTGGCGCATCATCGATGGCGAGCGGCAGAATCACGATGGTACTGGTCATGCGGGAGGCTTGGCGTCTGCTCGCATCCGTGTCGATCATATGGCTGAGCCCCACCGGCGTGGCCTGACTCATATCGATGCCGCGATACATATCCGCCGGGCCTGGATAGATGGCGATGGCTTTCTTGACGGCGAGCGACAGCATCGTGGCCGTGAGTTTACGGTTCGTTGGCCGCGAGCGCTTAGGCGGCTCCACCAGCTCAATAACCTGTGCGGCCGCAGCCGGGCTGACACCGGGCTCGTCGCGCCAGTATTCGATGCCTCCACGGTATTGCGCCCGTCTATTGCTGGTGATGACGGCCACAATGCCCCATGCGCAGAAGATAATGCCGAGCGCTATAGTCGCAATCCACAACGCTACGCGCACGCGAGCCATCGTTCGTTGCTTCTCGCGCCACTGCTGTTCCTGCAGGTATTCGCTCTGCTTCAGCGCATCCAGATGATTGCCGGATATACGCCGGGCGATTCCTGTCTCGTCTGGCGAGGCTTTGAACGCGGCGACCACGTCGAGATAGTCACCGGCATGTATGTTGTAGGCCTTGAACTTGAGGCTGCCGTTCGCTGCCCGGCTGGTTTCGGACGTGCGTTCGGTGTGCAGCCATCCCCATGAGGTGTCTTTGGTGATTTCGTCCGGGAAGTGCACGGTGCCGGTCACGGTGCCGATGGGCACGGGATTGGATTTGCCGAACGGCTCCCATTGCAGGCTTGCAATGTCGCTCCACTGGGTGGCCACATTATGCAAGGTGAACGAAACGTCGAATTTCATCGAGTCCGCAGACGTGGTGGCGGGAATATTCCAGCCGATTTCCACGGTTTTCTGCATGGCCTTCTCGGCGCCCGGTACAGTAACAGCGAGCGCATCCTCGCCGGGCGTGTAGGGGCGAGCAAACTTTTCGCCGGCGGTCACGTCCGCAATATACCAGTGGTCGGCGTAATCGGAGTCCCAAACATCGTCGCTGGACACATCGTCCGGCATCATCAGCTTGGTTTGCTGCTGGTAGGTGGTGCCATCGGTGACGTTTCGCACATAGACATCGCTGATATCCGTAAGATTGTCGCTGCGCAATGTGTACTGCTGGTAGAGCTGTTTCCATGGCTTGGTATCGCCGTTCTCATCGTCGCGCTGCTTGAGCTTCATGTCGATATGCTGCGTGACAGTGAGGTCGCCTTCGGTGGTGATGGCGACATCATAGTCGAGCGTGCGATAGCTCAGATCGCCGCCACCATTGCCCGAAGCAATACCGATGGCAATCATCGAGAAAATGACGCCAATCAGCAGTGTGAATGTCACACTGAAGATAGCGGCGCGAACCAAACGCCTCTTCATCAGAACTTGACCTGCGGCGCCTGGCGAGCGGCTTCATCCACCTGGAAGTATTGCGCCTGCTCAAAGTGGAACAGGCCGGCGATGATGTTGGTTGGCACTGTTTCGATGGCGGTGTTGAGCTTCAGCACCACATCGTTGTAGAACTGGCGGGCGTACGCAATCTTGTTCTCCAGTTCCTTGAGCTGGCCTTGCAAATCCATGAAGTTTTGGTTGGCTTGCAAAGCCGGGTACGCTTCGGCAGTCGCCTGCAGATTGACCAGTGCACGCGACAGCTGGTTTTCCGCGACGGTACGCTGCGCAACAGTCGCATTCGGATCGCTGGCTGCCGCCACCACACCGGCGCGAGCCTGCGTCACCTGAGTGAACACCTGAGACTCGTGCGACGCGTAACCCTTAACGGTTTCCACCAGGTTCGGAATCAGATCGGCGCGCTGCTTGAGTTGCACGTCAATCTGTGCCCAACCGTTCTTCACACGATTCTTGAGCGTCACCAGGCCGTTGTAGGCGCTGATGCCCCAACCAATCACGACTATGAGAATGACGACTACGACAATGCCGATGATTGCACCTGTGCTCATAACTGCTCCCTTGCTGGTCTCAATAGACCTTACCGAGTCGCGTTTCCCCTTCTCGGCCGGACGGATAGTACCGGATTACTGTTCATGCCCATTCTTTCACGAGTCAGCGCGAAAAGCGAGGAGGCGCGAACGATTATTCGCATTCGCGCAACAGATGGTTCAGCAAGCGTTCAGGAATGTTCCAGTCAAGTGCAACGGAGTTTGTCTATGACTACCAGCACAGCATAAGCGCGCAATCATCATCACCGCTGATAGTTAGGGGCAGAAGTTCCGTGCGGACAGCCTGTTTCGCGGGGAACTTGCGAATCACCATAATGCTGCGGCACCGGATGCTCCGGTACCGTGCTGATCATTCAAGGATCTGTCTATGTTTGTGTTGAACAATGCCTGGAAAACCGTGATACGGAACAAGGGCCGCAATATTCTGATTGTGCTGATCGTGGCGATCATCGCCGCGGCGGCTACCATCGGTCTCGCCATTCGCAATGCGGCAAGCACCGCACGCGAGACCGGATTGGCGAACACCTCTGTGACCGCCACCATCAGCGTGGATCGCAGCAAGCTGATGGAGCAGGCGCGCGAATCACAGTCGAGCTCATCAGACTCCTCTGATTCCTCTTCCAACTCCAGCGATGCCGCGCCTGATTTTGATTCGATGCGTAGCGCACTCGAGGGCAGCAGCCTGACCCTGGCTGATTATCAGAAGTATCAGAAGGCGTCCAGTGTGTCGGTGAGCTCGTACTACTCCGAAAGCACCGGTGTCTCCGGTACTGATGCATTCCAGCCGGTGGAGTCCAGCACGGCGAATGCCGCGAATTCCTCGAATTCCTCGTCCTCCGACTCGTCCAGCTCATCTGATTCCAACTCCGGCAACAACCAGCAGGGGCCGGGCGGCAATGGAGGTCAGGGCGAAGGCCAGGGAGGCGGCCCTGGCAATATGATGACCTCGGGTGACTTCACCCTGACCGGTTTCTCCTCAGACACCGCCATCGCCAACGCGTCCAACGGCTCGTTCACCATGTCGAGCGGCGAAGTGTTCGGCTACGGCGAATCCGACAACGGCAAAGTCATCATCTCGAAGACCCTGGCTGACTTCAACAATCTTTCCGTGGGCGACACCATCACCGTGACCAATCCGAGCGACACTTCGCTCACCTATACGCTGACTATCTGCGGCATCTACGAGAACTCCACCTCCAGCAACACCAATGCGATGGGACCGATGGGCGGCACATCGCAGGATGCGGATAACGCGATCTACACCTCCGTATCCACGCTGAAGTCGCTCGGATTGGATGCCGACACCACTGCGAACGACGATAACGACGACACCACCACCCAGCTCAACTACACGTATGTGCTTGCCAATGCCGATGACTATGAGACCTTCGCCGCCGATGTGAAGGCCGCCGGCTTGGACGACACCTATACCGTGCAGTCCGCGGACGTGGAACAGTACGAGTCCAGCTTGGTGCCGCTCGATAACCTCGCCAAGTTCGCGCTGACCTTGCTCATCGTGGTGCTCGTGGTGGGCGCTGTGGTGCTCGTGGTGCTGAATCTGTTCAACATTCGCGAACGCAAGTATGAGGTCGGCGTGCTCACCGCCATTGGCGTCAAGAAAGCCAAGGTCGCCGCACAGTTTGTTATTGAGCTGTTGATTGTGACGATGTGCGGTATCGCGCTTGGTGTGGCAGGCGGCGCGGTGGCATCCGTGCCGGTATCGAACCAGCTGCTGGCTTCTCAGGTGTCCGCTCAGGAATCCGAGGCTTCCAGCCAACAGCAGCAGTTCGGTCGCGCTGCGGACATGGGCGGTGGCCCCGGCGGCGAACAGCAGTCCAGTTCGTCCGACTCGTCGTCCAGCAGCGACAGCAGCTCCAGTTCGTCCAGCGAATCCAGCGAATCCGCACAGTCAACCAAGAATAATAATCAGCCTTCGCAGCAAGGCGGACCCGGCGGCATGCGCCAAGCCGTGGACTATGTCAGCGAAATCAATGCCACCGTGAATCTTAAGGTAGTAGGCCAGCTGATTCTCATCGGCCTTGGATTGACGTTGATCTCCGCGCTGGTTGGCATCGTGTTTGTGATGCGCTACGAGCCGCTGCAGATTCTCGCCGACCGTTCATAAAATATCCAATCCCCCACGGTGTGGTTTTCCTGAACTATACATTGGCGGAATTACGCCATTTCGAAGACCACACCGTGGGATTTTTACCACACCGTGTAGGTATACCCCACTTCGTTAAGGACTTCATTATGGATACTGCAACTGCAACCACTACCGAGTCTGCGCCTATCGCAGACGCATCCGTTGCCCCGGCTTTGGAACTGGAGCATGTCTCCTACTCATATTCCAAGGGCGGCAAGCGCGTGCTCATCGATAAGAACTATGTGTTCCGCACCGGCCGCGTCATTGCCATCACCGGACCATCTGGAGCCGGCAAGACCACGCTGCTCTCACTGCTATCAGGGCTCACCACGCCGACCAAGGGCCGCGTGCTGCATAACGGCGAGGATTTGGCCAAAGCCGACCGCTACCGGTTCCGCAGCCACGACATCGGAGTGATCTTCCAGAGTTTCAATCTACTGCCGGCGCTCACGGTGGCGGAGAACATCATCCTCTCCATGGATGCCTCCGGCAAGACCTTCGATAAGCCGAAGAAGGAGATCGCGGCCGAGCTCATTGAAAAGGTGCGCCTGCAGCCGGAGTATCTGAACGAGCGTATTTTGCACCTGTCGGGCGGCGAACAGCAACGTGTGGCGATTGCGCGCGCATTGAGCTACGGCCCGCAGATTATTCTGGCCGACGAGCCCACCGGCAATCTTGATCTGGCTACGCAAGACGACATTATGGCGATTTTCAAAGATTTGGCGCACCGCGAAGGCAAGTGCGTGATTATCGTGACGCACAGTCCGGAAGTCGCCGCCCAATCCGACGAGGTCTTCCAGCTCGCCCCGCTTCGCGAGCGGTGACTGTCATAAGTTAAGCGCAATAGCAAAAGGACAGACCTATTCGGTCTGTCCTTTTTTAGTGCTCACTGGTGATTTCAGCGGTTGCTGTAATCACCGCGACGGATCCGTGAGAGGACATCAGTCCTCGAATGCCGAACCGTCAAGCGGGAACCCGGCGGGTTCCCCGTAGGTGAGGGGAGCGGCTATGCCGCGACGGATCCGTGAGAGGACATCAGTCCTCGAACGGATCAAAGTCACGACGGACGCGACGACGCGGACGCTCGGAACGCTCTTCGCGATCGGCGCGGTAGTCATCGTAGTTGTCGTCGGTGGCGTAACGCGGGTTGCGGTCGGAGCCACGACCACGACCACGGCTCGAGGAGCGACGGTCGTCACGATCGAAATCGCGGTCGCCACGGTCGGAAGAGCGGCGGCGACGCGGACGATCATCATCGCGATCATCACGATCGAAATCACGGTCATCACGGGAGCCACGACCACGGCCACGGGAGCCACGACGGTCATCATCGTGATCGTCGAAGTCACGGTCAGCAGAGCGGCGGCGACGCGGACGATCATCGTAATCATCATCGAAATCGTCATGGTCAACCGGACGGCGGCGACGCGGACGATCATCATCGCGATCATCACGATCGAAATCACGGTCATCACGGGGACCACGGCCACGGCCGCCACGACGGTCGTCACGGGAGCCACGACCACCACGACGATCGCCACGGCTGCCACGGCCGGCGTTGTTCTCCTGATCCTCGAAGCCCGGGATAGCCAGGGAGATCTTGCCGCGATCGTCAACGCCCTGTACGACGACCTCAACGGTGTCGCCTTCCTTGAGCACGTCTTCCACAGAGTCGATGCGCTCACCGTTGGCGAGGTTACGAATCTGGGAGATGTGCAGCAGACCGTCGGTGCCCGGGGTGAGGTTCACGAAAGCGCCGAAGGACGTGGTCTTCACGACCTTGCCGTTGTAGGTTTCGCCAGCCTGAGGCACGTGCGGGTTCGCGATGGAGTCGATGATCTGCTTGGCCTTCTCAGCGGCTTCGCCACCCTCGGAGGAGATGAAGACAGTACCGTCATCCTCGATGGCGATCTCGGCACCAGTGTCTTCCTGGATCTGGTTGATCATCTTGCCCTTCGGGCCGATGACTTCACCGATCTTCTCAACCGGCACGGTGGTGGTGATGATGCGCGGAGCATATTCGCTCATCTCAGCCGGGCCGTCGATGCACTCGTTGATGACCTCGAGAATGGTGGTGCGGGCTTCCTTGGCCTGCTGCAGGGCGGCGGCCAGAATGTCAGCCGGGATACCGTCGAGCTTGGTGTCGAGCTGCAGGGCGGTGATGAACTCGGAGGTGCCAGCCACCTTGAAGTCCATGTCGCCGAACGCATCCTCAGCACCCAGAATATCAGTCAGGGTCTTGTAGATGTGCTTGCCATCAACATCACCGGAGACCAAGCCCATGGCGATGCCGGCAACCGGAGCCTTCAGCGGCACGCCGGCGGCGAGCAGGGACAGGGTCGAAGCGCACACGGAACCCATGGAGGTGGAACCGTTGGAGCCAATGGCCTCGGAGACCTGACGGATAGCGTACGGGAACTCTTCGCGGCTCGGCAGCACCGGCACGAGAGCCTTCTCGGCCAAGGCACCGTGGCCGATTTCGCGGCGCTTCGGGGAGCCGACGCGACCGGTCTCACCGGTGGAGTACGGCGGCATCTCGTAGTTGTGCATGTAGCGCTTGGACTGCGGACCGCTCAAAGCGTCGATCTGCTGCTCCATCTTGAGCATGTTCAGGGTGGTGACACCCAGAATCTGGGTCTCGCCGCGCTGGAACAGAGCGGAGCCGTGCACGCGAGGCACGATGTCCACTTCGGCGGACAGGGTACGGATGTCGCGCAGGCCACGACCGTCGATGCGGTAGTCCTGGGTCAGGATGCGGCGACGCACGATCTGGCGCTGCAGCTCCTTGAACGCGTTGCCGAGTTCCTTGTCCTTCTCGGCATCATCCAGCTCCGGGAACTCGTTGGCGAGCACTTCGCGCACGTGTTCCTTGATCTCGTGAATACGATCCTGACGCGGCAACTTCTCGGCGATGGAGAGCGCTTCGTCCAAATCCTTGTGAGCAATCTCGTCAATGCGGGCGTACAGCTCGTCGGTGTACTCCGGGAAGAGCTCGAATTCCTTGGTTTCCTTGGCGGCCTTCTCCTTGAGCTCGTTCTGAGCCTCGCAGATCACCTTGATGAACGGCTTGGCAGCTTCAAGACCCTGAGCCACAACGGTCTCGTCCGGCTTGGTCTGGCCCTCGTCGTAGATCAAGTGCCAAGCGTTCTTGCCGGCACCGGCCTCAATCATAGCGATGGCGACATCACCGTTCTCGATCACGCGGCCAGCGACCACGATCTCGAACACGGCGCGTTCACGCTCGCTCCAACGCGGGAAGGCGACCCACTGGCCGTCGATCAGAGCCAGACGCACACCGGAAACCGGGCCGGAGAACGGCAGGCCGGAAATCATGGTGGAAGCGGAGGCGGCGTTCAGTGCGATAACGTCGTAGGCATCATCCGGGTTCACAGCGAGCACGGTCTCGACAACCTGCACTTCGTTGCGCAGCGTGTGCGGGAACAGCGGGCGCAGCGGACGGTCGATGATACGGCAAGCGAGAATGGCCTCAGAGCTCGGGCGGCCTTCACGACGGAAGAACGAGCCCGGGATCTTGCCGGCTGCATACATCTTCTCTTCCACGTCCACGGTCAGCGGGAAGAAGTCGTAGTTCTCCTTCGGGCTGGAACCGGCGGTGGTGGTGGACAGAATCATGGAATCGTCGTCGAGATAGGCGGCCACAGCACCATCAGCCTGCTGTGCAAGACGACCGGTCTCGAAGCGCAGCGTGCGCTTGCCAAACGATCCATTGTCGATTACGGCCTCAACGGCCTTGATTTCGGGACCCTCCATAGGGTTCCTCCTTTGTATTGTTCTGTTATTCCTACATACCATTGCGGCTTCATGCCGCATGTCCTCTTCAGCGGACGTCACATACCTTTGCGAACGGCCCCTTGGCCGTCGTCCCTCGTGTCAACCCATTCATTCGGGTTCTCTTTTCGGCCTCACTTACACGAACTTCAGCACCAGGCTCGATCACATTCAATATCGTGCGGTGCTGTTTGCGGCCTATCCTCTAACCCTCTTGCTGTCGTTGCCGTTGGCTGGCGATATGTAAAACGCCCGAGTACCATCCTAGGCACTCGGGCGGAAGTCTTCAATTATCGACGCAGACCCAGACGCTCGATGAGGGAGCGGTAACGGTTGATGTCGACGCGCTTGAGGTAGTCAAGCAGACGACGACGATCACCAATCATGAGCTGCATACCACGACGAGAGTGGTGGTCGTGCTTGTGCTGCTTCAGGTGCTCGGTCAGGTCGGCGATGCGCTTGGACAGGAGGGCAACCTGAACCTCAGGGGAACCGGTGTCACCTTCGTGCGTTGCGTACTCGTTGATAATCTGGGTCTTCTCTTCAGCCGTCAGTGCCACGGCATCCTCCTTAATTCGGTCGTTGCGCGGTGTTTCGTGCGGGCTCGCTCGAAACGCTCTCTATCCGCGGGCGGAATCACGCCAAATGAGAACTTTACGGCAAGGTGCGGACTGCGCAGCCTTGTCAGTCGATATCAGACTACAGTCAGCAAGCCGCCGAACAGTACCACGAACAATGCCAGCGCCTCAATCACAAAGTACAGAATAAAGCTCGCCCAGCTTTTGGTCAGCACATTGAGCGGCGAGGTCTTCTTGATAATCACCAGCAATCCCACGAAAATCACCGCGTACACGGCGATGCCTATCGCGGATGCCAGAATGCCGAGGTTCGCGGCATTGGCCAGATTCGATTGGTCACCGTACACCACGTATGTGGAGTACCAGAAGTTCAGGTTGAGCATACTCAGGCCAGCTACGAACTGTTCCGCCGCAAGCCCCAGTACGAATACGATGAGCCACGGCCATGACGGCGAGACAACCACCGCCATCGCAAGGCCAACGTAGGCAATCACCACCACTGCCCAGCCGACCAGCGCGATGCCACGCGGATCAATACCGCCCAGGGCTGCGACCACTGCATCCGTATTGTTGACGGCAAGAGTGCGGCCAAACCAGTAGGGCGCGACGATGGCCACCAGCACCCCGACGATAACGGCAATCCAACGTGCGGGATGCGAGCGGCGACGCTCGATGTCCGCCAAAGACAGTTCGGTGACCGGAATCGAAGCCTCGGGATGTTTGGAGACTTCCACCTTCTCAACCTTGCCGCCAACGATTTCCGTGGCTTCGTTCGGTTCGTTAACCATGCACCGCCTCGTCTACTGCGTCGTGATTCGCCTATTACTTATCTGCCATACCACATTAGCGGCAAGGAATCACAAAACCGAAGACCAACGAAGAAAAACAAAAGAACCGTTGGCATTCCAACGGTTCTTGACTGGAGCGGATGACGGGAATCGAACCCGCGTAATCAGTTTGGAAGACTGAGGCTCTACCATTGAGCTACATCCGCGTGTAGGGCGTCGCTTTTGGCGACTTGAGACATTATACACAACCCTCGGAAAGCGGCAAGTCCCGGCGGCCGGTCGTACATGTTGTTCCAAAACCATCGTCCACGCGACCGCCAATATGACCGTTCATGCGACCTCCCACACGAAAACCGGCTCCCCTCATGGCGAGGAGAGCCGGCGGCTCAGGGACGAGCAGCTATCACAGGTGAATGAAGCGAGCCTCGTACGGGGCGAGGTCGGCGTCGAGCGGTTCCTTGATCACCGCGTCACCTTGCTCGTCGGCGCCCGGGTTCAGATGGATATGCTGTTCAAGTTCGGAGAAGTTGAACAGGCCAACCAGCACAGCGTCATCGACCTTGCGAACCACGGCGAGCACGGTGTCATTGAAGGTATCCCAAGTGGAGACCCAGGCGTCCGGCGCGAAGCAGGGATCGTGACGCTCTTCACGCAGGCCTTCCATGCCCTTGAACAGTCGGTTCTGCAGCGTGCCGGCCTTCTTGCGCAGCGCGGCCTTGTCCCAATCGAACTTGCTGCGATGCAGGTTGCGGCTATCTTCCACGCGATCGGGGTCATCCTTGTAATCCCAGCCGTTGAGCTGGCCGATCTCGTCACCGCAATTGAGCATCGGGAAGCCGCGAAGGAATGCCATGGTCTGGTGCATCAGCAGGTCGCGCTTGATCGAGGTCTCATACAGCGGCTTGTCGTGCGTGATGATGGCCTTTTCGATGCCGGTGAGCGATGCGGTGGTGCCGCAGCTGCGGGCATCGCGGGTGGCTTCGTCGTAGTTGTAGAGCTCGCCCATCGACCAGCTGCCGGGAACCGCGCCCTCGTAGAAGTGGTACAGGAATTCCTTGTGCTTGAGCGGGTCGATGTCGAGATAACGTTCCACATCTTCGTCAAGGCCCCAGCCGATATCGTCGTGGCAGCGCAGGTAGTTGACGAACCAGCAGTTGTCAGGCAAAGCATCGAACTGATCAATCTGGTTCTTGAGCAGGCGCACGTCGCGACTGGCGAGCGCGCTCCACAGGTTCACCATGATGGAGACGTTGTAGAGCATATGGCACTCGGGGGCTTCCGGGGTGCCGAAGTAGGCGGCGAGCTCCTTCGGAGCCATCACCACTTCACCCTTGAGCACCACCGCCGGGCAAACGCATTCGAGGATGATGCGCAGCATGCGCACGATGGTGTGCACCTGCGGCAGGTTGCGGCAGTTGGTGCCGAGTTCCTTCCAGATGTACGGCACGGCGTCGATGCGGAAGACTTCCACGCCAAGGTTGGCAAGGTGCATCACGGAGCCCATCATGGCGACAAGCACCTTGGGGTTGCGGTAGTTCAAATCCCACTGGAATGGGTAGAACTGGGTCATGACCCACTTGTTCATCTGCTCATTCCAAGTGAAGTTGCCGGGAGCGGTGTTCGGGAAGACCTGTGGCACGTGGGCGTCGTACTCGTCTGGGACCGTGCGGTCGTCGTAGCAGAAGTAGTAGTCCTGGTACTCCGGGTCGCCGGCTTGTGCGGCCTTGGCCCAGCGGTGGGTGGAGGCGGTGTGGTTCATCACGAAGTCGATGCACAGGCTGATGCCGGCGCGACGCAGCTTCTTGGCGAGCGCGGCGAGGTCCTCGTTGGTGCCGAGCTTCGGATCCACATTGTCGAAGTCCTCGACTGCATAGCCACCGTCGTTGTTCGGGTGCGGCATCTGCAGCAATGGCATCAGATGCAGGTACGTGAGCTTTTGTTCCTTCAAGTACGGGATCTTGTCGGCAAGTTTCTTGAGGTCGCCGGCGAAGAGGTCGGTGTACATGGTCATGCCGAACATGTCGCCGCGCTTGTACCATTCGGGGTCTTGTTCGCGGCTCTTGTCGAGACGCTTCAGATCGGTTGGACGGTCGGCGTAGGCGGCGGCCATGGATTCGAGGAGTGCGTTGAAGTCTTCGGCGGCGGTTTCGCGCTCGCCATACAGGCTCATGAAGAGGCTTTCGAGCTCGGCCTTGTGGGAGTCGAGACGGGAGAGGAAGACCGGGCTTGGAGCGTGGCGCTTGGTCGCGGCGGCCTTGGCTGCAGTCGTGCGCTTTGCTGCCGATCGCGCGGTCTTCTTTGCTGCTTGTGCAGTCGTAGTTTTGGTTGCCTTAGCCTTGGCTGCGTTGGTTGCGTTTTCTACCGATTGGTTACCCTGAGCCATCGGAAACTCCTTCGTCCCATGTATCTGCCCGCGTCAACCGTTTGACGTTGAAAACCATAGTATCGAACCGGTTCGACAGCGGTATGCGCGACACTCCGAGGTTTCGCGTATTTCAGTGGCCCATCATCAATCGGCGCATTCATCGGCCAGGATGACTACAGCCGAGGCCACCGGACCATCATGGCTTAACGAGATATGAATGACGGGAATCGAACCCGCGTAATCAGTTTGGAAGACTGAATCCCCATTGTTTTCCACCGCGGGATCGACAGTGGCATCAGCAGAAGAACCAACCGAGGGGGATCCCCCACCACGAGTACCACGGAACGCACGCTCCGCATCACCTGAGAGCATTACATGAGGCACCCCACGCGAATCATCAAGGATTTCCACCTCGCGCCATGGAAAGTTATCGAGCGTGAATGGATAAGGCCTCTCCCCCAGCGCTTCGCACCAGGCTTTGAGCAACGCTTCCTTACCGGCCCACTTGGCGGCCAAATGTACGGCTTCACCATCGTTTTTCACACGCGCACGACTGGCGGCTTGGCGCAGCTCGCGCACGGAAAACAGCGCGCGCATATGCGAACCCGGCTCGCCCAACTGCTCGGTGAATGCGGCAACATCGACTACGTCGTGCCCTAATCCACAGATACCCATATCATCACCGTTTCCACTATCGCTATCGCCACCCAATGATTGCGCGAATTCCTGTGTTATCGCAAAGCTTTATCAGTCAAGAATACGGATGTTGTCTTCGTTGAGCTGGTAGCCGATGGCAATCAACTCTTTGAGATACGTATGCATATTGGCGATTCGCAAGTGATCAGTACGTTCCGGCCCACCTTGGCACACCAGCGGGTCATAGACATAACAGTCACCGTACTTCGGAATCGACAGCCGTTTCTTTGCTGCCTTATAACCCCGCATGCCTAGTACATGCTGCCGGAAGTACTCATCAGGGATATCCGCCAAATAATACTTGAGCATGGACGATCGGAATATATTGTTGCGGAATTGCAGCGTCACCATCAAATCCTGTGGCTCCAATGCGATGAGATCGCCGAACGCGGTTGCAAAGATGGGAATCGGCACTTGCTTCTGCCACGGCAGATAGTACAGACGAACCAATAGCCCGCCCAGTCATCGGGGTTGATGACGCGGAGATACCCATCGCAGAAGGTGCCAAGCCCCCATCGATCCCAAACGTCGACAATCTCGTGCGGCAGTTTGTTATGCCACCGCTCGTATGAGCTCGGCGGCATCGGGCGAAACGGCACAAAATCATCGAAACAACTTCGGTCATCCGGATCGACCATGGGCATTCTCCCGTCACTCATGCTTAGTACCAGTATCGCCGAAATTGCCGATATCCATTGTTGGGGAGCGTGATCGCGAAACCGCTACGTGTATCTCGTATCTCGCTTACAAGGGGTTGATTTGCAGGCTGCCGGAGGTCTTTCTGCTTTACAAGGGGTTGTTGTTCAAGTAGCAGCAACCCTAAAACGGCGGAATAACGTTGCGGGAATGCCATTAATACTCGTGCTTTCGTGGATTAGGAACCCCTTGTAATGCAGAAAGATGTTCCAAAGTCCGGAAATCAACCCCTTGTAATGCAGAAAGCCCCTCCGAAGAGAGGCTTTCTCAACCTTCCCGAATTTCTCTCACTGAGCTTGCGTCAGTGAGAGAAATTCGGGAAGGTTGACTCCCATCAACCGGTGGGGGCTAGGGGGAACATCAGGCTTCGTAGAAGCCGGATTCACCAAGGCGAGCATCAGGATTCAGAAGCATTGCCTTTTCGACCTCATGGTGGTCATAGCCGCGGTGGTCCTCATGGAAGCGACGGTTGTCGATCGGCTCATAAAGCGCGGCACGACCCATCATGCCTTCCTCGAGGTGGCGCTGGCCAGCGGCGAGACGCTCGTTGGCGCGTTCGCGCCACTTGGCCAGAGCCTCTTCACCATCGGCCTTGGCCACAGCCGCTTCGAATGCACCGGGGTGAACCAATGCCACGAAGCCGGACACATGGCCGAAGCCGAGCGACGTAGCCAGACCGGCCTTGACCGGGCGACCTGCGGTTTCGTGACCGAACTGGTCTTCACCGCCGCCGATGCGCAGCGGCTTGCGCAACCAGACCATGTGGTCGTCGCACTTGAGCTTCGGGTCGACGCAGTCGAGCGACGCGTTCGCCGGAAGCACACCGGACTTGAACAGCTGGGTCAGGCCGTTGACCTGGAAGATGCAGGCACCGCCCTTGGCGTGGCCGGTGAGCGTCTTCTGGGAGATTACGAACAACGGGTTGCCGTCCGTACGCCCAATCGCGTGGGCCAGCGTGTTGTGCAGCTCGGATTCGTTCGGATCGTTGGCATTCGTGGAGGTGTCGTGCTTGGAGACCACGGCGATGTCATCGGCGGAGACGCCCAACGCGGCCAGATCGCGCACCAGCTTGGACTTGCGTCCGCCGAGGCCCGCCGCCAAAGCGCCGAGGCCCGGAGCCGGAATCGAGGTGTGTGCGCCATCCGCATAGCTGTGGATGAAGCCGACCACGGCCGCGACCGGCAGGCCGAGCTGTTCTGCGATATCGCCTCGGGTCACCAAGATCGTGCCGCCACCCTGGGATTCCAGGAAGCCGCCGCGGCGACGGTCGTTCGCACGGGAGAAGAAGCGTGCATCGATGCCCTTGCCGTACATTTCGGCGGAGTTGGCGGTGGCGTTCATGTTGCCGAAGCCAATCACGGATTCCACGCCGATGTCGTCGATTGCACCAGTGACCACGAAGTCGGCCTTGCCGAGCGCAATCTTATCGACGCCTTCCTCGAGGGAGACGGCAGCGGTGGCGCAGGCGGAAACCGGCTGAATCATGTTGCCGTAGCCACCGATGTAGGACTGCATCACGTGCGCGGCCACCACATTCGGCAGGGCTTCCTGCAGGATGTCGGTCGGAATCTCGTGGTTCAGGAAGCGGTCAAGGTACAGCTTGCGCATCGAGGCCATGCCGCCGAAGCCGGTGCCCTGCGTGGACGCGATCAGCGACGGGTGAATCGACTGTAGGATTTCGGCCGGGGTGAAGCCTGCGTTCAGGTAGGCATCCACGGTGGTGACGATGTTCCACAGTGCGATCTTGTCCACGTCGCCGACCATCGATGCCGGAATACCCCAGCGGGTCGGATCGAAGCCCTTCGGGAACTGGCCGCCGACCGTGCGGGTCATGGTGGCGCGACGCGGCACGCGGATCATCGAGCCGGCGTGACGCGTCACATTCCATTCGCCGGATTCGGCGTCCGGTGCGATGGTGGTGTGCTTGGCATCCAGCTTGACGTATTCCTCGGCGACTTCGCGGCTCGGCACAGAGAAGGTGACATCGTGGTCCAGGAAGACCTCGGCTTCCTCCTCGTCGGCACCGTCCTTGTAGTCGTTGCCCATGCCCTCCTCGAACGGACGGATACCGGAGCGGGCCACAACCTCGTCGTGGTAGCGTTCGGCGATATCCTCTTCGGGCACCAGGTTGCCGTCGGTGTCGTACCAGCCTGGCTTCGGGCTGTCCTGCCAAGTGAGCAGGCCCATGTTCCAGGCCAGCTCGAGCACTGCGCCGGCGCTCAGGTCGACTTCGCCATCCGAATGGATGCCAAGTTCGGCTTCGGCACGGGTGCGGCCGGAACCCCACGGACCAAGTTCGCCAATGGATACGATGACGATTTCGTCTTCCGGCTTGGCGGTGACGCCCTGCCAGTCGGCAAGGTTGACTGCAGCTTGCTTGGTGACGATTGGCGTAGGCAGGGCCTTGAGGGATGCGGCGGAAACGGAGCCTGCGGCACTGGATTCACTACTCTGCTCCTTGGCTTCCTCTGACGAAGGAGCTGTCTGCGCATCTGCCTCAGCTTCTGCCTCAGCCTCCGCACGCAGGGCCTTGATGTCGATGGGCTCGGAGCCGAGGCCACCGGTCAGGTCCACGTCGAGCGGAGCCTTGACGGCTTCCGCGCGCGATTCCGCAGTGCACAGGTCGAGCAGCTTGGCTGCGATCTGCGCGGTGGAATAGGTGTGGATGCCATGACGCTCCACCACGTTGACCAGCGGATCGTTACCGCCCATCAGGCCAGTGCCACGCACCCAGCCGATCTTCGGATGGGCGAAGGTCACGCGGCCAGACCAGGCATCGCGCTCGGCACGGGCACGGTTCACCACGGCATCGAAAGCGGACTTGACTTCGCCATACGCACCGTCACCACCAAAGACGCCACGGTTCGGGGAACCGGGCAGCACCACATGCAGCTTGTGCTGCACGTTGGTGTCGGCACCAATCTTGGACAGACCAGCAATCGCGCGTTCCACACCCCAGAGCATGAGTCGCGCCTGAGATTCGAACAGATCGCCGGCATCGGCCAGCGTGCCATGCACCGGCGGAGCGGCGAACGGGAAGAACAGGGTCGGTTCCCACGCAGGCTTCAGGATGGTCGTGGTGGCACCGGAGGTCTTCTTCTGCTCGTGGCCCACCCAGTCGACCAGCGCATCCACATCGCGGTAGCTGGAGAGGTTGGCCGGAACCAGCCACAGCTTGGCGTTACCGGTGGCATGCTCACGGTATGCCTGCTTGGCCCATGCCTTGACGGATGGCTTGAAGCTGTGCGAGGTGGCCACCACGGTGGCACCGCCGGCAAGCAGGCCTTCGACCACCTGTGCGGCGATGGAGTTCGGGCTCACGCCGGTCACGATGGCGATGTCGTTCGCAAAGCGGGAGGCGGCAGCGTCGGAAGTGACCGATTCGAGGGCCTCGGATGCGATGCGAGCGAATGCGACTTTGAGGCTAGAAGAGGTCTCAGTCGAGAGCTGCTCAGCAAACCACTGAGCTTCGTCGGCGATGGTCTTGCCGAGGCCGACGAAGCTGCCCGCCAAAGCAGCAGCATCGTGGTTGTAGTAGGCACGAGCCAGATCCTCACGAGCGGATGCCCAACGATCATCAAAGAGGATGGCCTTGTTCGCATCGAAGCGCGGTTCGACCTGCTTCGGCCAATCGGAGCCAAGTTCGGCTTCGACGGCGGCCACTACGGCAGCGTTTTCGTCGTCACCCTCCTCCGGTACCGGAGCGGCAACGCCGAGCTCGTTCAGCACAAAGCGGGCAGTGGCGGCGAGTACACCGTTGGAACCGGTGACCTTCTCGGCGAACGCGTCGAGGGCAGCGGAATCCACCACGGCACCACCGGCTGCACCACCTGCGGACGGCAAGGCAACCGAAACACCCTTGAGCTGGGCAACGGCCTGCACGGCGGCGTCGATGAGCTTATCGGCTTCAGCCTTGGACTGCACAGCTGCGGTCGGCAGCTTGGCCAGGTCGCCGCCGCGGGAGCTGGCACCTTCACGGGTGTCGAGCAACAGCGCGGCAAGCACGCTGGCCACCCAACCTTCACCGAGCTGCCAGACGTTGGTCACACGGTCGCGAATGTACTGCTGCTTGACGCCAGCGGCACCGAACAGCGAGCGCAGTCGATCGCGCAGGGCTTCGGAAAGCACAGCACCGAACGGCTTGTAGTTCGGGGCAGCCTTGTTGACGATTTGCGCGAGCTGCACCAGCGTCGCCTCGGCGGCACCGTCCACGCTGGCCACGCCGAGCTCGGAGCTGATGTCCATAAGCAGCTGGTTACGGCGAGAGGAGACACCGTTGGTCAGAGTGTCGGTGGTGTCGGTGCTGCCGATCTGGTCGAGGCGCACCTTGGCGGAGTAAGCCATAAGCACGCCGATGGCGTCGGAGGCCTTGAACGGCAAGTCAGCGGGCTGCCCTGATTGCAGCCCGGCGATGGAGCCATCCGCTGTCGGCACAGAGGCAGCTGCGACAGCGTTTTCCTCAGCGAGAGGAGCCTGAGCAGCGGCAACACCGGAGCCAAGCTTGGCGACGGCGGAGCCACCGGCAGGGGCGGTCTCGACCGGAGCCGGAGCCGCCACATCAGCATCATCATCCTCGGGCACCAAGGAGTCGGAATCAGTCATATAGACGCGACCCTCGTCGCGTCCCACGTTGTAGACCACGGTGTCGGTGCCCGCGAACTCGGGCAGACGCAGCGTCTTGGCACCGAGGTTGGCCAGCGTCGGCGCATTGCCGAGACCGACTTCCACATATTCCTCGACGCCAAGGCCACCATCGGCTCGCGAACCGAACAGCAGGGCTTGGGTTTCAATCCAGCGCACCGGGGATGCGAACTGCCAGGAAAGCAGTTCGGTCAGCAGCAGTCGGCCGAGCTTCTGATCGTCGGCGGCATAGGAATCCCATACAGCCGAGTTCTCCAGAGCCTCGCGAATGCGTTCGGACGGTACGACTTCGAGGATCTTCGCTGCGAACTCCTTGGTCATTTCGAACGGCGCAGCCACCAGGTTCGGAATGTAGCGGCCCACCAAACGACCACGGTAGTCAATGTGCTGTGGCAGCAAAGCATCGAGCTTATCGCGGAACTCCGGCACGCCCTTACGAAGCAGCGTGGAATGGAACGGCACGTCGATACCCGGCACCAGCATGAACGCTGGCTTGCCGCCGTATTCGGCGACTCGGCGGGCGGCATCGGCCTTCAGTGCCTTAAGACCGGCGATAGTACCGGCGATGGCGTACTGCTGGCCGGCGAGGTTGTAGTTCACGATCTGCAGGAATTCGCCGCTCTTCTTGGCCACGGATTCCACGTATTCCTTCACGTGGGCGTCGTCAACGCCGAACTGGTTCGGGCGCAGCGCTCCCATGCGGTAGTTGGAGCGGCCTTGCGCGTCGCGATCGATCAGATGATGCATCGTGGAGCCGCGGTGGAACACGAGTTCGAGCACGGTTTCCAGCGGAATCACGCCAGCGAATGCGGACAGCGCATTGTATTCGCCGAGCGAATGGCCGGCGAAGTAGGCGGGCCAGATATCTGCGCCGGCTTCGCGCAGACGTGCGGTCTGGGCGAAGGCCACGGTGGCGAGCGCCACCTGGGTGAACTGGGTCAGGTTGAGCAGTCCTTCAGGGTGACGGTAGGTGACGCCGTTGGCGGTCAGCTCCTTCGGGTTATCGCGCACGAGACCGATGATCGAGAAACCGAGCTTGGAGCGGGTGAGCTTGTCGGCTCGCTCCCACACGTCGCGGGCGGCTGCGGACTTGGCGCGTTCGTCCAGCACCATGCCCTGCTTCTGGATGCCCTGGCCAGGGTAGACGAAGGCGGCGCGAGGTGCACGCACCAATGCGGTGCCGCGGGAAACCAGCTGTCCGTCGATACGGCAGGTGACTTCGAGGGTCATGCCACCGTGGCGCACTTTGCCGACGCGTTCCACGGAGATTTCCACCTGATCGTTCAGCTGAACCATGCCGTACATGTTGTAGGTCCAGCCGGCGATCTCGTAATGCGCACCCTTCTCGTCGGTGGCCTGCACCGCGTGCTGGGCGGTGGCAGACAGCCACATACCGTGCACGAGCGGAGCCTTCAGACCGGAGATGCGAGCGCCACGGGTGGAGGTGTGGATTGGGTTGAAATCGCCGGAAGTACGGGCGAATGCGGTCATGTCGCCGGGAGCGGTGACCTTGACGCGACGGAGCAAACGGCGAGGAGTCGGCTCGATCTCATCGTGTGCGGCATCGCCGAATTCCGGAGCATCGGCCGGCAACGCGTCGGAGTAGACGCGGCCGCGGATGGCGAAGCGTTCGGTTTCGCGGGCGAGCAGCGTGCCGTCGGCGGCGGTGTGGGTCACATGGATGGTGACCACACGGCCGGAAGCGGATTCGAAGTAATCCTCGGCCCAGGAAGTCAGGGCAACGGTTTCGCCAACGTGGCGCAGCAGCTCGGCTTCATCAACCTCAAGTTCGATGAGATGGTCGAGATGTACGGCGTTGAGCAGGCCTTCGATCACCGGGTAGCCGTTGACAGATACGGAACCGAGTGCCGCGTAGATCGCCGGCCAAGCCGGGCCGACCAGCGCATCCGGAGCGATGCGGCTAGGCTGCAAATCAGTTGGCAGTGCGCCACCGGTGGCCGCCTCGTGGTCGAAACCGAGGTTGGCGGACAGGGTGTAGGTGGTGTGTGCTTCGCCGAATACTCGATCGGCAGCAGGCACAATCTCGGGCATGGCGGTGAGCTTGTCGCCGGTGATGGCGGTGTTGCCGATGCCGGCGGTGGCGGCCAACATCGCGTACACGTCCGGAATCAGTCGTTCACGATCCACGACCGGCACGCGGCCCGGCTCGGCACCGTTCACAATCAGCGGAATGACGATGTCGCGCACGGCATGCTTGGAAGTGCCGCCGTCCGGATCGTTGTCCCAGAAAGTATCGAGGTGAATGTCGAGATCATACTTGCCGGCTGCGGCATCGAATGCGCGAATCTCGTAGTTCTTGTCGCCCAACGCGGTGCCGTAGGCGGGATTATCGGTGATGTGGCCGACCCAAGAGATGTTCGGGGACTTGCGGATGAAGTCCTCAGCGGAAGCCGCTTCACCGAGCGCGGCGAAATCATCGGCTTCGGACACAGCTGAATCTTCCGCTTCCTTGGCGCGCTCGATAGCGGCATGCTCGAATCGGCCAAGAATCGAGGCAACCGGCTCGTCCACAGTGGTGATGCCAGCCACGGAAATCGGACCGGGGATGGCACGCACGGAATCAGCGGAGTAACGCGCATCCTCGGACTGCCAGAGCTGATCCTGACCCCACCAGCGCAGCAGATCGTTGTCGATGACCGGCACGAACGGCATCGGCTTCGGATATTCGCGCACCAGCACCGGGAACCATGCCACATCGGCGGGCACCACCTTGAGTTCGGCGGTTCGCGGGTAGATTTCGGCAAGCTTGGCGAGTGCGGCGGACGGGTCGGCAGCCACATCGGCGCGAGTCAGCAGTCCGGCTGCTGCAGCATCTTCGGCAGAGGCATCAGCGGCAGCGAACAGCTTGGAGGTGAACGCACCGGAATCAGTATCGTTGACGCGCGCTTCGATACGCTCCAACAGGTGCTGGAAGCGGTCGGCATAGGTGGGGTCCACCCAGGGGAAGGCAAGATCAGCGAAACGCTGCGCCCATTCGAGGTAGGTCATGGAAGCAAGGTCGCCGAAGTATGGCTTGGCGGTCTTATCGAGCGCCGCAATGATTTCCTCGCGACGGGATTCCAGCTCCTCCGGGTGCTTCATAACGCGTACGAGCAGTCGGCCGCATTCGGCGGACGCGTTTTCAAGCTCATAGATATCGGCATGCAGATGGCTCAGACCGGAGGAGACACCGCCCACGGACTTGCCGGACGGCACCCAGTGTGCGGCCTGCGGCGCGAACACATCCACGGCAGCATCAGAGTCAGCAGCCGAAGTGCCGGCAATACCCGGCGTCTTGACCAGCAGCTGCTTGACTTCAGGGCTGGTATGCGCTTCCTTGGCGGTCATCACGGCGGTGCCTACGAGCACGCCATCCACCGGCATAGCCGGCAGACCGTAGGCGCGGGCCCACTGGCCGGAAATGTAGTCGGCGGCACGCTCAGGAGTGCCGATGCCGCCACCGGCCACGAGCACCAGGTTCTCGCAGGCACGCACCTCAGCATAGGTGGCGGCCAGCAGGTCGTCCAGAGCTTCCCAACTGTGGTGGCCGCCTGCCTCGCCACCTTCCACCTGAATCATGATGGTGGCGGGAGCCACGGCCTTGGCGATGGCCACCACCTGGCGAATCTGGTCCACGGTGCCGGGCTTGAAGCTCACGTACGGCAGACCGTCGGCGTGCAGCTGCTTGATCAGCGTCACGGCCTCATCCAGCTCGGGGATGCCGGCGGACACCACCACACCGTCGATCGGAGCGCCAGACTGACGCTTCTTCGGCACGATGCGGGAGGATCCGAACTGCAGGTTCCACAGGTAGCGGTCCATGAACATCGCATTGAATTCCACCGTGCGGCCTTCTTCAAGCTGTTCCTCGAGAGCGGCCACGTGGCGGTCGAACACTTCGGCGGTCACCTGGCCGCCGCCTGCGAGCTCAGCCCAGTAGCCGGCGTTGGCTGCCGCGGCCACGATCTCAGGCTCCACGGTGGTCGGCGTCATGCCTGGCAACAGTACCGGCGGCTTGCCGGTGAGACGGGAGAACTTGGTGACCAGCTTGTCGCCGGCCGGCGTGCTGATCACGCGTGGTGCGAACGTCTTCCAGTTCTGCGTGCGCTCTGGCTCGCCTTCCAGCGTGGAGAGTGCAGCGCGTTCGGCCAACGTGGTGGCTTCCACCACGCCGACACCGGTGCCTTGCACCACGTTGCCGATGAGCTTGCCGAGCGTATTGCCCGGACCCAGATCCACAATCCACAGCTTGGCCGGATCTTCGGCAGTTTCCAGCAGATGCTTGACGCGGGCGTTCCAGTCCACGTGATTGATAAGCACTTCCTCGGCGAGCGCGCGGGTGCGATCCTGATCGAAGCCGCATGCGGCAGCCCATGCCACGGTCTGTTCAACAGCTTCAGCCATCAGTGGCGAGTGGAACGGCAGGGTGACCTCAAGGTACTCCAAAATGGGGTTGAACACGGTGCCGCCGCGCAGCTTCTGTTCGCGCAGCTTGGCCTGATGCTGGTGTTCGTGCTTGGCGGCTACAGCGAATGCGGCCAAATCCTCCGGGTAGCCGGAAAGCACATAATGGTTCGCGGAGTTGGTGACGGCGATGGAAATCGGCCCGCGAGCATGCCCGCCATCAGCCACGCGTGCGATCAGTGCCTCGACCTGCGCTTTGTTGGCGCCCTTGACGGAGAGCATTGGGCTGGCCTCACCGTACTTGGCGGCAAGTCCAAGCGCACGCACGCGGCGGGTGCCGGCGGCACCAATCAACGCTGCAATAGCCAGGATTTCATCCAGCGCTTCGGCGGCAGACTCAACGGAACCGGCTTCTTCGATGGCGCGTGCCATGTGCACGGCGAGCACGCCCTGCGAATGGCCGAGCACGGCGACTGGATGTGCTGCGGACAGTGCATAGCCAAGGTGTTCAAGGTCGAGCAGTGCGCCCAGCTGGGTCAGCGCAATGCCTTCCACGGAGGCAGAGGCATCGGCTGCGGCACCGAGTTTGGCCGGGTTCGGCGTGAAACCGAACAGATCGACCGGGCGACCGGTGGTAGCCAGCAGATCTGCGGCGACTGGGGTCAGCAGTCGGCTGGCGGCTTCGGCGTGAGCGTGCAGTGCGTCGGCAAGGCTGGGATCGGTGGTCTGATCGGCGAGCGTAACCGGCCACGGGGTGGACTGTCCGGCAAAGGCGAGCGCGTGCGGCTCGGCGGCCAGGCGATTGAGGAAGAAGGTGGTCATTACTTTCCTTACTTGTGTTGAGTTGGCGTCTTACAAAGTTGTGTTATATGGATGGCGTTGTCAGTTCAGTCGACAACCCACCGGGCTGCAACCTGCCCGATGCAAGTCACAGCGGCTGGTTGCCGTGGTGCTTGGTCGTATGTTTCACGCGACGCTTGGTGGCCAGTGTGCTCAGTGATTCGATGATGACTTCGCGAGTTTGTTCGGGGTCGATCATCGCGTCAATCTGTCCGATTTCGAGCGAGAGGTTCGCGTTGACCGTGCTGGTTTCGTAGTCCTTGATGTATTTGGCTCTCAGCGCTTCTACATCAAGTCCCGCGGCTTTGGCTTTGGCCAGATCATGACGGTGGATGATGTTCACCGCGCCAGCTGCGCCAAGCACTGCAATCTGCGAGCTCGGCCAAGCGAAGTTCAGGTCGGCGCCGATGGCCTTGGAACCCATGACGATGTAGGCGCCGCCGAATGCCTTGCGCAGCACTACGGTGACCAGTGGCACTTGCGCGTTGGCGTAGGCGTAGATCACTTTGGCGCCGCGGCGAATGATGCCGGCGTGCTCTTGATCGGAGCCGGGTTTGTATCCGGGCACGTCCACGAGCGTGATCACCGGCAGGTTGAAGGCATCGCACAAGCGCACGAATCGGGCGACTTTTTCCGAGGAATCCACGTCGAGGATGCCGGCGCGTACGTTCGGCTGGTTCGCCACAATGCCCACCGGCTTGCCTTCGATGCAGGCGAAGCCCACGAGCGCGGAAGCGCCGAAGAGCTCCTGGACCTGCACGAATTCGCCGTAGTCGGTGATGCAGCGGATCACGTCGAGCATGTCGTAAGGCTGGCGTTCGTTGGCGGGCACGATGGTGGCGAGTCGCTTGGCGGTGTCGCGTTCGGCGCGGGTGGCGGCGTACGCGTAGACCGGCGGCTGGCTTTCCGAGTTGGATGGCAGGTAGGCGAGCACGGTGCGCGCGTAGTCGATGGCATCGGATTCATCTTCGCCGAGGTAGTGAGCCACACCGGAGACCTTGTTATGCACTTCGCCGCCGCCGAGGTCTGCCATCGAAATGGTTTCACCGGTGGCCGCCTTGACCACGTCCGGCCCGGTGACGAACATGTTCGAGTTCTCGCGGGTCATGATGATGAGGTCGGTCAGGGCCGGGCAGTAGACGGCACCGCCGGCGCAGGGTCCCAGAATCAAGCTCAGCTGCGGTACGAATCCGCTGGCTTCACAGGTTTTGCGGAAGATTCGACCGTACTGGGTGAGCGCGGCCACACCTTCCTGGATACGGGCGCCGCCGGAGTCCACGATGGCTACGATTGGCACTTTGAGGTCGATGGCCATGTCCATCAGCCGGCAGATCTTCTCACCCTCCGCGGTACCCAAGGTGCCGCCTTTGACGGAGAAGTCCTGCGCGTAGACGGCGACCTTGCGCCCGTAGACGAGTCCGAATCCGGTGATGACCGCGGCTCCGGCATTGCCGCCGGCGATGTTGCCGCCTTGGAATCGGCCGATTTCCTCGAAGGAGCCGGTGTCGAACAGCAGGTCGAGGCGTTCGCGCGCGGTTTTCTTGCCTTTGGCGTGCTGCTTGTCGCGGGCGCGATCTTCGGCTGCACGAGCCAATTCGGCGGCGCGTACCACAGCTGCGCGCAATGGCTGGTGGCCGGAGGGCTGCGAAGCGGCATTGGACGCCGCGCCTGCCGATGCCGGAGACACCGAGGTTCCAGCCGCAGCGGCAGCCTGCACGGCTTTAACAGCAGGCGAATCCATGATGTCAGTCATTCTTGCCGCCTTCCTTCACCGGATTGGCTCCCGTTGATGGGACCTTGCCGCCAGTCACGTCGAGCGTGACCAACGTGTCGCCGGCTTCCACGCCGTCGGCCGGACTGACGAAGATCTTCTTGACTTCGCCGGCTGCAGGCGCGTACACATAGTTCTCCATCTTCATGGATTCGAGCACCACCAGAAGATCGCCCTTGGCCACCTGCTGGCCTTCGGACACGTTGATGCGCGTGACCACGGCCTGCATCGGGGAGGCGATGATGCCGGATTTGGCGCCATCGTTGACTTTGGCCGCGGCCGATGCCACGTTATGCAATCCGGCGCCGCGCAATGGCTGGGTCGGGCGCTTGGCATTGCGGGCACGGGCGGAACCGGTTAGGTTCTCCACGATGTCCAGCGGCACGGTGAGCTTGACGCGCCGATCGTTCATTTCGATGACGAACGTCTCGGACTTGGTCTTATCCGGCTGGTTTGCGGCGGCACCCGGTGCACCTGCGGCGGTGGCGCCCAATGATGCCGGCTGGCCGGCGCGAGCCGAATCAGGCGTACGGTTCAGGTACGTGCGCTCCAGCCACTTGGTGGTCACCGAGAACGGATGACCGTGTTCGGCGGTGAAGTCATCGTTGCGGAAGATTTCCTTGTACAGCGGAATCGGCGTGGGCACACCCTCGATCACCAATTCGTCGAGCACGCGGCGCACACGGGCCACGGCGTCGAGACGGTTCTGCGCGGTGACGATGACCTTGCCCATCATCGAATCGAATTTCGGGGAGATCGTGTCGCCCTGCTCCACACCGGTGTCGATGCGCACGCCAGGGCCTGCCGGCCATTGAATCTTTTCGAGCGTGCCGGAACCGGGAGTCAGGTTGGTGGCCGGATCCTCACTGGTGATGCGCAGCTCGAAGCTGTGGCCACCGGGTTCGGGAGCACGGGTCAGCTCGCCGCCGGAGGCGATGACCAACTGTTCGCGCACCAGATCAAGACCGCTGACTTCTTCGGAGACGGTATGTTCCACCTGCAGTCGAGGATTCACTTCCAGGAAATAGACTTTGCCGTTCGGCGTCACCATGAATTCACAGGTGCCAAGACCCACATAGTCCACGGTGGTGAAAAGCCGACGGGAGTATTCCTCCAACGTGGCGACGACTTCCTCGGTCAGGAATGGGGCGGGCGCCTCTTCCACGAGCTTCTGGTTGCGGCGCTGCAGCGAGCAGTCGCGCGTGGAATACACAGTGAAATTGCCGTGCGAATCGCGTCCGGACTGGGTTTCCACATGGCGAGCCTTGTCCACGAATTTCTCGATGAAGTATTCGTTGAGGTCGCCGCCCTGCAAGGCATCATGGTTCATGTAGAAGCGACGCAGCTCCTCGTCGTCATACACCACGGTGATGCCGTGGCCGCCGCCGCCATCGGTGCGCTTCATCATGATCGGATAGCCATGCGTGTGCGCGAAGTCGAGCAGTGTACGCACGTCGGTCACCGGCTCGGAGATGCCGGGCACCGGCGGCACCTTGGCGCGCAATGCCACGCGTCGCGCGGTGATCTTGTCGCCAAGGTCCACGAGTGCGGTGTGGTGCGGACCTACCCAAATTGCACCGGCATCCTCGACCTTCTGCGCGAAGCTCGGCACCTCGGAAAGGAAACCGTAGCCGGGGTGCACGGCGTTTGCGCCGGAGCGGTGCAGGATATCGATGAGCAGGTCTTCGTTGAGGTACGTGTCCTTATAGGTGTCGCCGGAAAGCAGGTAGGCTTCATCCGCCATGTCCACGTAGCGGCTGTTGCGGTCCTGTTCGGCATACACGGCCACCGTGGAGATCCCCATCTCCTTGGCCGTGCGCACCACGCGAAGGGCGATTTCACCTCGGTTCGCAATCAGTAATTTCTTGACACTTTGAGTCATATCGTCAGATTGTCCCCTTGATGACGAAATCCGGCAACCCCTATGCGAACAAAAGCTTTCATCCCGTTTTGTAGAGGCCAAACAAACGCCTGCGTAAGTTCCCCTTACGTAACCGGCAAGTACGCAGCCTGCAAAACCGCAGTATTACGCCGTTTTCAGCATGCCGCTCACCAATCAATCAAAGTTGACATTTACTGCATTGTTCGTCAACTTCAAATAAAAACAATAATGGTTTTTTGTATTTCCATACGAAACCGCACGAAACCGCACACTCGTACGATGGCAATCACAGTTGGGAAAGGCTCCAGCATGGATGTCTTGCCGATGAGCTTCCTCACTCAGCAAGTCGGCAAGACATCCGCATCTCACATCGCGACAATGCGGCACCAACCAGTACCGCATGCGCATTACGCAACCAAGGGGAAACCATCATGCAGACTTCACACACCGCAGCACCGGCCACCAGCGCCGCTTCACTGATTCGTCGCGCAACCGCAGTCTCCTGGAAGCCGGTGCTCTTCGCTGCACTGCTTTGGCTTTCGGCTGCAGCCGGCGAGATTCCGATCCCGGGCACCCCGGTTCCGATCACCCTGCAGACGTTCGTGGTGATGCTCGCCGGCCTGATGCTGACCTGGCGACAGGCGGGTTCCGCTTTGGCTCTGTACATCGCAGCCGGAGCAGCCGGACTGCCGGTGTTCGCCGGCGGCGCTTCCACAATGGCTCTGGTCGGCCCGAGCGCTGGCTTCATCTTCGGATTCCTTCCGGGCGCCATCGTCATCGCGCTGCTGCGCGGCAAGGCGGATACGTCGTCGCTGACTGCCGCGGCACTGACTACGGCCCGCTACCTGTTCGCCACCATCATCGGCGGCGTTGCCGTAGTGTACGCGTTCGGTTTCCTTGTGCAATCCGCACTGACCGGCGCTCCGATTGCAGCCGTGGCACTGGCTTCGATGGGCTTCGTTCTCGGCGACATCGTCAAGGCTGTGGTCGCCGCCGCGGCTGCCGCAGGCTTGACCAAGCTCAGCCGCTAATCATTCGGTTCCCGAATTTCTCTCACTGACGCATCGTCAGTGAGAGAAATTCGGGAACCGTTGCGTACTTAGAGCACACCCACGTCCGCAGTGTGCACAATATGATCCACTCCGTCTGGCGTATGCAGCACCAATGATGCATCGTCATCAAGCCCGATGGCCTTGCCAACCAACGTGGATCCGTCGGTGAAATGCGCCTCGACTTCACGGCCGCGTGCCCAGCAAATAGCCTTCATCTCAGCGCGCAGCAGTTCGGCCTGCCCGTGCGGATCCGCGATGAACTTCGCCAAACGTGTTCCCAATCCCTCGACCTCGCGTGCGGCCACCGCATCCTGCATTGCATCGAACGAGGGCAGACCAGTGGCGTGTAACTGCAATGATGTGGATTTCGCAGTAGGCAGTCTGCTGGGATCCAATGCCAGATTCAATCCGACGCCGAACACCAGCGCCACATCATCATCGCTTCCGGCAGCGCCGCCGTCAGCATCAGGAATCATCACCACTTCAGACAACAGTCCGCCGAGCTTCAATCCATGGCAAAACACATCGTTCGGCCATTTAAGCTCCAGGAAATGCGCCGAATCAATCATCGAAGCACCAGATTCCTCAATCATGCCGTTCAACGCGTCCACTGTGGCCAGGCCGGCGATCATTTGCAGCCAGCCGTTCACCGACGGATCCAAAGCCACAGCCCGCGGGATGCGTACCACATAGGAAATCGTCGAACAGCATCCCGGCTGGCTGATCCAAGAGTGACCATTGCGCCCGCGCCCGGCAACCTGACGATCAGCGACCACCACGGCGACCGGCAGTCGCTCGGCATCGGAACCGGCCGCCGAAGACGGCAATGCCAGCGAACCGTCCGCAATCATCTGTGCTGCAAGCGCATTGGTGGAATCGACTTCGGCAACGCTGACGATTCGATTCGCGATAGCCTCGGTTTTCGGCAATTGAGGTTTCGTGGTCTGTAGTGCAAGCATCATGAGCAAAACGTTACCGCATCATGGATGCCGAAGAGTCCAATAATCCCACGAAAACGGCTCAAAATCAAGGTTTTACCAGCATCAGCACCATGTGAACGCTCACAGCGTGAGCAAAGTCACAGGCCTCGACGCTCCACCACACGCCCGCTGCACTGCACTGTATAGCGGACTCCCTCATCTTCGACAGCACACCTGCCGCGATCGCACTGCAATCGCACTGCAATCGCACTGCATTCGCACAGGCGTACGGTCCACTGCTATGCTTGCCGCAGTCATCTTGTGACTCACACGTTGATTGCCTTGCCGTTCGCGTATGCGGCTACCATTGACTCACATGACGTCACCAGCCATATCCAAGTCTGCCGCCGCAAGCCACCCTTCCTCGGCGAGCAACCAACGAAGCAGTTCACGATTCGCCCGCATCGGCAGTATCGCGCGCTGGACACTGGCGGTATTGGCTTGCCTATGGTTATCGCTGTGCACGGCAGTCGGACCGCTGTACTGGGATTTCGAAACCGGTACCATCGCGCACTGGAACTGGGCGAACACCGCAATCTTCATCGGTTCGTTCATCATCTATATCGGCATTATTCTTGGCTGCGTTCGATTCGCTGAGCTCGGCCGCGCGCTGCCTGCCAAACTCAGCGCACGCCTGCACGAGGCAGTTCAGCAGTTTTTTGCGCACGCCGAGACTGTTGAAAGTCAGCATATGGCTGATGATGACGGCACACGCAAACGTGCAGCCCGATTCCATATCTCCCGCCAGCAGATTGCCACAGGCACGGCACGCGCGCTGCTTTTCTGTAATCGCTGGCTCATCCGCGGCACGAATCGGTTCTGGAAACTCCTGCTGGTGTTCTTCGTCGGCTGGCTATGGATTCCCACCACGCTGTTGGCCGCGTTCGGTGCGGATGTTCGCTCGCAGATCCGCGAATTCAGCTGGGCTTGGAATCAATGGACGGGATTGAAGCAGCCCTACATCGGGTTCTTCTCGTTCGTACCGATGGACATCTACCCCACCGCACACTACATGTGGCCGTCCAATCCCACATATCTGACCGATCAGCACAATATCGTGCTGACACTGATCTACGGTGCCACAGCATCATTCTCCCGGTATGTGACCGGCTCGAACGATGCCGGCATTGTGGTGCTCGCCGCCCTGCAAATGCTGTTCGCGGTATTCTGCTGTGCCGCAGCCGCACATCGTTTCCTGAATCGACCTTGGTTGAGCGCAACCGACACTGCCGATGCCGGGTCCACTGCCGGTGCCGGGGCTTCAGCAACGCCGCCGCAAGCCGGCGGTTTAGCTCGCTTCCTGATTCTGCTGTTCTTCATGGTGTGCCCGTTGGCCGTGTTTTCCACGATTTCGCTGACGAAGTCGCCACTGTTCGCATTCTCGTTCGTCTGGTGGTTCAGCATCTGGTATGAGCTCACCCAGACGTGGAGACCGGCCGCCGCATGGCATCTGCGCAAGCCGCGGAAGAACCGTTCAGCAGACTCGGTACCATCGTCAGTCGTACAGTCGGTAGTGAAGCTGCCGCGGCACAGCTTCATTGCCTTTATCGTATCCACTTCGGTAATGCTGATCTCCGCCAAATACGCGTGGTACAT
Source organism: Bifidobacterium colobi (assembly GCF_018555455.1). Taxonomy (GTDB): domain Bacteria; phylum Actinomycetota; class Actinomycetes; order Actinomycetales; family Bifidobacteriaceae; genus Bifidobacterium; species Bifidobacterium colobi. The sequence continues at coordinate 2,161 of NZ_JAFEJU010000002.1, read as the reverse complement.
CATCGCGTTGCAAATCGTATTGGCCATCATTGCCGACCGTCGCCGATGGGCCACCTACGTTGCCGCGCTGCTTATTCCGACCGTATTGATTCACGGCGGCATCGCCTACGCCATCTCCTCGAATATGATCATTGGTGGCGATCCCATCGAAAGCCGCGGCGTGCAGCTGCAGATGATTGCGCGCGTGGCGCAGCGCAATCCCGATGGCATCTCCCAGGAAGCGTTGGAAAACCTCTCCCCCGTGTTCAACAAGGACCAGATGGCCGACGCCTACTCGCAACAGGACGCCGACCCGGTGAAATCCTCGGGCATCCAGTCCAAGAAGGTCAGCTATAAGTGGCGTACGGTCACGCCGGATGACATGGCGAACTTCAACAAGGCGTGGCTGGATATCGTCAAAGACAATCCGGTCATTGCCTTTGACGCGTTAATGGCCAAATGCTTCGGCTACTTCAATGTGACCGATCAGCCATACGTATCCATGGGGTATTACGTGACCAGCGATTATGTGCAGAAAAGTTCCGTATGGATCAAGTCATACAACCATGATTGGCGCGAGCATATCGCGGGGTTTGCCAAGTCCTGGGGTTGGATTCCGGTGCTCGGCTGGCCTACGCACGGCAACTTCTATGTGGTGCTTACGCTGTTGATTGGTGCCGCTGAGGTCATTCGCCGCCGCTGGCTGACTCTGATGACGCATATGCCGTTGCTTCTGCTGATGGGCGTGATGATCACCGCCCCCGCCAATAACTTCGAGCGTCATATGCTGCCCGTGGCTTTTGCTTTTGGGTTCGTGGTGCTTACCTATTGGCGCGAATCGCGTGCGGAACTGGCTGCCGTGCAGTCTCAGGACTAAGCCATATGCTCATGGTCTGCGCGCAACTCAAGTAACAAGGTTTACACTATTGGATATGCCTTCAGACTTTCTTGATCTTCTCGCAGAGGATGTTGCCGGAGCCACCGATGCCACGGCAACCGACCGCATACGTACGGTGCTTTTTGAATGTCTGTTCAATGGGCTGTCGGATCAACGCGTCTCGTCGCTATTTACGCTGCTTGGCTTTACCGGTGAGTTCGACTGCTATGCCATCGCCGGCTACCCCGCGCGCTCCTCGGCACGAACGCGTAAAGCCATTGAGAAAATCGTGTCTGATTTTGGTGGGGTCGGTATTACTGCCGAACATACGCTGCACGCTTCGCTAGCTGCTGGGCATGGTGGTTCCGCGCACGGTACTGCGGTGGATAAGTCTGTGGATAAGTCAGCAAAGCTGGACAAATCCGCCAATACGGTAGTCGTGGCACTGATTCGTCCTATTGGTGCGGCAACGCCTGAAGTGATTTGCAATACGATTGCGTCGGAATATAGTGATGCGCGTCCGTTGGCATTAGGTCCGCAGCTCAATGGTGCGGATGGTGCGATGCGTTCGATTCGAACGTCGTTGTTCTGTTTGCAGGCGGCACCGGCTTTGGCTGCGGCAGTGCCACAGATACCACGTCCTTTGCGCAATGATGATGCACTTCCTGAACGAGCCATGATTGGCGATGTGGACGCGCGCGAAGAGCTGGTCAACGTGGTCTATGGCAGTCTGGCATCAGGAGGACCGCAGGATCCGACGTTACTGACGGTATCCACATTCCTCAAGTATGGCGGCTCATTGGAGACGGCGGCTAAGGAGCTGAATGTGCATCCGAATACGATTCGTTATCGTTTGAAGCGTGCCGCTGAGTCCACCGGATGGGATGCGACTGATCCGCGTGAAGCGTTCGTGCTTTCATGCGCGATTGCATTGGGCCGTATGGCCGCTTAGTCGGTTACCGCTGCATAGCCGTGTGCAGAGTGCGCAGAGTTGAGGTACATGACCTCGTACACAGCAAATGATTATTGGCCATAATGCAGTAACGCCCCTCAGGAAGCTGAATTCCTGAGGGGCGTTATGCATTACTGTGCATGGATATGCTGTGGATAGAAAACGCAATAAATGCAGGGACCCTCGGGAGCTGTTGCTCGACCGAGGGTCTCTCGTTAAGTGTTAATGCGGCGGCGTGCTACTCTCCCACACCCTGTCGGGTGCAGTACCATCGCCGTGCCAGGCCTTAGCTTCCGGGTTCGGAATGGGTCCGGGCGTCTCCCCTGGGCTGTGACCGCCGCAAGTCTTCTGTT
>NZ_JAFEJU010000019.1 GCF_018555455.1 Bifidobacterium colobi | reverse complement strand
GGCCGCGCGTCCCAGTCCGAGTGCGACGCGAACGGCGACGCGAGGGCGCTGCGCAAGCGGACCGCGTGGTGCTGGAACATCCGGCCCGTCATCCCGCCGCCGATCGTCAGGCACCGCACGGTGATGGCGGACGGCACGTACATGAACCACGACTGGTGCCTGATCGTCGCGGTCGACGGCGAGAGCGGCGAGGTGCTGGGCTTCCAGTGGTGCGCGCACGAGTCGAAGGCCGCGTACACGGCGCTGTTCTCCCGCATCCCCGCGCCCGACGTGCTGATCACCGACGGGCTGCGCGGTGCCGAGACCGCCTGCAACGCCGCGTGGCCGTCCACACGGATCCAGCGCTGTCTGGTTCACGTGCAGCGAAACACCCGCACCGACCTGACCGCCAAGCCCAGGCTCGAGGCCGGCAGGGAACTCAAGAAGCTCTCCGACCGGCTCACCAAGGTCCATGACGCCGAACAGGCGGCCCGATGGGGCGAGGCGCTCAACGCATGGCATATCCGGTGGGGTGATTTCATTAACGAACGCACCTTCGCGAAGGACGATCCCGGCAATCCGAAGGCCACGCGTCAGGAGTGGTGGTGGACGCACCAGGAGGTCAGACGCTGCTACCGGCGGTTGGAGAAACTGTTCCGCGAGGGCAAGCTGTTCGCGTTCCTCGAGCCTTCGCTGACCGCCTCGGGTCCGGTGGCGCGCACCACGAACCGTCTGGAGGGTGGCGTCAACTCGCCGCTCAAGCATGTGCTCCTCGACCACCACGGTCTGCCGGAGGAGCATATGAGACGAGCCTGCGAATGGGTGTGCTACATGAAAAGCGGCTTTCCGGCCCCCAAGTCGCTGATCAGGCCCGAGCATTGGGAACCTGCAAGGCCGTCACCGGCCGAAGAGAACACCGGCGATGTCGACGGCGCACCGGAATACGGCACCGGCATCAGCTGGGACGAGTTCCACACCCATGCCGAGTGGCGGCCCGACGGCCAATAACCCCGTCGCCCGCGAGCTGATGACCCGCCTCGCGCCGGGGACGCATACCCCGGTGCATGAAACGATATTCCGAACTCGCTTTGAAACTGATCCGCGCGTCCGTCATGGTCGCCTTTGCCTGTGTGGCGGCACGGCATGGCGACCCGTCATTGATCCTCGACGCGGTCGATGACTCAATCAAGGCAGCCCACGCCTTAGACAACGCAATCGTCAACGCCATCGAAATCCATGAAATCGATAAACAGCAACCACGCCACGCGAAATCTCGGCCATTCTGACCGACCTAAAACACCACAAAAGTTCCTATAACCC
>NZ_JAFEJU010000018.1 GCF_018555455.1 Bifidobacterium colobi | reverse complement strand
GGGGTTATAGGCCAAAATGTGTGTCTGTTTTGGCTTGTTTTCCTTTGTGGCAGTAAGTGTTTCTCATGTTTAAGTTGTGTTGGTGGGGAACTTGAGGTCGGCCATAATGTGTGTCTGGAATAGGTCGCAAAGCCTTGCGGGACAACGGTTGAGCGGCTTTCGAGTTGGCATGGCAGATTGGGGGGGGATGAATACACCCAGTTGCGCCGTGTGCGGCGAGCCGATGAAGCGGAACGGAAGGACGAGTTCGGGGCGGGTCAGGTGGCGGTGTCGGAACGCCGACTGCGGTAGTTCGCGTACCCAGCCACGCGACAACAGCGCCCATGATCTGCGGTGTGGTTTGAACTGGCTGTTCTCGAAACAATCCCAGGCCGAACACATGTTGCCGGCACGCACACTGCGCCGCAAGTGCGAATTGATGTGGAGCCTGTGGCCGCCTGTACCCGTGGTGGACGAGGTCCATCACGTGGTGCATGTGGACGGCATCCACCTGCACCGTGACGCGGTGGTATTGATCGCGGTGGCCGACGGGCACGTGATCGGCTGGCACATCGCCAGAAGCGAACGGTCGGCGGCCTGGCAGTGCCTGATGGCGCGCATCGCGCCGCCGGACGTGCTCGTATGCGACGGTGGCGGCGGCATCATGAAGGCCGCGAGAACGATGTGGCCGGACACGAGGATCCAGCGTTGCCTGTTCCACGTGCAGGCCAACATCATGGAACTGACCGGCATGAGGCCGCGTCTGGAGGCCGGCAAACGACTGCGTCGGATCGCCGTGGCGTTGGCGCGCGTCAGGAACAAGGATGATGCGGCGGCGTGGCTCGTCTCCTACAACCAGTGGGAGCAGGACTTCGCTGGTTTCCTTGCCGAGAAAAGCCGGTACGCGGACGGCAGCATGAACGACATGCACCAACGGCTCGTCAAAGCACGCTTCATGATCCGTCGTCGCCTCCGCGAGGACCGGTTGTTCACGTTCCTCGACGAGGAGCTCGCGGCCGTTGGCTCGGTGCCGTCCATGAACAACCTCATCGAATCATGGAACGGCCGGTTGCGTGACATGCTGCGCCATCACCGGGGATTGCGCTTGATACGACAGCTGAAAGCGATCTGCTGGTGGTGCCACCAGCACACGGAACACCCCGAGACCGACGCGTGGCTCGCCGCGAACGCGATCACCGACCGGCAACTCGAAGACCTCTACAGGCACGCATGGGAACAAAGCCAGCAAGGCACGTACGAGACGTTCGGCATTCCCACGCGATACGGGGCCGGCATCGACTGGAACGACTTCCACACACGAGTCCAATGGCAGTCAAACGACTAACCCCTCAGACACACATTTTGGCCTATAACCC
>NZ_JAFEJU010000017.1 GCF_018555455.1 Bifidobacterium colobi | reverse complement strand
TGCGGCGGCGTGCTACTCTCCCACACCCTGTCGGGTGCAGTACCATCGCCGTGCCAGGCCTTAGCTTCCGGGTTCGGAATGGGTCCGGGCGTCTCCCCTGGGCTGTGACCGCCGCAAGTCTTCTGTTATACGGTCAGACTCTCGTCTGCCGGCATGGTGGTGGTTCGGGGACCGGATGGTGGACGCATTGTGTTGATGTTCGCTTGTTCCGACCGCGGTGACCGACTGTAGTGTCTACTTGTCGTCCGCAGGTCATGTGCGCAGCACGGTCACCAACATGGGTTGGTGTGAGGTTTCGCCTTCCCCCGTTAGTACCGGTCGGCTCCACCCCTCGCGGGGCTTCCACGTCCGGCCTATCGACCACGTGTTCTTCATGGGGGGTTCAAGGCCCGGAGGCCTATGGAATGCTTATCTTGGAGCAGGCTTCCCGCTTAGATGCTTTCAGCGGTTATCCCTTCCGAACGTGGCCAACCGGCCGTGCCGCTGGCGCGACAACCGGCATACCAGAGGTTCGTCCACCCAGGTCCTCTCGTACTATGGGCAGGCCTCCTCAACATTCCAACGAGCGCAGAGGATAGAGACCAAACTGTCTCACGACGTTCTGAACCCAGCTCGCGTGCCGCTTTAATCGGCGAACAGCCGAACCCTTGGGACCTGCTCCAGCCCCAGGATGCGACGAGCCGACATCGAGGTGCCAAACCATCCCGTCGATATGGACTCTTGGGAATGATCAGCCTGTTATCCCCGGGGTACCTTTTATCCGTTGAGCGATGCCGCGTCCGTACACCGGCACCGGATCACTAGTTCCGACTTTCGTCCCTGCTCGACCCGTCAGTCTCGCAGTCAAGCTCCCTTGTGCACTTACACTCGCCACCCGATTGCCAACCGGGCTGAGGGAACCTTTGAGCGCCTCCGTTACTCTTTGGGAGGCAACCGCCCCAGTTAAACTACCCGCCAGGCACTGTCCCAGAGCAGGATGACTGCTCGTGGTGAGACATCCAATGCGAACAGAGCGGTATTTCACCTTGCGACTCCACCACAGCTGGCGCCATGGTCTCTAAGTCTCCCGCCTATGCTACACAATCCACACCGAATGCCAATACCAAGGTATAGTAAAGGTCCCGGGGTCTTTTCGTCCTTCTGCGCTTAACGAGCATCTTTACTCGTACTGCAATTTCGCCGAGCTCCTGGTCGAGACAGTGGGGAAGTCGTTACGCCATTCGTGCAGGTCGGAACTTACCCGACAAGGAATTTCGCTACCTTAGGATGGTTATAGTTACCACCGCCGTTTACCGGGGCTTGAATTCACCGCTTCACCAAAAGGTTGACGGATCCTCTTAACCTTCCGGCACCGGGCAGGCGTCAGTGCATATACCGCGACTTGCGTCTTCGCATGCACCTGTGTTTTTGGTAAACAGTCGCTACCCCCTGGTCTGTGCCACCCCCCGACGCTCCACGGGCAAGCCGCTTCACGCAAGGGGGTCTCCCTTAAACCGAAGGAACGGGAGTGATTTGCCGAGTTCCTTGACCAGGATTCGCTCGATCGCCTTGGTATTCTCTACCTGACCACCAGTGTCGGTTTGGGGTACGGGCGCCGCACGCCCTCGCGCCGAAGCTTTTCTCGACGGCCGGGATCACCGGATCCGCGCATAAGCGCGTCCCATCGCACCTCACCCTTGACGCCCCCCGGATTTGCCTGGGGGACGGGCTGCGTGCTTGGCCCGGGAAAACCACCTCCCTGGCCGGCTGCCCTTCCGTGTCACTCCCGCGCTCACCTACCGGGGCTACGGTCCCAGACGAACCACCGTCACCCACCCGAAGGAGGGATCCGAGGGAACGCAAGGTTAGTACTCGCCCTTTCGGTCTGTTCGGTCGCGCGCCGGTACGGGAATATCGACCCGTTCATCCATTCGACTACGCCTGTCGGCCTCGCCTTAGGACCCGACTCACCCAGGGACGATGAACGTGGCCCTGGAACCCTTGGTCATCCGGCGGACGGGATCTTCACCCGTCTCTCGCTACTCATGTCTGCATTCTCACTCCCACGAAGTCCACGGCGCGCTTGCGCGGCCGCTTCGACCCTCGTGGGACGCTCTCCTACCCAGCACGAAACGTGCTGCCGCGTCTTCGGTGGCGTGCTTGAGCCCCGCTACATTGTCGGCGCGGAACCACTAGACCAGTGAGCTGTTACGCACTCTTTCAAGGATGGCTGCTTCTGAGCCAACCTCCTGGCTGTCTATGCGACTCCACATCCTTTCCCACTTAGCACGCGCTTGGGGACCTTAGACGACGGTCTGGGCTGTCTCCCTCTCGACGACGGAGCTTATCCCCCGCCGACTCACTGCCGGGATACGCATCACGGGTATTCGGAGTTTGGTTGCTGTCGGTACCCAGTACGGGCCCTCAAGCATCCAGTAGCTCTACCCCCCGGATGTACTCACCCGACGCTGCACCCAAATGCATTTCGGAGAGAACCAGCTATCACGGAATTTGATTGGCCTTTCACCCCTAGCCCCAGGTCATCCCCCCGGTTTTCAACCCAGGTGGGTGCGGTCCTCCACGCGGTCTTACCCGCGCTTCAACCTGCCCAGGGCTAGATCATCCCGCTTCGGGTCCAGGACGAGCGACTAAAGGCGCCTTTTAAGACTCGCTTTCGCTACGCGTCCGCCACACGGCTTACGCTTGCCACCCGCCACTGACTCGCAGACTCATTTTTCGATAGGCACGCCGTCACCCCCATGAAGAAGGCTCCGACGGTTTGTAGGCGCACGGTTTCAGGAACTCTTTCACTCCCCTCCCGGGGTGCTTTTCACCTTTCCCTCACGGTACTAGTACGCTATCGGTCAGACGGGAATACTTAGGCTTACCCAACGGTCTGGGCTGATTCACACGGGGTTCCACGGGACCCGTGCTACTTGGGAGACGCGTCAAGGCGGTCCATGCGCTTTCGGGTACGGGGCCATCACCCTCTACGGCCCGGTATCCAACCCGGTTCCCCTCGCACATGGATTTCTCACCGCCCGCCGGCCCGCCGGAGCCGGCACACGCGATCCCGCAACACCGAAGCCGCAACCCCCGACGGGTATCACACGGCAACGGTTTGGCCTGATCCGCTTTCGCTCGCCACTACTCACGGAGTATCCTTTCCTGCAGGTACTGAGATGTTTCACTTCCCTGCGTACCCCCCGGCCGAAGCCGGTGACCGCCCATAGAGGCGGCCGGGTTCCCCCATTCGGAGACCCTCGGATCAAAGCCCTGTCGGCGGCTCCCCGAGGCCTATCGCGGCCACACGCGTCCTTCATCGGTCCCGTCTGCCAAGGCATCCACCATACGCCCTTGCGGGCGAAACACCCGCGCAACGCAACAATGCTGCCAGACGACAAATCAATCGACACTACATCAGATCACAAAACGATCGGAACGAACACCAAAACAAAACGTTTGGAGTCCGAACGAAATCAACAGCAAAAGACAAGACTCAGCTTGCTTTTGCTCGCGTCCACTATCCAGTTCTCAAACCACCACGCACCCGCACGACCAGCCAGCCGGAAACCAATCCGGGCGACCAAGCCCACGGGGCAACGGACCGCACCGAGACCAACGTCTCGGGGTGGCGATCCGGGAGCCCAAAAGCGCATCCATACCGCTTCCCATCCGCACCGCACGACCGGCACGGCCAAAGCCAACGAAATCTTCCACACCAGCAGCCGGAAACCAACCGGGACTTCCCCGGCCGTCCGGCCCACACCGGCTCGCTAGCACGAGCCTGAATTACTCCGTAGAAAGGAGGTGATCCAGCCGCACCTTCCGGTACGGCTACCTTGTTACGACTTAGTCCCAATCACGAGCCTCACCTTAGACGGCTCCCCCCTCCGAAGAGGTTAGGCCACCGGCTTCGGGTGCTGCCCACTTTCATGACTTGACGGGCGGTGTGTACAAGGCCCGGGAACGCATTCACCGCGACGTTGCTGATTCGCGATTACTAGCGACTCCGCCTTCACGCAGTCGAGTTGCAGACTGCGATCCGAACTGAGACCGGTTTTCAGGGATCCGCTCCAAGTCGCCTTGTCGCATCCCGTTGTACCGGCCATTGTAGCATGCGTGAAGCCCTGGACGTAAGGGGCATGATGATCTGACGTCATCCCCACCTTCCTCCGAGTTAACCCCGGCGGTCCCCCGTGAGTTCCCATCATTACATGCTGGCAACACGGGGCGAGGGTTGCGCTCGTTGCGGGACTTAACCCAACATCTCACGACACGAGCTGACGACGACCATGCACCACCTGTGAACCCGCCCCGAAGGGAAACCCCATCTCTGGGGTCGTCGGGAACATGTCAAGCCCAGGTAAGGTTCTTCGCGTTGCATCGAATTAATCCGCATGCTCCGCCGCTTGTGCGGGCCCCCGTCAATTTCTTTGAGTTTTAGCCTTGCGGCCGTACTCCCCAGGCGGGATGCTTAACGCGTTGGCTCCGACACGGAACACGTGGAACGTGCCCCACATCCAGCATCCACCGTTTACGGCGTGGACTACCAGGGTATCTAATCCTGTTCGCTCCCCACGCTTTCGCTCCTCAGCGTCAGTAACGGCCCAGAGACCTGCCTTCGCCATTGGTGTTCTTCCCGATATCTACACATTCCACCGTTACACCGGGAATTCCAGTCTCCCCTACCGCACTCAAGCCCGCCCGTACCCGGCGCGGATCCACCGTTAAGCGATGGACTTTCACACCGGACGCGACGAACCGCCTACGAGCCCTTTACGCCCAATAATTCCGGATAACGCTTGCGCCCTACGTATTACCGCGGCTGCTGGCACGTAGTTAGCCGGCGCTTATTCAACGGGTACACTCACTTACGCTTGCTCCCCGATAAAAGAGGTTTACAACCCGAAGGCCTCCATCCCTCACGCGGCGTCGCTGCATCAGGCTTGCGCCCATTGTGCAATATTCCCCACTGCTGCCTCCCGTAGGAGTCTGGGCCGTATCTCAGTCCCAATGTGGCCGGTCGCCCTCTCAGGCCGGCTACCCGTCGAAGCCACGGTGGGCCGTTACCCCGCCGTCAAGCTGATAGGACGCGACCCCATCCCACGCCGTATAAAACTTTCCCAACAAACCATGCGACTTGTTGGAACATCCGGCATTACCACCCGTTTCCAGGAGCTATTCCGGAGCATGGGGCAGGTCGGTCACGCATTACTCACCCGTTCGCCACTCTCACCACCAGCAAGCTGGTGGATCCCGTTCGACTTGCATGTGTTAAGCACGCCGCCAGCGTTCATCCTGAGCCAGAATCGAACCCTCCACAAAAAACTTCATGAAAGAGCACCGAAAGATGACTCCAAAAA
>NZ_JAFEJU010000016.1 GCF_018555455.1 Bifidobacterium colobi | reverse complement strand
GGCACGTACGAGACGTTCGGCATTCCCACGCGATACGGGGCCGGCATCGACTGGAACGACTTCCACACACGAGTCCAATGGCAGTCAAACGACTAACCCCTCAGACACACATTTTGGCCTATAACCCGTAATCAGCGCCGGCACTCGAACAATCCGAACTACTCAGGATTAGTTGTTGAAGATATCGGCGAATCGCTGGGCACCCGGGGTATCGAAGATGTTCTCGAGCGGCACCACGTTGCCCTTGCTATCGGCGAGCGGAATACGCCAATTCGGGTATTCGTTATTGGTGCCCGGCTGGTTCTGCGCACGCTTCTCACCCACCGCGTCGGTGATGGATGCCGCGAACAGCTTGCACGGCGCATCCTTGAGTGCCCGGTAGAGCGCATCGATGATGTCCGACTCATGGGCAACACGGTCATCCGCATACTCGCGGTCAAGGTAGCCCTGCTCCACCAGCATGGCGATCATCGCGTCCTGTTCAGCCTTGGCGGACTTCTCGAATTCCTCAGCCGGACCGGTCAGTAGCCCCAGGCGTTCACGAATCTTCACATGTTCGTATTCGAGATAACCAGCTGCCGGCGGCAGATCATGCGTGTTCACCGATGCCAGCGCATATGGACGGTAATCGGAAGGCTTGCGGAACACGCCGTCGCGCTGCTCGAACCATTCCACTGCACAGCCCAGCAGACCGTGGCTCGCCAAGGAATCGGCAACATAATCGGGCACCACACCCAAATCCTCGCCGACCACCACGCCGTTCGCGCGGGATGCCTCGATGGCCAGAATGCCCAGCATGATATTCGAGTCGTAGTACACATAAGCGCCATCGACTGCGGAATGGTGTTCAGGAATCCACCACAGACGGAACAGACCCAGAATATGGTCAATGCGCACGGCGCCGGCACGCGCGAACATGTCATGCACCATGTTGCGATAGGTCTGGTAGCCGGTAGCCTCCAAATCGATTGGGCTCAGCGGCGGCTGGCTCCAGTTCTGCCCCTGCTGGTTGAACATGTCCGGCGGAGCACCCACCGTGGCGCCCTTGGCGAAGCGTTCCGGATTCCACCACACGTCGGCTCCATAAGGATGCACGCCAACGGCCATATCGGACATGATGCCGATATGCATGCCCGCATCCTTGGCTGCCTGCTGGGCTGCACCCAACTGTTCCGTGGCGACCCATTCCAGCCAACGATAGAAGTCCAGAGTGTCCGGGAACTGATTCTTCAGGTTCGCAATCTCCTGGGAGGAGCGATTCAGCACATGCTCCCAGTTGTTCGGGTCGGCTGAAGGAGCACCCCACTTGTCGTAGCACAGGCACCATGTGGCATAGGCTTCCAAGTCGGATCCACTATTGGTCTTGAACTCGTCAAATGCCGCTTGACGCTCAGCGGTGCGGCCGGCCTTGAAGATAATCCACAGTGCATGCATCTTGCTGCGCCACATGGCATCGCGGTCGATGAGCTGGGCGTCGCCGTTCAATGGTTCCACATCGGCATGCAGCGCATCCACCTGCTGCTTCACGTCAGCAGTAAGCATCGCATATTCCGGCACGGATTCCGGACGAATATACGTGAAGTTCACCAGTCGACGGCTCACCGGCAGATACGGCGACGGTGTAAGCGGTGAAACCGGTTCCGCCGCATGCACCGGATTGATGAGAATGAAGTCGGCACCGGTCTTCTTCTTGGCATCGACCAGCAGGTTCTTCAGATCCTCATAATCGCCCACGCCCCATGAGCCGGAAGAGCGAATCGAATACAACTGAGCCATCCAGCCCCACAACGAGCCGTGCTTCATCGGATCGATAAGGTCAACCTTGCTGGGCGCGCTAATCAACGTAGCGTCCTGAGTGCGATTGCCTACCGTAACGTGCAGCTTATGGTAACCGACCGGCACATCCGCGGGAATGATCAGCGCAGCGTTCGATACGAAGCGGTCGCCAAGATCGAAAGCCTGAGAGCCATCGCCCGGACCGGTACTAATCGTCCCGGTGTACGTCTCGCCGTTCTCCAATGTGATGGTGGCGCTCGGTGTTTCCAGAATGCCGGTGTTCACCAGCACCTGATCCTCCACCCCAGCGGTATGCAGTACCGTTGGCGCCACCAGCCTGGAGTAGCGTTCCTTCAGAATGCGGCGGATGGCTGCATCTTGACTGTCTTCGTCTCGGGCTTCGATGCCCAGAGCGGCGAGTATCTCGATCAGGACGTCATCGTCGATCTCGTGATAGTCATGGCTCATGCCCACGTAGCTGGTTCCGATGCCGACCAACTTGGCCAGTCGAATCAATGGGCGCGCCAGCCGCTCTTCATTCTCGGTGTTCTCACTCATAGCCCCAGTCTAACGCCCTTATAGCACGCCACACTGTAACAGCAACGACTCAATTGACGTAAATTTGCCCGATATTCAACTTAATGGCGTTTTTATCGTTGCGCGAGGGCATTACGGACCTCTTCGGACGGATCATTCGCCAGTTTTTCCAGCATCTGTGCCGAGGTATTCGGATTCAACGCCACAGCCCTGCGCACCATCGATGCAAGCACCGCCGGCGCACCTTCCTCGATTTCGGTGCCGAGGGAGCCCAGGAAATCAAGCGTCTCAGCATCCGCAGTGGGATCCTGCGCGCCTTCAAGACGCATCTTCCAGCTGGTGCGCTTATTGCGCAGCGCATGATCGCGCACTTGAGGCACCGGATCCTTGGTCAAGCGACCCACCAGCCAATTCTTGTCATCCTCATTGGCGGCAACAGCCTGACGTACCGAAGCATCTGGATCTTCCGACAGTTTGACCAGAACATTCGGGAACGGCATGGTGGTAGCCAGGAATACGCGATCGGCAACCGGAGTGTGACGGTTGCCCGCCACGGCCTCCAGCAATGCTGTGGCGCGGGAGAACGCCGCCTGATTGGAGCGGTCCGGCAGCGGCCTGCGCGCAAACTCCGAAAGTTCCGCGGAATCAGTGGAATGACGCAACCGCTCATAGGCAACGGTCAGCGGCTCGAAATTCTTGACGGCCTCCTCATGCGAGGTTTCGCCGGCTTTCGTCTCAGCCGTGTCCGACTGCGGGGCGGGTTGCGCGTTCTTTTCGATGTTGCTCTCGTTCTCGTTCGTCATATGTCCCAGCCTAGTTGGTTGTCAGGTTATTGGCCGTATGATCCCAGCCGTCAGGTCAGTCGTTCACCGGTACTGGAATATTCACCATATCCAGCGGCTCCGGAGTCACTGCGGCGTTGAAGGTTTCCCGCACGCGTTCCTCGAATCGCTCGGTGGATTCCTGCGGCACCACGGCAGTCAGCACCACGTTCATCGTGTACTGCTCATCCTCCTGGCTGCCTCCCACTGAAGCCAATAGCTGCTGGAATCGCGCGAGCTGCGGGTATTCGAGTTGCATCCGGTAGCGTTGCGCAGTCATAATATGCGCCACCCGCGCGGCTTTCATCGCCAATGATGCCGCCGAGGAATACGCACGGACCAAACCACCCGACCCCAGCAAAATACCGCCGAAGTATCGAGTCACAGCCACCACGCAGTCAGTGGTACCGGATTGCTTCAGCACATCGAGAATCGGCTTGCCAGCAGTGCCGGACGGCTCACCATCATCGCTCATGCGCTCGGAAAGTCTGCCATCAGCGCCACCGCACACAGCGGCGTAGGCCACGTGGCGAGCCTTGGGATGTTGTTCGCGAATGGAGGCTACGAAGGCGAGCGCCTCATCCAGTGATGCCACGTGGGCAGCATCACCGATGAATTCGGATTTCTTCTCGACCAGCGCGTCATGCGCGGGAGCGTCAGGCGTATTGAGAATCGTTTGCATAAGGATCCAACAGTATCGTGATTCTGGGCGACGGCAGGCAAGGTTCAGCGTTCGGAGACAACGACGTTGTAATCCTTGCCGGCAAAGTAGGCTACAACGCATTGAATCATCTGTCGTGTCAGTTCCTTGAATGCGCCGTCGGTACGCCAGCCGACGTGCGGCGTGAGCACGATGCCAGGCACCTTGCAAATGGCATCGTCGGCGGCGAGCGGCTCATGGTCGAACACGTCGAGGCCGGCGGGAATATCACCCTTGCTCAGTCGTGCGAGCAGCGCACCGGATTCGATGACTTCGGAGCGCGCGGTATTGATAAACAACGTGCCCGGCTGCAAATGCGCAAGGTTCTCAGCGGTGACAATGCCGCGCGTGGCATTGTTGAGCGGCAGATGCACCGAGACAACATCACTGTTGGCGATGAGTTCGTTGAGATCGTTGACCGGTTCGGCTCCGGAGCGTTCGAAATGCTCGGCTGGCACATGGGAATTCCATGCGCTGACCTTCATACCGAATGCTCGGGCGATGCCGGCTACCGTACTGCCGATACCGCCAAGTCCGATGATGCCGAGTCTGCGACCGGCCAGTTGCAGTCCATCGCCACCAGCCCAGGACCAGCTGCCGGCCTTCACATTGGCATCCAGCTGACCGGTGCGGCGCACCAGTTCCAGCATCAGCGCGAACGTATGCTCGGCTACGGCATGGTCACCATAATGTTCGGCATTGCAGACGCGGATTTTGAATTCACGCGCCAAATCAAGATTGATGTAGCTGGCCACGCCGGTGCCGCAGAACACAATGCACTTGACATGGCTGTGCTCGTTGAGCGTACGCAACAGATCATCGGAGATATGGTACCCGCCGACGAGCAGCACATCGGCATCGGCAACGCGTTCGGCAATGACATCCTCATCCGACGTGAATTCCTCGAACATGCGCACTCGTGCCACATCCTTGAGTGCTGGGAACTGCGCTTTGATGGGATCGATCATCGATTTGAGCACGGAAGGCATAGCTACCAGCGGCAGATCGGTGCGCTCCGGTTGGGTCTCATAAATCTCAGTCATGGCCACCACATTAGGCTGGCGGCGGGAGAAACCAGCAGCATGCCAGAACTGTCGATGCCTGGCATAGGTTTTCCTGCCGCGATAGGACTTCAACCTCAGGTTTTGCCGCAGCCAACAGTGCGAGTATGAGCCAGCAAATGACCTCTGCATGCTCACAATATGACATTTTCTTAGCAAATGATGATTGTTGTTCGCCGTGCCGCAACAATTCACTCGCTAATATAGCCAATGGAGACGGGCGGACAATGGCGTACCTCCGGCTCCGCTCACACGCGGATACCATAACACGGCTCCGCGCGCGGGTTTTCATCATTCCCTTCTATAGGCTTGAAGAGCATTGGTATTTACAAGGCAGCGAGGCGCACGCATCTATTGGCATATATTGCATATCTGTGATGCGATATATACTCTGTAATGATTCATTTTGTACCCTTGGGTTACCGGCTTCGGCTGGTGACATGGTAAAGGCCCGGCGTTCGTAGCACCGGGCCTTTACTTTTCGACCTCCGCCAAGATGGCCAGTCATGCCTGAAGGTCATCGCATGCAAGGTGACGCCCTTCAATCTATGATTCATATCTGTATTCGCAGAGGCTCACTGAGCATCTACCTGATTAACGCTAATAACGTGTACTTCGTCTTTTGTTCCATCAACTAAGCAAGTAATTGCGGTGAGATTCCCATCAACTCTCACGTTATAGCTAGCCAGATATTGATCTTCACTGAGACCGACCATTCCCTGTTGCCTTCCTAATATAGGATCGCTGTTGTCCTCATGCCCGGAGAACAATTGTTCCCTAGCCGCTTTATCGCAGGCCACTACCGCATGCTCATAGTCAATACCGCCACTGGTCACATCATCAGACGAAGACTCATCCTGTGAATTACCCTGAAAAGCGAATCAAGGCCTGGATTACCGTCAAACCCGAGCCTGCTCAACGTTATGGCCGTAGCTCAGGTACTCGGCGTCACCATGGATGTCCTGCTTCCCACCCCATGGCCCGATCTCAGAGCAAGATAAACACCTTGCTATACGATTTCGTCTCGTATTGCCGACGTTCAATATGCTCGCACTCCTGCAGCTCAACGTTGAGTTGTTCGCACGCTATGTCCAAACGGATTCATGCGCCAATTCTGAGCCCCTCTGCGGGCCAACATGCGTTTTTCGCCGGTTATCGCATTGTGGCCCGGCGGCTTGATTGAGCCGGTTTTTGCAAAATGGCTTAATTCCGCGGTTTTGTAATACTTAACCTCCGGGCCAACACACAAAAACACAAAGAATATAACCCGTTGGCCCAGTATGACGCGGGAGAACCCGACCAAAAAGCCAGAACAATCATGTTGGCCCGGATAGGAGTGGGCCAACATGCAGAAAGCGCTTAAAAATCTACACCGGCCCGCATCACGACTATCATCACCGCGCATAAGTTAAGCTGCAGTCAAACAACTCGATCACCAGACACAATTCGACGCGCAGCCCGAGCCCAGCAACTGAATACGTACCACCCTATTTACCGGTTATCTTACGCGTAACCATGCTGCGCTACGCACGGTTACGCAATCATCGGGCTATAGGAACTTTTGTGGTGTTTATACCCGGGGTTTGGCCTTGTGCGAGTAGGCGTGTCGGGGTGTTATTTTTCCCGGCGGGAAAATAGGGGCGTTCCGGTGGTGGGCTGGGTCTATGAGAAC
>NZ_JAFEJU010000015.1 GCF_018555455.1 Bifidobacterium colobi | reverse complement strand
AGGTCAGCTTCTCCGTCACCGGAGTATCGAAGCTGTACTTCTCACCGCCGTCAAGCTTCGTGAACCAACCCAGGAACGAATAACCAGCACGCTTCGGGTCATTCGGCTTGGGAACGGTCTTGCCTTTCTCGACCATCTCCGCGAAGGTTTGACCGGCGCCGTCCTTGTCCTCGAAGATCACCACGATCTTCTCAGCGGGCGACTCGTCCTTCGTCCAATGCGCATACAAGGTGACATCCTCCGTCACCGGGGTCGAGAAGTCATACTCCGAACCACCCGAAGCCGCCGTAAACCAGCCATCGAACGTGTAGCCGTCACGCGTAGGATCCGCAGGCCTGGAAACGGTCTCGCCCTTGTTGACGATCTGCGCGAGGGGATCGTTACTGTAGTTGTCATCAAACAACACACGAACCTGCTCAGACGGCGTTTCATTCTTCGTCCAGTGCGCATACAAGGTCAGATTCTTCTTCACCGGGGTCGAGAAATCATACCGTGAGCCACCCGTCTTTGCCGTGTACCAGCCATCAAACGTGTAGCCATCACGCGTCGGATTCGACGGAGATGCGGCCGTCTTGCCCGATTCTACGGTCTGCGAAGCCACGGAACCCGAACCGCCGTTCACGTTAAACTTGACCGTGTACTTCTGCGGAGTCGGATCGTTGCCCTTCTTCCAGTGTGCATAAATAGTGATATCACTGGTCACCGGAGTATCGAAATCATATTCGGTTCCGCCTTCAGCAGCTGTATACCAGCCGACGAACGTGTAACCATCTTGCAAGCTCTGTGGGTCGCTTGGCTTAGTTGCGGTGTACCCATCCAGTATTGTTTGCTGGGCGATGGTTTGGTTGTCGAGCTCGTTGCGAATAGTCACTGTATGGTATTTCAGATCAGGGTTTGTATCTGGATCTGGATCTGGAGTGTCTGTCTCTGTCCAGTGTGCGTAGATGGTGATGTCCTTCGTCACTGGGGTGTTGAAGTCGTATTCGGTACCGCCTTCGGCTGCTGTGTACCATCCAGCGAACTTATAGCCTTGCTGCAGACTTGCCGGGTCGCTTGGCTTAGTTGCGGTGTATCCATCCAGTATTGTCTGCTGGGCAATGGTCATATCGTCCAGCTCATTGCGGAACGTTACTGTATGGTAATTCAGATCGGGATCGGGGGCGCCGTCCTTGTACCAGTGTGCGTAGATGGTGATGTCCTTCGTCACGGCCGTGCTGAAGTCGTACCTCGAGCCACCTGTCGCAGCTGTGTACCAGCCGCCGAACGTATAGCCGTCGCGAGACGGATCAGAAGGCCTGTAAGCCGTCTTGCTCGACTCCACGGACTGCGAATCCACCGAACCGGGAGCGCCATTCAAGTCAAACTTGACCGTGTACCTCTGTGATGTGTCCTTCGTCCAGTGTGCGTAAATGGTAATATCGCTGGTCACCGGGGTGTTGAAGTCGTATTCGGTGCCTCCTTCGGCAGCTGTGTACCATCCGGCGAATGTATACCCTGGTTGCTTGCTTAACGGGTCGCTTGGCTTGCTAGCAGTGTATCCATCCAGCACTTGGTATTGGGCGATGGTTATGTTGTCCAGCTCGTTGCGAATCGTCACCGTATGGTACTGGCTCGGATCCGGGTCAGGATCTGGAGTGGAAGAACCATTGACTGGTGTACCAACGGTTAGCATGTGAGCTACTGCAGCGTGGCTTTCGGTGCCTCCAACATAGTAAAAATAGTATTTCGCACTTGAATCAGATGAGGATACTGAATCATAATTATCATTCAGCCAGCCGTCGTAGAAATTTTTCAGACCGAGCTTAAGCAGGCTGACGTCGCAGCCATCCTGGGCGGTCATAGACCACGTGGATTTCGTATCTACAACAGTGGTACTGTCGGTTACCGGTACACCGTTTTTCGTCCATTGCAGGCACGCTGTTTGTTGCTCCTCTTTGCTGTTATAGTACGAAGGCTTCTTGAAGGTGACCGTGGCGCTGGGACCCTGTTTATTGGTGTCAGAGAAAGTCCATTGAGAGTAGGAGAAGTTATTGGAGCTTTCTGGGTATTGGATATCCCAGTTATAGCCACCGGTAACCGTTTTATAATCGAGGTAGGGCTGCTCATTGCCGAGAAGCGTGTATGTAGCGCCATCTTTTACAGACACGGTACGCGTAGTCGGGGTGTTGTCATCCCACGAAAATCCCTTAATGGTGAACGTTATTCCATTGGGATTGGTATCTGCTGCGGTACTTACTTTGCCGCTAGTGTTCTCGTTGGCGACTGCGGTTGTGGCGATGCCTCCTATAGGCAGCGCCATTGCCACAGTGGCCAGTAACGCCACAGCGGTTTTCCCTATGCGATGCATAAGAACTCCTCCTTCTTCGGAAGTCTCACCCGTCCTTCTTCTAACCGGGCGTAAGCACTATGGTATTACTGACGCGCAACTATCTGCCGTAGAAAATACGATTCCCGATATTGTTTCCTCATATGGATTGTTACCAAGTCATATAACGGTTCGCGAGTATCATGGTGCCCAACGGATACAGCCGATTCATGGATGAGAGAAGAACATGATGAGTGTAGTACGTCGGGCAATGAAGGCCGCTGTCGCAGTGGTGAGTGCTTTGGCTATGTGCGGAACAATGGCCGTTACCGCTAGTACCGCTATGGCTGCGGCTTCGGATGACGCAAATGTAAAGCAAGCGCTGGAATATATGAAGCAGCTTAACGACCTGCGCGCCAAGCCGCGCACAGGTCTTACTGCTGCACAAATCGCCTCGGCAAATAATAAAAGTGAGTCGCAGATTGCAGATGATACCGCCACGGGCGACCCGGTGCCGGCGCTCAAAGTCAACTCGGATTTGACGAAGTGGGCACAAACTCGTGCTGATGAGCTCGCCGCGCAAGGCACCATCAACCATGACAATATGTATAACGGCGCACCAAGTTGGGCTGAGGAGTCTCAGTACAATCTCGCTGAGTCACCTGACTACCAGTCCGGAACCTCCTTGTTCGGACCTGAAGCCCTTGCCATCGGATATCCGGATCTTGAGGCTTCCCATAATCCGATTGACAGCTGGGCGAGCGAATTGCAGACCGGCGAGCAAGGATATGGCCATTATCTGACTGAGGTGAGCAAGCTGGCTGATGCGGCAGGCATTGGCGTGGCGAAGGTCAGCGGTGGTGATTATGACGGTGCCACTGTTACTGTACTTGAGATTGGGTATGTAGGGGACAATGCTGATCGTGGTACTACCGAGACCGTTGAGGAGGCGTTGAAGAAGTATGAGACTCCGGAACCGACTCAGCAATACACGGTGACGTTCGATGGCAATGGCAATGGAGACACTTCTTCGGTGACGGTCAATGAGGGCGAATCCGTGGAAGAGCCTGCGCAGCCAGTCCGAGAAGGTTATGAATTCGACGGCTGGTACACGGCTGCAACCGGTGGAAATCTCTACGATTTTGATTCCAAGGTTACGCAAAACATCACTTTGTATGCACATTGGACTGAACGACAGTCCGATACTTTCACCATTCGGTTCCATGCCAATGGTGGCGAAGGAGCCATGCCTGATCAGGTGGTGCATGTGGATGAGACGGTGTCGCTGAATAGGAACACTTTCACTCGTCCAGGATACGCGTTTGACCATTGGGCCACGGCTGCGAATAATGAGACCGGCTACTATTACGATGGCGGAACGGTTTCATCGTCCGACATGTCTGCGGATGGCACCTTGGATTTGTATGCTCAGTGGAGTCAGCAGACGTACACGGTGTACTTCGACAAAAACGATGGCACCGATTATTCCGGTCGTACATTCACTCAACAGGTACTTGGTGGTGAAAAACTAACCAAGCCTCAGGATCCGGTGCGCACTGGGTACAAGTTCCTTGGATGGTCAACGAAGGCTGCCTATCTGAATGCGTACGATTTTGATAAGCCGGTTAATGACTATTTCACTCTTTATGCCATTTGGAAGGGCGATCCGCGCACCATTACCTATGACGCGAACGGCGGCAAGGGTAAGATGGGTGTGCAGCGCTTCGAATATGGCGATCGCCTGCAGATTCGAGAGAACGCCTTCACCAATGACGGCAAGATCTTTACCGGTTGGAATACCAAGAAGGATGGCACTGGTCATTCGTATATGATTAACCAGTTGCTGCCCGATGATCAGAATACCGGTTATACCGGCGACAGTCTCACCCTGTATGCACAGTGGTCTAGTGCTAAACCGGTTAGCGTGGAAACCGTGGATGGCACCGCCGGCAAAGGGACGGCTTGGGTGAATTATCTGAATACCGCCATAGTGCACCTCTCAGACGGCAGCAGCGTGAAAGCTTTGGTGTTTTGGGATGCTACCACTTTCAATAATGCGGGCTTGAGCAAGCTTGATTGGGGGGCAACAAAGACTATTGGCGGCGGTGAAGTTGCAGGATTCCCCCAATTGGAAGCACAGATACGCGTTACCATTGTGGATAATCAAAAGCCTGAATTCGTGGATGGTGACACCACGGTTCGTCAAGGTGATTCTTCGTTCTCTGTGACTCAGGGGCTCTATGCCGTTGATGATAAGGACGGCGATGTTACCGGCAACATTCAGGTAACGGATAACGGTGGTTTTGACATCAATAAGATTGGTGATTACTCCGTTTCCTATTCGGTGTCTGATGCGGCAGGCAACGTGAATGATGACTACTTCCAGAGGACAATTCACGTTGTAGACCCATCCACTCAGCTGGTGACGGTCCGTTACGAACCCAATGGCGGTACAAATCTGCTCGGTTCAAGGAGCGTGGAACAGGTATTCGCCAAAGGTGTTAAGCAGTCTGGCGTCTCTAACATATATAAGGTGTTTTCTAAGAGTTCGGCTTCTCTAGAGAGCTGGAATACTAAGGCTGACGGTACCGGAACGAAATACGAGGCATATGGGTATTACGCTTCGTTCGATAGCAATACAACACTGTATGCCCAGTGGAGAAAGTCGAACGACGAATACATCATCTTTGCGCCAGACAAGACTGGATGCATGAGCTACTGCGATTATGCGTATGGTGACTATGCACAGCCAATTACGTTGCTGACTCAGTTCGAAAGCTACAACAAGACGGGCTATACGCTCAAGTCATGGAATACGAAGGAAGACGGCAGTGGCGACTCGTATGATTTGGGACAAACCATACAGGATTGGTCCCAGATCAGCATCTTGTATGCTCAGTGGGAAGCCAACACTTACACTGTGCAATTCAAGGCTAACGGCGGCAGCGGCTCTATGGACGCTCAGGATATTGTCTATGATCGGAGCACCGCGCTGCATGTCAATGAGTTCACTGCGCCTGCCGGCAAGCACTTTGTCGGGTGGAATACCAAGGCAGATGGTTCCGGTACGCAGTACAAGCCGATGGCCGTGGTGAAAAACCTTGCCGAAAGCGGCGCGGTGACATTGTATGCGCAATATGAAGCCGGCGCTCAATCTGTTGCGGATATTCTGGTCACTACGCCGCCAACCAAGCAGGAATATGCAGTAGGCGATAAGCTGAATACTGCTGGCCTGGTGGTTAAAGCACGTCTGGCCGATGGCAGTGTCTGTACGCTGAAGTCCAGCGAATATACAGTATCTGAGCCAGACATGTCTGCCCGGGGTAAGAAGACGGTTACCGTCACGCTGAAGAGCGACTCCAGCAAGACCTCGACGTTCATTGTCTACGTTGGAGTAAGCCAACCATCTGTAGATGAATCGACAGCAGTAGCCGATGCGGACGATACGCCAATGAACTACGTGGTCAATCTGAAGCAACCTGCTTCTGCTGATGATATGAAGCGAGCGATTGCGGCAGCAAAGTTCTTTAACTCTTACCTGCTTATGGAATATGAGCAGTTGGATTCATTCTTTGTGCAAGCGCGAGTGAACACATTTGCTGCTGATTTTGCGCAGTGGGCCGCGGATAACGACATTGCTGTGGATTCGGTTGCGTCTACTCGCAGCAGCGGCAAGCTACGCGAAGATGAAATACTTGACACGGATGTTGATGCGCAAGATGTAGCAACTCCTACGGTTTGGGATTCTTCCGCGATGTCTGATATTCCCGCTTCGCCATACAATTCTGATCCTCAATCCGGTGTCGCTGGAGCCTATCAGGGCGCCGGCTGTGCAGGGAATAATTGCTTTGCGTCTTATGAGGGCCAGGCATGGGGTATCGCTGCAACGGGTGCTGATAAAGCACATTCCGTGGATGTTCCACTGCGTCCAACGCTGGTTGGTGTAATTGACTCCGGTATCTACGACGATAATGCCGAACTTGCTGGCCGGATTGATGCTGCGCGTTCCGTGAGTTGTGTAGCTAATGGTGTGCCACGGCAAGGCACAGATGCCACAACCGGCAAGCCGCTATGGTCTGCAGTAGACATTGATCAGACGGGGAATGAAGATGAAACTCATGGTACTCATGTGGCCGGTATCATTGCGGCGGCCAATAACGGAGAACTGATTGATGGCGTTTCTCCGAGCTCCAAGGTGGCGTCTATTCGGGTGTTGTATAACAACCGGACATATACCGAGCAAGAGGTGTGTGGCTACATGTGGGCAGCGGAATCACACATGGATGTGACTAATGCCAGCATCGGTAGCACAGAACCGGAGTATCCAGACGATCCTTCTACTACTGCTGGTTATGAAGTGCTGCAGCGTGCAATCAAGTATGCGGATAGTCGTGGTGTGACAAACGTTGCTTCTGCTGGTAATAGCCAGCTTGACCTTGACAATCTGTACCAGACTCAGGCATTCGGCTTGCGAGGCCTTCGCAAGAGGAATCCTCCAGTATTCGGACCGAACGATAAGTCGGAAGATTCACCTGTCGCCCAGCCGTCTGTATATGGTTTGCAAGGTGAGGGCAACCGTACCGGTATAGCTCGTCCGGAAAGTGTATCGTTGTCTGCACAAGCCGGTAGCAAGGGCTTAATCATGCCTGGTATGTTGGACGGTATTATCAACGTATCTTCCGCTGAGAACACGAAGCACTATTCGGCCGATAAGCTACGTCGTTCCTCGTTCTCAAACTACGGTGTGAATGAAATCGATGTGGCCGCTCCCGGTTCGAATATTCTTTCTACCTGCGGTTCGGCTTACGCACCAACTTGCGCGATGAGCGGCACTTCAATGGCTTCGCCACATGTGGCTGGTGTGGCTGCTCTGATTAAAGCTATTCATCCGGATTACACGCCGGCGCAGGTTACCGCCTTGTTGAAGAAGCAAGCTGGTGAACTGTACGACCATCTTGAAGCACCGACCGATGGTAAGGAATACCGTGGTGCTGGTTTGGTGAATGCTTACGCGGCAGTCACCGAAGATCAGCCCAAGGCCACTGTGAAGATGCAATACTCCACAGATAACGGTGCGACATGGAAGGACCTGGATGGCGCCACAATTCCGGGTGCTGCGACGATTCGCATTGCTGCAACCGGTCCGATTACGTCCATTAGCTACACCGTTGATGGTTCGACCGTGACCAAGACGCTTGGCGGCGGCATGAACGAACAAGCCACCTATGATGTGGACGTTGATTATTCCAATGCCAAGACTGCTACTGCCAAGAGCGTGAAAGTCAGTGTGCTTGGTCGCAACCAAGACGTGACCAACGATGA
Source organism: Bifidobacterium colobi (assembly GCF_018555455.1). Lineage (GTDB taxonomy): Bacteria > Actinomycetota > Actinomycetes > Actinomycetales > Bifidobacteriaceae > Bifidobacterium > Bifidobacterium colobi. The sequence goes on along the minus strand of NZ_JAFEJU010000015.1, from coordinate 248 downwards.
TGTGGATGTTACCGCGAACTACACTGCTGGAGAAGCATACGTGCCACCGACTCCGCAGAAGTACACGGTTAAGTTTGATGTGAATGGTGGTTCGGATTCGGTTGCTTCGCAGTCGGTGGAGTCGGGCAAGAAGGCATCCAGGCCTGTGGATCCTACGCGTGATGGCTACACGTTCGATGGCTGGTTCACGGCGGCTTCGGGTGGTTCGGAGTATGACTTCTCGACCTCGGTGACGAAGGACATCACCC
>NZ_JAFEJU010000014.1 GCF_018555455.1 Bifidobacterium colobi | reverse complement strand
GCCCACGCCTTAGACAACGCAATCGTCAACGCCATCGAAATCCATGAAATCGATAAACAGCAACCACGCCACGCGAAATCTCGGCCATTCTGACCGACCTAAAACACCACAAAAGTTCCTATAACCCAAAATGCCCGGTACAAGGTTCCTTTTCGACGGATTTCCCGGAATCCAGCGCTTGGAGGTGCGGGGAGGCGAGGAGACGGGGCGGAACCCGTGAAACTGAATGAGGTAAAGAAAAAAAGGGGGCGGGAGAGAAGGGGATGTCCCGCCCCCTGAAGGCGCGGAGCTGGTTGGGGGACGCTCCGCCCTCAGTCCAGGAAGCCATGAGTTGGGGGGAAGGCTCCTGGAGAACTTACTCAAAGTAAGACTCAATTGCGCAGGTCTACTGCGTACCCCAGTTCCCTATGATACGCCTTTTTCCCGCGCGACGAGCCTCTTGTCGGGATCGAACCGACGACCTGCCGCTTACAAGGCGGCCGCTCTGGCCATCTGAGCTAAAGAGGCTTGCGATCACAACGAAACATCAACGATGAACGTTCTGAACAACTGCCTAGCATACCAGTAGGTCGGTCAATGCTGGTGCGCTGTGTCGAATCGGTTCGAAATGAGGCGCAAACCGCGAAGAAACGCCCATGGCGAACTTTGTTCACCTACAGTAAAACTCCCTCCGGCAGCGCGTTTCGCACAACAATATTGGTGCATTTTGCGCTGTCGGAGGGAGTTTCGCGAATGATGGAAGCCATGTTCCAAGCCGCAGACCGTGGCTTGGAACAAGCAGACCAAACAATCAGGCGGTGATGTCGATCGGCTTCTTGCTGGCGCCGATGGACGGCAGCTTGCCGGCCACGCCCACCTGATCGGACTTCAGACCCACGGCCTTGAGGAATCCGTCCACCATCGTGGTGTTCGCCAGCGAGATGTTGCTCAGCGGCCAATACGTGTTGTTGATGGTCAAGGTAGGCGAGGAGAAGGAACCGGAGGAGGAGAACAGCTCCGGACGGGCAATCGTGTAGTCATTGGACGCGGACAGCCATTCCACGTACTCGTTCTTGCCACTGAACGCGGCCTTGGCCACTTCCTTGCTGACTCCAGCCTTCTCCGCCTGAGCCTGCAGCTTGCTGTTCTTCACCGGCACATAGTTGGTGAGCTCGCCCGGCTGGAAGTCCTCGGCGTAGATGTTGCTCAGATAGTTCATCAGATGATTCGGATCATCATCATGCTCGGCAATGTAGATGGCACCGTTGAAGGCACGGTTGGAGTAATTGTCCGAGCTCTTGTTGTCCTGGAAGTTCAGGAAGTGCAGATCCAGGTTCAGCTGGCCGGCGTTCATCATCTTGACCAGCGTGGGATCGAGCTGACGGTTCACCGAAGCGCAGCCCGGGCACAACGGTTCCATGTAAATGCCCACGGTCGGCACGTTGGCGGTTTTCTTGCCGTAGCCATCCTTGGAAATCAGGAAGCCGGCCTTGTCGTCCGCCTTGGCTGGCTTGGTTTTGACGGATTGCAGGGTGCTGTAGGCGGCATCGGCGTTAGCCGAAGAGGTATCGCTGCTCTTGGTCACATTGCGCCAGACCACTACGCCGATCACCGCCACCAAAGCCACAACAATGGCCACCACGATAATGCCGATGATGGTTTGCTGCTTACGCTCCTTGGCCGCTTGCTCGGCCAGCGCCTTCTGTGCGGCCTCTTCGGCTGCTCGGCGCTCGGCACGAGTCACGCGCTTGGTCTGACGTTTGGAATTAGCCATAACAATCCCCTTGCAATAAGTGTGATGTGCATACGAATGCTGGGGCTAATCATAATGTCCCGTACTGAGGAAGACTGTGCTCAGAGCTGATCTGAGATGAATTTCATGTGAATGCAACGGCTGCTGTCGGACTCTCTGCCGTGGCCGGCGTTACGTGCACCATGCTGTAATCATGGGCAATCATGGTGCCGAATCCCTGTTATGCCAAAGGAATCCAGCTGATGGGCAACCCCAACAGGGGGAGTGCAGCCAACGCCAGCGTCACAATCAGCCATATGGTGAACATCACAGCGCCGCGGTGTCCGTGAATCGGTGCGGCTACCGGTGGCACAGGCTGGGCGGATTGCCCGAATGCATTGATGCCGACTGCCGCAGACGGCTGCTGCGCCGGCAAACCCCGCAAGGCGCCGGCACCAAGCCGCATCATCATGGCTTGCGGGCCGAACGCGGCAATCAGCCAGCCGACCGCCATGAATCCAGCCAGAGCAACACCGGATGAGGAGAACGGCACATCATCCAATAAGGGGAGCGGCACAGCCCAATCTGCGGTGAAATACCAGGCGATACTGGTCTGCACCGGCAAACCCAGCGCGGATATGGCCACAGCGATGCCAGCACTATCGATGACGATAAGCAGTAGTAGTCGCGGCAAGGCGCTCAGCAATGCCTTGACCAGATGCCAGGGCAGCGATGCGGCGCGAATCAGCGCATCGGAACCTTTGCGCTCGCCGCCGCGTCTGCCCTCACGTTCCAATTGCGATTCAGTGTTGTACGCCAAAGCCAGCAGCAGCCAAAGCAGTATGGCTGCTGCGGCGATGGCGATCAACGGCATGCTCGCAGCCAACAATGCCAGCGGCACAGTCAGCAGCACCAATGGCAGCGTGCCGCGTTGCAGATACGCGCCTCGGCGCACATCAGCCGGGTTCGGTGCGGACTGATGCTGCACCAAAGCCTCGGTGGGCGCGGCCTGTGCGGTCTGAGTAATCATCTGCTGCACAGCTGGACGAACTTGCGGGACAGCCGATGGGTCCACCGGCGGCTGGATTGCGGTGGGCTGCGCCTCCGCTGCCGCACCATACGGCACTGGAGAAAGGAATGCAGGAACCTGAGGTGGGAAGGATGGTGCCGGCGGCTCCGCGGGTAGCACGGCGGTTGCCTCCGCGGGCAGCACCGACGTGCGCTCTGCCATCGGCGTGGTAGTACCGGTGAGCACTTGGGTGCGCGCATCCGAAGCAGTCTGACCGTCGATGTCATCCTGGTGTACCTGTGGGAATACGGCGGTTGCCGCATCCGTCGCAGCATCATCTGATGAATCATCGGCGGGATTGAGCATGCGCGTGCGGATGGCATCGGCCTCACGCCACAATGTACGCGGATTGTTTTCGTCCGGCTCATTCAGACCAGAAGCCGCATCGCTGCCGTCAACGCCAAAAGGGGGCATCACCTCGGTAGCCTCGGTAGGCGCGGCCACTATCGCGGTCGGCGCACCGGCAATAGCGCCGGCACCAAACGGGCTGGCCTGAGCGCCTTGCCATGCGAGCGGATTCAACGCATCCAAAGCAATCGCATGCAGCAGCTCATCCGGGGTGCAGCGCTGGGAGCGATCCGGGTTCAACGCCGAGCGGAAAGCCGCCAAGGTGCCGGCCGGCAGTCCGGTCAGGTTCGCATTGCCGGCAGCCGCACGCTCGAGTACCGCCATCATCGGCTTGGTGCCGAACACCGGAGCGCCAGTAGCGGCGAACGCGAGCACCGACGCCACCGACCACCAGTCAGTCATATCGTCCGCTTCAGCACCATCGATGATTTCCGGGGCGATGAATCCAGGCGTACCCATCACCAAACCGGTGCGCGTCACATGACTTTCACCCTCGCCCATCGCAATACCGAAATCCACCAGGACCGGACCGGTGGCGGACACCATTACATTCGTGGGTTTGATATCGCGGTGAATAATGCCGGCTGCATGCACAGCCTTGGTGGCTTCGATGAGCTTGCGAGCCAAGCGCTCCAGATCATCGCCGATATACCGGCCATTGATGGCCACATCATCCTTAAGATTCTTGCCTTCGATGAGTTCAGTGACAATGAACGCGAGCGAATCGTCCAACTCCATGTCCACAATGCCGCACACGCCCGGATGATGGACCTTCTTCAGCGCCATGGCCTCGCGGCGTAGGCGCTCGCGGGGAGTCACGTTCTCCTTAAGATTCGGGTCTTCGACAGCGCGATAGCCATTGTGCATGCCTTCGGCATCGTTTGCGGAATCGTCGGCCAGCGAATCACGCAGGATTTTCATCGCATAGGTTTGGCCGCCGTCATCGCATACGCGCCACACAGAGCCCATGGCGCCAGAGCCCAGGCGGTCCATCAACGTGTAGCCGCCTACTGCTTCGCCCGGTTCCAGATTCAACGCGTTCAAATCGCTCATGCTCCCCATCCTAGCCGTGGGGAGGTGAGAGCAGCGTGATGCGCAGATTATGCGCTCGAAATGACAGGATAGGTTGAGCGGCGCTCGCGGGAATGATGAATCTGCGATTCTAGAGTCATCGGCATCGAGGACGTGTCAGCATAGCAACCCAATGGAGCGCCAAGCGGATGCATCCTCAAGCGGCCAACGTGAACAGGGCAGGTTCACCAGGCTGTGGTCCGGGTCGATAACGGTATCGAATTCGGACAACCATGCCGCGCAAAGGTAAGAATCAAGGAGGAGAACCCATGCTGCAAATCAACATGGCCGACGTTATGGGCGTCATCAATTCGGTGATCCCTTATCTGGTGGCTGTAGGCATCCTGCTGGTATTGGCCATTATCATCACTGTTGCCGTCAACAAGAAGACGGTGAAGGCTGTGGCCAACCGCAAGCTTATTCATTCTGAGTCCTGGCTCGCAGCCTTGGTGGGCATCATTGTGGCGATTTCCATGATGCTGTCCGGTCCGCTGGCCACGCTGCTCAACAACGCCACCGTCACCAAGTACATGCTGTCCGACAGCACGGTCTCCGCAGCCAACAAGCTGGCCAAGGACGTGCAGGCCGAGGCCATCACCATGCTGAAGAACGACAACGACAATCTGCCGCTTAAGGGCAAGAAGGTCAACGTGTTCGGCTGGGGCTCCACCAACCCGGTCTACGGCGGCACCGGTTCCGGCTCCATGTCCGAGCAGTACCCGACCGTTTCCCTGCTCGACGGTATGAAGGAAGCCGGCATCGAAACCAACGCCGACCTGACCAAGCTGTACACCGACTACCGCAAGGATCGCCCGGAAGTAGGTATGTGGGCTCAGGATTGGACCCTGCCTGAAGTGCCGGCCGACCAGTACTCTGACTCTCTGATCTCTGATGCCAAGTCCTTCTCTGATGAGGCGGTTGTGGTCATCACCCGCGTGGGTGGTGAAGGTGCCGACCTGCCGATGAACATGAAGGCTAAGGGCGTCACCTACAAGAACAACTCCAAGTCTTACGAGGATTTCAAGGACGGTGAAGGCTTCCTGGAGCTCAGCCAGACCGAACGCAATATGCTTGATCTGGTCACTAAGAACTTCAACAAGGTGACGCTCGTCTACAACGGTGCCAACACCTTCCAGCTCGACTTCCTCGCTGACTACCCGCAGATCCAGTCCGTGCTGTGGTGCCCGCCCGCAGGCCAGACCGGCTTCTCCGCCCTCGGTGAAGTGCTTGCCGGCGAAGTGAACCCGTCCGGCAAGACGTCCGACACCTTCCTGAAGGATCTCGATCAGAACCCGTCCACCAATAACTTCGGCGACTTCGACTATGACAATGTGGATGACCTGGCCATTGAGGTGATCGACGACCGCACTGGTACCAAGCTGCATGTTTCCCCGACCTTCGTGAACTACACCGAAGGCATCTACGTGGGCTACAAGTTCTATGAGACCGCCGCCGACGAAGGCCTGATCAACTACGACGATCTGGTTCAGTACCCGTTCGGCTATGGCCTGAGCTACACCACCTTCGAGCAGAAGATGGGCGACGTTTCTTACAAGAACGGCAAGGTGAGCTTCGATGTGACCGTGACCAACACCGGTGACAAGGCCGGCAAGGATGTGGTTGAGGCCTACTACAACCCGCCGTACACCAACGGTGGCATCGAGAAGGCTTCCGTGAACCTGGCCGCTTTCGAGAAGACCAAGGAATTGAAGCCTGGCGAATCCGAGACCGTCAAGATTGAGTTCGATGACGACGACATGGCCTCCTACGACGAGCACGACGCCAAGGCCTGGGTGCTGGAGCAGGGTGATTACGGGATCTCGCTGCAATCCGACTCCCACACCGTGATTGACTCCGCCACCGTGAACGTGCCGAAGACCATCACCTACAACATCAAGGACAACACCCACGATGGCGACAAGATCGTGGCCACCAACCAGTTCCAGAACGCCGAAGGCGATGTGAACTACCTGTCACGTGCCGACCACTTCGCCAACTACGCCGAAGCCACCGCAGCGCCGACCGACTTCAGCATGAGCGACACGATCAAGTCCGAGTACACCAACAACGGCAACTATGATCCAGCCGAACACAATGATGACTCCGACGAGATGCCGACCACCGGTGCCAAGAATGGTGTGAAGCTCTCCGACCTGTACGGCAAGGATTACGACGATCCGCAGTGGGACAAGCTGCTCGACCAGCTGACCTTCGACGACATGGACTCCCTGATCGCCAACGGCGGCTACGGCACCCCGGCTGTGACCTCCGTGGGCAAGATCCAGGTGACCGACGCCGACGGTCCGGCCTCCCTGAACAACAACTTCACCGGCATCGGTTCCATCGGCTTCCCTGCATCCACCGCATTCGCCTGCACCTGGAACAAGGATCTCGCCAAGCAATTCGGTGAGATGATCGGCAACATGGCGCACGACATGCACGTGGCCGGCTGGTACGCTCCGGCAATGAACCTGCACCGCAACGCCTACGCAGGCCGTACCTTCGAGTACTTCTCCGAAGACTCCCTGCTCTCCGGCGTGATGGCATCCCAGCAGATTGCCGGCGCTCGCGAGAAGGGCGTGTACTCCTTCATGAAGCACTTCGCTCTGAACGAGCAGGAAACCAACCGCACAATGACCTTGACCACCTGGGTCAGTGAGCAGGCCATGCGTGAAACCTACCTGCGCCCGTTCGAGATGAGCGTCAAGGAGGGCGGTGCCCAGGCTGTGATGAGCGCGTTCAACTACGTGGGCCCAACCTACGCCGCCGCCTCCAACAACCTGCTCAACACCGTGCTGCGCGACGAATGGGGCTTCCGTGGCTTCGTCCTGACCGACTACTTCCGTGGCCGCGGCTATCAGGATGCCGATCAGGAGATTCGCAACGGCAACGACTCCATGCTCGCCACCACTGTGACCACCAACCATGTGAGCGACAAGTCCGCCACCTCCGTGAAGGCCATGCGCACCGCCGCCCACAACATCCTGTACACGGTGGCCAACGGCTGGCAGTACGCGAACGGCGAGCCTGAGGTCGAGACCCCGGTGTGGAAGACCGCCATGTACGCGGTCTGGGGCGTGACCGCAGTGCTGGTGATTGGTCTTGAGATCCTGACCATCCAGAAGTACCTCAAGCGTCGCAAGGCTGCTGCCACTGTTACCGCAGCCCCGGCGGATGCCGAAGCCCCGGCTACCGAGGACTGAAAGAGTCAATAACTGAATACTGAAGTGGCTTGCGCTCATAGTGCTGATATGAGCGCAAGCCACTTTGTATATATGCGGCTCACCGGTGTTGTATCGCTCCGGCGAACAGGCGCGCAAATGAATTGTTGGGAAACACGCCGATACGAAACAAATATGAAGCAATTTGAGGCGGTTTCCGAGCGTAGACTGGCAGTAACGAGGTCGGAAAGGCTATTTTCGACACGCCGAGCGAAGCCTGTCGTTCCAACGATTTAGGCAGGTTTTATTATGCCCGATTTGCGCATGTTCCTGAGTTCGTGTAAGTTATTCATTCGCTGCCGCTGAGCGGTTCGGACTTCTCCTCCAGAGGAAATACAGAGTTCGGGCTGGTTTGTGTGTGGTGGTGGTTTGAGAACTCAAGAGCGTGTTTGTACTACTTCTTTATAGTCAATGATTGCCAGCTTGTCTCGTGCCTGGCCGGTGTGGCCGGGTCCTTGGTTGGTTGAAACGGGACGAGGTTTTTGTGAGAGTGGTTCCTTCCTTAAGGAATCGTCTCGTCTTTTTCTTTTTGGAGTCATCTTTCGGTGCTCTTTCATGAAGTTTTTTGTGGAGGGTTCGATTCTGGCTCAGGATGAACGCTGGCGGCGTGCTTAACACATGCAAGTCGAACGGGATCCACCAGCTTGCTGGTG
>NZ_JAFEJU010000013.1 GCF_018555455.1 Bifidobacterium colobi | reverse complement strand
TCTTGGAAGCCTCGTCAGCGACCTCGCCGAAGATGGTGTGGTGACCGTCCAGCCACGGGGTCGGAACCGTGGTGATGAAGAACTGGGAGCCGTTGGTGCCGTGAATCTGGCCGTCGCGGCCGCGACGCAGGCCGGCGTTCGCCATGGCCAGCAGGTACGGCTTGTCGAACTTCAGGCTCGGATCGATCTCATCATCGAACTCGTAACCCGGGCCGCCGGTGCCGGTGCCGAGCGGGCAGCCGCCCTGAATCATGAAGTCCTTGATGATGCGGTGGAAGGTCAGGCCGTTGTAGAACTTTTCATGAGACGGCTGGCCGGTGTACGGATCCGCCCACTCCTTCTCGCCGGTGGCGAGGCCAAGGAAGTTGGCCACGGTGTTCGGAGCCTTGTCATCGAACAGGTTGATGGTGATTTCGCCTTCAGAGGTGCGCATAATAATCTGTGTCATAGGTTCCGATTTTTCCATACGTTCGCGACTTGGGCGGGCGAGTCCAAGCAGGGCGGTAGAAGTGAAGAGTTTTCGCGAGAGAGATACGAAGGAGAGATGATGGTGAGTGAGGAGCAGGGCGGTAGCGTCACCCCCCCCTATGAGCGTTCGGTTTCGCGGGTAGTCGGTGATGGCAGAGACGCCGATGCTGTGACTCCGGTTTCTGATATGGCCGGTGTGCCGTTGCCGGAGCGTCCGAAAATGCATGATGAGCCAGCCGTGCATCCTGATGATGCGCAATCCGAAGCTGATGATGTTGGCATCCTCGTTTCCGATAATGCCGTCAGTGCGAAGGAACCCACTGTGCTTGGCGCGCCGGATGGGAATAGTTCAAAGCGCCCGAAGTGGCTGATTCCCGTTATTGCCGTGGCGTGCGCGGTCGTGCTGGTCGTGGCGGGTGTGTTCGGCTGGCGTGCGTGGGACGCGCACGAGCTGGCTGCGGCCAAGGCGGATTGCGCTGCCGCGTCGGAGAAGGTGCGGGAGTCGGCGAACGGCTACAACCAGCTGCTCAACGGGGAGGCGGCCGAGGCGGCCGCGGTGAAGGCGGATCAGGTGAAGGACAAGTCGACGCTTGATGTTCTGTCGAAGGAGCTGAAGGCCGCGGCGCCGGAATATGAGGGCTGCGTGGAGGATGATGCGAGCGGGTTGAGGGCGGCCGTCTCGAAGCTGGATTCGCAGGCCGGCTGGTACGCGAAGCACACGAAGAGCCTCGCCAAGGCGGTGAAGCAGGTCAACGCGTCCAAGGCCCCGAAGACGTTGGACACGGCGAAAACCAGCCTGAAATCCAAGCTGGAGGAGGCGTCGAAGCTGCTCGCGGATTCGGACGGCAAGGTGGCCGATAACGCGACTCGCGACAGCCTCGCGAAGGCCATCGACGCCGCGAGGAAGCTGACGGATGGCAACGATCCGGCGAAGCTCGACCAGGCGCGCAAGAGCGTCGAGGACGCGATGAAGTCGGTGAACGATTCCATCCAGGCGAAGAATGACGCGGACAAGGCGGCGGCCGAGGCGGCGGCCGAGGCGGCGGCCGAGGCGGCGGCCGCCCAGTCGGCGGCTTCCTCCACCCCGTCGTACAACACGGGCAGCTACGGGTACGGTTACGGCAACTATTCCGGTGGCAACTACCGGCCCTCCAGCGGCGGCAGTGCGGGCACGAACAGTGGTTCGTCCGGCTATGTCAACCACGGCGGTGCAATATCCTCCAGCACGGAAACCTGTGGTCCGAACGAGTGTCAGGGACTTATTCAGCATTGATTGATAGTCAGCAGCTCTAGACAGATGGGCCCCATACCGAATCAACGGTATGGGGCCTCACCGTGTTTCAGGCTGGTTCGATTCCCGGAAACGGCGGATGGTCGTCATCCGACGTGTTGGATGATGGCCATGCAGCCGGCGTTGACCACGGCGGGCAGGAGCAGGCCCATGAGCGCCGTGGTCACAGTCCTCCGATGTTTCCGGACAGGACGCACGGCATGGGACCGTCGTATGGCGTTCCGGCCTCGGTTCGAAAGATGCATCCGGGTCCCCCTCAACGCACCCCGTCATCCTCCATGTTCCTCTTCCGGTTTCACGCCGCATAGGGGGTGTCCGCTGGATCCGCTACCGGAATCTATGTTCTCCGGCACCGGATTCGCCGGCGCCAGCTGTCCAAAAACATGGCTTTCTCGCTTACAAGGGGTTGATTCGAGCTTCCGGGAACATCTATCTGCTCTACAAGGGGTTCCTCAACCTGCAAATCACGGGTATAACCGCCATCGCGATACCGTCATTCCGCCGTTTTGACGGACCCTCTACTCGGCAGGCAACCCCTTGTAACGCGGATAGGTCTCCCGCGAGCCGGGAATCAACCCCTTGTAGGCGAGATGCACCCTCCCGCTCACAAAATAATCACCCTTCGAACACGCGGTCGCGAATCATGCGGCCGGATTCGTCCAGTGCGGTGCCATGGCCGTGAATCGCCCGCAGCCGCCTTAGCGGAGGCCGTATGCCACCGCTGGGCCATGTGGCTTCACTGGCGGCGGTTACCGAAGCCGCAAGGCCAATGGGTGGCCGATGGTTTCAGCGAGGGGAAGCCCAGTGAAGTCATGTGTCCACGTTGTGTGCGTATGCCTTTGTTGGGCGTTCTTAGCGAAGTCGAATGGCCACGTTATGTCCGATTGCATTCCAACGTAACTCAAGCTCTACCGTCCAGTGAAGTCATACGGGCACGAATCGTCCTGATGCCGTCTCGATGCCACCGCGCTGCAATCATGTGGCGACCTCCAGTGAAGCCAAATGGGCAACACATGGCCCTATCGCATTGCCGAGCGGCGCGGAAGAGACCGCAACGCAGAAGGTCAGTTGAGTGGGAAATCTCAACTGGCCTTCTGCTTATCCCAATAATGCTCGATACCACTCAATACCACCGATTGATACCGCCGATGCCTGCGATGCCGCAGCCAACCACTGAGGCCATCGCAGCGAATCAGCCTAGGCACTTAGCGAATCATCCTAGGTTATCAGCCCTGGTTATTTGAGGGTGCTGAAGCTCGTGCCTTCCGCGCTGCCGGTGTTGGACGTGCCGGTGGAGCCGGAAGAGCTGGAGCCTGAATTGGATGAGGACGACGAGCCGGAGGAGGTCCCATTGCTCGTATTGCCGGACGTGGTACCGGATGAGTTGGAATCACTGGTATTGCCGGACGTGGTGCCAGAGTTCGTGGAACCATTGGAATTCGTGGAGCCGTTGGAATCGGTGCCGGTGGTGCCGGAATTCGAAGACGAGCTGCTAGATGAGTCGGTGCCCGTGGAATCGGAGGTGCTGCCGTCAGTGCTGTCGGTTGTGCCATCGGTGCCGGTGGTGCCGGAAGTATCGGTGGAACTATTGTCGCCGTACTGTCCAGTGGCTGGGCCGTTTTGCGGAGTGGTGTTCGAATTCGTATCGGAACTGTTGCTGTCCGTGGACGAGGTGGTGGGGGAGACCAGGTCGGAGACCACGTGATCGGTGCCATTGCCCTGGGTGACCAGCATCACAATGCCGGCGGTAACCGCCACGGTGAGCAGGCCGGATATCAGGGTGACAATGACGGCCACACGCTTCGGATCGCGGCGATGCTTACGCAGTTCGCTGACCGAATAAGTCCGGCCTTCGGAAGGCAGCTGAGAACTGATTTCACGCGGTTTACGAGCATTCGATACCGTAGCCGATTCGTTGGCGTCGCCGTCGTTGCCGTCGGCAGCACCGTTTTTCTGATGCGAATCACTGAATGCTGGCTGCTCGCCGTCCTGTGCAGATGTGTTGTCCGCTTCCGATGTGCCCGATGCATCTGATGCGTCCGCTACGTCGGATTCGCCGGATGCCTCCGCTGCTTCGGATTCACCGGAGTTATCTGAACTGCCGAGCGTTTGTTGGAACTTCTCGCTGGAGGCCTGAATGAGATTCTTGTAGATGTTCGTGGCCACCGCGGAAACGATGTAACTGGCCGCAGCGCCGATTACCGAACCGGCGAAGCCGATTTTCGCGGCCAAAAGAAACGAGGTGACGGCGGCAAGGGTGCCCGCCACAATGGAGGAGAGGGAAAGACCTTGGAAAAACTTCTTCACAACCTAAGACCGTAGGCGATTACGCTTGAATCTTGCTGAAGGCACGGTGAAAGCAACAGAATGCTTACACGAGAACTCCAAAATCTCCACATGGTGAGATAAACGGTGGGATTGTGACTGAGAGATGAGATGCCGCTGAGTCGTCGCCGAGACGCAATCACTCCGCCCACTCGAAATTCCCAGTGCCGGCTCCCAGCTCGAAATGCAGCTTGTCGATGCCAAGGCAAATATGCGCTTGCACGCCGTCAAGCGCTTCCGCTTTCACCGTTCGCGCATCATCCAACAGCGTGAATCGCACCGGTTGCTTGCCGAGCGCGCTGGGCGCCAGCATTACGGCTTCGATGCCATCGCGGAACCATTGCGGAGCGTCAGCATAATCATTGACGGAACCGCCCGGGGCAATCACTCCCAATTCCTCGGCGGGCTTGCTGCGATGTGCGCGTCCGGGTCGAGCGCCATGGCCGAGCACGATAGCGGCGGGCATACGTTGCGCTGCGCCAAGCGTCCAAGCACCTTCATGCTTATCCGCCTCATGCAACACCACCCAAGAGGTGTCCAGACCGAGCGACACCGCGGTGAGTGCCAGTACCTCGCCCGCATAGCCGACCCGCTCATCCAGTACTTCCGGTGCCATGGCATCATCAGCGCCGATAAGTGCGATGAGATTATGCACGCCCGCGAATCGCCCATAATGGGTAGGACATCCGCCGAGCGCGTCGTCAGCGTCGTGAATCAGCTGAATATCCAGTCCATGCGCGGCGTTCAGCTTGGCAATGGCGTGCGAAAGCGTTTCAATCTGTTCCCGGCTCAGCGGCTCATCGGTGAAGTTGCGAACGGCATGTCGTTCCTTCATGGCCTCCAGCAGATTCATAATGCTCCCTTTCGATTGACGCTGTGCGCGGCGTGGAGAGTTCATGCGAACCGCACGCCAGACTGATATTCAGCGAACATGTTTCATAGTAGTTGAACTGTTGCGATGCTACGCGGATGATGCTCTGCGGCAGGTCCTTCTACGGCAACAATCCTGCGTAAGCTAATTGCGGTGCAGCGAGTGTTTCGTAGGTCTGATCACCGACATCAGCACGGCTGCGAAGATCAGCGCGAATCCGACCAGCGAGCTCCACATGATGCGTTCGCCCCAGAACAATGCGGAGAACGAGACCGCGAACAGGCTCTCAGTGCACATGATGATCGAAGCTTGGGATGCCGGTACGTGCGCCAGGCCGATGTTCTGCATGATTTGCGCGCTCATCGTGGCGCCAAGGAACAGATACAGTACGCTGGCCACCACTGAGGGAGCCAGCCAGCTGGCGTTCGGCGCGGGCTCGGTGAGGGTCGCGCCAACGAAGAACAGCACGCCGGCAACCGCGAACTGTACGAACGTCAGGGCGATCGGGTCGAACCGTTTGGCGTACACGCCAAGATAGGTGAGATTGAACGAGAAGATGATGGCGGTGGCGATGGTCAGCCAATCACCCACGCCGAGCGAGAGAGAACCGCCCGGTTTCAGGGAAACGAACCCCACGCCGATCAGACAGATGATGCCGGCGATTAGATTGATGAGCTTCGGTTGGTTCTTTGAGACAATCCAGGTGACGAACGGCGTCAGCACACAATAGGCGGCGGTCAGGAACGCGCTGCGACCGGGGTCGATGGTCTGTAGGCCCGTGGTCTGGGTGACCATCGTGCCCCAATAGGTCACGCCCACCACCAGTGACGGCACAATGATCTTCGGCGTCAGATTGGGAACGATATGCCTGTGGAACAGGCCGAGCATGCACATGCACGCGCCGAACATGCGGATAGCCATCAGCCACTGTGGGGTGATGGCCTCCATGGCGAACTTGGCAAGTAGATAACTGCCGCCCCACAATGCCGCGCAGGCGAGCAGCATCAGACGTGCGAGATTAGGAGGGAACGAACGGGACCAGCGGCTACGTAGCTTGCTGAAACGCTCGACCAGACTCATGACACACCTCGTATGTTCCGATTCGCAGCTTGTGGCTGCCTCGGCTCATAGGTTACGGGTATGGCCGGCCAAAACCGGGAAGGCATGGCGGGCGCGAGTGTCTTCCGGAAGTATGGTCGCCGTTCTGCCATCCAGCTGCCGTCCTTCCGCCATAAGGTGAGGTTGCTCACAGCGAATCTCCGGGCGGTCGGTCCTTGGATTCGCTAATCTTATGGAGGAAACAATTGTCGTTAGGAAAGGACTTGCCATGGCAGTCATTACCCCGGAAATCAAGGAATTTGTGGCCAACAACCTCGGTTTCGTCTCCACCATCTCCAAGGACGGCGAGCTGGATCTCGGCCCGAAGATGTCCCTGTTCGTGCTGGACGACACCCACATCGCCTACCATGAGCGTACCGCCGGCCAGACCTACGAGAACCTGAAGAACGGCTCCCCGCTGGTCATCGCCTTCGCCAACCTGGAGAAGAAGCAGGGCTACCGTTTCCGCGGCACCGTGACCCTGCACTCCGATGACGATATCTACGAGGCTCAGGTCAAGGTCGCCGAGGAGAAGGGCACCAAGAAGCCCGCCGTGATTCCGGTGCTCGAAGTCACCGAGATCCAGAACCTGGCTTCCGGCCCGAACGCCGGCAAGACCATCGTCAAGGATTGATTGGTCTCGTAGCGATACAGTCGCCTCCGTGCAAGCCGCTTTGCCTTATCGGGCAGGCGGCTTTTTCTTTGCGTGATGCCGTCTGTATGCCGTCTGTATGCCGTCTGTATGCCGTCCGTTATGCCTTCAGTGTGGCGATGATGATATGGCGACCGGTTCCATCGGTGGTGGCGAACAGGTACGTTTCACCGCCATCCTTGAGTTTGAGTTTTTTGCGCAACGTGTTGACTGATATCGGGAAGTTCCGCACGGCGATATTGGCATGCGTCAGTCCTGCGAGCGCGGTTTTCAGCGCTTTCTTATTCATGGTGGCCACGGATGTGATAGTGAACGCGCGGCCAGGAAAATCATCAACACGTTGTTCACTGATGAACAGGTGACTATTGGGCGCGATCATGGCGACCGGGAAACGCGCGGTGAGCACATCGAAACAACCGGCTTTCATGATCGAAGCGTTCGGCTCATAGAGGTAGCGGGCATCATCGACTTCGATGGCGCTGTCATAGCTGTTATGCATGGACGATGCGAAATCATCGCCATCCATCACGTCATATGCCAACAGTTGCCCATCATTGACGCAGTACATGCGCGGCGTCGAACAAGTGCCCCGCATCAGCACCAGCAGCAGTTCCTTGCATTCATTGCCTGTGGAGACGATATGCACCTCATGCACGGAGCCGGCGAAATCATTCACGGTCTTATGCCAGTCGAGCATGGGGGAGAGCTTGACCATCACCACCGGGGCCTTGGCCAACAGCTCATCCTTCAACGCCAACACATCAGGCGTGCAGTCGGCGATTGCATAGGTGCGCGAGCCGTGGCTGTCGCGGCGGGCGGGGTCGAGGAAAATCAGCGATGCGGAGTCAAGCCGACTCAGCACAGCGGTGGCGTCATCATTGATGACCTGCGCCGAATCCAATCCAAGCAGCGGGAAATTATGGCGCGCGATGTCGCAGAGGTTCGGCTGCCGCTCCACATACATGGCTTGGTCGAACACGCGTGCCATATACGAGAAGTCCACGCCGAAGCCGCCGGTCAGATCGACCAGCGATGTGTGCGGTGAGGTCGTGGATTCGGCAGCACTGTTGGATGAGGAAGCCGTGGTTGCCGCACTGCCAGCCTTGTCTGCGGTTTCGCCAAGCAGACGCGTGGCCAGCTGAGCCTTGTATTGCGCGGTGAACTGGGAGGAGCACTGTTCCATCGGCACTTGGGGAGGGAAAATCAGCCCATCGTGCGCGGCCCAGTCCGGAAGCTTGACTTGCGCGCGCTGCCAGCCGGCGATCTGCTCCAATGCGAACGGCACATCCACATCAGCGTTGCGTTTGGCATGCAACGCCAGTTCACGAACGTCCTCATGGCGGTGCTCGGCGATAAACGCCCACGTCTGTTCGGTAATCATCACGTACGCCATTGTACGGGGAGTCGCGGGAAGCTGCGGGAAGCCGCGGGAAGCCTCTGCCGAGCGCTTTGGCAGATTGCAATTGCCTCAAATCGTCCGTATGTACGCGCAACTGACCGATGGTGCGCATACATACGGACGATTTACCGGCTGATTTCGTCCGTATGTACGCGCAGGGGTCGTAATGTGCGCGTACATACGGACTATTTGAGTCTCCATAGGTCATGATGTGATGGGTACGAGAGCAAAGGAGGCTCACATGATCGACGAAGTAGTGATGCTGCGCCACGGACGCACTTCCTATAATCTCGCACACCGATTGCAAGGCCAGATTGATGTGCCGCTCGACATCGTGGGCCAATGGCAGGCCGATCAAAGCGGTTACGCACTTGCCAGCCGATTCTATTGGGCGAAAGTCAGCCGTTTGGCGGCGAATCCGCACATGATCGCGCAGCCTCCCGTCGATGCCGCCGAACGTACTGATATCAGCCAATACGCCGAGGCGCCGGCCGCGCGCCGACGTATGGTGGTGATTTCCTCCGACCTGTACCGCGCGCAGCAAACCGCGCACGCTTTCGCCGATCTGCTGGGGCTTGACGTGACCTGTGACGCTCGGCTTCGCGAACGCAGCTTCGGACAATGGGAAGGCCTTACCCGCGAAGAAATCAAAGCCATCGACGCCGAAGCCTACGCGTCTTGGAAGCAGCATACCGGCGGAGAGACCCGGTATGGTGTGGAAAGCCGAGCCCATGTGGGCGAGCGTGGCGCCAACGCCGTGCGGGCGCTCATCGCCGACCCCGCATACGCCGATGAAACCCCTACCACAATGATGTTGGTGGGCCACGGTTCATGGATCACCGCCGCCGTCTCGAATCTGCTCGGACTGGCCCCCGACGGCATGAACGCGCTCGGCGGCATGCGCAACGCCTGTTGGTGCCGGCTCAAGGTTCGCCATACCATCAACGGACAGCCGGCCACGCAACCGTTGTTCGATTTGGAGGAATACAATACGGCGCCGGCCATCGCCAATACCGCCGACTGGGAGAACGGTCCGGCTGATCTGCGAGGCCCTCATATGCCCGGATGGAAGCCCATCGTCTGGTAAACGCGTCGCAGCGCACACTTACGGCACATTCACGGCACATTCGCGCGGCAAATTCGCACGGTAGGTCTAGACTAATCCACGGTTTTGAACCGTACAGCGATAGAACATAGGAAAGCGCGGAAGGCGGGTGAGACGGCATGCTGAGAATCTTCAGCTCAATCAACAACCAAGTGGAGCAGATCGAGAAACCGGAAAACGGGTCATGGTTATGTTTGAGTGAACCGACCGATGTCGAGCTCGCCACCGTCGCCTCACAAACCGGCATCGACCTGGCCGACCTACGTGCCCCGCTGGATGACGAGGAACGTTCCCGCGTAGACGTGGAAGACGACTACACGATGATCATCGTCGACATCCCCACCGTGGAGGAACGCGGCGGACGCGACTGGTATGAGACCATCCCGTTGTCGATCATCGTGACCGAAAACCTTATCATCACCGTCTGCATGCAAGACACCCCCGTACTGCATCCGTTCATGGAAGGCACGATCCGCGGGTTCAACACGTACATGCGATCGCGGTTCATCCTGCAGATCCTCTACCGCAATGCCACGATGTACTTGCGTTACCTGCGTATCATCGACCGGGAAAGCGACAAGCTGGAACTGAAGCTGCGTCACTCCATGCAGAACCGCGAGATCGTGATGCTCATGGAGCTTTCCAAAACCTTGGTGTATTTCACCACATCGCTGAAATCGAACGAAATCGTGATGGAGAAGCTCACCACGCTGCAGCGTATCAAGCAGTATCCGGACGACGAGGATCTGCTGGACGACGTCATCACCGAGAACAAGCAGGCTATCGAGATGGCCAACATCTACAGCGGCGTTCTTGCGAACATGACCGATGCCTTCGCCTCGATCGTGTCCAATAATCTGAACAACGTGATGCGCATCTTCACCATCATCTCCATCACGCTGTCCATTCCGACGTTGATTTTCTCCATGTACGGCATGAACTTCCAGGAGGGCATGCTGGGCATGCCGTTGAGCGACAAGTCATGGGGCTTCGCGGCCATCATCCTGATTTCCATCATCCTGTCTGTGGCCGTCACCTGGTTCCTCACCCGGTCTCGTCTGTTCAAGTGAGGCCGGACGCATTGATGAGTGCTTGGTCTTACCGACAATGCAACCCCATGCGTTCGCCGCATGCCGCGTGCTGGAGGCTGGTTCGTACTCGTCTCATGCGTGCGATTGCAGCAGCCTGCGGCATGGTGCTTGCGCTTTCCGGTTGCGGACAGATTCAGGTCACTACGGTGTCCGGTTCTCCCGAGGGTCCGACGATCGCCATCGGCGTGGCCGTGGATGAGCCAGGACTGGGCATGTGGCATGACGGCACGTATGAGGGGTTCGACGTAACCGTGGCCAAATACGTGGCCGCGCGACTGGGATACGCCAACAAGCAGATCGTGTTCAAACAGGTGCGTCCGGAAACCCGCCAATCGATGCTGGACGGCGGGCAAGTCGATATGGTGGTGTCGTCCTGGCCCATCACCGAGCAATCCAAGACGGTGGTGGATTTTGCCGGCCCATATCTGACCACCGGCGTGGGACTGTTGGTTCGCTCCCGTGACCGCGATGCGTTCGCGGATCCGCAGTCGGCAGACCATGTGGCGAATATCGGCAACCATGTCGTCTGCGCGGTCAAGGGCGATGAGGTCGCCGGCATGTTCCGTGCGCAGCATGCCGACGCGTCGATTCAGGAACGGGACAGCTACGCGCAATGCGTCACCGCACTGCAGGCAGGCTCCGCCGATGCCATCGTCTCCGATTTGGTGCTGCTGCATGGACTCAAGCAGGCCAATGGGGCACGCTATTCGGCGGTGCTCAAGGATTCCGGCACTGTGCGATACGGCATCGCCGTAAGCAAAGGCACCGAGGAACTCGCCGGCAAGATCGCCCAATCACTCACCGACATGATCGAGCATGGCAGTTGGAGTGAGGCTCAAGCCGCGTTGCAGCGGCAAACCGGGTTTGCCATCAGGCTCGGCGGCAGCCCCGCGGCCATCGTCTCGGATGATGAATAGCGGCGGCGACCGTGTCCAGTTACGCGGCTACCTTGCTGATTTATGAGTGACAACGAGAAGAGCACGCAAACCGAAGAGCCCAACTTCCGTTATAACGCGGAACTGGCGCAGACCATCGAAAACAAGTGGCAGAAAATCTGGGATGAACGTGGCACTTTCTGGGCCGCCAACGTCAACGGCGATTTGAAGGACGGCAAGGGCCGCAACGCCGAAGGCCGCACCGCCTACTTCGCCATGGATATGTTCCCCTACCCGTCCGGCAAGGGCCTGCACGTGGGTCATCCGCTCGGCTACCTGGCTTCCGATGTGGTGAGCCGTTACCACCGTATGAAGGGTGAGAATGTGCTGCACGCCATGGGTTACGACGCATTCGGTCTGCCTGCCGAACAGTACGCCGTACAGACCGGCCAGCATCCGCGCGTGACCACCGAAGCGAACATCGCCAACATGTCCCGCCAGCTGCATCGTATGGGTCTGAGCTTCGACAATCGTCGTACGTTCGCCACCATCGATCCCGGTTACGTGCGCTGGACCCAGTGGATCTTCTCGCGTATCTACGAATCCTGGTACGACGATGAGGCCACCAACCCGTCCGGTACCAAGGGCTCCGCACGCCCGATCAGCGAGCTGATCGCCAAGTTCGAGAACGGTGAGAAGGCTATTCCGGGCCATGAATCCGACGGCAAGGCATGGGGTGATCTCACCGAAGCCGAGCAGCAGGATATTCTGAATGATTTCCGTCTGGCCTACATCTCCAAGTCCCCGGTCAACTGGTGCCCTGGCCTGGGTACCGTGCTCGCCAACGAGGAGGTCACCGCTGAAGGCAAGTCCGAGCGCGGCAACTTCCCGGTGTTCCAGCGTGAGCTGCGCCAGTGGTCCATGCGCATCACCAAGTACGGCCACCGTCTGATCGAGGATCTCGACGGCATCAACTGGCCCGAAAAGGTCAAGCTCATGCAGCGCAACTGGATCGGCGAATCCCACGGCGCATCCGTGCACTTCGAGGTTCCCACCGCCGACGGCGTCAAGGACATGGAGATCTACACCACCCGTCCCGATACGCTGTTCGGCACCACGTTCGCCGTGGTATCCCCGGAGCATGACCTGCTCCAGTACGTGCCCGCCGAATGGCCGGCCGACGTGCCGGAAGCCTGGAAGGGCGGTTACGCCACTCCGGCCGAGGGCATGAAGGCCTACCGTATTGCGGCCGAATCCAAGACCGCCAAGGATCGTGTGGATGAGGGCGGCGAAAAGACCGGCCTGTTCACCGGCCTGTACGCCATCAATCCGATTACCGGCGCAAAGCTGCCGCTGTTCACCGCCGACTATGTGCTGATGGACTACGGCACCGGTGCCATCATGGCAGTGCCCGGCGGCGATCAGCGCGATTACGATTTCGCCGTGAAGTTCGGCCTGCCGGTCATCTACACCGTTGAGCCGCTGCCGGAATCCGGCGACGATCTGGCCAACTACGAGGGCAAGGCTCCGTTCGTCTCCCATGACGGCATCGTCATCAACTCTTCCGTGGACGCCACCAAGGCCAAGGGCGACGCGCTGAGCCTCGACGGCCTTCGCGTGGACGACGCCATCGCCAAGGTCAATGCTTGGCTGGAATCCGCGGGCGTTGGCAAGGGCACCGTATCCTACCGTCTGCGCGACTGGCTGTTCTCCCGCCAGCGCTACTGGGGTGAGCCGTTCCCGATCGTCTACGGCGAGGACGGTACCCCGCACCTGCTGCCGGACTCCGCACTGCCGATCAACCTGCCGGATGTGCCGGACTATGAGCCGCGCACTTTCGACCCGATGGATGCGGAATCCAACCCGGAGGCGCCGCTGAGCCGCAACGAGGACTGGGTCAAGGTCGAGCTTGACTTGGGCGACGGCGTGAAGACCTATTACCGTGACACCAACACCATGCCGAACTGGGCCGGTTCCTGCTGGTACTACATGCGCTACATCGATCCGACCGACACCAAGCACATGGTGGAGAAGGACGAGTTCGACTACTGGATGGGCCCGAACCACAACAAGTACTCCGGTGACGAAGGCGGCGTGGATCTGTACATCGGTGGCGTGGAGCACGCGGTGCTGCACCTGCTGTACTCCCGCTTCTGGCACAAGATCCTCTTCGATCTGGGCTATGTTGACTCCGCCGAACCGTTCCACAAGCTGTTCAACCAGGGCATGATCCAGGCGTACGCCTACACCGACGACCGCGGCCAGTACGTGCCGGCCGACGAGGTTGTGGAGGGTCCTGCCGACGCTTCCGGCGAACCGACGTTCACCTGGAACGGCGAACACGCCAACCGTGAGTTCGGCAAGATGGGCAAGAGCCTCAAGAACATCGTGACTCCGGACTTCATGTACGAGAACTACGGTGCCGATACCTTCCGCCTATACGAGATGAGCATGGGCCCGCTGGACGAATCCCGCCCGTGGAACACGCGCAACGTGGTCGGCGGCATGCGATTCCTGCAGCGTCTGTGGCGCAACGTGATCGACGAGACCACCGGCGAAGTGCATGTCTCCGAAGACACTCCGGACGAGAAGACCCTGAAACTGCTCAACAACACGATCGCCGAAGTGACCGCGGAAATGGAAGGCATGCGCCCGAACACCGCCATCGCCAAGCTCATCGTGCTCAACAACCACCTGACCTCTTTGAAGTCCGTGCCGCGTGCCGCCGTCGAGCCGCTGATCCTGATGCTCGCCCCGATCGCCCCGCACATCTGCGAGGAGATGTGGAACAAGCTCGGCCACCCCGAGTCCCTGTCCGCAGAACCGTGGCCGGTGGCCGACGAGCGCTACGTGGGTCACGACACCGTGACCGCAGTGGTACAGATCAAGGGCAAGGTGCGTGCCAAGCTCGAAGTGCCGGTGGACATCGACCCGGCCGAACTGGAGAAGAAGGCTTTGGAAGCCGTAGCCGAACGCCTTGGCGGCAAGGAGCCGCGCAAGGTGATCGTCAAGGCACCGAAGATCGTCTCCATTGTGCCGGCTGAATAAGCCGGATACGAGGAATGTGGATAACTTCATAAGCTAGAACCACATACCCCGTTTCAGCTAGACAAATGCTCATGAATCCATCAGCGTGGATTCATGAGCATTTTTCGTAGAACAAAGAATCGACTGCGCACCTTACCGCTGGCTGTGCGGGACGTGCCGGATACGACTGCTGTGTCAGATACGCCAGCTGTGCCTACTGTGGCTGCTGTGTCAGATTCGCCAGCTGTGTCTGCCGAGCCTCTAGCCATGCCTGTGATGCCGGTTCCGCCTCCGCCTGATTGCCCAGAGATTCTTCCTCCCGGACAGTGCAGCGCCAACGCGAGCGGCAGCGGAACCGATGCTTCGCCTAGAACGACGCTGGCCTCACTGGCGGGCGTGCGCCCGACGGATGGCACGTCGAGCCAATCGCGATTGATGCGGGACAAGGCGCGCACGGTGATATCCCCGGGCAATGCGCTCGTGGTGATCATGCTGCTCGTCGCGATACTGGGATTGAGCCTGGCGCTGATCGTGCAGCAATCCATGAATCTGACGGCACTTGCAGGCAATGATGCCTTGACCTCCTCG
Source organism: Bifidobacterium colobi (assembly GCF_018555455.1). Classification (GTDB taxonomy): domain Bacteria; phylum Actinomycetota; class Actinomycetes; order Actinomycetales; family Bifidobacteriaceae; genus Bifidobacterium; species Bifidobacterium colobi. The sequence goes on along the minus strand of NZ_JAFEJU010000013.1, from coordinate 6,548 downwards.
CAGGCTGAGAATGCTGCCGGATCGGAGGCAACTACGCAATCCGATGAGCGAGTTGATGAGCAGTCCGATGAGCAATCTGATGCCGCGGATTCTCCGGCAGCCGAATCGCATAATGCCACACAGGATAGTGAGCCGCAGGGTCAAGACGCCAGCAACGCCATCGCTGGCAATGACACGCGAATCAACATCAATACGGCCACCTTGGAGGAGCTGCAAACCATCACCGGCGTCGGGCCGGTCACCGCGCAACGCATCATCGACCATCGCAACACTGTAGGCAGGTTCACGTCGGTCGACGAGCTCATGGATGTTTCCGGCATTGGCGCGAAAACCTTGGAGAAAATGCGCGATCAGGTGAGGGTGGAGTAGTCATGGATAGGTGGAGTAGTCATGGATAGGCTGCTGAGAGAACAAGGGAGCCGTGACAGGCGACTGCTGCCGGTCGCCTTGACGATGTGGATGGCAAGCCTTGGCGCGCATCACGCATACGCATGGTTGGCCGCCGCATACTCCGGCCATAAGGTCGCGGGTTCAGCTGCCACATATTCGGCCATGTGGCCGTCGGCTTTCATTCCCGTCGGCATTGTTCTGGCGGTGCTGGTGATACTCGTCGGCATAGCGATGCTTGGCATGCGCAAGGGCGGCGGACCCTGGTTCGCCATGATCGCCGTGTGTGCCGCAGCATCCAGTATTGCCGCTACCTCCGCAATCATCGCGGACACACTCGCATGGCTTGACCCCATAGCCATATACGCGCGGACGGCGAGCACAGTACCGGTGACGGCTGAAATCAGCATCACTACGCCGATACTCGTATCCAATCAGCGGGACTTCGATTGCCAGGCTGATGTCCGCCTCATATCGGTGCGCATGGGGAAAACAGTGGAACCCCATGATGTCGGGGGAATCGATACGGCTGAGGATGCCGCGCGCCGATCCTTCGCCGCGGCCCGGTTGTATGCGCTTGGCGAGGATTGCAACGTATTGGAACGGGGCGCGCGTTATCGGATGAAGACGACCGTACGCCAAGCGGAATATGGCAGCATGCCGATATGGCTGCTGGCGGAAGAACACGTGGCCGGCGATAAGGACTCGATGCTCCGGTTGCGCGCACCACCGATGCTCACGCGCATGGTGACGCATATGCAGCAGTCGTTCTTTCGGGTGACGCAAACCCTGTCCGACCAAGGCCGCGTACTGGTACCGGGATTGACCATCGGCGTGCTTGGCCAGGATCATTACAGCATGCAATCGGATATGGTGCCGGTTGATGATACGTATGCGAATACGGTTGAGGATGCGTTCCGGCGTTCGGGCATTATGCATCTCATGGCCGTATCCGGCGGTCATTTCGTCCTGTTGGCTATGCTGATACGACGCGTGGGATTGTGGCTGCTTGCCGACAGGAGAATCATCGCCGGCATGCTGATAGTCGGTTATGGTGCGTTGGCTGCTGTCGTGTTTCCCGGCGATTCGGTGTCGCGTGCGCTGATCATGGGAATCATGAGCGCGGTCGGTTATGCGATAGGCCGACGTGCGCAAGCGCTGAGCGCCTTATGCTGGACGGTGATTGGCTCGCTGGTGCTGATGCCGGGCATGTCGTTGAGCTATGGTTTTGCCCTCTCGTGCGCGGCGGTGCTGGGAATTGTGCTGTTCACGCAGCCGTTCCTCGCCGCGTTGAGCCGTGTGATGCCGCACGTGATTGCCCAGGCCATGGCCATGACGATGGCGGCGCAGCTGTTCACCTTGCCGATTCAAGTGCTGATGGAACCGGAGTTGCCGTTGCTGTCCGTACCGGCGAACCTGCTGGTTGCTCCGGTGGTGTCGATAGCGACGATAGTGGGACTGCTGTGCCTGTGCTGCGCATGGTGCGCGCCCGATGCGGCAAACATGCTGGCTTGGCTGGCATCATCGTGCACGCGGATCATGGAACGTGTGGCATATGGCATCGCCGGCTTAGACATGGCGAGCGTGCCTTGGGCAGGTGGCGTGCTCGGTGCCGCGATGATTCTCATGGTGGAATGCGCCGGTTGCATGATGCTGATGTGCGTGTCGCGCTGTCTCAGGCGTCGGCATACCGAACCCGGGCTTCCCGGAGAACGATTTGGCAGACTGGAAGCGAGACGGGTGCGTATAGCGCTCTGGTGGCGGGCGTCGCTTCATATGCTATGGCGTTAGCGATGCATGGTTGATTGCGGAAGATCAATGTCCAAAGGGTGTGGCGAGATGGAGCCTATGGCCAGAACAGCAAACGCACCGGTGACCGTGGTTCCCGGAGGAGACTCATATCTGAACGCATCACGCGTCAAGGAACTGTGCGCCCAAGCGTTGAAAGCGCGTCCCGATGCCGAACTCATCGAACTGGATGCCACGAACGCCGACCAATACGCGTTTGACGAAGCTGTGAGCCCATCCCTGCTCGCCGACGTTGCCGTGGTGCGCATCGACAACCTGCAGAACGCGGATGAGAAACTCGCCGAAGCGATCATCGCCTACACCAAAGAGGCTCGCAACGATCCCGCCAACGCCAGTGTGGTGATCTGCCAGCATGAAGGCGGTGCGAAAGGCAAACGCGTGCTTGACCAGCTGGTCAAGGCCGGCGCAACAAAGGAAGACGTTCCTGATTTGAAGAAACCGGATGCGCAGCTGAACTTCGTCTACAAGGAGTTCGAGAAGCGCAAGCGCAGAGTGGAGCCGGCGGCCGCACAGCAGCTGATCGCCGTGCTCGGCGGCAAAACCGGTGAGCTTGCCGCCATGTGCGAGCAGTTATGCTTCGATTTTGACGACAATCCGATGGGGTTGGAACGTGTCAACCAGTATCTGACGGCCAATCCGCAGGTCACCGGATTCGCCGTGGCGGATAAGGCCATTGAAGGACATACCGCACAGGCGATTGTGATGATGCGTTCGGCGGTGGAGCAAGGCACCGATCCAATCGCGTTGATTGGCGCGCTGGCCATGAAACTGCGCACATTGGCCAAAGCCTCCGCAGTGAAAGCCGGCACCATCTCACAGGCCGAGGCGAAAACCAATCCCTGGGTGCTGCGCAACGCCACACGCCAGCTTGGCGGCTGGACTTCCGCCGGCATGTCCCATTGCATCCGCATGCTCGCATGGGCGGACGAGCAAAGCAAAACCAATGGCGGCGACCCGCTGTACGCGCTGGAACGCTGCATCGAAGACATCAGCCATAAAGGACGATAGGATCTCGATCATATGAACAAGCACTTTATCGAAGTACCAACCGGCGAAGCTATGCAGGAGCTTGGCAAACGGGTGGCCGCCCAGGTACAAGGCGGCGACGTGCTGCTCCTGTCCGGACCATTGGGCGCCGGCAAAACCACATTCGCCCAAGGATTCGGTGCCGGACTCGGCATCAGTGAACCCATCGTCTCACCCACGTTCACCATCGCACGCGAACTCGATGGTCGATTTGCGAACGGTGAGCCGGCGCATCTCATCCATGTGGACGCCTACCGGTTGGGCGGCTCTTCCTACGCTCCCGGACAGGATGCCATCGGCCGGCTTCTGGACGAACTCGAATCACTGGGATTGGATGAGGAACTCGAAGACCCCGGCGAAAACACAGTGATTCTTATGGAATGGGGCGAGCAGATGGCCACCGCACTGGCTAGTGAACGACTCGAAATCCATATCGACCGCCCTCTGGAGCAAACGCAGACCAATCCCACAACGGAACTCACCAGTAACGGCATGCGTACGGTGACTGTTGTGCCGGTAGGCGCGCGCTGGGAACACTTCAGCCTCTAAGCCGAGGAAACAGCCGCGCTTCCAATCCATGCCGCCGCGATCCCGACTTCTCGATATCCCTGCTCGATATCCATAGACTCCTCGATGTACACTCTCTAAAGGTTTTACTGAGTAGTTCACAGATACGAGGAGCACACATGGGTTGCACGCTGGTGATCGACACATCATTCGGCTCAACGGTAGGCGTTGTGGGGCATGAGCCCATCGTCGAAACGGACTCGCGCACCCACGTGGAGAAACTGCAGGTCAACATCGCTCGAGCGGTGAGCGAGGCAGGCTATCAGCCATCAGATATCAGCACCATCGTAGCGGGCGTAGGACCCGCCCCCTTCACCGGCCTGCGCGCGGGCATCGTGGCAGCCAAAGCGCTCGCCTTCGCCACCGGTGCCGCACTGCTCGGCCAGAACATACTGGAACCGCAGGCGCAATGGAACCTGATTCGCCGCAGCGCAGGCGGCACCCTAGGCAATCCGCACGACTGCCATGTGCTGACGTTGGCAGTCAATGATGCACGCCGCAAGCAGCTGTATTTCGAGCTTTGCGATACCATGCTCACCGACGGTGAATCCCAAGCGCCGGCACCTGTCAAGCCGCTCATCGCCATGGACATCGACTACCCAGAGTCCATCGTTAAACGCGTCAACAACGCCGTTGCCGATTATCAAGCGAGCATCACCGGGCAGATCGTGGTCGATGTAGTCGGCCATGGTGCGCACAAGTACGCTCCCGTGCTGGAGCAGATCGAGCAGGTGGGCAATATCGAGGAATCCTCCGTACTTGACCAAGGCGCACAAGGCTTGTCCATCTTCGCAAGCGAAGCCCTGCTGAACGCCGAACACAACCCGGCAGCTCCAGTCGAACCACTGTACCTGCGTCGTCCGGACGCTGAGATTCCAGCTCCGCTCAAGCATGTGCTCGGGCATGAAGGCGCGGAGCGTACGAACTGATGCTTGTCGACGCGAACGAACTGGGTGCAGAGGCATCCATCGCAGCCATGCGGGCGCTGGAAGTGGAACTCTTCGGCAACCACGCATGGAGCGAGAACTCGGTCCGCCAGGAAATAGAAGGCCCAGGACGCACCTACATCTTCGACATGGACGACGATACCCATGCGATTCGAGGATTCGCCGGCTACTGGTACGACGGCGAAGATGCGGAAATCATGGACGTTGGCGTTGGCAAAACATATCAGCGGCAAGGCATAGCACGCGCATTGATGGCTGAGCTTATCGCTCGAGCGCATCAGCAAGGAGCGCAACGCATGCTGCTTGAAGTCAGCGTGATCAACGAGCCGGCCATCCGCCTCTACACCAGTCTCGGATTCGAACGCATCGGATTGCGCAAACGGTACTACCAGCCCGAAGGCATTGACGCATACGTCATGGCATTAGACATGAGCCCACGCATCGTCGGCTTCCAAAGCGCGAGCCGCACCGAAACAAACGACAACGAACACACTGAACAGAACGGCAGATAATCATGAGCGAACCGATTGTATTGGGCATCGAATCCACCTGCGACGAAACCGCGGCAGCCATCGTACAGGGGCGCACACTACTCTCCAACGTCGTAGCCTCCTCCATGGAGGAACACGCGCGCTACGGTGGCGTGATTCCTGAAATCGCCTCCCGCGCGCACGCCGAAGCCTTCGTGCCATGCGTGTCCAAGGCGCTCGCCGACGCGAACATGACCTTGGCGGACGTGGATGCCATCGCTGTTTCCGCAGGCCCGGGCCTCGCCGGGTGCCTTGCCGTGGGTGTTTCCGGTGCCAAAGCGTTGGCGTGGGCCGCGAATAAGCCGATTTACGGCATCAATCATGTGATTGGGCATATTGCAGTGACCCAGTTGCAATTCGGCGCGTTTCCGCCGGATACATTGGCGTTGATCGTGTCCGGCGGACATACTTCGCTGCTGCATGTGGAGGATATGCCACGCACAATCGGCGTGGTGGGTACCACGTTGGATGATGCGGCAGGGGAGTGCTTCGACAAGGTCGCGCGTCTGTTGGGCTTCCCCTACCCGGGCGGTCCTCATATCGATCGGCATGCGCAGCACGGTGACCCGCACGCCATCAAAGTACCGATGGGATTGACGCAAGGCAAAGCCGGTGCCGCGCACCCGTATGATTTCAGTTTCTCCGGTGTCAAAACCGCTGTGGCACGCTGGGTGGAGGGCGAACAGGCACTCGGCCATGAGATTCCCGTGGATGACGTGTGCGCGTCGTTGGCTGACTCGGTGGCCACCGTGCTGGCTCGCAAGGCTATGAAGGGTTGCGAACAGTACGGTTCCGGTACGTTGATTGTGGGCGGCGGCTTCTCCGCAAACTCGCAGTTGCGAGCCAAGCTGCTGGAATACGGCGAGCGATATGGGGTTGATGTTCGCATCCCGCAAATCAAGCTGTGCACCGACAATGGTGCCATGGTCGCCATGCTCGGCGTGAACTTGGTCGAAGCTGGCGTGGCTCCCAGCGCTCCCGACTTTCCGATCGACTCCGCCATGCCTCTGACCAAAGTTTCCATGTGATTGTCACGAGGTAGGCAAAAAGCCCGGAAAATGGCGCGACATGCCTACACGCGTGTAATTTGCATATTTGTGTAAGGCATGTAATATATGTGACTTGTGCGCAAGAGAAATCTTGAACACAACAGCCATTCCTGCGTAGCTCAGTTGGCAGAGCATCCGACTGTTAATCGGACGGTCGCTGGTTCAAGCCCAGCCGCAGGAGCTCATTCAACCGGCTTGTTCGGTTGGGATGATGTTGGTTCAGCTGGTGACGG
>NZ_JAFEJU010000012.1 GCF_018555455.1 Bifidobacterium colobi | reverse complement strand
ACGCTCTTGAGTTCTCAAACCACCACCACACCAGCAGGCAGCCAACCAACCACAGGAAGGAAGCCCGCCGCGCTGAGCGGCAACAGATGAATAACCTACACGAACCCAAAACCAAACGCAAATCAGGGCGCGCTGAACCATGGGAAAACCGCACCATAGCGCGCATCCCTCGGCGTGTCGCACAGGGTCATTTTCAGTCCTTAATCAGCCCTGCTACGCACAACATACGCCCTAAACATGTCCCCAGATTGAACACATCCAGAAATATGAGACACATTTTCGCCAATTCAGCAGGCACCGCAGCTTGAATTCATCACTTACCGTTCACCGAACCCGGGTATACCTGTAGTCATGACTAAGAAAATTGCTGTACTGACCGGCGCTGGCATCTCCACTTCCGCCGGCATCCCTGACTTCCGCGGACCTGACGGCGTATGGACCAAGCACCCTGAGCAAACCAGCGTCTACGACATCGATTTATTCATGACCAACACAGAGGATCGCGAATACTCCTGGCGCTGGCAGAAAGAGTCACCCGTGTGGAATGCGCAGCCGGGCGCTGCACATAAGGCACTCGTCAAGCTTGAGCAAGCGGGCATGCTCACCCTGCTGGCTACGCAGAACTTTGATGCGTTGCATGAAAAGGCAGGCAACAGCCCAGACGTCATCGTCAACCTGCATGGCACCATCGGCACCTCGCATTGCATGAAGTGCCATCAGAAATACAACACCGCGGACATTATGGCGCGACTCGACGAGGAACCGGATCCGCATTGCCATCGCAAGCTCAAGTACCGCGGCGATATGCCATGCAACGGCATCATCAAAACCGATGTGGTGTATTTCGGTGAGGCATTGCCAGAAGGCGCGATGGAAAAGTCATATGATCGCGCCACCAAAGCCGACGAACTGTGGGTTATCGGCTCCACATTGGAGGTGTACCCGGCGGCAAGCATCGTACCGGTTGCCGCACAAGCCGGCGTGCCGATCACCATTATGAACATGGGACGCACGCAGTACGACCGACTGGCCACGCGTCTGATTCATGAGGATATCGCGGTGGCGCTGCCCAAGTTGGTGGATGAGACGATTGCGGCGGAAGCTGCAGCTGAGTAGCTGCGAATGCCGCAGCCGAGTAGAAGTATCGGGCAGCCTTCGGCTGGCTGACTAATGTGACTTCTCTTCCTCAGTCTCACTGCGTTCGACAGTTCGTCCAGCAATTAAGGACGAACTTCGTTCGCCTTTTGTTGGCTCGACTGTCGTCTCGCACATTGCCTACAAACAGCTCTGCTGTTTGCTTCACGGCAATGTCCCATCAGAGGGAGCCAAGATGCAGCTTTCACATCTAACTCACTCTGGCGCAGCCTTCGCATACGGAAAAAGCGACTTTTCTCTTTCGAGAAGAGCCGCTTTTTCATGAGCGAGTCACACCGCTATGCACCAATGGTTGTATAGCAACACCGACTGCTTAGTAAATGCGCTTGGGTTGGAAGCCGGCTTCCTTCAGCGCAGCAAGAATGCGATCGATGTGATCCGGACCGTTGGTCTCCACCGTGACACCCAGCGACACCGCATTCGTGTAGTGGCCGGACGCCTTGAACTGGTCGTGATCAAGGGCAATGACGTTTGCGCGTTCCTTGGCGAGCAACGTGGCTACCTTGACCAGCTGGCCTGGCGTATCCGGCAGCTCAACCTCGAAGTTCATAATGCGGCCGCGGGCAATCATACCCTTCTGAATCACAGCGCCCATCGTCACCGTATCGATATTGCCGCCGGACATAATCGGCACCACCACGTGCGGGCCGGAAGCTGCGGCGAACTTGCGAGAGCGCAGATTCAAGTGCTCGAGCGCAGCCAACGACACGGCACCGGCGGCCTCAACCACCAGCTTGTGCTTTTCGAGCATCAGCAGAATCATCTCGTTGATGTCGCGCTCGGTGACGGTGACCAAATCATCAAGGAATTCGTTGAGCAACGCGTACGGCAGATCGCCCGGATGCTTAACGGCGACGCCTTCGGCGGACGTCACCACCTGATCGGCTTCGGTGACGCGACCTGCGGCGAACGAGTTCTTCCAGGCCGGGCTGCCCTCCGGAATAGCGCCGATGACGCGTACTTCCGGCTTGAAGGTCTTAATGGCGAGCGCCACACCGGCACCAAGGCCACCGCCACCGAGCGGCACGACCACATCGGTGACGTTCGGTACATCTTCGAGGATTTCCAGGCCGATGGTGCCCTGGCCGCAGATGACCTCGTAATCGTCGAACGGCGGCACGTAAATCATGCCTTCGGTTTTGGCGAGTTCGGCGGCGTGGGCGGCGGCTTCATCGAACACATCGCCGTAGAGCACTACGTCGGCGCCGTACGCCTTGGTGGCATCCACCTTAAGCGGTGGAGTGATTTGCGGCATGCAGATGGTGGCCTTGGCGCCACGCTCGCGGGCGGCGTAGGCCACACCCTGAGCGTGGTTGCCGGCGGAAGCGGTGACAATGCCGCGCGCGAGCTGCTCTTCGGAGAGGGATGCGATCTTGTTGTAGGCGCCGCGAATCTTGAACGAACCGGTGACCTGAAGGTTTTCGGGCTTCAGGAGGATTTCATGGCCGGTCATTTCGCTCAGCGTCGGCGAGGGAATGATTTCCGTGTGGCGGGCGGTGCCCTTGAGTCGTTTGGCAGCGAGCTTTAGTTCCGCTGCGTGGTCGCGTTGCAGCGCTTTCAAAACGTCCTTTTGTTCCATAGTGGGTAATTGTAGGCCTCAGACCGTCGAAGGGCACTGGAAATCTCGCTTACGAGGGGTTGATTTCAGCATTTTGAAACATCTATCTGCATTACGAGGGGTTCCAATAGCGTAAAACCCTGAGTACAAACGCTGGTATTACAACGTTCACACTCAGGGTTTATGCGATATACAACCCCTCATAAAGGAGATAGACCTTCCGACAAACGGAAATCAACCCCTCATAAAGGAGATAGCTGGCTTATCGGATTGCTGTGAGCCGCTTTACAGCTGGATGACGGCGGCCTCCCACGGATCCAGCTCATTGTTGGCCAAAGAGACGACCGTGTGGCTGGCATCATAGTTGCTGATCACCACGTCCGGTTCGGCAACGCCGGTGGCCACCAGTTCGGCGGCATCATGCGGCAAATCCACCGTGCGACCGGACATGTTCACTACCACCAGCAGGCGATCCTTACCCAACGTGCGGGTGAACGCGTACACGTGCTCATCGTCAGCATCAATCAGCTCCCACTCGCCAGCGGCAATCACAGCCTTCTCATGACGCAGTGCGATGAGCTGCTTGTAGAACGAGTAGACGGAGCTCGAATCGTCAAATTCGCTGGCCGCGTTGATCTCCGCATGGTTCGGGTTCACGGAAATCCACGGTTCGGTAGCGGCATCCGGCGCAGTGAAACCGGCGTACTTCGAACCATCCCACTGCATCGGGGTGCGGGAATTGTCACGGCCGCGAGCGGCAATGCCAGCCATCATCGACTCAGGAGTCTGCACCTTGGCTTCCTCCACGCGCTGACGGTAAGCGTTCAGCGATTCGAGATCACGATACTGGTCGAGACGGGTGAAGTGCGCGTTCGTCATACCCAGTTCCTCGCCCTGATACACGTAGGGCGTGCCGCGGTGCATGTGCAGCATAAGGCCCAGCGCCTTGGCGGAACGGACGCGGTCCGTCTCATTGGAATCGTCGCCCCAACGAGACACCACGCGAGGCTGGTCATGGTTGCCGGTGAACAGGCTCGCCCAACCGGCATTCGCCACGGCGGTCTGATAGCCGGCCATGATGCGCTTCAAGCCCGGCAGATCAAGCGGCAGCGGCTTCCACTTGACGCCTTCGCAGTCGAAGTCCACATGCTCGAACAGGAACAGCATATCCAGTTCGCCGTTCACCGGATTAGTGATGTGCTCGTTGCGCTCAGCGGTAATGCCCGGCGCTTCGCCGACCGTGAGGAATCCGTCACGGCCCTCGAACACCTCGCGGCGCATTTCAGCCAGGAATTCATCCTGACGCGGGCCATCCGCGCAGAACGGGTTCGGGTTGGAATAGCCTTCCTCGCCCACCGGCAGATCCTCCAGCTCGGAACCAGCTTCGCCCGGCAGCTTGCCGTTGGCGTCCGTGCGCTTGGAAATCAGCGTGATGACATCCATACGGAAGCCGTCAACGCCACGGTCAAGCCACCAGTTCATCATGTCGTACACCGCGCGGCGCACAGCCGGGTTCTCCCAGTTCAAATCAGGCTGCTTCTTGGAGAACTGATGCAGATAGTATTCACCACGCTCCGGGCTGTACTCCCATGCGGAGCCGCCAAAGTAGGAACCCCACTGATTTGGTTCAGCACCCGGAGTGCCCGGCTCATGCCCCGGACGGGCCGGACGCCACCAGTACCAGTCGGCGTGCGGGTCGTTCTTATCCTTGGAAGCCTGGAACCATGCATGCTCGTCGGAAGTATGGTTCACCACCAGATCCATCACGATCTTGAGGCCGCGCTTATGCGCTTCAGCCAGCAGTTCGTCCATGTCTTCCAAGGTGCCAAACAGCGGGTCGATGTCCTGATAATCGGAGATGTCGTAGCCGTTATCGTCCTGCGGAGACTTGTAGACCGGGGAGAGCCACAGCACGTCCACGCCCAAGTCGGCAAGGTAGTCGAGACGGGAGGTAATGCCCTTCAGATCGCCGAAGCCATCGCCATTAGTGTCCTGGAAGGAACGCGGGTAAATCTGGTAGACCACGGCATTCGACCACCACGGGTTCGGCGTTGCGCCGTTGGTGCGAATGGAGTCGGGGATTGCGGTGCGCTGTGCGGTAGTCATCGCTGCTGCCTTTCTGTGGACAATCATCATTGATTATTACTACTTGGTCATTATTGAAACAGCCCGATGGTTTTATTCCCATCGGGCTGTTTGGCTGGCGTGCCGGAAAGTAATTACTTTGACCGCGGCCTGCAATTACGGACTCGCCTAAGGCGAGACTCAGTGTTACCTCGCGAGTACGCGGCCTACCGGCCGCCCGAGCCGGAAAACAGCCCACCGGGCTGTTTTCTTAATCGGCTCGTCTCGCTCGGCGCTGTTAAGTAATTGCAGCGCCCGCGCTGCAATTACTTAACTCAGCAGACCGCCTTCGGCGGGCTATTTCCTGCCTCACGACTGCCGTCGTTCGGAGGCGCCTATAAACGGCCCACCGGGCCGTTTACTTTACGGCGCCTCTCATCACGCCACCGACGACCCACTTTTGGGCGAAGATGTAGACTACGAGGATCGGGGCCATGGCCATCAGGTAGCTGGAGAATGCCATCGGGTAATTGGTGGCGAACTGCGAGCTGAAGACGTACTGGGCCAGCGGAATCGTCTGGTTCGACTGGTCGGTGAGCACGATCAACGGCAGGAGGAAGTCGTTCCACGCCCACAGTGCGGTCAGGATGGCAATCGTGGCATTAATCGGGCTCATCAGCGGGAAGATGATGGTCCAGAAAATGCGCCACGTGGATGCACCATCGATGCGCGCCGCCTCTTCCAACGAAACCGGAATCGAACGAATGAATCCAGTCGCGATGAACAGGTTGGTACCCAAGCCGAGCACGGTGTACAGGATGATCAGACCAATCTGATTATCCAAGTGCAGGGAACCCATCTGCTTGGCAATCGGCAGCATGACAACCGGGAACGGCACGAACATGGCGGCGATGAAGAAGTAGTACAGGAAGCGGAAGAAGCGCTTATCCATGTTGCGGGCCACAGCGTACGCCACGAACGTGTTGGTCAGCAGCGTCAGCACCACAGCGGCAACCGTGATGATTGCCGAGTTCAGTGCGGCCTTCGGATAGTTCACCTTGGCTGAAGCGTCGGCGAAGTTACCCCACTGCCACGAAGTAGGCAGTGCAAACGTACCGGCTTCCGCCGGAGTCTTCAGCGCAGTGACCACGGTGAAGTACAACGGCACCAAAATCGTCAGCGACAATACAGCCACAGCTGCAGTCAGCCACCAGTTGATGTTGTGATCTTTGCGGAACTTGGCCGGCGCAGCGCCGGACTTCGCCGAAGAGCTAACAGTTGCAGTAGTCATAATGAATCCTCTCCCCGGAAAATCAGATCTGTTCCTGGCTGCGGGAGATGCGCAGCTGAATGAAGGCGATAATGGCCAGAACGATGAAGAAGAGCACGGCGTTGGCGGTCTGGTAGGCGTATTCGCCACCGGTCAAGCCACCCTTCCAGATGAGGTAGGTGACCGTTTCGGTAGCCGAGTTCGGGCCGCCGTCGGTCAATGCCACCACCTGATCGAATGTGCCGAGCGCATTCTTCATGGAGAGCACAAGGTTGATGGTGAAGAACGGGCCGATCAGCGGGAAGGTGATCTTCCAGAACTTCTGCCAAGCGTTCACGCCGTCGATGGCTGCGGCCTCATAGATCTCATCGTCGATGGTCTGCAGACCGGCGAGGTAGATCAGCACGGAGTAGGCCACGCCCTGCCAGACGGCGAGGAAGACGATCGGAATCCAGCTCAGCTCTTCATTGGTCAAGAGCGAGGTGGACAGCCATTCGATGCCGAGCGCCTTGCCGAGTTCGGGCAGCGGGTTCATGAAGATGTATTTGAACACGTAGCCGATGACCAGAACGGAGAGGGTGTAGGGCACGAAGAAGATCGCGCGGAAGCCGTTCTTGAAGGCAATCTTGGAGTTCAGCAGCACCGAAAGGAACAGCGCGATCACGTTGATGAGCACAGTGATGGCGATGGCGATGAGCAGCGTGAACAGGTAGGCGTGGCCTACGCGATTGTCTTGGAACAGGGCGATGTAGTTCTTGAAACCAATGAACTTGTAGTCGCCGTAGCCTTGGGAGTTGGTGAAGGAGTACTTCACGCCGTCCACGAACGGCAGGTACAGGAAGAAGGCGAAGATGATTGCGGCGGGCACGGCCATCCAATAATAGGCCGGGTCAACCTTGCGCTTGGAGAAGGCATCGACCTTCTTTTTGGCGGGCTTGCTGGCCTTGGCGGCGGCACTGGCGGCCGACTGAGCGGCCGGCTTGGCGGCGGGCTTTGCGGCGGTTGCGTTAGACATGATTACTCTCCTCTCCTACTCGTCACTCGAAGGTCCTGGCTTGGACCTTGTCCCATTCGGTTTGCATCTGGTTCAGGAACCGGTCGGTGTTGCCGGAGGTGACCATGGTCTGCAGGTAGCCGCCGATGTTGATGGACGAGGGGATGTAATGGTCGCAGAAGTCGGCCAGTCGGTTCTCCTCGAAGAACGGGCGCACGGTCTCCAGCGCGGAATTGCCGAAGTAGGTGTCCTTGAGCGGGGTGATGGCGGACTGGGCATCGGCGTAGGAATCCAGCTGCTCCTTCTGCATCATGAATTCCACGAGCTTCATCGCCTCGGCCTTGTGCTTGGTGTTGGCGCCGATGGTGAGCATCACGTCGTCGCCGGCGGTCAAGATCTGCTCGCTGGCATCATCGGTGGCCGGCATCTGCGCAAAGCCCAGGTTGATGTCTTTGTTGATGAGCAGGATCTGCGGAATCGCGTAAGTGCCGAGCGGAATAATCGCAGCCTTGCCCTGCGCGAAGCTCTGCGTACCCTGCTGATAGGTGACGCCGGTGTCTTCGGTGGAGTAGGTGAACAGTTCGGCTTCCTTCTCAACCGTGGTCTTCCACAGCTCCTGGAAGGTGGTCTTGCCTTGCTTCAGCTCGGTGTACTTGGATTCGGGAACCAGCGTGCCGGCGAGCGAGGCAAGCGGAGCCTGCGTGGTCCAAGCATCGGCCACGGAGCCCTGCAGCGGGTTGATGCCGGCGGCCTTGAACGTGTTGAGCATGTCGGTGAATTCGCTCCACGTGGTCGGCGGGTTCTCCGGGTCGAGACCAACCTGCTTGAACAGGTCCTTGTTGTAGATGTAACCGGAGGCGTTGCCGGCGAACGGCAGACCGTACAGGCGCTTCTTGGCCGGGTCGGTGGTCTGCACGAGGTTCTTGGCGATGTTCACCATGCCGGGGTTGAGCTCGTCCACAATCGGCTCGTCGGTGAAATCGTAGAACACGCCGGATGCGGCGAACATGCCGAAGCTGATGTCGCCGTTAAAGGTGATGACGTCCGGCACGCGGTTCTTCACGAAGCGGGTGCGCAGATCGGTCTGAGCATTGGCGGAGTTGTTGATGTTGACCTTGATGGTCGGGTTCTGCTTCTCGAAGTCCTGCACGATGGCCTTGAACGTGTCTGCGGCCTCGGACTTGAACTGGAAGAAGTCGAGAGTGACGGTTCCTGCGGTGCTTGAACCGCAGCCGGCCAGGCCGAAGCCCACAGCGAGCGCGCACACCGTTGCGGCCACGCGCACACCTAAACGCTTCAGTCTGGAAGTTGGGTACAGGGAATCTGACAGCATTGCTGACTCCTTTGTCTTTCCTTCCACCGCCAGCCCCAATGCCAGCGGTAATTCCTCCACATTCAAAGGTAACGATTTTGGGTTTTCATTCCCAACGTCAGCGTGCCTGCTTGCGCGCGCAAGTAAAAACGCGCTATTTTGTGATTAACGCAATTAATTATTCGCAAAGGGGCATGAATTGGCTGATTCCAATGCGATTCCTCAATGGTTTTCCGGTTCCGAACACACACATCGCGTAGCTGCAGCCGTGGCGCAGTATGGTCCGATCGCGCGCACCACGTTGGCGCAAATGCTGGGATTGAGTCAAGGTGCACTCTCCCGCATCACCAGTGATCTGATTTATGCCGGAGTGATTGAGGAGCTGCCGGCGAGCGCCACCGCTGGCGTGACCGGCAAGCTGCCGGAACGATTCACGCCGAAGGAAAGCTCGGATAGGCGCGGCCGCCCGCAGACTTCGCTGGTGTTGTGCTCGAATGCGCGCACGTTCGTCGGCGTGAAAGTGCACGGTACTTCGATTGTTTCGGCTGCGGTGAACGCGCATGGCGAGGTGGTGTCCGGCCGCCATGAGCTGCCTATTGCCGACGA
Organism: Bifidobacterium colobi; assembly: GCF_018555455.1. GTDB lineage: Bacteria > Actinomycetota > Actinomycetes > Actinomycetales > Bifidobacteriaceae > Bifidobacterium > Bifidobacterium colobi. The sequence continues at coordinate 13,200 of NZ_JAFEJU010000012.1, read as the reverse complement.
CCAGTCGCCTGAATATGTAGCGACTGCGATTGCCCAGCTGACTGCCGCCTGCTCGGACGATGTCGCAGCCGCCGGCCTGCCCTCCCCTACTGCGGTCGGCGTGGCCGTGGGCGGTCATGTGGTGGATGATTCCGTGGTGACATTCGCGCCATTCCTGCACTGGGAGGGGCCTACGGATCTGGGGGCGATGGTGAGTGCCGCGGCCGGTCTGCCGTGCGGGGTCTTCAATGATATTGATTCGCTGCTGGTGGATGCCTCATGGTTTGGCCCGGGTGTTGGTTTGGATATGTTCGCCGTGGTGACCATTGGCATTGGCGTGGGCTATTCGCTGGCCGTGCATGGTGAGCCGGTGAGTTATCCGGATAAAAGCTATGGTCTGGTGGGTCATGTGCTGGTTGATCCGGAGGGGCCGCGCTGTGTGAGTGGGCATATCGGCTGTTCGCAATGCTTGACTGATGATTCGATTGCCGAACAGTATTCCGCGATTGTGGGCAAGCCGGTGACGTTTGCTGACTTTGCGCGTGATGCTCGCGCCCGAGTGCCGCAGGCGACGCAGTTGGTGAACCGCACCTGCTTCCGTTTGGGTGCTTTAGTGGCGATGGTGGCGAACATCGCCATGCCGGGGCATGTGATGATTGCCGGCGAATCCGCGTTTTTGGCGAAACTTGGCACGGATTCGCTGCGCGATGGCATCCGGTACTACCGGCATAGTCAAACACAGCCGGTGAAGTTCACGATAGTGAACCACGACTGGCAGCTGTGGGCCAAAGCCGCTGCCAGCCGCGTCATCGTGAAGCACATCGGGTAAGGATACTTCCGCCTCTATGCGGCCGGCGTGAGATCTATGTGACCCGTATGGTGACCCGTATGAGCCGACATCCCCACTTGACTGACGGATTTCCCACATTCACTGACGGATTTCCCACATCGACTGACGGATTTATAACATATTTCGTTATAAAACCGTCAGTCAGTGTTAAAAATCCGTCAGTCAACGGCTACGGTCCTGCAATTACGGACTCGCTACAGGCGAGACTCACTACACGCGAGACTCACTACAGGTGAGACTCAACATACCCTCATTCGGCTATCGTCTCACTCGGGCTGCGGCTGATGACAATCCACCGAATTGTCAGCTTAACGCCACGGCCTTGAACAGGACGGCCTGCTGGGGGTGCAGGGACGGTGGGCGGATGCCGTAGCGCTGCAGGGCTTCGCCGGTCATCACCACGCCTTCCTCATTCCACCAGCCGAGCGTGCTCTGACCATTGCCGAGACCGGTCAGGTCGAGACTCGGGTCGAGCGGGCTCACGCGGTAGCGGCGATCGGGGTCAAGACCGGGCAAACGCACCGGAGCGGCCGGATAGGTCTGACCCGTGGTCAGCTGGGTGAAGCGGTAGATTGCCGCGTCTCTGCTCGGCATCACCATACCGTCCACGCGCACGGCCGGATCGTTGGCATCCGCGTGCACGCAGGTGTCGATGGCGAACCAGTCGCGGTGCTTCTTGAACTCGGCAACCCACACGGCCAGCTTGGCGAGCGCATCCTCTGGCTCCTTCAAGAGATTCCATTCGATGCCCATGTGACCGAAGAACGCCATCGCCATGCGCAGTTCCTGACTGGTGGCGCGCTGCGTGGAGTGCGCCGGGCTGGCACCCACATGTTCGCCCATCATGGCCGGCGGCACCAGCAGCGACGTGTAGCGCTGAATGTCCGCGCGCTCCACCGGATCCACGCAGTCGGACGCCCAGATACGGTCGGCGTATTCCAGAATGCCAAGATCCACGCGACCGCCGCCGGACGAGCAGCTTTCGATTTCAAGTCCCGGATGATTGCGCTTCAATCCCTTGAAAATCTCATACACGGCCAAGGTTTGCGCGTGCACGGCTGGACGGCCGGAGTAGCGCGACCCCGGCTCGGTGACGAGTTTGTTGTGATCCCACTTGATGTAGTCGATCTTCAGCTCACCGACCAGCGCATCCATCGCGCCGAACACATAGTCGAACGCCGCCGGATTCGTCAGGTCGAGCACCTGCTGGCTACGGCCCTGCATCGGCAGACGGCCGGCGGTGGGCGAAAGAATCCAATCGGGATGCGCACGCACCACTTCGGAATCAATGTTCACCATTTCCGGCTCGAACCACAGGCCGAACTGCATGCCCTTGCCATGCACGTAGTCGGCAAGCGCCTTCAGCGACTTGTCGCCATCCGGCCACACGTCCTGGGAGATCTGCCAGTCACCGAGACCGGAAGTGTCGTCGCGGCGGGAGCCAAACCAGCCGTCGTCCACCACGAATCGTTCCACGCCAGACGCTGCGGCCTTGTCGGCGAGCGCGGCCAGCGTGTCGAAGTTGTGGTCGAAGTAGACGGCTTCCCACGTGTTCAAAATCACCGGGCGGCCGTGCGAGAACAGGCGCGGATGACGGGAGCGCACATACGCGTGGAAGCGTGCGGCGATCTCGTTCAAACCATCGCCGAACGAGCCGAACAGCCACGGCGTTGCATAGGAGCTTTGGGCATCGCGCCCCTCGCCTTCACCGGCGCCCTGCGGAACGAGCGTCACTTCGCCGCCGAACAGAAGCTCGCCGCCGCCGATAATGCCCTGCGTGTACGGCAGTCGCTCGGCGGAGAGCACGGAATTGCCGCTCCAGCCCACGTGCACTGAGTAGGCTTCGCCATGTTCGAAACCGAAGCCGGGTACGCCGGCGGTGAGCAGCAGGGATGCGTCGAAGTCCGGACGGCCGGCAAGCTGTGGCTTCTCGAATCGTCCGATGGTCAGCGGCTGGCGCTGCGGGCTGCGTTCGCGCAGATGGTGGCCGGTGGTGGTGAGGATTTCGCCGGCCAGCTCGGGCACAGGGAATCCAAGTTCGATTTTTCCAACTTCGAGGTTGGCAAGGCTGACTGCGGCAGTCGGATCGGCGGCAGACGCGGCAGATGCAGCACCTGCCGGAGCATCTTCCGCAGCACCTGCCGGAGCACCTTCCGGAGCACCCAAGTTAATGACGGTCGCCTTCTGACGAGCCAGGCCGCCGTCCATCAGCTCCAGTCGCCATTCGAGGGCGATGCCATTCTCCTTATCTTCGGCGCTGACCACCACGCCCGGCACACGAGCCGGACCCGTGGCACGAGTGTGACCGGTCACGTCCGTATAGCTTTCGGCACTGACTGCGTCGAGCGACGCGTCGAGCATACCGTCCGCCTCAATATTGGTCACGGTGAACTTGGGGAACAGTTCAATGCCGGCGCGACGCAACACCACGCGCGGCTCACCAATCCAGCTTTCGGACTGGGTGGGCAGCACGGACGGCCACGCGGTGTTGTCGAGCGCACCGGAAACACGCTGCGGCTTCAGCGCATCATACGAGTCAAGCAGGGTTTCCGGATTGGCGAGCGGGCGACCCCAGTGCACGATGCGCGGCAGCTCGTCGCCCGCAACAATCAAGCCGAGTGCCACATTGGCGGCAGGCTGGGCGAGGTAGACGGCAGTGAGTCGAGTGCCGTCCGCGGCTGTACCGGTGAAAGTCAACGGTTCGTTCTTGGCCATAGTCGTGTGTCTCCTTTGACGTGGATGTGTGGACTGTGGATTGGTTGGTGATTGTTACTGCTGATTCGATGGTAGGAAGAATCGAATATGTTGACTCGATGCCGCGTGTTGGCTGAGTCAAGTAAGTATTTGATGCACTACGCCAACGCGCAAGTTCCACATGGTGTGGCCATCTTCCACATGGTGTGGCCATCCTCCCACAATGTGGTTAACCAATCCGGCCCCATTATGCCAAAACCGCGGAATTCCGCCATTTTACGTAACCACACCATGTGGAATTTACCACACCATGCAGGGGATGCCACGCTGTAGAGAAGTAGAGCGTCAGCGACGGGCTGCGAAGAAGTCGGTGAGGATGGCTTGGCAGTCGCCCTCAAGGATGCCGCCGTGCACTTCGGGCGCGTGGCCGATGTGCGGGTCGCGCGGAATGTCCCACACTGAGCCGCACGCGCCAAGTTTGGCATCCCATGCGCCAAACACGATCGTGCCGATGTGGGTTTGGATGCACGCACCAGCGCACATCGGGCAAGGTTCAAGAGTGACTACCAAGGTGCAGTCGGCGAGATTCCAGGCGCGCGCCGGCGAGGCTGCCGGGAGTGTCTGCGCAACGGAACCGGCTAGCGAACCGGCTCCCGCGCCAGCTGCGGCATCGCAACCCACCAAATCAGTTTCCATGGAACCGGCTGCAGCACCGGGCACTGCTGCGGAATCTCCCACAGCGTTTTGCCGCGCGCGGTACTGCGCAGCCTCGCGCATCGCCAGTATTTCGGCATGGGCCAGCGGATCGCCGTGGGTTTCGCGCGTGTTGTAGCCGCGGCCGATTATCGCGCCGGAATCATCCAGCACCACTGCGCCAACCGGCACATCGCCGGCCGCCGCGGCACGCCGGGCCAGCGCGATCGCCTGCCGCATTGCTTGCTCATATGCCCCATTTGCAGTCGCCACGTTCACAGTCATACTGCGAGTCTACCTACCTGCACTTCGGCGCACGGCTTAACGCGTTGTAGCAATGGGTTTTCTATACTTTGGCTGTAGCCCGGCAGAGAAGAGAGGACGGTCATGGCAGTATTCGAACTCATCCTATGCATTATCGCGGCGGTGGTAGTGAGTTCGTTTGCCAGCCGCTTCATTCCGCGTGTCTCCACGCCGCTGGTGCAGATCGCGCTCGGTGTGCTCGTGGCGTATCTGCCGTTTTTCCCGGACGCGCAGCTCAACCCGGAGCTGTTCATGGTGCTGTTCATCGCACCGTTGCTGTATTTAGAAGCGCATGAGATTGATAAGTCCGCTCTGCTGAAAACGCTGAAACTCAGCCTTTCGTTGGCCATTGGACTGGCGATTGCAACGATGGTGGCCGTGGGCTTTATTCTGCACGCCGTCTGGCCGGTGATTTCGCTGGCTTCGGCGTTGGCGCTCGGCGCGGCACTCGGCCCGACCGATGCGGTGGCGGTCAGCTCGCTCGGCAAGGAAGCGTCGCTGTCGCAACGTCAGCGTGGCGTATTGAAGGGCGAGTCGCTGTTCAACGACGCGTCCGGCATCGTGGGCTTCCAGTTCGCACTGGCGGCCGCGTTCACCGGCAAGTTCGCCGTGGGCCAAGCGGCGGGCGAGTTCGCGGTTTCGTTCTTCGGCGGCACACTGTTCGGTCTGATTGTGGCGGCCATCGCCAACTGGGTGTTTGAAACCGTGCGGTCGCTCGGCTGGGAGACCACGACCACGCGCATTCTGATGGAATTGTTCCTGCCGTTCCTGCTGTACTTGGGCGCCGAGGAATTCCATGTGTCCGGCATTCTGGCCGTGGTGGCCGCCGGCTTGTTCATCCGCTTCGACCGCACGGGCGTAGGCCCGAACGTGGCGCGCACGAACATTGTGTCGACCTCGGTGTGGGGCGTGCTGAGCTTCTCGCTGAACGGTGCCGTGTTCATTCTGTTGGGTATGCAGCTGCCGCGCGCAATGACCGCCAGCTGGTCGGACCCGTACATCAATAACACGCTGCTAATCGGCATTATTCTGCTGGTGACTGCGGTGGTGATTGTGCTGCGCTTTATTTGGGTAGCCGGCATGCTGCGCCTCGCGCGCGATGTGAACACCGGCAAACGCCGTAAGATGACGCTCGAACGTTGGCGTTCGGCGGCAGTGATGACTTTCGGCGGGCCGAAGGGCACGATTACGTTGTCGTTGATGTTCACGATCCCGTATTCGATTGCGGGTGGCGCGGACTTCCCGATGCGTGACGAGCTGATTTTCATCGCCTCGGGTGTGATTATCGTGACGCTGCTGCTCGCGAACTTCCTGCTGCCACTGCTCGCGCCGAACCGCGGCAAGGATCCGAGCGCGGAAATGATTCCGATTACGGTTGAGGTGCTGCGCAACACGGTGGAAGAACTGACCGGCCGTATCACGCCGGAGAATCGCCGCGCGGTGCTGATGGTGATCGACCTGTACACCAAGCGCATCGCCCGATTGCAGCAGCGCATCGGCGACGTGGATCCGCAAGGATTGGAACGGTTGCAGATCGAAGCGCTGCACTGGGAGAAGGAATTCGTGCGCGATCGATTGGCGCAGATCAAGGCGACTCCGGCTGCCGATGCGGCGACTCAGGAGCTGAATGAGGAAGCCTGCGAGCGCATGCTCGATCAGATTATGAACACGCTGCGCCATACGGCTTCCGATCCAACGTCCGGACATGCGGTGTCGCAGATTCGCGGCCGTGCGCGCATGCTGCAGCGTCGCGCCCGCAATTATGCCAAGCGTACGATTTCCAAGATTCGCCGCACGACTCCGCTGGTGAGCGAGGATCAGATTTTCGCCCGTACGCGCGAACTGCAGGTGGAGGCGATTCACCATGTGATCGATCGTTTGGTCGATGAGATGGGCAACGACACCTACAACACCGAGCACTGCTCGGCACTGCTGTTGGATTACCGTCGCGCTGAGGCTTCACTGCAGGCTCGTCCGAATGTGAGCGGCACGGCTGCGATGATTACGCAGGTCGAAGAGGTGAAGCGTGAAAGCTACGGTATTGAACTGGGCGTGATTCAGGACATGCTCGAAGCCGGCGACATCAATCGCGCGCAAGCCAGAACGTTGAGGCGGAATATCTACGTCATGCAGGTAGATGCCGATTCCGGCATCTAACTTACATCACCGCTTGGTGGCTTTGAGGGCCACCCAGAAGGAGCGGACGAGCAGCACGCACAGGTATACGGTGAACAGGATGGCACCGGTGCGCGGCGTTACCGCAGCGGCAATCCATGTGCCGAGCGGCGCGGTCAAGGACGCCACCACGCCGATAATCACCGCGGCCTTCACATGCACCATATGTCTGCGCACGTTCGCCACCGACGTGGTGATCGCGTTCGGAAACATCGCCAATAACGACGTGCCGCGCGCAATCAAATCACTCGCACCAAACAGAATCGACAATGCCGGCACGCAGATCGCGCCACCGCCAATGCCGAGCAGCCCGGCCAGAATACCCGCAATCACGCCGAAGGCGATCAACCCAACAATCACACCCGGCGAAAGCACAATATGCGAATCGCGCGAAGGATTCGACATCGCCTGATTCACAATCACAAACAGCAGAAACAGCACGAACGCCCAGCGCAACACCACTTCCGGCAGTTTGGACAGCAGCCACGAACCAATCTGACCGCCCACGAGCATGCCGGCGAACACGATGCCGGCCACAATCCAATCCACATCGCCTTCCACGGCGTAGGAGATCACGCCGGAGACCGCGGTGGGCACAATCGCCATCATCGATGTGGCCGCCGCGTGACGCTGCGTCAATCCCAGCCAGACCAGCGCCGGTACAATCACCGTGCCGCCGCCAATGCCGAACATGCCGGACAGCACGCCGACCGCCACACCGACCACGGCCATAATCACCAGTCCGCGCGGCGACTCATCGAGATGGTTCTCGTCAGCCTGAGCGGAAACCTGCGCGGATGCCGAAGTGTTCGATGTGGATGCTACGGCCGAAGTGTCGCTAGCGACGGGTGTGGTGCTGGAGGAGGTGCTGGGTGCTGTATTCACGGCCACCAGTGTAGGCCTACAGCACGCCGGAGGTGATGTCGTTGTCCAGAAGCCATTGGCGCAAATCGGCGAATTCCTCAAGGCTCACGTTGTGGTCGAGCCCGTGGTAGCTCTTGGTTTTGAGCCACGTATGCTCCTCCAGCCAGGCGGCCGTGGCGAACAGCTCGTACTTGGGAATCACGCCGTCGTTTTTGCCATACGTGTAGAAGACCGGAATGTCCAGGTCGGCGAGGCGATCGTCCGCAGGCGCAGTACCGGGCACGCCGCCGGGCGCATTGAAACCGGACAGGCTGATGACCGCGCGGTAGCGTTCGGGGTTGAGACGCAGCAGATGCACGGCGACCAGTCCACCTTGGGAGAAGCCGAGCGGCACCACAGCGCGGTCGGCCGGAATGTTGGCGGACACCCAGTCGTCCACCGCGCGGGCTGCGGCGTAGGCGTCATAATCCAGATCCTCGCCGACGGGCAGGCAGTCGTGCAGCCATGCGAAATTGCCGGGTTCGCGCGAATCAGGGTGCGGCGGCTCGGCCAAGGTGAGCGGCCCGCGCAGTGCCGCGAAGTCATTGTAGGGGGCGATCAGGCGCATGATATCCGCCATCTCCTGCTCGTTGGAGCCCCAGCCGTGCAGGCAGAGGAACAGCGGATGCGTGGGATGCTGGTCGAGTCCACCGCGCGATGTGACCGTATGCGTCACGGTCAGCGGGTCGCCGAAATGCCCCGGTACTGTGGTGGATGCGCGACCGATGTGCGGGGCAGCGCTGTATGCAGATGATTCGGAGGCAGTATTGCGCGAAGAATCATTCGCAGGCTCATACTCGGCCGCAGGCCCATTCCCATTCGCTTCGTTGCTCATACCTGACTATGGTAAAGGGTTCCGCGCCGAGCACGCTCGCGCATGCTCATGAAATAGGTCACATTGAGTTGGGTGATTGCAGCCGCTCAGTTGATAAATCAGTTGGCGACTCAGCTGGCGGCTCAGCGACTCAGTTGATAAATCAGCTGACGGCTCAGCCGGCGGTTGTTGTACTGCCGTCGGTACTGGCATCGGCACTGCTGCTATCGCTGCCCTCGCCGGTTCCGGGAATGGCTACGATGTCGCCGCCCCACTGCTGCTGCAATGCGCTGATGTTGTTGGATTCGCCGAACACCATCCAACGCTTGCCGGTCAGCAGCTTCCAGTCGCCTTGTGCGTTCGCATTATCCGAGTATTGGTCCAGCAGTTCGCTGATTTTGCTTTGGATCGGAGCCATGCCCACCGATGCCATGGTCTCGGATTCGAAGGAGACGAATGCGACGCGCGGCTTGGCGCACATCTGCACGGTGCTCACGCCCGGAATGCCGCCGGTGTCGAGTCCGATCCAGCCGCCCTCGCATTTACCGGCCACCTGTTCGATGCCTTGCTCCATCTGTACGGCGCTGTCGACCGGTGCTTTGTCGGTGTCTGGCAGAATCAGGCCTTTCGGGAACAGTACGCCGACCGCCACGCCCACCACGAGGCAGGCGCTGGCCAATACGATGGTGACGATGCCGCCACCGCCTACACCGCCGTGCGTGGAGTTGCGCGGCATGGTGGCGCGTGCCCCGATGACGAACATTAACGTGATGCCGATCAGGACTGCTGCGGTTGCGGCGATATAGCGGCCGGGAACCTTGGTCAGGAAAGGTATGGCGTAAGGCGCGATTTCGTGGGTGGCTGATGATGCGCCGGCAACTACGGCGAGCAAACCGGTGGCGAGCGCCAGTCGCCGCAGCACTTTGGATGCGGGGCTATCGATCTTGAGCTTGGTGGCTCGCCGGCCGGTGGAGTGGACTCCGGCAGCACTGCCCGCGTAGCCCGATCCGCGTCCGCCACGCGCTCCGGCACCACGACGGTCTGGAATCGGCTCGGAGTATTCCTCGCCTTCGAAGAAGTCGTAATCCTCGTTGTTGTTGCTCATAAGCACGCCCCTCTGCCGACTTTGTTGCCAGTATACCGCCGGCCGGGCGTGCTCACAGTCGTCCGCGGGGATGATGGCGCAGCTTTGTCAGGCGCAAGTCATGACTACGTAGTGCAGTGTGCGTTGCGCAGCAAAACTGCATAGCACAGCACTGCACAGTCGCACTGCACAGTCGCGCACCGTAGAGTCGCACCACCCTGCACAGTCACATCGCACAGCACTGCACAGTCACACTTCAACGCACAGTCACACCGCACAAACAAAATGCCTGCCCGGCCTTGTCTTCAATCAAGGCCGGGCAGGCATATCAGATGTGCTGCGGACTAGCAGTGGGCGAGCTCAGCGAACTCAGCCAATCCAGTGAGCTAGCAGTGGACTAGCAGTGGACTAGCTCAGCGAATTGGCTCACTGCTGGCCGCCGCTAGTGCTGTTGTCAGGAGTACCCTGGTTCGGGTCCGTGGTGGTACCGGTGTTGTTGTCGGTGCTCTGGCCGCTGTTGCTCTGCGACTCCTGCTGCTTCTGCTGGGCTTCCTGCTGAGCCTTGGCGTTGGCGTCACTCGTCTGCTTGGACTGCATCGACGCGTTCACATCGCTCTCAGCCTTCTGCAGTGCGGAAATCGCGTTGTTCACCTCGGATTCGGACGGGTTGGACTTACCCATCACATTGTTGGCGTCGGTGATGGCCTTCTGCAGTGCGGTGCGCGTGTTCTCGTCGGCCACATTGCCCGCCGAATTGTTCAGCGTTCCCTGCGCCTGGGAGATGGCGGAGCTCAGGTTCGACTTCAGCGACTCGGTGTCCGCGGTCTTCTTGGAGGAGTTCACGGCCTTGATCGCATTGTTGATGGCGTCGGTCTGGTCGGACACGGTGTCGATGTTGCCCTGCATGTCCTTGATCTGCTGCTTGAGCTTGTCTGCGGACAGGCTGGAATCGCAACTGCTGGTGTCGGCCTTGTTTTCCTGACCGGCGGAGATCGCGGTGTTCAGCGTATCGATGGTGGTGCTGTCCGCCACCTCGCTGCTGGAGGACTGCACGGTGGACTGGCCCTTGGTCACGGCGGCGGCAAGCTTGGTTTTGGCGGAATCGTACTGCTTGGCCACGGCCTTGCATTCCACCAGTGCGGCAGCCTGGCTGACCTTGCTGCTGTTGCCGTGCCACCAGACCAGTCCGCCCACGATCAGCACAACCACAAGCGCTGCCACGCCGGCGATGATTGCAATCTTGCGCTTGTCTTTCTTGTTTTCGCCGCCATTGTGACGACCCGGCTCCTCGCCGCTTTCGTCTTCATCGGCCACAGATTCCAGAGGCGTGATGGCCGGCGGCAACGCTTCAGCCGGCTCTTCGGTGCCGGCGAGCTTGGCCGGACCGCCGCCCGGCATCGGCTGGAAGACCTGCGTGGCTTCCGCGTCGGCTGGAGTGGCAAGGGGTTCCGCAGCGGGAGTGGTGGCGGACTGCGGGATGGCGGTAGTCGCTGCAGTTGCGGCTGGCACTGCGGTAGTCGCTGCAGTCGTTGACGTTGCGCCCATCTCCCCCAGCGGCCATTCGGGGCTGTACGCGATGGTTTGCGCCGCGTTCTGCGGCACAGCAGTCGTCGGCACAGCAGTCGTCGGCACTGCGGCACTGTTGGCCTGCGGCACTGCGGTAGTCGGAGCCTCAGGCTGGAGAGGATTGAAGGCTTGTGTTGCCTGGCCCACTTCGTCGGTGAAGGACTGCGGCTGGGCGGGCTGCGCTGCGAACTGCTGCGCGGGCTGAGCGGCAGTCGGCTGGGCCGGAGTCACAGTCGGCTGAGCTGCGGTCGGCGCGACCGGACGGAAGCTCTGGGTGGCTTGATCCCACACATACTGCTGCTGACCGGGAGCTGCGGCCACCGGCTGCTCATCAATCGCAGGGGCCATGGACGGCTGCTGCGGCGCTGCCGGCTGGGCAAATTGCGCGGGCGTGGTGGCTGCGAACTGCTGCGGTGCAGGCTGAGCATACTGTGCCGGTGCAGCAGGCTGCGCAGAAGCTGCGGGCTGTGCAGTCGGCTGCGCATACTGCTGAGCTGCCGGCTGAGCGAACGCGGGAGCGTCAGTCGGAGTCGCAGTCGGTTGTGCAAACTGCGGCGCTGCCGGCTGAGCGAACTGTGCAGGCTGTGCAGGCTGAGCCGGCTGAGCAGTCGGCTGGACTGCAGGTTGAGCGAACTGACCGGGCTGGTCAGAAGTCTGCGGCACTATTGGGCGCACTGGCTTGGCATGATTCTGGAAATCGAAATCGTAGCCACCATCACTATTAGTCATTACATCTCCTTGGGCGCGTGTGCGCCGACTATAACTTGGGACTCAGCGGACGATCAGTCGTCGATGTGAGCGCGATAGAAGTTTTCATACGAACGGCTCGGCGTCGGGCCACGCTGACCCTGATAATGCGAGCCGGTGCCAGCGGAACCATACGGATGCTCGGCTGGCGAGCTCAGCTGGAAGAAGCACATCTGGCCGATTTTCATGCCCGGCCACAGTTTGACCGGCAGCGTGGAAACGTTGGACAGCTCAAGCGTGATATGACCTTCGAAACCGGGGTCGATGAAGCCTGCGGTGGAGTGGGTGAGGATGCCGAGGCGTCCCAGTGAGCTTTTGCCTTCCAGTCGCGCGGCGATGGTGGGGTCAAGCTTCACGTATTCCCACGTGGAGCCGAGGGCGAATTCACCGGGATGCAGAATCCACGGTTCATCGGGCCCCACTTCGAACTGTTCGGTCAGCGCGCCCTGGTTTTCCGCCGGATCCACGTAGGTGTAGGCGTGGTTGTTGAACAGTCGGAAATAGCGGTCCAAACGCACGTCGATCGATGCGGGCTGCACCATTTCTGGGGTCCAGGGATCGAGGGCGATATGACCCTCGGCCTGGGCGGCAAGAATATCGCGATCGGAGAGCAGCATAGAAACTCCTTGAATGTCAAATACTGGGTTTTAGTTTAGCCCAGTGCGGAAACAAGCCAAGGTGCAGGGTTCAGCGCTGGCATGGAGCCTGGCATGGAGCTTGGCATGGAGCTTGGCATGGAACGATGTGTGCCGCGGTGTTGAGAGATGCGTACCGCGGTGTTGAGAGGCCGATAACTGCATCAAGCGGTAGTCGGCCAGCACCCAGCAGTTGTCAATCGACGCCCGGGTAGAGCGCTTCGGGCAGAATTCATCATCCCAATCAGATGGCACCCCAGTAGCTGTTGGTCCGCCTAGCGACGACGCTATGCGGCAACCCTCGGCAGCCCGGCCCCACGGCAGCCAGCAAGCCAGACGCACAGCCAAGCAAACCCGTCACACGCGACCAGCAGCTCCGTCACATAAGGCAGCAACCCCATACCACGGCAGCCAGCAAGCCCCACCACATAAGGCAGCAACCCCACCCCGCAGGACTTTCAGGGTATTTTCAGAAAACTTCAGAGTTAGACACAGAATCAGCTGGTTATATAAGAGATGTCAGCGGAAAGCTGATCAGGAACAGCAGCAGTTCCCGAAAATTGAACCCCTTTCTTCTTCTCTCTCTCCTTTCTCTCCCCGGCGGACACCCCGCCGGGGTTCTTTTTTGCCGGGTTATAGGAACTTTTGTGGTGTTTTAGGTCGGTCAGAATGGCCGAGATTTCGCGTGGCGTGGTTGCTGTTTATCGATTTCATGGATTTCGATGGCGTTGACGATTGCGTTGTCTAAGGCGTGGGC
>NZ_JAFEJU010000011.1 GCF_018555455.1 Bifidobacterium colobi | reverse complement strand
CCACGCCTTAGACAACGCAATCGTCAACGCCATCGAAATCCATGAAATCGATAAACAGCAACCACGCCACGCGAAATCTCGGCCATTCTGACCGACCTAAAACACCACAAAAGTTCCTATAACCCCAAAAGTTCCTATAACCCGCACATGAACATATGAAAAGACCTCGACCGTTTGGCCGAGGTCTTTGTTGAAGTACCCCCAGAGAGGGGGATACGGCCCAGCGTCGTACAGGTCCATCTCCACCACTCCGGGGGCAAATAAATTTACCTTCATTATTTACAAAATCAATCATAGCAACGGTTCCCGCTTTCTTCCAATAGACACGCAAGCAGTGTTGCTTCTTAGCGTCATCTTCATGCGGCTGATGGTCGAAACGACCTGTGACGAGTGATCGAATCAGCCTAAACCTCAATGATTGCAAGGCCTAAGGCACTAGAGGTGCATTTTTAGGTGCAATGGCTCACTGAGAACGTATTCGGTCACTTGGTGGCATTTTTGGTGGCATTTTTCCGAGGCCGTTATGCCATGCCATCGATCTTGGATTCAGCACAAGGAGCATCATCATGTCCGCAAGGACGAAGAAGGACAGTACAGGGCCGTCGCCGGGGCGGCGGAGCAGGTTCGGCACCGTGACGCCGCGCTACGATACCGCAGGCAATCTCGTCGCCTGGCAGGTGCGGTACCCGGACCCGAAGCGCCCGGGCAAGAAGGTCCAGCGCCAGTTCAAGCCGGACATGGAGCACGAGGCGCACCAGTGGCTCGAAGAGGAACGGCATCTGGTGGAACTGGACCGCAAGAACATCCAGGAATGGGTCCATCCGTCCGAACGCCGCCGCAGGAAGCGCGCGAGCCTGATCTCGTTCGAGGATTACGTGACCCAGTGGGCGGAGGGGTACCGGCTGCCGAACGGCGAGAGGATAGCCGGCGGCACGCGCCGGAACCTGTATCTCGACATCGCGCACTTCATGCCGGGCTTCAAGGGCAAGCTCCTGATCGAGATCACGCCGAAGGACATCAAACGCTGGTACGACGCGCCGCACCCTGAGGGGCAATGGGCGTTCCGCCGCTCATGCATGCGCTTGAAGGCGGCGTTTGCCAGCGCCACGAAGATGAGTATGGACGGCTCCCCGCCGCTGATCCGCGACAACCCGTTCATTCTGCCCATACCACCCGCGCCACGATCCGTCAGGGAGGACGTTCCGCCGGTCACGCCGCTGGAACTCAAACTGATAGCGGAGAACATGCCCGACTACACGAGACTGGCGGTGATACTCGCCACGCTCGTCGGAGGCCTCCGCTGCGGTGAGCTGTGCGGTCTGCAGATCAAGGACATCGACCTGAAGGCCAAACGCCTGACCGTGCGACATTCCGTCAACAGGGGCTATGCGGATCGCGGTTCGACACGCATCGCCAGGACCAAGACCGACTCCAGCCGACGCACCGTGCCCATCCCCGACGGACTCGTTCCCCTGATTCACGACCACCTGCTCAGACACTGCGAATGGACGGACCCGGAAGCCATGGTCTTCCGCCCCAGACGAGCCTCGGTGATGAGCCAGACCACCTTGGAAGCCCAGTTCCGCAAAGCCAGGGAGAAAGCCGGCCGACCCGATCTGACCTTCCAATCCCTGCGAGCGAGCCACGCGACCCTGCTCATGCTCAAGGGCGGCACCCTGAGGGAGGTCATGGATGAACTCGGCCACGTCAGCGAGAAGGTCGCCATCAAACACTACCAGCGCATCGTCGCCCAGCATCGCAACCAGATCGTCAACCAACTCGCCGAAGACTTCATTAAAGCAGCGCAATGAATAAGACATCGAGATAGGTACAGTGTTTGCCAAACCCAACAAAACACAGTTGGAAGAGCACCCAATATGCCGTGAGTCAATAAACTAGGCTTGAATTACCTAACAATAATGGTGGTTTGCGGAAGCTAAGTTCCGCAAACCACCATTAAAATCATTAGTCCCGTTGACTAACTCTTTTTATGTAGGAAGTGAATCAGAGAAATGAGAGCCACGATTCCCAGCACATCAACTCCGAGACTAAGAATTATGGCAATAGGGACAAGTATCTCGCTCATTTTCAGATTCCGTCCGTAACTTTGACATTATTACCAGAACCGGTAACATCGGCACGCAGCCAAGCAGTTCCGCTGACCCAGCCTTGGATGCTATATGTGTACTTTTGCTCCGCCATTGTCGCAGTGTGCGTCAAGGTACGATCGCTATAGGTTCCACCAATTAGATTTACCCACCAACTGTCTGTGCCGGTAATTCTGTTGTTGGACATATTGATGTAGTAGCCATCATAAAACGCCAGCCACTCCCTATAGATCTTCCACCTCTTTGTGGCTCGTGCCGTTGTAGCATTTTCGATTCCGATGGTGACGGGATCTCCCGAATCAGTGGTTGTCACATATTCGAGTTTTTCTCCGGGCTTGAGCTGGTCAAGACCTTCAAAGATGATAGAACCGTCCTCGGCAGCGACAGCAGTCGGCTGAACCTCTGCCGCATATGTAGGAACAGTCCCCGCGAACACAAGCGCGATACTGGAGACTAGCACCACCATGAGGATGGAAATCCTGCTGGCAAACGACCTGTACTTCATTTTGGACTCCTTAGTTTGTCTTCGTTGACATAGAGCGCCGTTTTATCTTTTCATGGAAACCGCTGATGCGGATCATCGTCGATGTATTTCCTGGTGCACTTGACTTATCAAGTTAAGCGCTATCAAATGCCTTCATGATTACCTCCATAGGTGTCCTATTGATATTGCCGCATCCGGATGCAGTAACTCCATGATGAAGCCTCTGCGAAGCTGGCGCTCTCCTGAAGCCTAATCTGTCATCTAAAGATGACTTCAATGTTCTGGAAGCCAATGGTTCCAACCACTTACCGACTTTCGGATGGGACACGGAAAGCTATCGGTACGCTGACCGGCTATGTTAGTCAAAGCCCACAGACCGCAGAACGTAGAAGGCGTGGTTGATTCATCGGCGAAGCGAGCAGCGACGAAGGGTTCAGCGCTCTGACTCGGCAAAAGTTGAACGCCACTGCTTACCTGCAGCATCAACTAAAGGGACGAGGTTTTTGATTCAATGGTCCCACCCCTCTGTGCTCCTGACAGCCAGGACATATTCATGGTGCTGGAGAGCGCAAAACGCTTGTAACAGGCTTGTTCACAATGTCTTGGCGGATCGATTGCAATGCTGCGGCGCATTGCATGGCCAGTAGGGGTACTAGTGGCAAGAAGTATCGGCTGTTAATGCCTATGACGCCTTGTTGCCCATCGAGCGTGAACTGCATCCATACTGCCACGTATATCAGCATCACGCATCCTGCGGCCGCCACCCATGCTGTCAGCCAGAACAGCAGGCATCGGCGGTTTTTGCGCCATGCGATCACGGTCAGTGTCAAAGCCATAATGGAAAGAGTCCAGAACAGGAGCAACAGCGGCGGCTCCCACCATGACCAGCCCTGTAGCCGGATGACACTGTAGAGCATCCGCAGCAGGAACAGTTGCGGGGCGGCTAGGAGCTCCTGTCGTCGTCGTACCACTTCGACATATGACACGCGCGATGGGTTCGTGGCGAACCCGGTCCCGACGCTCACCCATGCGAGTAGCAACAGAACCGATATTGCACATCCGCCGATAAGGATAAGACGAGAACGTATGTCCATACGACGATAGACAGCCATCGGCAATAGCACCATGAGCAAAAATGGCGCATAAGCGAACTTCGCCAATGTAATGATTCCGGAGATTGAAACCAGCACAACGCAATCCTTAGCACTGAAGCGATTGCCTTCTACGCAGCGCACCATCAGACAGGCCAGCGGCAGGGACAAAGCCGCCAATGTCGAGTCGGGCGAAAACATGAACGAGAACGGCATCGCCATCCATACGGCCAACAACCCGGCCAGCCATCGAAACCAGCGCAACACGTTCCCGGACAACAGCCGCAGGCAAGCACATACCGATGCAAAATAAACACCTAGCTGAAGTATTTCGGCCAAATAGAACTGTATTGTCGTACTCGATCGCAGAAGTCGTCCCACGGCGAATGCAGCCAGCTGCGGCAGATACGCAAACGGCGGATACACAGCGGTGTTATTGAACGGCACCTCGCACCGCCTCCCGTAACAGGTGGTGATGGACACCGGATCCACCAAACCGGACACGTAATCGCGATCATTGACCAGCGAGAACGCGATTACGTCACCACTAACCCAGCCACCCATGTTCCGCATTGCGTCGTGATGATAGTCGGATGTCGCCCGCACCGGTCGGGCCAGCACATCGCCGTTGAGCATCGCATCCACTCGATACACATGTGCCCACACGTCCGCAGTCGTTCCCGGCCGCACCAGCAGAATGCCCAACACCCCGCACAGCATCACAAAGACGAGAACAATTATTGACCCGCGATTTCTTGGTAGCCAGCCATTTCGATCAATCGAATACGAGCACATAACACCACCGTCACAAAACCACACGCCGACACCATGCCGAACCGAAACTATGATGATTGCACGTATAGGAATGCACCAATCAGAAGTGAAATCTGTCATCTAAAGATGACTCTGGTCGACACCAGACGCCGATAGACGGCAGCACAGAAATCACAGCTACTTAGATGTCGTTCAATAGACTAACGACAAGGAATATTGAAAGCTTTCACAATGGTTCTCAGTCAATAATTGACATTTATAGATGTGACCTGCGCATAGGTGCATATTCCATTGATATACATGTTGTGTCCATAGTACGCCAGCAATTCTCATTCGAGAATTACCATGGCTCCTTGGAAACCACCAATTATCGTAGTTCTTATTTGTTGTATTCCTTTTTCAATTCATACGGATAACGCTTCCTGCCACAGATGGCGAACAGTCATATGAAGACCGTTTGCTGTGTGTATGTCATCGCAAGATGACATACACACAGCAAACGCATCCCCACTAACGACATCTGGCTCAATCTCCCCAAAGGCGCGCACACGGTGCGCCTTTTTGCTATCAAGGGGGATCTCATGCCCAGAAATAGGCGTCCCAAGAAAAACCAAACGGAAAAGCCTCGAAGCAACTGGGGAACGGTCATACCACGTTATGACAAGAACGGAGGAATCATCGCCTGGCAAGTTCGCTATCCGAACCCGCTAGTTCCTGGGAAACGAGTGCAACGACAATTCAAACCCTGGCAAGAATTAGACGCCAGAACGTGGCTCGAAGAAGAGAAACATCTAGTAGATCTGCATAATAAGGGCATATCCGAATGGACGCATCCGACCCAACGTAAAAAAGAAAAGCTGAGTAAACTCAAGGAACAGGAGCGGCGCCGCATCCTGTTCCGCGATTATGTGACGCAGTGGGAATCGAACTACAAGCTCCCGGATGGCGGAGAGATAGCCGGAGGGACACGCAGGAACCTCAAGTTAGACATCCGGCATTTCATCACGGATTTTGAGTCGCTTCACCTCTCGGAAATCACACCCTTGAAAATCAAGGCATGGTATGACAAACCGCATCCAGAAGGGCAATGGGCGTTCCGCCGCTCCTGCATGCGATTCAAGGCGATTCTCGAATCCGCGACGAAGCCCGGATTGGATGGGACGGAGCCGTTGCTTCAATTCAATCCGTTCATTTTCCCTATACCTCCTGCACCTCGGTCCTCCCGCATCGACGCGCCTCCGGTGACTCCTCGTGAACTGATGCTATTGGCGGAGGCCATGCCGGAATACACAAGGCTGTCGGTTTTTCTCTCAACCTTGGTCGGAGGACTACGATGCGGCGAACTCTGTGGTTTGCGTGTTATGGACATAGATCTAGATAGTCAGACGTTGCACGTCCGACACTCCGTGAACCGCGGCCGTACGGATCGTGGAGAAATCCGATACAGCCGAACTAAAACGGGGGCAAGCATAAGGAATGTGCATATACCCGATGCACTCATGCCGATGATTCGTCAGCATCTTCATGATCACTGCGACATGAGGCTGCCAGAATCACCGATATTCGTCCCGCGAAGAGCGAAGATAATGTCCCAAACCACTCTGGAGGAACAATTCGCCAAAGCGCGCGTAAAAGCCAGACGTCCTGATTTGACGTTCCAAGGGTTGCGGGCGAGCCATGCGACATTGCTGATGCTGCGGGGAGGCACACTCCGAGAAGTCATGAACGAGCTGGGGCATACAAGTGAGAAAGTTGCCATACGGTATTACCAACTCACTGTTGCTGAGCACCAGAGCAGGATAGTGAATCTTCTTGCACGGGATTTCATGGACGCATAACGCCATGTCAAAAGAAGAATGACACAAGCTGGTGCTGGAACCTTCTCGGTTACCAGTACCAGCTCAATGACATGACGGCGCGCATGGCATAAACAATTACCTCATGATGTTGTCATACGAAAGATGACAAGCCTTGCCAATGACAACCTGATGCGATTGCATCTATGCGATACTTCGGTCGCAGAAAGGATGACCATGAAAGTAATTACTTCGGCGTTGCTGATCGCATCATTAACAACAATCGGGGTAATGCCGGAAGGCAATGCCGACGTTATCTCATTGGAGGCATATGACGTTGCTGCCTATTCAGTTCGGATGCTTCCAGTCTGTCCCCATTCCATAAATTGGATCTGTCACATCGTGGGATGAGCTCAGTGGAATTTGCGCATGAAATTGCCATGTTCCGTCTTCCGAGGAAGTTCTAGTTGTCCCACCCAGCGATTGTATGCGTTTTTCATGCAATTTTAAACCATTTTCCGATATAGGTTTATCAGGAAATAAGCTATTTGCTGAAACTTCATTGACCTGGTCAATGGATATCTCTAAATCTTTGCAGCTTATGGAAATATAATAATCGCTATTAGGTTTTGCATGGGCGGCAGTGTTCGTATATAGCTCTTGCAATATGGACTCTATCTCATCGAAGTAATCGCTGCTGATTTTTTCTGAAAACTCAGAAGGTATATAGGTTTTCCCGGAAAACCCCAGTGTTGATAAGAATTTATCACCTTGCTCGGCAATAGATTGCAGGCATCTGATATAGGGCATATCTACATTATTTAGCGATGCAACATCATTGCCGTTCATTACATTAATGGCAATTCGTATTTCTTTTAATGTT
The DNA here is from genome assembly GCF_018555455.1 of Bifidobacterium colobi. Classification (GTDB taxonomy): domain Bacteria; phylum Actinomycetota; class Actinomycetes; order Actinomycetales; family Bifidobacteriaceae; genus Bifidobacterium; species Bifidobacterium colobi. The sequence continues at coordinate 54,048 of NZ_JAFEJU010000011.1, read as the reverse complement.
TTAACAATCGTTGTTCGAAGATTTGAAATCTCTTCTTCACTGAAGTTGTAATCATGTCTTGCCGACTTGTTGTCCAGCATTATTGCCATGTATGTCAGATTTCCGCTAACCGAATCATGTATCTTACTGACGGCAATATTTTCCTTTCTAACCATTGAAAGATGCTGCTGAATCTTTTCTGCTTTAAGCTGATCCTTCTCTACTTGATTTGCCAGATTTCTCCAAGATATAGCTCTTCCGATGAAAAATGCCAAAAACATAATGAGCAGAAGCATGACATATTCATCGAATGGAGTCTTTGTTAGACTGAATCTCCACATACGAATAGCGGAAATTGTTAACGGGTAGACCGCTCCATACGGCGGCTTGATATATAGTCCAATATAGGCAAGCGCCAACCAAGTTCCCCATAGAAAACTTGGTCCGCTAGTATCTGGTATAAAGCAGCCGACAATAAATGCACCCAACAGCAAGTTGCTGCCTAATAGCGGATGGACGGCCATTAGAGCGAGCGTCGATATATGAATGACCACTAATAGCCAAGTTATTATTTCTCGTGGCGGGTAAGTCCACGTTTCTGTTATCGTGATAACAATACTGACGATCGGAAGTAAGTATTGAACATACTTGGTGTTATTGAGAATGAAAGCATTGTGTGCTTTATTACCGCTCTTTATTCGTCTTTCTTTTCGAGCCATTTAATTACCGCCTGCGTTCTGTTCTTGGCACCTATCTTCTCAGCTACGCGCTTGATGTATGTCTTTACGGTTGGTTCTCCTATGCCGAGCTTCACTCCGATTTCTTTTGATGTATATCCTAACGCGCACAGATTCATGACCTCTTCCTCTCTTCTGGTGAGGTTCTTATATCGGCGTTTGGGACTGTCCTCTATGGATAGCCTTGCGTAGGCTTCCTGTGCGGTTTCCGATGACTCGTATTTCACATGAGGTGATTGTCCGTTGGCCAATAGACACAAGGCTTGGCAGATATCACGCACCTGCGCCTTGTCCATCAAGCACGCTGCCCCGTTCTCCAGAGCCTGTGCGTAGTATCGCTCTAGGGAGAAAGCGGTTATGCCGATCAGCACGATTTCGGTGTTTTGGAGCGGATGGCCCGGCATACCTCATAGCCGGTCATGTCTTCCAGGGACATGTCCACCAGCAGCACGTCGGGCTGCGTTTTCTTATCCAGGCATTTGTCGATAGCTGTTTTGCCCTTCGCAGCCGTCCAATATATTTCAGCGAATGGCAGAAGCTGCTTGATCATTAACTTCATCATGCCAAGTGTGAGTTTGTCGTTATCGACAATGGCGATTCTGATTCGTTTCCCTAGGTACATTGCTCAATCATCCGTAATACGGCTAGATGTGGGTGGTGCGCTGGAAGCGTTCTGGTTCCGATTGATGGCATTGGTGGTCTTGAAACCATGTTTGGACAAGACCACCAATGAGTTGCTGGTACTGGTCGTTCCCGGAATCGGGTGGCTACGGCATGGGGACTCCTCTCACAGGGCAGATGCTGCTCATAGTACGCTCTGCACTCGGTTCGCCGAGCGCAGATGATCAGTAACCCGGAAAACAGTCTCTCGTAGCCTGTGCAGTTCGGAGTCGCGGCTGGTCATACCCCATTGCGCCGCATACGCCTCCATCCAGATCTCCAATGCTTCGGCAAGGTTCGCCGCGCCGTCATGCTGAATCGCCTCCCCCGATTGCACAGTGCCAATGACCCCGGTCTCGGACGCGAGTCGGAGACCAACTCGGTTCAGAAGTCGCTGCCCCTCGATGGCTACGCGAAATGCAGCGGCATCCCCGTTGGTCCAAGGTCCTGAGGTCGCGGCGATTGCGGAGATTCGACGGGCACTGGTCTGTAGAAGGTGATCTGCGGTTTCGCCGAGCGTGACGTGATGTTTCAGATAGCGGATCAGCATCCGTCGGGATTCCGCAAGTGACGGCGCCCGGCTTCCGTCCTGAAGGGCGCGGACCACATCGTCCGGTCGTTCGTCTTCCGGCAGCAGTCCTAGGATGGTTTGCAGGACCCCGGTGTTGACGCCGCCCCGTCCGTCATCAAGTTCCAGCCATGTGATCAGATGGTTCCATTCGAAGCTGGCCGCATGACTGGCATGGGTGAGGATATCAAGCAGTTCGCCGCTGGCGTCGCGGTATTCGAGCCGGGAGATGCGACGGAGCATGTCGGCCTCGTCGGGAATGCGTCCGGGGTTCCATGCCTCCTGCGCGCCGATGATCATGCCGGGGATGGCCATGCGCGGGTCGTTGACGTGGCCGAGGTCGCCCCAGTCGGTGACGAGCATGCCCTGCGCGCCGTATTGTGTGCCGTAGCGGGCCATGCGGCTGATGTTGTTCCAGGCGTCGTCGATGCGCGGCAGGAGCGCGTTCCAGCACCATACGGCCGGGCAGACGATCTGCCGGGCGCCGGATCGGGCGACGGTGCGGATCTTCTCGTCGGTGACCCGCGGGTCGTACTGCCAGTTGAGCAGGGTGATGGTTTCGGGGAGTCGTTCCAAGATTTCGGGGTGTTCGAGGGCGATGTCGCCCCACATCATCGGCCGTCTGCCTTGGGTTTCGAGGTGGCGGCACAGGCGGGTGACGTAGTCGGCGTACATGGCGGCGACCCCGACCTTCTCGGCGAGGGGTTTGGAGCGGCCCTTGCCGAGGTCGAAGGTCTCGTCGGCGCAGATGTTGAATTTGTCGGAGCGGAACAATTGCAGGTAGTCGTCGACGAGACGGCACGAGAGGTCGAAGGCGCGGTCGTCGCTGATGTTGAGCGTGTGGTGGCGCATGCGGTCGATGAATCCGAACGGCTCGTCGGCGCTTTCGGGGAATTCGCCGAGGTCGCGCAGGCTTTGGGTGCGCAGGGCCATGTAGAGGTGGCCGAACGTGGAGACGGACGGCACGAGCTCGATGCCCCGTTCGGCGCAGTAGTCGTCGAATTCGAGGATGTCGCGCGGGGTGAGCGGGCTGGAGCCGCGCCAGGTCTCGCTCATCCCGTCGAAGGCGAAGGTGTGTTCGACGTAGAGCTGGAGCTGGTTGTACTTGTAGAGGCAGAGCTTGTCGGCCCAGGTCTTGAGCCAGTCGAGGGTGGGGACGCGCCCGCGGGTGACGTCGAGGTAGTAGCCGCGCGTTTCGAAGGCGGGCTGGTCCTCGATGTGCAGGCAGGGCAGGGCGGCGCCGCATTGGCGGATGAGCTGGCGCAGGGTCTGCACGCCGTTGCGCACGCCCTCGAAGTCCGCGCCCCTGACGGTCATGCCGTCCTTGGCGATGTCGAGCGTGTACGCGCCGGACGGACGCGCATGGAGATCGTCCAGTGTCGTCAATGTGATGAATCCAGGCCAACGGTCACCCGTGGCGATGTCCCATTCCAATCCCGCAACCGCACGGATGTCGTCGGCAAGTTGTGTTGCGAGTACCTGCCGTTCGTCTCCGAACGCACGTGGCTCGTTGACTCGGCCGCACATCGGCAGCAGTGAGACGCCCGCCTTGTGTTGTACGGTCTGCGGCTTGGGAATGATGGTCCATCCCTTCAGGGTTGCTTGATCGCTCATGGAAGTCCTTTCTCAGTGGTTCACCTTTGATTGCGTTATATTGCGTTTTGGGTTCCGAGATGACGCGCGGCGCCGGAACCACTCGCGGAAATGGTCCCGGCGCCGCACGCATTGTTTATCGCTCCGTTTGGGTTATTTGACGGCTCCGGTGGTGACGCCCTTCATGATGTTCCTTTGAATGATCATGAAGAAGATCACGACGGGCAGGGAGAAGATGACGGATGCGGCCATCTGCCCGCCGAAGTCGGTGCCCATGGTGGGCGTGGAGAACGAGGAGAGCCATACGGGCAGCGTGTACTTGGACTGGTCCTTCATGAACGTGTAGGCGGTCATGTAGTCGTTCCAGGCGTTGATGAACGCGAACACGGACGTGGACACGATGCCGGGCGCGGCCAGGGGGAAGGTGATCTTCCACAGGATCTGCCAGTCGTTGGCTCCCTCGACGGCCGCGGACTCGAAGATGTCCTTCGGGATGTTCAGGAAGAAGCCGCGCATGTTCCAGATCGCGAACGGCAGGACCATGGCTATGTACGCGAGGATCAGGCCGCTGTACTTGTTGAGCAGGCCGAACTGGTTGAAGATGATGAACTGCGGGATGATGCCGCCCGAGGTCATCTGGATGGCCAGCACGAACACCATGATCGCCTTGCGGCCGCGGAACCGGTAGAGGGTCAGGGCCGCGCACGCGAAGAACGCGAGGACGATCGACAGGACGATCGACACGGCGGTCACGATCACGCTGTTCTTCAGGTTCGTCAGGAACGAGGTCTGGGTGACGGCCACCATGAAGTTGTCGATCGACAGCTTCGCGGGCCAGAACACGGGTGTCGCGGTCATGATCTGGTTGCGCGGCTTGATCGACGTGACGAACATCCAGTAGACCGGGAAGATCCACACGATGCAGAACGCGACGGCCAATACGATCGTGCCGATGCGGCGCAGCTCGGCCGATGCGCTGCGCTTGGCGCGCGGCGCGATGCCGTGGTTTGCGGTTGCCCTATTCATGGTCACAGGTCCTCCCCGGATTTGAGCAGGTAGCGGATGTACACGCTCGTCAGGGCGAGCAGGATGAGCGTGACCAGCACGCTCGCGGCGGCGCCGGTGCCGATGTCGAACGACACGAACGCCTTCTTGTAGGTGAAGATGCCGATCGTCGCGGTCGTCTCGCGGGGTCCTCCCTGGGAGACGAGCCAGATCTGGTTGAACACGTTGAAGTCCCAGATCACCGACAGCATCGTGATGACCATCAGGCTCGGCTTGATCAGCGGCACGGTGATCTGCCAGTAGCAGCGCAGCTTCGAACAGCCGTCCAATTGGGCCGCCTCAAGGCAGGACTTGTCCACCTGCGTGGTCGCCGCGTACAGGTTGATCGCGATGTACGGGACGGCCTGCCAGACGACCAGCAGCCAGATCTCCAGGAACGCGAGCCACGTGTTGTCGGTCCACGACAGGTTCGTTACGTCGCCGAACAGACGGGTCTGGGTCAGCAGCCAGTTGACCACGCCGTACCCCGGCTGGAACAGCCACTTCCACACCACCGACGAGGCGACGTTCGGCATGGCCCACGCGAAGATCAGCACGAACGTGACCAGCCAGCGCATCACCGGCCCCAATTTGGTCATCAGCTGGGCCACGCCCATGCCGATCAGCACGCTGCCGGCCACGAGGGCGGCCGCGAACCCGAACGTGCGGGCCAGCGACTTGTAGAACTCCGGGTCGGTCAGCACGTTCTCGTACTGGTCGAACCCGACGATGTTGAACGAGCCCGTGAACAGGGTCTTCTGGTTGAAGTCCGTGAACGACGTGAAGACCAGGAAGATCAACGGCACCACGACCAGCGCGACGATGATCACGCCGGCGGGCGTCAGCAGCCACAGGGGCGTCAGATTGCGACGCCGCTTCACCACGGGGACGGCGGCAGCCGTCGATTGCGCATTGCTCATCACGCTTCCCCTACTTCTTCGCGTACAGGGAGTCCGCATGCTCGTCGAACGACTTGGCCGCGGCCTTGGCCGTGGTCGCGCCGGTGGCGATGTCGCCGAAGCAGTTCAGGGAGCTGTCGTTCTCGATGGTCAGCCATTGCGGGGACGCCGGTGTGGCCTTGGTGTCCTTCGCCGATTCGAAGAAGCCGGTCAGGTAGGACGGGAAGTCCGCGGACTTCATGACCTCGTCGAGGCCTTCGACGTAGTTGGGCATCCATCCGTCCTTGGCGAACACGTAGTCCTTCTGGATCTCGGGGCTTGCGGCGATCTTGATCCACTTGAGCGCCAGCTCCTGGCGCTTGCTCTTCTGCGCGACGCCCCACACCGAACCGGCCATCATCGCAGGCTGGAGCTTGCCGCTGGCGCCGGGCATGGGGAACGATCCCAGATCGTCGGTCGTGAGGTCGGGGTTGTACTGCTGGATGGTGCGGATGCCGGCGCTGTTGTTCAGGATCGCGCCGGTCTTGCCTTCGGCCAGCAGCTGGCTGAAGTCGGGGTTGCCGGTATCCAGCGAGCGGGACGCCTCGGAGGACCACTTGTGCTGGAATTCCACCCATTGGTCGATGCCCTTGAGTGACTTGTCGCTCGACAGGGTGCTCTTCCAGGTTCCGTCCGACTGCTGTTCGGCGAAGTCGCCGCCGGCATCCCAGATCCACCGTGCCGCCGACTTCCAGTCACGCCCCGGCATATAGAACGGGGAGAAGTCCTTGTCGGTGTTCGCGTCCCGGAGCTTCTGGAGATCGGTCTCAAGCTCCTCGTACGTGCTCGGCGGATTGTCGATTCCGGCCGCGGACCACATCTTCTTGTTGTAGATCACGGCGCCGGCGGCTCCCAGCGCGGGGATGCCGTACAGTCTGCCGTCGATGGTGGCGGGCTCTTCAAGGCCGGACAGCCAGGTGTGCCCCTGCCTCATGTCGTCGGCCTTGTCCGTCAGATCCAGAAGGCCGCCGCTCACGGCGAACCCTGCGACCTGCGTGTTGCCCAGATCGATCACGTCCGGCGGCGTGTCCGTGGACAGCGCGGTCGTCACCTTCGTGTTGATGTCGGCCCACACCTGGGTCTGCACATCGACCTTGACGCCCGTCTCCTTGGTGAACCGCTCGTTGATCGCCTTGATGGTGTCCTCGCTCTGGTCGCCCTGCATGATCCACACCGTCAGCTTGCCGCCTGCGGATGCATCCTGCTGTGAGCCGCCGGACGGGGCTCCCATCGAGCATCCCGACAGGGTGAGCGCCGACGCGGCCGCCAAGGCGATGGCCGCTGAAATCCTCTTCGTTCTCATGATGGTTTCCTTTTCCTGGAATGCCTGCCCGACGCCGTCGTTCGGAGGAATGGCGCGACGTGCCGCTGCGCACGACGGTCCCGGGTCCGTATCCGCCCGCGCTGCCATGCGCGGGCGATGCCGCTACGGACGCCGTTGCCGACGTCCGTAGCGATACCGAGGAACATGACGCCACACCACTTCTGGGCATCGCGCCGCAGCAAGACCGGATATTTTGTTAGCAAGCCTTGCGTAATTCCTGTAGTTGGTTTCAACCTCCTTGAGAGCCAAGGATATGACGCCTTAACCTTTTTTGCAAGTCAGTCGAACAAAATAATGGATGTGGTGCACCCCGTCTGTTGGAGATTGGGGAATCTGGTTTCGGCGCGCCGATGGTCCGTCGGCACCGGGGTCTGGTCAGCAGGCGATGAGGGACGCTCCGAGCGCGCCGATCGGAATCGACGCATCGGCGAGCCGCAGGCGTTCCGTCAGCCGCAGACCCGCGATGAATCCGCTGGAGGCCTCCCTGTTGCGCAGTTCCCCGCGCAGCGCATCAAGCAACGGGGACCCGGCACGGGAAACACCGCCTCCGATGACGATGACCGAAGGATCCGCGGCCTGGGCGACGATCTGCACGACGTCGGCGAGGGCATGCAGCGCGATGCCGAGAACCCGTTCCGCTTCGCCATCGCCGCCATCGGCCTTCGCGAGGATGTCGGGCAGCGGAGGATCCGCGACGGGCCACATGCGCCGCAGGCCCCCTCCCGAGCATGCGGTCTCCAGGCATCCGCGCTGACCGCATTTGCACGCCATGCGGTTGGGGTCCACCGGCAGGTGGCCGATCTCCCCGAGGGCGCCGGTGTCGCCGCGTTCGACGAGACCGGCGCGAACGAAGCCGGCCGCCAACCCCGTCCCTAGGTTGACGAACGCCATCCTGCCGTGCTTGAGCCGGTCGGGTAGCGTTCCATAGGCTCCCAGCGCCGCGGCGTTCACATCGTTGTCCACCCACACGGGAAGGCCGAGCATGCCGGATGCGCGACCTCCCAGCTCCAGGTTCTCAATTCCGAGATTGACCACGTTCTCCACGCGCCCGGTGTCGCGGTGCACCAGCCCGGGGATGCCGATGCCCACCGATCTCACCTCATCGAACCGCATTCCGGCCACCTGCCGCACGATGGCGACCGCATCCTCCACGACCTCGTCACCGCCTTTCCGGGCTGCCTTGCGCGCGGATGCGAGAACCGTGCCGGCCGCATCGGTCAGCACCGCCTCGATCTTCGTTCCGCCGACATCCACGCCGACGCGCAGGTTCTCTGTTTCCGGCGTACCACTGGCATTCATCGTCATGACGATCTCCGTTCCCGAGGGCGGACTCCTGTTTCGTCCGCCCGTCATTATGTTCGGAATCCTTACATATTGGATTCGGGAAGCGATGATACACCACGCCACGCGCGCTTGGCGGCGGGACGCACGTGGCGTCAGGACGAGGCCGCCGCGGACAGCCCGCGCCTGCCCACGATCTCGCGCAGCACGGAGACCGCCTGCCCCCGCAGAGTGGCGTCGTCACCGAGCTCACACCGACGCACCCGCATACTGCTCTGGTAGTCGTTCCGCGACAAGGAGTTGACGGTCTCGTCGCATGCATTGAGCAGCGTCTCGCCGACGATGTCGGGAGGTCCGTAGATGGCGATGTCATGAAGATTCAGCAGGCTCGCCGGCATGGCCAGAGCTCCGCCGAGCCTCGCACCAGCTTCGGCCAGGATGTCCGCGCGCCGATTTGGGTCCTGGCGAATGCGGTCGCGCAACGCGATGGCGGAGACGTAGGTCTCCAGGCAGCCGCGCTTGCCGCAGGTGCATGCCGGACCGTTCGGGTCGATCACAACATGGCCGATCTCGCCGGCCGCATGGTCGTCGCCATCCACGAACTCGTCGTTGAGCAGCACCGATGCGCCGATGCCCCGGGTGATCTGCACGAGCAGGCAGTTGGGATTGCCGTGCCCGAGGAAGCGGTCGGCGAGCAGTGCGGCGTTCGCGTCGTTGTCCACTCGGACCGGCAACGAGAACTCGCCTTCGAGCATGTCGCGAAGCTCCACGTCGTCCCAGCCGAGATTGGAGCTGGAGATCACCCTCCCTGCACCGGAGACCACGCCGGGGACTGCGACGCCGATGCCGACAAGCCCCGAACCGGCAAGCCGGATCATCTGACCGACGAGCGAAAGCACGTCGTCGAGATCGACCCGGTCGCCATCATCAAGCACACGTTCGCGACGCTCCACGATTCTGGCCCGCAAATCCATCACGGCGCCGGTCATCACATACGGGCGCGACAGATCGATGCACACCAGACGAAGCATGTCCGTGTCGATGGCCAGCAAGGTGCCCGGCTTGCCGCGGCCATCCCGTTTCCCTGACCCCAGTTCACGTAGCAGGCCGTCGTCGATCATCTCGCCGGTCACATCCGTGGCGGTGGCGCGCGAGAGCCCCGTCTCCTTGCATAGGTCGGCGCGCGACAGTTGCCGGTCGGGGAACAGCAGCCGGAACAACAGTCTGCGGTTGTTGGCCCTTGCGTCGCTGGGATTGGATTTAGCGTACATGGGAGCCCTCCTCGGGTGAGACGATTGCGGAAATGCGGAATCACATTATCGGGACGGACATCCCGGCGTCATCCTCGAACGGCTTTCAGAATAACACCCATCAGGGGACTGACAATATGAAAACCCCGGTGTTTTGACAAGTTTCCCATCTCTGTACATAATCATGTTCGACATCCAAACAAAATAGTTGCGGCATACGGCCAAAGACGGTCGAGCACGGAAAGAAGACCAACATGAATAACACCACACGCGCAGCCATAGCTACGGCCGTCATCGGAGCCCTGCTCATCCCGCTCGCGGGATGCGGCAACACGACCGCAAGCTCGGGCAAGACCGAACTGACGGTATGGTCGTGGGACGCCAGCATCGATCGCGCCGCCAAAATCTTCATGAAGGCCAATCCCGACATCACGGTGAAGGTGAGCAACGTCGGCAGCACCGAGGAGACCTACACCGCGCTCAACAACGCGGCCCAGGCCGGCAGCGGACTGCCCGATGTCACCCTGATCGAATACCTCGCCATCCCGCAGTTCGTGCACTCCGGCACGCTCATGGACCTGAGCAAGGTCTACGATGCCACTAAGCTCAAGGACACGTTCACCCCGGCACCTGGAGCTCCGTGAACATCAACGGCGGCGTGTACGCGATGCCTGCCGACTCGGGCCCGATGGCCTACTTCTACGACAAGGACGTGTTCGACCAGGCCGGCATCGACGAACCGCCGACCACGTGGGACGAGTTCTACGAGGACGCGAAGAAGATCCGCGCCACCGGCTCCTACATCATCTCCGACTCCGGCGACGCGGGCCTGTTCAACGCGATGATGTGGGCCATGGGCGGCCACGCCTACACGCTCGACGGCGAGAAGCTGACCATCGACATCACCGGCGACAAGGGCGCCCAGCGGTTCATGGACCTCTGGCAGAAGCTGCGTGACGAGGACCTGATCGACGTCCACACGAAGACCTGGACCGACGACTGGATGAAGTCCCTCGGCGACAGCTCCATCGCCAGCCTCATCAGCGGCGCGTGGATGGCCAACAACCTCCTGCAGGGCGTGCCCCAAGCCACCGGCAAATTCCGCGTAGCCCTCCTGCCCACCATCGACGGTACGCCCATCAACGGCGAATACGGCGGCAGCGGCCTGGCCATCACCAAGGACGTCGCGGACGGCAAGCTCGAGGCGGCCAAGAAGTTCGTCGAATACGTCACCACCAACGACGAGGGCATCGACGCCCGCGTGTCCAACGGTAGCTTCCCCGCCACCACCAAGACCCTCAACCAGGAGGACTTCCTCGCCAAGACCACGCTCAGAAACGCTGACGGCAGCGACAACGAGTTCTTCGGAGGGCAGAAATACAACGAGGTCTTCTCCCGGGCCGCCAAGGACGTCACCGGCAAATGGGAGTTCCTACCCTTCGAGCCCTACGCCCGCTCCATCTACAACGACAATATGGGATCATTCTTCTCCGGCAAGGAGACTTTCAAGGCTGCCGCTGACAAGTGGCAAAAGGCGCTGAAACTCTACGCCGAAGATCAAGGTTTCACCGTTCAATAATCATCTACGGCGAACGTGGCGGTATCTTCCGCCGACACGAGTAAGCACTCTGCCCCATCTCCTTCCGGGCAGGGTGCTTTTTACGTTCCGAATGTCGTTCCATAGACAACCGTTGCGGGGATTTGTATCCAGCACCGAAACGGCGACCTTGCCGATTGCGGAGAGAATGCTCCAGGCGGGGCTGTTCGACATACTCTCCGCAATCGGCGCGGGAACGCGGCCCCGGGCCATGCGCTGCGCGCATGACCGTGTTGTCTGGCCGCTCGCATGCTCGCGGCGGTGGGCCGCGCGGAATCTGACGAGGGGTTTGCGGCCACCACCAGCATGCCATGCGCTCCGTCTGCGTTCCCTGCGCCGTGTCCCGCGCCGCTCCCGTGCCTGCGCTGCGACGGCGGACCAGCATGCCGTCTTCGCTACGGCCCGGATCGTCGCGGTCCACGCCTCCGGTCTCTCCGCCTGCGCGCATGGCAGGCGGGTGGTGTCCGAAATGGAAACCACACGGAAAGGACCGATGGACATGAACGACATGGTGGACACCCGCACGGCGGGAACCGGACTGGCGAAGCGCGTACGCGACGGGTTCCTTCAGGACCGGCGCGAACTTGGACCGGCACAAGCGGCCGACAAGTGGTTCGCGCCCCTGATGGACAGGTGGAACGGCCTGCTGTCGCGCGACGAGGGAGGCTTCTCCCATGAGGAGCGCGTCACGCTGGCGGTGCTGATGACCGAGTGCCTGAGCATGCGGGACTCGCTGATACTCGCATCTTTGCGCGAGATGGGCGGCGGCGAACTGCACATGCTGTACGCCCAGCCGCATTCGATGGAGTCGGCGGCCGTGGTCATGCGCGAACTGTCACGGGCGTTCAAGGACGCCGCCTACCAGCCGGACACGAGACGCGGGGAACGCGCGACGGCGTTGCTGGAATCGGTGACGGCCGATGCCCCGGACGGATACAAGGCACAGCCGATGGCGTCGTGCGCGTACCTGCTGTGGATGGCCGACCGTTCGACCGCCGCCGCGGTGCGCGCGCTCAAGGCCTTGGCCTTGGACGACGACTGCTCGCTGGCATCCCTCGTGCTCGCGGCCAGCGAACACGGCATCCGCCCCGCGTGGACGGAACGCCGCCGCCACTGAGCGTCGGCCGTGGATTCATCTGGCTGGGGCTTCCGATTCCGGAAGCCCCAGCCAATCCCCAATCATCTGTTTTTTCAAGGAGACAATCATGGAAACCGCAATCATCGAACGTCCCGTATCGGCCGACGAGGGCATGGACGAATCGAACATCGTCATGCTGGACATGGGACTTATCGATCCGAACCCCGCGAACCCGCGCCGTGACGTGGACGATGTGTCGGAACTCGCGGATTCGATACGCGCGCAGGGCATCCGGCAAAACCTGCTCGTCACTCCCACGCCGCAGGGACGCTACCTGCTCGTCATCGGGCATCGCCGCCTCGCCGCCGCCAAACTCGCCGGATTGAGCCGGGTGCCCGCCGTGGTGGCCGATTTGTCGGAACGGGAGCAACGCGAGCTCATGCTCGTGGAGAACAGCCAGCGCGCCGACCTGACCGTCATCGAGGAGGCCGACGGCTATCAGGGGCTTCTCGATTTGGGCGTGGGCGTGGACGAGGCAGCGCAACGCACCGGCCGTTCCACGTCATTGGTGCGCCGACGCCTGAAGATAGCCGCCATCGGCGAGAACGCGCGAAGCAAGGCCGGAACAGCCCAGCTGAGCATCGACGACTGGGAGACCATCGCCGACTTCGACCGGCATCCAGACCTTCAGGAACGGCTCGCCGAGGCGGCAGGCGGCAAGAACTGGAACATGGCCGTCAAGCACGCCCGGCAGGAGCGAACATGGCGCGAATGGCTCGACACGGCGCGAGCCGAATTGAAACGCATGGGCATCGACGCGGCCGACGAACAACCGAACACGGACAACTGGTATGACTCGCCAAAGGGATTGCGTCGCACCACGATGCTGACCACAGGCGACATCGCCAAGGCCATCGACGCATGGCGCGACTCCCATGACGGAGCCACGCCCGTCGTGGGAGTGCGGGCCGAAGGCGCGTCATGGGCGCGCGGCATCGCCCTGTACGAAACCGTGGACGAGGAGGCCGAGACCGCGGCCCGTGAGGCGCGTGAGGCGCGTTGGCGCGAGGAACGGGAACGCAAGGAACGCGAGACGGCACCGGCCAAGGAGTTCGCGCGGGCAAGCCGTGATTTGCGCATCGCGTTCGTGACGCATCTCATGGAACTGAAATCCCAGCCGAAGGGCATCGGCAAAGCCGTCGCCCTGCTGTCCGCGAGATTCGCGCTCGATACGCTCACCGAGGGATTCGACCAATGGAACAGTCACGCCGAGGACGTTTGGGAGCAAATCACCGGCATCGGCACGGCGGGCGACGACGCCGATGAAGCAAAGCCGGAGGACGAGGCCGAAGACCCGTTACGCGAGTCCGTCACCGCGATGATTGCCGGCGACCCGCAACGGGCCGCGTTCGGACTGCTCTACGCCTTGGCCGAAGAGCGCGTCAGCTGGGAAACGTGGCGTGACGCGGCGACCATCGCGGAACACGCCACACCGTTGTACGAGGCGTTGGAAACACTCGGCTACCGCACCTCGGACACGGAAGCCGAAGCCCTCAATGGCTCCCTCGTACCAATCGATGACGACGACAATGGCAGGGATACCGGCATAGGGTAGGACAGCGAACCGGGCGACGATGGGGCATCGCAAGCCGACGACGCATCCGGCGAGCCGGACGACGCCGAATAAGCGACGGACGGGGCGGAACCGGAATACGGGTTCCGCCCCCGTCCGGGCGCGAATGGCGAAACGTGACGGCGCATGCGCGCCCGCGCCTTCGGAGCCAAGCGGCGGCGGGTGACGTTCAGCCGTGGCGGGAGGAGCGTCGTCGGAGCCGCGCGTCGCACCAATCCATGAGCATGCTCGCAAGCACGGCCGTGAGAAACGCGGCGACGATCAACGCGAACGAGCCGTCCAATGCCGGAGCGTCCGAGCCGGCGAGGAAATGCATGAGCAGGAACGCCAGCATGAGCAATCCCGACAGCATGGCGAACGCCGTGAACACGGAGTTCACGAGGAACACCACGAGCCGCAACGGGTGCGCGAACAGGGCAAGGCACGAGGCCACGCCACGCATCAGCATGCGTATCACGCCCGTCGCCAGCGACAGGCCAAGCATCACCAGCAGCATCGGCATCGCCGTCACCTCCCGTATGTAGCCAATGTCATCCAGCGTAGCCGCCAGGACGCGGGAAACCGAATCGCAATCCCTCCGAGTCCAATCCAATCGAACCGGATTCTCCGGCATCACCGGCATCGGCCGCATTCGCCGTTGCATCATTGCCTTCCGTCAGAGCAATCTCCGGCGTACCGACGGCGGATGCCGGTCGGCCGTCGGATTCGAGGGACGAATCCTCGCCATCATGGATTTCGCCGTGACTATCGGCGGGATTGGCCTGCCCGTAGTCGGGCGTGACGGCATGGAACGCCATGCCCGTCTCCCTTGGCTCCATCCTGAGCGTGCGCACGAGCTGGGCACGAGGCATGTGATGGTCGTCGCAGAACGACTGGGCGGCGTCACGGAATCGTTCCGCGGCCCAGCGCATATCGTCCAGCAGAATACCCAAACGCGACAGTTCGCCGCGTTTGCGCCGAAGCGCCTCCAACTCGGCATCCAATGCGTTGTCGGCGATGGCGCGCATCGCCCGGTTGCGTTCCCTCGGCTTCGCCATGACGGTCTCCTCACGGTGATTGTTCTTCACTGCCCCGCATCGTAGAACGACGCCGGCAATGATGCCGGCGGACACGAAACGGAACCGGCTTCGGCATGCGAAACGTGACCTGAAGTCCGCCGCGCATGGCGTGGCGCCAAGGCAAAACTGACCGGTGCGCAACCATCCCCTCCCCGGAGGGGCGGTTGGTGTGTAGCAAGCATCGCCGGTGTACGTACACCGGCGCGGCCCCATGAGGCTCGGGGCCGATCGCGGGACACCCGTGGAACCCGATATGAGGAGGCGCCGATGGGTTGGAAAGGCAACCGTTCCAGGACGATCCGCAAGGCGGTCACGTTCAGCGAGGAGGAATGGCGGTGGGTGGCGGACTCGCTCAAAGTGGAGAACCGTCAGCGCATCCAGGCCGGGCTCAGGCCCGTGGGATGGATGGCGTTCGCCCGCAACAGGATCAGATGCGCCCACCGCGTCAACATCACCGTGCCCGCGAACCTGCATGACGTGAGCGCCCAACTGGCAAGGATCGGCAACAACGTCAACCAGATCGCCCGTCACGCGAACACCACGCGGGAGACGGACCTGGCCATGCTCTCGCGCGTGTTCGACGAACTGCGCCAGGCGGAACGGCTGGTCGCAGGCCTGCGCATCCGGGTGGAGACCGACGTTGACCCCAAAGGGGTGCCCGAATGGCTGTAGTCAAGATCGGCAAGATCAAAAGCACGCTCGCCCGCAGCATCGCCTACGTGACGAACCCGGCCAAGACCGACGGCTACCGGTGGGCCTCGACCACCGTCGGCGATGACATCACGGACGCCGAGTCCATCGCCCGAGGCTTCGAACGTGCGTTGGACGCCACGAAAGGCGGCTCACGCCGGCAGGGGGCCGTGTTGGCGCTGCACGTGATCCAATCGTTCGATCCCACCGACCAGGTCACGCCCCGATTGGCGCATCTGATCGGGGAACGGTTCGTCCGGGAGATCACCGGAGGCACGCACGACTACGTGATCGCCACCCACACCGACAGGTCCCACATGCACAACCACATCCTCATCTGCCCGGCAGACCGGATCACGGGCAAGGCCCTGCGTCTGAGGAAAGGAACCCTGGGCGAATGGCGGAAGATCAGCGACCGGCTATGCCGCGAATACGGGCTGCACACCCTCATGCCGGAACAGTCCGGGCGCGTGGCCCCGTCGATCGGGGAACTCCACCTGAGCGCCAGAGGCGGCAACATCAAGGACCGACTGCGCACCAGCATCGACACGGCCTGCATGAACGCCCATGACTTCGCGGGCTTCCGCCGCGAACTCGCGACGCTCGGCGTCAACGCGACCGTGCGCGGCGGACGCATCACCTACACGCCATGCGGGCAGACCCGCGGAATCCGAGACCGGCGACTGGGCGTGGCATACAACATGCTCGCCATCATGGGCAAGATCCACCGGCGCACACTCAGCGAGATCACCTTCCACGAGGCCATGATCGCCCGTCGGACGGATACGGCGGTGACCGTTCGGGTGCCCGGCACGCACGGACGCCTGCACCTGACCATACCGTGCGAACGGCTCGTACGTGACGGAAGGATCTGGCACGCCTACCTGTCCGACGACGTCAGACAGGTGCTCACCGACGAGAACGGCGGCTATGCACGTTCAACGGACTGCGAGGACCTGTACGCATGGTTCGCGCGGCCCACGCTGCGACTGGAGGACTACTGCCGTCAACGGTTCGACGGCCAGGACCTGACCGGCGTGAACGGACGCGCGCTGCGTCAGGCGATCGCCTGCGACCGACTCGCCGACAGCCTGCGCGAGCTCAAGGTGCTCGCCCAGGTCATCGACGAAGGCGACGGCCGGCTGGCGACGCTCGGCCGACTCACCGACTCCGTCGAACGCAACGCGAAGCACATGCGCGCCCTGATCGCGCTCATCGCCGACAACCATGATCAGGGAGCCGACGCCACGGGACTGGAGGCCCAGCTCGCCATCGAGGAGCAGGAGACCCGTGGCCTGGCCTCCGACGCCCTCGCCCTGCGCCGGCTCATCGCCCGCACCACGCCAACCGCCGAACGCTCCGACGGCGCACGGCGCGAACAACGCCGCGATGGCGGGCATCGTGTCCGCCGCAGGAACCGGTGAGCCGGCGGAAGCTGGAACGCAACGAACCACGACGGATGACGGGAGAATCCCATGGCGGCCGAGGACCAGGCACAGGAACTCATGATGCGCGTCAGCGAGCAAGGCACGCGCGTCATCATCGACGTGACCAAATACGGGCTCGACAAGGCGCTGCACCTGCTCGGCATCGGCGTGCACGCCACCGGCGAGACATTACGGCAGATCAGGACCACCGGCAAGGTGGACGGCAAAACCCTGCACCGCACCGGCGAGCCGATCAACGTGCAGGAAGTCACCGGACGATACGCCCGACAGCTCGAACACGACCTGAAAAAGGCCGGCATCACCTTCCACATCGAGCACGACCGCGACACCGGCCGCACCTTCCTCCACTTCCAAGGCAAGGACGCCGACGAGGTCAACCACGTCGTCTCACGCATCGTCGAACGCCTCAACCGGGAACTCGCCCGGCAGGAGACCGCCACGACTCCCGAACCCGGCGACGCCGATCCCGCACGGCCGGCCACGGAGACAATGCCGGCACCGGAACGAGAGGAGCCGAATCCGTTCCTCGAACCCTCCGACGACGCGCTGCGCCTCGCCTTCGACGCCGAATCGCCATCGAACGGCCGGTTCGACTTCCGCACGGTGCCCTGGGACCGTGACGCCGCGATCATCACCGACCAGCTCGACCGGCTCCACATACCCCGCCACACGCAACGGGTCGCCGACGACACGGTGCGCTTCACCTACCCGGCCGGCCAGGCCAGACGGATCGCCGACGCGATCGAATCCCTGACCGCACGCTCGCGGGGCCTGGACTGGAACCGCATGGACATCCCCGCTCCGGACGGCGGCGTGCGCCGCCCCAAAACCAAGCAGCAGACCCTGAACGACATCCGCACGCGGGCCGGCAAACGCATCGAAGGCCAACGCCGCACCGCGCCCTCGAAGCAACGCACCCGCACCCGGTGAACGGATGCGCGACGACCATGACCGGAAAGGAGCATCGCCATGCCCGAGCTTTCAGCCAACGCGCGTTGGCTCATGGACAATCTCATCGACAACGACCGGCAGGTCCTGGCGAACATCGCGCGCCGTGGCGAGCAATACGCTGCCGCCGGCATGCCGCAGGACGATCGGCTGGGCCAGGTCGCCCGCATGGTCGTCGATGACGCGATTCGACGCCACAACCAGGCATGGCCCGACGCCGCGATCAGCTTCCCCTCGCCGGACCTCGACCAGGCCTCCGACGAGATCGCCCAACGCATCCGCACGCAGGCCGCACGATCATGGAACACGCCCGACGCCATGCAGACGCCGACGCTATGGCAGCTCGAACAGCCCGGGAACGCGCAGGTCCCGGTCCCGGAGCCGAGGCGGAACGAGACGGCCGTCGGCCGGCCCGGCGGCGAGCGGCCGGCGCAACCCGCGGCCGGTGGAAGAACAAGGGAGATCTGGCCGCGCGTGAATTTCCCCAACAGCTACGTGCACCTGTACCGGATGACCTCCAAGGACGGGCGCTCGTTCGACAAGATGCGCGTGGCGATACCGCAAGGCACCAGCATCCGCGGCGTGGACCTGACGGGATGGCAGCTCGACCGCTTCCTGACCGACCATGCACGGGACGCCAAACTGAACGGGCGCGACGTGACCGTCAGCTTCAAACCCGGAGAACCCGTGGAACTGTGGCGCGGCAAAGGCGAGCAACGCGAGACCATGCGCATTGACGACGCATGGCAGCTGTGCCGCGCCGTCAAAGCGCAACGCATGGCCTATGCGAGGCAATGCGCCGAAAACAAACCGGTCACCGCCACCACCGGCACCCGAACCGGCGAGGAACCACCAGCAGCACCCGGTTCGGAAAACCCCGAACAGGCGGCCAAGCAATCCCTGCCGGCCGGCAAGAGCCGGACGCTCGACGCCATCAAGGACAGGGCCGAACGCCGCGCGCAAACACCATCCACCGCGCAGACAAGAACGCAGATGCAAACACAGACAAGGAGCCGATGATGGCTGAAGACAATCTGACGATCAACGTATGGGTAGGCAACCTCGGACGATACAACGAGGGCGCGCTCATCGGCGGATGGCTGCGCCTGCCCACGGACGAGCAGCGGATCGACCGGTTCCTCACCGAACAGGTAGGACTGACGCTCGACGCGAAGCAAGCCTATGAGATCGGACGCCAAGGAGGCGTCACCTATGAGGAATACGGCATCTTCGACCACGAATACACGGGCCTGCTCGCCGCACTCGACTACCGGCCCGGCGAATACGAAGACCTCCACTCCCTGAACACGCTCGCACAAGCCGCCCGGATCTTCGCGCAAGACCAGCCCGAAGCATTGGAGGCGGTACGGCTGGCGGCCGATATGAACGGCGTGCACGACCCGATCGGACTGGCGAACCTGCTCGTCCAATCCGAGGACATCGAATACATGACCTACGACCCGCCGCAAGGCATCACACAGGAGAATACGCCCGACCTAGACGAGATGTACGGCTGGCATTGCGTCAACCAAAGCACCGAACTCGCGAAACTCCTTGACGGGCCATACGGCATGTACTTCGACGTGGCGAAATACGGGCGCGACGCCACCATCAACGACAACGTCACCCTCGCCGACCACGGGTTCCTGCTCGACGCCACCATCCCCGACACCAAACGGTATTCCGGCACGGAACTCAAGCAGATCATCGACGCCTACACCGACGACGAGCCCGGTCTCGACGCCACGACGCAGTCGACCCCCGACGCAATGCGGATGATCGAACGCTGGGGAGACACGCACGACAACGTGATGCGATCAGACGACGCCACACGCATCACCGAACGCATCATGCAGGCCAACGACACCGATGACGAACACCTGCGCCAACAGGTCCAAGGCCTCGTCAAACCGGTGGCCGACCAGCTGGACGGCGACATGCCCTCAGGATCGGCCACGTTCGCCCAACTCGTCGCCGAATACGCAGCAGAACACGCCAATCCCGACCAGATGCCAACACGGGAACCGTTCCGGCTCGAATCGCTGCTCGAACCCGACGAACGCATCATGGAATACACGCTCGCCGGCACGACGACGAACTGGGGAGCACCCGTCTACCAGTGCATCATGCCCGCCGATTCCACCGACATCAGCGCCGGATTGGAAGACACCCTCCAACGCATCATCGCCGACCGGACCGGACACGGCGACGCCGCCGCGATACTCGCCGAAACCATGGGCGCCAGACCCGCCGACGAACTCGACCCCGCCGACGGCATCACCCCGATCGACCAGGGATACGCGCTGCCCGCACCCATCACCTCCTTCAACCCCAAACCGGCGAAAGAGGAAGAGCCGAATACGTCGAAAGGCAGGGACACGGTGCTCGACGGCATACGCCAACGGGCCAGCCAGCGCGCCGACGACCCCACAGCCCATCCATCCACGCCGGACCGGACGAAGACCCGCAACCGATAAGCCGCCGAGGAGACCAGCATGACCACCATGGACACCGCCTACCGGCAACTGCAGGACGAACTCAAACGCCTCGGCTACGAGCTGCGCATGGAAGGCTTCGGCATCCTCCAGCCCCAAGGCTCCTACGGGGACATCGAACCACCGTACCGGCTCGTCACCCTGCGCGAGATCCCCATCGAACCGTTGCCCGAATGGTCGGCCGACGTGCACCCGCACGACATCACCTACCGGTTCGACGCCACGCGATACCAGCACGACCGCGAACAACGGGACACCGTTGACGTGCGCGACTACGAAACATGGACGCGCACCGTATGCGACGAACAACACGTGCAGGGCCGCGTGCTCATCGACATGGACAAAACGGCGGAGGAACGCATCGCCGACCTCGCCACCGCAATCCACTACATCCGATCCGCGAACCCCGCATGCCGCTCCTACCCGGTGGACCGCAAGACCCGACGCAACGACCTGCCCGACCGCACCCGCATCAGCCAGCCGATCGACGACTACCGGGACCCGTGGAGCATACGGGTCATGGCCGCACGAGAACAGGCCCTCGACACGCTCGCCTCCAAACACGTCCGGGTGGCCAAGGCCCGCGCGGAATCCGACGCGCTCACCGGCGGCGGCCGCGACGCCCGCGCCATCGGACACGACGCCATCAACGCCGTCCAAGGCAAAGCCCCGAACATCGGCAAACCCATCAGAAAACGCAGGCCAAGCCGATGAGCGACGCCCGACATCCGCAGGCCTATGCGCGCGGCATCCTTACCGATGACGCCAGATTCCACACCGACGGCGACGGCAGGACGACGGCAGTCATGACCGTGAACGCCGGCACCATGGACACGCCGCTCATCATCCGCGTGCACGCGGCCGGAGACCATGCGGCATACTTGCGCGAACAGGGCGCGCTGCAGGGACGACGGCTCATCGTCCACGGCATCATCCACGAAGAGGAAAACGCCGACGAAGCGTACATCCTGGCCGACGAGATGGCCCTGCACACCAGCGTCAAGGACACACTCCCGTGAACACGGCGCGAACAATCACGATCATCGATGCAGGCGAGGAAACCGTTGGCACTCCAATCACACGCGGGAACGCGGCCATCTACGATGCGGAAACACCCGTGGGGAGCATCCTTGCCGCGATGTGCGACGGAGACGACACCATCGAGAACCGCCAAGGCCTCACACGCATCACCAGCGCCGCCGACGCGGGAAACGGACAGACGGAGCACGGACGAGATGAGCCCTCGACGGCGGACACCGCCGTCATGCATCCGACGGCCGACGATCCGCCATGGACCAAGGAACAGACGCTCACGAACATCCGCGTCCGCGCCGAACACCGCATCAACAGTCGGATTCCACAACCGACCGATGCCCCCGCAGGCGATGACATGCGAAGAACCATGACGCAGCACCGCGGCGGTGCGGAAAGAGACAGGGGAAACCAATGAAACGCCTGCAAGCCATACTGCCCGCGGCCATGGGACTGTTCACGCTGTTCTGGCTGGGCGACAAGATCGGCTACCAGATACGCACCGACCTGGATGAAGGCACGAGCGTGATCGACCTGATGAACAGGTTCTGGCTCGACCTGTACCATCCATTCCACCTGTCCACGAACCATACCGACCTGCTGTGCGGGCTCGCCGCAATGGGCGTCGGCCTGCTGATCTGGGCATACAAGTACACGGCACGCCTGAGCCTGCGCAGCGGCGAGGAACACGGTTCCGCCCACTGGGGCACCCCGAAGGACATCAAACCGTTCATCGACCCCGTGGAATCCCGCAACATCCGATTCACCGCGACCGAACGGCTCTCCATAGACACGCGACGCACCCTGCGCAATCTCAACGCGCTACTGCTCGGCTCATCAGGCTCCGGCAAAACCCGCTACTACGTCAAACCCAACCTATTGTCCGTGGACATGAACTGGGCCGTCACCGACCCCAAAGGCGAACTCAAACGCGACACGGAACACGCCATGCGCGACCGCGGCTACCAGGTCAACACGCTCGACCTCATCCACCTCGACCGATCCGACCGGTTCAACCCCATGCGCTACATCGACCCCGAAGAACCCCAATCCGCGATCCTGCGTCTGACCGACAACCTCGTCACCAACGCCACCGGAGACCGCAAAACCGGAGACAGCTTCTGGCAGGATGCCGAAAAGGCACTTCTATGCGCCCTCATCGCATGGACCTACTACACCGAAAACAACCCCACCCTCAACCAAGTCACCGACACACTCGACCGAATGGGAGCCAGCGAACAGGACGAAGACAAGGAATACATCATCGACGCGCTCTTCGCCGAAACCCAAACCGAGATCCACCGTATGCGCGAACGCCCCGACGACTACGACGAGGAGACCCGGAACATGCTCGACGGGCTCGCGTTCGCATGCGCCCAATACAACACGTTCCTCAAAGGCGCCGGCGAAACCAAGAAAGCATCATCATCACCACCGGCGTCCACCTCGCACCCCTCCAAGTGCGCGAGGTACGCCGGATCCTCGACGGCGACGACATCCGGCTCGAAACCCTCGACCAAGGCAAACGCATCATCTACCTCGAACTGCCCGACACCAACGTCACGTTCTCCTTCATCGCCAGCGTCTTCTACCAATGCCTCTTTGAAACACTCGTACGCAAAGCCGACGCCAAACCCGACGGCGTGCTCGACCGCGACGTGCACTGCATGCTCGACGAATTCGCCAACATCGGCAAAATCCCCAACTTCGTAAGGCTCATCGCCACCATACGAAGCCGACGGATCAGCTGCAGCATCATCCTCCAGACCGTCAGCCAAGGCAAAAGCCTCTATCGCGATGACTGGGAGACCATCGCCGGCAACTGCGACAGCCAGCTCTTCCTCGGCGGCAACGAGCCCAGCACCACCAAATACATCAGTGACCGGCTCGGAGATCAGACCATCGACGTCATCGAAACCAGCGAAACCAAAGGCCTCAACGGTAGCTGGACACGCAGCACCCGCAAGAACGCGAGAAAACTCCTCACCCCGGACGAACTCGGACGCATCCCCACCAGCCAGTGCATCTACCTACTCAGAGGCATACCACCGTTCCGCAGCAATAAAGAATGTCATCTAAAGATGACAAACATTCGAAACCCGATGATTCCGAATACAGAAGCTGTGCATAATCCTTAACGACCGTCTAAGGAGGTGAGAAATGAACAATAATGCAACTGAGGCAAATGAATCCATGCTCCAGAAGTATGAAGAAGAGCTCAAGAAAACGGATAAAGTTTTTGCTGAGAATCTTGTAGTTTGGCAGCATGGAGCCTGATTGAATTAATCGGTGGTATGCCCGCAATCTGGATGATTGCGGGCATACCACCGATTAGGTATTGGTAAAGAAAAATGTTATCTGAAATTCAAAATATCGCAAATTATATCCTGAATTCAAATGAAGAAATCCCGAACGTTGTATATAAGCGATCGCTGTATGCCTCCGTCTGCGCCCCAATTGCGGATAGGCCATTCTGTGCTCAGAATTATGCAACCGATCTAGGTGTTAGAATCAAGCCTGATCCGAAAATCTTCTTTGCTGAGATGAGGAAGAAATTTATCCCATCATCTATTTTTTATTCCAATAGACTTGATATAGATGCATATCGTAAATATTGCGAATCAATAGACTTTTCAAATAAAAAAATATGTCATGATTTTGATGTGCTGATAAACTATTCCGGAGAGTGGGAATCCGCATCCAATATTGCAAAAATAATGATTACGGAACCACATCTCGTGTCAGATTATACGCTTAAAACATATATTGCCGAAGCTATTGGATATGATAATGACAACAAAGCCGAAAATGTATATTCAATGATAGAAAGCACAAAGGAATATGATGTAGTAAAGAAGACTTTTGCTAAAATCAGACATGCGGCGTATGTGATAAAACGAAGAAAAAAATACAGTGAAGGCGTGAATATAATACAATCTGGTATTAACGATATTAATAAAGCTGAAATAAATCATGAAATATCAGAAGACGATTCATTGGCCCTGCAAGGTGTTTCCAATAATCTATTGGCGTTGGCATATTTACGATTACATAAGAATGACGATGCGTTAACTCTAATCGATAAAGCTTGTAACGAACTTTACTGTGTCAAAAATCTTGTAACTGTCGGCGATGATGAAAGAAAACGATATTATGATCAGGTAATTATCAATCGTAGTCAGATTGATGTTCTTAAAGGAGATTTAAAAACTGCCTATGAACGACTTTGCAATCACCAGAATTGGGTAAAAGACAATCACCCAGATTACCTTTGTGAAGTGCTTGGCGCAAGGGGATACATAGAGTATCTAATGGGAGATTATCAAAAATCGATAGCAACATTGAAAGCTGCTGTGCCATTATTTGCCCGTAATGGTGTTGTTTCGGCGCTTAATAATACTCGAAAGATTTTATCTGTAGACTACTGGAAAATTGATGATTTACAAAAATCTGTTTATTTCTTGAAGTCTATTAACGAAGATCCAGCGGGATTTGAATATGTTGAATCCATGAATGAGTGCGAGGAGGAAAAGCAGTGAATATGGATTTGAGGCATGCCGACGTCATACTTAGAGCTGATTCCATATCACGTTCCTTCGTGGATAAACAAGGTGTTCCTCATCAAGTATTGCATAATGTCTCAATAAATGTAAGAATAAGTGAGATCTGTTGCATGCTCGGTCCTAATGGTGCTGGAAAGACAACTTTTATTAAAATTGCCTCAACGTTGCTTTGTCCTGATTCCGGCAGTCTTTCAATATGTGATATTGATGCGATTAAGGATCCCATTGGAGCAAGGAAGCATGTTGCCTTATTACTTGGAGGTGATAGAGGATTCTATATGAGATCCTCTGCTATCGCTAATTTATATTTTTTTGCGCAACTTGCTGATGTTCCTTTGCATGAAATGGACAATAGAATTACTGCGGCACTTGATAAAGTAAATCTCCTTGATAAAGCGAACTCTAACGTTGAAACCTATTCTCGTGGAATGATCCAACGGCTTCATATTGCAAGGGCAATAATTGAACAAGCTCCGCTTCTGCTACTGGACGAGCCGACAATTGGCTTGGATCCAGAACATGCTATGCAAATACGCGGTATTATTGACGATTTGCGCAATGAAGGTAAGGGGATTCTTCTCACGACTCATTCAATGAGTGAAGCGGAAGCTCTATCTGATTCCGTAAATATTCTCTCTAAGGGACGTGTCATAGCTAGAGGTACGATCAGTAAAATCGCCGAAGATATCAATCTTGATGGAGTTTGTATCTTTACTCTTCCCGTTAATGAATGGAAGAGAGATGAGTCAAAGAGACTGTTGTTAGGTATGAAACAAATACAAGGGGTTTCTGAAAGCCTGCGGGGGAATCAGTACTTTATTGACATTGCATGGAAGGATAAGGAACCGGATGAGATGACTATAGGCAGAGTGCTAAGTTCCCCATCTCTTCGGTTTGTTGGAAGGCGCCCGCCTACTCTTGAGGAAGTATATCTGTCCATCATGGAGAAACGTTAGGGTTGAAAATGATTGTTAAAAAAATTATAAATATGATTTGCTTTCATGTGAAAAATCTATGGAGCACGTCTTTTTTTAGACAAACTTCGGTAATATTACCTTTGTCTTTCTTTTTGTTGTCTGTTATGGGTTCCCGCTGGACTTTGAAGGACGATTTATTGTTTAATGCATCTATAAGTGGTTTATGGGGAACAACAACAACCGCGACCGGACTAATTGCCTTCCAAAGGTTTCAAGGGGTTCTCCAATATCTAGCTCTTAGTACATTACCGTCGTGGTCCGTATTTCTTTCTCTGATGATCAGCGCGGCGCTAATCGGACTCGTTGCCGTTCCCATTTCCTTTTTTTGTACTTATCTTTTATCCTTACTTTCCTATCAGCGGTTTCCGGATGTCACACCTAATCAGGTAATAGGATTGCTGTTAGCGGTTCTAGCATGCGTTGCTTCGGCGGTTTTGTTGTCTACGCTATTTGTATATTCTAGACACGCTAGCTCCTTTGAACCATTGATACTGGTTCCAGTATGGATGTTATGTGGAATTGTAGTACCAACTGATACATTTCCTCCATTGCTTAAAGAAATTGCTTTTATTCATCCTCTGACTTCAGCTGTTAGGGTAGCTCGTTTTAATTCGATTGTCCCTAAAGAACTTATATTTATTTTTTTGTGCTGTTTTTTATCTTTTATATATATATTGATTGGCGCATTTGGACTTAAGAACGCTATCAATCATGCCAGAATTAAGGGGGATTTATCATTATCGTGAAGAGTACAGTTAATTCTTTTTTGATTTTTTGGCGACTTATTCCTGGATGTGATTCAAAAATTTCGTTTTTGGTGATGCTTATAATTAGCCCTTCACTATCGTCATTATTTTATGCTTTATTTGCCTATTCTGGAGGAGTGAATGTTGAGATTTTTTCTTCTATATTAGCTGCTACTATTAATGTATGTTGCGTAAAGACAATTACGAACACGGCCTACATTTTTGCTTATGATCGTTTCTCTGGCGTTCAGCCATATATCCTCATGAAGGGAAATAGCCCTTTTGCAAAAGGGTTAGGTAGGTTTCTTTCTCTCTTTTGTGCGTCTTCCATTAGTGGGACTTCTTCCATTGCGTTTGCATTGTTACTGTCTCAAAAAGAATCGTTTAATGCTAGACAATTAGTTTATACTATAATAATTCTTATTTTCTCTATTTGTACTTCTATAATTGTTGGCATATTGTTTTCTGGGTTGTCGTTGCTGTTTCATGACGCATTGTGGGTTAGCAACTTTTTGGAATACGCACTTCCCATACTTTCTGGAGCCGTTGCGCCGGTAAGTATTTTTCCGCCCGCATTGAGGGTGGTTTCCGAAGTGTTTCCTTCTACATGGCTGACTGATTCCATGCGAAAGGTTGCGAATGGAGTTTATGGGGATATTTATTTTTTGGCAATCCTTATCTTGTCTTTAGTTTGGTTATTGCTTACCTATATTTTATGGGTATTGTGTTCCCTTATTAGTCGTCGATTTGACAATATTAGAGGTTTTGGTTTTTAACTACATTGTTAGTGTTATAAATGATTACCTCGAATTCAAATTATAGTTAGGTAATGCCGTTTGACTGTGAGCTGTTTTACGATTGCGGGATTTAACCTGCATGCTTTCGGCTGCACTGTTGACTAGATGACTGATACCATATTTTTGTGGAATGGACGCTACTTGTTCCATTCCACAAAAGCCCCTCGTTAACTAGACGCCCTTTTCGTTCTTAAATTGATATCTTCTAAACAGATTGGCATAGAGACCTAACTAAAGCCATCGCATTATTCCTTGCTTATTCTTGTAGGTTAATCTGATTCATATTGACGCACTTTATCTCAGCTTATTAGGAAATGGGGGGATTGCCGATTGCCCGGGCGCATCCCAGGTCGGATTGCCCTGCATAAGTGACGGAGATAACTCTTCCGATGATGGTGCAGGCTGCCGGTTCAATGACTGGGATTCCGATTCCGGCTGTGTGGAACCATCCGAACGGCCCACATCAGATATTTCCTTGTTCTCTACAGCCGTCATGGAATCCCGGACGATTTGCATGACTTCGTTGAGGTCCTGGATGATTCTGTTATAGACATCAAGATCCTGATGGTCGCGCATCATGAGTCGTGCACGGGTGATCTGCTCACTGAGCCGTGCACGGGTGTTGTCGTCTCTGACCTTGTTCTCGGATTCTTTGTAGAGCCTATCGGAGTCTTCAATGGTTTGGCTCAGTAGGCTCCGCGCGTTGTCGATCTGTTGTTGTTCCTGTGACGTCTTGACCGTGTCAACCGTGTCATGCAGGTTCCTGATCTGGATTCTGAGCTGGCTGTTAGCTTTCTCTGTTTCCGCACGAGTGCGGTCGAGACGGTCGGCCGTCAGACTCGGATCGCAATTTTCTGTTGAGGCCAATGGTTGATATTGCATGATTTTACCGAGCAGTTCCAAAGACTTCGGATCCCGCACGTCTTTATCCTGAAGCTTCGCGTATGGTTCCGCCTGTTTCAATGCCTTGTCCCATTCAATCCGCACTATGTCAGATTGCTCAATTGCGTGATTGCATGACGTGAGCGCTTCCCGATGGTCGTAGTTCCTCTTCGCCATGACAAGGCCTGTGGCTAATCCCGTTACGATGACCAGAGCGAGCATAATGCCGGCGATGCGGGTAAAGGGGATATGCCGATGGACGGCTACCTCATCCGCGTCGTCAGCCGATAATTCCGCCAAGGACGCATCATCCTCGACATGTTCCCCGACCCTCATTGGTGTGTCTATCGTCGTTCCTGTCCGTTTGTCAAGCTTGGATACGGGAGTGCTGTTGTTCCGTGTATCGCGAGGCAGCTCATCGTCGATGATGGGTGTGATGGGCAGCAGCCGATGTTTGGGTTTTCTATCTGGCAGCGGTTCCGGTGGGGCCCCAGCGGTTTCGGGATGTGCGATGGCATGTGCAGCCCATTGTCCGAGTTCCGGCCATGTACTGGGATGATCGTGGATTTGCGCAAGAAGATCCCAGTTGTCAGAATCACTCATCAAATCGGCAAGCTCGTATGAATCAAGTTTGGGATTGATACGACGCATGATTCCTTCTTTCCCCTCAGGATTAGTGGATGTAAGTGATGCTGGGATTGTTGGCCTGCTCTTTGGTAAGGGTCCTGAGCCATGCGTATGGGAGGCCGCCGCCGGATTCGCTGACAATAATGCTGCCGTCGTCCTTGATTTCCTCAACAATGGCGACGTGTCCATAATCGGCGCTTGCGCCGAGATAGCCTTTGGCGAAGCTCGCCACGTCACCGAGCTGTATGCCGCCGCCCGTCGGATATCCGAATTTTCTGGCGCTTGACGCCCACATCCAGCCGTCGCCCATGTATCCGTCCACCGGTTTGCCGATCTGCAATCGGCGAGCGGCCGCCCACCATGTGCATTGGCCGGTCTCATAGGTGGTGATCTTGCCCACGGGCGTACCGGTCGCCGCCACATCCACGTTCAATGTGCCGGGCTGCATGACCAACGGTGGCGTGAGCTTGCCGATGGTTCGTCCTGCCGTGGCCGAACAGCCGCCTCCCGCATCAATCGCTGGCTTCACGTTGTCGAGATACCGTTTGGTGATGTTGGGAATATCCGGGTACCTCATGAGGTTGCCTTCGCCCGCGTTATGGGCGATGACCAAAGCCGTCAGGTCGTCAAGTTCGGCGAACGGCATGCCTGGGTGCTTGGCCTTGAGTTGTTTGACGCCTTCCAAGCGGTTTTTCAGATACATGCCGCCGTAATGGGCGTGGACCATGGGTTCGGTGATGCCTTCAGGTGGCGTCTGGTCGGCGCCTTCGGGATGTACACCGCGCCATACGCTCCTGCTCATCTGCAACAATCCCCATGTTCCGCCGTTGCTGTCGTCGGCATACGCATCCGGTCGGAAACCGGATTCCTGCTTCATGATCGCCGCGATGAAATCAGCGCTCAATCCGCTTGATCGGGCCGCCTCGCTTACCCATGGCTTCGCCTCGTCCGGGACCTCGATCGCGCTGGCCTCGCAACCTCCGTCATCTCCGACGGCAACGGTGGGTATGAACCACAACAGCAGGCTGAAGACCATCAGCACCGCCGCCGCGCCCAATAGAAATGGAACGCTGACCGCAGCCGATGCAGATGCCGCGACACCGGCCTTCACCGCCGTCACGGATCGAGAAACCGTCTGCGTGACTTGTCGTGCAATCTGCGTCGAAGCTCTGGCAGCGGATTCGGCCCCCTGGACACCCGATCGTACGGTCTTGCCGGAACGCTTCGCACGTCTGGCACGAACCGAAGCCGTTCTTCCTGCCGTGGCACGTGCCGTTGAACCTCTTGCCGCATGTCTTGTGCGAATAATACCGGTCACGCCGTCGCGTACCCGATTTGCGGGGACCATTGATGATAACGGGTTGTCGTCCTCGCTGGTCTCCGTCTGTGTCGATTGCGATTCAAGCACGGATCGTGTCGCATTCACACCACGTTCCAAAACGCTGACGGTTGTTATGCCGGTCGGGCGCGATACTTCGGATTGATTGTTCCTGATGGTGGTTCGTGGCTGTTTCAGCCCGGCCAACACTGGGCCATGGGAGAGTCCATTAACATGACGGACTTTCAAACCATGAATCATGCCGTTCGGCCGAACGAGATTGCGCGTGGCGTGGAATGAGTCGGAGGTGACGGGTCTCATTCGGGCTTCCGATCCTCGAATTTCGTGGTATACAACCGGTAAAGCAGACTATCGGCATCGATACGCCCATCGAACGGTATGAACGCAGTGCCGCTCTTGGCCATGCCCTGACCGGGCTGCACCCCGGTGAAGAACGCCCGCTGCTCATCGGACAGCTTCAGCAGCTCGCACAAGGCGTCAGCATCCGTGGCGGTCTGGTTCAGCAGCAACAGGAAGTCGCTGTTCGCGAGCATCAGACGCGCATCCTGATTGGCCAGCAGCTCCTCGATGTTCTGCGTAATGCCGGTGGGGCACAAACCCCATTTACGGGCGCGCTTGTACAGGCGCAGGAAGTATTCGGCCGCATACCGGTTCGAGAACAGCAGATGGAACTCGTCCACCCACAGCCAGGTGCGCCGGCCGAGACGGCGATTCCTGACGACCCGGTTCCATATCTGATCCAGAACGACGAGCATACCGAACGTACGCAACTCCGCTCCCAGACCGGAAACGTCATAGACCAGGAACCGGCTGGACGTATTCACATCGGTGACATGGGCGAAGGCGTTCAGACTGCCGGTCGCGTAAATCTCCAATGCTCGCGCGGCATCATGGGCACCTGGCTCACTCAAAGCCGTGAGACGATCATGCAGGGTGACGAGCGTTGGCATGCCCAGTTCCGGATGCTCCCGCACCTCGCGATACATGCCGATGACCGTACGATCGATCAGACTGCGCTGCATGCGGTCGATGCCATCCCGCCCGCCGATCAGCACGCCGAGCATGTTCAGCACGCTCGCACATTTCGACCGTATCGGATCACCCTCGGAATCATCCTCATACTCGATATCCAACGCATTGATATGCGCGCGCGACGATTCCCCGATCTCGACCCGTTCACCGCCAAGACCGGTGCACAACGGCGTGAACTCACGTTCCGGGTCGATGACGATCAGATCATCGTCCAGACGAGTCAGATAGATCTGGGTTATCTCGTTCTTCGCCGCCTGACTCTTGCCCGAACCCGTCGTTCCTAAGATGAATCCGTTGCCGTTCATGCCTTGCGTGCGATCGATGACCACAGGGTTGCCGGTGCGGGCGTTCGCCCCATGGAACACCCCGCCCGGCTCGAACAGCTCCTGCGACGTGAACGGCACCAGAATCGCCGCACTCGACGTGGTCAGCGTGCGACGCATCGGCGGCAGAGGATTCCCCAACGGCAGCACGGCGTTCAGCCCATCCACCTGCATGTAGGCCAAGGTCTCGGCCACACACGACTGCCCATCGATCGCGGCCGTCACGTCACGAACCGTCTGGTCCAGCTGCTCACGACTGTCCGCCGACACGTCCACAATCATCAGGGAATCCACCAGACGGTCGCCGTTATGCTCCAGATCATCACGCAGCTCACCCGCCTGAGCCATAGATTCCTGAAGATCATGAGGCAACATGTCCTCGGGCAGATGCTGTTTGCGGTTCTTGCGCCGCTCGTCGATGGCCTGCATATCCATTTCGGCGATCGTCCGGTTCACGAGCTTCAACCCCTCGGCCTTGCCCCGCGGGGACAGGTGGATGCCGACCGTGATATCCGCCTTGATGTCCGTGATGGACGACACCAGCTGATCGCTCAGATAATCCGGGAAGTCACGCACCAACAGACACTGATGCCACACCTCCGCAGTGCCCGAGCTCAACCGGAGCCGACGGCGATCCGACACATCCACGGCGAACGGGGCCACATAATCCTTCGTGGACATGCCATGCGATTTCAGGAAGCCATCCTCGGTGAACGAGAACCGGACACCGTGCCGCAGCATCCCGTGCAATACCGCCAGACGCGACTGCCGGTTCAAGCGGACGCCGACGCAGCCGCCCACCGACCGCAGTTGCGCCGTGGCACGCAACGCGGCACGGTTCAGCAGCGTGACCGCCCGTTCCCCGTCCCGCTCACGCAACGTCAACGTCAGATACTTGTCCGTCACCGCGCCCTGCGAACGCCCGGCGAGACGCCGACGCACATTGCGGTTGAAGTCCCCGCGCAATCCATCCAACGCATCGCTCCGAAGCGACATGGCGATACTGCGCGTCACCTCCTCGGGATCCAGCATGCGCGTGGCGACCGTGATCTGGACTCCCATGTTCTCGCCGATCGAATTCAGGAAACGACCCCACCGGTCCACGACATCCAGCTGCTGATCCTGGGTCGCGACCTGATAATTGATGTCGCTGATCCGCAGCGACACGCTCCACCGGTCGCCGCCAAGGAACACGATGCCATTGGACAGCATCGAATCATAGCCAAGCAACTCCTTCGACGAACGAGGCATGCGACGATTCCCGGACCGCCTGTTCCCGACCTTTCCATGTCGCTTACCGTTGCCTTTGACCGCCTTGCTGCCACTGATGTCAGACATGACGACGTACCTGCCTTCCCCTGATTCGTCTACGGGCCTTCTCCTTCAACGACGGTTTGCCGGGAAACCTCGCGGGAACATAGGGTTCGAGCAGGTAGACCTTCGGACCGAAACGCTGGCGCAGCATGTATCCCAGATACCGTTCAGGCTTCAGCCCTTTCGGACGCCACCAACCCCACAGCGCGAACGGCAGGCAAACCGCAAACAGCAGATACGACCCCAGATCGGACAAGCCCAACGACCAGAACAACGCCGCCTCACCTCCGCCCAGGACGAGCATGCATGCGGCGGCCGCCAGTTGGCGCCAGCTCAGCCCCCACATCACCTTCGCCTCGACATTGGCGATCTCCTTATATACGCGCATCTGCAACATGAAAGAATCCTTTCCCTGATTGGCCCCGGTTGTGGTAGGCGGCTACTCGCCGCCGGCTATGGCCCGGCTGACACGCTGACTCACCGCGATCACGAAGAACAGCAGGATGCCCGCCATCATGAGATTGCCGAAGTTGCCCGTCACCCACGCCACCATGCCCTTGTCCGCGGAATCCGGGATCTTCACGGCATCGACCACGACCCGCTGATAGAACACCAGACAGATGAACACGCACACCGCATTCACCGACGTGCGCGCATACGACTTGAAGAAACCCACGCCGATCAGCTTGGTGTCCTCATGCACCAGAAACGCGAATGGCAACGACTGGAACGCTGTCAACGCATACAATTCGATGAACCGCACATACAGCACCACCGTGAACACCACCGACGCCAACTGGGACAACAGCCACGGGATCACCAGCAGAAAGAACAACGCCGCCTGCCCCATCACCCCGGCATCGCGAATCTGGTCACGCATCAGATCGCCCAGCTGACCGCCGTCGCCCGTCGCCTCATACGACATCTGAGAAGACACGCCCTGCATGAGGAACTGCGTGACCTGATTGAACATCCGAATGAATAGACTGGCGTTCTGCACGGCGATGAACACCAACGCGATCTTGAACATGGTGCCGGCCACGATCTTCACACCTAGATCACGGTCCGACTCGATGCGCGTCGAGTTACGCGCCAGCTCCAACGTGAACATGACCGCGAGCACCACCGATGTCAGAGGCTTGACGGCGACTCCATGCACGTTCACCGCCAACTGGTAAAGAGCGGGATTCCACGTCTCCGGCGCCTGAGATAACAGCCCGGCTGTGATCGAACCGGCGCCTCCGCCGCCGATCATGTTGAGCATGGCTACGATGAAGTCCTCCACGGCAGGCCCCGAATCAGCTCAGCCCAGAGCCACCGCGTTGAAAATCTGCGCAGCCGCGATGATCATGCCTCCACCCACGATCTGCCACAGTCCCGATTGCGTCTGCGGCCCGTTATGATCCTTCAGACCGCCACCGAAGGTAACGGCGCCCCACACCAGCCACAAGCCACCACCGATAGTGGCGAACCTGACGAACAACTGAAGCACCTGATTCAACAAATCCACGACGGCCTCCTCTGACGACGATCAAGGAGCCCGATAGGCAACGGCCTCCGTTGACCTCATCGTCAGGGAAAACCAGCAGGATAGCGGCGGACAGAGGAACCTCGTTGCCCCGCATAGGTATAGGAAGACTGTTTCCCAGTCTGGGCAGTGAAAAGGGAAGGAACAAGCAAAAGCTCGCCTCTTCGATTCATAGCGCCACACTCAGCGGAATCAGACCGGAGTGCGAAGTTGGTCGAGCCGTCATCGGCATATGTGCAGCAGCACTGAAGCATCTGTACTTGCCGTTACATATTTGTAGATCTGAAAAAGTCAGAAAAGGAATCCGCAGCGGAAGAATCTTCAGAATGGCGGGCATGTCAGCTGAGATATACCCGCCATCCTATGCATTGCCCCTTTGTCGGGACATGTGCAGTCTACCAGTCATGGGTAAACTTCCACGTCGCCAATGCCGCTAACCATGCCTTCCCGGGTTATGCTGTAGTAAAACTCTTTACTAAAGTTTGCGGGGAGGATGTCATGGCCACGCTCAAGGAGGTCGCGGAACGGGCCGGAGTGTCGCAGAGCACGGTGTCGCGCTTGCTGAACGACCCATCGTTCTCCATCAAGGAGGAGACGCGACGGCGCGTGCTGCGCGTATGCGAGGAGCTGGGATACCGCAACGTGTTCCGTCCCGCGATCGCTGTGCTGGACGCCCCTCCGTCCGGGGAGGAGCTGCAGGACGCATACTTCTCCGATCTGCGGAAGGTCCTTGCGGAGTGTGCGGGGTCGATGGAATTGGACCAGCCCACGTTCATCCGGTCCATACACGAGCTGACGGAACGCGCAGCGGAGTTCGATGGGTTCATCACCGTGGGCGCCACGGTGTTTCCCGAAACGGACCTGCGCGCCCTGCATGCGGCACTCCCACATGGCGTGTGCATCGACACGAATCCGGCACCGCACCTGTTCGACTCCGTACGGCCCGATCTGTCGCAGACGATGCTGGATGCCTTGGACGCGATGATCGCGGCGGGCCGCAGACGCATCGCGTTTCTCGGTGGCGTGGGCAGCATCATGGGCACGCATGACTATCCCGAGGATATCCGCGAACTGTCGTTCCGCCAGTGGGCTGCGCACTTGGGATTGGAAACGGACGGATTGGTGTATTCGTCCGGCACGTTCACCGTGGAGAACGGTTATCGTCTCGCGGAGCAACTGGTGGCCGATCATCGTGAGGCCGGCAGCATGCCCGATGGTCTGATCGTGGCCGCCGACGTGCTCGCGGTGGGGGCGTTGCAGGCGTTGAACGCACTGCGCGTGGCGGTTCCCGACGAGTTGGCCGTGGTGAGTGTGAACAACCAGTCAATCGCCCGGTACACGTCGCCGTCGCTGAGTTCGTATGCGATCGATCAAAGGGAGTTGGCCCGTATGGCGTTCTCCACCTTGATTGATGGGTTGAAGCATGAGCGGCGGGTGCGTCGTCACATCCTGCTGACGACCGAGCTGGTGCCGCGCGCAAGCTTCGTTCCTCAGGCGTAAGACGTCGTCTCGAAGACGGGCGGCACCGGCGTCGATTTTGCTGGAAGGAATTTACTTCACCTGGCGGCCGGCGCACCAGACGTGTTGGGCGGTCCAGTCGGTGGGGTCGAGGAGGTTGATGTCGGCGGCGTATCCGGGGGCGATGAGGCCGAGCGGGGCTCCGGTGACGGGGTTGGCCTTGTCGAATCCGAAGGCGCGGGCCGGGGTGAGGGTGGCGGCCTCGACGGCGGCGACGGGGCTGAAGCCGAGTTCGTTGACCGCGCGCTGGACCGCGACCTCCAGGGTGAGCGTGGAGCCGGCGATGGCGCCGTTGGACACGAGGCGGGCGTGGCCGTCGATGACGTTCACGTCGAGTTCGCCGAGCTTGTACGCGCCGTCGGGGCAGTCGGTGGCGGCCATCGCGTCGGTGACGAACGCGATGCGGTGGGGCGCGAGGCCGAAGCCGAGTTTGACCATCGGGTTCTGCACGTGGAAGCCGTCGTTGATGAGCTCGATGGTGACGCGCGGGTCCTCCACGGCGGCCGGGATGGGGCCGGGTTCGCGGTGGTGCAGGCCGTTCATCGCGTTGAACATGTGGGTCATGATGCCGGCGCCCGCGTCGAAGCCGGCCTGGGCGGTGGCATAGTCGGCGTCGCAGTGGCCGACCGCGGGCACCACGCCGGCGGCAGCGAACTGCTTGATGGCGCCGATGCCGTGCTCCAGTTCGGGGGCGATGGTGATCTGGCAGATGCAGCCGAGCTTGCCGGCGGCGGGGTCGGCGCCCGAGGCGTCGAGCATCTCGTCCACGAGTTCGGGCACCGGGTCCTTGAGGCAGTTCGGGTCGTGCGCGCCCTTGCGCTTCAGGGCGAGGAACGGGCCTTCGAGGTGGCAGCCGAGGATGTCGGGGCGGGTGGCCATCTTCTCGTGCACGGTGCGGATGTTGCGGCAGATCACGTCCATCGGGTTGGTGATGAGCGAGAGCACCTGGCGGGTGGTGCCGTGGACCGCGTGGCCGGCGCGGGCCACGTCGATGCCGTCGGGGCCGTCGTCGAAGCTCTTCTCCCAGGCGCCGTGGGCGTGGATGTCCACGTAGCCGGGCGTGAGGATGCGGCCGGCCGCGTCGATCACCTCGCCGGAGCGGGAGGCCGGGTCGATGCCGACCGTGCGGCAGGCGTGTTCGAACGCCTCTTCGCCGCTGCCGTCCGCCGCCGCGAAACCGGTGGCCACGATCACGCCGCGCGCGTCCGAGACCACCCAATATCCGCTTTGCTCGCCGCGGGCATCCACCTTGCGCGCCCCGCGGATCGCGACCGGCTTGGCCTCGCCTTCCAACGCCGCGGTCACGCGCGCGACGATCTCGTTTCTGTCCTGTGCCATGATTTCCTTCCTGTATGCGTTCGGGCTCCTTCTTTGCGGAGAAAGAAGGAGCCCGAGTTCGGTTCGGTTACTGTCAGATGCCCTGCCAGGCCGGCTTGTGGGCGAAGGCGTAGCGGTAGTAGTCCTTGTGACGCAGGCGGCTGGCGGCCTCCTCGTCGATGATGATCGTGGCGTGCGGGTGCAGCTGCAGCGCGGAGGCCGGGCAGAACGCGCTCACGCCGCCCTCGACGGTCTCCTCGATGGCCTCGGCCTTGCCGGCGCCGAACGCGAGCAGCACGAGGTGGCGGGCCTTGAGGACCGTGCCGATGCCCTGCGTGATGCAGTGGGTCGGCACCTGGTTGATGTCGTTGTCGAAGAAGCGTGCGTTGTCGATGCGGGTCTGCTCGGCCAGGGTCTTCACGCGCGTGCCGGAGGCGAGCGACGAGCCGGGCTCGTTGAAGCCGATGTGGCCGTCGGTGCCGATGCCGAGGATCTGCACGTCGATGCCGCCCGCGGCCTCGATGGCCGCGTCGTAGGCCGGGCCGGCGGCGGCGATCTTGTCGCCGTCCTCAAGGGGCGCGCCGTTCAGCACGTCGCCGGGCACGTGGACCTTGGCCGGGTCGAGGCCGAGCGGTTCGACGACCGTGCGGTGGATGGTGGAGTGGTAGGACTCGGGGTGGTCGAGCGGCAGGCCCAGGTACTCGTCGAGCGCGAAGCCGCGCACCTGGGAGACGTCGATGGATTCGTCCTTCACGATCTTGGCGAGGGCGCGGTAGGCGGCCAGCGGGCTGGAGCCGGTCGCGAGTCCCAGCACCGCGTCCGGCTTGGCCTTGATGAGGTCCGCGACGCAACGGCCGTAGATCTCGCCGGCCTCCTCCTCGTTCTTGACGATGATCACTTCAGCCATGATTGATTGTCTCTTTTCTGTGGGTGTGTGTTGGGGAATATGCACGGGCGGCGGCATGGTGGTGCATGCCGCCGCCCGTTGCCGGTCAGATGAGTTCGAGGTTCACGTCGAGGGTGAGCGGCCTGCCTGCAGGCAGCTGGTAGGCCGTGTGGACGGGGGCTCCCCAGGAGTCGTCTCCGCCGACGCCCATCTGCGCCGCGAGCAGACGCAGGTAGTTGTGGCGCGGGGCGGGCATGTCCTCATGGCGGCGCGCGGCTTCGATCATGTAGGTGTTCCATGGCAGCAGGCTGGCCGTGAAGTGACGGTCGCCGCGCTGGCTGACGCGCAATCCGTGGCCTTGGATGTCGGTGGCTTCGAGCCAGCGGACGTCCTCGTGGCTTCCGGTTTCCTGCACCATGAGATACGGCGCCATGCTCGACTCTGAGGTGGTGTCCCAGATGCCGAGCTTGCCGCCCTGCTTGCGGTCGCGGTAGGTTTCCTCGGGGCCGGGTCCGTAGTAGCGCAGCTGCGTGTATTCGCCGGGCAGTTCCCATTCGACACCGAACGCGGGCAGGCTGGCGGCGTTGGTGACATCGCCGGGGTATTCGACGGTCAGTCGCATGCGCATGTCGGACGTGATGCGGTAGGCGACCGTCACGGGCGTGTGGCCCGGGTCGGCGAGCTCGTACCGGTATTCGGCCGTGAGTCCTCCGTCGTCGGATTGCGTGATGCTCGTATCGGTCACGATGGCGTAGCGGCCGGCCGCGAACCATGCTGCACGGTCGAATCCGGAACGGTTACCGCGGTCGTTGTCGGTCAGAGGGCGGAAGGTGACGAGTTCAGGGCGACGGATGACCATTTCCCGTCCGTCCCGCGCCCAGGAGACGATGCCTCCCTGGGTGCGCGACAGGAGGATTTCCTCGTCGTCGCGGCGGATGCCCGCGTTCCACCGGCCGAGCGTGACCGTCGCGCGGCCGTCGTCGTCATAATCGGTCTCGGTGATGTCCCGTTCGGGGTTGAGGGTGCCGGTAAGCTGGCCGAACGCGAGCTCGTAGCCGGCCGGCGCCCATGCGGTGGCTTCGGCGAGCAGGAGATCGACCTCGTAGGTGACCTCGCGCGTATTCCCGTCCGTGTCGATGTCCGGGAAGGCGATGTCATGGCGTTGGGTGTCTCCGGCGGCCACGTCGAACCGGTAGTCGGCGTGCCAGATCTCGCGCCCGTCTTCGAGGAGCCGTGCGGCGAACACGTAGCCGTCGGTGCCGATGAACAGGTTGCGGTTCTCGATGGTCACGCCGTGCCCATCGGGGGTGAGCATGATCGGCGAATACAGCTGCTTGACCTCCTGCGCCTTGGGGCTGGGCGTGCGGTCGGCGAACACGATGCCGTTGCCCACGAACTCGTAGTCGGTCGGCCGGTCGCCCCATTCTCCGCCGACGCTGAGTCGTTCGCTCCCGTCGGGCAGGCGCTGGACGAGCCCCTGGTCGATGTAGTCCCAGATGAACCCGCCGGAGTAGCGCTCGTACTGTTCGAGGTCGATGAACTCGCTCAGGCCGCCGCACGAGTTGCCCATGGCGTGCATGTACTCGCAGCTGACGAACGGCTTGTTCGCCGCGCCACGCTCGTCGCCGTGTTCGAGCCAGTCGCGGATCTCGTCCGGCTTGGCGTACATACGGCTTTCGAAATCGCTGATCCCATCGTAGGCGTGGTTCCAGTTGACGCCTTCGTAGTGGACGGGACGGCCCGGGTCGAGCCGATGCGCGTGCATGCTCATGGCCTTGAGGACTTCGCCCGCGTAGGATTCGTTGCCCAGCGACCAGACGAGTACGCTGGGATGGTTGCGGTCACGCATGATCATGCTGTCCAGCCGGTCGATGCATGCGCCCAGCCAGGCCTCGTCGTCACCGGGGACGGAGGTGCCCACGGGGATGTCGCCGGGGCTGTTCCAGCTGCCGTGGGTCTCCAGGTTGGTCTCGTCGATCAGATAGATGCCGTATTCGTCGCACAGCTCGTACCAGCGTGACTGGTTCGGGTAGTGCGAG
The DNA here is from genome assembly GCF_018555455.1 of Bifidobacterium colobi. Taxonomy (GTDB): domain Bacteria; phylum Actinomycetota; class Actinomycetes; order Actinomycetales; family Bifidobacteriaceae; genus Bifidobacterium; species Bifidobacterium colobi. The sequence continues at coordinate 13,807 of NZ_JAFEJU010000011.1, read as the reverse complement.
GTGCGCACCGCGTTGATGTTGTGGCGCTTCATGAAGCGGATGTCCCACAGCATGTCCTCTTCGGTGACGGCACGGCCGCGCCGGCAGTCGAACTCGTGGCGGTCCACGCCGCGGAACACGAGGCGCTTGCCGTTGAGCTTGAGGACGCCGTCCTCGATGGCCACATGCCGGAAGCCGATGCGGGTGCGCGCGGTCTCCAGAACCTTGCCGTCCGCGTCGAGCAGGGTGACGGACAGTTCGTACAGGTCCGGGCGTTCGGCGCTCCAGGGGGCGGCGTCGTCGATCTCGGCTTCGGCGTGCAGCGTTCCGGCCGCTTCCGTGGCGGTGCGCCAGACGATGGTGCCGTTCTTGTCTCGCAACGCGAGGTCGGCCGTCGCGGCGTTCGTGGCGCCGTCGATCAGCACGTCCAGCGAGAGCGATCCGATCGACGTGGCAGGCTCCCAATCGGCTTCGGCGTGGATGTCGGAGACGTGGGCGGCGGGTCTCGCGTTGAGCTCGACGGAGCGGAACAGGCCGTGCAGCCGCCAGAAGTCCTGGTCCTCCAGCCAGCTCGCGCTCGAATACTCGTAGCAGGCGACCGCCAGCACGTTGCCGTCCTTCCTGACGACGTCCGTCACGTCGAACTCGCTGGGCGTGAAGGAGTCCTCGGCGTAGCCGACGAACGCGCCGTTGAGCCACACGTAGATGGCGGTGGCCGCGCCCTGGAAGGTGAGCGTCACCGTGCGGCCCTCGCGGATGGCCTGGGCGACCGCGCCCTCCGCGGCGAACTTGCGTCGGTAGACCGCCACATGGCCATGCTCGGGGATGGCCGGGGCCTTCGGGTCCTCGTGGCCGTCCCACGGGTACTGCACGTTCACATACTGCGGGTCGAGCAGTCCCGCGGTCTCCAGATGCGAGGGCACCCGCACGCGGGGGAACGACGAGTCGTCGAAGCCCGGCGCGGCGAACAGCGGCGACACGTCGCTGATCCAATCCGGCCCGTCGCTCGTCCCGTCGGGGAAGCTGTTCGCCGGCGCCGTCTCGACGCGGACCCGCCATTCGCCGTCAAGGCTCTGCGTGAGATCCGTGCCCTCGCCGCCGGAGGGGGCGTGCGACCAGCACGCATGGTCGGAATGGGCGTCGAGCCGGTGGACCGCGTACACGCGCGGGTCGGCGAGCCATGCCGTCGTCGGCATGGACGGGGAGACGATCGGATCGCCGTTCTTCCGCTGATCGTCGGTTGTGTTCATGATGTCCTCGCTTTCGCATCGGATTGCGTCGCGTCGTTGCCGCCGCAGTGCGGGAGCCTTCGAATGTGACTCCTTGCACAACGATGATAAAGATATTTACTAATTTACGCAACTTCTTGCGCATGCCTCGACGGTGACTGCGAGGACCTATGCAAATCCATTGATTGCAACGATAATTCGACTGCTATGATACCTTTTCCCGCGCGTCGCGTCGAATCGACGAATGCGATTCGTTGGCGTTGCTTGCGACACGCGGTAAAGTTTTTTACTTTTTCGAGATAGTTCTATACTCGCGTCTTGCGGGATCGGAGCTGTTCCCGCGCACGGATTCTTTACAGGTCGCAAGGAGGCCACCACACCATGAGCGGATCCACCACACAGCGCACGGCGACGCCCGGACAGCCGCAGGCAGCGCCCGCGAGGAACATGGGGCAGAAGATCGCATACGCGTTCGGCAATCTGGGACAGGCCGCGTTCTACAACACGATGAGCACGTTCTTCATCACGTTCGTGACCACCGCGCTGTTCATCGACGTGGACAAGACGCTGGCCGCGCGCCTCATCGCGGTGATCACCGGACTCGTGGTGGTCATCCGCATCGCGGAGATCTTCCTCGACCCGCTGCTCGGCAACCTCGTGGACAACACGAACACCCGCTGGGGCCGGTTCCGCCCTTGGCAGTTCATCGGCGGCCTCGTGCCCGGCATCCTGCTGATCATGGTGTTCACCGGCCTGTTCGGCCTCGTGGACGTGAACACCGGCGTGTTCATGGTCCTGTTCGTCATCGTGTTCATCCTGCTGGACGTGATCTACTCGCTGCGCGACATCTCCTACTGGGGCATGATCCCCGCGATCTCCTCCGACTCGCACGAACGCAGCACGTACACCGCGCTCGGCGCGTTCACCGGATCCATCGGCTACAACGGCGTCACCGTCATCGTCGTGCCCGTCGTCAGCTGGTTCACCTGGAAGTTCACCGGCCAATGGGAGCAGGGCCGCACCGGCTGGGCCGCGTTCGCCATCATCATCGCCGTGCTCGGCCTGCTGACCGCGTGGAGCGTCGCGTTCGGCACCCGCGAGAACCAGGGCGAGCTGCGCGCCAAGGCCGAGGCCAACGGCAACCCCATCGAGGCGTTCAAGGCCATCGCCCAGAACGACCAGCTCCTGTGGGTCGCCCTGAGCTACCTGCTGTACTCCGTGGCCAACGTCGCCACCACCGGCGTGCTCTTCTACCAGTTCAAATACGTGCTCGGCGCGCCGGACAGCTTCTCCATCGCCGGCGTCATCCCGGTCATCACCGGACTGGTCACCACGCCCCTCTACCCGGTGCTCAACCGCCGCATCCCGCGCCGCTGGCTGTACACCGCAGGCATGGCGTTCATGATCGCCGGCTACACGCTGTTCATCATCGCGCCCATGAACCTGCCCGTCGTCATCGTCGCGCTCGTCCTCTTCTACCTGCCCGCGCAGACCATCCAGATGACCGCCATCCTGAGCATGACCGACTCCATCGAATACGGACAGCTCAAGACCGGCAAGCGCAACGAGGCCGTCACCCTCTCCGTGCGCCCGATGCTCGACAAGATCGCCGGCGCGCTGTCCAACGGCATCGTGGGCTTCGTGGCCGTCGCCGCCGGCATGGTCGGCAACGCCACCGCCGCCGACATGACCGCCGCGAACATCCGCACGTTCAAGACCTGCGCCTACTACCTGCCGCTCGCCGGCATCGTCGCCAGCCTCGTCGTCTTCCTCCTGACCGTCAAGATCGACGAGAACATGCACGACCACATCGTCGAACAGCTCGAAGAACGACTCGCCTCCGAGGAACCCGACAAGCGGTAAGTAATCAAGGCAGCAAGGGAACGGCCCGGCGCTAACGGTTTGAACCGTTGGCGCCGGGCCGTTGCCATGCCCGCCGGGGAGAGAAGAAGGAAGAGAACCGGCGGGGTTCCGGCCGGATTGTCGTCCGGCCGGAAGAATCATCGCGGCAGGGAACGGTCCCTGCCGCTTCGGTCAGACCACGGATTGCCCGCCGGGAACCGGATCGGCGGTTTCGACGGCATCCGCGTCGGCATCCTCGGCATCGACGGGTTGCATCGTGCCGGAGTGGCGGCCGCCGGCGTTGTTCCCGCGCCTGAACCTGCGGGCGGCGACCAGTCCCACGCCGACGGCGAGCAGCGTGATCGCCGCGGCGATCATGCCCTGGATGGCGGCGCCGGTGTGGGCGAGCCCGGTTCGGTAGCCGTTCCAGTCGTCGGTGTTGCTGACCACCTCGGTATCGGGGCAGACGAGCCTGCCGTCGATCGTGACCGCGTCATCGGGTGCGGACGTCTCGTCCCTGCCGTCGAACGGATCCGGGTCGGAGACGACGCATTCGATCAGAGGCGTGCCGGTGACCGTGGCGCGGTCGGTGTGATGGTCGGTCACGCCCTTGAGGACGCCCTTGACCTCGACGCTCTCACCGGGCTTGAGGATGCGGCTGTCCCAATCGGCGGGGTATTCGAGATCGGTCACCCGGCCGTCGCCGGCGACCAGTTGGTCCTTGAGATTCAGGTCCTTGGTGCGGTACCATGCGCCCTGCTTGGTGTCGGGGTCGGTGGTGCTGGTGTTGGTGATGGTGAACACGATGCGCGTGTCGCCCTGCATGGCCAGCGCGTCCTTGACCTGATCGCGGTCGCCGGCCGGCCAGCCGGAGGCCTCGTCCCATTTCTCGATCTTCAGGCTCGGTGTCATGTCGGGCGTGTGCGTCTCGACCTGGTTGGAAGGCCGTTTGGTGCCGTTGAGGGTTTCGTCGAACCGGTTGGCGATGTGTTCTCCGGTCTTGACGCGCTTGCACTGGATGAACGCGGTCCATGCCTGCTCGCTTTCGTTGTCGCCGCTGACGAGGTCGAGCATGCGCTGGGTCGCGGTAACGGTGACCACGCCCTCGTCGTCCTGCGCGAGGGTGAACAGTTCGCCGCCGTATGCGCCGGCGTCGAAGCCGCTGCCGGCGATCTTCACGCCTTTATGGGCGATCACCTTGCCCTGTTCGGTCAGGTCGCGCATGGCGTACACGGCCCATTGGCCGGTGTACTGGTCATGCTCGGTGTCGAGCGGGTCGGTGATGCTCCAGTCGGTGACCTTCTGGTAGGCGCGGTGAGCGGGCAGCACGGAACTGTCGAGACGGTAGAGGAACAGGCTATTGAGGTACACGCTCCGCTTGTCGATGGATTCACCGTCCACCTTCACGACCACGTCCTTGGACGGGTTGACGGGTTTGAGGGGGTTGGCGACCTCGTTGGTGTCCTTGCGGGTGTCGTTGACGACCTGCGTGGCCTTGTTCTTCACGATATGTCCGTCGGTGACCTTGATGACGGTCATCGGCAGGCTCACCTCGTAGCTCGTGCTCAGCATCGACTGGTCGATGGCCGGCTCCTTCAACGGGTCGTGGTCCTTCTTTTCGGCGTATTCCTTGAGGTTCTTGGGCTGGGGGTCGCCCTTGATGGTTTCGCCGGTGGCCGGTACCTTCGTGTCCGCGGTCTTGGCGTACACGTAGGCGACGCCGTCGATCGCCGCGATGTTGAACTTCGCGGTCACGTCCTTGCCGGTCGCGGTGTCGGTGACCTCGATGCGCTTGGCGTCAAGGGAGAGATATTCGTCGTCCCAGTCGTCGGTCATGCCGAGCCTCCAGACCTTGTAGGCCTGGTTGGTCTGCTTGGCGTCGATGGTCACGCGGTAGTAGATCTGGTCGCCCAGCAGCGCGGTCTTGCCGTCGATGCTGATGGACGGGTCGGCCTGGGTGTCCTTCTTCACCGGCGTGAAGTCGGGCGGCTCGTTCCATACCCTGTTGCTCGGGGTGACCATGTTGTTCAGTGTCAATGCCCACTGGTTGCCGATTTTGGTGTCCGTGGGCGCGTCCTTGGCGACCGTGCCCTCGAAGCGGACGATGATGCGCGGGTTCGCGCCGTTGCGCCAGTTGGTCTTCACGTACCCGTCGGAGAACACGAGGCGCACCGCGTGCTGCGAGTCGTTCCACTGGGTCTCGTACTCGGTTTTCGGGATGAACTTGCCAGTGGACAGGTCGGTGACCTCCAGGGTCTGCTTGTCCACTTCAAGATGCTCGTCGTAGGTGTCGGTGACCGCCACCTCGCTGACGGAGTACGCGAGATTGCCGGGCAGGTGGGGCTGCGTCTCCAGACGGTATTCCACGCGCTGGCCCGGGTAGACGACCCTGCCGTCCACGGACGCCTGGTCGCCTCCCTGCGAGGATTCGCCGACCACGTCCTTGACGACGGGCGGTATGTAGCCGCAGATCTTCGGTTCGTTCGTGGGGATGGTGTGCGTGTTGACGGTCTGGGATCCCTTGTTCGTCAGCGCCTTGCCATCCGGCGTGGTGCAGAACGACAGTTCGTCGCTCGACTGCTTGCCGAAGTCGTCGCGCACCTGGCCCGCACCCTTGCCGTTGGCATAGGACGCCTTGCCGGGAATGAGCAGCGTGACCTGCTTCGCGGTCTTCAGACCCTTCAATCCCTCGCGGTAGGCCTGGCCTGCGGTGGCGGTCACCGTGGTGCCTTCCATCGTGATCGTCCACTGGTCGGTAACGTCCCTGCCGTGGTTGGCGATGTCGGTGACGCTGGACTCGCGATCGGTGCCGGCATCGGCCTCGTACACCTTGATCTTCGACTTGTCGTCGGCGTCGAACAGGTAGTCGGCGGCCGACCAGTCGTCCGTGAGCGTCAGAGCTTCCGGGGCTTGGATGAGGTTTTTGGCGATGGTGCCGTTGACCACCGAGGCGACCCGGTCCCCGTCCAGAAGCGTCATATCGTCGGCGCCGGTCTGGTTGGTCTCCTTCGGGTCGGTGACCGCCTCCCACTGGCCCTTCGCGTTCAGGCGGATCCAGCTCTTGTCGGGATTCGGCCGCCACGTATCGAACTGTTTCGTTCCGGCGTCGGCCTCGGGCTCGTGGTTCCACTGGCCCCACGCATGGTCCCTGACCTGCTGGAAGTCGGAGGGTTTCGACACGGTCACGTCGAAGCTGAATTCGTAGACATGGTCCATGGGCATCTCGCCCTTGTCCGCCGACCGAGCGGCCGACACCGTGTTCGACGCCTTGTCCCAATTGATCTCGAACTCGCCGGAAACGTCGCGGTTGCCGTCGGTCCTGTCGATGAGCCTGTAGTTGTCCACGGAGTATTCGACGCCGTTGGTTTCGATCACGTCGCGGAAACGCATCTCGTAGCCGCCACGGCCGGTGCCGTACGTGATGGTGGTGCGGTTCGTCATCCGGTCGGCGCTCACGCCGTCCTCAATCTTCTTGACCGGGGGCTCGGGCGGCACCGAGCTCACCTTCCAGGATTCGGCCGGATCGCGGTCCGCGGTGTCCACGGCCGCCTGCATGCGGCCCTGCTTGGGCACCTGAATGTCGATCCAGTACGAGCCCTCGGCCCAGTATTTCATGCCGAAATCCTTCGGCGAGGCGAGATTGTCGAGCTGGGTGTCTCCATTGCTGGAGAAGCTGATCGACTTGCTCACGCTCTTCGCGGACAGGTAGGGGCCGTTCTCGTAATGGATGATCGCGGTGCCGTTCAACGTCTCCTTGATCGCGGAACCGCCGTTGTCTGCGTGGATGACGTCGCCGATCGGGTCGATGGAGCCGACCTGCATGTCGGTCTTCTGCTTGTGGCTGGTGGTCACGTTCAGCTTGTAATCGACCGGCGGCTGGTTCTGCGCTAGCACGATCACGCGGAACGAGGCGTTCGGGTTGGAGTTGATCGACTCCTGTGCCAGCGAGTCAACGCTGCGCGTGCCGAGCTTGTCCTTCCACGTGGTCGAGGTCGAGTACTTCTGCCCCTGATACATGTAGTCGCCCTTCGCCTCGGCCTTCCATTGCGCCTCCCAACGGTTCTTCGCGTTCGAGCTCACGTAGCTGCCGTTGAACGAACCATCCGCCAAGCGCACGTAGCCCACCGCCACCAGACGGCAGTCCGCGTTCCCCTCACCCGTATAGGAGCGTTGGCACTCATCGATCGCGTCGCTCAAAGTCTTGTTCATGTTCACGAACTGGTTCTGCCCGTTCGCCAGATCGGACGACAGACGCACCTTCGCGTCACTCAACGCCGTCTTCATGCCATCCAGCGTGGCCGGCCACGAATCCTTGTAGATCCAATGCACATCGGCCGTCTGCGTCGGACCACCGCCCGAACCGCCGCCATCCTCGCCGGAACCACCGCCACCGTTATCGGCCAACGCGACCGGAACCAGACAGGCCAGCAACGCCGCGGCGGCAGTGATCGACGCCACCGCGCCGGTGCCCTTCTTCCCGAACCTCATACGAAATCCTTTCCCACATGCGATCACAAGCCCCTCTCCGGGAAAGGGAGGAGACGGGGACTCCAGAACCCGCCTCCTCCCGGGTCCCTGGAAGAAAAGCACGCCCGCAAGCCCGACGGCCGGCCGCCGGACCCCGAACGCACCATCAGCATCACCCCGCATCGAGCGACGCTGCGGCGGACATGTGACGAAGATTGGCAACCCGTTCACGGATGAAACATGACGCGAATACTACATTTAGTGCATCGCTCTGCTTTGGATACTAGATGTACGGAGTGTTCTGTATCTTTACGAAAGGCGATATATTCGCTACAATTAGCGATGTTAAAAGCCACCATTGCCTCTCACTGAAGCACACTAGGGTGGCATTTTTCTTATCGGAGGAACGATGGACGAGAATGATACTCCACAGCTCCGCCCCTATCCGCAGCATCCGCCGAAATCATTGGATGATTTATCGGCCAAGCTTATTGACAACGGTTTGTCCGGAATAAGTCGTGAGCTGCTTGAGCGCCGAATCGAGCAAGTGGGATACTTCCGGCTGAAAGGGTACTGGTATCCGTTCCTCACCCCGGTATCGGAGCAGTCGGCGAAGCGCTCATTGCCCTTCCGTCAAGATGTGCAATTCAAGGATATCTGGGATAGATACCTGTTCGATCAGGAACTGCGGATGCTGGTATTCGACGGCATCGTCACCATCGAGATCTATCTCAAGAGCTTCCTCGCCCATGAACTATCGGTATTCGGCGGCGAATTCGGCTACATGACACGGGAAGGACTCCCGGGGTTGAGCTATGACGACCATCTGGCTTGCCTTTCCTCGTTGCGTTCGACATTCACCAAATCAAATCTTCCGTACCTCAGGCATTTCCGGAGTACCTACAGCGATCCGCTGCCTCCGTATTGGATGATCGTCGGATGCCTGAGCTACGGAACACTCAAGGAGAACTTCTACCAAGGAGCGCCAGACCATATCAAGAGAAAGCCTGGCCACCAGGCTGCATATCTTCAACCCCAACCCGAATCCCGCCGTACGCGGCGACGCCAAAATCCTCTCCAATTGGCTTGAGACTATCCGGCAGGCCCGGAACATGACCGCGCACCACGATCGCTTCTGGAACGAAACCAGCACCCGCATAGCGCCGAAACTGCCGAAGCATCGCAGCGGATCCCATGCAAAGGGTTGGTGGGGCAACGATTGGGATATCTTCCGTAAGTCCTCCGGCCCCGCTGCATTCCTCACCATGGAGAACTACCTGACATCCCAGATCGACGGACCCGCATGGACGGAGAAATTCATCTCCCTCATGGACAGGTACCCTCAGATTCCAAAGTCTGACATGGGATTCCCTGACGGATGGAGGGTGTCGCCGCTGTGGCGAGTCGATGGCTCAGCTCATTGACGGGGCATCCTAATTGCATAAATGGGAAACGCGCGCCTTTCAGGGACGTGGATTCAAGGAATTACCCGTCCCTGAAATGATAGGCGACAGAAACATCGTCTTTATTTGACGATGCGAGTGATTACATAGGCCATAAGACCTGCGATGACGGTGACGGCGGCAAGGAGCGCCAGTCTGGTTTCGTGGCGTTCCTTGGCCGCCATGTCGGCTTGTCGGTTGGCCAGGGCTTCGGCTTCGGCGGCGACGCCGCTGGCGGCGATGGCAGCGATATGCGCGCTCATCTGGTCTTCGAGCGTGGAATCCTCGCTCGTGCCGTCGAAGGGCTCTTCTTCTTCATTATGGTTGTCGTTCATGGTTCTGCTCCGTTCCTGATTGTTGGATTGTTTGCTTTTCTGCTTGTTGGCTTGCTTGATTGCTTGCATGTCCGATTGACTGCATGCAGTCAAGTTTGATTATTTGATTGCCTGTATGCGGGCTTGTCTGCTTGTCAGCTTTCGTTTTGCCCGGCGAGGATGGACATGCGGGCGGCGATGAGCGCGTGGCGCGCGATCTCCAGGTAGAGCTGGTGGCCCTCGCCGTCGCCCCAGAACCGGTCGAACTGTTCGGTCGGCATCATGCTGGCGGGGTCGAACCCGTTCCACACGCCGCCGCAGAACACCTTCGCCGCCGCGTTCACCTCCTCGTCGGACGGCATGCCCGGATGCCCCTCGGCGGCGTCCGCGGCCGCGCGCATCTGCGCGCCGAACACGCGGGCCTGCAATGGCGAGAGCGTGTACGCCAGTCCCGCCGTGGAGCCCGCGGGGAATCCCGTGTTCACGCCGAGGGTGATGACGTGCGCCTCCTCGCCGATGCTGATCCGGTCGCCGAGCACGGAGACCTCCATCGAATAGTCCATAGTGTCTCCTTTCCGCAGACGCGCCGGCTTGCCGGATTGCGTCTGCATGTTTGACTGCCTGAATGTTTGGGTGCTGACTTGTTGGATTGCTTGATTGTCTGACGGGTTACGGCTCATCGTCGCCGTCGAGCCGGTCGAGCTCGCGTTCGATGGCGACGCGCAGGAGCTGCTGCATGGGCAGTCCGTGCGCGGCGGCCGTGGTCTTGAGCCGGGTCTTGAGCGACACGGGTATGCGCAATGAGAGCATGACCAGCGGTTCGCCCGTGGTCTTGGAGGTCTTGTTCTGCTGACGCAGCACGTCGTCGAACGGCACCGGCCGTGCCAGTGGCTGGTAGTTGCCCTGCATGGTCTCACTCCTGCTTTCCGGCGATCTGCTGGAGTTCGGTGACGAGGTCCCGGTATTCGCCCAGCTGGTGCGGGTTGGTGCCGAGCGAACGCTTGTAGGACTGGGCCTTCGGCACGATCGTGTCGAACCGGGGCGTGTCCATGGCGTTGAGCGCGTCCATGGTGTCGCGGAACGCCTTCGTGTTGCGTTCGGCCTTGACCAGCAGCAGCGCGGCTGGCGTGCTCATCCTGGCCATGTCGAGGGTGCTCCATGCCTGCTGGAGGTCCATGGGCGAGTCCGACGCCGGCACGATCACGAAGTCGGCGGCCTTGATGGCCATGTCCAGGGTCGGCCCCTGCGGCGGCGCGTCGATGATCGCCCATTCGTCCGGGTCCGCTCCCGCGGCGAGCTGACGGAGCGTGGCCTGGTTGGCCGGAAGCACGTCGAACGTCAGCGGGTCCGCGGTCTGTTCAGCGGCGGCGGCCCACAGGCTCGCGCTGGACTGCGGGTCCGCGTCGTACACGACGGCGCTGCCGCCCCTGGAAACGATGACCGAGGCGATGTAAATGCTGGACGTGGTCTTCGCGACCCCGCCCTTGGCGTTGGCTATGGCGATGCGCATTCGTTCTTCTCCTTTGCGATTGCCGGCGATCACGCGAACCTGATCAGTCGGCCGCCTGATTGTCTGCTTGTCTGATTGCTTGGATTCCTGCTTGTTTGAATGTTTGATTGCCTGACGGCTCATGCGGGGCGGGGCGATTGGCCGTCCTGCCCCGTGCGCGCAGGCGTCGTTGCTGGCGTTCGGCGCTGGCCTCGTCGGTGGCTTCGTCGAACACGTTCCGATGGGTGCGTATCCAGTCCGTGAGCAGCCGCCAGCGTTGCGGCCACGGCAGGCCGCGGTCCCGGCAGGGGACGCCGTCGGCTTCGGCCATGCGCGCGATCCTGCGCCGGTCGGTGCACACCTTGCCGCCGTACACGCCCCATTCGAGCCCGCCGCTGGCCGCATAGGCCAGGCATTCGGCGCGTACCGGGCATCGTTCGCACACGGCCTTGGCGACCGAGTGGAACGCCTTCGCGTCGCCGGGACGATGCTCGAACTCCAGCGACCACAGGTAGTCGGACCATGGTTGCGGGAAATCGCGGCATTCGCCGGCCTTCTTCCACGCCTCAAGACGCTGCCCGTCCCCGCTCATGGCCGCACCGCCTCCGCCGGCGCAACGGCTTTCGCCTTGCGGCGCCCGGCGACGTCGTGGGTGGCGTGGTTGCGTTTGTCATACGCGCATACCGGGCACGCCTCCTGCGAGATGGCGCCTTCGATGTGTTCCTGACACAGCGAGGTGCGCAGCAGCGCCGCCCCGTAGATCGGCACGCGGCTCGCGGACGACGAGCTGACCGGTATCGCCCGGTTGGGGTCCTTGACGACCGGCAGCGGGGCGTCTGGCGCCCGCTTGCCCGTCGGATCGGGATGGGTGAGCATTTCCAGTCGCAGCTGCACGTAGTTCGCGGCGAACCTGGCGCCGCTGGTGAGCCGGGGCAGCCAGTAGCGGTTGCGGTACGCCCAGTCCATCGTCGCGACGATCTCGCCGTACGGGCGATCGATCAGCAGCGAGTGGACGGCCTTGCGGTCGGCCATGGTCGCCGGAACATCGAACCTCTGGTCCACGGCGAGCATGCGCCGGCGGATGCCGTCGAGCACGCGCACCTCCTGGCCGGCGCGTTCTGTGACCGGCTCGGGCAGCTTGCCGGGTTCGGGCACCCATAGCGGGTTCCTGCAGCCCCTTGGAGGCAGGGCCTTGCCCCAATCGGTCGCCGGAACGGGTTCGGTCTTCGTGGAGGCTTGTTCGGCGTTGAGGGGAGCATCCCCGAAGGGGATGAGGGGAGAATTGTTTATCACTTGTCTATTGGGTGACTTTCTGTCCAAGATTCCGGGACAATTTGTCCTCGGCTCCACGCCCTTCGGTTCGGGTGACAATCCGTCGGGTGACAAATTGTCCTTGTCTGGATCCGGTTTGCCGTCGCCTTCCGCCAGCGCGTCCAGATTCCTGGGCTTCTCCTCGATGTTCTCGGCGGCGTGGTCGCCGTCCATGACGACGTCCCATACGCGCGAGCGGTGTCCCTTGGCGATCGGCTTGCGCGTGCGCGGGTTGCGCGCCGACATCTCCTGATCGCCGGGCCTGATGTAGCCCTTGCGCTCCAACTCCTGCAACGAACGGATCACGGTGCGCTCACAGCACCCGCAGTTGAACGCGATGGTCTCCACGCTCGGCCACGCGGCGGCGCCATCGTCGTAGTAGGCGCGGCGGGCCAGGTACACCAGCACGAACTTGGTGATGCCCTTGACGTCGTCGCGCTCCCATGCCCAGTTCTCGGCTCTGCTGCTCATCGTTCGACCTTCCCGCCGTCATGCGCCGGGTCCGCTTCGCGGCGTTCGCGCAGCCTCGCGCCGATGTCGTCGCCCAGACGGGCGGCGCGGCACAACGCATACGAGAGAACGCCGCCGGACACGCACACGGCGGCAACGACCAGCCACCACATGGTTCGGCCGGTATCGGGGAAACGGTCCGCGGACGCGCGCCTCAGCGGCGCGAGCCCCGGGACGGGTGGGCGAGCATGGACAGCACATGCGCCTTCGCGATGCGCAGATCGACTTTGCCGCCGGCCCGCGTCGTCCGCCGCGCGGCGTCGCGCTGGCGATTAGGCTCGAAGACGGATGCCGGGCGAATGCCGGCGGTATTGGTAGAATCGGTCATGGCGATGACCCTCCTTCGGGGAATCGGAACGACGGGCGTCTGATCTTGGCGGATATGCGCGCCCGCGGCTCCATGGTTGTTGCCGTTCAATCCCCGCGCCGGGTTCCAGCCGGTCCGGGGATTCTCGTTTCGGGTTTCCACCCGCCATCCGTGAGATAGGCGTCGATGCCGAGCACATACCCAGGGGACAGGTTTCGGTGAATGGCCAGCCAGATCAGGTCGGACTGCTGCCATGGTATCGAGCCGTTGACCTTTCCCGCGACCGAGGATTTGGACGTACCCATCTCCCTCGCGAGGTCTCGGCAGCTCAGACCCGCCGCCGTCATATAGCGACGCATCGGAGAATCCATTATTTTTGCCGTCAGTCCATTCACAATAGACAATATATCAAGAAACTTGCACAGCAGCAAATCATTGTTGTAGGATTATGTCCATCGATATTGGACAACTCCAATTTGAAAGGACTTGATATGGCAAAAATCGAATCGTCGCCCGAATCCAATGGACTCGGCGACTACCTGCAGAAGGTATTCATCTGGAACGTCAACATGCAGCTGACCGGCCGCGGGATGACCCAGCAGTCACTTTGCGCGGCACTGGGGCTGAAGAGGGGCGCCGTGTCCGCGAAGATGACCGGCAAGACTTCCTGGACCATCCAGGACATCGCCGCAGTGGCGGAATTCTTCAACGTCCCCCCGCTCTCCCTGCTGGATACGTCGATGTACGAGCAGATGATGCGCGGAATGAGCAGTGACGGAGGTGCATCTTTGGGGTTATAGGCCAAAATGTGTGTCTGTTTTGGCTTGTTTTCCTTTGTGGCAGTAAGTGTTTCTCATGTTTAAGTTGTGTTGGTGGGGAACTTGAGGTCGGCCATAATGTGTGTCTGGAATAGGTCG
>NZ_JAFEJU010000010.1 GCF_018555455.1 Bifidobacterium colobi | reverse complement strand
GTTCTCATAGACCCAGCCCACCACCGGAACGCCCCTATTTTCCCGCCGGGAAAAATAACACCCCGACACGCCTACTCGCACAAGGCCAAACCCCGGGTATAAACACCACAAAAGTTCCTATAGCCCTTTTTGCCTTGGGCCGACTTCCGGCTTCGAGTCATGTGTCAACTATCCGTTGAAACTAGACACGCTTGTTTGTGTAAACACAATCCCGCATCAACCCCAAAACGCCATCAAGTGCGCAAGAATACGAGCGGAGAGACGCGAGACTGCCATTGCAGGGCCGCGCCGCGTCTGACGCGGCAACGTCGCCCGGGATGGGCGAGCCTATGCGATGGAATACGGCCCAAACTGCAAAGTGGTGCGGAGCCAAACGGGCCAACATGGCAGGAAGCAGAGAAATGCTACGTTGGCCCAGTAATGGGCGGGACAACGTGAGATTAATGAGAGTATTTGCATAGTAGCCCGGCAGGGCATTGTAGGGGATTTTTGCAGAATGGCGGAATTCCGCGGTTTTCCAATCTGAGTGAGCGGGCCAACACGAAGAAAAACCACAGATTCACATGCTCGCCCGGATGAGAGCGGGCCAACGTGATTAATATGCCACAAACTGCATTGCGGCCCGGAGTACAACGGGCCAACGCAGCGGAAAGCATCAAAATACTAAGTTCGCCCGGCGTTGAGCGAACTGGGGGGCTCTACGACTCCACAGCACAGACGATTAAACGAAGTTGACCAGACTTCGGACGGGCTGGAGTGAGATTTATGAGGGTTATTACATTGCGGCCCGAAATCACATGGGCAATTACAAGGATTCCTCCGATTAACAACGCACGCATACCACGAATGGGCCTTACGGAGGGAACCTATGCGGAAGGAACCCAGGGAGGAAGGAACCCTATTGGCTCCGGAAACGAGTTGAGCCCCTCCGGGCGGAGGGGCTCAACTCAGGCTAGCGGTGTGCGCGGCCAGCGGGTTAGCGCCGTGCGTGGCGAGCGGCGGCTACTGGTGTAGCGCTCTCGCGGCGACGCTTGGCGGCAGCGAACAGGCCGGCACCTGCGAGCAACAGGAGCATGGCCAGGCCGGCCGGCGTTGCGACGCTGGCACCGGTGTTCGCGGTCTCAGGCAGCGGAGCGGTGTAGGTGGTCTTGAAGACCAGCTTGTCGCTCACCTGGCTTGCGGTCAGGGTGCCGTCGCCGTTGTCGACCACGCGGATGGTCACGTCGAACTCGGTGTTGCCGTTCATCGTCACGTTGGTCGGCAGCGAACCGGTCATGCTCACGTGGTAGGTGAGCTCCCAGATCGAGTTGCCGTCGGCAACGTACTGGTCGTAACCGGCCTCGGTCGGCTCATCGTTGACCTTAGTGGCGTACCCGTCAGCGATGGCCTGCTTGAGTTCGTCGATGCTGCGGTAGTGCAGTTCGCCGAAGTCGATCGTGCCGTCCGCATTGTTCTTCACAGTGGCGATCGGGTCGAGCAGCGTGCCGTCCGCAGTCTTCGGCTGGAGGACGAACGTGAATTCGCCTTCCTTCGGGCTGCGACCGTTCATGGCCACCTGGGCGTCGATCTTGCCCGGAGTGCCGCCTTCCACGTCGGTGGAGGCGTCGTAGCTGTTCACGAAGTCGATCTTCACGCCTTCGCTCTCCGGAATGTCCTTGCCCAGCGTGTACTCGTACACCGCGTCGGCAGGAGTATTCGGATCGATCACCACACCCGGATCATCGGCCAGCACCAGTCCGGCAGCCGGCACGAGCGCACGCAGTGCACGGACTGCGAAGCGAGCCACGGCGGACTTCGTGGTGTCTGCGGAGGCCAGCTTGGTGATGGCGGTGGTCACGGTGAGCGTGCCATCGTAGTTGTTCGTCACGCTGATCTTCACGAGGCGCGGATCGGTGTCGTTGGTGTAGCCCTTGGTCTTGGCCGGCACTTCCTGCACGAGGTAGACGTAGGTCTTGCCGTTGTCGTTCGTGCTGAACGTTGCCTTGCCGAGGATGGCCTGCATCGTGTCGGTGTCGCCGTCGAGCACGCGCTTGGTGGAGACCGTGGACTTGCCGGAGGCACCGAGGCCGAGCTTGGCAGCCGCGTCGGCAGCCGGTTCTGCGCCGGCCATCGTGGTGGCGGTCAGGTCGAAGCTGTACTGCTGATCGAACGAGTCACGTCCGTTCAGAACGGTGTTGATCTTCAGACCGTGTGCGTCATCGCCGGCGTTGTAGTCGAGCGTGGCTTCGTACGTGTTGATGAACACGTTCGGATCCTCGCCGAGCTTGTCGCTGTCGGCCACGGTGGCGGTCAGGTTGCCCTTGCCGTCATCGTGCAGGTTGATGGTGACTGCAACTTCAGCATCCGACTTGGTGAGCGTACCGGGCACGCCCTCAGCCTGCTCGGCCTTGGTTTCAGTGACCGTGTACTTCAGGGTCAGATCACGGGTGCCGTCCGCACCGGCAGTGACGTTCTTGATGTCGCCGAAGGTGTAGTTGGCGGTGCCGAAGCCGAACGCCACGTTGGTGTCGTGTGCAGCAGTGCTGCCAGTGACCTCAGCGGTACCGCCCTGGTAAGCGGCCGCGTTACCGGTATCCGGGGCGATCTTGAAGGTCAGCTTGTCGCCGGCCTTGAAGTCGCGGCCCTGCAGCGTGGTGTTGAACAGGCCGTCCAAGCTCACGGTGGTGGGCTGGGATTCGTAGGTGCTCAGCCACACGGTGTCCGCCGGGTCGGTGACCGTGGCCACCAGCTGACCCTTATCGCCCTCGGTGACCTTGACCGTGTAGGTGCGGATGTGGTCGCCCTGGAGCTTCAAGCCGTTCTGGTCGGCGGTGGTCTGCGTGACCGTGAACTTGTAGGTGCCCTGCTTCTTGAACGTGATGTTCTTGAAGTCGAACGCCTGCTCGCCGCTGGCCTGCGGGCCGTTCACCATGGTGGTGAGGTTGTTCGGCAAGACCACGTCGCCGGCGGCTACTGCATTGGCAGTGGCCTGATCGTTGGCGTCGGCGGCCAGCTGGAACTCGAAGGAGTCATCGGCGGTCCAGGTGCGGTCCGCGACCTTCTTCGTGCCCGTGATTGTGGCGGTGGCCGGGGTGGCGTTGTTGGTGAACGTCACATCGGTGGCAGCGCCAGCCTGAGCAGTCGGATCGTTGTTGAACACAACCTTGCCGTTGGCATCCGCGTACTTGGTGTAGGCCACCACGGTACCGTCGTTGTTGTCCTTGACGGTGACAGTGACGGTGTACTTGGCGGAGTCGTAGGCAACGCCTGCCTCGGTCTTTCCGGCCTTGGTTTCGCTGAGCTCGTACGTGTAGTCCTTGCTCTTGGCGCCGTTCAGGTCGGCAGCAGCGTAGGTGATGGCACCGAAGTTGAACGCGCCTGCACCGTTGGTCACGGTGGCGGTGTTGCCGTTCGCGCCGGTAGGCATCGGAGCACCGTTCTTGCCCACGAGCTTGAACTCGTAGGTCTGGTCGCTGGCCGGAGAGCCGGTGACGATCTTGGTGCCGCCGAGGGTTGCGGTGGTGGTGCCAGCCAGTGCGTACTGGTTGGTGATGGTCACGTTGCCGCGGGCCACGTTCGGCTCGTTGGCATCGTCGACGTACTCAGCCTGGTAGCCACCCTTGTTGTTATCGGTGACGCGGATGGTGATTGCCTTGGCGGAGTTGTCGTAGGTCCAACCCTTGTCGTTCTTGTTCGGCGAGGCTTCTGCCACGGTGAAGTGGTAGTCGCCCAGCTTGTCGAACGCAAGGCCGGTGCCGTTGCCGAAGAAGAAGGTCTCGCCCGGCTGGGTCTCGGTGACCTGGCCGTTGGAGCCGTCGATTTCGGCGGTCTTGCCGTCGAACTTCTTGCCGTCCACGGTCACATTGTCTTCCGTAGCACCGTTGGTGGCGCTGGCGAAGGCCAATGCGAACTCGTACTTGGACTGGGATGCGTGGCCGGTGACCTGCTTGATCACCTTCGGATCCATGGTGTTGGAGCGACCCTGCAGCGTGTAGTTGCTGACGAAGTCAACCGTGGCAGGAGCAAGTGCGGCGACGAGGCCACCCTTGTTGTCGTCCGTCACGGTCACCGTGATCGTACGGGTCTTGCCGCCTTCCAGCTGCCAGCCGTCGGTCCATGTGGTCGGCGAGTTCTGGTCGGTGATGGTGAAGGTGTAGGTGCCAGGCTTGGTGAAGCTCAGGCCGGCGAATGCTGCCGTAGCAGTCTTGCCGTCTGCGATCTCACCATTGGCGCCCGCGATCGTCACGGTCTCACTAGCGAACTGGTTGCCATCCGCACCGAGCACGGCTGCAGCATCGCCGCTGGCCAGTGCCAGAGCGAACTTGTAGTCCTGCTGGGAGGCGTGGCCGGTGACCTGCTTGGACACGCTCGGTGCCACCGCGTTGCTCACCTTGTAGTTGGAGTAGCTGTTGGTGAACTCCGGGGTGTTGCCGGTGATTGCGCCGGCGAGCTGGAACTTACCAGCGCCGTTGTCTTCCACGTGCACGGTGACGGTGTGCTTAGCGCCGTCGTACTTCCAACCGTTCTTGTAGTTGGCGGAAGTGTCGGCAGCGTTGTCGCTGGCGTCCGGCTGCACTTCGCTGACCTTGAACTTGTAGTCGCCGGCGGCGGTGAAGCTCAGGCCGGTGAAGTTCACGGTGGCACTAGCACCATCGGCAATGGTCTTCGGCACGGAGACGGTCTGCGCGGAAGCGTTGCTGATGTTGTTCAGGTGCGCTGCGGTGAAGTTATCGGAGGTGTCCGGCTCCAGCTTGAACTGGAACGTGTCGGCCACAGTGTTGTCGTACGCGTGACCGGTGACGGTCTTCTTCGCGCTGATAACAGCCTGCTCGCCGGTCCAGCCTTCGGCCGTGTAACCGTTGGTCCACACACCGTTGTCAGAGTCCTGAGTCCAAGTCCAAGCGCCGACCTTCAGGGTGCCGTCGCCGTTATCGGTGGCGGTCACGCTGACCGTGCGGGTCTTGGTGTCGTAGGCGATGCCGCCCAGGTTGCCCTTGGTTTCAGTGATCTGGTAGGTGTAGGTGCCCGGCTGCTTGAACGTGACCTGACCGAACGGGATCTGCTTGGTCGAGGTGGTCTCGTCGGCAGTGGCTTCGATGGTCACGGAACCGTTGGCCAGCTCAGGTGCAGTGATGGCGGTCTTGCCGTCAGCTGCCACGCCGGTGCCCTTGGTGGTAAAGGTGAACGAGTCGCCCTTCTTGAAGTTACGACCAAGGTTCTTGGTACCGTTCAGCGGTGCCGTAGTGCCGGTGGCGGAGTACACGTTGGTGAACTCGAAGCCGGTCTTCTTGGCGTTCGCGGCATCGCCGGCGATGTTGGTCACCGTGCCCACGATCTTGGATGCGTCGTTCGGGTTGGCCGCAACCGTCACGTCGAAGGTGCCGGTCTTGTCGCTCAGCTGGTAGCCGGCGATGGCGGTCTGGTTTTCGACGATCTGGTAGTGGTAGGTCTTGCCGAGGTCGGCGTTGCTGTAGGCGATGTCATCGAAGGATGCATTGCCCTGAGCATCGTTGGTAGCCTCAGCGGTGCCGCCCTTGGCGGTGTTGCCCGGCATCGGAGCGTCGGCAGCATTGGCGCCGGTGGCAGTGAGTTCGAAGGTGAACTTGCCTGCCTCGACGGTCTTCCAGTTGGCGCCGCCCTGCGTGCCGTTGCCAGCGCTGGTCACGATCTTCTTGACGCTCGGCATAGCGGTGGAGCCGGAGGCGGAGAAGTGGTTCATGAAGATCGGAGCGGTGGTGGAGTTGCCATCGTAGGTCACCTGAGCCTGGAGCGCGTTGGTGGTGCCGTCCGCAGTCACGGAGACGTGGGCGGTGTGCACTTCCGGTGTGGTCGGCATGGTGACGCCGGCCTGCTCGCTCTTGGTTTCGATGATCTGGTAGTCGTGGTCGCCCACGGCATCGAAGTCAGGCAGGGTGAACTCGACGTTCGCACCGGTGTTGGTGGCGGTGGCCACCGGCTGTGCATCGGCAACAGGCTGGCCGTTGTCGTCCACGTCACCGTTGTTGTACACGGCGAACGTGAACTTGCCATCCTGCGGAGCCGGAGCGTTAGCACCGGAAATCTTCTTCGTGGCTTCGAGCTTCACGCCCGTGAGCTTGGAGAAGGTGTTGGTGAACGTGTTGTTCTTCTTGCTGGTGGCAGCCTTGACGCTCAGCTCACCGGTGGCGGCATCCTGGTCGACCGT
Source organism: Bifidobacterium colobi (assembly GCF_018555455.1). GTDB lineage: Bacteria > Actinomycetota > Actinomycetes > Actinomycetales > Bifidobacteriaceae > Bifidobacterium > Bifidobacterium colobi. The sequence goes on along the minus strand of NZ_JAFEJU010000010.1, from coordinate 66,084 downwards.
GAAGGTCACGGTGGCCGGAGTGTCGTCGTACTTCACGCCTGCGATGTGGCCGTTCGTTTCGGTGACCGTGTACTTGTAGGTACCCGGCTTGGTGAAGCGGAAGCCATCGTAGGTGAATTCGGCGGTGTTGCCGGTGGCGGGCTTGGTCGCCGTAACATCCTTGGTCACACCCTGGGCAGCTGCCTCAGCGTCGGCCGCGTTGGCGGCGGTGTCGTCAGCGGCGAGCGTGAAGTCGAACTGTTCGCCGTCCGCCCATTCGCGACCGGTGAAGGTCTTCTTCAGGGTGACTGCGCCGTTGACTGCGTAGGTGTTGTCGAACTTGACTGCGGAGGAATCGAGTGCCGTGGTGCCGTCGGCGGCGAAGTATGCGACCTTGGCCTCAAGCTTGCCGTTGCTGGTCACCGAGTCGGTCACGGTGACCTTCACGGTGTAGGTGGCGTTGCTCTTGGTGTAGGTCACACCGTCCACAGTGGCCGGGTTTTCCTCGGACAGCGTGTAGGTGTAGGTCTTCGCGCTGTTAGCACCGGAAGTCCATGCGCCGACGGTGTTGGCGTCGAACTGGATGCCCGGGAAGGTGACCTTGCCGTTCGCGGCGTTGGTCACGGTCACGGCATGCTCGCCGACAACCTCGGTCACACCGTTGCCAGCAGGCAGCGGAGCGTTCGGATCGTCGGAAGAGAGCTTGAACGTGAACTTGCCGTCGTGTGCGGAGCCAGGCACGTCGCCGTTCACGGTCTTAGTGGCCGTGATGTCGGCGGAGGTGACGCCATCGGTGGCGGCATAGGTGTTGGTCCATGCCAGATCATCGGCGGTGAGCGCAGTGCCGGTTGCACCGGTACCAGCCTGAACCAGCTCAGCATTCAGCGTGCCGGCAGTCTGATCTTCGGTGACGAGCACGTCGAAGTTCTTCACCGTGCCGTCCACGGTCACGCCGTTCTTCACAGCGGTCTTCTCGCGGGCTGCGTAGTGCAGGCGCCAGGTGGTGGCGTTCACCTGCTCGGCGTAGCCGGCGGTGACTGCATCGGCGAGTACCACAGCGTTGTCGTTGGCCTTGACGGTCTTGCGGTAGCTCAGCTGACCGAAGGTGATGCCAGCGGTGGTGCCGGTGGCGTTCACGTTGGCATCGGTGGTACCAGTGGAGACCACGTTCTTCCAATCAGGACCATCAGCCTTCACCGGGGCGATTTCGAAGCCGAATTCGTTGCCGTTGATCGGGCGACCGTTGAGGGTCTTGGTGCCGGTCGGGGTCACGGATGCGGAACCGTCGTTGGTGTACTGGTTCTTGAAGGCCAAGAACTTGGCGGTGTCTGCGATCTCGGTGCCGCTGGTCTGTACTGCCTTGGCGGTCAGCGTGCCTTCGCCGTTATCGGTCACGATCACGTTGAAGTCGAAGCTGGTGTTCACACCCTTCACGCCGGCAGGCAGCTGGTTGGTCTGTTCGGAGGCCGTGTACTTCACGGTCCAGAACGCGGCCTTGCCGTCTGCTGCTGCGGTGTAGGTGGCGTAGCCAGCGTCCACTGCCTTGTCGAGTGCTGCCTTGTTGTAGGTCAGCTGGCCGAAGTTCACGGCAGCTTCAGCGCCATTGCCCGCTTGAGCTGCATCGTTGCGCACGGTCTTGAGCACACCGGTGCCGGCCTTGGCGTCACGGCCCTTCAAGTCGAACTTGAATTCGCCGGCGCCGATGGCCTTGGCGTCACGGCCTTCGAGGGTCTTGGTACCGGTGAGGTTCAGCATTGCGGAACCGTTCGGCACGTAGGCGTTCTCGAAGTCGCCGCCGGTGACGGTCGGCTTGCCGTTCTCGATGTTCAGCGTGCCGGAAGTGGCATCGTAGGTCACCACAAACGTCACGGTGGCGGTACCGGATGCGGTCACGCCGGCCGGCAGGTTCGCGGTGTCTTCGGCCACGGTGTAGGTGTACGTGCCGGGCTTAGAGAACTTGAAGTCACCGAACTTGACCGGTGCGGTGGCCTTCACGTCAGCGGCGGTGGCACCGTACTGCTGGCCGTCGGCGTTGATGTTGGTCTTGCCCACGGTCACGCCACGGCGGCCATCGGTCGGCACTGCGGCGGCGGCATCCGCATCGGATGCACCGTCCGCGCCCTTGGCGTTGGTCACAGTGAACTCGAAGTTGTCGTTATCGCCCCAAGCGCGACCGGTGAGGGTCTTGGTGAGCTTGGTGTCTGCGCTGTCGATGTTGGACGTGATCGGCGCAGCCGTGTACGTGTTGGTGAACGCGGCCTTGTCGTTAATCTTGGCATCGGCGTCGGCAGGAGCGCCCGTGTTGCTCACGGTCTTGGTGACGTGCAGTTCGCCATCGTACGGGTTGTCCGCATCGTTGGTCTTGGCGGTCACGGTGAACGTCACGCCAGCGGTGTGGGTGTCGTCGGTGATGCGATCGTTGCCGGTCGCGTTCTCCTTCACGGTGTAGGCGTAGGTGCCTGCCTTGGCGAAGGTGAAACCGCCGGTTGCCGAGTTGGTGGCCAAGTCGCCCAGTGCCACGGCCGGCTTGCCGATGGCGTTGAACGCGGTGCCCACCTTGGAAGCGTCGTTCAGTGCACCAGTCAGCGCGTCGCCGGCCAGGCCGTCAACAGCGCTTTCGCCAGCGTTCGGAGCCAGGGTGAAGCCGAAGGTTTCAAGGCCCCAGGTCTTGCCGGCGAAGGTCTTCTGCACGGTCAGGCTGGAATCAACGCTGCTCGGCGTGTAGGTGTTCACGAAGTTGTTCGTGACAGCCTTGCCGCTCACGGCATCGAAGCTCTGCAAACCATCGGACTTTACGGTCAGGGTGCCGTTGGCATCCTGCGCAACCGTGAACTTCACCGTCTGATCTGCAGCCAGGCCAGTGTTCTTGACTACATCATCGCCCTTAGATTCGCTGATGATGTAGCTGTAGACGCCGGCCTTGGTGAAGGTCACTGAACCGAAGTTCAGGGCTGCGCTGGTCTTGCCAGCTGCAGTAGTACCGTTCACGGTTGCTGCCTTGAATGCCGGAGCATCCGCGCCGCCTGCAACATTGAACGTGAAGCTATCGCTCTTCTGGAATTCACGACCAGTGATGGTCTTGATACCAGTGAGTGCCACGGTGGTGGGCTTGTAGCTGTTCACGAAGTCGAGGCTGGAGGTATCGGTACCTGCGCCAGCACTATTCTTGGCCACGGCGGTGGTCACGGTGAGCTGGCCGTTGTGAGCGTCCGGCTCGGCGACAGTCACCGTCACGGTGTAGGTGGAGGTGTCCTTGGTGAGGTTGAGGCCCTGGGCGGCGGTTTCCTTCACCGTGTAGGTGTAGGTCTTGCCAGCATCCTTCAGGCTGTAGTTCACCTTGCCGAAGCCGAGGTCAGCTTCGGTACCGGAGGTCGGGGTGATGGTCAGCGTGCCAGTGTTGGCATTCTGAGCGTCAGCCGTGAGGCCGGCCGGCATCGGCACCTTGGCATCTGCCGCAGCGCCGGCGGTGGCGTCCTTGCCGGTTACGGTGAAGGTCATCTGATCGGCCACGTCGTTCTGGGCGGTCTTGCCCTGGAAGTCACGGCCGGTGATGCTCTTCTTACCCGCAAGGGTGACCGCACCGGTGGAGGCGTAGGTGTTGGTGAAGGTCGGGGCATCGGCCAGTGCGTCGCCGGTCTTGTTGCCGTTGGCGTCGGCCTTGTAGTACTTCAGATCAGTGGTGAAGTTGCCGCCTTGGCCACCGGAGACGGTGACTTCGGCAACGTACTTCTGCTCATCGTAAGTGATACCTGGAATGCTGCCCTTGGTTTCGGCGAGCACGTAATCATAGGTGCCGGCCTTGGTGAAGGTCTTGGAACCGAAGCTGATGTCAGCATCGTTCTTGCCTGCAACGTTCTGGTCATCGCCGGAAACCGTCTGGTTGGTGTACGTCGGTGCACCAGCCGGGTTGGTGACGGTGAAGTCGAAGATGTCGCCAGCCTGGAAGGCGCGGTTCTTGAGCTCCTTCTTGGCGTTGATTGCAACGGCGGTGGACTTCGCGGAGTAAGTGTTCACGAACTCCGGCTTGCCGCTGGTGCCGATAGCCGGCGCGTTGGCAAGCGGGCTGTAGCTGACTGCAGCCTCAAGTGCACCGTTGTTATTGTCGGTGACGTTCACGGTGACCAGGTACTTGCGCACGGAGTTGGTGACGCCGTTCGTAGTGTTGCCGCCGTCGTCCTCACTCATCACGTAGTAGCGGATGCCGGTGGTGGTGTAGCTCAGGGCCGGGAACTTCACGTCAGCGGACTTGCCGTCAGCGCTGGTGTTGGAGTTCTTCGCGGGCTCGGTCTTGCCACCTTCGGTCACGTTGCCGTTGGCATCGGACTCGGCCAGGGTGAAGCTGAAGTCGCCGTCCTTCATCTCGTGGGTGCCGGAGGTGACGTTCAGCGTCTTGGTGGCCTCCACGTTGGCCTGAGCTTCCTTAGCAGCGTAGGTGTTGGTGAAGGTGTCCTGTGCGTCGCCGTCGAGGCCGGTGATGGCCGGGGCGGAGACAGCCAGCGAGCCGTCGGCGTTCTGGGTCACGGTGTAGACCACGGTGGCGGTGTGGGTATCGTAGGTGATGCCGTTCTTGGTGCCGCCCTTGCCGTAGGTCTGGCCGTCAGCGCCGAGTTCCTGCACGGTGTAGGTGTAGGTACCGGTGCTGGTGAACTTCAGGCCGTCGAAGGTGATGTTCTGGGTTCCGGTCACACCGTTGCCGCCCTTCAGGGTCTGCACGGTCTGCACGCCGGCGAGCTGTGCTGCAGTGGCCTTGTTGCCGTTTACGCCAGCCTTCGGAGCGAGCTGGAAGCTGAAGGAGTCGGTGTCGAGCCACTGATCGTTGGCGCGGCCGGTGAAGCTCTTCTTCAGCACCAGGTTCTGCGTGCCGGATTCGTTTGGCTTGAACGTGTTGGTGAAGTCGTAGCTGGCCTTGTCGGCGGTTGCGGTGAGCGAACCGTCGGCGTTACGAGCCACGGTGACCGTCACGTCCTGTGCCTTGGAACCGGTGATGGTACCGGAGCTCAGGGTCGGGATGTTGACTTCGCTGATGGTGTACTGGTAGGCGCCTTCAGCGGAGAAGCTCAGGCCGGTGAAGCTGCCGGTGTTGGAGGTGCCGGACTGCGGAGCCTTGATGGTGATGGTCTTGTTGTTCGGCAGGGCAGCTGCTGCGGCGTCGGCATTGGTGATGCCATTGCCAGTCTTGGCTGCGATCTGGAACTTGAAGGCCTCGGTATCCCAAGTCTTGCCGGTGTAAGTCTTCTTTACCTGCACGTTGGTCTTGGTGGTGTAGGTGTTGGTGAAGGCCGCAGCATCCGTGCTCTTGTCGGCATTGCCGCTGTAGGTTGCGGTGGCGTGCAGAGTGCCGTCGTAGAAGCCATCGGCATCGGTGTCGACAACGGTCACGGTAAGCGCACGAGTAGTGGTGTCGTGCGACCAGCCGTTGGCGGTGGCATCTTCAGCGATCGTGAACTTGTAGGTGCCGGCCTTGGTGAAGCCGAGTTTGCCGAAGTTCGCGGTTGCGGTTTCGCCGTTCTTCACACCAGCCTTCACGGTGGCGGTGGTCTTGCCGTCCGTCAGACCCGTGATGTTGGTGGTGTCCTGGCCGGTTGCCGGGGTCAGCGTGTACGTGAAGTCCACGTTGGAGTCACGGCCGACCACAGTCTTCTTAACCTGCGGGGTCACGCTGGCTGCTGTGGCAGTGTAGGTGTTGGTGAAGCCGAGGTACTGCTGCAGGGCTGCGGCGTTGGCCAGAGCGTTGCCGTCACCATCGGTGATGGCAAGGTCGAGGCCGCCGTCCTTGTTGTCGTCGGAGACGGCCACGGAGAAGGTCTTCTCGGTGGTGTCTGCGGTCACACCGCCCTTGGACTCAGCCTTGGATTCCTGCACCGTGTAGGTGTAGGTCTTGCCGATGTCACTCAGGGCATAGTTCACCGTGCCGAAGCTGAAGTTGGCGGAAGACTTGCCGTTGACTGCGGCGCTGCCGCCGTCGATGGTGGCTTCGGTGACGCTGTTGCCGTTCTGCTGCGGAAGCGGAGCGGCAGTGTTATCAGCACTGGTACCGCTCAGCTTGAAGGTGAAGTTATCGCCTTCCTGGAACACGGTACGGTCGCCGGTGATGGTCTTGGTGCCGCTGATCTTCAGCGAACCCTTGGCGTCATAGGTGTTCTCGAATGCCGCCTGGTTGTTGGCCGGAGCACCTGGGGTGGCGAGTTCCTTGCCATCGTTGCCCTTGGTTTGGGCAAGCTTGGTGGTGGCTTGGAGCTGACCCTTGAGATCGTCGGTCACGATCACGGTCCACGTGTAGGCGGCCTTGGATGCGGTGATGCCCTTGCCGTTCTGAGTGGATTCGGTGATCGTGTAGACGTAGGTGCCGGGCTTGGTGAACTCGGTGGAAGCGAACGCGTTGGTGCTTGCACCGGTCAGGTTTGCCGGGGCTGCGACGGTGACGGAACCGTTGGTGCCGTTGTTGGCGGCGGTTTCGTCGGCGGTGGCCTTGTTGCCGAGTGCCGGCATGGCGCTCAGTGCGGAGGCATCGGTCTTACCGTCCAGCGAGGTCTTGGCTGCCTTGAACTGGAAGGTTTCGTTTTCCTTCCAATCGCGGCCGGTGATGGTCTTGGCGACCGTCGGGCCGGCGACCTCAGCAGGTGCGGCAGCGTAGGTGTTGGAGAACTGGATGCCAGTCTTGGCACCGGTGACGTTCAGGTTGCCCTTGTCGTCATCGGTGACGGTGATCTGGAAGTCCGTGTAGCTCTGGCCGTTGGCGGTTACACCGCCGGGCAGGTTGGTGGTGTCTTCGGAAGCACGGTAGGTGAGCTTCCAGATGTAGCCGCCCTTGCCGTTGGATTCGCGAGTGGCGTAGCCATCGGTCACGGCCTGGTTGAGGCTTTCAGTGGTGAACGCGATCTTCGGGAAGGCCACGGTGTTGGCGCTGTCTGCATCCGAACCATCAGCGTTCTTACCGTTGGTGGTGGTTGCAGTCAGCTTGCTGTAGGTCTTTGCGTCTGCGCCCGTGCCCTTGACCGGAGCCAGGTTGAACTTGAATTCACCGAACTTCAGGTCGCGGCCAGCGAGCGTCTTGGTGCCGGTCACGCCGGCCAGTTCGCCCTTGGCGTTGTAGACATTCAGGACTGGCTCGCCGTACTGGAATACACCGTTGCCAGTCACGCCATCAGAGAAGGTGAACAGGCCAGCAAAGTTATTGCCCTTATCAGGAGTAGTATAGAACGCACCATTCGGGCTGATGCGTGCGTGCATTGTGATGTCACGCGTAGTATCTGCGTATTCCCAACCCTGAGCACCGGAGTTCACCTCAGTCACATGCAGTTGGTAATCACCAGGCTGATACAGAGTGATGTTACGGAATGCGATGTTACCGAAGTCATAGTTGTCATTCGGCGCTACCGGCTTAGTACCGTTAGCAATCAGTCCATCGCCTGCATCATTGACACCCACACCATCGGTCACCTTGGAGAGGCTGCTGGTGCGTGTGGAGCTAAAGGCGTAATTCTTTGTGCCATCAGCTGCAGTCATGTTGTCGCCGGTCAGAGTGAACGTAAACGCGCTTGCGTCAGCATCGTGACCCTTTACGGCCTTACGAATACGCAAACCACCGGAAACCAGAGCCGGAATCTTATACGTGCTGGTGAAGTTCAGCTTGTCCTTGACCTCGCCCTTAGCGGTGTCTGCATCCGGGTACACCACTTCAGACTTGAGCTGGCCGGAGCCGTCGTCCGTGACCACCACGGTGAAGGACTTGCTTTCGCTCGTGAAGCCATAGGCGCCTTGTGCAGTCGACTTGACGGTGAAGGAGTAAGCGCCTGCCTTCTCAAAGTGCAGGCCGAACGGCTTGCTGCCAAGCTTGTCGAGTCCGTCAACACGACTGTTCAGCGTCGAGTTATTGAAACTACGGGTCGGCGTGTAGCCCGTTGCATTCGGTGTGGCAATCTGCTGATGACTTGCATCATCGGAAGCCCAGTAGCTGTCCTTGTTGGCGTTGCCATCCGCAGCAGTCATGGAAAGCTGGTAGTACACCTTGCTGATATCGAAGTCGCTATACTGGCCGTTGATCTTAGCCAGCGTGTCCTTATCGACACTCACCAAATGGGTTGCATCAATCGGCACATCGGCACCCTGCGGCTTGTAGGTGTTGGTGAACTGGAAGAGCGCACCAGGAGACAGCGCATTGCCATTAGCATCTTCAGCAGCAACAGAGAGATTACCCTTGCCGTCATCGGTGAGGATAATGTTGAAGTCCTGAGTGGAATCATCCATCTCATAGCCGGCAGGCGCGTTCTGCGTATCCTCGGTCACGTGGTAGTGGAAGGTACGCGTGCGCTTCTGCGAAGCAGTACCGTCTTCGGTGAAGTTGTCGGTGGAGAAGGTGAACTCACCGAAGTTCACGTTTCCGGCAGCATCGTTCTTAGCAGTCTTGGTCTGGCTCGGCATCGGAGCGTCGTCTTCATCGGCGGTCAGGTTGAAGGAGAACTTATCAGCAATATCACCAACATTGGCATCTTTATCGCTAGATATGTTCTTATGACCGATGAACGCAAATGGAACATCATTCGTGCCGTAATAGTTTGCAAAGGAAAGACCACCACTCGGATACTTGTAGTCAACGGTGATCTTGCCCGACTTGTTCAACGTAACCACCACTGTGAAGTACAACGTGCCCACACTTGCCGTATAGCCAGCGGGAAGCGATGACGTATCTTCATATGCCTTGAAGTACAGGTTCCATGTGGTAGAGCCATCAGCATTGGCCGATGTCGTCGCCCAGCCATTGTCCACGGCCTTGTTCAAATCCTCGATCTGCATCTCGAGAGTATTGAACGCAATTTTCGTTGGGGTATTCAGCTGATCAACGGAGAGAGGTGTACTGCCTACGCTATCCTTTGCTACACCCTTCGAAGTAATTTGTGCACCATTTGCTGCCTCAATATGGAAATTGAACTCATCATCTGTGGTAGCACCTGTGACCTTCTTGGTAGCAACTAAGCCACTTTCATCCCCATCAACATTGGTACCAGCAATCAACGCTGTGCCGTTATAAGTAATGAGCCAAACAACCTGCTTGTTATAGGGATTACCACCGTCAATGCCAGACACATGAACATTCAACTGACCAGTTGGCTGATTGTCCTCATCAAGCACTGCGTCAGCTTTAATATTCACCTTTTTTTGGTACTTATCCAAAGCCCAGACATCAGGATTATCGGGATCGGGATTCTTGCTAGTCATATACAAACTAACTAGCTTATCCTTATTCTTATCAGTTGGCTTATCAAAGGTTAAATATTCTTCAAAGGCCTTCTTCTCGGCGGCGGTCTGAGTCCAAACAATGTTGCCCTGTGCGTCATTGGTACCGGTCGCATAAGTGGCTTGAGTGTCTCCATTATAGATCTTGAACTTCCACATGCCTGCCATGGACAGAACGGAACGGCCCTGGGCAGTCATAATCGTGGAGACATTATCGAAGAAGTCAAACGTAGTCGGCACGTAGGTGACCGGCTCGTCTTGAGCCTTGGTGGTGGAATCAGTGGAAGCAGTGCCGTTCTGGTTCTGCAGGTTGGCCTGAGCCTTCGGCGCAGCCTTCTTTGGCTGCTCAGCCTTGGCGCTCTGCTTCGGCGCAGTGTACACATTAGTGAAGGTAGGAGCGTCACCGTCAAGCGCGGCGGCCAGCGTACCATCATCCTGCGTAGTCACCTTTACCGTAATCGCACGTTCCACAGAATCATAGGACCAGTCATTCTTAACGAACGTAGCCGTAGCCTTCTGCTCAACAGTGGCATCCTTGTACAGCACCTGCTTGCCATCGATGGTGGCGGTGGCATCCTCAGGCACATTCTCGGAGACCATGAACTGGTAGCTGCCTTCAGCGGCGAAGATCAGCTCACCGAAGCTCACCTTGGTCTCACCATTGGCACCCTTGGGAGCGGTGGCGGTCAAGGTGTTGTTCTGGTCGGCGTTGAGACCGCCCACCTTGCTCACGTCCTGACCGTCGGCCGGGCGCAGCGTGAAGCCGAGATCGGCACCGGTGGCGGCGTTCTCAGTCTTGAACGTCACCTCCGGAGTGAACTTGGCGCCATCGGTCACCTGATTGGTTTGCGCGTTGGCGGCTTGGCTACCGTTCTGTGCATTCTGGCTGTTCTGGCCGGTGGTGGGCTGCGTGGTGGTGGACTCGTCTGCCATAGCGGTAGACGGAATCACCATCGCCAGCAGCATTGCAGCCGAAACTGCACCGGCAACGAACGCACGAACGGAGCGCTTCATATTGCTTCCAAAATCGCTGAGCATTGCTCTTACCCTTCTTCTTGAGGAGCTGGGACACACCACACCCATACTTCTCGACACTGATGCCCCTATAGTAGCAGTGCTGGCCTATAACACAGGTTTCTTGCTCAAAGCTGCATTTCTTAGTAAAAACGCCTTGTATAAGTGTGTCGCAGGTCACATTTTGGTGCGCTGTTTCACATGTCGAACCGTTTCGATGGGGTTGGGGGGATGCGGGATGGGCGCGTGGGCGCGAGCGCGGGTGTGTGCGTTGACGCTGGCACGGGCGGCGCGATGTGCTTCGCGGGGGTGTGTTCTGGCATGTGTACGGAACGGGTTCGCGGGGGTGGGCTCGCGGGGTGTGTGCTCGCGCGGGAAACGCGGTGCTTGAGTGTGCACGCGCGGGCAAGAGCGGGACAACATGGCAATACTGCCGCAAACGTCATGATGGCCCGGAAGCAAGCGGGCCAACATGAAATTTGAGGGGATTTTCGCACAGCGGCCCAGTGGCATAATTTGAGTCATTTTCAAGAATGGCGGAATTCCGCGGTTTTCCTTTTCAAGCGAGCGGGCCAACATAGCAATTCTGTTCCAAACACCATGTTGGCCCGGAGACGAGCGGGCCAACACGCAAAATCACGTGCGAACTTCACAGCGGCCCGCTACCCCACGGGCCAACTCGCAGAAATCGCCATCATCGGCACCTTCGCCCGCCCAGGCCGGGCCAACTCGTAGGAATCACCATCGTTGGCGCGTTCGTCACTCCCTCATGGGCCAACTTCGCGACCCGGCCCAATCACCGCACGCCATCGGCCGGAGATGTCCAAGTTAATCATCAAAGTTAATCATCAGTATAATAATGATTATCTCGGTTTATCACTAGTTTACATAGTATTATCTCATCACAACAGCAGTCGCGAGCAGCAGAGAAGAGCAAACCATGAAGTACACACCAACCTCAGTGCACCGAGACCTTCGTCTCATCGGCGAGCGATTCTCTCAACAGCGCAAACTATTACTGCTCACCGTGGCGGACGTGGCTCAACGCGCTGGTGTGAGCCCGACCACAGTCTCGAATCTTGAACAGGGGAAGCCTGTACGCACCGACTCCATGTTCAGCATCGCGCGAGTGCTTCAACTCGCCGACGGCATGGTGCAGGCCAGCAACCCCTACCTCACCGACCTAGGACGGCTACGCGCCAATGAGCAACTCCCCCAACGGGTGAGGCGGTAATCATGGCAAAGAACACTATTGAAGCCGCTGTTCTCATCACCCTTGGAAGCGGCGCAGAACAACAAGCCGGCACACTGTACGCTTCCGGCAACGAGTGCGTATTCCGCTATGCCGCAGAATACATAGCCTCGCCACAGTCATTCGACTTGTTCCCTTCGCTCCCGCGCTCTCTGGCACCATTCCACTTCGCTGGACTCGGCCCGTTCTCCGACTGCGCGCCGGACCGATGGGGCAGAAAAGTATTTGCGCGTAGTCTGAATCGCACGCGTGTAAGCGAAACAGAATACCTGTTCGGAGTCAACGATCTCACTCGTCAAGGGGCAATTCGATTCTTCATAGAAGGCAAGCCCGCTGCCGGGGATGAAGGCGTACCGGCCCTTGCCAGCCTGCCCGACCTGCTCAATACCGCGGATGCAGTGGAGCAAAATCGCGAAATAGCGAACATCGAGTTGCGTAGGTTATACCGCGCGACTGGATCACTCGGAGGCGCACGACCGAAAGCATCAGTCGTAGACCAGGGCGCGCTATGGTTAGCAAAATTCCCTAAACCAAACGGCGACGATTGGGATGTAATCGGCTGGGAAGCCGTGACACTGGAAATAGCGCGCATGACTGGGATTACCGTGCCTGAGCATCGCGTACTCACCATTCATGATCGCACTGATATGCCACGAACAGTACTCTTGACCAAACGATTCGACCGTGCGCCACAACCAGCAACAGTTGAGGCAATGCGCAGAATTCCTTACATGTCGGCTCTGACCGCGCTAGCAGCGCAGGACGGCGAAGGTGGCGACTGGTTGGACTTGGCCGAGTTCGCCCGCCAATATGGATGCGATACGGTCGAACTATGGCGGCGTGCAGTATTTGGCGTGGTCATCGGCAATCTTGACGATCACCTGCGCAACCACGGATTTCTTCGCGTTGCCGGTCAATGGCAATTGGCACCAGCTTTCGATATGAATCCAGAACCATATGATGCGCACGTTCCGGACCGGCATCAGATGTCTCTGTTCGGTCAAGATGTTATTGGCCTCGATCAATTGTTGTCTGATGATGGGCTGGCGTTATTTGGAGTGCGCCACAATTACGCCGCCCAATGGATGCGGACATTAGAGTCTGCGCTGATGCAAGCTGTTGCACGCGCAGGATTGCGACACATTGACGCACAATCAATTGCTGTGATGAGGGGACGATTCGAGCGAGCGGTGTCGGAGATTCACAAGGTCATCCAGCAGTGACTCTAAACCGCCACGTGTCAGCTGAAGACAAAAACAATCACAACCGACGCGTCTCACCTGCTCTCGCTCACAACATCGCATCATCACAACTTGCGTACTGCGGCTGATAGTTGTTCCAGAGACATTGCATTCAGGCGAAAATCAAACTGCGCTCCGGCCGCAGACAACGCGCGAGCTAGGCGAAACGCGAATTCAGCGCGAGAATCATCACTGGCAAGCGTGGTCGCTGTTGCCGTAAAAATCCTCCACCCATGACTGAGCAGCATCCCTCGCTTATCGTGATCGCGACTCCATTGCTTTTGATCCGTGCGATGCTGCTCGCCATCGTATTCGACCGCAATCTTATATTCCGGCCAAGCGAGGTCCAGCGTCATCTGCACACCGGAACCAAAAGAGGCATCCGGAACCGCGTAATTCATTGCAGGCTGCGGCACCCCATGTGCGGCGAGCGCGAGGCGCAGCCCGGACTCCTGAGGTGATGCCGACCCCGCACTAACGAGAGCCAGCGCCATAAGACATGTCCGCTTGCCTTTGAACGGCGGCAGTGCTCGCACACATTCGCCTAAATCACGGCACACAGTTTCCGCAGTGCGATTACATGCCAGCTTCGGCTGACTGGCGACAACAGTGACAATCGAATCACCCAGCACAATCAAAGATCGCATCGAGAGATGCTTCGCCATCTGTGCCCACACGTGAAACAGATCGAGCGCCCACACAAAGTTATTGACGCGAATCTTCTCCGCATGGCTGGCTGGCTTCCAAATATGCGCTTTTACCGTTGATTCATGCGCTCGAATTCTGCGTTCCTTCGAGTACGCAATCGTGTGCAACATAGTGGTATCGAGTGCACACTCTTGCATTCGCGGCAGCGGCACACATTGGAGTGCCAGCGATGTGGTCATGCCAAACAGCAGCTTGCGATTGAGCTGCCTCGCCTCTTGCGTGCATTGCTCTATGGTCTGGTCCCGACGAACTTTAAGGTTCTCTTTCATCGAACTTGAATTTGCATTGGTTGTTGAGTTCATGTTGCAACCGTAAAGGGCTGGGCGCGTATATGGAAGCTGAATCGGGGTATGTGGCACCAGCTTCCTCAACACGCCGTGACTTATGCACAATAAATGTGGATAAGTAGGCGAATGCGAATGGGAGGCTCGCGCGACGAGGCGGCGGCACGCAATAGGTGCGCTGGCGTGGCTGGCATAGCTGGCGATGAGATTTAAGGGACTACGTGCGCTATTGGGCGGGCCAACTCGGGGAATCCGATGCTCACCATCATGTTCGCACGACCAAGGCCGGGCCAACGCAAGGAATCCACATGCGCTATTCATGTTCACTCAGGCAGGTTCTCGAACGACCATGATCTCATCACGGAACAAGCAGGACAACGCAAGGAATCCGTGTCCACCATCATGTTCGCCCGCCCAGACCGGGCCAACTCGCAAAATCCTTTCCGAAAACCGTGTTCGCCCGCCCGGGACCGGGACACTATGGAATTTCGAACACTTTTTGCACAGTGGCCCGGTGAGGCATTTTGACCTATTTTTTAAGAATGGCGGAATTCCGCGGTTTTCCTTTTCAGGCGAGCGGGCCAACATAGCGCTTCTCTCCCAAACACCATTTTGGCCCGGAAGCGAGCGGGCCAACATGCATAATCACATGCGTATCTCATAGCGGCCCGCTATTCCACGGGCCAACTCGCAAAAACCGCATTCATTGCCGTGTTCGCACGCCCAAACCAGGCCAACTCGCAAAATCCCGGCTCGATATCGTGTTCGCCCGCGCACAGCCGGACGAGTGTACAGAATTCATCCTCATACCACGTTGGCCCAGAAGGTCTGCAGCGCTGATGACTACCCCTCAGTCGCCTACGGGCGCCAGCTCCCCTGACAAGGGGAGCCAGAGTTCCGGCTGAAATACGCGCGCTGCAAGGCCGGACCGACTTCCCCGACAAAGTGAGCCGAAGACTGCGCAAATCCATAGAGCACCCCATATGGCACCAGATCATTCAACAGTGCCAATTCACTTCCAGACTGCTATGCAATAGAAAAGCTCCCCTCCATCGAGGGGGAGCTATTAACTACCTAGACTCGGACGCTCTCTGGGGATGACTACCCCTCAGTCGCCTACGGGCGCCAGCTCCCCTGACAAGGGGAGCCAGAGTCAGGGGGCAACAGTGCCAATCCACTTCCAGACTGCTATGCAATAAAAAAAGCTCCCCTCCATCGAGGGGAGCTAGAGTTAGGGCGCGCGAGCAAATGGCGCTAGCTGCGACGGCGACGGAACTCGAGGTAGGCCAGGCCGGCCAGCACTGCGAGCGCGAGACCGCCGGCGATCAGGAAGCCAGGCAGGTTGTTGCGCACGGCCACGCGCAGATCAGGCATGGCGTAGTAGCGCTTCAACGTGTCGGACGCGTTGATCTTCGCGGTTTCGCTCGTGGCATGAGCCTTATCGGCGTTCAGCAGTTCGTCGGACGAGTAGACCTCATACTGCTCGGTTTCGGCGTTGTAGAACGGCACGTACTGGCTGTTCACCCCGCTGAAGGCCTTGGACGCGTCGCTGTTCGTAGCCGCATCCGGCTCGCTCGACGAGGAGTCAGAGGAGCTGGAGTCAGAGGAGCTGGAGTCAGAGCCAGTGCTTGCGGCGGAATCACCGGAATCCGCCGAGGAGCTGGAGTCATCCGACTCGCCCGTGCCAGACGCGTTCTCAGAACCGGAAGTAGATGAGCCATCCGACTTGGCGGAATCGCCCGCGCCCGAGCCAGCCTTGGCACCAGACTTGCCTGCACCCGCGGAATCTGAATCAGCATCAGCCCCGCCAGCCTGCACGCTGCTGATCGGGTCGGACTGCAGCTTGCCGGCGAGCGCCTTGGCCTTCTGGAACACCGAAGTGGACTTGCCAGTGGCGAACGGCGAGCGCTGCATGAACATCGCACGAGCGAAGCTGAACAGACTCGTGGACTCAGCGGCCGCACCGCCCTGCTCGAACAGGGTGTCGCCGGTCACGTAGTCGTAGCCGGCCTTGGCACCGTCGGCGTACTCGAACAGCACGTAATGCGATTCGGAATTCAGATTGTTAGTCATGTACGCGATGCCGCTGTTACGGAAGCTGTCCGGCAGATTCAGCGCATCGCCCAGGTTGAGCATCACACCGTCGGTGCCGAGCACGGTTTCGTACTGCTTGCCGCTCACCGAGTCGAAGATCAGCGAGTCAGGCACCACGTCGAGCGAACCGTCGACTGCACCGAGGCGACCGTTCTTCACAATCAGTCGCATGCGGCGGGTTGCCGAGGAGGACTGTGCAGTGCTGTTCGACTGTGCAGTGCCTGCAGCGTCAGCAGTCACAGACTCAGCGGAGTCGGACTGTGCAGCCTCTCCCCCAGCGTTTGCAGCATCGCTCGGGGTGGCATTATTCGCATCCGACTGTGCTGCATCAGACTGAGCAGTGCTGTCCGACTGTGCTGCATCAGACTGAGCAGCGCCATCAGACTGTGCAGTGCCAGACTGCGCAGACTCAGACTGAGCATTACCCGCAACATCCGCAGCATCACCAGCTGCGCTACCCACCTGACTGTACGAACCATACGACTCGACCGTGGCGCCGCCCAGCTCGAAGCTGCCCAGCGCCTTGGTCTCAGCAGCCCAGGAAGCACCGGATACAGTGCCCAGCTCGTTGCCGGTGGAGACGTCGAGGATGTGGCCGTCGGTGGTCAATGCCTTGCCGTCGTACAGGTGCACGAACGCGCCCGGCAGGGTGCCGGATGCACCCACTACGCCAGCGTCGCTGATGTAGTAGTAGCCCTTGCCGTAGGTCATCACATGGCGCTCTACGGACTCCGGCTTCACGGTGATGGTCTTGGACTTGACGCCATTGCTGACGGTGATCTTCAGGGCCTTGGCGAAGTCCCAATCCACGGTCATCGTGCGTGCGGTGATTTCGCGTGTGGTCGACGCGTCTCCGTTCAGCGTGACGCTCAAGCCACTGCCGGCGTCGGATTCCGCGGAATCCGACGCATTTGCATCCTCAGAACCCGTCTGCGCGACGGAATCACCGGAATCCGGCGAAGAAGTGGACGCGGAGGTGCCCGAGGAAGCGGACGCGGAGGCGCTCGACGAGGAGGTGCTCGACGCGGAGGCACCCGCAGCAGCGCT
The DNA here is from genome assembly GCF_018555455.1 of Bifidobacterium colobi. Lineage (GTDB taxonomy): Bacteria > Actinomycetota > Actinomycetes > Actinomycetales > Bifidobacteriaceae > Bifidobacterium > Bifidobacterium colobi. Next base: position 49,231 of record NZ_JAFEJU010000010.1, on the reverse strand, counting down.
CAGGCCATCCACGGCATCGCCGCTGAACTCGAGGTTCACGCTGTTCACGCCGGAGGTGTACGCCTCCACCGATGGCAGCTCGACCGCGGCATCTGCGCGGCGCAGGCTGAACAGGCTTGCGCCCGCGGCCGCGTCACCCGGAATGGCGATGGCGGACTGTGCGTCCTGCAAGGCCACGCGGTATGCGGTCGGATCCTCGCCAGACGGCGGAATACCAGCGGCACCGGCAAGGCTCACGCCCGCGGTGTTGCCACGCATCCACACGTTCGGCATATTGCCGCCCGCCGGCATCGAGAGATCCCACGTCCATGTGCCGTTCGTATTGTTGGCGGCCGCGAATCCAATCGCCGTATAGTTCGCGGAATCGGCCAGATATGCGGAGTCCACCACGGAGGCCACATCCACGGCATTGCCGGAACCGTCCACACGGTTCGGCTTCACCGCGTCCGTAGCATCCTGATGCTGGATGTGCACGGAGTTGTGCACGCGCATCTTCACCGTGAGCTGCGAGCCGTCCGCACCGCCGATATCGAAGGCGGCCACGGATCCGGAGGAACCGGAACTGGATACGGTCACATCAGCCAGCAGAATGTTGCCGGTCCACTCACGGTAGTAGCGCTGCACGCTGCTGGTACCCACCAGGCCGCCGGCATTCGCGCCGCCGGTGATGGCCTGTGCGTCAGATCCGAGGCCGGCAATCACATTGTTGCTGATGTTCAGATCGTTGTAGCCGTTGGTGCCAGCCACCTGATCCCAGTAGCCGAGCACGCCGCCGGCGTTACCGGTGCTGGAAGTCACGGTTGCCTGAATCGAATTGTCGCTCAGCGTATGCTGCAGTCGGCCACGGTAACGGCCTGCGATACCGCCTGCGTTGCCGTTGGAAGCGGTCACCGTGGTGCCGCGCACGTAGGTGCCCTGCACATCGGAGTAGCCAAGGCCGATCACACCACCCACGTCCGCGCTACCGGACACGGTCACGTTCACCACGCCGCCGGTGTTGTTGGTCAGGCCTTCGGCGGACGCGTAGCCTTCGCCGTACAGGCCACCGACCGCAGTGTCACCGGTCACGGTCACGTCGCTAATGTAGTTCACATACGAGCCGCCGTTGCCGAGGTGGCCGGCCAAACCGCCCACGTCGCTGCCGCCGGTCACCGTACTGTTGCGCAAAGCGCTGTAGGTCACCGAAGCGCGGCTGTTGCCACCGACCAAACCGCCAACTTCCCGAGCGTTCGGCGCGTTGACGGTGATCTGCTCCGCGGTCACGTACTTCACCGGACCGGCCGCAGCCACGCCGCCCACATAGCCGGTGGCGTTCGGCGCGTTGACGGTCACATCCTTGATAATGGCGCCATTCACTTCCGACCAGTCGCCGGAACCGCGGATGCCACCAATCAGCGTGGCCGAGTTGGCATCGGTGTGCACGTTGATGTGTTCGGCGTACAGGGATGCGAAGTAGGTGGCCGAGCCTGCCAAGCCACCAAGGTTGGTGGAGCCGCCCATCACGTCGATGTTCGTGGCGCGCACACCGGTGATGTTGTAGAAGCCGTTCGCACCGCCGCGTATAGCGCCCACGTAGGTGCCACCGTTGACCTTGGCATCATCGATGACGATGTTGCTGCCGGACAGCGAGCCGCGCGCGAAGTCGGAGGTGGCGATGAAGCCCACGCCGTTGCCCTTGTGCAGATTCGTATTGTTCTGATTGATGCGCAGGCCGGTGATGTTCACATCGTGCACGGAGCCGACTGCGCTGCGGATGAACGCCACGGCACCGCTGTAGTTGGAGCTGGTGGCTCCGGCCGGCACCACGTCGATGGTGAAGTCCTTGACATCCACGTTGGCGAATTCAGTGTCGATGGAGTCGAACACGTTCGCGGAGTTGGCATCGATCGCATTGCCGTCCAGGTTCAGGGTGATGCCGGAGAGCGTCACGTGGCGGTCGGTCGGGCCTACCACACGGTTCGCCTGAATATTGCGGCGCATGCGGGCCGACTGGTCCGCGGTGAACGCAATATCCGTGGTGATGCGGTAGTTCTCGTCAGAGGTGGGGTCGATGTTGTTCCAATCGGCCACCGAACCGATCTGCTTGTAGAACGGCTGGTCGAGGCGCACGTCGGTTTCGGTGGTTGTCTCCTTGCCGGAGGCATCCGTGCCGGTGATCGAGGTGAGCGTGTACGCGTCGTAATACTTCTGCGCGGTCACATCCACCACCACATTGGAGGTCACGCCGCCCGGCTGCACCTGCTGGTCCACCACTGTGGCCTTGAGGTTGCCGAAGGTTACGGACTTGACCGTATAGCCCACCGGGTGGGTGATGTTGAGCACGAGTCGTGCGGAGGCGTCGGTCACGGTACCGGAGGTGGTGATGCCGGTCACGGTCACCGTGCCGCCGGTGTTCTCGCGCAGCGGCAGATCCACCTGACCGGGCAGCAGTTCGGTGGTGCCGGCCTTGTAGAGCTTCGGCAGGTTGCCGGCCGTCACGCCGCTCACGTCGAACTGGTCACCAAGCTGGATCGTGTCCGTGTAGGTGGTCGGATCGGTGAGCTGCTCGTAGGTGAGCACGCCGGTGGCGTCGGTCACGGTGTCCGGATCCTGACGGTAGCCGTTGACCAGCATTTCCGCGGCCGCATACGAGTTGGTCTTGGCGGCCACGTCGGCATCGTTCGCACTGCGGGCCACGCGCTTGCTCACGCTGTTGGCCGCGGCGGAAGTCATGTCGCCGGTGACCAGCAGGTTGCTGCCCACGCTGCTGGAGTTCACGCCGAACATGCCGGCCGAACTAATAGACTGGTGGAAGATGTCGCCGGTGATGTTGATCTTCATGTCGGTGAACGCATTGGTGGTCACGCCGCTGCCGGCACCAATCAGACCGCCGATGTTGCCGGTGGTGTTGATGTTCATCACGCCTGCGGCATATACGTTCTTGGCCCATGAGCCGGAGTTCAGGTTGCCGATCAGACCGCCGATACCGGCATAGATGAACGGGCCCTTGGTCCAGTCGATGGTCATCTTCAGGCCGGAGACGTAGCTGTTTTCCATGCTTCCGCCGCCGAGCAAAGTGCCGACCAAGCCGCCGAAGGTCCATGTCGCGGCACTGTTGCGATCGGCCGGATGGAAGGTCACGTCATTGGCGCCCACGTTGCGGATCACCGTGCTCTTGGCGACGGCGGCCAACGTGCCCTGGTTGTACGAGGTACCGCCGGTAAGCGAGCCGTTGATGGTGATCTTCTCCAAATGGATGTTCTCCAATACCGGCTGCTCGCCACCCGAGCCAATCTGGCTGGTCAGGATGATGCCGCGGAAGTTGGAGCCGGAGATGTTCTGGAAGTTGATGTTCCGAATCTGTCCGGTGACATTGTTGAAAATCGTCTGGTAACCAGCATTATTGGTGGCGTCAATGTACGCGTTGGCCACCGTATGACCGTTGCCGTCCAGAATACCGGTGATCTGCTTGGCGTAGATCAGCGAGGTATCCACACCGGTCATGTTCAGGTTGGCTTGAAGCTTGTAGTTCTCCGTACCGTCCTTGGCCACGTACTGGGCCCAATCGGTGTTGTTGGTGATGTACCGGAAGAAGTCCACGTCGAAGGTCTTCTCACCGGCCGCGTAGGTGCGGGTGATGTCACGGCCGCCCGTGTAGTTGTTGGCCACGGTCACCTTGGTGATGCTGTACTTGGATACGAAGCGCTCCGGGTTGGAGATGGCCACGCGCACCACCGTCTGGCGCAGACCCTGGGTCTGGGAGACGATCTTCACGTTGCCCATATCGCCCACGCCGATGGCTCTGACGGCACCGGAGCCCGGGTTGTTGAGCAGGATGTCCAAAGTAGCCGAGCTATCGTCGTGCTCCACCACGGTGATGGACTTGACTTCCACGGCTTCCGTATCGTCCACGTCCGGCAGTGCCAGCATCGGCTGGGATGGCATGACGGACGGCATGTGCAGGTGCGCGTAGTAGCCGATGTTGATGTAGTTGTCCGCATCGAACTGCACGCCATTATCCACACCGTTCAGGGTGCTGTTGTGGAAGTCCACATCGTTCAACGTCAGCTTGCTCACACGCTTGGCAAGGTTGGTGTTGCTGAAGTACGAGTTGGCAGTGTAGTAGACCTCGGAGTTGGCGGCCTTATTGTCGCCGTTGCGACCCACCACCGGACCGTAGGCGAACAGTTCGGAGCTGGTCGGTTCGCTGGTGATGGAGCTCACCATGTTGCTGGCGGTGCCCCAGTTCATGCCGACCAGTGCGCCCACCGAGGATTCGTCGTAACGGATATTGCCATTGTCCAGATCGGAACCGGTATGCCAGGTCGGCCAGATGATGTCGATGGTGGAATACAGTTCCTGAGCACTACCGCTGGCATTGTTGCCGCCGATGATGCCACCCACCTGCTTGTAGGCATCCGGGTTGGTGATGGCATACGGATCGTCCGTGCCGGTTTCGTTATCCTTGTTGAATAGGAACATGTTGTCGTTCGCGCGGCTGGCATCGAGCGCCGAACCGTACACGTAACCGTCGTACACCTTGCCGGAGTTGGAGGCCACGCCGTAGGCGGCCTTGTGCTTGGCCACGAGGCTGGCGGTGGCGTTAATCACGAAGTTGCGCAGCACGCCCTTGGACTCATTGTTGAGAATAATGCCGGCCACCGTATCGTTGCCGTACGTGCCCGCCGTGGATTCTGCGAACGTGACCATCGCATTTTCGATGACGCCCGCGTTGCTGAGCACGAAACCGGAAGCGTTGTCAACGTCGGAGGAATCCTTGATACCCGTGTTGAGCACGATGTTCTTCAGCGTGCCCTCGTTGCGCTCAAAGACCGCGCGGCGCGCGTTGGAGGCGCGGAAGGTCACGTTGTAGCCCTGGAAGTCGATCTGGCCCTTGAAGGCGCCGGTCACCGTGCCGGTGTCGCCCGCCTGAGTCAGGTCGAGGTCGGCGATCACCACGTAATGGCCGGTCGGGTTCTTGGCCACATCGTAGAGTTCCTGCGGCGTGGCAATATAGTTCACCTCATTGGAGGTGTCCACGTCGAGCGTGCCGAGCACGGTTTCCACCGGTTCGGTGTCGCCTGAGGAGCTGGTGGTGTTGTCGTAGATCACGAGCTTGACCGTGTACTGCTTATTGCGCGGCAAATCGATGGTCACGTCCTGCTCGGCATCGGTGATCAGCGTGGCATCCGCATTCATACGGTAGTCGTAGCGCTTGTAGAGCTTGCCGGAATCATCGTAAACGTCGAAGTAGTACTTCTTGTCTTGAATATGATGCTCCGGATCGGACACCGAGTAGCGGAAGGAGGTGGCCATCGAACCGTCACGGTTCGCCTTGATCTGCTTCAGCTTCAGCGAGCCGGTGATCTGTGAGGAGATGCGCTCCTGGAAGGATGGCGGGCTCGGGAACTGGTAGTTGAGCTGACGGGTGGCGTTGGTGAAGCCCTCGTTGTATTCGAGTGCGTAGAAGTCGAAGAAGTACGTGTTGCCGCCGGTCAGATTATCGATCTCGTAATCGATCCATCCGGCGTTCGGATCATCGCCGTTCTTGGTGGTGTTGATCTTGCGCGCGTCGATCACCTGATGAGCGTTGTCGGACACCTTCAAGCCCACATAGCCGTCTACCACAGTGCCGTCCGGATCCACCGCGCGCACCTTGAAGCGCACAGTGCCGCCGGCTACCACCTTGTCCTTGATCTGGATCAGGGCAGGCGAGCGCATCGTCTTGAATTCGGTCACGTTGTTCACCACGCGGATATCCGTGTAGTCAGTGGTGCCGTGATGCACTACGGAGGTCAGCGCGATCTTGTACACATGCTGGGAGAGCAGGCCTTCCAAATCCACGTGCACATCCTTGCCGGCGCGCAGGTCTTCGGCCGCGCTGCCATCCAAGGTCTTGGTGATGATTTCGTTGCCGTCTTCATCGTAGATGTGCATGGTGAGGCTCTTGATGAGCTGCACCAGGCGGGAGTCGGTCTGCGTCATGTTGACATGCAGCATCATGTCCACCGTGTTGGATTTCACCTCGTTGATGGTGGTCACGGTGTTGATGTAGCCGAGTGTGGAAAGCGGCACGGTCACGATGCGGGTTTCGAGCATCACCGCATCGCGGTCTCCCTGATTGTCGTTCAGATCATAGGTGGATTCGATGCGGATGGTCAGCACCTTGTTGGCATCCAGATCATCGAAACTTAAGGTCTGGTCGGACACGTTGCCGTTGAGCTCAACCTTCTTGATCTCATTGCCGGAGTCAAGGATCGTCATGCGATAGTTCTTGAGCTCCACCAGATCCGGGTTCTGCAATTGCACGCGCAGCTGCACATCGCTGATGCGGTTGGCCACTACGCGCAACGAGACGCTCGGCGCCTGCTTGCTGGTGCGCGTGGTGCCGGTGCCGCCGATGACGACGAGCTGGTTGCCGGAGCGGTCGGCAACGTGGATGGTGTAGGTCACGTTGTCCTGATTGCTGCTCAGGCGCTGGGCGGACAGCCAGTCGAATGCCTTGCCGGTTTTGAGGTTCGCGATTTGCGCGGCGGACAGGTTGAAGTTGATGGGATTGGTGTCCTTGTTGCCCTTGATTTCCACGGAGACCGTGTACATGCCGGCGATCGCCTCATCGCTCAGATCGCTGGTGACGGCGAGGCCTTTGAGCTGAATCTGCTTGGCGAACAAGTCACCGTTGGTGGCGGTGAAGGTGATCGGGTTGAGCTGGTCCACGCCCTTGGTGGTCACGGTCTGATCGGGCAGGGTTTTCTCCTGCTCCTTGCCGTTCTGGTCGGTGTAGTTGAGCACCGGGCGAATGGTGTAGGTGGTGCCGGCTTCGAGGTTGTTCAGTGTGAGCTTGCCGGAGGAACGCACGTATTTACGCATCACCATGCGGCCGTTGGCCCAAATCTGAATCTGGGCGCGGCTCTTGACCAAATGGCCTTGCGGATCCTTCAAATCCACGCTCATCGAAGCCGAGTAGACGGTGGAGTCGAGGTTGGAGACGGCGATGGACGGTTCCACGAAGCTGGTGTCTACGTTCGGCGTGCTCGGGGTGCCCTGGCCGTTGCCGGTGCCGTTGCCCTGCGCTGTACCTTGTGCGGTGCCGGTGGCCGGCGCGAGCGCGGTGTTGGCGGCTTGTGCCGTGGCTTGGGCGGCCGGGGTTTCGGTCTTGTTCTCCGCCGGCTGCTCCTCGTTCTTGGTTTCGGGTTCGGTCAGTGCCACGGTGCTGGTTTCGTTGCCGATTACACCGAGGTTTACGAGCAGCGCATGCCAGCTCAGCTTCTGATCATCGATCTTGACTTTGCTGGTTTTCTCAAGGTCGGTGATGGTGTGCATCACCAGTCGGCCGTCTTTGGTGGCCGTGTAGTAGTGCAGCGACTGCTCCTGCGGGTACAGAATCGCGTTGGATGGGATCGTGTACACGTTGCCGAGCGTGGTGATGGTGAACGGCACGGAGTTGATGTAGGCGCCGGAACCAGTGCCGTAGAACAGGTAGGTTTCCGGTTCGGCGGTGGTCTTGAAGCGGTCGTAGAGCGTGCCAGCGGTCAGAATACGGCCCTGCTCGACTTCATGGGTTTCCCAATAGGAGTCGTACAGCGTGCCGGTGGATGAAAGGAACTGCAGCGCCTGATCATCATTGAAGAACTGCGGGAAGCGCAGATTGATCTGCGTATCCGTGGCACCCAAGTAGTACTTGCCGAGGCGCGAGAAGATCTCATCGTTCGCGTTCACCTTGGTCATCTGCAAGGTGCGGTCGGACTTCTTGGCGTCGGCCAAGCGGGTTTCCAGATCGGTTTGGGAGATCACATAACCGCGGTAGTCCACCGTGCCTTCGGGCACGAATCGGGTCAGATGCATAATGAACAGGCCGGCCACCACGGCGATCACCAGTGCGATGAGCACAATCATGCTGCCGCGGCGGGTGTCGCGCGTCTCCTGATCGACTTCGGTGTTGCCATTGCGGCGCAAACGCTGCCAGAAGCCGCCCTTGCCATTCGCATTATCCTGCTCGTTGCCGCCCACTACAGTGCCGGCAAGCTCGCTCATATTCGGCGACGCCGTGAACTGGTCGCTGTTATTGTTTCCTGCCATTGCCTCGCTCATACTCTCACCGCCTACGTTTACTGCAACAACGCGAGCTTGCTCGGGTCGCCATACAGCAGCTGCTGCTGGCCCCTGCGCTCAAGCGTGTCTGTATCAAGGTGCACGGTCACATCGTTATTGAGAAGGGCCTTCACTTCGCCGGCGCTGTTGATCTTCTTGCTGTCGCCGGAAGTGGCGTCGTAGTAGATCATGTCCTGGCCGTAGCCCACGGTCACGTACGACATCGGGCCGAGTTCGGCCTGACCGTTGCGCCACATGAGCGTGGTCTTCTCCAGGAACACGTACGTGTTTTCGCCATCGAACAGGAAGGCGTTGCCGAGTGCGGCCTCCTTGCCATTGGCTTGGGCGAAGTAGGCGTTGTCACGGCGGAAAATCTCGGTGAAGTAGTTCACGCGGGCCAACTTGGAATCATCCAGCGGGAACACCACCTCATAGCTGGCGGGCAGCACCATGCGCTGCTTGCCTTTGGCCGCATACAGCGGGTACTGGCCGAGCTGGCGTTCAGAGCCGGACACCACCACGCCGGAATCCTCCTTGACCAGTCGGGTGCCTTGCGCGTAGACGTTATCCACGCCGGAGACCACCTGGGTCATCTGCTGATCCAAGACCAGCGTTTCCTTGCGATGCATGAATCGGTAGGTGGGCCAGACGGCGAGCGCCGCGATCACCAGAATCAGCAGAATGACGGAATACTTGCGGTTCCAGAAGTTGCGGCGGGGCTGCTTATGCGCCGCGCGATGCTTGGGTGCCGTTGCGGTGCTGCTCATTGTGCCGCCTCCTTCGTCAAAGTCTGTGCTGGATTAGGTGCTGGGTTCGGTGCCAGTGCTGGGTTCGATGATTGTTGTGCTGTGCTCGGTGCTGTGCTTAGTGCCAGTGCTGCTGTGGTTGCTGCTGGCGACTGCGGTGCTGCATCTGGTGCATCATCTGGTGCGGCAGCCGCTGAATCAGCCGACTGCACAGCAGTATCCTGCCCATCGGCGTACCGGTTGAGGAATGCGTCGCCGGCCGCTTGAGCCTCGGCTTCCATCTGCGCCTCATGGGCGATGTCAGCCTGCCGCTCCAGCTTGTTGGCCAAGGTGTCCTGCCTGCGCGCCTTCAAATCGAGCACATGCTGCACGCACATGAAAATCGCGTACGTGATGGTGAACACGTTCAGTGCCACGTACAGCACCAGTACGCTGACGTCCAAGCGCACCAGAGCCAAATACTGGCCCATGATGTCGCCGGCGATCAGCAGGGCGCTCAACAGTGCGCAGTCAAGGATTTCAATGATCAGCGTGCGCAGCTGGAAGTTCGTGGCCACGATCATGATGCCGAACACGAGGAGTGCCGCCACCGAGTTGATGGCGATCTCCTTGCCGAATACCACGTTGGTGATAACGAAGAGCATCATCAGCACATCGGCGGCCAGATTGATCGCCTCGCGTACCGTGATGCGGTGCAGCAGGAACATCACCGTGCCGCGCCCGGATCGGTAGTCGAAGCGTCCGGCCAGCCACGGCAGCACGCATGCGGCCGCAATGACCGCCAGGGCGCTCACGCAGATGAACTCCCTGAAGTCATAGACGTAGCTGAACAGCAACTCCATCATCGTGTGTGGTTACTCCTTCACAATCAGCTCGAACACGTTCTTTTTATGCATGTAGTAGCCGTCGATGTGTTCGAGCATCGCACGGTCGGTGTCGGTGACGATTTCCAGTGAGCCTTGCTCGATGGTGCCGAGCAGCGGCAGATGGTCTTCCATAATGGCCAGCTGGTAGGTCTTGGACTTCAATCGAATCAATCGAACGTCCTCGTACTGCCGTAGCCCGTGAGCGAAGTCGAAGATCTTCGCCGTGATCTTGCCTGCCATATGCGGCTCACTTACCGATGGCGCCGATGAAGAGGAACTTGTCCTCGTCCACCGAGTCATAGACGCCGTTCAAGATGTTCTCCACATCGTTGAGCACGTCGCCGATGGCCACGAACTTGCCGGGGATGCCGGTGAAGTTCTCGGCCACGAACATCGGCTGGGTGAAGTAGTTCCTCAGCTTGCGGGCGCGGTGGAAGATCTGGCGGTCGGCTGCGGAGAGTTCCTCGATGCCAAGCACGGCGATGATCTCCTCCAGCTCCTGGTAGCGGGCCAGGTAGCGGATCGTCTCTTCGACCAGGTGGTAGTGGCGCTGGCCGATCTTCTCCACGTCGATCATGTTGCTTCGCGTGCGGAACACGTCGATGGCCGGGTACAGGCCCTTCTCGGCCACCTTACGGTCGAGCACGATCTGGCCGTCCAAGTGGGAGGAGATGGTCTGCACGGCCACGTCGGTCAGATCGTCGGCCGGGATGTAGATGGCCTGGAAGGAGGTGATGGAACCGTTGCCGGTGGAGTTGATGCGCTCCTCCACTTCGGCCACATCGCTTTCGATGCTGGCCGGGTAGCCATTCTCGATCGGCATGTTCTGCAGTTCGGCGTTGATTTCGCTGGCCGCCTGCACGAAACGGTAGATGTTGTCGATGAACAGCAGCACGTCCTGATGCTTGACGTCACGCAGGTATTCGGCGAGCGTCAGGCCGGAGAACACGGCCTTGGAGCGGGCTGCGGAGTTCTCGCCCATCTGGCCGAACACCACGGACATCTTGTCGAGCAGGTCGGCTTCGGTCATCTCATCGTAGAGCTCCTTGCCTTCGCGGGAGCGTTCGCCCACGCCCACGAACACGGAGTTCGAGTTGCAGCCCTTGTACACGTTGTTGATGAGCTCCTTGATGAGCACGGTTTTGCCCACGCCTGCACCGCCGAGCAGACCCATCTTGTAGCCCTTCTGCATCGGGGCGAAGAAGTCAAGCACCTTGATGCCGGTCCACAGCACGTCGCCGTTGATGTCGATCTCGTTGAAGTCGAGGTCGCGATCGTACACGTTGCGTCGGTGCACCGAGTTGAGCGGGCGGCCGTCGAGCGGATCGCCGTAGGAGTCGAACACGCGGCCCAGAATCTGGTCGGAGTATTCGGCGGAGAGGCCTTCGCCCACGCTCTCAACATCCAGGCCCTTCTTGAGGCCGATCACGGAGCCCAGCGGAATGGTCTTGACCATGCGGCCGTTGACCTCCTGCACCTCCAAGCGCAGTGCGCCACCGTTCGGCAGCGGCACGCGCAGCAGGTCATGGTAGGAGACCTTCGCGTCGTCGATCAGAACTTCCACATTGAGTTCGGAAATGGAAATGATTTTGCCCACTCGCATCAGCGTGGCCTGCCTTCCTCGGATTTCAGGGTCACGAAACTCTCGATGACCTTCTTGAACTCTTGTGCGCGGCGCTGTTTGCGCTCCCACTTGAGTTCCTCTTCTTCCCTTTCGTCGATCTTCTTCAACGATTCACTGGTGGTGCTTTGCCTCAGCACGTTTTCCGAGGCGTTGGCGTTCACCATGCACAGTCTGATCTCGTAGTTGATGTACAGCATCGTCAGATCGCGCATCAGATCGTTGATGTTGCCCTCCACCACGAAGTCATCGTCGTAGTCGTACGGGTGTTCCTTGCCTGCGCTGTCGTCAACCTCCACCGGGAACACGGTTTTGGTGTCCAGATGGATGCTGGAGGCGTTCTCGTAGCGGTTGTAGACGATGGACACCTTGCGGTGCTTCATCTCGCGGATGCTTTCGGCCACAATGTTTTCCAACATGTGCGGATTGGCGTCGAGTTCATCCTTCTCCACGCGCATCAGCACGTTGGCGTTCGTGTGGTGCAGTTTCTTGCCGATGATGATCGCGTCCGTATCCGGCGAGGCTTGGGCCAGCAGATCGTTGACCTGAGAGTTGTAGTTGCCGCAGAATCCGAAGTCGGAGCCGATGTAGATCACCAGCTCGGGGGCTTTGGGATTCGGGCGCAGCGCCTTCTTGTCAAGGATGAAGTTGCGGTTGTTCGCGATGTTGTCCATCATCGACTCAACCTCACGTTCTAGGACCTGATACTGGTCGGCGTGCCGTTTGGCGGCGTCGACGCGCAGCAGGGCATGGAAGTTCATGACCTTGACCACGTTTTTTACCTTGATGCTCATGGTTGTTGCTCCGAGCGGTTACTTCGCGGCCGGCTTGCGGTAATCCGCAGGCAACGTGGCATCGTCAAAGCCGTGGATTGCCACTTCCTCCGACTGCTTCAGCACCGCTGGGTCAGCCTGCAGCTGTTCGGTCTGCACCGGCTGCGGCTTGGGTTGTTCGGGCTGGGCCACGAGCGCGGTGAAGGTGGCGACCATCTGGTCGGCCGGGATCGGCGAGAACTTGTACTGGTTCAGGGCTGCGAGCATGCGCTGGCCTCGCTGCAGCTTGGCCTTGAGCTCAGGGCTCATCTCATCGGTGTTGGCCAGCTCGTAGATTTCGCGGGTTTCCAGATAGCTCAGCAGTTCGCGGCGCACCTTGGCACCGATCTTCTTGACTGCCGGATCCTGCACCGCGCCACCCAGGCGGGAGACGGACAGACCGTAGTCGATGGCCGGCTTCTGGCCCTTGTCGAAGTTCTTCTTGCTCAGCACAATCTGGCCATCGGTGATGGAGATCACGTTGGTGGAGATGTAGTCGGTAATATCGCCGCCGCGGGTTTCGATGATCGGCAGGATGGTGATGGAACCGCCGTTCTTGTACTGGCAGCCCTTCTCCAGCAGACGGGAGTGGGTGTAGAAGATGTCGGCCGGGTAGGCGTCACGGCCCGGGGTCTTGCCCACGCGCAGTGCGATCTCACGGTACACGTCGGCGTGACGCTTCAGATCGTCGATGACGACGAGCACATCGAGGCCCTGCTTCATGTACAGTTCGGCGATGGCGAGACCCACGTACGGGGTCAGGGAGAGCACGGTGGGCTTGTCGTCGTTGTTGGCGGCGAGGATGATCGTGTAGTCCATGGCACCGCGGCGAGCCAGCTCGCGGTAGATTTCCTTCACGCCCTTCTTGGTGCGGCCAATCGCAATGTAAATGCACAGGGTCTTCTGACCCTTCTGGTTCACGATGGCATCCAAGCACAGCTGGGTCTTACCGGTTTTCTTATCGCCGATGATCAGCTGACGCTGGCCGCGGCCAATCGGGTAGAGCATGTCGATGCCGGTAATGCCGGTGCGCATCGGACGGTTGACAGCGGTACGATCCATGATCGGCGTGGTCGGGTTCTCGATGCGCACGGCCATGGTCTGTTCGAAGCGCTTGCCGTTGAGCAGGTCGCGGCCGAACATGTCGACCACGTGTCCCTTGCTTTCCTTGCCGAAGGTGGCCATGAATTCGCGGCCGGTGGCGGTCACTTCATCGCCCACGTAGACGGGTGAGCCTTGGGAGACCACGGCCACGATCACGCTGTTCTCGCGGATCTGGTTCACATAGCCCACGGCCTTGGCGCCCACGTGCACTTCCTCGAAGTAGCCCACCGATTCCAGTCCGGTGACCTCGAGAATGTAGTCGCGCACGCTGGCCACGCGGCCGGAGTTGAACGAGTTCTCACGCTGCTTGATGCGTGCGATGGACTCGTTGACGATGGTGTTCATGTAATCGTTCATGGCTTGCTTCTTCTCTCCTTACAGGCTGTAGTCGTACACGCGGCTGCCCTGGCGCACGCGGAACCCTTCGGCGATGGATTCGTCCTTGATGAATCGCACTCGGGGACCGCCGCACAGCTTGGTGCCGGTATGCGAGGCGACGATGATCTGGTCATCGTTGCTGTGAATGTAGTCGCTGACGAACGCGGCGAAGGCCGGCACATTGAAACCGTCTGCTTCGCCCGCGGCATTGGAGCCGGCGGATGCTGTGGTCTGCGCCTGATTCCAGTCGGTCAGCACTCGGTTGAACTCGGGGATGCGGCCGGCGATGTCGTGCACTGCCTGGGCGCGGGCGTCCGGGTCCAAGGTCATCAGCTGATAGGTGGTGTCGGCGTTGAGCAGCGTTTCCACCGTGCGATACTCGCGCACCTTGGGATCAGCCTGGTTCAATTCAAGCTCGCGTACCGTGCGTTCCATAGCATCACGGGCCTGATCGCGGAATTGGCTTTGCAGCAGCGCGTAGTTGCGGAAGAACCGGGGATCCACATAGTCGGCGTGGTTTTCGATCACGCGCATGCCGGAGGCCTCGGGGTCGGCTGCGGGAGCCGCGGCCACCAGAGCGTGTTCGGCACGTTCCTCGTCGCTGCGAGCCAGTTCGGCCTTGCGTTGGGCCAGTGCGGCGTCGAGCTCGTCCAGTCGAGCCGACTTGGCGTCAATCTGGGTGTCGTAGACCTGAAGCGAGTGCAGGAATTCCTCTTTGACCTTGTCATCGAGGCGCTGCGAGCTGCGCATGATCACGAACACCAGAAAAACGGCAAGCACGGCTATGACTACAACCACTGCGATGAGCATAGCCAGCATGGATCTTCTTCTTTCTTCCCCGCGCTGTGCGGGATGGTACGGCTAACGGCCGGTCTAGGGACCCGGTATGGTCCGGAAACCGAATTACTGGATGACGAGCGGGTTGAAGAACAGCAGCAGGAACACGAAAGCGAACAGCAGCAGCAACAGCACGACCACCACCACGGCGACGACCATTACGGACTGCACCACATCGCTCTTGGTTTCCGGATTGCGGCCCACGGCTTCGGCCACCTTGGCGCCGAGAATACCCAGACCGATGCCGATGCCCAGGAATGCGAAGCCCAGCATCAGGCCGATAGCGATAAGAGTGGCTCCCAATACTTGATTCATGTGGGGTGATCCTCCTTAGTTGAAATTCTTAAACAGGTTGTAGGTGAACTTGTTCCACCACGTGTTTTCGATGATGCACTTGGCGTTGAGCTCCACATCATCACCGTTGAACTTGGCCTGCTCCAGCTTGAGCACGTAGATGTCGGGCTGGCTGGTGCCAAAGACGTCGGTCAGGTTGATGACACCGGTCACGCCGCCGGACTGCTGCGCCTTGGTGACGTTCACCGCATACGTGGCGGCCGGCATGGTGTTGCTGGTGTCTTCGCTGGTGTACAGGCCCACCTTCACCGAGTCGAGCGTGTAGTTCGAATCGAGTTTGACGCGGTAGTACAGCTTGGTGGAGCTGATCTTGGTGACTTCCACGCTGGAGGTGATGGCCTTGGTGCGCGCCTTGGTCACATCCGCCGCGTTGTCCTGCAGCACGGATTCACCGTCAACCGTGGCGTACATCTGGTAGCCGAGCGTCAGCTGGTACTGCGTGTTCGGCTTCAGGCCGTTGACGGTCACATCGGTGTTGGCCTTATCGAGGCCAATGCGCTGCTCCTGATCATCGGAAGCACCCACCGGCTTGACCAGCAGGTAGACGCTGACGAACTTGTCTTCCGGATCCTGCACGTAGTAGCGGGCGGTCAGGCTGGAGACGTTGCGATCCACGCCGCGCAACGAAATCGCGCGAGCCAGGTTCTGCACGTTGTTACCCGAATTGTTGCCCGAGTTATCGCCGGAATTGTTGTTGTTATTGTTACCGGAGTTGTTGCCCGAATTGTTACCGGAGTTGTTGTTGCCGGAATTATCGGTGGAAGCGTTGTCGTTGCCATTGCCGCTGGAGGCGTTGGCGGAGCTGGAGGCGTTGCCGCCGTTACCACCATTGCCACCGTTGCCGTTGACGGTCACGCTGCCGTTGGCACCGGCTTGGCCATTGGCGTTGGCCGACTCATCCTTCACCGAGCTGCCGGCCTTGCCGTTGTCGGTGGTGTCTTCGGTCTTGGTTTCCGCAGTGCTTTCCTTGTACTGGTTGGTGCTGCCGAGCACCTGCTTCAAGTCCACGGTCTGATCGCCGTAGATTAGGCGTTCGTTCGGAATGTCGAACGTCACCTTGCCGCTGGTCAGCTTCATCGGCTTGACGGTCTTCATGTCCACCTGATCGTTGGTGAGCAGCGCGTTGCCGGACTTATCCATCGTCACCTGCACGTAGCGCTTCGTGGAGAAGGCCTGATCGGTGTCGGTGATGGTGGGTGCGCTGAACAGGTAGCTGCGGTCGGCGAGCTTGAACAGGCTCACCTGATTGGAGCCGGTCACCTCGGTTTTGCCGGTGAAGTTCTTCACGCTGCCGTCGGTGAACACCTGATGGGCGTCGCCCACGATGTTGAGGGCGTTGGAGCCGCCATCGTAGATCACGCTGTATGCGCCCAGATCATAGGTGCCGCCGTTGTTGAGCTTCAGGTAGTACTTGCCGGTCCACTTCTTCTGGACTACGCCGGAATCGGCCATGTCCACGCGGTTCATGCCAGCGTCATACACCACGCTGCCGGCCGAGACATGGTACTGCTCGGCGGCCTGGCTCACCGAATGGAAGCCGAAGACGCCCAGCAGAACCAGTGCCAGCACCACGAGTGCGCCGAACACATTGAAGGAGATCTTGTTCTTGCGGTTGATACTTCTCATTGCCTTGGCTCCTTAGCGGTTGAACAGCGAGAGAATGCTGCTTGCCAAACCAGTGCTGTATTGGAAGGAAACGGTCTGGGTGCCCACGATCTGGCCGGAGCCGTTCTTGAACACCACCTTGACCTCGTACTTGCCGGGGTCGAACTTGCTCACATCGGTGCCGAGCATCAGCTGCTGCACCTTCTCGCCGGAGACCGTGCCGCCATCGGTGAAGGTGACGGGCTCGTTCATCGCGGTGGCCACCGAACCGGAACCGGCGCGGAAGATCGTGTAATCCACGCTCTTGATCTGGTCGGAACCCACGAGGGAGTAGAGGTCGAGTCGAATCTTCTTGGCGTTGCCGTCCGAAACCACGCTGCCGTAGATGTCACCGAAGCCCACGCCATAGTCATTCAGCGTGCGGGCGGTGAACGTCTTGGTGAACGCGGTGGCGGAGTCGGCCGACGCGTACGTGCTGTTCACGTTGGAGGTGAAGGCCAGCGTGTACGTGGTGTCCGGCTTCAGGCTGGAGCGCGTGAAGTTCACGATGGCGGAATCCTGCAGCTTGCCGGATGCGTCGGTGGCGGAAAGCTTGCCGTTGATCACATTGCCCACGCGCTTGGAGGCGTCGGTCACATCCGTACCTTCGTACAGGGCGATCGAGTAGCTTTCGTCAACCATCGAGAAGTCCGGATCGGAGACGGTCACCGAGAAGTCCAACGAAGTGTTCTTAGCCACGGAGAACTGGGAGACATACGGCTCGTCGAGCTTCTCCAGCAGGAACGGCACGCTGAAGGAACCCACGTTGGCACCGGCCGCCGTGGTGGCGGTGGCGGTCAGCGTGTAGTTCTGGCCGTAGACCAGCTTGCCGCGGCCCGGAATCGCGTCGTTGTCCTTCAGACCGACCGGAAGGCGCAGGTTGTTGCCCTTCTCGATGATGGTCTTCATCGTGGCCTTGGAGCCGAGGTCGATCACCGTGCCGTCCTGTGCGGTCAGCGTGTAGCCCACCGTGTAGCCGGAGACGATGTCGGCGTCGAACTGGAAGTTCATCGACTTGCTACCGTAGTTCGCGGAATCATAGACGTACTTCGTGTTGCCGAAGGTCACCTGGGCCGCGGTGGTGAAGTGGTAGGTCTGTGCGGTGTTGCCGTTGTCAGCATCGAGCACTTCGCGCACCTGGCCGGCCGGATCGTCGGCGAACTGCACGTACAGGCGGAAGTAGTAGTCCTTACCGGGTTCCAGAGCGGCATGGCCGGCGGCCGAGCCAATCTGGTCGTATTCGATGGCACCCTGGTACTTGTCGCCGTTCAAGGCGATTTCGTAGGTTTCGCCGCCGTTGATCGGGTTGCCGTTGGCGTCGGTGAACTGCATGTACAGCTTGTTGCCCTGGATGGCGGACGCGTCCACGCCGTCATAGTTGAGGGTCAGCTTGCCGTCGGTCACGCCCGGGGTCACGGTCACGCCGGAAACGGTCGGGTAGATGTAGTCGAACTTGATATCGCCGGTGGTCTCGTTCTTGATGGAGGCGGAGGCCGCGTCACGAATCACATAGTAGGAATCGTTAGCGGGGTTGGAGCCGGAGGTGCTCACGTTCATACCCTGGGTGTCCACGGCGAACTTGTAGCTCACATCCTTGCCCTTGAAGGTGCCTTCCGGCTCGGAGTCGGTGTTGTTGAGCTGCTTGCCGGAGAATTCCTGCACGCCGGAGAACATGGCGTCCGCGTCGGGCAGGGCGCTGATGGTGTGCAGCGAGCCGGATGCCACGGCGGTGCCGTCGGCGTAGAGCACGCCGGAGGCGCGGTTGTAGTACTGCACCATCACGAGGTTGCCGTTCGCGGCCTGATCAGTGCCGGCCAGTGCGCCGTCGAAGTAGGCTTCGGCGTTCACGCTGAGCTTGTGGCCACGCATCTCCTTGATGCTCATCAGGGAGATGGCGGCGCCGGTGTTGGTCACTGGCACGTCATCGAAGACCTGCTTCTTGCCGGTTTCGGTATCGGTGATGGTGATCTTCATGCCGGCGATCTGCTCACGCACCTTGTCCTGATCGGCGGTGAGGTTGGTCAGACGCACGTACAGGCGGCTGGAATCGGTATCCACGGTGTACGGCAGCTGCTTGACCTGGCTGGAGATATCCGCGGTGATCTGGTGCTGGGTGAGCGTGGCATTGTAGGCGCCGAAGCCGTATGGCTGCACGTATGGGGCGACGTACTTGGTCACGGCCACATCGCCGGCGGATGCACCGGTAACGGTGAAGCTGCCGATGGTGTTGGCGTCGAGCGAACCGTCGAAGCCGGACGCGGTACCGTTCGAGGACTTGAATTCCGCGTCGGAGTAGGCGTTATCCACATCCTTGTACTTGTACTGGTATTCCAGCGTGTACTTGCCGCCCTGCTCGGTGGTGTTCTTCAGGTAGGAGCGGAAGGTCGGGTTCTGCTTCGGGCACTTAACAATCAGTGAGCGCAGCACGGTGTCTGCGTTGGCGTTGGACGCATCGGTCGGGTAGGTGGCCGGGATGGAGGCCGCATCGTCGCTGTTGCGCAGGTCGAGCTTCACCGTGTAGGTGAAGAAGTACACGTAGCCGCGCTTCAGCGTCTGGTTGGCGCCCACGTTGAAGGATGCGGTGGGCAGCTGGGAGCTGCCGTCGCTCACATCCATCGTCTTGGAGGTCACCTTCTCGGCGGTGATGTTCGGGTAGGCGGAGTAGTCGTCCGAGGAACCGTCGTAGCCGCCGGTCACCTTGTACACGTTGTAGATCACCTGCTTGGCGTAACGCATGCCGGTGGACGGGTAGGAGGCGTTGGCGTCAACGTCGTAGCGCACGATGGTGCCGGAGTTGAGGTCGCCGTTCTGCTGGTTCGACGGCAGATCGCCGTTGCGAATCGGGGTCACGGTGATGGCGTTGTTGGTATCGCGCGGGGCATCCGGCACGAAGCCGTGCGGGTACACCTTGAACTCGGCCTTGCTGTTGGTCAGGTCGTCCGGGTTCACCATCTGAATCTCGTTCTGATGGGAGGTGTAGTCGGTGCCCGGTTCCACCACCATCGTGTAGTAGCTTTCGGCGGTGAAGTCGGCGTTGTTCAAACCGAATGACTTCGGCGTGATGATGATGCTCTTGTCGTAGTAGTCGGCCTTCATCGTGGAGCCGGTGGCATAGTCGAAGTTTTGACGTTCGTCATCGGTCACCGCATTCTGGTTGGTCAGGCTCATCGTGGCCAGCGGCGTGCCGTTGGTACGGTCGGCCGGGTAGATGTTCACGCGCACGTCGTTCAGGATCTGGGCTTCGTGCGTGTTGTTGGTCACGGAAGCGTCCTGGTTGTTCGGGTTGGACGTGTCGATGGCCTTGCCGAGCTGGAACTGCAGGTCGAATGCGGACTTGAAGTCCTTGTTCAGGGCGGTCACATCCACCGTCATGTTCTTGGTGGTCAGCGTCTTCTCAGTGAAGCTGCCGATGATGCGCGTCACATAGTTGGCGTCGTCGCTGAGCTTCACCTGGCCGGAGATGGTCACCGTGTACACGGTGTTGGCCTGCAGACCGGTGATGCGGAACGGCAGGGTGGCCTCGCTGTTGGTGTAGGTCAGCGTCTGCGTAATCGGCGTGGAGCCGTCGTTGCCGGAGATGGACACGGTCAGCGGCTGGTTCTCCTTGATGGTGCCGGCCTTGTCGATGATCTTGATGGAGCCCTCGATCTTATCGGCCTGGATACCGGCTTCGCAGCCGGCCGGGGAGTTCGCGTCGCAGGAGGTTGGCGTGAACACCACGGACGGGTATTCCTTGGTGTCCAAGGATACCGTGTTGGAGATGCCGGAAGTGATTTCCACGGTCTTCTCATTGTCTTCGAAGTCCATGGCGAGGCGGAACACGTAGGCCACGGAACGCTGCAGCGTCTGGTCATCCACGGTCACGTTCACGCCGGTGGCATCCGGAGCGTCCACGGTCTTGACCGGGTCGCCGGTGATTTCGCCGGTGTTGGCGTCCACCTGATCGGCGTTGTAGATCTCGTAACGGTACTTGGTGATGCCGTGATCCGGATCCACCACAGCGGAGGTCAGGCTTCCCTTATCCAAGTACAGGCGGAAGGAACCGTTCTGCGCATTGGCCTCGGCCTTGGCTTCACCAATCTGCGGGGACTGCTTCAACGTGGTGATGTTCTGCTCATCGTCCGCGGTCATCGGCGAGGAGTCGTAGGTCACGTTGGTGAGCTTGACGGTGTACGTGGTGTTGGAATCCAAACCGTCGAAGTCCACAGTGCTGCCGCCGTCGGCCATGGAGGCCTGCAGGTCGATGGACTTGGTCTGCGCGTTGGTGTCGTCGGTGGCGTTCTGCTTGTTGATCACCAGATCGGCGGTGGTGAGCTTGGAATCCTGGTTGAGCAGGGTCTTGATGCTGATCTTGCCGTCGGTCACATAGTTCTTCTCGAACGTCAGGCCCAAGCCGTCGGTGGTGAACACCTTGGACACGAAGTCACGGTTGTAGGTCTGTTCCTTGTACTTGTAGCTGGCGTTGGCGATCAGCGTGTAGGAGGTTTCCGGCTCAAGGGTCTGCGTGGCGAAGTCCAGCTCATAGACGCCCTGATCGAAAGAGTTGGAGTACACGATCTTCTGGGTGCTGGTGTTCACCACCTTGACGGTGGTGGCGCTGTCGAGCACATCATCCGGGTCGGAGACGCGGATGTTGGCGCTCACGGAGTTCACGTCGGAGGCGAAGTCGGTGACTTCGAAGGTCGGGAAGGTCACGTCCGTGGACGGTTCGCTCGGCTCGTCGGTACCGGAGTTGTTGCCACCGTTGTTACCGGAGTTGTTGCCATTGTTGGTGTTGTTGTCGCCGGAGTTGCTGCCGTTGTTGTTCGAGCCGTTGGAGCTCGAGGAGGAGCTGGAATCCGAACCGTTGCCGCCGCCATTGCCGTTGCTCACACCGCCGTTCACCGTGGTGGTGCCGTTGGTGCCGCTGGCATTGTTCTGGCCGTTCTGGTTCTGATCGTTGCTCTCGGACTTGTTCTCGTCCTTGTTGTCGTTCTTGTTCTCGTCGGTCTTCTGCTGGTCTTCCGGCAGCACATCGATGTTGTCGTTCTTGTTGATGATCATCTGCGACAGCGTGAGCTTGCGATCATCGTTCTGCAGAATCGACTTGTCCTTGAGGTTGATCTTGACGCCATTGGCAAGTTCAACGTAAGCATCGGATGCGATGGTCTGGTACGTGCCGGTTTGGTGCTTCAGCAGCACCACATTGTTGTCTACGAAGTTGACTTCCACATAGCCCTGCACCTGCTTGGTGTTGCTCTTGGACAGGTGGAGCTTGAGCGTATTGGAGGCCACGAGGTACTTGTTGTCCTCGATCTTCCAGATGAAGTTCGTCAGACGCTTCTGACCATCCACGGTTTGCAGCTGGTAGCTGTTGCCCTGCTTGGTCATCGTGACGTTGGCGGGAATGTTGTAGTAGTTGAGCGGCTTGGCGTTCAACTTGTCGAGGTCCAGGAAGACGCCCTTGGAGAAGGCGCTCAGGGACTCGTCCTGATAGTGCACGAAGTTCGTGGTGTCGGTTACCACACGCTCGCCGGAGGAATCGGTGAACACAATCTTCTGCGGGTACTTCACCTGATAGGTGTCTCCCGCGGAGAAGTAGTAGCCGGCGTTGCCCTCATTGGCTGAGGTGCTGCTGGCCGTGGTGGTATTCGACGAGCCTGTGCTGCCGGAATCCTCTACGTTCACCTGGCCAAGGATGTAGCCATCCTGGGCGAAGGCCGTTTTCGCGTTGAGGCTGGAGTACAGCGCATAGCCCAGCGAAACGACGAGGGCGAGCACGACCGTTACCACGATCATGATCAGTTTGCGGTTCTTCATGCGAACCTTGTCCTCTCTCTGCAACCACTTACCACCGGCTGCGATTCGCACGGTTCAAGAACGAACAGCAACCGTGCCTTGCCTCGCCCTTATTGTTCGTTGTTGGTGTTCGTACCGTTCGCCTTTGCATGGTCGAAAAGCGAAAACACCCCCCCCCGATTCTTTCTGTATCGGTGGGGTGCAAAAAAGGGCATGGCAAAGCCTGCGTTACTTTCAAGGGTAACGAAAGGGGGCAACATATCGGCATTATTTCGCTGTTTTTTAGATATAGATAAGCCCTCCACCAGGGAGGGCTTATCGAGATGTATCACGCATGATACATATTTGACGGAGCGTCAATCAACCATTGCGTGCTGCGATTGTGCATTGTGACTGTGCACTGCGATTATCACCGATGAGGGCTGTTCGACGGCGATAGCCGAGTGAACAGCCCGAATTCGGCAGTATCACAGCGTTTCAGCGCTTGGCCATGGCACGCAGCACTATCTTGCGCAGTTCGGATGCCACGAGCACAATCGCCGCCAAACCGATGCATTCCAGCCATGCCAGCGGACCCAGCGGCGTTGTGCCGAAGGCTGAATTGAGGAACGGCACATAGATCACCACGAGCTGCAGCACAATCGACAGTCCGATCGCGCCCCACAGCCACTTGTTGGAGAAGAGCCCCACGAACACGGACTGCAGGTGGGAGCGGGAGGCCAGCGCGTTGAACAGCTGGGCGAACACCAGGATGGTGAAGCCCATCGTGCGCGCCTCGGTCATCTGCGCCTCGTGGCCAATCGCCGCCACCGAACGGTCGGTGAACAGGCCGCCGGCCAAGTGCATATCCATGCCGATCAACGTGACGATGGCCATGATGATGCCGATGTAGATGATGTCGCCCCACATCGAGGCGTCGATCACGCGATCGGTGATCTTGCGCGGCTTGCGACCCATCACGTCCTCGGTTTGCGGATCCACGCCCATGGCGAGCGCCGGCGCGGCATCGGTGAGGAGGTTGATCCACAATAGCTGCGTGGCGAGCAGCGGCACGGTGACGCCCACGGTTTCCGGCTGGCGGATGCCGAGGAATCCGGCGAGCACCACGCCGAGGAACACGGTGAACACCTCGCCCACGTTGGAGCTCAGCAGGTAGCGCAGGAACTTGCGGATGTTGTCGAAGATCACGCGGCCTTCGCGCACGGCGGCCACGATGGTGGAGAAGTTGTCGTCCGCCAGAATCATCTTGGCGCTCTGCTTGGTCACCTCGGTGCCGGTGATGCCCATGGCCACGCCGATGTCCGCGGATTTGACGGCCGGGGCATCGTTCACACCGTCGCCGGTCATGGCCACGATGTTGCCTTGGCGCTGCAGGGATTCCACGATCTTGAGCTTGTGCTCGGGGGCCACGCGAGCGTAGACGGATACGTCGGCGGTGGCCTTGTCGAGTTCGGCTTCGCTGGTGAGCTGGTCAAGCTGGTCGCCGGTCAGCGCCTTACCATCCTTGGCGATAATGCCAAGGTCGGAGGCGATGCGGGCGGCGGTGAGCGGGTGGTCGCCGGTGATCATCACCGTGCGGATGCCGGCGCGATGCGCTTCGGCCACCGAGTCGCGCACCTCGGTGCGCGGCGGGTCGATGATGCCTACCATGCCGTTCCAGATCATGTCGGTTTCGATGGCTTCGGCCTGATCGGCGATATCCGCCACCTGGCCGGCCGCGTTCACAGTGACGCCGGGCACGTCCGCGAGCGCACTGGTTTCGAGCGGTCGGGTTGCCTCGCCGAGCGTGCGGTAGGCCTCGGAAGAGAGGCGTTCCACGGTGGCGAGAATGGTTTGACGATCGCCTTCGGTGAGCTTCCTGACCTGGCCGCCCACGCGGATGCGCGAGCAGTAGCTCAGCAGCACGTCCGGCGCACCCTTGGCGAACACGGTGAGCTTGCCGGAGTCGGTGTCATCCTTAGCAATGATGGACATGCGCTTGCGTTCGGAGGTGAACGGAATCTCACCCACGCGCGTGTAACGCTGCGCCTTATGATCGGCCTTGACCTTGCGGGCGGCCACAATCAGCGAGACTTCGGTAGGGTCGCCCACGGTCTCCCATTTGCCGGAGCCGCTTTCCTGACGCAGTTCGCCGTCGTTCGCCAACGTGCCGGCGAGCAGCGTGGCCACCACTTCGTCGGCCACGGTTTTGGCCTGTTCGGAATCCGGATTGACGCCGCCGGTCATCACCATGCGGCCTTCCGGCGCGTAGCCGGTGCCGGTAATCTGCACTTCGCCGCTCGGCGTCACCACACGCTCCACAGTCATTTCATTGCGGGTCAGCGTACCGGTTTTATCCGAGCAGATCACCGAAGCGGAGCCCAAGGTTTCCACCGAGTGCAGCTTTTTGACAATCGCATTGTGAGCGGCCATGCGCTGCACACCGAGTGCCAGCACCACGGTCAGAATCGCAGCCAAACCTTCCGGCACTGCGGCCACAGCAAGGGAGACGGCGAGCAGCAGCGAATCAATCACATCATGGATATCGTTGAAGCCTTCGAGCACGGCGAGCGCCACCAGCACCACCACGGCGATAATGCACACGGCGATACCGAGGATTTTGGACACATAGTCCATTTCCTTCTGCAGCGGGGTTTTCTCGTCTTCGGTGGCGGAGAGCATGTCTGCAATCTTGCCGACCTGCGTGTTCATGCCGGTGCCGGTCACGATGGCGCGGCCGGTGCCCTGAGTCACGGATGTGCCGTTGAAAATCATGTTGGCGCGATCGCCCAAGGCCTTGGCTTCAGCGAGCGTATCCGGCTTCTTGCCCACCGGCACCGATTCGCCAGTCAGCGAGGCTTCGGCGATGCGCAGGCTGGCCGCGTTGACCAGTCGGCCGTCGGCGGATACCGAATCACCTTCAGCGAGGACGATAATGTCGCCGGGCACCACATCAGTGGTGTTGATGCGCTGCACCTTGCCGTCGCGTAATACCGAGGTTTGCGGCGCGGTCATTTGCGCGAGCGCTTCGACTGCGGCCTCAGCCTTGGCTTCCTGCATATAGCCGAGCACCGCGTTCACAATCAGGATCAGTACAATCACCAGCGCGTCGAACGGGAGCGCCTCTCCCCCTTCGGCACCGGGCACAGCATTGGCTTTTTCAATGAACCAGGCGATGACCGAGATCACCGTAGCCGCGAGCAGCAGGTAGACCAGCGGATCTTGGAACTGGGCGAGGAACTTCTTCCACTTTGGTACGGGCGGGGCGCTGGCGAGCTCGTTCGGGCCGAATTTGGCCAGTCGGCGCTTGGCTTCCTCGTTACTTAAACCCTGGCTTGGATCCACGTTCAGGGCTTTGGCTACATCTTCAGCGCTCGTCAAGCTCGGATCGGTATCGCCGAGCAATGCCTCCTGAGCGCGGACTTCCTCTGATTCCACGACCTCATTCGTTGCGGTCGCGGTTGCGGATTGATCATTCAGGCGATCAACCATAATGTTCTCCTTGGTATTGCCGCGGAGTAGTCAGTCCTGCATATCGCCTCAGCAAAGAGCCAAACTTGACTACCAAGCGTTGCCCCATGCTGCCTGCGCGCGGGCGACAAGGTTAGGTTGTTCTTCCCCTCTGCCGCCGTTTTGCAGAACTGCGCGGTTGTGGGCACCGACGCAACTGCTGCCGATGCATACCTTGCCATTATTGCATAGTCGCTCGGACGGGTCGTCGCACAGCGTAATGGCGTTTTGCCGAGTTTTCGCGTTGTTACAGCATCAATCCGCCGACGTCATAGACGGCGTTGCCGGCAAGGAGGAACCGTTTCAGGTTGCGTTGCAAGCTGGTTCGCTCAGGTAGAGCAGCCGTCTGGCAGTCGTTGGCACCCCAGCCGAACACGCGTTCAATCATCATCGGGCGCGCAGAGGCAACCGGGAATTTGACGAATCGTCGCATAAAATTGCACAGATTGCTCTCCGGCGAGCTCAAGCGTTCCAGCGAGGGATCCAGCAGCCAGCTTTCGCAGAACCACGGCATTGCTTGGCGGTGCAGTCGTGCAAGCAGTTGCGTCGCTTTGGCAAACGAGGCATCCACTGCGTCTGGAGACAATGGCCCATCTTCAGGAATGTGCACGCTGGTTACAGGCATGCCGGGAGCCAACACCAAGTCGTATTCATCGCGGCGAATGGTAATGGGTTCGGCTTGGATTATTCCGCGGTCCGTATCCACCGGATTGCCGACGAGTGTGCTTTCATCAGCCTTGAGCGCAGTCACGAAGCCCGTTTTCGTATGCCAACCGTTGGCTCCTTGCCAGTGGCCGTCCAACCGAACTTGCAAATCGGGCGCCGCGAATATGACGATTCGGCCATCGTTTGAACACCGATAAACGTAATACGGCTCCAAGAACGTAGTCAGCTCATACTGCAGCCGGCCGATGCGCAGAATGTTGCCGGTCAGCGACAACAGATTCCAAGCCGTCTCATCAATGCCGGGGCGACCGGTTCTTTCTTGATGCACGCGAGCCCAGATAGCGAAGTCCCGCAGAGTGGCTTCAATCACGTTGTTTGGAACGCCAAGCGATTCGAGCTGGCTTACCGCAGCAGGCAGGCAATGCATCATCACGGCGGCGAGTGCGAGATCGTTGCCCTCCGGCTGCATGGGGTAGAACGTGGTGACATATGCGCGCAACCGTTCATGCACCGCGACCGCAGCAGGCACATTCCGGTCGGCAACCGTCAGACTGCAAATCCTCTCAAGCATCGCCACGCAGGTCACATCCTGCCGCATCCACCGCAGCAACTCGGCCGCCGGCCCGACCATGTCCCGTTCCATGCCGTAATAGCGGGAGTACGGCGCGTAGTCATCGAAAGTGTTCATTTCAGCTGTGTCCATTGCTGCGTTTTGCCGCGCTTTCCTAAGAAGTTCTCTTTCGCACATAAGATACCGCAGAACGATTCTCAATAAGAAAAGCGCGCGGAAAGCACACACTTCTCCACACCGCCACCATCCATACGCATTTGCTAGGAAACGTGTAAAAAGCAGATTTTTTTAACTTAGGAATCGTGTACGTTAAGCTTATTTACATCTTAGGAATCGTGATACGATAATCACACAATCATTGAGATTACAGGGAAATAGAGCGCACAATGTTTAAAAGAAAAATCTACGAATCCTTAAAGGAATGGAAGTCTGAAAGCGCTGGCACTACCGCACTGATGATCGAAGGTGCTCGACGCGTGGGCAAAAGCACTATCGCCGAAGAGTTCGCCAAGCAGGAGTACCGATCATACATTCTCATCGATTGGCAGAAGGCTCCGAAGGCAGTACGCGATTCCTTTGCCAACAACCTGGACGACCTAAACGCATTGTTCATGGATCTTTCGGTGTATTACGGCGTTCGCTTATATGAACGAGACACCTTGTTCATTTTCGACGAAGTGCAGCTGTTCCCATTTGCACGCAGCGCGGTCAAACAGCTCGTGGCAGACGGCAGATATGACTTCATGGAAACCGGCTCCCTGATCTCCATCAAGAAAAATGTCGACAATATTCTGATTCCTTCCGAAGAAGAATCCGTCAGCATGTATCCCATGGACTTCGAGGAATTTCTATGGGCCAAAGGGGAGGAATTACTTGCCGACGCCATACGCCAAGCGTTTAACAGTCAAAAACCGCTATCCGCGTTATTGGACAATAAAGCCGAACGGCTGTTCCGCGAATATATGCTGGTAGGCGGCATGCCGCAGGCGGTAAAACGATACATCGAAACCTCGGATATGGGCAAAGTTGACCAAGTCAAACGCCAAATATTACGCCTCTATGCACAGGACATCGAGAAATATGGCGGAGATTCCAAAGAACAGGTCAAACGCATCTTCGATGAGATTCCCGGGCAGCTCTCCAAACATGAGAAGAAATTCACGTTAGCTTCTATGGGCGAGAATGCACGTAATCGGGAATACGGCGATGCATTCTTCTGGCTGGATGAATCATTTCTGGTGAATCGATGCATGAATGCTACAGATCCGCACGTGGGGTTGCGCCTGCATCAAGAGGATTCCACGATGAAATGCTATATGGGAGACACTGGCTTACTAGTGACGCAAGTGTTTGCCGACCGCGCATACACATCCAATGAACTCTACCGAGATGTTCTGTTCGGCAAGTTGGAAGTGAACGAGGGCATGCTGGTTGAGAACGTGGTCGCTCAGCAGCTACGCGCTTCAGGCCATCGCCTGTTTTTCTATTCCCGTTATTCCCGTCAAGCAGAAGATCGTATGGAAATCGATTTCCTGCTGGTGGGCGAATATTCGAATGCCGCGATGAAAGCCCGCGTGTGCCCAGTTGAGGTCAAATCCACAAAACGATACAAGACGATTTCGTTGGACAAGTTCAAAAAGAAATTCGACAGTCGTGTGGGTACGCAATATGTGCTGCATCCTCGTCCAATGAGAGTCGAGGGAGATCGGTTTTATCTTCCGCTTTACATGGCGCATTGCCTATAAGTACCTATACGTATTTGTTGCTTACTTGCTACACCATCACTGCAGCGAACGGTTCGCCGCGAGGGCATGCAGCCATCGGGCCGCCAAGTCGGGCCATGATTGCACGCATTCGACCACGTTGGCGTATTTGCCGGCGCCGGCCGTCTCTTCGTCGGCAAGAGACAGGCCATGGCTGCCTTCCGGGTACAGGTGGGCTTCCACGCTCACGCCGGCCGCACGGCAGGCCCGGATGAGTAGCAGCGTGTTCTCAACGGACACGGTGGCGTCGGCCATCGTGTGCCAGACGAACACCGGCGGCGTGGTGGCATCGATATGATGCTCGATGGAAAGCTCATCCAACAACTGGCGGTTGTGCACATCCGGGCCAAGCAGACATTGGAAACTGCCGCGATGGGCGAACTCGCCGGTCGTAATCACCGGGTAGGCGAGCATCAGCGCATTGGGACGTACGGCATCCGGGTCGAATCCGTGGGCGCGCATGGTGGCATCGCCGGCAGTCGTAGCGAGGTTTGCCGCCAAATGGCCGCCCGCCGAGAAGCCGAGCACGGCGATGGCGCTTGGGTTGACATGCCATTCGTCCGCATGCGCGCGAATCAGCCGCATCGCCTCGGCCGCCTCCAACAGGGCGACCGGGTAGCGGCTCGGCCGGGTCGAATACCGCAGGACGAACACATTGAAACCTTTGCCGAGGAACCGCAGCGCCACCGGCTCGGATTCACGGTCAGAGGTCATGGCGTAAGCGCCGCCAGGCAGAATCAGGATTGAAGCTCGGCGACGGGCGGGATCCATCTCCGGGCTATTGTCCGCAACGTAGCCGATGAATCGCGCCTCGCTACCGTCGATGCCGGTGATTGTGCGCTCAATGTATTGCATGCACCCATTATGAGCCCAGTGTCGCATAATCCGGCGCACAAAGGTTCTCTATATGGGGTATCTCGCTTACAAGGGGTTGATTTCAACCTTGCCGGAGGTCTATCTGCGTTACAAGGGGTTGTTGAGTGTCTGCATACGTCGTATGCAGACACTCATGGCACCGTCATTTCGCCATTCCTGAGTCCCGTCTACTTGGCGAGGAACCCCTTGTAACGCAGATAGGTGTTCCGAAAGACGAAAATCAACCCCTTGTAACGCAGAAACAAGCCCGTTCACCGTGTTTTCACCTTCTCTATGGCTGCAGATTCCCGGAATAGAGCGCGAAGGAGCCTGAACACCTCCGTTCCGAGAATCACGCCGCGAAAAGGAAGCCTATTCGGTAATCTGCTCGCGCACATTACGAGCCATCGCACGTTCGCGCGAGGCTTTGGTGGCACGCAGGCCGATGGTCACCACAACGAGCACCGCCGTGCAAGCGATCCACAGCACCCGACCGCCAAAATCGCTGATGACCCAGCCGCCAACCATTGGAGCCAAGGCAATCGAGAACGACCACAGCACGTTATACACGCCTTGGTAAGTGCCGCGCGCATTGGCCGGCGCCATCGCGGCCACCGTGGTGGTGGCAATCGGGAAGGTACCCAGCTCGCCCAGCGTCCACAGCACTACGGCGAGCGCGAATCCAGCCCACGAGTCGGCCACAATCTGCACGGCGTAGCCGATGACGGTTACGGCAAGGCCGGCGACGAGCACGCGCGAATTGCCCATGCGCGCGAACAGTTTCATCGCCGGAATCTGCAGTGCGCACAGCATGAACCCGTTGATGGTGAGCAGTACCGAATAATCACCAAGATCAAGGCCAAGGTTGGTCATGGCGATGGGCAGACCAGACGTGCTCTGGAAATAGACGAGGAAGTAGCCGAACATGAGCACGGAGAAGCTGAGGAATGGCATGTCCGTAAGCACGCGACGCCAGCTTGCGCGCATGGATGTGGCGGCGGCTGAGCGTGAGGATGATTCGCGGGTGCCGGCATCGGCGGGAGCATTGTCTCCTTCGGCATCGCAGCCAACTTGGTCGGCTAGTTCCACAGCCTCCTGTACCTCACCGGGCTCTGCTTGCTCAGCCGCCTGCATATCCGGTCCCGGCACAGCAAGTCCCAGATGCTTCACTTCGCGGAAGAAGGCAATCAGCAGTATCGTGACGCCAATCATCACCGCAGCCTCAACGTAGAACATCAGCGAATACGAGACTTTGACCAGCTGATTCGCCACAATCGGACCGATGGCGTAACCGAAGTTAATCGCCCAGGATTGCAGCACATAGGCGCGCTGTTGGCGCTGGACCGGCACCACGTCGGCAATGTAGGCGGCGATGGCCGGGCTGGGCAGCGATGCGAACGCGCCATAGATGAACAACGCTGCGCCGAGAGCGATTGGATGGACGAGGACGGATACCACCAGCAGCGCTATGGCCGCGCCGATCTCGCCGATGATAATCATTGATTGACGGCCGAATCGGTCGGATAATGTGCCGCCGAACAAGCAGCCGATAATCGAACCGAAGCCATACATGGAGACGACCGCACCCACCACGCCCTCGTTGATATGCAGCGCGGAGACCAGATAAATGGAGAGGAATGAGGTGACGAAGCGCCCCATCCACAGAATCAGGATGGCCAGCCAGAGACCCCAGTACAGCGGGGATAATCCGAATATCTCGCGTTGCCTTTTCACCTGTAATCTCACCTGTAATACTGTACTGCACAGTACACATCGTGCCCAGCCGCGAGGGAATCCGGGGAAAGCAGCGCATGGGCCGCCTCTCTGCGACGGAATCCGAGGAAAGCAGCGCACAACGCATGTTTCACAATAGGTTCCACGGCGGAATCCCCG
The DNA here is from genome assembly GCF_018555455.1 of Bifidobacterium colobi. Lineage (GTDB taxonomy): Bacteria > Actinomycetota > Actinomycetes > Actinomycetales > Bifidobacteriaceae > Bifidobacterium > Bifidobacterium colobi. The sequence goes on along the minus strand of NZ_JAFEJU010000010.1, from coordinate 17,784 downwards.
GAAAGCAGCACACTGGGTGCCCGATTACGATGGAATCCGGGGAATCCAGCGCGCTAGCAGGTCGCTGCGCCCGGCATTTGGCGCGGGGTACTGGGACAATGGCACCTATGGCTATCAAAAAGGGACCGACCAAGGGGTCGGGTGGAAAACATCGTAATAAGTTGAAGGGATACGGCCCCACTCCGAAGGCCGAGGACCGCGTCTATCACAAGGCCTACAAGGCTAAGAAGGCCGCCGAGCGTCGTTTGCGCTCCGATCCGCGACTGGCTGCCCGCCGCCGCGTGGACAAGTTCGCCTCCGCGGATACGTCCGATCTGGTGTTCGGCCGCAATTCCGTGCTGGAGGCGCTGCGCGTAGGCGTGCCTTCCTCCACGCTGTACATCTTGTCTCGCATCGAGCATGACGACCGCACCCGCGAAATCGTGAAGATCGCCGGCGCGAACGGTCTGCACATGATGGAAGCCGACCGCTTGGAGATGGATCGCATCGCCCGCTCCGGCAACCATCAGGGTGTGATTCTCAAGGTGGAACCGTACCAGTACTCCTCGCTGCATGAGCTGGTCGAGCGCGCCGAGAAGAAGGCGAAGGCCATGGAGGCTGCGAATTCCACAGCCGCCCGTATCGCCGCACGCCCGCTGTTCATTGCTCTGGATGGCGTGACTGATCCGCAGAACCTCGGTGCCGTGATTCGTTCGGCCGCCGCATTCGGTGCGAACGGTGTGATTCTACCGGAGCGCCGCTCCGCTTCGGTGAACGCCGCCGCATGGAAGGTGTCCGCCGGTGCTGCCGCGCATCTGCCGGTGGCTCGCGTGGTGAACCTCACCAAGGCGATTGAAGGCTTGAAGGAGCGCGGCTACTACGTGGTGGGTCTTGACGGCGGCGGCGATAAGCTCGTCGGTGAAACCGGTTTCGAAACCGATCCGCTCGTCGTGGTGCTCGGCTCGGAAGGCTCCGGCCTGAGCCGACTGGTTCGCGAGGCATGCGACGCCATCGCCGGCATTCCGATCAGCTCGACCGTCGAGTCATTGAACGCTTCGGTGGCTGCCGGCATCAGCTTGTACGCGGTGGCCAACGCCCGTCGTAAGGCCGGCGAAGCTGCGAAGTAAGCGAAACCGTAAGAACGCATTCCGTTCCATACACACAATGAAGGTGGCTATCCTCACACCAGAGGCAGTCACCTTCATTCGTTTTTCCTACAGCGCTACTGCTGGCGTGAACATATCATTGGCCGACGCAACAAGAAGATCCGGCTCATTGCGGGACCGTGCAACCTGAGCCAACTCATCGGTTTTCACGAAAAGCGCAAAATGCTGGTCAGTATAGCCAGGTATCAAATCGGCCCGAGAGCGCAATACATGGAGAGTCTCCGATATGTCGAGATTCGTTCTCCACTTGCACTCTCCCAACAATATATTTCTATCGTTTGCATTGGCCGCAACAACATCGATGTCCGTTTCTTGCCTGAGTCTTGCATCGGTTCCCCACCACTTGCCGAACTTCGTCGCCTGGAATGGCAACCGACCTGCGCGATTGGTGCGAATAAGCCACTGCTCGCACATAAGCTCAAATTGTTGGCCGATGTAGGTATCTAATGCAGGTCCAATTACGTCGGATTCGACCACCAATTCACCATCGCCACGTTCTACGCGCTCGACATTCGGGCCAACAAATCGGTACCAGAATGCAAAGAATGGATCACCGATCATCCATAACCCTTTGCGCGTATGCGATGGGTCCTCACCGAACGGCACGCGTCGCTCAATCAACCCTAAATCCGATAGCACGCTCAGATATTTGCTCGCCGTCGAGGATGACGCAAGCCCAGCTTTATCCGCAATCTTATTCTGCCGCGTCGCTCCCGCCCCGATAGCGCCAATCACTGAGTTGTATACGGCGATGTCTCGCAGCTCCTGCCGCAGCAACATCAATGGTTCTTCATAGAGCAGACCGCTGGTATCAAACAATAAGCGAATAACATTCTGCACATAGGACAAATTCGAGCGTATTTGCTTGAGATAGTACGGTGTTCCGCCAAATGTGGCATAGTACTGAACAACATCGATTGGCGTTGCAAACGAGAGCATGCGCGCGGTATCGAACACATCAAACGGTTTGAGACGTATCTGCGCGGTACGACGGCCATACAACGGACTCTTATAGCCAAGCACCTCGCTTTCCATGAAACCTTCGTTGCTCCCACACAAGACCATCATGACGTTCGCGTTCTTGAACCCGTGATCAATGGCCACCTGCAAGATTGATGGCAACGAACGCTCGCTCAACGCCGCGTAGGGGAATTCATCGAATATGAACAATATTCGCTGCGATGGTTCCTGCCGTGATTTTTCAATAATGAAATCAAAAGCATCTTGCCACAGAGAGAACGCCGGCAATGTAGTCGGCTCACCAAAGAACCTATATATTTCACGCGAAAAATCCCGCAAATTCGCCGTAGATGTTTGCTGGCGAGCCGTGAACATCAGTGTTCGACGATTCCGCGAAAATTCGTCGAGCAACGCAGTCTTGCCCACACGACGGCGACCATACAGTACCAACATCTGAAAATCAGACTGGCTCCACAGATCTTCTAGGACCTGCAATTCATGTTCTCGCCCTACAAACATAGAACCTCCATCGGTATGATACTTATAAGTATGATACTCGTAAGTATCATATGTACGGCTACTGTATATGGGAAATGACGGGAACCCACAATGGGTACTTCACTATGATTGAAGCCCCTTTGCATGTGTTCAAAACATACAAAAGGGCTTCAATCATATTTACGGTTTAGTGGCTTCGGCAATTATTGACTCGCCATAGGCGAGACCCAACCCGCCCTCACTCGACTACCGCCTCGCTCGGGGCTCACCTACAGACAGTCCACCGGACTGTCTGCTTAGTGGCTCCACACCGCCGCGTCCGGATCGTCGTCTGGGTTGTAGCCGTCGTCGCCGTAGGTGTACTCGTCGTCCACCACACCGGAATCGGCTTCGGCATTGAGCTCGTCGAGATCCTTCTTATCAAGCTTGTACTGTGGCAGCACATTCTCGATGTAACTGGTCACAGCCTCGGCCATCGGCACATCATGGCCGGCCTTCTCCGCCAGGAACCAGCGATGATCAAGTACCTCATGGAAGAACTGGGCGGGCTCGATCTGCGAGCGGTACTCACGCGGAATCATACGCACCGTCGGCTCGTATACCTCACGCATCCAGTCGGTGGCCACAATCTCCAGCTCATCGCCATCACGCCACGTGGAAGCACGGTACGCATCAAGATCGTTGAGCAGACGGCGAGCCTGATTCTCCTGCACATCAAGGCCAGTCAAGCGCAGCAGCTTACGATTCGCATAGCCGGCATCCACCACGCGCGGGCGCACCAGCACACGCTTACCATCTTCCGCAGTCTTCATTTCGAGCTCGTCCACGTCGAAGCCAAGTTCGTTGAGCTTGTTGACGCGCTGCTCGATCTTCCACATCTCATCGGGGCCGAACTTATCGGTGTCGGTCAGGGCGCTCCACAGCGAATGGTAGCGCTCGACCAAACGGTTGCCGACCTCGATCTCATCCACATCGCTGGGCAGCAGGCGGCCGGATGCCAAATCCATCAGTTCGCCGATGATGTTCGTGCGCGCCAGATCGATATCGTATTCGCGCTGACCATCGGTCAGCTGCACTTGCAAGTCACCGGTTTCGGCATCCACCAGGAAAGCGGAGAATGCGTCGGCGTCGCGCAGGAACAGTACGTTCGACAGGGACACATCACCCCAGTAGAAACCAGCCAAGTGCAGGCGAACCATCAGCACAGCGAGCGCATCAATCAATCGCTCGGCGGTGTCGTGCTGCAGATTGCGAGCGAACAGCGCGCGGTATGGCAGGGAGAACTTCAGGTGACGGGTTACCAGAATCGCCTCCAGCGGCTCGCCATTCTTATCATGGCGGCCGGTAACCACAGCAATAGGGGTGACGGTTGGCAGTTCAAGTTTCTGCAGGCGGCGCAGGATCTCATACTCGCGCTCGGCTACCTGACGGGTGATTTCCTTCATGGCGTAGACTTCGTCGCCCACGTGCACGAAGCGCACCACGTGGCGGGAGATGCCGCGGGGCAGATTGGCGAGAAGCTCCTCTGGCCACGTAGCCAATGGCTTGTGCCACGGCAGAGTGAACATCTTCGGATTCGAGCTGGCGGCGGTAATCTTCAACGCCTGCGGCTCGGCGGAATTGGCGTGTTCGTCTTCGGCCTTTACGGAAGTGGCCTTCAACGCACGCGGATCCATCTGGGGCAGATTAGTTACTTCCATAGCACTCCATCGTACTGAGTTGAGGGAACAGCTAGTTGTCATTATAGAAGCGGCATGGCAAGTGGCACAGCATAGGCAAAAAGAAAAGCCCCGCAGCAATGCAGGGCTTTTCCAACGAGGCCATAAGAGAGGAAGAGAATAACCTCGTTTAATGGTTGACGAAGCGATGAGACCTCGCCAAGTATCTACTGGACCTACTAGTTCAGACGCAGCTCAGTCGACGGAGCGAACAGGTGCATCTTAGCCGGGTCGATCTTGATCTTCACGGTTGCACCGACCTTCGGGAGCGCACGCGGGTTCACACGAATCGTGGTGAGCTTGTTCTGGTCGGACATAACCTGAGAAGCCTCAGCAGCGGAGCCATCGGTGATGATGTTGCCGTAGATGTAGCCGTCGGAGCCCAGATCCTCGACGTTCACGACCTTCAGGGAGAAGGCGTTCGGATCGTCGGAAGCAGCCAGGCTGGCGTCCTCAGGACGGAAGCCGACCACAATCTGACCGTTGTCTTCAGGGGTGAGCTTGTTGACGGCCTCAGCCGGCAGATCCACGGTGTCCTCGCCGATCTTTGCCTTGCCGTTGACCACCGGGTGGGTGTTCAGGTTCATCGACGGGGAGCCGATGAAGCCAGCGACGAAGACGTTGGCCGGACGATCGTACAGCTCGGTCGGAGCGCCGACCTGCTGCAGAATGCCGAGCTTGATGACGGCGATGCGATCGCCCATGGTCAGAGCCTCGGTCTGATCGTGGGTCACGTACAGGGTGGTGACACCCAGCTGACGCTGCAGAGCGGCGATCTGGGTACGGGTCTGGACACGAAGCTTTGCATCGAGGTTGGAGAGCGGCTCATCCATGAGGAAGACCTTCGGCTCACGAACGATTGCACGGCCCATAGCAACACGCTGACGCTGACCACCGGACAGAGCCTTCGGCTTGCGGTCGAGGTACTCGGTCAGGTCGAGGATCTCAGCGGCCTTCTCGACGCGCTTGCGAATCTCTTCCTTCGGAGTGCCGGCGATCTTCAGAGCGAAGCCCATGTTGTCGGCAACGGTCATGTGCGGGTACAGAGCGTAGTTCTGGAACACCATTGCGATGTCGCGGTCCTTCGGCTGCATCGTGGTGACGTCCTTGCCACCGATGAGGATGCGGCCCTTGTTGACCTCTTCCAGGCCGGCGAGCATACGAAGAGTCGTAGACTTACCGCAGCCAGAAGGACCAACGAGGACGAGGAACTCGCCATCCTTGATATCAAGATTCAGATCATCCACAGAGGGCTTGTCGTTGCCCGGGTAGATACGAGTGACGTGGTCGAATACGACTTCTGCCATAATTTCAATCCTTTCAGAGGCAGGTACGTGCCTCACGATCCGTTGTAAAGGGATTTGTTTCCTTTTGCTTCTACCCACAACACCGACACACAACGTCGCTTCTCGGAACTGCAAGCTTCAGCGTTTACTTTTTCCGGTTCAGTGAAGGTTCTCTTCGTTGAGCCACCACTCACTATACACGGGTCGAGTACAAAAACAAGGGCACGGATGCGAAAAATTTCGCGTCGCGTGTCGCAGCGCCTCGAGCTCGCCGCTTTGCGACGGAATCCCCGGAAAGCAGCGCGAGGCACACGTTTCACAATACGTTCCACGACGGATTCCCCGGAATCCAGCATCCCGCTCCCCATTTCGCAACGGATTCCCCGGAAAGTAGTGCAAAGCACATGTTTCACGATACGTTCCACGACGCAATCCCCGGAATCCGGCATCCCGCTCCCCATTTCGCGACGGAATCCCCGGAAAGCAGCGCGCGGCACATGTTTCACGATACGTTCCACGACGCAATCCCCGGAATCCAGCACCCTGAGGCCCCACCGCGACCCCGCGTCATGCGACCGCCGGTGAGACCCGGCGTTAGGCTTGAACCATGGAACAGGAGCCGTTGGTCAGCATCATCATCCCGGTGTACAAGGTCGAGCAGTTCCTCGACGCCTGCGTGGCGAGCGTTGCCGCGCAAACTTACCGCAATCTTGAAATTCTGCTCGTGGACGACGGCTCGCCTGACTCCTGCCCCGCCATGTGCGACGCTTGGGCGGCAAAAGACCCGCGCATCCGCGTGATTCACAAACCCAACGGCGGGCTCTCGGATGCGCGCAACGCCGGCATCAAGCAGGCCACCGGCTCCTACATCTACTTCGCTGATTCGGACGACACCGTAGCCCCCACGCTTATCGAGGACTGCCTCGCAGCCATGCGCGACTACGATGCCGACCTGGTGATGTTCCAGTTCGACACCATCTCCGAAAACGGCAAACCGCTGCTCTCCAACTATCGGCACAACGATTTCAGCGAAGTGCAGGTACTCACCCCGGTGGAGGCCATCAAAAAACAAGTCAAGGCTGAGATTGACGGCTATTTCTGGGCCTTCCTCGCGCCCGCCGCAACGTATCAGAACACCGGATTCTCCTTCCCGGTCGGCCGCAAGATCGAGGACCTTTCCCGCATTTGCAACGTAATCGGCGAGGCCACGCGCGTGGTGCGCATCCCGAAAGTCCTCTACCACTACCGCATGCGCGAAGGCTCCATCACCGCCAGTTGGGATCCGAAACTTACCCGCGACTGGACTCGTGCCGCCGACGATCGCGAAGCGTACATCATTGAGCGATTCCCCGAGCTCAAAGGCTTCATGACGCTCCAGCAGCTCAATTTCTTCGCCAACCTCGATTACGAGACAATCCGCCAATCGCTCATAGCCGGCCTCAAAATCGATCCCGAGGACGCGGACGCGATTCGTCGGCATATCGACAGGCTGTCCAAAACCGCCAGCGAAAGCGACGAGCCCATCCCGGACACGTTGCGCGAACTGCTCGGTCTGCTCAAACTCGGTGTGGCCAAGTTCGCGGATAATGCAGTGGATGCGCTGGCCGCCGCACCGGGTGCCACGCCAAGTGCCGAACCCAACGAGACGTCCATGTGGCTGCCTCTGACCAAGGAACAAATCGCCGAGCGGCAAGCAGATGTCTCTCGCACTCACGACAGCGCCCACCATGAGCAAGGCGACACGGACAACGACATGACCCTGGCCGAACGCTTCCGCGACATGCGTGAGGATTGGCGCCAACTGCGCATCCAACACATCGAGCAAGCCGAAGAGCGCAAGGACGAGCGCAAAGCGGAACGCCTCGCCGCCCGCAACGGCGTCACCTTCGAGCAGGAGTAACCGAAGGAATAGCCGCAGAGCAGCCGCAGGCATAACCGCAGCTCGCTACACCGGCCAAACCTTACAGATACAATGGCATCGAAGTAACCGTGGCGGGAGGTTAATGTCATGCGCGATATCAGAGTTGGGGTGGTCGAAGATGATCCGCAAGCCTGCCAGCGCGTGCTGGATTATCTGAATCAGTACCAGAGCGAAACCGGCACCCAGTTCACGATTTCCGTATTCGATGACGGCGAGCAGATCGTGGAAAAATACACGCCGACGTACGACATTCTGCTGCTCGATATCGAGATGAAGCATATGGATGGCATGGCCGCCGCCCGTAAAATCCGCGAGCGCGACAATTCCGTGGTCATCGTGTTCATCACCGGCGCCCCGCAATACGCGATCAATGGCTACGAGGTGCAGGCGCTCTCCTACTTGCTGAAGCCGGTCCCCTACTTTGCGTTCCGCCAGGAAATCAAGCGTTCGATCGACATGGTGCGCCGCCGTACGGATGAGGCGCTGCTCATCGAGGCCGGCGGCAAGCAGATGCGCGTGGAGCTTGCCGATGTGCTCTATATCGAGTCGATTCGGCACACGATCATCGTGCATACGCTGAGCGGCAAGCTTTCGGTGACCGGAACCCTCAAGGATTTCGAGGAGCGACTGGCTGAGCAGAACTTCTTCCGTTCGAACTCCTGCTATCTGGTCAATATGCGCCATGTGACCGGCGTGGATGGGCAGGATTGCATCATGTCCAATAGTGAGGCGCTGCGCGTGAGTCGTCCGCGCAAGAAGGCATTCCTCACTGCCCTGACCAACTACATGGGCATGGGTGCGTTGTGATAGGCGGCATGATAGGCGGCACCATCACCAACGCTCTGCCGGATATCCCGCGTCTGTATACTGCGCTGAGCGAATGGCTGGCCTGCATGGTCTACATCATGGCGATTTATCGCCGGGTACCATGGCAGCGCACGGCGGCGGCCAGCACTATCGGTTTGGCAGGCATCATCGCCATCCAATATCTCGATGGCGCAATGCCGCTCTGGTTCTGGGTGATTGGCATGCTGCTGGCGTTCGGCGCCATGTGGATGATGGTGAGGCTCGCAGCCGGCACCGGAAATCGCGAAGGACTCTATATCGCCGCCCGCGCGTTCGTATTGGCGGAACTGGTGGCCTCGCTGCACTGGCAGTTGGTCATGTTCCTTGACCTTGGCAGCACCAGTTCCAGTAAACGACTGTGGTCACTGGCGTTATTGATGATTACGTACGCCGTGGGATTCAGCCTCGCCTGGCTCATCGAGCGCGGCAACTTTGCCAGCGACTCACCGACTGCCACATCCAGGCAGCTGCTGTTGGGCACTGTGGCCATCACCATAGTGACATTCGCCATGAGCAACCTGAGTTTCATCTCCACCAATACGCCGTTTTCCGGCACGGTCGGCCAAGAGGTGTTCTACATTCGCACGTTGGTTGATTTCTGCGGTTGCGCAATCCTCTACGCGCAGCAGGAGCAGGCGCGACGCATGGCTGCGAACGAGGAACTGGCATCCATCAATGCGCAGCTGGAAAGTCAGCATCAAGAATATTTGGCATCCAAAGAGAACATCGAATCCATTGGCAGGCTGGCACATGATTTGAAGCATCAGATTGCAGCATTGCGCGCGGAAGTCGACCCGGATCATGCAGCGGCTGGATTTGAGCAGCTGGAGGCTTCGGTGGCAGCGGCGAGCGCCCAGCAGCACTCGGGCAATCCGGTATTGGATGTGATTCTGACGTCGAAAATGCGTGCCTGCGCGGATCGTGGCATTACGTTGACCGCGGTGGCGGATGGCAAGCTGCTGGAGGGGATGTCGTCGATGGATATCGCCTCGCTGTTCGGCAACGCGCTTGATAATGCGATTGAGGCGACGAGCAAACTGCCGGATAAGCAGCAGCGTTTGATTCGCCTGGCACTGTATGGTCAGGGTCGGTTCACAGTGATTCGCGTGGAGAATTATTACGATTCCGCACTGAAGAAGGATTCGACCGGCGCACTACGCACCACCAAGCGCGATGCCGCACGGCATGGGTTCGGGGTGAAGTCGATTCGTCACATCGTCGCGCAGTACGGCGGCGAAGTGACGATTCGCACCGACGATCACTGGTTTATTCTGACCGCGCTCATTCCGCGGTAACCCTGGGTGATTCCGCGGTGAGTCCCACGCTGAGTCCGCAGTGGACCCAGCGCGAGTCCCGCGGTGGACCCAGTGCGAGTCCACGGTGAGTCCGGTGAGGGTCCACGGTGCGTCCGGTGCGAGTCCACGGTGGACCCACACCGGCCCGGCAATAACCCGACTGACGGATTTTCAACACAAACTGACGGTTTTTGAACTAAGACTGACGGTTTTCTAACGAAATACGTTCAAAAACCGTCAGTCAACGTTGGAAATCCGTCAGTTAGAAGTCCCAATCGTCGTCGTCAGTCTCCTCGGCCTTGCCCATCACGTAGGAGGAGCCGGAACCGGAGAAGAAGTCGTGGTTTTCGTCGGCGTTCGGGCTCAGGGCGGCCAGGATCGCGGGGTTCACGTCGCAAATCTCAGCCGGGAAGAGCGCCGGGTAGCCGAGGTTCATCAGCGCCTTGTTGGCGTTGTAATGCAGGAACTTCTCCACATCCTCGACCAGGCCCACGCCGGAGTACAGGGACTCGGTGTAGCCCACCTCGTTGTCGTACAGTTCGTTGAGCAAATCGTAGGTGTAATCCTGCAGGTCGGCGCGCTCGGCATCGGTCAGTTGGGCGATGCCCTTCTGGTACTTGTAGCCGATGTAGTAGCCGTGTACTGCCTCGTCACGGATGATGAGGCGAATCACGTCAGCGGTGTTGGTGAGCTTGGCGTGCGCGGAGAAGTACATCGGCAGGTAGAAGCCGGAGTAGAAGAGGAAGGATTCGAGCAGCGTGGAGGCCACCTTGCGCTTGTACGGGTTGTCGCCCTCGTAGTAGTCGAGCACGATTTCCGCCTTCTTCTGCAGGAACTCGTTCTGCTCGCTCCAGTCGAACGCGGCATCGATCTGCTCGGTGGAGCACAGGGTGGAGAAGATCGATGAGTAGGACTTGGCGTGCACGGATTCCATAAACGCGATGTTCGTGTACACGGCTTCCTCGTGTGGGGTGAGCGCGTCCGGAATCAGGGAGACGGCACCGACCGTGCCTTGAATGGTGTCGAGCAGGGTGAGGCCGGTGAACACGCGCATGGTGAGCGTATGCTCCTCTTCGCTCATCTGTTGCCAGGAGGGGATGTCGTTGGAGACCGGGACCTTCTCGGGCAGCCAGAAGTTGCCGGTCAGGCGATCCCAGACCTCAAGGTCCTTCTCGTCTTCCAAACGGTTCCAGTTGATGGCGGAGACGCGGTCGATAAGCTTCAACGGCTTACGCGGAATAGAAATCGGTGGCATATTTATCCTTTCAGAGCATGCAACTTACGCAACCGGCAACCTCAGTGCCTTCCAGCGCCTGCTGACGAATGCGAATGTAGTACAGGGTTTTGATGCCCTTGCGCCAGGCGTAGATCTGGGCCTTGTTGAGGTCGCGGGTGGTGGCGGTGTCCGGGAAGAACAGCGTCAGCGACAGACCCTGATCGACGTGCTGGGTGGCTTCGGCATAAGTGTCGACGATGGCCTTCCAACCGATCTCGTAGGCATCCTTGTAGTACTCAAGGTTGCTGTTGGTCATGTAGGCGGCCGGGTAGTAGACACGGCCGATCTTGCCTTCCTTGCGGATTTCGATCTTGGAGGCGATCGGGTGGATCGAGCTCGTGGAGTGGTTGATGTAGGAGATCGATCCGGTGGGCGGCACGGCCTGCAGGTTCTGGTTGTAAATGCCGTCCTTGATGATGTCGGCCTGGAGCGCCTGCCAGTCGGCCACGGTGGGGATGGCGATGCCGAACTTGGCGAACAGGTCGCGCACGCGGGCGGTACGCGGTTCCAGGGAGCGGCGGCCGTCGGTGTACTTGTCGAAGTAGTTGCCCTGGCCGGCCGGCTTGGCGTAGTCGGAGGTCGGGAAGCTCTTGAACGCCTGACCATGTTCCACGGCGAGCGCGTGCGAGGCGCGGTAGGCGTGGTAGGCCACGGTCATGAAGTACATGTCCGTGAAGTCGAGGCCTTCCTCGCTGCCGTACATGATGCCTTCGCGGGCCAGAAAGCCATGCAGGTTCATCTGGCCCAAGCCGATGGCGTGGCCTTCCTCGTTGGCACGGCGGATGGAGGGCACGGCGTTGATGCTCGTGCGCTCGGCCACCGAGGTGAGCGCACGAATCGCGGTTTCCACGGTGTGCGCCAGGCCACCGTCCATCGCCTTGGCAATGTTGAGGGAGCCGAGGTTGCAGGAGATGTCGCGGCCGACATGCTTGTAGGTCAAATCTTCGTTGTATTCGCTGGGCTCCTGCACCTGCAGGATTTCGGAGCACAGGTTCGACATGGTCACACGGCCCTCGATCGGATTGGCGCGGTTGACCGTGTCTTCGAACACGATGTACGGGTAGCCGGATTCGAACTGGAGTTCAGCAATGGTGGTGAAGAACTTGCGGGCGTCGATGTAGGTCTTCTTGATGCGATCGTCCGCCACCATTTCCTCATAATGTTCGGAAATGGCGATGTCGGCGAACGGCTTGCCGTAGACGCGTTCCACATCGTAGGGGCTGAACAGGGCCATCTGCTCCTTGCGCTTGGCCAGTTCGAAGGTGATGTCCGGAATCACCACACCGAGCGCCAGGGACTTGATGCGGATCTTCTCATCCGCGTTCTCGCGCTTGGTGTCGAGGAATCGCAGGATATCCGGGTGATGGGCGCTCAGGTACACTGCGCCGGCGCCTTGGCGTGCGCCCAGCTGGTTGGCGTAGGAGAATGCGTCTTCCAGCAGCTTCATGACCGGGATCACGCCGCTGGACTGGTTTTCGATGTGCTTGATCGGAGCGCCGAGTTCGCGCAGGTTGCTCAGCAGCAGTGCCACGCCGCCGCCGCGCTTGGACAGCTGCAGGGCTGCGTTGATGCCGCGGGAGATGGACTCCATGTTGTCTTCGATGCGCACCAGGAAGCAGCTGACCGGCTCGCCACGCTGGGCCTTGCCGAGGTTCAGGAAGGTGGGGGTGGCCGGCTGGAAACGGCCGGCGAGCATTTCGTCGGCGTATTCCGTGGCCTGCGCCTCGTCGCCGGCGGCAAGTTCCAATGCCACTGCGGCGCAACGCTGCGGGAAGTCCTCAAGGTAACGCTTACCGTCGAAGGTCTTCAGCGCATAGGACGTGTAGAACTTGAAAGCACCGAGGAACGTGCCGAATTCGAAGCCTGCGGATTCCACGTGCGCGTAGAAGCGGTCGAGGAATTCGGCCGAGTACTGGGCGAACACCGCCGGGTTGTAGTACTGGTTGTCGATCAGGAACTTCAGGCGCTCCGCGGTGCTCGGGAAGGTCACGGTGTTGGCTGCCACATGGTTGGTTACGTAGGCGCGTTCAGCGGCCTTGTCCTTGTCGAACTGAATCTGACCGTTGGCGTCATACAGGTTGAGCATAGCGTTCAGCGCATGGTAGTCATGCGCGGGATCGGTGGGCTCGGCGGCGTGCGACGTGTTGTCGAGAGCCAGTCCGGTGTTGGTGAGATCGGTCATAGTTGGGTTGAATCCTTGTTTGAATCCTTGTGACGTGGTGGTGTGGGGCGTTATAGCGGCTTAAATTTTCGAGATAATCCCATATCTCGTGAAAACCCGCCACTGAGGAAGACTCAGTGGCTCTTTTTCACGAAGAGTGGCTTTATTTCGAGAAAACCCGCCACTGAGGAAGACTCAGTGGCTTATTTTCTCGGGGTTACCGTTTTCCTCGAAATTTTGGGCCTCTACCGGGGCTCCAAGGTACCGAAGAATTGCACGAGGCCATTTTTCACGGCGGCAGTGTCTTCCGGCGTGCCCATCAGCTCGAATTTGTAGAGGAACGGCACGTGGCATTTGGCGGAGATGATATCGCCAGCCGCGCAGTAGGCTTCGCCGAAGTTCGTGTTGCCGGAGGCGATGACGCCGCGGATCCAGGCGCGATTCTCCGGGTCGTTCAGGAAGCGTTTGACTTGAATCGGCACAGCCTTTTTAATCACTCCGCCGCCATAGGTAGGCACCATGATGACGTACGGTTCGCGCACGTTCAGTGCCGGTTCGGAGGCTTTGAGCGGTACGCGGTACACGTTGATGCCCTCGTCTTGGAATCGGCATCCGGCCACGAATCGGGCGGTGTTCTCAGAGGCGGAGGAGAAATAGACCAGCGCACCGATCGGGGCGCCGGTAGCGGCGAATTCCGGAGTGCTGGCTGCGGACTCGGCGTGATCAGCTGGCGCAACCGCTACGGCTGCGTCGTTCGGCGTCACGCGGCCACCGGAGTGGTAGCTGCGGCCTGCTTGGCGACCTCGCGAATCAGGTCCGGACGGTAGCCGGTCCAGGAGTTGTCCGGGGTGATGACCACCGGAGCCTGCTGGAAGCCTGCGGCCTGCAGCTGCTCGAGGGTGGAGGGGTTTTCCGTCAGGTCCACGGTTTCAAACGGCACGCCCAACTTGGTGAACTGGCGCTTGGTGGCCTCGCACTGCGGGCAATGTGGCTTGGTGAACACGGTGACGGTCATGGCAACTCCCCTTTTGGCAGCAAATGTGATTGAAAGCGAATGCCATCTTACAACCGTGTGATTTGCAATCAAGCCACTATGTGTAGTGGCGTGTTGCACATGGCAACACTAGATATAGTGTTTATCCTTGATTTTTCGCCGTTTCTGGACGCTGGGCAAACGCTAGGCCGCGCACGGATCCCAGCTGTATGTGGCGCGGCTCACATTTACAGCAACCAGCATCCGCACAACGTACTTGGCCGGCGACGCCCGAGGAGAAGCGCCGCCGGCCAAGCCGAAGGGGAAGGAGTATCGAAAGAAGTGTTATGTCAGTGCATCAGTGCAGGAGGCTGCCTCACTTGTTCTTGGGCATAATCCAGAACTTGAGCAGCGGGTAGCTCACCACTACAGCCAGCACCGTGTTGACCACGGAGGCAATCGTGCCGGCCAAGCCAGCATTCATGCCCCAGCCCTGGCACAGGGAGGTCACGTAGCCCGGCAGCACAAGGTTCACCACCACAATCACCACGGCGAGGATGGCGTACTTCCAAGCAGCATCCTTGAAACTGGAGTCAGACTTGAACACCCACTTCATCTGCACGAAGAAGTTCACCACCTGGGCGATCACTTCGGCAAAGAGGAAGGTCAGGAAGCCGCCCAAACCGTTGCCGGATTCCGGATAGTTGAAGATCAGGAAGTGGAATGGCGTGGTGATGCCCAATCCCGCCACGAAAATCGCCGTACCAATCCAGGTAACCACGAAGCGCGAGATGGTGGAGATGTTCGAGAGCACATTAAACAGGATGAATTCCCAGATGGTGGGGTGATCCTTGATCCATTGGCGAATGGGCCCGAGCTTCTTGCCCTCGGCAGCAGGCGCGGTGTTCGTGTCAGTCATGGTTGAGCTCCTTTGCAGTGCGCTTGTTGGCGGATTGGTTGCGGAAGTAGCCGGCGATCAGACCGCCGAGCCCGCGGAAAGTATGACCGTTAGCTATCGTGACGATGGCGTCCACCATGGCCGCATCGACCATGCCTTGCGTCATCTTGCTTATGGCTCGCGGTGGCATGTTCAGTATGAACAGCGTATTGAGGTCTGGCGCGCCGGTTTTCTGGCGAACTGAGGTTTCTCGCTTGGTCAAGGTTTTGGCTATGGTGCGCGCCACGAATCCGCGCGAATCCACCCAGCTGGAAATCGGATCGTTCACGCCGAATGTGGTGGGCTTGCCGGAAGCTTTGACTTCACGCCCGAACAGTACTGCCATTTCGACATCGGTGACGTGCTTCACATTGCCGGTCAGGTAGTGGCCAAGCGCTGGATCGGCAGGAATCGCGTCTACATCGCCTGCGACGGCGAACGTGGTGCTCAGTTGCAGATCCTCGGCGTTTGCGCCCACAGCCAGCGTCCATACGCCGGATTCGATGGCCCAACGGTTCGCGGCCACGTCGAAATGGCGGAAGGTATAGCGGTCGAATGCAATGCGCACGGTTTTCGATTCGTGGGCAGCCAGCGTTACCTTGACGAAGCCTTTCAGCTCGCAGGCAGGGCGCAGCACTCCTGCGGCATTGCCATCTCCCTGAGCAGTGCGCGATGGTCCAGTAACGTACAGTTGTGCAACGGTGGCACCCGGCACATCAGAATCATTGGTGATGGTACAGGTGACGCCGGTGTCGTCGGCAGCAAGGTTGCTGTAGGTAAAACTGGAGTAGCTCAGGCCATAGCCGAACGGGAAGCGCACGGGTACCTGTGCGGTTTCGTAGTAACGGTAGCCGACGAATGGTCCTTCGCGATAGATGGCATCGCGCTCCACCGCCGGGTACCAGTCGGCCGATGGGCAATCGGCGTACTGCAGCGGCCAGGTTTCCGCCAAGTGCCCGGACGGGTTGGTTTGGCCGGTGAGTACGCGCACGGCGGCTGATGCGCCGGCTTGGCCGGAAAGTCCCACGTACAGGACTGCGGCAACATCATCGAACCAAGGCAGTTCCACCGGCGAGCCGGCTACCAGTACCACGATGATTGGCTTGCCGGTGGCAGTCAGCGCCGCAATCACATCATTCTGTACCTGCGGGATGGCCATGGTGGAGCGATCAAGGCCCTCGGATTCGCTGCGCTCGTCGAGACCGATGACGGCGATTACAGCATCCGTGTCCGATTGCGCGGCAAGTGCCACCGCTTCGTCCAACAGTGCCTGGTTGGCGACACCTTGACGGTCGTAGCCTTGGGCGTAACCGGTCACTGTGATGCCGGTGGACTCAGCGGATGATTGGAGTTCGGCCACAATGTTCTCTTCACGGGTGGCGTTCACCTTGGAGGATCCGGAACCTTGGAAGCGTGGAGTCTTGGCCATATCGCCTACTACGGCTACACGCATGCCGGGTTTGAGCGGCAGTGCGGCATCGGTGTTCTTCAACAGCACAGCGGAGCTTTCAGCGACTCTGCGGGCCACTTCGTGATGTGCGGCAGCCACGGCATCGGCGAGCAAATCATCTCGGCCAACACCTTCGGCACGGGTTGCACGCGCGATTTTCGCTACTTCAGCAGCACGAGCGTTGAGGTCGGTTTCCGACAACGTACCAGCCTTGACCGCGTCTTCCAGTTCACGCACAGAGGTGAAGCCGGGCGACGGCATTTCCAGCGAACCACCGGCTTTGACTGCGGCTACAGCGGCATTGGAGCCACCCCAATCGGAGACGACCATGCCGTCGAATCCCCACTCGCCGCGCAGAATGTCCTGCAGTAGATGCTTGTTTTCGTGTGCGTAGACGCCGTTAATCTCGTTGTAGGAGGTCATGATGGTCATCGGTGCAGCTTCACGCACGGCGATCTCAAAACCAGTCAGATAGATTTCGCGCATTGTGCGCTCGTCGATCACGCTATTGGAGGCTTGGCGACGCAGTTCCTGACTGTTGACCGCAAAGTGCTTGGGGCATGCGGATACGCCGTTGGATTGGATGCCGCGGATTAGTCCGGCGGCCATGCGCCCAGCCACGATGGGATCTTCGGAATAGTATTCGAAGTTACGACCGCACAGCGGATTACGTTTGATGTTAAGACCTGGGCCGAGCAGCACGTTCACATCAAGATCATGGGCTTCGCGTCCGAGTGCCTTACCCATGTCTTCGGCGAGCTCTGGATCCCAGGAGTTGGCTACCGTGCCTGCTGTGGGGAAGCAGGTGGCGGGCTTGGATGCGCCGAGTCCCAGATGGTCTCCTTCACCGAGCTGGCGGCGCACACCGTGTGGGCCGTCGCTCATTACAAAACTGGGGATGTCGGCGCGCTCGTTGCCGCGCGAATCCCATTCGGAACCGCCGGAAAGCATCGCCGCTTTCTCAGCTACCGAAAGTTCTTCGAGTTCCATAGCTGACTCGTCCTTCCTCGCACTGTTTGCTGTGGTTCTGTTTCGTTGAACCCATCGTTCCTTGGCAATGAATCCGCTAGACACCACTGACGTATGGATTCTCGCCGCTAGTTTGATTCAATCAGGTTTGGAAAGCTTGGGTGCAGCGTATTACACAACCTGTCATTCCTCGCGCATAAACGGTTAATGCCGGTTAATGCGTGAGGGCTATAGGAACTTTTGTGGTGTTTATACCCGGGGTTTGGCCTTGTGCGAGTAGGCGTGTCGGGGTGTTATTTTTCCCGGCGGGAAAATAGGGGCGTTCCGGTGGTGGGCTGGGTCTATGAGA
>NZ_JAFEJU010000001.1 GCF_018555455.1 Bifidobacterium colobi | reverse complement strand
CCATCACCGTGCGGTGCCTGACGATCGGCGGCGGGATGACGGGCCGGATGTTCCAGCACCACGCGGTCCGCTTGCGCAGCGCCCTCGCGTCGCCGTTCGCGTCGCACTCGGACTGGGACGCGCGGCCGAGCAGCCAGCCGAGGAACGCGTCGAGCTGCCTGCCGCGCGCGGCCCTCTCCTGCGGCATGGTCGAGCTCAGTGAGCAAACCGTGCACTTCCAACGCTGCGTCCCCTTCGCCGTCAGCCCGTTCTTCCTCATCGGCCGCCCGCAGACCGGGCATTGTTTCGCCTTGCTGGATCTCGTTCTCATAGACCCAGCCCACCACCGGAACGCCCCTATTTTCCCGCCGGGAAAAATAACACCCCGACACGCCTACTCGCACAAGGCCAAACCCCGGGTATAAACACCACAAAAGTTCCTATAGCCCGGCATTTTCTGCTGGATTCCGGGGAATCCGTCGAAATTGGGGCCTCGCAAGGGGCTTTTTCGCTACATTCCGGGGAATCCGTCGCGCGAGAGGCGACCCGAGGCGGTCGGGCGGCAATCCGGGCAGGTATGGTAACGGTGGCCGTCCATCACACGGCACATACCAGACCAGCCGTTACGATGGTGGACGGTAAGTATTCGCGATAGGAAGAGATGGGATATGGCACGGCGTTGGACCCCGCAGCGGTTTGTTACACTGCGTCGCATCCGCGTAATTGCTTGCACGGTGGCGGTTGCGGTTTCGATGATTGGATCGTTTGCCTTCACTGCCCGGAAATCAGTGGCACTGAACGTGAACGGCAAAACCACCCAGGTCACCACCTATGCAATGACCGCCACTCGCCTGCTTGAAGAACAGGGCATCGACGTCAAATCCCATGACATCGTCGAGACGTCTTCCGGCAACCGCCTCGCCAATCATGCGGTGGTCACCGTGCGCTCCGCCTACCAGACCACCATCAACATCGATGGCACCGAAGTGCCGTTCTGGACGGTGGCCACCAGCGCCGACCAGCTGTTGGGCTTCTTCAAAGAGAACAATGCGAAGGCCAACAAAATCACCGTGGATATCAACAACGTCTACAATCAGCTCACCGGCGGCCTGGTCATCAACCAGGACGGCCCGGTGACGGTGATTGCCGACGGCAAGAGCTCGGTGGCTCCCAATGGCAAGTTGCCAGCCGCCTCGATTCTTGATTCCAAGGGCATTGTGCTCGGCAAAGAGGATCGCGTCAGCGTGGAAAAGGATGGTGATGAAACCATTCTGCGCGTCAAGCGCGTGACCCACGGCGAGGAAACCCGCACGGTGCCGATTCCATTCGAAACGCAGACCATCATCGACCCGAATCTCGCCGAAGGCCAGAGCGAGGTTCGTCAACAGGGCGTCAACGGTGAGAAAACCCAGGTGTATAGCGTCACGTATGTGGACGGTGTGGCGGAATCCGAAACGTTGAAGTCCGAAACCATCACCAAAATGGCCATCGACCAGATCATCGCGGTCGGCCCGGCCAAGCCGAAGACGGATAGCAATACCAACGGCTCTTCGTCTGATTCCGGCAAATCCGACTCGAATAACTCCAGCTCCGACAACAAGGCCGATGCCGGTTCCAATGAATCCGGCAAGAACGACTCCTCCACCAACAACTCCGGCAACTCAGGCAACAACAGCAATTCCGAGAACAATGGAGGCAACACCAACAACAATTCCGGGAACAACAACTCGAATAACAACAATTCGAACAACTCCGGCAATAACTCCAACAACGGCAATACAAACACGGATCCCTCGCCGTCTGGCCGCCTCTGGCATCCGACAGTGGCTCAGGCACAAGCCTATGCAGCCGGTGCTGCAGCACAGCGCGGATGGACCGGCAACGACTGGGATTGCTTGGTGAAGCTGTGGAATCGTGAGTCCAGCTGGCTGTGGTATGCGGAAAACGCCTACTCCGGCGCCTATGGCATTCCGCAATCACTGCCTGCCAGCAAGATGGCTGCGTTCGGCGCAAACTACCGTGATGATGGCGCCGTGCAAATCGATTGGGGCTTATGGTACATTGCGCAACGCTACGGTAGTCCGTCCGCGGCTTGGGCGCATTCCGAAGCAACCGGCTGGTATTAAAGATCGCAAGGAACAATCACTATGACTGACAACACCCCTTCCACCGGCCATCTGCTGGGAGCGGCCGACATTCGCCGTATTGCAGCCGATGCCGGCGTAAGCCCCACGAAGAAGTTCGGCCAGAACTTCGTGATCGACCCGGGCACTGTGCGCCGCATCGTACGCGAGGCCGGAGTGACCGGCACCGATCATGTGATGGAAGTCGGCCCCGGCTTGGGGTCGCTGACCTTGGCGATTTTGGAAACCGGCGCAAGCATGACCGCTGTGGAAATCGATCCGCCGCTGGCCGAGCGCCTGCCCAGCACCGTAGCCGAATTCATGCCTGAGGCCGCCGATCGTTTGCGGGTGGTCAATCGTGACGCATTGACCGTAACCCCGCAGAACGTGCCGGATTTCAACGATGACGCATCGTTCACGCTGGTAGCCAACCTGCCCTACAACGTGGCCACCCCGATTCTGCTCACCTTGCTGGAACGCTTCGATAATCTCGGCTCGTTCCTCGTGATGGTGCAAAAGGAAGTGGCAGATCGTCTGGCCGCTAAGCCCGGTTCGAAAATCTACGGCACCCCCAGTGTGAAACTCGCCTGGTACGGTACCGCCGAACGTGTGGGCACCATTGGCCGCAACGTGTTCTGGCCAGCCCCGAACGTGGACTCGGCACTGGTGAAATTCACCCGCTACACCGCCAACGATCCGGCAAACCCGGCCGCAGCCGCGGAGCACACCCCGGACCGCGAGCAGGTGTTCAAGCTCATTGACGCCGCATTCGGCCAGCGTCGCAAAACCCTGCATGCGGCGTTGAAGCATCTGGTACCCGCCGAAGCGTTCGAGACGGCCGGCATCGACCCGACCCGCCGCGGAGAAACGCTGACCATCGGCGAATTCGCCGCACTGGCCGCCGCACTGCCAAACAACGCCGAAGGCGCAACGGAGCGAGCATGACCACCGCCATCGCACCCACCATCGAACAGCTGCATGCTGAATACGCCATGCAGCCACAATCCATCACGGTTCGTGTGGATTGTCCAGCCAAAACCAACCTCACGCTTGCTGTAGGTCCCACGCACGCCGAGTGGGGCGGACGCCACGCTTTGGATACCATCTATTGCGCGGTTGGCGTCTACGATACGGTCACGGCGACCGCCAAAGCGCCCGGAACCGGATTCTCCCTGGAGCTGGAAGGCGCGCATCTGGGCGATCTTGCCTCTTCCAGCAGCGATATGCGCCGCAATCATGCGGTGCTCGCTTTGTTCGCTATGGCCGAAGCCGCCGGCAGAGAGCCGGATGTGGCGCTGACCATCACCAAGCGTATTCCCGTGGGCGCAGGACTCGGCGGCGGATCCGCGGATGCGGCGGCCGCCATGCTCGCCATCGATCGACTTTGGAATCTCAACTGGCCCATTGCCAAGCTGCGCACCATCGCCGCCACACTCGGCGCCGATATGCCGTTCTGTCTGACCGGCGGCCTCGCGCGAGGCACTGGATTCGGCGAACAGATCGAAGACATCGACCCCACCGACCCACTGGCTCTCGAGCTGAGCAGTCAGGGATTCGCCGGCGAAGTCATCATCGGCGCCTATCAGTCACAGCTGAGCACCCCTGAGGTATACCACACGTTCGATGCAATGGGTGCGGGAGCCGCAGACCGTAATCATTTGCAGGCTGCGGCAATCAGCCTGCACCCGCGCAGCGGCAAAGCCATCACAGCCGCGCTCGAAGCGGGAGCCAGTCAGGCTTTCGTCTCCGGTTCAGGCCCCTCGGTAGTGGCGTTTGCGCCCACCGAAGCCGCTGCACAACACATCATTGATTCGTGGGTGCTGCAGGATGCGGCCGACCGCATCATTCGAGCCAAGGCTCCCGCAACACCGGTTATTTGCGTCACCCAGTAACGCTAAGGTAGCAACAAGTCACTTAAGTGAAGGAAGTTGAACGATGCCACAACAGATTGACGAACGTCAGGCCCGCAAACGGTATATCCGCCATCGCCAGACCATCGTATTTTCCATCAGTGGTGCAGTGTTGGCTGTGGCTATGGTCATCGCACTACTGTTCAACTTCCACGTCGGCGGCCTGGGTTTGATAGCCACCAGCGCCGCCTCGCCGAACTATGGCAATCCCGCACCGTGCGCAGTCAAGGGCGATGATGGCAAGGCCAAGTATGTGAACAACAATTCGGTTGGCGTGCGCGTATTGAACGGTACCTCCCACGCACAGTTCGCCGCCGCAGTCAGCGATGCGCTGGGCGTGCGCGGCTTCGATATGCAGCAGACCGGCAACTATTCGTCCACTAATGTGGAGCGCACCACGATTTACTTCGGCAAGAACGCAGTGAACCAGGCTTACACGGTAGCCGGCAACTTCACTGACGCCACAATGGTGATGACTGCCCGCGAAGATCAGCTGATTGATGTGGTGCTCGGTGCCACGTTCAACAATCTGAAGGATGAGAAGCAGTCGCCGCAGGAAGGCAAGGAGATTACGAGCATCGAAGGCTGCAAGGCCGTGGCTTCGATGACCAAGCTTCCGGCGGACACCAAGCACGACGCATATCCGGCACAGCAGTAGTCCATGTACACCGGATAGTGGAAGAGGCAGCCTTCACGGGCTGCCTCTTCCACTATTGCAACACGTCTTCGGCCGCAGGCCGATGCGATGTGCTATTGGATTTCGGCGTACCAGCGCTTGAGTTCGGCTACGGCCACATCGTGGTCCACCGGACCGTTATCGAGACGGTAGTCAAGCATGTGCTTGTAGGCGCGGCCGATCATCGGGCCGGGTTCAAGATCCAGCAGTGCCATGATCTCATTGCCGTCCAAGTCGGGGCGAATCGCGTCGAAGTCTTCCTTCTTCTTCAATTCGCGCACGCGCTCTTCCATCTCATCCATTGCATGCGCGAAAATCGCCGCCTTCCGCTTGTTCTGCGTGGTGGCATCCGCCCGGGTCAGGCGGTTCAAACGCTCATACAGGTGACCGGAATCCTTTACGTAGCGGCGAACCGCGGAATCAGTCCACGGCTCATCCACATATCCATGGAAGCGCAGGTGCAGATTCACCAGTTCGGACACGTCTTCCACCAGATGATGGTCGAAACGCAACGCCTTCAACCGCTTGCGGGTCATCTTGGCGCCCACTGCATCATGATGGTGGAAGCTCACCTTGCCGCCCGGCTCGAATCGGCGGGTCTTCGGCTTGCCGATATCATGCATCACCGCAGCCAAACGCAGCGTCAGATCAGGAGCTGGCACCGGGCCATCCGGGCCGGTTTCCAGTGCAATCGCACGCTCCAGCACCATCATCGTGTGCTCGAACACATCCTTATGACGGTGATGTTCGTCAATCTGCAACTGCAATGCCGGAATCTCCGGGAAGACGATGTCCGCGAGCCCGGAATCCACCAGAGCCTCAAGTCCCGCGCGCGGACGGTCGGAGAGCAGGAGTTTGGTCAGCTCGTCGCGCACACGCTCAGCGGATACGATTTCAATACGGTCACGCATCGAAGTAATCGCTTCGGCGGCATCAGGGGCAATGCTGAAACCAAGCTGCGCCACGAATCGCACCGCGCGCATCATGCGCAGCGGATCATCGTCGAATGATTGGCGGGGATCCACCGGCGTGCGCAACACGCCCTTGGCCAAATCGCTGGCGCCACCGAACGGGTCGACGAACTCCAGATCCGGTACACGCAACGCCATGGCATTCACAGTGAAATCACGGCGGGAAAGATCACCTTCCAGCGTGTCGCCATAATTGACTTCCGGCTTGCGTGAATCCGGGTCGTAGGTGTCCGAACGGTATGTGGTGACTTCCACTTTGACTTCGGTACCGTCCGCACGCCGACGCATGGCACCCAGCGTGCCGAATTTGCGGCCCATATCCCAGAAGCCGTCATGCCCCCAACGGCGCAGAATCGGCTCGAATTGCTCCGGCCGGGCCGATGAGCAGAAGTCAAGGTCATGGCTGCGCCTATGCAGCAGCAAATCCCTGACCGGTCCACCGACCAGCGCCAGCTCATACCCCTGTTCCTTGAACAGTCGGCCAAGTTCAATCGCCTCGGGCCACACTTCGAAATCCAATGGGCACCTTCCCCTATGTGGACGTTTTTCTGCCCTCCTAGCATACCGTTACCCCACCTGCACACGGGATTGAGTAAGGTGGAAAGCATGATTACGCCCGCAGACCTTGCCCACATGCTTGGGCAAACACCCAATGCTGCGGGCAACCATACCCAAGACAAGCTGCTGTATACCTCGCAAACCCCGCAGAATTCCGCCGATTCTGACGCTCCGGCAGTTTCAGGCGCAACAGATTCACAAGCGGAGTCTCCAGCTTCCGTATCCGCTCCGTCATCAAACAAGAGCGCGCTCCCCCAGCCGGACGCGCCCGCGGAGCGTGAGCCCGTCTCACTACGCGAACCATATATTCCCACGCCCGCCACA
Organism: Bifidobacterium colobi; assembly: GCF_018555455.1. Taxonomy (GTDB): domain Bacteria; phylum Actinomycetota; class Actinomycetes; order Actinomycetales; family Bifidobacteriaceae; genus Bifidobacterium; species Bifidobacterium colobi. The sequence goes on along the minus strand of NZ_JAFEJU010000001.1, from coordinate 588,366 downwards.
GTGTTCGGTATGAAAGCCACGGTGACCATCGCCACGTCGAGCGAAACCATCGCCGGACAGACCGATGGCATCGCCGCGGAAGCCGGTACGGAAACGATGGAGCAAATCGCGATGGTTGAGGCTGCGGCTCCAGCGCCCGCCCGCAGAGCGCCCATCATGCCGAATCCGGCAACCGTGTTCGGCAATGCCTCCGCCCGCTCCACAGCACCAACGGGTACCACGGCACCGGCTGATGCCGCTGCGCCAGCGGAACCCGCAGCATCGTCTGAGGCAGCCGAAATCGGCACTTCGACAGCAGCCGCGGCTACCGAACCGGCACAAGCCGCTGAACCAGCCTCCCAAGCCCAAGCAACAACACCAGCAAACACTGCGGCGAAGTCGTCACCAGTGATGTCGGCGGCGGCTGCAATGCGCGCGATTGCCGCGGCAACCATGCACATTGCGCCTGCGCCAAAAACTCAGTCGGCTCCAGCAGCAACAGCACCGACTGCGATGCGCCGCGCTGCGGCAACCGGCCCGACTCCGGCTATGATGCCGCAACGCCGCACCTCCGACGGTCCTACGACGTTCGCGTCGCTGGATGCCCAGGAGCTGCCGGTGGTGCGCGAATATTCCGCAGGCGGTCTGATTTTCGACGATCAGAATCGCGTGGCCATCATCGCCCGCCATTCCAGGTCCGGCCATCTGGAATGGTGCTTGCCGAAGGGACATATCGAAAAGGGCGAGACCCCGCAACAGACGGCTGTGCGCGAAGTGCATGAGGAAACCGGCATTTTGGGCGAAGTCATCGATTCCATTGCCACTATCGACTACTGGTTCACCGGCACCACGCAGCGCGTGCATAAGCTGGTGCATCATTTCGCACTGCGCCAGACCGGCGGCGAATTGACAGTGGAAGGCGATCCCGATCATGAGGCCGAGGATGCCATTTGGGTACGTTTCGATGATTTGGATGACGTGTTGAGCTACCCGAACGAGCGCAAAATCGCGTGGCTTTACGCTAGGAAGAAGAACAGGCAGGCAAACGAGTGACCCTACCCGCAATCCCACACCGCCCGCATTATGGCGGTCGTTTTGTCCGCGCTTTCGCCGCGGTTCTCGCCGCCGGCGCGATGTTGTTCGCACCAACGGCATGGGCGGACAATGGCACCGACAATTCCACCGACTCCGCGGCGAACGACACCTCGCAGTCGCAAAACCAGCAAACCAAATCCGCTGATAAGCAGCCGACCGAAACGCTGACCATTGCACAGATCACGCCCGTGGTCACCGCATCATCGGGCTTCCACATGCAAGTGGTGGTGGCCAATACCACCACTACGGATGCACCCAGCGGCACGCTGGACGTGAGCATCAATGCGTTGTTCACGTTCGCCTCGCGCACGGATATGCAGTCCTGGGCCGAGAACGGCACGGGCATTCCCACGCCGAATCCGCTCGGTTCCGTGCATGTGCCGGCGATTGCCGCCGGACAGTCGGCAACGGTATCGCTGGATGTGCAGTCCGATAATCAGACGCTTACCCAACTGCGCAGCTGGGGTCCCAAGCCTTTGCGCCTCAGCTATACGGCGGGCGATACGCACACTGATCTGCATAGTTTCCTGACGCGTTCCTCGGACGGATTGCAGAGTGCGCAAACCCCGGCGATGAATCTTACGGTGGCCATGCCGTTAACTGCGAATGATTGGCAGGTCAACAACACCGCAGTCAAACATCTGATCGAGGAGACAGACAGCAGCGACGATGGCGGTACCGGCAGCGCTGATGGCAGTGCGCAGTCCGAATCAAAGCCTGAATCACAGTCCGACGCACAGTCCGGCAGCAATCAATCCAAATCCACTCAAGGTAGCGATGCGAACACCAGCAGTGATGCCACTGCGGCACAAAGCAGCAGCACATCCAGCAGCAATCTGCTGTCCCTGAGCGAACCCAGCATCGCCCAGGCCAAAACCGTGGAACAGGCGGTGGCTAAGCACCCCAAGCTCCAGGTTGTGGCCGATCCGGTCTATGTACAGGAATCAGGCAGCACTGCAGCCATTGCAGGCATTATGCAGCCTGCGGACTTCGACATCACCGCCTACGCAGCAATCAATGATGCTTCGGCGTACACCAATGCAGGTGTCTCGGACGCACAATGGACTGCGAAGAACGCGCAAACCATCTACGCAGTGGCCACCAAAACCGCGAGCAATCCGCAAACCTACGCATGGCAGGGTTCGGATGACTGGAGCATGGATGCCCTCGCCAAGGCCCGCGCACAGGGCTATTCCACGGTGATTGCCACCGCATCATTCGACAATGCACAGACCGATACCGTGCACACCGGCACGTATACGGTGAACACGTCGGCCGGAGACATCACCGTGCTGAAGGAGCAGTCGGAATTGTCGACGCTGGCGCACGGGTACGCCACCAGCAAATCCGCAGCCGCTGAAACCAGCGATGCCGGCAGATTGTCCCGTCTGATTGCGCAGAGCGCGTTCTACCAGATGGAACAGCCGTATACCACACGCAATCTGCTGATGACCTTCACTCGCTCCAGTTCCGCGGAATGGATCAATCAGGTGATGAGCGCCTTGGAGCAGTCCCCCTGGCTTAATCTCACGGATTTGCAGACGATGGCGACCGCCGACCCCTACACCGTCTCCGATTCGGTGAATCAGAACGCTGCCGACCAGGACACCTCCGCCACCCGTTCGATTCTCGACCGTTTGGCCGCAAGCCGTTCAGGTATTACGCGTCTGGCCAGTTCGATTCTGAAGAACGGCGTGACCTCGGATGATATCGCCTCGTTGGATCCGCAGGCTTTGGCCCGTCGTGATGCCGATAGCACGGCGAATCACAGTAATGATCCCAAACAGTGGTTGAGTGGTATCCTCGCCGCGCATGACAGCATGGCACTGCGCGCATTGACCGGCACTGCACCGTCCACGAGCCATGAGCGTATGGCGGACACTGCGCAGCAGATGACCGACACACTGCTCAACTCCATCAGCATTACCCCCTCGGAATCGGTGTCCGTGTTCAGTGAATCGGCTCAGATGCCGGTAACGGTAAGCAATGCGCTGCCGTATGCGGTCAAGGTTCAGGTCAATTCGATCACTGATTCCATGCAGATCGTGACTTCCCGAACCAACACGGTGTCGATTCCCGCGCATAGTGAAGCACAGGTGGCGTTCACGATTCGTGTCTCCACTTCCGGCTCAGCCACTGCGCGCGTTTCTCTGGCCGACCGTCAGGGCAATGCGTTCGGCGGCACCCAGAACACCGCTATCACCAGCGTGCTGCGCATCAGCGATGCCAGCGGTTTCATCATCATCGGTTTCGCCGCGCTACTTGGCGTGGTGGGATTGTGGCGTCAGTTCAACCGTAAGAAAGATCCCGACGAATGAGTTCCTCAGTAGGTCGTAATTCACTCATCATGGCTTCCGGCACCGCGGCCTCCCGCGTCACCGGTCAGCTGCGCACAATTCTCTTGGCTGCCGCCCTCGGCACCACTGGTCTTGCCGCCAATGCCTATCAAGCGGGTGCGATAATCCCGCAATCAGTGTTCATCTTGGTGTCCGGCGGTGTGTTCAACGCGGTGCTAGTGCCGCAGATCGTGCGCACGCTGGAAGAGAAGGATGCGCAGGAGCGACTGAATCGTCTGATTACGCTGGCGATCATTATTCTGCTGACGGTTACCGTGGTGATGGCCTGTGCCTCACCGCTGCTGGCTCGCATATATGTGGGCGGCAACGATCCGCAGATGATTGCGCTCACCACGTCGTTTACGCTGTGGTGCATGCCACAGGTGTTTTTCTATGGCTTATATACCGTGCTAGGTCAGATTCTTGCCGCTAAGAACCGTTTCGGCATGTATGCGTGGAGTTCCACCGGCGCCAATATCATCAGCTGCGCTGGATTCACCGCGTTCGTGCTGCTGTTTGGCAAAGCCAATGAACAGCCACTGGATTTCTGGACGCCGGATAAGATTGCGCTTACTGCCGGCGCATGGACGCTGGGCGTGGCTTTCCAGGCGCTGATTCTGTTCCTGCCAATGATGAAGTTGGGATTGAAATACCGCCCGCAGTTCGGTTTGTCCGGATTCGGTTTGCGTGCCATGGGCCCGGTGGCATTGGGTTCGCTTGGTGTGGTAATCGTCAGTGAGCTTTCGGGCATCATCCAGACACGCGTCGCCACGCTGGCTCCGATGAAGGCTCATGAGATGTCAGGCATCGGCCTGTTTGATGTGGCAGGCAACGCGACGTATCAAAATGCGTTCACGCTCTACATTCTGCCGTATTCGTTGATTGCGGTCTCCGTGGCCACCGCCATGTTTCCGAAAATCTCCAAATCCATAGCCAATCACGATCTTGATGAGGCGCGTCAGGATTTGCTCGGTGCAATGAATAATGTGACCTTGCTGATTACATTCTTTGCCATTGCCATGGTGGTCTATCCGGAGCCGATTATTCGCGCACTGCTGCCATCGGTGTCGATGAACGAGACGATGCTCATTGCCTATGCACTGATGGGACTTTCGCTGGGCGTTCCCATTGTGTCCATCAATCTGCTGATTCAGCGCACTTTCTATGCCTTCGAGGATGGCCTGCATCCTTTCCTCTGCGCGCTAATCAGCTACGGCTGTCTGACCGTGATCATTGTGATTGGCATGCTGGTGCTGCCCCCAGAGTATTGGGTCTTCGCGAACGCTATTGCCGTCCCCATCGGCTATGCCATCGGTACCCCGCCGACCTTACTCATGTTGCGCCGCAAGTTCCACGGCCATCTTGGATTGCGCCCGTTCGTCATCACTTTCCTGAAATGCACATGTGCCGCCATTGTGTCAGGCGTTGTAGTGTGGCTGCTCAAGACCCCGGTGGTTTCATTGTTTGGCGCCAATATCCAACCCGCTCGCCATTTGAATCCAGGAGATAACGCGGCAGCACTTGCTGCTTCTCCCGCCGCGCAAGCAATCACACCGGATGCCGGTCAGATGAGCTGGTTGTCCTCCATCGGCATCTGCATCACACTCACCATCGTGCTGACGGTGGTATACGTGGGTGTGCTCTGGCTGCTGCGTACCAAGGAATTGACCGTGCTTGCCCGCCCGGTGCTTGCTCGTATGAAGCGGTTGGTTAAGAATCATTAGTTCTTAGTAATCCCGGGGCATCCCCACCGATAGAATGTCAAAGACAATTCCAAGTATTATGAGCAACAACCGTATGGAGCCGGACACGCATATGAAACCGCAATTGGGCGATACCATTCTTAACCGATACACACTGGTGTCAGCGCTGCGCGAGGAACCCGGCCTGGAGGCATGGAAGGCCAACGATCGCATCCTGGCCAAGGATTGCGAACTGTTTTTGGTCACTGATAAGCGTCAGCTTGATATCATCGACGACATTGCGGGAACCATTACCGCAACCCACCCCGAGCACTTTATGCCTGTGCAGAAATTCCGCCGGCAGGGCGATTCGATGCTCGTGATTACTCCGGTTGATAACGGTAAGTCGTTGACCGAGTACCTCAGCAACCATTCCCATGTACTCGGTGCTGATGCGATACGTTCGATTATCGGAGAACTGTCCGAAGCCATCCAGCCGATGCTGAACGATAAGGCGACTGCTGGCATTGTGCTGAACACCGATACCGTGCGCATTACCAGTTCCGGCATTGAAATCACCGGCGCTCCCTTTGCTCCGCTGCTGGCGGATACGTCGGGTGCCGCTTTGGCTCAGGATGGTCCGGAACGTCATGCGGTACGTCAGCTTGCCGCACTGCTCTATGCCATGCTGACCAAGCAGCGCAATCCGCTGGAGCCGAACTTCTCGCTTGCGGCATTGCCACAGAATGCGCCCGGCGAATTCCAAGTGATCTGCAAGCGCGGTCTGGAACTGTTCGAACAGGGTGACCGTTCGCTGCCTATGGCATCGCTGGCTGAACTGAACGCTCTGCTGGGCGAGTGGAAACCGCTAACCGAATTGGATGATACGCAGATTGAGCTGCCCCCTGTTGCCGGCGACTGCTCGATTCTCCGTGTGCTGCTCAACCCGCCTGCCGATGATGAGCATATCGCCGAGATTCCGGAATCTTTGATCGCGCGTAAGGAAATGCCGGAACTGGCAATCAGCCAGTCGGGTCCGATGGCTGCGGCAGAAACTGGCGATGGCGCGGATTCCGCTACCGACGCTCAGGGACGCCACCTGTTCGATTTCAAGTTCTCCAACGCTTGGAATGCCGAGAATCTTTCCGGTGATGACACCGCTGACTGGTTCAACACCTTTAACGGCGGCGTTGCCAGCCCGGCTGCGCCGCTGCCTGATGGGGCTTCGGATGGTGCGGGCGAAACCACCAGCCGTATCCCGATTTACGATGCTGGCGGCCGTGAAATCCAGCCGGGTGAGGAATCGCTGCGTGCACTGGAGGAAGAGCAGGCTCGCATTGCCGAGGTGGCTGCTATTCCGCCGAGCTATAACCCGAAGAATCCGCCGGTGAAAAGCTCTACTGAGGATGATCATCTGCCGAATGAGAATCTGTTCGGCAGCTTCACCACCAAGGTGGTGGCACTGATTGTGGCACTGGTGGTTGTGGTTGCCGCTGGTTTCTGGGCGTGGAGCGCGTTCCAGAAGTCCGGTGTGGATCCGGCTGATGCCACCGATACTTCCAAGTCCGAGAACGGCGATTGGCCGGACGTGGATATGAACGCGGTGCCGTTCGGCGACAATAAGACTTCCGGCAGCGATTCGTCGGATTCCACTGGCTCTTCCGATGCCTCGAAGTCCGGAGATTCCTCGTCTGACGCTTCGTCTGATTCCTCCAAGTCTGATTCTTCTTCGAAGTCCACTGAGAAGAAGTCCACCGTGAAGAAGGTGGTGAAGGATAAGACTTCGAAGTCGGTACCGAAGCCGCATGTGATTAACACCACGGCATATACGATTTCCAGCGCTGACTTTGTGACCGATCCGGGTGGACAGTCCGGTTATGGCTACGTGATGCATCTTGATCAGGCTCATGATGTTTCCCGCGTGGTCATTACTATTCGCAGCTCCGGCGGCAAGGGTTACATCCGAGCCAACACCACTGGAGACCCGTCCCAAGGCACTGAGATGGCTTCGTTCACGTTCGCCGAGGGCGGCACCACCGAAGTCAAGCTCAGCAAGACGGTGAACACTCAGGATCTCATGCTCTGGGTGCCGATCAACAGTCTGCCGCAAAACCAGCTCTACATTCAAAAAGTAGAAGTCTTCTAAGTGAAAGCCCTCCACGCGGAGGGCTTTTTCGTAGGCTTCCTCTGATGAGGGAGCTGTCAGGCCAATGCCACTGCCTGCAAGTCGGCTATTGCTTTCGGCTGAAGCCGCGGAAGTCCCGACATGCCTCACCCGTATGATGGTGAACCTGAGCTATGAAAATCTTGAATTGTGGGGAGATGCTATGACGCACAATGTTGTTATTGTCGGCTCCGGCCCGGCCGGCTACACTGCGGCCATTTATTTGGGCCGCGCCGGCTTGAATCCGGTGATGGTCACCGGCGCTCTGGCTCCCGGCGGACAGCTGGTGAACACTACGGAAGTGGAGAACTTCCCCGGTTTCCCGGATGGCATCATGGGCCCGGAGCTCATGGATAACATGCGTGCGCAAGCCAAGCGTTTCGGCACCGAATTCATCGCCGACGATGTCACCAGCATCGAAACCAAGGGTGATTCCGCAGAGCGAGCGACCTATGCGCTGAATCTTTCCGATGGTGATGTATTGGAAACCCGTGCGGTAATCATTGCCACCGGCTCCAATTTCCGTAAGCTCGGCGTGCCGGGCGAGGTGGAGCTCTCCGGCCACGGTGTCTCCTACTGCGCCACCTGTGATGGCTTCTTCTTCCGTAACAAGCCGATTGTGGTGGTCGGTGGCGGCGATTCCGCATTTGAAGAGGCCTTGTTCCTCACCCGATTCGGCTCTTCGGTCACGTTGATTCACCGCCGCGACGAGTTCCGTGCCTCGCAGATCATGGTGGATCGAGCCAAGGCAGATCCGAAGCTTCATCTGCTCACCAACACCGTGGTCACCGAAATCCACGGTACAGAAACCGCCCCGGCTGCATCGGCCGCCGCTCCTGCCCTGAATCTGGGTGGACTGACCTTGACGCCGAAGCCGCAGGTGAACGTGAGCAGTGTTTCATTGAAGAATACTGTTACTGGAGAGACCAGCGAGTTGGAGACGGCGGCTGTGTTCGTGGCTATTGGCCACACGCCTGCCACTGATTTTGCCGCTTCTGTGGCTGATCGTGATGAGGATGGGTACATTCTCGTGGATGGTGCCAGCACGCGCACCAGCACCCCGGGAATCTTCGCTGCAGGCGACTGCGTGGACCGTGTCTATCGTCAGGCTATCAGCGCCGCAGGCATGGGCTGCCGTGCCGCCTTGGACGCGCAGGAGTACCTGAGCGAGTAACCGATACTCAGCGGTGTTGCAAAGCTGTCAAGAGAGGTGGCTGACTACCCCATTATTGGGTAGTCAGCCACCTTTTGTATTGCTTACCCACGAGAACGGTCCAAACATCGTGTTGCCGATTCATTATGAAAATGTACTGGGACACCGCAGCCGTGTTATAGAATAACTACTAAATCAAGTACTGGTTTAGTTAGGATGTGATGAAGCATGCCTGTTACCATGGAAGATGTAGCCCGCGAAGCAGGGGTGTCCCGATCGGCAGTGTCCTTGGCGCTCAACGACAAGCCCGGTCTCAGTCCCGATATTCGCCAGAAGATTCTTGAAACCATAGATAGGCTCGACTATTCGCCGCTGCGCAAGCGCAAGGTCAAGCGTTCAGCATTGACGAATGATGGCGCGCTTGGCCGGGTTCGCCTGCTCGTCATCAGCACGGGCACCGGCATGATTCGCCCCGATTATCGTTCTTTGCCCTTCTTCGATAGCTTGGTAAGCCAGCTGTCGGAACAGGTAGGCAATGATGGCGGCGAGTTCCAGCTTGAAATGCTCTCACTGTCAGGCGATGACGTTGCCGACCGCACCGCCATCGCGCGAGCATGCCAATCGAAGCGGTCGGTGCCGACCGTTGTGCTGGGCATCGACCTGTCTGCCGATCAGGTTGGGGAGCTCAACAATGAGCTCGACAATGTGGTCTTCGCGGATACTCATTTCCCGGGGCTTTCCGCCTGCTTCGTGACGATGGACAACTTCCAGGGTGCCTATGCTGCCGCAGAGCATATGATTGCGGCGGGCCATTCCACTATTGGATATGTCGCCTCAAACATCTGGATCTCGAACTTCCAGGAGCGTCGCCGTGGGTTCTTCTCCGCTCTGCGCGCGCATGGGTTGGAAATTCCTGCTGAACGCATCATCCGCTTGTCCCCTACCCGCCTTATGCCCGAACGTGACGCGCAAATCATCCGTCTGACCGCCGCAGATACGAGGCCTTCAGCTATTTTTTGCGAGAACGACGTCATGGCGGTTCGTCTGATCAAGGACTTGCAGACTCTGGGAATCAATGTGCCGCGGGATATCGCCGTGATGGGGTTCGATGATATCCCCGAAGGCCGGCTGATTACTCCGGAGCTGACTACGGTGCATGTGCCCATCTCGCAAATCGCCGACCAATCGCTTCGCCAGCTCAAGGCCCAAGCGGCAGGACAGTGGAAGGCGCAGACCGTGCTAGTATCCACCGAGGTCGTATCGCGCGCTTCGCTATGATTGTTTATCTTGCGCAAGTTCTTATTCTAGTACTATTCTAGTAACTATTCTAAAATAGAGTTAGCTCTAATCCACAAGGTTAGGGAATGATTTCAACGAAGAAACATTAGACTAAGAAGGACTCAATGGCGAAATCACAAGCTCGTCTCAAAATAGGTATCCTCTCCATCGCAGTGATGATGCAGGCGGCAAGTGCCATCTCCGCGGCTGTGCCGGACATGGTTGAAACGTTCTCCGATCACTCCACGACTTCCGTTCAGGCATTGGTGACCATCCCGTCATTCTCGGTGATGCTGTTCATCTTGCTTAGCTCCGCCATCGTGAAGCTCATCGGCAAGCGCAACACCGTGCTGCTCGGCTTGGCTCTCTCCCTGGTCGGTGGTGTTATTCCGGCGTTCACCGAGAACTTCGTAATCATCGAAATCGGCCGATTCCTGTTCGGCGCCGGTACCGGTATGTACACGCCGCTGGCCGTGAGCCTTATCGGCGACTTCTTCACCGGAGACGAACAGCGCAACCTCGTTGGTTACCGTTCCGCCATCTCCGCATTTGGCAGCAGTCTCGCCACATTCGGTGCCGGTCTGCTGCTGACACTCGGCTGGCACCAGTCCTACCTGGTATACGGCGTGCTGGTTGCAGTCATTGCCCTGTTCGTATGGGGTTACCCGAAGGATGCCGACAAGAAGGCTGAACAAGAGGCTGAAGCCGCCAAAGCTGCAGGCAAGGGTGGATTGCGTGGCGTATCACCGATTGTGTGGTTCGGCATCCTGATGCTGTTCGTCTACTTCAACGGCATGATGGTCACCTACACCAGCTCCGGTCTGGCCATCAAGCAGATGAATCTCGCCAACCAAGGCATGCTCTCCACCTCTCTGGCGGTGGCCGGCTTCCTCGGTGCACTGGTGACTATGACCTATGGTCGTGTGTTCCGCGTGCTTGGTCACTTCACCCCTGTAGTGGTCATGACCATTGGTGCCATCGGCATGTTCGGCATGACCGTGGCCGGCAACATGTGGGTATTCACCATCTTCCTGATCATGACCTGCTCGACCTCCATGCTCATCCCGTACGTGTACGGCGCAATTCTTGACGACGTTCCCGCTGGCGCGAAGAACCTGGTCATCTCCATCGCCATGGCTGTGAACAACTGCGCGTCGTTCCTTTCCCCGTACACGGTTTCCTTCCTCGGCAAGATCATCGGACACACCGATTCGATCTCCAGCATGCGCATCGCTGCCTGCCTGTTCATCATTGACATTGCAGTGTTCGTGGTCCTTGCATTCGCCCGCAAGAAGCAGCAAATCGCTTCAGCTGCCAAGAATGCCGAGCAAGCGGTAGCCCCTGCTGCTGAACAGGTCAAGGCTGTTGCCGCCTGACAGCATCGCTCACCATCATCCCTCACGAACAATCCCATTTACTCAACCATGTTTCTGGCCAACGGCCGAATATCAAAGGAGATATCATGCAGACCATCGAACGCTGGCGTCGCTACGAACTCACCCTTCAAGGCCCCACCGACGGTAACCCGTTCACCGATGTGGACCTTACGGCAACGTTCACCCGCAATGCCCATCAAGTCACCGTCCATGGATTCTACGATGGCGAGGGCGTCTATAAGGTTCGATTCATGCCCGACGACGAAGGACGCTGGGAGGTCGAGACCCACTCCAACGTCTCCGAACTCGATGGCAAAACCGACGTATTCGAATGCACGCCCGCCACCGATGGCAATCATGGTCCAGTGGTGACCCGTGACACCCACTTCGGTTACGCCGACGGCACCGGATACATCCCCTTCGGCACCACTTGCTACGAATGGGCTCTGAAACCGGCTGAAGTACGCGAACAGACACTTGCCTCACTCAAGACCACGCGTTTCAACAAGATTCGCATGGCCGTGTTCCCCAAGAGCGCCAAGTTCAACACCATCGAACCGGAAATGTATCCGTTCGAGGGTGAGCCCACCGTCATCACCGACGGACTGTTCAAGCACGAGGAATGGTTCCCCGAGACCATCGGTTTCGACTTCACCCGCTTCAATCCCGAGTACTTCCGCAGTTTCGAGGATCGAGTGGCCGAACTTGATGAGCTGGGTATCGAGGCGGATGTGATTCTCTTCCAGCCGTACGATCACTGGGGCTTCGCACGTATGGGCATGGAGAACAACAAGCGCTACCTGCGTTACGTAATCGCTCGCCTTGCCAGCTACAAGAACGTGTGGTGGTCCATGGCCAACGAATACGACCTCATGGATCTCGTCGACCAGATCAAGCTCGACGAGTGGGATGAGATCGGCATGACCATCCGTCACGAAGATCCCAGCGCCCATCTGCTGTCCATCCACAACTGGTACGATCCGCCGCAGCACAAGGAAACCAAGAACATCAACTGGTACGACTATTCCAAGCCGTGGATTACCCACGTTGGTGTTCAAACCGACAACGTGTTCTTCGTGCCGCAGTGGATGAAGGAATACGGCAAGCCGGTCAGCGTGGATGAAATGCGCTACGAAGGCAACATCGACTACGGCTGGGGCGACATGACCGGCAAGCAGATGCTCGACCTGTTCACCCGTTGCATTCTGCGCGGTGGAGGCGCCACTCACGGCGAGGTGTACATCGATAAGCCGGATACACTGCGCCCGATCTGGTGGGCCCACGGCGGCAAGCTGTATGGCGAGAGCTACAAGCGCATCAACTACCTCAAGGATCTCATGGATGCGGAGGGCTTCGATTGGGTGGTGCCTCAGGCTGTTACCGGCCCGCATTGGGAACTCGCCGCAGGCGCCCGCCCGGATTTGAAGAAGATCCTTATCTACTTCGGCGACAACCAGCCGGAATTCGAATGGCTCGATTTCCTGCCTGCCGGCAAGAAGTACGGCGCCCGTCTCATCGACTTCTGGAATATGACCGAAACCGAATTCCCGGATACCGTCACCGGAGACACCTACACCCATCTGCCCCGCAAGGAATACCAGATGCTCCTCCTCACCGAGCAGGAGTGACGGTAATCATCGTGGGATACGTGGCGATGGCTGACTGCCAATCTTCTAACAGTTCTGGCAGTCAGCCATCGCCATCGCACTCAGAATCCTTCGGGAATCTGGTTTGCTGGATCGTTCCAAGCCGCGAAATACTCACCAACTGCCCATAACGGCACATTAGTGAGCCAATCCTGCTCACGGTATCCCTTCATTGACGAGCGATATCCATGCAAGCCTGTGTCTGTGCACAACAGACGCAGGCTTTTTGCGTGGACGTTCTCCTCGGCTTTGACTTCCAATGGAGCCGGCTGCCCGTTATATTGCAGGATGAAATCTACTTCCGCGGTTCCACGGGTTGCCGTCCAATAATACGGAGTGTGACCGGTTGCCGTGAGCTGTTGGCATACATGCTGCTCGGTCATCGCACCCTTGTATTCCTCGAACACCTTATTGGACAATAAGACATCGCGAGCAGACACATTCATGGCGGCCCCAAGCAACCCGATGTCATGCATGTACAGCTTAAAAGCCGAAAGATCCTCATAATCACGCAATGGCAGTTGCGGCTTATTGATGCGGTATACGCGGTGAGCCAATCCCGAATCGACGATGAATTGTATTGCGGTTTCATACTGGGTCCGTCGCGCACCTGAGGTGATATGCCCAAAGACGAATTTATGATTCTCGCGTCCTAACTGCGAGGGAATGGAACGATACGCAAGACGTACACGTTCCACATCAATTTCAGGAACATCACCCTTATGTTTGGAGAAATCCTTGTCATAGTCCGACAACAATGCTTGTTGCACGCGACGGGCTGCCACATAGTCGTTGTTACCATCGAGGAATTCGCTGACTGCTTGAGGCATACCGCCAACGAAATAATACTGGCGCAGCAGTCGCTCAAGCCTGTCGGAGAACAGCTCCGCTCTGTTGAAATCCAACGTATGCACGATCTCGGCTAATTCCTCTTGGCCACTCGCTTCAAGAAACTCCATGAACGTCAATGGATACATGTCTATGGAGTCGATTTTCCCAACCGGGAATGAATGGCCCGCATGGTACGAGAGCCCTAGATACGAACCGGCTGCTGCGATGTGCTGCTCGGGAGTGTCTTCGGCAAACGCCTTCATCAGGGTAAGTGCTGCCGGAACCTCCTGTATTTCATCAATGATGACTAACGTATGGCCGGGTACGATTCTGGTGCCGGTAAGCACCCCGATATTCTCCAACACTTGCTTCGCGTTATACCCGGACTCAAACACCGCATGCGTGTGCTCATCCATAAGGTTGAGATATGCGCAAGAATCATATTGCGTACGTCCCAACTCTTTCAGCACATAGGTTTTCCCCACCTGCCTGGCACCGCACAACACCAGCGGACGACGATGCCGAGACTGCCGCCATGCTTCCAGCGTGGTCATGATATTGCGTTTCATAAGACCTCCATCGTCCGGCACATGAACTTCGGCAAATACGCTTCTGCAGGCGTATTACTAAGGCGAGTATAGCCTTGCCGCGCATCGCCGATGTAAAAATCATGACGAACTTTCACCCAGTTCGTGCAAAAGTCTGGACGAACATTACGGCGTGTCATGCAAAAGTCTGGACGAATAAACTGCCTTTTCGTGCAAAAATCATGACGAACGGTCGGCGTACAGCTCTGTGACTGTCACGGCATCGTTCAATCCTTGGCAAGCAGCCAATCGATAATGTTCATGCCGCGTATGCCGTTGCGCATTTGCGGGAAGTCATCCATACTGAGCACGTACTTCGGCCAGTTGTCTCGCACGGCCTCGAACACGCCAAACTCGCGGTCCACTGTCTGCTGTGAACCAAGCAGATAGGTGACTTGATAGTAGGAAACCGTATCGCCGCGCCTAGCGATGAAATCTATTTCCTTATCCCCCACTTTGCCAACGTGCACGTCATAGCCGCGGCGCTTCAATTCCATGTACACGATGCCTTCTAGCACCTGATCGATGGCATTAGCGTTGTTCAGGCCAACGGCATGACGCACCACGTCCTTGAACAAGATCGTGGAGAACAGGTCATCATGGCAAGCTCCTCCCCTAGCGCGCTTGAGAATCAGATATAACTGATTCTCAAGCTGATAACCGTATAAGAATCGATTATAATCGATTCTTATACGAAATTGACCTCAGAAATCAGTTATAACTGAAGACGCACAGGAAGGCAGTCGTGCAAAACACGCTAGTATAAGCGCTCGATGCGCATCGAGAGACGCATGAGTCCCCCCCCCCGAAGCATTTCCGTAATGCGCTCCATAACATCATCGTCTACGGTTGCTATCTTGCGAGCGTATCGCGCGTTCAGGTCTAGGCACTTGGCTTGTTCAATCTCCGCCCACCCGTGAATCTCGCCCCCGTCTTCCGCCGGAATGGTTCCCACGTTAATATGCAGAGGATATTCCCGATTGCTGGTGACCGGCACGGTCATAATCAGATTGTTGAATCGGTTGTATTCGTCATTGAACAAGGTGCAAGGTAATCAGCTGTTGTTCCATTCGACGGGCCAGTTGGCGGGGTGTGGAAGTTCTTCTAGGGCGGGGAGTTCTTCGACGATGTCAAGGGTTTCCATGCTCACGCGGATGACGCGTTCGACCAAGTCCACAATGTACCGTGGATTATCGCTGTAATCGTTCGGGTCGTTGGTGATGCTGCTCTTCTTGTCGGTGGTGACCTTGTAGCGGTCGATCAGCCAGCCGATAGCAGACTTGCCGTTGACCACATACTCGTTGGAATCCTCATTGTCATGCATCGGAATTCTCTTAACGGTCAGGTTTTAGTCACTTGATCAATATCGGCGTTCGTCTTGCTGTGTTAACGCAATCCTCAACGGCAGCCATGTCTAACTTCATATACAAAAGAAGCGTGGGGTTTTTCCGCCACCTACTTTTTCACTGAGACACACTCCCACGAATCGTATTCAGTGTTTCACGTGAAACACTGCAGCTTGTATGAACCATTCAACGGTCATCTATCGCCGCAACCGATTGCTTCACCTTATATGATTACGATTTATATTATCGTGATAATTATTATCGTGATAATATAAATCGTAAACCAATTAACAATTGTTTCCTTGAAAATACAACGTTAGACAAACCTCACACAGCATGGAGTGGGCAGCATGACATTCATTGGTAGAGAACAAGATCTGAAGCAGCTTGAAGAATGCTACGCTGCCCATAAAGCCCAGCTTGTGTTTGTATACGGTCGAAGGCGAGTCGGAAAAACTGAAACGCTCATTCACTTTGCCAAGGGCAAAGACACAATATTCTTCGCAGCGCAAAATGCCACGAAAGAAGAGCAACTCGCCTCATTCTCTCGCGTCATGTTCGAAGCAGGTGCACCCGGAAAAGATTATCTCCAGCAATATCCTTCCTGGGAAAGTGCATTAACCGAAATAACACGCTTGCCAAATGCCAGCAATGGTCGGCGAAAACTCATTATCTTTGACGAATTCCCGTATCTAGTCAAATCAGACCCCTCACTCCCATCGGTATTGCAGAATCTGTGGGATCACACCTTACGCAATGCCAATGTGATGATTGTGATCTGCGGCAGTGCCATGAGCTTTATCGAAAAAGAGCTGCTTGGAGAAAAGTCCCCACTCTACGGTCGTGCGACTGGCATCCTCAAAATGCTACCCATGCCATACTGGGATGCAACACGTTTCTTCCCGCAATACAGCGATGAAGATAAAGCTCTAGCGTATGCGATATTAGGGGGCATCCCACGCTATCTTGAAGAATTTGACCCCAATGAATCCATCGAGGTCAATATCAAGCAGCATATCCTGCGTCGCATTGCTCCCCTGTACAGTGAAGTTGAGTTTCTTCTACATGAAGAATTGCGCGAAACCTCAAAATACAACAGCATCATACGAGCGATAGCCCTCGGAGCAACATCACTCAACGAAATATCTACACAAGCAATGATGCCTAATGCAACAGTGCCTTCCTATCTCAACAACCTGATGGAACTCGGCATCGTGGAACGTGAGTTCCCCGTCACCGCCAAACTCAAAGAGCAAGCCAAAGGTGCACGTGGACTCTACCAGTTGAGTGACAACTTCTTCAGATTCTGGTACACGTTCCTCTTCCCCTACCGATCAGAATTGGAACAGAGCGATATAGAGGGCGTATACGAACACCATATCAAGCCAATGCTTCATGATTTTGCTGGCAAACCATTCGAGGAGCTTTGCCGAGCATGGGTATGGCGTGAAAGCACCGCCGGAAGACTCCCCTTCCATGCTCGCGAGGTTGGACGATGGTGGAATCGTCACGATGAGATTGACGTAATGGCGATTAGCGCTACCGGCTCATCAGCCATTGTGGGTGAATGTAAATTCCGTAATACCCCTGTAGGTCGATCGGTATTGAATCTACTACGTGATCGCGCGTCCCGCACTGGTATTAATCAACGGTCGTACTACCTGTTCTCGCTTGGTGGCTTTGAACAACCATTGATTGATGATGCTGCATCAAGCGAATCTGATGTGAGGCTTATTGGCATCCATGATTTGTTCGAGCTATAACTCAGCGTCGCTCACCCTGCCACATGGATCATTCAGCGCAAAGTAATAGGGCTGGCTTCCTACCCATAGAAGCCAGCCCTCATGCGATTGATAGAATCGAACCCATCGGTCGGCACTTTGCCGACTATCCCCAGTCTACCCTGCTGGAGACTGCGACGTGTCAATCACACCCACTTGGATTCCGAATCGCCACTGCCTGTCTGATTCGGCACCAAGAGCTTCAGGATGCGATCCATGTCTTCCGGGGAGGAGAACACGATTTCGATGCGGCCATGCTTGGCACTGCCCTTAATGGACACCTTGGTATCGAAATGATTCTCCAAGCTCTGCTGCACAGCCGAACCAGCCCACGGATTCGTCTTGGACTTCTTCGGTTTCTTCGGCTGCTCCCCCGACGCAATCTTCATCGCCACAATCTCTTCGGTACTACGCACAGACAGACCCTCAGCGATAATGCGCTTAGCCAGCTTATCCATCTCCTCCGGATCGCTCAGGCCAAGCAGGGCACGCGCATGACCAGACGAGAGCACACCGGCGGCAACCTTCTTCTGCACAGCAGCCGGAAGATTCAGCAGACGCAGCATATTGGCGATCTGCGGACGGGACTTCGAGACCGACTTGGAAAGCTGCGCCTGAGTCAAACCGAACTCATCAATCATCTGCTGATAGGCGGCCGCCTCTTCCAGAGGATTTAGAGCTACGCGATGCAGGTTTTCCAGCAATGCGTCGCGCAGCATATCATCGTCGGCGGTGGTCTTGACGATAGCCGGAATCGACTCCAGACCAGCCAGCTGGGATGCGCGCCAACGACGCTCACCCATGATCAGCTCATACGGGCTGTCCAAGTGGCCAGCGAACAGGTTGGCGGAAGACTCCTGAGTCTGCTCTTCCTTCTTGGCCTTGGCTTCGGCGATCTGCGAAGCCGGGCGCTTGCGCACCACAATCGGCTGCAAGACACCGACTTCCTTGATGGAAGCCGACAGCTCGTTCAGCTCATCCTCATCGAAAATAGTACGAGGCTGGTGAGCGTTCGGACCGATGTCGGTAAGCTTCAGCTCAGCCAAGTAGCCACCTTGCACTGGCTTCAGCTCCGGCTTCTTCTCACTGTCCTTCGCCTTCTCGGACTTCTCGGACTTCGATGTTTCACGTGAAACAGTCTTGCTCGCCACCTTGTGAAGATCAGTAACCGGCAACTGCGGTTGCGGGGCATCGGAACCGAAGAACAAATCACTTGGGTGAGCGATATCATCCAGTGCCGGCATGGCAGCACGCTTGGCCATGTTCTTCTTCACATTGTTCGATGCCTTACCGGGAGTAGCCACCGAAGTTGCAGCGGAAGCGAGCACCTTGGTTGCAGTCTTGGTTTCCGCAACCTTCTTGGCATCCGCAGGAGCCTTGGTTTTCTTCTCAGCGGACTCCTCCCCCGGCAGATCAGGAAATAGTGCGCCGAGGCCCTTGCCCAGTCGTGATTTCGATGACATTATTTCCTCCTCGCGTCAAGAGCGTCGAGTACATGCTGGGAGCGGCCAGCGAGTTCCAATGCGGCTTCACCATACGCGATGGCACCCAGACCACGCGGGTCATAGGCAATCACCGACTGGGAGAAGCTCGGGGCTTCGGAAATCTTCACCGACCGAGGAATCGTGGTATCAAGCACTATATTCGGGTAATGGCCCTTGACCTCGTTGAACACTTCCCTGCTGAGCAACGTGCGACGGTCGAACATGGTGACCAGCATCGTGGAGACCAGCAGCACCGGGTTGAAGTGATCCTGCACCAAACCGATGGTGTTGATGAGCTGACCCAAACCTTCCAGTGCGTAATACTCAGCTTGAATCGGAATCAACATCTCAGTGACCGCGCACATCGCATTGATGACCAGCAGGCCCAGGCTCGGCGGGCAATCAATGAACACGTAGTCGTAATGCTTGTCCGTTTGACGAAGATACTGCTCCAGCGCTTCCTTCAGCAGCGTGTTACGGTTCGGCAAGTCGGCGACTTCCAATTCGGCACCGCTCAAATCGATGGAGGCCGGCACCACATCCAGCGTGGGGAAATCCGGGCACACCGAAATCACTTCTTCGATGGGTGAACGTCCCTCAAGTACGTCATACGTGGACGGGTCGCCGGAGGCGTGAGGCACACCCAATGCGGTGGAGGCATTGCCCTGCGGATCCATGTCGATGACCAACACCTGCGCACCGTACTTGGCCAACGCTGCAGCCAGGTTCACGGTTGACGTGGTCTTGCCCACGCCACCCTTCTGGTTGGCGACGGCGATCAGACGTGTGCGCTTCGGCTTGGGGAAATCGGCATGTTGAAGAGCATCATAACGGGAATTCTCGTCGGCCATCTGGTTGCCCAGCCCTGACCCCTGCCCGTCAAAAATGCGATGAAGGGTTTCGGAAGCCGATTCAATCGTTTCCTCGGGATGATCCTTCGTGGACATCGATCCTCCTTGTACTGATATGGTTTCAAGTTTTCCTATGCGCATGGACAGGGTTGTGAGTTATCCACAGTTTTCCACCGTGCTGTGGATAACTGTGGACAACTATGATTATTCAGCCTTGTTATTTGCGGTTTTCAGGAGTGTAAAACGGTTATATTGCAACGGTTGTTGTGGTTATCCACGTTGTGAGCCTCATAATGTGGATAACTTTACCGCACTATGGAAAATGTGGATAAGTGGATGAACTAGTGTGCTTTTCCACTGCTATCGCCTATCCACAATCACCACGTGCGTAGGCTCCAGATCTGGGCCTACCTGAGCCTCCACCACGCGAGCGTTGCGTCCACCGAAGCGCTTGATCTGATCCGCTGCCTTCTCCAGTTCGACCTGTGCGGAACGACCCTTGAGCGCGATCAATTGACCAGAAGGCTTCAGCAGTGGCAGGGTCCATCCTGACAGCTTGGTCATCGGAGCGACCGCGCGGCAGGTCACTACAGCGAACGGATGAATCTTATGCTTGCGTACCTGCGCAATCACTTCATCAGAACGACCGCGCACAATGGTCACATTGGTAAGATTCATGAGTTCCACGCACTCAGTCAGCCATTCCACGCGACGTTCCATTGGCTCAATCAATGTGAACTGATGATCAGGAAGGCAGGCGGCGGCCACGATACCGGGGAAGCCTCCACCACTGCCCACATCGGCGATGGTCTTGAACTTGGCGCCCGCAGTGGACTTGCGCACATAGGGTACGATGGCGGCTGAATTGAGGATATGACGTTCCCAGATGATGTCCACGTCGCGCGGCCCAATCAGACCGCGGGGTTCACCTTCGTCTTCCAGTTTCTTGTGGAACAGCTCAAGCTGAGGCAATGCATCGCCGAGCACTTCGGCAAGCACCGGAGATCCAGCAAGTGTGTCTGTCATACGCACTCCCCTTCTGTGTTTCACGTGAAACATTACACATGAAACATCGCACATGGAATGAGGCGCCGCAACTACGACGCCTCATCACACCATTGTTGAAATGAAACCAATCACGGCTTGGATGCGCAGCCAATTGTCCAATCAGCTACGAGCAGCCGCGATGAGCACATCACTCCTGATCAAAATCCTCGGTGTCGTCGGTGTCGTCGCTCTTGTTCTTGAGGTACACCGTCACATAACGATGAGGTTCCTCGCCGTGGGAGCGGGACTTCAAACCTTCCTCGCGAACCACATCGTGCACCACCTTGCGCTCGAAGGAGTTCATCGGCTTCAGGTCATACGGCTCTCCGGATTCCTTGACGGCATCCACAGCGTCGAGTGCCAGGTCGCGAAGATGCTGGCGCTTGCGCTTCAGGAAACCATCCACATCCACAATCAGGTGGGAGCGTTCGCCGGTCTTCTGCTGAACAGCCAGACGAGTCAGCTGCTGCAGAGCATCGACCACCTCGCCATTGCGACCAATCAGATGCTTGATGTCGGTATCGTCGTCAGCGACAATCTGCACCGTTGGGCGGTTGTTGCGAATGCCCATCTCGATATCGCCCTCGTAGTCGGCGATGTCGAGCAGCCCTTCGAGATAATCGGCAGCGATGTCAGCTTCTTCATTGAGCTGATCGATTGTCTTATCGTCATCTAGTGCCATACGGTACTCCTTCTAACCAATACTAAAGTTCAAGTGTATAGCCCTTTAACTGAAAAAGGGCTTAAGTGTCGAATGTGCTCCATGTTTCACGTGAAACATGGAGCACATGCAATCGACTGGTGGGTTACTTGCGCTTACGCTTGCGCTGCGGCTGAACGCGCTGATAGCCCTTATTGTCCTTATGCTCGGCGGCTTCCTTGGCCTTGATCAGAGCCTCTTCCTCCAAGGACGGCAGGCCAGCCTTTTCGCGGCGTGCGTTCTCGCGGCGGTGGTCGCGCTTCTCCTTATCCTCGGCCGCCGGGGAGCCCGGGGTCGGGAAGTAGGTGACCTGCCAGAAGGTACGCAGCAGGTTGCAGACGTTGTTGGTCAGCCAGTAGACCAGCACAGCGAACGGCATGGTGACACCGGAGAAGATGTACATGACCGGGAAGATCCACAGCATCATCTTCTGCATGGATTCGGCCTGCTTGTTCATCGAAGCAGCGGCCATGTTGCGCTTCATACTGAAGTACTGCACAAACCACAGGCAGAAGCACATCAATGCCACGAAGATGCCGATGACGATCTTGCCGCCGAACGCCGCAGAGTTGAAGTTATCGGTGACGCTGACGATACCGAATACATCGGTCTTGACGAACTGCTGGGCGGTGGCCACATCGAAGGCGCCAAGCGATTCCTTCTTGACGCCGTTGGCGATGTATGGAATGGCGGACAGCGTGTAGAACATCGCCATGAACACCGGGCCCTGAATCAGCATCGGGAGGCAGGATCCCGCCGGATTGGCGTTGTTATCCTGATAGAGCTTCATCATTTCGCGGCTCTGAGCTTCCTTGGAAGCCTGATCCGTCTTGCCCTTGTACTTGTTCTGGATGCGCTGCATCTTCGGAGCCAATGCCTGCATCTTGCGCATCGACTTCATCTGCTTGTAGAACAGCGGGAAGATGCAGATCTGCACCACCAGCACCAGGCAGATGATGGCAAGCACCCAAGAAACGCCAATCTCATTCATGCCAAGCAGCACGAAGAAATCGTGGACGAGCTTCAGAATCCAGGTCTGCAGCCATTCGATTGGGGTCAGGAGCCTATAGAAGAATCCCCAGAACCCGCTATCGAGAAAGAATTGGTTTGGATTAGTCATCGATGGGCCTCTCCTTGGGTCGTGGCCAATGGTGTCAGTCGAGGCTCCTCATGGGCCTTCGACCAAGAAAACCTATAAAAAATCGAATATCGCTGCGGCACGTCGTCTATCCCCCCACGACTCCACGGCCTGCAGCGGAGCAATCGCAGTACAGCAAGCACTCCCCCTTTGAAGGCGCCATACCGATCGAGAGCTTCAATAGCGTAATTCGAGCATGACGGATAATACTTACAGCAAGGCGGTGTGTTCGCGGAAATGGTGCGCTGGTACCAACGCACGCAGCGAATCATCACCGCCTTGATGGAAGTAGACATGTCACTTCGCCTTATTCGCCACAGCGGCAAAGCATTTCGCAATCTGATGATCCAAGGATTCGAACGAGGCTGATGCCGCGCTCGGCTTGGCGCGCAACACAATATCGCAGTGTTCCGGGAGTTGGTGCTCATGCATCCTGGCCAGGACTCGGAACCTTCGCTTTACCGTATTGCGGATAACTGCTTTGCCTACGGATTTGGAGACGGCTAAACCCAGGCGACGATGATTCGCCTGGTCGTCATGCTGCTCGTCGGGCACCAAATAGTGCACGACGATATCCCTGCCACCGACTTTGCGACGGCGTTTCAGCACGCCGACAAAATCACGATGGCTTTTCAGCCGCTCCACTCGACTATGCCTGTGGCACTGTCCGCTGGAATCAGGCGGACAGGGACTTGCGGCCCTTGGCGCGACGGCGGTTGATCACCGCGCGGCCGGAACGGGTGCGCATGCGCAGACGGAAGCCGTGCTTCATGTGACGACGGCGGTTGTTCGGCTGGAACGTCCTCTTCATATCAATGCTCCTAGGTCTATTTGGCAACGCTTCGCGCTGCCCTCACGTGAGTCAAGCTATACCAACCTACTCTCAACCATGGTCACAAGTCAAAATGAGTCAGGAGTTTTCACATTTCGACACAGCGTCCGCAACACGCCGAAGAGCCTAGAAGTGGCGTAAAATCAACAGTTTCAGCTCCAAAGTTATCCACAAATTACATGTGTGTTATTCACATTCCAGCATTTCCAACACGCAACGCGGTGGATAACTTCCGTGGATAGGAGTAAACATTACCTATTGTATCCATGTAACTACGAGCAAGAAGAAGGGGTCTGATATGGCTGGTTCATCTGCCGACCCCGCGGTCGAGGCTGCCCGCATCTGGTCGGACACCCTCGCCATGCTCAAACACAGCAAATCGCTGACCCCTCGAGAAAAAGGATGGCTCGAAGGCGTGGTCGCGGAAGGTGTGTTCGGCACGACGATCGTGCTGTGCGTGGATTCCAACGATACGTTGCAGGCCATTCAGGGCAATCTCAATACTCAGCTGCTGCACACGCTGCACACCGTTACCGGCGTGAACATGTTCCCGGCGTTCAAAGTGGCGCCGCAATCACATGCCACGCCCCAGGCCGTACCGAATACGGAAGATGATTATTCGGATGCGCCGACGGTGGCGGAGTTTGGTCGCGAACCCTATGGCATGAAGCAGCCGGAACCAGTGGCCAAGCCGAAGCCGAAGTACGCGCCGGCGCAGCCCCAGGAACAGCAGTATCCGGTGGGCGGTCAGAAGATGAACCGCGATCCGGAGACGCATCTCAATAAGAACTTTACGTTTGATTCGTTTGTGCCCGGCGATTCCAACCGGTTCGCCCGTACCGTGGCATTGGCCGTGGCGGAGGGATCCGGTCAGGATTTCAACCCGTTGTGTATCTACGGCGGTTCGGGTCTGGGCAAAACCCATTTGCTCAACGCCATTGGCAACTACGCGCTGGTTAAGGATCCGAGCCTCAAGGTTCGCTATGTGACCAGTGAGGAATTCACCAACGAATTCATCGATGCGCTGCAGAATCCGAACCAAAGTCAGGGTCAGATCGCCGCATTCAACCGACGCTATCGTCAGGTTGATGTGCTGCTCATCGACGATATCCAGTTCCTTGGTGGCAAGGAAGCGACGTTGGATCAGTTCTTCCACACGTTCAATTCCCTACATCAGGCGAATAAGCGTATCGTCATCGCCTCCGATGTGGCGCCAAAGAATTTGAAGGGCTTTGAGGCTCGACTGATTTCCCGCTTTGAATCCGGCTTGACCGTAGATGTCAAGCCACCGGATTTGGAGACTCGTATCGCCATCTTGCGCATGATCGCCTCGATGAACGGTTCCAAGATTCCAAACGACGTGTTGGATCTGATCGCCGAACGATTCACCGAGAACATCCGCGAGCTTGAAGGTGCGTTGACCCGTGTCACCGCAGTGGCATCGCTGAGCAATCAGCCGGTGACCCGCGCGCTGGCCGAGCAGACGCTGCAGGACTTCTTCACCACCGATGTGGAAATCAAGCCGACCGACATCATCGGCCAGGTGGCCAAGTACTTCCACCTGACCTTCGACGATCTCGTGGGTCGTTCGCGTACCAAGAACGTGGCTTTGGCTCGCCAAATCGCCATGTATCTTGCCCGTGAAATGACCAGCATGAGCTTGTTGGACATCGGCGAAGTGTTCGGTGGCCGCGATCACACCACGGTTATGCATGCTTATACGCGTGTCAGCGACGAAATGCAGCAGAAGCAGGAGATCTATACCTACGTTACGGAACTCACTGTGCGTCTCAAGCAGAACAACAACGCCGACTGACCCCGCCTTTATCATCGTGGACGCCGCATCATCGTGAGCGGCTCAGTCCGTGCGCATCACTGTCATCTGACACAATCGTTTTGACAGACCATTTTCGGCACTTTTTCTCTGCGCCGTCGAAAAACACGCAAAATCGGTCTCCAGAATCGATTCTCCTCGACGGCAGACGCGTGCAACACGCCGGCGGACTGACGAAAATAGCACCAAAGTTATCCACATAGTTATTCACAAATGTGGGTAAAGTCTGCGGATAACTCGTGGATTACCCACTCTTTTTCGGTGGAAAACTCGTGTATAAATCGTTTTTCGGTGTGGACAGCGAAAATCAGAGCGAAAGCCTGTGGATAACTTGGGTGTTTATCCACATGTTATACAGAAGTTATCCACAGCGGCTGCATCCTCGGGAAACGAAACAGGAGAACACTTTTCCCCACTTATCCACACTATCCACCGCGCTTATTATGGCGATTACTTACTCGAACCTTAAGAAAGCATCACCACCATGGCAATCGGCAGCTGCTGCGCGAACGAAGCACGCGCAGGCAACAGCTAGAATGAATGTCAGCAAATTAGACGAAGGGAAACCCTATGAAAGTCGAAATCGACACCGCGGCTTTG
The DNA here is from genome assembly GCF_018555455.1 of Bifidobacterium colobi. Lineage (GTDB taxonomy): Bacteria > Actinomycetota > Actinomycetes > Actinomycetales > Bifidobacteriaceae > Bifidobacterium > Bifidobacterium colobi. Next base: position 562,626 of record NZ_JAFEJU010000001.1, on the reverse strand, counting down.
GCCGATGCCGTAGCTTGGACGTCACGCGTCATTGATGCACGCCCCTCCAACCCGATTCTGGCAGGCGTGCGTCTTGAAGCAATCGATGGCACGCTTCAGTTCTCGGCGTTCAACTACGAGATTTCCGCTCGCCATCACATCGAGGCTGGCGTTGATGAGGCTGGTTCCGTGCTGGTGCTCGGCAAGCTGCTGGCGGATATCACCAAGTCGCTGCGCTCCGAGAAAACCTACCTCGCCACCACCGACTCCACGCTGACCATCACCGCCGGCAAATCCACGTTCACACTGCAGCTCATGCCGGATACCGAGTACCCGGATCTGCCTGTGGTTCCTCCGGCTTTAGGTCAAGTCGATGCGCCGACGTTCGTGCAGGCGGTCAACCAGGCTTCCGTTGCGGTTTCCCGCGAGGAGAACCGTCCGGTGCTGACCGGCGTGCGCATGCAGTTCCAGGGCGACAAGGTGGTCATGACCTCCACCGATCGTTTCCGCCTTGCCCGTGCCACCTTCACGTGGACCCCGCAGAACCCGGATGTGGAAACCACCACACTGGTCCGTGGCTCCCTGCTCAAGGATGTGGCTCGTTCGCTGGACGAGCATCAGAACATCCGCCTCGATTTCGATGCCGAGAACCCGACGCTGCTGGGCTTCGAAAACGCTGGCCGCGTCTCCACCTCGCAGCTGATCGACGGCGAATTCCCGGCGGTTGACCGCCTGTTCGCCGACGAATACCCGATTCAGGCGGTGGTGAACAAGCAGGATCTGCTCGATGCCATCAGCCGTGTGGCTTTGGTGGCTGAACGCAATGCTCCGATTCGCATGTCGTTCACCGGTCAGGAAGTGGCGTTGTCCGCCGGTTCCGCCGATGAAGCCCAGGCCAACGAAACCCTGGACATCGACATGGATGGCGACGATATCACCGTGGCCTTCAACCCCTCCTACCTGAAGGAAGGCCTGTCCGCCATCGCCGAGCCGTTCGTGCGCATCAAGATGACCACCCCGGTCAAGCCGGTTGAATTCAACGGTCAGCAGGAAGCCGACTCCGATGAGTCGATGGATTACCGCTACCTGCTCGTGCCGATGCGCTTCAACAGCTGAACCATAGGCGACCGAATATCAAGAAGAAATCGTCCACAATCTGATGTACGTTTCTCGCCTCGCACTCGACCACTACCGCTCCTGGAGCCAGGTAGTGGTCGATTTTGTTCCCGGCATCAATCTCATAGTGGGAAAAAATGGGCTCGGTAAAACCAACCTGGTGGAAGCAGTGGAAATCCTGTCCACCGGAGCCAGCCATCGCACCTCCAGCACCCTGCCGCTGATCGAGCGAGGCCAGTCCACTGCCACGATTCGCGCCAACGTGGTTGCCTCCGACGACTCGCACGGCGACGAACAGACCACCACTTATGAGGCGTCGCTGCATGCCCGTGGTGCCAATCGTGCGCGCATCAACTCGGGCACATCGATGTATCTGCGCGACATCATCGGCCAAGTTCCCTCCGTGGCGTTCACTCCCGAGGACCAGCGGCTGATTTCCGGTGATCCGGCATCCCGCAGAACCTTCCTCAATCAGGCGGGCGTACTGCTCGAACCCGGCTACGCCGAAGCGCTTCAGCAGCTCACCCGCATCGGCAAGCAGCGCGCCACCTTGCTGAAGCAGCTGAACGCCAGTTCCGCGGCCGGGCAGCCCATTGACGCGGCACTGAGCGGACTGGAAATCTGGACCGGACAGTTCATCGAAGCCGGGATCACCCTGACCCGCATGCGCAAACGCATCATCGACGCATTGGCTGACCCGTTCGCCGCAATCTACTGTGATCTTGCCGGCGACACCGAGCAGGTCACGCTGAGCTACGCGCCCTCGTTCGATGAAGTACTGCTCTACGATGAGCCGCATCAGGCCATCAGCGAGCATTTCCAGCGCATCTACCCCGGCGAGGTGGCGCGCGGCATAAACCTCATCGGCCCGCAGCGCGATGACCTGAACTTGGAGCTCTTCGACATTCCCGCCAAGGAATTCGCGTCCAACGGCGAGATGTGGACCATGGCATTGGCGTTGAAAATGGCGCTGTACCGCATGATCCGGCAACGGTTGGGCGTGCGTCCGATTGTGATACTCGATGATGTGTTCGCCCAGCTGGACGACAGCCGCCGCACGCAGATCCTCGAATTCGCGCGTGAACAGGATCAGGTGCTCATCACCGTGGCGGCGGAAGGCGACGTGCCGCACAGTGCCTTGAACGGCGGCACAGCCCATGTCATCGACGTAGACGCTTTGCGCAACCAAGCCGATGCGTTCGCCGAATCGCTGCAGCAGTCCTTACAGCAGTCGCTGGCGGCATTGCACGCCGATGAGCACGCAGGCGTACACGACGCAGACTCAACCGCCGCAGATGCCGCCAATGTGCAAGGGCAGGAGCAGCAATGAGACCGCCTGTGGTCCGTAGCCTCAAGCTCGACCAGACCAAGCTGGCCGCCGAAGTATTTGAGCGGATCTCGCATCGCGGCGCACTGCTCAAGGATCGCAGACGGCGCAGCGAAGAGGCCTTGGAGAACTTCGGCAAGCCCGGGCGCGACCCTGCAGAACTCGGCAATGTGATGTCCACCATCGCCGGCAATGGCATCTGGAGCACCAACCTGAAGCTTGCGCAATTGAGAACCCACTGGGATCAAGTGGTAGGCGCCGGCATCGCCGCTCATACAGCGGTGGCGGACTTCACCGACGGCGTGCTGACGATTCGCGCCGAATCGACGGTTTGGGCCACGCAGCTGACGTATCTGATTCCTCAGCTGACCGAAACCATACGCGGCAATCTCCAAGGACTGACCATCAACGAAATACGCGTGACCGGACCGGCCGTGGGATACTCGCGCAAATGGGCCAAGCGGAAGTGATGGTCGACAAAGGCGGAAAGCAATAAAAGCCTCGCTATGGCGCTCGTCGGGCTAAACGAGTAAAATCACATGCAGTATGGTCAAAAGGCTAGAAGAGCCCTTTACGGGCCTCTTAAGCCATATCGCCCCTGCAAAAGACGAGATTTGCAAGGCTGACCTGGTAGTTACGGAAGGAAGCCTGTTGGCAGACGAAACCAGCAAAGAGGAGCAGCTGAAGGCGGCTGCAGAGCATATCAATAATGCGGAACTCACTGAAGGCGAACTCGACGAATCCATGGCCCCCGAACATTATGAGGCCTCTGATCTGAGGGTGTTGGAAGGTTTGGAAGCCGTGCGTATCCGCCCGGGTATGTACATCGGTTCCACCGGTCCGCGCGGCCTGCACCACCTGGTCTACGAGATCGTCGACAACTCGGTCGATGAGGCGCTGGCCGGATACGCCAGCCATATCGAAGTCACCATTCTGCCGGACAACGGCATTCGCGTGGTGGACGACGGCCGAGGCATCCCGGTCGACGAGGTGCCCGGCGAAGGCGTCTCCGGCGTCGAGACCGTGATGACCAAGCTGCACGCCGGCGGCAAGTTCGGTGGCGGCGGCTACGCCGTCTCCGGCGGTCTGCACGGTGTGGGCATCTCCGTGGTGAACGCACTCTCCACCCGTGTGGACATCGAAGTGCGCCGCCAGGGCTTCCACTGGACCCAGACCTACATCGACCAGCATCCCACCGCTCCCCTGAAGCAGGGCGAGCCCATGGCCGAAGGCGAGTCCACCGGTACTTCCGTGACCTTCTGGGCCGATCCGAAGATCTTCGAGACCACCGTCTACGACTTCGAGACCCTGCGCTCCCGCTTCCAGCAGATGGCGTTCCTCAACAAGGGCCTGAAAATCAGCCTTACCGATCTGCGTGAAGCCGATCAGGCCGGCGACGAAGTGGCTGGCGACAACGTGCCGGATGCCGGCGAAACCCACCAGACCGTGACCTACCAGTACCTGAACGGCATCAAAGACTACGTGGACTATCTGGTCAAGGTACGCAAGGCCAACCCGGTGGAAGAGGAAGTCATCAGCTTCGAAGCCGAGGATCTGAAGCTCGGCATCTCCGCCGAACTGGCCATGCAATGGACCACCGCCTACTCCGAGGCCGTGCACACCTTCGCCAACACCATCTCCACCACCGAAGGCGGTACCCACGAGGAAGGCTTCCGTGCGGCACTGACTTCGCTGGTCAACCGTTACGCCCGCGAGAAAGGCATCCTCAAAGACAAGGATGAGAACCTCTCCGGCGACGACGTGCGCGAAGGCCTGACCGCCGTGATCTCCGTGAAACTCACCAACCCGCAGTTCGAAGGCCAGACCAAGACCAAGCTCGGCAACTCCGAAGCCAAGACCTTCGTACAGCGCGTGATGACCGACAAGCTCGGCGACTGGTTCGACGCCCACCCGGCCGAGGCCAAGAACATCATCCAGAAGGCCATCGAAGCCTCCCGCGCCCGTCTGGCAGCCAAGAAGGCTCGCGAGAACACGCGCCGCAAGTCCATCTTCGAATCCGCCGGCATGCCGGACAAGCTCAAGGACTGCCAGTCCAGCAACCCTGAAGAGTGCGAGCTGTTCATCGTGGAGGGTGATTCCGCAGGCGGCTCCGCCATTCAGGGCCGCAATCCGATCACCCAGGCCATTCTGCCGCTTCGAGGCAAGATCCTCAACACCGAGCGTGCCAGCTTGGATCGCATGATGAAGTCCGACACCATCGAATCACTGATCACCGCGGTCGGTGGCGGCTACGGCGAGGACTTCGACCTCTCCAAGGTTCGCTACCACAAAGTCATCATCATGGCTGATGCCGATGTGGACGGTGCCCACATCGCCACCCTGAACCTGACCCTGTTCTTCCGCTACATGCGTCCGATGATCACCGCCGGCTATGTCTACGTGGCCATGCCGCCGCTGTACCGACTGAAGTGGACCAAGGGGCCGCACGACTTCGTCTACACCGATGCCGAGCGCGACCGCGTACTCGCCGAAGGCAAGGCCAAGGGACGTCAGCTGCCCAAGGGCGAAGGCATCCAGCGTTACAAGGGTTTGGGTGAGATGAGCTATCAGGAGCTGTGGGAGACCACCATGGACCCCGAACACCGCATTCTGAAGCAGGTGCACATCGAAGACGCCGCAGCGGCCGATGAGACCTTCTCGATGCTGATGGGCGACGAAGTGGAACCCCGCCGACTCTTCATCCAACGCAACGCCAAGAACGTCCGCTGGATTGACGCCTGACGGAATCCCCCAGCCTCCCTCTGACGAGGGAGGTGGCACCGCGAAGCGGTGACGAGGGAGAGACCGCGTTTGAGCTTTTTAACACACCAAAGGAATGGTAATCAGTGGCAGACGAAACGAATAACACCCCGGGCGGTGTCAACGACAACGCCGACGGCACCGACGAGCAGTTCACGCCTGACGGCTCGATGGAACCGCTGAGCCCGCAGGAAGCCGACAACACCGACTACGGACTCATGACCGGCGAACGTATCCAGCGCAAGGATCTGCAGCAGGAGATGCGCGAATCCTATCTGGCGTACGCGCTTTCCGTGATTGTGGAGCGCGCCCTGCCGGATGTGCGCGACGGCATGAAGCCGGTGCATCGTCGTGTGATTTACGCGATGTACGACGGCGGCTACCGTCCCGACCGTGGCTACAACAAGTGCTCCCGCGTAGTCGGCGATGTGATGGGTAAGTACCATCCGCACGGCGATGCCGCCATCTACGACACCCTCGTGCGCATGGCACAATCCTGGTCGATGCGTTACTTGCTGGTCGACGGCCAAGGTAACTTCGGCTCCCCCGGTGACGATCCGGCAGCAGCCATGCGTTACACCGAATGCCGTATGGCCCCGCTCGCCATGGAAATGGTGCGCGACATCGACAAGGACACCGTCGATTTCGTGCCGAACTACGATGGCAAGACCCAGGAGCCGACCGTGCTGCCGGCCCGCTTCCCGAACCTTCTGGTTAACGGTTCCGCAGGCATCGCCGTCGGTATGGCAACCAACATCCCGCCGCACAACATGCGTGAGGTGGCCGAAGGCGTGCACTGGGCGCTGGAACATCCGGATGCCAGCCGCGAAGAGCTGCTGGACAATCTGATCCGCATCATCAAGGGACCGGACTTCCCCACCGGCGCCACCATCCTTGGCCACAAGGGCATCGAACAGGCCTACCGTACCGGTCGCGGCCTGATCACCATGCGCGCCGTGGTCAACACCGAGGAAATCAACGGCCGTATGTGCCTGGTGGTCACCGAGCTGCCGTATCAGGTGAACCCGGACCGCTTGGTCGTCTCCATTCGCGAGGCTGTGCGCGACGGCAAGATCCAAGGCATCGCCGACATGCGTGACGAAACCTCCGGCCGTACCGGCCAGCGTCTTGTGCTCGTACTGAAGCGCGACGCCGTGCCGAAGGTGGTGCTGAACAACCTGTACAAGCACTCCCAGCTGCAGCAGACCTTCGGTGCCAACATGCTGGCATTGGTCGATGGTGTGCCGCGCACGCTGTCCCTAGACGCATTCATCCGCCACTGGGTGGACCACCAGCTTGACGTGATCGCCCGCCGTACCGCTTACCTGAAGCGCGAGGCCGAGGAACGCGATCACATCCTGCAGGGTTACCTGAAGGCCCTCGACATGCTCGACGAGGTCATCGCCTTGATTCGCGCATCCGAAGACACCGATGCCGCACGCACCGGCTTGATGCAGTTGCTCGACATCGATCAGGTGCAGGCCGACGCCATTCTGGCCATGCAGCTGCGCACGCTGACCCGCATGAACCGCGACAAGATCGTGGCCGAACATGAGGAACTGCAGCGCAAGATCGCCGATTACATCGACATTCTGGCCCGTCCGGAACGTCAGCGCAAGATCATCGGCGACGAGCTCGACGAGATCGTGGCCAAGTACGGTGACGAACGCCGTACCAAGATCCTGCCGTTCTCCGGTGAGATGAACGTCGAAGACCTGATTGCCGAAGAGAACGTGGTGGTCACCGTGACCCACTCCGGTTTCATCAAGCGCACCAAGGCCGACGAGTACCGCGCCCAGCACCGCGGCGGCAAGGGCATCAAGGGCACCAAGTTGCGCGAGGACGACGTGGTCGATCACTTCTTCCTGACCTCCACGCACAACTGGCTGCTGTTCTTCACCAACAAGGGCCGCGTGTACCGCATCAAGGCCTACGAGCTGCCGGAAGGTTCGCGCGACTCCAAGGGCCAGCATGTGGCCAACCTGCTGCAGTTCGCGCCGGACGAGCAGATTCAGGCCGTGCTGTCCATCCCGAACTACGAGGTGGCCAAGTACTTGGTGCTCGCCACCCGCTCCGGCAAGGTCAAGAAGACGCCGCTGGCTGAGTATGATTCCCCTCGTCAGGGTGGTCTGATCGCCGTGCGCCTGATGGCTGATGAGAACGGCGAGAACGCTGACGAGCTGATCGGTGCCGCACTGTGCAACGCCGAGGATGACATCATCTTGGTCTCCAAGCTTGGCATGAGCCTGAAGTTCCAGGCCGATGACGAGCAGTTGCGCCCGATGGGCCGCCAGACCGCCGGCGTGCAGGGCATGAAGTTCCGTGCCGGCGACGAGCTGCTGGCCATGGACGTGGTGCCCGCCGACTCCGACAAGGACCTGTTCGTGGTCACCAACGAGGGCTTCGCCAAGCGCACCGCCATTTCGGAATACCGTCTGCAGGGCCGCAACGGCCTCGGCGTCAAGGCCGTGCAGCTGGTCGAAGGCCGAGGCTCCCTGGTGGGCGCGCTGGTGGTCTCCGAAGACGATCAGGTGATGGCCATCATGAAGTCCGGCAAGGTGATTCGCTCCAACGTGGACGAAGTCAACCGCACCGGCCGCACCACGCAAGGCGTGACCTTCGCCAAGCCAGACAAGGGCGACGAAATCCTGTCCATCGCGCGCAACGAGGAAAAGGATGAGCCTGCGGAAGAGGAGTCTGCTGAGACTGCTGCTGATGCAGCGCAGTCCGCTGAGGCTGCTCAGGAGGCCGCTGAAACCCCGCAATCCGGCGAGAATGTGAACAACACGGACGAGGCGTGAGCCGCGTCCTGAAAAGCTGGTAGCCTCTCTAACAGCAGAGGCTACCAATAGCCTGTTTAAGGAGAAACGATGAGCGAGAATCTCGAAGGCAACGAGCCGGTCATGCCCGCAGCCCCAACCCCCGCGAATGAAACCGTCGAGCCGCTGATCGGCGCCAAGCAGAGCGCTCCTCGCGTGGCCCGTTCCGTGTCTAGCGATCCGGAGGAGTCCGCACTGCCGTCCGGCAGCACTCCCACCACGTCGCGTCCGACCGTGCGCCGCACCCCGCGTGCCCGCCGTATGAGCCTGTCCCTGACCCGCGTGGACGCATGGTCCGTGGCCAAGGTGACCTTCATGCTCTCCATCGCCGGCGCCATTATCCAGATCGTGGCTTCCGCCATCATCTGGCTGCTCATGGATGCAGTGGGCGTGTTCAACCAGCTCACCCAGATCGTGTCCGCCACCGGTCTGAACGCCGACTTCGATCTGAAGAATGTGCTGTCCCTGACCACCGTGGTGTCTGGTGTGACCATCTTCTCCATCGTGGAAGTGGTGCTGTTCACCCTGCTGGCCACCATCATCGCGCTGATCTACAATGTGGTCAGCTCCTTGGTCGGTGGCGTGCACCTGACCTTGGGCGACGACTGATCGCATCGCTCGCATAACGCTACAAAAGCGGCCTCACCGGCCGCTTTTTTATTACCTAAATCAGCCTTCGGCTGATTTCCGTTTTCGCTGATTATTAGGCGGATTCGCGCTGGGCGATGTGGAAGTCGGCTACGATGCGTTGGCGGTCGCGGTCGGATTCGTCGTCAATACGCTCGATCAGCAGATCTACGGCCTGTTGCGCCACCATCGGGATATCCACGGCCACCGTGGTCAGTGACGGCGTCATAATGGCACCCATTTCAATGCCATCGAAACCCATCACCGCAATATCATCGGGCACGCTCAGACCAATGTCTTTCAGGCCTCGAATCACACCGAATGCGGTGGTATCGGTCATGCAGAACAAGGCATCACAGGAGCGAACCAGTTCGCCGTTCGCCACAATCGCCTTGCGGGCATCCACGTCATTCCAAGGCGTGGCGATAATCGGCACGCTCATCCAATCCACACCAAGCGATTCAAAGGCGTTACGGCAGCCCATCAGACGGCGGTGACGAGTGTCATTGGAGTTGAAGGTTTCATGCTCGTCAACACTCTCGCCAAGGCCGCCGATAATGCCGATACGACGCTTACCGGTGCCCCACAGGTATTCGATGGCGGCCTGCGCGCCGGCTTCACTGGGCGTCAAGATCGTGTCGATATCATGCTGCGGCCGGTCATCATCCAACAGCACGGTCGGTCGATGATTGGAAAGCTGTTCGATTTCCGCCGCCGACAGTCGGCTGGAACTGAAAATCAGGCCGTCGCAGAACTGGTTGGATACACGTTCGATGATGGAACGCTCGTTGTCCGCGTTGATACGCGTCTCCTGCACCACGGTCTGATAACCGCGTTTTTCCGCCGCCTGGGAGATCAACGATGCCAACTGTGAAGGGTAAGGACGGTCCAGCTCGAAGATGGCGAGACCGATGGTGCCGAAATTACGGCCGCCACGGCTGGTGGACACGCGCAGACTGCGTGCGGACAGGCTGGTGGTGTTGAGCCGGTAATGCAGTTTATCGGCTGCCTCCCGTACGCGGCGCGCCGTTTCCGGCGTGACGTTCGTGTTGCCGCGCAGCACGTTGGAAACCGTCATGGCGGAGACTCCGGCCTCGCGTCCAACATCTTTCATGGTGACCATAGAAAACCCCTTTGCTGTTCACCAACTATACAAAACAGGGTGGTTTATCGTTACATTGCGGGTTTTGACATCGTTACGTGTCACGCGATGCCCACTCCCCTCAGTCTCGCCGCGATCCAGCTCCTCTGACACGGGGAGCCTGTGGAGGAATCACGCCGGCAATTGGAACGCAGTGAAGGAATACGGCTCAGCCTGCCAGTCAGACAAGTCGGCGGCCGCCACAACCGTTTGCGGCTGGACAGGCGCCGGCTCGAACGGCTTGCCCGCATCCAAAGCCGCCGCAAGCACGGTGGCGGTGCCGTGGCTGCCGCCAGACAGTACGGGAGCGTCACAATCCAAGTTCGATTCCACGCCACCCTCAACCGCGGGCACTGTCTCATCCTGAATACCATCGCCCACGCGCTTCAGAATGTAGTACTTGTTGCCCCAGTCGCCGAATGACCAGCGGAAGTAACAGACCCGGTGATCGCACCGAAATCAATCACCAGGCCATCCTCACCATCGGTGCGGCGCACGGTGAAATCAATGCGGTAGTCATCGGCGGTGACCTTCAGTCCGGTGTCCAGTGCGGTGCCGGCGCCGTCAAGGAGTAACCGCTCCTGTCTCTACTTTCCTTCCTCGAGGGTGCTGCGATAACCTCAATCGCAGCACCCGTTTGCTGTATGTGAGGATGGTACGTCAAAAAACATCCGTATGTTCGCGCAACTCATGTATGGTGCGCGTACATACAGACGAATTAGGTTGGAAACTGTGCCAGAAGGCTTGCGCATGTGCGTACATCGTGCACGCAGCCTACGCTGACTGCCGGGTCACAATCTCGGTGGGCAGCAGCGTGACGGTATGAGGGCCCACGGTCTCGCCGCGCAGCATGCTGAGCAGCAGCTGGGACATCGCACGCCCATGCATCCAGGAATCCTGCCGCACGGTGGTGAGTTTCGGATCCATCATCGTGGCGATAGGTGAATCATCGAATCCAGTGACCGCGATATCCTCAGGTACGCGATACCCCATTCGATGCAGCTGATTGATCACACCGATGGCAATATTGTCGTTGGCGCACACAATGCCATCGAGATCATGCAGTATCGGCTCGAAAGCCGCAGCCGCCATCTCGCCGCTGGTGATTTCCCAATCATCCGCGTAATACACACGATTGTCATCGTAACGACTTCCCATGGCTTGTTTGAAGCCTTGCAATCGTTTGCTGGATGAGGGTGAGTATCCCGGGCCGCACACGTATGCCAATCGGGTCTTTCCTCGGTCGAGCAGGAAACGTGTGATATCGCGCTGGCCATCGGCATTGGCGAAATCCACAGCCGGATAGGAGACATCAGTGCTGCGGTCGCTCGCTTCAGAGAGCACCACCGGACGGTGGGCGGTGCGGAAGATCTTGGCGAGTGAATCATCCTCGCTTAAGGAGAACAGCAGATAGCCGTCGGCGAAGTCGCTGTGCACCAACTGTGCGATGCGATGTGTGGAATCGTCGGAATTGGCGATGAGTGTGACCATCTGATATCCGGCGTCGCCTAGGATCTGATTGGCCTCCGCCATGGCGGCCGTAGTGCTCGCCTGAAGCAACGTGAAGATGGATTCGACCTGCACGATAAACGCAATGGTGGAGGTACGCTGCTGGGCCAATGATCGTGCGGCATTGTTCGGGGTGTACTGGGATTCCTCGATGGCTTGTGCGATGCGTTGCGCGGCACGCTCGGAAACATGCTCATTGCCGTTGAGATACCGCGACACTGTGCCATAGGAGACGCCGGCCAAGCGGGCCACATCCCTGATGGTTACCTTGTTCTTCGTTGCTGTCATACGGTACCTCCGATAGTGCGCGTCACACAGGGTGATTCTCTGTGACTCGTGATTGTGCACGGGTGTGCAATCGGTTGCAATTCGGCGCGCATCACCTCTTTGTGACCGGTTACAAAATAGTCTATAGTATTTCTGAAAGCAAAGCACATCGTGTGTTGACGAATGGTCATATGCAGTGCATAGCTATGGAGCAACCGTCACGCACCAATCAGTATTGCGCAGTGCACTATGGAGTGCATCGCGCGGTGCATAGAAAGAAAGAAACAAGCATGACTACTGTGATAAAGCCAGTCGAACAGTTTGATCCAGCCTGGCTGAACGATCCGCAAACATTCGCGGTGAATCGGATCGAGCCACACTCCAGCCATCGCTTCTATGACCACGCTCCGGCAGTGGGTGAAGCGATGGATCTGCGCCAGAGCCTGGACGGCGAATGGGCTGTATCTATTGCTGATTTGGCGGACCTTGGTACCGAGGCGCTAGCCGCCGCCGATTTTGCCGCCCCCGGTTTCGATGACTCCACATTCGAATCCATCGATGTGCCATCCTGCTTGGAAGTCAAGGGATTTCTGCCGCACAAGTACGTGAACCAGCAGTACCCATGGTCCGGCCATGAGGCACCCGAGGCGCCGGGAATCCCTGAGCATAATCATGTGGCGTTCTACCGTCGCACATTCACGCCGGCATACAAGGTCGCCGCAGCCGTTACTGCCAACGCGCGTGCGATCGAGGCCGGTGAGAATCCAGTGTTTCCTGTCACCGTGACTTTTGAAGGCGCGTCCACCGCCATCGCCGTATGGCTCAACGGTGTGTTCATCGGCTACTCCGAGGACTCCTACACGCCCAGCGAATTCGATGTGACCGCGGCGCTGCAGCCGGGCGAGAACGTGCTTGCTGTGGCCTGCTTCCAGTACGCGTCCGCCAGCTGGCTTGAGGATCAGGACTTCTGGCGCATGCACGGCCTGTTCCGCTCGGTGGAGCTCACCGCGCAGCCGGTGGCTCATATTGAGGATTTGCGCGTCACCGCTGATTATGATGTTGCCGCCGGTGAAGGCAATCTGAGTGCTGATGTTTTCGTGCGCAATACCGCTGCTGTGAACGGGCTGGAGGCTGTGTTGACGGACGCCTCCGGCGTGGAAGTGTGGCGTAAGACCATCGATGACGTGCCCGCTGTCGAGAGCTTTGACGACTCCCCCATCGCCTTGAGTTGGGAAGCGAACATCGGGCCCGTCAGCCCGTGGAGTGCGGAAGAGCCGACCCTGTACACACTGACCATCACCTTGCGCGACGCGGACGGCCAAGTGATTGAAGTCGTGCCGCAGCGCATCGGTTTCCGTCACTTCGCCATCGAAGACGGACTGATGAAGATCAACGGCAAGCGCGTGGTGTTCAAGGGCGTGAACCGCCATGAATTCGACGCACGCACCGGCCGCGCGGTTTCCGAAGCCGTGATGCTCCAGGACATCCGCGAATTCAAGCGCTTGAACATCAATGCCGTACGCACCTGCCACTACCCGAACCAGACGCGCTGGTACGAGCTGTGCGACGAATACGGCATCTACATGATTGACGAAACAAACCTCGAGACCCACGGCACCTGGACCTATGCGGATGGTACCTTCCACCCGGAAACCGCCGTACCGGGCAGTCGCGACGAGTGGCGTGCGGCTTGCGTGGATCGTCTCAACAGCATGATGCGCCGCGATTGGAATCATCCGAGCGTGGTGATCTGGTCGCTGGGTAACGAGTCCTTCGGCGGCGACGTGTTCCGCACGATGCGCGACTTCGTGCACACCAATGATCCGATGCGCCCGGTGCACTACGAGAGCGTGTACAACGAGCCGGAATACAGCGATGTAACCGACATCATGAGCCGCATGTACGCCAAGCCGGATGAAATCAAGGACCTGTACCTGTTCGGCGACGATCAGAAGCCCTACATCTCCTGCGAATACTCGCATTCAATGGGCAACTCAACCGGCGGACTGCACCTGTACACCGCACTCGAGCAGTATCCGAAGTATCAGGGCGGATTCATCTGGGATTACGTGGACCAAGCTCTGTTCCAGACCCTTGGCGACGGTACCGAGCGCCTCGCCTACGGTGGTGATTTCGACGATCGCCCGACCGACTACGAATTCAGCGGCAACGGCATCGTCTTCGCCGACCGCACCCCTACGCCCAAGGCGCAGGAAGTCAAGCAGCTGTACGCCAACGTGCGCCTGACTCCGGACGAATCCGGCGTGACCATCGTCAACGACAATCTGTTCATCTCCACCGCTGACTATGTGTTCACTGCGCGCGTGCTGGTGAACGGTGTTGAGCGTTGGCATGCCGACTATCGCTTCGATGTGCCGGCAGGAGACACGCAGCGTGTACCGATCGCCTTCCCGCGCGTCACTGACTTGGTACCGCTGACCGGGCGCGCCGAGGTGGTGTACGAAGTCGATCAGCGACTGGCTGCGGCCACTGACTGGGCGCCGGCCGGCTATGAGCTGACGTTCGGGCAGTATGTGGCGAGCGTGGACTTTGGCGATGGCGAAGCTGGGGCTGGGGCCGCGGCTGGGGTTGGTGAGGCTGCTGCTTCGCTGGCTGTGGTCGCCGAAGATCCGTTCAACGCCGGCATCCACAATGATGCCGCCGAAGCACTGCTCTCCAAGACCGCAGGCGGATTGGTGTCCTTCAAGCGATTCGGCACAAACGGCGAAGCAGCACGCGAAATGGTGATTCGCCGGCCGTCGCTCACCACCTTCCGTGCGTTGGTGGATAACGATCGCGGCAACCAATCCGGGTTCGATCGTGCGCAATGGTTTGCTGCCGGACGGTACGCGCGCGTGACTGGCACATCCATTGAGCAGAGCGTTGATGGTCTGACCGGCACGTACACCTACGAGCTGGCCGATGCGGCGCATACGCCGGTCACGGTGCGCTATGAGATCGATGCTGACCTGCGTATCCATCTGACCGCGGAATTCCCGGGCGAAGCGGATGCCGCTACTTTGCCGGCGTTTGGCTTTGAATGGATACTGCCGGCCCAGTACGATCACCTGCGCTTCTACGGTCTGGGGCCTCAAGAAACCTATCGTGACCGTCTGCACGGCGGCAAGCTGGGCATCTTCTCCCGCACGGCCGCCGAAGATTTCGCACCGTATCTGGTGCCGCAGGAAACCGGCAACCATGAGGGCGTGCGTTGGGCTGAAATCACCGATGCCGAGGGTCATGGCATGCGCGTGACTGCGGCTGGTGCCGATGCTCAGCCGTTCGCGGTGAGCCTGCTGCCGTACAGCTCGCTGATGCTGGAGGATGCGTTGCACCCGGACGAGCTGCCGCCGGTGCGCCACACGTTCCTGCGTCTGCTGGCGGCCCAGATGGGCGTCGGCGGCGACGACACGTGGGGTGCTCCCGTGCATCCGGAGTTCCAGCTGCCTGCCGACAAGCCGCTGAAGCTCGACGTGACGCTGGAACTGCTGTAGGGAACTGCTGTAGTTGAGGCCGGGACCTCGGTTTTTGTCCGTATGTACGCGCAAATAACGAATGCTGCGCGTACATACGGATGATTTGGACAACAAAAACGTCCGTATGTACGCGCAAGGTCCGTGAACTGCGCGTACATACGGACGTAATTAAGGGTTATTCAGCGGTTACACGTCACAGAATGCCCTGAGCGACCATGGCGTTGGCCACCTTGACGAAGCCTGCGATGTTCGCGCCGGCCATCAGGTCGCCTTCCTCGCCATATTCCTTGGCAGCGGCCAGGGACTCGGCAACGATGGACTCCATAATGGACTTCAGCTTGGCGTCGGTCTCTTCGAAGGTCCAAGACAGACGGTAGCTGTTCTGGCTCATCTCCAGACCGGAGACAGCCACACCACCGGCGTTGGCAGCCTTAGCCGGGCCGTACAGCAGGCCGTTCTTCTGGTAGACGGCGATGGCCTCCGGAGTGGATGGCATGTTAGCGCCCTCGCACACCACCTTGCAGCCGTTCTTGACCAGGGCCTCGGCGGAAGCCTCGTCGATCTCGTTCTGGGTGGCGCACGGCAGGGCGATGTCACACGGCACGGTCCACACGCCAGCGCAACCCTCGTGGTATTCAGCGCCCGGCACGCGCTCGGCGTACTCCTTGATGCGGCCGCGATGGCCCAGCTTGATGTCCTTGACGATATCCAGCTTGATGCCATCCGGATCGTAGACGTAACCGTTGGAATCGGAAGCGGTCACGACCTTGGCGCCCAGCTCCTGAGCCTTTTCGGTGGCGAAGATGGCCACGTTACCGGAGCCGGAGATCACCACGGTCTTGCCTTCGAAGGAATCGTTCTTGAGCACACGCAGCGCCTCGGCGGTGTAGTAGCACAGGCCGTAACCGGTGGCCTCGGTGCGGGCGAGCGAGCCACCGAACTCCAGACCCTTGCCGGTCAGCACGCCGGAGTACTCGTTGCGGATGCGCTTGTACTGGCCGAACAGGTAGCCGATCTCACGGGCGCCGACGTTGATGTCGCCGGCCGGAACATCGGTGAACTGGCCGATGTGACGGTTGAGCTCGGTCATAAAGGCTTGGCAGAAGCGCATGACTTCGGCGTCGGACTTGCCCTTCGGGTCGAAGTCGGATCCTCCCTTGCCGCCGCCCATCGGCAGCGTGGTGAGGCTGTTCTTCAGGATCTGCTCGAAGCCGAGGAACTTGATAACGCCCTCGTTCACGGTCGGGTGGAAGCGCAGACCGCCCTTGTACGGGCCGATGGCGGAGTTGAACTGCACGCGATAACCGCGGTTGACCTGCACCTTGCCGGCATCGTCGACCCAAGCCACGCGGAACTTCACCACGCGCTCCGGTTCAACGAGACGCTCCAGCACGCCGTTGGCCTCATATTCAGGATGCTTGGCGATAACTGGCTGCAAGGTGTCCAGCACCTCGTAGACGGCCTGCAGGAATTCGGGCTGATCGCCATCACGCTTCTGCACCTGATCGTAGACGCGCTTGACGTACTCGTTAGTGAGCATAGTGAAACTCCCCTTTGGGTTGGACTATTGAATAAGACGCTTTCGATTGTAGGCGTGAACTCTGGAAACGCTCAAGAGTTGCCTGCGAGATTCCTCACTAGGTGGACACTGCGGCAACAATGCGCTGGCATCCCACAAACGAGACGCCATACCATAGAGCTGGTCACAGAGTTCATTACGCGAAGGAGCCACGCATGCCATTGCAATTGGTTCGGCAGGATATTACGCGAATGCGAGTGGATGCCATCGTGAATGCCGCGAATACCCGACTGCTGATGGGCGGCGGTGTGTGCGGCGCTATTTTTCGTGCAGCTGGCGCACGTCGATTGCAGGAGGCATGTGATCGGCTCTCCCCTATCCATACCGGCGATGCTGTGGCCACCCCTGGGTTCGATTTGCCTGCGCGGTATGTGATTCATACGGCCGGTCCGATTTGGCAGGGCGGCAACCATGGCGAGGAACGATTGCTGCGCGCCTGCTACCGCAACTCGTTGAAGCTGGCTTCCGATTTGGGTTGCGAGAGCATTGCGTTCCCGCTGATTTCCAGCGGTATTTTTGGCTATCCCAAAGCGGAAGCGCTTCGTGTGGCCGTTGACGAAATCCGAGATTATCTTGAACAATCGAACACAGACCTCGACGTATATCTGTGCATATTCGACCGTGCCGCTTTCGATGCCGGCACGGAACTTGACCGGCAGATTCAGTCATACATCGACGACCATTATGTGGCCGAACATGAAGGCCGGCCAAGTTCCCGCGTGCAGGAAATGCGCGATCTCGGCTATCGCGGAGCATTCGCGGTTGGTGGCGTGGGTGAAGAATCGTCCGCGCATGCGCCACGTGCGATGTCTCCATCCTCCGCCCCGGCCGCCCGGCAGACCTCGGCCTCCCCATCTGCTGGGCTTCAATCGCCTCATTATCCCGAAGACGAGATCCTCTCCGATCTGGATGAGCCTTTCAACGTGATTCTGATGCGAATCATCGATGCCAAAGGTTATTCCGATGTGGATGTGTACAAGCGAGCGAATATCAGCCGGAAGCTGTTCTCGAAAATACGTTGTGGCAACGGGTACATGCCGAGTAAGAAAACTGTGCTGGCATTAGCGATTTCCCTGCGGCTGGATATCGATGAAACGGAAGACCTGTTGGCTTGTGCCGGTTATGCGCTCTCGCACAGTGTGAAGTTCGATGTTATCGTGGAGTTCTTCATTGCTCACGGCATTTTTGATGTGTTTACCATCAATGAATCGCTATTCCGGTACGATCAGCCTCTGCTCGGACAGTAATCGTTTGTCGTGAGCAATGTCGCTTGCGAAGCGACCAATGCCGGTTTCGATGATGCGATGCTTATCCCATCTTCGGCACATACAGCGCCGAAATATAGGGAAAGGATGCATCATGACGATGACGAACAACACCAATGCCAACCGTACGGAACTCGTGTTTATTGTGGATCGAAGCGGGTCGATGTCCGGCCTCGAATCCGACACCATTGGCGGATTCAACAGCATGCTCGCCAAGCAGCGAGCGATCCCTGGTGATTGCTCGGTGACGACCGTGCTGTTCGATCATCGTATGCAAACACTGCATGATCATATTGATCTGCGTGCGGTCAAGGATTTGACGCAGGACGATTATTGGGCTCGCGGTAGCACCGCCCTGTTGGATGCCGTCGGCTCGACTATTGACCGTGTGGTTTCCCGGCAACGTCATACGGCCGCACCTTACCGTGCCGACCGTGTGCTGTTCGTGATTATCACTGATGGTTATGAGAACGCGAGCCACCGATACACACTGCCGAAGGTGCGCAAGATGATTGCGCATGAACGCGAACAGTACCATTGGGAGTTCGTATTCCTTGGTGCCAACATCGACGCAGTACAGACTGCGGATGATTTCGGCATCGATCCTCTGTATGCGGCGAACTTCCACGCAGACGGGCGTGGCGTGGAAGCTTCGTTCGCGGCCGTGTCATGCGCGGCGACTGCCGTTCGCGGTGGTGCTCGTGGCTTTGAGCAGGAAGCTGCGGCTGCGCTTAGCGCTGTTCGCAGGGATTACAACTCTCGTATGCGGTGATAGTGGTGCCCGGGCGGGGCGCAACTTGCAAATCGGGGGTGAGAAAGAAACAGCGCTGGCGTCCCACAAACGAGACGCCAGCGCATGTGCTATATGGCAGTTACGCAGTAGCCACGGGCAGTGCCACACGATATGCAGCCGTGAGACGGACCTCACGCAGCGCGGGCGATAGCCTGCTCATAATCCTTCGTACCCTTGAAGACTTCCTTCATCCACGGGTTGATCCCCTGCTTCTTGGCGCGGATGAGGATGTAGCCCAGAGCCAGCACGTTGGCCACGAGTGCGATCAGCGACACCACGAGGTTCACGTTCGGGTTGTTCACGGACTGGGTGGAGAACACGGAGTAATCCTGGAACATCGGGAACACCTGGGCGAACATGCACCAGATGGCCAGCGTGAACGCGCGGTTCTGAATCCAGCCGCCCTTGTTCCAGAAGAAGTTGGCCACAGTCGGGGCCAGCAGCAGTGCGAGGCCGCAGTACCAGGAGTGGGTGGGCAGGCAGTTGTAGGTGTAGCAGAAGTTCCACAGATCGTAGGCCACGATGAACACCCAGGTCATGTCCGGCCAGAGCATATCGTCCTTCTTCTTGGAGGCGTAGATGCCGAACCAGCCGGTCATACAGAAGATGTTGAGAATGCCGGCCACGCCGTTGAACACGTTGTGCCAACCGCCGTACAGGGTCACGCCTTCGGTGGAGACCCAGGTGCCGCCCCAGCCGCGGATGGCGGATTCAAAGTCGGAGACCACGGCGATCAGGATGTTGATGGCCACGATGACGAACGGGAAGCACTTGAACCAGTGCGACTTTCCGATGGAGCCCCACTTGTATTTGAGGGCCATGAAGCCGATGCAGCCGATGGTGGCCGCATACAACTTGGCGTAATGGAACCATGAGGTCATGTGCACGTAGGTCGGGTTGTTCAAGGCCCACTCGGCACCCATGGCGGCGGCCGTGTAGATGGTGATGAAGTAGACGGTCAGGATTGCGGGGATGACCAGGAACGCCACCACGCCGCCGGTTTTGGTGCGGCGGGCCAGCTCATTGGCGCCGATAAGGCAGCAGAATACGAGAATCCATCCGATCCATTGGTAGACGGCATTGTCGCCGTAGACCTGAAACAGCATAACGGTCCTTTCCGAGTGTCCTAGTTGCTGTGCCCTGCGCTCGTCATCCCTCGTTGGATGCCGGGCCGGGCTATTGGCGCTTGGCTCGAGGTGCTGTGCTGCCGCAATCGTTGCGGAACACGCATTGTTGACGAAGCGTCAATTTCTCTCACGGCATATTGTAAACCCTCTTTTGACGCTGTGTCAAAAGAGGGTGTTTGCAGAAGCGGAATCCCTTGGAATCGCTGTAATTCCAAGGGATTCCGATGTGTGCTTAGCAGTCAATCCTTACAATCACTGCCCGCACAAAGCCTGGATGATCATATGCGAGTACGCCTCGCGACCCAGCCCCTCGCCAATGGTCAGGTGCACGCCATCGTCATAGAAGTATTCGCTATGCCCCTCGCTCAAGCCATACCAATCCATGATGCCAACGTTCTTATGGCGGGCGGCTACCGCTCGCATGGCCGCATTCACACCCTCGGAATCCATCGCAGGATTGCGAATCGTAATGAAATACAATGCCTTGCCGTTCACCGCAGACACCGCGTCTTCAAATGACTGCTCAGGATTCGGCCCGGCACTATTGGTGCCCAGCGCCGCAATCACCACGCGCTTATCATCGCCCGCAGCCATATGCTGCTGGTAGGTGGACGGGAAGGCAATCAGACTGCGGCCAATTTCATTGTCCTGAACAGCATTCGGCATGGTGTTCACCAGCACACGCTGCGCACCCATCTCCACGGAATCGCTGATGATCAGCGGATCGGCACTGCATACGCCGGTGGCTGCGTCGTAGGTCCAACCGGAAGTATCCAGATTATTCGGCACCTTCTCGGCCACCGGTACCAGTTTGCTGGCGGGTTGTGCTTGGGTTTCGGTTTGTTCGCTTGACTGGTCTGACTGCTGCGCGGACTTATCCGCAGGCTTTGGTGCCGACTTGGTTTGTGCCGGCGTCGCCTCGACCTTGGCGGTAACCGGGCGCAGCTGTGCGGATCGCGCCTGTGCAATCGCGCCCCAATCCAGCGGCAGCACACACAGCAGCACGGTGCCGACTGCACACAGCACGATGATGACGCGGCGGCACACCAGCAGTACCTGCAGCGCGATGATGCGTGCGTCATGCTTGGCCTGTGCGCGATGACGGGACTTGGTCGGCGCCGCCGTGGCAGTCAGCCGAATCGTGCGTTCGATCAGCTGATAGAACACTTCCGTGGCAAGCCACAGCACCAGCGCCTGCACAATCCATTCCCACCAAGCCAGTTTGGTGGTGCGCGTGGCCGGATTCATCATCTCCAGCATCGGATAATGCACGAGGTACAGCGAGAACGAGCGTGAACCAATGTACTTCAGCGGACGAACCGATAGCGCGCGACCCACCATATTGCCGGGCGCAATGCTCGCCGCCAACAGCAGCGCGGTAAGCAATGCCACAATCAGGTATCCGCCGCGGTAGAGCACTGTCCAGCTGGACTTGGCGGCGATGAACGCGGCAATCAGCAGTACCAATGGCACCAAGGCCAGCACATTGCCCAAGGTACCCTGATGGGCTTGCTTGGCTGACTCCTCAGATGCATTGACGCCTGCTGATTGGCGATGATCGGTGATGAGCAGCGCCAGCAATGCGCCGGCCAGCAGCTCCGCGGCCCTGGTATCCAGGCCATAATACGAACGGCTGCCGGTGGCATTCGGGTCGAAGAGGAATGCCATAGCGAGCGTTGATGCCAGCGTCAGCGCAGCGACGATGCCCAACTGCACATAGTGCGGTAACTTGGCGCGATGCAACGCGAGCAGCACCAGTGGCCAGATGAGATAGAACTGCATCAGTACGCCGAGGAACCACAGATGCGTCAGCGGCGAAGGCAGTCCGGCTGCGGCAAAATACGACACATGACGGAAAATATTCACCCAGTTGCTCACAAAGAACAGCGAAGGCAGCGCGTCAGCTTGGGCTTTCGGCAGGAGACTTGGCGAGGTGAGGTAGGCTGCCAGCGCAGTGAAGGCGATGATGACGAGGGTTGGCGGCACGAGTCGCTTCACTCGCTTGGCAAGGTAGGTGCCATAGGCGATGGTGCCGGTGCGGCTGAGTTCGCCAGTGACACTGCGGGTGATGAGGAATCCGCTGATGACGAAGAAGATGGTGACACCAAGGAAGCCGCCTTGCAGTAGCGATGGGCGGGTGTGGTAGGCGACGACGCCGAGGATGGCCAACGCGCGCAGACCATCGATGGCAGTGAAATGGGTGCCGGTTGGCTTGGGCTTGGTTTGTGCCGGCATCGCTGGTGATGATGCCGGAGTATCCGAGACATGCTGCGCCGATGATGCGATGCGCGCCGGGCGAGGATTCGTCATGATGAACCACTTTTCTGCAAACTGCCTGTTCTCTCTTCGGGCATATTGTATGTTGCAGCTGAGATGGTGTGTGATTGGGGTCGTGCCCCACGCGTGCCCCTGTGAATCCCCTGTGTGCCACTTGTGCACCACTTGTGCACCGTTAGGAGCGCCGAAAACGCCTGATTTTGCCTCAATGTGACCGATGCGAAAGAACGCAAAAACCCTCGGAATCGTTGCAATTCCAAGGGTTTCGGGTAGTGGAGCTAGCCGGGTTCGAACCGGCGACCCTCTGCTTGCAAAGCAGATGCGCTACCAGCTGCGCTATAGCCCCATGTTGCAGTGTTGAAAAAAAGAGCGGCACGCTGGCCGCTAATTTTTCCGTGGGCCCGGGAGGACTTGAACCTCCGACCTCATCCTTATCAGGGATGCGCTCTAACCAGCTGAGCTACGGGCCCGATCCGCACGCTTCAAAAGCGCACAAGTGATTACAATACCACTGAATGCGGAGGTGTCAACGAAGACATGCTCTTCGGCGTGTCGCGCTTGGGTCGGTGGTGGCGCGGGAATAATGGTGGATAGTGGAAAGCGCAGCGCTGGGTGTGGTGAAGGGCTGAACGAGCAGTCATCCGACAGCGTGCACAAGAACGATGGCGTGGAAGGGAGTGTGCACAATGCACTATTGCGTTGAAGGGCAAGCGAAGAGTTTCGAGCTGATTCCCGAACCTCGTACGGTGGCAATCAACCACGATGCGGCAGTTGTATTGCCTTACGTAGGTCGTATTACGGAAAATGCGGGCGATGCGGATGCGGCGAACGTGTGGGCCGGTCAGATTGCCGATGATATCGAGGCGGCCACTGGACTGCGGTGGGATATTGCGAAAGGCAGTCGCTGGCAGTCGTTCATCACGCTGTCCATCGCTGATCGAACATCTGCTGAGGTTGTGGGGAACAATGCTCTGGAGCACCATGAATACCGCCTGACAATCACCCAGGATGGCATCAGCGTTATCGGCGGCGATGCCGCCGGTCTGCGCGACGGCATTCAGACATTGCGCCAGATCATCCGCCAATGTGCCCCAACACTGCCCGCACTCAGCATCACAGACAAGCCCGCCTATCGCACCCGCGGCTACTATCTCGACGCGACGCGCGGCCGTGTGCCGACGCTCGATTGGCTTAAGCGTTGGGTCGACAAGCTGTGCCTGTACAAGTACAACCAGCTGCAGCTCTACGTTGAGCACACGTTTGCGTTCGACGACATGAGCGAAACCTGGCGCGGCACCAGTCCGCTCAAACCAGCCGACATCCTCGCATTCGATGAATACTGCGCGGCGCGCGGCATCGAACTGGTGCCATCGGTGTCTACCTTCGGTCACCTCTACATGGCATTGCGTACGCATGAATTGCGTCACCTTGGTGAATTTCCCGAGCATGCCGATCGGCCATACAGTCTGATCGAGCGAATGGAACATCACACGCTCAACATCACCGAACCGGACGCGTTCGCGCTGTCCTGCACGCTGATCGATGACTATCTGCAGCTGTTCCGCAGTCGCAAATTCAACATCTGCGGCGACGAAACCTTTGACCTCGGCAAAGGTCGATCCAAACCGGAAGCCGATCAGCGCGGTGCCGCCACCATGTATGCCGACTACATATCCCGATTGTGCGCGCACCTGTCCGACCAAGGTCGCGAGCCCATGTTCTGGGGCGACATTGCCGTAGAGCAGCCGGAAATCCTCGAACGACTGCCGAAGCATGTAACGCTGCTCAATTGGCTGTATGCGCCGGACGTCACTGACGAGAAAGTGCGGCTGGTGGCCGAATCCGGTGCCCGGCAATACGTGTGCCCGGCAGTGTGGTGCTGGAATGCGCTGCTGCCGCGATTGGACTGGGCGTGGGGAAATATCTCGCGCCTGGCTCAGTACGGACAACGTTATGGGGCTACGGGACTCCTTGTGACCGACTGGGGCGATTTCGGGCATATCAATGACCCGCGTATCGCAATCCCCGGCATGATTTATGGCGCACAGTGCGCATGGGATCCGCAGTGGGCGGCACATACGACTGCTGCTCAGACTGAGCTGGACCGCCGCATCTCGATGGTGGAGTACGGCGATGGTACCGGTGAATTCGTGGCTGCGTTGCGCGATGCAAGCCACCAGGCCGCGTTTGGCTGGTTCAATATCGTCCGCTATGTGGAGCTTGACTCCGGTGATAGTTCGCTGAACACTGACGTGCGCGATTCGATTCGCATCGATGACGACGGTGGTGCCCAGGGCTCCCCCTACGCCAAGCTCATCCACGGCAGCACTACGGTACATGAGGCGCGCGCACATCTGCTCACTTGGCTGAAACCCAACATATTGCGCTGGGCTGAGGCGAACAAGACGCTGGGTTCGGATATCGTGCGCCTTGGTGCGATGGGAGCGCGGGCTGCAACGTATGATGCCGGCGCTGTGCGTGGCAATGTACTGCAGCCATTGCTGATTGCGGCGGAAGGTCAGCGCCTGTTCAATGAGCTAGGCATGTGCTTGGCGATGCGCGAAGGGGTCGTTACCGAGGCTGAGGTTGCTGGTGACGTGCTGTCGTTGCCTGATGGCTTCTCGCGGCAAGTTGCTCGCGGTCTGGAACAGTGGTTTGAAGCGTATGCGGCAGTGTGGCGCACGGTGAGCGCGGAAGCGGAACTGCGGCGTATCGCTGAGGTGGTCTGGGGTTGCGCGGATTTGCTACGCAGTTAGGCTGCTGATGACTCGCGCTGGCTGTCGGTTCCGTGCGTGACAATAGCGCGCATGCCGTATCGTCCCTCGTCCCGCTCCCGCTCTGGTTCCCATGGCGCAGTCAGCACCAGCAGCAGCCTTACTGTTGACGGACTGTCGATTACGGTGGTGCGCAAGCCCATCGCCAACATGTATTTGCGCATCAAGCCGCCGAATGGGGACGTGGTGGTGTCGGCGCCGCAGCGCATGAGCGAGCGGACAATCATTGATTTTGTGCGCGGGCGGCGCGCTTGGATCGACGGCAATGTGCGTAAGATGCAGCATGCGCGCGAGCAGTCCGTGGTACCCCAACCGGGGCTTGAGGGTGGTCGTGATGGCGGCGAAAGGACATCCTCCGGTTCCTCTGAAACCGGCGATAGCGGGCTTGTATGGACCGACGAACTGCGTCAACAAGCTGTGGCCAATATCAATGCACAGCTGCCGGCGCTATTGGCCAAATGGGGGCCGGTGATTGGTCGAACGCCCACGCATATCACGTTGCGATTGATGACCACGCGCTGGGGGTCATGCACGCCGAAAACCGGGCGAATTCGGTTGAATCTGCAATTGGGATTGATGGAGCCGCGATTCCTGGAGTACGTGCTGGTGCATGAAATGACGCACCTGTGGGAACGCGGTCATGGAGCCGGATTCCAGCGGCGTATTGGTTCATATCTGCCGAACTGGCGCGAATTGCGTCGGGAGCTCAATCGTCGCGTCGTATTGTAGCGCGAGGGTGTGTGTCCCGAATTTCTCTCACTGAGGGAACCTCAGTGAGAGAAATTCGGGACACACACCCACTACTCGCCGGCGATGTGGCTGATGGCTTGGTCCGATTCGTCGACGATCTGCCGCATCGTGGCCTCGGCCGCCGCGCCATCACCCTTGCGAATCAGGGCAGCTACCTCGGTGTGCCAGCTCAGTGCCGTCTGATCGGCCACTTGAGGCATCAATTCGTGCTGCGTGCGGCCGGTCAGTGTGGATGCAATCACGTCGCCCAAAGCCGCGAACATCAGGTTGCCGGAAGCTTCCAACAGCGTGCGGTGGAAGAGAATATCCGCATCCAAATACTCGGCTTCATCGGCATGATCGGAATGTGCCACCATCTCAATGGCCGCGCGGGTGAGCGTCGCCCAATCATCTGCGGTGGCGTGCGAAGCGGCAAGCCGGGCGGCAACAGGCTCCACGGCGGCACGCAGCTGCGAAAGCTCATGCAACGCGGCAATGCGATGCGGGCCGCGCAGCCGCCATTGAATCACCTGTGGATCCAGAATGTTCCACTGTTCGATGGGGTTCGCGGTGGCTCCGGCCTTACGCTTGACGCTCACCAAGCCCATTGATTCCAATACGCGCGTCACCTCGCGCGTCACCGTGCGTGAAGGCGCGGCGTCGCCGTCCATATTCGGTTCGGGCAGCCGCTCCCCCGTGGCTACCTCGCCGCTGACCACGGCCATGCCCCACTCATCGAGGAGTCGGTCATGCAGGGAGAGCTCGTTGGCGGCAGCCGCGCCGGATACGGCGGCAGTCATCGGAGAAATCGCGGAAGTCATAAGACAAGTATCGCACGTTTGATTCGTTATGGCATACATATTCAACACACCGATACGCAAAAGTATTGCGTATTCCATAATCACCCGGTATATTAGATAACAACATACGAAATGTATGCGGTGACAATGAAACGTCATTCAAATACAACTACTCAAAGAAGAGATGGATTATGAATACGCTTGTTTTGGCTGAAGCCGCGAACGCAGTCCAGCTCAACAGCACCCAGCTCGGCATCAGCGTGGTGGCCAGCATCGTCGTGCTGATTCTGCTGGTGACTGTCGCGAAACTGCACCCGTTCGTTTCCCTGCTGATCTCCTCCCTCGTGGTCGGCATCGGCTCCGGCTACGGCCCGGTGGCCACCGTGGAAAGCTTCTCCACCACCTTCGGCTCCACGATGGCATCCGTGGGCATCCTCGTCGGCCTCGGCGCCATGCTCGGCCGCGTGCTGATGGACACCGGTGCCGCCGACAGCATCGTCGACACGCTGCTCTCCAAGACCTCCACCAAGATGATCCCGTGGACCATGGCCCTGATCGGTGCGTTGATTGGCCTGCCGATGTTCTTCGAAGTCGGCCTCGTGGTGCTCGTGCCG
This sequence comes from Bifidobacterium colobi, assembly GCF_018555455.1. Lineage (GTDB taxonomy): Bacteria > Actinomycetota > Actinomycetes > Actinomycetales > Bifidobacteriaceae > Bifidobacterium > Bifidobacterium colobi. Next base: position 535,647 of record NZ_JAFEJU010000001.1, on the reverse strand, counting down.
GTGATCATCCTCATCACCCGCCGCTCCAAGCTGCCGCTGATGCGCGTCGCCATTCCGACGCTGGCCGGTCTTTCCGTGATGCACGCCTGCATGCCGCCTCAGCCTGGCCCGCTCGCCGCACTGAGCTGCTTCAAGAACGGTTCCGTGGGCATCACGATGATGTTCGGCCTGCCGATCGCCGTGATCACCGCCGCGCTCGTCGGTCCGCTGTTCTCCAAGTTCGCCGCCAAGTGGGTGCCGGTCGGCGCTCCTGAAAACTTCGACACCGGCAAGGGCCGCGTGGACGCCGACGGCAACCCGATCGCCACCAAGCCGCCGTTCGCCCTGTCCGTGCTGTGCATCCTCGTGCCGGCCATCCTGATGCTCGGCAACGCCATCTTCGAAATCGTGGCTCCCGATCAGGCCGGCTCCAAGGCCGTGTATGCTCAGGTGCTCGCCTTCTTCGGCAAGCCCGCCATCGCACTGGCCACCGCCGTAATCTTCGCCATGATCGTGCTTGGCCGCACCACCCACATGTCATGGAAGACCGTCAATGACTCCCTGAAGGCCGCACTGCCGCCCATCGCAGGCATCCTGCTCATCGTCGGCGCCGGCGGTGGCTACAAGGGTGTGCTCGTAGACACCGGCATCGGCGACATCATCGGCAAGTTCGTTGAAAGCTCCGCGATCTCCATCTTCCTGCTCGCCTGGCTCATCGCCGCCTTCGTGCGCGTGGCCACCGGCTCCGCCACCGTGGCCATCATCACCACCGCCGGCATTCTCGGCCCGGTCGTCGACCAGATGGGCGTCACCGCACCGGCCATCGCCCTGCTGGTCATCGCCATCGGCGCAGGCTCCGTGTTCCTCTCCCACGTCAATGACGCCGGATTCTGGCTCATCAAGGAATACTTCGGCCTGGAGGTCGGCGAAACCTTCAAGACCTGGACCGTGCTCGAATGCCTGCTCTCCGTCGTGGTACTCGCCCTTGTGATGATCTGCAGCATCTTCGTGCCGCTGGTCTAGCAATCATCAATCATTCGTAATCCTCTCCCCTACCCAGCTGAAAAGAGACTCTTATGACCATCGCAACCGAGGCACATGCCGACATCATCACCGCCAACACCATCCCTGCCGACTACTTTGCCAATACCAAGCCGATCATCGTGCTGATGGGCGTGTGCGGCTGCGGCAAAAGCACGGTGGCAGCCCACCTGACCGACCGCTACGGCCTGAAGTACGCGGAAGCCGACGACTTCCACCCGAAGGCTAACATCGACAAGATGGCCGCCGGCATCCCGCTCACCGACGAGGACCGCTGGCCGTGGCTCGACACCCTGGCCTCCTGGATTGACGAGCGTATCGCTGCCGGCGAAGCGGCTGTGGTGACCTGCTCCGCACTGAAGAAGGTCTACCGCGACAAGCTGCGCCGCCCGGGCGTCGTATTCGTCTACATGCAGGGCACCTTCGACGAAGTGATGGAGCGTCTCTCCCACCGCGAAGGCCACTTCATGAAGCCGAGCATGCTCAAGAGCCAGTTCGACATCCTTGAAGAGCCGGGCGACGACGAAGTGCACGTCAACGTGCACATCGGTCTGGCCGACCCGGATCAGGAAGCCATGGCCGTGGCCGGAGCCCTGAACCTGTAACCTCGCATATTTCTCCCAGTTCATCAACGACGATAACGAACACAGTATTTCGAAAGAAGGCAATTGCAATGCAGATGGGAATGATCGGCCTCGGCCGCATGGGTGGCAACATGGTCAAGCGCCTGCGCGAAGACGGCCATGAGATCGTCGGCTTCGACATGAACCCCGAATCCGGACGCGATGTGGACTCGCTGGAAGCCTTGGTGGCCGCTTTGGATGCCCCGCGCGTGGTGTGGGTGATGGTGCCCGCCGGCAAGCCCACCGATTCCACCGTGGAACAGCTGGGCGAGCTGCTCGAGCCGGGCGACATCGTGGTTGACGGCGGCAATTCCAAGTACACCGAGGACCGCGAACATGCGGCCGCGCTGGCCGAAAAGGGCATCGGGTTCCTGGACTGCGGCGTCTCCGGCGGCGTCTGGGGCGCCGAGCGTGGCTACGCACTGATGATCGGCGGCTCGGATAAGGATTACGAGACCGTGCTGCCGATTTTCGAAAGTCTCAAGCCGGAAGGTGAGTATGGTTTGGTGCATGCCGGCCCGGTGGGTGGCGGCCACTTCGCCAAGATGGTGCACAACGGCATTGAATACGGCATGATGCAGGCGTTCGGTGAAGGATTCGCCACGATGTTGCGCAGCGAGTACGTGACTAATCCGGCCGAAACCATGACCTCGTGGCGCACCGGCTCCGTGGTGGCCAGCTGGCTGCTCGACCTGTTGGACAACGCCACCAAAGACGATCCGGAACTGAAAAGCGTGCCCGCCGTGGCCAACGAGTCCGGCGAGGCCAAATGGATGGTCGAAGCGGCGTTGGAGCTTGGTGTGCCAGTGCCCACCACGGCTGCGGCCCTCTGGCAGCGCCAGACCTCGCGCGGCGGCGCCGACGACATCCTGCGCGTGGTGACTGCCCTGCGCGCCCAGTTTGGCGGTCACGTGACCAAGGTGGACGAAATCGCCACCCACTGATTGCGTGTGATTGCGAGATATGGCAGGCATCCTCAACGGTGAGGATATAGGTTGCGGCTCCCCTCTTCGGAAGGGAGCCACAATTTGATTATCAAACGCTTACGAGTGCATTGTGGCATATCTCATGCTGTTGTGCTCACAATTCTCCAACAATGATGGGTTCAGGTTTCGGCTGTGTGATGAACATCGTCATGTACCACGGCATATAGGTGATGCCAGGTTGTGTGCTGTCGTTGGAGACGTTTCCCTCGCACAGCACAATCGCCCGGTCGAGCTTCCATTCCTCGACATTCATGAGACTGTTCAGAGCGGTATGTAATGAGTTTCTGCGACGTTTTTACATATTGTCGATTATTGTTCTGCGACGTTTTATGGGTCCGTGCGGCTCTCTTGCAGAGTGTTACATCCGAGATTGCGCAACGACATGCGGTTGGAGAATGGGCGTACGCGAATCCTATACCATGCGGAGTGACGTCGGTCATGCCTTGTTACGCCAATACCTATATAGAAAAAGCGGCTCTATTCGCAATGAATGGAGCCGCTAATGCAGACTGTCTGAAGTCGTCTGAGACTTTGGAAGCTCACGCCAGATGAGAGCGCATGAACCAGTGGAATTTCTCGAGCTGCTGAACATGATCCTGAATGATATTGGAACTCACGAAGTCCAGCTCATCCAGTTCGGCCACAGCCTTGCGATCTTCAGCGATAAAGGCATCGTAGTATTCGATGAGCGCCTTGAGGTATTCCTCAGTGCCGGCGCGGCCCTCTACATCGAACGGCTTCCAGGTACGGTTGCGCACCACCGTATCCGGGCGACCATCCGGAGTGCCACCCAGCGTGGCGATACGCTCGGCGGTCTCATCGGCCTGAGCCAGCACGGATTCGACCTCGGGGTCGAGCATCTCATGCACGGCGATGAAGTTCGGGCCGGTCACATTCCAGTGCGCGTGCTTCAGCACCAGAGCAGCCTCCTGCTCCTGGCTCAAACGGTTCTGCAAGATCGCAATGGCCTTCTCGCTGGTCGCTTCATCGAGGCCTGGGACCACAAATGCAAGTGTCATGATGTTCTTTCCTTTCATGTTTGGGAACAGTCATTCCAGTCTATGCCGTTTGCCGCTGCCACAAGCCCGGCGCGAGCGTGGGAATAATCACGCTTCGGCAATTGGCGCGTGCTCTGGAGGCAATTAAGGACTCGCCTATGGCGAGACTCAGCATTGCCTTCGCTCGGGTTGTCGCCTCGCTCAGGCCTCGGCTACGGATAGTCCACTGGACTATCCGCTTTACGCCGCGGCCGCCTTGCGCACTTCGATGGTTTCGATGCGGCGGCCGTCGACCTTGGTCACCACCATGTCGTAGCCATCATCCGAATGAAGCACATCACCCACGGCACCCATCTTGCCGGTGTGGGCCAGGAAGTAGCCGGCCACCGTCTCGTACGGGCCATCCTCCAGTTCGATGCCGGTCAGATCGGCGAAGTCCTCAATGGTCATACTGGCCTCGATGGTAGCCACGCCGTTCACAAACACGGTACGAGGCTTCCGCTCGCCACCCTTTTCGCTCGGCAGATCGTATTCGTCGCGAATATCGCCCACAAGCTCCTCGGTCATATCCTCCAACGTCACGATGCCATCCGTGCCGCCGTACTCATCGATGACCACAGCCAGATGAATACCACGCTTACGCAGCAGCTCAAGGCTTGGCAGCAGCTTAGAAGTGCCGGGCAGGGAGATGCCTTCGCGCACCACATCGCGTACGGTTTTGGCGTTCGGGTCGCGCACATCCAGCAGATCGCGCACATGCACAAAGCCAATCACATCATCGAAATCCTTACCGGTCACCGGGTAGCGGGAGTACGGCTGATCGCGCACGAACGCGGCAGCCTCATCCAAAGGCTGATCGCCTTCGATGAACACCACGTCGGCGCGCGGGCGCATCACCTCGGCCACAATCGTTTCGGACGCGTCGAACACATCGTCCAAAATCGTGCGCTCATCTTTGGAAAGATTGGTATTGGAGCTCACCAGTACGCGCAGCTCATCGTCGGACACTTCGGATTCGGTCTGCTGAGGGTCGAAACCAAGCAGGCGCACAATACCGTTCGTGTTCTTGCCGATCAGCCAAATAATCGGACGGCAGATTGTGGCGAACACATCAATCGCGGGCACCACAGCTCGTGCGATCTGCTCAGTGCGCTGCATAGCAATACGCTTCGGCACCATTTCCGAAATCACAATCGAGCAGTAGGAGATAATCAGCGTGAGCACAATGTTCACCAAGCCGCCTGCGATGCCAACCGGCACACCCCAGCCCTCTACAACCGGAATCAGATACGGTGCAATCGAGGAAGCGCCGAACGAGGCGGACAGGAAGCCGGATAGCGTTACGCCAATCTGCACAGTGGACAGGAACGTGTTCGGATCGCGCGCGATTTTGGCGACTTTCGCGCCGCGCGCATCCTCCTGCTCCATCTGCTCAATCTGCGAACCGCGCAGTGAGACCAGTGCCAGCTCGGTACCGGAAAACACCGAGCCGATAACCAGGAAGACGAAAATCAGGAGGACGTTCAAACCAACAGACATGACTCCAACTTTAGGGGAGCGGGGAGTCAATTGCAGGTAGGCAAGCAGCAAGGCTGCAGCGCGAAGCCGACTGCACTACCGCCTCTTCAGCTTGGCTGCCGCGTTGCTCACGCAGATGCGCAGCACCACAGTGAACAGCACCACCATCACCAGCAGAATAATGATGTCGAACCAGAACTGATCGGTGGTGTGCTCCCACAAATCATCCTTCTTGAACGTCGGCACCTTGGTGGGGCCATACAGCAGATCATTGAGGTTGATGTCCGAGGCTGCGGCCGAGAAGCCCCAGCGGCCGGGGAAAATCATGCTGATTTGTTCGAGACCATCGCGGTCAGTTACCGGAATCATGCCGCCGGAGAACACCAGCTGCGCCATCACCAGCACCACCAGCAACGGCATGGTCTGCTCGCTGGACTTGACCAGCGCGGAACCCACTTCGCCGAGCATGGCCGAAGCCCATGCGGTGAGCCACACCACCAGCACCAGTTCCGGGATGCCGGAATCGGTGATCATGCCTTCATCCGGGTGTGGTTTGCCGATGCTGACCGCAGTAATCAGCAATGCTGCCTGCAGCAGCGTCTGCAAACCCATCACAATGAGTTTCGAGAATGTGTACGACGTGGGGGAGAGGCCCACGGCGCGTTCGCGGTCATAAATGGTTTTCTCGGAGACGATATCCCTTACCGACAACGCCGAACCCATGAAGCAGGCGCCCAGGATGATCAGCGACAGTAGCTGGCTGGGCTCTGTGGCGGAATCCTTGAAATCCGGTTCGCCCAAGCCGTGCGAGCCGGGCACCACCAGCGAGAGCAAGCCGAGGAACAGCGGCAGTAGTACTAGGAAAATCAGCAGTCCTGGGTCAGCGGCGATGAGATGCAGCTGACGAGCCACCAAGGTGATGGTTTGTTTGACGCGGAATGGTTTGGCAGGTTTTTCATGATTGGTGCGCGGCTGTATGGTTTGCGTGTATTCCACGGTGCGCTGCTTCGAATCAGCGATGGAATACACATGATCGGGATGCTCGGTGACCGTCTTGAAGATGTCCGCCCACTCCTGGCCGTTGAACGCCTGCTGCATTTCCGTGACGCTGCCGAAGAAGGCCGGTTTGCCGCCGGGAGCCAGCATGAGCACGTTGTCGCATAGTTTGTTGATGTAGGCCAGCGAATGCGTGACCACAATCACCACACGACCGGCATCCGCCAATTGGCGCAGCATGGTCATCACGGTGAGATCCAGTGCCGGGTCAAGGCCGGAGGTCGGTTCGTCAAGAATCAGCAGTTCCGGGCTGTTCAGCAATTCGATGGCGGTGGAGACGCGCTTGCGTTGGCCTCCGGAGAGTTGGTCGACACGATTCTTACGGCGTTCCTGGAGCTCCAATTCGTTCAGTACACGGTTGATGATTTCAGCGCGTTCGGTCTTGGTGGAGCCCGGCAAGCGCAGTTTGGCGGCATATTCGAGAGCATCATCCACGGTGAGCTTGCGATGCACCACATCATCCTGAGGCACGAATCCGATACGGCTGCGCAACAGTTCGATGTTCTGCTGCACGTCGTAGCCGTCGAACAGCACACGTCCTTCGGTGGGGGAGCTGAGGCCTGCCACAATGGAGGTGAACGTGGTTTTACCCGCGCCAGACGGGCCGATTACCGCGGTCAGCGAGCCCTTGGTGAATACGGCGTTGATGCCGTTGAGCAGGCGCGTGCCTTTGCCGACCGTGAGCCCGATGTTCTCGGCGATCACCGCATCTTCGCCGCTGAACGGTGAGCGGTCACACAGGATGCCGTCGTGCACAATAAGGTCGGTGTTGCCGACGGTAACGCGATCGCCTTCCTCAAGCCAGATTTTGGCCACGCGGCGACCGTTGACATAAGTGCCGTTGGCTGAGTCAAGATCGGTGAGCAGGATGCCGTTCGGTGTGGCGGCTAGCGAGCAATGCGTGCGGGAGACGAGTACATCGTTGACGCAAATCAGGCAGGATGGTGAACGTCCGAGCGTGCCCGACTGTTCTTTGGTGGGGTCAAAGTAACCGGTGATGCGGCGGGAGGTGAGCTGGGAATCCAGTTCCTCCAGCGGGATGCTGCCCGCCAGCACTGTGCCCGAGAGGTTCTGATCATTGGGCAGCGGCGCAGCTGGGGTCGGTGGTTGCGCTTGGGCATTGGGCTGAGTCGCGATGGGAGTATTGAGTGCGCGCGGCTTTGGCGGCTGTGCACGATGGGTGTGCTTTTCGGCCGCCGGGTGGGGCGTGGGAATCTTAGGTGCCGGCGCGGCGGCTTGCGGCACGCGCGGTTGCGATGTTGATGGTTGTGGCGCTGATGGTTGCGGCAGTCGTGGCGCCGGCGGTATCGGCAACGCGGATTGTTGCGGCTGCGGCTGCGATTGCGGCTGCGGCTGCGGCAGAACCGGTGCCGCAATCGATGTTGTTGTTGGTTGTACCGTCGATGTGATGGTCGGTGCTGTTGGTGACGTGTATGTTGTATGCCCGGTTTGTGCCGTGTGCGCAGTGTGCGCCGTTTGCGCAGTGTGCGCCGTTGATATTGACGGCGCTGGTGGCACTGCGGCAGCGGGAACATTCACCCTGCATCGAATCACCACACCGTTCGCCAAGGTCACAGCGGTTTCGGGGGCTGTCAATGGTACGAGGGTGAGGCGCTGACCTTTGACGGTCAGTCCATTGGCGCTGCCTAAATCCTGGAGCAGCCAACCATCCGGAGTCCAGCTGACGCGGGCATGGTGGCGCGACACATGCGCGTCGGGAATCACCACATCACAGTCAGGCGAACGCCCGATAACCGTGACGTGTTCCGGATTGACAGCGTACTGGGCTGACTTGTAATCGATGATAAGGGTCGGTGGCATTGGTTCCCGCCTTCTTCAGGCAATCTTCTCTCTCGATAACCTTTATCATCCCTCGCATTGCCGACGTGTAAAAAGGCCACAAATCAACGATTACAAGGCAAACAGGCAGTTAGAAATACAGAAGCTCAGAAACTCAGCACCTCGACGCGACCGGTGTCGAGCTGGTAGCGGGCGCCCACGATCATGAGCTGCTCGGATGCCAGTGCCTGCTGGATGACTTCGGAGCGGTCGACCAGTGTTTCGATGGTGTGCGCCACATGCACGCGCTCGATGTCGTCCAGACAATCCAGCTCGGACTCGCGCGCCTGCCATACGGAAATACCGGCTTGACGCAACACAATCGAATCCGATTGGGCGATACGCTCATCCAAATCATCCAGCAGGTTTTCCGCTTCGATGGAATCCTTGGATTCTTCGGCTTCGGCGGTCACCGTGCGCACGAGTTCGTTGAACTCGCGTTCGGCAACCTCCAGTGCACCGCAGCGCCCGTGCCCCAGTACGCACAACAGGCTCACATGCAGCTTCTTGACCGCGTATTCCAGTGAGGCGATCACTGCATCATCAATCATCTGGCCGGCGGTGCGCACGGTGAACAGGTCACCCAGGCCCTGGTCGAAGATGATTTCCGGTGGCACTCGCGAGTCGGAGCAGGAGAGCACGGCGGCATCCGGCTTCTGCCCGTCGGTGAGCATGTGGCGGGTTTCCTTATCCTGCCACGGGTGCTCGGCCTTGCCCTCGGCGAAACGCTTGTTACCTTGGAGCATGCGGCTCCATGTGGCGTTGGCGGTGGATTCGTGCAGCTCGCTGGGCAGGGGAGAGGCGAATTCTGCGGCCGGCTCCGGCGTCTGCTGCGTTGCCTCAACGTTTTGTTCGTTCTGTTCGAAGTTCTCTTCAAAGTCCGACTGTGTCATGAAACCTCCATAATCGGCTTGTTGCTAGTTCCTCATAGTAGCTGGGGAGGTAGTACCGATGCGGCTGTGATTATGCTCATACGCTGAATCGGCACGAGCTGTGGCCAATCACATTACGATAGAAAACGGTAATGCAACAGGATTCCTGAAAGGACCGATGATGACTCTGCTGCAGCATGAACTGACTGATTTCAAAGTGCAGGCTTTCCAGAACAACGAATTCCATGAGGTGACCAAGGAAGATGTGCTCGGCCACTGGTCCGTGTTCTTCTTCTACCCGGCTGACTTCACCTTCGTGTGCCCGACCGAGCTTGAGGACCTCGCCAACAAGTACGAGGAGTTCAAGAAGATCGGCTGCGAGATCTACTCCGTCTCCTGCGACACCCACTTCGTGCACAAGGCTTGGCATGACGCCAGCGAGAAGATCGCCAAGATCCAGTACCCGATGCTGGCCGATCCGACTGCCCTGCTGGCTCGCGACCTCGACACTTACAACGAGGCCGACGGCATGGCCGAGCGCGGTGACTTCATCATCAACCCTGAGGGCAAGGTCGTGGCCTACGAGGTCACCAGCTCCAACGTTGGCCGTAACGCCGACGAGCTGCTGCGCCGCGTGCAGGCTTCCCAGTTCGTGTACGAGCACGGCGATCAGGTCTGCCCGGCCAACTGGACCCCGGGCGAGGAGACCATCGAGCCTAGCCTCGACCTCGTCGGCCAGCTGTGATCGGCGCTGAATAGCTCAGTAAGCAGATTATTGACTCCCTCTGATGAAGGAGTTGTCAGCGCGGTTGACTGTTTCTCTTCCTCAGTCTCACTTCGTTCGACAGCTCCCTCGTCAGAGGGAGCCACTGTATACGCGCTAAGGAGTTTTTGCATGACTCAAACCAACAATCTTTATGACGTCGTGGTCATTGGTGGGGGACCTGCGGGGCTTACCGCGGGCCTGTACCTCGCCCGCGCTCGCTACCGTGTGCTGATTCTCGAGAAGGATGATTTCGGCGGGCAGATCACCATCACCAATGAAGTGGTGAACTATCCGGGCGTCGGCCGCACTACTGGCCGCGCACTGACCCAAACCATGCGCCAGCAAGCCAAGGATTTCGGCGCTGAGTTCCTCTCCGCCGAAGCCATCGGGCTTGATGTCGAAGGAGACATCAAAACCGTGCACACTTCGCGCGGCGACCTTAAGACCTTCGGCATTCTGATCGCCACCGGCGCCTCCCCGCGCAAGCTCGGTTTCGAGGGCGAGCGCGAATACGCCGGCCGCGGTGTGGCCTACTGCGCCACTTGTGATGGTGAGTTCTTCACCGGCAAGGAAGTGCTCGTGGTGGGCGGCGGTTTCGCGGCCGCCGAGGAATCCGTATTCCTCACCAAATATGCGTCCAAGGTCACCGTGCTTGTGCGCGAACCCGACTTCACTTGCGATGCTTCCGTGGCCGCCGAAGCCAAGAACAATCCGAAGATCGACGTGCGGTACAACGTCGAGCTCAAGGGTGTCACCGCAGGTCAGGGCGGGCTGCGCGAAGCCACGATTCTGAACCGTGAGACCGGTGAGACCGAAACCTGGAAGCCGGCCGATAACGGTACGTTCGGCGTCTTCGTATTCGCCGGCTACGTGCCCGCCACCGACTTGGTGCGTGGCGTGGTGGAACTCGATGATCACGGCTACGTGGTCACCCACGGCTATCTGGAGACTTCGGTGCCCGGCGTGTATGCGGCCGGCGATCTGCGCGTCAAGAACCTGCGCCAGGTGGTCACCGCTACTGCCGATGGCGCCATTGCAGCTGTGGAACTGGAGCGTTACGCCAAGCAGCTGAGCGAGAAAACGGGTCTCGTGCCGCCGCGACCGACCACGTCCGCCTATGAGCAGGCCGAAGCGACTGCGGCTGCCAAGACTGCCGCTGCTGGCACGACGCCTGCTCCCGCGCCTGCCAAGCGCAGCGCTGCTGCCGCTGCTGCCGCCGCGCAGACCGCCAAGAAGCCGGGAGAGCTGTTCTCCGCCGCCATCAAGCAGCAGCTTGGTGTGGTGTTCGGCCGCATGACCCGCCCGGTGACGCTGGTTCTGGAGCTCGATAACACTCCGTTGTCTACGGAATTGCAGGGATTCATTGGCGCGATGGTCGCCCTGTCCGGCGGCAAGTTGAACTCGGTGGCAGTCGGTGCCGATGGGTTGATTACCGCAATTGATGGTGAGTCCGCGCCAACCAGCCTGGTGGTAGGCGAGCCGCTGGAGGTGACGTTGCCGGCCGATGATGCTGCGCTGCCCACGTACGGCACACTTGATGACTCCGGCCGTGCTGAATTCGATGTTGCCGCCGCAATGCCGCTCGCCCGCCCGGCCGTACGCATCTGCACGGCTGATGATGACAAGCTCACCTTCACCGGACTCGCCTTCCACGGCGTGCCGTCCGGCCACGAGTTCAACTCGTTCGTGCTGGGTCTCTACAATGCTGCCGGCCCGGGTCAGCCGCTTGATGATGATCTGCGTGAACGTGCCGCAGCCATCAGCAGTCCGCTCGATGTGATGATTCTGGTGTCCCTGACCTGCACGATGTGCCCGGAAACCGTGCTTGCCTCGCAGCGCATCGCCTCGCTCAATCCGAACGTGCGCGCCGAAGCCTACGATGTCTCGCACTTCCCCGAACTCAAGGACCAGTACGGTGCGATGAGCGTGCCCTGCATCGTGATCAACAAGTCCGACGGCAGCCAGACCGTCGAATTCGGCAAGAAGAGCATTCCGCAAATGCTTGATTTGCTGGGTGCGTAGGCACATAGCTGGATAACTAACAGTAAAGGCCGCCCGGTCCTCATATGAGAGCCGGGCGGCCTTGACATTTACCAAGCTAGGATCGAGAAGTAATCTACACTAATGCGGCATCACCTCGCTTCCTCAGGCGTAGCTTCGCTGCGCGGGGCCGGAATGCGAGCATCACCGCGAACCTCGGTGATTGCCACGCACTTGCCTTCAGCGGACGTGAACGTGATCTTGATACGAGACGTGCGCACCATATCGAAGGAGTAGGTGGTTTCGTCACCGTTCGAGCTCATCGAGGAGCCGGGCTTATCGCCAACCGTGGCGTACACCCAGGCGGCGTCGTTGGTCTGCTCAACCGGGTTGGAGGATACCTTCAACCCCTGCACTGGCTGCCAGGAACCGTCGGCGGCCAAGTAGTCCACCTTCACGGATTCGGGCAGTGCGACATCCTCGCCATCCAGGCAGTAGTAGATGGTGAAGGAGTTGAGCATGAACGGCTCCTCTTCGCCATAGCCGAAGCGGTACTCCAGCCAAGCGGTGTTGGACGGGTCGCCGAACGTAGACCAACGGTTCTTCAGGTTGTAGCCGACGCGCGGCGTGTAGGACACAATGCCGTCCATCAGCAGCGAAGCATCCTCTTGAGCCTTCGGATCCGGGTTCGTGTAGGAAGCGCGCACCTGCGGATACACGTCGTTACGGTAGGAGAACAGGTCGCGGTTCTGCACGTAGTCATCGGTTACGCGCACATGAGCCACAGCCTTCTGCTCCAAGCCTTCCACATCGCCCAGTACGGTGAATTCACCGGCGTGGCTATACAGCGCAGCCTCAGGCTTGCCCCATGTCACCGCGCGCTGTTCCTTGGCGCCATCGGACCAGTGGACGGTCACTTCGGGAGCGGTTTCACCCACGAGTGGCTCGATGCCGGTAATGGTGTCCAGTGCCACGGACTGCACCTCAAGCACTTCAACAACCTGCACCTTGACGCTCACATCCAGATCGAAGCGCGTCACCTTGCCGGCAACGCTCACTTCGCCAGCGTGATCGTAGGCGGCAGCCGGCACGGCTTCCCACGCGACCGGCAGCGGTGCGGCAACACCGTGATCGAAGTTGACGGTGACGGTAGCCGGCAATGCAGGCACCGTGCCTGCCATCGTGCGCACGGCAGGAACCTGAACATCGGTCGGCTGCTTCGGCTGGGCACCTTCGGTAACGGTGACGATGACCGGCGTGCTGGTCTTGGCCACTCCACCGTACGTGACGGTGGCGGTCACATTCGCAGTACCGGACAGGCGGCCGGTGATGATGCCGTTGCCGTCCACGCCGGCCACGGATTCGTCGCTGGAAGCAAACGTGATTGCGGCTTCACTGCCTTCGCCCAGCGAGATGGCGGCACCGGTCTCATCGGTGGCAGACACCGCAAGATCAGAGGTTTCATCCTCGGCCAACGTGAAGGTCGGCGGCACCAAGGTGACCTCGGCAACCGGAGCCGGCGGCACATCCAAGTCAAGCGCATACGCGGCATGCTGTTCGCCATCCTCGGAAGTGACGCGAATCACGTAAGAGCCGTACGGGTAGTTGAGCGGCGGCACCACGTATGCCACAGCATTGTCGGCGGCCTCAACACTGATGGTCGGAGCGCCGGCAGTGTAGGCGCGGTGCAGCACAGCGCGATGCTGATCATCGAACTCGACCGGCTCGCCATCCACCAGAACCTGAGTCAAATCAGTGGTGTCGTGGGCAGTGGCTTCGCCGTCGGCCAGGCGCACGCTTACGGTGGTCGGCAGCTCGTAGCCTTCGACAGTACCGTTCAGCACCACAGTGCCGGCATTGCTCCAGTCGGCCTCGGCGGCATCCCAAGCCACCGGAGCATCAACGGCACTGCCATCATCAAAGATGACCAATGCCTTGGCGGGCAGGGTTGGCGCAGCGCCAGCCGGGGCTGCCAAGGAAGCCGGGCGTGCGGCGACCGGGTGAGTCACGGTCACCGTTGCGCTGACCGGCAGTCCTGCGGCTTCGCCATCGATGGTGAACGACTGTGCGCCGGACTTGGCTTCTGCGGCAGCCACGGAATCCAGCAGTGTGGCCAGCTGCCACGTGACCGGAACATCTTCGGTAACATTGCCGGCCTTGAGCACAGTGACGGTTTGCGGCAGCACCGGGGTCTCACCGGCGCGAACGCGCACGGCCACGTTACGGGCTTCGAGGGCGTCGGCGTCGTTGGCCAGCGTATCAGTAATGAACACGTTCACAGTGTCAGCCTTCAATCCCTTGGCGGTGGCGGTTACGCGAATCGGCTTACCGGAGCCGTCGGAAGCCACGATGGCGAGCACCTTGCCGGAGTAGGCGGAATGCACGGGGGATTGCAGCGGCTCGGTGTTGGCCTGGTAGCCGTTGTCGGTGCCGAGCAGGGTGCCGTTCTCCACATGGAAGGTGATCTCGTTGTTGGCGCGCGGCACAATCACACCGGCGTCATCGATCACATCGGCTTCGATGAAGCTCAGGTCATGGCCGTCGCCGTCAATGACGTGGCGGTCGGGAATGAGCTTGATGCCGGCCGGGGCACCGGCGGTGGTGATGGAGTCGCGGGCCACCACATGGCCGGCCTTGTCGTAGGCCACAACCTCCACCGTGCCCGGCTCGAACGGCACCTCCCACTGCAGGGTGAGCTGCTTGGGCTCGTTGCCGTCCTTCTGGTAGCGGTACTCGAACGGCTTGTCCGCGTACTTGTTGCTCAGGTGGAAGGTGGCCTGGTGCGATTCGAATTCGCGCTTGCCCAGGGACTTGCCGTTGAGGAACAGTTCGGCGGAAGCGGCATTGGTGTAGGCCCACACGGCCACGGATTCACCCTGCTCCCAGTTCCAATGCGGCAGCAGGTGCACGACCGGAGCGTCATCCGGATCAGTCCACAATGCCTTGTACAGCCACCACGGATTCTTCGGGAAGCCGGCCGTATCGACCATGCCGTAGTAGGAGCGCAACGGAGCCAGCACCGTGCCGTCGGATTCCGGCATATCAGGCTTGTTCCAGTAGAAGTTCGAGATGTACGGAGCGGGCTCGCCGATGTAGTCGAAGCCGGTCCATGCGAACTCGCCAACGTTGAACTCAAGGTTCACCAGACGGTCGAACGCGATATCCAGCGGGTAGCCACGGTTGGTGGTCACGTTGTAGTCGGAAATCTCGTAGGTGTCTTCCTTCCACGGCCGGCGTCCCTTGGCAAACGGGTAATCGCGGCCACGCAGCTGCCATTCGTCGGTAAGGATCGTCGGGTGCACATAGAAGCCGCGGCATGGCGTGCAGTTGCCGGATTCGGAATTCAGAATCACATCGTTCGGGTGCTTCTCATGCACCTGCTCCATCTGATCGCGGTTGATGTAGGAGTAGCCGCGCACGTCCATCTGCTCGTGGATCTTGTTGCCGATGCCGTCGATGCCCTTGGACAGGTACGAGGCGTCGTTCACGGAGTTCGGGCGGGTCGGGTCCAGCAGATGGCACCGGCGGGTCAGGTCGGCGGCGATCGGAATCTCATGTTCCTGCCAAGCCACCTCGTTGCCCATGCCCCACATGAACACGGCCGGCTCGTTGCGGTCGCGCAGAATCATCGCGGCCAAGTCTTCCGGATAATCCTGGGCGAAGTAGTTGGAGTAGTCGTTGCGGTTCTTTGGAGCGGTCCACATGTCGGTGAGCTCTTCGAGCAGCAGGAAGCCCATGCGGCTGCACTCCTCGGCCCACACCTTGGAGCACGGGTTGTGCGAGGTGCGGATGGCGTTCACGCCGGCATCCTGTAGGATTTCGAGCTGGCGGACCACGGCGCGGCGGTAGGTGGCGGCGCCCAGGGAACCGAGGTCGTGGTGCATGCACATGCCGAGGGCGCGCATGTTCACACCGTTAAGAAACAGGCCGCGCTTCGGATCAAGGGTGATCCAGCGCAGGCCGAACTTGGTATCGGTGGTGTCCACGGCGTTGCCGTCGGCGTCGAGCACGGTGGTGCGCAGCGTGTACTGGTACGGGTCGGCGGTGCTCCACAGGTGAGGATCGGTGACCGAGAGCGTGGTGGAGAAGCGGTTCGGTGCTTCGGCGGCATCGTAGGCGGCGGCTGCCTTGGTGGTGTCAGGGGTGTTGGCCGGGATGGTGACTGCGGCATCGTCGGTGGCGACCACAGTGCCGTTGGCGTCGAGGATTTCGTGACGCAGGGTGACTGCGGCATCGGCTGCGGTGCTGTTGGCCACGATGGTGGAGACGGCAACGGTGGCATGGTTGTTCTTGACGTCGTCCTCAAGGGTCGGCGTGGTGATCTGGGTGCCGAAGCGGGCCACGTGCACCGGGTCGGTGACGGTCAGGGTCACGTCGCGGTAGAGGCCGGCGCCGGCGTACCAGCGGGAGCTTGGCTCCTCGTTATTGGTGCGTACGGTGAGCACGTTGACCTCGCCGGGCTTGATCTTGCCGGTCAGGTCAACGGCGAAGTTCGTATAGCCGTAGTGATGCTCGGCGACCTTTTCGCCATTCAGCCAGATTTCGGCGCGATCCATGGCGCCGTCGAAGTCCAGGGTCACGTACTTGCCGGCAAGCTCGGCAGGTGCGGTGAAGGTCTTGCGGTACCAGCCTTCACCCACCTTGAGGTAGCCGACGGTGGCGCGTGCGTTGCGGGAGAACTTGCCTTCCACGCCGTAATCATGGGGCAGATTGACGTGGCGCCAGGCCGAATCGTTGAATTCGGGGTGTTCGGCGCCATTCGGCGTGCCGCGGAAGAACCGCCAGCCCGAGTTGAAGTTGTTGGAGCGTCCGGTGAGTGCTTCTTCGGCTGCCGGGCGGTTGGTTGTTGTCATCGTAAGACCTCCATGCCTTGGATGATGTGGTGAGTGGTTTTCTCGGCTCCTACGTCGGGGCTGATCAATCGAAACGTGTGGCTCTGGCTTCTCCAGTGATGGTGTTCAGTGAGGGAGCCAGACGGGTTCGTCTTTGACGAAACACATCATAACATCTCAACGATAAGATTGAGAACAAATCACGGTTTTTGTAGGGTTCAAAACGCCGTATATGGCGCATAAATCTTAACGATGATAGAGTTTGAGGCAGCACAAGTGAGCGGCGTGTCGCGATGACGCGGATACGCCGGCCAGCAGCCGTATATATCGTTGATGCATCAGGGACACGATGCCGTGCCCGATGCCGCAGAAAGGAGAGCGACGATGTCGCGCGCGAGCAACGGCAGGAATCGTATTCATCGCGCCACTATGGCGTCTGAGGCGGTGGATGCCGCCTTGTCTTGGAAAGCCAAGCTCGGCTACGCCACGTTCTCGCTGTCATATGTCATGCAGACGATGATCGTGACGTGGCAGATGTTCTACTTCACCACGTTCCTGAATGTATCGATGGCCGTCACGGCGGTACTCATCGCCACCGGCAAGATTGTGGCCTCGGTGATCGGCCCGGTATGGGGCTACATTTCCGACCGCATGTACCACAATGCGCTCGGCCGCCGCTTTGGCCGACGACGCTCGATCCTGATCTTCGCCATCCCCGCGAACTTCGTGTTCTACCTGCTGTTGTGGATTCCGAATCTGCCGATCGCCGTCTACTTCTTCGCCAACCTGCTGTATTGGGCGTTCTTCGCCGGCATCACCACCGTGCAGTATGGATTGCCCAGCGAAATGACCGAGAATCCAAGCCAGCGCGCGCAGTTGGTCGGTGTCAACCAAATTGCCGGCGCCATCGGCGGTACCTTCCTGTCGGTGCTCAACGTGTACCTGTTCACCATCTGGGGCAAGGACAACTGGGAGTCGTACTTCAACATGGCACTGCTGTACGGCATCCTCGGCACCGCGGTGCTGATGCTCGGTTTCCTATCGATTCAGGAGCGTCCGTTCAGCGAATCCACCAACGTATCCGCTGCGGATGGAGCTTCCGGCGATGGCAGCGCGGCGCATATCAGTGTCGGCAAACGGTTGGTTTCGGTGGTGTGGAACTTCCTCTCGGTGCTGAAAGTCAAGGAATTCCGCAATTATCTCGGCTTATACCTTTCCGAGGAGATGTTCCGCACGGTGCGCGGCACGCTCAACACATACTTTGTGATTTTCGTGCTGCTGCTTGATCCACAGACCGTTTCGCTTGCCACCGGAGTCAATCTGCTGTTCGGCATCGCCTGCGTGGGCTTCTTCATCTGGATCACCGCGAAGATCGGCGGCCCGCGCGCCTACCGTTTGGGCGGCATCGAAGTGATTTTCGTATTCCTGGCGATGTTCGCACTGGCGATGACCGCCAGCCATATTCCGACCGGTACGCGTGCCGTGCTGTACATAGGCCTCGGTCTGTTTATGAACTTCGGCATCACCGGTGTGGTGAACGCCACCCAGTACACGTATACGTTCATCCCCGATGTGGATGAGATCATCACGTCAAAACGCCGAGAAGGGCAGTATGCCGCCATTAACTCGACCATTGACGACATCTTCTCCTCCGCGGAGACGATAGTGATCGGCCTGGTGCTGGAGGCAACCGGATTCGTGGAGGGCGCGCAATCGCAGCCGCCGCAGACGGTGTTCGCGCTGGCGTGCCTGTTCTCATTTGTGCCGATTGTGATCTGCCTGGTGGGGATCGCGTTCACGTACCGACTGAAGCTCAACCGGGAGAATCATGAGCTGTTGCTCGATGAGATCGATCGTCTGCGCTCCGGCGGCTCTATGGCCGAGGTGACGCCGGAAACGCGCACGCTGGTCGAAAGCCTGACCGGCATGCCCTATGAGCAATGCTGGGGTCACAACAACGTGATTAACGTGACGCATAAAGGCTGACTGCGCTTTTCTGGACTCCTGTAATCGCGTAGCTCTCGAAGGCTCCCCTCGTTGAGGGGAGCCTTTTTGCATGTCGTGTAAGCCGTAGCCACAGGGCGGCGGCACTGCCTCGGTGAGCTGCGACACGCCAAAATCGCAAAAATAATCTCAACGATGAGATTTGTGATAAGGTTTGTTTTGCAAACATCAAGCAACGAAATCGAGCTTCAGAATCTCAACGATAAGGTTCTGAAGTAGATGAGCCGGGGATGGACGGCGAAGTCCCCCACCCGGAAAGCAGCTCCGTAGTAATGGCCCTGCGCCGTGCCTCATCGCGTCGATTTCTTGGAGAATAGGAGAAATCCAATGTCCAACTCGGCATCGCCTGCAGTGGGCCGCAAGCTGTCGTGGGTGACGAAGCTCACCTACGCCCTGCTGCCGCTGTCGTTCACTATGACCACGATGGTCATGACCTGGCAGATGATCTACTACACCCAGCCGCTTGCCATCTCCATCGGCATTGTCACCACAATGCTCGCCGTCGGCAAGGCTGTTGGTGGCTTCATCACCCCGATCTGGGGCTACATTTCCGACCGTATGTACTCCACGTCCTTCGGTCGTAAGGTCGGCCGCCGTAAGGGCACGCTGCTCATCGCCGCACCGCTGAACCTCATCTTCTACGTGCTGCTGTGGGTGCCGAACATGCCGGTGTGGTTCTACCTGCTCATCAACATCATCTACTACGGCGTATACCCGGGCATCAACACGGTGGTCTACTCCCTGCCTTCCGAAATGACCGATGATTCCAAGGATCGTGCTCAGCTCGTGGCCGTCCAGCAGATCGGTGGCGGCGTCGGCGGTTTCGCCCTGTCCATGTTCAACGCCTACCTGTTCAAGATCTGGGGTGCCGACAGCTGGGAGCCATACTTCAAGATCGCTATGATCTACGCCGTGCTCGGCACCGTGCTGCTGGTGATTGGCGCTCTGTGCATCAAGGAACGTCCGTACGACGAGACCACCGATATCTCCTCCGCCGATAAGGGTGAAGCCGAGAAGGTTGGCTTCTTCGGCCGTCTGGTCTCCGTGTTCTGGAACTTCCTGTCCGTGCTGCGCATCAAGACCTTCCGCAACTACCTGGGCATCTTCCTCTCCCAGATGACCTTCCGTACCGTTCGTGGCCAGATCAACGCCTACTTCATCATGTTCGTGCTGCTGCTCACCCCGGCTGAGGTCTCCCTGTCCACCGGTTTCAGCTTCCTGTTCGGCATGGTCTGCGTGGTTATCTGGGCCACCCTGATCACCAAGCTCGGTGGTATGCGTGCCTACCGTCTCGGCTCCTGGTTCACCATCATCCTGTTCGTCGGCATTTTCATCCTGGGTCTGACCCACGGATCCATGCCGAAGGCCACCGTCACCCTGGTCTTCACCATCCTGATTACCCTGTTCACCCTCGGTAACTCCGGTATCGTGAACGCGCAGACCTACGTGCAGTCCTTCGTGCCGGATGTGGATGAGCTCGTCACCGGCAAGCGTCGTGAAGGCCAGTACGCCGGCATCCAGTCCACGCTCGAAGTCATCGTCAACACCGTGGTCACCATCCTGGTGGGCGTTATCCTGCAGGCCGTCGGCTTCCAGTCCGGCGCCGACGTCAAGACCCAGTCCCCGCTCGTGGTCAACGTGCTGCTCTACATGTACTGCGGTACCGTGGTCGTGCTTGCCCTCGTCGGCATCCTGCTGACCTACCGCATGCACCTGAACGAGAAGACGCACGACATCCTCGTGGGCGAGTCCGCCCGCCTGCGCAACGGTGGTTCGATGGACGACGTTACCGAAGAGACCCGCAAGGTCGTTGAGGATCTCGCCGGTATGCCGTACGAGAAGTGCTGGGGCCACAACAACGTGATCAACGTCTCCAACAAGGCCTGATCGCTCACGCTTCGAGCGAAGCCGGTGTCCATAAGGTACGCCAATCCTGCCGGCTTCGCTCGTCACGTTCTTCAGCAATGCTTTCCAATAGTCCATCGGAACCCATCCGAAATTGCTGAACACCTGCGCCGCAGGGATGGTTTACTGCAAACCAACCTCCCTTCTCCACCCTGCGGCGCAACTCAATCCTTGTATTATTTCCTTCCATCGCGTGTGCCTCCTCCGCAGTGAGGAGGCACACGCATTCTTCCAACCTATCGGGGTTATAGGATACGCTGAAATCATCTCAACGATAAGGTTGAGCTGAGATTCATGCATCATCAGGGAGATGATTAGTCATGGTTACGTTGAAAGACGTTGGTGAATTGGCGGGCGTTACCGCCACCACCGCTTCTGCCGCTTTGCGCGGTAAGGATTACGTCAAACCGGAGACCATGCAGCGCGTCAAAGACGCGGCCCGCAGACTCGGCTACAAAACCAATCTTTCCGGCCGTTCCCTGCGTTCCGGCCGCAGCGATACCATCACTTTCCTCACCTCCGGCATTGAAGGCGACTACTTCTCGAACCTCGCCATGTGCGTGGCCGAAGAAGTGCACGAGCGCGGCTCCCATATGCTTATCGAGCTTTCCCGTTATCTCACCGACGACAACGACCTCTCGTACAGCTTCTCGGACGGCATCATTGCCATCAACGCGCCCCGTGCCGTCGATATTCTGCGCCATCATCCCGCCGTGCTGCTGGAAAACTACGACACCAACCTGCAAATCGACACCGTGAACGCCCCAAGCGACACCGGTTCTCGCGTGGCAGTACGCCATCTGATTGAGCGGGGTTGCAAACGCATTGGCATCGTTGGCGATAACCGTGATCCCAGCAGAGCCATCATTCCCGGTTCGCGCGATATCCGCATGCATGCCGCCGTCGACGAAATCACTAAGTCGGGACTGAAATTCGACGCAAAAAAAGACTTCATCAAGTGCGCATGGTCGATTGACGGCGGCATCGAAGCCGGTCATGCGTTGGCTAAAAGCAGAACCAAATACGATGGCCTGTACTGCTTGAATGACGGCATCGCCATCGGCGTGCTACGTGGCCTTGCTGATGGCGGCGTACGTGTGCCGGATGATGTGCTCGTTATTGGCTTCGACGGTCTTGCCCAAGGCGCCTACACCGTACCGACACTGACCACAGTGGCCACGGATTTCAAAGGCATGGCCAACACGGCGCTGACCATGCTCATGCGCCGCATTGAACACCCTGATGAGGAGTTCTTCCCGCAGACCGTGAGCGTGGGCTACAAGCTCATCGAGCGCGAATCCACCGCGAGGTAACGTCACGCGGCGGACTCGCGCACGTTCTCTCCGTACCCTCTCCGCATCTCTCACCACCCCGGATTCCGGGGAAAACGTCGTGGAACGCCCCGTGAAACGTACCTTTTGTGACGAAATCCGGGGAAAGTAGCGCAAATAGGTCTGGAATGTGACGGAATCCGGGGAATCCGTCGCAAGCGAGGCGGTAAAAAACGAGGAAGCCCCGCTCGATTGAGCGAGGCTTCCTTCTATAGTTTGCGCTTGTAGATCAGCCTGTGTTCTGCAGGCCTGCGGCGACGCCGGAGACGGTGCAGAGGATGAGATAGATGAATCCGGCCTGTTGGCTTTGGCTGAGTTCTTCCTTATCCACCTTCTTACGCAGCGAACGCAGGGCCAGCACCTGAGTGACGGACAGTGCATCCACGTAAGGAGAGCGAATACGGATGGCCTGGCCGAGCACATGACGGTGCTGCAGCGGCCACTTGTCGCCGACGATATCGAGCACCCACTTGCGGGTGAGCTCCATCTCGCCCAGCACCTTCTCGTTGAGATCCTCGCGGTCGCCCAGAGCGAGGTACATCTTGGCGATGCGCTCGTCCGTCTTGGCAAGGGACATCTCGATGTTGTCGATGAAGGTGGAGAACAGCGGCCATTCCTCGTAGGCTTCGCGCAGCGTCTTCAGATCGCCGAACTTCTCGCATGCGGTACCGAGGCCGTACCAAGCGGCCAGGTTGATGCGAGCCTGAGCCCAGGAGAAGATCCACGGAATCGTACGCAAATCATCCAGGGACTTGGCGCCGAGACCACGCTTAGCCGGGCGGGAGCCGATCGGCAGCAGGCCAATCTCAGTCAGCGGCGTCACGGTGGAGAACCACTGAGCGAAATCAGGCGTGTGCAGCAAATCGAGGAAGCGCTCGTGAGCGGCATCATCGAGTGCGTGCGCCATATCGGCGTACTTCTCGGTCATGTCGGTGTTGCGCTTCTCCACACTCGGAGCGGACTGCAGCAGGGTTGCCGCGGCCACGGACTCCACGTGACGGATGGCGAGCACCGGGTTGCCATAGCGAGCGAAGATAACCTCGCCCTGCTCGGTGAGCTTGAAGCGGCACTTCACGGAACCAACCGGCTGAGCCAGCACTGCACGGTTAGCCGGGCCGCCGCCACGACCAACGGCACCGCCGCGGCCATGGAACAGGGTCAGGTCAATATCGTGCGATTCAGCCCACTTGGCGATGCGCTCCTGAGCGGAGTGCAGAGCAAGCGTTGCGGAAGTCGGGCCGGCATCCTTCGAGGAATCGGAGTAGCCGAGCATGACCTCGAGCTTGTTGCCGGTGGCCTTGAGACGAGCCTGCACCTCGGGGATCTTGATCATTTCCTCGAGCACATCCACCGAGTTCTGCAGATCCTCAAGCTGCTCGAACAGCGGGATCACGTCGATGGTGGGCACGTCCTCCGGGTGAGCGAAGGCCAGACGGTTGAGCTCGTAGACATCCTTGATGTTCTGCGCGCTCTTGGTGAAGGAGATGATGTAGCGGCGTGCGGCCTTGGTGCCGTTGCGCTTCTGGATGGAACCCAAAGCGCGGAAGGTGTCGAGCACCTCATGGGTCATTGGCTGCAGCTCGCCGCGTTCGCCGTGCAGACCATGCTCGCGGATATCCGCAAGGGCGCGGGAATGCACCACGGAATGCTGACGGAACTCCATCTCCACCATGTGGAAGCCGAAGGTTTCGGCCTGCCAGATCAGATCCTGCAGCGGGCCGTAGGCGGAACGCTTGGCGCCCGCATCAGCCAGGGACTGCTGCACGGTCTTCAGATCGGCGATGTAGTCCTCGCACTTGTGGTACATCAGATCGGCGTCGCGCTCGATGGTGTAGTGCAGACGATCGGCAATCACCAGCATGACTGCGCGGTGCAGTTCCTTGGTGGAAATCAGGGCGGCCTTATCGGTCAGGCGTTCGCTCATTTCCTTCTGGTGACTCCACAGGATGCGCAGCGCAGAGCTCGGCGGTGTGGTCTCGGCCTCCATCGTGAGGTTGCGGCCCACAGTGCGGGTGGCTTCCTCGAGGGCGGCGAGCACATGATCGGAGAACTTGCGGGCCACCTGACGGCTGACCTTGGCGGTCACGTTCGGGTTGCCATCGCGATCGGAACCGATCCAGCTGCCGGGGTGGAAGAACGCCGGGCATACCGGCGGCACCAAGCCGGCCTTATCGCCAAGGACCCAGTCGTCGAAGCGGCGGTACACCTTGGGGATGGTGTGGAACAGGGTGTTGTCGAAGATGTCGAGAATAGTGTCGGCTTCCTCAACAGGAGTCGGCTTCTTCAGCGCGATCGGAGAAGTGCGGAACAGGGCGTCGATCTCGTTGTACAGACGACGGCAGTTCTCCTTCTTGTCCGATCCGCCAAGAATCTTGTGCTCTTCGAGCAGTTCGGAAATGCGGCGAATCTTACCTTCCACTGCCTTACGGCGAGCCTCAGTGGGGTGGGCGGTGAAGACCGGGTGGAACTCGAGCTTGTCGAGCAGCTCCTTGGCCTTGGCCGGACCCATCTCATTGATGAGCTGATGGTAGGCGGAAGTCATTTCGTTGACCGGGTCATAGGCCTGATCGTCAGTGACTTCGTTTTCGCGCTGACGCAGCACGGAGACGCGGTAGTTCTCCTCGGAGAGGTTAGCCAGATGGAAGTAGGTGGCGAACGCGCGGGCCAGCAGCTGGGCGTCGTGCAGGTTCATCTTGTCGATGACCTCGACGGCGGCCTTCAGTCCATCATGGCCGGGGTTCGGATCCTCAACGCCACCGAAGTGCTCAGCGCTGGCCTCGACCGCGTAGTTACGCACGGTATCGAAAGTGGCGAGCAGCTCGGGGTTGTATTCGCCCAGTACGTCACGCAGAATCCGCAGACACAGATCCATGTCGTACTTGAGGTTTTGGGGAAGATCATGCTCCTCCGGGCCCTTTCGGCCGGTCCCGGTGGTGACGATGGCAGCGTCAGCCGGAGTGATCTGTTCTTCGGATGTTGCCATATAACCTCCTTTGCCGAATATTAGGTTGCTCGGTCTATTGGTCGTCCGCGGCTCCTCCGCGGTTGTTGAGGCCAATCGTTGCGAGCCCACAGCCCATATTCAACGTGGTTGTTGTGTGGGCAATAGTGTATCGCTGGGTAATCGCCATTTAGGTTACGAAGTCCATTTTCGGCCTGCGCAATAGCCGCATGTCGACTGGTTCATGTCCATAACGTGGACATGGTGATAAGGGTCGGGGTATGCGGGGAAGACGGCGCGCTACCTTGATTGCTCGGGAAAGCCGTCAATCGACGTTAATCAGGCGTATGCCATACGAAATACGAACCGATCGGGAATCACATGGAACAGCAGACGAACCATACCGAATCACATCAGGAGCATCACAAGCCCAATGAACATGGGGCCATTGCCGTTCAGCATTTCCATACCCACTCCATTCCGCTGGACATGGAAGACATCGAGCGCGATTGGGACAAGCCCATCGCCGAGGCAGGCATTGCCGCCAAAGCCAGTGTGATCGTACGCGTCGGTCTGCTGGATTTGAGCGCAGGCACCGGTTCGTTCCGCGTACGCGAAATGATGCACCGCATCGCCTACCCATTGGGCGTGCACGTGCGCGCCGACGTGAACCTGACCGACATCGAAGCAGCCTGCACCGACGGCAAGGATCGCATCACCGAAGTCATCGACCTGCCGACCACCGGCGTGAACACCGAGCGCATCTGGCTGCTCGAGCATTATGCCGACTGGTTCAGCGTGAACCTTGGCGAAGAATCGATGTACCATGTGCAGCCTGAAGTCTCCCAAGGGCTGATGCAGCATCTCGATGCGAAGGATGCCTCGCAGGTCTCCGCTGACCTCTCCAAGCAGCTACGCAAAGAAGAGAAGTCTGAACACGACGATGCCAAGCCCGGCCAAGACGCCGTACTTGACGCGCTTGAAGACGCCAGCCGCCACACCGATCCCGGCGACCCGCGCGCACATCAGCTGCACGTGCACGAAAAGGACTGGTCGCAATCGGCAATGACCCAATCCTTGGCCGCCCGCGCTGCGGACGAGCAGGCTCGTGAAGCGGCGCGTGCCGCTGAACAGAGCCAAGCGCCGCAGTCGCCAACCAAAGAATCAGCGGCACAGCGCAAGCGCAAGTTCGCCAACCGAAAGCCGCCCAAGGAATATGCCGAACATTTCGACTACGTGGACACCGAGGGCAAGCCGAAGAACGCGCCCGGCATCACCGTGCGACAGGCACATGAGCGACTCGACATGATCGAGCATCGCAAGCCGCTGTACTCACCGGCTTTTGCCGGTTTGGCATCTGCCATCGCATGCGCATCCTTCGTGTTCCTGCTGGGCGGCGGCCCCTACGACATGATTGGCGCGTTTGTGGGCGCCGGCCTGGGCCATTGGCTGCGTCGCCGGCTGTTCGCGCATCATCTGAACCAGTTCTTCGTCACCTTCGTATGCGTGGCCGTGGCTGCGCTGGCCTGCACTGGCACCCTGCGTTTGATTGGCCTGTTCGATTCGATCGCCTTGCAGCACGATACGGCGTATATCGGCGCCATGCTGTTCGTTATCCCCGGCTTCCCGCTGATTACCAGCGGCCTCGATATGGCGAAAATCGACTTCCCCTCGGGCATCCAGCGATTGGCGTACTTCCTGTGCATCGTGCTCATGGCAACACTCGCCGGCTGGATGGTGGCTTCGATCGTGCACCTCAACCCGACCGGATTCGAACCGCTTGGTCTCAATGTGTGGGTGAACGGTGCATTGCGCTTCGTGTTTGCTTTCCTCGGGGTTTGGGGCTTCTCCATCATGTTCAATTCGCCGCAGCGCATGTGCCTCGTCGCCGCTACCATCGGTGCCATCACCGATACGCTGCGACTGGAGATCGTCGACCATGGCGTGCCAGCCGAGGCGGGCGCGTTCATCGGCGCTTTGCTGGCCGGTCTGCTCGCCACGGCTTGGCGCTCGTCTGTGCGCAAGGGCTGGTTGGCACCGCACTTCGGCTATCCGCGCATCTGCCTGACCGTGCCGTCCATCGTGATCATGGTGCCGGGCTTGTACATGTATCAGGCCATGTTCCACTTGGGCTCGTTCGATACGCTGACCGCATTGGACTGGGCGTTCAAGGCGTTCATGGTCATCATCTGCCTTCCAATCGGTTTGGCGATGGCCCGTGTGATCACCGATAAGTCCTGGCGCTACGACATTTAAGACATTTCAGCACCCTCCAAATCTCGCAGAATCACATACAGCGCCACACTCTGAGACACAATCGTCTCATTGGTGGCGCTTTGTCCGTGTGTTCAGGGAAGGTCAGCCTCAGAGAAAGATTTATTGCAAAGGCTCTCCGACACAGTCATACCGGCATTTGCTTGGTGACTTGTTTCCCGATAATCCCTTGAGCCGGCTGGTGCCGACGGCTTTCCCGGCCAAGGAATCCAACGAAAAGGGCAGAGCCATTTCCCTGATGTAAGGCGGTTAGTGTGGCAAGCGATTTCTGGATTCTCCTGGCCATGGTCATCTATTTTGCGGCCATGCTGTCCATCGGATTCGTGTATTCCAAGCGATCCAACTCATCCTCCAAGGAATACTTCGCCGGCGGCCGCGGTGTTGGACCCTGGCTGACCGCGCTATCCGCCGAAGCCTCGGACATGTCCGGTTGGCTGCTCATGGGCTTGCCGGGCCTCGCCTACTTCACTGGTGCCGCCGATCCGCTGTGGACCGCGTTGGGCCTTGCCATCGGCACGTATCTCAACTGGAAGATCGTGGCGCGCCGCCTGCGCCGCTACTCGGTGGTGGCCGGCGACGCCATCACCATCCCGGACTTCTTCGCCAAGCGATTCCACGACACCAAAGGCGTGATCTCCACCATCGCCGCGATCATCATCCTCGTGTTCTTCAGCGTGTATGTGGGCAGTTGCTTTGTGACCGTGGGCAAGCTGTTCGCTACGTTGTTCGGCTTTGACTACCACCTGATGATGATTCTCGGCGCGCTTGTGGTGTTCGTCTACACCGTGGTGGGCGGATACCTTTCCGTGGTGATGACCGACTTCATCCAGGGGCTTTTGATGTTCTTCGCGCTCGCCGTGGTGTTCATCGGCACCGTGGCGAATGCCGGCGGCATCGAAAACACCGTGGCATTCCTGCAGTCCATTCCCGGCTACCTTTCCGGCACCCATGTGGCGTCTCCCAAGCTTGACCCGGAGAGTGGTCGCCAGCTGGTTGAGGCTGGTCGTGCAGTGTTCGGAGAGCCGCGCGAATACGGCATCATCACCATCGTCTCCATGCTGGCATGGGGCCTTGGCTACTTTGGCATGCCGCAAGTGCTGGTGCGATTCCTCTCGATTCGCAGCGTTGAGGAAGTGCGCAAATCCCGTATTATTGCCACCCTGTGGTGCGTGCTCTCACTGGCCAGCGCCGTGTGCATCGGTTTGGTGGGACGCGCCATGATGCCGACGCATCTGCTCACTTCCACGGATGCCGAAACAATCTTCATCGTGCTGGCGCAGACCTTGCTGCCGAGCTTCATGTGCGGTGTGGTGGTGTCCGGTATTTTCGCCGCTTCGATGAGTTCCAGCTCCTCCTACATGATCATCGGCGCATCCGCGATGGGCGAGAACATCTTCCGCGGTCTGTTCCACAAAAAGGCTTCCGACCGTCAGGTGATGATCGTGGCGCGCTTGACACTGGTGCTCATGTTCATCTTCGGTGTGCTGGTGGCCTACGATCAGAACTCCTCGATCTTCCAAGTGGTTTCCTACGCGTGGGCCGGTCTGGGTGCATCCTTCGGCCCGCTCATGCTGTGCTCGCTGTATTGGCGCAGGGCCAATAAGGCCGGCGCAGTGGCGGGCATGCTTTCCGGCACGGCTGCGGTGCTGCTCTGGCATAACGTGATGAAGCCGTTGGGCGGTATCTTCGCCATTTACGAGCTGTTGCCCGCGTTCCTGATTTCGCTGCTGTGCATCGTGGTGGTGTCGCTGCTCACGGAGAAGCCCAATGAGCGAATGCTCTACGAATTCGACCACTACATGGATGACCCGCTGCCCGGCACACTGCCTTCTGGCTCTGTGCTGGTCGACGAGCCGATGGAAGCCATGGAGGCTGAGGTTCGCGGCGAAAAGTAGGCGCATGGGGCGGTAAAGCTGGCAGGTCATTGAGGCATTATCGGCAGAGCTGCGTTCGCTATTAGCCCCAATTGAACTCAATCGAGATGCTCCGGTTCCTCAAGATATCGATTTAGATCTGGACATACGCGAGGTTTGCGGGGTGCGCTGCTCTTCGGTATTTTTCATGGGCTCATGGGTATGGGCTCATGGGCATGGCTCCGGCGTATGCGACTAACTCGTTTACAAGGGGTTGATTTTGGCTTCGGCGGAGGTCTAACTGCGTTACAAGGGGTTCCTCGCTAAGTATCAAGGCCTTGAAAATGGCAGAATGACGGTGCCATGAGTGTCTGCATACGACGTATGCAGACACTCAACAACCCCTTGTAGAGCAGATAGATGTTCCGGAAGACGAAAATCAACCCCTTGTAAGCGAGATAGTCTTTCTTCAGACCTGGAGTCGGCTTAAATGACGCATGCGGGCAATCCCCATATGCGTTAATAGACGCGTTTTCCAGCCACGAAAGTCATCGCCACATGCTGCGGCATGGCACGCATGGTTTCCGGGGTGGTTGCTGCATACGGATCAGCATCGAGCAACACCATATCTGCCGGATCTCCTGCTTCAAGACGGTCTCGTCCAACGTCCGTTGATGCAGCCAGTGCCGTTGTGACCGGAAGGCACTGCTCAGGCTGGAATGGATCACGGTCCGAACTTTCCGTGCCGAATACGGCAGCGGAAATGGCAAGCCACGGGTCAAGTGGCGCAACAGGCGCATCGGAACCCATGCGGAGCTTCGCGCCGGCATCGTACAGCGCACGGAACGGGTACGGGATACCGGCTGGGTTGGCCCAGAACCGTGTGATGACGTCACGGTCATCCATTGCATGCTGCGGTTGGATACTGGCCGTGAGCCCAAGTTCGGCGAATCGTGGAATATCAACCGGCTTGAGCATTTGCGCGTGTTCGATGGAACCGTGTGCATGGGTTGCCGCCGCCGCATTGAGCACAATGGTGTTCGCTTCATCACCGATGGCATGGCAAGCAATATCGAAGTCATGTTCGGTGGCGAGCCGCATGTAATCCTCGATTTGGTGCGGCGTGTAGCTCAACGTGCCGTAGGTCGGTGGTTCAATGCCGGAGTATGAGGTGGAGCAGTAGGCGGAACGGGTGTTCAGGGAGCCGTCGGAAATAAGTTTCATCGCGCCTACACGACCTAGGCCATTGCTGCCGGGTAGCGGTTTGCCGGTGTGCCAGCCGGCAGCAATGGCATCCTGCATTCGCTCGGGGTATACGCCGGCGTCGACGCGCAGTGTGTTGATGCCGGCTGCGAAGCGACCAATCCACGTATCGATGTTCTCGGCCATCTCATAATCGCGAATGCCTACGATGCCTTTGGAGGCTGCGTCTCGCTCCGCTTCGCGCAACAGCCGGTCGGTTTCTTCGGCGGCGCCGGGCGCCTTGTCGAATTGGGTATAGGCGTCGAACCATTCGAGCTCGCCAACAAGTCCGGTGTGTTCGTCCACATGTACATCGAGGCGTCGGGCGGCCGCGGAATTCACCCAACCGCAGTGCATATCCGCGCTGGAGAGCGCCACCGGCTGCTCGCCGGTCACTGCATCGATGGCGGCAAGCGTGGGCTGTTCATCATCGGACCATAGCGAGTGGCGGAAGCGCATGCCCACCACGAATGCATTGGGGTCAAGCGTGCCCGCAGCGCGACGTTCATCGAGATGCGTCCGCAGCATGGCCATCGCTTCAGAGGCTGAACGCGCGCCAATCAGATCCAAGCGCCCCAGCGTTTTGGCCCACTGCGTGAAATGCGTATGGCAGTCCCACAAGCCGGGAATAATCCAAAGTCCATCTGCGTCAATCGTGGTTTCATCTGCATTCGCATTTAGCCCGCTTGCGCTGATTCGGGCATCAGCGTCCGCAGTACCCTCATTAGCCGGACGCACGCCGACAACAACACCATCCCGCACGGCAATATTCACGCGGTCTTCCGTCCCAGGAACACCGGCATTGACGATATGAAGCAAGCTACCCATAATCGTCATCATGCCACTGAACTGGAGTCAGTGTGCGCTCATGCTCATGCAATCATCACGTGTATTGATGTGTACAGAGCGGCATTTCGGGGGATTCAAGACCCGCAGACCTAGTTATCCACCTAGTTATCCACATTTATCCACCGAAAAAAGAGGGCGGTAGACAAACACGGGCGTATGCCTCTACACTCATACCCACAGTGCCGAACACATCACGAAGGGGTGGTTGTTATGGGTGATTCATTTACATTGACCGAATTGACCACGGTGAAATACCAGCGCATGGACGTTTGCGCGGCAATCCACAAGCGAACGGCATGGAGAGCTCCATACGCTTTGACCACAGCGCTCGAACTGTTGTCTGTCGAAATGCCAAGAATCGCAAGCAATCATCAGCGTATTATGCAATCAACTGTCGTAGCGGTACCCCATCCCAATGCCAAACGACGCGTAAAGGGAATCACCGCAGTTGTATGGCCATTTTCAATAGATACAGTCACTGTTGACGGCCAATTCACCTGTACATCGCCGGCTTGCACATGGGCAATGCTGTCCGGCTACTTGGATCTGGAAGAACTCATAGTGTTAGTGGATTCCATGATGCGCCGCGATAGACGGCTGCGACGAACTACTACCGATGATCTCGCGATGTATTTGGATAGCGTGTACCAACAAGTACAGGAGGCCAAAAACGAGGGGACGAACACCCGACTATTTCGCGGATACAACAATTGCCGCCGTGCTTTGCTCGTTGCGCGCAGCGGAACAGACTCCTCGATGGAAACGCGCACACGGCTTGTGCCCGTACGCTATGGCCTTGATATGCCGCAGGTCAATTACCTCATATTTCTTGGCGGCAGCGGTAAGCCCGTCTATCTGGACCTTGCGTATCCGGAGTATAAAATCTGCATCGAATACGAAGGCTCGCATCATGCGAGGCAATGGCTGGGAGATACGAAACGCCGTCAAGATATAGAAGACGCCAAATGGAAATACATTCAGGTCACCAAATTGGATATCGGCCATGAAGATCGTGAAGAGGCTCTTGCGAGGCGAATCGCGGAGAAAATACAAGAGGTGACCGGAAAACGTGTGCAGCTCACGCCGCGTAAAACAATACGTCAAATCTGTGATGCGAGAACTATAAAGCGGGCTCCACTGTATAAGCGACTGTGTTTCGCGCCACTCCTTCCTGCAAGCGGCGTCGATGGCCAATAAGCGCCTTGCTGTGGGCTGCAGCAAGATGAAATAGCGCAGTAGAGGCCGATTAGATTCTGTTCCAACAGACTTCGCGCCAAGCAATCACCGTCAACAATGGATTTTGGCTGCTTTCTCGCTTACAAGGGGTTGATTTTGGCTTCTCGGAACATCTATCTGCTCTACAAGGGGTTGGTGAGTGTCTGCATACGTCGTATGCAGACACTCATGGCACCGTCATTCCGCCGTTTTTGCGGTTTACATACTTGGCGAGGAACCCCTTGTAACGCAGATCGACCTCCGGTACGGCTCAAATCAACCCCTTGTAGCGCAGATAGGGCAGAGGGTGTCGGCAAAGAGCGTGTACAACTTTATTGTGCATTGGATGGACGCGGGGGTGTGCGGGTCTATCCGTATCCTGCGCTCACGTTGGCACGGAACAGATACGAGGCAGACAGAGGCAGACATGAAAAAGGGTTCGAGACCCTTCCTAAGCGGAATCAGTCTCGAACCCTTAACGGTGGCGGAAAATGAACCAAAAGGATCAGTACTTCATGCCCATGGCCTCGCGCACCTGATCGAGGGTTTCCTCGGCGATGGCGTTGGCGCGCTTGTTGCCGTCGTGCAGAATGTCGCGGATGGAATCCATGTCCTTGGCGAGCTCGGCGCGGCGCTCGCGATGCGGTGCCAGGAACTCGTTGACGGACTTGATCACGTACTGCTTCAGTGCGCCGGCGCCGGCATCGCCGATCTCTTCGGCGATTTCCTTCGGGTCGCGGCCGGTCACGAGGCCTGCGGTGGTCAGCAGGGCGGAGACCTGCGGGCGCGCGATCGGATCGAAGGTGATGCGGCGCTCGGAATCGGTGGGGCTCTTCTTGATGAGCTTGGCGGTTTCCTCGGCGGTGGCGCCCAGCATGATGGAGTTGCCGTAGGACTTGCTCATCTTGCGGCCATCGAGACCCGGAATCTCGGGTGCGTCAGACAGGATGGCTGCCGGCTCCGGGAACACCGGGTTCTTCTTGGCGTAACGCTCGTTGAAACGGCGGGCGATGGTGCGGGTGATCTCCACATGCGGCAGGTTGTCCTTGCCGATCGGCACCACGTTGGCCTTGCAGAAGAGGATGTCGCATGCCTGATGCACCGGGTAGGTGAGCAGCAGGCCGGTCAGTGCATGACCGGAGGCTTCCATCTCGGACTTCACGGTCGGGTTGCGGTGCAGCTCGGCTTCGGTGACCAGGGAGAGGAACGGCAGCAGCAGCTGGTTCTCGGCGGGCACGGCGGAGTGGGTGAACATCATGGTCTTGTTCGGGTCGATGCCGGCAGCCATGTAGTCGAGCACGAGGTTGAGCACGTTGTCCTGGATGTGCTCGGTGGTGTCACGGTCGGTGATCACCTGATAGTCGGCGATGATGATGTTCGTGTTCACGCCACGCTCCTGCATGGCGACACGCTCGCGGATGGAGCCGAAGTAGTGGCCCAGGTGCAGGCGGCCGGTCGGACGGTCGCCGGTCAGCATGGTGAAGGACGAGGGGTTGGCCTCAAGCTTGGCAAGTGTCTCGTCGGAACGCTTCTTCGCTGCGAGGAAGCTTGCGCTCATCTCGTTGCCTGCCGCTGTCAGTTGTTGCTCGTCGGTCATGCGGATTCCTTTGAAATAGCCTTAAAATAAACGCTTTTATGGTAAAAGTGTGAGCCGACAACGAACATGCACATATGAGGTGGTACTCTCGTAAGTTGATGAATCGAACAGCACAGTAATTTCAGGGGGTCAGATGGGCCGCGGACGTCAGAAAGCAAAACAGCAGAAAATTGCCCGTAAGCTGAAGTATCTGACCACCGACACGGATTACGATGAGCTGGCCAAGGAACTCAGCGAGCAAGAGCCGGGAACCGGTTCGGTTGACCCGTTTGCCGACGTTGAAGATCAGTATGTGGACACTGATGCGAAATCTGCTGATTCCGCATCGGCTTCCGTCGAGGACGATGATCTCGACGAATACGCCAAGTGGGCTGCCGAAGCTGCGGCCAAGGCAACCAGTGGCGAATTCCCGAAGACTACGGCCAAGCCGGCAGTCCCGCATAAGCCGATTCCGATGCCGAAGCCTCGCCCGATTCCGAGCGCCCTCAAGCCCAAGCAGTGATCGGTGGCAAGACCATACTTCAAGGCACCTGCGTCTAGCGGGTGCCTTTTCTTTGTGCTGGACTGAGTCTGATTGCTGGGTACGGCTGTGCTTGAGCGCTCTCGCGCGCTATGGCTGACGCGTCAGCGGCAGCAAATCGCTTAAGTCGTCGCGTTCGCCGACCGCGCTGATGTGGCCGGCTTCCTTCTCCTGCGCCCAAGTGGTGATGCCGCATGCGAGCCGCAGCCAGACATCCGGATCCAGTTCGATGACGTCCGGTGGCGTCAGATTATGCGGATCCGATTCCGGCCCATCCAGAATCTTGATTGCTCCCCACGGTGCCACGCGCACTTCCACGCCGGGGCCGGGTGCTCGCCGCTCCAACAGCATCAGGGAGTAGCGCACCGCCATGGCCCACACGCTGCGCGGCAATGTTGGATTGATGCCGATGGCGGCATCGGGTGCCGTGGGCGGTAATGATGCCAATGATTCACGCGCCGCCGCACGCCACTGTTCGAAGGCGAGACGGCCGCGCCCCAGATCTTTCTCAAGAAGGACTGCCATGCACTCCATCATGGCACGCCGGGTTGCCTGCACAATGTGCCGTCCATGTGCCGTCCATGTGCCATGCCGGCTGCGATCTTCAACGCTTCCGGCGCGTATGGCGAGGCGCATGGCAGACGCGTAACTTGTGTATGACCACGCCATGAAAACGATGACATATGTGCTGATGTGCGTATGAGGGGGGCTTGTGATAGCCTCGTTATGAGAACGTATGCACGCCTTGATGTCGAAGACGTTACAGAGAGTTCATGCTTACGTTGGTGCCGCGATACCCAACGCGCGGCATAATAATCTCGGGCACTTATCCCGGAAGGAAAGTCAGAATGACCGAAATTACCGCACCAAAATCTCCCGTCACCGCGGACCAGTTCGCTGACGAGATTCGTGAACAACTCAAGTACACCCAGAACGTCACCGCCGAGCAGGCAACCGCCGCCGACGTGTACGTTGCCGCTTCCAAGGCCGTGCGCAACCACCTCGCCGACTCTTGGTTCAAGACTCAGGCCGATACCGTCAACGGCAACACCAAGGCCGTGGGCTACTTCTCCGCAGAATTCCTGATGGGCAAGCAGCTGGAGAACGCCCTGCTGAACGCCGGCCTGACCGAGCAGTTCGACAAGGCCGTTGAGGCTCTGGGCTTCCAGCCGAAAGACATCATCGACGCCGAATACGAGCCGGGCCTCGGCAACGGTGGCCTCGGCCGTCTCGCCGCCTGCTTCATCGACTCCCTCGCCTCTCTGGGCGTGCCGGCTTTCGGCTACGGCATCCAGTACAAGTACGGCATCTTCAAGCAGACCTTCGATGAGAACGGCAAGCAGGTCGAAACCCCTGATTACTGGCTGAACAACGAAGAGCCGTGGGGCCACATCGACTACAACCGCGACCAGAAGGTCTCCTTCGGCGGCGAAGTCGTTGAGGAGAACGGCAAGAAGGTCTGGAAGCCGGCTTGGTCCGTGCGCGCAGTCCCGGTCGACTACCTGGTGCCGGGCTACAAGTCCCAGCGTGTGAACACCCTGCGTCTGTGGACCGCCAAGAGCTACGACGAGTTCGATCTGCTCGCCTTCAACCGCTCCGAATACATGGACGCGGTCAAGCCGCAGGTCAAGGCCGAGAACATCTCCAAGATTCTCTACCCGGAAGACTCCACCAAGGTCGGTAAGGAACTGCGTCTTGAGCAGCAGTACTTCTTCGTCTCCGCTTCCCTGCACGACGCCATCCGCGTCTTCTACCCGGGCCAGGACAAGCCGGATCTGACCACCTTCCCGGACAAGATCACCTTCCAGCTCAACGACACCCACCCGGTGATCGGCATCCCGGAGCTCATGCGCATCCTCATCGATGAGTACGACTACGACTGGGATACCGCCTGGAATATCACCGTCAAGACCTTCAACTACACCTGCCACACCCTGCTGCCGGAAGCCCTCGAGGTTTGGCCGGCCAGCCTCATCGGCGAACTGCTGCCGCGTCATCTCGAAATCATCGAGAAGATCAACGAGCAGTTCGAAGACGAGCTCAAGGGCAAGGGCATCGCCGACGAGACCATCGAGCGCATGCGCATCTACACCGGTGACTCCGTCCGCATGGCCTACCTCGCCACCTACGGCGGTTCCCACGTCAACGGTGTGGCCGAGCTGCACTCCCAGCTCCTGAAGGACGTCACCTTGAAGGACTTCTCCGACGCCTACCCGACCAAGTTCACGAACGTGACCAACGGTGTGACTCCTCGCCGCTTCGTCAAGCTCGCCAACCCGGCGCTCTCCGACCTCATCACCGAAGGCCTCGGCACCGACAAGTGGATCTCCGACCTTGAAATGCTCAAGGGTCTGGCTCCGCTGGCCAAGGACGACGAGTTCGTCAAGAAGTTCGCTGCCGTCAAGGCCGCCAACAAGCACGCATTCGTCGGCTTCGCCAAGGATCACTACGGTCTCGACATCGACGAGAACACCCTGTTCAACACGATGGTCAAGCGTCTGCACGAGTACAAGCGCCAGAGCCTGAAGATCCTGGCTGTGATCTCCAAGTACGCCGCCATCAAGAACGGCACCGTGTCCGCCGACGAGATCCTGCCGCGCACCGTGTTCTTCGGCGCCAAGGCAGCTCCGGGCTACTACCTGGCCAAGATGACCATCGAGCTGATCAACAACGTGTCCAAGGTCGTCAACAACGATCCGGACGTCAAGGGCAAGCTCGCCGTCCACATGCTCCCGAACTACAACATCGAGATGGCCCAGAACCTGATTCCGGCCACCGAGCTCGACGAGCAGATCTCTCAGGCTGGTAAGGAAGCCTCCGGTACCGGCAACATGAAGTTCGCTCTGAACGGCGCTCTGACCGTCGGCACCCTCGATGGCGCCAACGTCGAGATTCGTGAGCGCGTCGGTGCCGAGAACTTCTTCCTCTTCGGCATGACCGTGGAGGAAGTCGACAAGCTCTACGCCGACGGCTACGATCCGGCCAAGTACTACGAGGCTGATCCTCGCCTGAAGCAGGCCATCGACCTCGTTGCCAACGGCACCTTCTCCAACGGTGATCGCAACGCCTACGCTCCGCTGGTCTCCGATTGGCTGACCAAGGATTGGTTCATGACCTTGGCTGACTTCTCCGCTTACGCCGACATTCAGGCTGAGATTGAGAAGCTCTACCGCGATCCGCTCGAGTGGAACCGCAAGGCCCTGCTCAACGTGGCCAACTCCGGCTACTTCAGCTCCGATCGCTCCATTGAGGATTATTTGGAACGTATCTGGCACACTGGTCCGCTCGCCTGACGGCTCGGAACCAGTACGCCAGATACGTGCTGGTTCCTACCTCGCGACTGTCGTCGCTCGGCGTCGCCTACAAACAGTCCACCGGACTGTTTGCTTGACGGCTCCGCACATCTGGGAGACCGGTCCGCTGGCCTGATAATGGAGCGTCCTCGTCGTTGCAGAAGGCTCGACGTACCTTTGTACGCCTTCGCCTTCTGCGCCTAGAGGCCGCACGCATTATCCGCCCAGCGAGCTCGCTCTGCTCGCCCTTGATGGAATTAAGGCGCAGCTGCAGCTCGTTGACTGACGGAACGTAAACCCCAAAAACATACGAAAAGTCCCCTGCAATCATGAGTTGCAGGGGACTTTTCGTATTGTTGGAAAACCTGAAATCAGGCTTCAGCGGCTTCGGACTCCTCTTCTTCGCCCTTATCTTCAGCCTTGTTCAGACCCAGCTCCACCGGAGAGGAGCTGTTCTCCCACGGCTCCTCCCACGGATCGTAATCCGGGTTCTGCTGCTTGTAGATGTACAGGCCGATGAGTGCAGCCAATGCAGCGCCGAACAGCAGTGCGAAGAACTTCCAACCGTTAGAAGAACGATTCTCCATGACGGCTCCTTTCCTTGAGGGATCGTCGGCCGGCATGCCCATTCACGACCGACCCTGCACCCTATTCTAAGCCGTTGAATGTGTCGATTGGGTGGATTGAACGACTCGGGCGATTTGCCAGAGGCTTTCACCACGGCCGAATCCGTTACAGTGGTTGGCATGCATGTACCATCCAAACAAGAGGTCGCACGTCAATGGGAACGCGGCGGTCCGGTTATTACCTGGGCACTGATCGCCCTGTGCACGGTGATATGGCTGATTGAGATTCTGATTGGTTTCATCTCGCCGATGCTGCAATCGCTACTGATCTACCAAGGTATGCTGTCTCCAATGACGCTCGTGGCTCGACCGTGGACGGCAATCACTTCGATGTTTCTCCATGCGCCGGATACGATCATGCACATTCTGTTCAACATGATTTCCCTGTATTCCGTAGGCGTAGTGCTGGAGCGATTGATGGGGCACTGGCGTTTTCTCGGGCTCTACGTGATTTCCGGCCTCGGCGGCGCGTTGGGGTTGATGATGTGGGCTGTGGCGGCTCCCGCCTCGCAAGGGTGGCGTATGGCCGCATATGGTGCGTCGGGAGCGATCTTCGGCCTGTTCGCCGCGATCTTGGTGGTGTATCGCCGTATTGGAGCGAATATCCGCTCGATGATGGTGTGGATGGTGATTAACTTCGCCCTGCCGTTCGTCGTGGGCGGTGTGGCCTGGCAAGCCCATGTGGGCGGCTTTATTGTGGGCGGTGTGCTGACATGGCTGCTCACCAGTGGATTGCCCATGTGGCGGCATAAAAGCCTTGCATGGCGCATGCAGGTCTATGGATGGTCGGTCACCATGCTTGTGGTGGCGGCGATCCTCTTGTGCAACCTCGCCAACCCGACTATGTAGCCGTATCGATACGCCTCAGCGGCTTCTTTTTTCGAAAGAAGCCCTGACCTCGTGAAAATACGCCACTGAGTCACCCTCAGTGGCGTATTTTCACGAGGTATAGGGAAATCTCGAAAATAACAGCCACTCAGACAAGGTCAGTGGCGCATTTTTTCGAAGAGTGCTGTGTTCTCGAAAAATGAGCCGCTGCGAATCGTCCGCAGCGGTTATCCACATGCCGGTAAAGGGCACTTACGAGATATGGGGATGATTTAACCGCGTTAACGCTAGATATAGGGGTGCTCGCAAGTCGTCCACAAGCGCTCGTGGATAGTTGTGCACAGTTGTGGAAAAGACGGTGGATAACTCGATATCAATGTGGATAACTCGAAAGTCGGTGGTGACAGCTGTGTATAAGTCCTCGGTGGCGCATTGTGGATAACTCAGTGTTTTCTACCAACCTAAAAGTACATAGAACGGGCTGAATCGTCAACAATGCACAGTTATCCACGACTTATGCACTGTTCAATCCCCGTTATCCACGGGTTATCCACGAGTTATCCACCAAGTTTTCCACATTCTGTGGAAAACTACAGTGATGTAATTCATCCACATTGTGTGGATAAGCGTGTGGA
Source organism: Bifidobacterium colobi (assembly GCF_018555455.1). Taxonomy (GTDB): domain Bacteria; phylum Actinomycetota; class Actinomycetes; order Actinomycetales; family Bifidobacteriaceae; genus Bifidobacterium; species Bifidobacterium colobi. The sequence continues at coordinate 496,044 of NZ_JAFEJU010000001.1, read as the reverse complement.
TAACTCGTGGATAAGTGGTGGATAGTTGGGGATAAATCCCCATGAGGGCGGTAGTTATACACCGTGATGGGAACCCCACCATCGGATACGGGGTGCATAGCGGCAAACAAAAAACCGACTCCCCAATACGGGAAGTCGGTTATCAACACAACAATCTGGAACGAACCCGAGATTGTGAGCAGCGAACTCAGCGCCAGCCCATCGTCATCAGGAAGCCGATCATAATCAGCGCAAAGCCAATAGCCAGATTCCATGCACCGATGTTCGGAATCGGCCATGCGCCGGACGGGGAGAGGTAGTACACCACGCACCAAATCAGGCCAATGACCATGAAGGCGCAGAACACCGGCACGAACCAGCGAGGATTGGACTTGGTGCCCTTGATGGTTTCCTCAACGCGCTTGGTGTTCTCAGCCTGACGGTTCATCATGCGCTGCATCTGCGGAGTCAGGGTGGACTTGTCGGCGGTGGCGTTCAGCACAGCCTGCACCTGATCCATATCGACGCCGTAGGTCTCATCCTCCTCGGATTCCTCGGCAGCGGTCTCAGCGGCGTCCTTATCGGCCTTGCTGGCCTTAGCGTCATCGGTGGAAACCTCGTTTTGCCAGTCCTTCTGGTCCTGCGAGTCGTTTTCGTGCAGCTCTTCGTCAGCCATCAGCGTATTCTCCATTCAGTAGGCTAAAAGTCATAATAGTGGCTAGACTCGAAACCGGTGAACACACCGTGTGAAAGACGGGATTATTATGGCCAGGCACCAAGGAAAACATAGCGCACGCCGCTCGTGGCTCAGTGGTGCCGCCGCGTTCGTGGTCATTGCGCTTACCGGATTCCTGCTGAGCACCAATGTGCGCGTGAACCGCACCACCACGGTGAACAATGACACCGCCGACCTTGTGGAACATAGTGTGGCCGAGGTCTCCCAGCTGCAGAATGATGTGAATGATCTGCAAAAGCAGGTTAATAATCTTACTGACGCGCTGGGCGCAACGGGCTCAAACAAGAACGGCACCGGCAATTCGAATAGCGGCTCCAATGCCGAGACCAGCACGGACGCCAACAGTGACGCCAGCCTGATGCTCCCCGCGGTTTCCGGACCGGGCCTGACAGTAACGCTGGATGATTCACCGCTCTGGGAGAACGCGGTGAACGACAACGGCACCACGGCCAATATCAATGATTATGTGATTCATCAGCAGGATGTGGAATCGGTGGTGAACGCGTTGTGGGCCGGTGGAGCAGAGTCCATGAAAATCATGGATCAGCGCGTGCTGTTTAATTCCGCCGTGATTTGCTCGGGCAATGTATTGTCCATCCACGGTAAGAAATACGCGCCGCCCTTCACCATCTCCGCCATCGGTGACCCGGCGTCGATGCGCAAAGCGCTCAACGACTCCCAAGCCATTACGATCTTGAAGCAGTATGTGAGCGCATTCGGCATTGGCTATAAGGTGGAAAACAAAGAGAATCTGCAGTTTGAGGCCACCACGGCATTGCTGCAGCAGTTCAAATACGCCACGGTCGACACGTCGAAAACCAAGGGCGGGGAGTAACAGCGTTTATGAGACATGGAGCACATGGCCGCACCTCACAGGCACGGGGCGCAGCAGTCACCAGCGTCGGCACCAATGCCGGCATGCAGACACGTCGAGGTCCGCTCTGGCAGGCCTTAGGCATTCTGGCCGAGCTGCTGCTCACCGCAGCGGCGATTTGCGCGCTGTATATCGTCTGGCAAATGTGGTGGACCGGTGTTGAAGCCGAACAGGCGCAGAATCAGACCACGCAATCCGCCGAATGGTCGGCTCCGGGCTCGGATGGCAACGGCAGCACCGCTATAGCCAAAGCACAGCAGGGCGATCCGCCGGTACAGCCTAAAGACCCCAAGTACGGCGACCTGATCGCGCAGGTGTACATTCCCCGCTTCGGTAGTCAGTGGCACCGCAATCTGGTGGAAGGCACTACGCTCGAACAGATTAATCGCCACGGACTCGGGCATTACCAAACATCGCAGCTGCCCGGTCAGCTAGGCAATTTTGCGCTCGCAGGTCACCGTAACGGCTATGGTCAGCCGCTCGGTGATGTGGACAAGCTCCAGGAGGGCGATGCCATCATCGTGCGCACCAAGGATTATTGGTATGTCTACCATTACACGCGCTACGAGATCGTGCTGCCCACCGAAGTGCGCGTCATCGCCGCCAACCCTGAGAATCCGAACGCCGAACCCACCAAGCGCATGATCACCATGACCACATGCGAGCCGAAGTACACCACGCCGACGCATCGTTGGATCAGCTATGGCGAACTTGCCTACTGGGCCAAAGTTTCCGATGGCGTGCCGAAGGAACTGGCCACTACCGATGCTTCCGGCAATGTGAAGTTCGCCATCAATGATTCCCCCTCGCTGGCTTCGCGCATCGGTTCGCTCGACAAAGTGGTATTCGCAGCGCTCCTCGCATGGCTGATTCTGTTCATCGCCGCCGCCGTGGCATGGCGCTGGCCGGTATTGCGGGCCATCAAACTGGGCGAACGCCGCCGCCCGGATGCCAGCATCTACGGCACGCTGCTGCGTCTGCAGCCCGGTGTCGCGCCGATTCGCTGGCTGCTGTTGACATTGCTGCTGTTCGCCGCGGCCGCCGCACTGTTCCAATGGGTGTTCCCGTGGAGTGCCGCGAACATTCCATTCCTCAATCAGATGTCGAACTTCGTGGCCGTACCGGAGTAAAGCCGGCGCACCTGAAGTAGTATGGCAGGCAAAGCGACTTCAAGGAGAGCAGTATGACCGATTCCGCGCACATTCTGGTGGTGGACAACTACGATTCGTTCGTATATACGATTGTGGGCTATTTGAAAACCCTTGGTGCCACGGTGGACGTGGTGCGCAATGATGCCATCGATCCCGCCGCCCCCGGTGTGCTGGATGGGTACGACGGCGTGCTGATCTCCCCGGGACCTGGTGCTCCGGCTGATTCCGGTGCCAGTGAGGATATGATTCGACTGTGCGCGGCTCAGGATGTGCCGATGTTCGGTGTGTGCCTTGGTTTGCAGGCGCTCGCTGAAGTGTATGGCTGCACGGTGGACCATGCGCCCACGATTATGCATGGCAAGACCAGCCAAGTGGAACATATCGATGATGAGATTTTCGAGGGGGTGGCCAATCCGATGACTGCCACCCGCTACCATTCGCTGGCCGTGGAGCCTGATTCCGTGCCGGATACATTGGTGGTGACCGCGTGGACCGTGGGCGACCACATTGTGCAGGGCGTGAAGGTCAAGGGCAAGCGCATGTATGCGGTGCAGTTCCACCCCGAATCGGTGATGACACAGGATGGCTACCGTCTGCTGGCCAATTGGCTGAAGGTGTGCGGGCAGGAGAACGCTGTGGCTAAGTCCGCAGGATTGCAGCCGAAGGTAACGAAGTAGTCGGTACTGGTTGTAATAAAGCAAAGGCACCAGCGTGAAAGCTGGTGCCTTTCGTCGTTGTGAGGTCTCCCTCAGTCAGCCTTAAGGCTGACGGCTCCCTCATTCTTGCCTCCCTCTGATGAGGGAGGTGGCTTGGCGATTACTCGCCAGTGGCGCCGCCATTGTTGGTGCCGTTACCGTTGCCGGATGCGCCGGCCTTGGTGGTGATGGTCACCGTGGATCCCTTATCCACTTGGCTGCCGGCACCGGGGTCGATGCTGACCACCACAGCGCTGCTATCGGTGGGTCCGTTGGTTGCCGCGACCAGTCCCACGGCTTCCAGCTGCAGCTTGGCGGTGGCGTAATCGGTACCTGCGCTGATGGACGGCACGGTGACCTTCTCCTTGCCGGTGGACACCCAGATGGTAATCGTGCTGCCCTGCTCAATGGTCGAGCCGGCGGCAGGGTTCGTGCGGGTGATGGAGCCGGACGGCACCGAATCGGAGGCTTCGGTTTCCACCACGAAGTTGAACTTGCCGTTGTACTGCGACAATGCCGCATCCTTGGACTGCCCGACGAGGTTCGGCATGCTGGTCATACCGGACGATACGTAAATCGTGATGGTGGATCCCTTGGTGGCTGGGGAGCCTGCGGCCGGATCGGTGCGGGTCACCTCATCCTTGTCGATGTCGGCGCTGTCCTCGGTCTTGACCGAAGAGCTCACCTTGAATCCAGCCTTTTCCAGCTTGGCGCGCGCCTCGCTCTGGCTCATGCCCTTCACATCCGGCACGGAGACGGACTGCGGGCCGGCGGAGAACCAGACACTCACGCTAGAGCCCTTGGCCACCTTGCTGCCGGCCTTCGGGCTCATCTTGGTGCAGGTGCCTTCCGCCTCGGTGGAATCGGTATCCTGCTTCTCCACCATCTTGAGGCCCAATGCGTTCAGCTTGGCCTCCAAGCCGTCCTTGGAGGTTGTGGCAGTGCATTCCGGCACGGTGACCATCTCGGCGGTGTTCTTGTGGGAGCCGCCCAGCGCAAACACCAATCCCACCACAATGGCAATAACAGCGATGGCGCCAATGATCGAGCCGATGATGATCTGCTTCTTCTTTTTGGCCTTAGCCGCGGCTGCACGCTGCTCGGCACGTGTTTTCAGCGCATTCTGCTGGGCCGCGTTGGTCGGCGGCACTTGTTCGAACTGCCCGGTTACCGGGTTGAATGCTTGAGTTGGCTGGGAAATCGCGGCAGTGGGCTGTTCGCGTTCGGCTTCCTTACGAGCCTTCACATTGGACAGGTCCGTCAGCGGGTTGAACGCGGCGGCCACCGGCACGCCACCGTTCATGTAGGTGAGAATGTCGTTCTTGAACTCGCCGGCCGTGGCATAGCGGTTCTGGCGATCCTTCGCCATAGCCTTGGCCACGATGGAATCCCACATCTTCGGCAGGCCCGGTACCACAGCGCTCGGCGGAGTCGCCACCTCGGAGACGTGCTGGTAGGCGATGGCCACGGCGGAGTCGCCGGTGAACGGCGGGCGCCCGGTCAGCATCTCGTAGAGCACGCAGCCTGCGGAATACAGGTCGGAGCGCATGTCCACGGCCTCGCCGCGCGCCTGCTCGGGGGAGAGGTACTGTGCGGTGCCCACCACGCCCTGCGACTGGGTCATGGTGGCTGCGGAATCATCCAATGCGCGGGCGATGCCGAAGTCCATGACCTTGACCACGCCCTGCTCGGAAATCATGATGTTGCCGGGCTTGATATCACGGTGGATAATGCCCATACGATGCGAATAGTCGAGGGCGCTTAAGACGCCGAGCATCACCTGTTCGCAGTCGCGCTGGCTCAGTGCACCGTTCACCTTGATGATATCGCGCAGGGTCTGACCCTTGACGTATTCCATCACGATGTAAGGCAGGCGCTCGGTGTCGCCGGCATCGGTGGTGATGGTTTCCTCGCCCGAATCATAGATGTTGACGATATTCGGGTTGTTCATCTGCGCTACGGAGCGCGCTTCACGGCGGAAGCGGGCAAGGAAGATTTCATCATTGGCGAGTTCGGCGCGCATGATCTTCACGGCCACGGTACGCCCCAGACGGGTGTCAAGCGCGATGCGGACCTCGGCCATGCCGCCGCGTCCGATGAGCTGGCCAAGCTGGTAGCGGCCTCCGGCCAGTGCGTTAGGCATGTTGCTCATTGCTTATTTCCTCCCAATCGTGAAGCAGGAGTATCCAAAACGATTCGTGGCGTGCTCATCACCCTGCGGGGGATGCGCATTCCCTTGGTAACGATGGTCTGATCGGTCATTTCGGTTTGCTGGTCGAGCAGTCGGCGTTCGATGCGGGCCAGCGTGCGGGACACCACCAGCGCATCCTTCGGCCGGTCGAGCGGATCCTTGGCCAGCATGGACATGACGAATTCACGCAGCTGAACGTCCACTGAGTCAGGCAATGGCGGCACCGGATTGTTCACGTGCGCGGCGGCGATATCCACCGGAGTGGCGCCGGTGAATGGGCGATGGCCGGACAATCCCTCGTACGCCACAACGCCCAGCGAATAAATATCCGATTGCGGCGTGGCCTGCTTGCCTTGCGCCTGCTCGGGGGAGATGTACTGGGCGGTGCCCACCACCATGCCGTCCTGGGTGATTTGCCCCTGACCGGTGGAGTAGCTCACGCCGAAGTCGGTGATCTTCACTTCGCCACTGTCCGACACCATGATGTTGGCGGGTTTCACGTCACGGTGAATCACGCCATGCGAATGGGCCACGAACAGGCCGCGCGCCGTCTGAATCAGAATCGGCAGCAGCTCGGTGGGCTCCATCGCACCCTTCTCATGGAACAAGTCGGCCAGAGAGCGCGAAGGCACATATTCCATAATGAGGAAACCAATGCCATCATGCTCGTAGTACTCAAACAGCGCGGCGATATTCGGATGCGCAAGATTGGCGGAATTATGCGCTTCCGCACGCAGTCTGCGCAACTTGGCCTCGGCATTCGTGGCATCGGAGCGTAACGCCTTGATGGCTACCGGCCGGCCGAGCTGAATGTCGTAGCCCTTCCAGACCTCTCCCATGCCGCCTTGAGCCAGACGTGCGTCCAGGCGGTATCGGCGATGAATAAGCTGTCCTTCAATCAGTCTCATTGCTGCAGTGCCTCCTGAATCATCGCGCGCATAATCGGGCCGGCTGCGAGCGAACCGAGTAGATCGGTGTTGTGTACCATAACCGCCACGGCAATCTGAGGATCATCCGCGGGCGCAAAACCGATGATCCAACCATCGATGCTGGAATTGCCCTCGCCGATCTGCGCGGTACCGGTTTTAGCGGCAATGGAGATGCCGTTAATGGCCAGTGACGGATAGGTTTGCGTAATCACACTTTCCATCATCGTGGTCAGCTTGTCGGCCGTATCCTTGCTGAACACTCTGCCCATGGTCTGCGGATTGGTTTGGCTGATAACCGACAAATCCGAGGCGCGCACGCGATCGACCAGCGTAGGACGCAGTAGTTTGCCATCGTTGGCGATGGCCTGCGCCACCATAGCCATCTGCAACGGCGTGGCCTTGGTGTCACCCTGGCCGATCGAGGCCAGCGCAACCTTGTCTTCGGTAACGTCGGTGGGGAAGGAGGATGCGGTGGCGGTCATTGGCGTGCCGGTTGACGTGGTGCCATCGATGGTGATGGTGCTGTTGAAACCGAGCGAGGTGGCCATATCGTTGACCTGATCGTCGCCCAAAGCCACGCCGAGCTGAGCGAACGCGGTGTTGGACGAGTAGGCGATGGCGTTCTGCAGAGTGATTTTGCCATCAGTACCATTGCCCTGCACCTCGGCATTGGGCAGCTGCGTGCTCGTGCCAGGCAGCGTATAGGTGGCACCGGCAGGAATCTCGGTATCGGTCTGATAGTTGCCGGTTTCCAATGCGGTTGCCGCCACAATGGTTTTGAACGTGGACCCCGGCGGATACAGCTGCGAGGTGGCGCGGTTGATCATCGGGCTGTTCTCACCGGCGGCCAGATCGTTGTAGGCCTTGGAGGCACTGTCCGTATCGTGGGTGGCCAGCTGGTTCGGATCGTAGCTTGGTGTGCTCACCATGGCCAGAATGCGGCCGGTTTTCACTTCGATGGCCACGGCAGCGCCGTCGCGCGAGCTCAATTGATCGTACGCCACCTGCTGCAGTTTGGGATCGATGGACGTTTCGATGGAGGCACCCTGATTGCTGCTGCCGGTGAGCATGGCCTTGGCGCGCTGCCAGATCAGCGAATCGGCCTCACCGCTGAGCAGCATGTTACGGGATGCTTCAAGGCCGCGATCAGCAGTCTGATTGATGGAGAAGAAGCCGGTGACTGGAGCGTACAGGGGGCCGTTCGAGTAGGTGCGCTGGTATTTGAATGCGTCATTGACCGGTTCGGATTGCGCCATCACCGTGCCGTCCGAGGCTAGAATCGCACCACGATAGGCGCCCAGCTGATGGTAGAGCGCACGGGCGTTGCGCGTATCGCTGTTGAGCGAGTTGGCGCGAATCGCCATGATGATGGACGAGGAGAGTCCCAACACCACGAACAGGCACACCACGGCGGTGAACAGCTGACGCAGATACTTATTCATGCGCGTGCACCTCCATGTCTAGGACCGTGATGTTTACGAGTGGAACGATGGGTATTGGCGGGTGGATTCGGCGGCGTTGACGGCAAGGTTGGCAGCATGCCAGTCGGCGTGGTGCGTGCCTCGGCTTCGAAATCGTTGGCGCCTGGTGCGTGACGCGTGGTATCCACGATGGCCTGCAACGAACTGGTGTTCTCTGACGCCTGATGCGTCCGATCGATGATGTCGTCGGACAGATCAGGCACATCATAGGAGTTCGCGGATGCGGCCGAAACGGTGCGCGGGCGGGCGATGGGTTCGGTGGCGCGGGCGCGCTCCTCAAGTTCCTTGTCGCGCAGTACCGCCAGCGCCTCGTATTGGAAGGATTCGGAGGTGAGCTCCGGCTCGGGTTGATTGGCGGCATCGGAAATCACAATCAGCAGTGCCGCGAGAATATAGTTGGCGATAAGGCTGGAGCCACCGGCCGCCATGTAGGGCAGTGTAAGACCGGTGAGCGGAATCACCAGCGTCACGCCGCCAACCACGGTGAACACTTGGAATGCCATCGTGAATACGAGGCCGGAAGCCAGGAGCTTGCCGAAGCCATCCTTGATTTTCATGGCGGCGATGAACCCGGATGCAATGATGATCAGGTACAGCATGAGGATCGCCAGCACGCCGGTCAATCCCAGCTCTTCACCCAATGCGGTGTAGATGAAATCGGAATTGGCGAAGGTGGTCAGCGACGGATGACCTTGGCCGAGACCGGTGCCTACCATGCCGCCGGATGCGAGACCGAAAATGCCGGTGACGAGCTGCCAGGAGCCGCCGTACGGCTTGTTGTACTGCTCGTTGCTGAACGGGTGCAGCCAAGCGTCAACGCGCTGGCCAACATGGCTGAATACGCTGGCGGCAAGCACCGCGCCTACGGCGAAGGCAATCAGGCCGATTACAATCCAGCTTTTGCGGCCGGTTGCCGCGTACAGCATCGCCACGAACATGGCGAAGAACATCAGCGACGTACCCAGATCGTGCTGCATAATCAACACGCCCATCGAGGCTACCCATACCACGATGATCGGGCCCAGATCCTTGATGCGCGGCAGCTGCAGACCGAGGATCTTCTTACCGCCTACCGCCAGCTGATCGCGGTGATCGAACAGGTATGCGGCGAAGAAGAACGCGAGGAACAATTTGGCGAATTCGCCGGGCTGGAACTGGCCCAAGCCGGGAATCTTCACCCAGATGCGTGCGCCGTTGACCTCTTGGCCGAGCACCGGCAGCATCGGGGAGAGCAGCAACACCAGGCCGACCACCATCGACACGTAGGAGAAGCGGCGCAGGACGCGGTAATCCTTCAGAAACACGATGATCAGGCCGCTTAATACCAGTGCGATGCACAGCCACATGAGCTGTCGTTGACCCACTTGGGTGGTCATGCTCTGGTCGATGCGCGCAATCATCGTTACACCGATGGCGGTGAGCAGCAGCACGCACGGCATGATGGATTGGCTGGCATACGGCTGGAATTTGACGGTTAGCCCCCACAACACGAGATACAGTACGGCAGGAATGCACAGCAGCATCGTGTAGCTGGCCGGCCAGGATTCCGTGGTGCGCTCAAACATCTGAATGAATGCGATCGCGCCAATGGCCATGGCGATGAGCAGCAGGCCGATTTGACGTAAACGGGTGACGATCATTGATTGCCCCCTGTGGCAGCGTCGTTCGCCGCGCCGATGCTGGGCTTATCCGAAGAGGAGGAATCGGACGACGTTGAGGAGTCAGTGCTGTCCGATTTGTTGGCATCGGAGCTGGAGTCGGACGAGCTGGAGCTGGACGAGTCAGACGAGTCAGACTTCTTGGCTGCGTCTGCTTCCTGCTGCTTCTTGAACTTGTTCATCTCCGTGCGAATAATGCCCACGTGGGACTGCGCTTCGTCCAACGAATCCACGGCAATGCCCTGATTGATCTGGTCACGCCAGGTCTGCGGCAGTTCGGACAGCGAAATCGTGGTGCTGCTCACCTCGTGGGAGAGTTCCATGCCGAACAGATTGGTGGGCACGCCTTGGTAGATCGCAACCTTGCCGTTGCTGTTGCCCACATAGTAGCGCGTCTGACTCCACAGATAAGTGCCGCCGCCGATGCCAAACAGTGCGGCGACCACCACAAGCACTGTGAAGAAGATGGCGAGGCGCACGCGGCGCTTCTTGACACGCGTGGCACGGGTCTGCTGCGCCTGCTCCTTGCGGATGGCCTGCGCCACCGCCGGATCGTTGGGGTCTGCGGAGAGTCGACCATCAGAATGCTGCACTACCGGAATCTCACCGGTATCCGGATTCGAGCGTTCGCCGGTCTCCTCGCGCACTGCGGACGGCTGCGCCACGCGTGCGCCGGTAGGTTCGGCCGTGGCCGGTGCCGGAGTGTTCTCGTGAGCGCTGGCCGGTTGCATCAGCGCGGCCGCACGCTGGGCGGGGGAGTTATCCACGCGCAGCGCCGGCGCGGTGGCCACCGGTTCGTTCACGATATCCGCAATGGTTTCCAAACTGTTGCCGGCGGCACCGCCTACAAGCGGCGTCTGATGCGGCAAATCGAATGCATTGGCATCCAAGGCGAGCGTGGCATCGGCGATGACGGCGGTCACGTTATCCGTACTGCCCGCGCGCAGCGCCATCTGCACGAGATTCTGCGCGCATTCGCCCTGATCGGAGAGCGTGGTCATCGTCTCTTCGATGGTGGAGTCTTCGAGCACGCCGCACAGGCCGTCCGAGCACAGCAGCCAGCGATCGGCTGGATGGGCTCGGCGGATGGAGATATCCGGACGCGGATCGATGTCGAAGTCACCGAGCACGCGCATCACCACATTGCGCTGCGGGTGATTCTTAGCCTCGGCCGGCGTGATGCGGCCGGTATCGATTAAATGCTGCACATAGCTGTGATCACTAGTGATGCGGCTCAGATGGCCGTCGCGCAGCAGATAGGCGCGCGAATCACCGATATGGGCGATTACCCAGTAGCCGGCGACCAAGGCCACGGCAGTCACTGTGGTACCCATGCCGGCGAGCTTACGTTCGCGCTTGGCCTTGCCCACGATGGCATCGTGCGCGGCCATCACCGAGGTTTCCATCATCTTGGCGATGACCTGAACATCGCCACCGGTATCATCCTGCTCGATATGAGCCAGTGAGCGGATGGCGATGGTGGATGCCGTATCGCCGCCCGCGTGACCGCCCATACCGTCGCAAATGGCGATCAGATGCTCGCCGGCGAACGAGGAATCCTGATTATTCGCGCGCACGGTACCCACGTCGGACACGGTGGTGGAATACAAGAACAGCGGTTGAGAAGCGGCGGAATTAGGCATGCGGCTACCTCAGTTCGAAGGTTGTGGCGCCGATGCGCACGGGGATACGGGCAGGAAGAATGGTGGGGCGATTGATGCGCTGCTGGTTCACCACGGTGCCGTTCGTGGAATGCAGATCCTCGATGGCCCATTGGCCGGAGGCACGATCAATGTAGACGCGAGCATGGTGGGAGGATACGAACTCGTCGTCAAGCACCACGGTATTCGAGGCGGCGCGGCCCAAGGTGATTTCGGATTCGGCCAGCGGCACGGAACTGCCGGCAAGCGGGCCGTCGATAATCACGAGCAACGTGGGCTGCTGAGTATGGCGTCCGGCAGCCGGGGCCGCGGTACTGCGAGTTGCAGGTGTGCGCGGAGCCTCGGCCTTGACCTTGTGGACTTCGCGTTCACGGCGACGGCGAGAGCGCGAAGGACGCGGGCTGAACGTTTCGATGTCTTGACGCAGCGAACGCACGGCCAGCCAGATAAAAACCCACAGCAGGACCAGGAATCCATACTTCAGCAGGGCGAAAGTCAATTCGGTCATATGAAGGACCTTTGAGCGGACCGCTGAGGGCTACTCCTGCGCCTGTGCCGAAGCCCAGAACAGGATACGCGTGCGGCCGATCGTAATGGTGTTGCCATCGAGCAGCGTGGCGGCGGGCACCTGATGACCCTCCACGTACGTGCCGTTGGTGGAACCAAGGTCGCGCGCAATAACGCCGTTGGCGGTGATGTCGATCTCAAGATGCTTGCGGGAGATACCCGGATCGTCGATCACGATGTCGCAGCCGGAGCCGCGGCCGATCACGGTCTTCTCCTTGGTGAGCAGGTACTGGTTGCCGTTCACCTCAAGCACCGGGCTGTCTTCGGCCTGCGCATCGGTGGTGACGGGAACCGCATTGCCCTGCACGGATTCGGAGGAGAGGTTGAAGCTGCCCTTGGACAGGTTCAGATCTTCCTCGAAAATCACCACCACCGGGCCAACGAACGCGTAATGCTGGCTCTTGGCGTACTCGGTGAGGTTGTCGGCAAGCTCGTTGGCGAGGGTCTCGCTGCCCCATGCTTCGATACGGTCGAAGTCCGGGGTGCTGAGCTTGAAACGGTATTCATTCGGGGCCACCGTGCGGTCGCGGCCCACCGGCATGGCCTCCGCGTCGATCTCGCGCTCCAGGGCGCTGGAGAGATCAACAGGCTGCAGGTCTTTGGAGCCGAATTTGGCGAATACTCCGTTGACTGCACCCTCCACGCTTTTTTCAAAACGGTCGAGAACGCTCATAGTCCTCCCTTTCTAATCGTCACCTATCCTACGCGGCTATGGGAATATGGTGCAAAAAACTGGCCGTATTCGTCTTGATGGGTGCAGAATTTCCAAAAATGCGGGGTGATTTTAGGGTTGGCGTGGGCGTTGCGCCCCACTGGGCACCCTGCGTGCGACGTTTTCCGGGGAATCCGTCGTGCAGCGGGTCCTTATTCGCTGCTTTCCGGGTAATCCGTCGTTTGGGGGCCATTTTCGTGCCTGTTTTCGACGGATTCCCCGGAATCCAACATGTGTGAGGTTGCGCGGGGCGCGTGCGGGGCATCTGACGGGGTGGGCGCGTAGGTTGGAAGTATGAGTGAACATACTGAGCATAATGTCAATGACGCAATCAAGGCTTTCCCGAGCCGCAAAGCTCATACGCTGCGTTTTACCAGCGGCGCTCCCCGCTCCGCGCAAGTCATCGGTGATGGTTCCACGGCGCTGTTTCTGCGTTCCTATGGCTCCGAAGATTTGGTGACGGCCCTCTGGCTGAGCTGGTTCGATGCCGCCGGCGAACATCACGAAACCAAGCTCGCCGATCCGCGCGAACTGCTGGGCGAGGATGCGGACAGCGAGAACGTGCCCGCCGAGGAGCGCGCCCGCCGCGAACGCGCGCGCGAAGGCGGCACCGGCATCGTGAGCTATTCGGTGGATAAGGCCGGCGATCGCGTGGTCTTTACAATCAATGGTCGCCTGTATATGACTGAGATCGGTTGGCAGGATGCCGTTGAATCAGTGGCCGATGACGAGGCTGCGGACGAGGCTGCACAGTCCGGCGAAACCGAGGTAACTATCACGGTTCCCGTTGCCCGTACCCGCGAGCTGGCAGGCGCATGGCTGGACGAGGACCCGGCCACGTACGCTCCGGTACTGAACCCGCGCATCGCACCGGATGGTGCCCATGTGCTGTACACCACCGGCTCGTACCTGATGCTGGTGGATATCGGTGACTGGGATGCCAACACTGATCGCATTACCGCCATCTACGGCGTGAGCGTGGAAGACGAGGATGGCAATCCTGCCGAGAACACGTGGAAGATCGGTCTGGCCGAGTTCGTAGCCGGCGAGGAGATGAACCGGTACGACGGCTTCTGGTGGGCGCCGGATAGTGAGCATGTGCTGTTCGAATCCTTCGACACCGCCGACGAGCCGACTTGGTATATCAGCGATCCGGCCGACCCCGAGCATGCCGCCGCCGGTCGCCGTTATCCGCGCGCACTGACCCATAACGCCGACGTCTACCTGACCGTGATTTCCTTGGCCTTTGACGAAGACGATCGCTATGCCGGCATCACCGCCAACGCCGATGTGGATTGGGATCGCGAGGCCTACGAGTACGTGGCCGCAGTGAACTGGACGGAAGGCCACGATCCGCTGCTGTTGGTGCAGAACCGTCGCCAGAGCGCCGATCAGGTGCTGGAAGTGGCTGTTGCCGCCGCCGAGGAACCGGAGTCGCTGCCGGATGCTGTCGCTACCGCTTGGGCGCAGATCACCGCTGGGGATGCGATTGATTCCGGAGAGGTTGCCGGTCTTGTGGACGGCGGCAATGTGCCGCAGTTGGGTGCTACCCGCGTGCTGGAAGCGCATGCGAACGACCAGTGGATCGACTTGGTGCCCGGCACTCCCGCCTACACGCCGAGTGGACGCTTGGTATGCGCGCTCAACGATATGGAAGCGGATACGAACCGTCTGACCGTGGACGGTCGCCCGTTCACTCCGGCCGGCTGGAATGTGCGCGAAGTGCTCAATGTGGATGATGATTCGGTGACTGCCGTGGTGCAGCGCGAGCCGGATTTGGCTCCCGAAGTACCGACTGCTTGGTCCGCTCGCGGAGGCGAACATGATGCGCGCAGCTTCGACGTGGTGATGTTCGACTACGACGGTACCTACGGCAGCACTACTGTCTGCGCTGCGGTTCCGATTACCACACGCCCCGGCGTATGGACGGCCTCCCAAGGCACCTGCGGCATAGTGATCACCGGACGTGATATGGAACACGCCAAGGTGGAGATGACGCATGTGGTGGTTTCCCCGAAGATGACCGACGTGGTGGCCGACGCCATGCTTCACGGCACACTGCCGCAGACACCCATTGCCGGCAGCGACATGCATTGCGGCATTGCCACCATCGCCAACTATGCCGATGAGCCGGGCTTCACGCCAAACGTGCATTTCACGCGGCTCGGCGAGCACCGCTTGTACACGGCGATTATCGCGCCAAGCGCCGAAAGCCCGTACGCGCATGCCGCCAATCTGCCGGTGCTGATGAAGCCGTATGGCGGGCCAGGATTCCAGCAGGTGGTGGACGCGCAGTCCTTCTACTGGGAAGGCCAATGGTGGGCCGATCAGGGCTTCCTCGTGGTCACGGCGGACGGTCGTGGCACCACCGGACGCGGCCCGGCATGGGATCGCGCGATTTTCGAAGACATGAAGGACGTGACGCTCGCCGATCAGATCGAAGCGGTGAACGCTTTGCCTGAGGCGGTTGCCGAACTCAACGCGTCTGCCGAGGCTGACGCGGCCGCTATCCCTGCACCCGACCTCGACAAGGTGTGCATGATCGGCTGGTCGTATGGCGGATTCCTGTCCGCGCTCGCTGTGCTTGACGCCCCGAACGTGTTCAAGGCCGCCTGCGCTGGTGCCCCGCCCACCGATTGGACGTTGTACGACACCCATTACACCGAGCGCTACCTTGGTCTCGACCCGCAGGTGTATCGCCGCAACGGCATCATCCAGGATGCGCCCAAACTGGAGCGTCCGCTGATGCTCATCCACGGATTCGCCGACGACAACGTCACCATCGCGCACAGTCTGCGCCTTTCGCAGGCGTTGATGGCGGCAGGCCGACCGCACACCTTCCTGCCGTTGACCGGCATCACCCATATGACCAACGATGCAACCGTG
Source organism: Bifidobacterium colobi (assembly GCF_018555455.1). Classification (GTDB taxonomy): domain Bacteria; phylum Actinomycetota; class Actinomycetes; order Actinomycetales; family Bifidobacteriaceae; genus Bifidobacterium; species Bifidobacterium colobi. The sequence continues at coordinate 480,524 of NZ_JAFEJU010000001.1, read as the reverse complement.
GCCGAAAACCTGCTCACCCTCCAGCGCGACTTCCTCAAGGAGGCGCTCGCCTGAACGCCCTGATGGCTCCCCTTGCCGGGGAGCCATCAGCCGCAGACTGGCTGAGGGGCAGGCAACGGTCGTGAGGATCGACTGCGACTTGTTGAAGGTTTTACAATAAGGACATGCAGCTGACGATGATCGACGAAAACAACTACGCCGAAACTATGCAGAGCACCGTGTTGCCGGCGCTCGAGCAGTGCCGTGACGAAGGCTGGTTCGACCCCTCCGCCGCCGAACGCGCGGCCGGCATCGAACCATTGCCTGGTCTGCTGGACACCGGTGGTCGATCCGGCCAGCTGCATTACCTGTGCTATGACGCCGGCAAATTCGATGCCATCCGCGAGCAGGGTGCCACCGCCACGTTCCGCGGTGCCATTGTGATCAGCCACGGCTTCACCGAGTTCGCCGAAAAATACGATGAGCTGGTCTGGTACTTCCTACTCGCCGGCTACTCGGTGTGCGTGCTCGAACATCGCGGGCACGGCAAGTCCGCGCGCGATGTGGAAAACCCCTGCATGGTGTGGATTGATGATTGGCGCCGCTATGTGGCTGATTTGGCCGCGTTCGCCCAGACCATCGGCCAGCAATACGCGGCAGGCATGCCGCTGAATCTGTTCTGCCATTCGATGGGTGGCGGCATCGGCGCTGCGGTGCTGGAACAGTATCCAACACTGTTCGATAAGGCGGTGCTCTCCGCCCCGATGATCGCCCCCGCCACCGGCATGCCGCTGAACGTGGCGCGTGCGCTGGTGGGCACGCTCTGCACCTTGGGCATGAGCAAGAAGCGCGTGTTCGGCCAAACCGACTTCACTCCCGTGTTCTCCATGAAAGGCAATGAGGGCGCGTCCGAAGCCCGCGAACGCTGGTACTTCAAACTACGCTGCGAGCACCCGGAATATCAGACCTATTGCGCGGCGTTCGAATGGGTGCGTCAGGCGCTGAAACTGAACCGTGCCATCTTGAAGCCGTCCGCATGCTCGGAGGTGGAGACGCCGATTCTGCTCTTCCAATCCGGGCATGATATCTGGGTGCTGAACAAGCCGCAGAACAAATTCATCCAGTTGGTCAAAGACGGTGGTGGCGAAGCCACGCTGGTGCGTTTCCCCGAATCGCGCCACGAGATCTTCTCGATGCCCAACAGCACGTACAAGCCGTATCTGGATAAGATCCTGAGCTTCTACGACGATCCGATGATCGCCAGTGCCTCTTACTGAGTGCCTCTTACTGAGTCTCCTACTGAGTGCAATCTCTATACTGAGTGCAATCCCTACTGGGCGCAATCCCCTAGCCCCTCCCTCTCCGTTTTCGCCCTTTTCCCGAATTTCTCTCACTGAGCTTGCGTCAGTGAGAGAAATTCGGGAAAAGGGCGGGCTCAAAACGCTACCTACGTAGTAGTGTGTAGTTCTTCATCGAGAGTTCACCTGCCCGTCACTTTACGGTCTACCCTGCTTTATACGAGGGGAGAACAATGGAATTATGGGCAATGTCTCTTCACTTCGTCGCCGTGCCGCAGCAGTCGCGGCAATGGTATGCGCCGCCGCACTCACGCTGACCGGCTGCTCGTTCACCATGCCGGGCTCATCAAAATCGGATGAAGGCATCAGCGACACCAACGTACAAACCTTCACGCCATCAGGCGGCAAATCGACTGCCACATTGAGCATTGCCTCCGGATCGGAAAACAAGGAAGTGGCCACCGCCATCCAGAAGGCAGCCGACGAATCCAATGTGACCATCACCATGCATTACATGGGTTCGCTCGACATCATGAACGAGCTCAAATCCGGTGGCGAGAACTACGACGCTGTCTGGCCGGCATCCTCCATGTGGATTTCGATGGGCGACACCAAGCACATCGTCAAGGACGCCACCAGCACATCGACCACGCCCATTGTATTCGGCATCGCCAAATCAAAAGCAATCAAACTTGGCTGGTCTGATAGTTCCGGGAAAACCAAGCCTGTTTCCACTGCGGACATTCTCAGCGCAGTCAGCGATGGCGATCTTAAATTCTCGATGACTTCAGCCACCCAATCGAACTCGGGTGCCTCCGCATACCTGGCCTTTATGACCGCACTGCGCGGCGGCGACCAGCCGTTAAGCGAACAGGATTTGGATAATGCGGAACTCAAGGATTCCGTAGCCAAACTGCTCTCCGGCGTGGACCGCTCCTCCGGCTCCTCGGACTGGCTCAAAGACATGGTGGTGGCCAAGCCCGACCGCTTCGATTCGATGGTCAACTACGAATCCTTGGTGATTCAGGCGGACAAGGCCCTGACCAAGGCTGGGCACGATCCGTTGGTGGCCGTCTACCCATCCGACGGCATCGCCGTCTCCGATTCGCCGCTCGGCTACGTGGACCGTGGCCAGAAACTCAAGGACGCGTTCGACTCCTTTGCCAAGGCGCTGAGCTCAAGGGATTCCAAGCTTGAATTCGAGCGCGCCGGTCGCCGCACCGGCCTCGGCGGCTCGCTCACCTACGCCTCGGACACGCAGGTCCAGCAGGCCTTCCGCGCCGAATGGGGCATCAACACCGATGCCTCCATGCTCAAAACCATTCCGCTGCCCACCGCATCGGTGATCAACAGCGCGCTCAACGTCTACCAGACCGTACTGCGTAAGCCCAGCTGGACCGTATGGGTGGTGGATTACTCCGGTTCGATGTACGGCGAAGGCAAGGACGGCGTGGTCAAGGGACTTAACGCAGCCCTCGATCAGAAGAAAGCCAAGGCCGCCTACATCGAGCCGGCGGACGGCGATGTGAATATTCTCATCCCGTTTGAATCCGAGGCGCACGAACCAATCCAGGCGAACGGCACCGACACCGCCGAGCTGCTGAACGATGCCGAAGTCACCGAAGCCAACGGCGGCACCGATATCTACGCCGGCCTCGAATCCGCGCTGAACGAGCTGCCCAGCGAATCGGAAGCCTCCAAGTACACCACGGCCATCGTGCTGATGACCGATGGTCGTTCCACCACCGACAACAAGCGCGCATTCGAATCCGATTACAAGCGCAACGGCAGCGACGTGCCCGTGTTCTCGATCATGTTCGGCGACGCCGACCCCAGCCAGTTGAAGGCACTCGCGTCCCTCAGCAACGCCAAGGTATTCGACGGCCGCTCCGGCGACCTTGCCGCCGTGTTCCGCCAGGTCAAGGGGTTCAACTGATGCTTCAAGTAATCTGCGGATTCGTGGCCGGGCTGGCGCTCGCCGGCTTTGGCTTCTGGCTGGCCGGCGGCGGCATTGTGGGCACCGGCGTGGCCGTGGTGCTCGCAGGGCTTGGGTATGTGGCGGTTTCCACATTGACCGAACCTGAGCGACGAATCGGCAAAATGCTGGCCTCCGCGTTGCCGAACGGGCAGAAGGCGGCCGATGCCATCGACGCTGCGAACACTCGCCTACGCTCAATCGCCGCACTGACCTCCCAAGTACGCGATCCAGCCGTGCGCGCGGAGTCCAACGATTTTATTGTGGCCACGCGCGACTTGGTGAACTATGTGACGCGTGACACGTCCGCCTATCAGACGCTGCGCCACTACGTCACCGTGTACGGCGAACAGACCGAACAGCTGCTGCGCTCCTACGTGGATGTGGAAAGCTCGGGCGCGCGCGATCAAATCGCCAAGGCGCGCACGGAAACCATCGAAGCATTACAAGTACTTGAGCAGACTGCGGCCGGTGAACTGAGCCGTGCGGTCAGTGCGAAAACCTTGGGCATCGCCGCTGACTCCGATGCGATTCAGCGACTGGCGCGCATGGATGGATATGCTGCCACACAGCAGTCAGCGCAGCCGCAGTCGCAGCCGCAGCAGAGGCCAGCGCAGCCTCAGCTGACGAATCAGCGTGAGCAATCGAATCAATTGGAACAATTCGATCGACTGAGCTGGGCGAACGCGAATCAGCCTCAGAAGGAACCAGTGCAGTCCAAGCCAGCACAACAGTCGGCGGAAGGGCAGCAGGAGCAGCAGCAATGAAACTATCAAAGTCAAAAATCATCGGACTTATCGCCTTACTTGCGGTAGTGGCGGTGATCTGTGGCACCTTGGTGTGGCGCCAAGCCCAGCCGAAGCCAGCCGCGCCCGTCGAACAAGTCACCGTGAACGGTTACCTGGGCGGCGAGAAAATCGGGCTCTTCGACGACGCCAAATTCAAGTCGCTCGCTGCCGAACAAGGCCTCAACGTGGACTACCGCAAGGCCGGATCGCTGGCCATGATGGATGCCGACGCCAAAGGCATGGACTACCTGTTCCCCTCTTCGCGCGCAGCGGTGGAATACGGCAAAGCCAAGGGTGTGAAAGCCACGCAAAGCGACATCGTATTCAATTCGCCGATTGTGCTCTACACGCACAAGACAGTGGCTGAAGGACTGGTCGCCGGCGGATTAATCACCAAGGACGATGCCGGCGCGTACCACATGGACATGGCCAAAGCCGTGGATGCCATGGTCAACAACAAAACATGGGTGGACGTGGGCTATGCGAACGGCTACGGACAGTTCCGCATCGACTCCACCGACCCGGTGCAATCAAACTCGGGCAACGAATATGCGGCGCTGATTGCCACCGTGATGAACGGCGGGCAGCCGGCCACCACAGAATCCGTGGCACGCGACGGGGAGAAGATCAAGGCGATCTTCGCCAAGTCGGGTTGGATGGAAACCTCGTCGGAAGACGCGTTCAACCAGTTCCTGACCCTCGGCGTGGGCTCGAAGCCGATGATGGTGGGCTACGAATCACAGCTGCTGGACCTGGCAGTGAACCAGCCGGACGCGTTCAAGCAAATCAAGGATGACGTGGTGGTCGTCTACCCCACGCCGACCGTGTGGAGCACACACACATTGATGGCACTGGACGATAAAGGTACCAAGTTGCTGAATCTGCTGAAGAGCCAGAAAGTGCAGAAGCTCGCATGGGAGCGTCACGGCTTCCGGGCCGCCAACTTCGCCGGCACCGACTCCATCAAGCGCTTTGGCGTACCCGGCACCCTTGAGCAGGTTCCAGCCGTTTCCGAACTGCCCAACAACGATGCCATGCAACAGCTCATCACCACTCTGAAAGGCGTCGACTTACAGCAGTAGCTCTTTTGCTCTGGCTTCTCTTGGTGGAGGGGCTGTCAGCACAAGCTGACGAAGGGGAGCATCCGCCGTCATCAATCACAGTCGTTACGAAAGGAACCCACATGACCACACAAATCACTCTCGCAGACCTTGCCAAAGGCAACGCAGTCACCAACCCGGCGCTTGGCACCGGCGTTGGCGCGGCGAATGGCGCATTGGTACCCACTACCGCCGAGGCACAGGCCGCAGCCGCGCTGACCCCGGACCAGCAGATTGCCAAGCTGCCTGAAGCCGATCAACAGCAGATCGCACAGATTGCCGGCGGCATCGATTTCACGCGCGAAGGCATCGAATCCTCCTACGGCAAGGACGCCCAGCGTGCCACCTCCACGTTCGCGGACGAAATCCTGTCCGAAACCCGTTCCAAAGACACCGGCGAGGCCGGCGAACTGCTCAACACCATGCTCGTGACCATCGATGAGGCCGAGCTCGGCGGCTTCCGCAAGATTCCGATTCTGGGGCAGGTGGCCGTCTCCATCGATAAGCTGCGCCGCCGCTACCAGAAGGTCGATGCGCAGATCGATGAGATCATCGTGAAGCTTGAGGCGGCGCAGTCGCGCTTGGTTGCCGACATTTCGATGTACGACACCATGTACACGCAGAACGCGCAGCAGTACCGCGAACTGAAGATTACCGTGCTGGCCGGCAAGAAGGCGCTCGCCGACTTCCGTGCCACCCAGCTGCCTGCCTTGGAGGCTGAGGCGGCCAAGAGCGGCGATCCGATGCAGGCGCAGCTGCTGAAGGACTTCAAGTCCAAGCTGGACCGTTTCGAAAAGCGCTTGGATGACCTGGACCGCATTTCCGTGGTGACCCTGCAGACCGCGCCGCAGATCAAGATCATCCAGAACGCTGACCAGACGATTGTGGACAAGATCGACACCACCATCTCCACCACGATTCCGGTGTGGAAGAGCCAGATGGTGATCGCGCTGGGCCTGTCCAACCAGCGCAAGGCCCTGGACCTGCAGAACAAGGCCGATGACGTGACCAACAAGCTGCTGCAGAAGAACGCGGCCGCTCTGCACAAGGGCGCGGTGGACGCGGAGAAGGCCAACCAGCGTTCCGTGGTGGAAATCGAGACGCTGGAGAAGATCAACTCCGAGCTCATCGCCACCCTGAAGGAAACCGTGCAGATCCAGCGGGAGGGCAAGGCCAACCGCGAGGCCGCGCAGGTCAAGATGCGCCAGATCGAGTCCGACCTGAAGAACGCGCTGATCGAAAACGCCCAGCAGATGTGAGTTTGCGGGGTTTCCCAGGTGTTGTTTGCGTGGTTTCCGAGGTTAGCGCCCGTATATTCCGCGTAGCCTGGCTGACTGAAGGATTCTGGACGTTGACTGTAGGAGAATGAACACTGACTGAAGGATTTCCAACGAAATACGTTCAAAAACCTACAGTCAGTGTTGAAATTCCTACAGTCAAGTGCGCACACTGTTTGCGGCTCGTAATCCTGATTCTGCGCAATTTCACTGTGGGTAAAACTTCGGAATGATTGCCGCCGCCGGGAATTGGGTGAAGTGAAGGTCAAAGGTTGAGAGCCCGAGAGGGTTCCGGAACCTGCCACGATAACCGTTGCCGGTCCTGTATGGGGCTGGCGGCTGGTAGCCAAACAGGTTCTCTCCTAGTTGAGGAGTACCGATTATGGCAATGTTTCCGGCTTTGATGAATGACACGATGTTCTCTGATCTGTTCGACGATCCGTTCTTTGAGGGTTGGCGCAACATGGACAACCAGGTGGCTGCGGCCATGCCGGCGAACATGATGAACACGGATGTGCGTGAGACTGCCAACGGCTATGACGTTGACATCGATATGCCTGGCTTCAAGAAGGACGATATCAAGCTCGAACTCAACAACGGCTATCTGACCGTGTCCGCATCTCGCACCAGCGAGCATGAGGATAAGGCTCCTGAGTCCGCGAACGGCGAGAACGCTCAGGCTTCCGATCAGAAGTGCGCTTGCGCTTCCGATGAGGGTCGTTGGCTGCGTCGCGAACGCTACATGGGCTCTTGCTCTCGTAGCTTCTACGTTGGCGACGACGTGAAGGAATCCGACATTCACGCCAGCTACAACAACGGCACGCTGTGCATCCAGGTTCCGAAGATTCAAGCTCAGCCGCAAGTCGAGTCCAAGCATCAGATCGCGATTGAGGGCTGATGCGTTAAGCGGACAGTTCAATGGACTGTTCGTAGGCTCAGCCTGAGCAGGTGCGATAGTATCTGCGAAGGTCGGATTGAGTCTTCGCGAAGCGAAGTCCGTTCTTGCGGGACTGAAAGCACTGAGGCTCAATCCCATCGAACTTCGTTCTGAAGCTCAGCTGTGAAGCATATGGCCCGGCGGCGTTGTTCGCCGGGCCAGCCTCCGAACGAGGAGGCAATCGACTGGGCTGATTCGAGCTGAAGTTCCTGTGCAGGGGATGTTTCCTGCGCTGCCCGTTCTACGTTTTCTACGCTGACTAGTATGACGGGCGGCGGGAAACAGAGCCAATAGAAATGCCGAGTGAGGCAATACCTCGCTCGGCATTTTTTGTTTGTGTGTTTGCCTGTGTGTTTGTCCGTATGTACGCGCAAACGACGATGGCTGCGCGTACAAACGGGTGTTTTTGCCGCCATAATCGTCCGTATGTATGCGCACGGTCCGTAATTTGCGCGTACATACGGACGATGTGCGGAGGGGAGGAGGCGAAACGAGGGCAGCGTACGCGATGCGTGCGATGCGTGTGTGATGTATGCGATGCGTATGCGATGCGTGTGCGATGCGTATGCGATGTACGCGATGCGTATGCGATGTACGCGATGCGTGCGCGGCGTATGCAGCGTATGCAACATATGCCGCGCATGCAGCAGCTGGCATACACAGCGTATGTCCATGCAGGGTACGCCCGCGTTGTACACGTCCGATGGGTAGAGTGGCCACGGAACAACAGCGGGAACAGCGGAAAACAAGGGGAACGCGGTGACGGAGAGCAGGCAGAACGCACAGAACGCACAGAACGCGCAAAGTAACGCGAACAACGTACACAACAATGCAAGTCACGCGAACAGCGATGCCAGCAATCATCCGAACTTGGCAGGCGGCCACGTAGTCTCCTCGGGTGCAACGGTCGTAGGCTTGATGGCGATTGTGCTGTGGAGCTTCATGGCCGGCACGGTGCGCATCGTATCCGAGGGCTTCGGTGCCACGCTCGGTTCCGCCCTGATCTACACATTCGGCGGCATTCTGCTACTGATTTTCCGCCGTCCGGCGCCGCTCAAGGAGTTCCCGCGCAAGTATCTGATCGCCGGTGGCCTGCTGTTCGTGTTCTACGAATCCTCGATTTCGCTCTCGTTGGGCTTGGCTTCCACCGATGCCGCATCGGTTGAGGTGAGTTTGGTCAACTATCTGTGGCCGACGATGATGGTACTGCTTGCCGCCGGTGTCTCCCGTCGCCGGCACGCGGTGCTGAAGGTTCTGCCGGGGGCGATTGTGGCCACAGCCGGCGTGGTGCTGGCGGTCGGCGGTAATTCCGGGCTCGACTGGCATGCGGCGGCCGCGCACATCGCGCAAAACCCGCTGCCGTATGTGCTGGCGTTTCTGGGTGCCTTTGCATGGTCGATTTATGCAGTGTTCACGCCGGCATGGTCCAAGGGCGTAGACGGTACCTCGGTATTCTTCCCGTGCGTAGCCGTGGCGCTGTGGATTATCCACTTCGCTTCCGGCCAAGGTATGCCGGCTCATGCGCCGAGTCTCAAGGCTTGGCTGTTTGTGGTGATTACTGCCGTGGTGATTGCGGGCGGGTACGCTTGCTGGGGCTACGGCATCCTGCATGGTTCGATGGAACGCTTGGCCATCGCTTCCTATGCCACGCCGGTGCTGTCCACCGGTGCCAGCGCCGCGCTGCTGGGCCTTGCACTGTCGGTGCCGTTCTGGTTCGGCGCGCTGCTCGTGGCCGCTGGTTCGGTGTTGAACTACGTGGTCAGCGCGCGCAAATAGTCAGCAGTCAGCTCTGACTACTTTCCGCGACGCTCGCTTGGTCGGCGCAGCGGATCCAGCAACGTATCCGGGTTGGAGATGCCGAGCATACTGCGCCCGCCCGTCGACTCCGGATGCTTGGCGATAATCGCCAGCGAAATCGCTCCCGGAACCATGATGATTACCGCGATTGCTGCCAATCCCCAGCTCACAAAGAAGCCGAGCCCGAGCGCAATCAGCACTACCGCAACAGCAGTGACCGCAATGGTCAGCCGTGCCTGCTTTGGTCCGGATGCCCGAGTCCATGTTGCTTTCGGCTGCTGCTGTGGCTTGGTTTCTGCAGGGGACCGATGTGCTTCATTATTCGCGTTGCTCATAATCTCAAGCATATTCCGTGCCGAGTAGTTGTGCAGAGTAACGTGAGACGTATGAGCGAGAATGTGAATACTTCGAATAATGCAGGTGCGAACGTAGACGCGGCTGCTGCCAATGCCGGCTCGACCGTCGCCGCACAGTCACCGCAGGCGCAGCCTAACACGCAGACCGCATACTTCGCCGGCGGCTGCTTCTGGGGCTTGGAACGATACTTCCAGAACGTGGATGGCGCAGTGGACACCACAGTCGGTTACGCGCAGTCCACGGTGGAGTCGCCCACCTATGAGCAGGTGTGTGCCGGTGAAACCGATGCTGCCGAGACGGTGAAGGTGGTATTCGACCCGTCTCAGGTGAGTCTGCGCACGCTGTCGCTGCTGTTCCTGGAGGTGATCGATCCGTTCTCCGTGAACCAGCAGGGCGAGGATCGCGGCCGTCAGTATCGCACCGGCATGTTCTATACGGATGATGCGCAGAAAGCTGTATATATTGCGGCGTTGGAGCAGCTGGTGGACCGTCAGCCGCAGCGCCCGGCCGTGCTGGTGGAGCCGTTCAAGAACTTCTACCCGGCTGAGGCGCATCATCAGGATTATCTGATCAACAATCCCGGCGGCTACTGCCATGTGCCGATCGCCGCAATCGCGAACGTGAAGCGCCGGCAGAAGTATGTGGAGCGTATCTGGGATCTGACGCTGGAGCAGTTCGCGGTCACGCAGCTGGCCGCAACCGAGCGCCCGTTCGTCAACGAATATGATGAGGAGTTCGAGCCCGGCATTTACGTGGACATCGTCAGCGGTGAGCCGCTGTTCTCCTCGCGCGACAAGTTCGATTCCGGCTGTGGCTGGCCGGCGTTCTCCCGCCCGCTCGCCGCCTCGCTGCTCACCGAGCATGAGGACCATCGCATCCCCGGCCGCGACCGCATCGAGGTGCGCACCGCCGAAACCCAGATTCACCTGGGTCACGTGTTCGAGGACGGTCCGGCCGACCGTGGCGGCTTGCGCTACTGCATGAACTCCGCCGCCTTGCGCTTCGTGCCGCGCTCGCAGATGGAGGCCCAAGGCTACGGCGACTGGATTCCTGCCGTGGATGGGGTTGCGGAGGCAGACGACAGCATTAAGAAGTCGTAGCGGTTGAGATGGTTTGGGCCTAATATGTGGTGACTAGTCTTCGATAGCATCGACTAATGGCTGCAATTGTGCAACGAGATGTGGTGCATCCTTGGTTACGGTATCGTACAGTGATTCAACATCGATTTCGCCATAATCATGGACGATTACGTTGCGCAGCGCACGCAATTCATCCCAAGGCAGATTTGGCATTGTACTGCGGAAGCTATCTGAAAGTCTGCGGGCACATTCCTGTACTTGTGTCATTTCCATTGCTACGGAGTTAAAGCGTATGCGGTTATCCTCTAGCGCTGCAGATGATGGTATGTCGCCGATGTCGTTGATGGCGTTAATGAGATGATCAAGCAAGCGAATGAGCGTACTTTGATCTCGGAATACTTGGTCGTGATGATGAATCGTAGTTTGCATTATGCCACCTTAATGAGGTCAGGCGTGATGTGGTCGAGAAAGCGTTTGCTAGCGCGGCTGCGCTTGGCATGACGCAGTAACGAGTCATAAGAGATGAGGGATACTGTTCGTCCAAGCATGGATTCCAGATCATCGATGAGCTGCTGTTTCTCCATGATCGAGTAAGATGCTCCAGGTTTGAGACGGTAGATCAGGTCCACATCCGAGTCTGGTCTTGCATCTCCGCGTGCTACTGATCCATATACATACATTTCAGCAATGTGATGCCGCTCTGCAAGACGAGACACGATGAGTTTAAGCGTAACTATTTCTAGAGTGCTGTTCGCTGGTGCGGTGGGTTGCGAGGCATTCGCGACTCCTGCTTCTACATTCGCCTCTGCATCGGTTGTGTTGCGTGAGAGAGTATGTCCGGCCAGAGTCGCTAGTGCGCGCTCATAACGCTGCAGAAAATCCTGCGTCGGATTGCCTTCGCGTTCCGCGCGTGAAAGCGCCGACTGGGTGGTGCCCATCGTCTTAGCTGCCTCGCTCTGGCTGATATGTGAGCGCATGCGTTCCTCGCGCAATTCAGCAATCGTCTTCATGCACTCAATATAGCATATATGCTATATATGACCGCTTTAGTGCCCTTTTCTGCCTCATTTCAGCGCAAAATGAGGCAGAAAACCAGCAGATGAGGCAGAAAATGATGCAGAAAATGATGCAGAAAACGCGTCGTCGGTGGCCCTACGGAAGGACGCAACTAGCAGCGCAGGGCTAGCCAATCAAATGCCGGTACAGTTCCGGATCCAACGGCTTCGCCAAACGCAGCAGGGGCGGCGTGGTCCCACCTGTTTATGTGAAGTTTGCCGTCCATTATTTGGCAGTGCGATCTCGCTTGTGATTGTCGCAGAAGTGAAATGGGCATTACTTGGCGAAACGGCGTCGATTGTAAGTGCCAGTGAAGCCGCTATGCCGATTATTGGCATGATCACTGCGTTAAGAAGCTGTTTAGCGAAGCAAGAGGCCAGACCATGGCCATCTCACTTCGTTAAGCCGTGTGCGGCGCAGTCAATTGGCCACTCTTTGCCCTGACCACGTCGTTCCAGATGCTATAAAGCATCCTTGCCAAAGTCACCAGCCAAAACTGAATGGTTGTGTTCGATGTATAGCCTCGCTCCGTTGTCTACTTTAGTGAGATAGTATTTATGTGTTTGAAGCGTCAGTGTGGACGTTAGGAGATAATAATGACTTCTGCTGGACAGCGCATTCTCTTGCACATCTTTTCTTCGACTTATAGCGCAGGGATGGAATCCGTTCCATTTTCTCGAGATGATATAAGAAAAGCGGCTGGTGAGATAGGAGTAAGTGTGCCTAAGAATCTAGGAGCACCGATTTATGATTACCGTTCGCATGCAACAATTCCGGAAATTGAGAGTACCGCCCCTGATGGCAAAAAATGGGTTATACGTTCCAAAGCCAGTGACCGCTACGCTTTCGAACTTGCGAGTTGGTCATATACTGATTTTGATCAGACTCTTCTGACTACTGAGATTCCAGATGCTACGCCTGAAATTATTCTGGCTGCTTCTAGGAATGATGAACAGGCGTTATTAGCTAAAATCCGCTATAACCGCCTTGCAGATATTTTCTTAGGACTAACCACTTACTCGTTGCAAAGCCATTTGCGTACGAATCTTCCTAATGGTGCTCAAGCTGAAGTGGATGAAGTGTATGTGGCTATAGGCAGTGACGGGAAACAGTACATTATTCCTGTTGAAGCAAAAGGTGAGAGGGAAAGAATCGGAATAGTGCAAGTGGAGCAATCTTTAGCAGTGTGTGAGATGAAATGGCCTGGGTACACGCCTATCGCTATTGGCGTGCAGCCACTGTCCGATGATTGCATTGCCATGTTCAAATTCGGGTTTTCCGAGGGCGGCTCTAGTGGAGAAGTGAAGAAAATCGGAGAGCGTCATTACCGGCTGGCTTCCCATGCTGCGGCGAACTAGTCGTATATCTCTATTGTTCGATGGCGATAGATCGTTACGTCATGAGAATGAATGAGGCAACGGTCTATCGCGTTTTCATCTGCATAAATCTTGAGCGATTACTTCGCCAATACGATGAGGAATTTCAGTGACTAGTGCATTGCCCATGCAGAAGGCGCGGCGCCCATCGCTCATGCCGGTGTCGGTCCAGCCTTTCGGGAACATTTGCAGCTGATCCAATTCGTCCGGGACTAGTCGGCGAAGTCTGCCGTTTTGTTCTACGACGTGTTTCGTGCGGCTGGCTCCTGTCCCGCCTTCGCCAGTCAAGATTGTTCGGCTAGGCGAAGTGAGCGGATCGGGGAATGCCACCGGTCCTTCGGAGTAGGTGTATGTATAGCCGGCAGAAGTAGTGCGCTCTTCCTTCTTCCCGCCCTTGAGATAGGTCCAAGAGGGGAGTTTGGTTTCGTCAATCCAGAATTGCTCAGGGACATCAGATGCAGGCACTAGTACATCGCCTAAAGTCATGTGGCTGCCTGAATATTCCGCGTCTGCCTTCATGGTGACTACCTGTCCGTCAATCATGACACCGGTATTGCGAAATAGGCTAACCTTGTGTCCCTTACCGAAGGTCTGCGTGACTTCGTAAGGGTCATTTCCGATGCTGAAATAAACGAGTCCCTTATCTTTTTCGTTAGGCCTAATGGGGAAAGCGCGTGCCATGACACCGGTGGAAAGGAGTCGCTTTTCGAGGTCTCCCCATTCGGAATTGTGCTCTGCGTATATATACACTCGGCGTCTGCGCTGGGGCATGCCATATTCAGCAGCATTGACTACATGCCATTCCACGTTGTACCCCAAACGATTCAGGCAAGACAAGATGATGGCGAAATCACGGCCTCGTTGGCTGGCGGGAGATTTAAGCAGGCGGTCGACGTTTTCCAGCAAGACAATTTTTGGCAGTCTTATCTCAAGAAGATGATTAATGCTCCACCAGAGAACGCCTTTTCGTCCTTCGATGCCAGCTGCAAGAGCGAGAGGCTTTGCGACGCTGTAGTCTTGGCAGGGGAAGCCACCGACAAGCATATCGAAGTCGGGAATCGTCCTTTCTCCGGCGTCAACTTCTTCTAGGACTTTAGCGATGTCTTCGTTTACGCAAGAACCTTTGCCGAAGTGCTGTTCATAGCAGCGCCACGCAAATTGCTTGGATTCTTGACCCATAGGTTCCCACTGATTAGCCCACACGGTATGGAATGGGCCTGCCGGTTTCATGTAGAAATCATCGCCGAGTTTGCCGTAGCCGTCGAGTCCTAAGCGGAACCCGCCGACTCCGGCAAACAACTCCGCAATCCTTATCTCAGCAGCCACAACATTCCTTTCGATCCGAACGATCGTTCTATACTTTATCGCAAAGTATACCTAAATGATTGGCTGAGATCAAATTGATGAATCGCCGTGTCATCGCGCAGCCATCCGTTCGCCGGGGAATGAGCGGACAACTACTTTAGCAAATCATGCTCTTTGATGATTTTTGCGATGTATCGTCTATCCAGCCAGAAGCATTGTTTTGTAATGATTTCTCCGGTGGGGAGAATGGTTCGATCATTCTCGGTCCCATTGTCTTTCCCCTTACTTGCATGGGGGCGAAGATGAAATACTTTATTGAACGATTGACCGGGAATAAGGTTTTTCCCGCGGACTCCGTAATGGAGCGGAGTATGTTCGACAAGTAGACGATGCATTGTTTCCCAAACGGGCTTGACGTATTGCTCTATGTCAGCTTCTGGCATGTTCCAGAGGAACGAGCCAGAGAAGATATCCTTTGCTCTATCGTGACCAGCTTTGTAAGGCACTGGTGATTTTGTGACCATGATGAGGAATTTTGTGGTCTCGAAGAATTCGCGGACGAATGAATCCTCCCATGTGCTTTCCGGGTCTGCCCATTCAGCCCATTGCTCATCGGTAATGGCGGGGAAAGACATGTGCTCTTTGGGTAAACCATTAGGGTAAACGGTTACTGCTTTAAATTGGCTGATGCCAGCTTTCGAGAACTGCTCGATTTTCTGAATCGATGATTTAGGCGCTCCAAGCATTGCGAAGACGAGGTTCGAATTGTAGTTTTTGGCGGAAGGAAGTGTTGCCACTTGGAGTGCGGCCGCAATCGCTTTGCCGGATTGACCGACATATGGAGCGATTCTGCTCACGATATATTCGTCGAGAATCTGTGTCTTCGACATTGGCAGACGGACGGTATCACTCTTTATATTGAGTAGCCTTCGCGCAACTGCAGTCATATAGGATGCCTTCAGGCTGAAGGCTCTTTGTTTAGCGAAAATAGTCGCTGTAGGAGAGCCTGAAGGTGCCGGTGCTTTACGCAGTTGTTTGGAATTGGCGCCTTTTGTGCATGCTGCGAGATAATTGGTGTCGGATTCGCTTAACGAATCGGCGTGGCCGGATGCAACTTTGTCTCGTATGATTTGCCAATCGTTCTTGATTGTTGCCAAGTCATCCGCGCCATATGTCATAAGAAATGCGGCAAGCACTCTGCAATCGATGCGCAGCTCTTTTTTCTTGTTAGTGCGATCGTCAAAGTAGTAGACAAGGATTATGTTCCTTGCCTTTGCCCACATCTTTGAGGATTCAAAATCAGTCTCGGCCGCAAGCGTCATGTAGTTGATGATATCGATAACGAGTCGTTCTTTGGCTGAAATCTGTTTGCCGTTCTTGATGTGCTTGAGCGGAGTCACTTTCAACTCATAGCTAGTATTGCCGATGCGGATATCAGGCTCGGCATCTGAGTTGATGGCATACTTTAAGACTGATTCCTCAATGATTTGACCGAGTGAGCCTTTATTTCCTCCGGTTAAGGCGCGGCCTGTCTGATCGAGCTCGCGGAACGATTTACCTTGTGCCGTGTGCAAGGTGTTCATGACTTCTTCGAGGCTTGAATATGATCGCGTTTCATTGAAGTGCTTATCTGACATTAACGTTCTCCTGATGATTAACTGTAGGGATGATGCGGTTGTCTTTTATGACGCCAACACCTTCGGGACAGATTAGATATATTCCGCGTGCGAGTTCAGCGAGCTTTGATTTCTTGATGAGCAGGTTTATTGGTTCTTCCGCATATCGTTTCCCGTGATAATTTTTTGTTTGATTATTATTGCTGGCCGAATAGAAGAACCCAAAATCATCGCAGCCTGATCGGGAATACCCGTATCTTCTTTCGGCGCGTAGCAGGTTGGCCTCGTCAATTAGTTTCTGTCGGTTCCATCCATAATGCTCAAGCATTTTGAATATGCTTATCTTACTTATCAGCATTCCTTCAATTACCGTAAAAGATTTTTCGGTCAAAAGACGCGGATTCATTTGGTTGGCGCATTGATGCACTCTTCCGCGCTTTCCTTGTATTCGGAATTCGCATTTTGCGTATGGCCAGGTAACAAAGTAGTAATCCGTTACATGAGAATCATCGACGAACCATCCAATGTCTTTTTCCTTCTGCTTCGACAGAATTTCGAAAGAAAAAGTATCGAGTTCGGCATTTATATAATGGAATGCACCTTTTTCATCTACAGTTCGTGTGGTTCCAGCCAGTGTTAATGTTCCGTCGATTCCTTTAATCTGTTGGCTTCTCCGTGTCTCCCTGCTCCACTTATATCCGTATCTTTCGAGGAATGGGTAAAAATAATGGTCCAGAAAAGATGCCTGTGCTTTTTCCGCAGATGAATCATCGGGTCTATTACTGACTTGTGGCATAGGCATTCTTTGCTCCTTTGCAACTCCTTGTGCTGTAGTAATCATACCTAGAAGATTGCTTGATTCGGTTGCTTTCGTGCGGCATTTCGTAGGGATAATGCGGCTCCGGAGATGTATGCGAGCTGTAAGTGCCTATTTGTTCCCAGTAGGACAAGAAGCGCGTTAGGCCTATCGGGGTATTTGCTTCCGTCGCCACTCACGCGATGCGTTAAAGCATATTGTTCGGATGGTCCTGTCACCAATAGATTTTGATGGTGATTGTCGCGTCGGCGAATGCGTCATCTTTCGGCGGCGGAGGCAGCAGTGCCGAAAGTTCTGGATTGAGTTGTTCAAGTAAGCGCTTGTAATCACCGGAGTACCCGGTGTAGGTGTTGTGGTCGTAGTAGTCGCGGGTCTCATCATAAGTGCTTTCGATTTCAGTGAATCCTATGCTGGTGAGCATGGTTTCAAACTCATCTTCGGAGAAGCGGCAGAATATGCTTGTTCGCAGTACCGTGGCTTTCTCCCAGACTGCGTTCTTTTCATTACGAGATTCGAGCTCGATAAGAAGTCGGTGAGTCATGTAGCATTCCTTACAGATTCGTATCAGTACAGTTACTGACACTTTATCGGGATGCCTTGGCCCCGGATATTGTCCACTAGGATTGCAGTAAGCCGCGTTCTTTGCCGTGTTCGGTAAGGCATCGCAACACAATCGCAAAATCGCACAGTCGCAAGGGCGTAAAGCCAAAGGAGGCTCACCATGATTCTTGTCACCACCACGCCGTCGGTCGACGGCTATGTCATCACCAATTACCAGGGCATCGTGTTCGGCGAAGTGGTCGCCGGCGTGAACATGTTCAAGGATATCGGCGCGAGCTTCCGCAACGTGTTCGGCGGTCGCAGTCAGGGCTATGAGGAGGAGCTGACGAAGGCGCGCAACGAAGCCATCGCCGAAATGCAGCAGCGTGCCGAGGCGATAGGCGCGCACGCGGTAGTCGGCGTTGACATCGACTACGAAGTGCTTGGTGCGGATGGCTCCATGCTCATGGTCACCGCCTCCGGTACCGCCGTGCAGCTCGCGCGCCAAGGATGAAATCCGCTCAGAATCATGCGCAATCAAATACAGCCAAGAACCGTGGGACTTTTACTAGTATGGCAAGTAAAAGTCCCACTGCATTGCTGAGTTGTACTACTGTACTAGTAACAGTTTGGGATTGCTTTCGGTGCTATTGCCGCCAACAATCTGCTCATACAACTTACCCAGCCGCTCCTCGCGCACGGGCTTTGCGAGCTCGCACTCCCACACCACGATGACGCGCCACCCAGCGGCTTCAAGCTCGGCATGCTGGGCGGCGTCGCGCGCCCGATTACGCAGCAGCTTCGCCGTCCAGAACTCCACATTCGACTTCGGCATCGAATGCTTCGTGCAGCCTTCATGCATATGCCAGAAGCAACCGTTTACGAATACGATTGTGCGGTACTTCGGCAGCACCACGTCCGGGTGGCCGGGGTAGCGCTTGTCGTTCTTGCGAAATCGCAGGCCGCGACGGAACAGATAACTGCGCACCAGCACTTCAATCGACGTATCCTTGCCGCGGATGTGCGACATTGTGTACGATCGCGTACCGCGCGCGTATTTCTCAGGTTTGGTGGATTTGCGGGGCTTTCGCGATTTCCTAGGCTTTGCGGATTGCCTCGGTAGTGC
The DNA here is from genome assembly GCF_018555455.1 of Bifidobacterium colobi. Classification (GTDB taxonomy): domain Bacteria; phylum Actinomycetota; class Actinomycetes; order Actinomycetales; family Bifidobacteriaceae; genus Bifidobacterium; species Bifidobacterium colobi. The sequence continues at coordinate 462,101 of NZ_JAFEJU010000001.1, read as the reverse complement.
AGCTGCCGCGGTTGCCGTCGATGCGACCGATGCGTCGTCAGAGTACTGCTTATGCTCGCTGTTGCTGCCTGCAGTACCCATCGCATCTCCTCTTCCCGCGCTTCGTTGGCTTTCCCACCATACTGATCAGTCTCGCCTACAGCAGCAGCGTCGGTCGTCGGTGTTGCTGCCGATTACCACGGAACCTGTGCGTTGCCACCGGAGAACGGATCCTCGCCAGAGATGCTGGAGCTGCCAGTGACGCTGTGCGAGCCACTGTCGAAGCGGTTGGCGTTATTCTTTGATGAAACAACCGAGGGCGCGGCGGCCGTAGCTACAGACACATTGTTCGTATCGCTCTTGTTGTCGGACGGAGCAACGGTCACGCCATTGGCCAGCTCGGCGAGGAATTCATCAACCTCGCCGGTATCATATCCCTCCTTGAACCGTACGGTCTGGAAGGTCTGCGCGGCGATTTCCGCGGGAGTCATAGGATTTCCGGCTTTTGCGCGGGCGACCACCTGGTCGAGAAAATCGTCGACCTCATCGACGTCGTACCCTTCTTTGAATCGTACGGTCTGAAACGTCTTAGTCTCGATGTCCTTTACGCTGACCATAGAGCCATCCCCCACTGTTCCTTGCGTGCACGTTGCGTGTGTTGCACTGCTTACAGTCTACTCGTCAGATGCAGTGCAAAGTCGCCATCGGATCGCGGAACAACGGTGCGGCGAAAAGCAAAAGGGCCGGAACCTTTCGGTTCCAGCCCTTTATTTGCTGGTGCGAGTGGGGGGAGTTGAACCCCCACGAGCATACACTCACTGCCACCTGAAGACAGCGCGTCTACCATTCCGCCACACTCGCAGACAATCGGCTAATTTACACCCGCAGGCGCGATTGCACAATCCTCGGCGTGTCGTGCTCTGCTTGGGGCAGACTTGGCTTGCCCGTTCATTTGCTCGTGGAGGAGTTGAACCCCCACGAGCAGTTACTGCTGCGAGCGATATCCGATTCAGGTTGTTGCGCGCGAAAGCAGCGCTAGGCGTGTATGCCTACCGTCGCAGTCCCGGCTTCACAGGCCCGGCTTGCGCTCGCCGTTGCCGTAGAAGTGGGCCAGAGTCTCGTCGCGGAACTCCTCGAAATAGCCGCCGTCGATGGATGCGCGGATATCGTCGAGCAGTTTCACGAAGAAGTGCTCGTTGTGAATCGTGGCCAGCGTGAATCCGTTGAACTCGCGTGCACGCAGCAGATGATCCACACAAGCGCGCGAATAATGCTGGCAGGTGTAGCAGGTGCAGCCTTCCTCCAGCGGACCGAAGTCGAACTTGTGCTGCGCGCGCTTGATGTTGTAGCGGCCGTTGCGCGTGAAAATCGCGCCGTTGCGGGCGCAACGGGCGGGGGCCACGCAGTCGAACGTGTCGCCGCCGTTCTCCACGCAGGCGAAAATATCGTCCACGGAAGCGATGCCCAGCACGTGGCGTGGGCGGCTCTCCGGCATCGCGTCGCAGATCCAGGCGCACGTGTCGCCGATGATGCGCTTCTCGATCGCGCCGCCGATGCCCACGCCATCGAAGTCAAGCGAGGCGATCTGCTCGGCCGCGTGGCGGCGCAGATCCTCATAATTCGCGCCCTGCACCACGCCATACAGCGCCTGATACGGCTTGCCCAGGCGCTCGGCGGTCAGTCGCTTGTGCTCGGCCACGCAGCGCTTGGCCCAGCGGAACGTACGCTCCACTGAATCCTCCTGGTAGGAGCGGGTGTTCATCAACGTGGTGAGCTCGTCGAACGCGAACATGATGTCCGCACCTAACTTGTGCTGAATGCCCATCGAAATCTCGGCGGAGAAGCGATGCGAATCACCGTTGAGCGGGGACTTGAACGTCACGCCATCCTCGTCCACCCAGGCCATGCGTTCCTTGCCTTTGGCGATGATATCGTCCGACTTCATGCCGGTCACATCCATGGCCAGCGTCTTCTTGAAGCCGACGCCCAACGACATCACCTGGAAGCCACCCGAATCAGTGAAGGTCGGGCCGTCCCAGTTCATGAAGCGTGCCAGACCGCCCGCCGCATCCAGCACGTCCTCGCCGGGGCGCTCAAACAGATGGAATGCATTGGCGAGCAGACATTGCGCGCCGAGATCCTTCATCTGCTCGGGCAGTACGGCCTTCATGGCCGCCTGCGTACCCACTGGCACGAACGCCGGAGTCTTGATATCGCCGTGAGGCGTGTGAATGATGCCGGTACGGCCATAGCGTGCGCCGTCACGGCCGAGACCGTTCGCCGTGGACGAAAGTCGCGTAATGGTTTCAAAGCTGAAAGCGCTGCGGTCGCCGGGCTGGCCGGGCTGAGCGCCGCGTGGATGTTCAAGAAGGCTCGTCATGGTTTCACTTTAGGCAACAGGGCGGGAAAACATGAGGAACAGGAAGAAAAACGTCGTAACTCGCTTACGAGGGGTTGATTTGAGCTTTCCGGGACACCTATCTGCTTTACAAGGGGTTCCTAGGCAAGTATCAGAGCTTCTAAAACGGCGGAATGACGGTGTGGTAAGCCTTTTTGTACAGCGTGTTTCGCTTTGAAGCAACCCCTTGTAAAGCAGATAGACCTCCGGAACTAGCTAAATCAACCCCTTGTAACCGAGATAGCCGCTGATGCTCACGTGACTCTGCGCATATTACGCATAGACTTTCAATCAACGTTCAGAAAACCTCCAGATTGAATGCCTTTACTACAGAGGTAGAGCACGAGAGGCGCAGGCCAGCCGATGCGAACGGCGAGGTCGGCGCCAAGAGACGTAATAGACATCATCGAAGGAGCAGCAATGGCTGACGAATTCAACCCGCAGGGCGTCGACCAGACCCCGCAGGATCCGCAATACAACGCATCGCAGCACAGCGAGCCGCAGAACAATCAAACCCCCAACACTGAAGCGCAGTCCGCTCCGGAAGCGCAGCCGCAGCCGGCACAGGCCGAGTCGACCGTAAGCCCTGCCACACCGTCTGAGCCAACTGCCGCGCCGGACGCAACCCAGCCGTTGCCAACTCCGGACGTTACCGCGACCGCTCCTCAGACCGCAGTCACCAAACCCATCCCGGACTACGCTGCAGCCAAGGGCGAAAGCACCGTAGTATCTTCCGCGCCGACTGCCCCCGCCTCCACCGCAGATGCAGGCACCCCGGCATCTGACCCGGCGGCCACGACCTCGCTGTACCGTCCGGCTCCGGAATACGGCGCGTACGGTCCGGTTCCGACCGCTAACCAAGCCGGCCAGCCCACCCAGCCGCTGCCATTCGGCCAGTCCGCCCCACAGCAGCCTCAAGCCGGCCAGCCAGGCAACCGCAACCCGTACTTCACCAATAATCCGCAGCCGAACGCGCCGTCCAACGGCAACCCGTTCGCGCCGCAGAGCACCCCGCAGAACACCCAAGACACCAATGGCTCTCAGGGGCTCTTCGGCTTCGGCGCTCGCAGCAATGCCAACAACGCAGGTGCACCAGGCGCCGGCACTCCGAACGGTACGACCCCGGGCGCTCCGGGACAGCCGGGCGGTTTCGCGCCGCAGAGCACCCCGCAGTCGGCCGCCAAGGCTCCGAGCAAGGTTGCCGCCAGCATCATCTCCGCAGTGATTGCCGCCGTTGTGGCTGCTGCCCTGTGCCTCGGCCTCGGTTACGCCGCCATCACCTACGGCTGGATTACCGTGCCGACTTCCAGCTCGCTGGCCAATGTGAGCTCGAACAAGTCCGGCTCAGGTTCCGCCACCGCCAAGAGCGGCGAGGCGCCTGACTGGCAGACCGTTGCGAGCGATGTTTCCGGCTCCGTCGTGGCCATCCAGACCCAGCTAAGCAACGGTACTGCCAAGGGCTCCGGCGCCATCATCAGCACTGAGGGCTACATCGTGACCAATAACCACGTGATTTCCGGCGCCAAGCAGATTCAGGTGACGCTCGCGAACGGCACTATGTACACCGCCCAGCTCGTCGGCACCGACACCACCACCGATCTGGCCGTCATCAAGCTCGACAATCCGCCGAGCGATTTGAAGGCCGTGGAATTCGCTGATTCCGACAAGCTCGCCGTCGGCGAGAACGTGATGGCCATCGGCAACCCGCTCGGCTACGACGACACCGCCACCACCGGTATTGTCTCCGCGCTGAACCGCCCGGTGACCGTGACCGACGACGACAACAACGAAATCGTGACCAACGCTGTGCAGATCGATGCCGCCATCAACCCCGGCAACTCCGGCGGCCCGACCTTCAACGCGGCCGGTCAGGTGATCGGCATCAACTCCTCGATTGCATCCACTGCAACCTCGTCTGATTCCGCCGGTTCGATCGGCATCGGTTTCGCCATCCCGTCCAACCTGGTGAAGCGCGTGGCCAATGAGATCATCAAGGATGGCTCGGCCAAGCACGTGGCCCTCGGCGTGACCATCAAGTCCGACACCGTTGAGGCGGACGGTGTGACCCGCGGCGGCGCCACCATCACCAAGCCGACCGCCGGCGGATCCGCCGTGGTCTCCGGCGGCCCGGCCGACAAGGCAGGCCTCAAGGAAGGCGACACCATCGTGGCCTTCAACGGCAACGCGGTGAACAACAACTACTCGCTGCTTGGCTTTGTGCGCGCCGCCGCTTTGGGCGACAAGGCGACGCTGACCATCGTGCGCGACGGCAAGACCATGCAGGTTGACGTGACGCTCGACAAGGAAGAATCGGCGGTGAACGGTTCGTCCAGCTCCAACTCGAACAACAACGGCAACAGCCAGAACAACAACGGCAACGGCGACAGCCAGGGCAACGGTTCCAACAACAATGGAAACGGCAATGGCAACAGCGACGGTGGCACCGGTGACGACGGTGGCTTCACCGATCCGTTCGGCCTCTGGTAAAGACCTTTCCTCGGCTTCCCTGCCAGGCGAGTTGTCGCCGAAGGTGACTGAGGGGTAGTCATGGGCTCCGCCGGAAATCACAGAACACACGTCACATGACGTTGGACGGACGCCGTTGAACGCCATGTCGGACACCCAAAGGACCGTGGAGGACAATCCCCACGGTCCTTTTGCATGTCACATGCGCAAAAGTCCTGAGCATACGGCACAATGACATTGCAATAACTGAATAATTCTTTACGCCGTGTATCGGAAGGTCGCGCAGGCGCAGCACGCGGAACCTAAGGCCATCAAAGCCGCATCCGCTGAAAGCTGCCCGGCAGAGACGCCGGTGGGTTAACAAGGCGTGACCATGTGCCGATTGAAGGCTGGCCACGCGACTGCATACCCGCATCCGCCCGCGCCCGCCTCCTCGCTGCGACAACTGACCGCAGCAATCGGCCCCGTATACGAGCGTAAGGAGCATGAGATGCACAATCTCGTCCGATTCTTCACACGACTATCCGCCGCAGCCATCCGCGTCTGCACACTCGTACCGATGCTGCCGGTAGTCATTATTGCCGCAGTTCCCTTGGCAACACTGGGCGATTGGCGGCCGTGGGGGAGTGTGGTAACCTTCCCAATCCTTGGTAATCCGGGCGTCGGCCAATGGGTGGTCATCGCTCTGGTGCTGATTATCGTGGCCGATACCGTCCGCGGCATGATTGATGACATCCGCCATGGCCAAGTGGGTGTTGACTTGCTCGCAGTAATGGCGATGCTCTCCACCGTGGCCGTCCACGAATACTGGGCCAGCTGGGCGGTCACGCTGATGATCACGTCCGGCGAGGCCATCGAAGAGTACGCGCAAAACAAGGCTGAGCACAGTCTGACTGCGCTGGTTCAGGCCGCGCCGCAAACCGCGCACGTCGTCACCCTGCCCGGCGTAGGCCGCGGCAATGCCCGAAGTAATACAGCTGATGATGGTTTCCGCCATACTTCCGCCGCACAATCCGCGGCAGCGCAGCATTTCACTACGGTCCCGGTTGCCCAAGTGCATCCGGGCGATGTGCTCATGGTGTTGCCCGGTGAGATTGTGCCGGTGGATGGCGAGCTGCTTTCCGGCGAGGCGACATTGGATTTGAGTGCAATCAATGGTGAGCCGGTGCCGCGCACGGTGTTCGCTGGTGCCCGCGTGATGTCGGGCGCGGTCAACGGTTCCGCGGCGCTTACTATGCGCGCGACTCAACCGGCCGCAGAATCGCAGTATCAGCGTATTCTGCAGCTGGTCGAATCTGCCCAGGAATCGCGCCCGGCAGTAGTCAAAACCGCTGATCGATTGGCGGTGCCGTTCACTGTGCTTTCGCTGATGATTGCCGGCGTTGCTTGGGCAGTGTCCGGCATTCCGACGCGATTCGCACAAGTGCTGGTGCTTGCCACGCCCTGTCCGCTGCTGATTGCGGCGCCTGTAGCCTATATCGCCGGCACTGGCCGACTGGCTGCGGCCGGCGTGCTGATCAAAACCCAGGATGTGCTGGAAAACTTGGGCCGTGTTACACGGATCTTCTTCGACAAAACCGGTACGCTTACGGTCAAGCAGCCGCAGGTGGTGCGCGTGGAGATGCTGCCGGGTGTCGAGACGCAGCTCAATGAGGATCATGTGCTGATGATGGCCGGTGTGGTGGAAGGCTACTCGGTGCACATTCTCTCCAAAGGCATCGCGAAGGCTGGGGCGGATGCGATGGCTCGGTTGCGCGCCCGATTTGCTGCCGGCCAGCGCGACTGTCCGGAACCGGAGGCGAGTATGCCCGGGCATGGCCGCGATTATCCGGTGGTGAAGCACATCAAGGAGGAGGCCGGCAAGGGTGTGTCCGGCGAAGTGAACGGACATGCGGTTCGCGTCGGGCGACTGTCGTTTGCGGCCGCCGGCGATGACGGCTTCCTGATGGCGGGGACGGGTGAGACGGGCTCCCGCCGGGCGAAGGCGGATGTTGAGCCCATCGGTCCGACGCGGGGTCAGCTCTCACGGGGTCAGCTCTCCCTAGAAAGAGAAGCCAAAACCACCAGTGAGGCTCGAAATGCCTCGGATTTGCGCACGCGATTCGGGATGCTGCAGCCGGATGAGATGGCATCTTACGTGTCGGTGGACGGTCAGCTGATTGCCCGCATCGTGTTGAGCGATGTGCCGCGCGCCAACGCCAAGGCCGCGCTCGCCGCCTTGCATGATCTCGGTGTCTCCAAACTCACGATGCTCACTGGAGACAAGCGTGCTTCTGCCGAGATTATTGCCCGTGAAGTCGGCATCGATGAGGTTTACGCTGAACTCTTCCCGGAGGATAAGGTGGCCGCGGTAAAGGCTGCGACTGAGGGCGAATCCGACGGTCATATACATGGCGGGCGGCTGGGCGGCCACGTTTCGTCCAAGTCGCGCACAGGAGCTCCTCTGCTTCGTGAATCCTCCACTGTGAAGCCTGTCATCATGATGGTGGGCGACGGCGTGAACGACGCCCCGGTACTGGCCGCCGCCGACCTTGGCGTCGCCATTACGGACGGCACTTCCACCGCCGCCTCGGAAAGCGCGCAAATCGTCATCATGAACGACGACGTTGCCGCCGTGCCTCGTGCCATCGCCATCGCCCGCCGCACCAAGCGCATCATGCTGCAGGCTGTGATCGCCGGTCTCGCGCTCGCCGTTATCGGCATGATTGCCGCCGCCTTCAATCTGATTCCGGTGGTGGCCGGGGCTTTCCTGCAGGAGGTCATCGACGTGGTGAGCATCCTCTGGGCCCTTACCGCTGTGCTCGATTGGGATTAAGCGGGGCGTTTCTTCGGGTGGATCGTGGATTTGCGCCGTTGCGGCTGAGTCAGCGGGGTGTTTCGTCGGTCGACCTGAAATTGTGCTTTGCTTACAGCTCGTCAGCGGGGTGTTTTCGTGACTGTACCGAGACTTTGCCCCACTGATGGCTTGTGAGCGGCGCGCGGCCATGATTGGCCCGAGGTTCTGCCTCGCTGAGGTGTGCCCAGCGGGGCGTCTCCTCGACTCGTGCGAGGTTGTGCTCTGTTGGCGGCCGAAGTGGTGGGGCAGACGGTGGATTGGTAGGGTCACCGCTTACCGTTTAGCCAATCAACGGCAGCAGCAACGTGAATGCCTTGCGAAATGTAACTTTGCTCGACGCGGCCCACTACATACTGCTGTGCTTTCGGAATGCCAAGTGCATTGCCGATTAAAGTCAGGTGCCGGGCAAACCGATCGTGATAGGTCTGCCCGGATTTGATTTCAATCATCAAGCGGTTGCTCGGGTCGGTGAAATCAAGCAGATACACTTCAACCTTGCTGGCGTCACGGTAGAAGAACAATTGCGGATCCCGACCGGCATTGAGATGCCACTTCATGGTCTCCGCGATAATAAGGTTCTCGAAAATGTCTCCGAATTTCGGATGAGCAATCAATGCTTCAACGGTGCGGATGCCGAGCAAATGGCATAGCAGGCCGGTGTCGTAGAAATACAATTTCGGCGTTTTGACCACTTGTTTGCGCGCGTTCGTGTGGAATGGCATGAGGTGGAACGCCAGATAACTGGATTCCAGAATTGAGATCCACGCTTTTACCGTGCGAGGGCTTACGCCCAGCTCGTTGGCAATGTTTGTGTAATTCACCAAAGCGCCGGAACTCAATGCGCATAATGTCAGGAAGCGGCGGAAATCAGCCAAATTACGCACATCGAGATACTCAGAAACGTCGCGCTCTATATAGGTATCGATGTAGTTTGAGAAAAACAGATTGAGTGGCATGCCTGTATCGTAAATGCGTGGATATCCACCCTGCAGCATGAATGAATCTGCGGTGAGCGCATGATTCGCTGCGCATGCTTCCTGATATGAGAATGGCAGCAGTTTGACCAGCCCGACTCGGCCTGCCAATGATTGTCGGATTCGCTTCAGCAGTAGGAAGTTCTGCGAGCCTGAAAGCACATATTGGCCTTGTTCGCCGCGTTCGTCGGACGCGACCTGGATCATGGAAAACAGAGTTGGGGCGTATTGAGCCTCATCCACGATGAGTTTGGATGGGCGCTGACGAATGAATCCCACGGGTCATCGATTGCAGCCTTGCGAGTTTCAGGATTCTCCAGATTCACGTAGTCATAATCGGGGAATATGGCTTTAGCCATCGTCGATTTTCCGCTTTGGCGAGGGCCGGTGATGGAGACGACAGGGAACCATTGAGCCAGCTGTTGCGCCTGTCTTCCTAGCAATCGTGGAATCATCGCCGCTCCTCTTCCTATAATCTGACATTGGCGATTACCATAATCTTACATTAGGAATCCCCATAATCCTACATTAGAGAAAACCATAATCTGACATTAGTGAGGACCATAATCGTGCAGTGGGGTGGGTCGCCACGCCGTCTGCGGCAGAGTCCGCGAATCTAGGCCCGTAATCGTGCAGTGGGGTAGTACGGGAGGCATTGGACTAGCTTGGTGGCGCAGCGATGGCTGGTGGTATAGCACTGGTATGGCTGTGATGGATGGGTCATCGCGAAACTCGCACAAGAGACCGGGATGCCGCAAAGGTATGACACGATGGCTGGTGGTAGAGCACTGGTATGGCTGTGATGGATGGTTTGCTAGGTGGCTTGGATGGGCGGCTCGGCGAACGGTTCGGCAGGTGTGTCCTGAACTGAACTTGACTATAGTTCAGTACAAGATAATGGGAGTTCGCCAATGAAGGAGCATGCCATGCCTCGCAAACAAACCGGTAATAAGTATCAACGTATCCCCACGCAAGAGCGGTTGCTGCAAATCATCGATGCGGCAACTCTGTTGATTGGCGAGTATGGCTTCCATGGCTTTACGCTGCGCGATGTGGCCAACGAGTGCAAAATCACCGAGGGTGGCGTGCTGTATCACTTCAAATCGAAGGATGAACTGCTGATTGCAGTGCTCAAACACCGTGATGAAGCCGATCGCATGATGCTGTGCGAAAGCCTTGGCCTCGAAAAGCTCGAAGGCGACCCGTTCCCGGTGGGGCTCAAGGACCTCACAATGGCCACATGCCGCATGAACATGGAGCGCCCGGAGATCGTCCGGCTGTATATGGTGCTGCAGGGCGAGTCGCTGAGCGAGGACCATCCGGCGTGGAAGTATTTCCAGGAACGCGAGCAGTGGGTGCTCAACGAATACCGGCAAGCCGCTAAACGAGACAAGGTTGATAACCCTACTGCGGTTGCTATTGAGGCTTTGGCTGCCATGGATGGTTTGCAGTTCCGTTGGCTGAGGAGCGGCAGAACCCTTGATTTGGCGGGGCTCTGGAAGCGATACATCGATCGAGTGATTCCGGATGAAACGAACTGAGTAGGAACTGAGTAATGACTCAGTTGAATGTAGGCAACCGAACATGTGCACATGGTAATTCGCTGGCGAATTCCTGTAGATGTTTCTTGTGTGCTCCAAGTGCTGGGATGTTATCTCATAGCGTCCCAACACATCGGATAGCCGGCAAAACGTTGAAATATCAAGGGATATCGCGCATGAGAACACAATGGTTGCCATAACATTAGGAACGTCGCCGTGCACAGTTACGCAAGACACGCCGAACATCGTTTGAACTGAGTGCTGACTCAGTATATAGTTAAGCCATCGGTTGAACGAGCAGCCGTAACAGCACCAACACGTACAACCCCACAATCAACTACAACCAACCCAAATAACCCTCATAACCATCAATAATCACCAACATCGTTGTTGATGCGCACACAAATGCACCTACGTTCAAGGAGGAACAGATGAAAGGTACATTGAAAGCCAAGGCAATTCGCCTCACCGCAGCCATCGCGGCAAGCGCCACACTGCTTACGGTCTCAGCATGTGGCGCACAGCCGGGCGGCGGCTCGGCCAAAGCCACCGGTGCGAACGCCACGGTCTGGAGTCTGACCGACAGCACCTGGGCATCGGTCCAGCAGACCTTCGAAGACTGGAATAAAGCCAATCCAGACGCCCAAATCAAGAATGAATCCTTCGCCAACGACTCCTACAAGGAGAAGATTCGTACCGCCATCGGATCCGGTAACGCACCAACGCTGGTGCTCAGCTGGGGCGGCTCTCCGGTCACCGATTACTGGTCCAACAAGAACATCATCGATTTGACGAGTGACCTTGACTCCACAGTCAAGGAGAAGGTGCTCGACTCGGTGGCCGCCGAAGGCTACCGCGACGATAAGCTCGTCGCCGTGCCGGTGGGCCAAGTGCAGCCGGCAATCCTGTGGACTAACAAGGCCGTGCTCAAGGAAGCCGGCATCTCCGACGCTCCCCAGACCTGGGATGAGCTGCTCGATGACGTCGCCAAGCTCAAGGACGCCGGCAAGACCCCGATCGCATTGGCCGGCGGCAGCAAGTGGCCGTACCTGATGTGGGCCGCGTACCTCATTGACCGCATTGGCGGCCCGGATGTGATGCAGAACATCCTCGACGGCAAGAAAGACGCATGGTCCGATCCGGCAGTGATTGAAGCCATGACCAAGATTCAGGATCTGGTGGATGCTGGCGCGTTCGGCGACAGCTACCAGTCCATGTCCGCCGACGATAAGAAAGACACCGCCCTGCTCGCCAACGGCCAGGCCGGCTTCGACCTCATGGGCTCCTGGGTGTATGCCGACTTCGGCACCATCAACGCCGACTTCGCCAAGAACGACCTCGGTTACGCCGCATTCCCGGCCGTCGAAGGTGGCAAGGGCGACCCGACCATGCTGACCGGCAACCTCGCCAACTACTGGTCCGTCGCCGCCTCCGCTGGCAAGGAATCCCAGCAGACCGCCATCAAGTACCTCAAGGAAAACACCTACTCCGACGGCATCGTGGACGGTCTGCTCAAGAGCGGTGGCGTGCCCCCGGTCAAGGGCATCGAAGACAAGGTCAAGTCTGCCGACGACGGCACCGGCTTCCTCACCTACGTCTACGACTCCGTCAAGGACGCCTCCAACTACCAGCTCTCCCTCGACGTGGCACTGCCCGCCGATCAGGGTCAGGCACTGCTCAACAACCTCGAGCAGGTCTTCCTGAAGCAGATCACTCCGCAGCAGTTCGCGGACGCGATGAACAAGACCCTGTAATCCACTGCCATCGGCACAAATCCACTGCTATCGGCACGGCCGGCGGTCGGAAGTAGGTTCATCTCCTTCCCTTCTTCCGTTCGCCGGCCAGTGCCAGCCTCCTTCCTGAGACTGAACCATGCAAGAGAGGAAATCATGTCTTCCGTTTCCAAAACAGCCCGCGTAGCAACGCCGCACGCAGCGCCACAAACATCAGTATCACCAACATCAGTATCACCAACATCAGTATCACCAACATCAGTATCACCAACATCAGCAGCACCAACGGCACAATCGCACGCGGCAGCCAAATCCAAGAAAACCGGCAAACTGCACAAGGGACCATCCCTGTGGTACACCGCCCCGGCCCTCATCTTCTTCGGTGTCTTCGCGCTCATCCCACTGGTCGGCGTTCTGGTCCTGTCCTTCACGACCTGGGATGGCCTCGGCGCCATCACCTTCAACGGCATCGGCAACTGGGTGCGCATGTTCCAGGATCCGCTGGTGATGAACGCCTTCAAACTCACCATCATCCTGACCATCGTCAGCTGGGCTGTGCAGACCCCGATCTGCATCCTGCTCGGCACCTTCATGGCCGGCACGCAAAAGTACCGCGCATTCCTCGCCGTCTTCTACTTCCTGCCGCTGCTGTTCAGCTCCACCGCTGTGGCCATCACTTGGAAGAACCTCTTGGATCCGAACTTCGGTGTCGGCAAGGCGTTCGGCATCGGTTGGTTGGCACACAACTGGCTCGGTGATCCGAAGACTGCACTGTGGACGGTGATTTTCGTAGTCTCCTGGTGCTTCATTCCGCTGCACTCGCTGCTTTACCAAGGTGCGGTACGCCAGATTCCGCAGACCATGTACGAGGCAGCCACCATCGATGGCGCGGGCCCCATCCGTCAGTTCTTCTCCATCACACTGCCGCAGCTCAAGTACACGTTCGCCACCGACTCCACTCTGATGATCGTCGGTTCGCTGACCTACTTCGATCTGGTGTACGTGATGATCGGCGGCGGCCCAGGCAATGCCACCCGCATCCTCCCGCTCGACATGTACTTGAAGGGCTTCAAGAGCTACGACATGGGCGGTGCGAGCGTGGTCGGTGTGATTATCCTCGCGCTCGGCATCGCAGTATCGCTGATTTTGAACAAGGTATCCGGTTCGGACAAGATGGAAAGCCAGATGGAAGGCGCCTGATCATCATGATTCGTATTAAGAACAAGCAATACAACGTCGTCGGCGGATTCCTCGGCTGGTTCTGGTTCGCCCTCATCGTCATCCCGATCTACTACATCGTGGTCACGTCGCTGCGCGACCAAAGTGAGATCTACTCCCAGAATCCGCTCTCCCTGCCCAAGCACTTCACGTTCGCCGCATACGGGCGCGTGTTTGCCAATGATTTCCTGCTGTACATCGGCAATACGTTGTTTGTCACCATCGTGACCGTGGCGCTGATTCTGCTGGTCACCGTGATGGCCGCCTACGCCATCACCCGTCGCGCGGACGCTGGTGCCCGTGCGATCTACAAGGTGATTATCACCGGTCTCGCCATCCCGATGCAGGCCACCATCATCCCTGTGTATTACCTGATCATCCAGATGGGTCTATACGACACCCTCTGGGCCATCATCCTTCCCTCGGTTGGTTTCGCCATTCCCATCACCGTCATGATTCTGTGCAACTTCCTGCGTGATATTCCGCAGTCATTGTTCGAGGCGATGGAAGTGGACGGTGCCACTGAATGGAAAATCATGTGGCGGCTCGCCATCCCCATGATCAAGCCGGCCATTATTACCGTCTCGATTTACGACGCGCTGCAGGTCTGGAATGGGTTCCTCTTCCCCCTGATTCTGACCCAAAGCTCCTCGAATCGTGTGATCACACTGAGCCTGTGGGCGTTCCAAGGCCAGTTCACCGTTGATATCCCCGGCATTCTTGCCGCTGTGGTGGTTTCGGTGATTCCGATCTTGACCGCCTACATCATCGGACGCAAGCAGATGGTCGCCGGCCTGACCGCCGGATTCAGCAAGTAACCACAATCCTCAAGACGCACTGGCCCAACCTGATTCATGGGAGGGTCTGGGCCAGTGCGCTCTTTTTAGCTTTCTCTGACTGGAAAGGAGTGTTGACATGACTCAGCACACACTTCACGTTTCCGCGGCGGCCCTTGGTGCCGCAGTCCAAAATGGCGATGAGACCACGCCGTTCGCTACGATTTCAGCGGCTGCGGCCGTGGCGATGCCCGGCGACACCGTACTCGTGCACGAGGGCATCTACCGCGAACAGGTAAGCCCGGCGCTAGGCGGTCTCAACGAATTCACGCGTATTACCTATGCAGCAGCTTCTGGCGAATATGCGGTGATTAAAGGCTCCGAAATCGTTACGGGCTGGGAGCCGGTGGGCGGCGCAGATAGATCCAAAGGCGCCGAAGGCGTATGGCATGTGAGCGTGCCGAACGCCCTGTTCGGTGATTTCAATCCGTTTGCCACGCCCCTTCGCGGCGACTGGCTCGAGCGCCCGAGCGAATGGACGATGAGCTTGGGCGAGGTGTACTTGGATGGCCGTTCGATGTATGAGGCACCCAGCGTGGAAGCGGTGGCTGCCGCCGAGCCGCGCACCTTCGGCTACGGGCCGGATTGGGTGTCCGTCACCGAGCCGATTGAAGATCCTTCCAAAACCATCTGGCAGTGGCATGCCGAGGTGCGAGGCGGTAAGGAAGGCACCACGGAAATCTGGGCCAACTTCCACGACCTCAATCCGAACGAGCACCTGACCGAAATCAACGTGCGCGAAACCTGCTTCTACCCGAAGCTTCCAGGCCGCAACTACATCACCGTACGTGGCTTCGAACTCGCGCAAGCCGCCTGCGGTTGGGCCCCGCCCACCGGCAACCAGAAGGGCCTGATCGGCACCCACTGGTCAAAAGGCTGGATCATCGAAGATAACGACATCCATGATGCCCGCTGCTCCGGCGTGAGCCTCGGTAAAGACGAAACCACCGGCGACAATGAAGCCTCGCGCTTCGGCCGCAAGCCTGGCTATCAGATTCAGCAGGAAGTCGTATTCCGCGCCATCCGCCACGGTTGGTCGCGCGAAACCATCGGCGGGCACATCGTGCGCCGCAATCATATTCACGACTGCGGGCAGAACGGCATCGTGGGTCACATGGGATGCGCATTCAGCATCATTGAAGACAACCACATCCACAACATCGCCACCAAGCGCGAGTTCTTCGGCCATGAGATAGCCGGCATCAAATTCCACGCTGCGATCGACACGGTGATCCGTCACAATCACATCCACGACTGCACGCTCGGCACATGGCTGGACTGGGAATTGCAGGGCACTCGCGTGACCCGCAACATCTACCACAACAATTGGCGCGACTTCATGATCGAGGTCACCTCCGGACCCTGCCTGTTCGACAACAACATCTTCGGCTCGTTCTACAGCATGGACAACGTAGCTCAGGGCAGCGCCTTTGTGCACAACCTGTTCTGCGGCACCACCCAGCCGCGCACCGTGCTCAACCGCTCCACGCCATACCATCTGCCGCATTCCACGGCCGTGGCTGGATACGCGTGTGTCTACGGCGGCGACGATCGCTTCTATCAGAACATCTTCGTAGGCGGCCCTGAGTTCAGTGCAGTCACCCATCGCGGCACCGCCTATGCGGACGGTGCACCGACCAGCGAAGCCGAATACATGGCGCGCGTGCATGCCAACGATCCGGGCGACGTGGAGATGTTCGAACAGGTGCCGCAGCCGATGTATATCAACGGCAATGCTTACCTGCGTGGCGGCGAGGGGCAGGTCGCGCCCGCATTCGCCGCCGAGCAGACCAAGTACGTAGCCACAGCCTCGGCTGATGCAGGTGCGCGCGTTGCTGCCGAGCCAGTCGGCGCGGAAGGCGTGGCCGCAGCCAGTGCGCTCGCAGCCAAAGCCCAGGCGCGCATAGTCACCGAAGCAGACGGCACAGTATGGCTGGACGTGGATGTTGACCCGGCAATGCTGGGCCTGGATACGTGCGTGGTCGACACTGAATTGCTCGGCACCCCGCGCATCGTCACCGAACCATTCGTGAACTCGGACGGTACCGCGCTCGCCGTCGATGAGGATGTGAATGGCGAGGCTCGCGGTGAGCATCCGGTTCCCGGTCCGCTCGAGAGCCTGAAGCCGGGCTCCAACCGTGTGCGCGTAGCCTAGCGCGCCAATCCGGTGTAGTTGTGGAGCGTTTGCGCGCTGCATCCCAGCAGTTGCGCTGCATTCTGGCAGTCGCAGCAGTTGCATCAGTCGTGCAAACGCTCCCGGCAAATCATTGCTAATTCACTGCAATCCATTTGCCAAACCATCATCAATCACATAAAGAATCAAAGGAGATTCCATATGCAGCATGACCGTCGGCGGAACATCGGCCGAGGTGCAGCCGTTCTAGCCGTTGCCTCGACCCTGCTCAGCGGGGCATTGATAGCACCTGCTGCTCACGCTTATACCAGCGTGCCGAACACCGTGTACCAGGCCACCGATGCGCAATGGGCCACAGCTAACAAAGCCAATGCTGTGCTGTATCCCAAGGTGGCGCAGCTGGAGAGTGGCAGACTGCTCATGACGTTTGAACGCAGTCTTGGAGAACCGGTGGGGCAAACCTTGCCGATCTACAAAAGCGATGATTATGGCACGAGTTGGCAGCCGCTGACCGAGGTGAAATCGCCCGCCGAGCTCACCGCCGGCACCAGTCGGGAAGCCGATTTCACCAAGTACACCAGTAATTGGACCAATCCATATTTGTACACATTGCCGCAAGATGTGGGCAACCTGAAAAAGGGCACGATGCTGCTCGCGTCCATCGTTTCCGGTGATGACATCTACCGCAACGACATGTTGGCGCAAAACGCTGATTGGAAGCCGAACAGCGACGGTGACCGCAAAGACATGGCGCTTGCCCTGTATGCCAGCACGGACGGCAAAGGTGAGCAATGGGAGTTTCTCAATATTGTTGCCGGCGGTGGTTGGGAAGGCGCTTACGGCAATCATTTCTCCTCGGAGAACACCAATAAACAGAACGATCCCGTGTGGGAGCCGTTCCTCATGGTGTATGACAACAAGCTCGTGTGCTACTACTCCGACGAAAACGAATACGATGCCGCTGATTACAACAGCCAAACCGGCGAAGTGACCATTGCCGCGGATAATGACACGGCTGCTGACCCCATTGGCCAGGTGTTGGTGCATCGAACGTGGGACGGCACCGCAGCCGGCACATGGAGCGGTCTGGTTATCGATGAAAAGGGATACACCTTCTCGGGCGGTGAGCTCGGCAAAGGTCGCCCTGGCATGACCACGGTCGCACCCACCACTGATGGCAAATGGATGATGACCTTTGAATGGTGGGGCGGTGGCACCAACATCCAAGTGAAGATTGCCGATAATCCGCTCGAATTCTATAAAGTGAACGGTCAGCCGATTACCAATTTGCCGAACTCGGGTGGGCGTCTGGCTACAGGCGGCAGCCCAGTGCTGGTGAATCTGCCCGATGGGCGAATCCTGTACAACGCGCCCGGCGGCGGCAACGACGTGTGGGTCAACGAGACCGGTGCTTCGGACGGCGTATGGAAGCGGTATAAGACCACTGTTGGCGCTGGATACAGTCGCAATCTCACTTACGTGCCGCAGACCGGGCGCGTAGTCATTGCGCAAGGCAACTTTGGCTCCAAGACCATCAAAGCCGGCGAGGTTGATTTAGGCCATTCGGCTGGCGCGTATTATCAGCTGATCAATAAGAAGACGGGACTGGCTATCGGAACCGGCGGCAATACGCAGGACCCGCCATATGGCAACGGTGATAAGGCGGATATCGTAACGGAAACCGCTGATACCAATGCCGAAACGCAGTACTGGCATGCGTTGAAGAGTGACGATGTTGAAGCCGATGTTGGCGCTGCTGTAGGTGCCGATGATTCGGTGACGTTCCTCAATAAATCCGGCGGACGCTCACTGGCCGTCTGGGGTGGCGATGGATCCGCAGTACTCACCCAATGGGTTGACGACGGTGGCGTCGATAAGTCGTGGACGCTGGAGGAGGCTGGCGACGGCTACGTTCGTCTGCTCAATGGCAAGACCGGCACTTATGCCACGCCGTCTAGTGATGCCGCGGGCGCGCAGGTCGGTTTTGCTGATAAGACTGATGATGATGCGCAGCTGTGGAAGCTGGTTGCTGAAGCTGAGCCGGATCCTGAGCCTGAACCGGGGCCGACTACGCCCACCGATCCGAATACGCCTACCGATCCGGACGCAGGCAAAGGCGAGGGAGCCGGTGGCGGCCAGAATAATCAGGCGACTGCAGATAACAAGTTTGGCGCTTTGTCCCTGACCGGCTCAGACATCGCCGGTCTTGCGGCGGCTGGGGTCACTTTGCTGTTGATTGGCGGCATTGTGATTGCATTGCGTCGCCGTTCGAGGCTCGGATAATTCGCAGTCGTGAGTGAGACCTTGTCAGCGTGGCATTTCCTCGACTCATTCGCAGTTTCATCTTGCTGAGGACCGATGAGTGGAACGTATTCGTGATTGACTCGAGGATTTGCCCCGCTGGGAGCCTCTGAACAGGTTATTAACACTAGTAGCCCGAGGTTTTGCTTCGCTGGCAGCTGATGAGTGGGTCAGAACGGTGATTGGCTCGAGGTTTTGCTCCGCTGGGCGCGCCACAACAGGGCGTTTCTTTTGTTGGCTCGAGATGTTGCTCCGCTGGGGGAGCTGCCAGTAGGATATTTTCTCGGCCGGCTCGTGGTTTTTCTTCGTTGGGCGTGCCACAATGGGGCGTTTCTTCTGTTGGGCCGAGGTTCTGCCTCGCTGAAATAAAAATGAGCAACCCATATGCACCCCCGTATGTAGCACCATGTGCCCTATGCAACTCTATGTGCCTATGGGCCCATGCGACCCCATGTAACCCCATACGCCTCAGCTTCGCCACATGCAACATCACAGAATTCCCACTGCTTTACCCCTGTTGCCACGGCAGGCTTTGCGATAACCTGTAACGCGTGACTGAATCTGTGAATACTTCCGCAACCAACGAATTGCGTATTGCTGTGATCGGCGCTGGCCCGGCTGGCGTCTACTCGTCCGACATCTTCCTGCGCCAGCTCAAGAAGCTGGGCGAGGAGCTCGGCCTCGGCACCAAGGCTCGCATCGACCTGTTCGAGAAGCTGCCGGTGCCGTTCGGCCTGGTGCGCTACGGTGTGGCCCCGGACCACCCGTCCATCAAGTTCATCGCATCCGCGCTCGAGAAGACGCTCGACAACCCGGACATCCACCTCTACTGCGATGTGGAATTCGGCAAGGACGTGACTCTTGAGGACCTGCTCGCCCGCTACGACGCCGTGCTGTTCGCCACCGGCGCTGTGAAGGACAAGCCGCTGAACCTGCCCGGTGCCGACCTTGATGGTGTGTACGGTGCCGCCAAGTTCGTGGAATGGTACGACGGCTACCCCACGGGTGCCCGCGAATGGCCACTGACTGCCGAGAACGTCGCCGTGATCGGTGGCGGCAACGTGGCTATGGACGTGGCCCGTGAGCTGATGCGCAACGCTGACGATTTGAAGGCTAAGACCGATATTCCGGACAACGTGTACGAAGGCATCGGTCAGAACAAGGCCAAGGTGCTGCACCTGTTCATCCGCCGCGGCGTGGCTCAGGCCAAGTTCAGCGTGCAGGAGCTGCGCGAGATGGAGAAGCTGCCCGGTGTGCAGCTGATTATCAACGAAGACGACTTCGATCTGGACGACGAGACCATCGAGGTGGCCGGCAAGGACAAGCTCACTCGCCAGATGGTCGAGGAGTTGTTCGCCGTGCGTGAGATGGCCGAAGACATGGAAGACGATGGCGACGTGGACTTCGAAGGCAACCCGGCCGACCGCAAGTACTACATCCACTTCAACTCCGCTCCCACCGAAATCCTGGGCGAAGACGGCAAGGTGAAGGTCATTCGCGTGGAGCGCACCGAAACCGGTGCCGACGGCAAGATGCACCGCACCGGCGAATTCACCGACTACCCGGTTGAGGCCGTGTATCACGCCATCGGCTACAAGCCGGCCGAGGCCCCGGGCATCGCCTACGACGAGCACGGCGCTCATCTGGCCAACGCCAACGGCGACGGCCGCATCACCACCGAGGCCGAGGGCGGCGAAGTGCGCGATCGCCTGTACGCCACCGGTTGGGCCAAGCGCGGCCCGGTGGGTCTGATCGGCTCTACCAAGTCCGACGCCCTGGCCATCGTGACCAACATGCTCGAGGATCTGGCTAAGGCTGCCGAAGGTGGCCGCGTGGCCGCCGATCGCGATCCCGAATCCATCGACCGCCTGCTCGCCGAGCGTGGCGTGAAGCCGATTGACTTCGCCGGTTGGAAGAAGGTCGACGCCTTCGAGCGCGCCGAGGGCGCGAAGGAAGGCCGCGAGCACAAGAAGGTCATCGAGCCCGATCAGATGCGCGAACTCGCTCTGGCCTGAGCGGCTGATTACTCAGTGGCTGATTGACTAATCAGCTCAGGTGCGGTCGATCTGCCGGTTTGGTCTGCCGGTCGATCTGTCGGTTGGCCTGCCGGTCGGGTAGCCAGAACCGGCTCATGAACCTACAAAGGCGGCTGTGCATTCGTTGCCAGCCGCCTTCACTGTAGGTTTTTCTACCCTGACTGACGGATTGATAACACCGACTGACGGATTTCCAACACAGACTGACGGTTTTATAACGAAATCCGTTAGGAATCCGTCAGTCATTGTTAGGAAACCGTCAGCCACCGTTGGAAATCCGTCAGTTAACTCATGAGGAAATGTCGAGACGCGGTTTCCCTCGATTTTCCCAGGCATTCCCAGCACTTTCCCGGCTTCAAGCAAGACTTATCCCACCATCGGCTCGTACGGTGGCACACCGAAGTAATCCAGTCGACCGCCAAAGCTTCGGGGAAGTGCCATGCCGAAACGAACCAATCATCCGGATACCGCGCGTGAAGCCCGCCGCATCAGCAGCAGGAGTCAGCCTCGGGCGCGGTTCGCGCGGCAAACGTATCAAGATCGCGGTCGATTCGACAGCACAGGGGCAGCGCGTACAGGCACAGACCCAGCAAACGCGCGTAAACGTCGATTCGGCAGCGCGGGTGCAGCGCCCCGCCGTGAACTTCGCCAATCAACCTACCGCGGTAGTCATATGCGCGCATCGTCCGCCCAGGCCGCCGCTCGCGCGCAACTGGCCCGTCGCCGCCTAATCATGGCGCTCGGCGCAGCGCTGGCCATTGCCGTGGCGGCAACCACTGCACTGCATACCTTCTGGCCTACTGCGAACGGCGCTGCATCTACAGCTGCATCGCAACAATCACAATCAACCAAAACCAGCGCCGCCAAAGAGCAGACCGCATCCCAAAGCAAATCGCAAACGACTGCAGAACGTGCACTCCAATCCATCGGCAAGCTCGACGATTCGGCGCAGATCTCCACTGTGGGATTCGATTTGGATACCTCAAGTCAGATGCAACTGGAACAGGCGCTGAGTACGCTGGAATCGGCAGGATACACGACATCCGTGGTGTTGGTGGATATGCAAACCGGCAATGCGCTGGGTTCGTATGCGGGTAGTGCGGTGTACTCGGCGTCCACGATTAAAGCGCCGTACATTCTGTCGCTTGCCGAAACCGGAACGATTGATTTGCAGGCTGTGGTCGCTGGCAGTACTGACGCGGATACGCAAACGCAGTCCAACATCGATCAGGCCATCACTATGTCTAGTAATGACGCGTACGCGGCACTGCGAAAAACGTATGGTGCTGATGCATTCGCCAAGTGGGCCAGCGCAGTCGGTATGAACGTGGACGTGAGCGATGAAACGTTGGGCTATTACCTCGACATCTCCGCCGCCGATATGGCTCGCGCGTGGGCTCAAGGGTACGGGTATTTGTTCGAGGATGATTCGTCCGATGATGCCAGCGCTGCGGATACTGATGATTCCGCCGACTCTGCCGATACTGATACCGATGCCCGCGCCTGGCTGGCCAACGAATTCGCCAACACGTATGGCTCGGTGATTCGCCCTGCGCTGAGCGAGAATGACACGGTTTACTCCAAGCCAGGTTGGATCAACGGCGAGGGCGGTTTGTATTCGCTGAGCGACGCCGGCGTGGTGCACACGGACTCCGGCGACTACGTACTCGCCGTAATGACCGACGCTGCCGGCGAATACGACCTGCTCTATAACCTCATCGCCACGCTCGATCAGATTCGCACTGACGTAATGGGCAGCTAAACAAACTGAACATGGCATTTCTCCCCGCGCATATCCAGCAATCATCCAGCTACCCTCTTTAGGGTGGGCCTTATGAATGGCAAGGTACAGGTGCATGGCCATTACAACGGCCTGAAAACAACGCTGCTGTTTGGCCTGATGTGGGCCGTCATCATGCTGATTTGGTGGGTCACGGGCGGCAGTCGCGGCACGCTCGGCATATATATTGTGATTGGCCTTGCCACTACGTTCTTTTCCTACTGGTTCTCCGACAAGCTCGCCATCGCGTCGATGGGCGCGCGTGAAGTCAGCGAGCAGGAGGCACCGGAAATCTACGGCATCGTGCGCGAGCTCAGTGCCAAGGCCGGCAAGCCGATGCCGCGTATTTATATCGCCCCCACGATGAGCCCGAACGCTTTCGCCACCGGCCGTAACGAACGTCATGCGGCCGTCTGCTGTACCCAAGGGATCCTGCAGATCCTGAATGCGCGCGAGCTGCGCGGTGTGCTGGGACACGAGCTGATGCACGTCTACAATCACGATATTTTGACTTCTGCGATTGCCTCCGCCATGGCTACGGTGATTACGTACTTGGGCTATTCGCTGATGTACTTCGGCGGTGGCTCGCGCGACAGTCGCGACAATAATTCCGGTGGTTTGGGGCTGATTGGTGTGCTGTTGAGCGCGATTCTGGCACCGCTTGCCGCTTCGCTGATTCAGATGGCAATCTCCCGCACCCGCGAATACGATGCCGATGAGGATGGCAGTCTGCTGACTGGTGATCCAGAGGCGCTGGCTTCCGCGCTGAACAAGATCTCCTATGGCGCGCAGACCACGCCGATGCGCAAGACCGCAGGCACGCAGTCGGTGAGCGCGATGATGATTGCGAACCCGTTCTCCGCGGTTGGTTTCTCGAAGCTGTTCTCCACGCATCCGCCGACCGATCAGCGCATCGCTCGACTGATGCAGATGGCGCAGGAGATGAACGGCGGCCAGCCGATCGCCGCGCCATATTCCGTGCACGCGCTGCGGTAGCGCGAACTTGGCTCCCCTTGGATGGACTGGCATTATCGCCTCCCTCTGATGGGACATTGCCGTAAAGCAAACAACAGAGCTGTTTGTAGGCAATGTGCGAGACGACCGTCGAGCAGGCAAAATGCGAACGAAGTTCGTCCGTCGTTGCGGGCCGAGGTAGCGTCGCGCAGCGATGACGGAGGGAGAGACCGGACGAAGCCAAAAAACAGCGTCGGCTCAGCCGATTCAGCTCAGCGTGTGCTACAGTAGCTACCTGTGCATCACTGCGACTGGTGGTTTTCGGTTGCGTGGCGCACATGCGGACATAGTTCATCGGTAGAATGAAAGCTTCCCAAGCTTTAGAGGCGGGTTCGACTCCCGTTGTCCGCTCTTTTGTTGGTTCCGAAATAGTTGGTCATGTAATCACTCATCCGCAGTATTGCATCGTGGGTGCGTATCTCACTGGGGAATTAAGTCTTACGATCATCGTTCTGCGGCACTGTTCGTATGCCACGCGTATCGTAATGCGCGATGAATGATTCCGCAGTTCCCTCGGCACAGCCAGTGCAGTCGCAGTCAACCAAAAGCCAATCACAGCGCGCAAGCAAGCGTACGCCTTCCTTCGAACGCACCCCGCGCGACATTCTGATCGGTGCAGCGTTGGTGCTTGCGGGCGGCACCTTGTGGGGTGTGAATGCCACCGTATCCAAACTGCTCATGGGCACATACCATGCCGACCCACTGTGGATCGCGTGCGTGCGCGAACTGGCCGCCGGCGCAATCTTCGTCGCATGCTCCGCGGCGTTCACGCCAAAGCTGCTGATTGGCGCGCTCAAGGATCGCCAATCATATCTGAAGCTGCTGGGCTGCGCGTTGGTGTGCGTGCTGTTTGTGCAGGTCGCATACCTCAAAGCCATCGACTGGACCAATTCAGGAACCGCAACCGTGCTGCAAACCCTGAACCTGCTGTTCGTACTGGCCATCGTATGCGTACGCGGGCAGCGACTGCCGCGGATCAAAGAGAGCATTGGCATCGTGTTGGCGTTCACCGGAACCGTGCTTATCGCCACCGGAGGTGATCTGAGTCAGCTGAGTCTGCCGCTGGCCGGACTGTTCTGGGGGCTATTGGACGCACTGTGCACATCCATCATGTCCATCGCGCCGATTGCCTTGATGGCACGATGGGGCAACTTCACCGTCAACGGCATCATGTTCGTGATTTCCGGGCTGATTCTGCTGCCGATCGTGCAGCCGTGGGCCACTGCGCCTTCGTTGGATGCGGTTGGATTGATGCTGGTGGCGTTCACCATTATCGGCGGCACATTCGGTGCGTATTGGCTGTTTTTGGCGGGAACACAACGGTGCGGGGCGATGCGCGCCACGATGCTCGGCACCAGTGAGCCGGTCACCGCCACGATTACCGGAGTGCTGTTCGCCGGAGCCGTGTTTACGCCCACCGATTTGGCGGGATTCGCGATGATTCTGATCATGGTGTTCCTGGTGCGGTGAGGCTACGGTAGTCAGTGGCGTATTTTCACGAAGTCGCGGTTTATTTCGAAAATATGGGCCGTTGAGATGCTGTGAATGGCGTGTATTTCACGAAACATTGGGTGATTCTGGAAATTTTACCGAGATGTGACCAATCGCACAGCCACACGTAACCATCCGGCCACTCACGCGGGCATGGCCGGGGACATAATGAAATCATGACAATTGCAACACCGGAACGTTATGCCGAAATGCTTGATGCCGCCCGCCGCGGCGGATACGCCTACCCTGCCATCAATGTGACCAGCTCGCAGACGCTGAACGCCGCATTGAAGGGCTTCGCCGATGCCGAGTCGGATGGCATCATCCAGATCTCCGTGGGCGGCTCCGCATACGTCTCCGGTCAGGGCGTGAACGATCGCGTCACCGGATCGCTGGCGCTCGCCGCGTTTGCACATGTGGTGGCGGCCAAGTATCCGAACATCACTGTGGCCCTGCACACCGACCACTGTGCCAAGCAGTACTTGGATGAGTGGGTACGTCCGCTGCTCGCCTATGAGGCGGATGAAGTGGCGCACGGCAAGGAGCCGACGTTCCAGTCGCACATGTGGGATGGTTCCACTGTGCCGCTCAAGGAGAACTTGGACATCGCCGAAGAGCTGCTGGAGAAGTCCCAAGCGGCGCACACCGTGCTCGAGATTGAAATTGGTGCGGTCGGCGGTGAGGAAGACGGACACTCCGCCGAAATCAACGAAAAGCTGTACTCAACCCCGGAAGATGGTCTGGAAGTGGCGCGTCGTCTCGGATTGGGAGAGCGTGGCCGCTATATGGCTGCATTCACGTTCGGCAATGTGCACGGTGCCTACAAGCCTGGTGTGGTGAAGCTGCGCCCGGCACTGCTTGGTGAGATTCAGGCTCGCGTGGCCCGCGCAGTGGCGGAAGGCGAACTGCCGAGCGCGGCCGGTCAGGTGGCCTTCCCGAACGGCAAGCCGTTTGAGCTTGTGTTCCACGGTGGCTCTGGCTCCCGTCCGGAGGAGATTGCTGAGGCGGTGAGCTACGGCGTAGTCAAGATGAACATCGACACCGATACGCAGTATGCGTTCACGCGTCCGATTGCCGACCACGTGTTCGAGAACTACGACAAGGTGCTGAAGATCGACGGCGAAGTGGGCGAGAAGAAGTTCTACGATCCGCGCTCCTGGGGTCGTAAGGCCGAGGCCGGCATGACCCAGCGTGTGATCGAAGCTTGCCAGCAGCTTGGCTCCGCTGGCAAGGCGCTGAAGTAAGCATCGGACTTTAAACACTGGACTACGACAGCGCGCGTAGCTGCAGCCTGCGGCCCATATAACTGCGGCCTATATAACATCAAGTCAAGGAAAGTGATGGTGGTCATGATGGCGGAGGATCGCGACGCTGCCCAAGCGCTGGTACAAGAGATTGTGCGGCGCATTGTGCGCGATACCAGTAAGATGGCCGTTTCATTCACGCCTGAGCTTGACGTGAGGCCCGATTTACTGGGGAATTTCGTCGGAGGCGATTCGTATTGGTCGCCTCAAGGCGTGCCCGTTACGTCGGCTTCTGGCGACCCGCTCTACCCGCTGATGCAGATTCGCTGTACGGAGCCTACTATTCCGGGATACCCCACACGGGGGCTACTGCAGTTCTTCATCGGCACGGACATTCTGTATGGCTGTGATTTATCCGCCGATTATGAGAGCGAGGCCGACAACGATAATCGGTGCGTGCGCTACATTCCTGAAGCCCCGTCCGTGCTGAACGGCGCTGAAGTCGTGCAGCTTCCGCATATCGGTGCTGATTCTTCGGATCCCGATTTGCGTACGCCGTTCCAGTCGGATTTCCATGGTTGTGCGTTGCGTCCGGCGCTTATCGAAGATCCGGTGTCTCATGAATGCGACGAGTTCGAGCCGGCGTACGAAAGCGTCCTTGAGGAGTTTGACCCCGCCGTAATTGAGGCTGCTGAAGACACTTTGGGTGATCTTGAGCAGGCGGTGATGGACCAGCTCAACGTAGTGTCGCCCGGGGCATGTTTCCAGATGGGTGGCCACCCGGTGTTCACTCAATCCGACGTGCGCGAGGATTATGATGATGAACTCGTGCTGCTGAAGATGGATAGCTACGACGGTGTGCTGATGTGGGGCGATTCCGGCTGCGCGAACTTCCTCATTCGCCGGGAGGATCTTGAGCAGCTAGATTTCTCCCATGTGCTGTACACATGGGATTGCCTCTGATTGTCAGTAATTCGGGCGGTGCGGCGGTTGCGGCGGACGAGGACGCGGCGTGAGACCGCCTCTTCCGCGAGTAGAGGGCGTAAGGTAACCTAGTCCCCGGCGGAAACGTACGTGGATGCGTGCCGAGTAACGTCCAAAACGCGTACCAAACAACGTACAACAGTGTGCAATCGGGGAGGCCATCATGCCTGGAATTGTTCTTATTGGTGCCCAGTGGGGCGACGAAGGTAAAGGCAAGGCTACCGATCTGATCGGCACCAAAGTCGATTACGTCGCACGCTTCAATGGCGGCAACAACGCTGGCCATAGCGTGGTGGTCGGCAATGAATCCTACGCCCTGCATCTGCTGCCTTCTGGCATTATCAACCCGCACCTGACCCCGGTGATCGGCAATGGCGTGGTGGTTGATCCGGAAGTGCTGTTCGAGGAAATCGACGGTCTTGAAGCTCGCGGCATCGACTGCTCGCACCTCAAGGTGAGCGAAGCCGCACACATCATCGCCCCCTACCATCGCACGCTCGACAAGGTCACCGAGCGCTTCCTCGGCAAGCACAAGATCGGCACCACCGGCCGCGGCATTGGCCCGGCCTACGCCGACAAGATCAACCGCGTGGGCATCCGCGTGCACGACCTGTTCAATGCCAAGCACCTGCACGACAAGGTCGAGGCCAGCCTGCACCAGAAGAACCAGATGCTGGTCAAACTCTACAACCGTCGTCCAATTGACGTGGACCAGACCACCGACGAGCTGCTGAAGCTCGGCGAACGCCTGAAGCCGTACGTGGCCAACACCGGTCTGATTCTGAACAAGGCGCTCGATGAGGGCAAGACCGTGCTGTTCGAAGGCGCCCAGGCCACCATGCTCGACGTGGACCACGGTACCTACCCGTTCGTCACCTCCTCCAACCCGACCGCCGGCGGCGCCTGCACCGGCACCGGCGTCGGCCCCACCAAGATCACCCGCGTGATCGGCGTCTCCAAGGCGTACGTGACTCGCGTGGGCGAAGGTCCATTCCCCACTGAGCTGTTCGACGAGTCCGGCGAATGGCTGCGCCAGCAGGGTCACGAATTCGGTGTGACCACCGGCCGTCCGCGTCGCTGCGGCTGGTTCGACGCCGTCGTGAACCGTTACGCCTCTCAGGTCAACGGCCTGACCGATATCGTGCTCACCAAGCTCGATGTGCTCACCGGCCTGAAGGAAATCCCGATCTGCGTGGCCTACGACGTGGACGGTGAACGTCACGACGATATGCCGACCGATCAGGCCGCCTTCGCCGCCGCCAAGCCGATTTACGAGACCATGCCGGGCTGGGATGAAGACATCTCCAACTGCCACACGTTCGAGGAGCTGCCCGCCACCTGCCAGGATTACGTGAAGCGTCTGGAGGAGCTCAGCAACTGCCGCATCTCCGCCATCGGCACCGGCCCGCAGCGCGATCACATCATTTCCGTGCATTCGCTGATCGACTGAGCTCGATTCCTCGCGCGCATCATCAGCTCAGGCACAACAAGGCACCGTCATGTCCGATTCCGTAAGCAATTCAGATTCTGAGCCGCAGCCCAACACTATGGAGATTTCTGCGGCTCAGATTCGCGAGCAATCCACCCCAAAGCCCCAGGGTGCCGCCGCCGCTGCCCGTCCGCCAAAGATTCCACTTGCGCCGATGAAGAAGATGCAGGCGCGATTCAATCCGCTGGCGGATGGCATGGTGTACTTGGTGGTATTCCTCGGCGGTACGCTCGGCACGGCCATGCGCTATGGTCTGAGTTTCCTGGTGCCTGCCACCGCACAGCCGCTCGGTTTCTGGCATTCGTTCCATCTGCCCACGTTCATCGCGAACATGTTCGCATGCTTTATTTTCGCATGCCTAACCTCGTATCTCTCGCAGGCGGCTTGGATTCGCAAGCGTACGCGGCAGCTCGCTTCCAGAGGTTTCGGCATGGGCATGTGCGGTGGCTTCTCCACACTGTCTGCCTTGGCGATTGAGGAGCTGACGTCGCTGCAGATCAGTCACACGCTGGGCGCAGTGTTTTATCTGCTGTTCAGTTTTGCTGGCGGTCTGTTGGTGGCTGCTATCGGTGCCAAGCTTGGCTTGGTGCTGACGGCTCGCAAAGCCGGACGGTTTGCTGCCGAAGCATTGCAGCGGCAGCAAGCGAACGGCGGCTCTGGTCGCCATGTGACTGTTGGCGAAACCGTAATGCTGAGTTCGATTGATGCAGCTGCACATGCTGCTGCTTCCGGTACTGCTGGCGATAGTTCCCAGGATGACTTTGGTCATACTGACCATGCCGATGGTACTGGCACTGCGCATAATGCTTTGCATGCTATGTCTGATGATTCCGCCAGCGCTGCCGGACGAATCGCTTCGGATGCCGCTCCGACTGCATTGCCTGTGACCTCAGCGATGCCTATGGCATCTGCTGAGCCGTTCTTCGAACCGGATCCTATTACCGATGAGATCCCCCTGACCGGTGATTTAACGACAGGGGAGGCGCACTGATGATTTTCCTGCTGGTGAGCCTGTGCGGTGGACTGGGTGCCACTGCGCGCTTTGTGCTGAACACGTCGATTCAGCAGACGTGGAAGCGACTGTTCCCGCTTTCCACATTCGTCATCAACGTGATTGCCACGTTCTGCGCCGGTTTGGCCGCTGCCGCTTATGCGCAGCAAGTGGTGCCGGAATCCACGTATCTGTTGTTTGTGACCGGTTTCCTTGGTGGCTTCTCCACGTTTTCCACGGCGATTAACGAAATGGTGTCGTTGTTCCGCAACCGTCATTTCGGCACGGCTGTGTTCTATTTGGTTGCCACGATTGTGGTGCCGATCATCTGTGTGACGCTGGGGTGGATTGTCGGCGGCGCTTGCCACTGATTTTTCCCTCGGTGTGAGCCGCGGGTCCTGCTGCCGTCTGTCTGCCGCTGCTCGCTGCCGCCCGCAGCCTCGTGCCCCCTGCGTGTGCCCTTGTTGCTGGATTCCGGGGATTGTGTCGTGGAACGTGCTGTGAAACATGCTGTTTGCGACGGATTTCGGGGAAAGCGGCATGGCGGGGTGCATCTCGCGCTGGATTCCGGGGATTGCGTCGTGTAAGGGGTGTTTCACGATATGTTCCACGACAGATTCGCCGGAATCCAGCGCGTGAGGGTGTTCTGTGTGCCGCGCGTGCCCCGTGTACGTGGATGCATGGGATGTTGGATTCGCCGGAAGTTGGTAGGTGGGCGTGGCAGTAGAACGTTTGTACCTATCGCGCATGAGATTGTCCCGCTTCGCGCGAATCTTCCTCTGATGAATTGCCGTTGCTAATGACTTGTCCACATTTGTTGTGCATAACATGCCATGAGTTGCCCAATGTGGATAACTTGATTGATGTCAGCCGCGTAATTCATCACATTTACGGACAAAAACATGTCACATGTTTCCGGTTCCGCACAAAACTATAAGCTCGAACCACATAGGTCGTTTTTCCCTTGGTCCACAGCCGCAAGTTGTTATCCTCTCCCCATGAACACGCATCCACGAATTGAACGCATTCTTGCTTGGGCCGAGCAGAACCGCATGTGTGCCTGGCCGCTTGTGCCGAATGATTATCACCTGCTGCAGAGGAGAGTCCAGACTGGCGGATTGGTCATGCCTTTCCCGCGCTTTTATGTTCGCACTGCCATATGGGGAAACCTATCGTTCTCCGAACGAATCTCATATATCTTACGAACCGCTTGCGCAAAAGATCCGACCGTAACCGTGTGCGGCATTTCAGCTGCAGCTGCGTTGGGGTATACATCTACTTATTACCAACAGCGATACATTCATGTTGTCGCTCGCAAGACTTCGGAATCAGGCAGGCATGGTCAGTACGTTGCACATTACCTGCCAGATGTCGAGAGCGTCATGGTGAATGGCATTCGCACTACGCATCCCCTCCAAACTATGTTCGACTGTGCGCGGACCCTTGATTTTTCCACCGCTATGGCCATCTGCACCATGGGTTTGCGCATGACCGGAAGCACTGCGCAAACTCTGCAGGCATATTGTGCCGATATGACAAGGAAGCGCGGATTGCCTCGCGCGAGATATGTTGCGCAGCATGTTGACACTATGTGCACCAATGGTGGTGAGGCTATAGCGTATGCGGTTGCTCTGGAGCTGGGCTTCAGCAAGCCAGAATGTCAAAGGCAGTTTATTAATCAGATTGATGGCAGCACGATCTATGTTGATTTCACTTGGACTTTGGACGATGGGTCGCTGATTATCGGTGAGCTGGATGGTCGAGAGAAGTATGAGAATCCCGCGATGACGGGAGGCGCCGATTCGGTTGCGGTCACGTTGCGAGAGAAGGATCGAGAATCCGCTATTACTATGCAGGGGATACCCGTGGTGCGATTCCAGATGTCGCATGTACGCAATCGGCGACAGTTGGAGCAGCGGCTGCTCGCTGCAGGTGTTCCGCAGCCTGATAAGGGCAAGCGAACACCGTTTACTGGCTTCATCTGCAACGAGTATTGAGTAATGCTGCTCCGCTAGATTGCAGGAATCCTACGGCGTGCTCCTGCGTGTGCCCTTGTTGTTGGATTCCGGGGATTGCGTCGTGGAACGTGCTGTGAAACATGCTGTTCGCGACGGATTTCGGGGAAAGCGGCATGGTGGGGTGCATCTCGCGCTGGATTCCGGGGATTGCGTCGTGTAAGGGGTGTTTCACGATATGTTCCACGACGGATTCGCCGGAATCCAGCGCGTGGGGTCGTGCTGCGTGCGGCGTGTGTGGGTGCGTGTACGCGGGCGCGGGGCTTGGATAATGGGCTTTGTGCGGTGGTGAAATGCACTGATATCTCGAACCGGTTCGACACGCCGAATCAATTAGGTCAAACGATTGACTTTTTGATATTATCGAACCGGTTCGAAGCAGACGACACAAGCGTCAACGCAGAAGTTGCCCCTAGGGAACATCGATGGTTTCCGAAGTCGAGAACACTGCAGTCCGCATCCCGGTTGCCGCCTTCCGCGATCCGCATAACCACAGACGTCATCGAAGAGTCCAGCCCAAACACCAAGCCAGGGAAGAGAACCATGGAAAACACCATCGAAACGGCAGCGGCGCCAAACGCAGCAGCGGAAGCCGCCCCCGCAGTCAACAGCAACGAGCTTGACAGCTATGGCCGTCGTCCGTCCGTCCTAGACGTATTCCGTCTGGGTGCCGGCTTCACCATCAGCCTTATCATCACCGGCATCGTCTGGGTGTCGCTCTCCTCCATCCTCGTGCCGCAGCTCGTGGATCAGATCGCCCCCGGCCAGCGTGAAGCCTTCATCGGTACCATCAACTCCGTGGGCTCCGTGGTGGCGCTGTTCGCCAACATCATCTTCGGCACCTTCTCCGACCTCACCCGCTCCAAGTGGGGCAAGCGCACGCTGTGGATCATCAGCGGCGGCATCCTGTGCGGCGCCTGCGTGGCCGGCCTGCTTGTTACCAAGTCCCTGCCGCTCATCCTGCTGCTGTGGTGCGGCATGCAGCTGTTCTACAACTGGATGAACGCTCCGTTCGTCGCCACCCTGTCCGACCGCGTGCCGGACAAGTTCCGTGGTTCCGTCTCCTCCTTCATGGGCGCTGGCGGCGTGCTCGGCCAGACCGCTGGCTCCCTGGTCGGCTCCCTGCTCATCAGCAACATTGACCTCGGCTTCGCCATCGGTGCTTTGGGCTTCGCCCTCGTCGGCATCATTGTGGTTGGCATTTGGCCTCGCGAACCCTCCAACCTGGACGAAGAGCGCGAGCCGATCAGCCTCAAGATGGTGCTCATGGCCTTCATCCCGCCGTACGGCAAGGGTGCCCGCAACTTTTACTACGCACTGTTCGGTCGTATGATGATGGTCGCCGGCTACCAGATGATCAACGGCTACCTGCTATACGTGGTCAAGTACTACACCTTCTCCGACTCCGGCTACAACGCTGAACAGCTCAAGACCGCAGCTGCCGGTGTGATTGCCACCATGTCCGTGATCACCATGATCGTCTCCCTGATTGCAGCCCTCGTCTCTGGCCCGATCTCCGACAAGCTCGGCATGCGTAAGGTCCCGGTCGCCGCCGCAAGCGTGCTGTTCGCCATCGGCGCCGCAATGCCGTGGATCTTCCACAACGCATGGGGCATGTACCTGTTCGCCGCCATCGCCGGCTTCGGCTACGGCGTCTACAACGCCATCGATCAGGCCCTGAACGTCTCCATCCTGCCGAACCCGAAGGAAGCCGGCAAGGATCTGGGCGTGCTCAACATGGCCAACACCCTGTCCACCGTGCTCGGCTCCCTGCTCACCTCCGGTGTGGTTATGGCCACTGGCGGCAACTACGGCCTGGTGTTCCCGGTCTGCATCGTGGTGGTGCTCATCGCAGCCTTCCTGATCATGCGCATCAAGGGCGTCAAGTGATCGGCTAACCGCTAGCGCACAACGCTTCTTTCGAAGAATTCCCTGAGTAAAATCGGCCCGCTTCATCCCACAAGGATCAGAAGCGGGCCGATTGTTATTGTTCGCCAGAGACTCGCGCCGCTGCAGTCGAAGTCGCGATAGCCGCGAGACTCGCGCTGCCGCAGTCGAGCCTTACCGCTTGCGCCCAGCCGGGCACTGCCCACCGGGGTAGGTCCGGCGTACACTAAACACATGGAAAGCGAACCGTCCGCAGTGTACTGAAGTCAGTGCGCCCGGGCGGTTTTGCGTTGTGCGCGGGCTGCGTGTGATTGTGCAGCAACATACACAACCCGCGGATCGCACGAGGGAATGAGAGAAAGAGCGAACCATGCTGGAACCATATGTGCGCCCGGGCATCGATGACCGCCCCGACCTAGACAAGGCGTTGAGCCCCGAAGATAAAGCGGCGGTAGCCCGATTGGCCATCAAAAACCGTCGTCGCCCACCAGAAGCCTCCGCCGACCAACCGGAAGCGCAAGCCGTGCGTCTCGCCGCCTCCAGCACCGCCACCGCAGTGGCCGCAGCCGCCAGCGTGGACGCCCCCGCGCCGGATCTGTCTTCCGCATACCTCGACATGCGCGACCCGATGGTGGCTGCCAACGGCGAGAAGCCAAGCGCGGCCAAGGTCAGTCGCCTCAACTGGGGCTTCTTCGCCGCCTCCATTCTGGTAGGCGCGCCCTGGGTGGCCTTGAACGCCGTGGCCCTGCCCAATGCGGTGGCGCGGCTCTTCCATTACGACACCACTGAACTGCAAGTCACCATCAACCCGGTAACCGGTCGCCCATTCCCCGTGGCCACCGAGCTGGCCATGCCGCTGGCAGTGCTGGTCATTGTCGGCGTGGTGGCTGCGGCGCTGCTGACCCCACTGGTCTCGGCCCTCTCCGATCGCACACGCACCCCGTTCGGCCGCCGCACTCCGTGGATGGTGGCCGGCGGTCTGCTGTGCGCACTGATCACGCTGATTCTGGGGCAAGACACCAGCCTTGTGGTCATGTGCTTCTTCTGGGCGCTGATGCAGTTCGCCTATGCGATGCTCTCCGCGCCGCTCGCCAGCGCCATCAGCGAGCGTGTGCCGGATAAGTTCCGTCCGCGCATCGAACGCTGGCATGGCATTGGTGTGATGCTCGCCCAAGCGCTCGGTGTTTTCGTTGGTGCGTTCGGCGTGATGTTCACCTCGTACTCGCCGTTCATCTACACAGCCATCCTGTTTGCCGTCTCCGGCATCGCATCGGTACTGGTTCTGCCGCGCGAGCCTTCCAGCACCGAGCTGCCGCGTCAGCGCTTCGATAGCAGTCAGGTGCTCGACCAGCTGCGTCCGCCGAAGTCGGCACCGGCGTTCGCTCGCGTATTCGCCGCCCGTGCTTGCATGATGACCGGCGTTGGCATGACCAGCGTTTTCCTCTGGTACCTTGTGCGCTTCTGGGTATACGGCAAAGCCGTGCAGTTCACGTCCGCGCCGCTGACCATTCCCGCAGGCTTCCTCATCTGCGCGATGGCGGCAGCCACTCTGATCGGCGCCGCGCTTGCTTCTTGGTCGGCAGCGCCCATCTCAGAGGCGATTGAGGCGCGCGGCATTCGAACCGCCACCATCGTGGCCGCCGCTTGCCTGACGTATGCGGTCGGTCTTGCATTGGCGTGGGGCTTGGGCGTCTGGTCGACTGGTACCGCGCGCGAAAACGGCATGATCCTATTCGCGTTGATCTCCGGCTTCGCGTTCGGCATCTACGATGCGCTTGGCTTGGAACTGGTGATGGATGCGCTGCCTGATCCGCGCAACGCCGGCCATGATCTTGGCGTGTACGCGCTCGCCAACTCCGCCGGCCTTGCGCTCGCAGCAATCATTGGCGCCATTCTGGTCAACGCGTTCGCGCACTCGTTCGGCTATTACCTGCTGTTCCCGGCCGGCATCGTTATGGTGCTGCTCGCCGGCATCGTGACGCTGATCGGCGCCGAAAAAATTGAAGAAATCAAGGAATAAGTCCAGAACATAAAACCGGTTCGAGTACACTGGTCACCAGTGCGAATAATGCGGGGGTGTGCAGCAGTTGCACGCCCCCGTTCGCGTAATGCCGCAAAGCAGTCGCGGCAACGCGCGAAC
Organism: Bifidobacterium colobi; assembly: GCF_018555455.1. Classification (GTDB taxonomy): domain Bacteria; phylum Actinomycetota; class Actinomycetes; order Actinomycetales; family Bifidobacteriaceae; genus Bifidobacterium; species Bifidobacterium colobi. The sequence continues at coordinate 426,614 of NZ_JAFEJU010000001.1, read as the reverse complement.
AGGGTAGCGAACAAACCGATGGAGGCGAAACACAATGGTCGGCATGCGCGATGTGGCCAAGGAAGCAGGAGTATCCGTCAGCACGGTGTCTTTGGTAGTCAACAACACCGGCTATGTCTCGGACGACATGCGCTCCAAAGTCGAAGCGGCCATGCGCGAGCTCCACTACATTCCCAACGAACTGGCACGTAACCTGTACCGCAATCGCACCAATACCATCGGCGTCATCGTGCCCACCATCATCCACCCGTTCTTTGCTGCCTTCACCGCCCATCTGCAGCGCGAATTCGCTGGGCGCGGGCTCAAAACACTGCTGTGCTCCACCGCCGATGCCGCCACCGGGGAGAGCGAATACGTGAACATGCTGCAGCGGCACATGATGGACGGCATCATCATGGCCGCGCATACCGAGCATCAGCCCGACTACTGGTCCTCCATCCACCGACCCATCGTGGCTTTTGACCGCAACCTTGGCCACGGTGTGCCCGCAGTGCGATCCGATCATGAAGCCGGCGGCCGTATGATCGCACGTCAGCTGATCGACTCCGGCGCCAAGCATGTGGTACTCGTCGGCGGTCCGCGCTCGCAGTTCAAGCAAGGCACTACCTTCCCCACTGTGCGCTATCACCTGACCGTTGAGCAGATGCTGGCCGATGCCGGCATCGCTTGCGATTATGTGGAAGCCGGTTCCGTTACCGATGTGGTGGCACATGAAGCCACTGCAGCCGCGATTTTTGAACGATATCCTGATGTTGATGCCATCGTTGGCTCCGATGTGGTAGCTGCCGTGGCATTGCAGGAAGCCGAACGCCGAGGCATCGCAGTGCCGAATGAGCTGCAGATCATCGCCTACGACGGTACATTGGCCGCCGAGCTGGCTGGCAAGCGGCTCACTGTCGTTCGTCAGGATTTCTCCGCTATCGCCGCCGCGCTCGCCGAACAGATGGATCGGCAGATTGCCGCAAGCGATGAAGCAGCCGACGGTAAAACCGCGCAGTCAGCCGATGCCGCTGGCAGCGCTGACACTGCTGATGCCAACGAAGCGGAAGCAGTCATTCCAGTGGCTTTCGTGGCTGGTGAAACTACGAGGTAACTGCACCTCGCGCCCTTTTCGCCATGTCCACAATGTGAACCTTTGCTAGATTGTCGGGTAATGCGAACCTATCTTGACTTTCCAGTTCGGGTCAAACGGACCCGCTCAATACCGAAAGGAGGCCACGCGATGACTGGATTCAATGCTTCTGCGTTTGTATCCGCACGAATTATTAGCCCGTCTTCGCTGGCGGACTAATTCGGCATGATGCTAGAAGCCCCGTCAACGAAGGCAGGGCCAATCAAGCTGACACAATCGGTAAGGCCCTGCAAGTTGCGGGGCTTTTTTGTTGCGCTCACAAGGCTTACGGCAAACCCCGCGAAAAGAAACAGCGGACAGATAGCAAAGCAGTAACAAGCAAAACAACAACAGCAATGCAGTGTGAAACAAACTGTGAAACACTGCTGCACCATCGCCCTCGCAAGTTGGGTTAGCGCAGGGCAGGAAACAACAGGAGCAATAATGACTGCAGCTCTCGAAGAGACTGGTCTGGAACAGGCCGCCGGCGTGGCAAGCGCGGCAGCCGGCAAGGCCGCCGCACTGGTTCGCGATTCGGTCAAAACCGTGATCGCGGCATCCATGGTCGGCACCGCCATCGAATTCTATGATTTCTACGCTTACGGTACCGCGGCGGCAAACTACTTCCCGCACATCTTCTTCTCCGACAAGGCCAACCCGACCGTGGCCCTGCTGATGAGTTTGCTGACGTTCGCCATCGCATTCATCGCCCGCCCGCTCGGCTCCCTGGTCTTCGGCCACTTCGGTGACCGCATGGGCCGCAAGACCACGCTGGTGGTTTCCTTGATGACCATGGGCGTGGGCACCTTCCTGATCGGCTGTCTGCCCACCTACGAGCAGGCCGGCGTCTTCGCAGTCGCCATCCTGTGCCTGCTGCGCTTCGTGCAGGGCATCGGCTTGGGCGGCGAATGGTCCGGTGCCGCTCTGGTGGCCACCGAGAACGCGCCGGAAGACAAGCGCGCACTCTACGGCTCCTTCCCTGAGCTTGGTGCACCGATCGGCTTCTTCCTGTCCAACGGCACCTACTTCGTGCTTGAATCCTTCAACGATCAGGATGCGATGCTCTCGTGGGGTTGGCGTGTGCCGTTCCTGCTTTCCGCAGTGCTCGTGATCGTTGGCCTGGTGGTCCGCGTGCACATGGAGGAAACCCCGGTCTTCCGTATGGCTCAGGCGCAGAAGAAGGTCGTGAAGTCCCCGCTCACCGAGGTCTTCCGCAAGTCTTGGCGTCAGGTGCTGCAGGCCACCTTCCTCGTGGCCGTGACCTACACGCTGTTCTACACGCTCGCCACCTGGTCCCTCGCATGGGGTACCAAGGACACCGCGAACGGCGGCGGCAACCTGGGCTTCACCAATCAGGAATACCTGCTCATGCTGATGATCTCCATCTGCGTGTTCGCCCTGTTCATCGTGCTCTCCTGCCTCTACGCGGATAAGCTTGGCCGCCGTCGCGTGCTCACCTTCTCCTCGTGCGCACTCGTGGTCTTCGCTCTGCTCTTCCCGTTCCTGCTGGACGGTCAGCTCGTGGGCCAGAAGAACTTCGCCGCCAACATGGCATTCCTGTGCATCGGCTTCGCGCTGATGGGCATCGCCTTCGGTCCGATCGGCGCCTTCCTGCCCGAGCTGTTCGACGCTAACGTGCGCTACTCCGGTTCTGGCATCGGCTACAACCTGGCCGCCATCGTCGGCGCCGCATTCGTGCCGACCATCGCCACCTGGCTGTCCCACAACTGGGGCGTGCACTCCGTGGGCCTGTACCTCGGCGTGATGGCCGTGTGCTGCCTGGTTTCCGTGCTGACATGCAAAGAGACCAAGGACGTTGATTTCACCAAGTGAAATCAACGACTGGTTTTCAGCTTCGCGATTGCCTGTAAGTTGCAATCGCTCACTGAGCCTACGAAAGTCCACCGGACTTTCGCTTAACGGCTCAGCACGGACGTTGATTTCACCAAGTGAAATCAACGGTCAATCCACTCAGATTTATAACTAAAAAACCTGGTTCATAACGTGAAATTTTTCGATTCCACAACGTGAACCCCTTGAGGGCTTTTCCAAATCAACAGGACTAAACCTGCATATCGGAAAAGCCCACAAGGAAAACCAAAGAAGATTTCTGCAGCGCACGAGCGCAATGCAGTAATTCATTAATACTCACCCCATAAATAAACAATAGATATAAAGGAGCGCCAAAATGGCAGCAACTATCTGGTACGAGAAGGACGCCGATCTGTCCGTGTTCGATGGCAAGAAGGTCGCCATCCTGGGCTACGGCTCTCAGGGCCACGCTCACGCGCTGAACCTGCGTGACTCCGGTGTCGACGTGGTCGTCGGCCTGCGTCCTACCTCCAAGTCCGTTGAGTTCGCCAAGGAGCAGGGCCTGGAAGTCAAGTCCGTCCCGGAAGCCGTCGCTGAAGCTGACGTCGTCATGATCCTTCTGCCTGACCAGTACCAGGCCAAGGTCTACAAGGAAGACGTTGAGCCGAACCTGAAGCCGGGCGCCGCTCTGGCCTTCGCTCACGGCTTCAACATCCACTACGGCTACATCAAGCCGTCCGCCGATCACCCGGTCTTCATGGTCGCCCCGAAGGGCCCGGGCCACATCGTTCGTCGTGAGTACGCTGCTGGCCGTGGCGTGCCGGTGGTCGTCGCCGTTGAGCAGGATCCGGACGGCAAGACCTGGCCGCTGTGCCTGGCTTACGCCAAGGCTCTGGGTGCTCTGCGTGCAGGCGCCATCAAGACCACCTTCACCGAGGAGACCGAGACCGATCTGTTCGGCGAGCAGGACGTTCTCATGGGCGGCATCAACCACCTGTGCGACATGGGCTTCGACGTGCTGACCGAGGCTGGCTACCAGCCGGAGATCGCCTACTTCGAGGTGTTCCACGAGCTGAAGATGCTGGTCGACCTCGCTAACGAGGGTGGTCTGAACAAGGCTCGTTGGTCCTGCTCCGACACCGCTCAGTACGGCGACTACACCTCCACCGTGATCACCGAGGAGACCAAGAAGCGCATGGAGTACCAGCTCAAGCGCATTCAGGACGGCTCCTTCGCCAAGGAGTTCATGGATGACCAGGCTGCCGGCGCTCCGAAGTTCAAGAAGCTGCAGGAAGAGTACTCTCACCCGCACCTCGAGACCGTTGGCCCGAAGCTGCGCGCTATGTTCTCCTGGAACAACGACGCTGCCAAGGACAAGGACGAGACCGAGTCCTTCAACGGCAAGATCGCTCGTACCCAGGTTCAGTGAGATTAGCTGATTAATATCCCCGCACGCTTGTGCTTATCTGCTCAAGTGTGCGGGGATTTTTTATGCATTTTCCGCGCACAGTTGTTATTGAGAACGATTCGCCGCGGTGTATGCCTCGCCAAATACTGAGCAAATGTCCAAATGTGCATGGAAGACCGCCCACGTTGTGGGACAGGCGCCGGAGGAGACGGCGTTCTCGATAGGATAGACCTCAGTTTCCGGGTCGCGCCCACAAGGCGACACCCGCCACGCTTGAGATAGTCCGGATGCCCGGACGCCCAAACGCGCATCGCTAACCATTGCATAATGCGCAACCACACAACACCGTGTGCCGGCAAGAATGACGGTACGCAAGCTTTTTAAGGAGTGCTTAATGGCTGCACAAATCTGGTATGAAAACGACGGTGATCTCTCCGTGCTCGAAGGCAAGAAGGTTGCCATTATCGGCTACGGCTCTCAGGGTCACGCTCACGCGCTGAACCTGCGTGACTCCGGCGTTGACGTGGTCGTCGGCCTGCGCCCGACTTCCAAGTCCGTTGAGTTCGCCAAGGAGCAGGGTCTCGAGGTCAAGTCTGTGCCGGAGGCCGCTGCCGAGGCCGACGTCATCATGATCCTGGCCCCGGATCAGTACCAGCGCAACATCTGGAAGGATGACATCGAGCCCAACATCAAGCCGGGCGCTGCCGTCGCCTTCGCTCACGGCTTCAACATCCACTACGGCTACATCAAGCCGTCCGAGGACCATCCGGTGTTCATGGTTGCTCCGAAGGGCCCGGGTCACATTGTTCGTCGTGAGTACGCTGCTGGCCGTGGCGTGCCGGTCGTGGTGGCCGTCGAGCAGGATCCGCGCGGTGACGGTTGGGACATCACCCTGGCTTACGCCAAGGCTCTGGGTGCTCTGCGTGCAGGCGCCATCAAGACCACCTTCAAGGAAGAGACCGAAACCGATCTCTTCGGCGAGCAGAACGTGCTCATGGGTGGCGTGAACAAGCTTGTCGAGATGGGCTTTGAGGTTCTGACCGACGCCGGCTACCAGCCGGAGATCGCCTACTTCGAGGTCTGCCACGAGCTGAAGATGCTGGTCGACCTGATGAACGAGGGTGGTCTGAACAAGGCTCGTTGGTCCTGCTCCGATACCGCTCAGTACGGCGACTACACCAACACCGTGATCAACGAGGACTGCCGCAAGCGCATGGAATACCACCTGCAGCGCATCCAGGACGGCTCCTTCGCCAAGGAGTTCATCGACGATCAGGATGCCGGCGCTCCGCACTTCAAGGAGCTGCAGGAGAAGTACTCCAACGAGCGCATCGAGACCGTTGGCCCGAAGCTGCGCGCCATGTTCTCTTGGAACAAGGATGGCGTCAAGGATGCCGACGAAGCCAACTCCTTCACCGGCAAGATCGCTCGTGCCCAGGTTCAGTGAGCTTCACTGGCCAGACTCTACTCCGGGGCTCCCCTCGCTGAAGTGAGTCGGTCGCCATAGGCGCTGGATAGAGCCTGCGCAAGGTATATATGTATAAAGGCCGCCGCCCGATGATTCGGGTCGGCGGCCTTTGCCGTAACGCTGAGTGCGCTGGCTTAATGGAAGCGCACTTGGATTACTGAATAATCCAGGCGGAGGTGTCGGTCGGAAGCTTGCCGTCCGCGGTGAGCGGACCGGAAGCGAGCACCACATCACCCTCAGGCAGGGCCAGCGGAGCAGCGCCGAAGTTCGTTACCGACGTGAACGTGCGACCCTCGGTTGCCGGACGCGTGTACGCCACGGCATCATCACCCATATCAATCTGAGCCGCAGTCGTATCGCGCGTAGCGGTCAGCTGCTGCTGGCGAATCGCCAGAGCCGTGCGGTACAGCGTGTACATCGAATCAGGATCAGCCTGCTCAACGTCGGCGCAGAAGTCCTTGAACCACAGCGGCTGCGGCAGATGCGGATCGGCAGCCGGGGTCCTGCCATCGGCGCAGACGGCAGGGGAGAAGCCGAACGATGCGCCGGTGCCAAACTGGCCGGCTGCACATAACGGCACATGATTCTCGCCAGTGCCATCATCGGCAGGAATCGGCAGGCTGAAATCGGCCAAAGACGGCTCATCGGACGCGGTCCATGGCAGCGGTACGCGGCAGCCGTCGCGCCCCTTGTCCATTGTGGCCTGATTCGTGTGGAACGCGGTCGGATCTTCCAAGTGATCCCACGGAATGTCCGCCACTTCGAACAAGCCAAGTTCCTCGCCTTGGTACACGTAGGCGGCACCGGGCAGACCAAGTTCCATCAGTGCGGCGGCACGGGCACGGCGGGTGCCGAGCTCACGGTCTTCCGGGTAGGTGGTGCCGTTGCGCAGCAGCCAATCGTGCGGCAGCTGGTGGTATGGCGCGCCCTTGACCTGCGGTAGACCGTAACGGGAGGGGCTGCGCGGCACATCATGGTTGTTCATCACCCATGTGGTGGTGGAGCCATTGGTTTCTGCGGCGGCCTGAAGGCCAGAGTCGATGGCCGTACGGAACTCGTCGGCGAACCAGTTGGCTTCGGCGAAGTCGAAGTTGAAGGACTGGCCCAGTTCATCCATCGACGCGTACAGATGCTGGTGCTCGGGCACCACCCAAGCCTCGGCCACGGCGAAACGCGGCGGATTGTATTCGTTGAACACTTCGCGCCACTCGCGGTAGATGTCGTGCACTTCGCGGCGGTCGAACAGTGGGTGCGAGAAGTCGTGGCACAGCACGCCGACCACGCTGTACTCGCGGCCAAGCTCCTCAAGTGGCTTGGATTCAAGGTCCTTGGCCAGGCCGTGGGCCACGTCGATGCGGAAGCCGTCGGTGCCATGATCGGACCAGAATCGCAGCGTCTTCTTGAATTCCTCATGGATGTCCGGATTGTTCCAGTTCACATCCGGCTGGGCTTTGTCGAACAAGTGCAGGTACCACTGGCCGTCGTCCACGCGGGCCCATGCCGGACCGCCGAAGAAGGACTGCCAATCGTTCGGCGGCAGCTCGCCGTTCTTGCCGCGACCCTCGCGGAAGATGTAGCGGTCGCGCGCCGGGGAGCCGGGCTTGCTGGCCAGAGCCTCCTGGAAGAAAACGTGCTTGTTTGAGGTATGGTTCGGCACGATATCGACGATGACCTTAATGCCGGCTGTGTGGGCGGCTTTGACCATCGCATCGAAGTCGGCCATGGTGCCGAGGCGGGGGTCAACGTTGCGGTAGTCGATCACATCGTAGCCGCCGTCGGCAAGGTCGGAGGGATAGAACGGGGAGAGCCAGATGGCATCCACGCCGAGGTGCTGAAGGTAATCCATTTTCTCGGTAACGCCGGCGATATCGCCGAGGCCGTCTCCATTGACGTCCTTGAAACTGCGCGGGTAGATCTGATAGACGACTGCCTGCTTCCACCAGTCGTCATTGAGATTGTTGGCGGTCATGTGAACTCCTTTGCTACGTATGGTTGCGGGTGATGGATGAGTGCGTCTGCGCATCATTGCTAAGTCATGACAACGATATCATGAATATGTGCAATAGAGAAATCAATCGGTGTTGTGCAATGTATGGCAACGTAGTCAGAGCAATGCTTGATTACGCGCGCGGTGGAGCTGTAGTCTCGCGCAGCATCAGCGTTGCGTCCGGCTGATGGAACGCCGGTTCGATGGTATTGCCGGCAATGGCATCCAGTGCCATTTGCGCCGCGGTGGCACCCATCGCGAACGGATCTTGATGCAACGTGGTCAATCCCACGGCCTGCGCCATATCCAGATCATCAAATCCCACGATGGACACATCCTGTGGCACCTTGCGCCCGTACTGGCGCAGGCGGAACAGCACAGGCAGCGCCATCTGATCATCTTCAAAGCAGAAGGCGGTTACCTCAGGCGGCGCTGTGAGCACTGCATTCAATGCCGCGCTGGCCTCCGCCTCATTGCGTGGCACCTGAAGATGCGTCACAGTCACGTCCGGATGGGCCGAAGCGGCATCAAGCAAGCCTTGCAGACGGGCTTCCGCGCTGAACTTCATGCTGGTCACAATGGTTTCGCCGCCCACAAAAGCAATATGGCGGTGCCCGAGCGCAATCAGGTGCTCGATGGCGGAGCGCGTGGCCGCGCGGTCATCAATGCTCACGCCAGCGTCGAAGCCTTCGGTGGACGGGATGTTGATGCCGATGATTGGCACGTGCATGTGCTTCAGGCGCTCCACTTCGGCGGTTTCGATATTGAAGGAGCTGACCACCACGGCATCGGCATTGCGGCGTACGGGCAGATCCGCGAAAAACGCCTGACGCTCGCCGGCGTTGCGCATGGGATAGGGGACGGTGTCGTATCCGGCCGGGCGCAGTACGGAATCAAGACCGGCGAAAATATTGGCATTAAACCATGTGGTGATGGTTTCGCTGGCCAGCAAGGCGATGCGGAATGATTGACCGGACTTGAGTGCCGCGGCGGAGCGGGAGATGGAGTAGTCAAGCTTTTCGGCGGCGGCCATCACTTTGTCGCGGGTTTCCGGGAGCACCAGGTCCGGTTTGGCGAAAGTGCGGGACACCGTGGATACGGAAACGCCGGCCTCCCGTGCCACCGCTTGAATGCTTGCCTTGGTCATCCGAACCCCCGTCGCCGTTGTGAATAATGGTCATGTGCTGTGACAACGATATCATGCGCGGTTCATAAGTGCGACGACGAGAATTCGGAGATGCAAGCCAACTCACCGCAATTTTGCAATCGTTGTCAATATGGGCTACTGTAAGTAGTAGAGAGCTCAAGTAATGGCTGTAGAAACTACTGGAAACTCAACGTAGAGCGGCTTCCTGGTAGCAATGCAAACGTAAGTCAATTAGTGCGTAAGGAGTCTGTGATGACTGATCAGCAAAGCAATGGCACGGCGACTACTGCGGGAGGTGGCGCCCAAACCTTACAGCGCAGCGAAAGTAAGGACCGCCTTGCCCGCCCGCTGATCAGACTCGCCAAGGCATCCGGTCTCGCAACCTCCTTTATCGACCAGCTCGGCACATACACCGAAATCAGCGATGAAGCGCTTGTCGCCGTACTGAAGGCATTGGATGTGGACGCTTCCACGCCTGAAGCCGTGGAACAATCCATCGCAGACCTTGAGGCGGCGCGGCGTGCGCAATTGCTGCCGCCGACCGTTGTGGCCACTGTGGGCAAGAAAACCACAGTGGAACTGAACTGCTCGGCCGACGAAGACGTGACCGTGAGCCTCACCCTCGAAGACGGCTCGACCGTCGACGAATGCGCTGTGCTGCCGGACCTCAATACTGGGCATCCCGTGATCGCGCTCGATGCAGACCTGCCGATGGGTTACCACACGCTCACAGTAAAAGCGGGGAGCCGAACTGGAACGGCTACCATCATCAATGCCCCCGAACGCATCCCTGTGCCCGAAGCGGTGCAGGAACGCCACCGCTGGGGATGGATGACACAGATGTATTCCGTGCGTTCGCATGAATCATGGGGTATTGGCGACTACGGCGATTTGAAGCGCATGCTCGCCGCAGCGGCGCGCAAAACCGGCGCGGACTTTATGCTCATTAACCCGATTCATGCCGGCGCTCCCATCCCGCCATTGGAACCCTCACCGTACCTGCCTGAATCCCGCCGATTCCTCAACGTGACCTACATCCGTCCGCAAGACATCCCCGAATACGCCACGTTGAGCGCCGAAACCCGTGCGAAGGTCGATGCCCTGCACGATTCAGTGGCGTACCGTAACGAGGAATCCACGCCGATGGACATCAATGCGGCATGGGATGCCAAGCGCCCGGCCCTACGCCTGATCTTCGATGCCGGCCGCAGCGCCGAACGCGAACAGCAGTTCGAGGCCTTCAAAGCCGCTGCAGGCCCAGACCTCGACTCTTTCGCCACATGGTGCCTCTGCTTCGAGGTGTGGGGTGCGCCGTGGGGCGAGAACCGCTGGTTCTTCGAGAAAACCATTGACGATCCGGCTGTGCAGGAGCTGGTTGCCGCCCATCATGACCTGTTCGAATTTAATCGCTGGCTGCAATGGATTGCTGCCGAACAAGTGACTGCTGCCCAACAAACAGCCACGGAAAGCGGCATGGCACTTGGCCTCATGCAGGATATGGCGGTCGGCGTGCATGGTCTTGGAGCGGATGCCTGGGCCAACCCCGAGCGTTTCGCAACCGGCGGTGTGACCGTCGGATGCCCGCCGGACTTCTACAACCAGCAGGGCCAGGATTGGGGTCAGCCGCCATTCAATCCGCGCTATCTGGAAGCCACCGGGTACCGGGTGTACCGCGAGATGGTGCACTCCATGTACGAGCATGCGGGTGCGGTACGCATTGACCATATGCTTGGTCTGTTCCGCCTGTGGTGGATTCCACAGGGGCTGGGTGCGCGCAACGGCGCATACGTGATGTACAACCACGAGGCGATGCTCGGCGTGCTCGCCATTGAGGCCACGCGTGCCGGCGGCATGGTTGTGGGCGAGGACTTGGGCACCGTGCCTGATTACGTGCGCCAGATTCTTGCCGAGCGCGGTGTGCTCGGCACGGACGTGGAATGGTTCTCCCGCGAAGATGATTCCCCGAACGCGGGCGACCCGTACAAGGGACCGGAAGAGTACCGCAAGCAGGCGCTCGCTTCGGTCACCACGCATGATCTGCCGCCGACCGCCGGCTATCTGATGTTCGAGCATGTCAAGCTGCGTGAGGAGCTGCATCTGCTCAGCGAACCGGTGGAGGAGTTCGCAGCATCCGCGTTGGCCGAACGTACTGCCATGATGAACCGCTTGGTGGAGAACGGTTACATCAGCCCATCGGTTGCCGATGATGTGCCTGCCCACATTCAGGAAATTGTTGAGGCGATGCACGCCATGCTCACTGATACGCCGTCGTTGCTGCTGCAGGCCGCGTTGGTTGACGGCGTGGGTGAGACGCGTTCGCAGAACCAGCCGGGTACGTCCAGCGAATACTCGAACTGGCGTGTGCCGCTGGCCGATGAAGACGGCCATGTGATCTTGTCCAACGAGGTGTTCGACCTGCCGCGCGTGCAGTCACTGGCCGCAGTAATGCGCGGCGAACGCCGGTAGCAACTGCGGATGGCCCTTTTGCATCACAAGTAAAGCCTCTTGGTTCCGGAAACCAAGAGGCTTTACTTTTGCTGATGGTCAGGCTGCCTTGAGGATAACGAATGACTGCGGCGGCAGCAGCAGCGTTGCGCCGGATGCAGTGGTGCACACATCGGCAGCCGATTCCCAACCAAGGGTGACCAATGGTACTGCGCCGACTGCATATGCTTCCGGAACATCGATGATTTCGCTGTTACGTCCCGGATTCATCGCAATCAGTAATGATTCAGCAGCGTCGACTGCCGAACGGACGTAAGCGAATGCGCGGCCGTCTGCCGGTGCAGCAGTCACATCAAATGAAGCGTACGAGCCCAGCGCAGGATGTTCGGCGCGCAGCTTGAGCATTAGTTGCACCCAGTGCCACAGCGAATCCGGGCGTGCTATTGACTCAGCGACAGTCGGCGCTTCGGCAGCCGAATCAACCGGCAGATACAGCGCCTCTGCGCTCGCCGCAGCCGAGAACCCAAGATTCGGTGCCGCCGCGTCCCACTGCATTGGTGTGCGGCTGCCGGTGCGCACATAGCCGCCTTCCTTGGTGGGCAGCGGGCGGTAGCGCATACCGATTTCGTCGCCGTAGTAGAGGAACGGGCAGCCCGGCATGGTGAACAGCATGCCGTATGCCACCTGGAGTTCGTGCTCGGTCAGACGCTGGGCCGTGCGCAATGTGTCGTGATTGCAGGTGATGAGATCGAACAATCCACGGGCCTGTTCGGCGTCGCGCAGCTGCGGCAGGTACTGGTCGAGGAATGGCTTGATCGAAGCTCCGGAATCCGCATTGAAATAGCTGGCGTCGTTCTCGTGGACCAGCGGTGTATCGGTGTTGCGCAGCAGCATGTTGTAGCCGTTCGGGTTGCCGTCCCAACGCCAGTCAAGGTAGAAGTCCATATCGAATCCGGCCTGCATCGACTCGTACGGGCGGCCCCATTCGGAGACGAACGCGGCTTCAGGGAACTCAGGGCGAATCTTCGAGAACAGGTATTGCCAGGTGCGGATGGTGAAGAGCTTGCCGTCGTCGTCATGCTTGACGAGACTGTCGGCCATGTCCACGCGGAAGCCGTCTGCGCCGCGGGAGAGCCAGAAACGCATCACATCCAGCAATGCCTCGCAGGTGGCGAGAGCGTCTGGCCCGAGCGCCGGCTTCTGCCACGGATACTTCGGGTGCGCGAAGCCGTAGTTGAGCGCCGGTTGGCACTTGAAGAAGTTGAGGATGTAGGTGCCATCGCGTTCGGTTTCGCCGCCGATAAACGGCAGGCCGTCGCCGCCGGCAATCCACGAATCGGTCCAGATGTAACGCTCGGAGACGTTCTCGCCGTTGCCGAGCGTGCGTGCTGCCGGGGCTGGGCGGCAGGAGGTGCGGAACCAGGCGTGCTCCTCGCTGGTGTGGCCGGGTACTAGGTCAAGCAGCACATGTATGCCGCGTTCATGTGCGGCGGCGAACAGGGCAGCGAGATCGTCGTTGGTGCCGTAGCGCTGGGCTACGCGGGTGTAGTCGCGCACATCATAGCCGGCGTCCTTGAAAGGGGAGTCGAAACATGGGTTGATCCACAGCGCATTGCAGCCGAGGTCCTGAATGTAGTCGAGCTTGCCGATGATGCCTTGGATGTCGCCGATGCCATCGCCGTTGGAATCGGCGAAACTCTGCGGATAGATTTCATAGAATCGTGCTTCGGCAAGCCAGCTTGGGCGGGCGGCTGAAGCGTCGGGACGCGTATGTGTTTGGGTGTGTCGTATTGAGTCGGTCATGGAAACTCCTTTGTTTTCGTAGGTTTTCGGGGGTGTGGTCTATTTGCAATACTATCGGTTTAGCAAATATTGCCAACGTATGCAAAAACCGTGGTACACTTACAGCTAACGATGTTCCGCAGCGTTGCAAACACGAAACATTTCAGGGCATAACCACGATAATGCAAGCGTATGCAACACGATATCCAGAGATGGATTGAAAACGTGTGCATCGGATCGAGAACTTTGGACGTAACAGGCCAAGAAAAAGAGAAAGGATCGATCAATGAAGATCAACTGGAAGAAGGCTATCGGTCTTACCGCTGCAGCTGCCATGTTGCTGCCGCTCGCCGCATGTGGCAACTCCAACTCCTCCGAGGGAGCGTCGGCTGATGGCGGCGAGGTCACCTTGAAGGTGTGGGCTCCGCAGGAGGACCAGGACGGCGACAACTCCTGGCTGTCCCAGGTCGAAGCCAACTTCGAGAAGGCCCACCCCGAATACAAGATCACCTGGAAGAACGACGTGGTCTCTGAAGGCGACGCTTCCAAGACCGTGCAGACCGATCCGTCCTCTGCAGCAGACGTCTACATGTTCGCATCCGACCAGCTCGGCACCCTGATTGATGCCGGTGCCATCGGCCAGCTCGGTACCGATGCCGTTAAGCAGGTCAAGGAACAGAACGGCGATTTGGAAATCAACACCATGACCGGTGCCGACGGCAACCTGTACGGCGTGCCCTACACCGGCAACACCTGGTTCATGTACTACGACAAGTCCGCATTCTCCGAGGATGATGTCAAGAGCCTCGATGCGATGGTTGCCAAGGCTCCTGTTGCCTTCCCGCTGTCCAACTCCTGGTACATCGGTGGTTTCTACGATGGCCTGACCCTCTTCGGTGAAAAGGGCAACGACAAGGATGCTGGCATGGTCTTCCCGAAGGACTCCACCGAGATCACCAAGTACCTGGCCGCCCTCGTCGCCAACCCGAACTTCCACGACTCCGCTGATAACTCCGGTCTTTCCGAGCTGCAGGCAGGCACCGTCAAGGCCTACTTCTCCGGCACTTGGGATGCTGCCACCATTAAGAAAGCCCTGGGCGACAACTACGCTGCCGCTCAGCTGCCGACCTTCACCGTGAACGGCGAAACCAAGCAGATGAAGTCCTTCGCCGCCACCAAGGCTGCCGCCTACAACCCGAACGCCAAGAACCCGAAGGTTGCCGCACAGTTCGCCGCCTTCCTCGGCTCCACCGAATCCCAGAAGCTGCACTACGAGCTGCGCCAGATTCCGCCGTCCGACAAGTCCCTCTCCGACCTGACCACTGATGATCTGGCAGCCAAGGCACAGTCCGACACCATGGCCAACACCGCCATCGTGCAGTCCGGCCTGTCGGGCATGAACGACTGGTGGACCCCGGCCGAGACCTTCGGCAAGGCCCTGGTCAACAAGGAAGTCACTGCTGACAACGCTCAGGAGAAGACCGACGCCTGGGTCAACCAGGTCGGCTCCTACGCTGAGTGAAGTAGTGCCCCATCAAATCTTGGGCGATAACGTACCCACCCCCAAACTCCTCGTATCGCCCAATGCATGTCATAACTGAATAGCCACTAGGCAACCGGTGCTGGAGGTCCGTTCAAGGTACGCCAGTTGCGGGCGGATGGCAATGAAACCGCGCATCCGCCCGCAATCGCCAGCACTGCATCGGCGGTTTCGTCTTCTTGTTTTCTCCTCCTCCTTCATCCAGGCAGAGCTCGGGTAGCGTCACAGCGATGCCCGAGCTTTCCTTGGGTTTACGGAGCAAACATGCCATTATCCATTACTCGTTATTGTGAGAGGCGGTAGGGTGCAATGACCACAGCAACCCTTTCCCCGCGGGAGATGAAGCGCCGCAAGAAAATGGGCGCGGACTATGTGGCACCTTCGCCATTCTCGGTCAAAGCCGCATTGACCAAGGGCGATGTGTTCACCAAACTGTCCGCGGTTATCTTCGGCCTCGGCAACATCGTCCGCAAGCAGTATGTCAAAGGCGTCGCACTACTGGCGCTTGAAATCGCATTCATCGTGTTCATGATCACGAATGGTGCAAGCTACTTAGGCAAGCTGCCCAGCCTGGGCACCCAGAAGCAAGGTAAGCAACTGGTGGATGGCTTCTGGGTCTACACCGCCGGCGATAACTCCGTCGTTATCCTGCTCTACGGCGTGTGCACGCTTGTGGTCTGCGTTCTGTTCGTCTACCTGTGGACCATCTCCCTGAAAGCGTCATACAAGGCCGAGTGCCTCATGCGCAAGGACGGGAAGGCTCCGAACCTCTCGGATGACCTGCGCGAGCTGACTGACCAGAAAGTCAACCAGCTGCTCATGTTCCTGCCGACGCTTGGCATCCTCGTATTCACCGTGCTGCCGCTGATCTTCATGATCTCCATGGCATTCACCAGCTACGATCACAAGAACCTGACCCTGTTCGACTGGGTTGGCTTCAAGAACTTCGCCGAGGTCTTCTCCAACAAGGGCGGCACCGTCAACGCCGGACTGTTCATGTCCGTGCTGGTGTGGACGCTGGTCTGGGCATTCTTCGCCACATTCCTCAACTTCTTCCTCGGCATGTTCTTCGCCATGATCATCAACCGTAAGACCACCAAGTTCAAGGGATTCTGGCGCGCATGCTTCTCAATGTCGATCGCCGTGCCGCAGTTCGTCTCCCTGCTGGTCATGCGCACGATGCTGCAACCCACCGGCGCCATCAACCGACTATTGATGGAGTGGGGTTGGATTGACACCGCACTGCCGTTCTTCACGAACGCCACTTGGGCGCGCGTCACCGTGATCATCATCAACCTGTGGGTTGGTATTCCTTACACCATCATGCAGATCACCGGTATTCTGCAGAACATTCCAGCCGACCTGTACGAGGCCGCGAAGATCGATGGCGCGAACTGGTGGCAGATCTTCACCAAGATCACGATGCCGTACATCATCTTCGTGCTCACCCCGTACCTGATCACCACGTTCACCGGCAACGTGAACAACTTCAATGTGATCTACCTGCTGTCCGCCGGCAATCCGACGCCGGTCGGCGCATCCGCCGGCAAGACCGACTTGCTGATCACCTGGCTGTACAAGCTCACAGTCGATAAGAACGACTACAACCTTGGCGCAGTCATCGGCATTATGACGTTCATTGTGCTTGCGGTGGTGTCGCTGATCACCTATCGCAACTCCGGTTCCTACAAGAATGAGGAGGCGTTCCGGTGAGTAATCACAGCATTCAGAAGGCGCAATCGCATAGCCTCATGCACGATGCGAAGAAGCGCCGCATCTTGGGCGACGTGCTCTCCCACCTGTTCCTCGCCGTCATGGCCGTGATTTGGCTGGTGCCGATCGTGTGGGTGTTTGCGGAAAGCTTCAACAAGAACACCGCCCCATACACGAGGACGTTCTTCCCAACCGAGTTCTCACTCGATAACTACATCGCATTGTTCACCGATCGGTCGGTGCTCAACTTCCCGAAGATGTTCATGAACACGTTCATCGTGGCCATCTTTGTGTGCCTGATCTCGATGTTCTTTGTGCTGTCGGTGGCATACTGCATGAGCCGTCTGCGCTTCCGCACACGCCGCACGTTCATGAATGTGGTGCTGATTCTCGGCATGTTCCCGGGCATTATGGCAGTTTCCGCCATCTACTTCATTTTGAAAGCCGTGGGCCTGACCGGTGAAGGGCTGACCACCATCGCCCTAATTCTGGTCTACTCGGCCGGTTCGGGTGCGGGCTTCTATGTGATGAAGGGTTACATGGACACCATTCCGACTTCGCTGGACGAGGCCGCAATGCTGGACGGTTGCACCCGTCTGCAGGTGTTCACCAAGATCATCATTCCGATCTGCAAGCCCATGATCGTCTACCAGGCCATCATCGGCTTCCTGACCCCGTGGCTCGACTTCGTAATGGCCAAGGTGATCTGCCGTACGCAGTCGAACTACACGGTGGCTTTGGGCCTGTGGCTCATGCTCGATAAGGAATACATCCAGAACTGGTATGCACGCTTCGCCGCCGCAGCCGTGGTGATCTCCATCCCCATCGCCATCCTGTTCATCGTCATGCAACGCTTCTACCAAGAATCCATGAGCGGATCGGTCAAAGGCTAAGCGAAGGTAGGTTTGAGCCCGAGCGGAGCGAGGTCCGAAATTGCTGGACTGACGCGTTAAGCGGTAGCCCGCCGCCGTGCACCGTAATCATTGACATAACTGAATGGCTCCCGCCGAATCCGGGAGCCATTCTCATATACCCCCAAAAAAAGGAGCTTCCCGTGCCGCAGCCTGCTTCATTGGCCGTCGCCGATTGGACCCCCGCCGAGACGGCAATGCCGTGCCCAGATTATCCCGTGTATACGGACGGTGATCTGGGTGCGTATCCCGATGCCGCAGGCACCACGTTCCGCGTGTGGGCGCCGACGGCCAGCGGTGTCACCTTGCGGCTGTTCACGGCCGGCTCACCCGGCGAAGATGATGCAGCGAGCAGCATGGAATCCCACGAGCTTACCCCGGGCAAGAACGGCACATGGCTCGTGCGTTGTGATGGTGTGGGCCACGGCACCTATTACGACTACATCGTGCGTTTCCCGGATGGTGCCGAACATCGCACCGCCGACCCCTGGGCGCGCGCTGCCGGTGTGAACGGACGCCGGAGCATGGTCGTGGATGTAAGCCGCACCGATCCGGACGGCTGGGCCGAGGATCGTCGCCCGCACGTTCCCAGCCGCGATCTGGTCATTTGGGAAACCCATATCGGCGATTTCAGCAACGACCCACATAGCGGCGTACCCGCTGAACATCGCGGCACATATCTTGCTTTCACTCATGCGCATACCAGCGTGGATGGCAAGGGTGAGTTCCCCACCTGCGTCGCATATCTTAAGCGGCTCGGTGTCACAGCAGTGCAGCTGATGCCGTTCTATGACTACGGTTCCATTGACGAAACCGTGCCGAACACCACAGCCGACCGTGATTTCAACTGGGGCTATGACCCGTTGAACTACAACGTTCCGGAAGGCTCATACAGCACCAATCCGCATGATGGCGCTGTGCGCATCCGCGAATGCAAGCAGATGATTCAGGCTCTGCACAAGGCCGGTATCAAAGTAATCATGGACGTGGTCTACAACCATATGTTCTCCACCGACAATTGGTTTGAGCGCATGATTCCCGGCTACGCGTTGCGCAGGCGAGCAGACGGCAGCTTCGCCGACGGTTCGGCATGCACAAACGACGTGGCCACCGAGCATCCGATGATGCGCCAGTACATTGTGGATTCCGTAACCTACTGGGCGCGTGAATACCATATCGATGGCTTCCGCTTCGACCTGATGGGGCTGATCGACGTGGACACCATGAACGCGGTGCGTGCCGCACTGGACCAGCTGCCGGGAGGTGCGACCATTCTTATGCACGGCGAGCCATGGGCGGCCCGCGAAACCGCGCTCGTCAAGGGCACGATTCTGGCGGATAAGCGCGGCATGCCGTACCTGAGCCCGCGTATCGGCATGTTCTGCGATTCCACGCGTGACGCGGTCCGCGGTCATGTGTTCTACCAGAAAGTACCCGGCTACCTTACCGGTGCCGCAGCCGATTACGCCGTCGACATCCGCCATGCCGAAGACGGCTGGCGAGGCACACTCAGCGGAACCGCCAGCGTGGGCCAGCTCATCCAGTATGTTTCCGCGCACGACGATCTGACGTTGTGGGACAAGCTCTGTGCCACCATGCGCCCGCTGCCGGTGGATGCCGATTATGCGGCCGAAGGTGCGTGCTGCGAGGATTTGATGCAGGCGAACCGGCTGGCGGCCGGCATCGTGTTCGCCGCAGCAGGTGTGCCGTTCCTCTTGGGCGGCGAGGAATTCGCCCGCACCAAGCATGGTGTTTCCGATTCCTTCCGCAGCCCGGTGACGCTGAACCAGCTTGATTGGCGCCGAGCCCAACGTTTAAGCGGTTTGGTGGATCATTATGCGGCGCTGATTCGCCTGCGCCGTGGCAATCCTGCGTACTTCGGCGGCGCGCGCATGATCGTGCCGCGCAACGACGAGGTAGTGGTGTTCCGCGTAGGCGACGATTGCGTGGCCATCAACCCTACGGACGATACGCGCACGCAAGCTGCGGTGCAGTTGGAAATGCCGGGCCCGTACGATGAGGTCGCGAAGATTGCGCCCAATGATTGGCAGTGCATCTATTGTTCGGAGCCAGAAGTGACGACTCCCCAAGTCGAGCGCCGACTGTTGGTGCTGCCGCCGCATAGCTTTACCGTCTGGAGGCGGTCTCGTGAGTCCCGTGAATAAGGTGTCGCGCTATCGCGCCGTGTTTTTTGACCTGTATGGCACGTTGGTTGATATACGCACAGATGAATCGTCGTGGAGAGCATGGACGGAGCTGTGTGATGGTCTGGCCATTGAATGTGGCGCGCTCTATCCCTCCAATACGGTGTTGCGGGAGCGGTTCGAGGCGTTTGCCGCGCCGATTTGGGCCGCTGCTGAGGAGGCGCATGGCGAATGGGCTGAGCCTGATCTGCTGCCGGTGTATCAGGGGCTGGCGTCACGTCTGGCTGGTGGCGAAGCCGGCATAGGCGGCATGTCGGGCGAGGTGGTGGATCCGTCGGTCGCCAGACGTCTTGCTTGGACGTTTCGGCGTGCCAGTACCAGTCTGCTTCGCCTCTACCCGGGCGCGCGACAGCTGCTCGCCCGCTTGCAAGCCGCGGGATTGCGCGTAGTACTCGTCAGCAACGCGCAATCCTGCTATACCCGTCCGGAACTGGGTTTGTTGGGGATCGCCGACGCGTTTGATCGCATACTGATTTCCAGTGAGGAGGGCGTGCGCAAACCGTCGCCGGAAATCTTTAGTCGTGCGCTGGCTCGTGAAGGATTGCGCCCGGAGCAAGTGGTTATGGTTGGTAATGATTCGGTTTCGGATATCGCCGGGGCTCGCGCAGCCGGCATTGATGGGATTTATCTGCACACGGCGATTTCACCGCAGAATGATCCGCCGGAGTGCGCGGATGCAGTATTGTCGCTTACCGGCCCTGATTATGCTGGAATCATGCGATTCCTCGGCGTGCAGGGCGAACAATAGCCGAATCGCTCGGTAGAAGGAGCATCCATGAACGACATCGAAATGGCTCGCCAGCGTAAGGCTGTCGACACTGTGCGAAGGCGCAAAGGATTGTCTGTTTTTCGTCTCAAGGTAATCGGTGCGGTATTCATGGCGCTTTCCGTGGCTTCTACCACGTTGGTGCCGATGATGTTCGGCCCGTTGAACGAAGACAATATGACCGGTCTTACCGTTGCGGTGGTGTGCGAGGTCGCATCATGGTGTGCCGTGCCGATTTACGCATGGTTGTTGTTTGATGGCTGGCGCCACACACGCAACGTTGGGCGGTATTGGGCTGGCCTGTTTATTCTCGCTGTGCTTGCCGGTGTGCCGTATGGCAAAATCATGACCGGCGACTGGGGCATACCGTTCCGGATTGCCTCAAAGAGCGATACCGCCGGAAGCTCGGCCGCGTCGTTCTGGGTCAGTAACCCGGTGTGGGGTCTGGTGCTCGCATTGCTGGTGCTGATGGCTGTGGATTGGCTTGCCAAGCACTACTCCGGTGTGGTGCGTTGGGCGCTGACCATTGCTGTGATTGTGGCCGGCATACTGTGGAATCTCATCATGCATGTGGGCGTAAGCCAGCGTGTGATGTATACGGGCGCAGTGACCCTCGCCTTTGTGATGATCTTCTACTTCCTGGCTCCCCGCGAAAACACGATGATGTTCACCGCCGGGCTGTTGGGCGCGGTGATGTGCATTACCCCGGGTATCGGCGTGGCGTTCCTCCACTACCGTAACGAGGAGCTTGGCTACAAGCATTCCTGGACCAAATGGGTGTTCTACGCCCTGTATCCGGCGATGCTGATTCTCGGCGCGTTGCTGTAGTGCTGCTATGGCAGCTGTGTACAACGCCTAGGCCATTTCGCCAAACGGCATATCGGTGCCGCGTGGCACCAGCTGCGCCTCCACCACTTCGTGCGGGTGATCGAGCGGCTCGCCTTCAATCAACTTCAGCGCCTTGGCGGCTGCCGAACGACCCATCGCATACGGGTCCTGCTTCATCGTGGTCAGATTAATCGTATCGGCGTAAGGGCTGTCGTCAAAGCCGATAATCGAATAGTCGCGCGGCGTGCGGTGGCCGTACCGCTCCAGCTTCAGCACCAGCGGGATGGCCATCATATCCATCTGGCAGCAAATCGCATCGGGGAATGCCTCGAGTGCCAGCAGCGCGGATAGTGCCGAATCTGCGAATGCCGGGCCGCGTGGCACGGAGAGCACCTGCCAGTTGAGTCCGTGCTTGGCTTCGTTGTCTTTGCAGGCTTGGATGAATCCGCGGGTACGCGCGTCGATCGAGGAATTCAGCAGCGCGGCTTCCGAACACGGGTACACGATGTGCTTATGGCCGAGATTGATGAGATGCTGGGTGGCCGTGTACATGCCATGCTCATCGTCGATACTGATGGTGGCATCGAAGCCATCCTCGGAAGGCGTGTTGATGCCGATGATCGGCACGTGAAGTCGCTGCAGCTGTTCCGCCTCATGCGGGTCGATGGCGAATGAGGCCACGAACACGGCGTCCACATTGCGCCGAATCGGCATCTCGGTAAAGAACTCGTGGCGGTTCTCTTCGGTATCGATGTGCTGGAACAGTGAAATGTCATATCCGGCAGGATGCATGACCGATTCGATACCGGCAAAGGTCTGCGTATTGAACCAGCTGGTGATCTCCTCGTTCATCAGGAGCGCCACACGGTTGGTGCGTCCCGACTTCAGCGCTGTGGCCGAACGCGAGATGTTGAAATCAAGCTTGTCGGCAATCTCCAGCACTTTGCGGCGGGTCTTGTCTGAAACAAGATCCGGGCGAGTGAATGCGCGAGACACCGTGGAAATGGAAACGCCGGCAGCCTTAGCCACTTCATGGATGTCCGCCTTATTCATAAGCCCTCCTCGATTGCATCATCCGGCACTACAGATGGCGTCGTCCTGTGACGCCGAACTGTTGTGATACTACTGCGCTGTGTTGTCAACTATGGTGCATCATACACTGCAAACGTTCGCGTAACAATATCAATGGCAATGTATTAATGATTATATTTGCGCGTCAATACAGTTATGCGAACGTATGCTATTTGCATAACTGCGCTGTGCATTGCACTGTAGATGCGTCGGCTGAGTGGCACCTGTACTGCAGTTGGATGCTGACTGGGATGCGCGCGCTCGCCATAGTGCCGCGAAAACCTGAGCGCAACACGCTCAACTTTTTGTGACGAATTTGGGAATAGAACTTGCCATCGGGAAGTTGAGTGATGTAGGCTCAAGTTTGGAAGGTCCAAGAACCTGCCAAGGAATCCACAAAGGATCCCAAGGAACTTGGGCGAGAAACGTAAGAACGAATAAACAACGAAAAGGAGCACACATTATGGCACGTGCAGTTGGTATCGATCTGGGTACTACGAATTCCTGCATCGCAACGCTGGAAGGCGGCGAACCCACCGTCATCGTCAACGCTGAGGGTGCACGCACCACGCCGTCCGTGGTGGCATTCTCCAAGTCCGGCGAAATCCTCGTCGGCGAAGTGGCCAAGCGTCAGGCCGTCACCAACGTTGACCGCACTATTTCTTCCGTAAAGCGTCACATGGGCACCGACTGGACCGTCGAGATCGACGGCAAGAAGTGGACCCCTCAGGAGATCTCCGCACAGATCCTGATGAAGCTGAAGAGGGATGCTGAGGCTTACCTCGGCGAGCCCGTCACCGACGCCGTCATCACCTGCCCGGCATACTTCAACGATGCCCAGCGTCAGGCAACCAAGGACGCCGGCAAGATCGCAGGCCTGAACGTCCTGCGTATCATCAACGAGCCGACCGCAGCTGCTCTGGCCTACGGCCTGGAGAAGGGCAAGGAAGACGAGCGCATCCTGGTCTTCGACCTCGGCGGCGGCACCTTCGATGTCTCCCTGCTGGAGATCGGCAAGGATGAAGACGGCTTCTCCACCATTCAGGTGCAGGCCACCAACGGTGATAACCACCTGGGCGGCGACGATTGGGATCAGAAGATCATCGATTGGCTGGTCTCCGAAGTCAAGAACAAGTACGGCGTTGACCTGAGCAAGGACAAGATCGCTCTGCAGCGTCTGAAGGAAGCCGCTGAGCAGGCGAAGAAGGAACTCTCCTCCTCCACCTCCACTTCCATCTCCATGCAGTACCTGGCCATGACCCCTGACGGCACCCCGGTTCACCTGGATGAGACCCTGACCCGTGCACACTTCGAGGAAATGACCTCCGACCTGCTCGGTCGCTGCCGCACCCCGTTCAACAACGTGCTGCACGATGCTGGCATCTCCGTGTCCGACATCGATCACGTGGTGCTGGTCGGCGGTTCCACTCGTATGCCTGCCGTCAAGGAGCTCGTCAAGGAGCTCACCGGCGGTAAGGAAGCCAACCAGTCCGTGAACCCGGATGAGGTTGTGGCTGTCGGCGCTGCCGTGCAGTCCGGCGTCATCAAGGGCGATCGTAAGGATGTGCTGCTCATCGATGTGACCCCGCTTTCCCTCGGTATCGAAACCAAGGGCGGCATCATGACCAAGCTCATCGACCGCAACACCGCTATTCCGACCAAGCGCTCCGAGGTCTTCTCCACCGCTGAAGATAACCAGCCGTCCGTGCTGATTCAGGTCTACCAGGGTGAGCGTGAGTTCGCTCGCGACAACAAGCCGCTGGGCACCTTCGAACTGACCGGCATCGCTCCGGCTCCGCGTGGCGTCCCGCAGATCGAGGTCACCTTCGATATCGACGCCAACGGCATCGTGCACGTGTCCGCTAAGGACAAGGGCACTGGCAAGGAACAGTCCATGACCATCACCGGTGGCTCCGGCCTGCCGAAGGACGAGATCGATCGTATGGTCAAGGAAGCTGAGGCTCACGAGGCTGAGGATAAGAAGCGTAAGGAAGACGCTGAGACCCGCAACCAGGCTGAGGCCTTCGCCTACAGCACCGAGAAGCTCGTCAACGATAACAAGGACAAGCTTTCCGACGACATCGTCAAGGAAGTCACCGAGAAGGTCAACGCTCTGAAGGAATCCCTGAAGGGCGATGACACTGAGAAGGTCAAGACCGCTCAGACCGAGCTGATGACCGC
Source organism: Bifidobacterium colobi (assembly GCF_018555455.1). Taxonomy (GTDB): domain Bacteria; phylum Actinomycetota; class Actinomycetes; order Actinomycetales; family Bifidobacteriaceae; genus Bifidobacterium; species Bifidobacterium colobi. The sequence continues at coordinate 402,240 of NZ_JAFEJU010000001.1, read as the reverse complement.
CGCCCAGAAGATCGGCCAGGTGCTCTACGCCCAGCAGGGTGCTGAGGGTGCCGCCGGCGCTGCTGGTGCAGCCGGTGCTTCCGCTGGTTCCGCCTCCTCTTCCTCCGACGATGACACCGTCGAGGCTGAGGTTGTGGACGACGATGACGACAAGGACAACAAGTGATGTCCGAGTTCAATAAGGACGACTACCTGAACGACCTGCCTGACGCAGACGATTTGGCAGCCTCCTCGGCTTCTTCCGCTCAGGCTCCCTCTGATGAGGTAGCTGGCGCGGCAAAGCCCGCGACTGAGGGAGAGGCCCCGGCGAATGCCGGCGACAAGGCCGGCGCGGCAAAGCCCACGGGTGACTCCTCTTCGGCTCCCTCTGATGAGGGAGCCGCTGAGCGCAGCGAAGCTGAGGGAGAGAAGCAAGACAATGCCGACGACACCCTCACCCCGCTGGGCAAGGCCAAGAAGGAAGCTGCTGAATATCTCGAAGCCCTGCAGCGCGAACGTGCGGAGTTCATCAACTACCGCAATCGTGCGCAGAAGGAACAGGAGCGCTTCCGTCAGCACGGCATCATCGACGTGCTGACCGCGCTGCTGCCGGCCCTCGACGATATCGATCGTATCCGCGAGCACAGCGAGATGGATGATTCCTTCAAGGCTGTGGCCGCCAAGATCGACAAGGCATTCGAGAAGTTCGGCGTCGAGAAGTTCGGCGAAAAAGGCGAGGACTTCGACCCCACCAAGCATGAGGCCATCCTGCACAAGCCGGATGCCGATGCCGAGAAGGAAACAGTCGATACCGTGGTCGAAGCAGGCTACCGCATCGGCGATCGCGTGATCCGCGCCGCCCGAGTGGTTGTAGCCTCACCCCACAACTGATCCATGTTTTGCCTCCCCGCAATAGGGAGGCAAAACACTACATACATACTTTTAGAAAGGAGACATGAATGGCTGAGAATGAATGGCTGAACAAAGACTTCTACAAAGTCCTTGGTGTCTCCAAGGACGCTACTGAAACCGAAATCACCAAGGCCTACCGCAAGCTGGCCCGTAAGTACCATCCTGATCTGAACAAGACCAAGGAAGCCGAAGAGAAGTTCAAGGACATCTCCGAAGCATACGATGTGCTGAGCAATAAGAGCGAACGCCAGAAGTATGATGCGATTCGCCAGTTCGGCATGGGTGGTGCCCGCTTCGCCGGCGGCTCCGGTTCCGGTGGCTTCGATGCCTCTGGTTTCTCCGATATCTTCGGTTCCATGTTCGGTGCCGGTTCCGGCGCTGGCATGGGCGGTAATGGTTCGCGTATCCGCTTCTCCACATCGGGTGGCGGCAATCCGAACCTGAACGACATCTTCTCCATGTTCGGTGGTGCTGCAGGTCAAGGCGCTGGCTCGCCATACGGCAACGCTGGCGGCTACTCCTACGAGGAGGCGCCGCGTCCGGAAAACGGCGAGGATCGTAACTCCAAGATCAGCTTGACACTGCGTCAAGCGGTTAAGGGTGCCACGGTCTCCCTTGCTGTGGATGGCAAGAAGTTCAAGGCTCATGTGCCCGCAGGCGTCAAGGATGGCCAGAAGATCAAGCTGGCCGGCAAAGGCAAGCCGGGCATCAACGGCGGTCGTGCAGGCGATTTGTACCTGCACGTTACCGTGAAGCCGGATGAGACCTTCTCGATGCGCGGCTCGGATATCGTGATGGACCTGCCCGTTACCGTGGGCGAGGCCGTGGCTGGCGGCAAGGTCGAAGCCAAGGATATCGATGGCAACCCGGTCACCTTCAAGGTGCCGGCAGGTTCGAGTTCCGGCGCGGAAATCAAGCTGGCTGGGCTGGGCGTCAAGCGCGGCAACCAGCCGGGTGATCTGATTGGTCGTGTGCAGATCATGGTTCCCGCTAAGCCGGGGCTGATGCTCAAGCACGCAGCTAAGGAATTCGACGAAAAGGCCGGCGACTATCTGAGCCGGTGATCACTCCACTCCCGGCTCCCCTCCGTGAGAGGGGAGCCTTTGATCGTTGCTACATAAGTTGAACCACAAGCAATGAACGCAGCGTAAGTAAGGAGGCGCATGATGGCACGAACAGCCAATCAGATGCGGCAGTTGTACGCCATGTGCGCCACCGCGCTGGTGATGGGCAGGGCTGATTTGGATGGGGCCGATGACGTTGGCTTCGACATTGAACTGCCCATCTTCACCGTTGGTCAGACCGCCGAGCTGGCCAATATCCACCCGCAGACCCTCCGCCAGTATGACCGGCTGGGTCTGATCCGCCCGCAGCGCACAGGCGGCGGCGCTCGCCGCTACTGTCTGCGCGATATCGCACGACTCGCCCGCGCACAACGCCTGAGTCAGGACGAGGGCATTAATCTTTCCGGCATCGCGCGCATTCTGGAACTCGAAGAGGAGAACCGCCAGCTGCGCCGCGAGATCAAGCGCATGCAAGCCAGTGGTGAGGAAAGCGTATTCGCTGCCGGTCGCGACGGCAACATTGTGGAAGTGCAGCGCTCGAATCGCGCCCGCTTGTGGCGCAATGCGATTCGCCGTGAAACTCGCGAGCTACCGGGGCGCCCGGCATCCTCGCACGCTTCAGGCTCCGGCAGCTCCACTGCTGCCGACGATTCCAAGTCCATGGTGCTGTGGGGCTGGTGACAGGCTTGCTTAGCCTCGGTGCCGCATCTGTCGTGCTCGGTTGGTGCAATGGGAACAACCATCGCGTTGCATGACTGAAGACGGAGGAACCATGCTGCTCAAAGCCGTATTTTGGGATCTGGACGGCACGCTTATCGACTCGGAGCCGCTGTGGCATGACGGCGAAATCGAAATCGCTCACGCCAATGGCGGTTACTGGGATGAGGAACTTGGCTGGATGTGCTCGGGCACGCCGGTGCCGAATGTTGCCCGCAACATGATTGAGCGCGGCTGCACCCTCAGTGTTGAGGAAATCGACAAGCAGCTGAAGGATTACGTGTTCAACGCGGAGGTCCGTCAGCTGCCGTGGATTCCGGGAGTGCGTGATGTGCTGCATTCGTTGAAGGACGCTGGCATTCCTTCCATGCTGGTTACGACTTCGCCGCGACGTATGGCCGAGAACATCATGGCACAGTCGGAGGGCCTGTTCGCCGGCTACGTGTGCGGTGACGATCCGTATGAGCACAAGCCGAATCCTGCGCCGTATCTGGCGGCGGCAGCCAAGCTTGGCATCGCTCAGGAAGACATGGCCAAGTGCGTGGTGCTGGAGGATTCCGCGGTGGGTCTCAAGGCCGGTGCCGCATCCGGCGCCACGCTGATCGCGCAAACCGGTTGGATTCGCACCGACAACTCGGGTCTCGGTCAGTTCGCCGCCATCGACTCCTATGAAGGCATCAATGCGGCAGCGCTCGACGGATTTGTGCGCCAGCATCTGGAAGCGTGAAACTTTAGCCCAGCCTTAGTGGCTGGGCGTTATCTTTGCTATGGCCTGCTGGTAGGGTGGTTGGCGGTTTCACGGCGAACGTCTGACGAGTCCAACTTGGTTCAGGCAGCGCCGCACAGAACGAATGCGAATATTGCTTTCGCTCGAATGTCATAGGAATAGCATGGGTTTTATTAATTTCATTATTGAACTGCTCAAGGATCCGCGCGCGGCCATCGCCGGTTGGATTGCCATGGGCGTCGCCCCCACGTTGGGCTTTATCTTCCTGATTGTCTTCGTCGAGACCGGCGTGGTCTTCTTCCCGTTCCTGCCGGGCGATTCATTGCTGTTCGCCGCTGGTGTGTTCGCGGCTCCCGACGCGGCAACCGGTAAGGCGGCACTGCCGCTCATGTACCTGCTGCCGGTGGTGTGGTGCGCGCCTATCATCGGCGACCAGTGCAACTACTTCATCGGTCACTTCTTCGGCCGCCGCATCATCCAGTCCGGCAAGGTGAAGGCCATGACCCCGGAGCGCATCGCCAAAACCGAAGGCATGATTGAGAAGTGGGGCCCGCTGGCCGTGTTTCTGGGTCGTTTCTTCCCGTTCATCCGTACGTTCATGCCGTTCATCTCCGGTATTTCCGGCATGCGCTGGAGCCGTTTCACCCCGTTCTCCGTGTTGGGCGGCTTGACGTGGTCCACGTTGTTCACGCTGCTGGGCTACTTCTTCGGCAATATTCCGGCGGTGCAGGATCACTTCGAACTGGTGATCGTGCTGATTCTGCTGGTCTCCCTGGCTCCGACCATCGTGGGCCTGTTTAAGGCCAAGTTCGGCAAGAAGAAGCCTGCCGCTGAGGATGCTGCGGAAGCTCAGGCTGAGCCGCACGCCCATATGAAGGTGACTGATTCGCAGCTGGATACGCTGGAATCCGGTATCGAAAACCTCGGCAATAAGTAAGCAGCTGCGTTGCACCGGGTGATGTGCTCGGTGTTGTACTCAGCACTGTACGCTTGGTAGCAAAGCCGGGCTTGTGGATAACTGTGAAACAGAGTGTGAAACATTCTGTGGAACATGTTGTGCCATAAGCTCGGCTTTTGTGTATTTCAGGGCAGATGGATGTGCACATTTGTGCGAGATCCCGCGGCGATGACCGGGGCGCTGCGGAAATCCGTCCGTACTATGCCGCAATCAGTCGGTTATCCACAATTGTTGTGGACGACACACCGGAGTGTGGATAACTTGGCAAGCTAGAACCACATAGGTCGATTTCGGTTGCTCATCGATGAGCCGCCCATGTTCAATCGAGCTATGAGCACTTCACTATCATCGCGAGCGGCATGCGTCGCCTTGCCGCCGGCCATCTCTCCAAGTGTGGGTCCGGTTCCGTTGCCAACGGGAACCGGAACCGGCACTACCGCAGTGCTGCGTCCACCGACAGCCGTCAAGCCTAAGGCTCGTCGCACCGTTCGGTCCGCTGCGAAACCTTCAGCGACTACCTCGGTCCTGTCGGTGGCACAGCCGCCACAGTCAGCACCATTAGTGCGGCAAGCACAGCAGCAATCTTCACCGTCGCAATCAAAAGCCAGTCAAGAATCGCACAGTATTGCGCGTACCGAGCCGAGATTGCGGTACTACTCACCGCCCTCGCGCCCGGCTCAGACGCGAGGGGCCACTAAGCGGCAGCGTTCCAAAACAGCACCGGACCATGCTGTGCTTACCGACGTGGCATTGCATAATATCGTCACGCTCACGTCCAGCCACAGCGGCATGGGATTGAGCACCACGGCTGCCATGCTGGCATGGATGCTGGCCCAACGAGGGCATCGGTGCGCGTTGATTGACGCGGATTTCGCATCAGGTTGCTTGGATCTGTTGCTCGGCATGGAGCGTGAACCAGGACTGCGCTTCAATCAGGTGGATGCTCCGTTAGGGAATATCGAAGGCGCGGCACTTAATGATGAGCTGATCGACTGGGAGGGTGTTCGTGTGCTGCCCTGCAATCCATGGCTGGATCGGCAACCGGAATGGTGGGAGATACAAGCCGTGATTCGGGCGCTTGGGCAGGCGAATGATGTGGTGGTTGTGGATGCCGGGCAAGGCGCACTGGTGGAATCATTGCCGGATGTGCAGCAGGGCATGCACATTATGGGCGTGGAACTCTCCGTGGTTGGTTTGGCTCGGGCACGAACCCATCGCGCCGCATTAGCCGCATGGCACTGCTCGGAGCCGCGCCTCATAGGGATTGCGCCGCGAGGTGCGCCGCGCGGCCGAGGCGAAGTGAGCATTGCGGAAGCCGAAGCGTATCTCGCCTGCGAGATGCTCGGCCCGCTCAAGCCCAATACCAGTCTGTGCGGCGATGTGCTCGAAGGCTTAGGCATCCGTACGGTGCCAAAGAACTGTCGCAAAGCGATGACACTGCTTGCCGATGCCGTGGAACATACGATTTGCCAATCCAAGGAGGGCGATGATGCCTAGGAAGAAAACCAATAATGTGTCGGTGGCTGATCAGCTACGCACTGTGGATTCGTCGGTATCGTTCGGATTGTTAACGGAACTGGCTCACGATCCAACCGTGACCGACGTGGCGGTGACCTGCGATGGACGCGTCTGGGTTGATCGTGGAACAGGCATGAGCGAACACCACTTGTCGGCGCCTTTCTCATCGCCGCAGATTGTTCGGGAATACGCGGTGCAACTCTGCGCGCAGCTCGGCAGTCGACTCGACAACGCCTGCCCTATTGCAGACGCCTCCAGCGTGGACGGCATCCGCGTGCATGCGGTTATCGCGCCGCTGGTTCCGCAGGGTGCCGCGATTTCCATACGATTCCCCAGTAAAGAACTGCTGACGTTGCAGCGTTTGGCGGACAATACCATGTTCCCTTGGGGGTGGTTGCAGCTGTTGCGTGGATTCGTGCATCGTGGAGCGTCGGTGCTGATTACCGGAGGCACCGGTTCAGGCAAAACCACGCTTGTCAAAGCGATGCTTGCGGAATGTGCCGCAGATGAGCGCATCATCACCGTGGAGGAAGTTCGCGAGCTCGGTGATGTAGGCCACGCCAATTGCGTATCGCTGATCGCTCGTGAAGCGAATGTGGAGGGTGCCGGGGCGGTGAGCTTGACCGATCTGGTCAAAGCGACGTTGCGTATGCGTCCCGATCGCATTGTGCTTGGCGAATGTCGTGGCGAAGAGATCGTGGACTTGTTGAGAGCATTCAATTCCGGGCACAACGGAGGCATGACCACGGTGCACGCCGACAATGTGGAACGTGTGCCTTCACGGCTGATTTCACTGGGACTGCTGGCGAACATCACGCCGGCGGCCATGACCATGCTTGCTTGTGATGCATTCGATGTGGTGCTTCATGTGGAAAGGGTGTATGGGCGTCGGTATATTACGCAGATCGGTGTGCTGGGAGCCGCCGGAGGTGAGTTGACAGGGGTGCCGTTGGCGCGCTGGCCCGGATGGGGCGACCCATGGTATTCGCCGGATTGGCCTCGATTCCGGAGGATGTGGAGTGCTGTGGAAGGAGAATGGTCCCCTCCGCCAGAGCAATGGGTGGAATTGGAGGAACCGGCATTTTTCTGACTCGAACTGACGATTGCACAAGATGCTCATGCATCGGCATGACGACAACCTAAGGAGGTGCAATAGCATGCAATGGTGGTGCGCCGTAATGGTGGCGCTCGCAGTGCTGATATGGCCGTGGCATGGGTTTATGGATGCTCGGCATGGCTCATCCGGCGCTCTACGTGAGCATCATTCCCAGCACGAAGAGAATACTGCTATGCCGCATCGGCGTATCGGCATAGCCCAGTCGCTCACTGCGGTTATTGCGCGTATGAATGCCGGAGGCACGCTGGTTGAAGCCTATGAAGAGTTGTATGGCAGCCGCTTCGCCACCAGAAAACTCACCCGACCACGCCTGGATACGGTGCTTCAACGAATCCGGCTGCCTGACGAGACCACTCAACAGGTTTCTCGTGCCGCGCATGGCGCATACGCTGCGGTACAACTCAGCGAACGGCTGGGATGCCGAATATCGCCATGCTTGGAAGTGGTGCTGGCTTCCTACCGACAACTGCGTCTGCTGCAGCATGCCCGCGCGCAAGCGCTCGCCATGCCGAAAGCCACTGTTGGATTGCTGAGTGTACTGCCTGTTGGCACCATACTGCTCGGCGAGTTGATGGGCGGCTATCCACTGCGATTCTTGCTCGGCTCGGCCCGCGGATGGGTCTGCCTTGCTCTGGGCGGATGCGGCTATGTGGCTGGATTAGCATGGACTCGAGCATTATTGAAAGGTCGATGATGGCGCCGATGTTCTGGGTTTGGCTGGGTGCAATCGGTTGTGCCATGGCACTGTGGTTGCAGACGCAGCCATGCGATATTCGTTATCGTTTGCCGCCTCTGAACGATGACCACATGACTGCTGCGAGCCCTCCTGATGATGCGCTGCACGCCATGCTGATACTACGGTTGCTGAGGGTGGCGATTGAACAGGGTTCGTCTATCCCCGACGCATGCGAGGCCGTAGGGCATGCGGTAGGCGGGAACAGCGGTGCGGCATTGGAACAAGTCGGCGGCATGCTGAAACGCGGCGTGACCTGGACTGATGCATGGCATGTGGGCGAACGTCAGCAGACGGGGTTCATGCCGGTGTTCCGTGCAGCGTTGGAACCATCGTGGCTGCACGGTGATGCGCCGAGTGCCCGTCTTGAAGCAGCATTGGAGCAAATGGACAGTGACGAGCGTGCCGCCATTGAACAGGAGGGCGCACACCTGTCCGTGCAACTCCTGCTGCCGATGGGCCTGTGTTTTCTGCCGGCGTTCATTGCCGTCGGTGTGATTCCCTCCATTGCGTCCTTCGTGGCGTAGCAGGGGGAGCGTGTGAACTGGCTATGGTCTACTGCGCGTCCGTAGCGGTATGGCGGGATTTGCGCGCATACCAGTTGCCGAACGATTGGACCGCCTGCACCACCACAATCAGAATCACCACGGTAATCAGGATGACGATCGTATCGAACTGCTGATAACCGTAACTGATGGCAAGATCACCGATGCCGCCGCCGCCAATCGTGCCAGCCATGGCGGTGGCACCAATCAGACCAATGCATGCGGTGGTCAGAGCCAGCACAATCGACCCCTTGGCCTCCGGCAAGATGAACAGGCGAATGGTTTGAAACGTGCCGGCTCCCATTGCTTCGGCTGCCTCATAGATGCCGGGGTCAACCTCCAGGATCGCGCTTTCAATCAGACGGCCAATATATGGTGCCACATACACGGTCAATGGCACCAGCGCGGCATTCGTACCAATCGAAGTGCCGGCCACCACGCGCGTGAACGGCATGATGGCCACCATAAGAATGATGAACGGCAATGATCGGATGATGTTCACCAACGTGTTCAGCACCAGATACACCACACGGTTTTCCAGCAGACCGCCTTGACGCGTAATCGCCAGTGCCACACCGACGGGAATGCCGATCAGCGAGCCGAGGAACAGGGCGATGCCCACCATGTATACGGTGTCTTGGAACGCCTGCGCATACTGGCTGAAAGTAACCGTGGAATCCAAGAAATCAGTCATGAAGCACCTCAATCGTGTAGTGTTCGTTGCGCAAAGCCTGCAGGCGGGAAGCCAGATCGTTGCCGTCGCCATTCACGCCGTCCAAGCCGACTACCAGCTGGCCAAGCGTCACATCATGCAGTAGATTTTCGTGCGCGTACAGTAGCGAGAGCCCATGCGCGCCTGTGGCGGTTTCAAGATCGGCGAGCACATGCCGGCCGGCATCGCCCTGATAGCTCACCTTGACCACAGCGCCTTCCTTACCGGACTCGATGCGCTTGGTCAGATCCGTAGGCAATGCCCGAGGAATCACCGTCTCCACAAACTGCTTGGTCAACGCATGCTCCGGTCGGGTGAACACGTCGGCGACCCGACCCTGCTCAACCACATGGCCATGCGCCATGACCGCAACATGCTCGCAGGCGCGGGCGATAACGCTCATCTGATGCGTAATCAACAGCACGGTAATACCGGTTTCCCGGTGAATATCGTTGAGCAGATCAAGAATCTGACGCGTGGTGATTGGATCCAGTGCGCTGGTCGCCTCATCGGACAGCAGAATCTTCGGATTGGTCACCAGTGCGCGGGCGATGCCGACGCGCTGGCACTGGCCGCCAGACATCTTCGCCGGATACGAATCCGCACGGTCCCCAAGTCCCACCAATTCCAAGGTCTGTGCCACGCGCGGGGCGATTTCGGACTTCGGTACGCCCGCCAAAATCAGCGGAATGGCGACATTCTGCGCCACGGTTTTGGATTGCAGCAGATTGTAATGCTGGAAAATCATGCCGACTTCATGCCTGAGTCCTGCAAGTTCATGCTTGGACAGCGCAGCCGGATTGCGCCCCAGCACATCCACGCTGCCGGAAGAAGGCTTGACCAAACCATTCACCGTACGCACGAGCGTGCTTTTGCCGGCGCCGGAAGAGCCGATGATGCCATAGAACGAACCCTGAGGAATCTCAAGGGAAATATTGTCAAGCGCCTGGAACGCGGAGTCACCTCGCCCATACGTTTTAGACACATGGTCGAAGGTGACTGCCGTACTCATAGGAGCCTCGTTTCTCATCGGGTTGGCCGGGTTGGCTGAGATAGTTCGGATGCCTATGCGCTGCTGCATACGGCGCATGCGGCAGCCAAGCATAAGCATCCGCGAATGATACGAGCATATGGGGCTGGTACTCGATAAAACACCGCGTTCATATACGTAGAAGTTTGAACGACTGCAAGAACCGCGCAAGGCCAACAGCTTGGTAGCCGGCTATAGGTTTCCGATATAAGCCACGCCTGTGTTGCCTGGTCGCGCCACGCTAGCATCGAACACAATCAGAGACGGCGAGGTTTGCCATGAGAGCCGTTCTGTGTGATGAACGCTTCAAGCAACAAGAGAAGGAAACACCCGTATGACATCCACGATTCGTAAAACCGTTCGCGCGGTGATCGCGCTTGCCCTTTCCGCCGGACTGATTGCCGGCGTGGGCGCATGCGGCAGCGCCAATGCCCAGGAGCATGATGAGAAGACCATCCGTTTGGCAGCCTCACCGGGCCCCTACAGCGAACTGTTCAAGAAGGGTGTGGCTCCGATTCTGGAGAAAGAAGGCTATACCATCAAGGTCACCACGTTCAGCGACGCCCAGCAGGCCAATGATTCCCTGAACGAAGGCAGCACCGATCTGAACGTGGACCAGCACACCGCATACATGGATGCCTACAACGAGAAGAAGGGCGGCCAGCTGGCCTCGCTGATTCCGATCCCGTCCGTGCCGGCGGGCCTCTACTCCACGAATCATAAGAGCGTCAAGGAAATCAAGGATGGTGCGACCATCGCCGTCTCCCAGGATCCCTCCAACCTCGCCCGAGCGCTGCGCCTGCTGGAAAAGCTCGGTTGGATCACGCTGAAAACCAATGCCGATTCCGCGCTCGGTTCCATTAACGATGTGGAATCCAATCCGAAGAACCTCAACCTGAAGACGCTGGACAACGGCCAGATTCCGCGCGTGCTCGACGATGTGGATTACGCGGTGGTCACCGGCAGCTGGTCGTACAGCGCCAAGCTCGACCCGAAACTGGAGCTCGCCCAGGAGACCCTGAAGCCCGAATATGAGATCGTTGCCGTGACCCGCAAGGATGAGGCCAACAAGCAGTGGGCCAAGGATGTGGAGGCCGCCTACAAGTCCAGCGACTTCCAGAAGTATCTCGCCAAGAACAACACCACCGGATACTGGTTCGTGCCCGATGAGCTCAAGTAACGTCGTGAAACGCGGCCGCCCATTCTACGGCGTGGAAACCGGGGTCGCCATTCTGGACTCCGATATTCCACGTCCGGTGGGCGACATCGGCAATGCTCGATCGTTTGACTATCCGGTGCAATATCAGGTGGTCACCGGCGTGGGGCCCAAAGACATGTTCCGGCCGCGCAGCGAAAAGGTGGCCGACGGTTTCGCCCAAGCCATCAACACCATGGCCGGTCAAGGCGTACGCATCGCGGCCACCTCCTGCGGATTGCTGGCGCACTATCAGCAGGAAGTCGCCTCCAGAACCGATATTCCGATCGCCATGTCCAGCCTGATTCAGATTCCGGTGGTGCTGCGACTGCTGCGCCCCGAGCAATCAGTACTGTTGCTCACCATCGATGCCGAACGCATCACCCCCGCACACCTTGAGCAAAGCGGCGTGGGCGAGAGCGATCGGTCGCGCGTGGTGGTTCAGGATATGGCTCATGCGCCGTACTTTCTGTCCGTCATCAAAGGAACCGAGGACGATTACGATTCGAATCGTGCGCTCGCAGAAGTATTGCGTGCGGTTGATGAAGGACTTGGCCGCGCGCCTGATTGCGGGGCCATCGTCATCGAATGCACGAATCTGCCACCATTCTCCAACGACATCAAAGCGCATACCGGACTGCCGGTCTGGGATGCGCTGACCCTCACCGACTGGTTGGCCGGTGCCGTGGAACCTCGGCAATAATCCATCCGCTGATTCTGCTGCGACTATGCGGCGTTGCCTGCAGACACCATCCTTAATCATCCTCGACCCCGGCACCCAGATACTGGTTGCCCCGCACTAAGTAAGGAATATGTATGACCTCTCCCCACTATCTCGTTATCGGTACCGGAATTCTGGGCTCCGCAGTCGTGCATCGTCTGGCCAGCCGTGGCGTCCAAGTCACCCTGCTCGGCGGCGACGGCACTGATGCCGCCGATGCATTGGGCGCCAGCGCCACCGTGCGTACTTTTGGCTGGCTCAACGACGCGGGTGTGAACATTCCCGAGTACAGTGCGCTGCGCACCATCGGCAAGCTTGCATTGGCGCAACGTCAGGTCAAAGACGCGGAGCTGGGCGAGGCTCCCGTGTGGTATCACCAGTCCGGCCGACTGGATTGGGAAGGCAAGGATGGTCGGCAGGAACTGCCCGCGCATCAGGACGCGCATCGCGAGACCATTCGCGAGGAGGCTGCGCGTCTGGCATCGCAAGGGCAGGATGCCTATGTGATTGATTCGGCTGCAATCGAACAGTATGAGCCGGCGCTGGATCCGAACACCATTGTGGGCGACGCATTGTGGGTGCCTGAGGATGCCTGGGTTGATTTGCCGGGGTTTGCGCGCGAATTGCAGCGTGAAGCCGCGCAAGCGGGGGCTCAGATTGTGCACGGTGCGGTTGATGCGCTGCTGACCGACGAGAACGGCGCGGTGCTGGGCGCCCGCCTGAAGGATGGCAGTGAGGTGCGCGCTGACCGTACGATTGTGGCGGCTGGTGAAGCGACTGCCGATCTGGCTCAGCCGGTGATTACTATTCCGCGATCGTCGACCACGGGTGTCACGGTGCTGACTGCGCCGCTCGATAATCCGCCGCGCACGATTCTGCGTGCTCCGTTCGCCGGCGCCAGGACGGATGATCAGGGCCGGTTGGTGATCGTCGCCGACCCGCTGGAAGCAGCCGTGACACCGGAGGGCACCGTGCCGCAAGAGGCTTTGGATGCCACGCTGACGCATATCGCCAGCTTCCTGAAGGGGCGTCCGACATTGACGGTGGAACAGGTGCTGGTGGGGCCGCGGCCGATTCCGGGCGACGGACTGCCCGTAGTGGGCGCGGTTGCCGGAACTGGTGACACGTTGGCGATTGCGTTCACGCACTCCGGTGCCACCGTGGGCTATGCGTTGGGTCGTCTGCTTGCCGACGAGCTGCTGGATGGGCTGCGCGCACAAGTGCTGGCGCCGTTCCGTCCGGAACGTTTCCAAGCAGAAGCCGAATGGTGATGCGTCGCGCGTGGCGATCATGCCGTTGACGTTGGCAGTGCGTTAGTGCTGCGGGCGCGCAGCTCGTTGGCGCTTTGCCGCTATTCTGTAGTACCAAGCCTCCGAGAGATGTTTCCTGCGGAGGCTTGTTGCATTGTGCTCCGGTGTTGCACTTCGTTATTGCGCCTCGGTATTGTGCCCCGATGTTGCGCTCGATGTTGCGCTCGATGTTGCGCGAATGGCCGTTGTGGATAGTGATATGTGCGGCTTTGTGAGCATTGCCGGCGAACCCTGCGGATTGTCGAACGTAATTGTGCGGATGTGTGCATATCGGTTGGCGTTGATGCCACTTATCCACAAGTGTTGTGGACGACACTCCGTGATGTGGATAACTCGGCAAGCTAGAACCACATACCCCGTTCCGGCGTGCAATCATGCGGCGAATCCTTCACAGTGGATAGCACCTCATGCCGAAATGGTGATGCCGTTGCCGGCATGAGGTCCACCAACACCCAATACCGATTAGTCAGTCATCAATACGCATTGCCTATCGCATTGCCGCGGTTAGGCAACGCAGAAAGGAAGTGTAATGAAGGAGCTTATTCTTGCCGACCAACACACGGGCATCCTTGACCGTGCCAGACATGGCTTCATGACCTTGCATAGCACAGCGCGGCAACGCCTCTGCATGATGGACGCGCGCCTGCGCATGATTATGGAGAATCCCGAAGAAGGTGCAGTCACCGCTGAATATGCGGTGGTATTGGTCGCCGCCACCGGGTTCGCCGCATTGCTGGTAGCCATCCTCAAATCCGATGCGGTCAGAACGCTGCTGATGAACATCATCAAAAAAGCGCTGAATGTGGGGTAGATCATGGTGCTCAAATTCCAGCGATGGCTGGCACGCATGCCTACGCGATATGAGGAAGGCACAGTCACGGCGGAATTCGCCATGGTATTGCCCAGCGTCATAGTCGTGGCGGCTCTGGTGCTGGCCTTAGGCCGTTTGGTGGCTGTCTCCGTGGATTGCAATAGTGCGGCATCCGCTGCCGCGCGCGAGCTTATCGTCACCGGCAGTGAATCAGCGGCTCGAAACATCGCGGCACAAGTGGCTGAATCCAGCGTGACCGTAACGATTCATCAGGCTGGGCGGCTACGCCACATACAGGTGACCTGTCCGCTGCTGCCTGGCCCTATGGGATTGACCCCGGCGAGCGTTCCCGGGCGAGCCACTGTGGTCATGCAGTAATAGACATGCAGTGTGAGTCATGCGGTAAGCAGTGTGAGTCATGCGGTAAATAGTGCGCTGCGTCGCGCCAGCCGTTACGCAGCGCCATTGCGAAGCATTGGAACATCACAGGAGATGCAATGAGAAACCGATGTGAGGAAGGCTCGGGCACCATGGCCGGTGCCATATTGGTAATGCTTGCGGCATTGGCGCTCGCAGTCGTTGCCGCAGTGGGCAATCTGCTGATATGCCAGCAACGGGCGCGGTCGGTTGCCGATGCGGCTGCATTCAATGCGGCGTATGCCTGGTGGCAAGCCAGTACGGAAGATCCGTGTGCGCTCGCCAACGATGTGGCAATGGCGCAACAGGTCACCCTGGTTGAATGTGTGATGGTGGGCGACGATGTACGTCTCTCGGTTGCCAAGGACACGCAGGTGCCTGGTATCGGGCAAGTGGTCAAGGAGGCTCGGGCAGGACCGGTGGATTGTGAGTAATGTCAAGCCAGTGGCTCTGGCGAGCTGACTGCGTTATTGGCTATGGTGAAATGCATGACCGAACGCGAATGCAGTACACGCCATACCACCGTGGCTCTGGTGGGCAACCCCACTTCCGATAAGGGCCGCGGAGCCAAAGTCGATGCGCAGGTGATGAGCCTGCTGCAGGAAGCCGGCCGTGCTCATGATTTCGACGTGATTGATCTAACGGGGTCAAGCTTCAATGATTCCCTGAATCGCGCTCGAGAACATGCGCATGAATACGATTATCTGGTGGTCGTAGGCGGTGACGGCATGATTGCGCTTGGCGCCAATGCGGTAGGCTGCAGCGGTAAGCCGTTGGGCATTGTGGCCATGGGGTCGGGCAACGATTTTGCGCGCGGACTCAAACTACCGGTGAATCGTATTGAAACCGCAGTGGAAGGCATTGTGGGAGCCATTGTTCGTGGCTCGCATATCGATGTGGACATGGGGCGAGTGACTTCTCTCGCCGGCGGATATGCGGTCGACCCTTCAACGGGTAACGAATACGAGACTCCGGAAGGTGAATCGGCGTCGAGCGCTCATCCCATCGACCGATACTATGCGGGCATGCTGTCTTGCGGCATCGATGCTAGTATCAACGATCGGGCGAATCACTCGCATCTGCCGAATGGCAGTGTGCGGTATTTTGCCGCGGTGCTGGTGGAGCTCACGCATATGAAGCGCTACGGCTACCATGTCAAAGCCACGTTGACCGACGGTTCCATTGAGGAGCGAGACATCATAGCCCCGCTGCTTACGGTGGCGAACTCGCGCCATATTGGTGGAGGCATTGAGGTGTCGCCGTATTCGTGCTTCTCGGACGGCCTGCTTGACTTGGTCTGGATGGACCATGTACCGAATTTCCACGAATGCACGGTGGCTGTTGCCAACGCGTATAACGGTAGGCTGCTGGCCTCCAAGGTGTTCGGGTGGAAGCGTATTCGCGAGATTGAGATCACTCGCGCCGATAATGGCGATGAGCCGCCGATTCTGATGGCGGATGGTGAATACATCGGTCATCTGCCGGTGCGGGTGGCGGTCGAGGATCGTGCATTGCGCGTACTGGTGCCGCCCGCCGTGGCTTCGCGTGAAGTGGATTCCAAAGAACGCATCAGTGAAGCCATTGAGCGGGACGGTCGTGATCCGATCAGCGGTGCTTTCGTGTGAGTTATTCGATATAGCTTTCGATATGCAGCGTCTGCGCCATCACCTGCTTGATGGTCGCGTTGCTGATGCTCGGATGTGAACGCACCAGGGAGATCAAACCGACGATCAGCGTGAAGAACGTCTCATGCACATTGCCGATGGGCAGGCCGTGCATCTGCTCGAACTCGCGCACGGTGGTTTGGGCGATGTAGTCCGCAATGCGATCGGCGGCCCGGTCGATGAACTTGATATACAGTTCGGCGTTGCCGTCCTGAATCATGCGATTCGAGAATGGGCTTTCGTCCGCGATGAGCGCGCGTAGCAGTCGCACCATATCGTCCATGGCTTTGTTCACATTGCCGGCTTCTCGCTCATGGTTCCATGTGTCGAGGCGACTGAGGATCTCGTCGATGACGTCGTCCAGCACGGCGTCCGCCACGGCATCCTTATCGGGGAAATAGTGGTAGAACAGCGAACGGGTCATGCCCACTTCGCTGGCGATATCGGAAACGGTGATTTTGGAGAACCCTTTCTCCAAACAGATTTTTCGTGCGGCTTGTACGATGGATTCACGCCGTGCATCGCCACGAGTGATGCGTCGCTCTTCGAAGTTCTCGCCCATGAGTACCTCCTGACAACAACCATTATTGACACTATGTTAATACTTGTGACCACCTATGATGATTCGCCGGCTTGCCGCGCAAATATCGAGGACAAGGTAGGTTAGTAGCTATGGCACTTGCACTGTATCGACGCTATCGTCCGGACACCTTCGAAGGTGTGATCGGTCAGGATCAGGTCACTGTTCCGCTGATGCGAGCCCTTGACGAGGGTAAGCTCACCCACGCGTACCTCTTTTCCGGTCCGCGCGGCTGTGGAAAAACCAGTTCCGCTCGTATTCTTGCGCGTTGCGTCAATTGTGCCAAAGGGCCAACGTCGCACCCGTGCGGTGAATGCGCCAGCTGTAAGGACCTCGCCACTGGAGGCCCCGGTTCTATCGATGTGGTGGAGATCGATGCCGCATCGCATAACGGCGTGGATGATGCCCGCGAGCTGCGTGAGCGTGCCGGATTCGCGCCTGCGCGAGACCGCTATAAGATTTTCATCCTTGACGAGGCTCATATGGTCACACAGCAGGGCTTTAATGCGCTGCTCAAAATCGTTGAGGAGCCGCCGGAACATGTGATGTTCATCTTCGCCACCACTGAGCCGGACAAAGTGATTGGCACGATTCGTTCCCGCACCCACCACTACCCGTTCCGTCTGGTGCCGCAGGAGGTTATGGGTCCTTACTTGGAGAAGATTTGCGCCAAGGAAGGCATCAAACCCGAGCCGGGCGTGCTGAAACTCGCCATGCGTGCGGGCGGCGGTTCCATGCGAGACACCCTATCTGTGCTGGATCAGCTGATGGTCGGGTCCGTGGAAGGCGTGATCACCCATGATGCGGCAGTGGCGCTGCTCGGCTTCACTCCGGAAGCGTTGATTGGCGAGGCCATTGACGCCGTCATCGATCACAACGGCGAAGCGTTGTATGGCGTGATTCAGAAGGTTGTGGTGGGCGGTTTCGATCCTCGTCGATTCGTGGAGGATCTCTTGGCCCGCGTACGTGACCTGCTGGTGCTGACTTTGGCCGGTGCCTCCGCTGAAGCGGTGCTGTCTGATACCGCCGAAGCGGAAGATATGGATGATTTGCACCGTCAGGCTGCGGCGCTTGGACTTGGCCCGCTCACCGCCATGGCGGATATTATCAACGCCACGCTGAGCTCCATGACTGGTGCCATTTCGCCGCGCATGCGACTGGAGCTGCTGGCGGCACGTCTGCTCGCCGGTGCCGAATCAGGTTTCGCGCTTGCCGCGGCGGCGCCAACGGCCGGCGCTCCCGCGCAGACGGCGGCGCCTTCCAGCCAGTCCATTGGTACCGGAGCCCAGCATCACGCGGCATCCGGCGGTTTTGTGGGCGCATCTCGTAATGCTGCATCCAACAGTGCCAACAGTGCGGCTCCCCATTCTGGCTTTGCCGGTGCCACGCACAATGCATCAGCCAACACGCCATCCGCAAGCGCTAATACCGCCACGCAACCCTCGCCGCAGCAGCCGGCTTCCACCGCCGATTGGTCCGGCGTAACCTCAGCTCCGTCGGCATCAGGTACGCAGCATCAGCAGCCTGCCGTGCAGCAGGCTACACAAGCCGCTCCGGATACGCGATCCGTGGACGAGAAGTGGGATGCGGCAGTCGCAGGATTGCCGGAATCGATTCGCGAATACGTGACTCGTAGCAAAGTGCCGACCGTCAAATTCGGTACCAATCGCAAAGGCTTGCCGTGCCTGTCCCTCACCTTCGACCAGTCGCTCAGCCAACATGCATTCGCGCTGGCTGTCGACTCCAGTGGCAAGAAGGCCGCGCTGGTGGTACAGGATGCCGTACGCCACGAATTCGGGGCGAATACCGTCATCGCACCGACTGCGGTGGCCGCTAACGGTGAACGCGTGGCATCGGTCAAGCATTTGAGCCCGGAACAGTTGGCCAAGGTCAAGCAGCAGATTGCCTTGGCCAAGGCCGGGCTTGCCGCGGCCAGCCTAGGAGCCACCGCGCGCGCCGGTAGTGAGCCAAAGGAGCAGAAGTCGGCGTCGTCTGGTCAGTCGGAGGATGCGGACGAAAGCCATCGATCCTCGTCGCTGCCAAGCGATGACCCCTGGGCTCAGCCCGCTGCGGGGTCGAGCTCCTCGGCGCCATCGGCGCCGGCTCCGGTTGCGGCAGCTACACAGGCCGCGGCGGAACATCATGCCAAGCACGTGGCCGTACCGGATATGAGCGATCCCACCGATCCGTGGGCGCAGCCTGCTGCGATGCCAACTACTCCAGTGCAGTCGGCAGCAGCCACGCCACAGTCAGCGCCGAATCCGCAATCGGCGGCTTCGCAACCAAGCGTGCAGCCGACTAGCGCACCGCAGCTTGGCACTGAGCCTGACCCTTGGAGTCAGCCAAGCCCAGCATCCACGCCGGATAATGACCCGTGGAATCAACCGCAGTCCAATCCAGTGGTGAATCAGCCATCGGTACCGGATAACGATCCGTGGAATCAGCCGCAGAACGCGCAGTCCCAGCCACAGCAGCAGGATTGGGGAGCTCCACAGGGCGCATATGCCGCCGAGCCTGACCCGTGGAATCAGCCCGCGCCCCAGATACCACAGCAGACGGGGTCTCAGCGAGCCGCCCAACCGCAGCAGCCGAGGCCGCAAGTCGATGCCGAAGAGGACGAGTATTCGATGAGCGACCAGTCACTTGGTGATTCCCGTGCCATGAACTTGGATGATCTCAAGCGCATGTTCGAGGTCAAGAGCGTGACCAACTATGCCGCGGACGACCCCAAGAATCCTAAGAACATCCAACCTGCCAAGAAGCATCTCGACGAATAATCAGAACAGTGCGGCGTGCGGCCGCGCAAAGGAGTAACGCAATATGGCACTCGCTTATGATGGCGCCATCCAACGTCTGATTGACGCATTCGGCAACTTGCCGGGCATCGGGCCGAAAGGTGCGCAGCGCATCGCGTTCTATCTGCTGTCCGCGCCGGACGATGAGGCGCGCGAGCTTGCGGAAGCTATTGAAGAGGTCAAGGCCAAGGTGCGGTTCTGCGAGATTTGCGGCAACGTATGCGAAACCAGCCCCTGCCCGGTATGCGCCGATCCGCGACGTGACCATTCAGTGATTTGCGTGGTGGAGGAGCCCAAGGATGTAATGAGCATCGAGCGCACCCGTGAATATCACGGCCTCTACCATGTGCTTGGCGGCGCCATCAACCCCATGGCCAACGTCGGGCCGGCGGATTTGCGGATTCCTGGCTTGCTCAAGCGTTTGGAAACCAAGGAGGTCAAGGAGGTGATCATGGCGCTCGACCCGAATATCGAGGGCGAGGCCACCACCAGTTACCTCACTCAGCTGCTGCGACCGGTCGGTGTCACGATCACGCGCCTTGCCAGCGGTCTGCCGGTGGGATCCGACTTGGAATACGCCGACGAAGTCACCCTCGGCCGCGCTCTGGCCGGCCGTCGCGAAGCCTAGTACCGCGGCCGAGAGGCGGCATGGCGCATAATACGTGCCATATGCTTGCGCTTTGCTAGCCATACAAAGAACCAGCCCAACAGCAGTGTCGCCACGCCTACCGTGATGGCGATGGTTCGCGCATCGTGCACATCGTTCGGCTCAGGGGCGGGAAGTGGAATCGCCACACGATGCCCGGAAATCAGCAGTCGATGCGTATTGACGCCATACGGTGTGCAGGTCATCAGCGTCACACGATCCTCGCCCGGCGCAATCTTCAGCTGCGAAGTGTCGTTCGGCAGGATCACGGAGATGCGATCCACCTTGTATCCCAAGGTTTGCCCCATCACCTCAATGTAGAAGAAGTCGCCTTTCCGCACCTCGTCAAGTCGCGTGAACATCATGGCGGACACTAGGCCGCGATGCCCAGTGATGACCGCATGCGTGGATTCGCCGCCCACTGGCAGCGAGGTGCCGTACAGGTGCCCGGCTCCAGAGGCAAGAGCCTCTTCGGAAGTGACGTGGTAGATCGGCAGATTAATCGACTGCTTCGGTACTTTGATCGAACCCATCACCTCGTCGCCGGAGTTCAGCAGCTGCTGGTATTCCGCATCCTTGGCAGACGTGGAATCATTCCCGTTTGCTTTCGATCCGCCTTGTACGTCGGTGAACGGATCCACAGCTTCACCCAGCACCGGCTGGCCCGATTCGGCGAGTTTCTTATTGTATGCGTGCGCGGCCGCCAGCGAGTCCTTAGCCTGCGGGTACGGCCAATTCGCCACATTCTGCGCACTGGTGGCGGCAGTCTTGGCCAGTTCGAGACTGGACTGGAATTGCAAAGCAAATGGGAAACATGCCACGGCAAGGGCGGCAAGCAGCAGTACGACAGTGACCAGTCGCATCAGTATAAGATTGCGCTGCAATCGCCGGCGTTCGGCCATCAAATCAGCAATATCAATGGCTTTGGCGAATGGCGTAGGAGTGAACGTACTGATATGTGAGGCATGGGTGCCATGCGGCTCATGCGCCACATCGTTGCTCGCCGCGATGCCTGTTGCTTGTGTGGTCGCATCCGCATTCATGGCAGCATCCGCGTTCGCAACAGTATCCGTGTTTGCAACAGTGCTGTGACCGTGCTTCGCCACTGTATGACTCCGCCGCAGTCTCATGCGCAGTGCCTCCCTATTGTGCGAGTGTTCCCATGCGCTTATGCCGAGTGTACATTCATGTACTCACGCGTCGGCCCGCTGTATTCGCACGTCACGTTACTCCGTGGCCGAGTCGAGTTGCAAGCCTATTCGATGCCGGTTAATAATCAATACCCCCGAACTCATGGAGGGTGCCCCCTTTTACTACGTACCCTGGATAGTTCAATGGGCTAATAATGCATTGACGAGACGTCAAATATAACAATTTAATAACATCGGTGCATCGTAAAATTTACAACTATACAACTCATTGCGTCAAACCCTATTGTTTTCAATGGTTTTGTTATCATATTGCAACTCGCGAGTGCCCCCTTAACAAATTGACAAAGGGTATCGGAGGGGGGGTAATTAACGAAATGATAAAACCTGCTGGGGTAGGTCAATGCGTGGTTTTGCATTCTCTCTAGTTTCGACGGGTTTGGATGACCGTAGTCCATGGGGATTGAAGGAACAGAACGGAAAGCTATGTCCAGAGGTAAGAACATAGGCGAACGTGTTAAGGCTATGGTGTGGGCGGTGTGCGCTATTGTGCTCGCCGCAGCCATGCTGTTCGTTTGCTCGACGCCGGCTGTGGCGGAAGACTCCACACAAGGAACAACAGCCGGCACTGGCACTGAGTCTTCAACGCAGACGACTCAGGGTCAGTCCGGAAAGACCGACGCATCCGGCTCATCAACCGATGCTGGTACATCTTCCGACTCCACAGGAGACAGCGACTCCTCCCAGGCCGCGAATGGTAATAACGGTGCGGTAAACTCCTCATCTGCCAATGACACGAATAATGCTCCTGCAGCAGCCGCGGATGGGGAATGCGCCGCGGTCGCTGACTGGGATACGCTGGTGCGCTGCGTGACCACCGATCGTCCGGCAGACGGTATGGTGGCCATCAACGCGGCTATTACTGCGCCGGCCGACAGCGGCTCGACCACCTTGAGCGGTGACGTGACACTTACCGCGGCGGCAAGTCTGGATTCGGTGCTGACTGCAACCTCCGCAGGCGATCCACTATTCACAGTGGACGGCAACCACACGCTCACCATCGGTAAGAGCGCCAACGATGCCAGCTTCTCCTACAAGAACAGCAAGCGCAGCCTTGCTGGCGTGAAGACGAACGGTACGCTGACCATCAACAACGGCACGTTCGATAACATCAATACCCTGACGAACTACGGCAATGGCTCCGTGGTGAACAACAATGGTGGCACGGTCACCATCAATGGTGGCACGTTCTCCAACAACAGTGCGGTGAGTGGTGGAGTGCTGTATCAGAATAACGGCAGCACTACCGCTATCAATGGTGGCACGTTCACGAATAACGTGGCCGGTTCCAAAGGCGGCGTAATCCATAGCAACGGCACCCTGACTATTGCTCACGGTACGTTCACGGGTAATGTTGCTAAAGGTGTGGCATTTAATGAGGGTGGCGGTGCCATTTCTCAAGATCAAGGTTCCACCACCATCACCGGTGGCGATTTCACCGGAAACAAAACGGTTGGCAAGGCGAATTACGGCGGTGGTGCGATTCTGATGACATCAGGCACCATGACCATCACCGGCGGCACGTTCACCGGCAATAAGCAGACGTTCGAAGATGCTGATGGCAACTCTATTCCATGTACGAACGATGCCTTGTCCCCTGACACCAGTCCGTGTCTGAGCAGGGCCAATGGGCAATTCATCCATGCTGGTGGCGGTGCCATCCGCATCACTGGCGGTGCCGCGAAGAGCACACTGATTATTCGGGGTGGCGTCACGTTCTCGCAGAACTATTCGCGTGCCTACGGCTGGGGCACGGGTGGCGGCGCCATCTATGTGGAAGGCAAGCTGTTCGTTTACAATGATTCCCGCGGCGTCAAGCCGAAGTTCGACCACAACTGGGCCGGCATCTATGACACTCAGTATGTGAAGGACGCCAACGGCAAGGAGCAAGTTCCCAAGGGTGGAGCTGGCGGCGCTATCTTCCTGCAAGATGGTGGCTCTGAAGCGTATCTGATGGGTGGCTCGTTCACGAACAACTCCTCTGGGTATCTTGGCGGAGCCATTTATACTGAGGAGCGTTCCACCACTTACGTTGCCAAGGCCGTGGCCCACAACAACACCGCAGGCCATTTTGGTGGTGGTCTGTGGCTATGCCCGTCTGGAGTCGGTGAGACATCGAAGGGTGGCAACATCGCCTTGTTTGATAACGAGGTGGACAAGTCCATCGATCCGAATCCGGAGAATCAGAACCCAGCGGATGTTAATGGAGTGAACGGTACCAAGGCCGATGGCACTGAGGCGGGTGATGATTTCGCCATCATGAACCCGTACCACAAGCTCAATTCGGGTGTGCAACAGTCGAGCTTTGTGCTGATGGACACGTGGTTCACCGACCGTACCGAGACAGCGGTCACGTGGTATCGCGACGGCATTCCGGTGCGGGACGCCAGCGGCTACGATGATCATTATCAGAACGCTGAGCACAAGTGGAACGCCACCGCTGGAACCAACATCGCCGTCACGAAAAGTGATGGGCGTTATGCGGGCCAAAATGATGCCAAGATTGACAACCTCGTTGACCATATGAAGAATCTGACGCTGGGGTGGAACTCGAGTACGGCTGATTTCAATGACCGTGGTATCGCGTTGAAGGCCGAGGTAACGGGTACCGCGGAGGAGCAGGCGGCCAAGAAATCCGCTGCCATCACTGCGGCTGCTGTCGAAATCAGTGGCAACAAAGCTCGTCTGTCTGGCGGTGGTTTTGGTACCAACGGTAACGTGAAGTTCTCCACGCCGTACACGGCTTCGTGGACCAAGGTGGACAGCAAGACCGATACGAAGATTGGCGGCGCCACATGGACGCTGACCACCACCGGCACCGGTGCGACCAAGGAGGCTGCGCTTGCTAGCAGCACCCTTGGCGGCCCGTTCAACACCGACTTCACCCCGAGCATGTGCGCTGCGGGCGAGACCGGCGAGACCGCTTGGGAGAACGGTACCTGCTGGAAGCAAGAAGCTGTCGAAGCCAACGGCCAGTGGACTGTCACCAATTCGATGCGCATCATCGACAACCAAGGCGGCGACAGCTATCTTGGCGTCGACAACAACCCGGATGCCGGCGGATTCGACATCAACAACCTGCACAACGGCACGTACACGTTGACGGAAACCTCCGCGCCTACCGGATATGCGCCGGAAACGAACGCCGACGGATCTGCCAAGACCTACACGTTTACCGTGAACAACGCGCAGGCGCAGTGGAATAACGATTCTCGCGACACCACAGTCGACAAGGAAATCAGCAACACGCGTCTCAAGGGTGTTTCCTGGGGCAAGATAGACGCTGATTCCGCAACTGCACTAGGCGGATCCGCATGGACCGTGACGCAGATCAACAAAGATGGTTCGGCCATCGATGGAGCACAGCCACACGAAGTAACCGACTGCGTGGATTCAACCGATCCGAATAATCCAGTGAATTGCGAGGCCGACAACAAGAACAAGCCGTTCGCCGACACCGATGGCACTGCAGGCAAGTTCAACATCATCGTGGACAAGGCTAAGGCCACGTACAAGCTGGTAGAAAAGACCTCGCCGAGCGGCTACTGGATGCCAACCGAGAGCACTTGGTACCGATTCTTCAGCGTGGACGCCAACTCCGATGACAAGGTGCAGATCTATAAGTCGGACGGCACTACCGAAGTACCCAACAACGACATCACCAACACGCTGCCGAACGTGGCATGGTCGAAGGTTGCCAAAGACAACACTGACGAACTGCTCAGCGGTTCCAAATGGACGCTCTACGGTCCGCTCGATAGCAATGGCGATCCAGTCAGAGTCAACGGTCAGTCGATTGCGGTTATCGCCAAGGTTGTAGATTGCGAAAGCGAGAACAACTACTGCGATACGCAGTCCAATGATCTGACCGGTGGCGCAGATGGCAAGGGCGATAAGACCTATGCCGATGTAGACCGCGCGGCCGGACAGCTCAAGGTCAAGGGCTTGGCCATACCGTCCGATGCAAGCACCGAGTACACGTATGAGCTCACCGAGACCAAGGCTCCGCAAGGCTACGTGCTCTCCAGAGCCAAGTACCAGTTCACGGTGGGATATGCACTGCCGGATGCAGCGGTCGGCGTATGCAAACAGCCGATTACCGGTACCACTGGTGCGTGCACCCCGGTCTCCGGCAACAAAATCATCAACGTGCGTGCGGTGGCGGCTTTGCCGCTTACTGGTGGCACGGCACGTGACTGGCTCCTGATTGGCGGGCTGCTGATCGCCGGGGCCGGTCTGCTCACGGTGTTGATGAAGGAATACCGCAAGCGCAACGGCATAGTGGCGTGACCGGCCGTCTCCCTCCGATGAGGGAGACGGCCGCCAAGCCGATCTGGAGGGAGAGCCTTCACATGCTCTCCCTCCCCATGCACAACCCAAGATTTGCAGTTCGCGGGGGATCCTATCCCGGTTCTACATGAAGCGAAACATAGTAAAGAGAATCAAGAAAGAAAGGTTTCTCATGAAGATGAGAAAACTATTGGCCAGCCTCGCCGCCGCAGCCACGATGCTCAGCGGTCTAGCCCTCGGTGCCGGCACTGCTATGGCGGATGGCTCCTCTGCCTCGGATAGCAACGGTCGAGGTGTGATTACTACGGATGTGTTTTTCCAGTTCAAGGCCAGCGACCCTGACCAGTGGCACAACCGTACGGTCAAGTACTATAAGCTCGCCGACTACGTGGACTACACGTATTCCGGACCGTTCGGCGTGCAGACTGCCACGGGCGCCGATCGCGCGGCCATCAAAGCAGCACTGCAGGCTGCCATGCCGTCTGATGGTTCCTTGAAGGTTCCGGATGATAACAAGACGGACCTGATGGCGTGGGCGCTGCAGCAGGGCGCATTGGACAGTGAAGAGAAGCCGTGGGCCGGTTCCACCCGCAAGTTTGCTGAATCCTTGGCCAAGAACACGACGGTGACTAGCAATCTGCAAACCATTACGTGGCCGAATAACAGCGATGGAACATCGCAAGAGGGCAATACGAACCGTTGGGTCAAGCTTCCCGCCGGCGTGTACCTGTTTCTCGACACTGCCACCAATGGCACTAACAGCAACATTGGCAACGGCAGCACTCAGGATAGTGATCACATTGATGATACGACCGGCGGCAAGGTAGCCACCCAGTCCGCGCCGATCGTGCTCGCTTCCGGCTATGTGAAGGATGGTGAGCTCCAGAGCTGGAACAACCATAAAGACGAAGCCTACAACACTGTTGAGTTCAAGAACCATGTGACTCCGGTCGTCAAGACCTTCGATGATGCCGACGGTACCGTGTCCACCGGCCAGGATGTGAACTACACGCTGACCAGCGAACTGCCCGCCTACACCACTGGCTTCACCGACTACCAGTTCTCCCTGACCGACACCCCTGGTGTAGGCCAGACCGTCAACCTCAATTACAACTTCACCGTAAAGGTCGGAGGCAAGGAAATACGTCCCAAGGACGATAACAATCCGAACGGCTACGAACTGAAGCTCATTGGGCTCACTGCCGAAGAGGAACAGGCCAGGAAGTTTGACGGCGATGGTACCAAGCAGTTCGCTGTCGACCTGAGCAAGTATCTGCAGAGCCTCACGTACGATGCCAAAGCGGACCTGAAGGTAGCCGTAACCTACAACGTGACCATCAACAAGCAGTCGTTGACGAGCGCCACGGTGCCGAACTCGGTTGAAGTGAACGACAACAATGCCAAGGCTCAGGACCAGACCACGCTGAAGCTCGGCCAGTTCAGCTTCGTCAAGAAGACCGCTGACGGTATTTCGCTGGCCGGTGCTGAGTTCAAGATCGCGGCCGTCAAGGCTGCTGACGGCGATAAGGCCGTTGCCTTTACCCCGACCACTGACATGGCAACATCCGCATCCAAGCCGGCCACTGCCCAAGGCACTCCTGAAGGTACGGTCACCTTCAGCGGCTTGGCCGATGGCGTGTATGAAGTCACCGAAACCAAGGTGCCTGAAGGATTCCTCGGACACAAAGACGATGGCGCTAATGCGACGCTCGGTGCCAAGTTCCAAGTCACCATCAAAGGCGGCAAGGCCGTGTACTTCCACGGCACCGACATCTATGGTCTCTCCAAGGATTCCGGTAATGCCGACCTCACCGGTGGGGAGATCACTGATTACTCGGTGATCAACGTGCGTAACGTCACCGAATTGCCAAAGACTGGTGCTGCAGGTGTTGCACTGTTTGGTGTGCTTGCTGTGCTGCTCGCAGGCGCTGGCGTAACGATTTTCATGAAGTCCCGCGCTACTAAGCGTGCGCTGCGTTCATGATGAGCCGGTAACGCAACGCCGGTAGCTCGGCGGCAAAGAAAAGAGCCTGATCGCGAGGTGCTTGCGGTCAGGCTCTTTGTTTGAGAGAAGGAGAGAGAAGAAGAAAGGGGTTCAATTATGTTGCCGGTGTTGTTTGCCGGTAGTTCTTATATAAGCGCCCGAACCTGAGTGGTCTGATGCGTTTGCCTCAAAGTCCCGGGGCAATCATCTGAAAGAATCATGTACAGCGATTGCTTCGGGACTGCAGTGTTGCAGCCACTGCAGTGTTGCAGCCACTGCAGTGTTGCAGTGCCGTTGCGTTGGCGCATAAGGTCCCCCCAGCAGTGCTCTATTGAATTTTACTGACATAAATGTCACTTTTATTCAATAGATTCACGTTCTATTGAATTTTAGTGACATAAATGTCGATAAAATTCAATAAGGGAAGCGAATCAGTGTTCAGTATGGTTCGCAGCCGAGAGAGGAGCCCCCTGTGATGCGGATTACGAGAGCCGTATACCTGAACAGGTTGATTGCGCGCATGGGCAACGGCATGATCAAAGTGATTACTGGCGCAAGACGCTGCGGCAAGACATTCTTATTGTTCGATTTGTTTGAAGAGTATCTGCGGAATCATGGAGTGGCCAATAGTCAGATTATCGAGGTGCCACTCGATGACTTTGCATACGAGCAGTATCGTGATCCCGCTCGTCTTGCTCAGTACCTGTCATCTGCGATAACGGACGATCGCCAATACTATGTGTTGCTCGATGAAGTGCAGTACGCCATTTCCGATAAGGAATTGCGCGGTGACGAGCCGCCTCGGCTGTACAGCGTGCTTAATGGGCTATTGCGCAAGCGCAACGTGGATGTGTATGTTACCGGTAGCAATTCAAAAATGCTGTCTACCGATGTCATGACTGAGTTCCGTGGCCGTGGCGATGAGATTCGCGTTCGTCCATTGTCGTTTTCTGAGTTCATGCAGGCGTATGACGGTGATGTGCCGCATGGATGGGCGGAATATGTGGTATTCGGCGGAATGCCATTAACCGTGTCGATGCATACCGATGAGCAGAAAACCCGATATCTCGAAAGCCTGTTTACCGAGACATATCTCAAAGATATTGTGGCACGTAATCACCTTCGTAAATCGCAAGAGCTTGATGAATTGGTTGATGTGCTTGCTTCATCGATTGGTGCGTTGACCAATCCAGCGAAAATCAAAGCTACCTTCGATAGTGTTGCGCACTCCAAAATCAGCGTGAACACCATCGCGCAGTACATTGAGTATCTCGAGGAGGCTTTCGTTGTTGAGGAAGCACGACGATTCAACGTGAAAGGCCGCAAATACATTGGCAGCCCTAAGAAATACTATTTCGAAGATATCGGTTTACGTAATGCGCGGCTTGGATTCAGGCAGGTTGAGCAGACGCACATTATGGAAAATATCGTCTACAACGAGCTGCGCATGCGCGGCTATAACGTGGATGTCGGCGTGGTGGAGAAACGCGGCCAGAACAATGGCGAAAGCTATCGCAAACAGTTGGAGATTGATTTCGTGGCCAACCTCGGCAGCGAACGGTACTACATTCAATCGGCATACCAATTGCCCACCGAAGAAAAAGTAGCACAGGAGAAAGCATCGTTGCTGGGCGTGGACGATGGGTTCAAGAAGATAGTACTCGTTCGTGACGTGGTAAAACCGATGCGTGACGATCGCGGCATCCTGACGATGAGCGTATATGACTTCTTGCTCAATGCTGAGAGTCTGTCGTTCTAACGCCTCGGTATCGCCTGTCATATTACCGACGTGGCATACCGACGTGGCATAGAAAAAGAGCCCGGCTGCGAGGTGCGTGCAGCCGGGCTCTTTCAAGAGAAGGAGAGAGGAAGAAGAAGGGGGTTCAATTATGTTGCCGGTGTTGTTTGCCGGTAGTTCTTATATAAGCGCTTGAACCTGAGTGGTCTGATGCGTTTGCCTCAAAGTCCCAGGGCAATCATCTGAAAGAATCATGTACAGCGATTGCTTCGGGACTACAGTGTTGCAGCCACTGCAGTGTTGCATCATTGTGCGCAGCTTGCTGATTGCTTACTGCGCGTTATTGCCAAAGTTCTGCGGAGTTGTCGGAGCGCCCGGTACGTTGCTCTGCGGGTACTGTGCAGGCTGAGCGTACTGCTGCTGCGCTGCCGCAGCCTGTGCCTGAGCCTGGGCGGCTTCCTGGGCTTCTTCCTCGGCGGCCTTCTTCTTGGTGAAGACATACTGCCAAGCCGTGACTGCCGCGATGATGACAACCCAGATCACGGATTTCACGAGCTCATCAGAAGCCCATCCGAGCACCAGCAGGGCCACGCAGACCACGATGGCAATCGGCACCATGACTTTGGTACGGCGGAATCGACCCCGGTAATTCATCTTCCAGTAGTTGAATGAGTGATCCTTTTTGCCGGCCATCATGGGCCTCCTTGCTAATCTAATGACGGTGCGCCGATTGCAACTACCACGACGTACTTCAATGGTATGGCGCAACGCTGGCCTGTGGAGGGCAGCAAACCGGTTCGCTGCGTAAGTTCATCAAGTATTCATCTGCTTGCCTCTGTCTGCATTTACATGCATCTGCCTCGCATTTGCCGAGTCTCTGCCCCGCGCCTATCCCGCACTATCCCGCATCTTCTTCGCGACGGATTCCGGGGAATGCGTTACTGAGTGGCCTCTTTTGCGACGGATTCTGGGGAATGTAGCGCAAAAGGGGTGTTTCACGGTATGTTCCACGACGCAATTCGGGGAATGCGGCGGTGGATGGGGCCCATTGCGACGGATTCCGGGTAATGCGGCATGAAGAGAGGGGCTGGGGCTGCCTGACCGTCCGCATGATGGGTGAACGGACGTGCAGCAGTGCCCGCAATCCTTATAATCGTGCCGCTTACGTAGAATAAAGCGCAAAACCCGGGATAGTAGGGCAGTGCCGAACATTGAGCCTACCGTCCAGCCCCAAGAGAAGAACGAAGGACAACAGTGGCTCTCATCGTACAGAAGTACGGCGGCTCGTCGGTCGCCGATACCGATTCGATCAAGCGTGTGGCCAAGCGCGTTGTTGAGACAGAGAAAAAGGGCAACAAGGTGGCCGTGGTGGTCTCCGCCATGGGCGACACCACCGACGACCTCATCGATCAGGCGCTGAGCATCGACTCCAACCCGCCCGAGCGCGAGATGGACATGCTCATGACCGCAGGCGAACGCATCTCCATGAGCCTGCTGGCCATGGCCATCCACGCCGAAGGCAGCCGTGCCCACTCGTTCACCGGTCAACAGGCGGGTTTCTTCACCGATGCCCGCTATGGCGCGGCGCACATCAAGGCCGTCAAGCCCGACCGTGTGAAGAATGCGCTTTCGCTGGGCGACATTGCCATTGTGGCCGGCTTCCAGGGCATTAATGCCAAGGGCGATGCCACCACGCTCGGCCGCGGTGGTTCAGACACCTCCGCCGTGGCGCTCGCCGTGGCCCTCGGCGCCGATATCTGCGAGATCTACACCGATGTGGACGGCATTTTCACCGCCGACCCGCGCATCGTGCCTGCCGCCCGCCGCATCCCGGTGATCGATTACGATTCCATTCTTGAAATGGCATCTTGCGGTTCCAAAGTGCTGGCGCTGCGCTGCGTGGAGTACGCCCAGCGCTTCAACATGCCGCTGCATGTGCGCTCCTCGTTCTCACACCGCCCGGGCACACTGGTGGTGCCGGAAGGCGTGGATCCGCGCACGCTGCCAAACATCGACTGAGGCCCGAGCTCTCCTCTTCGGCTCCCCTTGCCAGGGGAACTGTCCGCGAGAGCGGACTGAGGGGTAGTCATCAATAACGTACTAATACAAACTTTCAACAAGACAAGGCAAAACATGACTGAAGAAGAAGCAAAATCCATGGGTGATCTGTTCCCCGACCTCGGCCCTGAAGCTCCGGTGATTTCCGGTATCGCTCACGACCGTTCCGAAGCACTCGCCACCGTGCGCGGCGTACCGAACGAGCCGGGCATGGCCGCCAAGGTGTTCACTGAGCTCGCCAGCGCAGGCGTGAACGTGGACATGATCGTGCAGGCCGGCGCATCCGTGGGCACTGCCGACATTTCCTTCACGGTGCCGGAAGCTTCAGTCAAGCAGGTGCAGGATACGCTGCTCGACAAGCAGGAGGAGCTGGGCTATCACTCGTTCGACATCAACACCAACGTCGGCAAGGTGGCCGTGGTGGGCGTTGGCATGAAGACCCACTCCGGTCTGGCTGCCAAGTTCTTCCGCGCACTGAGCGATAAGGGCATCAATGTGCTGATGATCTCCACTTCCGAGATTCGTATCGCCGCCCTGGTGCCGCTCGACCAGCTCAACGAAGCGGTGAAGGCACTGCACACTGCCTACGGCCTCGATGCCAAGCAGATTGAAGCCGTGGTCTACGGCGGCACAGGCCGCTGAGCCTGTGCGGATGCGCGTTTAACTGCGTCATTCGCGCTGCTACATAAGAAAGCCCTCCGAGTGGAGGGCTTTCTGCGTTACAAGGGGTTGTTTTTCGGTTTTCGAAATATCTATCTGCGTTACAAGGGGTTCTTCTAGGACGAAACCACAGTGAGGAACGTTGTGCTTTCAACGGTATTACGCCATTTTGAGAGTGGTGCTACTTGAGAAGGAACCCCTTGTAACGCAGATAGACCTCCGGAACAAGCCAAATCAACCCCTCGTAAACGAGATAGCCTGTTGCTGCACCGCATAATGCAACAACAGGCTATCTCAATTGATCTCTGATGCTTTTGCAGCGCTACTTCTTGGTGATGTAGCCCAAGGCCTTCAGCATTTCGGCGCATTCCAGTGCGCCACCAGCTGCACCGCGCAGGGTGTTGTGGGCCAATCCCACAAACTTCCAATCGAAGATGGAATCCTCGCGCAGGCGGCCGATGGAAACGCCCATGCCGCCCTCATAATCCACATCCAACTTGACCTGCGGGCGGTCATCCTCGGTGAGGTACTGGATGAAGTGCTTCGGAGCGTGCGGCAGACCCAGCTCGGCGGCCTGAGACGTGTAGTTCACCAAGCGGTCGATGAGCTCTTCCTTAGTAGCTTTCTTGCCGAAGTTCAGGAACACGGTGGCGGTGTGACCGTTCAGCACAGGCACGCGGATGCACTGCGAGGTGATCTTCAGCGGGCCATCGAACGGCACAATCTCACCGCGTTCGGCATCCACATGACCGAACACCTTGAGCGGCTCCTTCTCGCTCTTGGCTTCCTCGCCGGAGATGAACGGAATGATGTTACCCACCATTTCCGGCCAATCCTTGAACGTTTTGCCGGCGCCGGAAATGGCCTGATACGTGCTCACGACCACCTCGTGCGGCTCGAATTCCTTCCATGCGGCCAGTGCCGGGGTGTAGGCCTGAATCGAGCAGTTCGGCTTGACGGCGATGAAGCCGCGCGTGGTGCCCAGACGCTTGCGCTGGTGCTCGATCACCGCAAAGTGTTCCGGGTTGATCTCCGGCACCACCATCGGCACGTCCGGGGTCCAACGGTGTGCGCTGTTGTTGGAAACCACGGGGGTTTCGGTCTTGGCGTAACGCTCTTCGATTGCGCGAATCTGATCCTTCGGCATGTTCACCGCGGAGAACATGAAATCCACGCCGCCGGCAACCGCTTCGGCATCGTCGCCGTCCACAACCACCATGTGCTTGGCGTATTCGGGCATAGGCATTTCCATCTTCCAACGGTCGCCCACAGCCTCTTCGTACGTCTTGCCGGCGCTATGTGCGGAAGCGGCAAGAGTGACCACTTCGAACCACGGGTGATTCTCCAGCAACGTGACGAAACGCTGACCCACCATACCGGTGGCGCCAAGAATGCCGACCTTCAATTTTTCGGACATGATTACCTTCTGGCTCAAAAGAACGAATACTTCGCTCGGTCGTGCAAAACAGCGGCGACCGGATACGGGTCATTATTGTACGGAATCACTACTGTGATGGCACTGTATTTCCCATATGATGACGGTGAATGACGCAGGCCGGGGCTGGACGGCACCTGAACGGCGTACAACGCCTGTGCCGTCACGTTGCTAGGCTGGTGGGTATGTCTATCGCATCAGTAGAGGCGCAAAAACAGCTTGACCGTATCGTGGCTCTGGGATATCCGGATGTGGCGGATATGTCTGCCGCCGCATTCCGCGCACTGGCCCGTCCGCTTATCGGCGCGCTTGAACATTCCGATTTGGGCGCGAACATTCTTCTGGTGCCCACGCGCGAGCTGGTTTCGCCTGAATCGCTGATTGCGCGAACCTCCATCAACCGCATGGCCGGTTTCACTACGATGCCCCCGCGCGATATCGCCAGCTTCCTGCCGGTGAGCGGTTTCACGCCGCCGGAAGGACCGTTCTACTTGGTGGTCGACCCCCATACCGGCACCTGCTACATCAATCGCGAGCCGGATGTGGCCCGCAAGCTCCTCGATTCCGACGACCGACTGCCGCTCACGCTGGAAGAAGGCCTTGCCATCGCCACCCAGCACCCGGAATGGTTGATGGTCAAGAACGGCTTCAATCTGCTTGGTTCTCGCTCTGCCGACGGCCGCGTGCCGAGCATTTGGATGAGCCAGAACGCGCCTCGCCTGGGTGCAGTTTGGCCGAACTCCCGCCATACGTGGCTCGGCAACGCCTACTGTGCTGCCCGCCGAGGCGTGAGTCTGTTCCGCTGATCTTCCCAAAGTCTTGATATTTCGGGTATTCGCGCGCTTTCCACAGTAGAATGATTGACTGAGAGATCATTCCCACGGGAGAGAAGGCGGAAGATGATTTGTCCGAAATGTGGGGGCTCTGCCCAAGACGGAGCCATATTCTGTGATTACTGTGGCGCATTGTTGCCCGCATCCGATTCGACGGTTCCCGCTCCCGGTGGCGCGGTGCCGCCAGTTCCTAGTCCGCAAGCCGGCGCGGCAGCTGGCTCGGTGCCCGCTCCTGGCCCGGTGCCAGTGCCCGGCGCTGTACCTGGACCGGTACCAATGCCGGCGCAGTCTGCGCAGCCCGGAGCGCCGGTGCCTCAGCCCACGTCTGTGCCAACGCCCGGCTCGATTCCCATGCCTGCAGCAAGCGTGCCTCCGCAGCCGGTAGCGTCGGCAATTCCTATGCCGCAGCAGCCTGCCAATGATTCGACGGTGCTTGACGCGATGACGCCTCCTCCAGTCGTACCTGATGGCGATGCCGGCACTGGAGCGTCAGGCAATGCCCCAGATGGTCAGGCGACTAAGAATAAGAAGCTGCTGCCGATTATTATCGCCATCGTTGCCGTAGTGGCTCTGCTGGTTATTGGACTTACCGTATTTCTTACCTATCGTGCGGAAGTCTGGGGCGGCAAGTCGCTGCCGGATACCAGTGCGATCGCCAAGGAAGTCACCGATAAATCCGGCAAGAAGAAGTCGGTGGTCAAAGCCAAGGATGTGACTGCGGCGCTTGAAAACAAGGGCTTCAAAGTGAAGACGACACCGGTGTTCTCCGGTGAGGATTCCGGCACATTCCTGGGTTACCAGGGCGTGAAGCAGGGGAGTCGTGTGAAGGCCGGCTCCACGGTCACCATTCAGGAATCAGCCGGTCCCGGTGTGCCGAAAGACACGATTGGCAAGAAGGCTCAGGACGTGGTCAACACCTTCAGCAGCATGGGCGTGCCGGTGCATTACAAGAAGGTGGTGATCGCGCAAGACAGCAAGACGCCGGAAGGCCAAGTGGGCGTCACCTACCCGGAGGCGGGTACGGCGTTGCCCGAAGCCGACCGTGAGAACGGCATCTACATTGGCGTGACCTCTAAGGGTGATGGCATTTCAGTCGACATTCTGGGCGCGGACAAGGATAAAGCCGTGAGCGCTCTGCAATCGCAGGGGTACACGGTTGATCTTGAGCCGCACTACTCCTCCAAGCAGTATGTGGGCAAGATTTCCGGCTCCTACCCGGCACCGGGCTCCGCATTGAGCTCTGGCGCGTCGGTCACGCTGTATTACGGCGTGGATAAGTCCAGCAATATGGATTTGTTGAGTCAGCGGACCGATGATGGTCTGACTATTGTGAAGAACAATGCCACACCAATGATCGGCATGTACTGCAAGAGCGAGGTGAAGGATCAATCCAAGGATTGCATCACGCTTGAGGCTACGCAAAACACGTATGGTGAAAGTGCGGGCGGTGGATTCATGAGTATTAAGGGACATGAGCCATCGAGTTTGGCGGACAATCTTGGTCTGGGCAATTATTCGCAGGATGTCAGTGGCGTGATGCTTAAGCCTGGTGCGGGCGTGTCTGCGGACAAGCTGCCTTTGGCTAACAATCTGATTACCAAGGATTGGGGCATGTTCGAGCTGTATGCGGGCGCCGACCTGCCGAACTGCGGCAGTACGCCGTATGCCAGTGGCCCCGGCAAATCCTGCGTGAACGGCACGGTGCAATCGTGGGCAAGCATGGGCAACACCACGAACTACACCAATACCGGCATGACCTATGAGATGAAGGACTTCCTGGTCTACTTCCCGGTCGGCTCGGATGTGAAGGCGCTGGAGGATTCCGGCTACTTCGACTCCGATTCGCTCACGGTGGCCAAGAAGCAGAAGACGGTGGACACGGATCGTCCGTTCATCGTGATGCGTGACTCCTCCCAGTACAGCAAGACCAGCGTGCCGTACGATGCCACATCGACGACTCCCGATCCGTTCGTGCCAACGAACCGCTACGGAGTCGACAACACGATGGTTAAGATGAAGCCCGCCCCGAGCGACTCCAGCGTCTACTATCTGGTGGAGCAGAATGGCGACCTCGACTGGGATTCCATGCCCGACGCGGACATCAAGGTGCCCGAGTCCAAGGATTCTACGAGTGCCAAACAGGATCCGGTCTTCAAGGAGGCCATGGCCAAGGCGGCCGGCGAATACGGGCTCGGCTCCGGCGCTGGCGCTTGGGGCTCTGGTTTGAAGATTAACGAAGACGGCACGTTCTCCGGTTCGTATTCCGATTCCGATATGGGACTCACCGGCGACGGCTACCCCAACGGTTCTCGCAGCCAGTCAGATTTCACCGGCAAGTTCAAGTCCGCCACCAAGAACAGCGATGGCACCTACACGTTGCAATGCGATGCCAGTGCTTTCAAAATCGACGGCACAGTGGGCAGCAGTTCCATTGAGAACGGCGTGAAGATAACCGTCACCAAGCCGGTGGGTATGGAAACCTGTGAGGAATTCAAGTTCTACCCGGATCCGACTGATTTCTCGCAGTTCGACGATCAGATGAAAATGTGGAGCGGCGGCAGACTGATGTCCGACGATACCAGCGGCGCCACTGGCAAGGCGTTGGTCAATACGAAGTCTGAGTACGAATACACGTTCTACGACTTCGATAACTGATCGGCATGGCACTACAGCGGCCGGAGCGATGAATCAGTGAAGGACTGATACATCACTCCGGCCGCTTTGCTATTGCGCTTCTACACTGAGGAAGCATGACAAGCCTGCGATTCCGCAAAGACGGCAGCTTCCGTGTGCTGCAAATGGCCGATGTGCAAGACGGCCCCGACGTGCAACCTGACACCATTCGCCTCATCCGCGAGGCCATCCGTAAAGCCGATCCTGATTTGGTAGTGTTCACTGGCGATCAGATCCGCGGGTACGATCCCGCCTACATCGACACCTTCCTGCGCCGCCGCGGTGAGGAACCGGGCGCCCGCGTGCGCGCGGTGACCGCAGTCGAAGCGAAACTGCGCGGCGTCAAGCGGCGCTTCACCAAAGATGCCGAGCATCCTGATGCGCCCACGATGGACGAGCTTATGGACCAGACCCGCGATAAGGTTCGTCGCACCTTTGCTGGTTTCCTCGGCCCGATTGTGGAAGCTCAGGTACCGTTTTCCGCCACGTATGGCAATCATGATTTTCAGTGCGGCATCTTGGCCGACGAACAGGATGACATCTATCGTGAATTCGCCGGCTGCCTCAACCCTTCAGACAGTCTCGAGCCCGGTACGTTCGCACTGCCCATTGAGGCATCTGATGACTCAGGGCGCGTGGCCATGGCGGTGATGATGGTGAACTCCGGCGATTATGCCGGCAAACCGGAAGAGAACGATGCGCAATACCCCGCGTATGTGGTCAATTCCCGTGGCCTTGACCTGGCTGATTCCGATGGGTATGGCACGCCCACGCCGGAAGCGCTCGAATGGCTCGGTACCGTGCAGGATGAGCTCGGTGCGCGCAACGGCGATGGCAAACCGGTGCCGGCCATCGCTTTCCAGCACATCCCACCGCAGGAGTTCTACGACTGCCTGAAGGAAGTACCTGCGTGGACACCGAACGCCGTGGAAGGCGCGCGCACGCATGAAGGCCACTGCTATGTGCTCAACCACGAGGTGTGCCGTCCGGGTTCGCGATTGGGCGAAGCCATTGGCTGTGCGGATGAGAACGTGGGCGAGGTCGCCGCTTTGAATGCCGCCGGCGGCTACTTCGCGCTGTTCTGCGGCCATGATCATAAGAATGCGTTCGTAGGCCATGTGCACGGCCTCGACTTGGGCTATGCGCCGACCTGCGGTTTCGAATGCTATGGTCCGAAGTCCCGCTACCGCGGCATCCGGCTGTTTGAATTCCATGAAAGCAATCCGGCCGGTTATGTGACGCGCATGCTCACGTGGGGTGAGCTTGTCGGGCGCTACTCCAGCAACGAAGTACGCGTTTGGTTCGAGGATCACTGTGTGACCGGTGCGGTAAGTCTGCGCAACGAACTGCGTCGCCCGCAAGTGTTCGCAGTGCTCGCCGGCGCGCTCAGCCTTGGCTTCCTCGCCACAGTGCGCTCGCTGGTTGGCAGACGGTAGAGGTGCTATCCGATGGGAACGTCTGATTTGAAGGCGTGAGCTACCGTAACCGTACGTTTTTCCAGAGGAAATCATGGGTCATCTGGAGCAACGTACGCTGACAGTGCTCGTGATATGGCCAGCCAGAACTGCGGCACAATCGCAGTCGGTATCGGACTGCATTACTGCTGGGTATACGGAATGAACGCCGATGCCTTGGCGGACTCGTCATACAGCAGTACGTTGGGATACGAAGATTCCTCTGCGTTGGCCGCGTCTCGAATGGATAATCCCTGTTGCGCCACACTGCCTGATGTCATTGAAGAGAACGGCGTATTGGCCGGGTACCAGTGCCATGTGCCACATGGCACGATGCCGATGCCATCCGTGTATTGGTATGTTTTGCCATCCCAGCCGAACGACGACGCATCGCATCCCATGTCATAGCCGCTGGCCTTGTTCGCCTTGATGGACGAGAACTTGCCGTGGAACGGATAGGTGACGCGCGGGGCCGTGGCCACTGGGTCGCCGCCGCTGGTGTCCGCCTCGTTGACTTCGCCGGTGAAAGTACCGTCGTCCTTTACTGTCAGATCAACCCACTGTGAGCCCTCGCCGGTGGAGAAGAAGCGATATTGGTTGGCGATCTTCTTGAACAGTGCGGTGTTGGTTTTGGCGGAGGATTCTGATTTCGTGGAATCCTTGGACGCCGGTGCCTTGACGTCCGCATCGGGCAGGTTTTGCCAGTCTGGTTCGGTTGCTTCCACAAGGTAGTAGGCGTTGCTATCGCTGGGGGCGGGCTTCATCTTGACGATGTCGTCCTTGCTGCCGTTGTACCCGTTGTATGGCACGAACGGATTGACTTTGCCGAGAGCATACGGGGCTGTGGTGGTCTTGTACTGTGAGGGGTCGCGCCAGAGGATAAACGGGCGACTCGTATCCACGGCCTTCTGCTTGGCCGCCGCAGCTAAAGCATCCTTATCGAAGTAGCCCTTGCTTTCCAGCCCCTTCAAATCAGAGCCGGTAGGTACCACAAGGAACAAATCCTGCATATGGTATTCGCCGGTGGAAGGTCTATTGAAATCAGGGGTGGCATTGCTATACATCGTGCCGTTGGACCAGTAGCTTGTCAAGCTTGCATGTGGGAACAGTTCGAATGCGCCGTAATCCTGCTCAACCAGATAGTCGCCCTTCGGGTTGCTGCAGAACAGCTGTTGCACTGCATCGCAGGCAATGAGCTTTGCGCCGAATTCACCATAATCAGTATTCTTACTGCCGCCAGAAACCACCTCGTGTTGCTCAATAGTGATGCAATCGCCGGCATTAGTGCACCATTGGCCATCTACTGCAATCGTCATACCAGCCATGGGATTATTGGTCATGTCATCTACCGGAGAATATCCTATGGTATTTGGATCAGTAAACGCCTCCTTCATCTGAGACGCATCGATCCCGTGATACAACACCACGTCCTCGCCAACACTCAATGCTGAGCCGGGCTCCGGAGAAGCGCCTGAAACCTTGCCCACGTACTGCTTGGACGAGAAATGCTTTTTCACAGTCACGCTATGGCCTTGGGTTTCGAGCTGTGCCTTCACCTCATCCACGCTTTTGCCCATCACATCAAGTGGCAGCGCGTCTGCATCGGCCTTGGTGGCCACGCCCACGTAGATGCCATCATCCTTGGAATCCTTGGCGACCGCCTGACCGGCCGCCGGTTGCGTGGCTACCACCGAGCCCTCGGGATTCTTCTGTGTGTCAGACACATACACCTTTTTGTAGTGCACTGGCACATTCATACTGGCGAGCGTTTGCGTCACTTTCTGCGCCTGCTGACCGAGTGTGTTCTTCGGCACGCCAGGGCCTGCGGATTCCCTGACTACGATGGTTTGCCCAGTGCTCACGCGAGTGCCGGCCTGAAGACCCTGATAACCCAGGAATGTGCCGGATTCTTCGCCGGAGAACACTGGCTCCGATTTCACCGTGAATCCCTTGTTTTCCAGAGCAGCGGTCACATCTTTGGCCTTCACCCTGGACTTGTTCTTGCCGGACTTGCTGACAGTATCCTGCGCAATCGCACTGGTATCCGGTAAGGTTTTACCGCCCCACACCTCCATGCGATAAGTCACGAACAGCGCGATACCAGTGACCACCAGAGCCGCAAGCACAGCCGCAAGAACAATGATGAGGCGCTTATTCAAGGGTGATGATGCCTTGACTGTGGCACTAGCGGCTGCGGTACTGGCAGCAGTATTGGTAGCAGGCGCTGCGGGCGCGGACTGTGCAGTGGATGCGGACTGTACAGCGGGTGAGGGTGAATCCACAACCGTGCCATCCATAGCCATCATGCTTGGTGCTGCCGGCGTTGCGATAGGTGGCTCTGGCACTGCGGTAGTAAATTCTTGCGGCATCGGAACCGGCGGCACTGCGGCACTGTTCGGACCGGGAACCGGAGCTGTGGGGGACAGCGGTACCGGAGCTGCGGATGGCAGTGGGGTTGCAGCTCCGGGCAGTGGTACCGCAGATGGTGCAGGTACCGCAGATGGTGCCGGTGCAGGAGCCGCTGGTGCAGTTGGTGCTGATTGGGCAGGGGCAGCGGCTAATCGATTGCCGCACACATCGCAGAAGGCATTATCGTCAGCGTTCGTGGCATGGCACTTTGGGCAGATCATAGGCGCGACTTCCTTGGCAATCGGTTCGGCTGCGGCAGTACTGCTGCGGCTGTACCTCAACTGTAGCCTTGTGAGAGCATAGAGCACATGCCTTGGCGCAATAATGAGCGCGATTGATAAGAAACTGGGCGCAAGTCTGGAGAATCCGCCACAATACGGCGGTTTTCGCGGGTGTTGCCCTAGCCGGCTTGTAGGATGTTTCGTGCACATTAACAAATCCGCGAAGTTCTTGACAAAGCCAATACAGCAGACTTCGCGCGTAACACAAGAAAAGGAGGAACAATGGGTCAGGATCAATCATCTGTTTTTGATCTCGCGGCAGTCGCTGCGGCATCCAATGGGGGGAACAACGACCCGCTGCTGCCTCCGGCACGATTCATCGGCGATCCGCAGAAGCCCAGCCGCATGCCCTACAACAAGTACGTGGCATACGACAAGCAGGTCCCGTTTGATTACCCGGAGCGCACTTGGCCGGGTAAGCGACTGCAGCGTGCGCCGCGCTGGTGCTCGGTCGACCTTCGCGACGGCAACCAGGCTCTCGTGAACCCAATGGATTCCGAGCGTAAGCTGCGCTTCTGGAATCTCCTGGTCTCCATGGGATTCAAGGAGATTGAGGTGGGCTTCCCGTCCGCTTCCGAAACCGACTTCGACTTCATCCGCATGCTTATCGAGCGTGAACTGATTCCGGATGACGTGACCATCGTGGTGTTGACTCAGTGCCGCGAGCACCTGATTCGCCGCACCTACGAGGCTTTGAAGGGTGCCAAGCGCGCCATCGTGCACTTCTACAACTCCGTTTCCGTGCTGCAGCGCGAGGTCGTGTTCCGCAAGAACAAGGAAGAGATCAAGAAGCTCGCCACCGATGCCGCCGAACTGTGCAAGGACCTTGAATCCGAAGCCAAGGGCATCGACCTGTACTACGAGTACTCGCCGGAATCTTTCACCGGTACCGAGCCGGAGTACGCCGTCGAGGTGTGCAACGCCGTGATCGGCGTGATTAAGCCCACCCCCGAGCATCCGATGATCATCAACCTGCCGGCCACCGTGGAAATGACCACGCCGAACGTGTTCGCCGACGAAGTGGAATACGTGTCCACCCATCTGGACGATCGTGACGCCGTGGTGCTCTCCCTGCACCCGCACAACGACGAAGGCATGGGCGTGGCCGCCACCGAGCTGGCCGTGCTCGCCGGTGCCGACCGTGTGGAAGGCTGCCTGCTGGGCAACGGCGAACGTACCGGTAACGTGGATCTCGTTACGCTCGGCCTCAACATGCTCACCCAGGGTCTTGACCCGCAGCTCGACCTCTCCAACGTGCCGGAAATCCGCAAGACCGTCGAGTACTGCAACCAGATCAAGATTTCCGAGCGTCACCCGTACGCGGGCAACTTCGTGTTCACCGCTTTCTCCGGCTCTCATCAGGACGCCATCAAGAAGGGTCTCGAAGCCCGTCAGGTGGCCGCCGAGCGTGCTGGCGCCGATCTCGACAACTTCGTGTGGCTGGTGCCGTACCTGCCGATCGACCCGAAGGATATCGGCCGCACCTACGAGGCCATCATCCGCGTCAACTCCCAGTCCGGCAAGGGCGGCATGGCCTACCTGTTGAAGACCAACCACAACCTCGATCTGCCGAAGCGCCTGCAGGTGGAGTTCGACAAGATCGTGCAGAAGTACGCGGACGACACCAAGAAGGAAGTCAAGGACGAGGATATCTGGCGTCTGTTCAAGGACGAGTATCTGCCGGTGGAACAGTCCGGCATGACCGCCGCCGGCGTGGTCGTGGGCGATACCCACGACTCCTCACTGGCTCCGTGGGGCCGCTTGAAGCTGCTCAAGGTGTCCATCAGCTCCGGTGAAGACGGCTCCGACACCGTGCTCAAGGCTCGCGTGCTCGACCGCGGCGTGAACGTGGGCGTGGATGAGCCGGTGGAGCGTGAGGTCTCCGGCATGGGCAACGGTCCGATCGCCGCCTTCCTCAACGCCATCTCCAACTTCGGCGTGGATGCCTCCATCATGGACTACGTGGAGCACACGATGTCCGTGGGCACCAACGCTATGGCAGCCTCCTACGTGGAATGCCAGGTCGGCGAGGCCGATGACGCACAGATCGTCTGGGGCGTGGGCATCGATTCGTCCATCACCACCAGCGCACTGAAGGCTATCATCTCCGCCATCAACCGTTCCCGTCGCACCCGCTGAAGGGTAACGGTAGATAATCGGTAATGCAACGCAAAGCGCCCGCCAGCATGATCGCTGACGGGCGCTTTGCGTTGCACTGCCGCATGACTGGCATCACCAGTTCGATAGGCGCACGATTGATAGACGCGTGATATGTGCGCGCCTATGCAAAGGGCTTCCTGCTCTGCGAGAAAGCAGGAAGCCCTTTACTGTGCCAGTGCGTTCACGCGCTACTGACTGTTCGAC
This sequence comes from Bifidobacterium colobi, assembly GCF_018555455.1. Classification (GTDB taxonomy): domain Bacteria; phylum Actinomycetota; class Actinomycetes; order Actinomycetales; family Bifidobacteriaceae; genus Bifidobacterium; species Bifidobacterium colobi. The sequence continues at coordinate 358,702 of NZ_JAFEJU010000001.1, read as the reverse complement.
TGCTGATTTGTGGTGTCGCCGCCCGAATCAGTGTTGCCGTTATTGGTAGTGCCGTTGGTATTGCCATCGCCATTGCCGCCGCTGGAATTATTCCCCGGATAGTTCGGGCATTCGGTGGAATAGCTCGGGTTGGCAAGGCACTGCTGGGCGAATTCCTGCGTTGCCGAATTACCGTTCGAGCTGGAATCGGTGCCGGAGTTGGCGTTTGCGTTCGCATCACCTTCGGTGGTGGACTTCGGATCATTCGTAGAGGACTTGGACGAAGAACCTGAACCCAGACCCCACGTACCATCCGGGCCACCGATCTTACCGGTGTCCTTGGCAGTGTTGAACTGCTCGACAGCCGTGCCCTTCAGCGCCTGCGACATGTATTCGGTAAACAGATGAGCCGGGTAGCCGGTGGAGGTCACACCATAGCCGCCGAACGCCGGCACCACCTGCGGATTGCCATCGGAATCAGGATTCCAAATAGCCCACACATTGAGCAGGCTCGGCGTATAGCCAACGAACGAAGCCGCCAACTCATCATTTGCAGTACCCGACTTACCGGCCACCTGGCGGCCGCCCAACGATGCGGACACGCCAGCCGCGGTACCGGTGGTCGTCGTTCCCTGCATAGCCTTCTGCACCAAGTAGCAGTCATTGGCATCGAACACCTGCTTGTTCTCATTCGGTGCCTTGTACAGGTTCTTGCCGTTCGCATCCAGCACCTGGGACACCATGTGCAGCGTATTCTTCACGCCGTTGTTGGCAATGGTCGAATGGCCCTGCGCCAAATCCCAGACCGTCAGCGCATTGATGCCCAGCACGTTATACGGCGAGGACGCATCGATGTCGCCGGTAATACCAGCCTCATGGGCGATTTTCGCAGTGCGCTGCGGCGTCAAATGCTCGTTGACGTTCATGAACACGGTATTCACCGAGTTAGCGGTGGCCTGATACAGGTTGATCGTGCCCCAGTTGATTTCCAGAGCGTTGTTCACCTCTTGATCGAGGCCCTGGAAATGCTGATGTGAATTGCCGTTGAACTTCGTGTCGAAATTCACGCCTTCCTGCGCGGTGCCAAGCAAAGCAAACGGCTTCATGGTGGAACCAGGTTCGAACACCGCCTGATTGGCGTTATTGAGCGGCTTGGTGAGATAGTCCGAGCCGGCGTACACGCTGATCACCGCGCCGGTTTTCTGTTCCACGGCAATACCGCCCACCTGCAGGGAGTCCGGCATACCGTTGATACGCGTATCGCCCACGGACTGCATCACGTCTTGCTTGGCTTTATCGATGGTGGTCACGATCTTGTAGCCGCCAGTATCCAGATCCTCCTTGGTGAAGGCCTTGGATTTCACCAATTCGCTTTGCACCATGGTGAGCAGGTAGCCGTTCGGACCCTGATACTCGTTCTGCTGGGCCACGGCCGCGGTTTCGGGGAACTGTGCGGCCTTATGCTCCTTGGCGGTGATATAGCCGTCTTCCTGCATGATGTTCAGCACGCGCTTGAAACGCTGCTTGGCGATGGTCGGATTATCGGCCGGATCCCATGTGGACGGGGCGGGGATGATGCCGGCCAGCATGGCGGCCTCGGGCAGCGTCAAATCCTTGGCGTCCTTATTGAAATACGCTTTGGCGGCGGCCTGAATGCCGTAGGAGTTGCGACCCAGATAAATCGTGTTCATGTAGTTGCACAGCACCTCGTCCTTGGATTCGGTTTGTGCAATCTTCAACGCCAGAATGGCCTCGCGTGCCTTACCGGCATACGAGGTGGTTTCGCCAAGATAGTAGCGTTCCGCGTACTGCTGGGTGATCGTCGAACCGCCCTGACGGGTGCCGGTGGTCACATTGTTCAGGAAGGCGCGGGCGATGCCCTTCAGGTCGATGCCTTTATCCGTATAGAACGTGCGGTTCTCGGAAGCCACAATGGCATTGCCGATGTAATCCGGCAAATCGGTGCAGGAGATGATTTCGCGGTTCTGCTCGGCGTACGATCCAATCGGCGTGGTGCCATCCGCATAATAGACGGTGGTTTTTTCCGCCAGCGCGAACTTTTCCGGCTGCGGCACCTCAGTGGTGATGTACAGGTAGGCGAACAAGCCGATGCCGCCTACAATGCCAAGGCCGATCAAGCCAAAGAAAATACCCAGTATCCACTTCAGTACGCGATGGTTCTTGCCGCCGCCGTTCTTCTTATGGTTGCGGTGGCTGGCATGTGCGCCTCCGGCACGGTGGCTGGTGTGAGTGCCGCGAGTATTGCGCGGGTTGTTTGCATCCGTCCTGTTCCCTGCGCTGCTGCGGCCTGCTGCCGGTGTGAATGCGCTGTCTTGAGCGGCTTTACCGGTCTTGCTCTGAGTGGTGCGCGGCTTGCGAATGGCGGGGCCATTGCTGCCTGCACGTGCGCGACGTTGATATGAAGCCATGCAAGCCACCGTAACCGTTGGGGGTGAAAAGAGAGCTAATTTTGGTGTGCTTTGCGCTATACGAGAGCGGGATTTGCGCGGAATTCTCACATTTTTGGATACATGGGCAGCGGTGCTTGAAGGCTGCTGAACATCTTCTGAGTGGCGCGGCTCGCCTGCGTTGATGAAGCGTAGTCCACGCATGTCCTTACACTGAACAAAGCCTCCACGCGGCGCTATGTCACCCAACTCCCCCAGGGCAGGAATGCAGCAAGGGTAAGTGGCCTCTTGCGGGTGCGTGGGGGTTTCATTTTTCGTTGTTGTTTTGTGCGGATTTGGCCCTGAGCCGGGTCCCCTGTGGCGTACTGTCCGGGGCGCGGCCGTACAGTCATGGGTATGAATGACGCACAGCATCCCGTAATCCGCGATCCGCACGCGCCCGCGAATATGGTCGGTTCCGCATCCGAACCAGATCCGTTGGCAGCATTAGGGCCAGTGCGCGGTGCCGCTACCGGTTCCATCGCAGCGCATAGCACAGCCGATGACTTCAACCATGACTTCGACGCTGCCCTTGACCGCGGCCTTGCCAAACTTGATCCGCTGACTGTGCGTCCGCGCATCTCCAGCCGTGTGCTGTGCGCGGTGTTTGGCGTGTTGATGATTGCGGGGGCGTTCGGCATTTGGTGGCTGTGCGTTCACACCGAGAACGGCCAGTCGTATGACGAAATCGTATGGAAGCAGCTGCCGGACAACCTGCCGGGCTGGGCGTCCGGCGTGATGGGCGCAGTGGCGCAATCATGGTTGGTGATTACCGTGAGCTGCGTATTGGGCGCCATGGGCATCATTACGGCACTGATTCGCCGCCGTTGGTGGCTCGCCGGGCAGCTTGTGGTGTTTGCCGCGGTGTGTCTTGCCGCCACGCAGCTTAAAGGACTGCTGCCTCGCCCATTCATTATCCAAACCGAGTCTCCGGTCACTAATTCCGCGCCCTCCGGTCATACGATGCTTGCGGCAGCCGCTGCAGTGGTGCTGATTATCGCAGTGCCGAGGGCTGCGCGTGCGCTTGCCGCAGTGGTCGGCGGCATGTGGACCGTGCTGGTTGGCGTGTCCGTAATGGTGGGGCAGTGGCATCGCACGTCGGATGTGCTGATGTCGATTCTGCTGGTTGCCGGTTTGGCACTGATTGTGCTGGTGTTCACCCGGAAGTCGGGCATGGATGATCCGGGCAGCCGTGTCTCCTCAGTGAGCGTGCAGATTGTGGGCAGTGTGCTGATCACCGGTGGCATACTGCTGATGGCTTACAGCGCGTATGTGATTTGGCAGGTGCTGCCGGGCTTGAATGTGATTGCCAGCTGGGCGGTGCAGGGTGCGACGGCCAGCGCGGTGGTCGGCATTATTGGCATCACTGCGTTGGCGTTCGGCATACTGCTGGCGCTGCGTCACATCACGGCAGCTCCATTGAGCCGACTGGGCTTGATTGGCGCGCCGCCGGCGCCTCCCATGCAGGACGTGCCGCAGAGCGGACGAGGTGCGCGCAACGCCTAATTGGCCACAGTTGGCTGGCTTTTCACCCACTGTTCAGCCGACAACCGGCCGCGAATTTGGCAGTTGCCTATAAAGCATGAGTATTATGACGCCAGAAACACCGTGCGTTTCGAGGAATATGAAGGAGTAGGGCAATGGCTACCAAGCTGGTGATCGTGGAGTCTCCAACCAAGGCCCACAAGATTGGTGACTACCTGGGCAAGGGGTACACCGTCATGGCATCGGTTGGCCATATTCGCGACCTCGCGCAACCGAGCCAGGTGCCGGCGGCAGACAAAGCCAAGTTCGGCAAGTTCGGTGTGGATGTGAACGACGGTTTCAAGCCCTATTACATTGTGGATGGCGATAAGAAGCGCAGGGTGAGCGAACTGAAGTCCGCGCTGAAGAACGCCGACGAACTCTATCTCGCCACTGATGAGGATCGCGAAGGTGAGGCGATCGCATGGCACTTGGTACAGACCCTGAAGCCAAAGGTGCCGGTCAAGCGCATGGTGTTCCACGAAATCACCAAGAACGCCATCAATGATTCGTTGAACAAAACCCGCGATGTGGACGGGCACATGGTGGACGCGCAGGAGACGCGACGTATCCTCGACCGCCTGTACGGCTATGAGCTGTCCCCGGTATTGTGGCGCAAGGTTGGCCCGGGTCTTTCCGCCGGCCGTGTGCAGTCGGTGGCCACGCGTCTGATTGTGGAGCGTGAACGCGAACGCATGGCCTTTAAGCGCGCGCCGTACTGGGATATTGCGGCTACGCTCGCCGCGCCCGATGCGCAAGGCGAGACCGCCGAGTTCTGCGCTCGCATGATTTCCCTCGGTGGCAAGCGACTCGCCGGTTCCAAGGACTTCGGTGCCGATGGTCAGCTTACGCCTGACGGTTTCGCAGCCAATGTACGTCAATTGGATGAGGCTGCGGCTACCGCTGTGGCTGAGACGTTGCGCGGTGCCGACTTTACGGTGATGTCGATGGAAACCAAGCCGTATCGCCGCCGCCCGCAACCGCCGTTCACTACGTCCACGCTGCAGCAGACCGCCGGCAATCGTTTGGGCATGGGTGCCCGTGCAGTAATGCGCGCGGCACAGAGCCTGTATGAGAACGGTTACATTACGTATATGCGAACCGATTCGGTCACGCTGTCCCAGGAAGCCATTGCCGCCGCGCGCAATGCGGTGAGCTACCACTTCGGCAAGGAATACCTGTCCGCTGAGCCGAAGCAGTACGCCACCAAGACCGCTGGTGCGCAGGAAGCCCACGAATGTATTCGTCCGGCAGGATCCCGCTTCCATGATCCCGATGAACTGGCATCCAAACTGCCGGTCGATCAGCTGCGACTCTATACGCTGATTTGGCAGCGCACGCTCGCCTGCCAGATGGCTGATGCCACCGGTTCCACCGCAACCGTGCGCCTGTCCGCGCCGGCTGGGGCCGAGGAAGGCGAGGCGGTATTCCAGGCATCCGGCACGGTGATTGAATTCCCGGGCTTTATGAAGGCGACTGGTGAGGGCCGCAAGAAGGCTGCCGCGGCGAAGGCTGAGCCTGCTGCTGCCACCGCTGCTGCCAAAGTCAAGGGGGATGCTTCCGAATCGAATGCATCGCTGCCTCCGATGACCGTTGGCCAGCAGGTGAACGCCACCAGTGTGGAACCGGATGGGCATGAAACCCAACCGCCGGCACGCTACACCGAAGCCACGCTGGTCAAAACCTTGGAAGCCAAGGAAATCGGCCGTCCGTCCACCTATGCCAGCATCATCTCCACGATCATGGATCGCGGTTACGTCTATGAGCGCGGCCGTGCGCTGATTCCAAGCTGGCTGGCGTTCTCCGTAGTCAAGCTCTTGGAGCAGAACTTCCCGAAGCTCGTGGACTATCAGTTCACCGCCGAAATGGAAAACGGTCTTGACCGCATCGCCCACGGTGAGGAAACCGGACGCGATTGGCTGACCCGCTTCTACTTCGGTTCCGGTTCCGGTACCGCGCGCAACGCCGACGAAGCCCATGAGGGTTTGCAGCAGCAGGTGGCGCAATTGGGCGAGATTGATGCCCGAGCCATCAACACCATTGATATTGGCGATGGCATGCATGTGCGCGTCGGCCGGTACGGCCCGTACCTGGAAGACATGGAGCATGTGGATGCCGAGGGCAATCCGAAGCGTGCCTCGCTGCCGGATACGATAGCGCCGGACGAGTTGACCGTTGCCGTGGCGCGCGATTTGATCGACAACCATTCCGGCGGTCCGCGCGAGCTGGGCACCGATCCGGCAACCGGCGGCACGGTGGAAGTGCGCAATGGTCGATTCGGCCCGTACGTGGCACTGGTCCTGCCGACACCGGAAGGCGCCAAGGAAGCGCCTCGCCCGAAGATGGCCTCGCTGTTCAAGACGATGAGCCCGGAATCACTGTCGTTGGAGGACGCGCTGCGCCTGCTGAGCCTGCCGCGCGAAGTGGGTAAGTATGAGGAGACCAATGCCGAAACCGGCGAAGTCTCCGAGTTCACGGTAGCCGCCAACAACGGTCGCTATGGCCCATATCTGACGAAAACCGGCGCGGATGGCAAGTCTGAGACGCGTTCGCTGGCTTCCGAAGATGAGATTTTCACTGTGGATTTGGCCAAGGCCAAAGAGCTGTTCGCTCAGCCGAAGTATGGTCGTGGACGCGGCCGAGGCGCTGCCAAGCCGCCGCTGCGCGAGCTCGGTACCGATCCGGCAACCGGTAAGAACGTGACCATCAAGGACGGTCGTTTCGGCGCCTACATTACCGACGGCGAAACCAACCGCACGGTGCCGCGCCAATACACGCCGGAGACCATTACTCCGGATGATGCATTCCGCCTGCTGGCTGAAAAGCGTGCCGCCGGCCCGTCCACGCGTGGTCGCGGCCGCGGAGCAAAGGGTAAAAGCGCGAAGGCCGCTGCCAAGGCCGCGCCCAAGATGAGTGCTGTGGAAGCCAAGCGTGCCGAACGCCGTGCCGAGGTGAAGAAACTCGCCGGTAAGGGCTGGGCCAACACGCGTATTGCCGAGAAACTCGGTTCCACTGCCGCCACAGTGAAAGCGGACATTGATTGGCTCACCGCCAACGAAGGTTTCACCCGCCCGCCGGTGGTGGCCGCCAAGCCGAAGAAGAAGTAGACCGCGTTTTTTGCTCCCCGTGTCAGTAGAGCTGGTGGCGCAGCTCGCAGCCTCCGGCTAAGGTCGGAGGCATGACCGGTCTGTTTATTTCGTTTGAAGGCGTTGACGGTGTGGGCAAAACCACGCAGGTCGAGCGATTGCGCGAGCATCTGGAGGCTCACGGTCGCACGGTTGTGGTGACTCGTGAACCGGGTGGCACTGCGCTCGGCCAAGCGATTCGCCGGATGCTACTGCACGGTGTCGAAGGCGGGGCGGCTGATATCGCTCCGCGTACCGAAGCGTTGCTGTTTGCCGCCGACCGCGCCCAGCACGTAGCCGAAACGATTCGCCCAGCGTTGGAACGTGGCGAAGTAGTGATCACCGACCGTTACCTCGATTCCTCACTGGCCTACCAGGCCGGCGGCCGCGAACTCACGCCGCAGGAAATCAGAAACTTAAGCATGTGGGCCACGAATAATCTGCTGCCCGCACGCACATACCTGCTGGACATGGACCCGGCGCTCTCACACAACCGTCTCCAGCATGCGGAAGATCGTATGGAATCAGCCGGCGATGATTTCCAATCCCGTACCCGTCAAGCTTTCCTCGACTTGGCAGCCGCCGAACCGAGCCGATTCCGTGTCATCGACGCCAGCCAAACCATCGAACAGGTGTGGGCTGCCATCGAAACCGATATCACCACCTTGCTGAAGGAGCTCGCATGAGCGTATGGGATTCGTTGGTCGGGCAACAGCCCGTCGTCGACATGTTCCGCCGCATCGCACAAGGAGAACCCAGCCAAATCACACAATCATGGCTGATTTGCGGGCCTCCCGGCTCCGGTCGCTCCAATATGGCGCGCGCATTCGCGGCCGCACTGGAAAGCCCTGACCACGGTATGAACGCCGAACCCACACGCGTCACCCAGCAGGTGCTCGCCGGCACGCATCCGGACGTTACCGTGCTCACCACCAATAAGGTGACCATCGGCATCGATCAGGTGCGCGACATCATTGCCACATCCGAGCAGATGCCGGCCACCGCGCCGTGGCGCATCATCATTATCGAAGATGTCGATCGCATGCTCGAGCGCACCACCAACGTGCTGCTCAAAGAGATCGAGGAGCCGGCCGAGCGATGCATCTGGCTGCTGTGCGCACCCAGCGCGCAGGATGTGCTGCCGACAATCCGTTCGCGTTGCCGTGTGGTGAACCTCGCCGTACCGTCCACTGCAGCCGTGGCTGATTTCTTAGTCGCGAATACCGGTGCTGAGCCGAAGATTGCTCAGCGCGCCGCCCGCCTGTCTGAAGGACACATCGGCATCGCGCGCCTGTACGCCACCAACGAGCGCGTCATGTCTGACCGCGATGAGCTGATCGTCGGCGTGCTGAACCTTGCCCGCGCTTCGGATGCCGTGCTGCTTGCGGGCAACCTGATCGATAACGCCAAAGGTCAGGCCGAGGCGGATGCCAATGCGTGGGCCGCCAAGCAGGAGAAGGAATTCCGCCGCATCAATGGTCTTGCCGAAGGGGAGCGCATCCCGCCGAAGTTGCGCGGCGCGTTCAATCAGGTGGCCAAAAAGGACGATATCAAGCGTTACTCCACGCGTCGCACCCGCGACGTGCTCGACCGTGCGCTCAATTCCGTGTCCTCCATCTATCGCGATGTTGCCGTGCTGCAGAACAATGCCGAAGATTCAGTCGGACTTATCAACCTTGAGAATCGTACGGCCATCACCGAGCTTTCCGTACGATTGAACCGGGCGGGTGCCGTGGCACGACTGGATGAAGTGGCTCACGCGCGCAAGCGTCTGGCCGGTAACGGCAACCCTCTGCTCACCTTTGAGGCATTGTTCTGCGCGCTGATTCCGTAGAAGTCGTCCAATTTCGCCCAAGTTTGGCCGCTTGCCGAAACGGTTTTGACTTCGGGGGGGGTATTGTTCCGCCCTAGGAGTGTAGCCACGGTGGCTGCACACTATTAGGGAGATTTCATGAAGAAGATGGACAAGGCTATTGCCGTCCTCGCCGGTTTGAGCATGATGCTTGCAGGCGTTGGCACGGCGTACGCCGACGATACCGTCGACACTGATACCACGCCGCAAACAACACAGTCGCAGCAGGCCACTGCAAACGCGCAGGCCGATGCCGATCAGGCTCAAGCTGACCAGAACGATCAGGCATCCAAGAACGCTGCAGATACTCCGGCTGCTGACAACAAGGAGCAAGCCGCGCCCAAGGCGCAGACTGCAACCGCTGCCGGCCCGGCCATCAGCAATGTTGAGGCTCCGTCCACCGCACTGATTCACGGTGCGGATTATTCCAACGCTGACAAGTCCGCAGCCTTCAGGGTGACACTGACCGGTCTGACCCCAGGCCAGCCGTACGGCGTATTGTCCAGCATGAATTACGGTGATTTGCCGGCACTTGGTGCTTCGGCTAGTGCATATAACTACAATGCTCCGGTATTCACTGCTTCCGCTGCAACCCAGACGGTGGATGTGTTCTACCGCGGTCTTCAGAAGCCATCATCAACGGTAGCATTTGCTCTTCTCTCGGGCGATACTATTAGCGGCAGCGGTGACTATACTTCTCTGAACGGCACTGTAGTGAACATTTTTGGTGGCGTGCAGGTGAAGGTCATCGATTTGGAAGGAAAGACCCCGGTGACCCTTGACAGCCAGTCGGTGGAGGATGTCGGTGTGCACACTGCCGGTCTCAAGGCTCACTACACCGTTGACTCGGCGCTTATCAACGATGTGGCCGAGATTTGCTACTCCACCACGATGAACCGCATTTATAGCGTGAATGGTGCATTCAACAGTGATGACTGGGCTATTGGCTGGGCCTACCGTGCTGCATGGGATTGCACAACTGGTGCCATTTCGGACGATGAGGACACCTCTGGATCCATCTATACGGTCAGTGATATCGCGGCTCCGTACACCTCGGCCCATTCCCAGACCGTAATCGGTCAATGGTTCAACCGTGGTAATACGGTGAAGGCTGAGGATCAGTCGAATAAGACTCTGCCCGCTTCTGGCGACATTGAGTCTGTGATTCCGGGCCTGCTGGCAAACACCAAGTATGGCAACTGGGGATACAGCGGTACCGCTAATCCCGCAGAAATGCTGTTCAACACTGCTAAGTCTGGAACCACTGCCAAAGATCCGGCTTCCATGATGTACTCCGGCATTGTGCTGACTTTCAAGGATGGCTCCCGCTTCGTTCCGAACGCAATGGAAAACCCCAAGGCTATGCAGGAAGTGAAGGACTTCACCACCAAGGCTGCTGCCAAGGGCCCGGTTTCCTCCGACCAGTTGACCGACGCCAACAAGAATGGTGTTGTCGCTGATAACGACGGCAAAGTCACTGCTGGCTCCACCTACCGTGTGTACGTGGACAGTCTCCAGGACACCGCCGCCTGCAAGGCGCTTACCGCAAAAAACTCCTACTGCTACTGGACCGGCTACATCTACTCCACGCCGAAGCAGCTGAGCTCTGATGACGGCAAGGCTTCCACGGTTCGCGTGGATAAGGATGGCAAGGCCTACGTTGAGTACCAGATTCCGTCCGATACTGTGACCGGTGAGCACAAGATCGCCCTTTACGACAACGACGGCAACCTCCTCGGCTGGGTTCCGGTGACCGTTGTTGCCGGCCAGAACAATAGCAATCAGCAGAAGCTGGCCAACACCGGTAGCAGCGTTTTCGTGATTGCGTTCGCTGCAGTTGCACTGCTGATCGCTGGCGCTAGTGTGATGATCTACCGCCGTCGCCAAGCCTGATTAACTGACGCAACGATTACGAGGGTTTCTTCCAGTTGGAGGAGACCCTCTTCTGATATGCGCGCAGTACCAGTCGCGCAGAAAGGATGCGAAGCTGTTATCGCGGCAAGTCTTGGCAGTAACATGCCCCGCGATACACTGGAATGTATGAAGATTTCCGCTGATTTCACGGTGGTGCCTGACGATTTCGCCAAGGCAGCCGCGCCCGAATATCGGGCGGGCGGCGTCCCGGTTATCTCCTTCCCGTTTTACGTGGACGAGGTGAACCCGGAGGCCCGCTATCTGCACTGGACGTTCACTGATCCCGATTCCATTCCGGTCTGCGGTTTTGAATGGATTCACTGGACCGTGGCGAACCTGCCCATCGACGCATTGATGTTTGACTTCAATGACTCACATGCGCTCGCCATTCCGCCGGACTTCTCCCGTCAGATGCCGGCCATGATTCCCGAAGCCGTGCAGGGCCGCAACTCTTCCGCCTCCAAGTTCGTGGGGCGCGATAACGACCCGGCCGTGATCATGCGATACAACGGTCCGCAGCCGCCGGATAAGGATCACGACTATTACCTGCATGTCTGGGCCACCAAGGAACCGCTGCCCGGACTCAATCAGGGATTCTGGATGAACGAACTGCTGCACAAGCTGCGCGAATGCGGCGAAGCCCCCGACCAGGGCGGCATGTTCGTCACCGGCAAGGCGTGACAATAAGTATGGCTCTCTCACGGTGTGGTTATTCACACATGATGTGGTCGCCAAAAACGTTGGAATTCCGCCAATGTGTGTGTTTGTGTAACCACACCATGGGATATTGAGATCGAAACAAGAAAGGACACATAGCTAACTATGGCCTGCACCACCATTCTGGTAGGCAAGGATGCGAGCTACGATGGCTCCACCATCATCGCGCGTAACGAGGATTCCTCAAACGGCGAATTCAATCCGAAGCGCTTCATCGTGGTGAAGCCCGAGGAACAGCCGCGCGAATACAAGTCGGTCATCTCCCATCTGACCATCAATCTGCCGGACAATCCGCTGCAGTACACCGCAGTGCCGAACGCCGACCTCAAGGAAGGCATTTGGGGCGAAGCTGGTGTGAACGAGGCGAACGTGGCCATGAGCGCCACCGAAACCCTGACCACCAACGAGCGCGTGCTCGGCGCCGATCCATTTGTGGAATACACTCCGGCCAAGGGCGACGAGCCTGAAGTGGCCGGCGGCATCGGCGAAGAGGACTTCCTGACCATCGTGCTGCCGTACATCAAGACCGCGCGTGAAGGCGTGCAGCGTCTCGGTGCACTGCTCGAGGAATACGGCACTTACGAGATGAACGGTGTCGCCTTCTCCGACGTGAACGAAATCTGGTGGCTGGAAACCGTGGGCGGTCACCACTGGATCGCCAAGCGCGTGCCGGATGAGGCATATGTGACTATGCCGAACCAGCTGGGCATCGACGAATTCGATCTGGCCGACGCTCTGGGCGACCAGGAAGATCACATGTGCTCCGCCGATCTGGCTGAGTTCATCGAAGCCAACCATCTGGATCTGGCCGTGGAGAACACCACGCCGTTCAATCCGCGCGACGCTTTCGGCTCCCACTCCGATTCCGATCACGTCTACAACACCCCGCGCGCATGGTCCATGCAACGCTTCCTCAACCCGTACGACGAAGTCTGGGATGGTCCGGATGCCGACCATAAGCCGGAATCCAATGACATTCCGTGGGCCCGCCAGCCTGAGCGCAAGGTGACCATCGAGGATATCAAGTACGTGCTGAGCTCCCATTACCAGGGCACTCCGTACGATCCGTACGGACAGCTCGGTGACGAACGCACCCGTCACATGTACCGTCCGATCGGCATCAACCGCCAGAGCCAGCTTGCCGTGATGCAGATTCGTCCGTACCGCCCACAGGCCTCTCGCGCTGTGCAGTGGATGGCATACGGTTCCAACCCGTTCAACACGCTGGTACCCTTCTTCCCGAACGTGGACACCACGCCCGCCTACCTCGAAGACACCACCACCCGCGTGACTTCCGAGAACTTCTACTGGGCCAACCGCATCATCGCCGCCCTGTGCGACGGTGCCTTCCGCTCCACCGCCAACGCGGTCGAGCGTTACCAGGAGAAGACCGGTGCGATGGGTCACCGTCTGGTGGCCGCCACCGATGAGCAGGTGGCTCGTCTGAGCCTCACCGCCGCTGAGGAAGCCGCACAGTCGGCCGCCGAAGAGGAGTTCGAAGCCGATAACGTGGACGGCGACGTGCAGCCGATGACTCCGGATGAGATCATCGAAGCCACACGCAACGCCGAGGTGCGCGGCATTCTTGCCGCCGCCAACCAGACCATGGCTGACCAGCTTAAGGAAGAAACCGAGAAGCTGCTCGACTCCGTGCTGTACATCCGTAGCATGGAGATGAAGAACGGCTTCCACATGTCCGATTTTTAAGTAATAAATAGAAAGGCCTGCAATGACCACTATTGAAGACTTCACCAGCCAGTACGGCTTGGTCAAGAAGATTGACGCCTTCGGCTACATGAAGTACTTGGCCGAGAACCCGGATGCTCCGCGCAAGCACGGCAAGGTGGTGCTCGTTACCGCCGATACGCCGCTCAAGGCATCTCGTGGCGAAGGCAAGACCACTACCACCATCGCGCTGATCGACGCCCTGAACAAGCGCGGCATCGACGCCACCGCAGTGCTGCGCCAGCCGAGCATGGGCATCACCGCGGCCGGTTCCAAGGGCGGTGCCTCCGGTGGCGGCAAGGCATCCCTGACCCATCCGGAGCTCATCGACTGGGGTCTGTGCGGCGAGATGGGCGCTATTGAGGCTGCCCAGAACCTGCTCGTCTCCTTCGCCGAAAAGGCCGTGGACGAAGGCAAGCTGGACGAGATCCTCGTGCCGCGCGTCTCCGAAGTGCCGAGCCGCTCCCTGCGCTCCATCGCCGTGGACTACGGCAAGGGCAATGTCAAGGAGAAGATGGTGCTCACCCCGACCTGCGAGCTCATGCAGATCGTGGTGCTCTCCCGCTCCATGGACGAGATCGCTGACCGCGTGTCCAAGATGATCGCCGGCACCAAGGACGGCAAGGCCGTGACCTTCGGCGAATTCGTGGACCTGTGGCGCATCACCGGCATTCTGGCCGACGCCGTCAAGCCTGCACTGACCGAAACCGTGAACGGCTCCCCGGTGTACGTGCACGGTGGCCCGTTCGCCAACGTGTCCATTGGCATCCCGACCCTGATCGCCGTGGAGATGGCGTGCGCCCTGCATGATGTGGTGATCGTCGAGGCCGGTTACGGTACCGACGCCGGTGCTCAGAAGTGGCTGGACATCGCCTGCCGTGAATACGGCGCTCAGTGGCCGTCCGCCGCCATCGTGGTGACCCGTGCCTCCACTTGGCGCGACGACGCAGAACTCGCATGGCGCTACCCGTTCCACGTTGATCGTCTCGAGAAGCTCGACATTCCGGCATTCCCGCTCATCAACCTGTGGGAAGGCGAGGACGATCAGATTCCTGAACTGCGCGAAACCGCTGCCAAGCTGGAGTTCCGCGACCCGATTATCGGCAACCTGTACCGCGATGGCGGCGACGGTCTTGCCGACCAGATCGACGCGTTCGTGGACGTGCTGACCAACGGTTCCATGCCGCCGGCACAGCACAGCCACAAGGGCATGCCGATTATCGACAACGCCAAGTGGGTTGCCGAGCACGCTTACGGTGTGCCGGCTGAGCGCGTGCTGCTCAAGGACGGCTTCCTGGATTCCCTGGCTGAGGCCAATACGCTGTGCCAGTCCGCCAGCATCTCGCTCGACGATCTCGCCTTCGTGGCCGTGAAGTCCCCGGCTACGATGACCGACAACGACCGTGCTCCGGAAGACGAGCGCACCGTGACCCTGAAGAAGGTCGAAGTGCACGCCGGCGCTGGTCTGGTTCACGTCAACCTGACCACGAGCCTGACCACCCCGATGCCGAAGATCGTGTGATTGTGCTGAAGCAGTGAGATAACTCTGAGATAACTCGGTTACGAGGGGTACATTTCGGCATTCTGGAATGTCTATCTCACTTACGAGGGGTATCTCAATGAGGAAACCCGGAGTACAACCATTGCAATTTCAACGGTTGTACTCCGGGTTTCTCGTATTTGGTACCCCTTATAAAGCAGATAGATGTTCCGCAGATGCGAAATGTACCCCTCGTAAAGCAGAAAGCCCGTCAGCATTGCTATTGTTGACGGACTTTCTCATATTGAGATGAGGACTACCCCTCAGTCGGCCATACAGGCTGACAACTCCCCTAACAAGGGGAGCAGAACATAGGCTAGAAATTGCCGCCCTGAGCCGTTAAACGGAAAGCCCAGTGGGCTTTCCGTAGGCGATGCGAGCAGCTGTGCTGCGAGGGGAATGGTGGCAATTAGAAATTGCCGCCATTCCAGCCCCAGTCGGTGGTGGCGGTGTATCGGATGTATGTACGGTCCTCCGGAATGCCCAGCGTGGAGTTCAGCGCGGCCATAATCGATTCGGTCAGCTTCTCCCACGAGGAGCTCGGCACGGAACGACCGAACACATTAACCTCAACGTAGGCGGCCGGCTTGTCGTCGGAACCGCCGAAGTAAATCGGCATATTGTCTTCAAACGGGCACATCAGCCAACCCTCGGACTTGCCGGGCACGGCGGTGATGGCCTTGCCATAAGCGGCCTTCAATGCCTCGCGCTGCTCAGGAGTGGTGGAGACGGACACATGAGTGTGAATAACGGGCATAATCCCTCCTCGATTCAATCCGGATCGGTTCGCTTTCAGTCTAGTCCGCTATATCTTGCCGTGCTCGCCATTCCACAAGCATCAATACATCTCGCAACCGGTAAATGCGAAGATTATTGGCTGGAACAGTGGGAAAACCGCCAAACGGTCAGCCCGATAGTGTTGAATGACCACTTGTGAGAAAACTGATTGCACAGCTTATGAAGTTCGGCATTGTGGGCGTGATCGCCTTCATCATCGACTGGGGTATCCTGAATCTTCTGGTCGGCGTATTCCACATGCACAATGTGATCGCCGCCACCATCTCCTTCATCATCTCGCTTATCTTCAACTATCTGGCGAGCATGAAGTTCGTATTCAAGCATCGCGACGATATGGCCCGTTGGATGGAAATCGTCATTTTCGTGGTGGGTGCCATCATCGGCCTGTTCATGAACGACGCCATCATCTGGCTGGCGACCTACGGCATGAACCGTGACGCATTCATCACCCAGCACGCCGAATACCTGCTGCGCACCAACATCGGCAAGCTGGTGGCCACCGCAGTGGTGATGGTCTGGAACTTCCTCATCCGTAAGTGGCTGTTGGACGATACGCACACCAACGCCATGAACCGCCTGAAGTCCAAGGAGAATCGCCTCACCGCCGAAGAGCTGGAAGCCAAGTGGCAGAGCAGCTTCTCCCACAAGCTGGGCGTCTGGTCCTTGGAGCACACGCCGAAGGGCTGGCCGAAGTAACCTAAGTAAACAGTTTGTTAGCGCTGCAGGATACCATACCAATCATGGCATTTCCTAGCAGTGAACAACATGCCGGCCGTGTGGCTTCCTCCCGCGAACATCGCGACAGCGAGAGCAGCAAGCTCAGTGAGCGCTACAATCCGGCATCCAATACCCCCAAGCACACGAAAGGCCGTCGACATATAGGAGCCATCGACGGCCTTCGCGCACTCGCCATCCTCGGCGTCGTCGCCTACCACACTCGCCCTTCACTGTTGCAGGGCGGATTCCTGGGCGTCACCATCTTCTTCGTCATCAGCGGTTTCCTGATTACGCGCAGTGTTACCGCGGAAGTCAGCCGCACTGGCACCATTTCCTACGGCACTTACCTGCGCAAACGTGTTAGCCGACTGGTGCCGCCGGTGGTGGCGATTATCGCGCTTGCCGCACTGGGCAGCTATCTGGTGTCGCCGAGTCTGCTGCCTAAGGCACAGTCCGATGCGCTGCCGTCGCTGTTCTTCGTGAGCAATTGGGTGTACATTTTCCGCCACGTTTCCTATTTTGCTGCAGCCGGCTTGCCGTCGCCGCTGACTCATCTGTGGTTCCTCGGCCTGCTTATGCAGTTCTACATACTGTGGCCGATTGTGCTGTTCGTAGTGTGCCGCCGCTGCACGTCGCGCAAGGTTCGCGCGGTGGTCATCGGCGTGCTCATGGTGGTTTCTTCTCTGCTGATGGCGGTACTGTTCGACCCGAACGCCACCGGAAGCCGCGCCTATTATGGCTTGGATACGCGAGCTGCGGAACTGTTGGCTGGCGCTCTACTGGCTGTGCTGCTGCCGAGCGGCAGTGATGGGGATGAATCGGCGCGCAAGCCGAAGCGCTCGCCTCGCGCCGAGGTATTCGGCTGGGTGATTCTTGTGCTGCTGATTGTAGGATTCGTCGCCATCCGCTCGGACATGACGATTCTCTACCGTGGCGGCTACCTGATTGCCGCGCTGCTGATTGTTGCGCTGCTTGCCGTGGCAATGAACCCCGCAAGCATGGTGGGTCGTGTGCTGGCGATTCGTCCGCTGCGCTACCTGGGCTCGCGTTCGTTCTCGCTGTACTTGGTGCACTATCCGTTGCTGGAAATGATGAATCCGGCTACCAGGACCACTGATCTGGCTTGGTGGGAATGGATTGTGCAGGCGCTCGTGCTGTGGTTCGCCACGGAAGCGTTCTACCAGCTGGTCGAGCATGCGCCGCGCGCGCTTGCCGAGGCTGCGCAGCCGGTGGCTATGACTCGTGCGCAAAGCCGTCGTCAGGCCAAGGCTGCATCAGGTCCGCGCGCCGCCCTCGAGCGTGTGCGTGTGGTGTGCCGTCGCGTGATTGTTGCCGTGTGCGCTGTGGCGACTGTGTTGCTGTGCATACTGCCGCTTGACTGGAATGGTATTGCGCAGGCACGCTCCGCTCAGCTGCGCCCGGTGGTGGCGCAGACCAGCACGGCCAAGCAGCAGACCAAGACCGATAAGAAGGCCGATACCAGCGACCAGTCGAAGTCGGATTCATCTGATGCTGATGCCGCTGATCAGCAGGATCAGCAGAAGGATGACGGCAAGCTCAAGCCGGTGGCGGAGAAGGTGCCGGATAATCTCGATACGTCTGGTTGGACGTACGATGCCTCTACCGGCGTATGCAGTGCCGATCCACTAATCATCACCGATTCGGTGGCGATGGGTGCTCGCGGTGTACTGGCCACCACGTTGCCGAATGCCATTCAAGACAATAAGGTTGGCCGCCCAATCACCGATTTCCCGTCGTTGTACCAGCAGCATCTCGCTGCCGGTGATGACCGGAGCGTTGTGATTGTGGCCTTGGGCGCGAACGTCGCCAGCACCAGTCGCCCGGAGGCGTTTGAGGCTGCGGTGGCCGCCGTCAACGGTAAGCCAATGTATTTCATTACGGTTCGCGATCCGGTGATCGCACAGGATTGGGTGAACCAGAACCTGCGCTCGGTTGCCGCCAACCACTCCAATGTTGGTGTGATTGATTGGCATGGTGTAAGCGAGGGCCACAGCGAGTACTTCTACGATGACGGCACGCACTTGACCAACGGTGCCGGTCTGGGAGACGAGGCCTACGCCAAGATGGTAGTCGGCGCGCTGTGTGGCCAGTGAGCGCCAGTGAGTGACTGGCTGGTTATGGAGCTGACTGAGGAGCTGTAATCCTTGGTCCTTCTGATATAAAGAAACCCCGTCGCGATGACGGGGTTTCTTTATGCATGCCGTATGGCTGCATCATCCTGTGGATAATCCGATTATCGTTTGTCGTCACACGGTGACTTCGGTGAGCGTGGGCTGCTCGGTGGAGCTCTTGATCTGCTTGAAGCCGATCAGCGCAATCACCAGCGAGGCGATGGCCAAGGTGGTGACCACCATAAAGCCGCCGTGCGAGCCCATACGGTCGATGAACTGGCCGGCGATGGCTGAACCGGCGGAGGATCCGATGGAATTCATCGCACCCATCCACGCCATGCCCTCAGTCAAGCGCGATGGCGGCACCAAGTGCAGCATCAGCTGGTTGCCGTTGATCCACGTGGGAGCCTGGCACACGCCGATCAG
Source organism: Bifidobacterium colobi (assembly GCF_018555455.1). Taxonomy (GTDB): domain Bacteria; phylum Actinomycetota; class Actinomycetes; order Actinomycetales; family Bifidobacteriaceae; genus Bifidobacterium; species Bifidobacterium colobi. The sequence continues at coordinate 339,806 of NZ_JAFEJU010000001.1, read as the reverse complement.
TAGGTAGATGATCATAATCACCCACAGATGCTTGGCGAACATGAAGGTGCCGATACCGAGGTTCACCACGGCCAAGCAGAAGTAGAAGCGCTTCCACAGCGGAATTGCCCAGTTCTTGGCGCCATAGACCAGCGCGCCCATCAGCGAGCTGATGGAGAAGCATGCGAACACAAAGCCCGTGTATTGCTTCATATTCGATTCCGTGGCGAACGCGATGATGGAAATGCCAGCGGCCGACTGGAACGCGCCCAAGCCGAACCAAGTCACGCACACGGCGATCAAACCCGGCCCCCAAATGGAAGCCTTCTTGCCGCTGCGAGCCTCGGCCACGGCCGCATCGATTGCAGCGTTGATCTGAGCCTCGTCGGTAACGCCTTCGCTTTTCAGACGGCGGCGGGTCTCCTCGGCTGCGGTTTCCGCCTTCAGTGCTTCGGCTCGGGCGGCCTCGCGCTCGCGGTATTCCTTGCGGGTGATGCCCTCGGCGCGAGCCAGCGCAGACTGTGACGGCGGTTCGGTGGTGAGCTCGGTCAGGAACATCAGTGCGCCGACCACCACGCATACGCCGGTGAACGAGAACGCCAGCAAGCCGGAAATCACGGCCAGTGTGGAGGCTAACGGGTTGCCGACCACCCACATGCATTCATCGAGCACACCGCACAGGGAGAGCGCACGATTCGTGCGTTCGTGGTCGCCTTTCAAAATCTTGGTCCAACGCGCACGGCTCATTGCGCCCCACGGCGGAATGGCGGCCAGGAATGGTGTCAAGCAATACAACACCCATTCCGGTGCGCGATTGGTAATGGATGTGGTCAGCGCAATCGCGGAGACGATCCACACGATGATGGTAGGAATCGACACCTGACGCTGGCCGAACTTATCGGTCAGCTTGCCGAGCAGCGGCGTGGCCACGGCTAGGGCAATCGCCTGAATGGCGGTGAGCATGCCGGCCAGTGAATAATTGCCGTAGTAATGCTGTACGGAAATGGTGATGGTCATGCCCACCATCGGGAACGGCATGCAGGCGATCACGCCGCCGATCGAATAGCGTGCGGTATGCGGAATGCGCAGCAGTTCGGCATATCCGCCAAAAACCTTATGGGTTACTTCCTTGATGGCGGCCGTAACGGTGTTCGTATTGGACATAACAGCACTACGCTCCTTTCCGCTCCCGATTGGATGTCCCTCGCTGTCCGTGGCGTTGGATGGCGAAGCCCTCATCGAATGATGTGTTTGTCCATGGTCGCGCAAAGTTTGCGTGGATTGAACTTGGCTTGCACGATACGGCTGCGGCCTTATGCCGCGTCGTTCGTGGACCGAACCCCAGCCCGCATATTTGCGTCACGGCTACTCTATGCGGTGGGCTCGATTGACACGCGGTAATTACCGATTGTTGTTTGCTCGGTTCGCATGTTCGTCTTGCTTTTTGGCTCCCGTGTCAGGGGGGGCTGGCGACGAAGCCGACTGAGGGGCAGTTTCCTGAAGTTCGGCATTCACCGGCAGGTTTTTCGCCTATGTGGCCGCGTATAGTAACCGTAGCTGTTTTGTTCGCAAAGGAGAGTCTGATGACCGCCACCACCATCCACTTCGTCCGCCACGGCAAGGTCTACAATCCCGATCATCTGCTTTACGAGCGTCTGCCTGACTTCCACTTGTCCGATGTGGGCCGCCGCATGGCTCAGGCCACGGCACAGTATTTGGCCAGCAATCCGCAGACCAATACCATCGCCGCCGTGTATTCCTCACCGCTCGACCGCACGCGCGAGACCGCCGGCGCGATTCTCGAGGCGCTGAACACCGTGCGCGCTGAGCGCGGTGAATCACCGCTGGAGCTCACCACCGACGATCGGGTGATTGAAGCCGGCAATGAATTCCGCGGCAAGCGCATCGGCCATGGCGAAGGTGCGCTGTGGAAGAACGGCAATTGGAAGCTGGTATTGAACCTGTACAAGCCCAGCTGGGGTGAATCCTACCAGCACATCGCCGCTCGCATGGATGCTTTCGCGCGCGAGAAAGTGGCACAGCATCCCGGGCAGCAGATCGTAGTGGTCAGTCATGAGTCGCCGATTTGGTCGTACCGCCACTATTTGGAGACCGGGCACCCTGAGCACTGGATGTTCCTGCGCAAAACCGCGCTCGCTTCCGTGACCTCGGTGACCTACGACAACGAAACCGGTCGTGTGATGTCCATCACGTACGTGGATCCAGCCGCAAATGTGAAGTAGCTGCGCACTACAATCAATCACAGAACATGACCGGCCCGCTGATGGGCGAGTATTGCCAAGCAAAGGAGCATTAGCAATGACTGTTGATTTGAATCGAGAAACCATCGCGCGCGTGGCTGCATTGCCGGAAGTCGCCAAGGCTGCCGAAGCCGGGGCATCGCTGATTGCTCTGTGGCCGCTCACCCAAGCCATGCACATGGATAATGATGCCAAGTATGCGGAGAATCTGCAGGTGCGTATCACCCGCGCGTTCGCTCGCATTCTGACCGGTGAGGATGTGACGGTGCCGGATGCCGAGTTTGTCTACGAGGGTGCCGATGCGATCCCCGGCCGCCCTCAGTACATCGTCGATACGTTGCTCGCCGCCAATGATGCGTACGATACGATGCTCGACTATTCCGAGACCGGCAACGCGGCATTGGTGTTCACTGCTGCCGAGGCATTGGGCATCGATTGGTCCGAGCAGACGCGTGCGCAGATTCGCGCGGCTATCACCACTGCGGAATCGCATCTGCAAGCTGATGCCGCAGCTGAGGGAGAAAGCGAACTTCGCTTGGAAGGTACCGCGGATGCCGGCGCTGTGGCGAAACGTTTTGCTGCTGCGCTGATCGTATGCGATGCGTTGCTGAGCATCGTGGCTGGTGCCGGGCAGGCCGGTGCTGGCGACTTGGATGATGCTGCCGCGCGCAGCATCGCCGCACAGTCGCTGCCGATTCTGCTGTATGTCAATGAGCTGCGCGAGCAGTGCTCGATTCCGCGCATCTGCCTGACCGATGACAAGATTATCGCGCTGGTCAAGGCTCGCGCTGAGGCTGCTGCTGGTGCCGGCGGCACGCTGGAGGTAACAGCAAAGTTGATTGCTCCGCTGGCCGAAGCCGAGTGGAACAAGCATCACGAAGACGTGCTGTGGGATCCCGCCGAGGCCAAGAAGAAGGCCAAGGAAGAGGACGAAAAGCGTAACAAGGAAGCCCTTGCCGCCAAGTTCGCGCACGTGAAGAACGACAACAAGGAAACCGTGGAACTGTAACGTGCCGTTGCCTGGGGGAGACCTCAGTCAAGCTGATGCGGCCTTGTTATGTGGTTTCTGCTGCCGCTGTATTCGCCGAACTGGTAACTTTACTTTGCCAGTTAGGGGAAAATTGGTAAAGTAACCTTGCCAGTTTGAAAAACAATCACGTGCGGGAGGCGGCGCGGAACTCCAGAGGGGTTACGCCGAAGCGTTTTTTGAAGGCGGCGCAGAAGGCGCTGGTGGAGGCGAATCCGCATTCGGCGCAGATTTCTTTGAGTGTGGCCTCGCCGGTTGCGAGCAGGTATTGCGCCGCATGCATACGCGCATTGATGATATAGGTGTGTGGCGTATAGCCAGTGACCTGTTTGAAAACGCGGATGTAGTAGTATTCGCTCATCAATGCCATATCCGCGAGCTGGCGTAACGGCAATGGCTCGCTCAAATGCGTGGAAATGTAGGAGAGCGTCTCCTCGATGGCATGCTGATTGTATGGGGTGCCGGCTCTCTCCGCATCCTCGCTGGCGGTCAAACACTCGGTGAGGATTTCCGTGATGGCCAGGTTCAACCGCGCCTCGCTCATCTTGCGCTCTTCGGCGAACGTGTCGTAGATCATGCGGAAACGGCTGATGGCATAGGTGGCGCGCTTCAAGGTGATGACGTTACCAAGTTCGGCATGAATGGCTGCGAAATACTCGCGCGCCAAGCGGCCGTCGAAATGCATCCACAGCAATGTGCAGTCCGTTTCGGCCTGTGCTTGGTAGACGTTCGGAGCATGGCAGTCGAGCAGCACCAGATCGCCGGTTCGAGCCACCGAACGCTTGCCGTTCACCGTGAAGGTGAACGTGCCGCTGTAGACCGCCATCAGAATGAAACTGTCGAAGGAACTGCGATTGAGCCAGTAGCCCTTGAGATAGCGGTATAGGCCGATGCGCGTGGGATAAAGGAACATGCGCAGGGCATTGCGGCTGGGCACGTAGACGAAATAATGCGAAACCGCCGTATCCACATGATGCTCAACCGGGGTCATGCGAGTCCTTTCTTCCGGCTTCCGGCTCCCCCTCATGAGGAGGTGGCTGCCGGCGAAGTCAACTGAGGTGGCTGCCGGCGCATATCAAAAAATTGTTCTGGTACTCATGAAAATTGTACTGCTGTAATCTTCTACAACTCGCATCGCATGATAAGAAAACCTTGATATTGCAGTATTTTCTGCATGTGCGATGCATAATATCGCAATTGTTAACTATGTTTCAATAGAAGCACGTGATATCTGTAGATTGTTTGCCGGCGAAGAAGTCGACAGCACAACAACCAGTACGAAGGGAAACCATGATGGCAGTTGAGGATACCGAGCTGAAGGCAGTGGCTGATCTGTTCCAGCTGGAAGGCGATGTGCGCAGCATCGAACCGTACGGCGATGGCCACATCAACGTCACCTATCTCATCATCACCAGCGAACGCCGTTACATTCTGCAGAAGATGAACACCAGCGTCTTCCCGGACACCGCTGGTCTGATGCGCAACATCGAACTGGTCACCAAGTTCCTGAAGGATCGCGGCCAGGAAACACTCGACATCATTCCGACCGGCGATGGCAAATCCTACGTAGTCCGCGAGTCCGGTGCGTGGAGGGTATACGCCTTCATCGAGAACACCAAGTCCTACAGCCTCGTGCCGAATGCGGACGTGTTCCGCGAGTCCGGCCGCGCCTTCGGCGAATTCCAGCAGACGCTCGCCGAATTCGATGCCTCCCAGCTCACCGAGCCGATCGCCCACTTCCACGACACCCCGCATCGCTTTGCCGACTTCAAGGCCGCGCTCGCCGAGGATAAGCTCGGCCGCGCTGCCACCTGCCAGCGTGAAATCGACTTCTTCCTCAAGCATGAAAACCAGTACTCGGTGGTCATGGATGGTCTCGCCGACGGTTCCATTCCGCTGCGCGTGACCCACAACGACACCAAGCTCAACAACATTCTGATGGATGCGGAAACCGGCAAGGCCCGTGCCATCATCGACCTCGACACCATCATGCCGGGTTCCATGCTCTTCGATTTCGGTGACTCGATCCGCTTCGGCGCATCCACCGCGCTTGAAGATGAACAAGACCTCAGCAAGGTGCACTTCAGCACCGAGTACTTCCGCGCTTACACGGAAGGTTTCGTAGGTGCCGTGCGCGAAAGCGTCACCCCGCGCGAAGGCGAGCTGTTCGCATTCGCCGGCAACCTGCTCACCATGGAATGCGGCATGCGCTTCCTCGCTGATTACCTGGCCGGCGACACCTACTTCGCCACCAAGTATCCGGAACACAATCTGGTCCGCGCTCGTACACAGATCAAGCTGGTTGAGGAGATGGAAGCCAAGGCCGGGGAAATCAAGGCCATCGTGGCCGATGTGCTGGAAGGCGAGGCTCGCTGATGACTGCCGTTACTACTGCCGCCGACTCCGCGGCTGTGACCACGCCGCTGGACAAGGTCTACGCTTCCATCGACGCACTGGTGGCATTTGCCGAGCGCAACCTCGGCTTGGATGAGCGCGACGCCGACTGGACTCGCAACAACATCTTCGCCCTGTTCGGCCTTGACTCCTACAGTTCGGCCCCCTCTGACGAAGGGGCTGGCAGCGAAGCTGACTGGGGGAGAGACAGTGATGTTGACGAAGCCTCTGGAGCTGACTCCACCTTCGCCTACCCAGATGCCCTGATTGCCGACTTCCGCGCCGCTGCCACCGCAGCAGGTCTGTTTGCGCTGGACGAAGGTCCGGTCTACGCGGACATCATCATGGGCCTGCTCTCCGGCACGCCTTCCTCCATCGAAGACAGCTTCGAGGAAGAGGAAGAAACAGACGGCGGCATGGAAGCCATGCACTGGTTCTACCGTTACTGCGTGGCCAACAATTACGTGAAGAAAGCCGTGCTCGACAAGAACCCGCGCTTCGACTCGCATGGTCTGGTAGTCACCATCAACCTTGCCAAGCCGGAATTCAAGAACATGAAGAAAGCCGCAGCCGGCAATGCCGTGGCAGGCGGCTACCCGAAGTGCACGATCTGCCATGAAAACGAAGGCTTCGCCGGGCGCAACAAGCGCACGCTGCGTACGATTCCGGTCACGCTCGGTGGCGAGCCGTGGTTCTGGCAGTTCTCCCCATACGGTTACTTCCATCAGCACGGCATCTGCGTGAACATGGAGCACACGCCGATGCACGTCGACCGTGACACGTTCGGTCATCTGCTTGACTTCGTGGACCGCTTCCCCGGCTACTTCCTCGGCTGCAACGCCGCACTGCCGCGCATCGGCGGCTCGGTGCTCGCCCACGACCACTACCAGGGCGGTGGCGAACTGCTGCCGATGCACAAGGCGGCAACTTGGGCCACATTCGCAGTACCCGGCTACCCGGATACCACGGTGGAAATCTTGGACTGGCCCGGCACCGCAGTGCGCGTGGTCTCCAAGAGGCGCGATTCGATCATCGAAGTCAGCGACAAGATTCGCTTGGCTTGGCAGCAGTACGATGATCCCGCCGCGAACATCGCCAGCCATGACGCCGACGGTAACCGTCAATCCGCAGTCTCCCCAAGCGCCATCATCACCAAGCGTGGCTATGAGATGAGCCTTATCTTCCGCAACAATGCGGTCAGTGAGGAGTATCCGGAAGGCATCTTCCATGCGCACCCCGAATTCTGGCCGATTAAGCAGGAGCCGGTCGGTCTGATTGAGGCACAGGGACTGTTCATTCTGCCGGGTCGCTTGGTCGATCAGCTTGGTCAGATTGAAGACGCGCTCGCAGCCGGCGAGCCGCTCCCGGAATCAGTGAGCGAATTCTCGCTGGAATGGGATGAACTGACCGCGGCGCTGAACGGCAACCGTGATCGCGAGGTGATTCATGCCGCCGTACAGGACGAGCTTGGCAGCGTATGCGAGCGAATCCTTGGCAATACCGCCGTGTTCAAGACCAAGGAACAAACGCGCGTGTTCCTCGCCGATCTCGGCTTTAGCGAAGCCTGAACCAGAACTCCATAAGCCCGGCTCCCTGTTTCCTTCCTCGGGGGAGCCGGGCTTATGATATTGAGACTTGCCTATTGAGATGGTTGTATAGGAGGCAATATGAGCAATGGTTTCGCTCTTCGTAACCTGAACAATCGCCTCGGCAGCGCTGCCGTGAGCGATTATGGCGCACATGTACTGCGTTGGCGTCCGGCTGGTGAAGCTGAAGATGTGGTGTGGAGCCCGTCTTCGGTGATTCTGGCCAGCAACAAGGCGATCGTGGGCGGTGTGCCGATTGTGTTCCCATGGTTCGGCCCCGGTTTTGCCAATGGTCATGGACTGGGTAAGAAGCCGAATCATGGGTTTGGTCGTATTCGCACATGGCAGCTGGATGCTGAATCGTTCAGCCATGATTATGCGCATTACACGTTGGATTCCGCCGATCTTGAGCCCGGCGATGTGCCATGGCTCGAATCGGCCGAGGAAGGTGCGGATGCGCCGACCCCGCAGTTCCATGCCGATTATGAGGTGCGTGCCACCGATACGTTGACCGTGACGCTGACCGTGGCCAACACGGGCGCGACCGCGTTCTCGTACGAGGCTGCGCTGCACACTTACTTCCACGTGAGCGATGTTGCGCAGGTGCGTCTTGCTGGATTGGGCGGCGCCCACTATGCCGATGCCACTGATGGATTCAAGCCGTGCGTGCAGTCCGACCCAGAGGTGTCCTTCACCGGTCCCGTGGATCGTGTCTATGAATCCGATGGTGTGCTTGAGCTGCACGACGCTGGACTCAATCGCACAGTGCGTATTGCCAAGTCAGGCTCGGCGCAGACCGTGGTGTGGAACCCCGGTAAGCCGTACGGTACTTTGGTCAACGATAAGGTAGCTGGCGAATGGCGGGAGTTCGTATGCGCCGAGGCTGCCAACTGCCGTGAGTATGCGGTCACGTTGGCTCCCGGCGAATCGCACGCGCTGAGCCAGAGCATAGCCGTGCTCTAGCGGTGACTACATTACCGAGCCTGATCGTTGTGGTCACCGGTGGATTGCAGCATGGCATTCGCCGAGTACCTCATGATGGTTGCCCTCCAGTGCATAAGCAGAGTCATCGGCAAAGTGCATAAGCAATAAGAAATCCCGCCCGAGCAAATCGAGCGGGATTTCTTTATCGGCCTTTAATCAGCTATCTCACTGGCCTTGCCAGGGCTTTTGCCCATCGCTGGAGCCGTAGCTGTTGGAACCATACGTAGGATTCGTGGGCTCGGGGATTGCCGGAGCCGGAGCCTGACCGTACGACGGGGTCTGCGGCTGCGGTGCCTGCGGCTGCGGAGCGGGAGCGCCGTAATCCGGAGTCGGCACAGTGCCATTGAAGCCGGGGGCCGGTGGAACCGGAACACTGGGAGCAGCCGGCGCGGCGGGCGCGGCGTACTGCTGATCGTACGGGTTGCCGTACGGTGCTGCGGCAGCTGGATCGCCCGGAGCTGGTGTATAGCCGCCGGCAATGGCATTCTTATCGAAGCGTGCGCCTTCGGGCTTGCTTGGCATGGCCATGAACACAATGAAGGTAATCGCAGCGGCAAGGATCAGCAGGAAGCCAATGATCAGCAGGCCGATGCTGCCGCCAGTCATTGCGCCGAAGCCACGGCTGGACGAGTCACCGTAAGCCAGGCTGCCGATGCCGCCGAAGATAGCGCCTGCGCCGCCGGCGACGATGAGGATAATGCCAACGACGAATGCGCCATAGTAGACGCCCAGCCACCAAGCGGGCTTGTTAATGTCGTGCAGACGGCGGGCAGCGAGTGCGAGGCCGGGGATGAAAATGGCAAGGCTCCAAATAGCGCCAAGGAACGCCAATTTGTCATCGGTGATATTGGCAAGGAGATCCAGCACGAACGTGATGCCCAACTGTGCCAAAATCCACCACCAATATTCGCTGCGGGAGGCGCGTCCGGAGAACACCACGTACTTCTTCCAGAAGCGCAGGAACGCCTGCGGGAATGGGCAGCCGTAATACGGCTGGTCCAGCGGAACCTCTGCGGTCACACCAGGTGCCGGCGTGGACGTGGAGTAAACCGGAGCGGACTGCGGCGTTGCGTATGGGGCGCCGTACTGGTCGCCACCATAGGGTGCCGATGCATTCGGCTGACCGTATTGCGGCTGCTCATATGAAGGCTGAGCTGGCTGACCATATGCCGGGGCTTGCTGGCTGGCGGGATTACCGTACTGTTCGTACTGCGGCTGCTCATAGGAGGGCTGGCCATAGGAAGGCTGGCCATAGGAAGGCTGTCCGTACTGAGGCTGCGGCGTGGGAGCGCTGGCACCGTATGGATTCTGTTGCGGCTGAGGGATTGAGCCGTTGGTATTGCCAGGCGTAGGTACCTGAGGCAGCGGCGCATTGTTGGGATCGGTCATTGATTCCCCTTTCATCAAGGACAGTATGTCCTTGTCCATTTTTCCATTGTTTTATGAAAAACCAAGTAGATTGGGCGAATATTGTCTGAATTTTGAGTGTGGGGGGTCGCGTAGGGGCGCGTGGGGGCGCGCAGGGTCGTGCGGGGTCGTGTGTACTGCAAACGCTGCGTTTGCCAGATTCTTTGCTGGATTCTTTGCGGGCGTCTTTGCGGGCGTCTTTGCCGGATTCCGGGGAATCCGTCGCTCAGCGGCCACTTTCATGCCAGATTCCGGGGATTGCGTCGTGAAACATGGCGTGAAACGTGGGTTTTGCGCTACTTTCCGGGGAATGCGTCGCAAAAGGCTGGTAGAAGTGCCGGATTCCGGGGATTGCGTCGTGAAACATGGCGTGAAACGTTGGTTTTGCGCTTCTTTCCGGGGATTGCGTCGTGAGGGGTGGGTGGATGTGCCGGATTCCGGGGATTGCGTCGTGTACGGATTGTTATGAAACCGATATCAAATGAAGCTGCGCGGACATTTGAGGCTTTGTTATCGTTAACTTAAGTTTGCGCACAGCTTCGGTGGCGAAGCTGGGAAGCAATGGAAGCTTCCGGTGCATGAAATAAGGGGAATAACGATGAACAACGATTACCTGAACGTGGCCATGACCAACACAACTGCGGATTTTCATGAGATTCGCGAGGATGATTCGCAGGATTGGGCAGACCTGTTCAGCGGTCTTGCCTGCTAGCCTGCTCGCCCCCTCCCAATGTACTTTCATGTACTTTTCGCGCGAAAAGTACGCAAACTACCCGCTATTGAGCCCTCAAACGTACTTTTCGCGCGAATAGTGCGCAAATTGGGCTTGTAAGGCCGGCTTCTCGTACTTTTCGCGCGAAAAGTACGCCGGGGTGGGAGTGCTGTGATCGGGGCCACGCGTCCGGCGCGCGCGGCACAATAGGGGATTATGACTGATGCTGAAAACACCAAACCTGAACTCCCCGCGAACGTTCGTGTTCGCTTCTGCCCGTCTCCGACCGGCACCCCGCACGTCGGCATGGTGCGCACCGCCCTGTTCAACTGGGCTGAGGCCCGCGCCACCGGCGGCAAGCTGATCTTCCGCATCGAAGACACCGACGCCGCTCGCGACTCCGAGGAAAGCTACAACCAGATTCTTGAGGCCCTGCGCTGGCTGGGCATCGACTGGGACGAGGGCATCGACGTGGGTGGCCCCCACGGCCCGTACCGCCAGTCCGAGCGTACCGACATCTACAAGGATGTCGCCGCCAAGCTGCTCGAAGCCGGCTACGCTTACGAATCCTTCTCCACTCCTGAGGAAATCAAGGAGCGCAACCTGGCCGCCGGCCGTCCGGCCGAGTTCGGCTACGACGGCTACGACCGCAACCTCACCGAAGAGCAGAAGGCCGCTTTCCGTGCCGAGGGCCGCAAGCCTGCCCTGCGTATCCGCATGCCTGATGAAGACATCGCCTTCGACGATCTGATTCGCGGCACCATCGAATTCAAGGCCGGTTCCGTACCGGACTACGTGATCGTGCGCCCGAACGGCGACCCGCTGTACACGCTCACCAACCCGGTGGACGACGCCATGATGGACATCAACGTGGTGCTGCGCGGCGAGGATCTGCTGAGCTCCACCCCGCGCCAGATCGTGCTCTACCGCTACCTCGAAGAGCTGGGCGTCGCCAAGACCACCCCGCTGTTCGGCCACATGCCGTACGTGATGGGTCAGGGCAACAAGAAGCTCTCCAAGCGCGATCCGGAATCCAACCTGTTCAACCACCGCGACGCCGGCTTCATTCGTGAAGGCCTGCTCAACTACCTGGCGCTGCTCGGCTGGTCCATCGCCCCCGACCGCGACGTGTTCTCCATGGACGAGATGATCGCCAAGTTCGACGTGCGCGATGTGAAGGCCAACCCGGCCCGCTTCGACCTGGACAAGGCCATCTCCATCAACGCTGAGCACATCCGCATGCTCGACCCGGCTGACTTCCTGCGCCGCTCCGTGCCGTACCTCAAGCGTGACGGCGTGGTCTCCGCAGACAATTGGGATGCGCTGACCGCTCGTGAGCAGGAAATCCTGACCGCTGCCGCCCCGCTGGTCCAGCCGCGCGTGCGTCTGCTCGGCGAGGTCGCCGGCATGGTGGGCTCCCTGCTCTCCACCGAGGAGTACCTGGAGCCGGCCGCCGACGCTCGCAAGCAGCTCAAGGATTCCGCCGGCGAAGTGCTCGACGCCGCCATCGCCGCTCTGGAAGGTGTGGATGAGGCTGACTGGAAGACCGACAACCTGCACGAGACTCTGAACAAGGCTCTGGTGGAAGACGGTGGCTACAAGCCGCGTCTGGCGTTCGGTCCGGTACGCGTGGCCATGTCCGGCCGCCGCGTTTCCCCGCCGCTGTTCGAGTCCATGGAAATCGTCGGCAAGCCGGTTTCCATCGCTCGACTGAAGGGTCTGCGCGAGCACCTGTGATATCCGGCATGTGACGGAGTGAAAGAAGAACGGGCATCTTCCCAATGTGGGGAGATGCCCGTTCTTGTACATTCGTCAGTGCGCTGCACGAACCATTGCAGCGCACTGACTTCCGTATTATCTGGTATTCCAATCGATGGTGGTGGCTCGGCGCGTGATACCGGTGGGCTCGATCAGATCGCAGTGCGGTGCGGCGGTCGAGCCGTGAAGACGGTCGAAGAGGACCGTCATGGCCTGATTGGAAACCTCTTCAGGGCGAGTCGACACATTGGTTACAGGCCATTGGAATGAGGTGGCAGACAGATCTGAGCAGTGGGAGACCACAGATAGGTCTCGTCCCGGTACAAGTCCGCGTTCGCTTAAGGCTCGCAGCAGCCATTCGGTTGGTTGGGGCTGACGCACGATGATTCCCAGTCGATCGTCGACGTGTTGCAACAGCTGATCGGTGCTGCGCCGAATACCTTCCCAACCTTCAACAAGGCGGGGAACAATGATGAAATCCAAGCCGCGCTGGTCGGCACGTTCATGAGCTCCGGAGAAGAATTCATTCGAGAACCGGAATTCATCGCCGTTCGAACCCAAGGTGTTGCCAACCATGGCGATATGGCGATGCCCGGTGTCGGCGAGTTCGTCAACGGCAAGATAGGCGGCCTCCCGGGCGTCAAAGTCAACTACGTCGAGCCCTAAAGCGTTGTCAGGGCGGCCGACCAGTACCACCGGCGTATTGAGCTCTGCGGCGGTGGGGATACGTTCATCGTTGCGCTGGATGTCCATGAGGATGAAGGCATCGCAGATTGACTTACCGGCAAGGCGTCGCAATGCCATCGATCCCTCGTGCGTGGTGTTGATGATGACGTCGTAGTCATGTTTTCTGGCCAGTTTCACGACTGCGTCAATGTACGGCGTGGTCTCATTGGCATCGAATGTTTCATTCATCTCCACGAACAGCGCGATGATGTTGGTCTTATTGGTTTTCAGCGTGCGTGCACCGGCGTTGGGCTGGTAATTCAGCTTGCGCATGGCCTCTTCGACGCGTTTCCTCGTTGCCTCGGAAACGACGCTTTTGCCATTGATGACGAATGAGACCGTGCTCTGGGAGACTCCAGCCAATGCCGCCACGTCTTTGCTGGTTGGTGGTCGGGTTCCTGTATGTTTGCCGGTCATGGTTCCTCTTGCTGTAGTCGTGAGCGTGATGTCAGTATTCCAATACTATGCTTCGCGTGTGAAACGCGGCAGCCTGTCGATTGGGCATGCTGTATGAATCACTGTCGGCCCCTCGATGATTTGCCCGGCATCGGAATGCCAGCGCCCGGCGGGGATGGCCACGTCTCGGGCTTGTGCGCCGCGCTCAAGGCATGGTGCCACGATGGTATCGCTGCCGAGCATGAACTGGTCGGTGACCTCATCCATACCGGGGAAGTGATAGGCCATTGGCCGAATGATGGGTTCTCCGGTTTGTGCTGCATGGTTGGCCAGCTGGAGAATCGTCGGCAGATATTGTTCGCGAATATCCAGCGCTTGGCGGACGGCCTTGAGATGTTCGTCATTCAAAACTCGCGAGGGTGCCACGGAGAATTGCATCATTGGTGCGAGGGCTGCGATTTGCGCGTAACGGACAAAGAACTCCTGATCCACTCCGGAATGCTTGGTGCTGTTCACTTCGCCGCCGCCGATCATATCGGGGCAGACGAACGCATGCCCGATCATGCCTTGCGCCAGCATTTCGGGAATCAGGGATTGAATGCCGGTCTCATCCCACGCGGCGGGCTTATCTTGCAGACGTTGCGCAAGCGGCTGCCCACCCATCTTCCAACAGGCTCGGAATTCGTTGAATGGGTAGCCGGTGCCGATTTTGGCCCATTGCTCGCACATGTCATTGGATGTCATCGGTCGGTATGGGCGGTCGTCGAGGTGAAAATCGTACAGATCACCGCCGTCGAATTTAAAGCCGTCCACTCCCAGCGCTCGCAGCGCATCGAGTTTGGTGCGAATCCAGGCGCAGGCAGCAGGATTGCTCAGATCCAGTACGGCGCTGAGCCCGTTCCACCAACGGCGGATTGCGGTTCGGCCGTGTTTGTCCTGAAGCATGAGTCCGTTCGCTTCGAGCTCTCTGAACACAGCGGAATCGGGGCTGACGAATGGCACCAGCCAGACGATGATATTGAATCCTTGGGCGTGCAGCTGGTCGAGCATCGCCTTGGGGTCCGGGAATGCCGCTGGGTCAAACGTCCAGTTGCCGTAATCCGGGCTCCATTTGTCGTCGATCATCAGCACGCCGGCAGGCATGCCGGCTTCAATCATGGAATCGGCGTACGCCAATACGCCCTGCTGCGTGGGATGATATGGCATTTCTATCCATGTGTTGTATTGGGGCTTGGAGAACATTTCGAGCGCTGGAGTATCGCCGGACGGAGGGAAATGCTCCTGGCAAGCCTCGAGATAGGCATCTCGTAAAGTACTTCCTGCACTTTGATGCACGTCAATGGCGTGGTCGGCTTGGATGACGAGGGTGTTGTCGTCGAAGCTGAATTCGAATGGGTGCTCATCCCAGACGTATCGTCCCTTTGTGGAGACGAGCAGGGGTGCGCTTTGATTGGACGCTTCCGGCAGCTGTCCGGGCTGATGTTGCCATGTTGCGAGATTGCAGTGGAACTCGCTTGTTCCGTACGGCATGAATCGTCCGTCGGCGACTCTGCCTCCCCACCAGTGTTCGTCTGGAAGCTGGTTGATTACGGTGTGTGTGGTGTTGGTTGTCATTGGTGTTCCTATTGGTTGAAGACTGACTTTCGATGCTTCGGCGCATCGGAACTAATACGTATTATTACTCAGGATATTGATGGTGCAAAATATCGGTGTGCCGCGAGTGTATGCCTAGTTGACGGATAGTTCGAGGTTTCTATCCTGTATGCTGTAAACCATTGAAATATAAAGTATTTGGCAATTTCTATTAGTGCGACACGCCGCTATTGCACCTGCTGTATCACGGTGGCATACTGAAGCCACGTACTCAATAATACGTATTAAAACAATACAGTCGATATCGAAATGAGAAGGCACCGCAGCTTTCAGGTTTTCGATATTGAGTTCTGGATTTCAGCGGTGCCGGTGCTGACGCCGCTACAGGAAGGAAAGATTGACAATGAAGTTCTCCAAAACGATGATTGCAGCAGTGGCGGCTGCTGCAATGTTGGTGCCGCTTGCCGCATGCGGCAGTAGCACTGCTGGATCAGACAAAACCACCATCACCTACTTCTCGTGGAACAACGAGAAGATGATGAGTCCGATTGTCAAGGCATTCGAGGAAGCCAACCCCGATATCAAGGTCGAGATGAGCACGGCCCAAGGCCAGGCCACGGACTATGCGCAAACCCTGACCACGCGCGTCGCCGGCGG
The DNA here is from genome assembly GCF_018555455.1 of Bifidobacterium colobi. Taxonomy (GTDB): domain Bacteria; phylum Actinomycetota; class Actinomycetes; order Actinomycetales; family Bifidobacteriaceae; genus Bifidobacterium; species Bifidobacterium colobi. Next base: position 324,326 of record NZ_JAFEJU010000001.1, on the reverse strand, counting down.
TCAGGTTCCGGACGTATTCCACATGTCCATCGAAACCCGCAACGAAGTGCTTGATGCCGGCCTTGCCCGCGACATCACCAATGAGGACTTCGTCAAGAATCTTCCGAAGTCCCAGACCGACCTCTACACCCGTGATGGCAAGGTGTATGGCATGTCGCCGACTGCCTGGGTGGGTGGCATCGTCTATAACAAGGATCTGCTGAAACAGGTGGGTTACGACAGCGTGCCCGAGACCTTGGATGAATTCATCGAGCTTGGCAAGAAGCTCCAGGCGCAGAACATCACGCCGTACATGGAAGACATGAGCGTGGTCTCCGGCTCCTTCCAGCCGATGCTTGGCGGCTATTACTCCAAGCAGGGCATCGATGCCTCCAAGTGGCCTGAACAAGACCAGGGCGGTACATTTTCCGAGCAGTGGACTCCGGTGCTGAAGCAGTGGCTGAAGCTCGTTGATTCCGGCACCCTACCCAAGGAAACAGTCGGTGTCAGTGCCGACCAGATCAAGCAGAACTTCATGACCGGCCAGCTGGCCATGTTCCGTTCCGGCCCATGGGACTTCGCCGATCTTGACTCCTCGGGCGTTGACTATGGTGTGGCGCCATTCCCGGCTGTTGACGGTGGCAAGCCGTACGTCGGTGGTGGCCCGGACTCCCCGTTCGTCATCAGCTCTAAGGTCGATGGTGCCAAGCTGGAAGCCGCTAAGAAGTTCCTCGCTTTCATGAACAGCGAGGAAGGCCTCAAGCTGGAAGAGAAGCAGATCAACCAGATTTCCGTCTCCCCGGCCTACAAGGCCAACGTGGCTCCTCAGCTCAAGGACCTCTACGAGAAGTACATCACCAACGGCGACTTCTACTGGACCAACTGGACTCGTGACGGCAATGTGATGGGCCAGGAAATGGCTTCTCAGTTCCAGCTCTTGGTGCAGGGCCAGGCCTCGGTGGCCGATGTCACCAAGGCCCTGGATGCCAAGTGGGCTGAATCGAAGTGATCGCCCGCTAGTCAAACAACATCAATCTCCATACTCCTATCTCCTCCTTCAACTGATTCGCTCGGGCGGTTCCGCCCGTCCGAGCGAATCCTTCTCCAATGCATATAGGCATATAGAAAGGCAACGCTGACATGTCTCGTCATGACCAGTCGCAGGAAGTGCCTGCCGGTGCACCATCGGCTGGTGCCGTCAATGCCAAAACCCCCTGGTACAAAACCGGCAAATTCGCTGAAACAGCAGCCTCCACAGGCTTCCTGTTTCCTATCATCGTGGTGTTCCTGGTGCTTACCGCGGTCCCTTTGGTGCAAACCATCTATTATTCATTCACCGACTTCAACGGATTCCAGCAGCATCCTAACTTCGTGGGATTCGCCAATTATCAGAAAGTATTCACGGATCCTTCCCTGCTCGTAGGTCTCGGATTCACCGTGCTATTTGCCGTGACTACCACACTGATTACCACCGCTTTGGCGATTCCGCTGGCCGTGGCGCTGAACTCAAAGTTCTACGGTCGATCCTTCGCTCGCTCGCTGTTCTTCTTCCTCGGCGTTCCTTCGCTTATCGTGCTTGGCCTGGTCTGGCAATACATTCTTTCCCCGTTGAAGACCGGCGCACTCAACTCGGTGCTGATTTCCATGGGACTCAAATCGGTACCGTGGCTGGCCGATAGCAACCTCGCGCGCATAGCGGTAATCTTCGTGGCCATCTGGGCCGCCGTCGGCTGGCATGCCACCCTGTATTTGGCTTATTTGCAGGCGGTGCCAAAAGATCTCTACGAGCAGGCTGCCGTTGATGGTGCCAATGCTTTCCAGCAGTTCATCCACATCACCTTGCCACAGCTGGTGCCCGGCATCGTGGTCTCCACATTCCTGCTCATCACCAATGGTTTGAAGGTCTATGATCTCCCGTTCGGCATGACCAAGGGCGGCCCGGGCTACGCAACCAACACCATCACCCAATCCATCATCGTTCAAGGTATTTCGCAATCCCAATATGGCCTGGGCTCGGCCCTCGCAGTGCTGTTCACCGTCGCCTGCATGATCGTCGTCCTTGGCCAGCAGGCCATTACCGGCATTATCACTAGGAGGTTCGCATGACACCGTCACAGCGTGCGCAGGTCGGTAAAATCGTCCGCACCATACTCATCAATGGTTTGGCCATCATCATGGCCATCCCGCTCTACTACATCGTCATCAACACGTTCAAAACCACACTTGACATGGCCCAGTCGCCATTCGGCCTGCCTGAGCATTGGACGTTGCAACACTACGCGGATGTGTTCGGCACCCTGCCTATTGTGCAAAGCTTCATCAATTCCATCATCGTTACCGTGTTCGCCGTGTTCTTCGAAGTGATGATTGGCGCGCTCGCCGCCTACGGCATGATTCTCAAGAACAGCAAGTTCACTGCCGGCGTTGGCGCGGTGCTGATGATCGCGTTCTGCATACCGGTGCAGGCCACGCTGATTCCACTGTACAAAATGGAGGCAAAGGTCGGTCTGGTCGATTCCTTGCTGGGCTTGATCATCCTGTACCTCGCCAATTCCATTTTCTGCTACATGCTCACCATCGGATATATGCGCAAGCTGCCGATGGAGATTCTGGAAGCCGCGCGTATTGACGGCGCCGGCCCGTTCCGCATCTTCCGGGTGATTGTGCTGCCGATGATTACGCCGATTCTGGCAACAGTGGTGGTCTTCCAAACGCTGTCTACCTGGAATGACTTCATGCTGCCGAACATCTTCCTGACCTCCACCGACCTGCGCACCGTGATTCTGCAGGTATACAACGCCATGGGCCAGTTCACCACCGATTGGCCGGCGTTCATGACCATCACGGTGATCGCCCTGGTGCCAGTGGTGATCTTCTTCATCTTCTGCCAGCGATGGATCGTCTCCGGTCTGGTGGCCGGCTCGGTCAAGGGCTGATTTTGGCAAATATGGGCGGAGGGATGCTACGGCGTCTCCTCCGCTCTACTGTGTATTGCCATTGAGCAGTATTGCCATTGAGCAATCCTCGTCATATTCGTTTCTTGTGATATCGGGGGAGAATATGGACGCTGCTCAATCGGACTGAGGAAACAGTATGGTAGAGCGTCAATCCCTTATTATCAGCGGAGTGCCGTGGTTTGACGACCGCGGCCGCACGGTGAATGCGCATGGCGGATGCATTGTGCAGGAAGGTGACTGGTATTACCTGTTCGGCGAATACAAAACCGATGAGGAGAACAAGTTCGCGGGATTCTCCTGTTATGCGTCGCTGGACTTGGTGCATTGGCAATTCCGCCGTATTGTGCTGCCGCAGCAGTCTGATGGCTTGATGGGGCCGGGGCGCATCGGGGAGCGTGTCAAGGTGATGCGTTGCCCTGCTACTGGGCAGTACGTAATGTATATGCATTCCGATGATTTGGGATACTACGATCCGCACATCTGCTATGCGGTGTGCGATGCCATTGATGGCGAATACCAGTTCCAAGGCCCGTTGCTGTTTGACGGTGAGCCGATTCGCCGCTGGGATTTGGGAGTATTTCAGGATGACGATGGCACTGGTTATCTGCTCGTGCATGAGGGTGATATCTATCGACTCGCCAATGATTACTGCTCTGCGGAGCAACGTGTGGGCGAGGGGATCGCGCTCGGCGGTGAGGCGCCTGCAGTGGCCAAGCTAGACGGGCGTTATTGGCTGCTGTTCTCCGGCAAGACATCGTGGGACTGCAATGAGAACTATTGTCTGTCCGCTCCCTCGATGAGTGGTCCCTGGACGTATCAGGGTCTTTTCGCGCCGGAAGGCACGCAAACCTGCAATTCCCAGACGTTGTATGCGCTGCCCGTCACGACCGAGCACGGCATGGTCTCGATGTTTATGGGGGACCGTTGGTCGTTCCCGCATCAGGCTTCGGCGGCGACATATGTATGGCAGCAGCTTATTGTGCGCGATGGCAGGCTGCGGCTGGATCGGTATGTGCCGTCATGGAATCCGGGCACAGGAGAAGCTGAGCCATTGCGCGGGCGCTCGATTGATGTTGGCTTCCATTCTTACGTCGCTGGAGAGTCAGTGAAGATTCCGTTCTATGGTTCTCGAGTGGCGTTGATTGGCCGGGCTGACCCATGGGGCTCCTATGCGCGCATTGGTATTCGGCGGGCTGATGGGTCTACTGCGGTAGAGGATATTTTCGTCAGCTTCTACGCCAAGTCTCCCGACGAAAGCTATCGATACGTCTCTCCCGAGCTACCGGAAGGCGACTACATGGTGACCGTTACGGTAACCGGCGAAGTGCCGCAGTGGACGGATAAATCCGGCCAGCGTTTCGGCTCAGTCGGCTCGGTGGTAGATGTGCGCAATGCCATCGTGCAGTGAGGCTGTTCTGCAAAATTAGGGACGTCATCACGGCGGGTGGCTTTTCGCTCGGAGCCAGCCTGATTGTTCATGCTTGAGCAGTGCAAAGATAATCGTTGGCGGTAATGAATCTGCCATTCTTGCTGGTGAAGCTCTCGGTGCCTCGATAGATAACCGCTCTGCGATCAACGGGCACTCCGAGATCTTCCCCGACTGTGGCGAGACGCTTGAAAAAGTCAGGTCGTGCTGTCATACCCGATTTGATTTCCAACAGAGTGGGATTGCGGCGCTGCGTAGCGTCCACCAAGTCGATTTCTCGCTGGTTCGAATCGCGATAGAAGCAGAGTTCGCAGTCTTTATTGCGATTGCGGTAGCGTTTCACCGTTTCCGAAATAATGAGATTCTCGAACACGTCACCACGTTTGGGGTCATCAGCAAGCTCCTGCGGCGAATGGATACCCAAAAGATAGTTGAGCAAACCGTTGTCGTAGAAATAGAGCTTGGGTGTCTTGATGAGTCGTTTGCGGGTGTTTGTGGAGTAGGGGGCCAGTCTGAATACGATGAAACTCGCCTCCAGAATTGACAGCCATTCCTTGGCGGTGTTGAAGGATATGTTCGCGTCTTTTGCCAAAGCGGTGAGGTTGAGCAAGCTGCCGGCGTTCTCCGCGCAGAGCCGCAGGAAGGTATTGAAGTCGGTGAGATTGCGGACATCGAGGTATTCCGCCACGTCACGGCTTATATAAGTGGCCGTATAGCTCCGGAAGTAGACATCTGTTGGTGTTGGCACGTCGTACAGGTGCGGGTATCCGCCGCGGAACATGAACTCGTCCACGGTCAGATTATGTTCTGATTCCAGTGCTTCCTCATAAGAGAGAGGCAGCAGTTGGAGCATGCCGACTCGGCCCGCTAATGATTGACCAATTCGCTTCTCCATCAGAAAGTTCTGCGAACCGGACAACACATATTGGCCCATAGATTTACGCTCATCAGCCACAACTTGTATTTGCGAGAACAGGCTAGGGGCGTATTGCGCCTCATCGATGATGAGCTTGTTGCCATGTGAATGGATGAATCCTACCGGGTCGTCGATGGCGCTAAGTCGTGTGGTCTCATCTTCAAGATTGACATATTCGTAATCCGGAAGCGCATTTTTGATAAGCGTGGACTTGCCGCTTTGTCGCGGACCTGTCACGGAAACAACTGGGAACCATGACAGCATAGGAGCAAGCTCTTGTGCAATAGTTCTTGGAATCATGTTGCCTCTTTTGCGCTCTCATCAATACGGTATCGGATGATTCATCAGTAGAGTGTATGCAAATTCATCAGTAGGATTTATGATAATTCATCAGTAGAGTGTATGCAAATTCATCAGTAGGATTTATGATAATTCATCAGTAGAGTAGATGAGCCTTTGAAATCAAAGGGTTTTGCCGCAGTGCTGTTGCCGAGCAGTGACCCTTATGGCTCTTGCTCCGGGGCTTACCTTACGGAGTCCGGATTCGTTGGTTGACGATTCGGTTCGGTCGGCTCGGTGGTGGATGTGCGCAATGCGATTGTGTAGTGAGTAAAACGTTGAAATTACGGGCGACACGCCGTAAGTTGCGTAAGGGTGAATAGTTGCGTATATTTATCACTCGTTGCGCGGTTCGCCTCGCAGCCGGTTGAAAAACTGAATATGCCCCCATCGTCTAGCGGTCTAGGACTACGCCCTCTCACGGCGCCAACACCGGTTCAAATCCGGTTGGGGGTACGACGAACAACTCTTCGGAGTTGTTACGCCAAGCCAAATTGGGATGTGGTGTAATTGGCAACACAGCTGATTCTGGTTCAGCCATTCTTGGTTCGAGTCCAGGCATCCCAGCCAATGACCCTCGCGGAATGCGAGGGTTTTTTGTTTTCCGGGGAACCCCGCAGTACGTTCCTCGAACGGAGAGATCCGGATGAACATCCGGAAAAGATCTGAGAACAAAGGAGATCGAAGTATGTCCGCTGAGCAGCAGACTGCACCAGCAAACACCACCAACACCACCAATGATGGTGCTCAGAAGAAGCACATGTCCAAGGTGGCCGTCGCCATCATCGCCGTGGTGGTCGTGGCCATTATCGTTGTTGCTGGCGTGTTTGGCTTCCGTGCCTACTCCGATGCCCAGTACAACAACGCGGTCGCCGCGTGCGCAGCCGCTTCCGAAGACGTGCGCAACGCCACCAACGACTACAACAACCTGGTCAACGGCGATGCCTCCGAAGCTGCAGCCCTCACCAAGAAGGATGTCAAGGACGCCTCCACGCTGGACGCGCTGAACAAGGAACTGAGCGTGGAACTGCCGGTGTACGAAGGCTGCGTGGCCGATGACACCGACGGCTTCAAGTCCGCCACCAGCAAGCTCAACGAGCAGGCCGACTGGTACAAGGCCCACACCGCATCCTTGCAGAAGGCCGTGGATGCTGTGAACGCTTCCAAGAAGTAGGGGCCGGCTGCTTCTTGCAGCTGACGATTAAGCCGCCTTGCGCATTCTCGCAAGGCGGCTTTTCTATTGCTTGCGGAGGAGGCTTGCGGAAGATGCTTGAGGAGGGGCGCCGCAGCCGCTCTCATTTTTTCTACGTAGTTATTTGTGATGCGCGTGTCGCGGATGATGCCGTCGTCAATGTGAAGGCTAACAACGTAGGTATTCGTTCGGTATTGTGATTTCGTTCACAGTGTAATTCGATGTCAAATGCACGGCGATTCTTGGCATTGCCTGAGATTGCGCATAAGAAGAGCTTCTTGTAATGTCTCTTTACATAATTACAAATGCTGATATTTCAAGGAAGACAGCATTTGTTTCAACTCAATGAAGAGATTAATGAAAATATAGTTAATGAATAAGAAGAAGACGCTCTCTGCTGCGCTGGCAACGGCGCTGGCGCTTACCTGCATGGGAGGCGGAGGGGGAACTGCGTTCGCGTATCCCCTTACCGAATCCGACTTGCAGACACTGGCAAGTCAGATTCAGCAGATCAACGACACATCCGATGATGCAGCTGCAACTGAGGCCCCTTCCGCGCAAGCCGATGCGGTGGAAGGCTGGACCATTGATTCCAACATCGCCAAGGGTGGCGAGATCCTGGAGATGGCAGACGGTTGGCTGCACTTCAAGTCCACCGCCGCTCACGGCAATGCGGCTGCTGACCCCAGCTCCAGCAATGACTGGCCGGCAGTAGCCGTATGGGGCACGGATTACGACTTCTCCAAGGCCGGCTCCTTCCATGCCACCATCAAGTCTCCGCAGGAGGGCTCCGCCAACCGCTTCGGCTTCTACCTGGGCTACAACGACCCGGGCAGCGGCCTGTTCATCGGCTACGATGCGCAAGGCTGGTTCTGGCAGACCTACACCGGCGGCGGCAACGGCGGTTGGTTCGACGGTTCTCGCATTGCTGCTCCGAGCGCCAACGACGAGCACGATATTCAAGTCTCCTGGACCGACGCCAAGGTCGCCACACTGACCGTGGACGGCCAGAAGGCATTCGACGTCGACTACTCCGCCATGACGAACCTCTCCAACAAGCTCGCCATCAAGGCCGGCTCCTGGAAGTCGTTGAGCCAGGTCACCGACGTCTACATCAAGGACTTCCCCGAGGTTACCGAAGTCGCCAAGCACGCGGTTTCCGGCAAGGTCGTCGATGCTGAAGGCGCCGCCATCGAAGGCGCTGCCGTTCGTCTGGGCAAGGCCAAGGCCAAGACGGCCGCCGACGGCACCTTCTCCTTCGCCGATATCGAAGCCGGCGAATACACGTTGTCGATTGCCAAGGACGGCTATGAGGACGTCTCCCAGCAGGTGACCGTGGACGATGCCGACCTCGCCATTGATCCGATCACCCTTAACAAGACCGTTCCAGTCGCCTCCGAAACGCTGAAGACCAAGAAGATGGAAGTGCAGATCAAGAAGAGCTTCCCCTCCGTGCTTCAGTACACGCTGACCAACGGCAAGGTGATGTATGGCCAGACCAAGGATGTGCGCACTGTTGAAATCAACGGCACCAACATCGAACTGACCGACGATGACGTGACCTTCAAGAAGGTCTCCGACACTGAAGCCACCTACACGCTGAAGGTCAAGGACGAGGCCAAGAAGATCGACGCGGTAATTACCGTCCAGATCACGGTCAAGGCTAACCAGCTGCACCTCAACGTCACCAAGATCAAGAACAACCTGTCCGACGGCATTCCTGAGGGCAACGGTGTGGAGAAGAACGCCATCCAGACGCTGTCCTTCCCGAACCAGAGCCTCGTTTCCGTGCGCTCTAGCCAGGAAGGTGCCCAGTTCACTGGTGCACGTATGTCGTCCAACACGCAGAAGCCCGGTGATACCAACTTCGCAGTAACCGAAGATACTAACGTCACCGATAGCGACTACACGTATGGCTTCATCTCCGGAGCTGGCCTGAGCGCTGGCCTGTGGAGCAACTCCGAGCATGACGGCACCTATGTGGCAGCTCCGGTGCGCGGCGGCAGCCAGAATACACGCGTCTACGCCACCACCCAGCAGACTGGCGATGCCACTTCCCTTGGCTTGGCCAGCGCGCCGTGGTACTACCACCGTACGGTCACCGATTCCAAGGGCAACAAGTACACCGTGGCCGAAACCGCATTGCCGCAGATGGCCGTGGCCATCGCCGGCGACGAGAACGAAGACGGTGCCGTCAACTGGCAGGATGGCGCGATTGCCTACCGCGACATCATGAACAATCCGTACAAGTCCGAGGAAGTGCCCGAACTGGTGGCATGGCGTATCGCCATGAACTTCGGTTCTCAGGCACAGAACCCGTTCCTCACCACGCTTGACAACGTCAAGAAGGTGGCCTTGAACACCGACGGCCTTGGCCAGTCCGTGCTGCTCAAGGGCTACGGCAACGAAGGCCACGACTCCGGCCATCCGGATTACGGCGACATCGGCCAGCGCCTCGGCGGTGCCGATGACATGAACACCCTGATGGAAGAAGGTGCCGAGTACGGTGCCCGCTTCGGTGTGCACGTCAACGCCTCCGAAATGTATCCGGAAGCCAAGGCCTTCAGTGAGGACATGGTTCGCCGCACGAACATCAGCAAAGACAACCCTACGGGTGATTTGAGCTACGGCTGGAACTGGCTCGATCAGGGTGTCGGCATCGACGGCATCTACGATCTGGCATCCGGTTCCCGCGTAAGCCGTTTCGCTGACCTCAGCAAGGAAGTCGGCGACAACATGGACTTCATCTACCTCGACGTGTGGGGCAATCTGACTTCTTCCAGCTCGGAAGATTCCTGGGAAACCCGCAAGATGAGCAAGATGATCAACGACAACGGTTGGCGCATGACCACCGAATGGGGATCCGGCAACGAGTACGACTCCACCTTCCAGCACTGGGCGGCTGATCTGACCTACGGCGGCTATGCCTCCAAGGGCGAGAACTCCGCAGTGATGCGCTTCCTGCGCAACCATCAGAAGGACAGCTGGGTTGGCGACTACCCGTCCTACGGCGGCGCTGCCAACGCCCCGCTGCTCGGCGGCTACAACATGAAGGACTTCGAAGGCTGGCAGGGCCGAAACGACTATGCCGCCTACATCAAGAACCTGTACACCCATGATGTGTCCACCAAGTTCATCCAGCACTTCAAGGTGGCCCGCTGGGTCAACAACCCGCTGCTGACCGCCGACAATGGCAACGACAACGCTGTGGTTGATCCGAACACGAACAACGGCAACGAGCAGATCACCCTGAAGGATTCCAACGGCAACGTTGTAGTGATCTCCCGTGGCTCCAACGACACCTCCAGCGCAGCCTACCGCCAGCGCACCATCACCTTCAACGGCGTGACGGTTGCTTCCGGCGCTGTCTCCGCAGGTGACGGCACTTCCACCGGCGACGAGTCCTACCTGCTGCCGTGGATGTGGGATTCCTCCACCGGCAAGCTGGTCAAGGATTCCGAGCAAAAGCTCTACCACTGGAACACCAAGGGTGGCACCACCACTTGGACTTTGCCGGATAGCTGGAAGAACCTCTCCAGCGTAAAGGTGTACCAGCTCACCGATCAGGGCAAGACCAACGAGCAGACCGTGGCCGTCTCCGGCGGTAAGGTGACGCTCACTGCCGACGCCGAAACCCCGTACGTGGTGTACAAGGGCGAGGCCAAGCAGATTCAGGTCAACTGGAGCGAAGGCATGCACGTTGTGGATGCTGGCTTCAACGGCGGCTCCAACACCCTCACCGACAACTGGACTGTCAGCGGCTCCGGCAAGGCTGAAGTCGAAGGCGAGAACAACGCCATGCTGCGCCTCACCGGCAAGGTTGACGTCTCCCAGCGCCTGACCGACCTCAAGGCCGGCCAGAAGTACGCACTGTACGTCGGCGTTGACAACCGCAGTACCGGTGACGCATCCGTCACCGTGACCAGCGGCGGCAAGGTGCTGGCCACCAACTCCACCGGCAAGTCCATCGCCAAGAACTACATCAAGGCATACGGTCACAACACGAACAGCAATACGGAAAATGGCTCCAGCTACTTCCAGAACATGTACGTGTTCTTCACCGCGCCCGAGAACGGCGATGCCACGGTAACCCTGTCTCACAAGAGCACTGACGGAGCACACACCTACTTCGACGATGTGCGCATCGTGGAGAACCAGTACTCCGGCATCACCCTCGATGAGAACGGCGAACTCAAGCAGCTCACCAACGGATTCGAAAACAACGCCCAGGGCATCTGGCCGTTCGTGGTCTCCGGCTCCGAAGGCGTTGAGGACAACCGCATCCACCTCTCCGAGCTGCATGCTCCATTCACGCAGGCCGGGTGGGATGTCAAGAAGATGGACGATGTGCTCGATGGCACTTGGTCGGTGAAGGTCAACGGCCTGACCCAGAAGGGCACGCTGGTCTACCAGACGATCCCGCAGAACGTGAAGTTCGAGGCGGGCGCCAAGTACAAGGTGAGCTTCGATTATCAATCCGGCTCCGACGACATCTACGCCATCGCTGTGGGCCAGGGTGAGTACTCTGCCGGCAGCGTGAAGCTGACCAACCTGAAGAAGGCTCTGGGCAAGACCGGCAAGGCCGAGTTCGAGCTGACCGGTGGCGTCAACGGCGATTCCTGGTTCGGTATCTACTCGACCGCAACCGCACCTGATCTGCAGGGTTCCACCGGCAACGCACAGGACTTCGGCGGATACAAGGACTTCGTGCTCGACAACCTGAAGATCGAGCGCGTCGACTCTGAGGCTCGCACCAAGGCCGAGGCGCAGGATAAGCTCAAGGAAATCAGCGGCAAGTACGATTCCAAGCATGCCGAACTCTCTGATGCCGCATGGCAGACCTATCAGGACACCTTGGTCAAGGTCCAAGTGCTCATCGACAAGAATGGCGCAACTGCTGAGGATTACACCAAGGCATACGACATTCTCGAGGCTCTCGACGAGTATATGAAGACCGCTCCCGGCAACGAGAGCAGCGACAAGTACGATGTGGCAGCTGACGGCTCCGACGAGCTGGGTGGCTACACCGTGAGGGCTGGTAGCGAACAGTCCAACTACGGCAACTACGAAGGTCCAAAGGACTTCGCCCAGGATGGTTCGGACAGTACCTACTGGCATACCAGCTGGAGCGCCAATGCCATTGCCGACGGCACGGCTTGGTACCAGTTCAACCTTGCCCAGCCAACTACCATCAACGGTCTGCGATACCTGCCTCGACCGGGCGGTGCCAGCGTCAACGGCAAGATCAAGGATTACAAGATCACGCTGACCACTGCCGATGGTGCCACCCAAACGCTCGCGCTGGACGACTCCGCCGCTAACGAGATCGTTCACGAGGGCACATTCTCCACCGATACCACTTGGCAGAAGGCCAGCTTCGATGCTGTCGATAACGTGGTTAGCGTACGTCTGACTGCGCTCACTTCCACCGGATCTTCTGCGGGAGAGACCAACAAGTACGCATCCGCTTCCGAGCTTCGTCTCACCACGGACCGTGAAGTCGAGGAAGAGGCCGTCGCTCCCGACAAGACCGACCTCAACGACGCCATTGCCAAGGCCAACGGTCTCAAGGAGGCCGACTACACGGCTGAAAGCTGGGAGGCGCTGGTCAAGGCTCGCAAGGCTGCGCAGACTGTGGCGGATAACGATAAGGCTACCGCTTACGACGTGGCTCTGGCGCTGACGAACCTCGAATCCGCCATCGCCGGTCTTCAGCAGAACGGCAACAATCCTGGCCCTGGCCCGGTCGTGGTAGACAGGACCGACCTGCAGTCCGCAGTAAGCAAGGCAGACAAGCTTGAGAAGGCTGATTACACGGCTGACTCGTGGGATGTCTTCGCCGACGCACTGAAGACTGCCAAGCAGGTGCTCGACAATGACAAGGCCACGCAGACGGAAGTGAACAACGCGCTGACTGCACTGCAGGAAGCCATCACCGGTCTGAAGCCCGCATCCACTCCGGATCCGAAGCCGGGCGTGGTCGATAAGTCCGCGCTGAATGCGGTTATCAACAAGGCGCTCGCCATCGATCTGGCTGTCTACACCGATGATTCCGCCAACGCGTTGCGTGCTGCGTTGAAGAAGGCCCGCGAGGTTTCCGACAACAGCAAGGCCACGCAGGCTCAGGTTGACGAAGCCCGCGAGGCTTTGGAGAAGGCCATCGCCGGACTGGTCAAGCGTGGTTCCACGGCACAGGGTGGAGTGATCTCCAGCACAGGCTCCGCCGTCGCCGCGGTCGCTCTGGCTGGCTTGCTCCTAGCGGGTGCCGGTGCAGCCATCGCCTACCGTCGCAATCGCGAGGAGATGTAGTCGCTTCTCTGAGCTGATTCGCAATCCATCTCAATCCAACCCATCTCACTAAACGTACGCTGAGCATCACTCAGCGTACGTTTAGTGAGATGGGGAATGAAAAACTCGCGTCAAACGTACACTGAGCCATCCTCAGTGTACATTTGACGCGAGTTTTTGTATGAGTGTCCAAATTCTTGAGGTGAGCGAACTTAGGCGATGAATCGCACATAGGTACGGTCGTCGAACGAATCGTAACCTTCAACAAAACCCTTTGTGGACCGATACTCGCTGATGAGTTCCGGATCCTCGCGCTTGAGCCGCTGTAATTCGCGTCCACTCGCAGTAAGCGTAGGCTGCAGCACCGGGTAGCCATCCGAGGCGAGCACCACTTCATCGCCAGAGCTCACAGTCACTGTGCGAATCGGATATGTCAGGTCCGTGAACCCATCGAATACGAAGTATCCATAAGGGCCGCGCGCGTTGGCGAACTGGGATTGCAGGCGCAGAAATGGCAGAATCATGTCGCGGGCAGGGTCGGTGCTGTCCGTTGCGGAGCTGGACTCAGTGGAGTTGGCAGAGGATTGCTGCCTACGTAAAGCAAGCGTAGTGAATGCGCGCAGTTCTCCCAAGAGTTCGTCTACTCGCTTGACTGTAGGGGTCTGTTGACCATTGACCATGACTTGGCAGTCGCCGAATAACCATATCTCGCGCCGATGCACACTATAGATCACGGCATTGGCTTGCAGTCGTTCGATGGGTTCGTGAACAAGGATGTCGTAAGAGCCGCACTCGCGATAGGCCTGTTGAAACTGTGCGTCGATTGCCTGCTGCACTTCGCGCATCGTGGAGGTTACGGACAATCCGGCGATGGTCTCGAGGACATGATTCTTGGCAGCCACTCCGCTACTGGGGTGCCAGAGGTGCCGAATGCTTTTGCTGGTCACACCATCCACTACCGCAGCGAATCCGTCCGTAACAATGAGACCATCCTCGTTGAGCGACTGATCAAGCCGTTTACCTTGACAGAACTGCTCGATAATACGCATGACTGGTCTCCTTCGCTTCGGAACCGGTGCTGGATGGAAGATTGCGAAATTCTCCATGAGTTCACCTGCGATTTGCTGGACGCGCATAGTTCGGTAACGCGCCTCCGCTATATCTGATCGTAATACCGATGAAGTTAGGAAAAGGAATGATTATGCAGTCGAGCAACAACCATCAGGAATCGCATCATGACGACGCCTACTATGGCGGCGAGCGCCAGTACGACGCCTACATGTACGCCGAATACGGCATTGAGTGCTAAAAACCCGCAGTGCACGTACGCCAAAAGGGTACTCGGCGTACGTTTGGTGAGGGTTATGCGGTAATTATTTGCTGTCCGTGATCCAGCGGGCATCGGAATGGATATAGGGCAGCATCATGGCGATGACGGCGACGAGGCAAGCAATCATCACCATCAGAATCACATCCTCATGCCCGCGCGTCTGCAACGTCGCTCCAGTCAAGGCGCCGAGGGCCAACGCCAACATCACAATGGCTCGCCGACCAAGTTTTGACTGCTCATGACCATGCGCCGAAGTGTCAGCGATAATCCCAGTCAGCGTCATCGTGAGCACAGTCGTGGGCAGATCCGGCACCGAAAGCTTGCGCGCAGTGGAATTCTGGATACCCATAGCTGGGGCGAGCAGCACAATCAGCAGAATAATATGCAGATCAATATGCCGGGCAGTGGGGAAGTTCAGACTAGGCTGCGCGGCGCGGGCGATGGCTGAAGCATCAGTGCCACCCATCGAGGGCTCAGGCGCGAACTGATTGAGCAGGTAGATGCCGATGAGCGCAGCCGCCACAAAAGCCAGCTGAATTGACGTGGACACCAGCAGATGGCGCGCGCGATTAGCGCCGCAGTAATGAATAATGCGCCCGCCGATGAACGCTCCGATCATGAACGTGGCCAGCGTAAGCGCCGAAGTCCACCAGACGAAGCCCTGCGCATGGGCGAACGCAAAACCCAGAAAGACGATGTTGCCGGTCACATTGGCCACAAACACATGGCCGAGCGCCAAGTAGCTTAAAGCATCCACCAGCCCAGCGACGAACGTGAGAATGACCAGTGCGGGGGAAAGCAGGCCATAGCGATCATCTTTGCGAGGAACCAGCGTGCGTCCTGCTTCGGCAAGGTGTGAGGTCATGATATTCGGGGCTTTCTTTCTGTGTCAGCGATCTTCTCGGCATCCGAATGTGAACAATATCATGCCGTGTTCTTTAGTGACGTGTGCGTGCTGCCGGTGAAGTGGTGGTACAGTGCTGTTTGTCGGCGTCGACGGAATCAACGACGCCGGAGAAACGCACATTCATTATGTGGTGTTTGTGTTGCAGGGGTCGCTGATTCCGTACGACTGATGAGAAACGTACGAGAGTCGAAAGGATTCACCTGCATGGCCACCGTCAAGCAGTCTTCCGGAAACCGCTGGACCAGCGCAATCATTCCCGCACTGTTGATACATATCCCGATTGGCACCGTCTACTGCTGGAGTGTGTTCAAGCAGCTCATCGCCGATCAGCTGCACGTCAGCGCTTCCTCGGTGGAATGGGGTTTCTCGCTTGCGATTTTCTTCCTGGGCATGTCCGCGGCGTTCGCCGGACCGATGGTGGAGAAGGATATTAAGAAATCCGCGTTGGTCTCGATGATCTGCTTCGTGGTCGGTTTTGCGGGCACTGGTGTGAGCATTGCCTTGGGATTCCTGCCGGGTGTGTTCATCTGCTATGGCGCGATTATGGGTGTGGGCCTTGGCGTGGGGTATCTGACGCCGGTCAAGAATCTGATGCTCTGGTTCACGGATAATAAAGGACTGGCCACAGGCGTTGCCGTCGCTGGATTCGGCTTGTCCAAGGCGCTGGCGAGCCCGGCGATGGAATGGCTGATTGGTGTCGTGGGGCTCGTCGGCATGTTTTATGTGCTCGCCGCGGTGTATGCGGTGATGATGGTCATCGGATTTCTGCTGATTCAGCGCCCGGCTGGTTGGTCCTACGATCCGGTTGCTTCGCATGTCAGCCGTTTGTCGATTCTGAAGAAGCCGGTGTTCTGGGGTATTTGGATGGCGTTCTATATCAATATCACCTGCGGTTTGGCATTGATCAGTCAGGAGAAGGACATTCTTCACGATGTGCTGCAGGCTTTGCCGCGGTATGCTGCTTTGGATGCTTCCGATTTTGCTGCTGCAATTGCTGGCATCATCGGTTTGGTGCTTGCGGTGGATTCCGTGTTCAATACGGCCGGTCGTGTGGGATTCTCCGCATTGTCTGACCACTTGAAACGCCGTGAAAGCGTGTATCAGGTGATCTTTGTGATGTCGATTGCAGTATGTGCGCTGCAGATGGTGACGGGCAGCATCGATAACGCGCTGTTGTGGGCTGTGCTCGCCATGCTGTTCCTGGTTAATGCCGGCTATGGTGGTGGCTTCTCTACGCTGCCGGTGCTGTTGGACCAGCATTTCGGTACCAAAACCGTGTCCACTACGCATGGTTTGACGCTGAGCGCATGGGCGTTTGCGGGATTGTCCGGCAATCAGCTGGCGTCGTTCGTGGTGACGCATGCGCCCGATCAAGCGCATCGATATGCGGCGCTGATTCCGGTGTTGACGGTGCTGTTTGTGGTGGCGCTGGCCAGTATTACTGCGGTTAAGGCTGTTGGCAGGCGCGGTATGAAGTGAAAGAATAGAGAGAGCCCCGAGTGAGAATTGGACTCACGACCTCTTCCTTACCAAGGAAGTGCTCTACCACTGAGCTATCGGGGCGGTGATGCGCTGGCGACTTACAGTTCGTCGGGCAACTTGCACAACAATACACGCAATCGCGTATTACGCAAATCACTCTTGTGTTGCCGCTTGAGGCCGGAGCTTTTGGGCTCTTTGGAGCTTCGCGCGTTGATGAAATTGGTTGCGAGCGTCATGCGAATACGGCTTTTGAGCTGTTGCCGCCATCAATCGGGCAGGATGGTGCCGATGGAGAACAGCGCTGCGCTGCCTCCGAGACTGACGCGACCGTCCTTGACCTTGGCATGGATGATGCCGCCGCGCGCCGAGGCCTGATATGCGATGAGCGCGTCTTTACCGAGGTGCCTGCTCCAGTACGGCAGGATATGGCAGTGGCCGGAGCCGCAGACCGGGTCCTCGGGGACGTTGAGCTTCGGCGCGAACGAGCGGGATACGCAGTCGAAGCTCGAGCCTGCGTCTCCTGCCGCTGTGACGTTGGTGAGCAGGCCGGGCAGGTTCTTGACCAGTTCCTGATTGGGATTGAGCCCGCGCACTGCGCGCTCGTCGGGCATCACGCACAGTAGGTCGCGGCCGAGCCACGCCTCGATGGGACGCGCGCCCAGGGCCTGTTCCATCGCATCGGTAACCGGTGTGGACTTCAGATCAAAGGCCGGGAAGTCCATTGTGAACACGTCGGCGCCGCAATCGGTGCTGCTTCCGCCGCGCTCGCGGGTCACGGTCAGTATGCCACTCATCGTACGGAACCACACCACATCGGCATTCGGCTCCACAAACCGCAGCACCACATACGCGGAGGCGAGCGTCGCGTGCCCGCACAGGTCGATTTCGCCGCCCGGCGTGAACCATCTCAGATGCCATCCCGCTGGCTCACGCACGACGAACGCGGTCTCGGAGAACCGGTTCTCCATCGCGATGTCCGCCATCAGCTCGTCCGAAGGCCACGATTCCGGCAGACACACCGCCGCCGGATTGCCCTTGAATACCTTGTCCGTGAACGCGTCCACCACATACTGCCGCATAGTCATGATTCATTCCCCTTCCGTGGAATCGATTCGGTTCGCGTGATTGCGCGGCCGATGGCGGCCATCGTATGACGGGCGCATACGATAAGTACAATCAAATCCGCTAATGAATGCATAAGCAATGCTTATGCATTGTCTATGATGGGCAATCATGGACAACCGGTATCTCGCCCTGCGGCACATCGTAGAATACGGCAGCTTCTCCGCGGCCGCCGACGAACTGCGATGCAGCCAGTCGGCCGTCAGCCAGATGATCGCCTCGCTGGAGAAGGAACTCGACATCACTCTGCTCAACCGGCAGCGAGGCGGATGCACGCTCACCGAGGAGGGACGACAGCTCTATCCACTCATCGAGCGCTATGTGGAGGACGGTCTGCGTATCCGCGAACGGACCGACGAGATCCTCGGTCTCGATACCGGCGTGATACGCATGGGTACTATCGCCAGCATCTCCGCCCACTGGCTGCCCGGACTCATCAGTGGATTCCAGCAACGCCACCCGAACGTGCGGTTCGTCCTGCATCAAGGTGACTACACCACCATCCAGGAATGGATCCACAACGGCACCATCGACTTCGGATTCATCAACCCCGCCGCCGCGCGCGACGTACAGACCATCACTATCAAACGGGGTGCCATGCTTGCCGTCCTGCCACAAGACCACCCACTCGCCGCACTCGATCGGGTGCCATTGGCTGCGCTCGCCAAGGAACCCATGATCTTGCTGGAGGAAGGCCACTACTCCGAGCCGTTGGAAGCATTCACGTCGATTGGGCTTAAACCGAACGTGCGGTTGCGCATCCACGACGACTATTCGATTATGACCATGGTCGAGGCTGGATTGGGTTTCAGCATCCTCGCCGAACTCATCCTCCACCGTACCAGCACCAACTACAAGCTCGCCTTACGTCCCACTGACCCGCCCGTGGAACGCACCATCGCGATCGCATACGCCGATCGCGACAGGCTCCCACTGGCGGCCATACGGTTCATCGAGCACCTGCAGGGTCATATCGACGCATTGCCCTGAACTGATCTGCGATCGATGTGTTGTATGTGTGCACACGAACGCAAAATTGTCTGATTCGCACTGGCGTGGTATTCAATTGTGCCACGCCAACGCATTTTCGGACTTCATACATTCGCGTGGCACGAAAATCGTGGGAATTCGGTCATTTCGAAATATGTGTCATGCCACGCCACTGCAAAAACAGTGAATGTGCACGATCGTGTACATATTTGGGCCGTTGTGTATATGCACGCGGTTTCACGTCATTCGTGGGATGTCTGATGTGGAGTGAGAATGCGCCATGTGCCGCGTCTGTCCGAACCAGTGCGTTCGATGAAACCGGCCTCTTGCATTGCGCGGAGAGTCCTCCACACGGTGGTGTACGACACGCTTAGTGCGTTAGCCGCCTGTCGATATGTGGTCGATGGATTGTTGCGCAGTAGCTCCAGAAGACGTTGCTCTCTGGTTACAGTTTCATTTACAGTTTCATTTGGATCTTTTCCTGCTCATGGGGGTCATGTACAGTCCCAGCCGGGCCATATTCGGCTTCATCGTGAGCAGGTAAACCGTCTTCGGCGGTGGTGCCTTCCACCCAGCGTACGGGGACGAATGCCTCGAACACGTCTCCGTCGTCGAGCACAGGGTCCTTGCCGGAGTAGGGCTTCGAGTACTTGTACAGGTTACGCATGCCGCTGCCGAGCTCGTCGGCAAGGCCGATGTTGCGGAAGAACTTCGCGATGAACGGATTCTTGGATACCGGTTTGAAGCTCGTGATGGCGAGCTGCCCTTGGAAGATGGCCTTGGACGCGTTCTCCGTATGGATGCCGTCGTTCAGGATGAGGAACTTGGCCGGGTAAGGGCCGACGAACTCGCGGTGGATCATCAGGTTCGAGACCAGTTCGCGGATGATGATGTCACGTGGGCTGACGGTCTGGTCGCCTTCCAGCATGAACCGGTCGGGCAGATATCGTTTCGCGAACTTGGAGATTTGCGACTGTGCCTCGATTAGGTTCGTGGCCACGATGAGTCGGTCATCGTAGCGGTCCAGGTTCTCGCGGCGCACGATCACGTCGGTTGGATTGGCGACAGTGTGTTGGACTGTTTCTAGAGGGTGTTTCCTTGTTGTATGAACTCCACGGGACTCATGTAATCGAAGGTCGAGTGGAGCCGTTGGTGGTTGTACCACCACACGTACCGGTTGATGCGGCGGCGCGACATGACGATGCCCTCGCGGCGCAGCGAGGCCCTGATCTTCCTGGCCCCGTACGTCTCGCCTCTTGTTCTGAAACATCCGCCTCCATCTCCAGCTGCCGGTTGCGTTTGCGCAATTCGACCGGCTCGTTCTGCTCCGGGGTCCGGTTGTCGGCGGCTTTCGTGGAGCCGCTGTTGCGGATGCCCTGCACCCACCGGTGCAGGGTGGAATGGTAGATGTCGTACTCGCGCTCGATCTTCACAGGAGGTTTGCCGTTCTCGCACAACTGCACTATCTGTCTCTTGAACTCCTCCGTGAACCTGCGCGGATGCCTCGGATCAGCCATGACCATCAACTCCTTCGTTGCCTGGTCCCTCACAAAACCGTCCAATACCTTGTAGCCAATCCAATCTGGTACTTCGTGCGAGCATGTACTTTGAGGGTCAAATGCTGGAGGCGGGATGAATATGGCAACGGGGATATCTGCGCATACGCAAGTATCCCCGTATTGCATGGTGCGATACCGGTATCTGCCGGGGCAGAAGGCGGCATCGCGGGTCAGGGAAGGAATCAGTGAGCCAGCATCTCGGTGGCTACTTCCTCCTTGCTCATGGACGCCGGGTAATACGTGGGCCAGTTGTCCATTTCCTTCAAGGTCTCTTCTTGGGAATCATTGCCCATGAAGATGTGGAAGTGCGCGGCCTTGGTTGGCGCGATGCCGTGATCCGAGAACTGCACGATCTTCGGTGCACCTTCGGGCGCGTCGCCGGTGGCGGTGAACAGATAGCGCACGCCGCGATTGCCCTTGGCGTAGTCGAGGATTTTGAGGCCGCTGTACTCATAGGTGGCGGTGGCCGTCTTGCCGCCTCGGGTGAAGCTCATCTGATCGCCCTTGATGGCGATCCTCTCCACATCGGTCTTATAGCCGACGTCGTAGTACTTCGTGTATTCGGCTGCGGTCATGTCGCCCTTCTTGGCCTTGGCTTCCATCGCCTTGTCGAGTGTGCCGTCCTGGAGCAGCGGGTAGACGGATTGCCACTCGCCCTCGTAGTCGGACAGGCTGCGGTCCTTGACGTCCTGGGTCAGGAAGTAACCGTTGGTGGTGTCGGTGGCCAGAGCCTGGTTGGCGATCAGCGTGAGCCAGCCAAGCAGCGTCTTCTGGTTCTCCGGCAGCTGTTCGGTTACGGAGATGATCGTCTTGTTGCTGGATTGCGCGGCCTCGTTGAGTTTCTTGGCGAAGCCGTTCATTTCCTGCGGATTGACGACGAGCAGGTCCACGTCATTGCCGGAGACGATGTTCAGGGCGTTCTTGAGGTCCGCCGCGGAGGGCTCGGCTTCGCTGTTCATCGCGTTCGTGTAAGTTGCGGGAGTCTTGTCGATTGCACCGATGTATTCCAGCAGATAGCTGATGATGGATTCGGTGGCCACATAGCGGCGCTGCACGTCGGTGGAGCGGGCCTTGTTCACTAGGGTCACGAAGTCGGCGTACTCGCCATTCCACTCGTTGAAGTGACGCTGAGCGGTGGCGGCGGTGGCGGAACTCGCGCCGGCTTTGTCCGTATAGGCGGCGTTGATGGCCTCGGCGGTTTTCAGCACGGCTTCGGGGCTGAACCACAGGTGCGGGTTCGTGGAACCGTGGTGATGATGATGTCCTTCCTCGCCGTCGGCGTGGTCGTGGTCATGCTCGTGCTCCTCGGTGGCGGTGATGCCCATGAGATCGCCTACGTTCACAACGGCTTGACGCTTGGTATCAAGCTGTGCTTTCTCAGCCCAGCCGTCATAGCCTGCGCCGTTGAGCACCACGATGTCCGCCTTGGCGAGTTTGGCTAGGTCGGATGCGGTGGCCTCGTAATCGTGTGGGTCGGCGGAGGTCGAGTTGATGAGCGAAGTCACTGTGGCGCAGGAGCCGCCGAGCTGTTGGGCCAAGGATCCCCATTGGTTGACTGAGGCGACCACGGTGAAGGTGGTGTCGCAGGAGTCATTGGTGGCGTCTGCGGCTGGGCTCGCGGTGTTGCCTACGGTTGATGAAGTCG
Source organism: Bifidobacterium colobi (assembly GCF_018555455.1). Taxonomy (GTDB): domain Bacteria; phylum Actinomycetota; class Actinomycetes; order Actinomycetales; family Bifidobacteriaceae; genus Bifidobacterium; species Bifidobacterium colobi. The sequence continues at coordinate 302,194 of NZ_JAFEJU010000001.1, read as the reverse complement.
AGCCGTTTGGCTTGAGGAAGGTGAATGCGCCGAGAATCAAGACGCCTAGTACGGCGCCGATAACGAAAGCGACGACAATGCCGATGATGGTGTTGCGTTTGGAGACGGTGGTTGCGACAGCGGATGCATTGCTGCTGCGCGCGGTGCTATCGGATGCACTGCCGCCAATCGGGCTGTCGGTCTGATGGTTCTTGGAGCGATTGGTTGAGGGCTGGCTGGTATTTGGATCAGTCATGCTCTGACTTTCTACCTAATGTTTTTCTCTCGAAAATACGTGTGGATATATGCGGATGGTCGGTCGATATGGTAGCGGCGGTTCGCGCCCGTGAACGGCGGCATGTGGAGGAAATAGGAGAAGAACACGTGCCGTGACTATTCGGGGCGGAACCGCCGCTGTCATGTTGTTGCGAGACTTGGTGGATGTGGAATCCATCGATGGTGGTTATGGTTTCATATACCCCTTTCGTACGGCGGCGGCCAGATTCTGCGGAACCTGAACCGCTTCGCCTTCGGGTGTTCTGACCGTGGCCAACTGGGGTACTTTGGCCTTCCAATTGGCTCGGCGAGAATGCGTGTTGGCTCGGGACGTCTTGTATTTGGGCAGTGCCATCAGCCTTGCCTTGCCTTCCAGTGGGGATTCTTCTTGTTGATCACGTACAGGTGGCCGCGCCGACGGACAACATAGGAACCGTCTTTGCGAGCCAGTGAGCGGACTGATGCTTTGACTTTCATGTCCGTTCCTTTCTTGTTGCGGATGGGGTGGGTTCGGACTACTTCCTGCCGTATCGGGCGTTGAACTTCTGCACCTGGCCGGCGGTGTCGAGCACCACGTTCTTGCCGGTATAGAACGGGTGGCTGTAACTGGACACCTCCACGTTGACGAGCGGGTAGATGTTGCCGTCCTCCCAGTCGATGGTCGGCAGATTGTTGGCCTTGAAAACCAGTGTGGATTTGGTCAGGAAGTACTTGTCGGCGGAGCGGTCATAGAAGACCACGGGGCCGTATTCGGGGTGGATGCCTTCTTGCATGGTTATGGACCTTTGGTTGTGATTGATGGTTATTGGATTGCGGCCGCGCCGGTGAAATCACCAGCTGGACTTCACCACGCCGGGCAGCTCGCCCTTGTGCGCCTTCTCGCGCAGGTTGATGCGCGAGAGTCCAAACTTGCGGTTGTAGGCACGCGGGCGGCCGCCGATGGAATCGCGGTTGCGCAGGCGGGTGGGACTGGCGTCGCGGGGGAGTGCCTGCAGTTTGCGCATCGCCTCGGCGCGTTCTTCGGCACTCAGATGCGGGTTGACGCTGTCGCGCTTGTACTCGGCGCGGCGTTCAGCGTATTTGGCGACCATGCGTTCGCGCTGCAATTGCCGGTTGATCTTACTGGTTTTGGCCATGTCTGGCTCCTTCTCAGCGGGTTTCCCGGAACGGCACCCGTTTGCGGACCACCGGGTCGAACTTGATGAGTTCGAGGCGATCCGGTGTGTTGCGACGATTCTTGGTGGTGGTGTAGGTGAAGCCGGTGCCTGCGGCGGATCGCAAAGTGATGACCGGACGTACTGCGGCGGATTTGCTTGCCATGATTGGTGCTTTCTATCGGGTGTCAGGGTATGGATTGCGGATTGCGTCTTGCGCGCGTCAGTTGAGTTCCTGATTGCGCTGAATGCGCGCGAGGGCCGCCTCGATGCCGATGCGGTCGATGGTCTTTATGCCCCGGGCGCTCACGGTAAGGGTGGCGTGGCGCTGCAGGGACGGCACCCAATACCGCTTGGATTGCAGGTTCGGGGCGAACATTCGGCGTGTTTTCCTGTGCGAGTGGGAGACGCTGTTGCCGACCCCGGCGCGCGTTCCCAGAATTTGACATGTTTTGGACATGCCTGCGACTATATCATAATGATAATCATTATCAAATTAGAAAGGCTGTCATGATTCATCCGGCATTGCAATCACAGGGAAACGCGGAGGGGAGCACTCCCGTGGTGCTGCTTACTGGCGCCGATCGGCTCAGCATCGACTCGGTGGCGTTCACGCTTGTCGACTCATGCCCGTCTGTGTGTTCGATTTCCTATGACGTGCGTCCGAATGGTGCCGTGGAGTCGGGGCTCGACATCATCCGCAACATCGTGCGTCCGCAGGCGAGCGGGGTGGCGTTCGGCGAGTCCGACTCATTCGGGCTTGAGGAGTGTTGCCTGAGCTGCACCGTCAAGCATGATCTCGAGCGAGTGCTGGAGTCGCTGTGCGGGCGGGCGGGCGTATTCCTGGTCTCGTTGCCGGTGGGTCTTGAAGCGGCGCCGATCGCGCAGTACCTGGCCGATTCCTTCCGCATCAATGAGTGGGGCGAGTCGATGTTCGTGGGTCCCATCGCCAATGCCGTGGGTCTTGACGAATTCGAGGAGCGCTTCTTTGACGACGACCGGCTGTGCCTCTACGGCATGGGCGAGGCGGATGGCATCTATGACGAGCGATCCACCGGCGCGGTGGTTTCCCGTTTGATTCGTGAGGCCTCGTGCGTGCTCGAATTGCCGGTGGCCGGTGCCGGTTGCCTGGCTCGCCATCTGGACGCGGACGGCGAATGCAAATGCCGCGACATCATCCGGGCGATCGCCTCGGCCGATGCGCTGATTTGTGAGGATGCCCACACCGTGGGGCTTGCCGATGTGGTGAGGGAGCCGTCCGGCGTTGTTTCGCCGCTGCTATGAAGTGACGTGTCAGGAAACGGCACTGTGCGGCAGCGCGCGATGGTGCGCAATCGATAGGCTGTTCGGATGGTGCGGCGCGGCATTGTGCCGAGGGGAGTGGACTCGCGCTATCGGGGAAGGCTCCTGGTATTCAAGGGTGCTTCGGTTCATGCCGAGGCACCCTCTGCATTACTCTGGAAGGGAGTCAGAGAACAGTAAAGAATCGCACATAATCATAAAATCCCAAGGTCGTGCGAGAGGTGGGGCTCGATGTATTCCGGTTGACGGCGAGCAACTGCTGGACGCCGGTTGCAAGTGGTTGAATGTGGTCGTCGGCGTTGGGGTTGAGCATTGGCCTGCGGACTCCAGCCTGTCACGGATGGATGTACGGATGTAGAGGGGCCCTGCTTGGCAGGGAGGTAATCGGCTACGGGAAACCGCTTTTCCGTCAATCGAATGCGACGATGTGTCGCATTCCTGTGGATAACTGTGCCGTTATGGCTGTCCCGAGGCGTTCAGGCTGTGGACAATTCACCAAAAATCGACAATTCAGAGTGGTTTCCTGCGGTGAGGCTATTTGTGATTGCTCCGTAGGTTCTTCGGGAGATGCGCCCGGTTTGATTGTCGTTTGCGGTTGAGGGTCTTGGGGCGCTGCGGTGCCCCTGCGGAATAACCCAGCAAGGGGATGACCGGCTTGGTGAGTGAGCCGTGCAGAGGGAGTATGACATGGTGACGGACTACGGCGCTCCCAGAACGAGCACCCTATGACGACACCGGCACCTGTGAAAAGGCTATGAAAAAAGCCGGAATCCGTTGGGAATCAAGGGTTCCGGCGATGGCGGAGGATACGAGATTGATTCAAAACCCCGAAAACCGTTGAAATTCCAGCGTTCCTTTCTCTCGAATCTCGTGTCGGCACACATGTCGGCACGTTCCGCCTCGGCTTTGCATCCAGTATAGGGCATCTCGGGATGTCGGAGGGAGTGTTGGACTCTGATTTTGAAGATTGAAAAGCAAGGCGGATGTTTGGTGCGATGCTTGCAGTGAGCATTTTTGAAAGAGATGATGTAGTCAGGTATCGTGCCAAACATTGCGACACGCCATAACTTGACCAACTTGTTAAAGTGTTGTATTCTGAACTTAAGGCGTAATGGATTTGACGCAGGTTTTTCTATGCCTTATTCTCGAAGTCATCGAGCAGTTGGTGCACAACGAATGTGCCGCTGCTCAACGTAAAAACCAGATGACAACGAAAGAAAAAATCCATGACCGCAAAGAAGACAGTCAAGGCGCACATCTCCCAAACCGACCGAAATCTGTACATGCCGTGCAGCGACCCGAAGTGCAGGTACTCGCACGTGACGTTCACAAGCTTGGCCACGCTGCTCGCGTTCAACATGCTCGCGGATTCGCGCGGATGGAAGCTCGTCGGCGGACGCATCCAGCCGCAGACCGAGAAGGGACGCAAGGCCCTGCTGCGAATCGCGCAGGGACCTGAGCTGCGCCATGTTGCGGAGGTACCGCAGGGATGCAACGTTCTGCTCGACGAACCGAGGGTGTCCGTCGATACCTTGTTCGACGCATACGCAGCAGCCGAGTTCAGGAAGCCGGACTACCTGATGAGGAACGTGAACGACTGCGAATGGCTGGTCAGGCATGTGCGCAGCCAGCGCATCGCAACGGTCTCCAAGACGATGGGCTGCTCCGGCCTGCCATTCGAAATGCTCGTGGAAGAGCTCAAGGACTTCTTCCAGAACCGGGGCATGAAGGACCAGTCCGACCAAGAGGAGGCGGTCCTCCAGATTCTTTCGCTCGTCGCTCCGGAACTGGCGCATGCGGATGACGCCAGCTTCGATAAGGTGATGGAGGAGTTCGCCGCCGGTACGGTGGATGTGGATGGAATCCGGATGGCCGCATGCGCTCTGGGCCGGCTGAACACGACCGCTTCGAGGAGGTCGGCCAGGTACCTCATCACCGACAGCAAGCTGCACCTGCAACTGAGGAGCCGCTTCAGGCTCCTCATGGATTGCGAGATAGACCAATGGCACGACCGGCTTCGCTGGTATGTGGAAGGCCGTCTCAAGCTCGGCTTCACTCCAGAGGAAACCACCGAGTACCTGCCCGACGGAAAGGGGCGTGAGCATTACTGGCTGTTCGGCTTCAGCGCGATTGATTACTGCTACTTCGAGGACGCTCGAATCGTCGACACGCGATACCTGAAAGGACGGTCCCCGTCCCTGCTCCGCAGGTATCTCACCAACGTGTACTACAACCCGGGCAACGTGCGCTATCTGGCATACCGAGGAACGGAGTACACGCTGGAGCAGTGCCGCAATCCAAAGACGAAGCAAAAGTTCACGGCGCAGGAAGCCGCGCTGCTCGGAACGTTGCTGGACTCCCGCACTGAAGCAGGCTATCAGCTGCCGAGCGCATGGCGCAAAGCGGCGTAGCGCTCATGGAACTTTCCAATCCCATCCGTCCTGCCGGGTACCGTTAAGGTATCCGGCAGAACGGCGAAGGGAGCGGAAGCATGGGCGCGACGTTGACGCTTGAGGACATCAAGCCCGGCATTGCCATCGCCGGCGTCATTCCGGGACAATCGGTGACGGTGGTCGCGGCCATGCCGATGGGCGCCGCCATCGACCTGTTCTATACGACGGCCGATGGCGGCACCGGCCGTGAAATCATCGATGCGGATGCCGTCGGCCGGCTGCGCATCGTCCGCCCGGAGAGCGGTGGCCCCAAGTTCGATGCCGACCCGGACGAGTTCCGTCTGGCGGCGGAAGCGCTACGCATCAAATACGCGGCGTTGTACGACCCGATGGCGGCGGTGTACTCGTCGGACATTGACCCGTTGCCGCACCAGATTCGCGCGGTCTACGAAGACATGCTGCCGAAGGTGCCGTTGCGCTTCCTGCTCGCGGACGACCCAGGTGCCGGCAAGACCATCATGGCCGGCCTGTATATAAAGGAGATGTTGCTGCGTTCGGCGGCTGAACGCGTGGCCATCGTCTGTCCGGGAGGCTTGGCCGAACAGTGGCGTGACGAGCTCGGGCAGAAGTTCTCGCTCGACTTCGAGGTATTCGAGCCGGGTATGCGGTTCGCGTCGCCATCAGGCAATCCGTTCCGCGACCATGACAGGCTCATCATTCGCATGGACCAAGTGGCCCGCAACGACGAGCTGACCGCCATGATTGGCGAGGTGCGTTGGGACGTTGCCATCGTGGATGAGGCGCATCGCATGAGCGCGCATTTCAAGAATCAGTTCGGTGAAGTGGACCGCACCAGCCGCTTCCGGCTGGGCGAGACGCTGGCCGAGACGGCCGAGAACTTGCTGTTGATGACGGCGACGCCGCATTCCGGCAAAGAGCAAGATTTCCAGTTGTTCATGTCCTTGCTGGACCGCGACCGGTTCGCCGGCCGCTACAAACCGGCCAAGCATCGCAAGACCGATACCAAGGGACTTATGCGACGCATGGTCAAGGAAGACCTTTTGACGTTTGATGGCAAGCCGTTGTTCCCCGAACGGCATGCGGAAACGGTAGCCTATGAGATGTCGGAGGGCGAAGCGGGCCTATACCGGGGCGTGACGAACTACGTACGTTCCGGGATGAATGCCGCGGCCAAGTTATTGCAAGCGGATGGCAGGCGTGCCAACAGCATCGGCTTCGCTCTGACCATTTTGCAGCGTCGTCTGGCGTCCAGCCCGGAGGCGATTCTTCAGTCGCTGATGCGCCGTCGCGACCGGCTTTCGGAGCTGTTGCGCCGCATCGAGGAAAATCCGGAATCCATTGCAGACATGTTTGAACCGGCGTCAAATGAGCCGACCGACATGGACGTTTATGACGACATGTGGGATGAAGCGGACGAAGCCGGTCAGCAGCAGCTTGAACTGGAGCTGGACCAGGTAGTCGATTCCGCGACCGCCGCCCGTACCAAGGAAGAGCTCGCCGCCGAAATCAGCGTGCTCGATGGGCTCGTGAACAAAGCGAAGACGGTGCGCGCATCCGGCGTGGATGCGAAATGGTCGCAGCTGAGCGACATCCTCCAACAGCACGTGCTGGACGTGGGCACTGCCGAACTGCCTCACAAGATGATTGTGTTCACCGAGCATCGTGACACGTTGACCTATCTGGAACGCCGCATCGCCACACTGCTTGGGAAGCCGGAATCCGTGACGGTGATTCACGGCGGCATGAACCGCGACGAACGCAAAGCCGTGCAGGAACGTTTCATCAACAACCCCGATGTACGCATCCTCGTGGCCACCGACGCCGCCGGTGAAGGCCTGAACCTCCAGCGTGCCGATTTGATGGTCAACTATGACCTGCCATGGAATCCAAACCGCATCGAACAACGCTTCGGGCGTATCCATCGCATCGGCCAGAAGCGCACCTGCTTCCTGTGGAACCTTGTGGCGAAGAACACTCGCGAGGGCGAGGTGTACGGCAAGCTGCTGGGCAAAATCGAGACGATGGGCAAAGCCTACAGTGGCCGCTTGTTCAACGTGCTGGGCGACGGCAAGGCGTTCGACGGCGAACCACTGAAAGAGCTGATGATTCGGGCCATCCGGTACGGCGACGACCCCGCGGTGCAGGCCAAGCTCGACCAGGTCATCGACAGCAGCGTGCAACAGGGTTTGGATGAGCTCATCAGCGAACGGTCCGCGCACCCGGAGATGTACCCGAGCCTCGACGTACAGGAAGTCCGCAAACTTATGGAGCAGACCCGTGAGCGCAAACTCCAGCCGGGTTACATCTCCGCATTCTTCCTGCCGGCCTTCCAACGGCTCGGTGGCACCGCACGGCAGCGCGAGGCGAGTCGGTGGGAACTGACCCACGTGCCGGCCGCCATACGCAAGTGCGCCGAACGACGCGACCGGCATCGCACGGTGTCCGATGCCTATGAACGCATCACGTTCGAGCCCAGCCGCACGCATATCGGCAACGGCACGCCCGATGCGTTGCTCATTGCTCCAGGTACTCCATTGCTGGACGCAGTCACCGAGCTCATCATCGACCGGTACGGCGAGGCACTTGACCACGGCACGGTATTCGTGGACCGCACCGACACTCAGCCGGACGAACCAACCTTGATGGTGGCCGCCGAACAGACCATCACCGACGCGAAGGGCGAGCCAGTTTCCCGGCACTTCGACTACCTTCAACTCGGTGAGCACGACCAGCCTGTATTCTCGCCGGCTCCACCGTATTTGGACTACGAGAGTCCCAACGACAGCGAACAGAAGGCTGTGATGGAACTGCTTGACGCGGCATGGTTGCGTGGCGACCATGCGGATGAGATGCGCCGCTTCGTCTACGAGCAAGGCACCAAGCCTCGTCTCGCCGAGCTGCAAGCGCGTAAGACGGCAGAGAACGAGCACGTGCTCGCCCAGGTCAGGAGCCGTCTGAACGCGGAAATCGAATATTGGTACGGCGAATACAACAAACTCTCTGAAGACGAGCGGCACGGCAAACACAGCAAGCGCATGACAACTGGTTTGGCCCGGAAACGCGCCAAGGAGATGGAAGACCGACTTGTCCAGCGTGAACGGGAACTTACGGAAGAAGTGCGGCTACGTGCCAAGCCTGCTGTCATCCGTGGCATGGCGCTTGTCGTGCCGGAACGGCTTATCGCCACTGGTTCGGCAGTCAGCGAGATGGAGTCCAAACCGTTCGCCAAGAGCACCGAGGAAGTGGACCGTCGGGCAGTCGCCTTGACCATGCGCATGGAACGTCAGCTCGGCCATACTCCTACGGAGATGCCGCACAACAACAAGGGCTACGACATCAAATCCGCTGATGCCCAAGGCTACGCGCACTTCATCGAAGTTAAGGGACGCATCGACTTGCCGGAAGCGGACACGTTCACCGTCACGGCGAACGAGGTCGCCTTCGCCCAATCTCAGGGAGACCGTCACAGGCTCGCGCTCGTTCGCGTTAGTCCGACCGGCCCGGAGCATGACGCTATCAGGTACGTCGCGCACGCCTTCGACCACATCAGCCTCGCCGATTCCACGCGCTCGTTCAACGAGAAACTGGACGACTACTGGAGGCGAGGCTATGCGCCATACGTGAGTCGTTTTTAGGCGAAGTGCCTCTGTTGGTGGATAATCGTAGACAATAGGTAAACGCACAAAGGACACCAACAGCCATGACGGACGCACCCCGCAAGAAGAAACTCATCGAGACCGGCATCCCGCTGAAGAAAATCAACGAGGAATCCGCCCGAGAGAAGTCCCTCCGTCATGGCCTCCCGTCCACGCTCCACCTGTACTGGGCTCGTCGCCCATTGGCCACGACTCGTTCGATACTGTTCGCCCAGCTGGTGGACGACCCCTCCGCCCATCCCGACAAGTTCCCCACTCGGGAAGCGCAAGATACGGAACGTGGCCGTCTTCACCGTCTGATGGAACGCCTTGCCCGGTGGGAGAACATCGGCGATGCTGACCTCTACCGTGAGGCTAATCGTCTCATCACGGAATCTTGCGGGGGGGGCTTGCGATTTTGGACCCGTTCGCGGGCGGCGGCTCGATACCGCTCGAAGCGCAACGTCTGGGCGTGGAATCACATGCGTCCGACCTTAACCCCCTGCCGGTAATCCTCAACAAGGCGCTCATCGATTTCCCAGCACGGTTCTGCGGGCAGCCGTCCGTCAACCCAGACAGCAAGATTTCCTCGGTAAACCGCGCCGAAGGTATGGCCGACGACATCCGCTACTACGGGCAGATGCTGCGAGACAAGGCATTCGCGAAAGTCGGCCATCTCTACCCCAAAGTCAAGGACGAACATGGGGATGAGCACACTGTCATCGCATGGATATGGGCACGGACCGTTACGAACCCGAACCCGGCCAACCCGGTGCAGGTACCGCTTGTGCGCTCATGGTGGCTCAGCAAGAAAAAGGGCCACGAAGCATGGATAAAGCCCATCGTCGAAGATGGTGCGATTCGGTATGAGGTCCAGCATAACGCCGACGGGCCCAAAGGCGACGAGGAAGGCACCTATAGTCGCAAAGGCGCCATTTCCATTATTGATGGCACACCTATTGATTTAGAATATATTCGAAAAGAAAGTCGTTGCGGGCGACTAAAAGAATCGCTTATTGCTGTCATAGCAGAAAGCGCTAAAGGACGTTTATATTTATCTGCTGACCGGAAACAGGAAAGCATAGCAAATGTTAATAAGCCTGATGACGGCATATACGTACATCTTGCTGAAAATGCTATGAACTTACGAGTGCAAGCATATGGCGTTGATGAGTGGGATGAACTATTTACGAATCGTCAACTAACAGCTCTGTTGGCATTGGCGAACACTATAACTGATGTTTCCAATCAAGTTTTTCGTGATGCATTAGCTAGTGGTTTGCCGCAGGGGAAGCCGCTAGATTTAGGAGGCTGTGGGGCACTGGCATACGCTGAATCTATTAGCGTTTATTTAGCGCTTTCTGTTAGCCGTTTAACTGATTACAGTTCGTCGCTTTGCGGATGGAACATCAATCGAGAGGGATTACGAAACGTTTTTTCTCTTCAAGTTCTTGGCATGTCATGGGATTTTGCCGAGGCTAATCCTTTTTCGTCATCAACTGGTAATTATCTCAGCCAGGTGAACTGGGTAGCCGAGGCTATTCAGAATGTTCCAGCTAAGCCGCAAAGTGAGGCACATCAAGCGGATGCGGCCACACGTGATTACACGAATGTTGTGGTATCTACTGACCCGCCATACTATGACAATATCGGCTACTCGGATTTGTCTGACTACTTCTACGTGTGGCTACGCCGTATGCTTAAAGGCATACTGCCGTCCACGGTGCGCACCCTGTTGACTCCGAAGGTGCAGGAATTAGTCGCCAATCCATATCGCCACGGCGGCAAGGAGGGTGCGGCCGAGTTCTTCGTGAACGGTTTCAACCACGTGTTCGCACACATCCGAGAGACTGCGAATACCGATGTGCCGATGACTGTATACTACGCTTACAAACAACAGAATGAGAAGAACGGCACTTCGACCGGCTGGTATGCGCTGCTCGATGGCCTCATCAAGGCGGGCTGGGAAATCACCGCAACATGGCCTGTGAGGAGCGAGCGGCCGGGACGCACGAGGCAGAATGGTTCTAATGCCCTCGCCTCCTCAATCGTCCTTGCTTGTCGTCCGCGTCCGGTGGATGCGCCATCGGTGACGATGCGCATCTTCAACAGTGTGCTGCGTTCGGAGCTGACCGAAGAGCTGCGCACGCTGATGGCTTCGGGCATCGACCCGGTGGATTTGAGCCAGGCGGCCATTGGCCCGGGTATCAGCGTGTATTCGCGGTACTCCCGCATTCGTGAGGCTGATGGTTCCGACATGCCGGTGCAGAAGGCGTTGGAAATCATCAATCGCACAGTCGATGAGGTGATGGGCGACGCTGATTCCGATTACGACCCCGATACCCGTTTCGCCGTGAAATGGTACCAGTCCTATGGCTGGGCGCAGGAGAATACAGGCATGGCGGACCAGTTGGCCCGTTCCTGCGGTACGTCCCCTGACGCGTTGGTACGCGGTGGCATGTTCGAGGCTGCTGGCGGTAAATCGAGACTGTTGACTCCCGCCGAAATGGCAGACGAGCACTGGCGCCCGTTGCAAGACGACCATGTGAGCCTGTGGGAGGCATGCATTCGCATGGCCGGCATCCTCGACGCCAAGGGCGTGGACAAGGTCGCCCCGGTCATGGCCGAGGCTGGCGAACTATTGCCGTTGGATGACATTCGTGCATTGGGCTTCCGCATGTACCACGAGGCGGAGAAACGCAAGGACACCGAGGGAGCCATTCGTTTTAACAACCTCGTGTCCATGTGGGACGACCTATCGGTCAAGGCATCGACGGAGAACGTCGTCCGGCCCGCCGTACAAGGCGAACTGGATGTGGAGTAGTCGGATTCGGGATAAAGGAGTTCCATCATGGCGATGAATAACAGGGACCGCGTGGGCAAGGCGTTCGACTTCCTTTCCGAAGGACTGGTGGACCCGGTCGATGAAGTGATGGACGGTGTGTTCCACACGCCGGATTGGACCGATGCGTGGGCGCGTGCTGACCAGCAGAAATACGGCACGCCGCTGCGCACGCTGAATAAGAACGACGTACAGGTGCAGCTGCGCGCCATCACCGAATACGGGCGCGAGTTCAACAGCATCCTGTCGCGAGCCCAGCAGTCGTATGCGTCCGAGCTGCGCGAGACACGCAATCAGTGGGCGCACAGCCAGCCGTTCACGTCCGATGAGACCATTCGTGCCCTGAGCACCATCGAGCTGCTGCTCAATGCGGTCAACGCGCCGGATTCCGCCGCCGACGTGCGCAAGCTGCGCGACACGTTGCAGCGCACCGTGTACGAGGACCACACGCGCAAGGCCAGCCAGCGCAAGATTCTCTCCGTGGACGCCACGCAGGGCATGAAGCCGTGGCGTGAGGTCATCAAACCACATGAGGACGTGGCCAGCGGCAGGTTCACGGCATCGGAGTTCGCCGCGAATCTCTACGATGTGGCGGTCTCCAAGAGCGCGTGCGTGCCAGGTAATGCGTATGGCGACCCGGTCGAGTTCTACAACCGCACCTACTTGACCGAAGGCTTGCGTGACCTGCTCACGCGCGCCATCCGCAGGCTGGTGGGGGATAACAGCGGCTCGCCCGTGGTGAACCTGCAAACCAATTTCGGCGGCGGCAAGACCCACTCGTTGCTCGCTTTGTACCATCTTTTCGGTGAGAAATCGGTGGTCGAACTGTCCTCGGACGTGCAGAACCTCGTGGCGGGACTCGGCGTCCCTGCATGGGCTCCCGGTCTGGTACATCGCGCGGCCATCGTGGGCAACCAGCTCAACGTCGCCAAACCGAGCGTCAAACCGGACGGTACGCAGGTGCATACCATCTGGGGAGAGCTCGCATGGCAACTTGGCGGTGCCGAAGGATACGCCATGGTCGCCGAGAACGACCGGGCCGGCAAACCGCCGGCGGATTCCCTTGACCAGTTGTTGCGCCGGTACAGCCCGTGCCTCATCCTCATCGACGAGTGGGTAGCATACGCGCGTCAGCTCGTCGGCCGCGACGACCTACCGGCTGGCACGTTCGAGGACCAGTTCACGTTCGCCCAGACACTGACCGAAACGGCGTCGGCGGTGCCGCACTGCATGCTCGTGGTCTCCATCCCCGCATCCGAGGATGGCGGCAAGGCCAGCAACTTGGAAGTCGGCGGTGAAAACGGTCAGGCGGCATTGCGCCGCCTGCAAATGGTGGTGCGCCGCCAAGCCGACCAATGGCGTCCGTCCACTCGTGACGAGTCGTTCGAAATCGTGCGCAAGCGTCTGTTCGAGGAACCTGACGCGGAAGCGCAGGCCCAAATCGCGCTTACGGCCAAACGGTTCGTGGACATGTACCGGGCCGATGCGAAGTCGTATCCGACCGAAGTGACCAGTACTGACTACGACAAGCGTATCCGCGCGTCGTACCCCCTGCATCCCGAACTGCTGGACCGGCTCTACGAGGACTGGTCGAGTCTGGAGAACTTCCAGCGTACGCGCGGCGTGCTGACCTTGGTGTCGTCTATCATCCACGAACTTTGGGCGGGAAATGACACGAACCCGCTGATTCTGCCCGGTAACGTGCCGCTGGATTCCGAGACCGTCTACTCGAATCTCGCCCAATACCTGCCCGACTCGTGGAAGGCCATCATCGACACCGATGTGTCAGGACCGCAGTCCACTGCCGCGCAAATCGACAATGACCGTCCGGCGCTCGGCCAGCGCGTGTTGACCCAGCGCATCGCCAGAGCCGTGTTCATGGGTTCCGCACCGCGCGCCGGCCTGCCCAACCGAGGTATAGGCGTGCAAAGCGTCTGGTTGGGCACCGCCATGCCCGGCGACGTGTCCGGCAACTTCGGCACGGCAGCCAGCCAGTTGGAACAGCACTCCACGTACTTCTTCGCCGAAGGCTCCACATACCGGTACAGCCTCCAGCCGTCCATCACCAAGACCGCTCGCGACTACGCCGACCGCCTGCGCGAGGACCCGGAAAGTGTGTACAACGAAATCACGGCACGGCTCCAACCGGAAGGCTCGGCAGGCAAGCGTGGCAAGTTCCGGCGCGTATGCGTCGCTCCTGACGGCACCGATGGCATCCCCGACAGTGACCAGGTCACGCTCGTCATCATGCACCCGCGCTGGACCGTAGCCAAGGGGGAAAGCGAATCATCCGAAGCCAAGCAGTGGATTCGCGGCGCGATAGAACATCGCGGCTCAGCTCAGCGCGCCAACCGCAACATGCTCGTCTTCCTCGCTGCTGACCGCAACCTGCTCGGCTTCGCTGAGGACGCGGCCCGCTCCTACCTCGGCTGGAAGCGCGTCGCCGACAACGAAGTGCAGCTCAACCTCACCCGGCAGCAGGTCGAACAGGCCAAGAACGCCATGGCCGGTTTCAACAAGACGGTGGAGGAACGCATCCGCAGCGCGTACTGCTGGTGCGTGTACCCCGAACAGCTTGACCCCAAGAGCGCATACCGATTGGCCGATATGCGCATCTCTGACAGCGGTGGCGATTCCATGGCCGAGCGCACGGGAAGTCGTCTGCAAAGCGAGGATGCGCTCAGCGACCAGTACGCTCCCGGTTCGCTCGGCTACGACGTCCACCAGTATCTTCAGTCTGCGTTCGTGGATGGTGTGCTGCCGGCAAAGACCGTGTGGGAGTGCATCACACGGTTTCCGTACATGCCGCGTCTCGCCGACCGTGAAGTGTTCGACAATGCCATTACAGGGGCCGCCGGTGCCGTGTTGACGGCCGATGACCGGTTCGCTGTCGCATCTGGGCAATACGAGTCCGGGCACTTCCAGAACCTCATCATCCCCGGCGTCACCGATACTGCGCAAACCGTGGTGCAGGTCACCGACTCGACACTCATCGTGGACTGGGATACGGCAATGGCCGACCTTGAAGCATGCCGTGCTGAGGATGCGGCTAGTAAACAGTCGCAGCTTGAAGCGCATACCGGCGAGTTCGTGGCGCAGAACATCGCCCATGCGCAACAGCCGGATGTGCACAGGCCAAAGCATGCCGCACCGCCAAACGTGACATCGGCTCCGAGCGGTGAGAGCGTACCGGTTCGCGAACCGGAACAAGTTGCGGTACCCAAGAAGCGTTACTACGGCACCGCCAAGCTCGACCCGGATTCGCTTAACCGTGACCTTGCGCGTATCAACGAGGGCATTCTTGACCAGCTCAGGTTTGCCGGTGCGAACATCTCCATCAGTTTGGAGATTCATGCCGATGACGCCAACGGCTTCGATGAGAACGTCATTCGCATCATCGACGGCAACGCCAAAAACCTTAAACTCGACAACTCCGGCTTCGAGGAGGAATAGAACGAGAGCGAGCAGAGAGCGTAAGGTCCGCTGATGCGGATAGCGCCCTGATGCTTCTTCTCGTTCATACAAGCCAAACAGCTGGCAACAACTGTATTGATTGTTATATAGAAACAACTGGCGCGTAGTGGCGGGGCCGACGAACAATTAGTTCGTCGGCCCCGCCACTACGCGCCAGTTGAGACTATGACAGAAAATCAGCTTCGTCGTCATCCGCATCAACAGCTTCGTATTGGACATATTGGCGCAAATCCGTTATCCAGTTGAATGTGATGGATTGCTCCAATGTCCAGTTTGCGTTGCCGGTTCTTGTGCGTTGCAGGTAACGGTCGCAGAGCTGCTGCTCATTAGTATCTTGAAGCACTTGAGCGATGATGCCGGTGCGGGAGATGAGACGTGCGCCTGACGTGGCGTCTATCTGCGGGATGATTTGGTCGAGTTCTTCTTTGCTGGTCTTCGCAAAAAGTTCGTCGGGCTTGAAAGCATATTTGCATGTTTCTTGGATGGCGGATTTCAACAGTGCAGGTTTTTTTGTGAGCTGTGCTTTTTGTTTTGACGTCATGGCGTGTCCTTTGACACTGATGGATTCGATGTCGATTACTGCGCCGTTGGACCATGCTTTCTTTTCGTTTTGCAACGCCTTATCGTAGGCGACAGTACCAGACTCGCATTGTTTGACTTGAGCTTGAGCTTGCTCGATAACTTGTTCCACGTCAGTGCGGCTCATGCTCATAAACTGTTGCCATCGGGCTGTCTGAAAATCATCGTGTGTTATCCCTTTTGCCCCATCCTGCCTGATGATGGAGTTTACGGCTTTCTGGACGGCGTTGGTCCATTCCAACTTCCACCACAGGTGGTCTTTGTATAAGTGATTGGCCTCTACGATGTCACCTTTGTAGTCGTGTCCATTCTTGATGTCGTCCTTACGGAGTTGGTCATGGTAATAGGCTTCCAATGTTGCGAAAATCATATGAGCGTGTACATGCCATTCACCGTCCGTCCGAATCTTGTTTATCTTCTGACGAAGTTCACTCAGTTGCATGTTGGCCAAGTCGTGCAGGGGTTCGTGCTGTTGTAGTTGGTGTTCCAGTTCGTGCAGTCCTGCGTTGATGTACCGATTGGTGGCTTCGTCGCTGCGCGTGGTGCCGACGATGCCTTGGGTGAATACTCTCTCGCGTTCGCTCATGCTGTGATTGATGTCTGTGTGAGTGAGGTTACGAACGGCGAAATTGAGTACACGGATGCCAAGCGCGAGGTCATCAAAGTTTGGCATGGTTCCTGTGAAGAATGCAGGAGTCGCAAACCGCATCGCTGTAATCTGTTCATACAGTTCATCGGGCAGTAAATCCCGGTAGCATTTGGGGTTAAAAAGACAATCGAGTGCCGCCCCAACGTGCAGCTGATTGCGGACAGCCCTGCGCCCCATGCAGATGTTGCATGTCTTTTGGTTGCAGAACCATGCGTGCGCCAGCAGGCTGCGTCGAACATTGCCGTCGGTCATGCTCTCGAATGTCAACTTTTCTGCGCAGTCGGTTAGTTTCGCCGCCGCCTTTGCGTTTCCCAGTCGTTGGTAGCTTGCGACGACGCGGCTCTGTTGTTTTTTCTGGATGGTGATGTTTTGCGCGGTTCTGTTGTCCTCGATGACATCTTCCAGTAAGTGACGGCTGCTGATGTCGCGGTGGAGCTTGTCGAGAATCGTCTGCGAATCAGGGGAGTCCTGTAAACCGCATTCTTCCAGTGTGGGATATGGCCCGCATACGGCGGAAGTGCGGTTTCCGGGAAGATGTGTCTGGTCAGGGTAGGAGATGATGAGCCCCAGTCTCGCCCTCGTCATTCCTACGTACAGCAGCATGTCTGATTCGTCGTTGCGGTCGCCCCAGACAGCACGGCTCACACCCACCAATATGATGATGTTCGCTTCGTCGCCCTTGTATGAATGGATAGTGCGGAAGGCATCTTCGTTGATTGGCATGTTGCGTTCTGCAAGCGTTCGTTTTAGTTCGCGGAACTGACTGCGACGCCACGCCAAGAAACGAATGTTACTTGCCGCAGTGTGGCCATCGGACAGCACATCTTCAACGAGCTCTGCGATTTTTTCGGCTTCATCCTGCTCATTGTTGGCTCGTATCAACTGCGGTACCATGCCCGTCGTGGCATTTTCGGAAGCTTTGATGCTGTCTCCAAATATGTGGTTCGCTGCATTGACTATTTCCGGTGCGCATCGATGATTTATAGGAAGCTCCAATGTCTGGTCGAAATGGGTACCATCTCGGAACCAGTCAGGTGCCGCGCCTTGGAAAGACATGATGCCCTGCCGCCAATCGCCGGCGACGATGGTCTGCATCGTCGTGGCGGTGATGCTCTCCACCAACTTTATTTGCGCGGGATTAAGGTCCTGTGCCTCATCCACGCCAAGGATTTCAAACCGAAAACCCGACTGCGGGTAGTGTTGCGCGGCAAGTTGCTCGATGGTCGGCCATTCGACACTGTAGTTGTTCTTGCATCGCTCAGCGTATTCCTCCAGGATGGCTTTGAGGCATTCGGATTCAGGCTGTTCGTCCGGATGCATGGCGTAATACGTCGTGTCATGCATCAGCCGTTTCAGCGTGATGCGTTCATGCGGCTGCTTTTTCATACAGGTTTTTCGGATGTCGGCGAGCATCTTTTTCTTAGCATCGTCGGTGATGGCGGTGACATGTATGCCGGCCGCCTCCAGTATTTGCAGGGCCAGTGAATCGAGTGTGCTCACGCTGGTGCCGTACACGCCATTGCGTGTGAGCGCGCCATCGATGACGCGCGTCGCCTTGCGAGTAAACGTGATAACGGCGATATGTTTCGCGTCGTGAAGTGTGGCAGCGGCCGCGATTGCGTTGGCGAGCGTCCTTGTCTTACCTGCTCCGGCCGACGCGACGATGCGCAGTCGATGGTCAGTGTTCCTCGCCGCCAGCAGCTGCCAGCGGGACAGCTCCAGCTCACCATCATGGATTCGCTTTTGCAGAACACTATTACGATGTGCGCGTTCGAGCTGACGCTCGTTCTTGATGAGCGTCAACTGTTGCGTAGTAGATATTGCTGTTGCGGACATGAAACACCTCCATGTTTCGTACGTCCCACGGGAGGGGAAGCCCGTGTAGTTGCTCTTGCGCCGGCGGTCACTGTCATGGTGACGGCCGGCGTCTGGTTTTAAGGGAATATAGAGAGCCGCTTAGTCTGGTGGCTGTCATTACGGCATGTGCGAAGTGATGGGAGATGCTATCTATCCATTGGCACGTGCTTGCGCATTCGTCATGCTCTGGTCGTCAAATCGACGCCGCCCCATAGAGGACCACCGTTGGAATCAGCCATCACGACGCGCGCAAGTTGTTCGGTGCCAGTCGCCGCGATGCCGCGACGAATCGCATGCGCGGTCGTTTCGCTGGTCGCAATCCAGACGACTTGTGAGTAGGCGTCGCGGCTTTGACGAGTGGTGTATCCGGCCATCGTGGCAATGTAATCGCGCGCTGGCTTACGTGTCAGCTCAACTTCAATGGCTATGGATTGGTGAAACGGTCTGGCGAGAACCAAGTCGGGTCTGTGGTCGGTCAGCGCAATGACGGTACTATCCGATTCGGCGTATATGTCACTGACGATGCGTTGCTCGCGCGTGTTCCATGCTTCGCCGTGTGCCATGACAATCCACGGCCATAGTTGGTAGGGATTTCCCCCGGCCCAAGCGCGGTACGCAACATCATCGCGTTGCGTGTCCACGAGGTGCATCATCTGTGCCACGGCATGGTCGCGTTTGCCGGACTGTCGTAGTCGGCTTTCGGCCATGCGAAGGTCTGCTTCGCAAACCAGACCCGCTTCATAATCCTCCAGCTGTACGCGAATGTTCTCCCATTCATTGCTTGGCAAGTGCAGCACGTTGTCGCCGTGCGCCAGCTGCGATGCAATGCTCGATACGGCCAGTGTGTGTGCCGAAACGTCTGCGGCTCTCAGCGGCGGTGTTTCCAATTCCAGCAACGGAATAAGTTTGGGCGTCGGCGTGAATACCACATGGGCGCTTGGGCCGGTGACGACGCGCACATAACCGCGTTCCGCATAGGAGTGAAGACGGCGGCTGACTCGGTAGCGGCTGGACAATGCCAGTCCGGAGAACCGTACGGCGCTCAGAATGCTGAGGCAACGGAACCTTAGCAACGCTTCCAGTACCCTTCGGTCGCCCTTGGTCGCTCGCAAAGTGCTGGTCATTTTGATGTCCTTCCCATTGGTACAGAGAGTGGTACGAGGCCGTCAGACGCGATGTATGACGGCTTGCCAGTCAATATCGCAGGATGCGTATCAGATGCCGTGCCGGATGATGTCGGGAAACGTCTGACGCCGATAACGTCGGTGGAACGGGATTTTCGCCATGACGGTATCGGTGAGCAAATCACGCATACCGTCATCGGAAAGACAACAAAGACGGCAAGAATGCGGTTCGCACATCCGGCGTCGGGGCATGGCCATTCCATTGGAGAGCCTGCGTGGTCTGAGATATAAGGGGCCAGCTCTTGGTCGCCGCATGCGCTTAGAGCCGCTGGAACGGGAGAACGACCCCGCCGAAATGCCGGCAGGCGATGCGGCAGTAATGAAGCGCGGCGGCGAGGCAAAAGCGCGAGCGGCTTTTTCTTTTTTTCGACGATATGTCCCTGACAACATCATCCCGAAAAAAGGAGCGGTCATGTCAAGCGCCAAAGACCCCGCGATAATCCACATCCTCGGACCCGAAGAGGCCGAGTTCTGCGTCAATCCCAGCCGGTGCATACTGGTGCATCACCGTATGAGCGAGCTCAACGAAGCGCAAATCATCTCCGTCTACGCATCGGCCGGCATCGACCTTACGAAACCGCATCCACTGAGGAAGACACGGCGCTGAGACCCGTCGGAGCGGTCGGCGCGTTCGCGGAAGCAGGACGTGACTGCGTTGCGGAACGTTGACGCGACCTTCCGGGGACGACGAGGTCCTTGCGCAGAGTGTGCGCCTTCATCTGCTCGTACACGAAATCACCAAGACCGCTCGTGGCGTTCTCCTTGCTGGCCGCGTACACGTGCTGGTAGTGCGCGGTCATTTCCGGGCTCATGTGCCCGATGATGGTCTGCGTCACCTCGATGGGAACGCCCAGCCGCAGCAGCAGCGACGCCGTGATGTGCCGGTTCGCATGCGGCCGCCAGTATTCATCCCGGGTCAGCTTGTCGGACGGATGACCGCCGCCGCGCCGGTAGAACGCCAGCAGCACGTCGTGCCAAATCTGGTAATAGTTGTTGTAGGTGTAGTTGGTGCCGTCCTCGCGGACGAACAGCAGGCGGCACTGGCCGATGGTCTCCTTGCTGTTCTCGTCCATGATGTCGATGTAGACGTCATCCCTGCCCTGTTCGCGCAGTCGTTCCGTGATTTCGTTGCGCTGCCGTATGGCCTCCTGCACGGCGGCGTCGTACGGGTAGTGCATCTGGAAGCGGCGTTCCTCGTGGTGCGACTTCAGATGATTGCAGACGTACCAGCCGCCGCCTTCCCTCTGCTTGAGCTGCTGGCGGATGACGAACTGGGGGACGCCGTTCTTCCCGTCGATGACATCACACGGCAGCCCCAGCAGTTCGGAGCGACGCAGACCAAGCAGCATCAGCTGTATCAACGGCCAATGCCGGTGCATCGGGCAATCAGGGTTCGCGAGCCACGACAGCACACCCCACATGATGTCGGTGCGCTTGTCGATGGAGAGATTGTCGCGCGCCGCCGTCGGATTGGCCTTCCTGGGTTTCTCGTCGCAGCCGAGCATCGGGTTGCGCACGATGATGTTCTTGCGCACGGCGTAGTTCAGCATCGTGTTCAGCGTCGTCCACGTATGCCACTGGGCCGAGTGCCCCAAGCCGTCCTTGTCCCAGCGCTTCTTCATGCTGTCGATGTCGCCCGATGTGAGTCGCTTGACGAAGCGGTTTCCGATTATCGGGAGCACGTGCGCCTCGATGTTGTTGCGGTACTTGCGCTTCGAGTCGCCGCCGGCGTTCTTGTCGCCCTTGAGCCATGTCTCCAGAAACATCGACACGGTCGGGTTGCTGCGCGTTCCCTTCGTGCCTCGCGTCCGTGTTTTCTCGGTCTGCGGCTGCGGTTCCGGGTTGTGCTCTTCGATGGCGATTTCCCGTATGCGTTCCACCTTGCGGCGCAGCGCGTCGCGCTTGGTGTGCGCGTAGACGCGGCACCTGCGCATCTTCCCACCGCTCACTTGTTTCCAGTTGCACACGTACACGTCTTTGCCGCGCAGCTGCTGTACATGCACCTCGCCGTGCGGCGAGCCGAGCACGATGGCGGGGTCCTCGCTCATCATGGTCTTGATGGCCATCTCGTAGTCCTCTTGGTATCCCATGCCCATTCCCCTGAAACGATTGTCTGCGGAAGCGACGTCCTGTCGTCGTTCCCATTGGTTTCAAGGTAGGGCCGATTCGTTCGTTCCTGCGAACGGGTTTTTGGGATTATCCGGAGATGATGCCGCGCGATTCCGTCGGCGGTTTTGTCGGCATTTTGCCGACAAAACGAAAAAGCCCGAAAACCGTTCTCTCGTAACGGTTTTCGGGACCTTCTGGCGGAGGATACGAGATTCGAACTCGTGAGGCTGTTACACCAACACGCTTTCCAAGCGTGCGCCATAGACCACTAGGCGAATCCTCCATGCACTGCGATGTTTGCTAGAAGCAAGCTCCGTAGGCAACTCGAATAACCTACCATAGCTTGTGAGAAAATGCATATTCGGCGTGTCGCGTCTGTAAACAAATTCAGACCGACGTATGAATTCTTGATAAGTAACACTGTATTCGTGTGCGGTCAACCTAGGCTAGACAATCATGTTAGGAGACATGCAAAGTGATGCGTATGTTCACGGTCGGGGCATGACATTGCTGGCGGAGGATACGAGATTCGAACTCGTGAGGCTGCGCCAGTGGTTGACCGCCCGTACCCCTTCCTGTCTCACAACCGCGCTTCATGCTCGATTCGCGCCGTACTTCATTCTGATTGCGCTCGCCTGGCTGCCATGGCTGATTCTCACGTGGCCGGGGGCCATGCGCGACGATACGCTCGCGCAATACCTCCAAGCCTCGGGCCTGCATCACTACTACACGCAGCATCCGCTCTTCGATACGCTGATGTTCAAACTCTTCTGGGACGCCGGCCGCACACTGTTCGGTACTCCACTCGCCGGTCAATCCATGTACACGGCAGCTCAAGTCGCCGCGCTCGCCGCCGGCAGCGCATTCATGCTGTGTTACATCCGCAAAGTGGGCGCTCCTCGATGGTTGCTCATGCTTAGCCTCCTTTACCTTGCAACCAGCTACGTGGTAGTCGGTTCCATCGCCACCATGGGGAAGGATTCGCTGCACACCGTGTTCTTCCTGCCGTTTGCCGTGATATTCGCGGAAATCTGCCGAACAAAAGGCGCAGTACTGCGCAGGCTGCCGGTCGCCGTCATCGTTACCGCGCTGATGTTCGCCTCCATCGCATCCAAACGAACCGCCTTGCTGATTGTGCTGTGCGCTGGCGTCGGCATGATTGCCGTGTGCACTGGGCGCAAACGGAACACGCAGGGTAATCAGGGGAGTGCCGCATGGTATTCGACCCATCGATTCCGTGCGCTCGCATGCCTTGCCGCCGCCCTGCTGCTCGCCCAGGGTGCCTGGTCGCCCATCGCAGCCGCGGCAACGCATGCCAACCCTTCGCCGGGGCGCGAAGTTTGGGGACTGATTACTCAGCCAGTTGCTCAAGTCGCGCACGATAATCCATCGGCCATCAGTTCAGCTCAGCGCAACCAGCTGAACGCAATCATGGATTTGGACAAGGCGGCGGCCAACATCAACCCCAACCGCACGAACGAAACATTCCAAACGCTGTATACCAAGCCGGAGCCGGGTCATCCAGCGCCGACTAGCTCCCAAAAAATCGCGGCGCTGACTGTGTGGGTGCAGCTCGGTGCCGCCAATCCGGGCGAATATGTAACGGCATATGTCGGTGTGATGCGCGGCTGGTGGGATCCGCTCAGGAACTTTGCTTACCCAACTGATTCCGACTATCTGTTCACGCCCGGATATCTGCAACAGTGGGCATCGTATTTGCCGCCGGATGCGAGTGCCGCACAACGACTGCGCGCAATCAAACATGACTTGGCTGCGCTGATGGGAACATCGCACAAGCCGCAGTGGCAGCATGATGCGCTGCAATCCATCCGCCGATGGGTGCGCGCCAACAATCCGCTGACGGCAATGGCCTTGTACGTGACGTGGATTCCGCTTGCGCTGGGTATCGTACTGATGATGCAGGCTATTCGGCGGAAGCAACGTGCGCGAGGCGCGGATAAGGGTGATGCGTTGCCAGCAGACGTAGTCGGAGACAGTCATGATGGCGGGCGGTACAGTAGCGCTGGGCGGCTGACCGCCGGATTCACGCCGACGCAGGCGCTCGCCGTCTATGGTCTGTTGGCGTTCACGGTACTGTCGCTCTATGCTTCGCCCGAAGCGCTGTTCTGGTATCCGATTCCGGTGTACTTCACGCTGCCGTTGTTTGCGGCACTTCCGTTCTGCAGCATTGCACGACGGTAATGTCCGCAATGCGGGAAGCAGAGTAGCGCTGAGCGCTCAAAGACCACATGGTGAGACAATTGGCGTCAATTATTGCGCCTAAAACGGCCCCCAATACCTCGCTCGCTCAAAAAAATCAAGACTGTTATTCAAGAATTTTTTTCTGTATTTTGTGAAGCTGGTTTTGGTTCTTAAACCGTGCTCGGAGAGAGGAATTTGGCATGGTTCGTCGCGCCCGCATGCAATCTGCTGCGCAATCCACTGAACATCACAGTGTGATTGAGCTGCGCGTTCTGGCTGCACTCGCTTTCCTGTTCGCCTTGGTGATTGCCACCGTGGCGCCTGCCGCGGTCGCTGTACCGCAGGCATTCGCCGACAGCAGCATCTCCTCCAGCTCATCCAGCAGCGTGGATTACGCCACTTGGGCTGATGTGTCCAAGGCGATGGACAAGCAGCTCAAAGAAGGCCAGAAAACCTATAAGGACGGCAACACCGCCGGTTCCACATCCGCGTTCATGTCTGCCTACAACCAGATTTACGTGGCTTCGAACTTCACCGCCGTGGTGCACGACACCATCGGCGCGGATAAGCAGCTCGCCCAGCAGCAGGCGTTCCAGAGCATCCAGAATCTTTCGTACACGGCCGGCAATGATGATCAGCTCTCCCAGCAGATCGACGCGCTGACCGCTGACCTTGACGCCACGGCCCAGCAGCTCGACGCCAACACGTCACTCGCCAAGCCGAAGGCCTACGCCGAAGCCCTGCAGAAGCAACTGGCCAAGGAGCGCAAGGAGCTTGACGCCAAAAAGAAGAAGAACCCGGGCAAGGGCAACCGTTCTTGGACCGACGTGGCCAACGAGATGACCCCGATTCTCGACAACGCCTACAAGGCTTATGCGGCTGGTGATGGCGCCAAGGGTGCCACACTGGTCAACAACGCTTACTACCAGTACTACGAGAAGCTCGGCTTCGAGAAGAACGTGATGAACGCCATCAGCGGCGACCGCGTCTCGCAGGTGGAATACCAGTTCAAGATGTGCCGCAAGGCCATGAACACCGGCGCATCGCTGAAAGACACGAAGAAGCTGATCGACGACCTGAAGGCCATGCTGGTCGAGGATGCCGGCATCCTCGACGGTGGCGCGGCCGATAAGGAAGGCGGCTTCACCAAATTCATCACCAGCGCGGTCGGTCAGGCATTCCTGATCCTGATTCGTGAAGGCCTCGAAGCCCTGCTCGTGGTGGCTGCTGTGGTGGCCTACCTCGTCAAGTCCGGCAACAAGCGCTTCACCAAGTGGATTTACGTGGGCGTGCTCGCCGGTCTCGCCGGTTCGGGCATCATCGCCGTGATCTTCACCTTGCTGTTTGGCGGCTCCGGCCCGCAGCAGGAAATCATGGAAGGTATCTGCGCGCTCATCGCCATGGGCATGCTGCTGTGGACCAGCAACTGGATGCTCAACAAGTCTTCAGTGGAAGCATGGAACCGCTACATCAAGAACAAGACCGAGGCGGCCGTCAAGTCCGTCTCCTCGCAGGTCGAAGCCGGTGAGAAGGTGGCGTTCGGCACGATTGTGTCGCTTGCCATGCTGAGCTTCCTTGCCGTGTTCCGTGAGGGTGCTGAAACCGTGATCTTCTACCAGTCCATCTACTCGATGAGCCAGGATTCCCAGGGTATGTGGATTGGTGGTATTGCCGCGGCCGTGGTGCTGGTGATCATCTTCCTGATCATCCGCTTCACATCTGTCAAGATCCCAATTGGCCCGTTCTTCCTGGTCACGTCGATTCTGATGTCGGTGCTTGTGGTTGTCTTCGCCGGCGGCGGTGTGCACGCACTGATCGAAGGCGACGCGCTGCCTGCCAACTATCTGCAGGGCGTGCCCACCAATGATTGGCTCGGCTTCTACCCGTACGTCGAATGCATTGTGGCTCAGGTGATTGCCGCCATCGCAGTGATTGCACTGTTCGTGGTCGGCTTCATCAAACAGCGCAAGCTCAAAGCCTCGGCTGCGAAGTAAGCGTAAGCGACAGTCGCCAATAACCAAACAGACTTGCGGCACGGCCTTGGATCTGATTCCAATCCGAACCGCGCAAATCAATAACTCAATAATCACACGTGAATCACCATTCACCAGAGAAAAGGAATAGAGAAATGATGAAGAACAAGAAACTGGCCGCTCTGCTCGGCCTGCTGCTCGCCGGCACGATGACTGTGTCTATGGCCGCCTGCGGTTCCACCAACTCCGCGTCTGACACCAAGTCCGACTCCTCCTCCCAGTCCGCTGACTCCTCCAAGTCGGACTCCTCCTCTGATTCCGGCGCCGGCTTCGAAGAGGTTCCGGTTGGCCCGTCCGGCACTGCTGAAGAGCAGGATCAGGATGCTGGTCCGCTGACCGTGGGTGCCGTCTACTTCCAGCCGATCGATATGGAGCCGGCTTCCATGGGTCTGAAGGCTGCTGACGCTTCCTTCCACCTCGAGGCTGACATTCACGCCAACCAGAAGGGCACCGAGCTCGGCTACGGCAAGGGCGATTTCATCCCGGACCTCACCGTGAACTACACCATCATCGACAAGTCCACCGGTAAGGAAGTCGAGGGCGGCACCGCCACCTCCGGTACGTTCATGCAGATGAACGCTTCCGATGGCCCGCACTACGGCGCTAACGTGAAGCTCGACAAGGCTGGCACCTACCAGCTCAAGCTCTCCATCGAGTCCCCGGCCGCCAAGGGCTGGATGCTCCACGTCGATCCTGAGACCGGTGTGAAGGGCCACTTCTGGACCGAGCCGATCGAAGTCACCTTCGACAACTGGGATTACACCCCGCGTCAATGGTGAACGCGTTAAGCAAACAGTCCAGTGGACTGTTTGTAGCGTTCACTCACGGTGCGACAGCGCCGTGAGCAGCATTGAGCCGGCCGGAGGCCGTCCTTAATTGCTGGAGATTTTGCATACGCTACGAGGCCCCCTCATCAGAGGGGGCTTTTGGCGGATAAAAGGCATAATGAATAGCTCCTCACGAGGGGCTCTCGGTCGATAAAGCCATGTTCTAAGAAAGGGCGCGAATGCTGGAACAATTCGTTGCGGTAATGCCGGGGACGCTGGCCCCAGCGTTGCTGGTCATGTGCCTGAGCGTAATGCTTACGGTGGGTGAAGGCCGTGATAAGCCGCTGAGCGCCTATTGGCGACTGTGGGGACTTGGCATCGGCATCGTCGCCGCTATCGTATTCGCAGCCCTCAGAGCCACCGCAGTCATCAACCAGCGCACCTTCATCAACTATCCAGTGCTGATCGTTGCCGTTATCGTCGACGTGCTCGCTCTTGCCGTAGTACTGTGCGCGCATCTCATCACCCATAATTGGGCCAAGCATCAGCTCTGGATGCATATCGCCAACGCTGTGGCCGCCGTGCAGATTGCGCTCACGGTGTTTTATGCGCTGCCGGACGTGATTCTGCAGCTCACCATCTGGGTCGAGCCCGGTGAGACCGCGTTCACGTCGGCCATGCTGCTGCGTGCGCTCGGCTTCCTGCTCGGCGTGGCCATGTCGATTATCGTGGCCGCAATCTTCCGCACGATGCGCAACAGTGCGGTACGCGCATCCTTCACGGTGGCCGTCGTAGCCATGATGGCCATTCTGCTGATTCAACACTTCACCGGCCTCGCGCAGATCTTGCAGGCGCGCGGCTTCCCGATGAACCATACGATGTTCGTGGCGCTCGCCTGGTCCATCAATCAGAATTCTTCAATGATCATGGCTCAGGCACTGGTGTTCCTGATTCCCGCCGTGGCTTCCGTGGTGGCAGGCTTGCGTATGAAGACCCACGATGTGCCCGGTGCGAACGAGGCCACATTGCGTCGTCACAAGGCATTCCGCCGCCACGCCATCGCAGCCGCTGTCTGGAGTCTCATCGCCGCCATCGGCGTTACCGCAACGCTGACTGTGGGCGTGGCCGCCACTCACCAGACCATTACGCTCTCGCCGCCGGAGCCTTACTCGCTGAAGGACGGCGTGGCCACAATCCCGTTCACCCAAGTGGAGGACGGCCACCTGCATCGCTTCGAATATAAGGCCAAAGACGGCACTGTGATGCGCTTCATCATCATCCGCAAAAACGGCGGCGCATACGGCATTGGCCTTGACGCCTGCGAGAACTGCGGTGACGCCGGCTACTACGAGAAGAACGGCAAGATCATCTGCAAGAAGTGCGAGGTGGCCATCAACCTGGCGACCATCGGCTTCAAGGGCGGATGCAACCCGATTCCATTCCCATACAAGACCGGCAACGGCAAAATCACTATCCAAACCACGGATCTGGATGCCCTGAGCGTCCACTTCCAGTGATCAAGGCAGGAGGCAAGAATCATGTTCTTTCTGCGAATGATCGCGCGGTCGTTCACACGCCAGCTGCGTAGGCGTCTGCTGATTGCACTCACCGTGTGCCTGTCCGCCACGGTCAGTGTCTCGATGCTGGGCGTCGTATTCGACGTGGGCGATAAGCTCAACGCCGAACTGTCCACCTACGGTTCGAATATCACCGTGCAGCCGAAATCCGATGCCGTGGTGTCCGACCTGTACAACACCGAAGGCGGCGATGCTGGCACTTCCGGCGGTTCCGCCTCGGCCAGCGACCCGACCTCCTTCTTGAAGGAATCGGACGCCGCCAAAATCAAGACGATTTTCTGGGCGTTCAACATCACGAACTTCGCGCCTGAGTTGAACCAGCACGTCACCGCCATCAACACCAAGCCGGTGACCGAAGGCAACGGTTGGTCGGTCAGCCTCGCTGACTATCCCACGCAGAAGAACGTTCCGGTGGTGGGCACATGGTTCAACAAGAAGCTGAAGCTGCCTTCCGGCGAGACCACCGTGGTGGGCGTGGAAGGCATGCGCTCATGGTGGTCGCTACAAGGCCGCTGGCCGAAAGACGGCACCAAAGAAGCCGTAATCGGCAAGGACCTCGCCAAGTCGCTCGGTGTGGATGCCGGCAAAACCCACGAAGATGAGGCCGCCGTGCAGGTCGGTGGTACGGTGTCGCTGATGCGCGGGGATAAGTCCATCGACTTCAAGATCGTCGGCGTCTACGATTCCGGCGATGACGATAACAGTACGATGTATGTCTCCTCAGATCAGCTGCAGTCGCTCGTGAATCTGCCCGATTCGGTGAACAAAATCGAAGTCAAGGCGCTCACTACCCCGGAAAACGACCTGGCTCGCAAGGCCGCCAAGAATCCGGCCGCGCTGAGCCAGGACGAATGGGAAACCTGGTACTGCACCGCCTATCCCAGCTCGATTGCCTACCAGATTGAAGAGGTGATTCCGGGCGCTGTGGCTAAGCAGGTGCGTCAGGTGGCGGCTCTGCAAGGCAATGTGCTGCAAAAGACGCAGGCAGTGATGATTCTGATGACTGTGCTGAGTCTGATTGCAGCGGCCGTGGCTGTGGCCAATCTGATGGTCGCATCAATCGGCGAACGATCCGCTGAACTGGCGTTGCTCAAGGCTATTGGTGCCACGGATGGCGCGGTATCGCGTCTGATGATGGCTGAGACTGCGGCGATTTCGCTGCTGGGCGCTGTAGTCGGTGCCGGACTTGGCTCGGGTGTGGCACAGCTGATAGGCCATGTGGTGTTCGGCTCGGGCATCACGATGCGACCAATGGTGTTCGTGCTCGTATTCGTGCTGCTTGCAGTGACCGTGCTGCTGGCTTCCGCTTCGTCGATTCGCTCGATTTTGAGCCTGAAGCCTGCGGAGGTGCTCCATGGCCGCTGATGTTCGTATCTTGTCCCCCTCTGACGAGGGGGCTGTCAGCGAAGCTGACTGGGGGAGAAAAGAACTACAAAAAGGAGAGTGCCGATGACGAATACCGGTATGTTCTTCAGAATGTTGTTCAGCGCGGTGTTCCGCCGTCGTTCGCGTGCGGTAATGGCTGTAGTTGCCTCTTTGGTGGGTGCCGCCACGCTGTTCTGCCTTGCTATGATCTGCATTGCCGTGCCGCAGCAGATGAACGAGGAAATGCGCGCGTATGGCGCGAATCTCATCGTGACGCCTACCGAATCCGGTGCGGACGGCAAAGTTGGCATCGATTCAGCGATGGTTCAGCACACCACGGAAATGGTGGCTGCCAAAGGTTCCGAAAAGCACGCCACGTATCGATATGAGAACGTGCGCGTGAACGCGGCGCCATATGTAATGGCCGGCATCGACACTGCGGAAGTTAGGAATCTCAATCATCACTGGGTAGTGGATGGCAAGTGGCCGTCCGCCGGCAAAGTGATGATCGGACGCGATGTGGCCGATGCGATGGGTCTCGAAGTCGGCGGCCGCATCACCATCGGCTACCGAGCTTCCGACAACACATCCACCTCGGCTCCCTCTGCGAACACGGACGCCAACAACACCGGTTCGCAGCAATCTGCGAACTCCTCCACCACTGGAGAAACCTCCGGCCAGCAAACCCAAGATGGCCGCGTCTCCAGCGACATCATGGACACCTCCGGCACCGAATTCCGCGTCTCCGGCATCGTCGATACCGGCGGCAGCGAAGACTCCATCATCTACGCCGCCAATGATGATGTCGCCAAGCTCACCGGCACCACGCGCGGCGTGGACGTTATCGAATACTCGGCCGGCACCGAAGACCTGAACGCCTTGGTCAAAAGCATCAACAGCATGACTTCGATGCATGTCAAGGCACAGCCGGTCACTAAGATCACCTCATCCGATACGCGCATCATCACGATGCTGCAAACCCTGTTCTGGATTGTCTCGCTCGTGGTGCTGGTGCTCACCCTCGTGGGCGTGGGCACGACGATCAGCTCGATCGTGTCCCAGCGTCGCAACGAAATCGGCCTGCGCAAGGCATTGGGTGCAAGCTCCGCGGCCATCGGCATCGAATTCTATGTGGAATCGGCCATGTATGGCTTCATCGGTGGTCTCTTGGGTACGGCGATCGGCTATGGCCTTGCGCAATGGCTGTGCGTGGCCGTGTTCAGCCGCTCCATCAGCTTCAACTGGTGGTTGGCTGCCGGCTCAGTGATTCTCGCCGCACTGGTTGCCGTCATCGCCTCCATTCCACCCGTCCATCGCGCCACCCGCATCGACCCGGCCGTCGTGCTGCGCGAAGAATAATCATCGTCTTTGGATCACAGGAGAAACATCATGGATATGCTGCTTGAACTCGACCATATCTCGAAGATCTACGGCGACCTGCATGCCGTGGATGACTTGAGCCTCACCGTGCCGCAAGGCGAATGGCTGGCCATCGTGGGCTCGTCCGGTTCCGGCAAAACCACGCTGATGAACATGATCGGCTGCATGGATACGCCATCCAAAGGCTCGGTGAAGCTCGAAGGCCGCAAGCTGGAAGATCTGAACGCCGGCCAGCTGGCGGATGTGCGCAAGAACCTCATCGGCCTGGTGTTCCAGAAGTTCTATCTGGTGCCGCACCTGACCGCTGTGGAAAACGTGATGGTGGCACAGTACTACCATTCGGTGGTCGATGAGAAGCAGGCATTGGAAGCCTTGGAAAAGGTGGGCCTGAAGGACCGCGCCCACCACCTGCCCGGCCAGCTTTCCGGCGGCGAACAGCAGCGCGTGTGCGTGGCTCGCGCGTTGATCAACGAGCCGAAGCTGATTCTGGCCGATGAGCCCACCGGTAACCTCGACGAGAAGAACGAGAAGATCGTGCTCGACCTGTTCCGCCAGCTGCACGAGCAGGGCACCACGATTATTGTGGTCACCCATGATGCGCTGGTGGCCAGCTGCGCCGAACGTGAGATCATGCTCAACCACGGTGTGCTTGTTGGTGAGAAGTGGAATGACGAGAAGGCCCGCGAAGCCTATGAAGCCGCCGGTGGCAAACCGGCCTCCACTGGCGCTAAGGTGGAGGGCGCCCAGACCGGCGAGACCGCCATCGGCTTCGCCGACCCCACCAAGGCCGCCAAAACAGGTGGAGAGGAATAGCGCGTCGTGTGGTTTCCTGAATTTCTCTCACTGACCGGAGGTCAGTGAGAGAAATTCAGGAAACCACACTAGAAGAAAGAGCGCAGCACGCTGATGCATCACGATGGAGATGGCAATGACTAACACGTTGAAGAAGTCCGCCACATTGGCGGCCGCCGGCCTGATCGTGGCCGGTGCCTTGCTGGCTGGCTGTGGCGAATCCAAGGCCACGCCTATGGATGATTCCTATGCCGGCAATTCAGGTGAGACCGAAAAGTCCCAGGAGGAGCAGTCGCAGTCAAACGGCTCCGATTCCTCCGATTCCAGCTCGTCGGATTCCTCGCAGGATAAGTCCTCCAGCACCACATCCGATAAGAAGGATACGGGCAACTACAAGGATGGCGACTACTCCATCAACGGCCAATACGGCCCGGTGGGCGAGGATTCCATCGACGTACATCTGACCATCAAGGATGGCAACGTCGAAAACGTGGAGATCGTAGGCCACCCGTTCACCACCATCTCCAAGAACCATCAGGATGCTTTCGCCAAAGCCATCAATGGCGTTGTAGACGGCAAGCCGCTGAAGGGGCTGAAGGTCGACAAGGTGGCCGGCGCCAGCTGGACTTCGGACGCGTTCAACAAGGCGTTGGACATCGCCCGTCAGGAAGCCTCCATCCAGGAGTAGCGGGGCGAATCGTCGAATAACCCATAATAATGCTCCACTGATTGGCTCCCAGCGGGGCGTTCCCTCGGTTGATATGCGGTTTCGCCTCACTGAGTGGCTCTCAGTGAGATAGAACCTTGGCTGACTCGCAGATTTGCCTCACTGACTCGTCTGAGTGGGGTAAAGCCTCGAGGCAACCATAAAAACACCGCATTACGGAGCTCTCAGCGAGGCATAACCTCGATAAAGCTGATTGATTGTCCCGCTGACCGGTCTAAGCCAGCAGCGCAGGCCAGAGCAGATCGGTCATGCGCTGCGGCCATGCGGCGATATCGCTGTCGGCAGGACGCTGGTCGATGGCTTCATAGGCCACCAGCGAACCGATAATCGTGGAAAGCAACAACCGCTCATCGAGTCCGGTGCGGAACACTCCCTGCGCCGCCCCTAAATTCAAGAAGTTTCTGAGCTTGCCGAGCCACGGAGTTACCACCTGATCGACGATATGGTGGAAGAATTCAGCTTCGCTGGACAGCACAATGCCCACGCTGCGTACGTCGATATTATTCGCGCGCACCCAATCCACCAGCTTGCCCAGCATAAGAGCGAAATGCTCGCGCGTTGGGCTCAACGTCGGCGAAAGCTCATCGTCCGCGTTGACCAAATACATGGCGCTGATGCCTCGCAACAGTTCATTGGAGTTATGGTAGCGGCGGTAAATGGTGGTTTTGGCGACGCCGGAACGTCGCGCCACTTCTTCAATGGTCACGCCGCTGATACCGCGCTCCACCGCGATTTGCAATGTGGCATGCATGAGCTTGCGGTCGGTGGCCTCGCGTCGGCGCTCAGCTCGGGGCAGCGTCACCTGTGTAACCGGTGCGGCGGGTGCGGCTGCCGGCTGAGCCAACGTGGCGGTGCCGGAAACGCTTTCCATGATTGCTTCTTTCCCTAAGACAGACATCAGCTCAATACCTTGGTGCTTTCCACCTTGGCCACATACCACTGGTTGAAACGAACCAGAGGCTTGCGCAGCAGCAAACCGAGCAGCAGCAGCGGCGGCACGAACAAGAGCAGTAATCCCGCGGACTTCCAGTAGTCCAAGTCGTAGATGCCGGCGATGGCGGCGCGCATCATCGTAACCACATGGGTGAGTGGCAGGAACGGGCTCACCTTGGAGATGAAGTCCGGCAGGATCTGCACCGGGTAGGCGGCGTTTGCGCCGGAGATCTGCACAATCAGCATGAGCACGCCAATGGCCTTACCCACATTGCCGAAGCTCACCACCATCGTGTAGGTGAAGAACGAGAACACCAGCGAACCCAGCCAGCCGGACAGCATGAACAACAGCGGGTGCACGGCCTGCACATGCAGGAACAGCAGGTCGCCAGCCAGCGACACCGTGGACTGCATCAGGGCAATCAGTGCGAAGACGCCGTAATGGCCAATGAACAGTTGATGCGGGCGCGGATCGCCAAGTTCGCGCCGAATCTTGCGCGACACCGTGGTCTTCAACGTGACCACCATGAGCAGTGCGCCCACCCACAACGGAATCAGCGTATAGAACGGGGCCATCGATGAGCCAAAGTTCTCCACCGGGAACACGGCCTTGCGCTTGAGCTGAACCGGCGCGGCCAACGTGCTGGCCAACGCTTCGGGATCGTTGCCCAACACTTCCTTGACCATGCTCATATCGCCACTGTTCAACGCGTCGGCCAGCTTGCCATTGAACGAACTGAGCTCCTTGCCGGCCTTACGGAGCTTGGAAGCAACCTTATCCAAAGTGCCACGCGCGTCGGCGAGCATCTCCTTGGCGTCGCCGGAGGTGTCCTTGACATCGCCCAGCGTGGTCTTCAACTGTGCGGCGCCGGACTCAAGAATGCTGGATGCGTCGGAAGCCGAGGAAGCCAGCGCTGCAATCTGCGGTTTCACATTCGTGGCAAAGTCCGATTTGATTCCGGCGATGCTGCTCTTCGCCTGATTGGCCAGATCCTTGACCTGCTGATGATTATTCTGCACATCCGTGTTGTTCTTGCGCACGTCTGCAGCAGCAGCGTTCAACGCATCCTTCAGCTTGGTTTGGCGAGCGATTGAACGATCCAAAGCCTTGACCACAGACGCATTATTGCCCAGAATGCCAGCCAGCGTATTGCGAATCGACGTGTACTGGGTAATCTGATCGGCGACTGCGGAAGCCTGAGCGTCCAGCTCCTTGGCCACCGTGCTCGCACCGCTGTCGGCGTCCTTATAGAGGCTGTCGATGGAGTCGGACACCGCACCGAAACTCGTGGCGCTCGCATCCAGCGCCTTGCTCATCGCATCGGTGGTGGTGTTCAGCGCACCGGCAACCTCGGTTACACCTTTCTTGGCGGTTTTGAGGTTCTTGCTGGCGGTCGCCGCGGAACCGGAAGCCTGCTTGATCAGACCATTCGAGGTGTCCAACAGGGTTTGCGCCGAATCGGTGAGCGCACTGTAGGTGCCGAGCATATCCGCGGTGCTGTTGAGCTGTGTGGCGAAATCAGCCACGTTCGCATTGAACGCGGTCAGTTGCTGCTTGGCTTCCGGCTTGGACAGCTGATCGGACAGCGAGGAGGCGATTTCCAAGCCTGCGGATGTGATTGTTTTGGCGAACGTGGTGTTGATCTCCGCGGCCACCTCATCGGTGCCCTCGTTGAGCAGGTTCGGTGCCAGCGCGTTCTTCTTCTCATTGCGGTAGTAGGTCAGCTTGGCATGCTGCACATCGTCGGAGAAGAAGGTCATCATGTCTTTGCTGAAGGACTTCGGAATCACAATGGCCGCATAGTATTTGCCGGATTTCGCGCCATCGATGGCATCATCCTTGGAGGTGATCGTCCAGTCGAGCTGGCTGTTGGCGCGCAAAGCGTTCACCACCTGATCGCCCACGGTCACTTTGACCGGAATCAGATCGGAGCGGTAGCCTTCGTCCACATTCGCCACGGCGAACTTCAGGTTCGACATATTCGAGAACGGATCCCAGCAGGCGGCCACGTTGAACCAAGTGAATAGGCCGGGAATCATCACCAAGCCAATCACGATAATGATGGAGACCACATTGCTGGTCAGGCGCTTGATGTCGCCAATAAACAGGTTCCAGATCTTGCTCATCGTGCGTGCTTGCCTTCCTTGTTCTGGCCGTTGAGGTTCGCGATATGGGCTAGGTCGGCCAGGCTTTTACTTGCCAGGCCCTTACCGGCACTCATGCTTGCCAGGGCGGGCAGCCGGGTAGTGGGAGCGTCGTTACTGCCGGTGGAGGATTCGGCATGACGGCCGTAGAGCATCGAACGAATTGATTCGTCGGAGAGATTGCCGAGCTCGGTTTGGCGGCGAATGGAATCGCGCATGTATTCCACCACCATCAGGAAGCCGATGATGATCAGCACCCAAGCCAGCCAGGTGGCCATCACTACAATCTTCTCGCTGGTGGTCAGAGAGAACACGATGATGAGGATGGCCGGCACCACGAATCCGGCGATCAATGCGCCGAACAGCAGCTTGGGATACTGCTGGGTGAACTTGGCGGCGCGGCGTTCGATCGCATGCTTGTATTCACTGCGGTTGGCCAGCGCGGCAATCGCCTGCGTGACCTTGTATTCGCTGGCTTCGATATGCACCGGCTCGCCGAGGATCATATCGCTCTCCTCGATTTCGCGGGCGAACAAACGGTTCAGATTGGCGAGCTTCGGGCGGGCCACCAGACCAAGCAGGAACGCGAGTACCGCGAAGATCAGCAGCTTGCCGATGTAGCCGAACCAGTGGCCATCGTAGAAGCCGCCGATGGTTTCGCGCATCGCATCAATCGAGTAGGTGAACGGCAGCATCGGATAGATAACGCGGAAGAACTTCGGCATCATCTCAATCGGGTAGAGGCCGGACGCACCCGGCACCTGCAGAATCACCAAGGCCACGCACACGCCCTTGCCCACATGCATGAACGTGGTGGATAGCGCGAAGATGAACGACATGTACACCAGCGAGGTGATCCAGCAGGTGAGCAGGAACACAGGAATGCTGGCGCATTGCATGCCGAGCACCAGATCGCCGATGCCCGTCACCAGACCTTGCGCAGAAGCCAGCGTGGCGAGCAGGAGGAACCGGCCCAGATAGCCTTGCGTGGGGGTGAGATCCTCAATGCCTTCATTGTCGGTTTCCAGCTTCGGAATCACCACGAGCACAAACGCACCCACCCACAGCGCCAATGTAGTGAACAGCGGCGCCATGCCGGAACCATAGGACGACACCGGGTAGATGGTGTTCTCGCTGATCACGGTGGGGGACATCATGAAGTCGGCGATTTTGCTGGCGTCGAGTGAGCCATCGCTGTCGATGAGCGAGCCAAGCGAGGTGGAGATGCTCATCGCTTTGATGTCGGTGGCAAGCGTGCTGAGCTTGTCTTGCACGGTGGCCAGCGCCTTATCCGTGTCGGTGAGCGCGGTTTTCGTGGAGGCCGCGGCCTTGTCCAACTGGTCGAGTGCATCCTTGGACTGGCTGATCAGCGAATCCTGTGAGGTGATGTCGCTGGACAGCGTTGTGGTCGTGGTGCTGATGGTGTTGAGGCCATTGTTGAGCTGCGGCAGCGAACCGGATACCAGTGTGCTGCGAGCGTCGTTGGTGGCTTGCAGCGTGGTTTGCGTGGCGGTGTTGAGATTATTCGCCAGTCCGGCCGTATCTTTGGATGCGTTGCCAATCGTGGTATTGAGGTCGGTGAGGTTGCCGAGCGTATTGCTCAGCTGGTTGTTGCGGCTTTCCAGCTGATTGATGGCCGACTTCAACGGTTCCAGATTGGCGCCCGGCAGTGCTTTAAGCGTGGCCAGAATATCCGCGTTCGCCTGATTGATGTCTTCGGCGGTGTTGAGCATGCCGCCCACCTGCTGGTTTGCGGAATTGATGGCGCCGGTTACGGTGCCGACGTTCTGGTTGGCTTGCGAAACGGCTTGGCTCAGGAGGCTGGAACCCTGGTCGAGTGCGCCGGATGTGGAAGTGACGAAGCTGTTCACGCTGGTCTGCGTGGTGCCGATGAGCTTCGAGGTGCCGGCCAGTCCTTCGGCGGCATCGATGCCGAGCTTGCGCGCATCCTCCAGCGCCTGCCGTGCGGTGCGCGTTTTGTTGGGCGCGTCGTCCAGCTTGGATTGCAGTTTGGCGATGGTGTTGCGAGTGCGCTGCACGTCGCTGGAGGCCTCGTTCAACGACTTGACGGTTTGGGTTTTGGTTTTGTCGCCGGTGGCGAGGGCTTTGTCGCCGACTTTGTTGATGGTTTCGGTCAGCACTTTGGATACGGTCGAGACGAACGTGGAGTTCACCGTGCGATCCACCGTGGAAGCGCCCACATCGGTGACCTTGGGGGCGATGGCGCTGGCCTTCTCGTTGACGTAATACTCCAACGTGGGCTTGGATTCGCCGCCGGTCACCACGCCGGCCAACGAGTCGGAGAAGTCCTTCGGGATCACGATGGCGGCATAGGCTTTGCCGGACTGCACCATATCCATGGCCTCGGCTTCGGAGACGAACGTC
Source organism: Bifidobacterium colobi (assembly GCF_018555455.1). Taxonomy (GTDB): domain Bacteria; phylum Actinomycetota; class Actinomycetes; order Actinomycetales; family Bifidobacteriaceae; genus Bifidobacterium; species Bifidobacterium colobi. Next base: position 264,434 of record NZ_JAFEJU010000001.1, on the reverse strand, counting down.
CAACCGAGCTGGTCGTTGTTCTTCATCTGGTCCACGATCTGGCCGCCGAGGTTCTGCTTGCCGATCAGGGCATTGTCGGTGCCGGCATCGTTGTTGGCCACAGCCACGGTGATGCCTTTGGTGTTGCCGTACGGGTTCCAGAAGCCGATGATGTTGTACCAGGAGTACAGCGGCGGGATGAATACCATGCCGAACAGGATGACCCATGCGGCTGGCACTCGGAACAGGCGCATGAAGTCGCGCTTGAGAACCTTGAGAATGTTGCCCACTGACTACCCCCGGAGCTGTTGTTGAGTACTGTGCGGTGCGTGATGCTCGGTGTTTGACCGGGCTTATGCATGCGCTACGTGTTCCGTAGCGATACGTTATGCGTAGCGCTACGCATTGTGTAGCGTAATACTGTGCCGGGAGATTTTAGGCGAGGTGCAGTCGGGTCTTGTACAGAGTGGCCAGATGTTGCTGAAAATACGGCAATGCCCAGCGAAATCGCGCGGGTTAACCGTGCGCCGCTGGGCATTGTGTCTAAATACTTGGTGGGGTGGTGAATGTGTCAGCTTTCGATGGTGCCAGTGCTGGAATCGGTGCTGTTGCCGCTTTGCTGGCTGGAGGATGAGCCGGTGGAGCCGGAGGAGCTGGACGAATCGGAGCCGGAGCTGCTGCCATCGCTGGTGCCGCCTTGCGACTGGCCGTCACTGGAGCCCGACTCGCCATTGGACTGGCCGGGCATGCCTCCCGGCATACCGCCCTGTCCCTGCGACTGACCGCCCTGCTGGGAGCTGGAACCGCCGCCTGGCATCTGCATCTGCTGGCTGGAGACGGTCCTGGAGCCACTGTGGGAAATCGCGCCGTAGGCCAATCCGCCGCCGAGGCCGCCGAGGATGCCGCAGCCCAAGCTGATGCCAACGATGATCGCCACAGCCTTGCCGGTGATGGCTTTGACTGGAGAATCGTGATTGACTGCTGCGGCGGCAGCGAAACGATTCTGCTGCGGGGCGCTCATTCGGGGCTGCTGCGGAATCTGCGGCGTTTGCTGAGGCGTCTGCTGGAAGACCGTGGTGCGCTGCGCGTCTGTGACATTGACGTCTGTGGCATTGGTGTATGCGGTGGTGTTTGCCATCGGCTCAGTGGCGGCAGGCTTTTCGGCCGCAATGGGCTGCGTCGGCTGAGTGTTGGTGGCGGTTGGGGTGAACGGGGTGCTCGGAGTGTTATTGGTGCTGGTCATGATGGATCCTTTCCAAGTATGTGCGGCTGCTGGTGCCGCGAAAAAAGTTCAGATATCAGGGATTAGAGAGAGTGGGGCAGATGAAGCAGCGCGATTACATGCTCCAACTGGTGGAGGTGCCGAATTCGCTGTCGAAATCGGACCGGTCGATCAGATCGGTGCTGAGTTTCGTGTCATCGCTGGTGGCGGAGTCCGGCAAGGAAGTGCTGTAGTCGCCGGTAACGGTTACGGTCACCGAGCCGGTGCCCTTCACCACGGTGTTGCCACCGGCCACAATGGTCACCGTATTGCCGTCCGAATCAACCACCGATCCGCCGCTGGCAACGTTGAGCGCGGACACCGTGGTGTCATCGGTCACCACCCAGGTTGACGTGCCGTCTACGTTCACCGTAATCGGCGCGTCGGTGGTGGTGCTGTCGGTGGCGCTCGCATTCTTGGTGATGTTTGCCTTGCCGGTCCATGTTGAACCGTCCAGCAGATTCAACGTCACCGAGGAGATGGTGTCGGCGGCAACCGTGCCGTTCAAGGTTTGGTTGCGTCCGGTGAACACCACGGTTGCGCCATTCGAGCCTGCCGAGCCCCAATTATTGGAGTCGTTGCCGGCTGCGGTGATGAGCGCCGCCTTGGAGGAATCGAAATCCAGCGTGGTGTTGGAGAGCACCACATCCGCCGTGGTGTTGGTGAAGTAGAACATCGAACCGGATTCGATGGACGACTTCAACGTGGAATCCGCGGCCTGGAAGGTGGCATGCTCGCCAGTGGTGGATTCGGCGTCGCCCGAAGTGGACTGATAGATAATCACGCCGTTAGCCACAGGGTCACTTGCGGTTTTGCCGGTCGCCGTACTGGTCAGCGTGGAATCCTTGATAAGAATCGTGTTCAGGCCTTCCATGCCGGCGATTTGCGAGCCGGTGGATGTGCCGGTCACGCCCGACACCTGCACATTGCCAGTGGAGTACAGCAGCGGTGAGCCGGAGCCGGCCGTGCTGAGTTTGGAATCGGTGGCGGAAATCGAGCCGCCGCCGCGATCGGTGGCAATGGTGGCGCTGTGGTCGCCCTTGGTGGTGGCGGTGATGGCGCTCGCCAGAATCGTGCCGCTGTACGTGGCATCAAGTCCGCGGGAGTTATCGGATGTGGTGTTGATGGTCACGTCGTTGGCCAGCACGGTACCGGAGTCGGTGGCGAAAATGCCGTTCGAGCCGGAGCTGGAGGCGTTGATCGAGGAGTTGGAGATGATGGTCTTCGAATCTTCGCCCACGGTCAGCGACACGGAGTTGGTGCCGTAGAAGTTGTTGTTATCGGCGTTGTCCGAGTCGCCGGACTTGTTCAACGTGGCGTTGGTGAGCGTCAGCGTGCCGCCGTTTTGCGCCAATGCGGCATTCTGATCGGAATTGGTGGCTTCGGTGGTTTCGCCATCGGAGTTGACTGTTTTGCCGTCCGCGGTGAGCGCGCCGGAATATGTGCCGGTGTAGTCATAGCTCATGGTGTTCGCGCCGGCGCCGGGCTGGCCTTGCAGTGTGGCGCTGCTGGAACTTGCGTTGTTGCCCCAGCCGAGATTGCCGGCGATGGCCGCGCCTGCCATGCCGTACCCGAATCCGGTGACCAGGGAGATGGCTGCTGCGGTGGCGGCTGCCTTGCCGAACGGCATATGGGCGAAGTGTCGCGCCTTGGTGCTGCCGTCCGTGGTGGTCGTCCGCCGCTTGCCGAACGAAGATGTGCTGGTCATTATGGTTCCTTTCGCGAGACCGTTCGGCTGGACCCCGCGCTTGCGGTGGGGTGCGAGCCGAACGTTGTTTGTCTGTGATGATTCAAGTACACAGCGAAAGGCCTAAGGCTGGCTTAGGTGACCGGTAAGGGAATCCGCTAGTTCCGGCAATAGTTTCTGGAAGGTTTTTGGATGTTTCCTGAAAGCGGTGGGGAGTGTTCAGTGCGTGCTGTTGCGCACCACCAGTTCGGTCGGCAGCGTGACGCCGACCGGCTGCTCGCCGTTGATTAGACGCATCAGCAGATCGACCAGATGCTTGCCGATGGCGGCGAACGGCTGGCGAATGGTGGTCAGCGCGGGGTCGGCGAGCGTGGCCGCCGAGGAATCATCGAAACCGATGATCTGCACATCATCAGGTACTGTGAGCCCGCGTGCGCGCAATGCTTTGATGGCGCCAACGGCCATGGCATCGGAGGAAACGAACACGCCATCGATGGCAGGATCGGAGTCAAGCAGCTGATTCATAGCGGTTTCGCCGCTGTCGACCGAGTAGTCGCCGTGCACAATGCGGGCATCCGCGTTGCCGGAGTCATCGGTGAACGTGGCGATGGTATCAAGGAAGCCGTGCACACGATCGCGGGTGCCGCTCGGGCCTGCAGGGCCGGCGATCATCGCGATATGCTTGGCGCCGCGTTCGTGCAGATATTCGCAGGCTTTGCGCGCGCCGCCATAATCCTCAACGTGCACATAGCCCACAGGCAAGGTTTCATCGGATGGCTGCTCGGCGATGACGGTGGGAATGCCGGCCTCAACCAAGCCGTTCAGCATTTCGCTGGAATCCTTGTGCCAGGCCACTTGGATGACTCCATCGACGTGGCCGGCCTGCAGGTAGGCGAGATTGCGCCGGGCTTCATCCTGATTATCAGTAGTCATCAGAATGAATGAGACGCCTTTTTTGCCGAGTTCGTCGGCAACGGCTCTCAAGAGTGCGGCGAAGTTCGGATCCTCGAATAGGAGCTTTTGCGGTTCTCCCAGCAGAAACGCCACGGATCCGGCGCGGCCGGTGACCAATGCGCGCGCATGGCTGTTGGCCACATAGCCGGTTTGCTCGATGGCGGTTTTGATGTTGGCCGCAGCTTCCTGGCTCACCCATTTGCGACCGTTGAGATAGCGGGACACGGTGGCGCGGGAAACGCCGGCAATGCGTGCAACATCATGGATAGTCGCTTTGTGCTGGTTCACTCGAAACCTTTCATATGCAAACGGCCGCACGCCCACGTAGGGCAATGCGGCCGTTACATGTGCTGTGACTACTGATAGTACGAGTCTATAGTCACAGCATGATAGTGCTGGTCTGGATTATCAGGCCTCGACCTGCTTGCTGTCGTTGCGCATGAGCAGCGAGCCGCCGATTACGAACACGGCGATGAGCACTGCGAGCAGCAGGTAGGCGTGGTGGAAGCCGAGCTGGGTGTACATGTTGCCCATCACCAGCGAGAAGATGGTCAGACCGATCTGCTTGGCGGTGCCGAAGCCGTACATGTAAACCGTGGCGGACAGGCGCTTATCGAACACGCGGGTGATGTACTTCATCACGGAGACCAGCATGAACGGCATTTCCAGAGCGGCGAGCAGACGCCAGAACACCAGCATCGGAATGGTGTTGATGAAGGCGCAGCCGAGCACGCGCACGAACAGGATGCCGCCGTAGATCAGCAGGCCGGTCTTGGCGCCGATCTTGTTGATCAGAGCCGGCATGAACAGCATGCAGATGGCCTCAAGCAAGATCTGGACGGAGACCACGCGGCTGAAGAAGGTGGCGCCGGCGGTGGCATCGGAGAAGAAGGAGGCGAAGTAGTTCGGGAACTGCTGATCGAACACGTCGTACATGGTGGCGGAGCCGATGATCAGCAGGCAGAAGCCCCAGAAGCTACGGTTCTTGAAGATGGAGATCCACTCTTCGCGGGAGATCGGCTCGTTGTCTGCCTCTTCGCCCTCTTCGGCCTTGACGGCGCCGGCCATGTGATCCTCAGGCAGCTTGACGATGGAGATCAGCACGAGCAGCACGGCTGCGCAGAAGGTCATGGCCCAGAAGATGGAGCCGGTGTTCTTGGCCCACATGATGCCGCCCACGAAGGAAGCGGTGGCGCCGGCCAGGGAGCCGAACAGACGTGCATGGCCGTACTCGAAGTGGTAGGCGCGAGAGGAACGCTCGTTGTAGGCCTCGATCACGCCCACGCCGCCGTTCAGGCACAGGCTCAGGTAAGCGCCCATCACGATGGCGCCCACAATCTGGTTGGCGCCGATGATCGGCAAGAACACCCACTGGAACAGCGGGCCGAGGAAGAGGATGCAGCAGACCACGAAGATGAACAGGCCCTTCTTCAGGCCGAGGCGATCCTGGATCGGTCCGAAGATCGGCTGCAGAATCAGTGCACCGAACGACATGATGGAGAACACCAGGCCGGAGGCGGTGGTGTCCATGCCGGCGTCACCCTTGAGCCAGTACGGCAGGAAGGTGAAGATGAGCTGCCAGACGGCGAAGTAGAAGAAGTACAGTCCGCCGAAGTTCCAGAAAATGCCGCGCTTCAGTGAGCTCAGCAGGGAGGTTGATTGTTCCTGTGCCATGATGATTGGTCCGTTTCTTGGATTGCTTGGGTAATTACGATTGTGGTGGTTGGTGATTGGTTACAGCTGGTTACAGCGTTTCGTCAACGTCGAGGTGGCCGTCTGCCGGCAGCACATCGGTGGTTGCCGGAGTCCAGCGGGTGTCCATCTGCGGGGTGCCGAAGTCCGGAGTACCGTCTTCTCTCCAGGTGATCAGGCCCATGCGAGCATGGCGGTTCGGGTCGAACAGCGGGTCGCCCAGGATTTCCACGTAATTGCGGCAGTGGTAGATGAGTACATCCTGGCCGTCTTCGGTGGTGGTGAAGGAGTTGTGGCCGGGGCCGAACTGACGCACGGTCTCGTCGGAGGTGAACACCGGTTCGCTGGACTTGGTCCAGTTGGCCGGATCGAGCAGGTCGGCGTCGGCATTGGCGGTGAGCATGCCCATCGCGTATTCGGGGCCGGTGCCGGAGGCGGAGAAGGTCACGAAGATCTTGTCGCCGTGTTTCAGCACTGCCGGGCCTTCTTCGACAATGAAGCGAATCTTCTCCCAGTCGAGTTCCGGCTTGCTGAGCATCACCGGCTTGGTGGCGAGCGTCCACGGGTTTTCCATGCAGGCGATGTACAGGTTGGAGTGGCCCTCGATGTTGAGGTCCTGCTGCGCCCAGATTAGGTACTGGTGGCCGTCGGTGTGCATGAAGCTGGTGGCGTCCAGCGCGAAGGTGTCCATGCCGGTGTCGACCTGGCCGCGCTCGACCCATTCGCCGGTGATTGGATCGGCGTCGTCGCAGGTCAGGCAGAATACGCGGTGCTGGAAGGTGTCGGCCGCCGGGTCGATTGCGGTGGTGTGCGCGGCGGCGAAGTAGATGACCCACTGGCCGTTCACACGGTGGATTTCCGGGGCCCAGATGAGCTCGCTCATCTCGCCAGTGCCGCTTTCATGCTTGTGCCAGATGGTGTGCTCCTCGGCCTGCTGCAAGCCGGAGAGGGTCTTGGAGCGACGCAGGGTGATGCGGTCGTACACCGGGTAGGAACCGGTGAACAGGTAACCATCGTCGGTGCGTAGCACGTATGGATCGGCGCGCTGCAGCACAATCGGATTCGGCAGTAATGCCATGGTGTCTCCTCGTTGATGTTGAACAGTGAACATCGTTGTGTCGGTGTGCGTGGTGGCGTTGCAGGTTTGCGACTTCTTGGTCGGCATTGTCTTGCGCTGACCAAACCTGAAACAGCACTGTGCACGTTTCCAGTCAGTAAATATACGCCTGCTGGTGAGTTTTGCAAGTTCTTTGGCATTGCAGTATGTGCCACCTGTTGCAATAACTGGAAACGTGCACAGTCACACGGCGTGTCGCAAGGTTGCTGATAGCGTGGCTGTATGGCGCATGCACAAGAATCACTGAAGGAATCCGACACTGCGGCTGAGGAGTCCGCCATCGAAGCGAACTTGGTCGCTACCGAACTGGACGGTGCCGGCATGGGTCTTGATGCCAAACGGCTACCAATCCTGGCCCGAGTCTACGGCGTGCTCATTCTGCTCGACGGACTTGCCGCGCTGCCGTTTACGGTGTTCGCCACCATCTACAGCGTGCGCGAAATCCTGACGGGCCACGTGCACGTGGATGCCATGAGCCTCACGTTCATTCTTTCGGCATTGCATGCGGTGGTGCTAATCGTCAATGCAGCATGCCTGATTGTTTTTGGTATCTTGCTGCTGCGCAATCGTCGCCGCTATGCAGCGCGCTGGGCATACGTACTGATGCCGCTCACCTTGGCGGAAGGCATGCTTTCGCTGGCTTTGCAGGGCTTGGGTTGGAATCTGATGCTGCCGGCCATACAGATGATCATCCTCGTGGTGATTTCGGTGACCGCCGACCCGTCTCTGCGAGAAGAACGTCGACTGCAGCGCGCGCTGAAGCGTATGGATGACCGCGATGAATACGATGCTGCGGTGGCTGCCGGCATGCTGGGCCGCGATCAAAGCGGCAAAGGCTACATCGCACTGGACTTCTTCAATATTTTCTGGCTGTTCACCATCGCCTCCATCGGCGGCCTCATCGTCGAAACCATCTACCATCTTGCGCTGTACCATGGCGAGTTGCAGGATCGTGCGGGACTGCTCTGGGGACCGTTCTCGCCAATCTATGGTTGCGGTGCCGTACTGGTCACCGTGTTCCTGAATCGCCTATGGAAGGCGAACGCGGGGCTGATTTTCTGCGCTTCGGCGGTGATCGGCGGCACGTTCGAATACGTGACCAGCTGGTTCATGGAGGTGGCGTTCGGCATCACCGCTTGGGATTACACCGGTCAGTGGCTCTCCATCGATGGCCGCACCTCTGGCAAGTACATGTTCTTCTGGGGTCTGATTGGTTTGGTTTGGATGCGCTGGCTGTTGCCGCGCATGCTGGCGCTGATCAATCGTATTCCTTGGAAAGTGCGGTATTCGCTCACCGCAGTATGCGCTGTGCTGATGGTGATTGACATTGTGTTCACGTTGATGGCGCTGGATTGCTGGTATGGCAGGCTCGCTGGTCAGCCGCAGACCTCACCTGCTGCGCTTTGGTTCGGTGAGCACTATGGCAATGACTACATGGCCGCGCGTTTCCAGACCATGAGCATTGATCCCACCAAAGCCGGCCGTATGTAGGCTGATACGCGATGAGCGTAAGACGAGCCGTGCGTGCTTGGCGGTATCAAGGATAGACTTGGATTCCGGAAGAATCGTTCCTGAATATTGCAAGGAAAGGCAAGGCAGATGGCCGAAGCTACAGCAAATATCGGTGTTATTGGACTGGCCGCAATGGGTTCCAATCTGGCGCGCAATCTGGCGCACCATGGCAACACGGTGGCACTGTTCAACCGTCACTACTCCCGTACCGAAAAGCTGATGAACGAGCATGGTACCGAAGGCAACTTCGTGCCGGCCAAGACGTTGGAAGAGTTCGCGGCTTCCCTGAAGCGTCCGCGCACCGCCATCATCATGGTGAAGGCCGGTGCTCCGACCGACGCCGTGATTGAGCAGCTTGAAGAGGTGTTCGAGCCGGGCGACATCATCGTGGACGGCGGCAACTCCTTCTTCAAGGACACCATCAAGCGTGAGAAGGAAGTGCGCGCCAAGGGCTTCCACTTCGTGGGTTGCGGCGTGTCCGGTGGCGAGGAAGGCGCGCTGAATGGCCCGTCTCTGATGCCTGGTGGCACTGCGGAATCCTGGAAGACGCTTGGCCCGATTCTGGAATCCATCGCCGCCAAGGTGAACGGTGAGCCGTGCGTGACCCACATCGGTACCGATGGTGCCGGCCACTTCGTCAAGATGGTGCACAATGGCATCGAGTACGCCGATATGCAGGTGATTGGCGAGGCCTACGACATTCTGCGCCGCGGTCTGGGCATGGATGCCGAGGAGATCGGTGACGTGTTCGAGGAGTGGAACAAGGGCGACCTTGACTCCTACCTGATTGAGATCACCGCCGAGATTCTGCATCACAAGGATGCCGAGACCGGCAAGCCGTTCGTGGACGTGGTGGTTGATCACGCTGGCATGAAGGGCACTGGTACGTGGACCGTGCAGACCGGTCTGGAGTTCGGCTCCCCGGTGGCCTCTATCGGTGAAGCTGTGTTCGCTCGTGCTCTGTCTTCCCACGGTGAGCTGCGTGAGGCCGCTCAGCAGGAAGGCCTGGCTGGCCCGAACAAGACCATCGACCTGGCTGGTGAGGATCGTGCGGCATTCGTTGAGGATGTGCGCAAGGCGCTGTTCGCCTCCAAGGTGGTGGCTTACGCTCAGGGCCTGAACGAGATTCAGGATGGTGCCAAGGAATACGGCTGGGACATCAACCTGTCCGAGGTGGCCCGTATTTGGCGCGGTGGCTGCATTATTCGCGCCCAGTTCCTGCTTGATCGCATCACCGAGGCCTTCAAGGGCGACAACCCGCCGGCATCCCTGCTGTTCGACCCATACTTCGAGAAGATCATCGGCGAATCCCAGGATGCATGGCGTCGCGTGATCGTTCGCGCTGTTGAGGCGGGCATCCCGACTCCGGTGTTCTCCAGCTCTCTGGCCTACTACGACGGCCTGCGCTCCAAGCGCCTGCCCACCGCCCTGACCCAGTCCCAGCGCGACCTCTTCGGTGCTCACACCTACGGCCGCGTAGACAAGCCGGGTGTGTTCCACACGTTGTGGGCCGAAGAAGGCAAGCCTGAGATTGAGGAGTAAAGCTCCTCAATCTCAGGCTTAGGAGAGCCCGGTGGGCTCTCCGGCCTTCTTCGGAGCGAGGCGGCTATGCCGCCGAGCCAATGCTGAGTCTCGCTCGTAGAGCGAGTCCGTAATTGTAGGGGCCGAAGGCGAGCCGGGTCAGCCTGAAGAGCAGCAGAGCTGATTTTCAGGCTATGGAACAGTCCACTGGACTGTTCCACCGGCTCGGGCTTGGCGATAGCCCCGAATCGTCCGTATGTACGCGCAGTTGCACATGCCTGCGCGTACATACGGACGTTTTTTGTGCCCAAAACGATCGTCTGTACGCGCAGGGGTGGTTCTTTGCGCGTACATACGGACGAATTGCGGGCACTACGTACAGTCCCTTGGCGAAGCAATGGCGAACGATGCCGATGGGTCAAGATGACCGAGGAAACCGCCAAGTTGGTCAAGCAGTATGGCTTCACAGGTATCGGTGCTGGAACTGGATCGTGTGCTGATGGAGCAGCCGGACACGGTGGAACAACATCGGCAAGGATTGCAGGTGGCTCGCCGGCGCCGATTACATGATATCGAAAGCAAACTGATTCAACTCAACAGCAGCATTGCCGAATCAGCGGAACGCATGCGCAAGCAAAAGCTGTTGCATCCATTTGCCGTGGATAGTTCGTTGAATCATCTCGATGCCGTGAACGCTCAATTAGCGTAATTTGCTCTGGCCATTGGTATTGAGGCGGACCAGGTGAGCATTGAGATGGCCCCACGCTGGCGTGAGGCCGCAGGCAAGTTTATTGCTGATGGTGCCGGCACTGTGTCGATGAACGCGAAACGCATTGGTGCTAATGCGGTCGATTTGGGCAGTAAGGCTGGCAAAGCAATCACTTCAGGTGCTCAGCATGTTGGGCAAGAAGCCAAACAGCTGCGTGACAATATCGTTCATGCCAAGTCAGAACCTCCACAAACTGAGGCGCAGTAAGCAGTAGCTGCGGCTGAGCCTCAGCTTGTGGGGCGCGTATCGTCTCGGCTTGCGTATCGATCGATTGATACGCAAGCCGAAACAGATGAAGGATCTATCTATCCCAGTACTCGCTGTGAGCCGTTACAGCTTGACTACGGTCTCCTCGGTGGTGAACCAGGTGAATTCCTCGGTGCCGCCGGCGTAAGAGGACGGGTATTCCGGGTCGCCGGTCAATCCAGTGCCATCGGCGTGTGCTGCGAACACGTGCGCCAGCGAGTCGGCCTTGCCGGCACCGGCCGCGAAGAACCAGGTGCGGCGCGAACGGGCGATGAGCGGTGCGGTCAACGAAATGCGCAGCGGCGGCATCTTGGGGGAGTGGCTTACGCCCACGGTCAGCCGGTCGGTGACATTCACCTCATGGTGACCGGAAGAGGCGGGGAACAGTGACGCGTAATGGCCATCCGGACCCATGCCCAGAATCATCAGGTCAAACACCGGATCGGGTCCCATCTGTTCCACCAACTCATCCGCATAGGTACGCGCGGCGGCATCCAGCAGCGTCGCATTATCGGTGTTTGCCGCTTCGCGAACGTCGGCATCGCTGCTATCCGCATTGGCCATAACAGTGGCAATCTCGTCTGCAGAGCGTTCATCCGCAGGCATCTCATGAATGTTTGTTTCCGGCAGTTTGCCTTCGGCAACAAGCTGGTCTAGCAGCAGTCGACGAGCTTCCAGTGCGTTGCGATCGGTATCGTACGCCGGCACGAATCGCTCATCGCTGAACCAGAAGTGCACGCGAGCCCAATCGATGGAATCAGCCAGCGGATTGGATAGCACGAGACCCAGTGGCTGTGCTGCCGAGCCGCCGGACAGTGCCACATCCACGCGCGAGCGGCGGCTGCCATCGGGCAGGCGTTCGCTCAGCGCATCCGATAATGCCAGCACCAGTCGCTGCGCGCCTGCCTCAAGCATCAGGTTTTTATTGGGATACACAATCAGTGTGCGGTTTGCCATAACAATATCCTGTTCTGTTGTGCTGATTTCATATGATTGCTGATGCCAGCGAGGGAGTTCTGCGCACAACGGTAACAGAATCCATTATTGGCGAAGATGTGTTTACATAAATCGCTGATAATGCCGATTTTGCGCTGTTGTGCGGCCTGCTATATCTAGCAAATCGTTGAAAACAAGCCATTCTTGATCTATGGCGTTGTGGTTGTGGATTGCAATGTGCCGCACTACTCGTCATAAAAAAGGAAATTGACCAATAGTGCGGCACATCGAATGCGTCTCAGTGACGGATCAGGTCCCAGCCTTGGTTGATGACTTCGGCGTACACCTCATCCGGGTCGATGCGGCGCAACTCTTCGGTCAGGCAGTCCTCGATGGTGCGCACCGGCACGGAAATGGCCTGCGGAGTCTGGCCAGGCATGGAAATCAGCGCCTGATCCTCATGCGGGCGCTCCAACGACACCACGCCATCTGCGCGCGTCAGGTACACGCCGGTCACGGCCTCGGCATCGTTTACATACTCCACGTCCACATTCACGCCAAGCTTCAGGCGCAGCCATGCGCACAGCAGGTCCATTGGCAGGAACTCCTGCGGGCCGGTCACTTTCACTGCGGTGATGGGCAGATGCGGCGGCTGGTCAAGCATGGAGGCCAGCATGGCGCGCCATACGGTCAGGCGAGTCCATGACAGGTCGATGTCTTCCGGCGTCCAGTTGCGGCGCAGTCGTTCGATTGTGGCTTCAGGATTGTTGGAGCGCAATGCATCGGTGATGCGGCTGCGGGCCATTGCGCCCATCAGATCCTTGGAAGGATTCGACGGTGGGTTCGTCGGCCACCATGCCACCACCGGCACGTCCGGCACCAGCAGCGGAATCACCAAGGTATCCGGGTGGTTGATCAGACCGCCGCGTGGACGCAGAATGATGATTTCGCCAGCGCCGGCATCGGCGCCGAAACGAACCTGAGCATTGAGGTTGGATTCGGCAGGACCGTCGGTCAGATCAATGGCGGGATTGTCGGTCTTTTCCATGGCCTTCGCGCCAGCGTCAGCAGTATCGGCAGCATCGGCTTCATAATGCGTGTCCGGTACGATGGCGATCACGCGGCACGGATGCTCACGGCTGGCTGCATTGGCGACTTCCAGTGCATGCTCAAGTTCGCTGTCATCCGCGGAAATCAGCAAGGTCAGCACGCGGCCGGTAGCGGATTCGCCACGCTCCTCGTGCAGCTGCTCGATTTTATGGGCGATTTCGCGCGTACGCGTATTCGGCAGATCGATGATCATGGCATCCTCCAGTGGCGGCCTTCGCGCGCCAACATCTCATCGGCTTCGGCCGGACCCCACGTACCCGCACGGTAAGGCTGCGGCTGGCCGAGCGTGGACCAGAATTCTTCAATCGGATCGAGGATTTCCCAGCTGAGGTTCACCTCTTCGGTGGTCGGGAACAGCGGCGGGTCGCCCAGCAGCACGTCCAGAATCAGACGTTCGTAGGCTTCCGGCGAATTCTCGGTGAAGGAGCGGCCATAGCTGAAGTCCATGTTCACGTCGCGGACCTCCATCGTGGTGCCGCCTGGCACCTTGGCGCCGAAGCGCATGGTCACGCCCTCGTCCGGTTGCACGCGAATCACGATGGCGTTCTTGCCAAGCTCGCGTACGGCGGTCTGCTCGAACGGCAGGTGCGGCGCACGCTTGAACACCACGGCAATCTCGGTCACGCGCTTGCCCAAACGCTTGCCGGTGCGCAGATAGAACGGCACGCCGGCCCAACGGCGGGTATCGATATCAAGTTCGATTGCGGCGTAGGTTTCGGTGGTGGAAGTCGGGTCGATGCCCTTCTCCTCCAAGTAGCCGACCACTTCATGTGAACCTTGCCAACCCTTGGCATACTGGCCGCGAGCGGTGTGCAATCCCAGATCCTTCGGCAGACGCACGGCGGAAAGCACCTTGGTTTTCTCCGCGGTCAGATCTTTGGCGGTGAAGCTCACCGGCTCCTCCATGGCGGTCAGGGCCATGAGCTGCAGCAGGTGGTTCTGGATCACATCGCGTGCGGCGCCGATGCCGTCGTAGTAGCCGGCGCGGCCGCCGATGCCGATATCTTCGGCCATCGTGATCTGCACGTGGTCCACATAGTTGGCGTTCCAGATGGGCTCATACATGGCGTTGGCGAAGCGCAGAGCCATGATGTTCTGCACGGTTTCCTTACCGAGGTAATGGTCGATGCGGAACACCGAGCTCGGGTCGAACACTTCGGACACCACGCGGTCGAGCTCCTTGGCGCTGGCCAAATCGTGGCCGAACGGCTTCTCGATGATCACGCGACGCCATGCGCCTTCGCTCGAACGGGACAGGCCGGATGCGGCCAGTTGCTTGGCCACGATCGGGAACGCACGCGGCGGCACGGACATGTAGAACGCGTGATTGCCGCGCGTGCCGCGGTCGCGGTCCAGTTCCTGCACGGTGGCGCTCAGGCGCTCGAACGCTTCCGGGTCGTCGAACGTGCCACGTACGAAGCGGATGCCGGCGGCCAGGTTCTTCCATGTCGATTCCTTGAACGGCGTACGGCAGCGGGCCTGAACAGCGGTTTTCACGAATTCAATGAAGTGCTCCTGCGTCCAATCGCGGCGGGCGAAGCCGGTCAGACCGAAGCTTGGCGGCAGCAAACCGCGGTTGGCGAGATCATAGACGGCTGGCAGCAGCTTTTTCTGCGCCAAATCGCCGGTGACGCCGAAGATCACCAGGCTGCAGGGGCCGGCGATGCGAGGCAATCGCAAATCGCGCGAATCGCGCAGTGGATTGCTCCAGTTGTTTAGTTCACTCATGGGTCATAAGCCTAGTCCCTTTTGGGCATTTATCGCTAAAAGCAATATGCGATATGAAGCACATTTCTCCTATTTGTTACCGAATGTTGCATTTTTTCTGCCGTTCGATTTGGCATTCTGACCAAAAAGTGTGTATTTTGGATGAGTTGCCCCTCTAGCTCAACGGTTAGAGCAGCGTCCTTTTAAGTCGTGGGTTTTTCGGGGATTAAACGTACTGCCCCGACCCGCTTCACGGATTAAATTTGAACGGCTCCCGGTCATGGAAAGCGTGTTTCCATGTCTCGGACCAGTGCCTCCGCCGCGTGCGCGTTGCCGCCGGTGTTTGCCGTTGACGGCCTCGCCGATGCCTCGCGCGTCCTGTTCGGGCGTGGTGTCGTTCCTCAATCCCATGATACCCGTTTTCTGCTGGTTCCCGCCTCGAACCGTGGCATAAGCGTACCGGACGGGCAGGGTGCGGCGAGCGAACGCGAGTTGCGTCGTGACGGCGTGACCACGCGCCGCGTGCGCATGCTGATGGGCGAGCCGAATTATGTGAGCTACGCGGCGCTGGCTCGTATCATGCGGCTGTCGAAGTCGTCGGTGACGGGCAAGCTCAACGGCGACATCAACTGGACGTTGCCCGACATTCGGCGCATCGCGTCGCATTTCCGCGTTTCCAGCGACTGGCTGCTCGGCCTGTCCGACGATCCTGTTCCTTCGATGGCGAAGGAGGTGGTCGCCTTCACATAGAAGAAGCCCTCTCCTTGCGGGAGAGGGCCAGGTCCGTTCGGGATCCGTGGAGGCGGCCGGTCAAAACCGTTTCCCGGATTCCAATCACAAGAATCGCGAAAGCCAGCATTTGTAAGAGAAAGGTTCGGCTTTCGCGGTGCAGACAGAGATTGGATTCTTATGTCTTACAAGC
Organism: Bifidobacterium colobi; assembly: GCF_018555455.1. Taxonomy (GTDB): domain Bacteria; phylum Actinomycetota; class Actinomycetes; order Actinomycetales; family Bifidobacteriaceae; genus Bifidobacterium; species Bifidobacterium colobi. Next base: position 249,021 of record NZ_JAFEJU010000001.1, on the reverse strand, counting down.
AGGATTGTATACCCGCACGTGTGACCGTCATCGTGTGCGGAAGCCCGGAAAACCAAGGTTTTGAGAGAAAGCCTTATATCACGGTTTCACCGTATCTCGACGAATCGGTCAGCCACGCTGACCGGTTGCGGCGTGCCGTGGCCGCGCATCCGGCGGGAGGTGGACGCCGATGAGCATCCAGGCATTGAGCCGCGTGTTCACGCTCAAGCGGCTGATCGAGGACCCGTACGCCCAGCTCGTGCTCATCAACCTTGCCGACAACGCCGACGAGCACGGGCGCAACTCCTTCCCCGGCATCAAGAAGATGGCCAGGAACTCGTGCATGTGCGAACGGTCGGTGCAGCGCAAGCTGCGCTGGCTGGAGGAGAACGGCTTCATCCGCAAGTCGGAAGCCACTGAAGTGATCCAGTACCTGCCCGAGTACAAGCGACCGACCGTATGGGAGATCTGCATGGACCGCGACGAGACGCTGCCCGCGCCGACGGACCGCAAGCCGCGCACGCCACGCAAGGACGAGAACCAAGCGGAGGAAACGGACGACACCACACAGGATACCGACGCCGGCGCATGCGAGACACCCGGTGCATCACAGTCACCGGGTGCAGGAAAAGCACCGGACGGCAGCAGGACGCCCGACGCACTACGAGTCACCAGCCCGGTGACCGTGCAGTCACCCAAACCATCCCATGAACCTATTACCCCTCTGTCCCCTAAAGGGGACATCTCCCCACGGGGAGACTCAGCCGAGAACAACCCGCCCACCATCAGCCAATCGTCCAACGCGCCGGACCTCGACGTCGAACCGAACCAAGGTTTCGGCTTTACCGGCGAAAACCGTCGGTCGGACGACGCAGTCGTCGGGGACAACGTCTCCGCGTCCGATTGCGACGCGCTGCTGAAACGATTCGCCGAACTGCTTGCCGGCGAACAGGTGACGGCCAAACCGCCACGGGCGCGCGACCAGCGCGCCGCAGCGGGACTGCTCGCGGAACACAGCCAGATGGAGATTCTGGAGCTGGTGCTGTGGGCCGCCAAGAATCCGTTCTGGCGTCCGAAAATGCTGAGCATGTCCGAGTTCGCCCGACGCTGGGAACGCCTATGGCAGGAACGGCGCGGCGAGATCGAGCAGCGACGACTCAGAGCCAAACACGTCAAATCAGGGATCATGTCCGCGAAAGACGAGGAAGAGAAAGACCCGCATGCGGCGGTGCTGGTCTCATGCGAAACCGTCACACAGTGCCCGGTGTTCGGCTACTCGTCGTTCCAGCACGGCAGATCGAACAGCCGCATCGCATTCGCGCAGAACCACCTCAACGGCTCCATCCGCCGGGACAAATGCCCGGTATGCGCGTACGACGAACGCAACCTGGCGCTGCACGGCAACGCGCGCACCACGGAAGCCGTCAAGCGGGCGCGAATCGAAGCCAACGAGCAGACGAAACGCTGGAAGGAACACCTGCGGCGGAAGGAAGAGCAGCCGGCCTCGTTCGACAGGATGCCAAGCATGGAACGGAGTGCATGATGGATGGGTTCCGTCCCACTGGCAAGCCGGACGGCAGACCGGCACGCGATCCGGGCGGCGACGAGTGGATACACACGTCGATGCTGCCGCCCGGCGGCCTGTGCGCACAGGCGCAGCTCGACTTGTACGACATGATCTGGATGGAACTCGACGCCGCCGGCGACTCGCGCCCCGACCAGATGCTGCGCGGCGCAGCCAAACGCCTGTGCGCGCAATGCCCGATGCTCATGCCGTGCCTGGCCCGCAGCCTGCTGCGCCCGGTCACGCACGGCATCCTCGGCGGCATGACCTACAAGGAACGACAGTACGCGATGCGCGTCGTCATCGTCCACGACGTTCTACCCGAACGCAAGGCCACGGACATCGCCAAACCGTACCGGCTGCTACTCGACTGGCTCGACGCCCACCCCGAAATCCACAGCATCGTCCGCAACCGGCGACGCAACGAGCGCGCCCGCAAAACCGGCAACGGCGAACCACTCGGCCGACCACGCAGGCTCACCCGGCTCGAACCCGGCGAACGCGATCCCCCGGATACGCCCGACGATCATGCACTATCGGACACATCCGCAAAGAAATAAAGAAACAAAGAAAAACACAAAAACATACACAAAGGGAGACCACCATGAGAATCGCCATCGCCAACGCCAAAGGCGGGGTCGGCAAGACCACCATCGCGCAATACCTATGCCACGCGCTCGTCCGCGACGGGCAGCATGTCACGCTCTTGGACGCCGACCCGCAGTACTCCGCGACCCTGTGGGACAGAATCGCCAACCTCAGCAACGAAACGCTGCCGTTCAACGTGCGGGCCGCTTCCGTTGACGAACTCGCCGCAATCCGCGCCACGCCGGGGGAATGGCTCGTCATCGACGCGCCGCCCACGCACGCGGGCCTCAAAACCGCGCTCGACATGGCCGACTTCGTGATCGTGCCCACCACCGAATCGCCCGTCGACCTGCAGCAGGCATGGGCGACCGTCAACGCGGCCGGACGCACGCCCGCCGCCGTACTGCTCAACAGGGTCGAAACGAATACGGTCGCGTTCCGGCAGGCCATGCACGCGCTCGAAACACAGGACACGCCACGATTCGACACGATCGTGCCCAAACGGCAGGAGATCAAGACCAGCTTCGGCCACCGCCCAGCCAAACTCTGGGAATACGGTCTCGTCCTGCACGAGCTGAGACGGGCGGTCGGACGATGAAAGGGAACCTGAGCTATCTGCCCGCCGAACGCGAGATCACGTCGGTCGACGATATCTACCGCGAGGAACCGGCCAACGACCCCTACATGGTCACCAGCATCAAGATCCGCACCTCGCTGCGCAACCGCATCAAAGCGGCCGCCGGCATCAAGGGCATCCGCATGCAGGACCTCGTCGCCCAAGCCCTCGCCGAATACCTCGACCGGCACGAGTGATCTAAGGTGCCGGATGCGCAATCACACGACGGAAGGTATCCGGCACCGCACTGCATCGCGATGTCTTCATGGCCGATGCAGGATCAGAGTGTTGGCTGGATGGGGTATGGCGATGAAACGAGTTCTCCGCTGGCGTCGTAGAACTCGTGTAGGTTCATGGTGCGCACGCCCATCGCGTCGGCCACGTCGGGAATCTTGGGTTCTTTTCTCAACGGGCTGCTGGGCATGGGATGCACGGCCTGCTCGTTGGTGACGACGATCGCGTCCTCGACCATTGCAGCGGCGATCAGCCACGGGTCGGCTTTGGTTTCCGGCTCCCATTGACGGTACGAGGCTGGCCGGTAGAGTCCGCAGGTGGCCAGGTAATCCTGAACCTGCGCATAGGCCACACCGATTTCATCGGTCTTATGCGAAAGCTGTTTGTCTGAGAACAGGTTGAACGCCCATTCGGCCAGCTCGTCACGGTTGCCGTCGCTGTCCTTCTGGGTGATCTCCTTGAACACGGTGTCAAGCAGCTGTATCTTGCCGTTGTGCGCCATACGTTCCAGCCACCGCCAGAATGGATGAAACTCCTTGTAAGCGAACGGGTGATGGGTACGGTAGGACTCGATGAAAATGTTCGAGTCCAGCAAAAACAGATCGCTCACTGATCCAAGCCTTTCGCCTTGAGCAGGCCATCATAGGCGTGCATGGACCTGACGCCCAGCAGGGACAGGCCATCGGAATAGGGCAGGCTTCCCCGGTCGACACCGTCCCGGATCATGCGCACGAACCTCGTGTCCAGATGGGAAGCGTTCGTCAGGTTCTGATTGCCTCCGGAACCGGCGGCCTCCGTATCCGTCACACGCCGTTCGCTCAGGGCGCGGACCAGACGCACGTCCTCGTCACTGGCCAAGCCAAGCTTATGGGCATGAATCGTCAATGCCAAAGCGCTCAGACCATACCTTTTCGCGCAACCATCCGCAATGTCCTGCACACGAGCACAATCCGCAACCATCTTCTTCCAATACGCGCGGAATTCCTGCTCGTCATCCACGACCGTCAGAACGACGGCCTGGTTGATCTTGCGTTCGACACCATTGCCGCCATCCACGGAGGAGTCGTTGTACACCTCATTGGAACCGAGCAGCACGTGACCGATCTCATGCAGGAGAGAGAACAGCATCGCCGCATAGGAATCATTGCGATTGACGAAAATCAGAGGCGCCACGTCATCCAACAGCACGAACGCACGAAACTCGCGCACATTCAAACGGCGCGCACTGGACGTTCCCACCCGGGAGTCGACCATCACCATCAGACCCGCGTCGGAAGCCTTGCCACGCAGGAAACGGAACCGATCGGCACTGCTCTTATGCCGGCACCAGCCAACGTCCAAGGACAATCCCTCGCGAATATGCGCGGCAAGTTCACCCGCGGTCACATGGGACGGCACACTGCCGACCAGCAGATTCTCCCCGAAACCCTGCGCGATCATCTCATCACGCGCCCAATCCTGACGGTTGCGCATGACCGCGATCGTATCCTGAAGATTCCGGCTCGCTTCGACCCCGCGATTGTCGATCGTGCGATACCGGATCAACTCATCCTCATGGGACTCGGGAACCACGGAACGTACCAGCGCGCCGAACGGCACCTGCAACGCGGAACCGATCGCGGACAACTTGGTAAAAGACAGGCTCAACGGACCCGTCTCGTTCAACCACTGCGGAAACTCAGCCAGACCATCCTTATGCGCCACAGCCGCGGGATCAGCACCACTCTGCCTAACGGCCCACCGGAGCGTGGCCGGATGCACGGTAATAGACGCCATCGCCACACTCCCTTCCGATACCGCAGACAAAAAGACCCACCACATGTCAGAGCGGCGATCCGCAGCCTCGGGTGGGTATTGGTAAATCTCATCATATCCGACTGAGTGGATTTCAACATGGGAGCGATGCAACTATAAACAAAGAAATACAAACATAAAGAAATGCTACGAAACTACCGGCCGATAGACGGCGTCGGACGGTGACGATTATCAGCGTGGGACCACGATGCCGTGGCGGGCGGCGGCAGGATGAGGGGCGTGCGGTCGGGCCAAGGGTGGTTCGGGTAAACGTTCCGCACCTTCCCTCTCATGGTATGGCCGCGCCGTCGGGTTCTCTTCCTTTCTCTTCCCCGTCGGCGCGGTTCGTGCCTTGGTTCAGGGGATGCGGATAGTGAAGGACTTCGATCATGTTCTCTTTCCACAGGATCGGCCGGCTGCTGCGCGCGACGATGACGGCCGTGCTGTTGCTGGCCACAGTGTCGGCCGGCGGCATCGCTCATGCCGATGAGGCCGGTGAGACGACGCCCGTATTGGGTGATTCGATCACGCTGAATGCCGGTCCGGGTTCGTCGTTGAATGGCGCGGACTTCAAGGTGGTCAAGCTCGCCGGGTTCACGGTCCAGGGTTCCGCGGTGACCGTGCGCACCGAGGACGCGGTGCGCGGCGATGTGATCGCCTCGCTGCCGAAGGTCGGCGACAGCGAGTACCCGGCCGATGCGGGCGCTGTCGACGGCGGAACGGTTGGCGAGACTACACGGGGCGACGACGGGGCGGCGGACACGGGTTCCGGTGGCGAGGATCCGATCGTGTGGCTGGCACGGCAGGGCGATGTGAAGGATTCCCCGGTTTGGCGGCTGTTCGCCGATCGCATGGCGGCCACCGTTTCCGTCACGGATGCGCCGGTCATGTCCGGCACGACGACGCCGGCCGACGACGGCACGATTTCCTCGGTCGTGTTCGCCGGATTGCAGCCCGGCCTGTACCTATTGGAGGATACGAACACGGCGTTGACCGGTACCACGCGTTCGGCGCCGATACTGGTCGGTACGGCGATCACCGCCGCGAAACCACCGATCGGCAACGCCGACGGCACGGCCGAGATCAAGAACCAGCGCGTCACGATCGGCAAGAGCATCATCGACGGCGATGATGCGACGCTGACGGACGACCGCAATGTGGGCGACATCGTGGACTATCGTATTGAAACCCTCATCCCCGATACCGCGAAATACGCGAATGATGCGGCCAACCCGTACGTGTTCCGCCTGGCGGACGTCCTGTCGAAAGGCCAGCGGTTCAACGATGATCTGTCCGTCACGGCCAGCGAGGACGGACAGGCATGGCGTCCACTCGACGGTGACGATTACACGTTGCAGGCAAGTGAGTCCGACGGCGGCACGGCAACCACGATCGATCTCGATCTGAGTGCATGGGTTTACGCGAATGGCCGTGACGGCATGGCGGGCGGTTTGCTGCGCGTCGACTATTCGGCCACGCTCACCGAGCATGCGACGATCGACGGCGACGGCAACACGAACACGGTCGCGCTCACGTACTCGAACGATCCGAAAACCAATCAGACCGGCGAGCTCACGCCTCCGGACACCACCGTGTACACGCACGGCTTCCAGTTCGGCAAGATCGGCGAGGATGGCAAGACGCCGCTTGCCGGCGCGACGTTCACGCTCTATACGGCGGACACGTTCGCGGACGACGCCAAATACCGTCGCGCCGACCGTCCCGACGAGGACGTGACCGCCACGTCCGACCGCAACGGCCTCGTGAGGTTCGACGGTCTGGCCGCCGGCACGTACTGGGTGCGCGAAACCGGAGTGCCGGACGGCTACCGTGACCTCGACGTGCGGTTCAAGGTCACGATCACCGCAGATCCCGGCAAAACGGCGCTGGTCGTGTTCGAGCGCGTGCCCTCACTGGCCGATTCGCTCGTGCAGATCGAGAAGAACGGCCTGCTGTTCGTGCGCAACGTCACCACGATCACGAACCTGCCACTGACCGGCAGCGGCGGCATCGTCCTGTTCCTCGTCATCGGCGGCCTGCTCGCCGCCGGCGGCGCGATCATCGCCATCATGACTCATCGCAAGGGACGCCTGCTCAAATAAACGCTCTACGTCCGCCCCCGTTGCGCAACCCCACGGAATCGTGCGACGGGGGCTTTCGTGTTTTTCTCAAGGCATACGGCACTCCAATATCCGTTCGGGACCACGGGCGGCGAGCATGGGAACGGATACTGTCTGGCGTGCGGTGGGGCGCCAATGGTGGGCTCCGGTCAAATGATCCGCACGGGCTTTGCGGTTCGTCGTTCGCCGTCGCGGGTTTCTCTCTCCCTTTTCCTCGCGGCGGCGGCCGTCGGCCGGGGTCTGGCTCCTCGTGAAAGGGAGTGTTTCGTTATGGGCGTGTTGGGAAGGAAATGCAGTATCGCGGCGGCCATCGCCGCGGCGGTGTGCCTGCTGGTGTCGCCGATGCTGGCGTTGGGGTCGCCGGACGGCGCAGCCGGCACCGGGAGCGGCGGCGTAGTCGGCGGGCGTGGCAATACGGCGGATACGGCGTCGCTGGGCTGGTATCTGCCGAACAAGGCGTGGGTGCGCATGGACGACGACGGCGTCTGGCGGATGGTTTCCGATCCCGAGAGGGATAATCACGTCGGCGCGGACGGCATGTCGTTCCTTGACGGCGACGTGGTCGCGGCGGCGGTGAATTTCACGGTGCCGTGGTGGGATGAGCCCACCCGGTTGGAGCTGGTGGACGATTGGACGCTGGTGGACCGGTATCTCGACGTGCGGGACGTGTCCGAGGTGCGCGTGTACGTGGCCGAAATGGACGAATACGACGCTCCCTCGCTGGACGGCATCAACGTGACCGGCGAGGACGTGACCGACCGTTTCGACATCGTCTCGGAAGGCATGACGGTCACGGCGAAGGCGACGGCCGAGTATCTGGCGTCGCTGGACCTGAGGGAACGTCGCAAGTCGTTGCAGTTCTCGATGCTGGTGCCGTTCGACGTGAGGTTCGACGTGCGCGAGGATCTGCAGCGGGACATCGATGCGATGCGCACGCGCAGCGGGTCGCTCGACAATACGTGCAGCGACGGCAAACACGAGCTGGTCAACCGCGGCGGCGTGTTCTGGGCCGATCACGAGTATTGGGAGACGAACGAGCCTCGCCTGTGCATCGTGCGCCCGGAGTTCGACAAGGACGTGACCGCGAGCGAAACGGAAGGCGGCGACGGGTCGAGCATCGACGGCCGCAGCGTACTGCCCGGCCAGACGGTCACCTATGAGCTGGAATTGCAGGTGGGGGCCGCATCCGACTACACGTTGCACACGCTGGAGTTCGTGGACGAGTACGACGTGCGCACGACGCCGGTCAAGGAGAGTCTGACGGTCATCGATGCGCGTGATGGTGTGACGGTGCCGGCCGAAGCGTACGACGTGGAGTGGGACGACGCCGGGCACAAACTGTCGGTCTCGTTCCGGCGCGACTGGCTGGACGAGCATTGGGAACCGTACAGGGCCCACTGGTATCGGCTGGAGTTCGACGCGACCGTGTCCGAGGATGCGGCCACGGACACGGTGATCGCGAACCGCGGCTGGATCACGTTGAACAATTCCGGATTGGAGTCGAACGAGGTTACGAACCGGCCGGTCGACCCGCAGCCGGTCAAGCAGGACACGCAGGCGGACGCGTCGGTGGACATCGACGGCAAGACCGTACTGGTCGGCGACCGCCTGTACTACCGGATCACGATCGACGCGGCAGGTTTGGCCGACCCGGCGTATCCGGTGCGCCGGCTGGGCGTGATCGACGACTACGACGAAACCGTGCTGGACGTGGACGAGGCCGGCATCCACGTGCTTGACGAGCAGGGCGCGGACGTGACCGACCGGGTGAACGTGCAGGTCGCCGATGGCGTCGTCTACGCGTTCTTCAAGACCGTGGACACCACGCTTGCCGACGGGACGGTGCTGCCGGGCGACCCGCAGCCCGCCGATCTGACGGAATACGCGCGGCGTGAACTGTCCGCGGAACGTGACGCGGGCATCGACCAGTCGCTGCTCGGCAAGACGTACCAGCTGGTGCTGCCGATGACGGTCATCGCGGCGGCGGACGGCGGTTCGGTCGAGAACACGGCCGTGCAGGTCACGAACAAGCGCCGCGCGGTGTCGAACACGGTCACGAACGTGCTCGCTCGGCTCGACCCGTTCAAGGACGTGACGGTCGACGTCGGCGCGGACAGCGCGGACGGCATGAGCATCTACAAGGACCAGCTGTTCCTCTACCGGTTGGACTCCTCCCTGCTGCCCGCGAACCGCGCCTACCCGCAGGTGACGCAGTGGCACATCGACGACGATTACGACGAGTCGGGCGACGAATACGCCGGCCAGTGGGCTGTGTACGCGGCCGAGGACCTGCATGACGCGGCCGGCAGTGTGATCGCGGCGAAGGGCTCGCGCATCGCGGGCAGCGGCTTCGACTCCGCGCGATTCGGCGGCGACCTGTTCTCGTTGGACATGCGCGACGGCACGTTCACGGTCGCGGCCACGCAGCGCTATCTCGACTTGGTGTCGGCCGACGGCGCGCATGCGCAGGCATGGCGCGCGTACGTGCAGTTCCGGCGGGTGAAGGCCGGTGAGTTCTCCAACACGTTCACGGAGACGCTGAACGGCGTGGAACGCCCGTCGAACACGGTGACCACGCGCACGCCCGAACGCTCCCCGTCCGTGGGCGTGGAGAAGTTCGACGAGGCATCCGGATTGGAGGAGGGCGACCGCGACGACACGAAGGACGCGTTGGAGATCACGGGAGACGGCACGACGATCGTGTTCCGCATCACGAACACCGGCGACGTGCCCCTGACCGGTCTTGAACTGTCCGACGAAACGATCGCCGGCGACGGCACGGTCACCGATCTGAGATACCCGGATGGTTGGGCGGCGCTCGTATTGCAGCCGGGCGAATCCGTGGACGTGACCGGCACGTTGACCGGCGTCACCGACCTGCACACCGATCGCGCGACCGTACAGGCCGCGCCGGTCATCGAATGCGTGCCGAAGGACGACGACCCGTTCGACGACAAGCCCGCGCAGCCGGTCGAACCCGGCACGGTGTGCACGGACACGCCGATCACGAGCGAACCGGATGACTGGAGCGCCTACATGAAACGCATGCTGCCACACACCGGCGTCGATCTGACCGGCATCATCGCGATCGGCATGCTCGTCCTGCTGACCGGTTTCGCCATGCTCCGCATCGCCCACTCGCATCGCCGGAACCCGGTTTCCGACTTCTGACTTCCGTTGCGGCCGCGCATTATTCGCATGGCCGCAACGGTTCCTACGGGGATGCCGCCGACCGTCAGACCGGCGGCATCCCATCGCCAAGGCCGTCCGGCTTTCGACAACACCGGGCGGCCGTCCACTCACCGTTGAGTCCCATCACCGCAAAGGAGCCGTCATGGACACGATCACCACGATTCTCGAACTGCTGCAGAAGGCCGCGCTGCTGGGCGGCGGCATCTGGAGCGTATGGGGTGCGATCACCCTGGCCGGAGGGTTGAAGGACCATTCCGGCCCGCAAACCCAATCCGGCATATGGCAGCTGGTCGGAGGCGCGGTCATCATCGCCGCAGCCGCACTGTTCGCCAACCTCAGCTTCTGAACGCCCGTCGGCAAGCGGGCGTTCGATTCGTATCGGACAGTCAAACGAAGAAGGTGAACCGGTCATGGCGGACTTGGTGGAACCGTGCGTGAACATGCTCAACGCGATCGGCGGCGGCATCGACGGCAGCATACTCGACCGGCTCGCATTGGGGCCGGCCGAGTTCAACGCGGGCCTGTACAACATGGCGGGATCGGTGCATACGAGCGCGGTCAAACCGGTGTCCGCCACCATCGCCAGCATCGTGTTCACGCTGGAACTGGCCCGCGCGTCGACCCGCGCGGACGGCGACCGCGAACTGGGCGTGAAGATCATCGGCGGCGTGCTGCTCAAATGCGCGCTCGTGCTCCTGTTTGCGTCCAATGCGGCGCTGATCCTGCAGGGCATCGACGCGGTCGTCTCGCAGATCGTGTCCGCCGCGTCGGGCGTGCTCGCGGCCGCGCCGGGCAGCGAGACGCAACTGTTGGGCGATCAGATGCGATCCGCGATCGAGGATGCGGGTCTGATCGGTCAGAGCGGGCTCATGGTGTTGGTATTGATCCCGTTCATCGTCTCGCAGATCGCCGGCGTGGTGCTGCTGGCGGTCGTGTACATGCGGTTCATGCAGATCTACATGCTGACCTGTTTCGCGTCGCTGCCGATCGTGTTCATGGCCTCGGAGCATACGCGCATGATGGGCGTCGGCTATCTGAAACGCTACGGACAGGTCTCGTTCCAGGCGATCACCCTGACGGTCGGCGTGATCCTGTACCGCACGTTCGTCGGCGAGGCGCTGCGGCTCGACGGGTATGTGGACGGCGGCGACCTGTGGCAGTACATCATCGCGAACTTCGGCACGCTGCTGTTGGGGGCGATCATGCTCGGCTGTCTGGTCATGGTGTCCTCGGCCACCGCCAAGGCCGTGTTCGGCGAATAGACGCGAGATCAGGGAAGGCGGCGGCGATGGCGTTGGAGATCAGGATCTACAAGGAGATCACGGCCACCGAGGCGCGGGTCATGTGGGGCATGAGCTGGCGGCAGCTCGCCGCGGCCGCGATGATGGGCTGCCTGTCGGCGGTCGTGTGGCTCGTGTTCTGGCGCCTGTTCGGGCTCCCCGACGTCGGCCAGTACGTGGTGTTCCTCGTGAACCTGCCGTTGGCCGCATGGGGCTGGCTGCGGCCGAAGGGGCTGAAACCGGAGGTCTGGTTCGGATACGTGATCGCATGCCGGTTCGGGCAGCAACGGTATTTCATCGACGGGCCCGCCCGGTCTCGTCGACGAGAACGGAAACGGGGCAGGAAGGCCATCAGCGAACGGAAGGACGGATGATCATGGCACGACGCAAACCGGCAGGCAGGCAAGGGCGCAGGATGCGCCGGCGGCGGGAGCGAGGGTATCGCACGGCGAAGGAGCTGATCGGCTACGAGGCGATGCTCTCCAACGGGATCGCGTATCTGGGCGACAACCGGTGGAGCGTGACCGTGCGCATGTCCGACATCAACTATGAGACGGCCACGCGCGAACGGCAGGCGCAGCTCATCAACGCGTGGGCGGAGTTCCTGAACACGTTCGACGGCTCCACCCGGCTGCAGGTCACCTGCGTGACGCGCACGCTCGACGCCCATGACGTGATGTCGATGGTCGGCATGCGGTTGGACGGTGGCCAGTTCGATGCGCTGCGCGCGGAATCGAACCGGATCATGCTCGCCAAGCTCGGCGAACGCTCCCGCAACGCGGTCACCGACAAATACCTGACGATCACGATCACGGAAGAGGACCCGGAACGCGCGCAGGCCACGCTGAACCGGCTTGTCAAAACGTCCGAAAGCCAGCTTTCCACGTTGGACGGCTGCAAGATCACGCCGCTCAACCGAGGCGAACGACTGCGCCTGCTGGCCCTGCTGCTGCGTCCGGGCGAACCGTTCCGCTACGACGACAAGCTGGTCGAATCCGGCCGCGCCACGTCGAAGGACTTCGTCGCACCGTGGTGCGTGGACGCGACGGACGCGCGCGTATTGCGACTGTCGAACGCCGCGGGCGATACGCTGCGTTCGACGTTGTGGATACGCGACTTTCCGCCGATCATGTCCGACCGGCTGATCGCCGAATTGACCGGTTTGAAGACCGAGGGCACGGTGTCGATTCATCTTGCGCCGTACGATCGCAGCGTCGGCGCGGAACTGGTGGACCGCAAGATCGCCGAAATGGACATGCAACGCCTGGAGGAGCGTCGCAGGAACATGCGCCGGCACATTCCCGCCGACGAACTGCCCGCCGACCTGCGCGACTCATTGGAGGAGGCGCATAATCTTCGCGACGAGATGCGCCGGTCGAACGAACGGCTCGTGGAGGCGCTGGCGACGGTCACGGTCACGGCCCCCACACGCCCGCTGCTCGACCAGCAGGTCAAGGACGTGCTCGCCGCCTGCCGCAAGCTCTCCTGCACGGCCGAAACCCTCGCCTGCATGCAGCTCGACGGGTTGAACGCAAGCCTGCCGTTGGGCGTGAACCCGCTGCCGATGCGACGCACGCTGACCACGAGCGGCGCCGCGATCATGATGCCGTTCACGAATCAGGAGATCATGGACGAGCACGGCGTGTTCTACGGGGTCAACGCGCGCAGCGGCAATGCGCTCATGGTCGACCGCACCCGCACCACGATCAACGCGAATGGGTTCATGCTCGGCACCACCGGAAGCGGCAAATCGCAGGCCGCGAAGGCCGAAATGACCGCCTTGTTCCTATCCTGCCCCGACGACGATCTGATTATCGTCGACCCCGAACACGAATACGCGCCCCTGTGCGACGCGCTGCACGGCGCGAGGGTGATCGTCAGCGCCGGTTCAGCCGATCGCATCAACCCGATGGACATCACGCTCGACGCCACGCTGGACGGTGACCCGATCCGCACGAAGGCGAACGCGGTCATCTCCATGATCGGCGCGCTCATCGGCGGCTCCGACGGCTTGGACGCCGCGGAACGCTCCATCGTGGACCGGTGCACGCTGGGACTGTACCGCGAATACCGCAACAATCCCGCCCTGCCGCAGCCCACGCTGGCCGATCTGCACGCCCGGCTCGCCGCCAGCAACGAGCCGGAGGCGCGGGGGCTGGCGTTGAGCCTCGAATCGTATACGCTCGGCAGTCTGTCGGGTTTCGCCGGGCAGACCACCGTGGACATGTCCAACCGGTTCACCGTGTTCGACGTGGCCGCGCTGGAGGGCGAATTGAAGACGTTCGGGATGATGGTCGTGCTCGACCATCTGTGGAACCGGGTCGCCCGCAACCGGAAGACGAACCGGCGCACCTGGATCTACGTGGACGAGTTTCACCGCATGTTCTCCAACAGGTACGCGTCCGAACAGTTCCTGGACATGTTCAAACGCGCCCGCAAATGGGGGCTCGGCATGACCGGCATCACGCAGAACATCGAGGAACTGCTCGCCAGCAAGGAGGCGCGGTTCATGCTTGCCAACTCCGCGTTCCTGCTGCTCATGAACCAGACGCCCACCGACGCGGCGCGACTGGCCGACATGTGGCACTTGTCTCCCGAACTGAAGGAACGGTTGGGCGGTGCGCGTCCCGGCGAGGGCCTGCTCAAGGCCGGCGAGGCGTTCATCCCGTTCGACGGGCGCATCCCGACCGATTCCACGCTCTACCGGCTATTCACCACGAAATTCGGGGAGACCTGATGGTCGAGCTCATGGATCCACGGCGGACCGGCACCGCCGACAAGCTCACCTCATACACCGGCCGTATCCGCGAAGGCGAAGGACTGACGGGCCGACTGCGCTCGACCACGGTCAGGTTCGCCGGCGACGCCGCCGCGCTCGGCCGCAGCACCATGCAAACCGCGACGGGGACAACGGACGAACATGAGGAAAACGGTATCGACCCGGCTGACGCGATCCTTGACGTCGGGCAAGGGCTGCGTTCCGCCGGCCAACTGGTGCCAAACACCGGCAGGCGCGGCGGGCGACGCAACCGGCGGCCGATGACCGTGGAGGAACCATTGGACGATATCGCCGATGCCAAGCCGACCGTGGACGTCTTCGCGGAACCGGCAAACGGCGGACAGACCGTGAACGGTCCAGCTCGTCATACGCCCGTCACGTCGTCATCCGGCACGGCTCCGAATCCCGTTGCCACGTTGAGCAAGTCGGACGGCAGCACCCGCGGCGTCGCACGCCGGCTCGCGCAATCCGGAACAGGCGGGATACGCCGTGCAGGGAACACGGCGAACGGAACGGCCGGAGGCATACGTTTCGCGTCGCCATTGTCCAGATTCACGCCCGGCTCCACGGGCTCCGCGACGCGTGGCACCAGAAATACCGCCAAGGGGGTGGCGAAGGCGGCGGACGGCTTGTCCAACCTCATGCGGGCGGCCGTCGAAGGCTCGCGCAGAATCATGGCATCCGTCGTTTCAGCCGTGACGGGCACAGTCGGCATGCCGGTGTTCCTATTGGCGACGGCCGCGATCATGGTGCTCGCGACGCTCATGGCGCTCCTGTCATGGCTGCCCGGCTTCAACGCCACGCAACAGGGCTGCACCGGCGGCGACTGTTTCGTCACCGGCAGCGTGATCGGCTCGCTGGAACCGCCATTGGTCATGAACGGCAACGATACGGTCGTGAACGTGGACGCGATGGACCTGCCCGAAATCACCTCGTACGAGCGCTGGCAGTGCACATGGTGGGCCGCGTCCCGACGCGAGCAGATCGGCACGCCCGTCGACCCGTGGATGGGCGACGGGCGCATGTGGCGCGCCAGTGCCGAACGATTCGGCTATCCGATCGACAAGGCTCCCCGCCCCGGAGACGTCATGGTCTTCCAAGCTGACACACTCGGCGCGGACGATTACTACGGGCACGTCGCCATCGTCGAGGAAGTCAACGAAGACGGCGACATCATCATCTCCGAAAGCGGCGCCGCAGCAGCCCGCGTCACCCTGCGCACGCTCACCGCGCAGCAGCTTGCGGACAACCGGGCGAACATCGACTTCATCCACTGACCGAACCACATCACGCAAAGGAGCATCCATGAACAATCGAGACCCCAAACGCAATCTGATCATCATTGTCACGGTCGCGCTCATTCCCATTATCCTGCTCGGCGCGGCATGCCTGCGCACGTTCATGCCCGTACGGCATACGGGCGTCCCGATCGTCGTGCGCAACGATCAAAACCGGACGGTCGAACCGAAATCGGATACGACGGTCAACGGGCGGAGGATCGACGTCTATCGTACGGACGAAGCGTGCGTGCTGATGGCGCCGCTCGCCGTACAGGCGTACGTTTCCGACCGGGACGACCGCGACCGGAACCTGAGCAACCTATTCACCGAGGATGCGGAAGGCCTGCAGATACCGGTCGAACGCATACGCCACGATGACGCCGGCTCGCTTGGCAACGGCTACGTGAAGGTCGCCATCAACGACGACGCGGCCGCATGCGTGGTTGAGACCGAGTCCGGCGTGATCTGGGAGGTCTACTACGCGGACTTCGACCGCGACGGCTACAAGGTCAGCAAGATCATCAGCCACGACAGGGAACGCGCCTACGTTCCCGGCACCGACGCCCTGTAACCGGCCACGCGTCACGGAAAGGAACAAGATCATGACCGGTGAACCGTTCAACCTCGGCCCGTCCAGCCTCCCCGCCATCGCCGACGACGAGCCGGGCGAGACCCAAATCCTCGGCATGGATGCTCCGCCGCGACGATGCGAAGGCTCCACGGCCAACATCACCCATAATGCAGACGATGCCATGCCTCTGAACCTCGGACCGACCGAACGCAACGACCGCAACAATGACGAAGACGATGACGGTCATGCCGATGCCGACGGCGGTCGATTCATGTCACGATTCCCGGAAAACGCCGTCAAACCGGCGGTAGCAGGATTGGCCGTCCTGCTACTGGTCGGCGGCGTAATCGCGGGCGTTCGCGTCATCACCGCGACGAATCATGCCGAGCCGACCATTCAACAGCCAGTGCAGGCGGAAGAGGATCGCAAACAAGCGGAACGCCTGCAGGATGCAATGACGATCGCGAAGGCGCTGCTCGAACGCGTCAAGCGCAGTCCCATCGCCGATCAGATCAACCCCAGCCAGCTCGAACAGGCTATGGACGATCAGGACATCGAACGCATGGAAGCATTCACCAAACAACTGGAAACCTCATACGCTACAGCGCTAGACGACACGACCAGTCAGACGTCCAAGACCCTCGGCGAAGCGATCGGCCGAGCCGACAAGCTGCGCGCAGCACCGGAATCCGACGAACATGCACGACTCGACCGGCTTGCCGACACATGGCGCGACAAGACCATCACCGAGGAAAACCTGGCCGATGCCATCGCAGCCGCACGCCAGATCGCCGACCTCGCCGCGACGGTCGACGTGCAGCAGACGAAAGCTGCGGAAGAGGAACGGCAGCGGGAACAACGCGAGCAAGAGGAACGCGAACGGCAGTCCGCACAACAGCAGTCCACGCAGCAACAGGCGACGGCACCGACGCAGTCACAGCAGCCGCAGTATCAGCCTCCCACGCCGCAGCCGGCGCCCTCGTGGAACGTTCCCGGCCAGCAAACAGATCGCCTACCCAACCGGGACGGCAGCCTCTGACGGCAGGCACGGGATCATATGCAAGCGCGAACGCAACCCCGCGTCCCGACCCGGCACCAACCGTCACGTTCCGCTCCAACGCAAGCGGTCGTCCCCGACCCCGCGCCAACGCAAGTTAATCCATCAGACCGTCGGCATATCCCCGATATGCCGACGGCTCGCTCTTTTATCCAGCGGTTGCCTCTCGAATTGAAATCGGCGTACGAGTACTGCTATCTATGCAGACTCCGAATTTACTCCGCAGTACTCTGACATGTACTCCGACATACTCCGACATATACATGTCGGAGTATGTCGGAGTATGTCGGAGTATGTCGGAGTATGTCAGTCTCGACTGTAGTACTGTTTGGGATCACGTAGCCCGGACCCGTGCCAGTGCAACAATCCCTGCTGGGCGAGCTGTTTCAATGTCCTTGCCGCCGTACGCGGATTTACACCGATCTTTTCGGCCAAGCGTTTGGTGGTCACTTTCCCCTCGACCGCGACGATGGCCAAGGCTTCGCGTTCGATGTCGGTCAGTCCGGTGGCGGGCACTTCGGTCTGGTTGACGATGGACGGGGCCGTGTCGTTTTGTTCGTTGAGGTAGGGCACGCGTTGCCGGATGTTGTTGCGCAGGACGAGTTTGACCATGAAGTTGTTGGGTTCGCTGTACTCGGGGTCAGGCAGGCCGAGCTCGGCCATTTCCTCGTACATGCGGTGCACGCCCTCGTTGAGCTCGCGCACCAGTTCGAACGCGGTGAGCACATGGCAGATCTTCGGGTTGCGCGCGTACCGGGTGGTGCGCATGTTCTCCACCGTCACCCGGTTCGGCAACGCTCCCGGACTGGTGATCTCCAGACGGTCGTCATAGATCATGACGCGCGTATGCTCGCCGCGGATCGAATAGTCACGGTGCGCGACCGCGTTCACCAAACCCTCGAACCACGCGAACCGCGGATACTCCGGCACCGTGCGGAACCGGCCGTCATCGCCGAGCACCTGGAACTCGCGCAGCAACGAGCCGACCAGCTGGCTGGCCCGCTCCACGACCTCGGGCAGCGGACCGTCGAACTCCACGTCCTTGACGATGTTCAGACTGCGGCCGGTATGCAGTTCGGTCCCGTCGACCTTGACGACGCGCACGCGCGCCGACGGCAGGAACGCGGCCGGATACTGCGAGAACAGGAGCACGCCGGCGTTCGTCAGATGCCCGTCCGCGAGAAACCCGCGACTGCGCAGCACCCGCTCGTCGGGGATATCCGTCGCGCCGATGGCCTGCTTGTACCGGTCGAACACGTCATGATCGATATCGTCGACGCCCGACCGGTCTTCCGGCTCGTCCTCGAACCAACGCTGCCCCTTGTCGTACTCCAACGCGAGCACCTGCTCACGGTCCAACAGCACGCTGCGATCGTCCTCACGCAGATACACGTCGCCGTTCGACCGTTTCGCGACCACATGGTTCGACGACGGCGACACGTCCAATACGAGGACCAGATCATCCTCGCCGGACGAGTTCACGCACGGGATACGCCGGGCGGCCACCTGCGGGGTGGGCGCGCACTGCGTGATCGGCAGCTGCTCGAACGATTCGACCGGTTTCGCGTTCGCGCGCTTGAAGCCGGTGATCTCGCCGTCGTCCTCGATACCGATGACCAGCTGGCCGCCCGAAGCGTTCGCGAATGCAATCAGATGCCGTGCCACGTCCTCGGGCTTGATGCGCGCGCTCTTGCGATCGAAATACTGGTTCTCGCGCATACGGGCGAACGCCGCCGTCTCGTTGGTCTTCGATTCCATGCGCTTCTCCCCGCCCATTCGCGTTGACATTACCAAGGGCAAGCCTACCCGCATCGGCACGACCGCAGCAAAACACCGGTCGGGAACCCCAGATTCACCGGCATGACCATTTCCATGTCAAACCTGGGATGCCGGTACAGAAAAACCCTTGGAAACGTTGACTTCCAAGGGTTGAACTGTGCCCCCTGTGGGATTCGAACCCACAACCCACAACTTAAAAGGATGCTGCTCTAACCGTTGAGCTAAAGGGGCAACAGCACTAAGATACACACTTCCGCCAGACAATCCAAAAATCGGCGTGGCGGGTAACCGCTGTGCCGGCCAGTAGTTTTTCTGTATTTATGTATGTAAAGAAACAAAGAAACACTACCGACGCGTCCGCCTGCACTGCGCTTAGGGCGCATCACATCGGTATCTTGCGGCTGCGGAACGGTCGGACGCCGCGCAGGATGTAGATGCACTCGTCGGTGGGCAGCAGGCCGAGTTCGTCGGGTTGCATGAGCTCGCGTTTGGTGCGCCGCCAGCTCGTTGTGTATGAACCGTTGATGCCCTTGCTTTCGCTGTCGTCCATGACGTCGATGGTCTGGGAGCCCAATCGTTTGGACACCCATTCGAGCGTGCTGGTTTCGGTGCCGCCGAGGAACAGCATCGAATCGCAGTTGCCGACGATGGTCTCCCAATCGTCGCGGTACATGGCCTTGCCTTGCGCGTAGTTCTGGATGATGACTGAGCAGGAGATGTTGCGGCTGCGAATGGTGGCGATGAGCCTCTGGAAGTTGGGGATGCGACCGACGTTCGCGAACTCGTCGAGGAAACAGTGCACCGGCAGACGATGATCGCCGCCGTCCACATGGTCGGCCTGGTACACGTTGGACTCGAACAGGCATTGGTAGAGGATCGCCGCGAGGAACGAGAACGTGTTCTCCGTGTCTGGCAAGGCGAGGAACACGGCGGTCGGCCGCAATGCGATCTCGTCCAGTCGCATGTCGTCTCCCGACAGGATGCGTCGCACGTTGCCGACTTGCAATGGGGCGAGCCTGACGCCCAGCGAGATGATGATCGACTTCTTCGTCTCGCCGGCTCCCTGCTGAAATTTGCGGTACTGGCGTGCGGCGAAGTCCAAACCCTCCAGCGTCTGCCGTGATTCGACGTCATGTCGGCCGGGGTCTGCGTGGTATTCGGCGACGAGTTCACGCGCCGCGTCGAACATGAGGTCCACGTCGGATTGCATGGTCTCGTCCGCTTCGCTGGCTTCCATCCGGTCGAGCATGTCCGTGACCCGGTTCAGGTCCGGCTCGTCCTCGGCGAACCGCACCCATGCGATGAGCGCGTTCAGCAGGTTGCGTTCGGCGCGTTCCCAGAACCCGTCGCCGTTGCCGGGCTGCCTGTTGTCGCCGGCCGTGTTCGCGATGATGTTTTCCGTCAGGCGCAGAATGCCGGCCTCGGGGTCGGACGGGTTGAGATAGCGCATCGGATTGAACCGGTCGGAGCATTCAAGGTCGATGAGATTCAGACAGTGGATCGCATAGCCTTTGTCGCGCAGCAGCTCGCCGACCGCGTTCTGGATCTCGCCTTTGGGATCGGTGATCGCATACGACATGTTCGCCTGCCGCAGGTTCGGCAGCACATACCGTCTGGTCTTGCCGGAACCGGACGAGCCAATTACCAACACATTCAAGTTGCGTCGTGTCACCCGACCGTCGATGCCCAACGCTTCCGTCGCGGTCATCAGCAGGTCGCGTCGCCCGCCCTGCCGGAACGGACGGATATCGGCCGGCGTGCCCCACTTGGCCGAACCGTGCTCCTCGCCCTCTCGCAGGTCGCGGCGCATCGACCATCGGTATAGCCAGATCAGGCCTATCGCAATCACCGTGCCCAGTCCGGCAATAAGATCGGCTCGGTGCAGGGACAGAAACAGCGGGCGCTCCGCTATCCCGACGAACATCCGGTCGATGATCTCGCTGGCGGACAGGCCGGCCGTCATGTCGCCGCGCACTTGCAGGCACACGCGATTGCCGAGGCAGAACAGCAGGCAGGAGGACAATATCGTCAGGCAGATTACGGGGAAACGCTTCATCGCACCATACTTTCCGTTATTCGCGCACGCTGCTCCGACTGTTTGCGCTGTAGTCGCTCATTGGTACGACGCCTTAGTGATTCCAGCACCATCTCACGGGTAAGCGGTGCAGCATCACGATTCGGTTGAGATGCGGTCTGAGATTCCGTCGTATTCGGCAACGGTTCTGTGACTGCGAGCGGCGTGACGGAGATTCGACGGCCACCGTTTGACGAACCGGCGCCTATGTCCTCCGCCGCTGTTCCTCCTGTCCCAGACGCTATCTCGCGAAAGTTATCCACAGAGTTATCCGCATAGTCGATGATGAGCATGTTCGTTCCGCACCATTCAATGCTGGATGCCTCACGATCTCCGCACAACAGTCGGTCAAGCCGTGTGAGCGTCATCGGCATGTTCCGCTCGATCATGCCGGCTCCTTCCAGTTCATTGACGTGGAGGCGGCGATCATGTCCGCGTTCACCCGAACTTCGGCGTTGGCGATGTCATGGGAGGTGTTGCCGGCGTCGGCCCAGCCGCTTGCCACGATCAGGTCGCCTTGTTCCAGTTGTTGCGCCTTACAGTACGTGGGCATCACGGAGCCGCCCTGCACGATTACCGGCTCGGCCAAACCGTTCGGCATGCGCACGCCGATCCTCAGCTGCACCAGTTGACCGCCTGTGGCGGAAACCGTGAATACCGGGTCGGCGAGGAGTTCGCCGCGTACGATCATGTATCGCTTCGTTCCCATCCTGAAAACTCCTATCTGGTCCGAGGGCGGCCGGGTTTCCGCGTTGCAACCGGTTGCACCGGCTTGCCGGTGAGCTTGCGTTCGATCCGTGCACGGAGTTCCGCGAGCGTGTCACGCCGGCTGACTTTCCGTTCCCCACATCGCGCCGTCGGTTTCGGCGAAACCGGCGCACGCGGCTCCGATGGAGCAGGTTCTGCCACGGTCTGGCGATTGGCCTCATCGGCAACGGTCTCAGTCTCGCCATGTGCAGCCGGTGATGATACGACCGGGGATTGCGGCGGCTGCTCATCGTCCGATATCGGCCGTGCGGATTGTTCCGCCGCGACTGCCGGGGATGCCTCGTCGCGCTGCTCGGCCGTTGCGGTCGGGATACGCGATCCTGACTGAGCGGCATCGGGACGTGTTGGTGATGATTGTTCGGGTTTCACCGGTGCGGGCTCCTGTGGTTCGCCCCGGTCCGGTTCCGTTGCCTGCTGCGGCTGAGTGTTCTCGCTTCCGCGCCGCTCGGCCGGCTGCCGGCCGTCGATCCGCAGTTCATAGCCGACATCCTGCAGCGCCCGCCGCACCGAGTGCGTCACATGATCGAGATCACGTCCCTCGAAATGAATCCACGTTGACTGGCTATCACTCTCCACTGAATACCGCACGCCCGCGCGACGCAGACTGTGCACCACCGCACGTACCTGATGCCGCTCCAACTCGATCGCATGAACGTCACCGCCGGCCAGGCGCTGCAATCGTTTCTCGCTCATCCGCCCGGTATCGCGGCCTCTCCGTATCACGCCACGCATCGCCGACAAGCCGCGCCCGCCCAATCGCAGAAACCAGCCGGCGGTCTTCTCTCCGACCTGCAGTGCGAAACCGCCACCGGCGCGGCCGACTCCCATAGCAATCTGCCGGCCGGTGTCTTCCAATCGTTCCTCGATCATCGTTAATCCTTTCCATGTATGAACCGTCGTCTATTCGGGTCGGCGGATGTGCCGCCGCTGCTTGACATGCTGAGCCTGAGCGCGTACGCGACGTAACGTGTCCAGTTCGCGGGCCAACTCGTCGAGTCTGCGTTCACGCTCCCGCAGTTCGACTGCCGCATCGTCAGACAGCGGCCCGTCACCGTCCGTTTCGTCCGTGTCGCAAGCTGCGACCAACGCCGCCTGAAACGCTTCCCGCTCCGCCTCGATGCGCCGCGTCGTTTCGGCGATCGCATCATCCACCGCGGCGCCACTGGCGGCAAGCCGGCCAGCCGTATTCAACTCGTCCGCCAGCCGGTTCAGCTCATCGAGTCGTCGCGCCTGCATCGCATACCAGCGGCGCTGCGCATCCGATTTGCCGATCGCGACCGTCATCCGCTCATGCACAGCGGACTCCAGCCGTGTGGGCGGGCGGGAGAAGTACCCGTACAGGTCCTCCGCACGCACCTGCTTGGCGTAACGGCCTCGCCGTCCCGTGATGACCTGCAGCGACGCCGCCGGCAGGTACGCGCGATACGTGTCCCCGTCGCGCACGATCCGCGTCAACGGAATCGTAATCAGCAGTCGCCGTCTCGTGCCGGGCAGCCACACTCGCATCGCATTGCCGGTTCGTTCGGCGATCATCCGCCGGTTGAAACTGATCGGCATGACCGTATGCCGGCCGATGCGGGCCATGATGTTCAGCTCGTCGTAGGCGCGTCCCAATTTCACGTCGCGCACCCGCAGTCCGCTCGCCATGTCCGTAAACGTCAAGTGCCGGCCGCGCACGACGACCATCACGCCGGCGCTGTCCAACTCGCGTACGAACGAATCGAAATCGGTGGAGGCGCCTGCGGCCGTATCGATCGCGGCGCGAATACGATCCTTGATCGCGTCGCCCTTCGCCGACGCATACAGTTCCGCGAAGCTCACGCCATGACGGCGCCGCTCTCGCGCAGGTTTCAGCTCGGGCAGCACGTCCAGTCCGGCTTCCCGGCACAACCGGTCGCTGATCTCACGCAGTCTGCTTATCGTGACCCCCGGTTTGGTTCGCATCTTGCGGAACGTCACGTCACTGGTCGCGCAGATGATGATGTGGTTATGCGTGTGCCCGCGATCGACGTGCGTGGCGATCACGTACCGGTACTCGCCGCCGGTGAACTCGTCGGCGAACTGCACACCCAACTCATGCAATTCCCGCGCGGTCACGCGTCGGCTGTCCTCCGGACTGAACGATTGAATCACATGATGCGCAAGCACGCCGTTGGCACGATTCCCGCCAGCTGACTGTTCGACCGTGGCCATCATGCGCCGCGCCAACTCCACGGGATTCGTCGCATCATCGCTGAAGTTCGCCGAGGCCAAAGCGCCATGTTCGGTCTTGTCGGGATTGGCGATATAAGCGATTGCCTTGTGCAGAGTGACGGTGATCTGACTCATGTTGACGACAGCCATCGCGCCGCCTCCACCGCTTCGTCACGCTCCCGACACATGCGCAGCAGCAACGCCGTCAGCTCGCGCTGGCCGTCCAGCACGCGCGCCACGTCGCCGCTCGTGATCAGCCCTGTCGCGTTCGCCACATGGGCGATCTGGTTGATGTTGTTGCCGATACGCGCCATGTCCGCGCGAACCATGCCGGGATCCAATGCGACCGTGACCATGACCGTATGCGCGTCGATCAGCAGTGCGCGGGCATGGGCCGAGAACGACAGGACTCCGCCGCGTGATCGTTTCACCCGCTGGTAGAAACGATTCGCCTCAGCCCACTCGTCGGGAGTAAACGTGACCGTCTTGCGACGGCAGCGATTGGGATGCGAGTCCTGCCAACTCATGGCCATAGCCTATCGGGTCGCGGGTGTCCCGCAGCGGATGACCGGAAGGGAATCCGCGCAACCGTACGTACGGTTGCAATGCTTGCTATTCCCCGACCTGACTCAAAAATCAATCCGGGACCACCACCTGAACACGCCATGACTAACCTCGATTCCTAACGCCGATATCGGCGATTGAACCGCATCGCCACAGCGCTGATGGTCACGCAAGGATAATCACGCTGCAACATAACGACACAGCCAAAGGAGGCGAGGATGGCCGTCGGAAACCGTCGCAAGGAACGCGCCGACTGGGTACGCAAATCACTTGAAGAGTACAGGGCGCAGCTCAAGGAACGGGAGAATCGTACCGCGGCGCTGTACGATGCACTCACCGATTTCACCAGAGCGTTGGACGCCGCGCGACCGATCGTGCAGGACTACACCCGCGACTACGGGGTATCGCGCCGTGAGATCGGCGAACGGTTCGGGCTCACGCAGCGGCAACTCAACGCATTGTTTGAACCGTTGATTGATGCCGACTCGAAGGCAAATGACGTTAAGCCACAAACATCCGAGACAACTGTGACTCCAAGCGGGCCAGAATCACAGTCCAAGTCTGTTGCAGTCATTGCCACGGAATCAGTTGTATCGGCAAACCATGCCACGGGCGATAAACAACCGCCAAGTCTAGGAATCCTTGGCCATCCTATTGATTATTCCGATGCCGGAGATTCACGCAGAGATTATGAACCTTCCGAAAACGGACCATTCATATATTGATGTAGTTGCCTGCGTCAAAGAACGATGGAGCCCTGTGCCACTCGTCCCATACCGATGTGCTTGACGCCGTTTACAGTTCCATTAGTAGTTCGTCAGTAGTTAATCATTTCGAGTTCCGGTCCCATGTCCTCGGTTTGGGTGAGACCGGTCTCGTGGAAGCCGATGTGCCGGTAGAAGCCCTGCGCATTGGCGTTGAACCCGGCGACCCACAACGCGAGCCGGTCATTGCCGGTGGCCTGTTTGCCCGCTTCGACTAGCATGCGTCCGACGCCGTGCCGATGCCGGTCTTGCAACACGTACAATGAGGCCAGTTCCGCCGCTTCGGGACGGTCGATCGGCGGACGCGGCGTGCGCAGCAGTTCCGCGAACCCGATCACATGATCGTCGCCAAGCGCCACTAGGGTGACCTGATCGGAGTTCTTGGCGTGGGCTTCGGTGAGTTTCAACGCGAACTGCGGGGTGATGGCATCCACGATCTCCTGCGGAATCTTGCCCTGGTTGAGTTCCCGCCATGTTTGCGACTGCACTTGCGCCTTCTCCTCGAACCATCGAGGTTCGATCGGAGCGATACGAATCGTCATGCCTATCCTTCCTTCTGAATATCTTCATATGTTCGATTCCAGGTAATGCCTTTTTGCGTCGAAATTCGCGATGGTGCCGCATGCGACAAGCCAAGCAACAAGCATGGCGGCAAGTGCAAGAAGCATCCACCACCAGATCATGTTCATGGTATTAATGTCACGGGTTGCAATCATGCCGACCAGTACGTCTAATGGCATCAGAGTGGTCAGAACACCACAGCCGAGGAACACGAACGCATACTTGCGGTGTATGTATTCCCATGTTTCGTCCGAGGCGATGGTCCAGCGGGTCTTGATGCCGACCTGATAATTCCTCTCCAATTGACCGTTCTTCGCGAACCCATACATGGAGAAGCACCACCGGACTATCGGCAGGAATAAACCGATCAGACAAAGAAGCATATCTCGAATCCTTTCAGACATTATGTCGTTTACGGGGCGCTTGCACGGCGGCGACACCGAACACGGACTGCACACAGAACAATCCCGTGAGGAACACCAACACGGCGGGACGGTATGCACGATAGAAATCAACCATGTCCGGTTGTGCATATGGCATAGCGATGGTGTACGCACAACCAGCAAGCAGGGCAACGAGCAACGAACCGATCAGCAGTGCGATGACGGTGAAACGCAGTCGTCGCCGGTCTTCGCACGCATGCGCAAGCCAGCGAAACGCCAGCGTGATGCAAATGCTAACCAGCAGGTAGCACAATAGCCCGTATGTGGGCAGCATATCGATGATAAGCAGATACTTCATGGAAGATCCTTTCAGATCAGACATTCGAAGAAATGCCATTCCGAGGAATCAGCATCACGGATGATGACCAGCGTACCGCTCTCGTTGTCCATCTCCCTATGAGGCTGATCGTACAGATCATCAAGTCGTGTTCCCAGATCCAATTGCAGAGTCGCATTCGCTTCCTTGACCATGCGTATGCTCTCCTGTGGCAATCGACCGCCGGAATACTCTCTGCCGTCCAGAATGGTGCCGTTAACTTTTAAGTTATACCGGTTTGATAGGAGCGTCAAAACAGTTTGATGATTTGTCGATAGGAGGATGGGCGACTCTCTTCCATCGGCGTGTCGGGTCGAAACGCTTATAGATGAAGCGTTTTATCAATAGGGTCGTATTTCCTACGATGTGCTTGTTGACAAGGTTGATTTTTGGTGATCTAATATAACTATCACATTGATCAAACGCTTTAGCAAAGGAGCTAAGGAAATGAATAATACGATCTTCTATAAACCGGCCGAAGGATGGGTGGGCGACGTCATTCCCTACTGCGAAGGGGAGGAGTTCCATCTGTTCTACCTACATGAGCGTAGGGAATCCCCACGCGAGGGAATGAGCTGGCGATTGGTGACGACCAAGGACTTTGTGCATTATGAGGACCGCGGCGATCGTTTGGTGCACGGCACGGCTCAGGATCCGGATTTCAACGCGTATACCGGCAGCGTAGTCAAAGACCATGATGGTCGTCATCACCTGTTCTATACCGGTCATAATCCACGTCATTGCGGTGACAACGGTCTGCCCCTGCAGCGGGTGATGCATGCGGTGAGTGAAGACGGCATGGCGACATGGCATAAGATTCCTGCGGATATCTTCGGCGCTCCCGTAGGGTATGAGCAGAGCGACTGGCGTGACCCGTTCGTGTTCTGGGATGAGGAATCGAAGATTTGGCGACTGGTGCTCGCTGCGCGGCATACGTCCGGTGCCGATCGAAGGCGCGGCGTGGTCGCCCAGTGCGTATCCAAGGATCTGTCTCGCTGGGAGATAGCGGAACCGTTATGGGATCCCGGTCGATATATTACGCAGGAATGCCCGGATGTGTTCTTCTGGAACGGCTGGTGGTATCTGGTGTATTCGGAGTTCTCAGACGCTTTTGCGACGCGTTATCGTATGTCCCGTTCGTTGGAAGGGCCGTGGGTCGCTCCCTCGAGCGGCAAGGACAGCGTGGACGGTCGGGCGTTTTACGCGGCCAAGACCGCGCAGCGCGACGGTCGACGATTGTTTTTCGGCTGGATCCCCAGCCGTATCGGGGAATCCGATGAGGGTGCCTGGCAATGGGCCGGCACCATGTCGGTGTCGGAGGGAACACAGAACGCAGACGGTTCGTTGTCGTTCCGTATTCCCCATGAAGTCAAGTCCGCCTTCTCCGATCTGATGTGGAACGACGTGGGGAACCATGCCGTGGGGCGCTCGGACGGATATGATGCGAAGATGTTCGACCTCGATGTGCCACGATGCGCGTTGCTGCACGGCACGTTCGAGATCGGCGAGGATCGTGCCGATGCCGGAGTGATCGTGAAGGCCAGCAAGGACGGCGACCTTGGCCATATCATCCGGTTTGAGCCCAAGCGTAGCCGTATGGTGGTGGATCGGTGGCCGAGACCTCGGACCGGCGGCGAGCAATGGCAGATTTCCGGTGATGTTCCCTTTGCCGTCGAATTGGAAAGACCGTGCGATCTGCCGGTGGGAAGGCATGAATTTGACATCATCATCGAAGATGATATCTGCGTAGTGAATCTCGATCAGGATGTCATGTTGAGCACGCGTCTGGAAACATCATGGGGATCATCGTTCGGCGTGTTCTCCAATGACGGCGTAACCCGCTTCTCTGATTTCGCGGTCCTCACCAGGAATACGGAAGAGACGAAGTAAAGGTTCCCGGCAATGGCCGCGTTCCTTGGAAAGGGAGGTGCCGCTACCCCTACGTAGACATCAGGCGATACCGGTCGTCTCGAACAACATCCAACCACATACATACTCGTAAACAACAAATCTGATCAATCAATGGAGATGATTACGATGCGAACCATGAAAACGCTGGCCGTATCCGTATTGGCCGCTGCTGCGCTGGTACTGTCCGGGTGCGGAACCAGTACGTCCTCAGTGAAACCGGACGATGTGAATCCCGAAGGCGAGATCAAACCGCACGAGATATCGTGGCTGCTGTCCCGCCCGGTGGACGGTGGCGTGATCACGGCGATGAAGCAGATCGCCGCGGACTACGCGAAGGATCACGAAGGATTTGAGCTGAAGTTCATCACCACGCCAGACCGACCGTCTTACATCCAGAAACTGGAGACGCTTGCCGCCGCCAACAAGTTGCCGGAGCTCTTCGACATCGATGCCACGCCGTTCGCCGCGAAGCTGGCGAAGAAAGGCAGCATGGTGGACGTCGAGGCGATGCTGAAGGACATGGGTCTGTACGATGACTATCGCACGTCCGCCTTGGACTACCAGCGTTTTGATGATGGCTCGTTGTATATGGTGCCGTTTGAATCTCAGGTGGAGGTGTTCTTCTACAACAAGGCGCTGCTCGCCAAGGCGGGAGTGGACATCCCCAAGACGCTTGACGACATACCTCAGATGTGTGCCGCGCTCAATAAGGCCGGTATCACTCCGATCACCATGGACGGCCAGGATATGTGGCCGCTGGAGAGGTTCATGGCCTACTACCCGTTCCGGGAGAGTGGCAATGACTACATCAAGAAGCTCAAGAAGGGCGAGGCCAAGTTGTCGGATGAGACCGGCCGGAAGGCCGTGCAATGGATGGCCGACCTCGGATCGTCGGGCTGCTTCCAGGAAGGCTTCTCCTCCACTGGATATGCGGATGCGCAGGCACTGTTCACTTCCGGTAAAGCGGCGATCTACAACACCGGCTCGTGGGATCTGCCGACGCTGGGCACCGAAGATTTGGACGCCTCGGTGCGCGATCAGATCGACTACTTCCTGCTACCGGTCACCGATGGAGGTGCCACAACGCAGAACGAGTATGTTGCGCCGTCCGGTATCGGCATGGCCGTCAACACCAAGGGATATGACCCGCTTGTTCGCGACTTCCTGAAGTATGCGCTTGAGCAGTACCCGAAGGTGTATGGAGCCACCGGCCAGGTCAACCCCACTACCGGTGATGGCACCACGCTGCCAAGCAATGCCACGGATCTCTACCAGCGCGTGGTGGATGAATCGGACAATGTCGGCGATGTTACCGCGATGCCGTGGGACACTCAGCTTGACTCGACCTCGAACACCCGACTCCAGCAGGAACTGGTGCTGCTGGTGCAGGGCGATGTGAGCGTGGACGAGTTCATCGACACGATGGACGGAGTCATCGCTGAGAACGGTCCGAAAGCCTTCGCCGAGTAACGCTCGCGAATATATATGTCGGCAGGGGATGGCCGGTTACCCAAAGCACTGCCATTGCAACGGTCATCTCCCGCCGCCTTCCAAGATTGCAAGGAGCCTCCATGCTGCCGTATCGTTCGAAAAAATCAGTGTTGATATTCCTTTTGCCGCCGTTGCTGTTCTATGGCCTCGGTGTGCTGATGCCGGTGATCCAGTCGCTGTTTCTCAGCTTCTTTGAGTGGGACGGCATCAGCGACATGCAATTCGTCGGTCTGGGTAACTATGCCAAGATGTTTGCTGGTGACGCGGTGTTCTGGCAAGCGTTCGGCAACTCCATGATCTACATGATGATCTGTCTGGTATTGCAGCTCGGTGGCGCATTACTGGTCGCCACATTGCTCATGCAGCTCACTCGTGGCCGTGAAGTCATCAAGACGCTGTACCTGTTGCCGGCGGTGATCTCGACCGTCGCCATCGGTTTCCTGTTCCAGCGCATCTATTCGATGGATCCGGTGGGCCTACTGAACCGGTTGCTGCAAGTGGTCGGGCTTGGTGATCTGGCAAGGCCGTGGCTGTCCGACACCCATACGGTGCTTGCGGCAGTGTCCGTCCCGGAAGGCTGGCGGTTCTCCGGTCTGTACATGCTCATCATCTACGCCGCGTTCATGTCGATCCTGGCCGAGATCGAGGAGGCGGCCAAACTCGACGGTGTCAACGAATGGCAGCTGTTCGCCAAGATTCGTTTCCCGTACATTCGGCCGGTGTGGATCACCACGGTGGTCATGGCCGTGACATATGCGTTGCGTGGCTTCGATATCCCCTACCTGCTGTCGAATGGCCGCCATGGGCAGCTCGTGACCACGTACATGTACCGTACCGCGTTCACGAACACGAATTACGGGTATGCCAGCGCGATGTCGGTGTTCATCGTGGTCGAATGCCTGGTCGCGGTCGGATTGATCTTCGGACTGATGAAAAGGAAGGTGGACGAATGACGGGTGTGGAATCGTTGCCGAGCATGAGATCCTGGTATAAGCAATCCTTCAATAACGTGGAAGGATATCGGCATCATCGGCGTATCACGGTGCATCGTATTATCACGTGGGTGCTGATCGCGATCATCATGGTAATTCAGGTGTATCCGCTGCTATGGCTGTTCATCACCAGCGTGCGCACGGAGCATGATTTCGCTGCGGGGGATCCGTTCGGCATACCGCAGCAGTTCACGCTCGATAATTATGCACGTGCCTTTGAATCGGGAAACCTTGGTCGGTATATCCTGAACAGCGTCATCGTGACCTTCGGCTCGAACTTCTTCATCGTGATTCTCGGCATGATGGCGGCATACGCTTTGCAAGTGCTGCGATTCAAGGGCGGCAAGATTATCCGCATGATCTTCATGATGGGCATCATCGTGCCCGTGCAGATCTCGCTGGTGCCGTTGTTCATCGATTATTCGCAGGTCGGTCTACTGGATACGTATTGGTCGATGATCATCCCGCTGGCCGGTTTCTCGATACCGATGTCGGTGTTCCTGTTCAGCTCGTTCTACCAGTACATTCCCTCGGAGACCTATGAGGCCGCATCGATCGACGGCGCCGGCCCGTACCGCATCTTCGCGCAGATCACACTGCCACTGTCGCTCAACACGATCGTGACGGTGGTGCTGGTCAACAGCATCTTCATCTGGAATGAATTCATCTTCGCGAACACCTTCGTGCTAACCGATGATCTGAAGACCATTCCGCTTGGCTTGCAGAACTACATCGGGGCGATGGGCAACACGGACTGGACTGCTACTTTTGCCGCCGTTTGTGTCACAATTACACCATTGATGTTGGTGTTCCTGGTCTTGAACAAGGCTATGATCCAAGGCCTGGAAGGTGGCGCGACCAAGGGATGATCGATGGCAGTGCAGCGAATAGCAGACCCCGCATCTGAGAACTCGCGGGAGCGGAAGAACGGGAAACGTTCCTCCGTGACGTTGAAGGATGTGGCCGCGGCGGCCGGAACCTCGGTATCCACGGTGTCGTTGGTCATGAACCATAAGCCGGGCGCGCGCATCGGCAAGGACGCGCGCGCCCGAGTGCTCAAGGCCATCGATGAGTTGGGATATCGGCCGAACACCCTGGCGCAGGGACTGGCTCGCGGACGATCGAATTTCATCGGTCTGGTGGCGGATTCCATCGCGACGACACCGTTCGCGGGACAGATCATCCATGGCGCTCAGGAAGAGGCCTGGAAGCGTGGATATGTACTGTTGATCGCCAACACCGAGGGCGACCGTGACCTTGAGCGTCGTGCCATCGAGGAATTCATGGAGCACAACGTCAGCGGTGTCATCTACTCGACGTGGTACCACCATGAGATCACCATGCCGCCGGAGCTGACGCAGGTCACCACGGTACTGGTGAATTGCAGCGATCCGAACAGCGAGGTCACGGCGGTGGTCCCGGATGAATTCCGTGGCGGCAAGGCCGCGGCGCAGATGCTGATCGATGCCGGGCATCGGCGAATCGCCTTTGTGAATTCGACCAGCATCTCACCCGCCCGAACGGGGCGACGCGCCGGATATCTTGCGGCACTTGAGGAGGCTGGCATCCCCGCGGACGAGAGTCTGATGTTCGACACCATGCCGTATCAAGAAGGCGGCATGCGAATCGCCGAGCAGGTGGTGCAGACCGGGGCGACCGGTGTGTGCTGTCATAATGACCGTGTGGCCATGGGATTATACGATGCGTTGCGTGATCGTGGTCTGCGGATCCCCGATGATCTTTCAGTGGTCGGGTTCGACAACCAGGAGGTCATTGCCGCGCATATGTCGCCGCCGTTGTCAACGGTGCAACTGCCTCATTATGAGCTTGGCGTGGTCGGGGTGAAGATGCTGCTGGAAGACGTAGAATCCCCCGATCGTGCGGGATTTTCGAGAACCATCCGCATCGACTGTCCTCCGGTGATGCGCGATTCCATACGTCGGCTGTGACACGGATGGGCACCCTGCATGGTCAATCTTTATACATCCGATGTGACATGGCTTCGTGTCCTGCTTTCCAATCGCGGTTCATCTTGTTTGGCGACAGAAAAACGTACACAGGACACGGGCCATGCCCCTATCTCAAGGCCAGACCAAAGTGCGCAAGAATTCGGGCGTTATCTGTGCCCGGTCAGGTGGTGATCACGCCGCACGCCGGCGAGATGGCGGCGCTGCTCAACCGGCTCGAGGCCGATTCGTCGCCGAGGTCGGGCGCCGCTCAGGCCGATGAGACGACGGAGGACGCCCCTGCCGGCCCCGCTTCCGATGGTGCCGCCGTCCGCGCCGACGCCGGCACCGCCGAATCCGGTGCGTTGGGGACCGACGCACCGACGGACGGCCGGGACGGGACGGACGCGATCGCCGCGGCACCGGAGCGGACCGGCCGGCCGCGTCACGCCGGCTCCACCGATTCGTCACGGTTCACCGCGCAGGATGTGGTGTCCCAGCCGCTCGCCAGTACACGCCACGCGCACGAGCTGACCGGCGCGACGGTGCTGCTCAAGGGCGCGGTGACCATCGTCGTGGATGAGGACCACGTCTATGTCTCCGGCAGCGCCCCCACATGGCGGGCCACCGCCGGCGTCGGCGACGTGCTTGCCGGGCTCGCCGGCGCACTGCTGGCGCAGCAGGGTGCCGAGATCACCACGGCCGAGACGGTGGCGTCCGCCGCCTACCTGCATGGCATGGCCGCGGCGATCGCCTCGGAATCCGAGCAGCAGGGCTGGCAGGAGCCCGAGCTGGTGGGGCACGGCCGCCGTCAGCGGGTCATGACGCTTGGCCACCCCATCGTGGCGGGCGACGTGATTCGCGCCATCCCTGAGGCCACCGCCGACGTCATCGCGTGATGGCCGTCGCATGGGGGCCCGACCGGGGTCCAGCGGAGCGCAACCGCACCCGCGTCTCAGGCCTCCGGCCCGCCCTCGATGTCGAGACGGTAGCCCATGCCGGTCTCCGTCCTCAGGTATCTGGGCCGCGCGGGGTCCGGCTCGATCTTCTTGCGCAGCTGCGAAACATACAGTCGCAGATAACCAGTGTCCTTGACGTGCTGCGCCCCCCAGATCGAGGTGAGCAGGTCCTGACGGGTCACGAGCTTGCCGGCATTGCGCACCAGCACTTCGAGCACCTTCCACTCGGTGGGTGTGAGCCGCACGCGAATCTCGCGTCCCGCTCCCCCGCGGAACACGGCGTGCGCGTTGAGGTCCACGGTCACGTCGCCGAACCGCATCAGCGGCGTCTCGCTTTCCGCTGAGTTCTCCTGCGAAACCCGGCGCAGCAGGGCGCGGATGCGGGCCAGCAGCTCGTCGATGGACACGGGCTTGGTCACATAGTCGTCGGCGCCCGCGTCCAACGCCGCCACCTTCTCACGCGCGTCGGTGCGCCCGGACACCACCAGGATCGGCGCCTCGGTCCAGCCGCGCACGCCCTGGATCACGCCCATGCCGTCCATCCTTGGCATGCCGAGATCCAGCACGAACAGGTCGGGATGCTCCTCGACCGCCGCCGTGATGCATTCGACGCCGTCACGCGCGGTGACGATGTCGTAGCCCTGCGAGTGCAGGGTGATCTTCAACGCCTTGAGAAACTGCGGATCGTCGTCCGCCACCAGAATCTTCATCGGCGTGCCTCCTCTCCCGAATCCGTCATCGACGGGCCCATGCCCGTCGTTCTATCACCGGTGCCGGCGTCGACGACATCCATCAAGGCCGGCTCCTCGCCAGACCGCAGGCCGTCTGCGGAAACGCCGTCGTAGCGCTGTTCGTCAACATCCGCGTCCGCAGCGTCCCGCCGCTCGTCGGGTGCGGAATCGGAGCCCGACGCCGACTCCGCACCCGCCCCGGCGTCGCCGTCGGCCGGGGAGCCGGAATCGTCGGCGTCCGCATCCCCCGCATCCTTGCCGCCGCGCATGATGCCGTAGTTGATGAACCGGTCGAGCCCGCGCTCGTCGGACTGCCCACTGCCCGGCAGCGGCAGGATCACATCGGACATGGCCCCCGACACGTTCAGCGTGTCCTTGGCAAGGATGTCGGCCGGATTGGGCCGGTCGCCGGCCGGAATCGGCTGTCCGGCGCGCAGCTTCTGGTCGGCCACGCGCAGGGTGATCACGATGGTCAGGCCGCCGCCCGGCGTGTCCTCGGGACTGATCGAACCGCCCATCGATTCGACGAACCCCTTCGACAGCGCCATGCCCAGACCCAGACCGGTGGTGTTGTCCGTGTCGCCGAGCCGGTGGAACGGCAGGAAGATGTCGTTCTTGCGCGAGTCGGGCACGCCGGGGCCCTGATCGGCCACGCGGATCTCGACCATGCCGTTGAACGAGGAGGCGGACAGCCGTACCCGCTTGGAGGACGGGGTGAACCGCATCGCGTTGACCAGCACGTTCGACAGCGCGCGGCGGAGCAGGGCCGGGTCGGCCACGACCAGCGGCAGGTCGGGGGCGATGTCCAGGTCGATGGACCACGGCCCGATGCCGAGTTCGTCGAACAGCGGGATGATCTCCTCTCCCACGTCCGTGGCCACCAGCGACAGCGGCAGCGCACCCTCGCGGATGCGCGAGACGTCGAGCAGGTCGGTGACGAGTTTGGTGAGCTGCTTCAGACCGTTGGAGGCCACGTTGAGCAGTTCCTTGCGGTCCCGCGCGCTCATCGTGTCGCCCATGCGCTGCAGGCCGGAGACGGCGGCGGTGGCCGAGGCAAGCGGACGGCGCAGGTCATGGCTGACCGCGTTGAGCAGGCCGGTGCGCACCTTCTCGGCGGCGGCGAGCGGGCCGATCTCTCTGGCCTTGCGCTCCAGATCCTTGTGCTCGAGCACGGTCTGGATCTGTGAGAGGATGGCCAGCAGCATGCGCTGGTCCAACGCCTCGACGGGCTTGCCGTACAGCTTGAGTTCCGGCCCGGCGTCCGACATGGCTATGGTCTCCGGCTCCGCGACCGAGGCGGCCACGTCTCCGCCTCCGTCGGTGGCGGAATCCGTCTTCGTACCCGGCTCGCCGTCCGAGATGATGATGTGACCGCCCTGCACGACGCGCACGCAGGAGAAGCCGAACGCCTCGCGGGTGCGGTGCACGATGGCCTGGAGCGGATCGTCGCTGCGCAGCACCGCCCCGGCCACGCTGGCCAGGATCTCCGATTCGGCGCTGGCACGCTGGGCCTGCCGCGCGATGGTGTCGGCGCGGTCCACCACCGCGGAGACGATGATGCCCACGAGCACGTAGAGCACGATGGTCACCATGTCCGAGGCGCGCACCACGTGGAAGGCGCCTATGGGCACCGTGTAGAGCAGGTCCAGCACCAGTCCGGAAAGCACCGCACACACCATGGCGGGCATAAGCCCGCCGATCACGGCGGAGACCACCACCAGCATCTGCAGCACCAGGGCGTCGCGCTGCGCATAGGCGGGCGCGCTGAACCGGTACAGCATCCAGCCGGTGAGCAGCACGGACAGCATGGCGAACGCGAACCCGGCCGCCCTGCGCCTCCACGCGATCGGATGCCTGTTCGAGGAGGGCATCCTGAAGCCCTTGTTTGACGAACGAGTGCGTGACGATATGGACGTCGATGTCCCCGGATTTCTCGATGATGCCGTTGGGCGTGGAGGGCCGGCCCAGCCAACGCGAAAGCGCGTTGCGCCGGGAGACGCCGACGATCACCTGCGTGGCGTTGTTCGCATGCGCATAGTCGAGCAGGGCCTCCGAGATGTCCTCGCCGACGATCTGATGATAGGTGCCGCCCAGCTCCTCGACGAGCTCGCGCTGCTTGATGAGCAGGGCGGGGTTGGAGCCGGCCAGCCCGTCCTCGGGGGTGACGTGCACGGCGATGAGGTCGCCTCCACCGGACGCCCGGGCCACACGGGCCCCGCGCCGCAGCAGCTGCTCGCCTTCGGGCCCGCCGGACAGCGCAACGATCACACGCTCGCGCGTCTCCCATTTGGCGTTGATGTGGTGCTCCTCGCGGTAGGCCTTGAGCGCCTCGTCCACGCGCCCGGCCAGCCAAAGCAGGGCCAGCTCGCGCAGGGCGGTGAGGTTGCCGACGCGGAAGTAGTTGCTCAGGGCCGCATCCACGCGGTCGGGCTTGTAGACGAATCCGGCGGCCAAACGCTCGCGAAGGCCCTCGGGCGGCAGATCTACCAGCTCGACCTGGGAGGCGGAGCGCAGCACCTTGTCCGGCACGGTCTCCTTCTGCGTGCTGCCGGTGATCTCGCGCACCACGTCATTGAGCGATTCGATGTGCTGCACGTTGATGGTGGTGATCACGTCGATGCCGGCATCGAGCAGGTCCAAGACATCCTGCCAGCGCTTCTTGTGCACCGATCCGGGCGCGTTGGTGTGGGCGAGCTCGTCGACGAGCGCCACCTGCGGATGCCGTTCGATGATCTTGAACAGGTCCATCTCCTCGAGCCACATGCCACGGTAGCGCAGCCGGCGCCGCGGCATCATCTCGAGCCCTTCGGCGGCCTTGGCCGTGGCGGCGCGCCCGTGGGTCTCCAACAGGGCGATGACCACGTCCTTGCCGTCCTCCTGCAGGCGATGCCCCTCCCTGAGCATCGCGCACGTCTTGCCCACGCCTGGCGCGGCGCCCAGCAGCACCCTGAACGTTCCTCGTGCCTGTGCCATATCATCAGCCCCTGTATTCCCAGACATTCCAATACGACTGTATACGATAAACGCCGTCAGGGGTGGTGACGCGAATACCCCGCATCACCACCCCTGGCGGCCGGCCGCGGCCCGCCACGGCGATCGACGACAACGCGTCAGCCGAATCGCCGACGGACCGCGTGCCGACTCACCTGAGCTCGTCAAGCGCCAGATTGAGCCGGACCACGTTCACCGTGGGTTCGGCGATGAACCCGAGCCCACGACCGGTGGTGCACTTCCTGACCAGATTCTCGACCTGCTCCTCGCTCAACCCGCGTTCCTTGGCCACGCGCTTGACCTGGATGGCCGCGTATTCGGGGCTGATCTCCGGGTCGAGCCCGGAGGAGGACGCGGTGAGGGCGTCGGCCGGCACGTCCTTGGGGTTCACGCCCTCACGCTTGGCGATGGTCTGGCGCAGCTCCGAGGTGGACTTGATGAAATCGGCGTCGGCGTGGCCCTTGTTGGTGCCGGCGGACGCGGCCGCGTAGTAGCCCTGGCTGTCCTCGTCCTTGTTCGGGTCGGATGCGGCCGACGGGCGGGACTGGAAGTACTGCGGCAGCGCGTCGCCGTTGGCGTCCGTGAAGGACTGGCCGATCAGCGACGAGCCGACGACCTCGCCCTGCGCGTTGGCGATCATCGAGCCGTTGGCCTTGTCGGGCATGCCCAGCTGGCCGATGCCGGTCATCGCGAACGTGTAGACGATCACGATGACGGTGAAGACGATCACCGCCTTGAGCCCGGCCCAGTAGGCGCGCAGGTTCAGCGAAATGGTATTCTTCATGACAATCACTCTTTCCTAGTCGATCCTCGGATCAGAAGCCCGGGATCAGACGGACGAACAGGTCGATGATCCAGATGCCGATGAACGGCGCGATGATGCCGCCCAGACCGTAGACCCTGAGATTGCGGCCCAGGATCTTCTCGCTGGCCTCGGCGCGGTACTTGACACCCTTGAGGGCCAGCGGGATGAGCAGCACGATGATGATCGCGTTGAAGATGATCGCGGAGAGCACGGCGGACAGCGAGCTGTGCAGACCCATGATGTTGAGCAGGCCGAGTCCCGGGAACTTCTCCATGAACATGGCCGGGATGATGGCGAAGTACTTGGCCACGTCGTTGGCGATGGAGAAGGTGGTCAGGGCGCCGCGCGTGATGAGCAGCTGCTTGCCGATGGCCACGATGTCGATGAGCTTGGTCGGATCGGAGTCGAGGTCGACCATGTTGCCGGCCTCCTTGGCCGCCGAGGTGCCGGAGTTCATGGCCACGCCGACATCGGACTGGGCGAGGGCCGGGGCGTCGTTGGTGCCGTCGCCGGTCATGGCGACGAGCTGGCCCTTGGCCTGCTCCTTCTTGATGTAGGCGAGCTTGTCCTCGGGCTTGGCCTCGGCGATGAAGTCGTCCACGCCGGCCTCCTTGGCGATGGCCTTGGCCGTGAGCGGGTTGTCGCCGGTGACCATGACGGTGCGGATGCCCATCTTGCGAAGGTCGGCGAAACGCTCCTTCAGGCCCTTCTTGACGACGTCCTTGAGCTGGACGACGCCGAGCACCTTGGCCTCGCCGTTGGCATACTGCTCGGCGACGACCAGCGGCGTGCCGCCCTGGCCGGAGATGGCGGCCACGCGATCGTGCAGGGCGTCCCTCACCTCGGTGGTCATGGCACCGCCTTCCCTGTCGATCCATGCCTCGACGGCGGAGGTGGCGCCCTTGCGGATACGGTCGCCGTTCGGCAGGTCGAGTCCGGACATACGGGTCTCGGCGGTGAACGGCACGGCCACGGCTCCCGGCACCTCGTCCACGTCGAAGCCGTCGGACTTGGCAAGCGCCACGATCGACTGGCCTTCGGGCGTGGCATCGGCCAGCGAGCTCAACGCGGCCGCCTTGACGATGTCGTCGTGGTCGACGCCGGGCAGGGCGTGGAATTCGGAGGCCTGGCGGTTGCCGTAGGTGATGGTGCCGGTCTTGTCGAGCAGCAGCGTGGTCACGTCGCCGGCCGCCTCGATGGCGCGGCCGGAGGTGGCGAGCACGTTGCGTTGCACCAGACGGTCCATGCCGGCGATGCCGATGGCGGACAGCAGGGCGCCGATGGTGGTCGGGATGAGACAGACGAGCAGGGCGACCAGCACCGTCAGGCTCACGGAGGCGCCCACCGCGGAGGCCTGCGGGTTGATGCACAGCACCACCACGAGGAAGATGATGGTCAGGGAGCTCAGGAGCACGTCCAGGGCGATCTCGTTCGGGGTCTTCTGGCGGTTGGCGCCTTCGACCAAGGCGATCATCTTGTCCACGAAGCTTTCGCCGGGCTTCTGGGTGATGCGCACCACGATGCGGTCGGAGAGCACGCGGGTGCCGCCGGTCACCGAGGAGCGGTCGCCGCCGGATTCGCGGATGACGGGCGCGGATTCGCCGGTGATGGCGGATTCGTCCACGGAGGCGATGCCGGAGATGATGTCGCCGTCGCCGGGGATGAGCTCTCCGGCGGAGACGACGACCACGTCGCCGAGCTTCAGGTCCGAGCTGGGGACCTCCTCGATGTAGGATGGACCCTCGCCGCGCTCGGGGGCGCGCACGTCCGGGTCGTTCTTCTCGTCGTAGCCCTTGACCAGACGGGCGGGCGTGGTGGTGCGAGTCTTGCGCAGCGCGTCGGCCTGCGCCTTGCCGCGGCCCTCGGCCACGGCCTCGGCGAGGTTGGCGAACAGCACGGTGGCCCACAGCACGATGGCCACGATCCAGGTGAAGTAGACCGGCTCGCCGTCGGTGAGGGCGGCGTCGAACAGCTGGCACACGCCCAGCAGGGTCAGGAACGCGGCGCCCACCCACACGATGAACATCACGGGGTTGTGCCACATGTTGCGCGGGTCGAACTTGCGGAACGCATCCGGCAGGCTCTTGCCCAGCATCGCGCCCAACGACTGCTCGTTGGACTTCTTGACGTCGTTCGCGATGGAGGTCGCGCTGTTGTTGACGTCGTTCGCGGTTGCGGAAGTCATATCAAGCCACCAAACCTTCTGCCAACGGTCCCAGAGCAAGCGTCGGGAAGAACGTCAGCGCGGAAATCAGGAAGATAACGAACACCAGCAGGATGACGAACAGACCGTTGTCGGTCTTCATCGTGCCGGCGGTCACCGGCACCTTGTCCTGCTTGGCAAGCGAACCGGCCAGCGCGATCACCAGGGCGATCGGCAGGAAACGGCCGATGAGCACCGCCAATCCCAGCGTGGTGTCGAGCCACGGGGTGTCGGCGGTGAGTCCCGCGAAGGCGGAGCCGTTGTTGTTCGCGGCCGAGGTGAAGGCGTAGACGACCTCGGAGAAGCCGTGGTTGCCACTGTTGTTGAGCGACGTGTCGAAGATCGACTGACGTGCGAACGGCACGGCGAAGCTCAGGGAGACGCCCACCACCACGGTGATCGGCATGACGAGGAAGTACAGCGAGGCCATCTTCATCTCGCGCGGGCCGATCTTCTTGCCGAGGTATTCCGGCGTGCGGCCCACCATGAGGCCGGCGATGAACACGGCCACGACGGCCATCACGAGGATGCCGTACAGGCCCGCGCCCACGCCGCCCGGGCTCACCTCGCCGAGCATCATGTTGAGCATGTAGATCATGCCGCCGAGTGCGGTGTACGAGTCGTGCATCGAATTGACGGCGCCAGTGGAGGTCGAGGTCGAGGTGGTGCCGAACAGGCCGGACCACACGATGCCGAAGCGGGTCTCCTTGCCTTCCATGGAACCACCGGTCAGGGAGGTGATCGGGTCGCTGGCGAAGGATTCGGCGGTCACCACGGCGAAGAAGCTGATGCCGAAGATGATGACCATCGCGCCGAGCAGCGCGTAGCCCTGCCGGATGTCGCCGACCATGCGGCCGAAGGTGCGGGTCAGGGCCACCGGAATGGCGAGCATGAGGAGAATCTCGATGAGGTTGGTCCACATGTTCGGGTTCTCGTACGGGTGCGACGAGTTGGCGTTGAAGAAGCCACCGCCGTTCGTGCCGAGCTCCTTGATGACCTCCTGCGAGGCCACCGGGCCCTGCATGATCTTCTGGGTGCCACCGGCGACGGTGTTCACGTCCACGAACCCGGCGAAGTTCTGCGCCACGCCCAGCGCCATCAGAATGATGCCCATGACGATGGAGATCGGCAGCAGGATGCGCATCGTGCAACGGGTCAGGTCGACCCAGAAGTTGCCGATGGTCTCCGACCTGCGCCATGCGAACCCGCGCACGAGCGCCACGGCCACGGCGATGCCCACGGCCGCGGACACGAAGT
Organism: Bifidobacterium colobi; assembly: GCF_018555455.1. GTDB lineage: Bacteria > Actinomycetota > Actinomycetes > Actinomycetales > Bifidobacteriaceae > Bifidobacterium > Bifidobacterium colobi. Next base: position 207,219 of record NZ_JAFEJU010000001.1, on the reverse strand, counting down.
TCTGCACGGCGAGGCCGGCGAACTGCACGGTGTAGCCGAGCGTGACGTCCGGCGAATACGACTGCCAGTTGGTGTTGGTCACGAACGAGGCCGCGGTGTTGAACGCGAGCGGGCCCTGGACGTTCGGGAAGCCCAGCGAGAACGGCAGCCACTGCTGCACGCGCTGCAGCAGGTAGAGCACCAGCACGCTCATCAGGGAGAACCCGAGCACACCGCGCAGGTACGCCTTCCAGGTCTGGCCCTTCCTGGAGTCGATGCCGACGACCTTGTAGATCCACTTCTCGAAGAAGAGGTCCCTGTCGGTCGTGAACACGTTGAACATGTAATCGCCAAGCGGCTTGTATATCGCCGCGAGGATGATGGCAATCAGCGCGAATGCCATGATCGCAAATACATATACCATGTGATGAACCTTTGATTCCTAAGATCTCTCAAGTACAGTCCGGTATGGTTCAGAACTTCTCGGGCCGGCACAGGGAATAAATCATGTACGCGATTCCCGCGACACCCAGCATGACACCCAGCACAGTGAAGAACGTCGTCATAGTCTGTCCACCCACTTTCCGAACAGGTCGAACAGGACGAAGATGACCACCGTACTCACAACGTAGGCAACATCCACCCACCAAGGCATGTCTTTCTCCTTATCATCGAACGGACCCGGTGCCGTATTCCGCAGCCCCGCCTTGCCTGTCTCGCGGAGTCATATGCTCCGGAGTGGCCTGCGCGGCTGCCGACAACGTCATCGAGTCATTTCGTTTTCATCGTATGAATTCAGGGCGGGGCGAGGACCGGTTTTTACGGGTTACATATATGCGCGGGAACTTACGGCGGCGATTCCTAACACTTTGCTAACATAAAGGCGTTGCAACCACAACTAGAATCAGCCCAGTGGGTGTCATGGGTGGGAACGAGCCGGAGACGGCGAACGTGATCCGCATCGGCGTGTTGGATAATGATCCGTTCGCGTTGGATGCGATGTGCGCGATGATCGCGGCCATGTCCCGTGATTTGCGCATCGTGTGGAGCACGGGTTCGCCTGCGGTGGCGATCGAGCACTGTCACAACGCGCACACGAGGCCGGACGTGCTCGTATTGGACATGGCGTTGGGCGGCATCACCGGCGCGGACGTGTGCCGGCGCATCCGGCGCAGGACGAGCGAGGTGGGTATCGTGTGCGTCACCTCGTATTCGACGGACGTCTACCGGGCGGAGGCGATCGCGGCCGGCGCGCAGGGACTGCTCGCCAAGGAATAGCTCAGGATGGACATCGTTGACGCCGTGCGGCAAGCGGCGCATGGCATGCCGACCGCCGCTCAGTCCGAAGCGGGATTCCGTGACGCGGTTTCGGCGCATGCGCTGCCGTCCGGCACGGTGCCGGCGAGGATGTCCGAGGACATGAAGGACTCGTTGTCCGCGCGTGAGAAGGACATCCTGCGCCTGTACGCGCAGCGGCTCACCACCGACGAGATCGCGGCCCGTCTGGGCATCGCCAAGGGCAGCGTGTTCACGTACGTGCATCGCGCGGCCGACAAGCTCGGCGTGACCAGTCGCAAGGAGGTGCTGGAGACATGCGCCAGATACGATCTGCTGTAGGCCGGCTTGCCGGGCGACTCGGCCCGGGCAACGACCATCCGGTCATCTCGACGACCTGCTTGCTGCTGGCCGCGGCCCTCATCGCGGAATACACGGCTCGGACTGCGACGGATGCCTCCTCAACGGTGAGCGTGCAGCATCTTGCGCTGGTCCTGGTGATGCTCATCGGTCTGATCGGCGGCATGTTCCGCCCGCAATGGTTCCTCTGGATGGTACTCGTGGGCGGAGAAATACTGCTGGTGATGACACTCATGATCACTCCACTGGCCATCAGCATTATCTGTACGGGCTTCCTTGCCTATCTCAACATACGGTCTGGCGTAATAGCCACCGGCATGCTGCTCGTGTTGCTGGTCGCTCCCGCACCACCTAGTAGCAGCCGTCTGCTGGTATCTACGTTGATGCATATCGCGCTCTATTGCTTCCCGCTAGTGACCGGACTGTTACTGCACATGATGCGGCAGCGCGATAATGACTCGTATCTGCTGCGTCGCCAGCAGGAACACGAGGACACGGCCCGCAATTTGCATGACACCATCAGCAACGATCTCGCCTATCTCATCCTACGCATCGACCACGCCGAAACCGAAGACATGCCCGCCGACGAGCACACGTATCGGCGGCAGCTTCAGGACCTGCGCGACGCGGCCGATCGCGCCATGACCCACACTCACGAGGTCATCGACTCGCTTGAGGAACATCCGGAGCAACATCCGCAGTCAGAACCGTCGGAACCGCGAAGCACGGCAACATTCCCGCTGGCAACGACCGCAGATCACGCCACCGTGCAACAGGCGGAACTGCAATCCCTGATCGACGACGAGGAGACGAAACTCGAATCGCTCGGCTTCACCGGCGACAACCTGCTCGGTGAACTCCGTCGTCCGCTCTCCCCGGGCATGATGCGACTGCTCACAGGATTGCTGACGGAACTCTACGCGAACATCGCCAAGCACGCTGACCCGGCCGAATGGTACGCCGTCTCCATCAGCTTCGACACTGAAGAGCTCCACATCTCCGTCAGCGACACCATCACTGAACATGACGGGAAACTTGGATTGGGCAGTGGCCTCGACCGTTACCGCGCCATCATCGAAAAAGCCGGCGGCAGCTTCACCATCCACACGGAACAGCGGCACTGGCAACTGGATGCCACCATCCCAAACAAGCCGTGAACCATCGGCAGGTTCAGCAGCTTGAACTACAGGAGCGCGATCACCAGAGCGGTAGCCGCCAAACTTGCAGCTACGCCAATCCCTATGGCAAGAAGCGGTTTTTGCTGAGCGTTGCTTTTCACAGCGGCAAGCAACGCCATGACCAGCAGCAACACTTCGACGGCTCGGCAGAGCAGGCTCAAGGCGCCTCCCGGGATCGCAAACGTAAGAGCCTGCAATGCTATGGATGCGCACAGCAGGATCACGACCAATCGTCTGGCGTTGACGTCTTGTACCGACGTGTTAGGAGTGGGCTTTCCCACTGCGATCACTTCCCTTCGTTGGGACTCGGTTCTCTTGCGATTTCCATTCAATCAGGGAACGGCCGACCGCACAACATGCCGTCAAGCGATCACATAACAGGAATCATCGGCCGAGATCCGCACCTGATCAAGCCTGCCGATAGGTGAACATGCATCGCTCTCAATATCGAGCTAGTGCAAATCGGACATACGGAGATGTCGTTGTTCGTTCGCGGTTATGGTGCCGCCGGTGTGATGAGTATGCTGTCGCTGCTGCGGTTGGTCGGAATAAGCGCGGGTGTGGTCGACACCTTGCCGGTAGTCGTGTCGGCATCCGCGATGATGCCGACTTGCTTCACTCCACGTGCCGGGACCTTCACGGCCGGGTTCAAGGACTCTCGGACCAGCATGACGATCCGCGTGTCCACGACGATGGCCTGCGAAACATACGGCGATGACCCCGTAGTCATGGAGATGCACTGATTACCGATGCCGAACGGCTGCTTGATGACGGGGCAGATTTGCCGTGTTCCTACGGCCCATGGCTTTCCCGCAACGATCACAAGCGTCTGGAAGTCCGAGGAGATCGTGGTGCTGTCCGTCCGTTCCAAGGTGTTCGCATCGAACATGTCGATTTGCCGGGGAGTCCCGTTCATGTCCGTGCCGGCCACCAGCACGTGATTGTTCCATACGACCGGCCGCAAGTACAGCAGAGCGTCGTCGGTCACCTGTGCCTTGACTGAACGGTCGGATAACCCGTAGCGGATGATCTTGCCCTGGTATCGGTTGGAACTCAACGTGAGCTCATGACCGGTGATGAACAGGTGCTGCCCGTCGGAGGCCTGGCCTTCGGTGTAGATCTTCAGTTTTTTCCGCTCGGTGACTTTGCCCGCACCGTCCTGGACGACCAGCAGGTTGAGGTACGAGTCGTCTTCCGGAGAATCGTTGCCGTTCATCACCGCCACGACCCCGCCGCCATACGGTCCGATGGACATGACACCGGAATAGTTCGGATTATCCAATAGATGGAACGATCGCATCACGCCATCCTTGTCGATGATGAGATGCATGTTCGAGCGTTGGCCGCCGGCGATGAATTCGCCGTTCTCATACGAGTATACGGACACATCCTGCAATTCGGGGACCCGTTCATCCGCAATGATGCCGCCCCTGCGGTCAATGGTCAGCACGCCGCCCTTGTTCGATTCCAGCATGGCCGAATAGATGATCCGATAGGCTGCCGGCTCGTTCGAGCGCTCATAATGCGGGACGAGATACCAGACGATGAGCGAGGCGGCCGCTATGACCGCCGCCGATACCGCGGCGACTATGGCAATCGCCGTCTTGTGACAGTGTCGCATCTTCCTCGTTGTGCCTTTCCTATGTTTTCCAAATCGATCATCGATCCGAACCGATACCGTCAGCATACGAACGATTCCACGTCCGCTTGCCACGCTGTCATCACTCACAGGACAGGCACGCAAACCGGCTATACAGGATAAGGAACCCCCAACTTACGGAACCTGACTATATGTGATGTCCCTGCTCACAGGCTTTATCCGCCCGATCCTTCCTTCTTTTTGCGAGAAGTATTCGGGCGACCCGGACCGATAGGATTGCCAGAACGAGTGGGACGACCACCTATTTAGGGAATTGCATCGAGTTGAAGACCAATGTCACTGCAAGGATCAATGCGTACGCTACAAGCTCCCACACTTTTACAAGCAAATGGTGGAATCCAGCCGAGGAGCTCGCGAAGTCCGCTGTAATCTGTTTCATTCCAGTTGCGTCCTTCTGCTGATTCATGGCTTCTCCAGTGTCTTTCGGTACTGGGCTTTGGCGACGATCGAAACCACCACATACAACATGCAGGCCAATGCCAAGCCCCATGCCAGATACTGCAGCGGCTCGACGCCGAATACCGAGGCGATGGTGAACATGTTGATGCACAGGTTGATGCAGATGATGAATGTTATCTTCGCGGCGATAGCGTCGGATCTATCGGCGAGTAGCCGGTCATGAGTATCCGGCTCCAGCCGTTCGGCCACCTTGCCGCGATAGGCGAATCCTTTCGCGGCAAGCGAGCCGGCACCCAGCAGGAGAAACGTGATCGCCTGTGATCCGGAACTCCAGAACCATTCCGTAGTCCATCCGTACCGGATAAGACCGCATACGGCCAGCACAACGGAATACAACGCGCAGGTTCCGGCCGCAGCGGACAAACGCCATCGTCCCTCGCTCCCGCACAAACGCCTATTACTGGAGCCGTGTGAAGTACCATCGGTCATGATCATCCTCCTCTTCGAGGGCCGGCACTTTCCGATAATCCTTATTCAATCCGAGAACGGCCGACAGCACAACATCATGTCAAGCGATCGCATGACAGGAATCTCCGTAGACATAGGCGGATTCCTTCTGCATGGTTTTAGACGTCCCTTTGCGTCTGGGCCGCGCATGCGGCGATGACCGCAATGATGACGTATGCCAATACGATCAGCCCGCTCAACGTCGGATTCATGCCGGGAGACTGTTCCAGTATGGCGGTGCCGGCGATGGAAGGCAGCCACTCGTGCAATGTCTGAGGGTTCGGCAGGTTCGCTGCGATGATGGGCAGCAGATAGTACAAGGCGATGTAGGCGATCGCGCCCTTGCCAATCGAATTGAAGGCCACGCACAGTGAGGCGGCGACAAGCATGCGCCCTGTAAGTATCAGCGCCACGGGGAGGCAGAGGAGCAACGATGCGGACAGCGGAGCGGGCCATGCCTGCGCCGGTACAACGGAGCCGAGGATGAGACGGGAAGCACCGGTCGCGGCAAGCCCTCCGACTATAGATGCAAGGAAACCGGCGACGACGATGTCGGCACACAGGGTCAGAAACAGTCGCGTCCGTTTCGGTTCGCTCAGGAACAATGGCATGGCTGTGGCCGTGTTGATCAGGACGCGGACGGATAGCAGCGCCGCGATGATCGCCACGGGTTCGCTCATGGGCATGACCGCCCCGGCGATGCTTGGCCCCAATCCCGTGAGCGTGGCAAGGCCATCGAGTCTGGAATCGGAGGAGAACATGAGCCGGACGGAGGCGCTGGCCAGTGCGGCGAACGCGGTGAACGCCACCGGCAGTCCGGTCCATGCCATGAGCGGCGCAGGGCGGCATACCACGTAACGCATGAGCAGTATCATGCGTCGCAAACACTGTCCGCACCCGTTCATGATGTGCCTTCCTTTTCCGAAGACCGGCGAATCACGCCAATCATCACATCGCGCAGCGTCGGCTCGACGTGGTCGAGTCGAACCAGTGGAACGTCGCGTCTGGCCGAGACGGAGAACACGTCGGCCGCATCCATCCGTCGGGCCAAATACAGGCCATTCTCCAAGGAGCGAACGTCGGCTCCCATCGCGGTCAGATCATCCAGCACCAGGGCTTTTCCGGTTTCGTTCACATCGGGAGCGAACCGGAATACGGTTCCCGACTCGCCACCACCATTGGCAATGACCTGTTCGAGCGGACCGTAGGCCATCTGCCTGCCGTGCATGATGATCAGCACGTGAGTGGCCATGCGTTGCAGTTCGTCGATCTCATGGGCGGCCAGAATAACAGTCCTGCCGGCAGAGCCCATCGTTGCAGCAAATCGTGCAGCCAGAGCCTGCCGGCGATGTCCAGTCCGTTGAACGGCTCGTCCAACACGATGATCGGCGCGTCGGCGAGCATCGCCCCAGCCACTCCCAACCGTTGGCGCATGCCCGTGGAATACCCCTTGATCCGAGCCTTCGGCCAGCGATCCAATCCGCAATCACGCATCACGTGACGCACACGACGACGCACGTCGGGCAATCCCATCATGCCGGCCATGAACGTCAGATACTCGCCGCCCGTCATCGACTCGTCACCCAGACGTCCACCCAGAAACACGCCCACATGCAATCCGGGCTGTTCCAACAGCCGGTACGGGCATCCCATAATCAACGCTCGGCCCTGACTGGAAGCGGACAGGCCGAGCACCATGCGCAGCGTGGTGGACTTGCCCGCACCATTCGACCCGGCCACCGCCAGCACCTGACCCGGCCAAGCCTCGAAATCGATCGGACCTACCGTCGGACCGGACGCATACCGTTTGACCAAACCACGGGCCTCGACCGCGGCGTTCATGAGAAAACCTCGTCGTGACGAACCGTCGGCTCCGAATCTTGCACATCCGCCTCGTCGTCGGCCATCCCATCGTCGTCAACGATATCCGGTTCCGCCGGCTTCTCCTCCAAACGGACGACTCCCTTACGCTGGTCCATCACCTCATGCACCAGATAAACCACGAACGGCACATACAACAGACTACACACCATCGTCACGATCATCCACGCGAACTGGCGACGAGCCCACTGCCGATACGCCGACACCAGCCAAGCCGCCGAGCACGACCACTGGAACACCGTCACCTGCACGGCGGCGGGCGGCGCGGACGGCACTCCAGCCAACAGGTTCGAGAACACCTCCCGCGCATACCCGCCATACGAAGGCAACGCCACGACCTCCGCGACTCCCAGCCATGCGATCAGCACGCCGGCCAACACCAGATACCACCAATGCAACGTCGCCCGCCGGCCACTGGCGATACGCCACTTGACGCCCTCGAACCAGACCGAAAGCCTGACCGATACCGTGCGACCATCCATGACGAATCCCCTTCGACAATCATTGTGATAAGTCGATATATAGCGCCGTCACGTAAGCCGGACAACATGCTGTCATGCAATCGCATGACAGCCATAGTCTCATCGTCCGTCAGTCTGCGTTTCTACGCTTGTGATCTTGCGGCATAACTGCCAGCGAAGGTTCTTTATCCGTCGCCAGTTCCGCGCGCCTCGTATCCGCGGGCCTGCTCGATGACGGTGCGCAGCATGCGGCCGCTGACGGTGATGTAGCCCTGCGTGGTGGCGAGGCTTTCATGGCCGAGCAGTTCCTTGATGGCCATGACGTTGCCGTTGGAGGTGATGTACGCGGCCGTGGCGAACCTGCGGCGCAGGGAGTGGGGCGGATACCCGGTGGCGTCCTTGACGAGGCGGTATACGGTGTCGCCGCAGATGTGGTCGCAGCCCTTCTCGCCGGGGAACAGCCAGCCCGGTCCGCGGCGGCGGATTTCCCGAGCGAGTTCGTCACTTAGCGGCACGATGCGGTCCTTGCCTCCTTTGCCGTGGACGATCAGGCTCCAGCCGAGTTCGTCGTCGATCAGGTCGTCTCCGCGCACTTGGGCGATTTCAGCTCGGCGCAGGCCGGCGTCGGCGGCGAGCATGATGATCAGCCGGGTGCGCGGGTCGCTGCTGTCGCGGCCGATGAGGACGGCCTGTTCTGGTGCGGCTCGCTTCTTGCGCTGTTCGCGTTTGATGGTCGGCATGCCCTCCACGGGGTTGTCGAGGCGCTTCCCGTTGCGCTGCGCCCAGCTGTAGAACATGGAGAACATGCATCGGTCGCCGCGTTTGGCCGCATTGCCCAGTCCCTTGCGGCCGAGCCATTTGCGGATGTCGCTGGCCGTGACCTCGCCGGGATGCTTGCCGGTATGCCGGGCGAACGCGCCGATCTGGTAGCGGCGCAGGTTGATGGTATTCTCGCTCAGGCTGCGCAGCCGCATGTCCGCGGACCATTCGTCGACCCAGTCGTTCCACGGTTCGGGCATCATGTTCTTCTTGCTCATGTTCTCTCATTTTGCTTTCCGATACGCCGGCACGGCCAGGGAGAGACGTGTGGGTATCTGGTCGTCGCCGACGCTGCGGCGCGTGTGGTGGTTCGTCCTTGAAGCGGGCCGGCCATTGCTGACCATACTCGTCCCTTTCCGTCAAGCCCGAAGCACAAGACGGTAGCGCAGAACCGCGTTTATGACAACGTTAACAGCCATTCCATCTGCACACCTGCACGGGAAGTTCAGACTGCGTTTACCGTTCATTTACAATATCTGTAAATCTAATCGTTTAATGAAATGTTGGTCCCTCCAGGTCTCTTTCAATAACTTGGAGAGACCGTTTGCGCTTACGTTGTCATTCCGTCGCCGGCATCATTCCGCCACTGGTGGACACGACCTGTCCGACGTTCATGCCCTCACCGTACTGCTTGACGGAGTTGACCACGGAACGCAGGTTGAGCGGGGTGACGGTCACGTACGCCTGCGTGGTGGCAAGACTTTCGTGGCCGAGCAGTTCCTGCACGGCGCGGATGTCGCCGCCGGAGCTGATGTACGCGGCGGTCGCGAACCGGTGGCGCAGCGTGTGCGGCGAACAGCCGGTCGCGTGCTGTATCCTGCGGTACACGGTGTCGCCGCACACCGGCCCCTTGCCGCTGACGTGCGGGAACAGCCAGCCCTTGGGCGAGGCGAGGATCGCGTCGGCCAGCTCGTCGGTCAGCGGCACGATCCTGTCCTTCGCGCCCTTGCCGTGCACGATCAGGCTGCGCCCGGACAGATCCTCGGTCACGTCCTCGCGGCGCACGATCGCGATCTCCGCGCGGCGCAGACCGGCCTCGGCGGCGAGCATGACCATGAGCCGGGTCTGCCGGTCGGCGTCATGCAGCCCCTGGCCGACGGCGGTCTCCGGGGCCGGCACCTTGTGACGGGTCTCGCGCTTGATGGACGGCAGATCCTCGGCCGGATTGTCGGCGCGCAGGCCGGCCTTCTTGGCCCAGCCGAAGAAGTTGCGCACCGCGTTCATCGTCGAGCGGCGGGCCGCGTTCGACGGCGGGCGCACGATGTACGACTTGAGATCCGCCTGGACGATCTGCCACGGCGGCTTGTTCGTCAGCCTGGCAAGATCGGTGATCTTGTACCAGTAATATCCGATGCTCCGCTCGCTCAGATTGCGGAAGCGCATGTCCGCGACCCACTGGTCGAGCCACGGTATCCAACTGTCCGGCGGCTGCCGGCGATCCTTGAACTCCATGATCGCGTTCTCCCTTTTGCGACCCCGGCAAACCGCGCCGGACGCGGGGAACGGCACCATGCCGGACCGCCCGGAGAAGGCGCCACGGCAGCCCCTCGTCCAATCCGCTTAAATAAAAGCTTAAAAGGACGGGCGTGTCGCCTACGGCCGCATGGGCTTTCAAGGGACCGGTCAGTCCCGCTGAAACCCCAACGGTTCCAAGTGCTGTACACTGGTCTCACAACATAAGAAAGCCCCTATCGAATGACCGGAATCCGATTCGTTTAATTCGTGGGTTGTGGGTTCGAATCCCACGGGGGGGCACGGATAAACCCTTGGAATCTCAGTGGTTCCAAGGGTTTTTGCGTTCTTGGTGTCCACTGTTCGAGCAACAGCAGACAACATGAGCGGCGCTGGCGCCATCTTCACGGGGCACGCACGCGCAGCGGGTACAGTGGTGCACCATGTCATGCACTACGATTCTCATCGGTAAGAATGCAAGCTACGACGGCTCGACCATCATCGCCCGCGACGATGATTCCGGTTCCGGTCGTTATGATCCCAAGCGTTTGATCGCAGTCGCTCCGGAAGACCAGCCGCATCACTATGTGAGCGTGCTGAGCCATGTGTCCATCGATTTGCCGGACAATCCCTGCCGTTACACCATCGCTCCCAACGTGCTCAATAATCGCGGCGTGCTGGCGGAAGCCGGTGCGAACGAGCACAATGTGGCGATGAGCGCCACCGAAACCATCGCCGTGAACGAACGTGTGCTTGCCGCCGATCCAATGGTCGAGCTCAAGCCCGCGCACGGTGAGCCGGGCGACGCCGACTATCAGGCCGAGCAACCAGGCGGCATCGGCGAGGAAGACATCATCACTCTGGTGCTGCCCTATGTGAAAACCGCGCGCGAGGGTGTTCGCCGTCTCGGCAAACTACTGGAAACCTACGGTACCTACGAGTCGAACGGCGTGATCATCTCGGATGCCGACGAGATCTGGTATATCGAAACCATTGGCGGCCACCATTGGATCGCCCGACGTGTGCCGGACGATTGCTATGCCACAATCCCGAATCAGCTGGGCATCGATGATTTCAGCTTTGCCGATGCCTTTGGTCGCAAGCGTGAGTACATGTGCAGCGCCGACCTGCGCGAATTCATTGCCGAGCATCATCTTGACCGTACGATGGGTGCGCAGGCATCCAGTGGCGGCCGTCACGCGCACGGTTCCGGCACTGGTTCGCATGCGCGTCGTTCAGCCGCTACTGTATCGAGCGTCGACGCCGCAGTCGCAGACCGTGCCGCGCGCATTGCAGCCCGAGCCGCCGCGCTGCCGAATCGATTCAACCCGCGCAAGGTATTCGGTGACACCACGCCAAAGGATCATATCTACAACACGCCGCGCGCATGGTACATGCAGCGTTATCTGAATCCAAGTGAGGACTGGGATTCGCCGGCGGCGCAGTACACGCCGGAATCCGACGATATTCCGTGGTGCCGTGTGCCGGAAAACAAAGTGAGCTTGGAGGATGTGGACTTCCTGCTGTCCAGCCACTTCGAGGGCACGCCGTACGACCCGTATGGAACCAAGGGCACGCCGGAATCGCGTCATCGTTACCGTCCAATCGGTGTGAACCGCACCGGCCACATGGTGGCCATTCAACTGCGCCCGTATGAGCCGGCAGCCAATCGTGCGGTGATGTGGGTGTCATTCGGCTCCGGCCCGTTCACCACCATTGCACCGTTCTACGCGAACGTGCGCGATACGCCGGATTACCTGCGCGACACCACGCCGGAAGTCTCCACCGATAATCTCTACTGGACGAACCGACTGATCGCTGTGGTGGCGGATGCGCATTGGTTCGAGACGCACAATGCCATCGCCGGCTATGCGGAAGGCGTGCGCGCGTTCGGACATCGTCTGGTGGAACAGACCGACATCGCGTTGGATGAAGCCGAAGCATCCAACGCCGCAGTACAGTCTGCACTCGAGAAGGCCAACCAGCAGATGGCCGACTATCTGCGTGAGCACACCACCAAGTTGCTCCACAATGTGGTTTACACGGCAAGCAATCTCATGCACAACAGCTTCGCCATGTCCGACCGCTGGGCCGACTAAGGGTGATTGGAGCTGGGCGGCTGCTTAGCGGGGCGTTTCGCTGAGAAAGTGGTTGATTTGCCCCGCTGGAAGGCCGTTAGCGGGGCAAATTCTTGGTTGAGTCGATGTTTTGACTCGCAGAGAAGCTGTCAGCGAGACAAACTCTCGGTCAAGTGGTTGATTTGCTGCGCTGGGAGGCCATCAGTGAGGCAAAACCTCGGATGGATATTGGAACTACCCCGTTGAGGCCTCCTCAGCAGGGCGCAATCTCGACTGAGGCGACGGTTTGCCCCGCGCAAGCTATATTGGCGAGGCAAACCGTCGGTCGGCTCTCGAATCGACCACGGTGCCGACTCAGTTGAAGCCGACGACCTTCTCGGCCACGGTGTAGCCGTTGCGCACAAGCCAACGGCCCGCCGAACCGGGAAGGTTGATCGCGCGAGACATGAGCTTGCCGCGCACATCATGGCCGATGGCGGGCGAGTACGCGTCAATCGCATCCCACAGCTCGCGCTTCTTCGCGTAATTGGCTTTATCGCGCGAAAGAATCAGGAACACCGAGGTCACCGAAGACTCAATGGCTAGGAAGTGAATCATGTAGCGATACAGGCCCTTGGGTACTGTGCCGCGCTCCGGGGTCGCCTCGGTCATCAGACGGTTCACCAAGCGCAGCTGGTCGACGCGGCGGATCATCACATCGGTTTGCACGCTCTGGCCTTCGCGACCGATGAAGTAATGGTAGAACGGCACATCCAGGTACTGGATACGGCGCACCCACGGGAACGGCTGGTAGGAGTAGTAGAAGTCCACGTAGAACGTGTGCTCCGGCAGCTTCAGACCGGAATCACGCACCACCTGCGTGCGGAAGGTCAGTGCATGCATGATGATGTACTGTGCCAGACCGAAATGCCCCAGATCATCCCAGCCAAGCACTCGGCCGGCGGGAATCACGCGGCGGAAGTTCACCGTATGCTTGTGACGCTTGGCCACCTTGTCATAGACATAGTTGGTGACCAGCATGTCGATCGGTTCGGCGGCCTCGCGCTGCGCTCGCAACGTATCCATCACAGTGTTGATGGCCTGCGGATCCACCCAATCATCCGCATCCACCACTTTGACGTACATGCCGCGGGCCGCCGCCAGACCGGTGTTCACCGCGCCGCCATGCCCCTTGTTCTCCTGATGAATCGCGCGCACAATGCCGGGATTGTTGCGCTCCAGCTTCTGTGCATACTCCAGCGTGCCGTCTTTGGACCCGTCGTCCACGATAAGCACTTCGATATCTGCCGTGTGCTTCGCGGACAGCACTGAGTTGACACAGCGGTCAAGATACGACTCCATGTTGTATGCAGGAATCACAAAAGTGAGTGTCTTTGCCGTTGTTGCCGCATTGGCCATACCCGTTACGTCCTCACATGGTTCAATCGATGGTAACAATCGAAATGTTCGTTATGCTGTTCAAACCGTAGCACTTGGCCGGCGTTATGAACAGAAGCGTTGCGTAAGCTGTTACTCTGCGCTCACGTTCTGCATTGCAGACCCCTCCGCCTCTACGGTAGTGCTCACAGTTTCCTCGTCGTCCGCTAAGTTTGCACTGAGATGCGATTGCTTCTGCGCCTCGCGCTGGGCTTCCTTGCGGGCCCGCGCTCCCTCGAATCGCAACTGCGGCTTGGAATCAAGCCGGCTCAACCCATGCCATGCCAGGTCCACGATGTAGGCGGCCAATTGCTCCTTGCTCACCTTCGGCCTATCCGCCCAGTATTGTCCGGTGAACACGGTCATCCCCACCAGCATCTGGGCGTAGTACGGAACGCCCTTAATCGACAGTTTCTGCCGTTTGAACGCTTCGCACAGAATATCCTCCACGCGCATCGAAATATCGCCCAGCAGCGAACTGAACGAGCCGGAGGGGTCGGTACTGGGCGAATCGCGCACGAGCACCTGGAAGCCTTCCGCATTCTCCTCGATATAGGTCAGCAATGCCAACGCCGTGCGCTCCACAATCTGACGCGGATGCATCGTTGGCGCATCCAATGCCGCGGCCAGGGTGCTGATCAGCGCACGCATCTCACGGTCCACAATCACCGCATACAGGCCTTCCTTGCCGCCGAAATGCTCGTACACAATCGGCTTGGAGACTTTGGCGTGCGCGGCAATCTCCTCCATGCTCACCGCTTCGAATCCTTTGGCGGCAAACAGGGAGCGTCCGACTGCGATCAGCTGTTCTCGCCGCTGCAGCGACGTCATACGTGAGGAATGTGCCATGCCGACCACCATAGTCGGTGGGTGCGTCGGTCGGCCGGTTGGCAGGCGTGAACTATTGCCGGCCGCTGATTCGCGGCGATGGTGCACATTAGACTGGCAAGTATGGAAATGAATACTTTGCTCGCCATTGTTGGCGTGATTGTTGTGGCGGTTGTACTGATCGCTCTGAGCGTGTGGTTCTCCAAGTCGCGTAAGCGTGATCTTGATCGTGCGATGGGTAAGATCGCACCGGATAATCAGCGTACGCGCGATGCCAAGGCGGCAGCCGACGCGCGCTTGGCTGCTGAAGCAGCCCAGGCTGAGGCTGTACAGTCCGAGGCTGCACAGTCAGCATCAGCTGCGCCTGATACTGCCGCAGCTGGTACGGAGACTGCCGAGGAACCGGCTGCTAAGGAATCTGCTGCTGCGTCCGCAACCGCTGCGCCTGCGCCTGCCGCTCAGTCGGAATCCCCGGAATCCGTGGGCTCCAGGCTGACCAGACTCAAGGCGAAGCTCGCCAAGTCCGGCAACCCGTTCGGCAAAGCGCTGTTCAACATCCTCGCCAAAGATAATCTGTCCGAGTCCGACTGGGAAGACGTTGAGGATACGCTGCTGCTGGCCGACGTGGGTGCGGATGCCTCCGCCCAGTTGGTCGATGATCTCAGGACCGATGCCCGCATCACCGGCAAGGCGGATCCAGCCGAGGTGCGCGCCACGCTGAAGGACAAGCTGCTCGACTTGGTGGGTCGTGATACCGACCGTCGGCTCAATGCGGAAAAACCGGGGGCGGACAAGCCGTCCGTCATCATCATGGTGGGTGTGAACGGCACCGGCAAGACCACCACGGCTGGCAAGCTGGCGCGACTGTTCGTGGCCGAAGGCAAATCCGTGGTGATGGGAGCGGCCGATACCTTCCGCGCTGCAGCCGCCGATCAGCTCGAGACCTGGGGTGCTCGCGTGAACGTGCCGGTGGTGCGCTCGGATAAGGACGGCGCCGACCCGGCGTCTGTTGCCTTTGAGGCCGCCGGCAAGGCCAAGGAACTCAACGCCGACGTGCTGATCATCGACACCGCCGGCCGACTGCAGAACAAGTCGAACCTGATGGACGAGCTTGGCAAGATTCGCCGCGTCACCGAAAAGCAGCTGCCGGTCAGCGAAGTACTGCTGGTGCTCGATGCCACCACCGGCCAGAACGGCATGGCTCAGGCCAAGGTGTTCGCCGAAGCCATCGGCATCACTGGCGTGGTGCTCTCCAAGCTGGACGGCTCAGCCAAGGGCGGCATTGTGATCAGCGTGCAGAAGGAGCTTGGCGTGCCGGTCAAGCTCGTGGGTCTTGGCGAAGGCCCGGACGATCTGGCACCGTTCGATCCGGAAGGATTCGTGGACGGCATCCTCGCCTGATTTCTCAGTTGACTGACGGTTTTTCAACACTGGCTGACGGTTTTTCAACGAAATTCGTTATAAAACCGTCAGTCGGCGTTATATATCCGTCAGTCTTTGTGAGGAATCCGTCAGTCAGCAGATGAGAAGACGAGAAACTGCGCATGCGTGTCCACGTTATGAACGTGTGAAACGCGTCAACACACACAAACAAGGCCCCGAATTATGTTCGAAACATAGTTCGGGGCCTTGCCGTATCCATTGGAATCACGCGGAAACCGCCGAATCGAAAGCGGCATATGCGGCCTCCGGCGCTTAACAATCGCGTAACTTGATGTAACGAATTGAAAACGCGACCGGCTTTTACTGACGAACTGTTAGCCCCCACAAGGGGGACGGCATTTATTGGAACTAGACGCCGGGGCTTCGAGATTATCCGAACCCTCGACGCCATGAACGAAAGAGAGAGGGAGGTAGACATGGGAGCGCTTGATTCCGGAAATACCGCATGGATCCTCACATCCGCGTCCTTGGTTTTCCTCATGACGCCTGGTGTGGCGTTCTTCTACGGCGGTATGGTTCGTGCCAAGGCCGTTCTGAACATGTTGATGCTTGAGGCGGCTGCACTGTCAGTCACCATGATTATCTGGACCCTGTGGGGTTGGTCCATCGCCTACGCCGGTTCCGACATCGGCGGCATCTTCGGCGATCCGGCCAGCGGATTCCTGCTGAAGGATTCCATGGTCGCCCAGGACGGTGTGTTCACCACCACCGGTCTGAACTCCAACAACTACCCGGTTTCCGTTGACGTTGCCTTCCAGGTGGCCTTCGCCATGATCACCGTCGGCCTGATCTGCGGCGCTATCGCCGAGCGCGTCAAGTACAGCACTTGGATGATCTTCGTTGCCCTGTGGATCACCTTCGATTACGCTCCTATGGCCCACATGGTCTGGAACGGCGGTCTGCTTTCCGCTGATGGCGCGATCTCCAAGGCCATCGGTGCTGCAGCCCACGATTTCGCAGGTGGTACGGTCGTCCACATCAACGCTGCAGTCGCTGCTCTGATTATCGTGCTGATTATCGGCAAGCGTAAGGGCTTCGGTACCCAGCCGTTCCGCCCGCACAACGTTCCGTTCGTGATGCTCGGCGCCTTCCTGCTGTGGTTCGGCTGGTTCGGCTTCAACGCAGGCTCCGCCTTCGCCGCCAACGGCACCGCTGGCTACGCTTGGGTCTCCACCTCCGCAGCAACCGCTGCCGCAATGCTCTCTTGGGGCTTCACTGAGAAGATTCGTTCTGGCCACTACACCGCCATGGGCGCTGCCTCTGGTATGGTCGCCGGCCTGGTCGGCATCACCCCGGCCGCCGATGTGGTCTCCCCGCTGTGGGCCATCGTGCTCGGCGCCATCGTCGGCATACTGACCTGCCTCGCCTGCGGCCTGAAGTTCAAGCTCGGTTACGATGACTCCCTCGATGTTGTCGGCGTCCACGGCGTTGGTGGTTTCACCGGCACCCTGCTCATCGGCTTCTTCGGCGAAGGAACCGGCCTGCTGGCTGGCGGCGACTGGAAGCAGCTCGTTGTTCAGCTGGTCATCGCACTCGTTGCCATCCTCTACTCCGCAGTGATCACCGCCATCATCGCCTTCGCTCTTGAGAAGACCATCGGTTGGCGCGTCACCGAAGCTCAGGAAGTCGGCGGTATCGACCTTGCCGATCAGGGCGAACGTGCTTACGATTTTGCTGGTACTGCCAGCTCCGTTCTCAAGGAGGTGAAGTGAGATGAAGCTAATCACCGCTATCATCCAGCCCCATAAGCTCGACGACGTCAAGGAGGCTCTCGCAGCCGCCGGCGTGCACGGTCTGACCGTGTCCGAAGCTAACGGCTACGGCCGTCAGCGTGGCCACACTGAGGTCTACCGCGGCGCTGAATACACCGTGGACCTGATTCCGAAGATTCGCATCGAGGTTCTGGCCGATGACGCCGATGCCGAGACGCTGGTCGGTGTGATTGTCAAGTCCGCCGGCACCGGCACCATCGGTGACGGCAAGGTGTGGGTTGCCCCGCTTGACTCCGTGACCCGCGTGCGTACCGGTGAGACCGGTTCCGCCGCGATCTGATAAAGACGTCCGAGACCTTCCCCCTACACAAGGTTCGGACTACTGATAAGACAGGTCCCCGCACGTTGCGTTTGTCGCCGTGCGGGGACTTTTATATACGACTTTTCCCGACTCTATACGACTGTTTTTCGTTCAAACGTGAATAACTCACTTACAAGGGGCTGATTCGTCTCATGCAAAAGGTCTATCTGCGTTACGAGGGGTTGGTGCTCAAGTAGCCCAACGCGCAAAATGGCGGAATGACGGTAACGGAATATGGTTCCTAACTGTGGTTTCGGCCTAGAAGAACCCCTTGTAACGCAGATAGATGTTCTGAACCTCACGAATCAACCCCTTGTAACGCAGATAGAATACATGATGAAAGATCTGGGGCAATGGCATCGGCAGTAGATGGTTTGAAGCAACGATTCATGGCAATGAGCCAGCCGGACGCGGACGGCGTGTACCGCAACGGCACCGCCAAACGCAAGGCGCGCACTGAGCTGGCCATGCAGTGCCTCACGAAATTGTGGAGTGAGGCTTGCGAAGCCGTTTCGTTCACCGTGCCGGACACAGGCATCGGATTTGCCGCAGTCGGCTCGCTGGCTCGCGGACAGATTGGCCCCAGCTCGGACCTTGACTTGGTCATCATCTACGAGCCCCGCGCGCTCAACGATCAGCAGCTCAACGAACTCGCCAATAAGCTCTGGTATCCGCTCTGGGATAGCGGACTCGACCTTGACCACTCCATCCGTACGCGCGCGCAATGCGAGGAAGTCACTGACCATGATCTGCCGGCGGCCATGGGCTGGCTCGATGTGAAACCCATCGCCGGCGACACCGCACTGATTCGCACTACCGCCGCGTCCATTCTGGAACGTTGGCGTAAAGCCGCGCGCAAACGCTTGCCGGAACTGCTGGATTCCGCCAAGTCCAGGCTCGATGAATTCGCTCGACTGCAATACGTCAATCAGCCGGATATCAAGGAGGCTCGCGGCGGCTTGCGCGACTCGGTGCTGATTGCGGCGCTCGCCACCTCGTGGTTGGCGGATCGCCCGCACGGTAGCTACGACGAGGCTGTGGAACGCTTGCTTGATGTGCGCGATTGTATTCATTTGGTAGCCGGCAAGGATACGAATCTGTTGCTGACACCGTATCAGGCCAAGGTCGCAGCCATGCTGGGCTTGGCTGATCCGACATGGCCGGAGGAGGAACGCGCGGCCTACTCCATTGATGATTTGCAAACCATGCTCGCCCGTCTCGGCCGCCGTATCTCCTTTGCGTTGGATTCCACAGCCTCCCGCGCCGAGCATTCGCTCACCCATGAGAAGCCTCGCTTCGCATTCTTCCAAATGTTCTCGCAACGTGCCGGCGGTAAGCGTGAGGCGCCGCAGTTCGATATCGTGGCCCCCGGCATCGCCAAGCATGAAGGTGAACTGGTGCTGGCTCCCGGCGTGGATCCCGCGCAGGACGCCAAGTTGGCATTGCGCATGGCGGTGGCCTCCGGTGAATTCGGCTTGCCGATTAATCCGTCCACGCTGGTGAACCTGAAGAAGTGCCCGATTCGAGACAGTCAATGGGATGAAGAGTCCCGCGAACTGTTCGTGCGGCTGCTGGCCTGCGGGCCGGAGCTCATGAATGTGTGGGAAAGCATTGACTTCGTGGATATTCCCGGCCGGTGGATGCCGGAATGGTTGGGTATCCGCAACCGTCCGTCCGCATCCGCCGCACACCGGTACACCATTGACCGTCATATGGTGGAAGTTACATCGCGTATCACGCGAGATACGTCATCCGGCGGACGCTATGATGATGAGCATTATCAGGCGTTGCTGCTCGCGGCCATCACCCATGACATCGGCAAGCGCGCGTTCGTGCGTGACCATGCCGCTGAGGGTGCTCGCCATGTGCCGGTGATTTTGAAACGTATGGGATACTCGCAGCAGATTATTGACTGGGCAACCGTGCTCGTGCGCGAACATCTGACGCTTTCCGAATTCGCCACCGGCAAGGATCCCAATGATCCTGCGGTTGCCGCTGAGCTAGCCGAGCGACTCAATCATGACAAACTGTTGCTGGACATGCTGTACGACCTTACGCGCGCGGACGGGTCTTCCCTCGGTGCCACGGCAGGCGAGTCAATCACCAAAAAGTACGGCTGGTCGAAATGGCGTGAGCAAATCGTGCACACCATGTACTCCGCCGTTCGTGCCGCTATGTAATGCATTGCCTCCCTCTGACGAAGGAGGTGGGGCGCCGAATGCGTGCGGCAGGAGAGAAGCAAGGCTGTGCTGAGACTGTGCCGCAAAACAGGGCGTCGGATAATGTCCGATCCTTATCCTATCCACGCATCCGAGCGGATGCGCAATCCGTTGAACAGGCCGCGCCCGCCCATCAGTATCACATTGAATGCCACCCATAGCAGCGCCGTACGTGCGGCATCGCTACCCAGTTGCGGTGCCACAACGCCAGCCAGTGGCATGATGCAGACAATGTACACTGCAGCAGTCAAGCCGCAGGTCAACGCCAAATACCGGTAGTCGCGTGCGCCGATCAGGATGCCGTCGATGGCCATCATCCAACCTTGCAGCGGGAAGAATACGCCCATTGTCACCATGCCGATGGCAATCAATCCCTGAATATGCGGCGTGGAGGAGAAGAAGTGCCCGGCGAATAGGCCGACAACAGCGAATCCCACGCCAATCACCACGCCGGTAAGCATGCCCATGCGTCCGGTGTCTCGAGTCAGTTCCCTCGCGCGCGTACGTTGGCCGGCACCCAACGCGGTGGCCACCAGAGTCTGACCTGCGATACCGACCGAATCCAGTACATTCATCGCAAAATTCCAGCTGGAGTTCACCGCTTGAAAGCCTGCCAACACCGCAGTACCCATGCGTGCAGCGCTCGCTACGGTGACCACCATCGCCGCGCGAATCGCCAATGTGCGGATAAACAGCGGAATGCCGTCGCCGCCAGCCGCCGCAATACCCGCCAACTGCGGCTTGAGGCTTGCGCCATCGGCGGTTGCCCACAGCATCGCGGGGATGACCAGGAACAATCCCATATACCATTGGGCAATCATTGTGGCCGCACCGGAACCGGTGATCCCCCAGCGGAACACCAATACGAACAGCACTTCCAGCACTGTGTTCAACACCGCGCCACTGACCGCCGCAATCAGTGTGATGCGTACCTTCTGCAATCCGCGAAAGATGCCGTTCGCCGCATACACCAGCAGCATGCCGGGAGCTCCCAGCACCACCGCACGCGTGTACATTGTGGCCTGATGCAGTACTTCGCCTTGGCCGCCCAGTGCACGGCATAATGGCTCGGCGGCGACAAAGAGTCCGACGCCAAGTATGAGGCCGATGCCGAGCGCCAGCCAGAGTCCGTCAATGCCGGCTTGCAATCCTTCGCGTCGTTTACCGGCACCCAACAGATGCGCGACCTGGGCGGTCGTGGAATACGCGAGGAATATGCACAAGCCCACGGCCGTCAGGATGATGGTGGATCCGATGGAAAGACCGGCCAAGGCGGCATCGCCGATGTGCCCCACGATGGCGGTGTCGATGAGGATGAAGGTCGGTTCGGCGATGAGCTGACCGAAGGTGGGCAAGGCCAAGGCGAGAATGCGCCGGCTGGTGGCGCGTTCGCGTATGGCGGTGCCTTCATCTGTGCTTGGCGCTGCACTCTCGGCTTCTTTGGAACCGTGAAGACGGCGCTGCTGCATCGTGTTGTTGTCTGTGTGCACGTCCGCTTGCATATCATGCCTCACTACGTTGCGCAACTCGCCTCTTTCGCCTCGAAAGGTTATCCCCAGACTATCCACCAAGTTATCCCCCGTATGTGGATAACTCAGTGGATTATCCACCAAGTTATCCCCAAAATGTGGATAACTTATTTTTCTATCCACATTTGCGTCTTCTGCGTGTCGTGTGGGTCACTTTTCGGTGAACGTAGCGTTAATGATGCGGTCGGATGTGAGACGTTGTTGATCTCGTAGAGCATCAATCGGCGCTAAGTATGCGGCACAACGAAGCGGTCGCAGACATAGTGAGAGTTTTTGGGGCATAAACCGGCGCTATGTATGCGGGGCAACGAACGGTACGCGTACATAGCGCCGGTTTGGGCACCTGAAACGGCGCTAAGTATGCGGGGTTATGGTTCTGCCGCATACATAGTGTGAGTTTGGGAAAATACGTAGTCGATGATTGAAGAATCCGGAAGCCTACTGGGTATTCACCGTTGAACGCCGCTCATGCGCACCGCCGCCTTCTATACTGGGGAGCTATGGCAGAAGGAAACGACAACGCGTATCAGGGCTACTCAGGCGGCTCGGCTGGAGGCGGCGGCAACAGCCGTGCGGCCGGCGGTGCACAGGGGAGCGCCGCAGCCGACCCCATTTTCGACCGTGTGCCTCCACATGATGACGATGCGGAGATGGCTGTGCTCGGCGGCATGCTGATGAGCAAGGATGCCATCGGTGAGGTTTCGCAAACCATTGACGTGACTGATTTCTATCAGCCCAAGCATCAGACGATCTACACCGCCATCATCGACCTGTTCTCCGCAAGCCAGCCGGTGGACGTGGTACTGGTGGCCAATCAGCTGCTTGCCGACGGCAACCTTGAAAAAGTCGGCGGAGCGGATTATCTGCATAGTCTCGTGGCTTCGGTGCCGACCGCCGCCAACGCAATGTACTATGCCGAAATCGTGCATCAGCGCGCGATTTTGCGCAATGTGATTGCAGCCGGTACCAAAATCGCCCAGCTCGGATACTCGGCCGAAGGTTCGCAGGCTGAAGATGTAGTGAATCTGGCGCAATCCGAGATCTATGAGATGTCGATGGGCAAGGTGCGTCAGGACTATACGGCGATTGGCCCGGTGGTGCATGATGCCTTGGATCAGCTGGACAAGCTGCAGCAAGGTTTGGTGAATAAGGGCGTACCCACCGGCTTCCGTGACATCGATGATGTGACGCAGGGTTTGCAGCCCGGTCAGATGGTAGTGGTCGCAGGCCGTCCGGCAATGGGCAAGTCCACGCTGGGTATTGATTTCGCTCGAGCCGCAGCGCTTCACCACAATCTGACGTCCGTAGTATTCAGCTTGGAGATGAGCAAGGTGGAGCTTGCTCAGCGCATCATCTCTGCCGAAACCAATATTCCGATGGCGGCGCTGCGCCGCGCGGATGACATTACGCCGGAGCGTTGGAACACGCTGAACCAGTTCTGGACCAAGATGCAGAACGCGCCGCTGTTCATCGACGATAGCCCGAACATGTCGCTGATGGAGATTCGCGCCAAGTGCCGTCGCCTGAAGCAGACGAATGATCTGAAACTCGTGGTGATCGACTACCTGCAGCTCATGACCTCCGGCAAGGCCGTGGAATCCCGTCAGCAAGAGGTGTCCGAATTCTCCCGTGCGCTGAAGCTCCTGGCCAAGGAACTGGAGGTACCGGTGGTGGCGCTCTCCCAGCTGAACCGTGGTCCGGAAATGCGTAACGACAAGAAGCCGCAGCTCTCCGATCTGCGTGAATCCGGTTCTATCGAACAGGACGCCGACGTGGTGTTCCTTGTGCACCGACCGGACTTCTACGACAAAGAGGATCGCCCGGGCGAGGCCGATATCATCATGGCCAAGCACCGTAACGGTCCGACCGAAACCTTCCATCTGGCCTTCCTTGGCGCTACGTCCAAGTTCAAGGACATGCCGCAGGATTACAACGCCAATCAGGGGGTGTAACCGAGGAGCCTGACCATGCTGGCCAGCTGCGCGAAAAATCAGACGAAATACGCCGCGAGGACTAGCGCCAAGGGCTTGCGTTTGCGCTAATCTGGTGAATACGAGACGAGGCATCAGGTCGCGTCGAACCTCGAAGGAGGGGTTATTATGGCTGATTTCGATCTGGGTGAGGGCGTTCGCAAGGTCCTGCTGGCAGGCATCGGCGCCTTGGCCACCGGTTACGAGAAGGGCAGCGCCATTGTTGACGATCTGGTCAAGAAAGGCGAGCTGACTGTGGAGCAGGGCAAGTCCCTGAACACGGAGCTGAAGCGCAAGGTCGGCGAGGCTTTGGTCAACGATGCCAACAAGGATGACGCTGCACGAAATACTGCGGAATCCGCTCCGGCCGAGTCCGCGGCAGATGCCGCACAGCCGAGCGAATCCGCGGACAAGGACTGAGACTATTTCGTGACTTCGGAAACCTCGAAGCCGGCAGCGGCACCGTCCGCGCCGAACGACACGGTTGACAGCAAGCCGGCCACTCCTGATGGGGCGGCCGGCTCGATGTCGTCGGCTTCCACTTCCGAAGTCGCTAATATTGCTGCGTCGACCTACACCGAATGGGCGTCGGTGAGTCCGGAAACCATTGGACTGTTCGGCCCTAGACGGGATGATTTTTCGCAGCGCTATCATCTGACGCGCCGCGGCAAAATAAAGCGATTGGCGCAAATCGTGCGCATCGTCAACCAATTCGATGCCCTCAAAGGCCTCACGCCGGTAAAAATGCGCCTGATGTGCGAGGCGCTTGGCCCTACGTTCGTCAAAGTGGGGCAGATTCTTTCGATGCGGTCCGAGATCTTGCCGCAGAGCTTCTGCGACGAACTCGCCAAATTACGCGCGGATGCCGACCCGATGCCGTATTCCACAGTGCTGGATGTGCTGTCCGCCGAATACGGGCGTCCGGCCGACGAAGTGTTCGCCTCCATCGACCCCAAGCCGTTGGGTTCCGCATCATTGGCGCAGGTACATCGCGCCACGTTGAAAACCGGCGAGGATGTGGCCGTAAAAGTGCAGCGCCCTGGTGTTCGTGAAACCATGGCGCAGGACGTGGCCATCATGCGCTCCATCGCCAAAGCCGCCACCAAGGTGATGAACAGCTCGCAGATTGTGGACCTCAAAGGCGTGGTCGAAGAGCTGTGGGACACCTTCGAATCTGAAACGGACTTCTTGGTAGAGGCGCGTAATCTCGCTGAATTCAAGCGTTTCGCCTCACGATTCAAATACATGGATTGCCCGACGCCGTACCCGGACCTGTGCACCGAACACGTGGTGGTTATGGATTACGTGGACGGCATTTCCGTCTCTCATGCCGACGAATTGGTCGCCGCCGGATACGATCTCAAAGACATCGGTACCAAGCTGGTGGACAATTACGCCACCCAGATTTTGGACGACGGCTTCTTCCACGCCGACCCGCACCCGGGCAATATCATCATTCGCGGCGGCCAGATCGTACTCATCGATCTTGGTATGACCGGCCGGCTTGATGCGAAAACCCGTGCCGTGATGAAAGATATGATTTTCGCCGTGGCCAAGCAGAATTCGCCGGAATTGGCGGATGGTTTGCTGCGATTCGCCGGTGCTGAAGCCGATCCGGCTGATTATCCGTCGTTGCTGGCGGATCTCGACGTAATCGTCAAGGAATACGGCACGGTTGATTTGAAGGACCTGGACTTGGCGGCGTTCATTACCGCGCTGACTTCGCTGGCGCAACGGCACGGCATCGAAGTGCCCAGCTCCATCACCACGGTGGGGCGCGCGCTGGTCACGTTGGAAGGACTCTTGGATGAGTTCATTCCGGACGTGAACATGATTGAGATTATCTCCCAGCACATAGCGACCTCCAAAACCACCAGCCAAGCCGTCAAGGATGAGCTGAAAAGCCTTGGCGTGGAAAGTCACGTGGCCCTGCATAGCGCATTGGATGCCATGAGCGAGCTCAATGTGGCCGCCCGCATGCTGACCCGTGGCCAGTTGCGCATGAATATGGAGCTCGTCGGCTCGCAGGAGCCATTCCAGTTGCTCTCCGACATGGTGAATCGCTTGACGATGGCCTTGATTGTGGTGGGCTTGTTCATCGGTTCGTCGATTGTCTATTACGCCGGCATGAAGCCGATCATCTTCGGCATTCCGATTGTGGGCTTCCTCGGCTATGTCATCGCGTTCATCTTGGGCGTGTGGATCGTGATCGACATCTACCTGAAGGGCCGCAAGGTCAAGAAGCGGTAGCGGCAGTCGCAGAGCGCCTCTTGCCGTAGTGCAAAATTTCTATTTTTCCTATGCGTTGCCATGTCGCCGCAATATTGCCAAAGTTGCCATATGATTGTAATGAAAAAAATTAAACCGATAAAAGAAGCAATCGGAGAATAATCAAGAAACGCCGAAATATAAGCTTTCTCACTGTTTGTATTTGACTTTATACCGGTATCAAAATATAGTGTCCACTGACAACGGAGAACGAGGTCGGCAAGGACGGCGAACAGTCCAAGTCAGTCGGCAATAATTCGTCCACCACTACGTCAGCACCAACCACCGGTGCACACAACCACAGAGAAAAAGGAAACCCTATGTCATCCACAACGAAGAAGGATGTCAACAGCCTCTCGGTGATCCTGCCGATGCTGTCCATATCGCTGTTCCTCACCAGCTACAGCGTCGTCAACGGCGTTATCCCACAGTTGGGGCGCGCACTCAACGTCGATAACACCTCCGCGGAGCTGCTCTCCACCACGCCGTCCTTGACCGCACTGGCTACCCTGCTCATCAGCCCGGCATTGGCGCGATTTTTCGGTCTGAAGAAGGTTATCGGCGCCGGTCTGTTCCTCGTGGGCATCACCGCATTCGTGCCGATGTTCGCCACGAACTTCGCCGTGGTGATGGCCGCACGTGTGCTCTTCGGCATGGGCCTCGGCCTGTACAATTCACTGGCCATAACCCTGATTCAGATGCTGTACTCAGGCAATCGCCGCGCCACCCTGCTCGGCATCCGCGGCGCCACGGAGAATCTCGGCCAAGCCATCATGACCGCACTGGTTTCCGTGTTCGTGCTCATCGCCGGCTGGCAGGGCGCCTTCATCGTCTACCTGTTCGCCTTCCCGGTGCTCATCTGGTTCTGGTTCCAGGTTCCGGACGTTCATCTTGATAAGTCAGGCTCTTCGGACATGGAAGCCGAGGAGAACGTCAATATCTACCCGGAGCAGACCAGCCCCATCCTTGGCGCATTCTGCGTGTGCGCCGCGCTGTACATGGTGTTCTTCAACGCCATCAACGTGCGCTTCGCCGAGATCGCGCAGAAGATCTTGAATGATCCTCACCATGATTCGTCCGTGATCATATCCGTGGGTATTCTGTTCGCGGTGGTGGCCGGCTTCGTCTACGGCTTCTTGGAGAAGAAGTTCGGCGACAACACCTATTACATCGGTATGGGCGTCTACTTCCTCGGCAGCCTGCTCGTCTCCCTCGCCGGCAGCAACTACGCGGTGCTGGTCATCGGCTTCTTCCTGTTCAACTTCCCTGGCCCGATTCTGGGACCGTTCCTGTGCAACCGCATTCCGAAGTACGCCAAGAAGAGCTCCCAGGCCTTCTGGTCCACGATGATCATCTTGTCCTTCCATGTCGGCGTGTTCGTCTCACCGCTGGCTATGAAGGCGGTCACGATGATTACCGGTTCCACCGATCCGGCTGCGCCATTCCCCTGGTTCACCGCTGGCTTCGCCATCATGATCGCCGCGGTGTTGGTATGGCAGCTCACCCACAAGAAGGCTTCCCAGCCGGCTCTAGCCTAATCGCAACCATTTTTCTAGCCTGAGCTTTAAGCGCCCCATCTCGGGGCGCTATTTGTTTCCTATTTTGTACCGGTATACATCGGTATGATGGGATGCGTACAATAAAGCGCACAGCATACGAGTCGGGTTTGCAGCCCGCGCGGTATGCACAATGGTTGACTTTGGAGACCCCAAGCCAGGGCAGGGAGGTATATGCATGCCCAGAACGAAACGCGGCACTGCGCCTTCCATCCGTGATGTGGCGGCGGTGGCCAACGTCTCAGTGCCCACGATGTCGCGATATTTGAAGGATCCCAGCCGAGTCAGCGAGAAAAAGCGCACGGCCATTGCGGCAGCCATCGAAAAGCTCAACTACCGGCCGAATCCTATCGCCCGCGCACTTGCCCTCGATATGAGCGAGTCGATTGCGGTGATGTCTGCCGATACTAGGCTGTACGGCCGCACGCAGACCTTCTATGGCATTGAACGCAAAGCCCAGGAGATTGGCTATCCGACTACGATTTATGTGCTTGACTCGCGCGGTGGCGATTGGATGCTGGGCAGTGTGCGCTCCTGCCTTGACCGCAGCCCGGCCGGTGTGATTCTGATTGATTACGATCGCCTAACCGATAGCGTGGTCTCCCATATTCCATCCACAACTCCGCTGGTGATCATTGGCGGACCGCGGCATGAGGATCGCGCCCAGATTCATTTGTGCGAATATGACAGCGCTTATGCCATGACCAAGCATTTGTTGGCTTTGGGGCATGCCACCGTGCACTATGTGGCAGTGCCTTCCGATGTGGATGCGCGTGAGGATGGTTGGCGCATGGCGCTGAGCGATGCCCATGTGCCAGCCCCGGCGCCGATCGCCACAACATGGGATGCCGAAAAAGCCATCGCCATCGGTCGACAACTCGGCGAAGACGACAGCGTCACCGCTATTTTCGCCGGCAATGATGAGATTGCGATGGGTGTGATGCGAGGGCTGGCACTCGCAGGTAAGCGGGTACCGGATGATGTAATTGTGGCCGGATTCGATGACCATACGCTTTCCAGGGTATGGAATCCACCACTGACCACGATTCGCCAGCATTTCGATGAGGCTGGTGAGCATGCGGTGACGATGCTCAAACAGCAGATTGACGATGTAGTCAACAACCGTCCACGCGGCGAGGCATGGACGATGTTCGACAAGATCACCGGCGAATTGGTGCAACGCGAATCCACCGGCGAACGCGTGAGCGCGGCTGCCGAAGAGCGGTAGTCGCACTCACAGATGCAGACGCGCGATTGATATTACTCACGCGTTACTTCAATCAGCACGGCATGTTCGGGTGCGAGCTGCGGCGGGCGAATACCCCACTGCGTGAGCGTCGCGCCGTCCACTGACGTGCCTTCATCGGTCCACCAGCTCAACGCCGTGCGGCAATTCGGGCTGAATTCCTGCTCATAGCGAGTGATGCCGCCAAGCGGGCGAATACGGTAGCATGCCGCATCATCCAAGCCGGGAAGCCTGACCAAACCATATGGGTAATCCTGGGATGAGGAGACCACGGCGAATCGGAACACCGCGCGCGAACGATCCGGTGCGATGAGCCCATCGACGCGAATGGCCGGATCCGGCGTATCCGCATGCACCAGAACACCCTGCGGAATATCCTGCCTGCGCTGCTTATACAGATCCACCCAGCTCTTGAGTTGCTGAAGATCGGCATCGCTTAATTTCATAATGTTCCATTCGATGCCGAGATGGCCGAAGAACGCCATCGAAGCACGCATGGTGAGCGACGTGGCGCGGCGGGTCGCATGATTCGGGGACTCGGAAATATGTTCGCCGATCATTTCAGGCGGCACTAGGAGCGATGTGCCGCGCTGAATATCGGCACGTTCCACCGGATCGGTGCAATCCGAAGCCCATACGCGGCTGCAACGGGCCAGTACCCCGGCGTCGATACGGCCGCCGCCGGACGAGCAGGATTCGATTTCCAATCCCGGATGGCGGTCGCGCAGATGATCGACAATCGCATAGAACGCTTCGGTCTGCTTGTGCACGGCAGGGCGGCCGGATGCAGGGGAGAGTGGCTCGGTGAGGAAGCGGTTGTGATCCCACTTGATGTAATCGATATGATATTCGCTCACCAAGGTGTCGATTGCATGCTCCACATAGGCTGCGGCCGCGGGATTCGTTAGATCAATGACCTGCTGCGCGCGCGAGGCCATTGGCAGGCGCTCGCCATTCGGTGCCAGCATCCAATCGGGGTGGGCGCGCGCTACATCGGAGTCCGGGCTGATCATTTCCGGCTCAAACCATAATCCGAATTCCATGCCGAGATCATGCACATGGTGGGCCACGGTTCCCAGACCCTCCGGCCACAGCGTGGAGTCGACCTGCCAGTCGCCGAGCGCCTTGGTGTCATCACGGCGGCCTTTGAACCAGCCGTCATCAATCACGAATCGTTCCACGCCAACTTCGGCGGCTCGATCGGCCAAAGCGATAACCTTGCCCTCGCTTTGCGCAAAGTACATGGCCTCCCAAGTATTGAGCATCACCGGGCGAGGCTTGGCAAGTTCCGGATGCAGCATGCGCAAGTAGGTGTGGAATTTCGCCGAAACCTCGTTCAATCCCTCGCCGATGCCGACAAGCAGACGCGGCGCGTGATAGGTTTCGCCCTGCGCCAATTCGATTTCACCCATGTAAGGCAGCTCGCCGCCGCCAATTACACCATGCGTGTACGGCGTGCGCTCGATGAACGTGGTGGTGTTGCCGCTGAACGCCACATGAGCGGAGATAACGAAACCGTGTTCGAAACCGAATCCGCGCTCGCCGGCGGTGAGCAGGGTTGTGGCGTTGAAGTTTGGTCGGCCCATGCGCGATTCCTTGGCGAACACGCCTTCGGTGAGCGCCTGCCGCTGCAAAGCACGTTCGCGCAGATGGTGGCCGGTGCAGGATTCGACTTCCGAAACCTGGGGTGGCAGCGGCAGAACCGGTGCCATACGTTGAATGGTCAGAGGAGATTCACCGGTGTTGGTCAGGGTGGTATCCACGCGGATAAGCCCTTCCGAGCCAATGGCGACGGTCATAGTAAGCGCGAGTTTGGCGATATTGTCCGCAGCGTCGAAGGTCACGGAGCTTGCGTTGGACTCGATATGGGTCACGGTGAACTTGGGGAACACTTCCACACCGTTGCGGGCCGCTTGGATGGCTGGGGTGCCGGTCCAGCCTTCGGACTGCGTGGGCAGAAGCGTGGGCATTTCGCCGATTTGCAGGCCAGCGTCAAGCGTCTGGGGGAATTGTGCATCCGGTTTCTTGGTGGAGCTCTCGACTGTCATTGCCGCCGCTACCGATGTGGCCGCTGGAACCGATCCGCGTGTGATGGCGACGATACGCGGGAGCCTGCCTTCGCTGACCCCGATGATTACATGGGTCGGTTTGCTGGTTGGAGCAATGGTGGTGTTGTCATCATGAGCCTGCATCGGCTGGCTGATGGCGATGGTGGTCATCTGCATGTGCATACCTCGTTGTTATGGGTGATAACGAGGAACATCATACAAGATTTATACCGGTATAACAATTAAAAAACGCAGCAATAACAATAGAAAACTAGTAATAATGATACCGATATAATTATTATGAGAGCAATGTAATGCACGGTAGCTGCCTACGAGTGGATATTGATGGTCAAATACGCGAAGACCCGAGCCGAGTGATATCCGGCTCGGGTCCTCCGAAGGAAAGAGCGATGTCTTAATCCAGCGGCAGCGTGGATTCGCGCTGAATGAGGCGGCAAGGCACATAGTCCACGCCGTGATGCGGATTGCCGTCGATGGCATCCATCAAATAGCGTGCCGCTCGGCGTCCAATGGCTTCGGTTTCGTTGTCGATGGATGTTAGGGATGGACGCGATCCGGAGGTGAGCACAGACCAGTTATCATGGCCGATGACGGCAACATCGTCAGGGATACTGAGGCCCTGCTGTTTGAGTACATCGATGCAACCTCGAGCCAGCTGATCACTTTGGCAGACCACGGCATCGAATTTCACGCCTTGGTCGATGAGCAGACGTGTAGCCGCACGTCCCCACTCTTCCGCCCATTTGCCATAGCGAATAGGGCCAGCTGGTTGAATGCCGAGCTCGGCCAACGCTTCCAATGCGCCTTTGGTGCGGTCCGTGGCCGCGGTGTAGGTTTCGTCGCCGCCGATGATGGCGATGTGGCGTCGACCGCAAGAAATCAGATGGTTGACCGCCATGCGCCCGGCATCTACGTTGTCGCAGGTTACCGAGCAGTCATTGGTGTCGGTTGAGGGCCCATACACATAGACCAGCGGCACGCCCCAATCCTGGCCGAGCGAAGGGCGTGGGTTGGTTTCGCGCTGCACGATGAGCAGGCCGTCTACTTTCAGGGACAATAATTTCTCCACGTGCTGACGCTCCAGCGCAACGTCGCCACGGGCATTGGCCAGCAACACGGAAGTGGATTGCGCGCGAAGTTCGTTTTCCGCACCGATAAGAATAGGTGTGGAAAAGCGTCCCTGAAGGTCGGAGGTCACCAAGCCGATAAGTCCTGAAGTGCCGCGCGCCAGAGATTGTGCCAGCTTGTTAGGGGAATAGTTCAATTGGCGGGCGGCATCGAGCACGCGCTGCTTGGTCTCTTCGCTGATGCGGGGCTTGTTATGCAGTGCCTTGGAAGCCGTGGCCAGCGATACTTCAGCCAGCGCGGCTACATCTTCCAATCGCGCCGAACGTCCAGACGGAATCGCTACCATCGTGTCCTCTACTCCTTGCTGTGTTGCGGGACCTCATGCTGTATTGGTAGGCGTACATGATATGCGATGCCGCCATTGGTTGCCGATGCCAAGCATGCCGTGGCGGCAATGCCACGAAGTCGGTATATGGATTTGTACTGCATTACAGTATACCTCGATTGCGAAAATTTTCGCAAGGGCATTTCTTGATGAGATAGATGTGGTGTGAGATGTTCGCTTTTACAGAAAATGAATAAAAGCGTTTGTGTTGTGTGCGGTTTTGTGCATTATGTACGACACGCCGTGAAAACGCTGGGAAATGGCCGATATTGCTCTGCTGGATGAGAGGTAAATCAGCATCAAACGGGTTTGACGTGCGAAAAAATGCGAAAATGCGAAAGCGTTTTTGTGAATTGAGCGGCCATCGTTTATATTGAGAAAAGGCTTTCGCAGAGTTTCATTCACCGAAGGAGGATGCAATGAAACCGCGAAGGACCGGAGGCGGAAACTCCGCCACCGCCTCTCAGAGATGAGCGGAACATTTTAGAGAAAGAAGCGAATATGTCCTTCAACAAGGTCACTCGTGCACTTGCCGGCATCGCTGCCGCTGCAATGCTGATCCCGCTGGCCGCCTGCGGCGGTTCCGGCAATGGTGGTTCTGCCACCGCCGAAGGCATCCCGGCTAAGGGCACCGACGACGGCACCGAAATCACCCTGTGGACTCGTTCCCCGCTGGAGCGTCAGGCCAAGGCTGCTGTTGAGGCCTACAACAAGAGCCACAAGAACCAGGTCAAGCTGGAGATCATCCCGAACGACGATATGGAAGGTAAGGTTGGTGGCGCTTCCCAGACCGACTCCCTGCCTGATATCCTCGCCGGCGACGTTGTCCGTATTCCGTACTGGGCTTCCGAGGGCATCTTCACCGAGATCACTGATCAAATCAACGGTCTCGACAACCTGAAGGATATCCAGCAGGGCCATATCAAGGCCGGCACCGTGGATGGCGCTGAGTACACCCTGCCGTTCATCACCGACGTTTCCGTGTGGGTCTGGAACAAGGATCTCTACAAGGAAGCTGGCTTGGATCCTGAGCAGGGTCCGACCGACATCAAGACCTTCACCGAACAGGCCAAGAAGGTTGCAGCCCTGAACAAGGACGGCGTTGCCGGCTCCTACCTCGCTGGTCAGTCCGGTGGCGCACTGGTCTTCGACCTCTTCCCGTCCGTGTGGGCTGATGGTGAATCCGTCATGAACGACGACGGCACTGAAGCCACCCTGAACAACGACTCCATGAAGGCCGTGCTCGACTCCTACAAGGAACTCGCCAACACTACCAACGGCCTCGGCGCAGGCTCCAAGGAAGAGACCGGTGCCACCTGGACCGCTCCGTTCGCCAACGGCAAGATTGGTGTGATGCCTTACCCGAACACCTCACTCAACGACATCTTTGATGCTGAGAAGTCCGGCGGATTCCAGGTCGGCGTGACCCCGATCGCCGGTACTTCCGGCAAGACCTCCACCTTCCTCGGTGGCGATGCCATGGGTATTTCCAAGGATTCCAAGCACGTTGCTCAGGCCTGGAACTTCCTCTACTGGCTGATGCAGTCCGACACTCAGAAGGAAGTCTTCGCTGACAACGGCTACACCGCCTCCAACATCCAGACCCTGAAGACCGCTTACAAGGATGCCGATCCTCGTATCCAGACCATCAACTCCACCATCATCGATGGCAATGGTCAGACCCCGAAGTCCGCGGCCTTCAACGAAGCCTTCAACGCCGCTGGTTCCCCGTGGCAGCTGCTCGTCCAGAACGCTGTTTGGGGTAGCGGCAACCTGAAGTCCGACAACCAGGCTGTGACCGACGTCCTGTCTGCTCAGTGAGTCCGAGACTCAGCAATCAGCTGAACTAGCTACCAATAACTGAATATCGCTCCCCTCAATCGCTTACGCGATAGTTCCTCTCAAGGGAACTGAGCATAATCATCGCTCCCCTCCTCGAGGGGAGCTGTCACCGCAGGTGACTGAGGGGAGCATTCTTATGCCTACAACACATCATTGCGACTGTGTTCTGTTGCCAAGGCCGATTCCAACTCTTGTTGTACTCTCCTTCCTTTCTCCTTCGCATGGAATCGGCCTTGATAACGGATTGCATTCGAGTCCGAAAATCGATCAATGTTCGATCGTCCGATCACATCCATTTCCCCACAAAGGAGTGAAACATGTCGAGTGTTTCCAAGTCCGCCGCGGCCGTGCCTGAGCACAAGTCCACGGCAAAGGCCCAGGCGTTCAAGCGCGGTATTCTGTACGCGCTTCCGGACTGGGTAATGATTATCGTCCTGTTCTTTGTTCCGATTGTGCTGCTCGTCATCATGGCATGCTCCCGTTGGAGCCTGCTGGGCGGCAACCGTGGCACCAACTTCCCGGACAACTTCACCAAGGTGTTCGAGCACAAGCTATTCTGGCCATCGATTTGGTTCACGCTTGAGTACACCGTGATCGTAACGATTTTCCTGCTGGTGCTCGGCCTTGGTATGGCATTGATCGTGCAGGAATCCACCAAGTGGAACAACGTGCTCAGAACCTGCTTCCTGCTGCCGTCCGCAACTGGTCTGGCCTCCGCGTCCCTGCTGTTCTACGCACTGTACTCTCCGCAGGTCGGCCCTGTGACCAAGATTCTTTCTACGCTGGGTTTGATGCAGGAAGGCGGTTCGGTGCTTGCCACTGGCCAGTCCGCACTGTGGGCCACGATTATCGTCATCGTCTGGCGTTTCTCTGGCTACTACATGCTGCTCATGATGATCGGCCTGCAGGCCATTCCCGGTGACCTGTACGAGGCCGCCCGCATGGATGGCGCTGGCACCTGGCGCATCTTCCGCTCCATCACCCTGCCGCTGATGAAGCCCACTATCGTGATGTGCCTGGTCTACTGCGTGACTGGTTCCATCCTCGCCTTCGATCAGTTCTTCATTCTGACCAAGGGTGGTCCGAACAACTCCACGATGACTGTGGTGCAGCTCATCTACAACTTCGCCTTCGATTCCAAGAAGGACCTCGGCATGGCGGCAGCCCTCTCGCTGATCGTGCTCATCGCCCTGGTGATCATCAACTCCATCCAGATGCGCGGCATGCGCGACAACACCAAGTGAGAAAGGGGAGGTAATTCATTATGACTACCCCATTGTGGAAGCGCGTCATCGCTCGAATTCTTGAAGGCCTGCTGGCCCTGATCTTCATCAGCCCGTTGATTTGGGTGGTGATCAGCTCCTTCAGCCCGCAGCCGGGTTCCGCCCAGTCCAAGGGCTGGGGTGTGGCCAACTACCTGACCTTGTTCGGCTATCAGGAGGGTCTGCCGAAGTACCTGTTCAACTCCATCATCGTGAGCCTTGTTGCCGTGGTGTTCTCCGTGGTGGTCTGCACCTTGGCCGGCTACTCCTTCTCCCGTTTTGATTACCCGGGCCGCAACCTCGGCTTCATGGTGACCCTGTCCATCCTGATGGTGCCGTACGCATCCCTGCTGATTCCGCTGATGGTGTGGTTCAAGGACATCGGCCTCAACGACACCCTGCTTGGCGTGGGCCTGGTGATTACGCTGTTCCAGCTGCCTATGAGCACCTTCATCATGCGCAACGCATTCGATGCCATCCCGAAGGATATGGAAGAGGCCGCCATGGTTGATGGTTGCAACTCCTTCCAGGCGCTGGTCAAGATTCTGGTTCCGGTGGTCAAGCCCTCTATGGTGACCGTTGGTCTGCTGGCCTTCCTGGAAGCATGGAACAACTTCATGATTCCGCTGTACTTGAGCTCTTCCGCCAAGTCCACCTTGCCGCTCGCCATGGTGAACATGCGTCAGCAGACGATGGGTGTCATTGATTACGGTGCCACCGAGGCCGGCGTTGTGGTTCTGCTCATCCCATGCGCCATCCTCTTCCTTGCACTCCAGAAGTACTACGTCAAGGGCTTCATGGCCGGCGCTGTGAAGGGATGATTATGAAAGTAACGATTACCTCTCCGTTCTGGAAGCAGCGTCGTGACCAGATCGTTGAATCGGTTATTCCGTACCAGTGGGGCGTGATGAACGACGAGATTGACACCGTC
Organism: Bifidobacterium colobi; assembly: GCF_018555455.1. Classification (GTDB taxonomy): domain Bacteria; phylum Actinomycetota; class Actinomycetes; order Actinomycetales; family Bifidobacteriaceae; genus Bifidobacterium; species Bifidobacterium colobi. The sequence goes on along the minus strand of NZ_JAFEJU010000001.1, from coordinate 171,065 downwards.
GTTCCCGACGATCCTGCCGGCAACCAGCTCTCCGATAACAAAAGCCATGCCGTAGCCAATCTCAAGGTGGCTGCTGGCGAGCTAGACGACGAATTCCACGGTATGGTCTTCCAGGATTCCGACGTCTACAAGTGGCTGGAGGAAGCCGCCTACGCGCTGGCCTATCATCCGGACCCTGAACTGCGAGCACTGTGCGATAAGACGGTTGATCTCATCGCCCGCGCCCAGCAGGACGATGGTTATCTCGATACGCCGTATCAAATCAAGTCCGGTGTGTGGGCCAACCGTCCGCGCTTCTCGCTGATCCAGCAGAGCCATGAGATGTACGTGATGGGTCACTACATCGAGGCTGCTGTGGCCTACCATCAGGTGACCGGCAACGAGCAGGCGCTGGACGTGGCCAAGAAGATGGCCGACTGCCTCGACGCGAACTTCGGTCCGGAAGACGGCAAGATTCATGGTGCTGATGGACACCCGGAAATCGAGCTGGCTCTCGCCAAGCTGTATGAGGAGACTCATGAGGAGCGTTATCTGACGCTCGCCCAGTATCTCATCGATGTGCGTGGGCAGGATTCCGAGTTCTACGCCAAGCAGCTCAAGGCCATGAACGGCGACAATATCTTCCCGGATTTAGGCTTCTACAAGCCGAGCTATTTCCAAGCAGACAAGCCCGTGCGCGACCAGCAGACTGCCGATGGACATGCCGTACGCGTCGGCTACCTGTGCACTGGTGTGGCACATGTCGGCCGCTTGCTTGGCGATGAGGGTCTGATCGAAACCGCCAAGCGTTTCTGGAAGAACATTGTCACCAAGCGCATGTACGTCACTGGTGCCATCGGCTCCACCCACGTGGGTGAATCGTTCACCTACGACTATGATCTGCCGAACGACACGATGTATGGCGAAACCTGCGCGTCGGTGTCCATGTGCATGTTCGCCATGCAGATGCTGGACATCGATGCCAAGGGTGAGTACGCCGACGTGCTGGAGAAGGAACTATTCAATGGCTCCATCGCCGGCATCTCCTTAGATGGCAAGCAGTACTACTACGTCAACGCTTTGGAAACCACTCCGGATGGACTTGCGAACCCGGACCGTCATCATGTGCTTTCCCATCGCGTGGACTGGTTCGGCTGCGCCTGCTGCCCAGCGAATATCGCCCGACTCATCGCCTCCGTGGATCGATACATCTACACCGAGCATGATGACGGCAAGACGGTGTTGAGCCACCAGTTCATCGCCAACAATGCCGAGTTCACGTCCGGCTTGACCGTAGAGCAGCGCTCCAACTTCCCATGGGATGGGCATGTGGAATACACGGTCGCACTGCCTGCCGCGGCTCGACTCAGCTCCGTACGCTTCGGACTGCGCATCCCGGGGTGGTCGCTCGGCTCCTACACGCTGACGGTGAACGGCAAACCCGCTACCGCCAACGTGGATGATGGATTCGTCTATCTGCTGGTCAACGCCGGTGACACGCTGAATATTGCCCTTGACCTCGATATGTCGGTGAAGTTCGTCCGTGCGAACTCGCATGTGCGCTCTGATGCCGGCCAGGTGGCCGTTACGCGTGGCCCGCTGGTCTACTGCGCCGAGCAGGTGGACAACCCCGGCGACCTGTGGAACTACCGTCTTGCCAATGGCGTGACCGGTGCCGACGCAGCTGTTGCCTTCCAATCTGACCTGCTGGGCGGCGTGGATACCATCGAACTGCCGGCCGTGCGCGAGGCAACTGATGACGACGATGCGCCGCTCTATATGGACGCTGATGAAGCACGCGCTGGAGAGCCGGCCACGCTGAAGTTAGTGCCATACTACTCATGGGCCAATCGTGAAGTGGGTGAAATGCGCGTCTTCCAACGCCGCTAAGCGCCTATAGTGTGCCTTTTCTCAAAGCCTCCCGTGAATATTCGTGGGAGGCTTTGCTCTACCCAAGGTAAGATGGATTTTCGATTCAGTGGGGAGAACAATATGACGGCATATATGGATCATAAGAATCTCGCGAACGAGGTTATTGATGCGGCTCGTGCGCAGGAGATTGCAGACGGTGTGCATCGCGTACTTGAGCGCATTGCGGCGGCTGAGGCTGCTGCTGGGCGCGATGCTGGCTCGGTGAAGCTGCTCGCCGCTACGAAGACCCGCGATGTGGGGGAGATTCTGGCTGCCATCGATGCCGGTGTGCGCATGATTGGCGAGAATCGTCCGCAGGAGGTTGCCGTCAAATCAGCCGGCTTGTCGAAGCGACTGGCTGAGCGTGGTTTTTCGCTGGGTGTGACTGATGCGACTGATGTGACTGATGCCCCAGCTGCTGTGGCGACTGCGGGGCATATTCCTTTCCACCTCATTGGCCAGCTGCAATCCAATAAGATCGGCAAAGTACTGCCGGTAGTCGATACCATCGAATCAGTGGATTCGATTGAACTTGCCGAGAAGATCGCCCGCCGTGCCACGATGCGCGGCATCACGGTAGGCGTATTGCTGGAGGTCAACGAATCCGGTGAGGAATCCAAGTCCGGCTGCGCGCCCAGCCATGCCATTGATCTGGCCAAACGCATCGGTGCCATGGGCGGGCTCGAATTGCAGGGGTTGATGACCATCGGAGCTCATGTGGATGATGAGCGTACGATTCGCGCGGGATTCGCGCACTTGCGCCGCACGCGCGATCAGATTCTCGCGTCCGGTGCCGAAGGTACGGCCGGATGCACGGAGCTTTCGATGGGTATGACCCATGATCTGGCGTACGCGATTGAAGAAGGCTCCACGATAGTGCGCGTCGGCACTGCCATCTTCGGAGAGCGTGCCTTTATTTGAGAACTGCGGTCTCTCCCTCCGTCATCGCTTCGTGATGCCACCTCCCTCATCAGAGGGAGGCAACGATGTTTTGGCCCACTCTGACGAGGGGGCTGTCGAACGAAGTGAGACTGGGGGAGAGAAGAAAAAGGCGACCCGAAGGTCGCCTTGAACGCACACTGCGTCGGCCTTAGGCCGATGCCTCAATCACGCGTAGATATTGCGCGGACGCATATCCTCCGGAAGACCCTCAAGCAGCGTGGCCACGGAACCTTCCTCGAACACGGAGCGAATGCCAGCGGCGAGCAGCGGCGCCACGGAAAGCACCGTCATGTTCGGCAAACGCTTGGACTCCGGAACCGGCACCGTATCCATGAACACGATTTCGTGAGCGCCGCAGTTCTTCAGTCGCTCCACAGCCGGGCCAGAAAGCAGTCCATGCGTGGCGACCAACGTCACCGACTTGGCGCCGGATTCGTTGAGCGTGCGCACAGCCTCGCAGATGGTGCCGGCGGTGTCGACCATATCGTCCACCACCACACAGTCGCGACCATTCACATCACCGATGATGCCATGCGCCTCGGCATGGTTCGGGCGGGTGATGTCACGCTGCTTATGAATAAAGGCCAGCGGCAGATTGCCCAGCTTGGCGGCCCACTGCTCGGACACTTTGATACGGCCAGCATCAGGGGAAACGATGGTGGCGTTGCTCAGGTCCACGGCGGAACGCACGTAGTCAAGCAGCACCGGCATAGCGGTCAGATGATCGACCGGGCCATCGAAGAAGCCCTGCTCCTGAGCGGCGTGCAGATCCACGGTCATAATGCGGTCGGCACCGGCGGCGCGGAACAGATCGAAAATCAGGCGAGCGGTGATGGGCTCGCGGCCACGATGCTTCTTATCCTGACGGGAGTAGCCCAGGAACGGTGCGACCACGGTAATGGAACGAGCAGAGGCGCGCTTCAACGCGTCAATCATAATGAGCTGTTCCATGATCCACTTGTTGATGTCGCCGGAGTGGCACTGCAGTACGAACACGTCCGCGCCACGCACCGGTTCGGCGAAGCGCACGTACATCTCACCGTTGGCGAAGTCATATGCCGTGGTCTCAAGAATTTCAGTACCCAAGCATTCAGCCACCTTCTCAGCCAGCTCGGGGTACGCGCGGCCCGTGACCAATACGAGTCGTTTATCCGGAGTGCCTTCAAGAATCGCCGACATGCTATTCGCATCCTTTTGTGTTGTTGTGAATTTCAGCCTTACCTAGTGTACATTGACCCCTCACGAGACCGCGCCGGGTTGCTGGCAGGCAAACAGTCAGTTAGCTTCATGAATCAATCAATGGGAAATATCCCATTCGTAATGATTGTGTGTCTATGATGTTGAGTGCAAGGGCGCCAAACCGATTGGGGAAGAGCGATGAATGTTGTAGACGTTATTCAGTTTGAAGGCAATCCTCGAGTACTGGTTTGGAAAAGCCCTATCGAGGATTTCAATGCGGCGACGCAGCTGATCGTTGACGAAACCCATGAAGCCATCGTGATGATTGAAGGCCGTACCGAGGTGCTCGGTCCCGGTCGCCACACCTTGGAAACGCAGAATTACTTCGGTTTGAACGCGATTCAGCGCATGGCCACCGGCGGCCAGACCGCATTCCCCTGCAAGGTGTTCTTCGTGAACAAGGTGCATGCCATGGATATGCTGTGGGGCACCAAATCCACGCTGCCGGTCATGGACCCGGATCTGGGCATCATGTTGCATCTGCAGCTGCGCGGCAATCTGTCGTTCGTGGTCGAGAACTCCAAGAAGTTCGTGGAAAAGTTCGTCGGCTTCGTCAATGTGTTCAACGATGAACAAGTAGTCGATCAGTTCCGCGGCATCATCGCCACCGAAGTCACCGATAAAATCGCGAAGATGGTGCTGAATGACAAGGTAGGCTTGTTCACCATCAATGCGCATTTGCGCGAGATCAGCGACAAGCTTATGGTACCGCTGCAGGCACTGTTCGATGAATACGGTGCCAAGCTCGTCAAATTCAATGTGGAGACCATCAACTCCGATAACGAGGACACTGCTGAATTCCAGGCGGCGAAATCCGCTGCTGCGGCGCGTGTGATTCAAGCCGACAGCGAGGCGAAGGCACGTCGTCTGCAGGGCTACTCATGGTCCGACGAGCAGCAAGCCTCCATTCTGAAGGAACTGGCGGGCAATGATGGTGCCGCAGGCAGCTTTATCGGCGGCATGCTCGGCATTGGCACCGCCGGTGCCATGGCGGCTCCGGTGAACGGCATGATCAACGGATTCTTTGGTGGTGGCGGTACTGCCGGTACGGCAACTGCCGCTGGTGCGGTTCCACAGCAGACAGCGCAGTCGGCACCGCAGGCTCCAGCTTCCGCTCCGGGTATGCCGCCGATTCCTATGCCGGGAGGTGTTTCGTCAGCCGCACCAACGCCAACGCCAACGCCAGCACCGCAAGCCGCTTCGAGCACGCCCAACGCCGCCGGAACCGGATGCCCGCAGTGCCATCAGCCGGTACAGCCCGGTTGGGTAGCCTGCCCGTTCTGCGGCGCGTCACTTGGCAAGCCGAAGTGCCCGAACTGTGCACAAGAACTGCAGCCAGGATGGAAGGCCTGCCCGTTCTGCGGCACGAAACTCTAACACGCAACGCGGTAACACAGTCCGCGCATTGACCCGTCTCAACCAGTAATCAGTCACCGAGCGCACAACAGTACGTCAGAATCAGAAGAAGGAACTTCCCATGAACCCCAATCAACAGCCGACCGTCCCGCTGCCACCTGCGCCAAGCCTGCCGCCGCAGCCCAGTGCGAGTCTGCCACCCCAGCCTAGCGTGAATACGGCTCCCATGCCTGCCGTGCCACCGGCTCCCGGAGTCATGCCTCCCTCTGCCATGGCCACGGTACCTCAGCAGTCCCAGCAGCCCAGTGGCAAGCAGCCATTCGGCAAAACCAATATGGTGATCTGCATCATCGGACTGCTGCTGTTCATTGTGTATGCGGCCGCGATCTTCCTGTTCACCGGCGTATATACCCCGGGTGCCATCTGCTCGCTGGTATTCGCGGTCATCGCATTTGCGCTGACGTTCCTCATGCCGAAGTTCGCGGTGAACAAGCCAGGTGTCGAGGCGGTGTTCTTCGGCATCCCGATGATCGGGTTCGCCGTCTACTACTTCTTCGCTGAAATCTTCGTCAGCGTGGTGTTCATTCTCTTCCAACAGGTTGTGCCATTCAAAATCGTCTTGTTCATTCAACTGGTGATTTTGATTGCCTTCCTGATTATCTCCATCGTGAGCTTTACTGCTCAGCGCGCCTCCGCAAAGAAAAGCGAGGAGCGCCGTCAGCAGGCCGCCACATGGGATCTGCAGACAGTGGATATCGGTTCGGTGATTGATCTGACCCGTATGCGTGGCGGTGACCCGCAGCTGATGGCAGCCCTTGACCACCTCAACGACACGGTGAAATATTCCGATGCGTTCGGACGCAACCATCCTGCCATTCTTGAAGTGGAATCCCGCATCATGGCCAAGGTCCAGCAACTGCGCGACAGCGCTTCACGCGGCGATTTCCAAAGCGAGAGGATGCAGGTGCAAGAGCTCGAAGCACTGTACGCCGAACGCAGCCGCAAGCTGATGATCGTCAAGCAATGATTGAGCCGAAGTCGAGCGCAAGCATGAGTGAAGAGGTACGGCTCCATGGCATTCTCCTATAAGCAACGCACATGCGCCACCTGTGGCGGTACGCTGCAAATTGATCCGCAGACCAAGGAAATGGTGTGCATCTATTGCGGCAACCGTTATGAGCGTGAGGAAAGCTACGATGGCCAGTTCTCTCCGCGCAACGCTGCCGTGCAAACCCTGAACTCATTGCTCGATCTCAATGCGGACATGAGCAACTGGGACATGGTGCAAACCAATCTCAACGACTGCCAGAAAATCGATCCGAACTATCCGGGTGCCATTGTGGCGCGGCTCACCGCATCCATCAAACGTGTGCAATTGATGATGGCCACGAATCGCGAGGCGGTGCGCACTGATCTGGCGCAAGCACAGTCCGAATACCGCAGGTTGCAAAGCCCGTTCGACCCGCGCGTCAGCGATGTCGAAGCTGATTTCTATGAGCAGCTAGACTCCTCGGATATTCGTTCGTTATTAATCAGCGTGTTCAAAACCTTCCAGGATGATGCGCGCGTGCAATTCATCTCCCAAGGATTCAACGCCGGCGATATCCATTCCGAGCGGGCGGCCAGCGATCTGATGAACCGCGCATTCGCCAATCAGGATTACAGCCAGATCGATAGCCTTCTGCGCTCGCCCGCCCAGTTGGATGCCGATGCGCTGTTTACGCGTCTGCTCAAGGAATATCCGGCGAACGAGCGCAAGCAGGGCAACATCAGCGAAATCGTGATGCGTGGCGTCGACCAGCAGCATGGGCGTGACGCGCTATCCGACTATGTGATGTCGTCGGCCGATCCGGTCGCCTTGAAGAACGCCATCACGGTGGCCTGCGTGGCACGTGGCGTGATTCCGAACGGGGCGGCCATCGCGCGCCTGATCGCCTCGTCGAACGATGAGGCATCGGTGTCCACCATGTTGAATTCGCTCAAAGGCGGCGTGCTCACCGATGAAGACACCGCTGCCATTGTGGATGCGCTGCTCGCCAATGCGGGGCCCGCTGCCATGACCGCCAGCCTGAATGCGCTATCGGACGAAGGTTATTATCTGACCTTCTCGCAGCAGGCCATTATGGCGATGCTCACGCGCGCGGACCTTACCGTAGATGCCAAAGCCTCCATATGGAAAACACTGGTGAACATCGGCGTTGGCGAAAAACGTAAGCAAAGCGTCATGGCGGCGTATATCGAGACTTCCGCCGACGTGGACAGCAAAGTCAAGCTCATCAATGTGCTCGCCGAGCAGATGCACTCGATCAACCCCATGAATGTGGAGAACTATCTGATGAACAGCCACGTGGATGGCGCGGCCAAACCTCGTGTGCTGGACACACTGCTGGCCCACGTCACCTCGTTCGCATCGTTGGGCATGGCGGCACGGCAGTACCCCGCAGCCTGCCCTGATCCGCCACAGGTTCGTGACATGGTACTGCAGGTGCTTACGCAGCGCAGATTGCTGGCATAAGAGAAGGGAGGACGCTGATGGCTGATTATGCGGAGATTGAGGCGGAACGGCGCCAATTGGAAGCCGAGCTTTATCGCCTTGAAGGGGAGATTGAAGCGGCAATCGCGTTGCATGAGGAGCTCAAAGAAGAACGCGAATACGTTATCGATCAGGCCGATATGCTCAATACCTATGCGCATAGCATGGGGCAAAGCGTCAACAATGATCTGACATCGCTGAACAAGCGCATCGAAAACCGTGCGGTGGATGCCCGCGATCTGTTGCAACTGCTGCGCGACGTATCCGAACGATACTTCACCTATAAGAACCTCTCCACGGCAACCAAGAATCTGACCCAGTACACCGACCAATACCACACGAGATTCGCGTTCTACCATGAATTGCGGCGCATTGCGCTGGGCTGTGTGATGGCGGTGGACACACACCTGATCTCCCAGGAAACCACGCGCAAGCAAGCGGAGCGCGCTTACCTTGCCAACACGGATTACTGGTTGTCGTACGCGCTGATGGCGGTCATGCTGTGGTGGAGCAACGAACGCGAAGCAGCTGGCCGTGCGATGAAACGCGCGTTGATGATGTCCGAACGGAAAAGCTCGCTGTTCTTCCTGTTCTGCAACCTGAAGTTCGGTCGCAAACAGGTGGCGCTCAAATGGTACATGTACTATCTCAACGCCATTCACGCGGATAATGTGGGCGAGGAATTCCAGTACCTGCTGGAAGCACATTTGTCTGGAGCCTTCGGTTCCGATCGCACGCTGGCCACCCAGGTTGCCAGCAAAATCAACGATATGGTCGACGAAATCACCGTGCATAATATCGATTTCGACACCGAGGTGGCGGACGCCATGACCCGCTTCCTTGCGACCAAAGCGCACACCACCGACTTCGAATTCTTCTATCTGCCGGAATACTGCACGCAAAGCGGCGACATGAAGTCGCTGCTTTCGGATGCGGAGAAGAACGTCGTCGTAGCCCGTGAATATCAGGAAATCGCCCAAGAGCCGGAAAACGACCGTGACGTGAAGGAACGGTTGGAGGACTCCATCTACAACCTTATCGAATCGATGGATCCCCAAGAGGAGCAGCTGCACCGTCGCATCCGGTACAACGAGCTGATCGTGGCGGCCAAAGGCGACGTGCACCAGGCGGAACAGGCATATGCCGAACGGTACCCGGAGACCGGGCCCGTTGGTTTCGACGGTCTGCTCAAGAAGTGGGCGTTCACCGAGGATGATCCGGCGATCCTGCCGCAGATCAGAAGCTTCGCCATCGAAAAGCTCCTCTCCGGTATTCGTGCCGGAGCCAAGCGTTTCGCCGACGGATACCGTAGCCGCGAGCAGGAACGGTACACGATTTCCGTGGATGGCTGGACCGGTACCGTCAATGAGAACGAGATCTCCATCGCCAAGGCGAATTTCGAGGCGTTCTTCAAGAAGCACAGCATCTGGGAATACCTCAAAGACAAGTTCGTGCTGATCTGGATCGGCATGATCGTGGCCGGCATTCTCGGTTTGGTGATTTCCGCAGTCGCATGGCTCAATCCCACGCCGATAGTGATCTCGGTGCTGCTGGTGCTCGTCGGCGCGTTCTGCCTATGGCGCCAGATAGCGAACCTGCAACAGGTGTTCCTGATCAGAAAACGAAAAGACTTGGAAATCATCGAACGAACATTAGCTGAGATGGGCGCTTGGCGCGAAGCGTACCGGAACGCGGACAAGGGCTTGAGCGCATTGATGGATGCGCTTGATTTGTTCACGGATTCGGGAACGCCCGTCAAGAACACCACAGCGTCACAGCGGTAAGTCACGAGGAAAGGAAATCGTATGAGCAGCCTTCGCGGGGATAGTGAATACGCGGTTCGGCAATTGGGCGATACCATCGAGGATTTCCGCTCCTCGATCGACACCCAGATGCGCAAGGTCGATGACACCACGAATCAGATTCAGGCCACGACCAACCAGATCTACAACAGCGTCAATGAGTTCAAGCAGAAGATGGTCAAAAGCGAGGAAGTGCAGCTCGCTCATGAGAACATCATCCGCATTGACCAGGTCATCAAGGAACAGTTCGGCGACTACGACCGTATCCGCCGCACCATCATCGGCGTGGTCCGTGACTTCGACATCAACCTGGTTCGCAACAAAACCATCCAAGAGCTGTCTGAGGAACTCTGGCTCACCAGCTCACGGTACTGGCTCTCGTATGCGCTGATCGCCGTCACCTCCTGGGTGAACGACTACCCTGAGGTCGCAGCCAACGCCATCACCGAGTGCACGCATCGCGACAAGATCAAATCCACGCTGTTCTTCACACTGCTGAATTTGCGATTCGGGCGTAACGAGGTGGCCCGCCGCTGGTTCTCCGAATACCTGAAGACCTTGGACCCGACCTTCATGCAGAATGAGGCCGCGGTCATGCTGCAGGCCTATATCTCAGGTACCTTCGGCCGTGACAAGGCGTTGGAAGCCAAAGTGAATGAGACGATCAACGAATGGATCGCCATCATCAACGAGGATGCCGCCATTGCCAACGATCTGGTGAACGCGTACGCCAAGTACATCGAGCAGATGCAGCCGTCCAGACCGTTCAGCTTCGAAGCGATTCGCCAGTTCTGCACCAACGCCGACCAAGTGGAAGGCGTGTACCGCGACATGTCGAAGTTCGCGCCCATCAAAGCCATGGTGGATAGCTTGGATGTGCCGGATATCGAGCAGCGCGAAGACAACTACAAGTCGCGTGTGGACGCCGTGCTCACCTCGCTGATCACCAATTACGATCAGGAGGAGGACGAGCTGAAAACCCAGCAGCAGTACTACAACCTGATCATCAAGAACAATGGAGATCGCGAGGACGCGGAAGCCCAATATCAGGAGATTCTGCGACTCAAGGGTGAGGGCTTCAACATCGGCCGACAGCTGATTGGCTGGGTGCTGTACTCCAACAACGAAGACACCGATGTGCATGTGCGTAAGTTCGCGCTCAGTCATACCAAGGGTTGGCTGGTGCAGGCCATGAACAACTTCTACGCCAACATCCAGCAGCGCTTCCCCACCGGGTACAAGCTGAAGATCGACGGCTGGGAAGGCATGTCGAATGGTGCCGACCAAGCCGAACAGGAGAAGGAACTGCGCGAGTACTTCAACACGCACAAGCTCACCATGGTGTACCTCAATGTGCCGAACGCGGTGGCTGCTGTGGCCGCCGTGCTGTGCATGGGATTGTCGTTCGTGAGCCTGTACTTCCTCATCGGCGTGGTGCTTGGCCTCGGCTTCCTCGGCTTCAACGTGTTCCGCGCATTGAAGGCGTTCCCCGTGCGAGTGCAGTCGGCTGTCGAGGCACTTGGCCGCACCATCACGCAGATCGGCATGTTCAAGCGGTTCTGCGCGGATGCCACGAATACGAAGAACCTCATTGCCGAAGAACTGGAATACAAGTTCATCGCTCCCGGGCAGTGATCGCAGACCAACCATCCGAATCAGTATCACATCAACCAAAAGGACATATCATGACCAATCCAATCCCGATGCCCAACCCAGCCGTACCCATGCCTCAGCAGGCAGGCAAGGCCCCGCAGCCGAAGCCGCAATCCCAGCCGCAGTCCCAAGTACCTGCTGCAGACGCACTCTTGGCCGCCATCGGCACCAACTTCGGCGGCGAATCAACCGATGCCATCGCCAAGGCCAAGAAGAACTCGCTGGCCGAAATGAACAAGAGCCTGCCTGAATGGAGCCTTGAGCCTCCGGAGACGTTCCTGTCATGATCGAGACGTTCTCGCCGCCAACCACCTATGACCAGTGGAGCGCCCTGCTGGACGCCCGCCGAAAGTCGCCGTCGAAAGAACTGGCTGCCGTGTTGCGCCACGGCAGTGTGGATGCTTTCAGCGCGATGCCGGTTCTGGACATGGTGCGTCGGTATTGCGAGGACGTGCTCAATCGGGAGACACGTCGGTTGGAAGCATCGCTCGAAGCCTACAACACCGATGCCGATGCGGTGGCACTGATCTGCACACGGTATTCGGCTGATTGCGAGCGATTGCTGTTCTTTGCTGATGTGCCTGGACTGCCCGCACCGCAAGTAGGCCAGCTGGCTGGAGAGATTCGTCGGTACGTCAGCACAGTGCTGGGTGCAGTGGCTGATGCAGGTGAGTCGCCCCAAGACGATGTGTGGGTTGTGATTCAGCGATTGCGAAGGAGGTGGAGCAGCCGATGAGTGACTATGCGGCCATGAAAACCGATCTAACCGATTACATACGCGCCGGAGTACCGCTGGTGGTGGTTCGTACCACTGAACGGCACCGTGTGGAGCGTGCGCTGCGGCAAATCGTGCAGGAGCTTGGCATATCGGCGTTCTGCTACACCGATGCCAAGCAGGTCGAAGCATTAGGCGGAATCGACTCCGGCGGCAATACCGCATCCGCATCCGGCAAGGATGTGGATTCCGATCCGCTGGCATTTGTGAAAGACACATTCCGCCGGAGCCGGCATGTACCGTTCATGCTGGGGGATACGCGCAAGCTCGATCAGGATTCGCTCTATACCCGCGAACTGCTGTCCGCCGCCTATCTTGCGAAAGACAGCGGCAATACCTTGGTGATTGTGGCTGCTGAGCAGGTGTGGCAGCGGCTTGCCAGATTCGGATTGTTCATCAATCTGGAACTGCCCACGTTCGACGAACGTCTCGCCATGATCGGCAAGTTCGCTGAACAGTACGGGGATCGGGTCTCGTTCAGCGCGACCGGCATGGAACAGCTGTCCACGCTGTTGCGAGGCTTAAGCGAAATCCAAGTGACCAATCTGTTGCGTTCATCCTTGGTTGCCCGCGGCATGCTGACGGATGCTGATGTGTCGGCGATTGCCGAAAGCAAAAGCCGGCTGTATACGCCCGTGGCGAATGTGACGGCGGTGAAGTACCCGGCGAAGCTCGAAGTCGCAGGGCTTGAAGGATTGAAATCCTGGTTGGATCGCAAACGCAACGTGTTCTTCGCGCCGAACGAACTGCTCGACCGGTATGCGCTGCAGTCGCCGCGCGGCATCCTACTCATGGGTGTGCCCGGCTGCGGCAAATCATTCTCAGCGAAGATGATTGCAGCCCGTTGGGGGTTGCCGCTGTTCCGCTTCGATATTGGATCGGTCTACAACAAATACGTTGGCGAAACCGAACGCCGTATGCAGGAAGCGCTGACCTACATCGACAATGTTGCCCCCTGTGTGCTGTGGATCGATGAAATCGAGAAGGCCTTGTCCACCGATTCGGGCGAAAGCGACGTGGGCAACCGCGTACTCGGGCAATTCCTGTTCTGGTTGCAGGAATCCCAAGCGAAAGTGTTCCTAGTGGCCACAGCCAACAATGTGGATCATCTGCCACCTGAACTGTTCCGTAAGGGGCGCTTCTCGGAAAGCTTCTTCATCGACCTGCCGAACCATGCCGAGCGGGAAGCGGCTATTGCACTTTATGCCGGACTGTCGCTGCATCAGCGCTTTGATGCGGCGGAATTAAGCCGCTTGGCGGATGCGTCGGAAGGCTTCTCCTACTCCGACATCGAACAGTCGGTGAAGGACTTGGCCGAGCAGCGCGTATTCGGCGGGCTGGAACAGGTAACGGTGGAAACCATGGAACGACATTTCAACGAGACCATACCGATATCCGCGTCCCGTATCGCGCACATTCGCGAATGGGGCGCACGCAATGCGCGGTCGGCCTCGGCAGACGAGACGGCAACAAACACAACCGTTGCAACGGTAACGAATCAACAGGCGGGAGACGATGATGGCGAATGAGGGTTTAAAAGCGGAAGTGGCCCGCAAGCAAGGCGTGCTCAACGGCGTCAACCATGCGAATGATCAGCTCGCACAGGAAATCAGCTATGTGGTCGGTGCGATGGATGCGGCGAATCGTGATCTCAACAACACCTCCGACAATATTCGCGCCCATCTGGGCGGTGCCAGCAACACGCTCGGCTCGGCGCATCAGCAGATCATCGCAGCGTACGAAGTGCAGCAAAGCATGGATGCGCTCTACATGCGTTTGAAGCAGATGGAGCTGGCCAACAAGCGCATCCGCGAATGCAATAACAAGAAGTTCTATGACTTCGCGGTATATCGCACAGTGCGTAAGATCGTGCAAGGCATTATGGATAATCTGGACTTCTCCATGATTTCCGAACAGGTTATCGCCAAAGCCGTGGAGCGCAAACAGCTGGAGAATCCTGATTACTGGCTGACCAGCGTGCTGGTCGCCGTAGTGGCATGGCATGCCGACCAGCGGGAACGTGCACAGCGCGCATTGGATCGCGCCATGAAACTGGATGGACGCAAAACCGCATCGTTCCTCATGATCTTCTATCTGCGGCTCCACCGCGAGCAGACGGCGCTCAAATGGTTCTCCTATCTGGCTTCCGGCAAGCTCAAAGGCGCGGAGAAGCCAATGGTGCTGCTGTTCTTCTCCATGCTGTCGAAAACCATTGAAGACAGCATGTCTGATCAGTCCCGCCAAATCATCACCCGGTATATCAATACGCTGATTGCCGATGGCATGCGGCGCGGAGGGCAAGCGCAAAGCGCAACAATCGGTCGAATCGCGGACGCGTTCGCGGCATTGGCCGACGATGCTTCGTTCCCTTACGAGGCGATTCGCGGATCGGTGCCATCGTATGCCGGCTTGCAACGCAGCTTGCAGCTGGCCGCCAATAACGCCAACGTTATCGACTTCATTGCCGAAATCATGAACGTAGAGGAAGCGCAGCGCAACGAATTCCTCAAGCAATACATCGATTTCGTAGTGGCGGCACCGTGCACAGTGGAACAGCAGGTGTACGACGAAATCGACCGCAATGAATACATCATCAAATTCCAAGGCGATGTGCAGGCGGCCCAGCAGGCGTACGAGGCGCACAAGCAGCATGATGTGAAAGATTTCGACATCATCACCGAAATGATGGACTGGATCTATACCACGAGCGGTCGCGCGGAATCCAACCCGCAGATGCGCAAGAACATGCTTGTGGCCACCAAGGAACTGCAGCAGCAAGCCGGAGACCTGTATATTCAGCGATACCGTACGTTGTTCACGCCGGTGCAACATATTGTGATTGATGATTTCGCAATCCAAGGTGATTTGCGCAACGTGGAAGGCAATGCCGCGCAGGCGAAACAGTTCTATGAGGGCAAGGCGGCTGTCGAAAAAGCCCAAGTCAAAGACATCTGGTCGATTGTGCTGATGGTCGCCGGCGTGCTGGGCGGCGTGGGACTGGCGTTTGTCCAGCCGGCGCTCGCAGGATTAGGCGCGCTCGCAGCCATCGGCGGCGGCGTGTGGATGCTGATGAATCACTTCACGCGCAAGCGCATCGATCTGAAATACGCGCAAATCATCCGGTCCACACGAGACCGGTTGCAAGCGCTGTTCGCGGACTGGCAGCAACTGGAGCGGGATTTCCATGCCAAGGATCTGCTGGCTCAGACCCTGGTCGACCGGCTCGCGGAACTGTGATGTGTGAGATCAGCGTGACCGTCATGATAGTGAGGAGTGAAAAATGAATTGTCCACATTGCGGTAAGCCGTTGAGGGACGGTGCAAGATTCTGTGGATCGTGTGGAGTCTCGGTGGCGGCTGCCCCGGCTCCGGCAGGCCCTGTTGCGCCGCACGCCGCGGTACCTGTGCCGGTTGCTCCGTCACCTGCGGCGGTACCTGTGCCGAAGGCTGCGGCAGTTCCTCAGCCGGCCGCTGCCGTGCCGGTTCCATCGGCTCCAGTGCCCGGTGGCGCAGTGCCGGGTGGTGTTGCGTCGGCTCCTTCCGCGCCTGTGCCGGCGGCACCTGCCCCGAGACATCCTCAATCGCAGCCGGGAGCGCCACAACAAGTACCGACTGCGGCTCCGGGTCAGCCGAACGGACAACCCAACGGTGGTGTTCCTGCGCCGAATCATGCGGTGCCTGTTCCAGGTACAGCATCTCAGCCGGCGGTGCCGCAGCCAACAGTGCCTCAGCAGCCGGGCGCGCAGTCGGCGGTGCCGCAGCCGGTCCAGTCAGCGGTACCGCAACCTGCAGTCCCGCAGCCCGCGCAATCAGCAGTGCCGCAACCCGGGGCGCAAGCTCCGGCAGCATCACAACCGTCTGCATTGCCAGCTCCCAGTGTGAAGCCGCCAATCGATCCCAAGGATCTGCGTGTGTTCCTTATTGGCCTTGCCGTGGTGCTGGTGGTGTTCGCGCTCTGCACTGTGGCAGCAGTCACCTATCGCCTTGGCGTATGGGGTGGTGCCAAGGGAGGCAAAGCGTCGGCAACGGCAGAGCCGGCGGCATCCGTTACCGTCACCGCCGACCCGCTTGCGCAGTTGCCGGCGTATCTGCGGTAAGAGGCAACGAATCATTCGGCGATACGGCATGTCTGCACGGCTTGCGCTGTCTGGCCAATGCCATAAACTGCTGAAGTTGCCCTTTTGGGGCACAGCGTATACACACTCCTGCCACGGAACGTCCGTGGCCGAATAGTCCGAAGGAGGTGGGTGATGTCTGCGCATAAGTACGAACTGATGTTCATCGCCGATCCTGAGCTGGATGAGCGCGGTCTGAAGAAGCTGACCGAGCAGTATCTGGAGCTCGTCACCAAGGAGGGCGGTTCTTTCGATGAGCCCGATTACTGGGGCCGTCGCAAGCTCGCCTATGAGATTGCCGGTAAGACCGAAGGCAACTACGTCGTTGTGAAGTACACCGCTGAGCCCGCTACTAGCGATGAGCTCGACCGTGTGCTGAACCTCAACGAATCCGTGATCCGTACGAAGATCCTTCGTAAGGGCTGAATTCAAAGCGTTTAAGCGTTTAGTCAGCTGAAGAGCTGATGTGCAAGTTGCGAATCATCGCAAGTAAGAAGGCATGGCATGGCAGGCGAAACCATTATCACCGTGGTCGGTAACCTCACCCGCGATCCTGAGCTGCGCACTATTGGCAGCGGTTCAACGGTGGTGAACTTCACCATCGCTGCATCCACTCGTCAGTACAACCGCAACACGAACCAGTGGGAAGACGGCGACACGCTGTTCATGAACTGCTCGGCATGGGATGGTCGCGCTTCGTCGCTGGCCTCCAACATTGCCAGCAGCCTGTCCAAAGGCATGCGCGTGATCGCTCAGGGCCGACTGACCCAGCGTTCCTACCAGGCCCAGGATGGAAGCCAGCGCACGGTTGTGGAACTGCGCGTTGACGAGATCGGCCCGGCATTGTCTCGCGCCACCGCACAGGTGACGCGTCAGACCAGCCAGGGTGGATTCCAGGGTCGCTCCGGTGGATTCCAGGGCGGCCAAGGTGGCCAAGGTTACGGCAACCAGGGTGGTCAGGGTGGCTACAACGGTGGCCAGTCCGGTTACTCCGGTGGTCAGGCTGGCAATGGTGGCTACTCCGGTGGCTATCAGGGTGGCGCTGGCTACTCTCAGCAGCCCGCAGCCCAGAGCGCTCCCGCACAGTCCGCGCCTGCAGTCGATCCGTGGAGCTCCGGTAGCTCCGCTGGTTCCGCTGACTCCGGGTTCACATTTGGTGGCTCGTCCGAGTTCGGCAGCGACGATAACGATCCGGAATTCTAAGCATTGGATCGTTGAGCGTATAACCGAGCACTATTGCACACAGCTCAACAGCAGCAATCAAAGATACAGATTTTAAGGAGAACATCATGTCACGTAAGAGGCCGCAGCCGCCGGTCAAGCCGTTCAAGAAGAAGCCGAACCCGCTGAAGGCTGCCAAGATTACCGAGATCGATTACAAGGACGTTGCGCTGCTGCGTAAGTTCATCTCCGACCGCGGTAAGATCCGTTCCCGCCGTATCACCGGTGTGACCGTTCAGGAACAGCGCGAGATCTCCAAGGCTATTAAGAACGCCCGCGAGATGGCTCTGCTGCCGTACGCCACTTCCGGTCGCTGAGTTAGGAAGGCTTGAACAATGGCTGAAACCAAGATCATTCTCACCAAGACCGTTGCTCACCTCGGTCACCCGGGCGACGTTGTCAACGTCAAGGCTGGCTACGCTCGCAACTACCTGTTCCCGCAGGGCCTGGCTTTCGCTTGGACCAAGGGCGCTGAGGCTCAGATCACCGCTATGAAGCGCGCTCGTCTGGCCAAGGCCGTTGCCACCCGTGAAGACGCCGTGGCTGCCAAGGCTGCTATCGAGGGCACCACCGTCGAGATCGCTGCCAAGGTTTCCGAGTCCGGCAAGCTGTTCGGTGGCATCTCCAAGGAAGCCATCGCCATCGCCCTGTCCGACAAGGCTCCGGTTGATCCGAAGTCCATCGAGGTCGAGACCATCAAGACCACCGGCGATTTCCCCGCCAAGGTGGCCCTCCACCCGGAGATCACCGCTTCCTTCTTCGTGAAGGTCGTGGCCGAGTGAACCATTCCGGCGTAATGCTGGAATCTTTCAGGCTAGAAGTCTGAGCTTAAGCATTGAAAGCCCCGCGCTTGTGTTCGCACAGCGCGGGGCTTTCGTTTATTCCGGTTCTTGGTTCCTGCTGATGGGCTGAGCTGGGGAAGATTTATTGGTTTTCTTTTTTGCTCCCTCTGATGGGCTGAGCCGTAGAGCAAACAGCCCGGTGGGCTGTTTGTAGGCGCGGACGAGCGTCAGCAAGTTAACAGATCGCAGGCGAAGCCTGTCTGTAATTGCGGGACGAGCTGGCAGCCGAAGGCTGACTGAGGGAGAGACTGGTAAGGAATTACGGGGTATCTCATACGGGTATCTCATACGGGTATCTCATAATCATGGACGGACTCAGCAGCAATCATAGTGTGTGTATTTTGTGAAGCTGTGATGATGACATGCTTACTGTGCGTGCGGAGTCGACGTTCCGTTGAAAAATCACGAAAATAAAAACGTTGAAATTCCGGGCGACACGCCGAGGCTTGCGTTCGAAGAGAATCTGAGTATATTTATCACTCGTTGCAAGGAACACTTCAACAGCTAGCCAACGCCCCTGTAGCTCAGTTGGTTAGAGCAGCTGACTCTTAATCAGCGTGTCCAGGGTTCGAATCCCTGCGGGGGCACAAACAGACCGGAACCGAAAGGTTCCGGTTTTTTGTTTTTTCTCCGTTAATCTCACGTTCAGCCCTCGGCGTACACTTATCCCGTTTGCGTGACTTGGCCATTCGGCCGCTGCGGGTCACATTATTCACTAGAACGAGAAAAGAAGAAGCAGTGGAATACTCCCTCTTTACCAAGCTGGCTGCCGAATTCTTCGGCACCGCCATTCTGATGATTTTCGGCAACGGTTCTGTGGCCAACGTCGAACTTAAGAACACCAAGGGCCATCATGCCGGCTGGCTGAACATCGCCATGGGCTATGGCTTCGGCGTGATGTTCCCGGTGCTGATGTTCGGTGCCGTCTCCGGCGCTCACATCAACCCGGCCATGACTCTTGCTCAGGCTATTAACGGTTTGTTCCCGTGGGACGAAGTGCTGCCGTACATTATTGCTCAGCTGCTCGGTGCCGCTCTGGGCCAGTTCATCGTGTACCTGACTTATTGGCCGCATTACAAGGAGACCGAGGATGCTGAGGCTATTCTCGGTACTTTCTGCACCACCGATGCTCACAACGACAAGGCCAACTACTTCCTCAATGAGATGTTCGGTACCCTCGTGCTCGTCTTTGGTGCACTGTGCTGCCTCTCCCTGCCGTGGGGCAAGCAGGATTACGCTGCCGCTTCCATCGTGGTCGGCTTCATTGTGTGGGGTCTTGTGACCTCTATGGGTGGTCCGACCGGCCCTGGTCTGAACCCGGCGCGCGATCTTATGCCGCGATTGCTTCACGCCATTCTGCCGATTCCGTCCAAGGGCTCTTCCCGTTGGGGCGAGGCTTGGATTCCGGTTGTGGCTCCGATTGTTGGTGCCATCATCGGTTGCTGGATGTTCGTGTTCTTCTTCGGCGCCTGATGTGTGTGCCGCTCGATTCGTCTGATTGAGGATATCGGCGTATAAAAAATGACCTCCACTGTTACGGTGGAGGTCATTTTTTTCTATGTAGCTCGATTACTTCTCCAGGAAGATCTGCGGGGCCTTGGCGAAGTTGTTGGCGCAATGCTCGCCGCAGAAGTAGTAGGTCTTGCCTTCATATTCTCTGGTGATCGCGTCTGCGTTCACGCTGACGGTCATGCCGCATACCGGATCGGTTGCGGTTTCGCCATCCATGGGAGCGTTGTGATGCATGTGCATGTTCATATCCATAGGATTCTCCTTGGTGTTGTGTGATTGGCCGGACAGATGTGTGAGCTCGGTACGATCATCGACGATGATAGTGGGTTCGTGACCTTCTGATACCGAGTTGTTCGCGTTGGGAGTAGGCGATGACGCTGCGGTGCTGGCATTGAGGCCGGCGCTGATATTCGTGTTGATATGCGCCATATGCAGACGGTTGGCGTTCAGCACCAGGCAAACGGAGCTCAATGCCATGGCGAGTCCCGCGATCATCGGGCTGAGCAGCCAGCCGGTGAACGGGAACAGTACGCCAGCGGCGACGGGGATGCCGATGATGTTGTATCCAAATGCCCAACCCAGATTCTCGCGAATATTGCGCATGGTGGCTTCGGAAAGATTGATGGTCTTGAGTACGCCCCGCAGATCGCCACTCATCAACGTCACGTCGGCCGATTGCATGGCTACGTCCGTGCCGGTGCCAATGGCGATGCCGAGGTCGGCCTGTGCCAGTGCGGGCGCGTCATTGATGCCGTCGCCCACCATGGCGATGAGATTCGCTGCCGGCTTTGATGCCAGCGTAGATCCGTTGCGCTGATTGGCGGCATTGTTCGATGCTTCCGTTCCGGTGCCGGACTGTCCAACGGTGTAGTGTTCGTCGCGTTCGCGCTGCAGCTGTTCAATCCAATGGGCTTTTCCATCCGGTTTGACCTCGCAGATCACGGTATCGATACCGACCTCTCGCGCGATGCGACCGGCTACTTCGGCTTTATCGCCGGATAGCATCACCGTGCGAATGCCGCGTGCGCGCAATGCTGCAATCGCCTCGATCGAACCATCTTTGATGGTGTCCTGTTCGTAGCTGGGCTTGTTCCAAGCGGCGTTGTCATCCACCACGCCGCGGGTGATGGTGCCGGTCTTGTCGAATACCACCGTGCCGATGCGCTGTGCTTGTTCCAAAGCCTTTGCGGACGTGACCAGCACGCCGTTTGTGGCTCCGAGGCCAAGCGCCACGGTCACGGAAAGCGGCGTGGCAAGACCCAATGCGCATGGGCAGGCAATAATCAGCACGCTGACCGCGGTCACCAGCGCATGAGCCAATTGCGGGCTAGGGCCAACCGACACCCAAATGGCAAACGTCCATACCGCGATGATGATGACCGCCGGTACGAAATACTTCGCGATGCGATCAGCCATCTGCTGCACCGGAGCTTTAGTGGCCTGTGCGCGAGCGACCATTGCTGTGATCTGCGAAAGCACGGTGTTCGCGCCGACCTGAGTGGCGCGCATCACGCAATCACCGTGCAACACAACGGTTGCGCCGGTGAGCAACGCATCCTTGGTCTTGTTGACTGGCTTGGATTCGCCGGTAATCATCGACTCGTCCACCGTGACCTTACCGGCTACGACCATGCCATCGGTAGGCACACGCTCGCCGTTGCGCACTACGAGCAAATCTCCTGCGGTGATGTCGTCGACGTCAATATCGGTGCTGTTGGCCGGGTTCAGCCATAGTGCTGTGGAAGCTTCGGTATTTGCATCATTCGCTGCATCATGTTGGGCTGCGGCAGACGTGAACGTGGCCGTTTCCTGCAGCTTGTGCGCGGTGCGCGGACGAAGCTTGATCAGTGATTGTACGGCCTTGCCGGTGCCTTCGCGAGCCTTGTTCTCAAGGAGCCGTCCAACCAACACCAACGTGATGACCACGCCCACCGATTCGAAGTATGGCTCGCGAGAGCCTTCGGGGAATATCCACGGCGCGATACAGGTGACCAAGCTATATACATATGCGGCAGTGGTACCCAGCGAAACCAGTGAATTCATGTCTGGTGAGCGATGGGCCAAGGCCGGGAATCCAACACTATGAATAGGGTGACCGCAATAGAACATCACCGGTGTGATCAGTATGGCTTGCAGCCAAGGGTTGACCATCCAGTGTGGGACGAGCATCGGATTGGCCATGTGCAGCATTGTGGCGGTGAATACCGGAATAGTGAGCACTGCGCCGATAATCACCAATTTGGTAAGGGCCTTGATTTCATTGCGGCGCTCCTGCGCTTCGCGCTGCTCGGCTTGTGCCGCGTCTAGCGGCTCGTCCGCAGTATGCTGCAGGGCGTTGGCCGGGATGGCGGATACGTTGGATTCACCCTCCACGCGCAGCAGGCCATGCACCATGTTCATGCCACAGGCGAATGGATATTCACCGGCGGGCAGGGGCGGCAGCTGTACGTCTGTGCGGGTGTTGCCGGGCAGCATCGCATCGAGACCCAAATCGCCGAAAACCACATGAGAGGTGCATTCGCCGGTTTCCTGGCGGTCGAACGTCAGTGTGATGGGCAGGCCTGCCTGCATATTCACCACTGCCGGGGAGTAGCCGCCTTTGACCGTGATGGTTGCGTGTTGTTGCCCGTTATTGATGGTGCCGGATGCTCCGCGTTGCGGCGCGAAGAAGAATCGCAGAATTGCCCATGTAATGGCGGCTGCCGCTAGCAGTGCCGCCACCAAGGCGAATATGTTGAACCCCATGCTCGCTCCTTCCTCTTGGTATTCTACTCAATCCATAGTGTATACCCAATACCCCTATAGGGTATATAATCGGTGGTGTTCAGCTTTCGGAAAAGTAAGGGGAGTGCAACCATGCACGGGTACAGCGGTGACAAAGCAAAGATCGTGGCCCGCCTTCGCCGTATTGAAGGACAAGTGCGCGCCATCGAGCAGATGGTGGAGGACGACAAATACTGCATCGATATCCTCACACAGATTTCCGCTTCGAACTCGGCGTTGAAGTCTGTGGCATTGTTGTTGCTGGATGATCATCTTGGTCACTGCATTCGTCAGGCATCGATTGAGGGCGGGGCGGTGGCTGACGAGAAGCTCAAAGAGGCTTCGGCGGCCATCGCGAGGTTGGTCAAATCATAGGACCGTGGAACAAGGCTCTTCCATCATGCACCATAAAAATCGAGAGGGAAAAAATATTCCCTCTCGAAAAACTCATGCAATACTGAGGGCATGTTTGAACAAACGGGAAACGTGATACTGCTGATTGCGGTATTGGTGGTCGGTGCAGGTCTGGGACTCTTCGCGGGCTTCGTACTGGGCAGAAATAAAGGCCAGGAAATGGCTCGTAATGCCAAGACGGAGGAACTGGAGGAGTCCCGGGCCCTGCTCCAGGATGCACGTCATGAATCGGCTGAACTCGGTGCTGCCAACGCTGCCGCACGCGCTCAGATTGAGGGGCTGAACCAGCAGCTTGCCTTCGTGAAATCGCAGTTGACGCAGGCGCAGCAGGCTGAACAGATTCGCATACAGCATGAGCGGGAACGTGCTGCGGCTGAAGCGGAGGAACGCCGCAACGCCGAAGCAAAGGCGGCTGAAGAAAAGCGATTGGCCGACATGCAAGCCGCCGAAGTGAAGCGCCAGGAGCAGGAAGCGCGGCTGAAAGAGCAGAGCAAGGTACTGGAGGCGCTCGCCCCGGTTGCCAGAAACCTCGATGCCCTGCAAAATAAGGTCGCGCAGATCGAAGAAGGCCGTAAACAGGAGATGGGTGCGCTGGGCGCTCAGCTCAAAGGGCTGAACGATCAGCAAGTCCGACTGGACAAAGAGACCAGCTCGCTTTCCGCTGCGTTGCGCAACAACAAGGTGCGTGGCGCATGGGGCGAGGCGCAGTTGAAGAACATTGTCGAATCAGCAGGTCTTCTAGAGCATGTGGATTTCGATACACAGGTAGTGGTTACCGGTGCCGATGGGCGCACGCTGCGCCCGGATATGATTGTCCATCTGCCCGGCGGCAAAACCATTCCCATCGATGCCAAAGTGCCATATGCCGATTATCAGCGGGCATGTGAGATTCCTGAAACCGCAAGTCCTGAGGAGTTGGCCCGGCGTGATGAGCTGCTGCGTTCCCACGCCAAAGCATTGCGAGAGCATGTGCGCGCGCTGGGGGAGAAGGCCTATTGGAACGCGTTTGCGACCGCACCGGATTTCGTCGTGGCATTCATCCCCAACGAGTCATTGCTGCAGGCCGCCCTCGAAGCTGATCCCACATTAATGGATGATGCATTCTCCCGTAAGGTGGCGCTGACCTCTCCGGTGACGTTGTGGGCGGTGCTGAAATCCGTGGCCTACGCATGGCAGCAGCAATCGCTGACTGATGATGCCAAGCAGCTGTTTGATCTGTCGCGTGAAATCTATGAACGATTCGCGGTATTGGGCGATTACGCCACCAAACTGGGAACCCAGATTTCCAAGACGGTTGGCGCTTACAACAAGTTCGCGGCAAGCCTGGAACGCCGCGTGCTGCCTACGGCTCGCAAATTGCAGATAATCGAGCCGTCCAAAGTGATTGCGCAAGTGCCGCTTATCGAATCCGACAAAGGCAACATCAGTGAGCTTTCCGCACCCGAAGTCGTGCCGCCGGACGGTGAGAGCGGTCAGGTGGTTTGACTGCGATGCGTGAGATTGATGGCCTAGGAACGGTTGTACAAGGTGATGTGCAGGGAATATGGGCAGTGTATGTTCTTCTACTGGTCCCGCTCTCTGACCCCCTCAGGCGATAGGCTTGCACCATGACTGAATCAGGATTCCGCCCGACTGGCACGCCGGATCTAGCCGGCGCGAAGAACACCACTAACTTCGCCATGATGGACCCGCGTGAGCAGCTCGCCACTTTGCTGAAAGAGCATGTGGTGGATCGCCCGTTCTCCGAACTGGCTGCAGTGACCTTTGACCACCACGCAGCGCCGATTATGGGTCATGTGCTCATCGATGCCTTGGAAGACGCCGGCTACTCAGTCGATGATTTCGACGCGGTCGGCGCATTGACGGCAGCTGCAGTGCCGATGGTGTCCGCCATGATTCAGGCCGCCGCCTCCCGTGGCGAGGACTTGGATGGTTTTGTAATGGACTTCGTATACCCCTCTATCAAGGGGCCATCCATCGAAGGCCGCCGAGTGGTGCTGCTGGACGCTTGGCTGTCCGAAAAATCCTATGTACAGACAAGCTCGCTGGTCACCCTGCGTAACGGTAACGAATTGGGTCTCGACTTCGGCATCGTCAAGCAGCTGGGAGCCGAAGTCGTGGCTATTGCATCGCTTGTCGGCGGCGGAGCCAAGGACATCAACGTAGTCAATCCGACAACAGGAGACAGCCAGGTACTGCCTTTCGTCCAAGTGTTTGACGAATCCGAACTTCGTTAATCGTGTCGTAGGCTTCCCTCCGTACGCGAGGAAAGCCGAGGCGACTGTTGTGAGACGTGTTCCATATTCCATAGAGAATCAACGACTCGTCTCACGATGCTGATGCTTGCAGAGGAGCAATAGTGCACGCACCGAACCAGATTTCCTTGGCCGCCAAAGCTTCGGGCGAACCTGAATTCCGCGAAGTCGGCGTAGGACCGTGGAGCGAGACTCACCCTGGCGAACCGCGCCCGGATGACCCTGCATCACCGAATTATGATGCACGTTTCGATACCGCGCTGTTGAACGATGGCGATCGGCGCAACGTGCTCGACCGCTACCGCTATTGGTCGGTGCAAGCCATCAAAGACGATTTGGATACGCGCGGACGCCATGATTTCGAAGTCGCTGTGGAAAACTGGACCCATGACTTCAACATCGGTTCCATGGTACGAACCGCCAACGCCTTCCAAGCCAAGCGAGTGCATATCGTCGGCCCGCACAAGTGGAACCGCAAAGGTGCTTTGATGACCGAGCTCTACCAGCATGTAGAGCATCATCCATCCATCGCCGAATTGGTGGAATGCTGGCATCATCGCATTGCCGGAGAAATCGCAGCCGAGCGTGCGCGGGCTGCTGCAGCTGCCATCCACATTCACCAATATGGTGCGAATGCCACTGAATTTGGGGCGCAGTCATTGATTCCTGATTCATTCAGCGCGAACAGCACTGGTGCGGGCTCTCCCATGCAGCACGCAATGGAGGAACTTGCCGACGCAGACCTTCGCATCAAAGAGCTGCAAGCAGCTCGCGTTATCGCACTGGATATCATTCCAGGCGCAGTGCCTATGGAAACCTATCAGTTCCCCAAGCGTTGCCTGCTGCTGTTCGGCGCGGAAGGTCCAGGTCTGAGCCAAAAAGCCCTCGACCTCGCGGACGATGTGGTCTACATCTCCCAGTTCGGTTCCGTGCGGTCCATCAACGCCGGTGCGGCGGCAGCTGTAGCCATGCATGCATGGATTGCGCAACATGCAGCTCCGGTAACAGTCTGAACTGCTACCGGTTCCGAAGATACGGGATAGTTGCTCACAGAATTCTTCAGCTGTTTACCTGCATGGGGGCGGTTTACATTGACACTCCCGCAAGTAGTGTCGGTTTATCGGCTACAGTTGAATCATGATTGAGGTTGAGGGGCTCAGCAAGCGATTCAAGACCAAACAAGCATTGAACAAGGTGACCTTCACTGCCGAGGATGGCAAGGTCACCGGTTTTTTGGGGCCTAATGGAGCAGGCAAATCCACTACCATGCGTGCCATGTTGGGGCTTATCGCCCCGGATAGTGGGCAAGCGCTCATCGATGGTAAGCCGTTCACCAAGCTGCGCGCTCCCATGCGCACGGTCGGAGCAGTGCTGGATGCCAAATCCGCGCATCGGTCACGTTCGGCACGTGATCACCTGCTCGCGCTGGCGTACACCAACAACATTCCCAAACGTCGCGTAGACGAAGTCATTGATATGACCGGCCTGACCAATGTGGCCAAAAGCCAAGCCGGACGTTTTTCGCTCGGCATGAGCCAGCGTCTGTCCATTGCCGCAGCCCTCTTAGGCGACCCTCATAATCTGGTGCTGGATGAGCCCATTAACGGACTCGACCCGGAAGGCGTGAAATGGGTACGTGAATTATGCCGCTATTACGCCGCACAAGGACGTGCCGTACTCTTGAGCTCGCATCTCATGAGCGAAGTGGCGCTTACCGCAGACGACCTCGTCATCATCGGGCAAGGTCATATTCTGGAAACCACGACAGTCAGCAAGTTTGTAGCCGAGCATTCCACGCGCTCCATTCGCGTGGTCACCCCTGAACCAGACAAACTCAGGTCGATTTTCGCCGCTGCTCAGGAAGTGCGCGTTGTATCCGATCAGCGCGCGCCTGCAGATCCTCCTGTCGGGGAAGTCTTTCGCATCATCGGCGCCGACCTGGTAGCCGCAGCCCACGTGTTCGCCCAAGCCGGACTCATCACCTACGAACTTATCGAAGAGCGCGCATCCCTTGAGGAAGCCTACATGGCATTAACCCATAACCAAGTTGAATATCAGACCAAGTCGGCTGCGGAGGTGACTCGATGAGTAACGTGACGATGACCGGCGCCAGCGCCACAAACAGTACCGGGCAGCGCCCTGTCAGCCGGCGCGCCAATCGATGGAATCGCCGCATTCGGCTGACGTTCGCTGGCTCGCTCAAAGCCGAGCTGCTCAAGCTCAAATCACTGAAATCCACATGGATTCTACTGGGGCTGGCCGCGGCCCTCATGGTGGGTATGGCAGCACTGAGCGCATGGACCACCACGTTCATGGCGACCGTTGACCTCACCACCGGCAAAACACTGGACCATCCCAAGCCACTCGCCGCCGTCGATTTATGGGCGGTACTGGCATCATCAGGCAGCACTGCCGCGCTCGTAATCGGCATCTTCGGTGTTATGGCCATCACCAGCGAATACACCACCTCCGCCATCCAATCCAGCCTGACCGCTAATCCCAGGCGCGGCATGTTCTACCTCAGCAAATCAATCGCCGTGGCGCTCTATGCACTTGCCTCGGGCATCGTCGGCATTCTGCTGGCCTCCGGCGTGCTTTGGCTGTTCGTTGAGGGGCATGATGTCACGCCGCTCACAGACGACCAGTGGCGTATTATCCCCATCACCGTGGTTGGGTTTCCGATGACCATCATGTGTATTGCGTTGATGGCGTTGGGCTTGGGCGCTCTGACCCGCTCCACGGTGGGTGGCATCAGCGCGGTAGTTGTACTGCTTATGGTGCTTTCATCCGTGTTGGCCATCGTATCCCTGGCGGTCAGTCAAGTTTCCTGGCTCGGCACATTGGCGTATCTCACCCCGGATATGGCGATGAACAACTTCCTCGGAGCCAGCATCCGCAGCGATGCCGTCTCCTCCGTCACCTCGCAGCAGGATTATTGGATTCCCGAATGGTGGCAATCCGTATTGATATTGCTTGCTTGGGTCTCCGCGGCTTGGGTCGGCGGCCTTCTTGTCACCAAAAAAGCGGATGTCAAATAACTATCACACACCACCGTGCAGCTATGTACGCGTCGGCATAGCCCGTGTCTAGCCGCGCGTCCGGCCGCACGCCCACTAATCCATAGTCAGCGTTGATGCCGTCGTTGATACCGCATTCGGTATGCCGACTGCGCGCAGTTTGTTGAGCATAGGATGCTGTGCCATCACATCCTCATAAGTAAAGCGGACTATGGCATCAACGTTGGCGCGATAGAGTCCTGTCTCCCGTTCCTTTTCCGCATGGACTGCGCCGCGGACCCCTTGCCGGTCATTCATCTGAGGATTCACGTATTTTTCGTAGCCATCGAATTCGCCCACAACCAGACGCCCTGAAGGCAGCCGCCAGAGATAATCCACCCGATACTGCGTTCCGGTCTGTGGATCGATGATTTCCTGCTGCATCTCGGGAACCATGAGCCCACCGTCGATGATGGTGCCCAGTGCCAATGATTCGCCGCCGTTCTCGCATACCGGGTTGGCGTAGTGCAGCAATCGAAACATCGGCGTGCAATCGCGGCGCATGGAGCCGCAGATTGTAAGGATGTCGGTAACAGTAACATCGGTGCGCAATGCCGAATTGATGATGGGCAATGCGAAACGAAAATCGGTGGAAAGACCGCAATCCACCGCCGTGCGGGCTTTGCTGGTGACGGGAAGACCCTTGACGTATTCCGGGGTGCACTCTGGCATAAATATGCGTTTCACGTGTGAACTGCTGGCATTACACCCCTGTGATGTTGTCATAATGGTGATGGATCCGTCATGAAGATGCCATTGATGTTCGAGGCCATGAATGGCTGCCGCGGTGATCCCCGCGAAAACCCAATGGGGATGCTTGCGATGAGCGGTTCGGGCCAAATGCCGTGTACGTTCATCTGGCTTCAGTGATTCCCAATATTTTGGCGCGGCATACATATTGGGAAACACGCGTTGGAGCTCGAGTGCCTGAGCCCGTCGTGCCAGTGCCGAACGGAGTGCTTTGGTCGTGCCATATGCGCATCGGCGCTCCGCTTCGGCTTGTGTGATTAGGGCGTCCACAACTTTGTGATGTTTCATGATTCGACGGTATGCCAATAGTGGCAATGGCTTCCAGTCGTGTGGGGTAATGTGGTTCTAGCTTTGGCGTCTGAATGAGGCTACGGTCGATTATGCCGGTTTTTGAACGATTGTGGCCGGTTTTGAGAGTATCCGGCTTGTGAGCGATATTGGGTGAATGTGGATAACCGGCGCGAGATACGTGTTATTTGTCGTTCATGTGTTCGAGTGCGGTCTATGGCGGTGCATTCTTACGGCTGAGTCGAGGATGTACTCTTTCGATTGGTGATGAGCGGGGTGAATGCTCGGCGCAGTCGAGGTTCTTCCCCTCACAGAGGCTCCTAGTGGGGCGTTTCCTCGGTCGGCTTTGAGATTTGATGCGCTGATGGGGCGTTGGCGGGGTCTTTCATCGGTGCTACCGAGGATTTGCCCTAGTGACAGTATGGTAGCGGGGCTGACCATCGGCTGACTCAAGGTTTTGCCGCGTTGAGAGAGCTTAGTTGGTGCATGGTGTCGGCCGGCTCGAGGTTTTGCCACGCTCGGAAGGATCGTAGAGGGTCGTTACCTTGGCCAGATATGGGTTTTGCCGCGATGGTTGGTAGTAGCCGGGGCGAAGATTCGAGTGGATAGAGACTTTGCCCCGCTGGGGGATTCCGATAAGCGTCCCAATCAGTGATTTCGATAATCACGTGTCACAAACCGCTCGTATAGTAAGGCGCATGCCAACATTTTCACGCGAAGAAATCGTGCATTTGGGCGATCTGGCCCGAATCGCGCTCACCGATGAGGAAATCACCCGTCTGCAGGGCGAACTGAACGTCATCGCAGACTCCATCAACAAGGTTCAGGAAGTCGCATCCGACGACGTCGAGCCCACCGCCAACCCGGTGCCGCTTGAGGCCTACTTGCGCCCGGATGTCGCCGAAACCCCGCTCACGCAGGAAGAGGCGCTCGCCGGCGGCCCGAAGACCGAGGCCGGTATGTTCGTGGCACCGCGAATCCTGGGAAGTGAGGAGTGAACCCGATGAGCAACGAAACCGCAACTCTCGTTAAGCTATCCGCCGCCGAGCAGGCCGCCGCCATCAAGAAGGGCGACGTCACCTCTCGCGAGCTGGTCGAAGCCCACCTCAAGGTCATCGAAGCCGCTGAACCGTCCATCAAGGCCTTCCTGAAGGTCTCCGGTGATGTGGCTCTCGAGCAGGCCGACGCCTTCGACAAGAAGTCCGCCGAAGACAAGGCTGCTCTGCCTGAGCTGGCTGGCGTGCCAATCGCCATTAAGGACATGATCGTTACCAAGGGCATCGAGACCACCGCAGCATCCAAGATCCTCGAAGGCTGGGTGCCGCCGTACGATGCCACCGTCATCGAAAAGCTCAAGGCCGCTGGCATGCCGCTGCTCGGCAAGACCAACCTGGATGAGTTCGCACAGGGCTCCTCCACCGAGCACTCCGCCTACCAGACCACCCACAACCCGTGGGATACCGAGCGCGTGCCCGGTGGCTCCGGTGGCGGTTCCGCTTCCGCAGTCGCCGCGTTCGAAGCTCCGCTGGCCCTCGGCACCGATACCGGTGGCTCCATCCGTCAGCCGGGCGCTCTGACCGGCACCGTCGGAGTCAAGCCCACCTACGGTGGCGTCTCCCGTTTCGGCGCCATCGCCATGGCCTCCTCGCTGGACCAGATCGGCCCGGTCTCCCGCACCGTGCTCGACTCCGCACTGCTGCAGGAAGTCATCGGTGGCCATGATCGCCGCGATTCGACTTCCATCCCGGAAGGTCCGCGTCCGATGGTCGCCGCCGCCCGTGAAGGCGCCAAGCGCGATCTCAAGGGCCTGAAGGTCGGCCTCATCAAGGAGCTCGGCGGCGACGGCTTCCAGCCCGGAGTCGAGGCCCGCTTCAACGAGGCCGTCGACAAGCTCAAGGAGATGGGTGCCGAAGTCGTTGAGGTCTCTGTACCGCACATCGGCTACTCCCTGGGTGCTTACTACATCATCATGCCGTCCGAGGTGAGCTCCAATCTGGCTCGCTACGATGGCATGCGCTACGGTCTGCGCGTGATGCCGCCGGCCGGCGTGCCGCAAACCGCCGCCAACATGATGGCCTACACCCGTGAGGCTGGCTTCGGCGACGAGGTCAAGCGTCGTATCATTCTCGGCACCTACGCGCTGTCCGCTGGTTACTACGACGCCTGGTACGGTTCCGCTCAGAAGGTCCGTACGCTGATCATCCAGGACTTCAAGAAGGCCTTCGAGCAGGCTGATGTGCTGGTTTCCCCGACCTCCCCATCCACCGCCTTCAAGTTCGGTGAGAAGATGGATGATCCGCTGGCCATGTACATGAACGACATCGCCACCATCCCGGCCAACCTCGCCGGTGTGCCGGCCATGTCCATCCCGGCCGGTCTGTCCGACGACGGTCTGCCGGTCGGCTTCCAGTTCATCGCCCCGCAGCAGCGCGACGAGGTCATGTACAAGCCGGCAGCCGCACTCGAGGCAGCACTTGAGGAAAGCTGGGGCGGTCCGATTTGGAACAGCCTCAAGACCCCGTGGCTGGACGGCCTCACCAAGTAAGCAGCATCGGAAGGAAAGATAAGCAACATCATGGCTGAAAAACTGATGAAGTACGCCGATGCCACCAAGAAATACGATGTGGTCTTCGGTCTGGAAACCCACGTTGAGTTGAGCACCAACACCAAGCTGTTCTGCCCGGCTCACATCGAGTTCGGTGGCGAACCGAACACCCAGCTGACCCCGGTTTCCCTGGGTTTGCCGGGCAGCTTGCCGGTGGTCAACAAGGCCGCCGTTGATTACGCCATCAAGCTGGGTCTTGCCCTGCACTGCGAAATCAACGAGTGGAGCCAGTTCGCCCGTAAGAACTACTTCTACCCGGACATGCCGCGCGACTACCAGATCTCCCAGTACGACAAGCCGACCAACGGCAATGGTTACTTGGATGTGGAACTGGAGGACGGCACCGTATTCCGCGTGCCGATCGAGCGTGCGCATATCGAAGATGACGCCGGCAAGAACACCCACGTCGGTGGTGCCGACGGTCGTATCGAAGGCGCCGACCACTCCCTCGTGGACTACAACCGTGCCGGTGTGCCGCTGATCGAGATTGTGACCAAGCCGATCGAAGGCGCTGGCGACCGCGCTCCGGAAATCGCAGGCGCTTACATGCGCGCCATCCGCGACATCGTTCGTGCGCTGAACATCAGCCACGCCCGTATGGAGCAGGGCAACATGCGTGCCGACGTGAACGTCTCCCTGCGTCCGTCCGCCGATGCCCCGTACGGCACCCGTTCCGAAACCAAGAACGTGAACTCCTTCCGCGGTATCGAAAAGACCATCCAGTACGAGATTCGCCGTCAGGCCGCCCGTCTGGACGATGGCAAGGAGATTCTGCAGGAGACCCGCCACTGGGATGAAGCAACGCAGACCACCGCAGGCGGCCGCGTGAAGTCCGATGCGGATGATTACCGCTACTTCCCGGATCCGGATCTGGTGATGCTGCACATCACCAAGGAGCATATCGAAGAGATCAAGGCTCAGATGCCGGAGATGCCGCGCGAACGCCGCAACCGTCTCAAGGCCGAATGGGGTCTGAGCGATCTGCAGATGCGCGATATCCTGAACGCTGACGCCCTCGATCTGATCGAGGAGACCGTCAAGGCCGGTGCCAAGGCTGCCGGTGCCCGCAAGTGGTGGCTGGGCGAGCTGTCCCGCGCCGCCAATGCCAAGGGTGTCTCCCTCGAAGAGCTGCCGATCACTCCGGTCGATGTGGCTGAAGTCGAGAAGCTCATCGCCGACGGCAAGCTCAACGACAAGCTCGCCAAGCAGACCGTCGAAGGTGTGCTGAAGGGCGAAGGCACTCCGGATGAGGTCGTTAAGAAGCACGGCTACAAGATCGTCGAAGACAACGGCGCTATTGAAGCGGCCGTCGACGCTGCATTCGAGGCCAACCCCGACGTGGTTGAGAAGCTCAAGAGCGGCAACATGAAGCCGATGGGCGTGATCATCGGTGCTGTGATGAAGGCCACACGTGGTCAGGCTGATGCTAAGGCCGTCACCAAGGTGGTCATGGGCAAGATCAAGTCCTGAGCCGTTAAGCATATAACCCGCTGAACAGGCCGTAACTGCGCGAACCAAACAGTTCCGCGCGGTTACGGCCTGTTTTGTTGCATAAGGAGACCATTGCTGCGCGGTAGTGGGGGTGTGCCCCGCTCGCCGAGCGTTCGTCTCGATACCAGTGCGGTTTCAGGCAGAGCCACAGCACGCTGACGAGCACAGCCGCTTTCCAGCGTTCACCCAGCAGAGTAAGATATGTTCGGCATTGATCGTGAGCTATTCATGAGCCATGAACCATGAGTCATTGTGAGCCGAAACAGGGGACGAACAACAAATGACCGAGACCAACGAGACGTTGAGCATGCCAGCGGATGCACAGGTCAAGCGTGACTTGCCGCAGAGCATCGTCATTCCGCCGATTCAGGGCGAAATGGTGCATCTGCGCCCCGCTACTGTGGAGGATCTTCCACGTCTTGACGAGCTCGATGCATTCTATGGTGCATCCAAAATCACGGGCAAGGATGCGGCTACCGAACGTTCGATGATTCACACGTGGGTGCGTCGCTCCCAGGCCTGGGAGGCTGGTTTAACTCCGGGTGAGTCCGGCGTGGGCGATCCGGAACTGCGTCGCACCATCGCTTGGGCGGTGGTCACCGATGCTGATCATGATGAAGATGGCACCACTGATGCCGCATCCACCGACAATGTGATCGGC
The DNA here is from genome assembly GCF_018555455.1 of Bifidobacterium colobi. Classification (GTDB taxonomy): domain Bacteria; phylum Actinomycetota; class Actinomycetes; order Actinomycetales; family Bifidobacteriaceae; genus Bifidobacterium; species Bifidobacterium colobi. The sequence goes on along the minus strand of NZ_JAFEJU010000001.1, from coordinate 136,903 downwards.
ATGATTTTCCTCATCGATATTGATGGCTGGTCCCGTTCCGCGCGCATCCAGATTGTGCTTGGTCGCGACTATCGCGGACGCGGCTATTCACGCGACGCCATGCCTCGCGTGATGACGTACGGCTTCGCTTCCGAACCGGCTGGCCTGGGCATGCATCGTATTTGGGTGGCTGTTCCTGAGAAGAACACGCGCTCAATTTCCGTCTACCAGTCGCTTGGCTTTGTGCCGTCTGGTACTTCGCGCGATGCGTTGTGGGATGCGGAAAACAGCAAGTATCAGGATTTGATTGTGATGGATACTCTGGTGGACGAATACGATCCGATTCGTTCGCTGGATGCGTTCGGCATGCATCTGATCGAAAACAATCCTGGTGTGCAGGAGGCCTTGGCGGCACGCGAACATTCGGTGGCATTGCGCCAGAATACAGCGAACGGTGGCGATGACCCGGCACACAAGTCCGACCGGCCGGGCTCCGGAACTGCGCCCAACACTGAGCCGAGCGCGCACGATCAGACCGTGCATGTGCAATCGCAGTCAAACGAAGAGTCTCAAGTCACTCATGAAAAGTCCCGTTTGAGTGCGGAAGAGGAAAGCAACTGGCCATATGGGCAGAGCGAACGCAAGACTTCCAAGGAAGCTTGGTGGCGTACGCTGGGCCGTGGCCGCAAGCGTGATACGGAAAGCGAGAAGTGAACCGAGCATGAGTGCCGAGGATCTCGACAATTACGAAACCGACGCCGAACTCGCCCTGTACAAGGAATACCGCGACGTAATCAAGCTGTTCACCTATGTTGTGGAAACCGAGCGTCGCTTCTACTTGGCGAATAAGGTTGATTTCAACGTCCGTTCTGCTGGCCAGGACGTGTACTTCGATGTGCAGTTGACCGACGCATGGGTATGGGATGTGTATCGCTCCAGCCGATTCGTCAAGTCCGTGCGCATCGTGACCTTCAAGGATGTCAATGTCGAAGAAGTGCAGAAAACCGATATCGACATCCCTGACGACATCCACTAAATCCATGCATGCGCATTAGTCGTAAGGCCATTGGTCTAGCGGCTAGTTCCGAAGAGAAATCGTAAGGAAATACACAAACAAAACGTGCGTTTCCAAGGCTTAGGGTAAACTATCGCTGATTTTGTTGTAAGGAGATGCAAGTGAGCGAAAAGCAATCCGTGGTGATTATCGGCGGTGGCCCCGCTGGTCTGACCGCCGCATGGGAGCTCGTCAAGGATGGCGGCTCTGATAAGTATGACGTGACTGTGCTCGAGGAGACCCGTGAATTCGGCGGTATCTCGCGCACTGTGAAGCATAACGGCAACCGCATGGATATTGGCGGCCACCGTTTCTTCTCCAAGGACGACCGCATCATGGAGTGGTGGAAGACCGTTCTGCCGCTGCAGGGCGCTCCTTCCTACGATGATAAGAAGCTGGGTCGCGAGCACGACATGGAGCCGGGTGGCCCGGATCCTGAGACTGAAGACAAGGTGATGCTGAAGCGTCACCGCGTGTCTCGCATTTATTGGAATCGTCGCTTCTTCGATTACCCGATTTCGCTGAGCCTCAACACCTTCAAGGCCATGGGCTTCAAGCTCACGTTGGTGGCAGGCTTCAGCTACCTGAAGTCCATGTTCCACAAGCTGCCGGAAGACAACTTGGAGAACTTCTACATCAACCGTTTCGGTCGCAAGCTGTACTCGATGTTCTTCGAAGGCTACACCGAGAAGCTGTGGGGCCGTCACCCCTCTCAGATTTCCGCCGACTGGGGTGCCCAGCGCGTTAAGGGCCTGTCCATCATGGGTGTGCTGAAGAACGCTTTCCAGAAGCTGCTGCCCAAGAAGCGTTCCAATGCTGAAGTGGAAACCTCCCTCATCGAGGAATTCTGGTACCCGAAGTATGGTCCCGGCCAGCTGTGGGAGACCGTGGAATCCAACTGCGAGGCCGCTGGTGTCAAGGTGCTGACCGATGCCAAGGTGATCGAGCTGCGTCAGACCAATGGTGCCATCTCGTCCGTGGTGTACGAGGATTCCGAAGGCAACCGTACCGAACTTGCCGGCGATCAGTTCATCTCCTCCATGCCGGTCAAGGATCTGGTTAACGCCATCGACGCCGCCGGTGCCGATCCGGATGCCGCCGATTCCAAGGCAGCTCCAGCAGATATGACCGAAGTGGCCAATGGCCTGCCGTACCGCGACTTCGTGACCGTGGGTCTTCTGGTCAAGCACCTGAAGCTCAAGAACACCACCGACATCCCCACCCTCGGCAATCCGCCGATTGTGCCGGACTGCTGGATTTACGTGCAGGATCCGGGCTACAAGGTTGGTCGTCTGCAGATCTTCAACAACTGGAGCCCGTACCTGGTCAAGGATGTGGACAACACCGTTTGGATCGGTCTCGAATACTTCTGCGAGGAAGGTGACTCCTTCTGGAACATGTCTGAGGAAGATGCCACCAAGTTCGCCATCTCTGAGCTCACCCGCATGCGCGTGATCAACGGTCCGGAAGAGGTTATCGACTCCCATCGTGAGCGTGTCAAGAAGGCTTACCCGGCTTACTTCGACACCTACGAGCACATGGATGAGCTCATCGAATACCTCGACGGTTTCGGTAACCTCTACTGTGTTGGTCGTAACGGTCAGCATCGTTACAACAACATGGATCATTCCATGGCCACCGCCATGGAGGCAGTGGACAACATCAAGACCGGCAAGACCTCCAAGAAGAACGTGTGGTCTGTCAACACCGAGAAGTCCTACCACGAGCAGAAGTAGTTGGCGGAGCTTCTAAACGGCCTATCGCATTGTGCGATAGGCCGTTTTGCGTTGGTCGGTGATGCGTTGTAGAGTATACGAAGTTCGCGATAACCCCAGAGATGCAGCGAACATTCATGAGCGGTACAACCGCAAAATCACTCTTAACTCCGTAAGTGGGCATATGCCTGTTCGGTATGGAAAGGGCAACCAGTGGCCAATAGCCAAAATCTAGAAGATATGAAGCTTCCTGAGCTTAAGGAACTTGCCAAGCAGATGGGATTGCGCGGCACTTCGACTATGCGTAAGCCCGAGCTCCTCGCCACCCTACAGGCCGCGCGCAGCGGAGGTGAACCCCCGGCTGGCGTCACGGTACGTGTGCCCAAGGGCGCCAAGGGCGCTAAAGGTTCCAAGGCTGCCACTAAGCCCGTCGAGGCCGTAACCGATCACGTTGAGGCTGCTGCTGATTCTGCTGCTGAAGCACCGGTTGCTCAGCAAGATGCCAATGCTGGAGCTGCTCAGCCTGCCGCCGAGCCGAAGATCGACCTTCCTGAGCTGACCGAGCGTCGCACTCGTCGCAGGAGTCGTGAGAACGCCGACCGCGTTGAAGCAGAGCCGCGCTCCTACCGCAAGCGTGCCGATCGCACTGACCGTCATGATGGTGACGGCGATTACGGCACGCGCAAGCAGCGTAGAAATGCAGACGAAGCATCCACCGATGATTTGCTCGCCGGTCTTGATCTGGGCGGTTCCCGCCAGAGCGGTGACCGTCGCCGCCGTCGCGATGATGAGGAAGCCCCGCTGATTCGCCGCGTACATGATGATGACGATGCACAGCCGCGTCGCCGTCGCCGTGGCGATCAGGATGAGGAAACAGTGCGTGATCTCGACGATATTCTCGCCACGCTGCCTACGCAGAAGCGCGAGGAAACCGTTGAGGACAACGATACGGACGACGATCGCGTCGAATTCACTCGTCGTACCCGTAATCGTGGCGACCGTAACGACCGTAATGATCGCAATGATCGCCGTAACCGTCGCATGCGTGGCCGCGATCGCGATAACAACGCCGACGATGAGCTCCGTGACAATCGTCGTGAAGAGCCGCAGGAAGATCTGGTTCCGGTTGCCGGCATCATCGATGTGCTTGATTCCTATGCATTCGTGCGCACCTCCGGCTACCTGCCCGGTCCGAACGATGTCTACGTTTCCATGGGCCAGGTCAAGAAGTACGGCCTGCGCAAGGGCGATGCCGTACATGGCTCCATTCGTGCTCCGCGTGAGGGCGACCGTCGCAACCAGCGTCAGAAGTTCGTGCCGCTGCAGGCCATCGATTCCATCAATGGCCAAAGCGTCGAGGACTCCCTGAACCGCCCGCAGTTCTCCAAGCTCACCCCGCTCTACCCGCAGGAGCGTCTGAAGCAGGAAACCACGCCGAACAAGCTCACCGGCCGCATCATGGATATCGTGGCTCCGATTGGCAAGGGCCAGCGTGGCCTGATTGTCTCCCCGCCGAAGGCCGGCAAGACCATCACCCTGCAGAACATCGCCAACGCCATCACTACCAACAATCCTGAAGTGCATCTCATGGTGGTACTCGTGGACGAGCGACCGGAAGAGGTCACCGACATGGAGCGTACGGTGCAGGGTGAAGTCATCTCCTCCACCTTCGACCGCCCGGCATCCGACCACACCACGGTTGCCGAACTCGCCATTGAACGCGCCAAGCGTCTCGTGGAGCTTGGTCAGGACGTGGTCGTGCTGCTCGATTCCATGACCCGTCTGGCTCGCGCCTACAACATCGCAGCCCCGGCTTCCGGACGAATCCTCTCCGGTGGTGTGGATGCTCAGGCGCTCTACCCGCCGAAGAAGTTCTTCGGTGCCGCACGTAACATCGAGAATGGCGGTAGCCTCACCATTATTTCGTCCGCTTTGGTGGAAACCGGCTCCAAGATGGATGAGGTGATTTTCGAAGAGTTCAAGGGCACCGGCAACATGGAGCTGCGTCTCTCCCGCGAGCTCGCGGACAAGCGCCTGTTCCCGGCCATCGACATCAACGCCTCCGGTACCCGCCGTGAAGAGCTCATCACCGAGCCTAAGGAACTGCCGATCATCTACCGTCTGCGCCGACTGCTCGGCGGCATGGAGCCGGAGCAGGCTTACCAGACGCTGGTGCCGCGCCTGAAGAAGACCGCCACCAACCGCGACTTCCTCGCTGCCATCGTGCAGCAGGCAAATAATGGCAACGCGGTCAACGGCAACTGATCGAGCTGTATAGCTTCAGATTTGATGCTAAAGGGGCGAATACCGGTTATTTCGGTATTCGCCCCTGTGCGTAATCTGCGATGCAATGACTCCGCTCGGATGCATGAATCTCTTGTCGGGACTGCACAGCAGCGTCTTCTGCATGGCGCCAAAACGCTGAGCTATGCATTCAATTGCGCGGTGCATAGGGAATGTGATCGCCGTGGCGTAGACGATGCCATATTGTTCACTGAAGACGGATGCACATTGGAATGCCCCAATTCATCAATTGTGGTGCGTTACGGAGATACGTTGATTACTCCCGATCCACGTATTGGTATTCTTCATGGCACTTCGCAGCGAGAGCTGTTCGCGTGGGCTCTTCAGGAAGGTCAGCATACGTACTATAAGAAGTTGCCATTTGCTGAATTGCGTGAAGCTGATCGACTTTACATGGTGCACGGAGGTTGGGTGATTCCGGTAAATGAGCTGGACGGTCAGACTTATGACTACGATTCGACGGAAATTGAAACGGTTAACACTGCAATTCATACGGGACGTACGCATGATGATGCTCTCGCCATCGGTCCTAGCAGCGATTATGAGTGATTGTTGAGCAGGAATGCGATCGCCCAGGCATGAAACGCGGTAACTGTGTTACAAGGGGTTGATTTGCGATATGCCGGAGGTCTATCTGCGTTACAAGGGGTTGCAAGCCAAATATCGATGTCTGCAAAATGGCGGAATGGTGGTACGTGAATGTGCTGGATACTGCCAATACATCGGATAAGGTACCCCTCGTAAAGCAGATAGATGTTTCCGAAAGGCCGAATCAACCCCTGCTAAGCGAGATGGGCCATTAGGTCATTGTTTGGATGCCTTATTAGGTACGAAGTACTGAATACTGAGGCGTGTGAGACGTTGATGATCGCGTAAAACCCTGACGGGGGAGTATCCTCGAAACTATGAGCGCAACGAACAGTGACTGGCAGAGGACAACCATCGATTCCGCCCAAGCGGCGGCCCATCCTGAGACCGCAAAGGCGGTGGCGCAGATCAAGGCATTGCGCCAATCCATCGACAATATCGATTCCGCTGTGATTTCCCTGCTTGCCGAGCGCTTCAAGACCACGTCACAGGTGGGCGTGCTGAAGGCCAATGCAGGATTCGCGCCTGAGGATATGAAACGTGAGGATTATCAGATCGAGCGTCTGCACCGTATTGCCATCGAGGCTGGTCTGGATCCGGAGATTGCGGAGAAATACCGCGAATTCGTGGTCACCGAGGCCAAGAAACGGCATCAGCGCATCGCCGATGCCGGCGGCGATCCGGGCGTCCTCGATGTGTTCGCCTAAGTTTGGCTGTTTGACATCGGATCATTTTTCCATATTGGGCAACATAAGGCGAATATCGTAGACAACTATTTGGTTACCGCTGAGCGAATTGCCTATATGAAGCTACCGTAATCTCAGCTACATTAGGATGCTGCTGGATTATATGCAGAAATGGGGATTCGGAAAATGAAGCTTACTGCCGCGGTGCTGAGTTGCGCCTTGTGCACGACCGGTGCCGTTGGCGGCGCATGGCTGGTTCGTCCGCCTGAACCGGATTATGCTGCGGAACTTGAAGCCGCAAGCAGCATATATGCGGTGACCGATGCGCAAGGCGAGCCCAGCCGGTTCTATGCGGTAAAAACCTCGGATAGCACCCAAAACAATAGTGCTGCGATGGTGAGCCGAGTACCGCAATCCGAAGCGCAATTGCCATGGAACGTCAGCGTCACGTATTCCCTAGACGGTCCGAATGTGGAAGCTGAGCAGGTATCCAACGCCAGCGGTCTGGTCGGCGTGCACATCACAGTCCGCCCGCAACAGACAGCCGGCAAAACCGCGAATCGCAGTGTTCCAGTAGTGGCATTCACCATCCCCAGTCAAGTGGCCAGCGACGTCTCTGCAGACGATAATGTGACCGTAAACACCCAAGGCACCACTACAGTGATTGCTGCCACGGGCCATGCCGCCGCTCCATTGGATTTCAACGTCTACATGAACGCGAAGCACTTTACGATGAGTGCTCTCGCGCTCGCCATACTACCGTCTGATTCCAGTGCCAAGACAGCAGACCCGGACCAGCATAGTCAGACTCAATCTGATACTCCTGCAATAGGTGCCGCTCCGGATGCCGCGGGCACTGCTGCCGCGCCCAACAATGGGCAGCAGTCAGCGGTAGAGCAATTGACTGCCAATGCATCAATGTTGGTCGATTCCCTTACCGATGCCGGTTCCGGCGAACATCAGCAGCTGGTCGATCAGCTCAAAGCTTTGCGCACCAACGAGCAGCAGCTTGCCCAAACCGTCACGAGCGAACGTGCAGCCGCGCATAAGCAGACATTCCAGAACTATATGGCCGCGTATGTGGGCTCCTATACCACCCATCTTTCCGGTTCTCTTGGCACTTCCACACAACTGCCCGCGCTGGTCGGTACGGCTGGCGAGCTGTCTGGTGATACGCCGCTCGCTCAGGCGGTGCTCGACTTGGCGAATGCGGTCAACAATGTGAGTGCTGCTCACATGCACGATGGTGCCGTGGACGCGCTGGATGAGGTGATTCGCCGAATACAGCAGCAGGGCACCACCGGTTTGACCGATGATCTCACCAAGGAGGCGGCCGAGGAAGCCACCAAAGGTGCTCAGCAGTATGCGGCCGGTCAGAAGCAGCTGTCCGCTGCGATGATTCCTTATTCGATGAAGTACACGGATGTGTATACAGCCAAGCTCAGTGCTTTGACTGGTGGATCTTCAACAGGGGCCACGGCATACGCGCAGCAGGCCATTGACGAAACCAACAACAGCGATGAGCTCAAGGATTCCCAAGCCAAGGTGGACGCGGCAATGGCTGCGCTCGCCGCTGCTTCGGAACATACCGGTAAGTCGCAAGCGCTGAAGCAGATTCTGCTGCGATTCGCCGACCAGTTCGAGAGCGATGATGATAGCGCCACGTCTGCATCGAAGACTGCTGCTTCTGATAATGCTGCGCGTATCCTTACGCAAGGTTTGGCTGACCCGCAATCGCAGTCGTTCTATGGCAAAGCGAAGGCCGCTACGGCTCAGCGCAAGGCCGCTGCTGCACGCAAACAGGCTCAGGCTGCTCAGCGTCAGCAATCTCAGGATGCTGGTGCTTCGCTGGTTGATGACACGATGTCGATGGCTGCCAGTGATGTGATGAGTTATGCGAATGGTTTGACCTCAGCGCTTGGTACCGGTGGCAAATCGTCTGCTGCGGACTCTTCGTCGCACGCTTCGTCGGCGAAGAAGGATGCGAACTCCTCGAATAAGACGACTGATGCTACTGCTGATAATTCTACGGATGCCGCGCCGGTCCTCTTTGGTCTTCGGCAAAGCGACAGCGCTACATTGCTGACTCATGATATGAGTACGTTGATTAGTGAGACTGTGGAAATCGGTGATGCTGGGCAGCTGATTGCGCAAGCTGCAACACAGTTGAATTCGACGGTGACTTCGCGGCAGCCGGATTCTTCGACGCCAAGTTATCTCATCGTTGTTCCCACGGTGTAAGGAAAGATTGTTGTGCTCTGTTCCTGGGTGTTCCTGGGAGAAGGGGCACCGTCGTGAAAATAAGCCACTGAGATTCGGTCAGTGGCGCATTTTCACGAGGTATTCGATTATTTCGAAAAAATAAGCCACTGAGGTTGACTCAGTGGCGGTTTTTCACGAGCTCAAGGATGATTTCGAAAAAAGAAGCCGCTGAACCGACGTTGCATCAGTTCAGCGGCTTGCAACCTCTCAGTCAGTTAGTGCTGACGGAGAGATGAGCTGAATCACTTCTTCTTAACAGGCCGAGCCGTATAGCGGGAAGCCCAGTGGGCTTCCCGTAGGCGAGGTGAGCGGCTGCCCTATAAGCAGCCGCGAAGGCCGCCTGTTAAGAAGAAGTGGAATCACTTCTTCTTAACAGGCGGCTCTCCGAGCTCGCTGGCGGCTACTGCCACTTCGGTCTCGGGAGCGTCTTCGGCAGCGGATTCCTCGGCATGCTTGGCGACCAGATCGAACTTGCCTACCACACGGCCGGCCTGAGCGATATCGCCCAGAGCGGCGTGAATAGCGTCCACACCATCCTGTGCGGCGGTCAGCGCCACGGAGAGAATCGGGGTCTTCATGGAGACCTTGGCTTCGGACTTGATCTTGCGCAGCTGCTCCACAGCCTTGCCAGCCCAAGTCAGCAACTCCGGGGAAACGCCGGTTGCAGCCTCAATGTACGGTTCCGGAGTCGGCCAGGAGGCGCGGTGCACGGAACCAGAGCCGGCGTGCATCCAGCTCCACACCTCTTCGGTGGCGTACGGCAGGTACGGAGCCAGCAGACGCGCGAAGGCGTCGAGACCCAGGCCCAGAGCGGTACGGGCGGAACGCACGGCCTTCTCGGAAGGAGCCTCGCCCTTCTCGTCCGGGGTGCCGTAAGCACGGTTCTTCACGAGCTCGATGTAGTCATCGCAGAACTGCCAGAAGTAGCTTTCGATGACTTCCAGAGCCTTGGAATGCTCGTAAGCCTCCAGCGCATCGGTGGCGGCACGCACCACATGAGCCAGCTTGGCCATGGCGGCGCGATCCAGCGGCTCGGTCACATCGGCCGGGTTCCATGCAGCGGTGGCAGCCTCGCCAACGTGATGGTTCTCGTCCTCGCGGCCGATGGCCAGGGCGAACTTGGTGGCGTTCAGCAGCTTGATGGCCAGTCGACGGCCGATCTTCATCTGGCCAACGTCGTAGGTGGCGTCGAGACCCAGACGAGCAGCGGCAGCCCAGTAACGCACGGCGTCGGCACCGAACTTCTCAATCGGCTCGTTCGGCACCACGACGTTGCCCTTGGACTTTGACATCTTCTTGTGGTCCGGATCCAAGATCCAACCGGACAGGGTGGCGTGTGCCCATGGCAGGCACTTGTTCTCGAGGTGTGCACGATCCACGGTGGAGAACAGCCAGGTGCGGATGATGTCCTGACCCTGCGGACGCAGATCCATCGGGAAGGTGGATGCGAACAGCGCCTTGGATGCCTCATCCGGCTCGGCCCAGTGGGTCACGATCTGCGGAGTCAAGGAAGAGGTGGCCCAGGTGTCCATGATGTCCTTCTCGGCGGTGAAGCCACCGGGCACATCACGCTGGGACTCAGTGTAGCCTTCCGGCACATCGATGGTCGGATCGATCGGCAGACGATCCTCGGACGGGGTCAGCGGGTGATCGTAATCGGCGGAGCCGTCGGCCTTGACCGGGTACCACAGCGGGAACGGCACACCGAAGAAGCGCTGGCGGGAGATCAGCCAGTCGCCGTTCAGACCGTGCACCCAGTTCTCGTAGCGCACGCGCATGAAGTCCGGGTGGAAGTTCAGTTCCTTGCCGCGTTCGATTAGCTCGGCGTTCAGCTTCGGGTCGGTGCCACCGTTCTTCAGGTACCACTGGCGGGATGTGACGATTTCGAGCGGCTTATCGCCCTTCTCGTAGAAGTTCGTCATACGCTTGGTCGGCGTCGGCTCACCGTCCATGTCGCCGGATTCGCGCAGCTTGTCGACAATCACCTTGCGAGCGGAGAACGTGGTCTTGCCGGCGGTCTCGGCGAAGATCTCGCGGCCGGCCGGATCGGTGATCCAATCCGGGGTGTCCATCACGATACGGCCGTTGCGCTGGATGATGGAACGGGTCGGCAGCTTGAGGTCGCGCCACCACTGCACATCGGTCACATCACCGAACGTACAGCACATGGCGATGCCGGCGCCCTTGTCCATTTCGGCGGCCGGGTGGGCCAGAATCGGCACCTTCACCTTGAACAGCGGGGAGTAGACCTCCTGGCCGAAGTACTTCTTGTAACGATCGTCATCCGGGTTGGCGATCAGCGAGGTGCAGGCGGCCAGCAGCTCCGGACGGGTGGTTTCGATGTAAATCGGGGTGCCGTCCTCGAAGCGGAAGGCGATCTTGTGGTAGAAGCCCGGGTATTCGCGGGATTCCAGCTCGGCCTGAGCCACTGCGGTCTGGAAGGTCACATCCCACAGGCCCGGAGCGTCCTGCTGATAGGCCTCGCCGCGGGCAAGGTTGCGCAGGAACGCCTTCTGGGCCACACGCTGCGGGTGTTCGCCGATGGTGTGGTAGGTCTGGGACCAGTCGATGGACAGGCCCAGCTTGCGCCACAGTGCCTCGAACAGCTTCTCATCCTGGGCGGTCAGCTTCTCGCACAGCTCGATGAAGTTCTTACGGGAAATCGGCACCTGATCCTTGGCCTGGATCTTCTTGCCGTCAGTGCCCTCGTACGGCGGCTTGAAATCCGGGTCGTACGGCAGGGAGACGTCCACGCGCACGCCGTAGTAGTTCTGCACACGGCGCTCGGTCGGCAGGCCGTTATCGTCCCAACCCATCGGGTAGAACACGTCATAGCCGCGCATGCGCTTGTAACGAGCGATCACGTCGGTATGCGTGTAGGAGAACACGTGACCCACGTGCAGCGAACCGGAGACGGTGGGCGGCGGGGTATCGATGGAATACACGGCCTTGCGGTCACGAGTGTTGTTGAACTTGTAGGTGCCGTTCTCATCCCAAACGGCGCGCCACTTATCCTCAAGACCGTCTACGCCGACCTTGTCGGGCAGCGGGGTGAGGTTGGCGTTGATGATGGAATTGCCTTCAGTCATAAGGCCAAAGTTTATGCATGTTGTATGACAAGGAATAACCGGCGGAAAGACTACTGCTGATTCTTCTTCAGCGAGACCAATGGCATGCGCGTCTCGATCAGCGACGTCGGGTAGCCGGATACCGTATCGCTGGCCACGGTGAAGCATTTGCGCGTATACAGCCAGTCGCTGGCCGCATCCTCGCTAAGAATCTTCGCATAGGCCTTCATACGTTCGGCATACTCCTGATCATTGGTTGCTTCGCGCGCGGATGCATACGCCTGTTCGGCTTCCGCATGATCGTAATGGAACATGGAATCCGGATTCGCGAAGGTGCCGGCATCATCGGTATCGTCCATGCTCATCAAGGTCAGCTCCCATGCACCATCCTGGATGCGCTTGGCATAATCCTCGTCGGAGACCACTTCAAGGTTGACTTTCGGTAATGGTACTTGGCTGATTTGCTGGGCAATGTTCTCGCCCAATGTACGGTAGCGTTCGGTGACTACCAAGTTGACTGTTTGAATAAATTCTGGACTGAAGAAGCCGAGCATGGTGCGCGCTGTGCCTACATTGTGCGGAAAGTCCCCTGTTCGATCCTCATATCCAGACTCCAGCGGACTGATGGGGCCGCCCAGTGGCCCGGCTGAGTCGGGCTGACTGGAGGCGATGGCCGAGGCGTCAATCAGGTGACGCATGGCTTTGCGGATTTGCTCGTCCGACATCAGCGAATCCGTACCATTGTTGAATGCCAACAGTACTTTGCTGGTTGTGGTGCCCTCGCTGACTTTGAATCCGCTTGCTGCGGCGAATTCCTGCGCCACTGATGTGCTGGCCGGCATCGCCATGTCAAGGTCGCCTGCCTTGAGCTGCTTGATCAGCGTTGCCTCGTCGGCTTCCTTAACGAACATGATGTTGTTGACTTGGGGATGATCACCGTGGTATTCGCGGTTATCAGTCAGTGTGAGGCGCCTGCCGGTGTCAAGGTAGGCGGTGAATGGGCCGGAGCCTACGGCCTGCTTGCTGTAGTCAACATCGCCGGCTTCGGAATCATAGACGATGCCGAGTCTGCCGGACAGTGCGCGCAGCAGTGTGGGATTTGGCTTGGCCAAGGTGATGACCACGGTAGAAGCGTTGGGATTGGTGATGGATTTGAGTTCACCGAGCTGATCCACATCGGCATGATCTTGAGAGACTGCCTGCTGCAGGGACCACACCACGTCGGAGGCGTCCAAAGGATGATTATTGGAGAACCTGACTTTGTCGACAATGCTCAGGGTGTAGGTAAGCCCGTCGCTTGAGATTTTCCAACTGGTGGCGAGCGATGGTTGCAGCTGGTTCTTCTGGTCAACGCGAATCAGGGTTTCGTACACGTTGTCCAGCAATATGCGTTCGGCGGCAGGAGAGCTTTGCGAACGGACATCCAATGATTGCGGCAGATCGGTGACGCCCACCTTCACTGTGCCGCCCGGTTCAGGCAACATCAAATCGTCGATTGAACCGCGATTGCCCATGAAGAACAGCCCCGCACATACTGCAGCGGCCAGTGCGCAGGCTACGCCGAGGAAAATACCCCAATTCCTCAATCCGTGTGCATTGCTGTGACGATTCGCTTTCCTATGCTGCATACGGCCCAGTGTAGCGCCGCGGCCCTATGCAAGTCGCTATCGCACATCAGGGGCTTATGCTGCAGGTTCGAAACTTGGACAGGACTGTGCCAGCGGGCAGTGCGCGCAGTCAGGTTTGCGCGCATGACAGGTGACACGACCGAACAGAATCAGTCGATGACTCAGATCGGTCCACTCCTCAGGAGGGAAGCACGCGGTGATTTCCTTTTCGATTTTGACCGGATCAGGATGCGCGGTCCGCCAATCCGAACGCCAACGCAACCGACCTGTCACACGCATCACATGCGTATCGACCGGAAAGCCGGGGATTCCAAACGCATTGCCCAGCACTACGTTCGCGGTTTTGCGGCCTACGCCCGGCAGACTCGTCAGCTCATCCATCGTATGCGGCACCACACCGTCGAACTGCTCATCCAGAGCAGTGGCCAAGCCAATCAAATGCTGTGTTTTGGATCGGTAGAAGCCGAGCGGATGAATAATATCCTCAACCTGTGCGGGATTTGCTGCAGCCAATGCCGCAGCAGTCGGATAGGTGGCGAACAGTTCGGGAGTGACTGTGTTGACGCGTTTATCGGTGGTTTGCGCGCTTAATACCGTGGCAATCAGCAGTTCCAGCGGAGATGTGAAGTGCAGCGCGCATTTTGGCGTTGGGATTACTTGGCAGAGCACAGCATATTCATTGTGCATGCGTGCGATGCGAGCGGTTTTACTTTCGCGCATGGAAGATGGTCTTACGCAGCTTGGCCGGCAATGCCGTCGGCCTCAGCAGTGTTGTGCGCGTTTGCTTTGGCAGCTTCCTGAGCGGCTGCATCGCCCCGGTCGTTTTCAGGCGGGTCGAAACGGTAGCCCACATTGCGCACCGTGCCGATGAGATGCTCGTATTCGCCGCCGAGTTTGGCGCGCAGACGACGGATGTGCACATCCACGGTGCGGGTGCCGCCGTAGTAGTCGTAGCCCCATACTTCCTGCAGCAGCTGAGCGCGCGTGAACACGCGACCGGGATGCTGCACCAAGTATTTCAGCAGCTCGAATTCCTTGTACGCCAAGTCAATAGGACGGCCATGCAGGGAAGCGGTGTATCCATTAGTGTCCACAATCAGGTCGCCGGAACGAATCTGACCATCTTCCACCGTGGTGGTCGGTTCGGAAGTTGAACCGGAAGCGGTGGTAGCCGGGGCATTGCCTCGTTCGGATACCAAACGCAGACGGCCTTCGACCTCGGCGGGAGAAGCGGTGGTGACCACCACGTCGGCGATGCCCCATTGGGAGTTGACCACGGTAAAACCGCCTTCGGTCAACACCAGTACGATCGGCGTAGACAGCCCGGACGCGTGAATCAATCGGCACAGGGTTTTCGCGGTGGCCAAGTCGTCGCGGGCGTCAAGGAAGAGAATGGTGTTCTCCGGCATCTTTACCAGGCTGGCTGCGTCCATGGGCAGCACGCGCACGCGATGGGAGAGCAGAGCAAGGGATGGCAACACGGTGGCGGGGTCGCTGGCGAATGTCATCAACGTCAAATCCGTCACGTTGATTCCCCCTCATGCTTACATTCGCAAGGTAGCTCACGAACAGTACCGATATGTGACCTGTGAGACGGACGCTCTCACGTCAGCGCCGTCACGTTGTCCTTTATTGTACGCGCGCGTACGGGACAGGGGTGTACCTTTGCGGAATATGAACGTGCGCTGTCTGCGATATGGTTCACAGACAGCGCACGCATAGTGGGTTTTGGCTGATGGACTAAGTCTGATTCAGGCGCCGAGGCGGGCGAGAATCAATGTGGCGGACGCAATGGTGACGCCCATGAGCATGACCGGCAACAGACCGGTGCCGATCCACGGATGGCGAATCGTCGGATCCGGGTCGGCATCACGAACCCAGAGCGTGGATGCCACAGCAAGCGCCAGCGCTAGAATCACCAGCGCGATGATGGTGATGGTGCTTTCGGTGTCGCCTTTGAGCAGCATGGAGCCAAGCGCGGGAAGGAAACACCAGCCAGCCACTGCGATGGCGGCCACACCGGACGTCACGGCATGGGAGAGGGCGCGAATCAGATGAGAGCGTTCTTTGCGGGCCATTTGACGGCCGAAGGAGAAGATGACGAGCACCACGAGCAGCAGACCGGCGGCCACTGCCCAGGAATACCACGGGTAGGCATCGCCGTTCTTGGACATCTGCTCAGGTGGAATATCGTTGGAGGGGAAAGGTACCGCGACGAAAATCAGCGATGCCACGCCGAACGCGATGGTAACCGCACGATCCAACGTGGAGCCGCGGAAAGGCCAGAACAGCACGAACTCACCCAGCACCAATGCCGCGATAATCAGTGGAATCGCCGGAAACATGCTGCGCGTAGGAATAGCTGTGGCCGCGATGAGCAGCACATAGGCGGTCAGCTGGGTCAGCAGCATGCTCAACGCCTTGTGCTTCCAATTCTTCTGAGTGATCTCGGTCATATGAACCTCTCGAAAAGTCAAATGCTCCGTATTATCCTACGCCGTTCGGTGGAGTGGCGGCGCTAAGTATGCGTACCAGCCATGTACTCGCATACATAGTGAGGGTTTTCGGCATTGAATCGGCGTTATGTATGCGGTACGTACGTTGTGCCGCATACATAGTGAGGATTAGGGTCAGAAAGCAATGATGCCGAGGTGTTCGAGCACCACTTTAACGCCGATGAGGATCAGCACCACGCCACCGGCGATCTGCGATGGCTGCTGCCAGCGGGATCCGAAAATACGTCCGATGTACAAGCCTGCCGCGGAGAACAGGCCGGTGACCACGCCAATGCATGTCACAGCGAAAACAACATTGGTTTTCATGAACGCAAAGCTCACGCCCACGGCAAACGCGTCGATGCTGCATGCCACGGCGAGAGGCAGCATATGCTTCCAGTCGAACTGCGGGGTTTCCTTGGCGTTCTCCTCAGGTTCTTCGAACGCCTCACGCACCATGTTGCCGCCGATGAACGCCAGAAGAGCAAAAATGATCCAATGATCGAATTCGGTGACATATGAGCTGAATGCGGATGCGGCAAAATATCCAAGCAAAGGGAATAACGCTTGGAAGCCGCCGAACCACAGCGCGGTCTTGATGGCATCCACCGTGCGGACTTTATGAACGGTGAGGCCTTTGCCGATAGACACGGCGAATGCGTCCATGGAGAAGGAAATGGAAATCAACAGGGTTTGGATGATTATCGAAATCATAGAGAGTGCAAAAGGTTCATCGCCGAATCGTCTTCGTGCGATGGGCCTCGACCAGCGTTCCCACACGCCGCCTACGCCTAGTTGAAAAGACAAAACATCATCATAACACTAGGGGCGATTAATAATGCCTCCCTCTGTTGAGGGAGGTGGACGGCGAAGCCGGACGGAGGGAGAGCGGCCATGGAGAACATGTCGGTGAAACCGACGCCTGATACAACGAAAGGCCCCCGAGGGAGCCTTTCGTCATGCTGTATTACGCTGAAGCGCAGTCGAAATCACTTCTGGGAAGCGGCGAGGCGCTCGCGGGCTTCAGCGATCTCCTTCTCGGCCACGGTCCTGCAATTACGGACAGCCTTCGGCTGGCTCATTATTGGCTCAGCCGCTGTCGCGTCTTCGCACGTGGCCGCGGACAGCCCACTGGGCTGTCCTGACGGAAATCACTTCGCCGTGCGCGTTTCACGCGCCTTCGCGGCATAGCCGCTCACCTCGGCTAGTGACAGCTCACTGGGCTGTCACTTAGACGCCTCGGCCAGACGCTCACGCGCCTCCTTGATTTCCTTCTCGGCCACGTCCGCACCAGTCCAGTAATCGCCGGGCTTGACTTCCTTGCCGGGCTCCAGGGCCTTGTACTGCTCGAAGAAGTGCTTGATCTCAGCGAGGTGGTACTCGTTGACATCCTTGACGTCCTTGACACCGTCGTAGCGCACGTCAGCCGGCACGCACAGCACCTTGTCGTCGCCGCCCTCTTCGTCTTCCATGTGGTACAGGCCAACAGCGCGGCACTCAATCACGCAGCCCGGGAACACGGAGTTGGTGACCATCACGAGGGCGTCCAGCGGATCGCCATCCTCGCCCAGGGTGCCCTCGATGTAGCCGTAGTCATCCGGGTAACCCATAGCGGTGAAGAGCTCACGGTCCAGGAACACGCGACCGGTCTCCTGGTCGACTTCGTACTTGTTCTTGGAGCCGCGCGGAATCTCGACCACAACGTTGAAGGTTTCTGCCATTGTTTATCTCCTTATCTGGAAACTATTCGTTACACACACTACTACCGACTGCGCAAGTCGGCATCATCGGGTTTTCACTGCACCGACAGGATGTGCGCCACGTCAGCCCACGGGGCGAGCGAAACGTAGTTGTCCCAGCCCCACTGGAATTCGCGGCCGGTCAGCTCATCGCGCACCGTCAGCGGACGGTCGGTGGGCAGACCAAGCTCGCCGAGCTCAACGTGCACCATCGACTGATGCGCGTTGTGACCATCGAGGTTGACCACCACAATCAGCGTATCCGCCTGGCCAGTGCCGGTCAGTTCGGCCGGAGTATGGCGGGCGAATGCCAGAATATTCGGATCAGAGGTGGGCAGGATGGTCAGGTTATGGTAGCTCAGCGCAGCCGGGTGAGCGCGACGGATCTTGTTCAGCGCAATGAGCATCTTGGCCACGCCATAACGCTCGGCCTTGGACCAGTCACGAACCTTGACCTCATACTTTTCGTTGTCGATCTGCTCCTCGAAACCAGGACGCTGCTTGTTTTCGATGAGCTCGAAGCCATTGTAGATGCCCCAGCTCGGCGAGCCCATGGCGGCGAGCACCGCACGCACGCAATGGCCGGCGATTCCGTTGTCGCGCACATAGGCGGTGAGGATATCCGGGGTGGTGGGCCAGAAGGTGTTGTGCTGGTAGTAGCCGTCGTCGCCATTGGTGACCGGCAGGTACTCCTCCAGCTGCTCCTTGGTGTTACGCCACGGGAAGTAGCAGTGGGACTGGGTGAAGCCCACGTAGCTCAGCGCGCGCATCATGCCAGGGCGGGTGAAAGCCTCGGCCAGGAACAGAATCTCCGGGTGCTTGCGCGTCACGGCGGCGATCACATCCTGCCAGAAGCGAACCGGCTTGGTGTGCGGGTTGTCGATACGGAAGATGGTGACGCCCGCGTCGATCCACAGGTTCAGCACACGCTCGACTTCCTTCTCGATGCCGGGCATATCGGCGTTGAAGTCAATCGGGTAGATGTCCTGATACTTCTTCGGCGGGTTCTCGGCAAAGGCGATGGTGCCGTCCGGCTTGTGGCGGAACCAATCCGGGTGCTGCTTGACCCACGGGTGATCAGGAGAGCACTGCAGTGCGAAATCAAGGGCGATTTCGAGGCCCAGCTCATGAGCGCGGGCGGTCAGGGCCTTGAAATCATCCATCGTGCCGAGCAGCGGGTCAACGGTATCGTGGCCGCCGAGCTCGGAGCCAATGCCGAACGGGGAACCCGGATCGTCGGGACCGGCGACCAGCGAATTATTGCGACCCTTACGGTTGGTCACACCAATCGGGAAGATCGGCGGCAGGTAGACAATGTCGAAGCCTTCCTTCTTAGCGCGTTCAAGACCGGCAATCGAGGTCTTCAGCGTACCCTGAATGATCTTGCCGGTGTTCGGGTCGATTGTGGCGCCTTCGGAACGCGGGAAGAACTGGTACCAGGCGGCGAAGCTGGACTTCGGACGCTCCACCTTGAAGCGCTGCGGCTGGCTGGGGGAGATGCCGTCGCGCAGCGGGTTGGACTCGTGCAAGGCGGCGATATGCGGGTTGTCGCCAGCGGCCAGACGCTCCTCGGGGCTCAAGGACTCATCAGCCATTGTTTCAGCGGCCTGCTGCAGAGCCTTGCGCTCGCGGGCCGGAAGTCCGGCGTCCGGAGTCACCGCCCAGCGGGCCAGCAGCTCGGCGCCGGAGTTCAAAGCGTTGTCCACATCGTCATGGACCTTCACCTTGATGCGGGCGTCGTGCAGCCAGGACTTGTAGGTATCTTCCCAGCCTTCGATGGTCACGGTCCATTCGCCAAGCTGACGCTTGATTGCGGCGTGACCATCTTCCCAAGGCTTCAGATCGCTATGCTCGCCGCACTTCAGCGTGACTTCCCAGCGGTCGAGGCCAGGATTGGTGCAGGTCATGGCGCGGCGCAGCATTTCCTTGCCGCGGGCGTTACGCACGATGGCGGTGGCGCCCACCTTGGTACGACCCTCGATGAACACTTGGGCGGTCACCTTGAACGGTTCGCCAAGTTCCACGCGAGCCGGGTAGATGCCGCGTTCCTCGTTCGGAGTGATGTCCATAACGTTGATGCGGCCAAACTGGCCAAGTTCCTTGGCCTCAATGGTGGGAGCCGGAGCTTCGCCGGTCAGACCCTTGAGGGCTGCGTTGGCGCGTGCGGTTTCCGCATCGACGCGCTTGCGAGTGGTCTTGGTGGTCTTGGATGCTTGTGCGGCCTTGGATCGGGTGGTCGTCTTTGACTTCGCCGACTTGGCGGACTTGGAGACCTTTGCGGTCTGAGCGGCCTCAACGGCCTTGGAGTTGTTGTCGGAATATGTGCGCGAATCCGCGCTATGTTGTACTGCCATACCGCCCATTCTAAGGGGAATCCAACATTTGGCGTGCATTGTGGACAACTTTTGGATGAACGTTCGATAAATGGCTTGAAGTGGATAACTCGATACCCAAGTTATCCACAACTCGCCGGAAAACGGCAAGCTCGAACCACATGGGTCAAAAAACAAGCGTTCAACGGCTGCAATCTGCCATGCTCAGGGGCTATCGGCTCGCAACGACGCGAGCGATCCTCACGGCGAAAGGACGAGCATGAAGACTTCATGGTTGAGGAAACGAATGATGGCAATCGGTGCCATGGCAGTGGGTATGGCGCTGATGCTTGGCGTGCTAGTTGGGCTGCCGGTTACAGCGCAGGCAGCTTCGCTGACGCAGGCGCCAAGCAATACCTATGTGCTGTACCACCACGGTGGGCAGCAGTATGCGGTAGGGATGGCTGGAATCAGTCCGGACGGCAGCCAGTTCTACTGCATTGAGGCGGGAATTCTCACTGATTATGAGATCGGTCCGATTGAAATAGTCAAGAATGAATATGCGGCTCGAGTGGCTTGGCTTCTGGATAAGTACCGCAGTGCCAGCACGCTTGATCATGCTGCGGTGGCGGTGGTCGTACAGGATAAGTACGGAGCCGCGAGCTGGGGATCGCATAGAAAGGTGATTGAATCCACTCGCGCGGACATCATCGCCCGCGCGGCGGAGATTTGGGCTGAAGCGGAACGCCATGCGCCGGCGAACGCCACGGTGGAGCGCACCTATGCCGAAGGCCTTCGGCAGGGCGAAGTCAAGGTAGCGGTGACCAATGGTGCGCAGCAGCCGATTGCCGGCGTGCCGTTCACCGTGACGTTGGAAGGTCCTGCGGTGTTCGCCGCGAATGGCAAGGCGAGCATCAGTGATACTTCGCAGTCATCGGCCAAGAGTTTCACTTGGAAAGCCACAGGGCGGGGCACGGTCAAGGCGACTACGTCCTATGATTCCGGACAGCTCAAGCGCATGATTGGCTTGCAGGACATGATGGCATTCGATTCGATGAGCGCCACGCCCGGCGAAGCGGTGAACTTCAAGGTGCGCAAGGATTTCACACCATCGGTTTCGACTGTGGCTTCCGACAAAGTGTTGGATGCTGGTTCGCAGGTGTTCGACGAGGTGACCAGCGGGGTGGCTGATGCGGACAGCCACTGGGTGCCAAATATGTTGCTTGAGGCGCAGGGCTACTATTTCGATGGCTTGGCGAAAGAGGATTTAGGTAAGATGCTTGCTCCCGGAACTGGCCAAAGCGCGGATGACTACATAGCGAACATTGAGGGCGATGGATATAAGCCATCGGCGTATGGCAGCGTATCGTTTACCGGTCCTAATCAGCACGCGCGTGTGCAGGCTATGACCAAGCCTGATGGCAGCAAGCCGTATGTGACACCAAGCTCAGGAGGATTCGGCACCTGGGTGTGGGTGTTCCGTAAAACACACCAAAGCAAGGAAGCGCAAGAATATCTTGTTGGTGATTGGAGCAGTACGTTTTTGGAAACCGCTGAAAGCAACTCGAACAGGAGCAAGCTTGAAGTGGAATCCACGGTGACCGAACATTCCGCTGCTGTTGGTGCTGAGTTGAGCGACACCATTACGATTTCCGGCTTCCCGGAAGATCACGGCAGTTTTACCGGCAACAAGGATTATGGGTTCGGTGCCGACCGGCCGCATGCGCAAGTGAGTGTGTGGTGGGCGGGAGATCCGTTCGATGCTTCCAAAGATGAGGCATATAAGCCGGCAGGTGCTGAGGTTCCTCAGGAAGATGAACATCATAAGCTGCTTGTTACATGGGATATTCCAGCGAAGAACGGCACGTTCAAAGTGGGTTCCGGCATTCCGGATGCGAACGGTGATCCGATGAATCTAGTGGCTGAGCAGCACGGGTGGTATGTGTTCGTGTGGGAGTTCAAAGGTGATGACCGGGTCATGCCAGCGGCAAGCCGATATGACGATGCATGGGAGCGTACGCGTGTGCGCGAATGCGAGGAGGAATGCGAAGAACCTTGCGAAGAGGAGGAGCCTGAGCCTGAGGAGGAGTCCGAGGAACCGGAGCCGCTTTCCCATACCGGATCCAGTGCGATACCCATGGCAGGGATTGCCGCATCG
Organism: Bifidobacterium colobi; assembly: GCF_018555455.1. GTDB lineage: Bacteria > Actinomycetota > Actinomycetes > Actinomycetales > Bifidobacteriaceae > Bifidobacterium > Bifidobacterium colobi. The sequence goes on along the minus strand of NZ_JAFEJU010000001.1, from coordinate 114,915 downwards.
GCGCTGACTGTTGGCCTCATCGTGCTGGTGATTGCGCGCAAACGCCGAATGGAACAGTGACAGCCACGGTGTTGCGATTGCTATCGGCTCCTGAGCGGCAGCGGCATATGTGACATTCGGAGCTGGTGACTGCTGGCGCTGTACCGCTGGATCGCTGGCCGTGGCAACGAAAAAGCCGGAACCCATTTGGATTCCGGCTTGTTCTTGTAGTAGCGGGGCATGGATTTGAACCATGGACCTCTGGGTTATGAGCCCAGCGAGCTACCGAGCTGCTCCACCCCGCGTCGGCTTGTCTTTCAGACAGCTCTATCTACAATACTGTTGAATCAAAATATGTCAATATGTAACTCCCATCGGCGTGTCGCGGCTGGTGTTTTGGATGATAATTGTGCGCGTCATAAGCGGAATCTATGTGGTCCGCGGCGCAAAGTTGCGCATGCAAGGTGCAACATATCCGATTCGCGGCCATAATGAGAACATGCCTATCAAAATTCCCAGTGGCCTGCCGGCCCGTGACATTCTCGACTCGGAGCGCATCTTCGCTCTTGAGAAGCCCGAAGCAGAGCGTCAGCGTGTGCGCCCGCTCAAACTGGTGATTTTGAATCTGATGCCTAAGAAGATCGAGACCGAAACGCAGTTGCTTCGCCTCATCTCAAAAAGTCCGTTGCAGGTCGAGATCGATTTCATGAAGACCTCCACCCATGAGGCCACGCACGTTTCCGCCGACCATCTGGTGAAGTTCTATGAGACGTTGGATGCGTTCCAAGACAATTATTACGACGGTTTCGTGGTGACCGGCGCTCCAGTGGAGCATCTGCCGTTCGAGGACGTGGATTACTGGGAGGAATTCAAAACCATCCTCGACTGGGCATCCACCCATGTGTTCTCCACCATGTACCTGTGCTGGGGTGCTATGGGCGCGCTGTATTACCGATACGGCGTGTGTAAAGTCGATTACCCGGAGAAAATCTTCGGCGTGTTCCCTCAGTATCTGCAAGATGAATACTGCTTCCTGACCAATGGATTCGATGAGATCGCGTTGCAGCCGCATTCGCGTCTGGCGGGGGTGAACGAAGCGGATCTGGCGTTGAAAAAGCAGGACTTGCAGGTGCTCACGTGGGGCCCGCAGTCCGGTCCAGGACTGGTGGCCACGCGTGACTTCTCCGAAGTGTTCGCACTGGGGCATTGGGAGTACGGCAAGTACACGCTTGCCGAAGAGTACGAGCGCGATATGGCCAAGGGGCTGACCAATGTGCCGTTCCCGAAAAACTACTTCCCGCACGACGACCCGACGCTGGAGCCACTGTTCAGCTGGCGTGCGCATGGCAACCTGCTGTGGCGCAACTGGCTGAACTGGGTGTATCAGACCACGCCATACGATCTGAGCGAGGTGCCGGAACTGAGGAAAGAAAAGAAGCTTGGCACCGACCGGTCGATTCGCCATGTGCCGGGAGGCCCACGTAAGGATGGCTTCGAGCCATTCCTGCATGACGGCTACGGGGTGATTCCTCAGGTCTGACTGCCCCTCGGTCCGCTGCCCGCGAATGGCTCCTCTGCAACGAGAGTCGGGTGATTCGCGGAATGTGAGTTGCTGCACGGTGCATATGACTGTTGCTGTCCGGTTATCGGACAGCAACATTTTCATTATGTGGACAATATAATGATCGAAATGCAGCACATTATGGGTGTCCGTCTAATAGACAAGACATATTGGTAAATAAACCATAACAATGCGGTAAGCCTACAGCGCAGTAGGTTTCACACAAGACACGCCAAGGATTTTCCGCCATGTTGACATTGTCCCAACTCAGGCCAATAATCACCTTTCAGTCATTCGGAGCCGAATGCCGCAGCGTCGACTCCAGTCCACGCCCGGCGAGCTCCGAGGCGAGGCCCCAGAAGTAACGCATACGTCACATTTGGCCACCTCGCTGGTCTAAACTGACACCTGACATTGAAGAAGCAGGAGGCGTGAGAATGAACGAAGCCCTTTTGAATGGGTTGGCTTTGGCCGCGGACGGTCCGAAATTCCCGACCGTTAACGACTTCCTTCTTCCAGAGATTCTCTTCCAGGGAACTCCCTTTGCGCTGAACCGCATCATCATGGTGCGTATCATCGCCACGGTAATCATGCTGGTCATCCTCGGCATCTCCGCCGCACGCGCCAAGCTGATTCCTGGTCGTTGGCAGGGTGCCGTGGAATGGGTCATCGAATTCGTGCGTGACCAGATCGTGTACCAGGTGATGGGCAAGGAGCGCGGTCAGCGCTATCTGCCGATGATTACCACGATGTTCTTCACCATTCTGGTGTTCAACTTGTGCGGCATCATCCCCGGCTTCAACATTGCAGCCACCGCAACCATCACGATGCCGCTGGTCTTCGCAGGCTGGTGCTTCTGCCAGTACTGGATCGCCGGCATTCGCGAAAAGGGCCTTGGCTCATTCCTCAAGGACGAGCTCTTCCCGAAGGGTGTGCCCGCGCCGATCTACATTCTGCTGACCCCGATTCAGATTCTGGAACTGCTGGTGATTCGCCCGGTCTCCCTGACCCTGCGACTCTTCGCCAACATGGTCTCCGGCCACATCACCGTCGGCGTGTGCCTTGCCGCCACCCAGTGGTTCCTCATCGAGATTCCGAACAAGCTGTGGTCCATCCTCGGTGTCGGCACGCTTGCCGCAGGTCTGATCATGACCCTGTTCGAGATCCTGGTCGCGGCACTGCAAGCATTCATCTTCGCCATGTTGACCACTGCATACATCAACATGAGCTACCCGGAAACCGAGTGATCAGCCAAAGCGTGTATCGCTGGCTATTCGCAGGCTTCCGAATTCCCAAGATTTTCAAGATTTCCTTCGTTACAGAAGAAAAACCAGAAAGGAAAAACCCATGGATATCATCACCCTCGCTGAGGTCGCTGGTAATCTCAACGCAATCGGTTACGGCCTTGCCGCCATCGGCCCTGGCATCGGTCTGGGCATTCTGATCGGCAAGACCATCGAAGGTACCGCTCGTCAGCCTGAGCTCGGCGGCCGTCTGCAGACCCTGATGTTCCTGGGCCTGGCATTCGTCGAGATTCTGGCCCTCCTCGGACTGGTGGCCGGCTTCATCTTCCAGTGATCGCGTCCGTTGCCTGCCGCACGGCGCACGCCGGCCGGCGGTAACGAAGCAATCGCAAACGGAAATGAAGCTATGAAAGGAGAACGGCAATGACTTTAGCGGAAGAGAACGGCATCAACCTGTTCATCCCCGAGGTCTACGACATCGTGTGGTCGCTGGTTATTCTGGCCATCATCGCGGTGTTCTTCTACAAGTTCTTCATGCCGAAGTTCCAGGCCATTTTTGATGAGCGTACCGCCAAGATTGAAGGCGGTATCGCCAAGGCAGAACAGGCTCAGAAGGAAGCTGCTGAAGCCAAGGCCAAGTATGAGAGCCAGCTGAGCAACGCCCGCGTGGAAGCCGCCAAGATTCGCGACGACGCCCGTGCCGAAGCATCGCATATCGTTGCCGATGCCCGCGCCCGTGCTGAAGCCGATGCCGCTCAGATTACCGCCAACGCTCAGCGTTCGCTGGAATCCCAGCAGCAGCAGGCCATGGTCTCGCTCAAGGGCGAGGTCGGTGCTTTGGCTACCGCTCTGGCCGGCAAGATTCTTGGTGCCAAGCTTCAGGACAGCGATGTGCAGTCCTCGATGATTGACTCCATGATTGCAGACCTGGACGCCAAGAAGTGACCGTGAACATCGTCAGGAACATCCGTAACCAGAAAGGGAGGTGACCATGCGAGGAGAGGCATCTCGTATTGCAGACCGCGAGTCGCGTGATTCGCTGGCCCCGAAGCTGCGTGACACCCGTGAGGATGCATGGCGAATCGGCAACGAACTGTTCAAGATCACCAGTGTGCTGGATCACAACATCGCGTTGGAACGCGCACTGACCGATCCATCTCGACCTGTAGCCGATAAGGTTGCGGTGCTGAATGAACTGTTCAAGGGCGAAGCCCATCCGATGACGGTGGAGATCATGACCGATCTGGTTGCCCGTCGTTGGAGCCGCGCCCGCGATATTGCCAACGCGGTGGAGGACTTCGGTGTGGACGCCATGATGTACTACGCCGATGCCACTGACGCTACGTTGCAGGTATCCATTGAGCTTTCTCGACTGCATTCAGCATTGCTGACCTTGCCTGTCGTGCGCGCCAAGCTGTACGACGATCAGGCTCCCAGCGAAGCTCGCGTGAAGCTGTTCCGCGAGATCTTCGAAGGCAAGGGTCTGAACAAGATCACGATGAGGCTTGCCGAGCACGCCACCTGCAATCTGCGCCGCCGCCGCTATCTGGAGACCATCCAGTGGTTGATTAACAAGTTCTCCCGTCACATGGGCGAGTCGATGGTCACGGTGACCACCGCAACCCCATTGAAGAAGGAGCAGATCGAACGTCTTGTCAAGGTCTACTCGGCCAAGGCCGGACGTCCGGTGCATATCAACTCCGTGGTCGATCCGAGCGTGCTGGGCGGTATGCGCATTCAGGTGGGCGATGAAGTCACGGATAACACCGTGGTGGCCCAGCTGCAGCACCTCAACCGCACCGTGAAAGCGGGCAGCAACTGAGCGACTGGGTGCCAACAGTACCTGCCGCGCAGCGGAACACAAGCAAAGACTTGACTGAACAATAACCAATAGAAGGAGTGATCATGGCAGAACTGACCATCGATCCCGCCTCGATTCGCAAGGCCTTGGACGACTTCGTGTCGTCCTACCAGCCGAGCGACACCCCCACTCAGGAAGTGGGATATGTCGCCACGGCAGGCGATGGCATTGCCCACGTGACGGGGTTGCCTGGTTGCATGGCCAATGAGCTGCTGACGTTCGAAGACGGCACGCTCGGCCTGGCGTTCAACCTTGACGCCCGTGAAATCGGCGTGGTGATCCTCGGCGATTTCGCTGGAATTGAGGAAGGCCAGGAAGTGCGCCGTACCGGCGAAGTGCTCTCCGTGCCTGTCGGCGACGGCTACCTTGGCCGCGTCGTGGACCCGCTGGGCAAGCCGATCGACGGCCTCGGCGAAATCAAGAGCGAAGGCCGCCGCATCCTCGAAGCCCAGGCTCCGGACGTGATGCACCGCCATCCGGTCGACGAACCGCTGTCCACCGGCCTCAAGGCCATCGACGCGATGACCCCGATTGGCCGTGGCCAGCGCCAGCTCATCATCGGCGACCGCCAGACCGGTAAGACCGCCATCGCGATCGATACCATCATCAACCAGAAGGCCAACTGGGAATCCGGCGACCCGAAGAAGCAGGTGCGCTGCATCTACGTGGCCGTGGGCCAGAAGGGCTCTACCATCGCCTCGGTGAAGCAGAGCCTGGAAGACGCCGGCGCTATGGAGTACACCACCATCGTGGCCTCCCCGGCTTCCGATTCCGCAGGCTTCAAGTACATTGCCCCGTACACCGGCTCCGCCATCGGCCAGCACTGGATGTACAACGGCAAGCACGTGCTCATCGTCTTCGACGATCTGTCGAAGCAGGCTGAAGCCTATCGTTCGATTTCCCTGCTGCTTCGTCGTCCGCCGGGGCGTGAAGCTTACCCGGGTGATGTGTTCTACCTGCACTCCCGTCTGCTCGAACGCTGCGCCAAGGTCTCCGATGACCTCGGTGGCGGTTCGATGACGGGTCTGCCGATCGTCGAGACCAAGGCAAACGATGTGTCTGCCTACATCCCGACCAACGTGATCTCCATCACCGACGGTCAGATCTTCCTGCAGTCCGACCTGTTCAACGCCAACCAGCGTCCTGCTGTGGACGTCGGTATCTCCGTCTCTCGAGTCGGTGGCGCTGCACAGACCAAGGCACTGAAGAAGGTCTCCGGTACGCTGAAGATCTCCCTGGCGCAGTACCGCTCGCTGGAATCCTTCGCCATGTTCGCCTCCGATCTGGATGCGGCATCCAAGGCTCAGCTGACCCGTGGTGCTCACCTGACCGAGCTGTTGAAGCAGCCGCAGTTCCACCCGTACTCGATGGAACAGGAAGTCGTCTCCGTGTGGACTGGTACCCACGGCAAGCTCGATGATCTCGAGCTGGCAGACGTGCTTCCGTTCGAGCAGGGTCTGCTGGACTACCTCGACCACAACACCGATATCCTCAAGACCATCCGCGAGACCGAGGACTTCACCGCCGACACCGAGGCTGCCCTCGCCAAGGCTGTGGATGCCTTCCGTGCCACCTTCGTGACCTCCAGCGGCAAGCCGCTGATCGACAAGAAGCCTGACACCTCCAAGGCCGCTCCGGTCGAACAGGAAAAGATCGTGGCGGGAGAGAAGTAAGCCATGGGCTCGCAACTCGCATTGAAATCACGCATCCACTCCACTGAGTCGTTGGAGAAGATCTTCAACGCTCAGGAGATGATTGCGTCTTCGCATATCGCCAAGGCCCGCGATGTGGCCCTGAACGCGAAGCCGTACACCGATGCGATTTTCGATGCCGTGCAAGCGTTGGTGGCACATACCCATATCACGCATCCGATTGCAGTGAAGGACGAGAACAACCCTCGCGTGGCTGTTCTCGCCCTCACCTCGGATCGTGGCATGGCCGGCCCGTACACCTCTTCGATTATCCGTGAAACGGAATCGCTGCTGGCCCGTCTTGAGGCGGATGGCAAGCAGCCGGAGCTGTTCGTGTACGGCCGTCGTGGTTCGACGTACTACAAGTACCGCAACCGTGACGTGGCGGCCACATGGGAAGGCGACACCGATCAGCCCGGCGTCGAGATCGCCGAGACGATCTCCAACACACTGATGGACGCCTACATGAAGCCGGCGGAGCAGGGTGGAGTTTCCGAGCTCTACATTGTCTTCACCGAGTTCATCAACATGGTGGTTCAGAAGGTGCGTGTGCTGCGCATGCTGCCTGTCGAGATCGTGGAGAGCGAAGCCAAGGTTCCGGATCCGGAGAATGAAAAGGCCGCGGAGGACATTCCGCCGCTGTATGCCTTCGAGCCGAGCCTGGACGAAGTACTGGACGCCATCTTGCCGAAGTACGTTCAGTCCCGTATCCACGAATGTCTGCTGACTGCCGCGGCATCCGAGACCGCAAGCCGCCAGAACGCCATGCACACGGCAACGGACAACGCACGCAATCTGGTCGATGATTTGACCCGTAAGCTCAATGCTTCCCGTCAGGCTTCGATCACCCAGGAACTTACCGAAATCATCGGCAGTGCTGATGCACTGAACACAAAGGAAGAGTAGGAACGCACTATGGCTGAGAATCAGACCACTGTGGCTTCCGAGACCAACGGCGAGCCGATTCACGGACGCGTCACCCGAGTCCAGGGTTCGGTTATCGACGTTGAGTTCCCGGTCGGCCATATGCCCGACATCTACAACGCCCTCCATGTGACCATCGTCAACACGGGCGCCAAGGAGGAAGGCGAAGCCAAGTCGACCGAGATCACTCTCGAAGTCGAACAGCACCTCGGTGACTCCACCGTGCGCTGCGTGGCACTGAAGCCGACTGACGGCCTGGTGCGCGGCGCCGCGGTATACGACACTGGTGCTCCGATTTCCGTGCCGGTTGGCGATGTGACCAAGGGCCACGTCTTTGACGTGTCCGGTAACATCCTCAACAAGAAGCCGGACGAGCAGATCACCGTTACCGAGCGCTGGCCTATCCACCGCAACCCGCCGGCATTCGATCAGCTGGAATCCAAGACCCAGATGTTCGAGACCGGCATCAAGGTCATCGATCTGCTGACCCCGTACGTGCAGGGCGGCAAGATCGGTCTGTTCGGCGGCGCAGGCGTGGGCAAGACCGTGCTGATTCAGGAAATGATTCAGCGTGTGGCCCAGAACCACGGCGGTGTGTCCGTGTTCGCAGGCGTCGGCGAGCGTACCCGTGAGGGTAACGATCTGATCGGTGAAATGGACGAAGCTGGCGTGCTCGAGAAGACCGCTCTGGTCTTCGGCCAGATGGATGAGCAGCCGGGTACCCGTCTGCGTGTGCCGCTGACCGCACTGACCATGGCAGAGTACTTCCGTGACGTGCAGAACCAGGACGTGCTGCTGTTCATCGATAACATCTTCCGCTTCACTCAGGCAGGTTCCGAGGTGTCCACGCTGCTGGGCCGTATGCCTTCCGCAGTGGGTTACCAGCCGAACCTGGCCGACGAGATGGGTGCTCTGCAGGAGCGCATCACCTCCACGCGAGGCCACTCCATCACCTCGCTGCAGGCCATCTACGTGCCGGCCGATGATTACACCGACCCGGCTCCGGCCACGACCTTCGCCCACTTGGATGCAACCACCGAGCTGTCCCGTGACATTGCTTCCAAGGGTATCTACCCGGCAGTGGACCCGCTGAGCTCCACCTCGCGAATCCTCGATCCGCGTTACGTGGGCCAGGCTCACTACGAGTGCGCCAACCGCGTCAAGGCCATTCTGCAGCGTAACAAGGAGCTGCAGGACATCATCGCCCTGATTGGTATCGACGAGCTCTCTGAGGAAGACAAGACCACCGTGAACCGTGCTCGTCGTATCGAGCAGTTCCTCGGCCAGAACTTCTACGTGGCTGAGAAGTTCACCGGTCGCCCGGGCTCCTACGTGCCGGCCGACGAGACTATCGAAGCCTTCACCCGCATCTGCGACGGCGTGTACGACGACGTTCCGGAGCAGGCATTCTCCGGTATCGGTGGCATCGACGATCTCGAAGAGAAGTGGCACAACATGCAGAAGGAACTGGGTGAGTGATGGCTGAATCGGAAAAGACCACGATGAAGGTGAACATCGTCGCTGCCGACCATCCCGTGTGGCACGGCGAAGCAGCCAGCGTGACCATCCCCGCCTCTGAAGGCGGCATGGGTATCCTGCCGGATCACGAGCCTGTGCTCACGGTAATCAAGCAGGGTACGCTCACCGTGGTTGAGCCCGATGGCAATCGCCATATGTTCGACGTAAGCGACGGATTCATCTCCTTCGACTCGAACAAGCTCACCGTAGCGGTCGAGCGTGGCCGCGACGTCCAGTACTCCAGCGTGGAGGCCTGAGTCGCACTGCTAGCGCGATAACGAAGTAAGGGGTTGTGCTCTGATGTGTTCAGAGCACAACCCCTTACTTGTTGCTGAGGCAATAGCCGCCGCGGTCGCAGGCAGTAGCGTCAGAACAGACGCAAAGAATCATCCTCAGTGCCTTTCATATCGTCATAATCGAGAATCAGACATGTAAAGCCTCGGTCCTTGGCCAGCACCTGCGCCTGCGGAGTGATGGTTTGCGCGGCGAAGATGCCATGCACCGGAGCCAAAAGCGGGTCACGGTTGAGCAGCTCGCAGTATCGGGTCAATTGTTCAACGCCATCAATGCCACCATGACGCTTAATCTCCACCGCCACATGCTCGCCTTCGGCATTGATGGCCATAATGTCCACCGGACCGATGGCGGTCGGGTATTCACGGCGCACCAACTTGGCGCCCTTGCCGATGCGTTCGATCTGTTCGGCAAGATAGCGCTGCAGGTGGTCCTCCACGCCGTCTTTGATCAGTCCGGGATCCTCGCCCAAGTCATAGGATTCATCGGAATACACGTGCTGCAGCGTGACTTCCAGTACATCCGAACCTTTATCGGCGGTGACGCGCAGTATTTTTTCCGCCCCCTTCCCGTCCGTTTCGTGCGAAAAGGACGTTTGGGAGGGTTCGGACACGTGATTTGCGTCCTTTTCGCGCGAAAAGTTCGGAGTGAGCTCCTTGATGGTGCATGGCGCGGTCATCCAGTTGAGCGGTTTATAGGAGCCCAGTTCGGAGAAGATCAGCAGGCTGGAATCAGCCTTGATAAGCAGTACACGTTTGGCCAGCGGAAGTGTGGCGTTGAGTCGGCCGGAGTATTCGGCCGAGCAGTCGGCAACAATAATGCGCATAGGCACCCACTGTAACGTACCGCATGCCGAAAAGACTTATGCTCACGAATTGCCCTTCAGGCAACCGGTGATAATGCAGCCGGAGCAGCTTCCTGACAAGAGGGCCGAGAGTATAAGAAGGGGAGTTCCGGAACAATCCGAAACTCCCCGTAAAGAAACAACCGCAATGGTTGGTGGCTGTTAGTATGCGGCAAGAATATCAATCACAAACACCAGCGTGGAGTTCGCGGGAATCGAGCCCTGAGCAGTGGTGCCATAGCCCTCATCCGGTGGAATCACCAACAGCACCTGGGAACCGACGGTCTGGCCGACCAAACCCTTCTGCCAGCCAGTGATCACCGTGTGCTGACCGCCGGAATACAGATCGGCATCAAGTGTAGTGTTCTTGGTCCAGGACGAATCGAACTGGGTACCATCAGTGAGCCAACCGGAGTACTTGACCACCACAGTGTTCTTGTCGGTCAACTTCTTGCCGGAGCCCTTAATCAGCGTCTGCGCGACCAGCGAATCCGCTGCGCCCTGACCGTTCATATCAATCGAGGGCTTGCCGTTCTTGGCACGGGTCACCTTCGGCAGGTTGGCCGGCACATCCTTGACTTCTTCGCCGGTGGCCTTCTCAAGATCCTTGGACTTGGAGACGAAGGTCATCGCCATGATATAGGAGTAGCTGGAGGAAGTATCGTTCACACCAAAGGCAATGGTGGTGTTGATTTTCGCGCCCTTGATCTGGTTGTAGTAGGTGGAGGACAGCGTGGAGGAGTCCACCTTGATTGAGCAGTCCGGGGTGTTCTTGGTCCATGTGTCCATCAGCTCGGTGCCGTCCTTGGCGTTCAGCGCGATGCCCTGGGCGCAGACGCGATCGCCGTCCTCGATGGTGTCGCCATTGCCCTGCTGGAGCACCACATAGGAGCCGTCGGACACGGTCATCGGTGCATTGAAGGAGATGGTCGGCTTCTCGCCGAGCTTACCCTTGGCGGTTACGCCGGCAATCTGGTTGGCGGAGGACTTGGAGGAGTTCTTGGAATCGGATGATGACGAGCTGGAGCAGGCTGCGAGTGAGACGCACATGGCCAACGAGCAGGCCAACGCCGCAGCTTTAAGCAGCGGCTGGAAATAAGACTTACGCATGGCTCTCCAGCGTACCGGTAAACCCTGATTTTTCGCGTTCCAAGGTAATAGACAGGTGAAGATTGTAGAATGGTGTCGTTATGAGTGTTCAAGAACAGACCAAGAGTCCAGATCAGGAGAGCGAGCCCAAGCGCGCGGCGCGCCCGACTCGTCATGCCATGATCATGCGAGGCATCGTGACACCAATTTTCGGCCTGCTGGCCGTGGCATCCGTGGTATTGGGTGTGCTGAACGCCACGATGTGGAAACCCTCGAGTGAGATCACTGCAACATCCACCATTGTGGGCGCCCGATATATCGTGACCGACCCGGGAGTGCTTTCGCTGCTCGATAAGAAAGTCACGTTGAGCGTCAACCCCGCTTCCACCAAGACCCAGACCTGCGTGGCGTTGGGATCGTCCAAGGACGTGGCCGGTTGGGTGGCCTCCGAAAGCTCCTATATGCGCATCAGCGGGTTGCAGTCTTGGAACACGCTGGCCACACAGACCGGCAAAGCCACCGGCCAGAACACGGCCACCAATGAGGCCGATGCGGTGGCGTTCAAGGATTCCGATATGTGGTCGCAGGTCAAGTGCGGCAAAAACGGCGTGATGCTGACCAGCGAGAAAACCGATGATTCCACTATGGCGATTATCGATCTCGGTAAGGGCGGCGGCAGCACGGGAGCCACGGTGTCGCTCAACTGGGTGCGTTCGCAGGTGCCGGACTTCGCGATGCCGTTCTACCTGTCCGGCGGATTGCTGGCCGTAGTCGCCATACTGTGCGCATCGGTGTTCGCCATGCCGCCGCATAAGCGTCGTAAGCGCATGGTGGAAGGCAAGGCTACGATTCATACGGATTTGTCGTTCGCCGAGCGCGCCGAACAGGGGCTGGTCAATGCCAAGTTGCCCGAATCCGCGCCTTCCCGCAAGCATCGCCGTCATGCCTCGCATCGCCGTGGGCGCAAGGCTGCTGAAGAGGAATCCGTCGAGATGACTTCACCGGTGATTGTCGATCCGTCCGCGCGCAATCTGGTGGCCGACCAGCAGGCTCAGGCTGCGCAGGAACCTGCGCAACAGTCTGCTTGGACTGAGCCGGGTGCCGCAGTGGCTGAGCATCCGTCACCGGCACAGCCGCTGGATGAGCAGGCGACCTCGGTGATTACATCAGATGAGTTGCAGGCATACTTTGCTCGCCTGGCTCAGGAAGTCGAGCACACTGATGCCGGCGAATCCAATGGCGAAGAGGAGTCGAATCGATGATCAAGCGCTGGAATACCGTGACCAAAATGGGCGTGGCTGCAGCCGCTGTGCTGGCGCTGGTGCTTCCTCTGGGCGCTTGCGAAGGACAGTTGCCTACTGCGACTGAGCCCTCCTCGTCCAAGGCGACTCCGGATTTGACCGAAGCCCAGGAGAAGAAAACCCGCACAAAGATTCTGAAGACCTTGGACAAGGCCGATGAGGCTCGTTCGGCGGATGAGTACAAGACGGTGATGGGCGGTCCGCAGCTGGAGATTCGCACCAGCCAGGTGACCATTGCCCAGAAGAGCGGCAGCATGAACAAGTACGCCACTATTCCGAAGGATGTTGCCCAAGTGGTGATTCCCACGGAAGATGGTTGGCCGCGTTCGGTGTTCACCATCACCACTACCACTGAGGATCAGCAGTCGCAGCGTTTGCTGGTGCTGAACCAGAACAGCGCCCGTGAGAACTACAAGCTGGTGGCCATGGCCCGACTGTTCGACGGTGTGAGCATGCCGAAGTTCGAGGTGCCGACATCGGGCTCGCAAATGGGCACCGCCAAGGATGAAGGTCTGGTGACCACGCCGTCCGACGCGCTGACCCAATATGCCGATGTGCTGCAGAACGGTTCGAACAGTAAGTATGCATCGACGTTCGCCGACGATATGCTGCGCCAGCGCATCGCCACATTGACGAACACCGTACAGGAAGGTATTGCGCGCAACAACGGCACGCAGGAGCAGACCTTCACGGCGGTGCCCGATCAGATGTGGATCATGCGCACGGCCGACGGTGGCGATCTGGTAGTGGGCCGTATTGATTCGGTCTGGACCCGTAAGGCCGGTGATGGTCGTGAGTCTCAGCCCGCGTCCGATGATGAGAAGATTCTCTATAACTCCGAGTCGTACACCAGCACCATGAAGGTCACGTATGTGAATGTTGTGGCGCTGTATATTCCGCAGGCCGCTGATGGCGCGCAGATTACCGCTGTAGGCGCCGACCGTCAGCCGGTCAAGGTGGAGGCGCTGTAAGGACGTTACGTCCGTTACGCGCGTTGCATCCGTTACCGTTACGCGGCAAGCGGAGCCCAATTTCGATGCTGGAACTACAATCAGTTCCAGCATCGTTTGTTATAGGCGCAAGTATGTGTGACTATGCGTTATTAAGCGTGGAGGCAGAATATGGCTGATCAGCAGTTCCATCCCGGTGTTTCCTTGGCCGGGGCCGTCGATTTGGAAGCGTTGAAGCATCAGGTCAAGGCCGAGCCGGGGCAGGCAGGCGGAGCCCCGGCAGCCGGCGGTTATGTGATCGACACCACCGAGAACACGTTCCAGGCCATGGTGCAGACCTCGGCGACCTTCCCGATCTTGCTGTTCCTGTGGGTGCCGACCGATGATCGCCTGTTCCCGATGGCGCGTGCGCTGGGTAATGCGGTGAATGCGCTGGAAGGCAAGATTCAGCTGTCTCGTATTGACATTGCCTCCAACCCATCCATCGCCCAAGCGTTGCAGGTGCAGGGTGCGCCGGCGCTGTTCGCGCTGATTGGCGGCCGTCCGATGCCGCTGCTGCAGGGTCTGCCGGGTGACGATGAGTTGAAGCAGCTGTGCGACGAAGTGATTCCGAAGATTATTCAGGCCGCAGCCCAGGCGGGCGTCAGTGGTACTGCGCCATACTCCGGCGATCCTGATTCCGATGCCGCCAAGAGTGCCGGCGCTGCTGGTGCCGGGGCTGAGCAGGTGCCGCCAGAGCACACTGAAGCGCATCGTTTGGCTGAGGAGGGTGACTACGCAGGTGCTGCCGCCGCTTATGCACATGTGTTGGAAATGAATCCCGGTGATACCTTGGCCGCGCGCGAGCATGCCAAGGCGCTGCTGCTGGCACGCTCTGGGCAGGCTAATGTGCGCGAAGTGCGTGCTGCCGCCGCAGCCGCTCCGGATGATGTTGAGGCACAGCTTGCCGTGGCCGATATCGATATGATCGGTGGTCAGATTCAGGATGCGTTCGATCGCCTGCTGGACTTCCTGGCAGCCGGACATAAGGCGGATATCGAGCCGGTGCGTAAGCGCCTATTGGAATACTTTGCGATTCCCGAGCCGACTGATGAACGACTGAAGCGCGCACGCCGTCGCCTCGCCACGCTGATGTACTGAGTGTGCTGAGCTGTTGAGCATTGTTCTCTGATGGTTCTCTGATGGGCTGCCCTTGCTGAGGGGAGCCCATCATTGTTAGTCAGGGCAGACGCAGGCAACGAGCATGCCCAGACGTCACACTATGCGATTCTTGCCGAAATAGGGCTGGAATCGCGGGCCGTTCTGGGCAAGTTCGGCCTCAAAGTCGCTTGCCCACATGCTGAACGGGCGGGCCGCGAGCCCATCATTATTGAATCGGGCCTGATCGGTGATCTCCGTGATGCAGAACTTTGGAATAGTCAGGTTGGTGACCGGGCCGGATCGTTCGGCTTCAGCGACAATCAGCGGCGCATTGGCACCGCCGAACACATCGATGCTCCAACCATCTTCGGCAATCCAGACGGAATAGCGATTCTTGATAATCACTTCGCCGCCGCGTTTGACCAGCTCCGCGGCAATGCGCGTATCAATCTCGCGCTCGACTTCGTACCGTGTACCTCCAACAGATGGCCCTTTAACGGTCACATAGGCTTCGGTGAAGCGCTCGCGGTACTGTTCAAGCACAGCAAGCGGATCGACATCAGATGTCATATCAACGTGCAGCGTATGCGAGGCGAGACGTATGCGCAACGCATAGTTATCGGCATGCACATAGTAGCTTTGAACAATCAGCGTCGGGGTGTCGCCGTCGTCGTACTCGGCCGGAAATTCACGGCAGAAGAAGCGGCGTTCGTATTCGAAGTCATCTGTAAGTTCCGACATAACCTCATTGTAGAGCGTGTGCGGCGCGGAATTGTTCATTGGAAATGTTCAATGCGTTCATGGACGGGCCGACCGTGGTGTACAGTAGTGAGCTTGTTCGGGTTCGTAGCTCAGTGGATAGAGCGTCTGTCTCCGGAACAGAAGGTCGAGGGTTCGAACCCCTTCGAGCCCACAACGTCAAGGTCTTGTCTTCGTTTGGAAGGCAAGACCTTATTGTGTATTGGCCGCGCAGATACTGTCGTTATCGGTGCTCACAGAGGCAGTAAACGTGCGTTGCGCACCCTGAGATTTCCCTGAGATAACCATGAAGTTGCCATGAAAACAGGGCAGCGGCGTGCTGGACCATCGCATAATGAAATCGCTACAGCGAATACGTGGCCGAGGTGCAGTACGGTTCACGATGCTGCGGTACAGCACATGGCGTGTGGACTATCGCTGCGCTCAGCGGGCTGTGCTGAGCGGGCTGTGCCTGAGTGGGCTGTGCTGAGTGAATAAAGGAGGTGCGTTGCGATGCATACATTGACGGCGCTTGCCGAGCGAGGCCATCGTCGGTGGATTGCGCAGATCGTGGTGTTGGTGATTTCCTTGGGATTGGTGTTCGGCATTGGTATGGTTTCCGCGATTCGAATGCGGCGCAAGGAGCAGGATGGCTTCGGCATCAGTGGTTGGCAGGTCAAGCCTCTGGCCATCGCGCACCGCGGCGATGACTCGGCGCCGGAGAATTCCACGCATGCCATCGCTAATGCGGGTGCAAACGGAGCTGATTATGCCGAGATTGATGTGCGGCTGGATGCGAACGGTGTGCCGGTGGTATTCCATGATCGTATGACCGGACGTCTTGCGGCAGACGGGCGCAATGTGCCGGTGGCGAGTCTCTCCACGCATGAACTGCAGCATATGATCATGCGTCAGAACGGGGAGAACTACCACGTACCCACGTTGGAGGAAGCGATTATGGCTGCCCAACATAGCAATGATCATCTGGGATTGCTGCTCGATTTGAAAACAGGTTCCAATGGTGCCGCACCGTTGACTCATGCGGTATCGCGGGTGATTGAACGGCGTGACTTTTCGAACCGTGTCATGGTCATGGCGGTGAATGACGATGCGATTGCGGATATGCGTGCGCTGCATCCGGATTGGCAGATCGGCAAATGCGTGAGTCCGGCGGGGCACCCCGAAGTCGGGTGGCCACGGGATGCGAGCTTTGTGGTGATGCGCGGTAATCGCATGGACACGGCGATTGTGCGCCGCGCCGCTCGCGACAATGTGCCGATTTATGCGGGTGTCAGCGGTGATTATGCCGAAGGCAGGCGCTGCCTGCGCATGGGTGCCGACGGTGTGCTCGGTGCCAGCGCCCGCCGTGTGCATAGGCTGGCGGACCGGTTCGCAATGCCGGCGGGTGCTAACGGTTCGGTGCATTCGGCACATGAGGATTCTCGCCCAGTGTGGCGATAAAGGGGTGCTTATGGCCGGTCAGAGCCATTCATGGCCGCATGGCGGGCACCTGGGATCGTGCGCATGACTACAACCATTAGACTCAGCCGTAATCGGCATAACCAACGAGAGGACTCATCATGAGCGAAAAGATGGAAGCAGTAGCCACTTCTGAAGCTCCAGCTGCTTTGGGCGCATACAGCCAGGCAGTGAAGGCGAATGGTTTTGTGTTCGTTTCCGGTCAGCTGGGCATTGACCCGGCCACCGGCGAGCTGGCAGGCGAGACCGCCGGCGAGCAGGCTGCGCAGGCGCTGAAGAACATCAAGCATATTCTCGATACTGCTGGTACTGGCATTGAGCATGTGGTGCGCGCCACCATCTACCTCAAGAACGTTGAAGACTTCAAGGAAGTCGACGCCCGTTATGCCGAAGTGTTCATCGGTTCGGTGAAGCCGGCTCGTGTGGCATTCGGCAACAACATGATTCCGAAGGGCGCTCTGGTGGAGATTGACGCCATCGCAGTGCTGTGACTGATCAAGTTATATAGCGCTGGATTCCGCGGATTGCGTCGAAAAAGAGCGATTTATACGGCTCTGAACAACGGATTTCCCGGAATCCAGTGCCGTTTGAGGGTGCGTCGGTCGAGGGGCGTGCAACAATAGTGGGCATGGCATCCAAAGGAAAACCGTCACCGCGTTCCGCGGTCAGCCCATTAAGCGACGCGCAGGTCTCCAAGCTTGCAACGAAGCACCAGTTGGTTGATCCCATGCATGATTTCCCCACTGGTCCGCAACGGAAGGCCAAGATCGAGGAAATCAACGCGCAGAATCCTCAAGCCACCAAGCGCCTGTTAACCGGTGTGGACGTGGTGTTCAACGCGAGTTGCAAGACACGCGCATGGGGCTTGGAACATGTTCCCGAAGATGGCCCGTTTATCTCTGCGGCCAGCCATGTGACGATGTTCGACGTATTCGTGCCAATGGCCAGCCTGTTCCATATGGGCCGTCGCCCGCGGTATATGGCCAAAGCCGAGATGGCGAAGTGGCCAGTAATCGGCAAATGGTTTCAGCTGGTCGGCATGCAGCCGGTGCAGCGCCATTCTGGTAAGGCCAAGCAGATTGAAGAGACCTCCATCGATATTCTGACTTCCGGGCGCCCGCTCACCGTGTGGCCGGAAGGCACGGTGACTCGTGACCCGAAGAAATGGGTGATGAGCATCAAGGAAGGCGTGGCGTACATCGCGCTGGAATCTTCACGCCGACTGGGTCATCAGGTGCCGTTGTATCCGGCGATTACGTGGGGTGCGGCCTCGATTAATCATTGGTGGCCGTGGCCGCGTAAGAACGTGGTGATGTGCTATGACCAGCAGCTCGATTATGCGGATTTGCTGGTTGACATGGATTCATGGGGTGACGAGCCGCCGGCCGAATTGGTCAATGAACTGATGTGGCGTGTGCTCAAGCGCATGAACACGGTGTTGGCCGAGATTCGCGGTGAAGCATTCCCGGCTGAAGGCTACTGGGATTATCGCAGCATGTCGCGTAAACCATGGCCGTCAGTAGGCGGACCGTTCCCCGCCGGCACAGTGGAGTAGCAGAAGCCGATACATGAGATAGCAATCTGTACAGCAAGATGCTGTATAACAGTGCACAGCGTGTGACTACCCCTCAGTCAGCTATCGCTGACAGCTCCCCTGACAAGGGGAGCCGAGTGGAACCCATGCGATAAACGTAAGGAGCAATTGGTATGGGTAGAAAAGTAACAGTTCTTGGTGCAGGAGCATGGGACGGAGCCGTTAAGTAGACAGCCCGGTGGGCTGTCTATAGGCGACGCCCGAGCGAGGCGGTAGCCGAGTGAGGGTAGAAAAACAGCACCCCATGCGACAAACGTAAGGAGCAATTGGTATGGGTAGAAAAGTAACGGTTCTTGGTGCAGGAGCATGGGGTACCGCCTTCGGCCAGGTTCTGGCCGATGCCGGCAACAGCGTAACCATGTGGGCCATCGAGCCTGAAATCGTAGAAGGCATTCGCGATCATCACCACAATGCAGTGCGCCTGCCTTCCGTGGAGAAGCTGCCGGACAACATGACCGCCACCGGCGATCGTGCCGAAGCCGTCAAGGACGCCGAAATCATTGTGGTGGCCATTGCCGCCCAGTTCGCACGTATCGCGCTCGCCGATTTCAAGGGACTGATTCCCGAGGATGCCATTGTGGTGAGCCTGATGAAGGGCATCGAGCGCAAAACCAATAAGCGTATGGATGAAGTCGTGCGCGAGGCGCTTGACTTGCCGGCCGATCGTTTTGCTGCCATCTCCGGCCCGAACCTGTCCAAGGAAATCGCTGACCGTCACCCGGCCGCCACGGTGGTGGGCTGCGCGAACCTCGACAATGCGAAGAAGGTCGCCGAAACCTGCACCACCAGCTACTTCAAGGCGTTCGTGACCAACGATGTTATCGGCTTGGAAATGTGCGGCAGCCTGAAGAACGTCACTGCGCTTGCCGTGGGTATGGCCCGCGGCGCCGGCTATGGCGAGAACACTGCAGCCATGATTGAGACTCGTGGCCTTGCTGAGCTGACCGCTCTGGGTGCCGCTGCCGGTGCTGATCCGAAGACGTTCGCCGGTCTTGCCGGTGTGGGTGATTTGATTGCCACGTGCGGCTCGCCGTTGTCTCGCAACTACACGTTCGGCTCCAATCTGGGCAAGGGCATGAGCGTGGAGGAAGCCACCAAGGTGAGCAATGGTGTGGCCGAAGGCGTACCGACCACGGATGCTGTGGTGGCGCTGGGCAAGGAGCTCGGTGTGCCGACTCCGTTGGCCTACCAGATGAGCCGCGTACTGAACGAAGGCATCTCCTGTGCTGAAATGTTGTCCGGATTGTTTGGCCGTGAGATTACGGCCGAGTAGGCTACCAATAGGTTGATTCGGTAGTCACAGAGTTATTGCTAAGGATGGTTATGGCCAAAAAGCGTATTGTGGTCCTCTACGGTGGTCGTGCGGACGAGCACTCTATTTCGTGCATTTCCACTGCCGGTGTGCTGGCTGCATTGGATACCGAGCGTTTTGAGCCGATTCCGGTCGGCATCACCAAAGATGGCAAGTGGATTGTAAATGGTGAGGATCCACGCGGTTGGGCACTGGATGGTGGCGAACTGCCGACGGTAAAGATCACGCCGGAATCCCGTCCGGTGATGATTGATCCTTCCCGCGGTAAGGATGGTTTCTTTGCCGGCGAGCCCGAGCATCTCAACAGCGCCGATTCCGGTCTCGTTGATGTGAACGACCCGGAAATGCGCCATACGCTGACCTCCCTTGGCCATGTTGATGCCGTGCTGCCGGTGCTGCATGGTCCTTATGGCGAAGACGGTACGGTGCAGGGTTTGCTGGAAATGATGGGTGTGCCGTACGTGGGTTGCGGTGTGTTCGCATCTGCCACCTGCATGGATAAGCACTACACCAAGATCGTGCTGAACGCCGCCGGCATCCCCACTGCTCCCGGCATCATGGTGGATGCTCGCAACTTCACTGCAGTTGATGTGCTCGAGCAGGTCGAGGCCGCCGGTCTCGCTTACCCGCTGTTCGTCAAGCCATCCCGTGCAGGTTCCAGCTTCGGCGTGACCAAGGTCGAGAAGTCCGAGGATCGTGAAACCCAGCAGGACAAGCTGGCCGCCGCCGTAGCCACCGCTGGCGAGCATGATTGGAAGGTCCTGATTGAGCAGGGTATTGACGGCCGTGAGATTGAATGCGCCGTGCTGTGCCCGAAGGCCGGCGAGGAGCCTGAGGCCAGCTGGCCGGGTGAAATCGTGCTCGACCATCAGGATGATGATCAGTTCTACGATTTCGACTCCAAGTACATGGATGCTTCCGCCAGCCATGTGGAGGTGCCGGCCAACCTGCCCGTCAGCGTCTTGGAGGATGTGCGCGACGTGGCTCGCCGTGCCTTCAAGGCTGTGGACGGGGCTGGTCTGAGCCGCGTGGACACGTTCGTGACCCCGGATGGCACGGTGATGGTCAACGAGATCAACACGATGCCGGGCTTCACCCCGATTTCCATGTACCCCAAGGCATGGGAGGCCACTGGTGTCGGTTACACCGAGCTCATCACCCGTCTCATCGAGGGTGTGCTGCGCTAAGCGTCCGATAATTTCGGGAGAAATCCCAAGCTCGTGAAAATACGCCACTGACTTGTTGTCAGTGGCGTATTTTTTCGCTATTTGACCATACCTCGTGAATATACGCCGCTCAGCAGCCGTCAGTGGCGTCTTTTCACGCAGTCGGGGATGATTTCGAAAATTTAATCCGCTGTGTAGCAATCCTCAATCGATGACCCATCAATGGATACCCCACCCAGCGCAGACTGTGTAATTGACACATTGTCACCAAGCGTCACTAGTTCACTCAGAGTTTCCTTTTATTCAACAGCTGTACCGCAAATAGCGAACACAGTTCACCTGAACGCCAGTGTCGGGACAGATAACCCCCTTACTTTCATGTCTTGGAATTATGGGCTCGATCAATGAAGGCCCCAACTCCCAGGATTCGGCACTACAAACCGCGTCCGGATGTATGTTGAGCAAAGGAACATCAATGAATAACCTGCGTAAGATCGCGGTTGCCTCCGTGGCCGCCGTGCTCGCGTTCTCCATGGCCGCTTGCGGCTCCTCCAACGCTTCCTCCGATGGCAACTCCGGTTCCACCGGCAAGGCCGTGAAGGTGAACGAAAAGTCCGCCAAGGCCACCTCCCTCTCCGACTTCGGCACCATGGACGACCTGGTCAAGGCTGCTGAAGAAGAAGGCGCCCTGAACGTCATCGCCCTGCCGCACGATTGGTCCAACTACGGCGAAGTGATCAGCACTTTCAAGAAGAAGTACCCGAAGATCAAGATCACCGAGCTTAACCCGAACGCCTCTTCCAAGGAAGAGCTCGATGCCGCCAAGACCAACAAGGGCACCGATGCCGCCCCCGACGTGTTCGATGTCGGCCAGTCCATCGCCGCCACCTCCACCGACGCCTTCGCCCCGTACAAGGTGCAGGCTTGGGACAAGATCCCGGACGAGAACAAGGATGCCAACGGCGCCTACTACGCCGACTACACCGGCATCATGTCCATCGGCTGGAACAAGGACAAGTACGGTGACGTCAAGTCCCTGAACGACCTGCTCGACCCGAAGTTCGCCGGCACCGTGGCTCTCAACGGTAAGCCCGCCGAGGCTGGCGCTGCCTTCAACGGCTACCTGATGGTCAACCAGCTCGCTGGCGGCGACATCAACAACCTGCAGCCCGGCCTTGACTTCTTCAAGAAGCTCAAGGACTCCGGCAACCTGACCACCGTTGACGTGACCAACGGCACCATCGACTCCGGCCAGACCGGTGTGGTGATGGACTGGACCTACAACCAGGCTTCCTACAAGAAGGAACTGAAGTCCAAGGGCGTGAACTGGGAGTACAAGACCTTCCCGAAGGCTCAGGTCGTCAGCTACTACAACCAGGCCATCAACAAGGACGCCCCGCACCCGGCTGCCGCTCGCCTCTGGGAAGAGTACCTGTACACCGCCGAGGCTCAGAACCTGTGGTTCAAGGGTGGCGCCAACCCGGTGCTGCTGGACTCCATGAAGCAGGACGGCACCGTTGACCAGGCCACGCTGAAGGACGCTGTGACCATCGAAGGCAAGCCGGTTTCCTACTCCAACGATGATGCCAACCGCATCACCGAATGGCTCCAGAACAACTGGGACAAGACCATCGGCAACTGATCTGCCGAACGAGTCCTGTAAACACACGGATTAAGGCTTCACTTTTATGACTGCCGCAATCGCACAGAACGGACCTGCAGCCTCCAAGGCCGCGGGTCCGTCCGCTACTTCTGCTTCCTCCACACTGGCCAAGCATCGCCAGGAACTCGGCACCATCGCCGTTTCCCTGCCGTTCTTCGCCTACACTGCATGCTTCCTGCTGGCGCCCACGGTGATTGTGATCGTTGGCGCATTCCAAGATCGCAACGGTGCATTCACGCTGGCGAACTTCAATAATCTGTTCGCGCCGAACACCATCGCCGCATTCGTCACTTCCATTCTGGTGTCCGTCGCATCCTCGGTGATCGGCGCTGTAGTCGGTGGCCTGGCCTCCTACGCACTGGTAATCGGTGCCAAACCGAACGGTCTGCTGCGCCGTTTGGTGTCCGCCATCTCCTCGGTGCTCGCTCAGTTCGGTGGCGTGATGCTGGCATTCGCGTTCATCGCAACCATTGGCATCAACGGCATCGGAACCATGCTGATTAAAACCTTGACCGGGTACACCGTGAACCCGAATTGGCTGAGCTCCCTGCCTGGTTTGGTGACGATTTACTGCTACTTCCAGATTCCGCTGATGATCATCATCTTCCTGCCGGCAGTTGATTCGATTCGCCCGCAGTGGCGCGAAGCCTGCGAATCCTTGGGTGGCAACACCTTCCAGTACTGGACGCGAGTCGCCCTGCCGATTCTGGCGCCCCGTTTCATCTCCGCATTCCTGCTGCTGTTCGCCTCTGCGTTCTCCGCATACGCCACCGCAGCCGCCCTGTTCTCCCAGCGCTCGATTCTGGTGCCGCTGATGATTCAAGGCGCTATGCGTAACGAAATGGATGCCAACCAGCAAGGCTTCGCACAGGTGCTGGCATTCGCCATGATCGTGGTTGTGGCCATTGTGATGCTGCTGAGCCACGCTGTAGAAAAGAGGGCCGGACGTTGGCAGTGAACGAAACCTCACCATTGGCTGAATCAACTCCCGCGGTGAAGCCGCCGCAGCTGCGCGCCGCACGCGTACGCAAGCAGAGCATCATCAAGTTCGTGATTCTGTTCGTCACGCTGGCTTTCCTGTTTGTGCCGCTTCTGGCCATGCTGATCTTCACGCTGCGCCATCCGCTGTCCGGCCGCTGGTCTGCAGCACCGTGGATCGCCATCTTTACCGGTAACGGTGAATCCTTGGGCGCCGACCTGACCGTGCTGTGGCAGGGTCTGGGCACTTCGCTGGCCCTGAGCGTGGTCACCGTGGTGATCATGCTGCTGCTCATGGTGCCGACCATGGTGATTGTGCACATTCGCTCCAAGGCGTTGGAGCGTGCTATTGAATGGGTGGCCACGCTGCCGTTGACCATTCCTGCCATCGTGCTGGTCGTTGGTTTGGGACCGATCTACCGGTGGTTGTCGGCCGACGTGCTCAATACCAATCCGATTTGGCTGTGCTTCGCTTACGTGATTCTGGTCATGCCATTCGCGTTCCGTGCGATTGCCGTGGGACTGAATTCCATCGATGTGAAGACCTTGGTTGAGGCTTCGCGCTCGCTGGGTGCATCCTGGCCGAAGGTGTTCTTCCGGGTGATCATTCCGAACCTGTGGCAGTCGATTCTTTCTGCCTCCTTCATTTCCATTGCCGTGGTGCTGGGCGAATACACCGTCGCCTCGCTGCTCGGCCGTATGAACCTGCAGGTCGCGCTGTACCAGCTCGGCCAATCCAACTCGCAAATCTCTACCGCCATGTCGCTGCTTGCCTTGCTCTTCGGCGTGGTGCTGCTCGTTGCGCTCGATTTGATCTCCGACGCGATGCGCAAGTCTAAGGAAGGTAAGTAAACCATGACTGTTGATCGCAATACTGCGACTACTCCTATCGCTGCCAGTGCAGCCGACGCTGAAGATGCATTCAAGAACGACCCCACTGCCACCCTTGAAGGCGTGAAGGGCAAGGATGTGACCAAGGCTGCCAAGGCGCTGCTCAAGGATTCCGCCAAGCGTGGTGGTGGCTCCATCCAGATGCAGGATGTCGTCAAGATCTACCCCGGTGCAACCAAGCGTGCATTGGATGATTTCAACCTGGACATCAAGCCCGGCGAGATGGTCGTGCTGCTCGGTGGCTCCGGCTGCGGCAAGTCCACGGCCCTGCGCTCGCTGGCCGGTCTTGAGGATATTCAGGGCGGCCGTATCATGGTCGGCGGTCAGGACGTGACTGGTGTGCCGGTCAACAAGCGTGAGATGGCCATGGTGTTCCAGGCATACTCCCTCTTCCCGCATATGACTGCATTGGAGAACGTGGAATTCGGGCTCGAAGTGCGTGGCGTCAGTAAGGAAGAGCGCCGCAAGGTGGCTATGGAGCAGCTTGAGCTGGTGGGGTTGGCTGATCAGGCCAAGAAGTACACCCAGCAGATGTCCGGCGGCCAGCAGCAGCGTGTGGCTCTGGCCCGCGCATTGGCCATCAAGCCGCGTGTGCTGCTGTTGGATGAGCCGCTTTCTGCATTGGATGCCAAGGTGCGTGTGCAGCTGCGTGATCAGATTCGCCGCATTCAGCTGAGCACCGGCACCACCACCGTGTTCGTGACGCACGATCAGGAGGAAGCCCTTGCTGTGGCCGACCGTATCGGTGTGATGAACAAGGGCAAGATCGAGCAGATCGCCGCCCCGCAGGATCTCTATCAGCGTCCGGCCACCGAATACGTGGCTACCTTCATTGGTCTGACCAACCGTCTGCCCGGTGCTTCCAATGGTGAGGAGGCTGTGGTCTTTGGCCAGCGTCTGCCGCTGCTTGCCGGATCCGCCACTGGTGATTCGGTTGCCGTGCTCGTGCGCCCGGAGAACCTTTCGCTGTCGCTGCCTGGCCAAAATGATTCCAAGGTTGGTGAGCGCGCCCGCGTGGAGGTCATCCACTTCCTCGGTTCGTTGGTGCGTGTGGACACGGTGATTACCTCCGGTGAATTCCAGCGTTGGAACAAGGGCGAGCAGCTCAAGGTCACGGTGCAGCTTCCCGCTAACGAGCTGCCGGCTGGATTGAGCTCCGGGGACGAGGTTATTGTCACGCCGCGTCCGGTCGCCGCGCTGGCCTGCTGATTGGTTGTTGAGACCATTGAGACCAATTGCCGTCTCGTGACAATACGCCACTGAGTGCCGCTCAGTGGCGTATTTTTTCGGAGAGAATCCATAGTTCGTGAAAAACGGACGCTTACTCCAACTCAGTGGTGGTTTTTCACGAGGTTTACGTTCCTTTCGAAAATTTACGCCGCTGAGTCACCGTCAGTGGCGGTTTTTCACGAGGTATACGGTTTCCTCGAAAATTTACGCCACTACCGCTGCACCGTCAGGTGCCGTATCCTAAAGACAGGAAACAGTCATACCAAGTACGGGGATGTGTATGAGCCAGCCAATGACACCATTGCCGCAGCCGCCGCAATCCAACAATGTACCGTTGCCGCCGCAACCGCCATTGCAGTATCCGCAGCAACCGCCGCAATCTCAACCACTGCAACCACAGCTCACTAACTGGCTCACTATTGCCCGCCGCCGCTTTTCGCTGATTGGTGCGGCATTGGTACTCATGATGGTGCTCTGGATTGGTCTCAATACCATCATCGGATTTACGGTGGTGCATTTCGTCGGACACCACGTGCCATCGTGGGTGCAAGTACTGATTTCCTCCGGTCCTTTGTACATTATTGCGATGCCGGTGAGTCTGGCGCTGTTTCTTCGCGTCCCGGTAACGCCGACGCGTCGCTATAGCATGCGCGCCAATGAATTCATTCAGCTGCTCATCATGTGCCTGCCGGTGATGTATGGCGGCAATATCATCGGCCAGATGTTGTCTGCCGGACTCACGCAAGGTACGGCGACGAATCGACTCAATAGTCTTGTGGCCAATAGTGATTGGTGGTTCAACGCGTTGTTCATTGCCGTGTTGGCGCCGATTTTCGAGGAATGGATTTTCCGCAAGGAAATCATCTCCCGCCTGCGCCGATACGGGGAGAAAACCGCCATCGTGTTTTCCGCATTGGCGTTCGCGCTGTTCCACATGAACGTGTTCCAGTTCTTCTACGCATTCGGTTTGGGATTGCTGTTCGGCTATATCTATATCCGCACCTCGAACATGTGGTATACCGTGGCCATGCACATGGCCGTTAACCTTAATGGCGCCGTTGTTGCCCCGTTGCTGTTGAGCTCAGTGGATTCCAGATGGTTGAGCGGCACCATGAGCGAAAGCGAGGTGCTGGCCATGATGCAGAGCGGCCAATCGGTTGGTATGGCCATTGTCGCACTCTATGCCACGGCATTGGTTGGTCTGCTGATTGCAGGCATCGTGCTGCTGGTGCGCTGGTTCCAACAGCGGCGATGGGAATTCTATCCGGCTCCTGAAGAGCTGCCGAAACCGATGCGGATGCGCACGGCATACATCAATCCCGGTGTGATGGTGTATGGGCTATTGACTATTGGGCTCACTGTGTGGGCACTGTTCGTATAAGTTCAGCTGCAAGGTATTCAAGAACGATTGTGGCCTTCCGCGCAACACGGAAGGCCACAATTCGTATGATCTTGGCTATGCGGCTACAGCTTTGCGGCACAGCTAAACAGTACAATGCCGCTACAGTTGCAACTGTAGCCACGTAACGCGGCGATTAGAGATTGTCGGCTGAACCGCCATCCTCCACCAGATACTGCTGGTCAGATTCGGCGATGGCGCGAGCCGCCTTATCGCGGATTGTGGAAAGCAGCACGCCTTGCCGTGCGAACAGCAATACTTCACCGGTCAAGCCGTACGGCGAGAATCCGGTGAATTTCACCAACGGCGGCTGACCTTCCAGCGCCAGATCGGCGGTAGCGGCCGTCACAAGTGCAAGAATATCGTGGCTCACCGTATCCGGCTCGCTGGAAGCCTTGGCAGTGAACTCCAACGTGGTCATGCTTTCGCTTAAGGGAGCGAGCTTGGTCAGAGCGGCGGTGTTCAACACGGAGTTTGGAATGACCATAATGTCGCCGCCGCGCGTGCGCACAGCGGTATGGCGCCAAGTGATGTCATGCACCACGCCGGTCACTCCCTGAATCGTCACCAGATCGCCGGGCTGGATCACGCGACCCAGCATAAGACCAAAGCCGCCAATCACATTGGCGATCGTATCCTTCAAACCAAGGGAGAGGGCGACGCCGCCAACGCCAAGAGCGGTGACCAGCGTGGTCGGATTAATGCCGAACACTGGCTGCAGCACCATGGCGATGGCCGCCACCCAAATCAGCACACGTGTGAGATTCACAAAAATCGAGGCGCTCGGAATCTGCGAATTGTCAAGTACCTTGCGCAACAGTCGACTGAGGATACGATCGGCGGCGAATGCCACTGCAATCATCAGCACCAGCCAAATCAGTCGACCGGCGTTCGCCTGAAACCATTGCGCAACAGTTGTTTCAAAATCACCCATGCTGCCCACTGTATCGGTTGATTTAGGGGAAGTTGTGGAGAATGGTGGAGGTTCGCTGAAGATGGCGGCCGTGGCGCGGTGTACCAGTCACCGCGACCGCCGTGAAACGGCCTGTGAAACAATCTGTGCAGCAATCCGTGAAACTAGGAAGTGCACTACTCCTGATGTTCGCGGCAGGTTTGGCCGAGCCCGCGTGCCAAGCGAATCGGATCGAGAATCTCATCGAGCTGTTCGGCTGGCAGATCAGTGCGCTCGCCGGCAACCTCGCGCACGCTCCGCCCAGAGTGCACGGCTTCGGCGGCGATGTCGGCGGCATGCTCGTAGCCAATGTAATGGTTGAGCGCGGCTGCGATGGATGGTGAGGACTGCGCGTAGGAGCGGCCGAGTTCGGCGTTGATTTCAATACCTTCCACGCAGTTGGTGCGGAAGATGGTCATGGCGCGAGTGAGCAGCGCCATACCGGTGAGCAGCTCGTGCACCATCACCGGGTCGAAGGCGTTGAGCTGCAGCTGACCCTCGGCTACCGCCCAGTTGACGGTTACATCCATGCCGAAAATTGTGAAGCAGCACTGGTTGACGCATTCGGGAATCACCGGATTGACCTTGGCCGGCATAATCGATGAGCCAGCTTGGCGGGCCGGCACATTGAGGTCATTGAACCCGCAGCGGGGGCCGGAATTGAGCAGACGCAAATCGTCGGCGGCTTTCTTCAAGTGCACGGCAAGGCTTTTGACTGCGGCGGACGTGGCCACATACGCGCCCATGTCGGTCATGGCAGCCACCGGATCGGGGGCCGCGGTAATGGGCAGGCCGGTAATCCGGGCCAGATGTTCAGTGGCAGATTTACGGAAGCGCAGGTCGGCGCAGATGCCGGTGCCGATGGCGGTGGCGCCGAGGTTCAACTGAGCCAACAGCGGCACCACGCGGTCGAAGGCCGCCAAATCGGACTTCAGCAGTGTGGCGAACGCGTGGAATTCCTGACCGTAAGTCATCGGTACGGCATCTTGCAGCTGTGTGCGGCCGATGGTTACGTCATTGATGTGCTTGTCGGCCAGATCATGGAACGCCTTGGCGAGTTTTTTGGTGGCCTCGGCCAGTGGCCCAATGGCATCGATGAGTGCCAATTTGCAAGCGGCCGGATAGGTGTCGTTGGTGGACTGGGATTCATTGACGTCATCGTTCGGGTGAATATACGCGTAGTCGCCACGCTTGTGGCCTGCGATTTCTAGCGCACGGTTGGCAATGACTTCGTTCATGTTCATATTCGCCGACGTGCCGGCGCCGCCTTGCATCACGTCCACGGGGAACTGGTCGGCCAGCTTGCCGAGCTCGATTTCATGGCAGGCTTGGCGGATGGCCTCAGCTTTGGTGTGGTCGAGCAGCCCAAGCTCCTCGTTCGCTATGGCGCAGGCGCGCTTGACTGTGGCATAGGCGCGAATCAGCTCAGGATGCTGGCTGTCGGTGATGCCGGAAACCGGGAAATTCTCGATGGCGCGCTGGGTGTGAATACCCCAGTACACGGTATTCGGCACTTCCATCGTGCCGATGCAGTCGTGTTCCAAACGGGTTGTAGTGTGTTCGCTCATACTTCCCATCTTCCTGTGTGGTTTGCTGAAACGCCAGCATCATCGGCGGATTGCGCCGTGTGAGAAACCTCACGAGTGCGTTGGCTGCAATTGCGGAGATGATGTTCAGACGGTCGGTTGCGCTGCCGCTCCGCTTGGTTTGGTGGTTGCTTCTGCGGCAGTCACTTCAGCGGCAGGGCGCGGCCAATAGTGCTATTCGTGTTGCCGGCTGAGGAAAGTGTCGCGTGCGCGAAGATGCGATTCCAGTACGTGAGCATATCCTCGCGGCTCATGGCCAGATAGATGCCCATGGCCAGTACGGCGACATCTTCCTTGAGCAGATCCTTCAGTTCGATGCTGCCGCTGAGCTCAGGCCAGCGCTGCAGCACCGAGAGCAAGCCGCCGACGGAGAATTCGACCATCAAATCGGTGCGAAAATCAAGATGATTAGGGTCCTTTTGCAGCATGCTGATCATCTGCAGTCGGGCGAAGTCGCGTAATGATTCGGCGAGTTCCACAGTGCTGTGTGGACCGGCGAGCAAGGCCAAGCGGTCGAGTCGCTGACGTTGCTCTGGATCCGAAAGCAGTGCGGTGACGCGTTGGCTCCACTGCTCTTCCGGATCGCGATCTGGGTTCGGCGGCTGATTGATGGGCGTGGCCTCCACCTGATGCATGATTGCGGAATCCGCAAGTTCGGGCAGGCTGGCGAAATGATAGTAGAAGGAATTGCGATTGACACCTGCCTCGCGCACGATGTCGGTAACAGTGATTTTGCGGTAATCGCGGTCGGCAAGCAGCTCCCAGAACGCGTTTTCCATGCGATCCTTGGCAGGGAGAATTTCGGAGTCATGGCGCGGGCGTGGCATATGGTCCTCCTCCATCACAGTCGATAGTTACGGTGTCTAATTTTTGAAAATATTATACGACTTATCTAATTGTTGGCAAGCATCGCGGCGTAAGTTTGCAGAATCTACTGAGCGTCCTGCGATTCCGTGCCGTCCTCTGGTTGCGCCGGGAGCTGGTCGGTAGGCTTTGGCTTGGCGGGCTTATTGGACTTGGCGGTGGAGGCTTTGAAAAGAATCAGCAGAGCCGAAGTCAGATGGCGGCGGTCTTCCGGCGTCAAGCCGACGAATGCGCCAAACATGGAGGGCAAGGACGCGGGGAATCGACTCATCATCTCACTGAAGCTATTCGCGCCGGTGGCATGAAGCACGGTGAACAAAGCATCCACGGCACGCTCACGCTGTTCGGTGGTGAGATTGGTGATCCATTGGTTCAACTCTTCGTTGAACAGTTGCGAGCTTGAACTCAGATCCGGTTCCGTGACGAATTGATCGCCGTCCACCTGCCAGGTGTACGCCGAATGCTGCATGATGCCTTCCGAATCAGAAGCGACCACACGGCACGGTTCTGGTGTGTCGAAAATCATGCCCACAATCGAAGAGCTGGGAACGATTTTCGTGACTTTGGGCTGAATGGCACGGTACGCAGGACTGGATACCACGTGTGAGGGGAAACCAGGACTGTCGAGCGAATAGACATGGCGAATTCGTCGTTGTACGTTGGCCTGCGCGTTCATTGCGGCGTAAATGGCTAGATTGCCGCCTTTGGAGTGTCCGACGAGAATGATTGGCCCGGCCCAGAGCCGCGCGACCGTGTCGAGGTAGGCGCTTGCCGCACGCTGCGCGGGCACCGGATACTGGAAGGTCATGTTGAAGTCTTCCTTCCAGCCGATCAGGGAGTCGTCCGTGCCTCGGAAAGAAATGACCAAGGTGCCCTTATGTGTGGGATTGCGACGGTTGCGGCTATCCGGCAGCTGGAACGTGGCGGCTGCGAACTGTGTTTGCTCGCCGCGGTTGACATGCTCGGCCACGGCTCCCAAACGTATGTCGGTGAACCGTGGGGAATGCGCGCAGGCTTGGAACAGATCATGGGTAAGTTCCGGGTTGATGACGGACACCATGTGCAGTTCGTGTGGTTTATCATCTTCCGCGGTCGTGGTGGAGAGTGATCGATGCAGCTCTTGATTGGCTTCGGTCAGACTCACCGATTCCAGTGCGGGATGCCAGAGATTCTTGAACCAAATCAACGGATGTTTCGGCTCAAACGCGCGTAGTCGTGATGCAAATGAGCTGCCGGAGGACTGCTGGGGCTGGGCTTCATCCAAAATAAGGGTCGGACTGATACTGGCCACATCTTCGTAGATCAGTGTGGCGAGCACCAGTGCATCGACCTCGTTGAAAGGCAGTTCCCTGAATGAGCGTTCTTCGGCGTGCACGTAATCGATGATGTCGCTCATATCGTGCCCCCTTGGCTGCCATGACGTCGTTACTCGGCTCAGATGCAGCGCCTGAACCGAGACCATCTTGGTTCTGTTCTAAGAATATTACGAATGTGATGCACGATTCGGTGATGATGCCCTCACAGTGAACGATATTGTTGGGTTTCCGTTCGTGGTGCTGCGAGGTCAAAACGGGCGAGCGAGACGCCTTCGAGCTCCAATAATGTCGCTTTGACGTCCAGGCGGCCGCCGTATCCGCCAAACGATCGGCCTGAGCCGACCACCCTGTGGCAGGGCACGATGATGGTGATTGGATTGCGTTTGACTGCGCCTCCTACCGCCTGCGCCGCCATGCGGCCGCCGCCTCGTCTCTCAGCAAGTTCGGCGGCGAGTTCGCCGTAACTGACTGTATGCCCGTACGGGATCTCCCTGACCAGTTGCCAGACTTCCTGTTGGAACGCCGTGCCATGCGGGGCAAGTGGGGGAGCGGTGTCCAAGGCCGGGCGCTCGCCGGCAAAGTAGGCGTTGAGCCATGCCGCCGTTTGGTGGAACACTGGCAGTGCATTCGCTGCTCCAGCTTCTGTTGTGGCAGGCGTGGTGGGAGCCGTAGTGGCAGGTGCTGCCCACCACCAGTCTTCGAGGCAGAGTTCGTTGAGCGCTGTGCCATCGGAAGCCATGATCATGCGGCCAATGGGTGTTTCTACGGTCGCGCGAAACGTCTGTGCATGCGTCATGTATCCATTATCGTGCCGCTGAGAGCATTGTTGGTGTCTGATGGATGCTATCTCGCTTAGCAGGGGTTGATTTGAGGTCTCAGGAACATCTATCTCTTCTATAAGGGGTTGTTTAAGGCCTGTATACGTTCTATGCAAGCCCTCACGGCGCCGTCATTGAGCCATTCTTGAGACTCGTCTACTTGGCGAGGAACCCCTTGTAACGCAGATAGACCTTCGGGAATGGTGAAATCAACCCCTTGTAACGCAGAAACCCTGCCAATCGATAGTGATTGGCAGGGTTTCTGCTCGGCGAGCTAGCGATATGTGGCTCAGGCCTCGACGAACTTCAGGAACGCGTCGGCTTCAGCGCCCAGCTTGGCCTTGTCGTCCTCGGTCAGACCCAGCTTGCCGGTGCCCCAAGCTTCAGGAGCCAGAGCGAAGCCAGCCTGCTCGTCCACTGGCAGAACCTCAGCCTTGTTGAAGCCCAGCACTTCGTTGAGCTTGGCGCGGGTGCCGGCACCGGCGGACTGGCCGGCAACGGAGGAGATGGCAATCTTCTTGCCAGCCAACACGGAGGCGGATTCGGCCGGGAACGGCTCCAGCGGGCGGGACAGCCAGTCGAGCAGGTTCTTCAGCACACCCGGGTAGCTGTAGTTGTACTCAGGGGAGAAGATCCACACGCCGTCGGCCTCGACAACGGCCTTGCGGGCGGCGTTGACAGCGGCCGGCGGGTTCGGGAACTCAACGTCCTGATCGAAGAACGGCACGTCGGCGTAGTCCAGGAACTCCACCTCGGCGCGATCGCCGATCAGAGCCTTGGCCTCGTCGGCCAGCTGATGGTTGAAGCCGTTCTTGTGCAGGCTGCCTACAACAAAGAGAAGCTTGGTCATACTATTCCTCTTTTCGCTTGGCGCACGGCGAGCGTGATGATGTGCAACTACCGCCGTACGCGTACTTAACTTCCGTACCTCATTGTGCTCCAATGCCGCAGGTTGCTGCTTCGCGCTGAGCGTACATTGCGGCGTGTGGCGGTGCGATGTGACCAAGGTCACATTATTGTCGACTTGTGATATTCAGAAAACGGCGAAAGGCTGACGGCAAAGGGTATCGTGCGCATTGCTGAAATCGTTGCAATTATGCGGAGACACGCGGGGATGATGCATTTTTCCGCCGAATGGCGTATCTTATTCACCTGTTGCTTCAAAACAACACATGCGGACATAGCTTAGTTGGTAAAGCGCAACCTTGCCAAGGTTGAGACCGCGGGTTCGAGTCCCGTTGTCCGCTCTCTGAAGGCTGGTTAAGCCTGATGGATGACCCGGGCGGTTGGCGCAGTGGTAGCGCACTTCCCTGACACGGAAGGGGTCACAAGTTCGAATCTTGTATCGCCCACTCGCATGAGACCGGCTTTGCGCCGGTTTTTCTATGCAGACCGGGCGATTGGCGCAGCGGCTAGCGCACTTCGTTCACACCGAAGGGGTCGTAGGTTCGATTCCTACATCGCCCACCCTTCCATTCCCGCCACATACGGCGGGATTTTTGTTATCCGCGGATGCGCGGCGCATCCGCAA
Source organism: Bifidobacterium colobi (assembly GCF_018555455.1). Lineage (GTDB taxonomy): Bacteria > Actinomycetota > Actinomycetes > Actinomycetales > Bifidobacteriaceae > Bifidobacterium > Bifidobacterium colobi. Next base: position 81,002 of record NZ_JAFEJU010000001.1, on the reverse strand, counting down.
TCGATGATGCTGATGATGCTACAGCCCGCGTTGCTTCAGGGCTGCCACCATCTGCACGTAGAATTCGCGCACGTCGAAGCCGGGAATGTTTTCACGGTTGAGATCGATCATATCCGCGTGGGAAATACCGCGTGTGCCATTGGGCTCCAGCCAAGTGAATCGCTCGCCCCATGGGAATGACGGCTGTGCTACCAGCCCATCGTTCGGTCCGTCAAACCATTTGACCAGCGGGTACGTGAAATTGAGCGGGAACTTGCCGGTTGTGGCATGCGCCAGTTTGGAGCCCACGCTTTGGCAGACGATTCCAGCGAACGGTCCTGTAGCGCTGGCTCTGCCGCCTAATTCAGCGCTATCGCCGATCTCGGTGTTCAGCCGGGCGCATCCGGCTTGCGTGAGGTCGTGTACCGCCGCCATGAAATCAGGTTGTTTGTCGCCCAAGTGCGAGGCCGCTGCGTTATACGCCTTCTCCACTTGCCGTTGTGCGGCCAGTGGTATTTTCTCCAGTAGGTAGTCGGCGAATCCGCAGCCGCGGTGGGGGGTGTTGATCGTGGTCAGGGAAGCCACCATAGGTGCCGCGCCGCAACGGGCGATCGCATAGCGCATATCCAGTCCGCCTTTGGAATGGGCGATAACGTTCACTTTGCCGCATCCGGTCTGTGCCACAATTTGCTTGATTCGCTCGGTGAGCTCGCGCGCGGCATCTGGCACGGAGGCGGCGGACTGATGGTTGCCGTAGTAGATAACCGCGCCATTGCGCTGCAATTCGGCAGGTACGCGGCCCCAATAGTTCAACGCTTGGGTATCGCGGAAAAAGACGCCATGCACCAGCAATACCGGGTATCGTGTGGCGCAGATGCGAGCCGTCGCACGCGCACGGTCAAGCTGTTCCTTGGATGATTCAAAGCGCACCTCGTCGTCGACCGTGCGAATAATCAGGCGCAACGCAATAAGATTGGCGATAGGAATCCAGCCGCACAATATGCCGATAACGCGTCTTCTGATGCCAAGCTGCACCGAGGTGACGTACACGGTAATCATGCCGATCCAGAAAATAATGGATTCGATAATGATTACGGCGGCAAGTGCAATGACCCAGCTTGGCCAGCTGGCTGCCCAGGCTGCTGGCCAGCTGACGGCAAGCATGGTGATGAGGCAAGTGGTGAGCGCTACGGTGGCAACCAGCGTGGTCCACCAGAAAATCTTCAGCATGATGACGCCGAAACGGCATGCTGCAATGCGACCGGTCATAGTGCCTATGGTAGGCGTGAATAATCTACGCACACTTGGCTTCAGGTAAACAATGAGTGTAGGGATTCTTATGGTGGAATCGCACATGCGGATGCCGTGTATGGCGGCATTCCGCGGATTGGCTCAGTCTGATATTGTTCGCTTTTGTGGTTTTCCCACGCACTTTTGCGCAGTCGGTGATTCTGCGTGCGGTCTACACTGTGCAGCATGGCTGGATTAGTGCGATATTCTGATGTGATTTTCGATTTCTGCGATGTGCTCGTCGACTGGCAGCCGCGCGTGCCGCTCGATGGGCAGGTGCCGGCTGCGATTATCGACCATCTGTTTGATCGCAATGATCCCTACGGCTTCTGGCATTACGATGAGCTGTCCGACTTGGGGTGGAGCGAGGAGAGGGTGCTTGCCGATTATGCCGAACATCATGGTTTAAGTGGCAGTGTGCTTGCCGATATGGCAGTCGGTGATGATGAACGAACGTCTATGGATAAGACGGCGCTTGAAGCGTTCCGCCTGTACTTTGATCGTCAGCGTCTGGCATTAGTCGGCATGCTGCCGGGGATGCCGGAGCTGCTGCATGATTTGGATGTTGCCGGAGTGCGTTGCTGGGGCTTGACCAATTTCACCGTCAAATACGTTGATGCGGCTCGTGAACTTTTTCCGGCGTTGGGACTTTTGAACGACGTGGTTGTGTCCAGCGCGGAGCGGATTCACAAGCCGGACCCGGAGATTTTCCATCGTGCCATCGCACGTTTCGGCGTGGATCCGGCACGCACTGCCTTCGTGGATGATAAGCCATGGAATGCCGAAGCCGGTACCGCGGCAGGACTGAACGGTATTCGCTTCACCGATGCCGATTCCCTGCGCGCCCAGTTATTCGGAGAGTAGGCGCGCGGCGCTTTCATATCTTTTTCTCAGTTTTCATATGTGGGCTTGCTGATTGCCGATATGACAAAGGTCCTGATTGCGGGAACAATCAGGACCTTGGATCATTACTTGCATTACTGAGGGGAGCGAGTTACGGCAGCTGCAGTGGCTCGTCTTCCTCACTCGGATGCTTCTTGCGCCACCATTGCTGTACGAAGTATGCGGCATAGCAGAGCGCAAGGAATACCAGCTCGGCACCAAGTGCGAAGCGCTGCTCCTTGTCGAAGAAGACCAGAAGGAACGAGGCGGTGCACAGAATGAACGCGCCCCAAGACGTCCATGGGTAACCGGGCGTGCGGTACTTCAGCTCGTCCACTGTGTGACCGGAGGCAATCCAACGCTTGCGGAACACAATCTGGCAGTAGGCGATGGCAATCCACACCACCACGGCGGAAAGGCCGGAAAGCGCCACCAGCACCAGATACACGGTGGACGCGGCCACCACAGAGGAGAGCAGTGCCAGCAGGCCGCCGGCCATAGCGGTGCACAGCGCCAGCACCGGTACACCGTGGCGATTCGTCTTGGCGAACCAGTGAGGAATCATGCCTTCGTGGCCCATCGACCACACCATGCGCGTGGACGCGTACAGGCCGGAATTGGAGGCGGAGAGCACGGCGGTCAGCACCACGAAGTTCATGATGTCCGCGGCATACGGAATGCCGATGGAGCTGAACACCAGCACGAACGGGCTTTCACCCACGCCGGCCTCGCGCCATGGAATCAACGCACACATCACCACGATTGAGCCGATGAAGAACAGGACCAAGCGCCATAGCGTGGTATGGATGGCTTTCGGCACAGCGGTCTCAGGATCGCGCGTCTCGCCGGCGGTCACGCCGATGAGCTCGGTGCCGGAGAAGGCGAAGTTCACGGTCAGGATAGTGGCGAACACCGGCATAAAGCCGTTCGGGAAGATGCCGTCCTTCACCAGATTGCCGAACATCGGGGCATGCGTATAGCCCTTCATAGGAATAATGCCGAAAATCGCGAGCAGGCCAATGGCAATAAACGCACAGATGGCGAACACTTTAATCGAAGCGAACCAGAATTCCGCCTCCGCGAAGAAACGGACGGACAGCGCATTCAGCGTGAAAATCAGCACAATACAGGCCGCCGACCATGCCCAGGTCGGTGTATCGGGGAACCATCGCTGCATCAGCAGACCCGCCGCCGTGAACTCGGAGCCGAGCGCCACCGTCCATGTGAGCCAATACTGAATCGCAATCACGAAACCGGTGCCGGGGCCGATGAACTTCTCGGCATACACGTGGAACGAGCCGGTGACCGGCATGGCCACGGACAATTCGCCGAGCGTGAGCATCACCAAGTACACAATCACCGCACCGATGGCATAGGCCAGGATTGTGCCCATTGGGCCAGCCTGCTGAATCGTGTAGCCGGAGCTTAAAAACAGGCCGGTGCCGATCACGCCACCGAGCGAAATCATCTGCAGGTGACGCGACTCCATACCGCGCTTCAGATTGGTGTGCAGTGCGTGCTTGGTGTGCTCGCTGCCAAGTTGATTCGGTTCGGTGCCGCTGCCGGTAATGCTGGCGTCGGTGGATGGTGCGGACGGCGACTGTGCCGCCTGGTCGGTTTCGGGTTGACTCATGTTGCTCTCTCTGACATGCGTGCGTTCCGTACATAAGCCCTCCGAAGAGAGCCCGGAATAGTATACGCTGACGGGGCTACGCATGGGTGGCGGGTAGGTTGTGCAAGGCCGTGGCGGCAGGTCCATCAATCAGGATTGTTCATATTCCGTTCAACTAAAACGGTATTGCACCGGCATACTTCGCTTTTACGATGGATTGAGTCAAAACGTACGAGGAGTATAGCTATGAGCGCTGCCAGCACTGCGGTACAACCGGTGAACGGCACCAACAACGCAAGCGGCAAACTGTCTGCCCGCGAAAAGAAGTGGATTATCTATGACGTCGGCAATTCGGCGTTCGTGCTGCTCTCCACGGCAGTCATTCCTATTTATGCGAAGTCGCTGATGCCTGCGGACGGCAACATCGTATCCGCCTGGGGTTATGCGCAGACCATCGCCTCGCTGATCATAGCCCTGCTCATGCCGCTGCTTGGCTCCATCGCCGACGTGCAGGGCATGAAAATCAAGTTCTTCCTCGGCTTCTTCGGCACTGGCGTAGTGATGTGCTGCGCAATGGCGCTGCCGCTGACCTGGCTGCCATTCCTGATTATCTATGTGCTCGCCACGATTGGCTTGAATGGTTCGCTGACCTTCTATGATTCGATGCTCATCGATACCACTACCAATGATCGTATGGATAAGGTGTCGTCGCATGGGTACGGCTGGGGTTACGTGGGTTCCACGGTGCCGTTCATCGTGTGCATCGCATTGATTTTCGGCGGGCCGGCACTGTTCGACTGGTCCACCGTGGCCTGCACGCGCGCGAGCTTCGTAATCACCGCGATCTGGTGGGTGGCGTTCACGATCCCGCTGATCACCAGCTACCGCCAGGTGCACTACCGCGCCACCCGCGACCATGCGCGTGAGGCGATTCGTGGCACGTTCACCGAGCTAGGCTCCACGTTCGGCAAGATTGTCAAGAACAAGCCGCTGTGGATGTTCATGATCGCGTTCTTCTTCTACATCGACGCCGTGAACACGGTGATTTCGATGAGCACCTCCTACGGCACGCAGCTCGGCATCGACTCCACCCAGCTGGTGGTGGCTCTGCTGGTCACGCAGTTCGTGGCCTTCCCGTGCGCAATTCTGTACGGCCGCTTGGCCGGTCGTTTCGGCTGCAAGCCGATGATCACCGCCGCCGTGGTGGCATACATGGGCATCGTGTTCTTCGCCACGTTCTTCCTGAAGTCCGCAGTCGAATTCTGGATTCTGGCGATCTTGGTCGGCATGTTCCAGGGTGGCATCCAGGCGCTCTCTAGGTCCTACTACGGCAAGATCATCCCGAAGGATCATGCCAACGAGTACTACGGCTTCTACGATATCTTCGGCAAAACCGCCTCGATTCTCGGCACGTTCCTGGTCGCCACCACCACGTCGTTGACCGGCAACGCCAGCTTCGGCGTGCTTTCCATTGCCATCCTCCTGGTCGTCGCCCTTGTCTTCCTCTTCCTCCAAAAGGATCCGACCAAAACGGAGGAATAACCACACTTGAGGAGATGCACGGATATCCAACGATTTCCGTGCATAGAAGACTTTGTATAATCAATCGTAGATTGTCTTAGGGATTAGGGGGGCGCAATGACGGAGCGAGAATCGCGTGCAATCGGCGTGGCCGAAGTCATCCATTCTGCACATATGGAAGGTGGCGATGTCACGGCCGCATTCCTCTCCGATGCTCGTGACTATATTGAAGAGAAAATCGATGTACGTGAGTTGCTAAATCGCACACGTCGTCGTTACGGACTAGAGGCCGTATGATTGGACTGCCTGATGCGCCAGATCCGTACTTGATTCCGGGAACTGACGTTCTACGTAATCTGGTTGGAGCCACAACCGCAAAAGATCTTGAAGCGGCAGAAAACGACTTCGTCTCCGTTAGGGCATTGGAGCTACGGACGAATCAGCCTGAAGCACAAGGGACATTGAAGCAGCTGCAATGGATTCATTATCAGTTATTCCAAGACGTTTATGACTGGGCAGGGCAAATCAGAACAGTTGATATCGCCAAAGGAACTGGGCAGGTTTTTCAACCGCTAGCGGTGTTTGATATGGGTGTTCAGTATTCCGAGCGAGTACTCAGGGGAGACCATTTACTGCGTGGCATGGATCGCGTAACTTTTATTAACCGACTCAGCGCCAATTACGATAACTTCAATATCCTCCACCCGTTCCGCGAAGGCAATGGGCGTACTCAGCGTATATTTTGGGATCTTATAGCCCGCGACGCAGGATGGCGGCTCGACTGGAGCAGAATCACCAAGCAGGAAAATGACAGGGCATCGCAAATCGCTCGTGATTCAGCTGATGAATCGGCGTTGATCTCCATGTTCTCGAAAATCGTATGTACTCCAGATGAGTATGAATCAAGGTCCTCGGATAACATCACTACTCACCTGCAGGATATCGGATACGTCACCATTCCGAATATTTACCGCAAGCTCACTGAATCGGAAATCAATGAAGAACTTAAACGTGACGTCTATCGACGCATGACCAATTAGCGCATACAGTCAAAAAAAATGGTTCATACTATGAGACCTGTGGATAACGGCCAATCGGATTTCCCTAGGCCGCGCTTCGGCCCGATAGCTGGTGGACATTTGTTGCTGCACGGAATAGTTTCTTTCCCGATTAGTTTGCTGATTGCGTGGGTGAGCCTTCGATTTATCGTGCATGTCGCGTTCAATACTGGTGACTTAGCTATGCTGTTGTCGGCTGTATGGGCTGCTGTATCTCTAATTGACGCAGCTGTTGACTATGTGTTGGTGCGGGCTTCGGATCGGATCTCTCCTCTGACTCCGTGGCTGGTGACCCTTGTTAAGATGCTGCTTCCGTTCGCTTTGCCATGGCCAATGGTTTTGCTGTACAACGATGTGATTGTTGTTGCAGTTGTTGGAATTGTTGCTGGGGCAATTCGACTAATGGAGGTTATTTTGCTTGAGCAGCCTTGGAACAGTGAGGATAAAGAGACTGTTAATCATCGAATACGAGACTTGCGGAATCTGAACCGAGAAATGCTTGAGGAGATTCGCAAAGAGCGACGCGAACGGATGAGTAAACGCAACGAAGCCAGCACTTATGATCCTTACGGCTTGCGTGGTAAGCACTATTAGGCTTGGCGGGTCTTTATTAATTCTTCTATCTGACCATGCTGCTGCCACTACACTGGGGATAGCGGAATCGATGTGGTTCTGCCTATCGTCAGTCAGTCGGACTTAAGGAGGCTGTCATGATTGATCATGTTGGATTGTTTGTGAAGGATGCCAACGAGCGTGCTGCGTTCTATGAGCAGTTGCTGGCTCCGCTGGGATATGTGAAGAAGCATGATTTCCCGGGTGCCGTGTGCTTCGCCAACGAAAAGGACGGAGACAGCGTTTGGCTGGAATCTCCGAAGGATGGCAACCCGGTGGTGCCCACCCATCTGGCCTTCCGCGCCGCCGATGAGGATGCGATTAAAGCGTTCCATGCGGCCGGTCTGGCTGCTGGCGGCACAGATAACGGCCAGCCTGGTCCTCGCCCGAACTATGGGCCGACGTATTACGCCGCGTTCATTCATGACCCGGATGGCAACAATATCGAAGCCTGCCTGCAGTAATTAATTCATACTGCCGAGCTGAAACATTGATAGGCCGGTGTGGTGGCGATGCTGTGAATCATCGCCGCCAAACCGGCCTATTGCATGTGATTATTGCGCTGGATTGCTGCGCTGGGTTACTGCATCAGCTCTTGAGTAGCGCCAGTGCCTCGTCGTAGTCCGGGCACTGCGGAATGCCGTTGCGGCTGCGGGAGATGGCGATGGACGTGGCGGCGTTCGCAATCTTGACCGCTTCGGGCAGGCCCCGGCCCTCGGCCAGCATCGCGCACATCACGCCGGTATGGCATCCGCCTGCGGAACGCGTATGCACGGCCTTGGTGGGGAAGCCTGGGATATGCATCGTTTCGCCGCCCGGTTCGCGCACCCAAGCGCCCAAGGAGCCCACGCGCACTACCAATGGAGCGCGCAATGTGGCACCGAGCCCATCACAGAGCTGATGCATGAAGTCATCGAGGCCGCCGCCGATGGTCACCTTACTGTCGTCGATCGGTGCACCCAGTCGCTCGGCCAGGGTCATGGCTTCCTGACGGTTGCACGACCAGATCGGGCGAGCGAGCACCAGATCCTCAAGCATATGGTCATTGACCAGACGCAGCGTATTGGTGGGGTTGATCACCAGCGCGTAGTCACGCTTGGCCGGATCGGTGCCGGCACGCAGCAGGAATTCATCGACGCCAGCCGCCGTATGATCCATCAGCGTATTGCCGCTGATATGCACCACGTCATGGTTTTGCGGTTCCAACATGATAAAAGTGTTGGTGTCGCCGTGCGCTTCTGCGCCATAGGAGGCGATGAATGTTTTCTTCGGGTCGCCTGAATTCAGCACCACGCGGAAGCCTGAGTCTTCGTCCAATCGATCCTGACCGATATGCGTAATGCCGTTATCTTGGAACGATTGCCGGATGAAGTTGGCCCATAGGCCGTTGCCGAGAACGCCGGCATGCTCGGCATCCACGCCCATGCGGCTTACCGCTTCGAGCACGCGATAGCTGCCGCCGATGGAAGGCTTGGGGTGATCCGCCACGGCGAATCCGCCCTGTGGTGGCACCGAATCCACGTTCATCATGATGTCTACCCACACCTGGCCGAGTGAAATCACACTGGGTTGATGCGTGCCGATTCCTCGTCTGAGATCCAACATGACAGCCTCCTTCGCTTGCCGGTTTGCCGCGACTGTGGCTTGGGCGGAAGTGGAGCCATGATGACTCGCCTCGTATCGCCCACCGCATGTGCCGCGGGAGAGCCCCTTCGCTCCCTTAGGTCTCTTATATATCGATGTTATATGGGAGTTTGCTGGAACGGTCAATAGACGCGGCGGCGAGTTGTATCGAATTTCAAGGCCTTCCGCTAGACTCGCCCACAGTGCTCAAGTCGACGGTGCCGCGGCATGATACACGCAAGGGTTGCGGTTGTCGGTATTGGGCTATATATTTGTGAAGTTGTGTGTTCGGCATGTCGGGCAAAACCGGCGGCTGAGTACGTGAAAGACTTGAAACATCAAGGTTTAAGGGAGTCCATCATGGCAGCTCGTTGCGCAGTGTGCGGCAAGGGACCGCAGACCGGTTACACCGTTTCCCATTCGCACCGTCGTATCAAGCGTAGCTTCCGCCCGAACCTGCAGCCTGTGCGCACCACGATTGATGGCGAGAACGTTCGCCTGCGCGTGTGCGGCAAATGCCTCAAGGCTGGCAAGGTTCAGCGTGTGGCCGCGTGAGTCGCGTATTAGCGTACATAAAACCCGCTTAGCTTCGGCTGAGCGGGTTTTATTTTTTATAGAATAGGCAGCTATGAGCATTACGTTGAGCACCGCACTGGGATCGCTGATTACCAATAAGCGACGTGTGTCCGCGCTCAAATCGTTGGGCGTCACCACAGTGGGTGAGGCGCTGACCTACTATCCTTTCCGCGTCACCGATCCGGTGCCGCTGACCACCATCCGTCAAGCACAACTTGGCCAGCAGATGGCATTCGTAGCCACGGTGCGCGATGTGCGCGTGGTGCCCGGCCGCATGCTGCGCGTGATTGCCACGGTGGATGATGCCGATTTCGCCCGAACCCGCAACCTGCCGGGTGGCACGGCGCAGCTCACGTTCTTCGGCGGTCGCAAAAACTATATTGACTGGGTGAGCATGCGGCTCAAGTCCAGTCCGGTGTTAGTGGTGTCCGGCACACCGAGCGAATACATGGGCCAACTGCAATTCACGCATCCGGATTTCCTGACCGTTGCGCCTCCCGCGCAGGCTGCTGCATCGCAGCCAGTCGGTGCCAAGCTCAAGTATGATGCTGATTCCATTGACGAGGCACTCGTGCGCGTCACCCGTCCGCGTCCGATTTACCATGCCAGTTCGCGCATCTCATCCGAGCATATTCACGAGACGATAGTGGACCTACTGTGGATGATGGGTGCGCGTACCTCAACATCACCGGAAGCTTCCGGAATCGCAGGAGCAGCCATGCTGGTGCCGCCGTCTACCGACAGCATCGCAGTGCAGCCGGGGGAGACTCAATCAGCAGTCGGCGTACTCGCCCAAACGATTCCCGATATTCTGCCTGAGCGGATTCGTACTGCCAAAGGTCTGATGCACCGAGCTGAAGCGTTTCTTGCCATCCATGACCCCGATTCGCGGGCGCGCTTCAACGAAGCCATCGAAACCCTGCGATATGAAGAGGCATTCATCGCACAGGTTTCACTCCTGAAAGCCCGTTCTCACGCGCACACATCCGCAGCCCACCCCTGCCCGTTGCCAACTGGCAACACCAGTGACCATGCAAGCAGCAGCGCGCACCATCTGCGTGACCAGTTCATCGCTTCGCTGCCATTCAGTCTTACCGCCGGGCAACAGCACGTGATCGACGATATCGCCACGGATCTTGCCCGCGACTGGCCGATGCAGCGTCTGCTACAAGGCGAAGTCGGCTCCGGCAAAACCGTGGTGGCGCTCGCCGCTATGCTGCAAGCCGTTGGTGCCGGCTATCAGGCCGTGCTTGTGGCCCCGACCCAGGTGCTGGCCGAACAACATGCCGAAACCATTGGTGCAATGGTGGCCGATCTCACTCCACATGTGCCGGTCACACTCTTGACCGGCGGCATGAAACTCGCCGCACGCCGCAAAGCGCTCGCTGCGGCAGCCAGTGGCGAGCCAGGCATCATCGTGGCCACGCACGCCGCATTCTCCAAAACCTTCCAAGCTCCGCATCTGGCGTTGGTGGTGATCGATGAGCAGCATCGGTTCGGCGTGGAACAACGTGAAAGCCTCAACGCCAAAACCGATGACGGCACCACGCCGCACCTGCTGGTCATGACCGCCACCCCGATTCCGCGAACCGCTGCCATGACGTGGTTCGGTGATCTTGATATTTCATGGCTCACCGAACTGCCGGGCGGTCGCAAGCCGATTCGCACCGTGGTGGTGAACGAAGCCGACGCGCCCACGATGGTGCGTATGTTCCAGCACATTCGCGCACGCATCGACGCGGGGGAGCGGGCGTACATCGTCTGCCCGCGCATTGATGACGATGCTGAGGCGGCGGCAGCTGCAGGCAAACGCAAGCGCGGCGATGACGACACCGTCGGCATTGATAATCCTTACGAAACCTACGACGACAATGGCGAGGCCGAAGCGCGTCCGCCATTGCACTCGGTGGAGGAGATAGCCGGGAGACTACAGAAACTGCCGCAGTTCGCCGGCATCCAATTCGCCACGCTGACCGGTCGCGATAAGGATGACGTGAAAACGCAGGTCATGGCCGACTTCGCAGCCGGCAAGACGCCGGTACTGGTGTCCACTACGGTGATCGAGGTTGGCGTGGACGTGAAACAGGCCAGCTGCATCGTGATTTTCGACGCTGACCGATACGGCCTCTCCCAGCTGCATCAGTTGCGCGGGCGCGTGGGTCGAGGCGGCACGAATTCGTGGGCGTTCCTGATCTCCCGCGCCGAACCCGGCTCGATTGCCGAGCAGCGTCTTGAAGTCATCCATAATTCGCTCGACGGTGCTGAAATCGCCCAAGCTGACTTGGAATTCCGTGGTGCCGGCGATGTGCTGGGCGACGCGCAGTCGGGCGGTAAATCCAGCTTGAAACTGTTGCGCGTGGTCAAGGACGCGGACATGATTGCCGATGCTCGCGCTCGTGCGGAACAGTTGCTCGCAGTAGATCCCGAACTCACGGACGAAGTACAGCTGGCCGGTGCCGTGCTCGACTTCACGCGGGGTAATGAAACCTTCCTGACCTCCAGCTGAGACCGTAACGTGCCAGTTTACGCGAACTCGCTACGGTGTGGGCCAGTCAGTCTACAAGGAGGGCCCATGGGCGAGAGCGTGCGCGATGTGTTGTTTGTGGTCGTGCTGTTCGCGGCGAACGTGATTCAGGCGATCACCGGATTTGCGGGCACCGTGCTCGCCATGCCGTTTTCAATGCTGCTGCTCGGTACCGATACCGCCAAAGTGGTGTTGAATCTCACCACCTTGCTGGCATGCCTATGGCTTGGTGTGCAGCATCGCGCACATATCCGCTGGCGTATTCTCGGCGAAATGGTGGGATTGATGGCCATCGGTATGGCGGTGGGTGTGGCGCTGTACGCTGTGCTGCCGTTGGCGCCGCTGCAGAAAGCCTACGGCGTGTTCATCATTGTGATCGCGCTGAAGAACCTGATCTGGCCTTCGCACAGCGAGCCACCGCGATGGCTGCTCATCATGATTGTGCTCGCTGCTGGAGTAATCCACGGTATGTTTATCTCCGGCGGTGCGTTACTGGTGATTTACGCGGCCGTTCGGCTCACCGACAAAGACGAGTTTCGGGCCACGATGGCCTGTGTATGGGTGGCGCTGAACTCGGTGCTGGCCGTGCAGCAGGGTGTTGCCGGTGTGATGACACCACATGCGCTGGTGCTCACCTCGGTGTCGATTCCGCCGCTGATTGTGGCGATTTGCATTGGCAATCGCTTGCAACGGCATGTCAGCCAGCAGGCGTTCCTAAAGCTCACCTATGTACTGCTGGTGATTTCCGGTGCCTCGATTGTGCTGTGACGGGGAGGAGATGCTATGACCGTCCGATTGAAGGAATTGGTGGAACAAGCCGCCGATAAAAACATGGTGCTGGTGGCCGGCAAAGGTGGGCTCGACCAGCCGGTGAGCTGGGTGCACATGGTGGAAAACGAGGAGATCGCCAGCTTCCTGGAAGGTCAGGAAATCGTATTCACCACTGGCATTGGCTTGGAAACGCAGGAAGATCTGTATTCGTTGGTCAAAAGTGCCCATGCTTCCGGTGCCACAGGTGTGGTGGTGAATATCGGCCCGTTCATCCATCAGATCAGTCCGGAAACCATCCGATTCTGCGATGAGCATGACTTCCCACTGTTCAAAGTGCCTTGGAGCGTGCACATGGCGCAGATCATGCACAGCTTCTCGCTGGCCATCACCATGAGCGAGAAGCACAGCATGGAGCTGGCCGCCGCACTGGAAAACGCCATCTTCCACCCCGATCGCGAGGAGATGTACCTCGAATACTTGGAACAGTCCGGCTTCGGCAAGGATTGGAACTATTGCGTAACCGTGTTCAGCGCCTGTGCGGATGAGGAACATGGCGGTCATGATGCCGCGCGTATCGCCAAATACTCACATGAAGCTGAGTCGTTGATCACATCACGCCAGTGGCGCGTGGCCGTGGCGCATATCGAAGAGCGACTGGTGCTGGTGTTCGCCCGGTACACGGCTGAACAGGTGGAGATGATGGTGCGTGAGACCATCGCTGCTATACGCGGGCGCGGTGTGATGCTGGAACACACCTATATCGGCGTCGGCAAAGTCACCAAATCCGCCCGATGTATCGGCAAAAGCTACAATCAGGCGCTGAAACTCGAACGATTGCAGCATTTGCGCGGACGCGTGGGCGAGGTAGCGCTGTACGACAATTCCGGCATCGACAAGCTGCTGCTTGCCGTCTCCGATAAGGCGATTCTCGAGGACTACTATCACGACAGCATCGGTCCGCTCGTGGAATACGATCGCGTGAACGGTACGGATCTGACCGAAACACTGCACGCCTACTTCCAGTTCTCCGGTTCGGTCAAGGAGACCGCGGCCAGCATGTTTGTGCATCGCAACACCGTGAGCTACAAGCTCAACAAGATTGAGGATATTTTGGGCGTGAGCCTGTCCGATTTTCGTACGCGCGAGTTTCTTTCGGTAGGGCTGCAGGTGCGCGAGATTCTCGACTGCTAGGCATGATTGTGCTGGAGCACAATCATCTTTAGGTTCTGCAATATGGAACGGCAGCGTGTTCGCTCGTAGACTGCAAAGCAATCACGGAATCCACAAGGATTTCATGCAGTCGCCGAACGGATGGCATGCGGAACCAAATGTTTCGATTGTGTATCGTGCACATTTCTTTCTCTCATATGGTCTCGTCCATTCGGCTTATTACAGCCCCACGAAAGGATGAGACGATGAGCGAATCACTGGCAACCAAGGAACTGACCGGCGAAGAAGTAGCCGAGCTGCACCGTGAGTATGTGATGCAGTCCTGGCACAAGCAGGGCGAGCCGGTGATGCCGGTCAAGTCCGCCAAGGGCATCTACGTCTACGATTACGACGGCAACAAGTACGCTGACATGTCGTCCCTCTTGGTGTGTTCCAACCTTGGTCATGAACTGCCGGAGATTGTGGATGCCATCAAGGATCAGGCCAGCAAGATGTGCTTCATGGCACCGGCCTATGCATCCGAACCGAAGTCCAAGCTCGCCAAGATGATCGTCGACCTGGCCGGCAACGACTTCTACCAGCGCGTGTTCTTCACCAACGGCGGCGCCGACTCCAACGAGAACGCCATCAAGATGGCCCGCATGGTGACCGGCCGTCAGAAGATCTTCAGCTGCTACCGCTCCTACCACGGCTCCACCCTGGGCGCTTCCTTCGCTTCCGGCGATTGGCGTCGCTTCGCATCCGAAGCCGGCGGTGCGGCCCCAAGCTTCGTGCACTTCATGAACCCGAACATGTACGAGGATGGCTTCACCCGTGGTGAGGATGACGAGAAGGTCACCGCCCTGTACCTGAAGCGTCTCGAAGACCAGCTCATTTACGAGAACCCGAACGATGTGGCCGCCATCCTGATGGAATCCATCGTCGGCGCCAACGGCGTGATCCTGCCGCCGAAGGGTTACATGGAAGGCGTGCGCGCCCTGTGCGACAAGTACGGCATCCTGATGATTTGCGACGAGGTCATGGCCGGCTGGTGCCGCACCGGCAAGATGTTCGCCTGGCAGAACTTCGACATCAAGCCCGATATCTTCACCTTCGCCAAGGGCGTCACCTGCGGCTACGTGCCGCTGGGCGGCGTGGTGGTCTCCAAGCAGATCTCCGACTACTTCACCGACCACGTGTTGCAGTGCGGCCTGACCTACTCCGGCCACACGCTGGCCTGCGCCGCAGGCGTCGCCGCCGTGAACTACTACGTCGAGCACGATATCGCCGGTCACGTCAAGGAGATGGAAGGCATCCTGAAGCCGTTCCTCGAGGAGATGGCAGCCAAGCACAAGTGCGTGGGCGAATCCCGCTGCATCGGCCTCTTCTCCGCCATGACCATCGTGAAGAACAAGGAAACCCGCGAGCTGATGAGCCCGTACCACACCGCCAACCCGGTGATGGGCAAGATCATGGGCGCCTTGAAGGACAAGGGCTTCCTGACCTTCGGCCGTGAAACCAACGTGAACATCTGCCCGCCACTGACCATCACCGCCGACGAACTCAAGGCCGAACTGCCCAAGGTGGACGAAGTCCTGACCTGGGTCGACGAAAACTTCTGCGATTGATTGATTACGGAAAAGGACAATCATGCTTTGGGATTATCAACAGCCGGTGGCTATTCGCTTCGGCAATGGCCGCGTCCGTGAAATCAAAGATGTGGCCGCATCAATGGGTCTAACCGAAGGCGGCCTGCTCGTCTCCGAACATCTCTTCGCCAAGAACGGCACCGCCGAAAAAATCGTCAAGGACTCCGAGGGCGCCATCAGCGAGATTTTCTCCGACTTCTCGCCGAACCCGGATGTGACCGAAGTCGACAAGGCCGCGGCCCTGATTCGTGACAAGCATCTGAAGTTCGTAGTGGCCATGGGCGGCGGCAGCGCGATGGATCTCGCCAAGTCGGCGGCCAGCATCGCCCTGACGAACGATTCCATCGCCGAATACCACGGCACCGGCAAAGCCATGCCGCAGGAGCATCTGCCCATCATCGCCGTGCCTACCACCGCAGGAACCGGTTCCGAAGTCACCTGCGTCTCCGTGCTGACCAACCGTGCACTCGGCAAGAAAGCGCCCATCGTCTCCGATGGCTTCTTCCCCTCCGTGGCCATCATCGACCCGGAGCTCACCTACTCGGTGCCGCCGCACGTCACCGCGTCAACCGGCATGGATGTGCTGAGCCAGGCGATTGAAGGCTACTGGAGCAAGGGCCATCAGCCCATCTGCGACGCTTGCGCCATCCACGCGGCACCCTTGGTCTTCAAGTACCTGCCCATTGCCGTGGCCGAGCCGAACAATGCGGAAGCCCGCCAGAAGATGTGCGAAGCGTCGGTGATCGCAGGACTTGCATTCACGCTTCCGAAGACCACATCCTCGCATGCCTGCTCCTTCCCGCTGACCAACATTCACGGCATCCCGCACGGCGAGGCCTGCGGCTTGACCCTTGACTGGTTTGCCCGCATCAATAAGGACGCCCAGCATGGCCGCGTGCAGGAGTTCGCCCGCGCTATTGGTTTTGAAGACGTCGATGCGATGGCCGATGCCATCCACGAGCTCAAGGTCAAGGTGGGCTTGCGCACCGGGTTGAAGGACCTCAACCTGAGCGCCGAGCAGATCGCCGACCTGGTGCGCATCAGCCGCCATCCGAACCTGTACAACAACCCAGTCGAAATCACCGACGAGATGCTTCAGGACATGTACGAGCACCTCGCCGCCACCGACTGATTGCCGCGGAACCGGCAAGCGGCATCTACAACCAACACGCAAGGAGACGATGATGGCAACAATCTACACTGGCGGCACAATCCGCACCATGACTGCGCCCGATGCAACTGCTCAGGCACTGCTCACGGATGACCGCGGCCGCATCGCCTTCGTGGGAAGCCTTGATGAAGCCCGCAATCGCGCACAGTCCATGATCACTGTGGGTGGTCGTGTTCCTCAGGAGCGCGACCTTGCCGGAGCCTGTCTGATGCCGGGCTTCATCGACTCCCATTCGCATTTCGCCGGCATGGGTCAGCGTCTGACGGACGCCGACCTGGCCGGCTGCGCCGATTTTGCCGAAATCGGCACCCGACTCAAGACTTTTCTGGCTGCGCATCCACTGCCCACAGGCGGTGTGCTGCACGGCTTCAATTATGACCAAAACGAGCTGGCTGAAGGCGTGCACCCCGACCGCCACGTACTCGATACCATGCTCGGCGATGTGCCAACGGTCATCTCCCATGTTTCCGGGCATGTAATCATCGTCAACACCGCACTGTTGAAGCTCATTGGTCTCGACCTGGATGCCGAAGCGCCAACTGGTGGCGTGTACGGCAAGGATGCGGAGGGCAAACTCAACGGCTACTTCGCCGAAACGCCTGCAATCATGCCGATTCTGATGCATCCGGCGGTTATGCCAAGCCAAGGCGTCGAAGACTTGGCCGATGCCATCCAGAACGATTACGCATCCCATGGCATTACCACCTGCCAGGACGGTGCCACGGCACCCGGATACGCCGAACGATTCGTCAAGCTTGCCGAAGCCCATCAGCTGAAGCTCGACCTGACCTGCTACCCCATGATGGGCCAGGATTTGGATGCCGTATTCGAATCCGTTGGCTCCTATGCCAGCGGCGGCACCAGCGAAGGCATCCAGTATCTGAATCATCTGCGTTTCGGCGGCGTGAAACTGTTCGTGGATGGCTCCCCACAGGCGCGCGGCGCTTGGCTGTCCGAGCCCTACGAGCCGCTGCCGGCATCCGCCAAAGCCAACGAGCCGGCCGGCTACCGAGGTGCGGGCATCCTCAGCGACGAGGCCATGCGCGCATTCCTCGACCATGCGCTCGAACGCGGGTGGAAGGTCATGGCACATTGCAACGGCGATGCCGCCAGCGAACAATTCCTCACCCAATACACCGCCGCCTACCGTGCCAGCAGCAAACCCGACAAGTTCGATCTGCGGCCGGTGATGGTCCACTGCCAACTCACTCGCAACGATCAATACGCGCGCATGGCAGCCGTGCACATGATTCCCTCGATATTCGTCTCCCACTGCTGGTTCTGGGGCGACGCACACATCAAGAACCTGGGATTCGCGCGCGCATCCCGCATTTCCGCAGTGCACGATGCGCTGGACTACCATCTTCCCTTCACTTTCCACACCGATTCGCCCATCGTGCCGCCGGATCTCATCTTCGCCGCATGGTGCGCGATGACCCGCGTCACCAAGCACGGCGTACAGCTCGATCAGGCACAATGCGTCGGCGCATGGGAGGCATTCAGCGCTATCACGCGCAACGCGGCCTACCAGTACGGCGAGGAAGCGCGCAAGGGCACTTTGGAAGCCGGCAAACTCGCCGACCTGACCATTCTTGACGCGGACCCGCTGGCCGCGTCGGCGGACAAGGCCGAAGCTGCGGCCCGCATCCGCGAACTCAAGGTACTCGAAACCATCAAGGAAGGAACCACGGTTTGGACAGCGTGATTGCCGCGCGCGAATGATACGCGTTCGCGGCGAAGGAACAGAGAGGTAACATCATGGCAACAACACACAACACCAAGTCAGCATCGGCGGATGGCAGTAGTACTGCTGTCGTCAGGCCATTCGGCTGGCGAGACAAAATCGGATACATGTGCGGCGACTTCGGCACGGACTTCATGTTCGTGTTCGCCGGCACCTGGTTCATGATCTTCTATACCAAGGTCATGGGCATTCCCGGTACCATCGTCGGCACGTTGTTCCTGCTGGCACGCGTGCTCGACGCGGTGATGGACGTGACCGTCGGCGTGGTGGTGGACCGCTCCAAAGACCATCCGGGCGGCAAATTCCGTGTGACCATGATGCGTTTCACCGCGCCGCTCGTGATCCTCTCATTCCTCATGTACCAGACGTTCGCGATCAACGCCGCCATGTGGGTCAAGATCGTCTACATGTCCATAACCTACGTGGTGTGGTGCTTCTTCTACTCCTGCGTCAACATCCCGTTCGGTTCCCTGGCCTCCACGATTTCCGCCGACGCCGACGACCGCACCAGCCTGTCCACGATGCGCAGCATGGGCGGCACCATCGGCGGTCTGATTCTCGGCATTGTGGCACCGATTGTGATCTACCAGAAGGTAGACGGCCATCAGGTGATTCGTGGCGGCGACGGCACGCATATCTTCGCCATCGTGGCGGCCGTGGTATCCATCGCCGCGTTCATCGGCTATGTGATCTGCTACTTCAACGTGACCGAACGCGTGCATCCCGACCCTGATCAGAATGCCAAGGAAGGCGAGAAGCGCTCGCCGGTCCACATGATTGCCAACGCGTTCTCCTCCCGTTCGATGCTGGGCATCGTGGCCGCCGCCCTGTGTCTGCTGGTGGCGCAGCTGTTCAGCAACCAGCTGATGACCTACGTGTACACCGATGTGTTCGGTTCGGCGGCGCTCGCCTCCATCTCCGGACTGCTCGGCACGGCGGTGATGTTCCTGGTGGTGCCGTTCGTCAAGCCTCTGACCCGACGCTTCGGACGCAAGACCATCTGCTCGTTCGCCTCGGCGCTCGGTGCCGTCTCCATGCTGCTGCTGTTCGTGATGCAAACCCGCAGCGGCATCGTGTTCCTCGTTGGCGCGGTGTTCATGTATTTCGCGCTGATGGGCTTCAACTTGGTGATTTGGGCCATGATCACCGATGTGATCGACGATCTCGAAGTTACGCGTGACACCCGTGAGGAAGCCACCTGCTTCTCCTGCTACTCGTTCGCCCGCAAGATCGGTCAGGCGGTGGCCGGTGAGCTGGCCGGCCTGTCGCTCGACTGGGTCGGCTACCAATCCGGTGCCACGGCAGTGCAATCGGCGGCTACCAAGACCGCGCTCTACAATGTGGCGACCCTGGTGCCCGGCGTGTTCTTCCTGCTTACCTTTGTGTGCCTGGTGATTATCTACCCGTTGAGCCGTGACCGTGTGCTCTACAACGTGGAGGTGCTGCGCGTCAAGCGCAAGGGCATCACCGGCGAAGAAGCTCGCCTGCTCGTCAAGTACGAGGGCATCACCCCGACCGGCACTACACCGGAAGGCAGCACCATCGAATGGCCTGACTTCCATGAGCTCGAACGTGCACGTGAACTGTCCGCCCGTACCGGAATCGCGATTCGCGATCCACAGGCTGAGGCGTCGACGCGTATCGAACAGTAATGCCGCCGGCAAGGTTCGTGAACGAATGTGAACACTAAGGAGAGAGATATGAGTGAAGCGACAACACCGAATCCGGATACGCCGGTCGTGGCGGGAACCGCAGTGGCCGGCACATCGATTGTGGAGGGTGAGGCTACCGCCAAGCGCAAGCCGATGCCGGCCTGGATGAAGTCGAAGAAAATCCAGCCGATTATCTCACTGGTGCTGCTCATCGCCGTATGGTGGGCCGTCACCTCAGCGGGGCTCATCAACTCACTGTATCTGCCCGGTCCGAAAGCCGTCTGGGATGCGTTCATCGAGGCGAACAGCTGCCGTCCGGCATCAGCTGGTTCCTCACGCATCGTCTGCGGTGAACAGCAGTACTTCCTCTGGCAGCATCTCGTAGTGTCTTTGGAACGTATCGGCATCGGCATGGCGCTGGGCATTGTGGTCGGCGTGCTGGTCGGCTTCATCCTCGCGGAAATCAGTTGGCTGAACCGCATCATCCTGCCGTACATCAACTTCATTCGCGCACTGCCGCCGCTGGGCTACATTGGCCTCTTGATTGTCTGGTTCGGCATTGGCGACACCACCAAGATCTGGCTGCTGTTCCTTGCCGCATTCCCACCGATTGTGCTCGCCACCGTCGATGGCATCAACGGTGTGAACCGTGATCGTGTGAACTCCGCGCTATCGTTGGGCGCTTCCCGTCCAAAGGCGTTCCTGTTCGTCGTCTTCCCGAGCGCTTTGCCTTCCATTATGAACGGCATCCGACTGGCGGTCGGCTTCGCATGGACCACCGTGGTGGCAGCCGAGCTCAACAACGGCATTCCGGGCATCGGCGCGCTCGCCTATCTCTCCGGCACCGAGCTCAACACTCCACTGACCATCGCCTGCATCTTCGTGATCGGCATCGCGGCACTGCTACTCGACTGGCTGATTCTCGGCATCACCCATTTGGTGACTCCGTGGGTCGGCAAGGAATAGGTGCAGTTGTAATGACGACTTCTCTCGGCTCCCTTGGTTAGGGGGAGCTGCCGGCAAAGCCGACTGAGAGGAAGTCATATGGGATACGCGACATCAACGTTGTACGTCGTTAGAGAGGAATCGAACATGCGTGAAACAAGCCGTGAAACAGTCCGTAAGATTGGCGCATTGCTGGTATCGGCCACGGTGCTGGCCAGCCTCGCCGGCTGCGGCAAAATGCCCACCGCCGACGAACTGGTCGGCAACACGTCAGGCGCAGCCGTAACCGACTGCCCAGTACCATCAGCCAAGAACGAGGACTTCAAAGGCACCATCCGCATCGCCTGGCAGGCCATTCCGAACGCGGATCTGATTGTCAAAGATAAAGGACTGTTGGAAGCATGCCTGCCAAACGCCACCATCCAGTGGAGCCAGTTCAACTCCGGTGGCGACGTGATTCAGGCGTTCGGCTCGAACTCGCTGGACATCGGCCTAGCCGGATCCTCGCCAGCCGTGCGCGCGGCATCCGCCCCGCTGAATCTGCCGGTCAAAGTGATTTGGATTCACGACATCATCGGCGATGCGGAATCGCTGGTGGCCCGCGGCGGCAACTACAAATCCATCAAGGATCTCGCCGGCAAGAACATCGCCGTACCGTTCGGCTCCACCTCACACTTCTCGCTGCTCTCCGCCCTGCACAATGCCGGTATGAATGAGACCAGCGTGAACCTCATCAACCTCGATCCGGACAAAATGTCCGCCGCTTGGACGCGAGGCGAAATCGATGCGGCTTGGGTATGGGATCCGGTCCTGAGCACGTTGAAGGCGGACGGCGGCACTATCGTGACCTCCAGTGCGGCCACCGCCAAAACCGGCTCCGCCACCTACGATATGGAACTCGCCACGGACGCGTTCATCACCGCCAACCCGAAAGTCATGGAAACCTGGACCGCCGTGGAGAATTACGCGGCCGGACTGATCTCCAGCAAGACGAACGATTCCGCGGAATCCATCTCCACAATCCTGGGCAACTCAGTGGCGGATGTGAAGAAGCAGTTCAAGGGCTACACCTACCCGCAAGCCAAGGACCAGAGCGACATCTTCCACGGTCAGCTGCCCGGCATCTTCAAGGACACCGCCGAATTCCTGAAAACCCAAGGCAGCTTGGACAAGGTAAGCGCCGACTACTCCAGTGTGCTCTACACCGATGCCATCGATCACGTGGCCAAGCAGTAGCGGAACAGATGCAGTAAGAAAGGACGTATCATGGCGAACGACAACGCACTCACCTGGGGTGAGCTCACCGAAAAGAAGACGATGGATGACAACGGCGTGGCCGTGGACATCCGCGGCGTCAACAAGCGCTTCGTCACCCAGCAGGGCGATCAGGTGACCGCACTGCACGATATCAATCTGACTATCAACAAGCATGATTTCATCTGCGTGGTCGGCCGCTCCGGCTGTGGCAAAACCACGCTGCTCAACATGCTGGCCGGTTTTGAGAAGCCATCCGACGGCGAACTGGTCTCCGGCGGCGTGGCTATCGATGGGCCAAGCCCGAAGCGAGGCGTGGTATTCCAGAAGCCGCCGCTCTACCCATGGCTCACCGTGCGCAAGAACGTGGAATTCGGCATGAAAATGCAAGGCGTGCCGGCTGGTGAGCGCAAAGAACGAGCCGACCACTTCCTCGATTTGGTGGGATTGACCTCCGCCGCCGAACGCCGGCCCTATGAGCTTTCCGGAGGTATGCAACAGCGTGCGCAGATCGCCCGCGTACTCGCCACCGAACCGGACGTGATTCTGATGGATGAACCCTATGGCGCATTGGATGCGTTGACCCGAGAAAAGCTGCAGAACGAGCTGCTGCGCATCTGGCGCGAACGCCACAGCACGGTGTTCTTCATCACCCACAGCGTGGACGAGGCCATTTTCCTCGCCACCCGCGTGATTGTGATGAGCGCACATCCGGGAACCGTGAAAATGGACATTCCGATCACCCTCCCACGTGACCCCGATGATCCGGACAATATGGAGAAGGTGCGTGCCATGCCGGAATTCGTGAAGCTGCGCGAGGAAATCACGCAGGCCATCTACGTTCAGGACGATCAGGAGTAGTTGCAAGCAACGGCTAAGCTGGTGGCCATGCGCGTAATTTCAGGACGATTCAAAGGCATGGCACTCGCCACCCCGAAAACCGGTACCCGGCCCACCACCGACCGCACCAAGGAAGCCATCTTCTCCCATCTGGACTCATGGGGAGTGTTGGATGATGCCCGCGTGCTGGACCTGTTCGCTGGCACCGGCGCGCTCGGCATCGAAGCGATGAGCCGAGGCGCCCGTGATCTGGTGGCTGTGGAAAGCTCACGAGCGGCGGCCGCGTTGATTACCAAAACATTGGCCGACCTCAAGAAGAATCGTTCGTGGAGCGCCGATTTGCGCGCTCGCGTGCTGGTCAAGAAAGCCGAAGCCGTGGCCGGCGGCTTCGGAGAGCCATTCGATGTGATATTCATCGATCCGCCATATGCCTACGAAACAGCGGCTTGCAATCAGCTGCTCGCCGATCTGGCGGCAGGAAGCGCCACCAATGAACATACGGTGATTATGCTCGAACGGTCGATTCGCTCGGATGATCCCACCGCACCCAAAGGCTGGGAAATCACCGAGCGACGCAACTACGGTGAAACTGCCGTCTTCTACATCGAACCCGCCACCGAACAAGGCGAGTGACACCATGTTCACGCCCGAAGCCTTGCAGCGCATGTTCCACGTCGATCACGACCTCAACTATGACGCAGCCATCGACGATGACCACCATGAATCCTGGGGATGCTCACCCATCTGCCCGGCCATCGTGCGCGTACATACGGAAATGCCGGCACAGGATGTGCCCCTGCATTGGCATCTGGGCAGTGAGCTCATCTACTCCCGGCATGGTCGGGTGCATGTATTCATCGATGGCGAGGACACCACCATCGATGATGGGCAGATATGCCTGATGAGCCCGAAAAGCCTGCATTCCATCCATCCCGAGCCGTACGACGACGGCCAATGCTGCCTTTCCATCACCTTCGATGGCGAGTACCTTTCCCGGTTGAATGCAAGCCTATCGAACCGGCACCTCATGCAAGGCGTGCCACTGGGGCGCGGCTGCGAACGCACGGCCGACGAATTGGTGGACTTATGCGAGCGCATGATCGACTGCGTATTCAGCGAATCGGATATGCAGCTGATCTGCATGAACGCGTTATTGTTCACCATCCTGAATCATCTCGATAAGGAATGGACGCTGGATAATTCTTCTCAGCAGACCGCATCTGCATTGGGGGAGATCCAGAACATCACCGACTATATGAGTACGCACTTCGCCAGCGAGGTGAGCATTGCGCAGATCGCGCAGCATTTCGGATACTCGCGCGAATACTTCTCCCGCATGTTCAAACGCAGCGCCGGCGTGACACCGGATCAGTACCTGACGGAAATCCGCTTGCAATCATCGGTGGACGATTTGCTGAACGGCGACTACACCATCGCACAGATTGCCGAGCGCAACGGATTCTCCCATCCGCGCTCGCTGGCTCGCGCTTTCGCCGCAAGATTCGGTATGACTCCGGCAGTGTTCCGCAAACATTATCGCGGTAGCGGCAACGCCTGAGAGTAACGCCTGATGCAGGCGAGGAGAAACTGACAGAACACGTCACAATCTGACGGATTAGGGTCAATTTTTTGACCAGTCGGCACCTGATGAGTTCCGTATGCTGAAGACACATTTGCAAACGAGGCAAATCAGTCGAAAGCAAAGGAGCTTGATCATGAGCAACGAACCCGTAACCACTGGCACTGCTGATGCCGTGGCCGCATTGCCGCAAAGCGGTGGTGCGCGAACCTTGCTGAAAAGCGCGATCCTGTCATTGTCCCTGCTGCTGTGCAGCGTCTCGGTGACCATGGCCGTGGTCTCCAGCCTGAAGCAGGACTTCCCGAACGCATCCACCATGGAGCTGCAATCATTCGTGAATGTGCCGGTGATCGGCGGCATCATCGCCACCCTGATCGGTGGCTTCCTGGCCAATAAGGTCGGTAAGAAGAACCTGTGTCTGTTGGGCACCCTGCTGTGCTTCGCCGGCGGCTTCCTGCCGATGTTCGTGCCGTCGCTCGCCTTTAAGATAGTGCTGCGCGTAATCTGCGGCTTCGGCGTCGGCCTGATTCAGCCGCTGTCCGCCTCCCTGATCGTCGACTGCTTCAAGGGCCGCGAAGCCGACACGATGATGGGCATCCAGTCCGCCATGGTGGGCTTGGGCGCCACCATCTTCTCCTCCGCCATCGCCGGCATCATGACCTTCGACTGGCATTACTTCTACTTCGTCTACTTCATCGCCCTGCTCGTGTTCTTCATCGTGCTCGTGTTCGTGCCGAACAGCGTGAACGAGATCGGCAAGGTCCACAAGAGCGAAGAGGCCAGCGCAGCCGCCAAGCCGAAGCGCACCAAGATGCCGTTCGGCGCCTACTTCGGCATGATTCTGCAGATCGTGTTCGCCACCGGCTACGGCTTCTACACCGTGAACCTGTCCCTGGCCGCTGAGGAAACCGGTGTCATCACCGCAGTGCAGGCCGCCACCGTTATGACCGTCGTCTCCATCTCCTCCTTCATCGGCGGCTTCCTGTTTGGCTTCGCCAAGCGCTTCGCCGGCATGTTCATCGGCATCATCGCCATCGCCATGGAAGCGGCAGGCCTGTTCCTGTGGGCCAACACCGCCTCCCTGGGCGCTTGGTATGTGGCAGGTGCGCTCTTCGGCGTTGGCTTCTGCTGGTTCATGCCGTACGTGAACTTCCTAGTCAACGAGCACACCGATCCAACCATCTCCGCACAGGCCACCGCCTACGCCTTCTTCGGCAACTCGGTCGGCTCCTTCCTGCCCACCTACGCATTCGCCGCACTCGGTGCCATCACCGGTCTGACCAGCACATGGAAGTCGTTGAACGAAGCCGGCGTCATGATGATCATCTGCATTGTGATGGTGCTCGTTTTCAACGCCTTCGACAAGAAGAAGCCAGCTGCAGAGGTTTCCGCCGAAGCAGCCCAGTAGTCTCGGCTGGCGGATTCGCAGTCAAATCAACACTTGTGGCAGCAATGCCTCACCGTTGAATTCCCTCCCAGTGGCGGTCGTTATGGCCGCCACTGCCATACCACTGACTACCAACCCATTCAATTCATACTCAACAATAACCAAGCAAACCTCAGCAATGAAGCTTCAAGGAAGTGCACAATGAACTGCCCAACCAATGAATCCGCAACCCCTGACATCTCCTCAATGATTGCGCCGCCCTCCCCGCAACCGCTCGAACCGATTCCTACCCCGATCCCCGAAACTAAGCATTTCCCACACACCGACGAAGTCCCGGAAGGTTGCATCGTACTCGACGAGCCCACCGAGGATTCCTTCGGCTACCCGGTGGATATGGAACAGGTCACGTATGTGACGCGCCAGCTTGCGGACGGTTCCTCCGTCGACCTGCCGCTGTGGGTGTTCACGCCGGGCGTGGATAACATGCCGGAGGGCGAGATTCCAGAAGGCGGCTGGCCGGTCATCGTGTTCGTGCGCGGTTCGGCGTTCCACGAGCAGAACGTGCTCGACTACCTCAACTACTACGTGCGTATCGCCGAAAAGGGCTTTGTGGTGGCCGCCGTCAAATACCGTGCCAGCGATGATGCCCCGTTCCCAGCCCAGATGCAGGATTGCAAAACCGCGGTGCGTTTCATCCGCGCCAACGCCGAACGCTACCACGCCAACAAGGATCGCGTGGCACTCTGGGGCGACTCCTCCGGCGGCCATACGGTGCTGATGGCCGGTTTCACTGGCGATACTGCGCCGGATACGCCGGAATATCAGCCGGTGAGTGCCGAAGTGAAGTGCATTGTGGACTGGTATGGCCCGACCGACTTTGCCATGATGAACCATTACCCCAGCTCGCAGAACCATCACGTGTCTGAATGCCCGGAAGGTGTGGAACTTGGCGGTGTGGATGTGCTGGAGCATCCGGATCTCAACAAGGCGGCCTCGCCAATGACCTATTTGACTGCCGATCGCGCAACGCCGCCGACACTGATCATGCACGGAGGTCGTGATCAGTTGGTGCCGTTCAACCAGAGCTGTCGCCTATACGCCACGATGAAGGCACTCGGCAAGGATGTGACCTTCTACAAGCTCGATAATTCCTGCCACGCCTGCTACGGATTCCGCAGCGACGCCGCATTGAACATCGTGTTCGATTGGCTGAAGAATCGACTCTGAAACTCGAACCAGCGTTTATCGTAAAGAAGAACCATGATGACTGTTATTGACATTGAATCCCAGGTTGCGCCGCCTGCCGCCCATCCACTAGCCCCCATCCCGACACCACCCAGCCAAGTGGCACAGTTCCCTCGCACCGAGGAAGTGCCGGAAGGCTGCATCGTCATCGATGACCTCGATACCGATGATTTCCTCTACTCCACGTACATCACCCAGGAAACCTATGTGACCCGTACGCTCGGCGACGGCACCGAACTGCCGCTCAACGTGGACATCTACACGCCGTTCCACGACGATGGCAATATGCCGGACGGCAGGCCCCAAGCTGGCTGGCCGGTCATCGTGTACATGCGCGGTGCCGCATTCCACAAGCCGAATCCGTCCAGCTTCAACAGCCTGTACATCCGTTTGGCGGAAAAGGGGTACGTGGTGGTCGTTCCCGAATACCGTCCGAGCGATGTCGCGCCGTTCCCGGCCCAGATGCAGGATTGCAAGACCGCGGTGCGTTATGTGCGCGCCAACGCCGAGCGGCTTGGCATCGATCCGAACCGCATCGGCTTGTTCGGCGACTCCGCAGGCGGCCATACGGTGCTGATGGCCGGTTTCACCGGGGATACTGCGCCGGATACGCCGGAGTATCAGCCCGTGAGCGCCGAAGTGAAGTGCATTGTGGACTGGTATGGTCCCACCGACTTCGCGATGATGAACTACTATCCGAGCTCGCAGAACCACGCGCCCGCCGAATGCCCGGAAGGCATGGAGATCGGTGGCGTGAATGTGCTGGAGCACCCGGAGCTGAGCCGCAACGCATCGCCGATGAGCTATCTCGATGCTGATCGCGCGACGCCGCCGACCCTGATCATGCATGGTGGTCGCGATTTGCTGGTGCCGTTCAATCAGAGCTGTCGCCTGTACGCCACGATGAAGGCGTTGGGTAAGGATGTGACCTTCTACAAGCTCGGCAACGCCAGCCATGCCGCCTACGGTTTCCGTAGCGATCGCGCAGTCGGTCTGGTATTGGACTGGCTTGCCGAACGACTGTAAGTAGCAGTTGGCCAGTTAACTCAGACGCCGCGGATGGGCGGCGGAAACCTCCCAGCCCAACGCCATCAACGTTTTACGGTCGGCCTTATCCAGCGCCTTGCAATCCAGGGCTTCGATAAGGTCCGGCCGTATTTCGTTGGTGCGGGTCAGCGCCTCATCGCGGCGGAAACGGTCAACCTTGCCGTGATCGCCGGAAAGCAGTACTTCGGGCACCGAGATGCCGCGCCATACCGCCGGCTTCGTGTACTGGCGATGCTCCAGCAGCGCGCCCTCGCCGGTGTAGGATTCCTCCACAATCGAATCCGGGTTGCCCATGAATCCAGGCATCAGGCGAGTGATGGCCTCAAGCATCACCGACACCGCCACTTCGCCGCCGTTCAATACATAATCACCAATGGAATATTCGCGCACATCAATGCCTTGCGCGCGGTAATAGTCAGGGATGCGCGAATCGTAGCCCTCATAGCGGCCGCAGCCGAACAGCAGATGTTCCGCATGGCTCAGCTCAGTGGCATCGCGCTGAGTGAACAGGGGAGCGGACGGGTTAGGGAAAATCAGTACTGGAGCGGCGACACTGGAATCATTGTCTTCCGCAGCCACATCATTAGGAGAATCGTCCTCGTTTGGAGCAGGTAAATCGAGCAGCTCATCAAGGCATTCTGCCCACACTTCAGGCTTCATCACCATGCCAGCACCGCCGCCGACCGGCGTATCATCCACCGAATGATGCACATCGTGCGTCCAATCGCGCAGATTATGCGCGGTGATCTCCAGCAGTCCCTTGGACTGGGCCTTGCCCATCAGACTCAGATTCAGCACCTCGAAGTATTCGGGAAACACGCTCACAATATCGATCTTCATGCAACACAGCCTACCGATACCCCTCCCGTTGCCTGTGCCATTTTCTTGTGCGATAATTGACAAGTCAGACAGCGTTGTCGAACAAGTGGAGGGGCATCATGAACAACAATCGTTACAACTGGAAGCTGAGATTGTTGCTGACCATCATGCTGATTGCGAATTTAGTTGTGGTGGTTGCGTTGGAACGAATTACCGGAAACTATTTGGTATTGCTTTCATTCGTTGTATCCGTGATAGGTGCAGTGCTGATTGTTACCGACAAGTCAGAGCGATAACAATCGGATAATGCTGCAGAAAGCAGCTGCCTAAAGCACATTACAGGGCGGTCGTTACACTATTGCGTGATGAATACGACGATGAGAATCCCCACACGCAAGAAGCCGGAAGTATTGTCTCCGGCCGGCAACCTGCGCGGTCTGAAGGCTGCGGTTGATTATGGTGCCGATGCCGTCTACTGCGGCGGCAAGGCTTTCGGCATGCGTTCGGCGCCGAAGAACCTGAGCCTTGAGGACTTTGAGGAAGGCTCCCGGTACGCGCATGAACGCGGTGCCCGCGTGTACGTGACCTGCAACGTGCTGCCGCGCAATAACGAGATCGAGGCGATGCGCGAATACGTGGGGCAGCTCAAAGACACCGGTGTGGATGCGCTGATCGTTTCCGATATCGGTGTGATGATGATGGCCCGCCAAGTGGCGCCGAACCTGGAACTGCACGTTTCCACCCAGGCCGGCGTGACCAACTATCAGGCCGCCAACGCGTTCTACGAGCTCGGCGCTCGCCGCGTGGTACTGGCTCGCGAGATGGATCTGCAGGCCGTGCGCGACATCCGTGCGAACATCCCGGACGATCTTGACATCGAATGCTTCGTGCATGGTGCGATGTGCATGGCCTTCTCCGGCCGCTGCCTGTTCTCCAACTATCTGACCGGCCGCGACGGCAACCATGGCGAATGCGCGCAGCCATGCCGCTGGAAGTATTCGATTGTGGAGGAGAAGCGCCCTGGCCAGTACTTCCCGATCGAGCAGACCAAGGATGGCGCCTACCTGTTCAATTCGCAGGACATGAACATGTTGGGTCACTTGGATGACCTGATTGACTCCGGTGCCACCAGCCTCAAAATCGAAGGCCGTGCGAAAAGCGCCTATTACATTGCCGCGATGACTAACGCCTATAAGACCGCGGTGAACGAATACATGATTCAGCGCGGCTTTGAGTCCGCTGATGGCACGGTGCTGAAGCCCTTCCATGATCAGGTGATTCGCCCAGGTGACCCGGACTTCGGCAAGACGAACGGCGAGGATGCGATTATGCGCAACGCGGACAAGGCGTTCGCCGGTGTTGCTGATGAAGGCTACGAGCGCATTGCTGCTGCGCCGACCGCCAAGGCTGCCCCGGAGCCGGACGGCATGAGCTCCCACGCCCGCTCCACCCGTCGCAAATCCAACACGGCAGTGGAAATCATCGAAAGCGACTGGAAGCATGCGGCGGTACGCCCTGCCCCGCACGTCGAGCTGCCCGAATGGCTGCTTGAGGAGACCGACAAGGTGGCCCATCGCGACTATTCCACCGGTTTCTATTACCCGGAACACAAGGTGACGCAGAACACCGACCGCTCCGCCTACTTCCGCTCATGGCTGGTAGTCGGCGAAGTGCTGAACTGGAGCGCCGATGAAGGCGGCCGCGTGACCTTGATGAGCCGCAACAAGATCGAACCGGGGCAGGAAGTCGAATTCCTGCTGCCTGGCGAACGTCCGCTGGTGTTCACCGTGCCGGACAGCGGCTTAAGGGATGCAGATGGTCTGCCGGTTCCCTCCATCAACAACCCTGCGCACGTGTTCTCGATGCCATGCCCGCATCAGGTGCCCGTGAATGCAGCCATTCGTTCCCGTACTAAGAAACCCACGTTGAAAGCCGAATGATCATGACCGAATATAGTGACGAAATCCTTGACTCCAGTGCCATGAGCTCCACCGACCGCAATGGTCGCCCAATCCCGGTAACCATTCCGATTGCGCTCGCCCCCGGCGTCACCGTGGTATACACCACGCGCCTCGGCGGCCTCTCCACCGGCGACTATGGCCATCTGAATCTCGGCGGCAAATCCGGCGATGATCCGGAAGCCGTACTGTCCAATCGCATCGCCCTGTCCGAAGCGATACATGCGCCGCTGTCCCTCGTGAGCCAAGTGCACTCCGGCATCGCCATCGACATCGATGAACCGGGTCACGAGTCCAACGCCGACTTCGGATTTGACGCTTCAGGCACCCACGGCGCAACCCCAAGCACAGTCATTGAAGCCGACGGTCAGGTGACCTCCCGCAAGGACATCGCCCTCGGTATGTTCGCCGCCGACTGCCTGCCGGTGCTGATGGCCGATCCGGAAACCGGCATCATCGGTGCCGCCCACTGCGGACGCCGCGGACTGGAGCGCGGCGTCATCGGTGCCACCGTGGAACTGATGCAGCGCAAAGGCGCCGACCCGAGCCGCATCATCGCCACCCTTGGCCCGCGCATCTGCGGCGACTGCTATGAAGTCGGCGATGAGATTGCCGACACGTTCATCAAGCGATTCCCGCTGACCAAAACCCAGACCCGCTTCGGCGGCGCAGGCATCGACATCGCCGAAGCGGCAATGATCGACTTGGCATTCGCCGGCGTGCATCAGGTGGTGGATTCGATGCCGCGCGTGCACGCCGCCACCGAATACCTCGAGGAAGACGCCGAACTCGCAGAACTGTGCCGTACCGACGGTGAAGGTCCTGCCGAATTGGCCGAGCGTATCGGTGCGATTAGCCGCAGCATGTGCACGCTGGAGAATCCGCTCTGGTATTCGCATCGCCGTGCCGCGCTTGCCGGCAAAGCACACGAAGGCCGCATGCTGGCCCTCATCGTGCGCCACTAGCATGAGCGTTGCGACATTCTTCGTCTCGTTGTGCCTGTGTAAGTACCGGCCGACGAGACGAACTGTTATCTGCACTGGTGGTCTTACGATTCATGCACATTTAAGACAAAAGTGATATAAATGCTAGAATTGTGTATGAATTAATTACGCTCATACTACTGTTGTGACGGCGATGTGAGTGATATATGTGTCATATATGTATATATAATATGTGCAGATGTCACAATGGTGTGCGCAACAATGTGCATAATGCGAAGGGTGGGGATTAATGACGCCAGATGATTTAACACAGGTATTGCGTGGTGGGGAATCCACGACTGTTGAATTCAAGCGGTGTGGCGATTTACCTCATGCGGATACGTTTGAAACCGTATGCTCGTTCTCTAACAGAATGGGCGGGGACATCTATCTTGGCATCGATGATGATGGGGACGTGTCGGGGGTAGATAAATCGCGCGTTGCTGAAATCGAACGAAATATCGCGAATGTGGCGAATAATCGTAAGCTATTTGTTCCCGCGCCGACTCTCGAGACCGAACATTGTGAATATGACGGACGCATGATCATACGCATATGGGTTGCTCCGAGCTCTTCGGTGATTCGGTTTAAAGGCGTGGTGTATGACCGTATCGCCGACGCGGACATACGTCTTGAAAGCGATATTCAAATCAGTCAGATGTATATTCGCAAACAGAATTATTATTCTGAGCGGCGCATTTTCCGCTATATAACGCCATTTGATCTGCGTGCCGATCTCATCGCTCGAATGCGAGACATGGCGGTGGCGCAACGAGCAGGCCATCCTTGGGGAACAATGTCGAATGATGAATTGTTCCGTAGCGCCAAGTTGTACGATCGTGATTATGCGACAGGCGAGGAAGGCTTCAACTTAGCGGCTGTACTGCTGCTGGGCAAGGATGAAGTGATTTCTTCAGTGTGCCCGTCCTATGTCACCGATGCATTGGTGCGGCGAGACGATGTGGATCGATATGACGACCGCTTACTCGTCCGCACTAATCTTTTTGATGCCTATGATCAACTTACCGGTTTCGTGCGTAATCATCTGCCTGATCATTTCGCGTTGAACGGTGATAAGCGAACCAGTCCTCGTGAGATTATCTCCCGAGAGTTGGTGGCGAATAGTCTGATGCATCGAGAATACTCCAGTCCGGTAGTGGCTCGCATCATTATGGATAATCAATCAGTCCGTACAATCAATGCTTCCCGGTCATTCTTCGAAGGACGTATGCGATTGGGTGAATTTACTCCCATGCCCAAGAACCCGATTATCGCTGACGTCTTCCTCCAAACTGGAATTGCAGAGAAACTTGGCAGCGGCCTTAGGACTCTCATCAAAGCCGCTCATATGTATGCAGGAGCGGAACCGGAATTTATCGACGGGGATATCTTCACTGCCGCGATTCCGACGACTCATGCTGGTGTGTCAGACGATTCGACCGTTGTGTCGTCTTCCAATCCGCTTTCGAATGGAGTCGAAGCAGCGCATAAGGATGCCGAAGTTCAGCGGGCTGTGATGAGTGTCGGTCAAGATGAGCCGCGATATGGGCGCTTAGATCCAGAATGGGCGATACGGATGTCAATAGGACGGCAGGTGGAGGCCTGTGGCGTGGTGACCGTTCCTAACATCATCAAAGATACCGGACTGGATGCTCGAATGGTGCGTAAGCGTTTGAATCGTATGGTCGAACAAGGCCAGTTTGTCGTGGAAGGTAAGACAAAAAACCGTCGGTATGTAAGTACGCCAAAGCTGAACCTGCGGGAATATGAAGATAATAAGGATGCAATCAACAGTATGGTGTCCTGAAGGCAATGAAGGAATGCATGCGCGCACATTCCGTGGAGAACATGTGAGGCACGTCACGAACGGGCATGCCTCACCCTACGGTGGAGCCTATGACTGAGAGAGATTACGAAACTGCCGTCAATACTGATGAGGTCGCAGCAAACGAAGCGCCAGCAACTGCCAAAGCACAGACCGTGCCAGTAGTGGCGGTAGTATTGGCGGCCGGTTTCGGCACCCGATTCGACCCGGATAATCCCAAGCAGCTGGTATCCGTTGGCGGCAAGCCGATAGTCTGCTGGAGCATCGAAGCATTCGAACGGTGCGCGCGCGTGAGCGATATCGTTGTGGTAGTCAACAGCAAGGTGCGTGAAGAAGTCGAATCATTGATTGACCAGCAGGGCTACGGCAAAGTGCGCGTGGTCATCGACGGTGGCGCCGAGCGCGTGGACAGTACCGCAGCCGCATTGGACATGCTGGCGGCCGCCGGCATTCCGGGCAATGCCAAAATCCTCATCCACGATGCCGTGCGCCCGTTCGTGGCGCAGCAGGCCATCGATGGCTCCATCGATGCGCTTGACCAGTTCAAGGCGGCGACCGTGGCCTATGCCTCCACCGACACCGTGCTGCTGACCCGGGATCTCGGCGATCTCAAAGTCGTCAAATCAGTACCCGACCGTCCCAACACGTTCCGCGCGCAGACACCGCAATCCTTCCGTTTCGCCACGATTCGCCAAGCCTATGACCTGGCATCCGCCGACCCGGACTTCCATCCCACGGACGATACGCGCGTGGTGGTGGATTATTTGCCGGATGTGCCGGTGGCCATTGTCTCCGGCGCGGAAACCAACATGAAAATCACCACGTTGGAAGACATTCCCACCGCCGAGCGCATCGCCGAACAGCTGGAGGGCTTCGACCCCAAGGAAGCCGCCCGCGCTCGCATGCACGCGTTGCTCGCTCAGGCTGCCGGCCAGATGCGTTAGTGCTGGGATAACACAGATGTGTTCAGCGGCTACACTAGGCATTATGCGTGAACTTACTGTGGTGATTTCCGGCTTCGACCATTACGATGACGTCGATATCAACCCGGCCTATGAAGTACCCAAGGCCATTGCCGAGCAAGGTTTGGGCGCTCCTACGGGTGCCGATAATCCCCTGGGTGACGTTCACGTGAGCATTCATGCCGTGCAGCTGCCGGTCAGCTTCGCCAAAGCATGGCCCACACTGAAGGGGGCCATTGAGGCCACGAAGCCGGATATCGTGATCGCCACCGGGCTGAAGCATTCGGCGCGCAGCGTCATGCTGGAGCGTTGCGCCACGAATCTCATGGATGCCGAACGCCCGGATGCCGACAATGTGATTCCTCGTCGCAAACCAATCGACCCTCATGGCCCGGCAGCATACTGGACGCGTTTACCGTTGCGCTCAATCCTGCAGGATTTCACCGACGACTCGATTGCGGCATCCTTGAGCTCCGATGCCGGAACCTTTGTCTGCAATTCACTGTTCTATAACCTGCTCAACTGGACGGCCACGCAGGAACGTGTGCTCGGCGGGTTCGTCAGCTTCCCGCCGGTGCGTCCGGCAGGCGTTCCGCAGAGCATGACGCAGCATGGACTGCCGCTGGACCAGCAGATCGAAGCTGGGCGTGATGTGGTGCGCGAAGCCGTGCGCTACTACTTGAAGCCGTCCAGCTCCGACATTCTCATCGCCTAGTAACAGCGTTCGCGCACAACTGCTGTCCGCATTGCGGACTCAAGGGGCGCCTCTCCACGCGCAAACTAGAACATCATTCGCACGCATTGTAACGATTGCATATCAATGAGTGTCTTTACAGTCCTCATGCGCTACAGTGCATGAGGACATGCCAAAAGGCTAATGGATGTGAAAGGAAATTCAGCCATGGTGGATCGTTTCCCGGTGGTGCTGCGAGGATATGACAAAGAGAAAGTCGATTTAGCGTTCGACGCCGCTCAGGACAGCCTGAACCAAGCGCAGAAGACGCTTGCCAGCATGCGCGAGCAGATTGCCGCCGACGATGATCGTATTCTGCAGCTGCAGGCTCAGCTGCAGGAGGAGCGCAACAAGAAGCCGCAGAACAACAGCTTCGCCTCCCTTGGCGCCAATGCTCAGCAGATGCTCGCTTCCGCCGAGCAGACCAGTACCGAACTGCTCAATCGCGCCAAGCAGGACGCTTCCGCCACCCGCATGGCTGCTCAGGCTCAGGCTGAAACCCTGCTTAACAACGCCAAGCTTGACGCCCAGCACATCCTTGATGACGCCAACGCCAAGGCTTCCTCCATTCTGCAGAATGCCAACAATCAGGCTGAATCCCTGACTTCTTCCGCCAAGGAGGAAACCGATCAGCTGCGCGCCGAAACCACCAAGAACATCACCGAGCAGCGTCAGACCGTGGCACTTGAGCTGAGCAACGCCCGCGAAGAACACGACAAGAAGCTGTCTTCCGAGCGCGCCACCCAGGAGCGTGAGCTGGCCGAGCTGAAGGCTGAGGCCACCGCCAAGATCGCCGAGCAGCGCAAGAACGCCAACGAAGAGATTTCCAAGCTGAAGTCCGATTCCAACGATCAGATTGAAGCCGCACTGGCCGAAGCCAACAAGAAGCTCGCCGACGTGCGCGAACAGGTTTCCAAGATGATGACCGAAGCACAGCGCAAGGCTGGCGAAATCATCGATGCAGCCAAGTCCAAGGCTCAGGAAATCACCGATGAGGCTGAAGTTAGCCGTACGAACACCATGAGCAAGGTCAGCGCCGAAGTCGAACAGATTCGCACCGACATTGCCGCCCAGCAGGACGAGGCTACCAAGAAGGTCAACGAATTACTCGCTCACTTGGAGGAGCGTCGCGAAGCCGCCAAGAAGGAAGCCGACGAGCTGATTAGCCAAGCCAAGACCACGCGTGAGGAAGCGGATTCCTACGCTGCAAGCAAGCGCGAAGCTGCTGATGCCCAGGCCGCTGCCATCGTGCACAAGGCCGGTGAGGAAGCTGACGCCCAGGTTGAGGAGCGTCGCGCAGCCGCTCAGAGCGAGCTCAATAGCCTGAGCAAGCACATCGCCGACCTGCAGGAGCGCGAAGCCACCATCACCCAGCGTGTCTCCGAACTGCGCTCCATGTTCGCTCAGGCCTTCTCCGGCTTCGCGTTCGACGCGGTGAACAAGCAGGAGCAGGCGCAGTCGCTGCCGGTGGTCAACCCGGTTCCCGAGCAGGGCAATACCGCGGAAGAGGCCGGTGCGTCCGATGCCCCTGCTGCCGAGTCTCGGGAAAGCGAATCCGCCAACGAATCTGAGCAGCCGGCTGAAGCTGGATCTGAAAACTAATCCTGAGTGCTTCGGTACTGAATCATCTCAGTACCGGATCACTTCAGTACCGAATCACTAAGGACAAGCCCTCGACTACACTGCTAGAGGCAAAAGAACTGCGGCACCTGTGCACTTGCGCCAGGTGTCGCAGTCGTTGGTAAACCGCGCCACAAGCGCACCAATCCAAAGAAGGAGTAGACATGAGTGAACTGACGCCGCTCACCGGCGAAGCGCTGAACGCACTGCGTGACGAGTTCGACGCCGACGGCACCAGCCGTCTGGCCATGAACGCCGTGACCGCAGCCGGAATTGAGAAGGTGGCCCGCAACTATGATCGCGCCCGCCTGCTGCAGCGCCGATTCTCCACCGTGGTTGATAACGGCGAAGCCACCCATCAGGATCGTTCCGGCCGTTGCTGGCTGTTCAGCTCCCTGAACGTGGCCCGTTTCATCGCCAAGAAGAACATGAACCTCAAGGAGTTCGAGTTCTCCCAGAACTACGCGATGTACTACGACAAGCTGGAGCGCGTCAACTACTTCCTGAAGGATATGGCCGCTCTGGTGGCAGCCGGCGAACCGTCCGACTCCCGTCTGGTGCAGCACCTGCTCGCCGATGTGATGGGTGATGGTGGCCAGTGGACCATGGCTATGAACGTGTACAAGAAGTACGGTGCCGTGCCGAAGGACCTGTTCCCGGAGACCGAATCCTCCAAGAACACCCGTGAGATGAACGTGCAGTTGCGTGCTCTGCTGCACACTGCCGTGGCACACATGTACGCTGCCTCCGGCGATCAGGCTGCCATCGATCAGATTGTGGCTGATACCACTGCTGCCGGTCACCGCATCCTCACCATTCACTTGGGTGAGCCGCCGGTCTCCTTCGATTGGGAGTGGACCGACAAGGACGGCGAATTCCACCGTGACGGTGAGATTACGCCGGTGGAGTTCTGGAAGAAGTACGTTGGCCCGGCTGGTCTCGAAGACTACGTGTGCCTCGTGGATGATCCGCGTGCCGAGCATGCCAAGGGCAAGAAAATCGGTATCGAGCACCTGGGTAATGTGGCCGGCGGCGATGCCACCGAGTACCTTAACGTGCCGAACCAGTTCATGAAGGACTGCGTCAAACAGATTTTGGTCGAGCAGGGCATCCCGGTGTGGTTCGGTGCCGACTGCCACCCGTTCATGGACCGCGAGAACGGCGCTTGGGCCACCGATCTGTTCGAATACGGCAAGGTGTACGACGTGGACTTCGATCTCGATAAGGAAGCCCGCGTGCGTTTCGGTGATTCCGCTATGAACCACGCCATGGCGTTCGCCGGCGTGGACGTGGCCGACGACGGTTCCACCCGCCGCTGGCGTGTGGAGAACTCCTGGGGTTCCAAGATCGCCGACAAGGGCTACTTCACCATGTCCGACGACTGGTTCACCGAGTACGTCTACGAGGTCGCCGTCCCGAAGACCATGCTCCCCGAGGAATACCAGAAGGCCCTCGAAGAGCCGGCAACCATGCTCCCCGCATGGGATCCGATGGGCGCGCTCGCATAAGAAAGAGCCCGGTGGGCTCTTTCGCGAGCGCGCCGAGCCGCGACAGCGGCGAGGTAATACTGAGTGCCGCCGAAGGCGGCTCCTTAATTGCAGGGCTCGGAGAGCTTTGGCCTGATGGGTACAAACGCCCGACCGTCCACAAAACGGCCGGGCGTTTCCATATCTGCCGACACGCAGGTAGACTTACGTCTTTGCATGCTTATCAATCGGAGAAGAGAGAGGAGAGTCGGCATGGCAGCACTTCGTGGTCCGGATAGTTCCGAAGACGAACGTCGTTTGGGGGAGCAGGCCGTCTTTCCTGAGACGGTTGATGTCAATATCCGTCAGCTCGACCCAATTCCGGCGCCTCGCGCGTTTTTGAAGGAGCAGCCGCTCACTGATGAGATGAGTGAGCTGGTGCTGCATTCCCGTCAGGAAATCCGCGATGTGTTGAACGGTCGTGATGATCGTCTGCTGGTTATCGTTGGCCCGTGTTCCATTCATGATCCCAAGGCCGCGCACGAGTATGCCGAGAAACTGGCTGCAGTCAAGCGTGAGCTGGAAGACCGTTTGGTGATTGTGATGCGCGTGTACTTCGAGAAGCCGCGTACCACCATCGGCTGGAAGGGTCTGATCAACGATCCCGATCTGGATGGTCGGTTCAATATTCGTAAGGGCATGTGGCTGGCCCGTAAGGTGCTGACCGACGTGCTGAGCCTCGGCTTGCCCGCCGCCACCGAATGGTTGGATCCCATCACTCCGCAGTACATCTGCGATGCCATCAGCTGGGGTGCTATCGGTGCGCGCAATACCGAGAGCCAGGTCCACCGCGAGCTGGCCAGTGGCCTGTCGATGCCAGTGGGATTCAAGAATTCCACTGATGGTTCCATCAAAGCCGCTGCTGATTCCTGCTATACCGCAGGTTTCGAGCATCATTTCCTGTCCATTAATCTGGATGGTCGCGTTATCTCCGCTGAAACCAAGGGCAACCCTGATTGCCATCTGGTGTTGCGCGGTTCCAGCTCTGGTCCGAACTATGATGCCGAATCAGTGCGCAAGGCGCTGGAGGCATTGAAGGCTTCCAAGGCTTCAGGCCCCAGCCAGTACGGCTTGGTCATCGATGCCGCTCATGGCAACTGCGGTAAGAACGAGGTCCGCGAAGCTGAGGTTGTCGAGGAGATCGCCGACCGTCTGGCCAAGGGCGAGCCGGGCATTACCGGTGTGATGATGGAGAGCTTCCTCGTCGGCGGCCATCAGAAGCCGGCCCCGCTTGATCAGCTGGTCTACGGGCAGTCCGTCACCGATGCCTGCGTGCCGTGGAATCGTACCAACGAGCTCCTGCACACGTTAGCCGACGCCGTCACCGCCCGTCGTGTACTGTAGCTCGACTTAGTGTTGTGGATAACTCAAAGTTATCCACAACACTTTGTACTGCGTCATAGTATGCACATTGTTGAGTAGCGCTTGCGCGCGCGGCTTTGACATCCATATGCTCAAATCATGAAAGAGCACAAAGAAGTCGCCGCTTTACTCCGTTCCGCACAATCGGATTTGCGTTGCGCATCGGGAACTACTGATGCGCAACGCAAAGCATTGCGGCGCCGCCTTGTTGCGGGTGAATTAGTTTCGCCATATCGCAATTTGTATGCTGACTTCGATTACTGGCATACGTTGAATAAAGAGCAACAATCGCTGCACGTGATTCGCGGATTGGCGCATAAGCATCCTTCATGGGTGTTCACGGGATTGAGCGCGGCTTGCGTATATGGGGTGCAACATTCCCGCCTATTGCATGATGGGAAGATATATGTGGCTGCTCATGGTGGTATTGGCGGTGCCGATGAATCTCGCCTGGTGCGTGTGTACATGAACAGGATTCCTCAACAGGTGGAGCAGGGGATTTGTCTTGTGACCCCCGCTCGGATGGTTATCGATTGTGCCGGATATCCGTTTGCGCAATCCTTGGCCATTATCGATTCGACGTTGCGTAAGGGTTTGGCTTCATGCGAGGAAATCGAAGCGATGGCGCTGCAAACCGTGTGCGATGAACAAGCGATACGGAGACTGGTGCGTTACGCGGATTCTCGTAGTGAGAATGGAGGCGAATCGTTATTCCGCGGTCTGATGATCGAACGACAGTATGCCGTACCGATGCTGCAAGTGGAATTCGATAATCCCGATAATCCAGTGGCGCCTTATCGGGTTGATTCTTGTTGGAAGTTGGCAGACGGTCGCATCATTGTTGCCGAGTATGACGGTATGGCGAAGTATGCGGATGGGGCTAATAAGAACCGAGCCAGTCTCCAATCCAAGTTGGATTATGAACGTCACCGCGAGCAGCATCTGAAATCTCAAGGAGTTACTGGCATCGTCCATGTGTATTACGAGGATTTGATGGTTCCTCGCCGCTTGGAGGACAAGTTG
The DNA here is from genome assembly GCF_018555455.1 of Bifidobacterium colobi. Taxonomy (GTDB): domain Bacteria; phylum Actinomycetota; class Actinomycetes; order Actinomycetales; family Bifidobacteriaceae; genus Bifidobacterium; species Bifidobacterium colobi. The sequence continues at coordinate 40,081 of NZ_JAFEJU010000001.1, read as the reverse complement.
GATTCGATTGGAGTGCCGAAGTTGGTGGCATAACTCTCATTTCGAAAAAATACGCCACTGAGACAGCGTGAGTGGCTTGTTTTCACGAGGTTAGGGAAAATCTCGAAAAAATACGCCACTGAATATATCCAGATAAACCCGCAAGCATTCTTCCGGCGACAGCTTCCATGGTTCCTTTCCCCTTGCCGCTATGGTTGGGTATTCTTGGTGAGGATGAGTCACAAGGAGTACAAGACATGCAGCAGCAGCAAGGCGTACCGCCGACCGTAAACCCGTTACAGGTCGGTCCGCAGCCGTTAAACACGCCTGAAGAGCTTCGCGCCATTCGCCAAGCCATGGGCGAAGGCAAGAATCCGCTGATTGCCACCGATGTGCCACGTTGGGAGGACCAGGTCGGCGTCAGTCGCATCATCAATCGCCGTGTTCTGGAACTTGAGCCGCTACCCACACCTGCCCAGGTGCTTGCCGAGCTGCCGCTCAGTGCGCAGGCGCAGGAGATTGTCGCCTATTCGCGCGATGAGATTCGCGCATGCCTCTATGGTCAGGATGATCGTCTGCTGGTGATTGTTGGCCCCTGCTCGGTGCATGATCCCAAGGCTGCGCTTGATTATGCGCATCGCTTGGCCAAGGTGATGAAAGAGACTGAGCGCGAGCTGCTCATTGTAATGCGCGTGTACTTTGAGAAGCCGCGTACCACGGTGGGATGGAAGGGTCTGATCAACGACCCGGATATTGATGGCAGCCATCACATCAAGAAGGGCCTGTTGATGGCTCGCAAGACGCTGCTCGGCGTATTGGATGAGGGCTTGGCTGCAGCCACGGAGTTTTTGGAGCCCACGAGCCCGCAGTTCATTGCCGATGCGGTGAGCTGGGGTGCCATTGGCGCTCGCAATACCGAAAGCCAGGTTCATCGTCAGCTGGCTAGTGGCCTATCGATGCCGGTGGGCTTCAAGAATGCGACTGATGGGTCGGTGAAAGCGGCAGTCAACGGATGCTTCGCCGCCGCTCAGCAGCACACGTTCTTCGGCATCGACCATCTGGGTCGCGCCTGCGCGGTGGAAACGCTCGGCAATCCCGATTGCCATGTGGTGTTGCGCGGCTCGATTCATGGCCCGAACTATGACGCTGCCTCGGTGGCCAAGGCAATGGATACGATTCGCGATGAAATGCCGGGTGATTCCGCCGCTGCCCATGGTTTGATCGTGGACTGCTCACACGGCAACTCCGGCAAGGATGAGCATCGCCAGGCCGAAGTGGTGCGTGATATCGCTCGCCGTATAGCGCAGGGTGAGCGCGGCATCACCGGCATCATGATGGAAAGCTTCATCGAGGGCGGCAACCAGAAGGCCGCACCGCTTGATCAGTTGGTGTATGGCAAGTCCATCACCGATAAGTGCATCAGCTGGCCTGATACCGAAGCGCTGCTGCATGAGCTCGCCGAGGCTGTGGCCGCACGTCGTTGGAAGTAAGGAAAGGATTTCGCATGGGCATGAAAACCGTTGCCATCATTGGTGCATTGCATGAGGAAGTGGCGTTGATCGCCAAGTCGCTGACGCATGTGAAGCATGTGAACAAGGGCAGTCTCGATATTGCTGTGGGCACTGTGGACTCCTTTGGTTCCGATGTGATTAAGGTTGCGGCCACGGTGGGCGGCATGGGTCTGGTGAATGCCGCAGCCACTGCTCAGCTGCTGATCGACGAGTTCAGCCCCGATGCTGTGATTTTCAGCGGCATCGCCGGCAATCTCAACAAGCATCTGCATATCAATGATGTGGTGCTCGGCGGCACACTGCGCTACCTTGACACTGATATGCGCTTGGTGGGCCAGTGGAAGCCCGGCACCGAGGAGAAGCCGGTGCAGGAGTTCTTCTCTGATCCGAAACTGCTGGAAGTGGCTGATCAGGCATTAAGCAATGCCGGCATTACGCATATCACAGGCATTATTGCGTCCGGTAATTACTTTGTGGACACTCCTGAGAAAGTCAGCGAGGTCATTCGCCTGACTGGTGCGGATGCGGTGGAGATGGAGGGTGCCGCTGTGGCGCAGGTCGCCGCCCGCAATGAGATCCCGGCACTGGTAATTCGCGCGCTGTCCGACAATGCGGATACGGATTACGAAGTGTTCAAGGAATTCGACATTTCTGAATACGCCGACACCGCGGCCCGTCTTGCCGTGGACATCGTCAAGCGCCTGTAGCGCATTGTGCCTGCTCGTAGAACCGTCTTCGGAGTAGCAGTGCTCACCCAGCCCCCTCTGATGAGGGGGGGGCTGGGTGCGTAACAGGCGGGGAGAGAAGAACACGGAGGAACCTTCATCTCCATAGCGCAAGCGAACCATCATCTCACTGCGTTCACATAGTGAACGCTTCCACATCCCTTTCCGCGCTGTAGGCCATACTCGTGCAACAGGCACAGCGATGTGTGGGGAACGTTGCTGTGGCCACAAGCCGTAACCAGTCCTTCTCCCACTAGCCTGTCGTTGTGCTCCAAGCTTTATGCCATGCACAACGTCGAAGCACCAATCGATGTTATGGCACACATGCTGCATGAGAATGAAGAAATCGCAGCATGATGAAGAGAGGGATTATGTCTGCAACTGCTACTGCGGCCACCAAGGAACCCGTGAAGAAGGATTCGGTTCCTGAGATCATCGCCGCGTCCATGGTCGGTACGGCCATCGAATTCTACGATAACTACTGCTATTCCATTGCAGCCGCCAGCTACTTCGGCATGGTGTTCTTCACCGAAGTCGCCAAGTCCAATCAGGCTCTGGCCACGCTGATGGCGTTCGTCACTTTCGCCGTCTCCTTCCTGGCTCGTCCGTTCGGCTCCATGCTGTTCGGCCACTTCGGCGACAAGATGGGCCGCAAGAAGACGCTGGTCATCGCCCTGATGACCATGGGCATCGCCACCTTCCTGGTCGGCTGCCTGCCGGGCTACGACCAGATCGGCGCTTGGTCCGTGGTGATTCTGTGCATATGCCGTGCATGCCAGGGTGTGGGTCTCGCTGGTGAATGGTCCGGCGCCGCACTGGTGGCCACCGAGAACGCTCCGGCCGATAAGCGTGCCCTGTACGGTTCCTTCCCGAACCTTGGCGCTCCGATTGGCTTCTTCTGCGCCTACGGCCTGAACCTGCTGCTTGAATCCAACCTGAGCCAGGAACAGATGGTGGCCTTCGGTTGGCGTATCCCGTTCCTGTGCTCCGCAGTGCTCGTGGCTATCGGCCTGTACGTGCGTGCTCGTATGTCTGAGACCCCGGTGTTCCAGAAGGCTTCCAACGAGAAGCGTACCTCCAAGCACCCGCTCACCGATCTGCTGCCGTACTGGAAGGAAGTCCTTCTCGGCACTGTGGCTATGGGCATCACCTACACCCTGTTCTACATCCTCGGCACTTGGTCGCTGGCCTACGGCGTCAAGGGTCTGCACTTCACTCAGGGTGAGTACCTGCTTATGCAGATGACCTCCGTGGTGTTCTTCGCCATCTTCATCATCATCTCCTGCGTGTACGCCGATAAGATCGGCCGCAAGAAGGTGCTGATTGCAGCGACCTTCTGCACGCTGGTGTTCAGCTTCTTCACCCCGCTGCTGCTGGTGCACTCCGCAGCCCACATCATGATCTTCCTGTGCGTGGGCTTCGTGTTCATGGGCAGCTTGTTCGGACCGTGCGGCGCTTACCTGCCGGAGCTCTTCCCGGTGCACGTACGCTACTCCGGTGCTGGCCTGAGCTACAACTTGGCCGCCATCTTCGGTGGTGCTTTCGCTCCGACCATCGCCCAGGCACTGGTCACCTCGAAGTTCGGTGTTGCCGGTGTGGGCTGGTACATGGCCATTATGGCTGCTCTCGCACTGCTTGCCCTGTTCCTGATCAAGGAAAGCAAGGACAAGGATTACGAGCTGTGACCGATTGATTCGCTGCGCACTCTGCAGCTGAACAGTACTCGCGAAAACGGTGTTGTCTGCTATGGGCGGCACCGTTTTCGCGTATTGGCTGTGCGCTGGTTGGCCCGTGGCATGGCGATGATTATTGCGCGAATGCCGCAGTGGAAATGAACAATAGGCGAACTTACGTAGTTTGGTAGGTGCGCTACGCAACGGACGTTTTACTCTAGGAACCATGAGTATCTGGCGAATCATGGTGATCATCGCGCTAATCGCGCTGGTGTTGGCTTGGGCTGTAGTTATCGCCTACGGGAAAGGGCGTGCGGCGGGCCGTTTGGCGGAACGCGAGTCCATTGATGCCGACGAGGACGCCAAGTCCTTGTTCGGCGACGACATTCCTGTGCGTCCCACTGAGCGTCGCCTGATTGAGGTGTTGCCTGAAGCGGTTATCGTCACTGACCGCAATGGTTTGGTGCACTATGCCAGTCCGGGATCGGTGCCGTTTGGATTGGTGTCCGGCAAGCGTATCAATTCGCGCGAAGTCGAAGATATTCTGACTCAGGCCGCATCCGATGGGGGAGTGCGTGAACGCGAGGTCCAGCTGCCGCTCGATCGTGGCCCATTCCCCTCGCTCACCGGCAAGGGGATTGAAGCCGGGCAGCTGCGCCCTTCCAACACGCTGTATTTGCGGGTACGCATTGGTGATATCAGCGATGACCTCTATGTCATCTTTATTAGTGATATGTCCGAACAGCGCCGATTCGAGGCGGTGCGCCGTGATTTTGTGACCAATGTATCGCATGAGCTAAAGACTCCGGCCGGTGCGATTTCCCTGCTGGCTGAAACGGTGACCGATGCTGCCGACGATCCTGATGCCGTACGGTACTTCTCCGGGCGTATTTCCAAGGAATCCGCACGACTGACTGAGCTGGTGCACCATCTGATTGATTTGCAACGTGCGCAGAATTCGCAGGGCATGGATAATGCCAAACGTATTTCCGCGCTGGCTGTTGCCCGTGCTGCCATCGCCGATAACCAAGTGCAGGCTGAAGCACGCCATGTGGATATTCGATTGAATGCCAACGGCAAGCCGGTTCCTGTTGATTCGTCGGACGAGACTGCCGAAGACAAGGAACACGCTCAGAACCTGACGATTCTTGCCGATGCTGATGCCATGCAGACTGCGGTCAAGAACCTGGTGGAGAACGCGATTCATTATTCACCTGAGCACACCACGGTGGCCGTCGACGTTGGACAGCGTGACGGCAACGTGACCATTCGCGTGGTCGACCAAGGTATCGGTATTCCCGAGGAGTCACTGGATCGTATTTTCGAACGTTTCTACCGCGTCGATCCCGCACGCTCCCGCCAGACCGGTGGCTCTGGGCTGGGCTTGGCGATCACCAAGCATTGCGTGCAGGAGAACGGCGGCAAGATTTCCGTATGGTCCAGACAGGGTGAGGGGTCGACGTTCACCATCGAGCTGCCCGCAGCCGAGTCGCCTAAGGAATCGTCTGCCGGTGCGTCAAAGCGTCACGATACGGCAACCGCATAACGTTTGCGACTGGGTGGCGTGCGCGTAGTTGCCAATGATTGGCATTGCGATGATTGTGGTGTATTGCGCCAGCAGGCGTAGCATATACCGATAAATTACGTACTTTAGGGAAACGACCGGCCTACAGAGAGGGAATGGTTACGATGGTATCTGAGACTTTTACGCCGACTCGAACGGGAACCTACCCGAGAAAGGCCACTATGACACGCATTCTTATCGTCGAAGACGAGGAATCCTATCGCGAACCATTGGTCTATCAACTCACGCGCGAGGGCTATGACGTGTCTGCTGCGGCCACCGGCGAGGAAGGGCTGGAGCTGTTTACCAAGGGCGGTATCGATCTGGTACTGCTCGATTTGATGCTGCCGGGCATCGACGGCACGGCGCTCTGCCGCCGCATTCGTGAGCAGAGCCGGGTGCCGATCATCATGCTTACCGCAAAAAGCGCGGAAATCGATAAAGTGGTCGGACTCGAAATCGGTGCCGATGATTACGTCACCAAACCGTACTCATTCCGCGAACTGCTGGCTCGTATTCGTGCGGTCATGCGCCGTAATCAAGTCACGGCCCAGACCACCGGTTCCGTGGACGACGATATCCCGCTGGTCTGCGGCGACATCTCGATGCAGGTCGGCCAGCATCAGGTCACTGTGCGTGGTGAAACCGTATTCTTCCCGCTGAAAGAATTCGAGCTCTTGGAATACCTGATGCAGAACAAGGGCCGTGTGATGACCCGCCATCAGCTGATTGACCGCATCTGGGGTTCGGATTACGTGGGCGACACCAAAACGCTGGATGTGCATGTCAAGCGTGTGCGCTCAAAGATTGAGCAGGATCCGGCGCATCCCAAGTATCTGACCACCGTGCGCGGCTTGGGGTATAAGATCGACGCCCCGGTGGAGTAATCGCGCCACGCGCTGACATTCGGTGGTGCTTGCTAGCGCTCAGTTATTGCAGTAGCGCATGACGAGAAGCGGCCTCACAAGGGCCGCTTCTCGCGTATGTATCGCAGAGATACCGCGCATGAGGAGGAAGCAGGAACGCTGCAATGTGCGTTTCCATGTGCGATGGGTTATCGACTGACCCCAACGAATCGTAAACTACGTAGTATTTGCGTAGTTATATATCAGCAAGTGTTCATCTTCTGTTTACTGTTTTCGGTCTCCAGCCCTGCTCAACGCCAATAGGCTTGTAGTTGTCACAAAAAGCCGAGTGCTGTTGACCAATCTGAATAGCCACTCGGAATCATTGATAGAGGGAAAAAGAAACATTATGCAGAAGAACATTCTCGTTCGCTCCCTTGCCGCTCTGTCCGGCATCGCGATGCTTGCCACCGTTGCTGCCTGCGGCGATAACACTGCTTCCACTGGTAACAACTCTTCTTCTAGCGACACCACCAAGTCCGCTCCGATTTCCGGCGACTTCCAGGGTGCTGGCGCTACCTCCCAGCAGGCCGCTGTCGAGGCTTGGATCGCTGGCTTCCAGGGCACCAACCCGGATGCCAAGATCGCTTACAACCCGACTGGTTCCGGCGCTGGTGTGACCACCTTCCTGACCGGTGCCACCGCTTGGGCTGGCTCCGACAAGGCTCTCTCCGATGACGACATCGCCAAGTCCAAGGCTGTCTGCGCTTCCGGCCAGGCCTTCGACGTGCCGGTCTACATCTCCCCGATCGCCATCGTCTTCAACCTGAAGGGCGTCTCCGACGCTGGCAAGCACATCAACCTTGATGCCGCCACCGCCGCCAAGATCTTCGACGGCAAGATCACCACCTGGAACGATCCGGCCATCCAGGACCAGAACAAGGATCTGAAGCTGCCGAGCACCCCGATCACCGTGGTTCACCGTTCCGATAAGTCCGGCACCACCCAGAACTTCGTCTCCTACTTCAAGGATCAGGCTCCTGACGCTTGGACCTACGACCTTTCCGAGAACTGGCCGAACGAGGTTGGCCAGGGCGCTAAGGGTACTTCCGGCGTGATCTCCACCGTCAAGCAGGCTGATGGCACCATCGGTTACGCTGACTTCTCCCAGGTCGGCGACCTCGGCACTGCCGCCATCAAGGTTGGCGACACCTACAACGAGATCTCCGCTGAGGCTGGCTCCAAGGTCATCGAGGACTCCAAGCTCGACGACACCGCCAAGGGTGAGAACCGTGTGGTCGTCAAGATCAACCACGCCACCGAAGCCAAGGGCGCTTATCCGATCGTGCTGGTCTCCTACGACATCGTGTGCCCGGCCTACAAGGACGCCAAGCAGGGCGAGTTCGCCAAGGCTTGGCTGACCTACGTCACCTCTGATGAAGGCCAGAAGGCTGCTCAGGATGCTGCCGGCTCCGCTCCGCTGCCGTCCAGCCTGACCTCTCAGATCAGCAAGTCCATCGACGCCATCAAGACCAAGTGACCATTCGGTTGCAAGTCAACCGCACAATCACTGATTGGTTCTGATTATCAATAACTGAATATGACCAATATGGTCTGAACTTTGAGCCGCAGTCGTAAGCAATACGGCTGCGGCTCAAAGTGGGTCAAGGGGCATACGGTTTTGCAGGCTTTTTGACCACCAATCCTCTTACATCCTTACCAATATCTTCGTTAAGGAGAACCCGTGAGTTCGCAAGACAAAACGGCTCTCGCACCATCGGGCGGCAAAACCGCCGACAAGGTGTTCCGTGGTGTGGCATACGCCTGCGGTATCTTGATCCTTGTAGTGCTTGCCGCCGTGTTCCTCTTCCTCTTCTTCCGCGCTTGGCCGCTTATCGGCGGCGATCAGAAGGCCAACAGCGATACCATCTCCAGTTTCACTGGTGGCAAGGTTAATACCTTCTGGGGCTATGTGCTCCCGCTGCTGTTCGGCACCGTGCTCATCTCTGTGCTGGCCTTGATCATCGCATTCTTCATCTCCATTGGTATCGCACTGTTCATCTCCCACTACGCTCCGAAGAAGGTTGCCACCGGCCTGAGCTACGTCATCGATTTGCTCGCCGCAATTCCTTCCGTAATCTACGGTCTGTGGGGCGGCCTGATCCTGGTGCCTGCCATCTATCCGTTCTGGAACTGGGTGGCCAACCACCTTGGTTGGTTCCCGCTGTTCGCTGGACCTGCCGCAAACCCGCAGCGCACGGTCGCTACCGTGGCCGTGGTGCTCGCCGTCATGGTGCTGCCGATCATCACCTCCATGTCGCGCGATATCTTCCTGCAGACCCCGACTTTGCAGCAGGAAGCCGCATACGGCTTGGGTGCCACCAAGTGGGAAATGATCAAGCTCGCCGTTATTCCGTTCGGTCGTTCCGGTATCGTTTCCGCATCCATGCTGGCCCTTGGTCGTGCACTTGGTGAGACGATGGCTGTGTTGATGATTCTTTCCCCGAGCGTTACCGGCTACTCCATCAAGATTCTGCAGGCTTCCCAGAGCAACGCAATCGCATCCAACATTGCAGCTCAGTACCCTGAAGCCAACGATCTTGGTGTGTCCGTGCTGATTGGAACCGGTTTGATCCTGTTCCTCATCACCTTCATCGTGAACTTCGTGGCTCGTAAGATCACCGAGAAAGCGGGTGCCTGATGGCTGAAGCAACCAAGAAGAAGAATCTTGACGGCGCTCCCGTCATCGACTTCGACAAGTTCCGCCCCTCTCGCTCTTCCGAGCAACGTCGTAACGTTATGGACAAGTTCATGGGCGGCCTTATCGCTCTGGCTTTCGTGATCGCCTGCATCCCGCTGGTCTCCGTGCTGTGGACCACCATCGTCAACGGCATCAAGCGTCTGAACCTGAACTTCCTGACCTACAACATGACCGGTGTGGTCGGCGGCAACCCGACTCCTTCCGGCGGTTACGGTGGTGTGCTGCACGCTATCATCGGTACGCTGGAGATCACCGGCGGCGCCATGCTCATCTCCATCCCGATCGGCATCATGTGCGCCGTGTACCTGGTGGAATACGCGCACGGCGGCAAGCTCGCTATGACCGTCTCCCTGTTGGTCGACGTGATGAGTGGTATTCCGTCCATCGTTGCTGGTTTGTTCGCATTCTCGATGTTCACCATCGTGTTCGGACCGGGAACCATCAACGGTATTGAGGGTTCTGTGGCATTGTCCCTGCTGATGCTGCCGACCGTGGTGAAGTCCTGCGAAGAGATGCTCAAGATCGTGCCGAACGATCTGCGCGAAGCCTCTCTGGCATTGGGCGTCACCAAGCAGCGCACCATCACCAAGATCGTGCTGCGTACCGCGCTGCCGGGCATTGTTTCCGGCTGCATCCTCGCCATCGCCCGTGTGATTGGTGAGACTGCACCGTTGCTGATGACCGCAGGCTACATCGCCAGCACCAACGTCAACCTGTTCGCAGGCCAGATGACCACGCTGCCGGTGTACGTCTACCAGGAGTACTCCAAGCTCTCCGCCAACTGCCCGGCCAACGCCACCGCAGCTTGCGTGCCCACCATCCCAATGGAACGTGCTTGGGCCGCGGCTCTCGTGCTGATTGTCGTGGTGCTGGTGCTGAACCTCATCGGTCGACTGGTGGCCAAGATCTTCGCCGTCAAGACCGAGCGCTAAAACGTTCGGAAACTAGGAAAATAAAATAAGGAAACATCATGGGACAACGTATTGACGTCAACCACGAGAACATCTACTACGGTGACTTCCTTGCTGTGGAAGATGTGAACATCAACATTGAGGCCAACAAGGTCACCGCCTTTATTGGCCCTTCCGGCTGCGGTAAGTCCACTGTGCTGCGCACGTTGGACCGCATGCACGAGCTCATCCCCGGCGCTCACGTCGAGGGCGAGGTGCTGCTCGAAGGCAAGAACCTCTACGACAAGGACGTGGATCCTGTGTCCGTCCGTCGTGACGTCGGCATGGTCTTCCAGCGCCCGAACCCGTTCCCGACCATGTCCATCCGTGAGAACGTGCTCGCCGGTGTGCGCCTGAACAACAAGCACATCAGCAAGTCCGACGCTGACGATCTGGTCGAGTGGGCACTGCGTGGCGCCAACCTGTGGAACGAGGTCAAGGATCGTCTGGACAACCCGGGCATCGGCCTTTCCGGTGGTCAGCAGCAGCGTCTGTGCATCGCCCGCGCTGTGGCTGTGCACCCGCAGGTCGTGCTGATGGATGAGCCGTGCTCCGCTCTGGATCCTATCTCCACCTTGGCCGTTGAGGATTTGATCAACGAGCTCAAGGACGATTACACCATCGTGATTGTGACCCACAACATGCAGCAGGCTGCTCGTATCGCCGACTACACCGCCTTCTTCAACCTGAAGGCCGTCGGTCAGCCTGGTCACCTCGAGTACTTCGCGGACACCACCACGATGTTCAACAACCCGCAGAACGAAGAAGCCGAGCGCTACATCTCCGGTCGTTTCGGCTGATCCGTTAAGAGAACAGCCCAGTGGGCTGTTCGTAGGATCAGCCTGAGCGAGGCGGTAGCCGAGTGAGGGTGGGTTGAGTCCGCCGTCAGGCGGTCCGTTATTGCTGGACTGATCCGAAGGTTTGTGTTACAAGCCCCACATGGATAATCATGTGGGGCTTTCCCTGTATTTAAGCTCGGCACATTGGTAAAACCGACAATCGCTTGCTGCTGTTGTAACAATGCGGTGTGGCATGAAAGGCATGAAAAATGGCTGGACTCGATGAGGAGTCCAGCCATTTCGCTGTGAGTTTATTTGCTAATTCACAGGATAGCCATGCAGACGAAGTCCAGGATGAACAGTGCGGAGACGATCCACAGGATCGGGTGCACTTCCTTGGCCTTGCCCTTGCAGGTCTTCACGATGCAGTACATGATGAAGCCGCCGGCGATGCCGTAGGAGATCGAGTAGGAGAACGCCATGAACACGGCGGCGAAGAACGCCGGAATCGCGTCATCAATGTTGGCCCAATCAATCTCCTTCAAGGAGGCAGCCATCATGCAGCCCACAATCACGAGCACACCTGCGGTGGCGGCGGACGGCACAGCGGAAATCACCGGAGCCAAGAAAGCGGATAGCGCGAAGCAGATGGACACCACCACGGAGGTGAGACCAGTGCGGCCGCCTGCGGCGATGCCCGCAGAGGATTCCACATAGGTAGTGGTGTTGGAAGTACCGCAGATAGCACCGATGGAGGTGGCGATGGAGTCGGCGAACAGTGCCTTATCCATCTTGGAAGAGAAGCCATGGCCGTTCTCCAGAGCCTCTTCGTCGGCGGCGGAGAAGATGCCGGTACGGCGGCCAGTGCCAATGAAGGTGCCGAGGGTGTCGAACGTATCGGACATGGAGAAGGCGAAGATGGTCACGATGACCAGCGGCAGCTTGGCCGGATCGGAGAACAGTGCCGGGAAGCCTTCAGCGGTAAAGATTGCACCAAAGGTCTTCGGCAGCTGGGAGAAGGTATCGGCAACGGAAACGGAGGAGCCGAGGTTGGTCACGCCGAACGGGATGCCCGCCACGGTGGTGATGGCGATGGCCAGCAGCAGACCGCCCTTGAGCTTCATCACCGTAAACACAATGGCCAGCACGAGGCCGATGAGGAACACCCACAGCACCTTGTCGTTAAACGTGGCGAGGCCAGGGGTTGCGGCCACGGCACCGCCCTTGGCGGCAGCCTTCGGGTCTCCCGGAGTGAACTTGATGAGGCCAACGTTGAGCATACCCACGTATGCAACGAACAGACCGATGCCGCCGCCGATGGCCTGCTGCAGCACCTCGGGGATGGCCATGATGATCATCTTGCGGATCTTGGTGACCGTGATGATGATGTTGATCAAACCGCACAGGAACACCATGCACATGGTCTGCTGCCAGGTGAAGCCCAGGCCGAAGCACACCGTGTAGGTGAAGAATGCGTTCAGGCCCATGCCGGCAGCCTGCGCATACGGCACGTTGGCGAACAGGCCCATCACCAGGGTGCCGATGATGGCCGCGATGATAGTGGCGAGGAACACGCCGCCCCAGGGCATACCGGTCTGGGACAGAATCTGCGGGTTGACGACGATGATGTACGCCATTGCGAAGAAGGTGGTGAGGCCGGCCAGAATCTCAGTCGAGACGGTCGTGCCGTTCTCCTTCAAATGGAAGAACTTCTCCATTACTCTCTACTTCCTTGGGTTGTGCGGGGCCTGGTGCGTGAGCTGATGCGCTCAGGCGGCCCCGGCGAGAATTGCGACTCGCCCTGATTGGCCTGCCCGCGCGCGTTCGGCGCAGCCACCCAATCAGAACCATCGCTGATTATAACCGGTGCGTATATCGTGAATATCGCAGACTTATCCAGTATGGCTCGCACTACACTTAAGAGCAGTGTGATGGCAGCTGTCCAGTGGCTGCGGGAATGGTATTGCGAAAGGGGAAGCATGACGAAAACACCGGTGGAAGTCAGTATTACATCGTGGCGAAAGAACACCGTCAAGCCTGGGCAGGAGCATGGGCGTGTGCTGCTGATGCCCGGCACTGGGTATAACTGCGATCGTCCGCTGCTGTACTGGTCGGCGCAGGCGTTGGTTGAGAATGGCTGGCGCATCGATCGCATGAATGTGCGCAATGCCTCGGATGATTTGTCGACGGTGATTCCGGTGCTCAACGATGCCATCGATGGTTGGGTGCAGTCGGTGGAGGCTGAGAGGCTGCTGTTGATTGGCAAGTCGCTGACTACGATGACGTATCCGCATGTGGCCTCCCACTATGGGCTGCCGTTCGTGCTGTTGACTCCGGTGCTGCATCACGCTGATTTCGACCCGTCCGCGCGCGTTATTCCGGTGCCAGCTGTGGGCGATGACATCATCGGCGAAGACGAGGCGCCCAGTGTTGACGAGGCGGCTCAGGCGATTCGCTCGGAACATGCCGGTGACTCGCATGCGCGCAGCTCTAGGTATGCCGGTCCGGCGCCGCTGATTTGCGCCGGTACCGCAGACCCGTTCTATGACCGTATTAGAGCCAATGCGTTGACCCCGCATGTGCACGAGTACCCGGATGCCAATCATTCGATTGAGGTGCCGGGGCATTGGCGTCGTTCGCTGGACTATTTAAAGGAAGTCACCGCTTCGGTGGCGCAATACGCAGCCGCGCTGTGACGTATTGTTGACGATGCGCAAGGCGACACGCCGAAGTTCGGCGTTGTCGCCGAGGGCACGTAAATTATCAGACCGTAAACCACAGACCGTTGGTTGAAGTGCGCGCGAGTGCACTTCGGAAGTTTGGTTCGCCAAGCCAACGCAGGTTGAGAGATATAAGCCCGTAAAGGGCTCGTGCGCTTCACGAGATTATGTTGCTCTGCCTGTGTGCAGGGCTTTTTTATTGCCCAGCTTGGAGTTCCGGTTTCAGATCAACGGCCGATTTAGGAAGGAACGCCATGAAGAGGCCCGAAAAGGAAGCGGTGGTCGCTCAGCTTACGGAACAGTTCCGTAACGCTGACGCTGTCTACCTGACCGAGTACCGCGGGCTTACCGTTCCGCAGGTTTCCGAACTGCGTGAAAAGCTAGGCCGCGATACTTCCTACACTGTGGCTAAGAACACGCTGGCACGTATTGCCGCCAAGGAAGCGGGCATTGAGGGTCTCGACGACCTGTTCAAGGGCCCGACCGCCATCACCTTCGTGAAGGGCGACTTCATTGAGGCTGCAAAGGTTCTGCGTGACTTCGCCAAAACCAACAAGGCTCTCGTTATCTCGGGCGGTTATGCCGATGGCACCGTCTACGACGGCGAGGGTGCAAAGAAGCTGGCAGACATGATGTCTCGCCCGCAGCTCCTGTCCAAGTTTGCCGGCGACCTCAAGGCCACTACCGCCAAGGCCGCTTACCTGTTCGTCGCTCTGCCGACCAAGGCCGTGCGTACGATCGACGCTCTGCGCGAGAAGCAGGAAAAGGCAGCTTGATTTCCATGCGGCTCGCCGCATGAATAATTCGGAAAACAAACAAAACATTGAGACGGTGCATCCACCGAGTCGTGTGAATCGCCGCCAGAATGAAAGGAAGCCATCATGGCTAAGTACACCAACGAAGAGCTCCTGGAAGCTTTTGGTGAAATGACCCTCGTCGAGCTCTCCGAGTTCGTGAAGGCCTTCGAAGAGAAGTTCGATGTCGAGGCTGCTGCCCCGGTCGCCGCTGTTGCTGCCGCTCCGGCTGCTGGCGCTGGCGCTGAGGAAGAAGAGAAGACCGAGTTCGACGTCGTCCTGACCGCTGTCGGCGACAAGAAGATCCAGGTCATCAAGGCTGTCAAGGCCATCACCAACGCTGGCCTGGCTGACGCCAAGGCTATGGTTGACGGCGCTCCGAAGACCATCCTCGAGAAGGCCAAGAAGGAAGACGCCGAGAAGGCCAAGTCCCAGCTGGAAGAGGCTGGCGCTACCGTCGAGCTCAAGTGATTATGGCGGCATAAGCCGCACATCATCAGCTTTCGATAGCTTTCGAAACCCCGCACCTTATACATATAAGTTGCGGGGTTTTGCTTATGTGATGACGCGTTTGCAGGCAATCGAGAAAACTTAGCAACGCTTCGTCAAAGAAATCTCGAAAAATCAGCACAAGATGACACAATTGCACGTAATGTGGTCAGTAGTGTGTTTAGGAAGGCGGTCACGGTGAGCGAGTGGACGGTGCGGATCAATGGGGTTGATCAGGTCAGCGTCAAACCTGGCAATAGCTTGGAGATAGGTCGTAAACCGCTGCGTCCTCTTGCCGCTGATGGCAATGATCGTTTGGATGTGGCGGATCAGACCAAGTCAATGTCGAAGCGCCATGCGCTGTTGACGGTGAACGATAATGGTTCGGCTGTCGTGCGCGATCTCGGATCCACCAATGGCTCCTATGTGGTGCGTGACAACGGCGATCTGCTGCGTTTGCCGGCAAATGCTGATTTCCTGCTGCCGTCTTCGCCGATGCGTATGCAATTCGGTGATGTGCCAGCTGATTTTATTCGTATCGATAATCCGGAAGACGATGATCACAAGCCGGTACCGGATCTCTTCGGATACGCTGCCTCCGATGCGCCGCAGGAACCGGATGCCGCGGACATGTCCGTGGACGATATTCTTGACCTGCGCGCCGGTGAACCCACAGCCATCTTTAGTGCCGCAAGCGTGCAGCGGAAAATCGATGAGTTGGAAATCGGCAATCTTAACCTCGTGCAATTGAATCAGAAGCCCGAGGAACCGGCATTGCCGCGCGATTTGTTCGCTGATGCCGCTTCTCAGCAGAAAGAAGTCGAAGAACAGCGCAAAGTCAAGGAAACCATGGATTCCGTGGCACTTCCTGCGCAGAAGCCAGCATCCGCGACAACCCAGCTGCGCCCGGGCGTACGTATTTCCGGCGTCGTACCGGTGGATGCCATCGCCCACCCGGTGACGCATACCAACACACCTGCACAGGGTGATCAACCCGCAGCTTCTGAGGCTGAAGCACAACCGAACAGTCCAGCCGAGGCAACGGCGGAAACTGCAAAGCCCATCGAATCAGCGCCAGTATCCGAGACTGAAGCTCCGACTACGGCACCGGATCAGTCCGAAGCCGATGCACAGCCGAGCCAGCAGCCTACCGGTGCGCAGCCGCTGGTTTTCGTGCCGATGAACCAGTCAGCGGATGGACAAGTCAGCAGTGATGCTGATCAATCAGCCGCAGAGAATCCTTCAGCCGCCCAGCCTGAGCAAGCTTCGGCAGCTGCGGATGATGCGGCAATCGATGACGCGACCGGAACCTATACGCCTGCATTCGAGCCCGGTTCGGTATTCGACCGTGTGGCCAAGGGCGAGCTGAAAGCTCAGGAACCGGTGGTCGAAGTCGACGGATTGACGTCGAACGATGCCAAGACCACGCAGGACTTTTCGTTGCAGTTCGAAATCGCGCGACATCCCGAGCTGCTGGTGTTTCTCGCCATGAACCCCTACCTGTATGACGACATGTACGCTTGGCTCGCCGCACGCGGCGAAGCTGATATTGACGAAGCTCTGGCCCACAACACGGGCTATCAGGAATACCGCGAAGCGGTTGGAAAGTGAGCCGGGAGATGACTCAAACGTTCAATCAGAAGCAGCAGAACGTGCGCGCACAAGTCGCGCAGCCCAACACCACCAACAGTGCGGCGGCAAGTAATCCCGTTGCGCAGCAGCCGACAGATTACGCCGTGAACACCACGGTTGGGCTGAATCGTATCCGTGGCTGGCGCGACCGTTACCGCGGCATGCTGGCACCCTCGCCGTTGGAAGACGTGAACCAGTTGGTGGTCAAGCTGGATATTACCCATGCGCATCCGTCTGGTGTCGCTCAGATGTTCGCATCAGGCCATGTGCGGCTGGACTCGTTGTTCCGCGATACCGGCATGTTGAAGGCGGCAGAACGTCATCTGACTCGTGTGCTGGACGATCAGACGGCCAAACGGCGTATCTCCGGTGTGGCAGAGCTGTCCATGATTGTCGGCGTGGCCACATGGAAGGGCAATGCGTTGCCGGTATTGCTGTACCCTGTGAGCGTATTCGTGCCGAAGGAAGGCTCCGCACCGACCATCCAGTTCACTGGACATGGGGCGTTGAACAGCGCGTTTGTGAATGCGCTGCGTGAGCATCGCGTGTATCTGGATGAGAACGCATTGTTCGATGTCTCCAGCTATGAGAACGGCAAGTTGGAAACCTCCGCATTGTTCGCTCGCATCATTGCCGAGGCGCACGACTATATTTCTGATTTTTCCATCGAACGGCGCATCGTAGTCGGCTGCTTTATGGATCCGTCCGCATTGATTGTTGCGGAAAGCCAGCAGATTATCGATCAATTGGAGAATGGTGACACCGGCAACGTGCTGTTGGATGCGCTTGCCGGCGATGCCAATGCGCGCGCTTCGCTGAAGGATGCGAATTCCGCGCAATACAGTCCGTTTGATTCCGATCCGCACTCCGAGTTCGAGGTTGGTGATGTGGATAATACGGTGCGGTACGCCGCATCCCTCGCTGCTGCCGGACACAGCATCGTAGTCGATGGCACCTTCCCCAAGGGTGCTGCCGAACAGGCGGTGGCGATTGCGTCCCGTTGTGTGATGAGCGGGCGTTCCGTGTTGTATGTGCCCGGCGTGACCGAGCAGAAGCGTCGCTTTATGCAGGCTGCATCCGCCAGTGAATTGAAGGCGCAGCTGCTGGATGTGTCCGACGAGCATAGCAATGCCGCCATCGATAAGCAGCTGATTGCCGCCGTTGGATTCCAGCCGGGCGTTGCCACGCAACGTTTCGACCAGCTGGCCGATGAGCTGGTGGGCGTGCGCTCCCGTTTGACCCGTTATCTCGGTGACCTGCACGGGGTGAATGAGAAATGGAACGTTTCCGCCTATGAGACGATTCAGAATCTGGCCCGTATTTCCGTGCTGCCCACTCATCCCGCCACGCATGTGCGTTTGCGCGAGCAAAGCGCCATCACCGTTGGCGGTGACATGGAAGCATGGATTAGCAAGCTGGAGCGTGCCGGTGAACTCGGCGAATTCACCATTGGGCCCGAAGACACCGCATGGTATAAGGCGAACCTCACCACCGAGGATCAGGCCATCGACGCCTATCAGCGTGTGGATGATCTGCTTCGCCGCTATCTGCCTGCCACCCGCGAACAGGTGACGCGTACCGTGCAGACCTGTGGTTTCCCGGTGCCGGCCACCACGCGCGAATGGGAACGCCAGGTGACGGTGCTGAAGAATCTGCGGCGTGTGTTGGACGTGTTCCAGCCGGAGATCTTCGAGCGTGACATCGATGCGATGATTGAAGCCACGATGTCCAAGGCGCAGCGCAAGTCCGAAGGCACATCGATGGGCTTCTGGGAGCGTCGCCGCCATATCAAGGAAGCGAAGTCGTTGCTGCGCGTCGGCGCCCAGGTGGAAGACCTGCATGAGGCGTTGAAGGTAGTGGCCAAGCAGGGTGAACAGTGGCGGCAGTTCGTGCCTCACGGCGGCTGGCCGGTGCTGCCCACCAAGCTGGATGAGATCATTGCCACGCTTGATGGCCTGTTGGGCAATATGACCTCCTTGGATACCGTGTTGGCTACCACGCCGACTGGTGGCAATCTGGAAACCGCTGATTTCAATACGGTTGAGGAACGGTTGAAAGCGCTGCTTGATGACCGTAAAGCGTTGGATACACTGCCCGAGCGCTGCCGTTTGGAGCAGGAATTCGCTGCTGCTGGGCTGACCGAGCTGGTAAACGATCTGACCATTCGCCATGCGGGTGTCGATCAGGTGCGTGGTGAACTGCAATTGTCGTGGTGGACCACGGTGTTCGATGACATCGTGCGTTCCTCCGCAATCATCTCCAATCAGGATGGTTCGGCACTGCAGACGGCATCCGATCGTTTCATTCAGGTTGATGTGGAGCATGTTCGCTCCGTCGGTCCGATGGTGGCGCAGGAATCCATGCGTCGACTGTGCGACATGCTGTTCTCTCGCACGCAGGAAGCCAACCAGTTGCATACGGTGTTGGCGGGACACACGAACGTGCCGCTGAGCCGTATTCGCCGTGATCATCCGGAGATTCTCGCCGCCGCAAAGCCGATTATGGTGGCCGCTCCCGGTACTCTGGCTGCGCTTACGGACCCCGGTGTGCTTGCCGATGTGGCGATTCTTGACGCCTGCTCGCATATTCCCGCAATCGAATTGCTGTCGATTCTGAGCCGTGTGCGCCAGGTTGTGGTGATTGCCCACTGCGCAACCGTAACCAGTGAATCCGTAAAGGAATTGATTGGCATCCTGCCGCATATCGAGATCGCCACACAGCCTGCATGCCGTGCGCCGCGTCTCGCCGCTTTCCTGGAATCCGAAGGTTATGGTCCAGTGGATTACGATGTGGCTACCGAACCGGCGACCGGCATGGTGCGTTTCCACCGCGTGGAAGCCAATGGTGTGCCGGTAATGACCTCGGGACTGGTGGAATCCAGCCAGCAGGAAATCGATGAGGTGGTACGTATTATCACCGATCGGGCTGCCAGCTTCACTGTGGTGCCATCGCGGTACATTCTTGCCGTAGTGGTGTTGACCGATGTGTTCCGTACGCGTCTTGGCGCGGAACTGAAGTCCCTCGCCTCGAAGAACAAGCCGATGGGTCGATTCCTGCGCCATGTGCGTCTGGTGCCGTTGCGCGACGTCGCCGGAACGCAGGCCACCGATGTGATTCTTTCGATGTGCTACGCCAAGACCGTGCACGGTCGTCTGCTCCAGCAGTTCGGTGTGCTGGAGAACGAAGGCGGCCGCGGCATGCTGCTCGACGCGCTGGCGCTGGCCGACCGCAATCTTGACATTGTCTCCGCGTTCGGCCCGGAGGATATGGATGATGAGCGTCTGCATCAGTCCGGCCCGAAGTTCCTGAAGACCGTGCTGAACTGGGTTACTCAGTTGGATGATCGCCCGGTACTGCCGGTGCGTGCCGCCACGAGCGACAATGTGCTGTTCAACGATATTGCCGAACGACTGCGTGCCCGTGGTCTGGAAGCGGCCGTGAACTACGGTTTCGACAAGGGCGTGAAGATTCCTCTGGTCGTGGGTCTGAAAGACAAGCCGTTCGCGCTTGCAGTGGAGACTGATGATGCGAACTTCATGTCCGTACAGTCCACGCGTCGTCGCCATCGTCTTAATGGCCAGGATCTGATGTCTCTTGGCTGGAATGTGATGACGATCTGGAGTGTGGCCGCGTTCGTGAACCCGGATAAGGAAGTCGACCGCATCGTAAGCCGCATCAGCGAAATCTATCGTGAGGTGGAGTAACGGATGGCTGAGTATTCGGCGACACGGCGCACCCCTCGCAAGCATAAGCGTGTGGTGATGAAGGGCACGGAGCGGTTTGACGCCGATGGTGTCAAATTGGAGCCGGGAGACATGCAGACCGCGCAACAGCGTCAAGCCGACGATGACCAGCGCATCCTCGGCGAGTTGCCGCCTCACTGGGCTGTGTTTAATGAAAAACGATAAAACACAGCCCAGTGATGCGGCCTTCGCGACCGCTTATAGTGCGTTCGCTCACTTCGCCTACATACAGCCCACTGGGCTTTGCACGTAACGGTTCGGCAAGATTGGCCCCTTCTGGTGAGGGGGCTGCCAGCGAAGCTGGCTGGGGAGAGCTGCAGCAGCTTCGCTGCTGAGCATCAGTACCGACTGAAGTCGGTTCCGTAACCTGACTCACTGCATTACAGCTACAATCGCACCGGCTTCCTGAAACTGCAGCACGCGAGCTGCCGCATCAGGCGGCATCGCAAACGAAACCAACTGCCGGCCGTCGTTGTACGATGAGTCGGCAGTTGTGCTTATCCCCATTACCATCGCATCATCGGCAAGCACACAGTTTTCAGCTACTGCACTGTCATCTGCAGTGTCCGGAGATGCCGATGCATCTGCCGTATCAGCTGGCGATTTCTGTGCATTATTGCTTTGCGAGTCATTGCGTGAATTCTGCGTACTCTGGCATCCCATCGCGGACACCAGCTGCACGTGGTCGCTGGTCGTCAGTCCGCGAGCCACGCTGGTGAGCTGCACATCCAAAACCGTGGCTCCTTGCGGCACTACAGGCGCGTCGTGGGCCATTTGCTGCAGCACAGGATCACCGTCCGCAATATCGATATAGGCGATGCGCCCAGTGACCTCCTCAATCGAGCTCAGCATGGAATCACTGACTGCACGCGGAGGAATATGGCGAATCATCACATCCGCGGTCTTGATAGTGCTGCCGCGCTTGATAGTGTGCGAGGCCACCACCACCGGTACGGTGGCGATAAGTGACGTTACGGTTTGCAAGGCGAATAGTACGGCTAATCCTGCACATGCCGCCGCGGCTATGCGTCGTAGCGTATGCATCATGCGCCGCCGTTTCAACGAGCCGGCAGCCGGCAGCTTCAGGGTTGAAGGTAAAGCAAAGGTCATCATGGTTTCATGGTGACCTGTTTGCTTGCGTGGAGGCAAGCTCAATCGACCTATGTGGCACTAGCTTGCCGAGTTATCCACATTTTGTGGCATTCCGACCGTTCGCTCGCGGTTTTGCCTCGCTGAGAGCGTGCTAGTGGGTCGGGTTCATGACTGGGCCGATGCTTTGCCCCGCTGGGGATGTGTGAGCGGGGTGGTTTCGTTATCCACTCGAGAATTCGCCCCGTTGGCGGTGTGCCGGTGGGTCGGGTTCATGACTGGGTCGAGGTTTTGCCTCGCTGAGAACACAAAAGCGGGGCGTCTCAACGGGTAAACCGTGAAAACGCCCCGCTTAAAAGCGGTAAACCCCTACTTACTTGGAAGATTTATCCGTACGGTAGAAGCCATGACCCTTGAATTCAATCGGCACGGCCGAGTACACCTTGCGCACCTGCTCCTCGGAGCACTTCGGGCACACGGTAATCGGGTCATCGGAGAATGACTGCTGTTCAGTGAAATCGTAGCCGCAGTTCTTGCAGCGGTAATGATAAGTAGGCAACGGATTCCTCCACACAAATACAAACACATTGCACGGCTCAAAGCCATGCCAAGCAACCGTTCATATCCTAGTCATTGCCCTGACACTTCGACTACCTGGTTATTGGACGGTGAACAGGTGATATCCATGTGGCGTAAGCACGGCATTCGCCGGAACATCATGAGGCTCGGTAGGCAAGTCGCCTTTCAGAACCTCCCACGGCCAACAGATGGCAATCAACGGGCAACCTTGCCGGCGCGCGGCCAGCGCGCGGTCATACCAGCCAGCGCCGCGTCCCAACCGGTATCCGCGCTGATCGACACCAAGTGCCGGAGCGAAGACCATATCGGCCTGAGCCAAAGCGTCAGGCGGCAACACACGACTATCCGGCTCGTCGGGACGCAGATGACCATGACCGTCCACCGCGTGCAATGCCTCCATGCTCTGCAGCACGCTCCAGCCGATTTCCAACCCGGATCCCAGCTTTGGTACAAGAACCGTGCATTCACGCGCCAGTAGCCAGTCGAGCAGCGGTCTCGTCTCAATTTCCGTACCCATCGACACATACGCTGCCACCACGGCATGCGGTTTGGCAATCTGTGCCAAAGACTGCGGCATCGCGGTGACCAGCGCATGCCCGGCCTCGATCCGTTCTTCGGATGACGTGAGCTTGCGGCGGGCCAGTGCCGCATGCCGAAGCGTCGCCTTATCCGGCGTGTCTGGGACACCAGCGCTGGCACCACTACCGCCACTGGCAACAGCACCGGCACTGACAACAGCACCGGCACCAGCGCCAGCTGAACGAGTCTCACCAGTCTCGCCAGCGACATCCCTGTCCGTAATCGCTACTCCACTCATAGAGCACAACCTAGCACGGCTACAATAAAGGCCGTGTCAGTTTTCCAGTCCATTAAAGAGGCGCTTCATCCGGACAATAGAATCCGCATGCCGCGCCTGAGCCATCCGGGATGCCCTATCGTGCTGCGCCCGATCACTCTGGATGATGAGGCGGCTTGGGATGAGATGCGCTGGCGCAATAACGACTGGCTGGCTCCTTGGGAATCCGGCGACCCGATGCATGGCGGAGCCATCACGTTCAATCAATGGGTGCAGCGGATGCGCCGCAATGAGCAGCATGGTACGGGTGCACTGTTCGCCATTGAATATCAGATGCGCATTGTGGGGCAGATTTCCCTTGGTGCGATTGCTTATGGTGCCATGCGCACCGGTGTTGTGGGCTATTGGGTTGATCAACGGTATGCTGGCCGTGGGTTTGCGCCGATGGCTCTTGCCATGCTTGCCGACTGGGCGTTGGGTGACCCTTTTGGCCCGGCTCTACACCGGCTGGAAATCGCGATTTTACCGGAAAACAAGCGCTCGCTGGCGGTGGTGCGCAAGGTCGGTGCTCATCATGAAGGACTGCGCGAACGGTACATGTACGTCAACGGACGCTGGCGCGATCATGTGACTTTTGCGCTGTTGGCTGAGGACCTCGGCCAGGGGTTCACCGCACGACTGCTGCAATCACGCTCAGGAGCCGCGGCATCTACGGCGCTCAGCAAAGCCGCTTCCGCGCCGGTATCGTCCGACACGCCCAGCGAGTAACCCCCGAGTTCGTCGGGGTGTCTCCTATTCTTGACTCTATGGGTTACGAGTCACTGAGCACAATTATCGTGCTGGTGATTGCGGTGATTGTCATTGCCGTATGGTTGCCCGCGCGTACGGTTAATGGTATGAAGCGTGCAGCCGAACACCGGCAGGATCGCTACTCGCCGTCGCTTCGCATTGTTCAAGCGGAAGATGGCAGGCGGTTCGGCGACGTGAAGCCGCGGGATGTGAAAGGGGCAGTAATGCCAGGATCGACAACGTCAGCGAAGCTGACACCGGCGCATATTGCACATGTGCGTGAACTGCGCAAGCAGTCCATTAAGCGTCGTCAGATTCTGGTTGGTGTGCTGCTGGCGGTAACCGTGCTGGTGCTGGTGCTCGCGTTTGCGCTGCACTTCAGCCCGCTTTTCGCGCTTATTCCGTTTGCCTTGACTGTTGTGGTGCTGGCCTTGGGCGCCAATGCCGCCCGCCATGCCCGCGAATGGGAGCATAAGGTACGCCGCTATGAACAGTCGCGCAAGCGTGCAGCGCGCCAGTTGACTCAGCGTGAGCAGCAGAGCAAGGCTCAGGTTGCAGCTGCTGCTGACTCAGCTGAGGTCTCGCCATCGCCGGCTCAAGAGGCTCATGATGCGAGCGATAGCGTGTCGACCGAAGTGATGGAGCAGCGTCAGATTCGCCGCGCGCTGCGTGCCGCGGAAATCGAGCAGGCTAAGGCCAAGGCGCTGCGTGAGGCTGCCGCCAAGGCTCAGGCTGAATCTGAGGCTGCCAAGAACGATCAATCGACTGCCGAAGCGCAGGATGCGACTGTTGCAGACGCACAGGAGTCTGCAAACACGACTGCGTCGGGCGCCAATACCGCCGCGCAATCGGTACAGTCTGCGTCTGACCAGTCCGCGGCGCGAGTGAAGCCATCGCTGACTGTGCGCGATGAGCGTGATCAGGAAGCTGCCGATGCCACCAGTGAACTGGTGACGGTCAAGCCCGCCCATGCGTTGGATGTGTTCGATATGGCCACATCGCAGGATCTTATTTCCTTCTCCCTGGGCGAGCCGCGCAATGAAGGTAACGCTCCGGAAAGCTTGGAAATCAAGTCCACTCGGCAGGTCGCCAAGGCTGAGCCGGTGGAGCCGGAGGCCCAGCAGCAGCTGATTGATGAGGCTCGCGCGGTCAAAGCTGCCGACGATGCCGAGGCTGCGGCCAAGGAAGCCGCTAAGGGCGGCGCCAAAGCTGAAGCACAGGCTGAAGCATCGGTGCAGACTGCGGATTCGGAAGATAACCAAGGTCAGCAGGATGCCTCCAAGACTGCCGCCGAGGCGCAGGAATCCTTCCGTGAGCGCGAGGAGCATGCCGAAGTCGAGGCTCCGGCGGCGACCTCCGAATCGCTGAGCGCGGGACTGGATTCCATTCTGGCCCGTCGCGGTAACTGATTTTCTCTCACAGCGTTAGCACTCGAGTTGGCAGAGTGCTAATAATCGCGCTACCATGTGTCCTAGCGCAAAGGGACAACGCAAGTGATCGTCAGCCTCTTGAGGCGTTCTGGCGCGGCATTATCGAACTGAACTACAGAAGATACGAGGTGACCCACAGTGTCGATTAAGCTCACACCGTTGGAAGACAAGATCATCGTCAAGCAGGCAGAAGCCCAGACCCAGACCGCATCCGGCCTGTACATTCCGGACAACGCCAAGGAGAAGCCGCAGCAGGGTGAAGTGCTGGCCGTTGGCCCGGGCCGTCGTGACGACAAGGGCGAGCGCATCCCGATGGACGTCAAGGTCGGCGACAAGGTGCTGTACTCCAAGTACGGCGGCACCGAAGTGCACTACGAGGGTGAGGATTACCTCATCATCGGCGCTCGCGACGTGCTGGCCATCCTCGGCTGAGTAACGCGCCGAACAGCGCGAGCATAACGCTTATCAATCCCGGTTGTTCCTTCCGAACAGCCGGGATTGTTATATATGTGCTTATGCTCATAGCGTATTTGAGCCATGAGGTGCGGTGCACGTACACTGGGTAGCGGATGAAGTCCCTATGAAAGAGGCTGTCATGAGCGCCACCACTCCTGCCGTTACATCGTCCACTGTTCCGTCCACGTTGCCTCATTCTGGGGCCGCTGCTCCGTCGCCTAGTCCAGATGCGCTGACCCATATCGCCGATGCGCTGGAATCCGCACTATCCAGTTCGCGCGAAGTCATCGATCTGGTGGTCACCACGTTCGCTGCCGGCGGCCACCTGCTGCTTGAGGATGTGCCGGGCGTGGGCAAAACCACATTGGCCCGTGCCATGAGCCAGACCATTGGCGGAGCGGCGAGCCGCATCCAATTCACGCCTGATTTGCTGCCCAGTGATTTGACTGGCGTCAGCATTTACAGCAACGAGTCGAATGACTTCGTGTTCCACCCGGGTCCACTGTTCGCCAACATCGTCATAGCCGACGAAATCAATCGCGCGAATCCCAAAACCCAATCCGCCATGCTGGAGGCCATGAACGAAGGGCAAATCAGTGTGGATGGCAAGTCTCATGTGCTGCCTGACCCGTATCTGGTCATCGCCACCCAGAATCCTATCGAGCTGGAAGGCACGTATCCGCTGCCGGAAGCCCAGCTCGACCGTTTCATGGCGTGTACGAGTTTCGGCTACCCATCGGCCAAAGCCGAGGCTGCCATGCTTACTGCCGCGGATTGGTCCAATCCGCTGGAGCGAATCCGCAAAGTCTGCAGTACTGCCGAAGCCAGCGACATCCGTGCCGCTGTACGCAAGGTGAAGATCTCCGATACGGTGGCCGATTACATCGTTACGCTGACTCGAGCCACCAGAGATCGCGAGGATGTGCGCTTTGGTGCATCCCCGCGTGCCAGTCTCCATCTGGCGGCGATGGCTCGGGCGCGCGCGTTCATCGCCGGGCGTGATTATGTGCTGCCGGACGATGTGCGACCGCTGGCGGTGCCGGTGCTCGCGCATCGACTGGTGCTGGATGATGCCGGTTTTGGTTCGGGGAACCTTGACCGGGCGCGCGCGATTATCGCGGACATCGTAGCCGGTGCCGCAGTGCCACGCGCGTAGGCAGGTGTGACTGATGGCTCAGACAGCGCAGGCGGTGCAGTGCAGGCGATTTCGCCGTCATGGTGTGATTCGGCCGACTGTGGGCGGTGCGGCGACCTTGGCTGTGGCTGGACTGTGTTGCTTCGGCGGACTGCTGCTGGATGATCGCACGCTGATGGATGCCGCCATTGCGCTCACGGTGGTGGTAGTGCTTTCACTGATGATGATTGTGCTGCAATGGTTTGGACTGCTGGGCATCGGTGATGCGCGGTATTCCAAGCAAATCGAGCAACGCGACCAGCATGGTGGCATCGTGGCGCGTTGGATGGGTCAGGCTCCGGCGGATAGACGTGGACGGTATGTGACCGTGAGTGCGGTCGTGCGCTGGTTCGCACCGCTGGGCATGTTTGCGGCGAGAAAAATCGTGCCGGATTCGGGTGAGGTCGTGGTGCTGCCACAAGCGGATGATGCGTTCGCGGGCACGGGCACGGCGGCTGATGCGCGGCGTGTGGGCTTGAATCAGCAGCAATCCGGAGGTGTTCGTGCGTATGCCCCCGGCGACCCGTTGAAGCTGATTGCGTGGAAGCACACGGCCCGACGCGGTGAGCTGATGACCCGTGAAACCGGACAGGACGTACGGTCCACGCTGATTGTGGTAATCAACACCGTGGGCGTGAGCGCCGAGCGGCTCGATACGCAGGTGGCGTCCGTGTTGCCGATGGTGCGGGCGGCAGGCGGTACGCGGCGCATTATGGTCACTGATGGCGTAGGCGTGCGCGAGGGAGTCGCCGATGCCGAGCGGTTCCTGGCTGAGGCGCAGCCGGAAAACGGGAAACAGACTGAGGTGGCGCTACGCGATTCGGATGCGGTTCCCTCTGTGCGATCTCGCGCGGCTGTAGTGCATCGTGCCGCGTCGCAAGGGCCATCACAGGTAGTTATTTGCGATATTCCCGAGAATGCGTCGTTGATTGAGGCGTTGAGAGGGGATGTGACCAAGGTGCAACCCCTCGTAGCGGAGTTCACCTCGAAGAAAACGGTTTCACAGGGGTCTATCTCCGTTACAAGGGGCTGGTCCCTCTGTATGATCGTCTATTTTTATGTAACGCTTTTCGCATTGCGGGACCTTATTGCCCCGGACGGCATGTGGATCTGGTTTGCCGGCGTGCTGTTTACGGTTGCCGCCATTGACTGTGCGCTTCCTCGAAGACGAAAAGGCGCGCCCGGCAATGGTGAGAACACCGGCGCCTCGCGCTGCAAGCAGGAAGCCCTGCGGTTTATGGTGTTCGCCGCATTCGATTGTCTTGCGGCTGCAATCCTCTCCGCAATCCATCTTAAGGACTCGCTTGCCGAGGTTTGGGCGGCCGGTAGCCTGCCCGCCAATGTGGTGGATTCGTGGGAACTGTACATGCGCGCGTTAGTCAGCGGCTTCGATACGCTCAATCTCCAATTGCCGCCGCTTACCGTTGCTGGCCACGCAGATCTGTTCCTGATTCTGCTGATGGCAGCCGTGGTCCTATTGGTGCGCTTTGCCTTGATTTTCCGCGTTGTGTGGCCGTTTATGGCGGTGCTTCCGGTGGCTGCGCTCGCCGCCGATTACGCGCTCGTCGGCCATAGCGCACCACTATGGGCCATAGGAATCACGGTCGCCGTCTTTCCGCTGACGTTATGGGCCGTACACCCTGAGCGCACGCATAGATTCTCGCGCGCCACAGCGCTTGGTGACAGCGTTTCCCAAGTTCGCCCGAAATCGCCGACCAGTGCCGCTCGAGCACCTGTATTGCGCGGTATTGTCCATGTCGCCGTCGAACCTCGTCGTATCGTTCTCGCTCTCACTCCGCTTCTCGCGGCAGCGCTCACTACCGCCATCACCCTGCCCCTTACCGTACCGGCGGCCGCATTGGCCTACAGCGTGCCGCTGTCTATCGGCGAAGGCGGTGGCATGTTCACGTCGAACACCGTCAGCCCGATGATCGACTTGAAGCGCAACATCACCGCCGGCTCGGATACCACAGTGCTGACGTATCAGGCGTATAAGCGCAGTTATCTGCGACTGACCACACTGGATAACTTCGACGGTGACTCATGGGGCTACGACCGTGAAATAGCACTCGACGCGGGTCTCTACGGTTCCGGCATCCAACTCGGCCGCAATAGCGAAGACGAGCTCACCCGTGAGCAACGGCGCGGCATGAATCCGCTGGGTATGTACATGTATGTCCTCGGGTACGGCGGCTACCAAGTGGTCACTACGAACCAGGACACGCTCGAACAGTTCATGGTGAACGCCACTGTGCGCATCGACACCCTCAAATCACGGTTCCTGCCCGTGCCCGGCATGGCCACGTATGTGGAAGGTGCAGGCGGCGACTGGCTCATGTATCAGGACGGCACGGTATACAACCGTACGTCAGGAACATCCGCGGACACCGCATACACCGTTTTCGGTACCGACATCGATCCCATTACGAATTCAAGCGGGTTCAGCAAGTTGTCCGTCATCACGGATGCGAAAAACAGTCTGATAGGAAACCAGGCTTCCTCCAGCGATGAGGAGAAGCAGGCCTGGCATCAAGCTCGGCGGAACCTTGCCGATACGGGGCTCGCCAGTGTGCAAGGCAATCTGCTGATTATCAATGCCACTATCGGCTCCGATGGTGCGGTAGTCGGGCCGTCAGGCTGGTATCTAGGGAAAGTCGTTTATGGTGGCGGTGAGACGCAAACTGTCAACGGCCAGGTCGTCAGCATGCCGAGCGGCATTGTTTTTGACGACACCGTAGTCAGTCAACTGGGCTTCGGCCGAGACGATTACGTTATTGGTGCAGGAGAAGCGAACGCTCTTGTTCTCGCTATGCCCATTACCGATGCAGTCGGCGTTCAACGCATGAACGGCAGTGCGTCCACGTTCTACGGTCAGGATCTGTGGGAGCGACAGGCCATTGAGACGTTACGGCAGACGCATTCGGAACTCACCGCGTTCTCGGTCATGCCCGGTAGTGAAGGCGACGTGAGCAATCCGTTCCTCGAACAATTGCAGCAGTACGCTGAGCGCAGTGATAAGCGTGCGCATGAAAGCCGATACACCGCACTGCCCAAGCAGTTGCCGGCCAATATTCGTTCCGTAATCAAGCAGGCGCAGGCGGATGGGATATCCGTTACCAGTTCCAGCTACGACGATCAGGTGCGTGCGATGCGCTGGCTGGTGGAATACTTCACCAATCCCGATCACCACTTCACATATTCGCTTGACGCCCCGGACGGCGACGGGCGGAATAATCTGGAGGTCATCAATGTTTTCCTGCGCCCGGCGAACTCAGGCGGACATGCCGGATACTGCCAGCATTACGCTTCGGCATTGGCGGTGCTCGGTAGAGCGTTGGGCGTGCCCACACGCATTGTCATCGGCTACAACGCCGGCGTGGAGCCGCGGAACAATAACGGCTTCTTCACTGTGCAATCCAAACAACTGCATGCATGGGTCGAAGCCTATCTGGATGGTGTGGGTTGGGTGCCGTTCGACGTGACACCCGCCACCAGCGAGAACGGCTCAGCCGCTTCGGACTCCGGCTCCAGTGCCGACGCCTCTGACTCCTCGAATGCTTCCGATGCGCCCGAGGTAACGATTTCCCCGGATGAAAGCGCATCCGAACAATCCGATGCTGCTGCCGACAGTAACGCTGCGGACTCCTCCAAGTCGGCCGGCAATACTGCCAAACAGCAAACCGTTAACAAAAACGGCAATGATTCCGGAAACATGTGGACTGCGATAACGGGCTGGTTCGAGGCCAGGGCGATATGGATGCGCGTGCTGATGCTCGCGGCCATGGTCTTGGCGTTGATTGGAGCTGGTTGCGCCCTGCCGCGATGGTACCGTTGGGTGCGCAGGCGTCGAGTGATGCGCATCATCGCGCGCGCCCAAGCACACCCGGATGATGCACAGCTGACTGACAGCGCATGGGCGGCTGCCTGGCGGCTGACACGGTTGGAAGCGCGCCGCTTGGTTCGCCACCGTACACGCCGCAGTGCCATCAGCCATAATCAACAGCTGATTGTGCATCCCACGCCCAATGACACCGATTTGGATATCGCCCAAGCCATTGCGGCGGAAGTACCCGAGCATGCCGACATGACGCTCGCCATAGCGCGCAATGCCACCGCCGCCGCGTTCGGCGGTGTCGCTGCTCCCATCGAACAGCTGAAAACCGCGCAAATTCGGGCTTTATGGTCGGCGAATAAGAAAAACGGTATAGGATAGGGTCATGAGTTTCAAACATCGCAGCATCATTGACACTATTCCCTCGTATAAACAGGGCAAGCCGGCTCCCAAGGTTGAGGGCCAGCGCTCCTTCAAAATCTCCAGCAATGAGAACGCATTCGACCCGCTGCCCAGCGTGGTCGAGGCCATCTCCGGCCATGCGCTGCCGCATCTGAACCGCTATCCGGATATGCGCGGCTGGGCTGTGGTGGAACGTCTTGCCGAGGAGATCGGCGTCAAGCCGGAGAACATTGTGCTTGGTTGTGGATCCACTGAAGTCATCACCCAGCTGGTGCAACTGGTGGCCGGCCCCGGCGATGAGGTCGTCTACCCGTGGCGTAGCTTCGAGGCGTACCCGATTATCGTGGCGGGTGCCGGTGCCACCAGCGTGCAGGTGCCGAACCTGCCGGATGGTTCGCATGATATCGATGGTTTGATCAACGCGGTCAATGAGAAGACCCGTCTGGTTATCGTCAACAACCCGAACAATCCGACTTCCACATCCGTGGCCGCAGAGGATGCGCATCGACTCATGGAAGCCGTCCCCTCCGATGTGCTGGTACTGTTCGACGAGGCATACTTCCAGTTCAACACGGATGCGGACACGTCGGTGGCCATGGACCTCTTCCGTGAGTTCCCGAACGTGGTGGTGGCCCACACCTTCTCCAAGGCGTATGGTCTGGCCGGTTTGCGCATCGGCTACGGCATCGCTCCGGAAGATGTGATTGATGGCATGCGCAAGGTGGCTTTGCCGTTCGGCGTTACCGATGTGGCTCAGACCGCAGCGCTCGCCAGCCTGAATGCTTACGATGAGCTGACCGATCGTGTGAAGTCGATTATCTCCGAACGCAATCGTGTGGTGGCTGCGCTGAAGGATCAGGGTTGGGATTTCCCTGAGCCGTATGCGAACTTCTTCTGGCTGCCGCTGGGGGAGAAGACCGATGAAGCCGCGGCCCAGTTCCTGGCAGCGGGCCTGTCCACGCGCGTCTTCTCCGGTGAGGGCATCCGCATCTCCATTGGCGAGGTGGAAGCCAACGATCTGGTCATCGACGTGTGCGCCAAGCTCAAGGCTGCTGGATTGTAAGGAATAGTCGCAGCTCCCTGAAGATGAGGGAGCTGTCAGCCAAATGGCTGACTGAGGAAGGACTTGAGTAAGGCCTGTGCAGCGCAGCTGGACTGACTTGTCCGGCTGCGACACGCCGAAACCGTGTCTGAAGTTGCGTCAGTCCGCCAGATGTGTTTATATATCCGAGTTGCCTGTCGAGGTCAAACACCACGACGGGAGACAGACTGGCGGATTTCCCAAGCGGTCAAAGGGAGCTGACTGTAAATCAGCCGCTTCGTGCTTCAGTGGTTCGAATCCACTATCCGCCACGCCCCGATAGCTCAGTGGTAGAGCACTTCCTTGGTAAGGAAGAGGTCGTGAGTCCAATTCTCACTCGGGGCTCTCTGGCGGGGTAGCTCAGCTGGCTAGAGCGTACGACTCATAATCGTAAGGTCAAGAGTTCGAGCCTCTTCCTCGCTACAAACTGCGCCCGCCAACCGGTGGGCGCACATTATACCTAGTAAACACAGAGGTGAATGAGAATGGCTAAGAGCGCCGACATCCGTCCGGGCATCACGCTGGCCTGCACCGAGTGCAAGGAGCGCAACTACATTACGACCAAGAACCGTCGTAACACCCCAGATCGTCTTGAGCTCAAGAAGTTCTGCCCGCGCTGCGGTAAGCAGACCGTGCACCGCGAGACTCGTTGATTGTACGGTATCAAGCTTCAAAACCCAGTCCATGTGACTGGGTTTTTTCGTATCTGTCACCGAATGCGGGCTGAAATGGACGTTTCTGACGATTCGAAGCGCCAAATCGGTCATTCAAGAGCCGAAAACCGTCCATTTCAGCCTGTATTTCGACTTTTGCGACCACTAGGATAGAGAACCATGACTAGCTTTGCAGACATCACCACCATGGGTGTGGGCGGCGAGATCGCCTATTTCATTGAACCGACCACGCGTGTCGGCCTGATTGAAGCCGTAGAGGATGCCGATTCCAAAGGCCTGCCGCTTGTGGTCATCGGCGGAGGCTCGAACATGCTGATCGCCGACACCCCGTTCAACGGCGTGGTGGTGCGTGACGCTCGCCGTCTGATCACCGTGCCCGACGAGGCGGCACCGGTGGAAGGGCAGGACCGCACCGTGCATGTGAACGCCGAAGCCGGCGCCAATTGGGATGATTTTGTAGCCTTTACCGTAGAACTCGGCCTTGAGGGCGTCGAAGGACTGTCCGGCATTCCCGGCACGGTAGGCGCCTCCGTGGTACAAAACATCGGCGCATACGGTCAGGAGGTCGCCACATCGGTGGAATCCGTGGAGGTCTGGGATCGTCAAACCAAAACCACGCGCGAACTGCTTCCTGAAGATCTCCACTTTGGATACCGGTATTCCGCACTCAAGGCCAGCATGTACGAGGCTCCGGGCCGTCCGTCAAGTCAGTTCTTCCCGACCCCGCGCTACGTGGTGCTTTCCGTCACCTTTGCGCTCACCCATAGCGCACAAGGCACTGTGGGCTACGGACAACTCGCCAAAGCACTTGGCGTTGAGGTGGGCGACCGCATGGCCACCAAAGACATCCGCGAAGCCGTGCTCAAGGTACGTGCAGCCAAAGGCATGCTCGAAGACCCCACGCGCTACGCATTGCCGGCCATGGCCGGTGCCAAGCGCGAAGCCAACATCCTGACAGACCTGCAGCGTCTGGCCGCAGTCAACGAGGCCGCGCACATCAATCCGACCGAGGACGGCCTGCCCGCTCCCGACTACAATCGCCACAGCTGCGGATCATTCTTCATGAATCCGATTCTGCCAGCCGACCAAGCGGCGAACCTACCTGAGGGTGCGCCGCGCTTCGACGCGACCTTGCCGAACGGCGAGGCCGGCGTCAAGACATCCGCAGCATGGCTGATCGACCATGCCGGTTGCCATAAGGGCTTTGCCGTAGCCCCTGATGCACAGGCAAGCCTATCCACGCAGCATACGTTGGCGCTTACCAATCGCGGCCAGGCGACTGCCTCGGATATCGAGCAACTTGCGCGCACGATCCAGCAGCGCGTCCGTGAAGCGTTCGGCATCGAACTGATTCCGGAACCAGTGTGCGTAGGCGTGCTGGCGTAGTAGATGGCGGAGATTCCTACGAGCAGTCGCGGGCGAGTTACCAATAGGTAATAGACAAGTCACACAGCCTCTTCTATACTCGTTTTCGTTGTTTTTGCGTGCATCAGGCGCGCGCTCTAGAGAAAAGAGAAGGCTTTATGCAACTGTTCCGTACGAAATCCGTCGAGCAGACCATTGCCGAAACAGGTGAAGAGGGCCGCAAGCTCAAGCGCAACCTGACTTGGTGGGATCTGTCCATTATGGGTGTGGCCGTGGCCGTCGGCGCCGGCATCTTCTCCGTGGGCGCCCAGGCCGCCGCCTTCCACGCTGGTCCGGCTGTAATCATCAGCTTCCTGATCGCAGGCATCGTTTGCGGTGCTGCGGTGATGTGCTATGCCGAGTTCGCCTCGATGATTCCAGTGGCAGGCTCCGCCTACACCTTCACCTACACCACAGTGGGCGAGCTGATGGCGTGGATCATCGGCTGGGATCTGATTCTGGAAATGCTCATGGCCGGTTCCGTGATCTCCAAATACTGGGGCGTCTACCTCAATGACTTCATGCGACTGATGGGCTGGAACGCCAACACCAACCTGACCTTCGGCTCCTTCCACATCGACGTGGCGCCGATTATCATCGTGGCGTTCTTCACCACGCTGCTGGTGTTCGGCACCAAGATCGGTGCTCGTGTGGACGGCGCGATGACCGTACTCAAGATCGCCATCGTGTTCTTCGTGGTGATCGTGGGCTTCTTCTACGTCAAGGCATCCAACTTCACCCCGTTCGTTCCGCCGGCCGAACCGGCATCCAGCGTGCAAAGCTCCACCGCCGTTAGCGGTGTGATGGGCCAGCCGCTGTGGCAGTGGGCCACCGGCATGGTGCCGTCCATTTATGGCGTGCCCGGCATCCTCTCCGGTGCGGCGCTCGTGTTCTTCGCCTTCATCGGTTTCGACGTGGTGGCTACCGCATCCGAGGAAACCAAGGATCCGCATAAGAACGTGCCGCTCGGCATCGGTGTGGGCATGGCCTTGATCATCATCATGTACATGCTCGTGGCCATCGTGACTACCGGCATGGTCTCTTACAAGGAGCTTGCCCAGCAGGACAGCCCGTCGCTGGCCACCGCATTCGAACTCGTGGGTGCCAACTGGGCAGCCAAGATCATCAGTTTCGGTATTGTGTTGGGTCTTGCCACCGTGGTGATGGTGCTGCTGCTGGGACTCACCCGTATCGTCTTCGCGATGAGCCGCGACGGTCTGCTGCCGCGCAGCCTGTCCAAGACCGGCAAGCACGGCACGCCTGCCGGCCTGCAGATCGCAGTGGGCGTGGTGGTGGCTCTGGTCGCCGCCCTGTTCGACATCGGCGTGCTCTCCGACATGGTGAACATCGGTACGTTGTCCGCCTTCACGCTGGTGGCCATCTCCATTCCGATCATGCGCAAGAAGCGTCCTGATCTGCCGCGCGCCTTCAAGATTCCCGGCAACCCGTGGGTACCGATTCTGATCGGCTTGGCCAATCTGTGGCTCATGCTGAACCTCACCGTGCTCACCTGGATTCGTTTCATCGTGTGGCTGGTGGTCGGCTTCGCCATCTACTTCGGCTATGGCTACTGGCACGCCCGCCTCGGTACCGGTGACCTGACCGAGAAGCTCTCGGAGGAAACCGACAAGGCCATCAACGGCTGAGCTGACACCGAGCTGACGCTGAGCCAAAGCGTCCGGTCGCGAGCCTAGAATTGACACAGCGTTATTTTCAAGGAGGATTCCATGCCATACGTTGTTGCTCAGCCTTGCGTGGACGTCAAAGACAAGGCTTGCGTGGACGAGTGCCCGGTCGACTGCATCTACGAGGGCTCCCGCTCGCTGTACATTAACCCGAACGAATGTGTTGACTGCGGCGCATGCGAACCGGTGTGCCCCACCGAAGCCATCTTCTACGAGGATGATCTGCCGGATGAGTGGGCCTGGTACAAGGACGCTGCCGTGAGCTTCTTCGCCGAGGTCGGTGACTTGGGCGGCGCTTCCGCAGCCGGTCCTATCGGCAAGGATCCCGAGCAGGTGGCTGCTTTGCCGCCGCAGAATCAGTGACGAGTCAGAATCAGCCAACGATGCATCAGTGATCAGTGAACCGCTGAGCATGCACTGATTTACACATCGCGAACCCTCGACCGCAATGGCCGGGGGTTCGTCGTATCTTGGAACCATTACGTTGAAGAAAGGGTTCCTATGGGCTTCCACGCATATTCCTCCCCGTACGACTGGTCACGCATTGCCGGCTATAAGGCCACGGCCAAGGCTGTGCCCGGCGGCATGATTGATCTATCAGTCGGCTCTCCCGTGGATCCTGTTCCAGCCAGTGTGCAGCAGGCGTTGATTGCTTCAGCTGATGCCTCCAATGCGCATGGCTATCCGGTCACCGCCGGCACCGCTGACCTGAAAGCCGCTATCAATGATTGGTTCCGCACCATGCGCGGCGTGGATTTGAAGGCCATTAACGCGGCTGCCGTGCCCACAGTCGGCTCCAAGGAAGCCGTGGCACTGATGGCCAGTCTGCTGCACCTTGGTCCGGGGGACGTGGTGGTGCAGCCGCGCGTCTCGTACCCGACGTATGAGATCGGCACCCAGCTTGCCGGGGCCACTGTGCTCAAAGTCGACGATGTGACCGATGTGGATTCCTGGGTCAATGTGCCGAACGTCAAAGCCATTTGGGTGAACTCGCCGTGCAATCCCACCGGCGAGGTCATCGGTGCCGACTGGCTCGCGGATATTGTTGCCGCAGCTCGCCGCATTGGCGCTGTGGTACTGTCTGACGAATGCTATGCGCTGATGGATTGGCGGGCTGTTCGCTCCAAGGTTTCCGGATCTGGGCTATCTGAAGAACCGGAGAATAATGAGCCGGCTGCTGCTGATCGCTCGTTCGCCTTGTCCGCTACGCCATGCGCGTTGAGCCCACAAGTATGCGAAGGGTCAGCGGACGGCATTCTGGTGCTCTACTCCCTTTCCAAGCAGTCGAATATGGCCGGCTACCGTACGGCATTGATTGCGGGCGATTACCGGCTCGTGCGAGAGATGAGCGAGTATCGCAAACAGATCGGTGAGATTATTCCCGGTCCCGTGCAGGCCGCCATGGCAGCAGGCCTGCGCGATACCGCCGCCGTGCATCAGCAGTGGACCCGTTACCGCAATCGTTTGGCCGCGTTGGTCGAAGCGCTGCAATCATATGGATATGATTCCGTTCGTATGCCTGCCGGTGCGCTCTATGTGTGGGCGAAAGCCAAGTCCGGCGATTGCTGGACAGACATGACTGAATTGGCAGCCATCGGCATCATTCCCAGCCCAGGCGAGTTCTATGGCGCCCCCCAATACCTGCGATTCTCCGCCACCGCCACCGACCAGGCGATTCAGGAGGCCTGCGCCCGCTTACGCGCCTAGACGTGCCGCGCTGTTGCCGAATTTACGACGTACCGCGTCGAGCGCTGCTTCGGCGTTATGTCGACGCGTCTGCGCGGTACTGCCGTGAGCATTATCGCTTTCCTCAAGCATGTCGTCCAAGGAAGGCTGCACTGCGGTGGATTTGGCTTCACTCAGCGACGAAGTGCTCATGCCGGCCAGTCGAATCAACTTCGGCAGCGTAGCATCCGATCCAGTTGCAGGCGGCATACCCAGCATGATTTTCAGCTGCCGCACGCATTCCGGGTAGAGCACGCCGGCGGTATCCGTCGGCTTTTCCATCGTGAACGAGCGAGTCTGGTAGCTCAAGTCCGCGAACCGCAGCTTTACGGTCAGCGTGCGGGCAACCAGTCCTTTGCGCCGCAGCGTGCCAGCCACCTCATCGCAGGCAGAACGCAGCAGATCACAGACCACGCGCATGCTACGCGTATCCTGCATCAGCGTGCGCTCCGAACCGATAGATTTCTCCTCACGCACGGTTGTGATGGTGCGCGAATCCAAGCCATGCGAGGCAGCCCATAGCCCGCGCGCCGCGGCCGGCGAGCCGGTGGCACGGGTCAGCGTCGCCTCATCCATGCGAGCCAGTTCTGCCACGGATGTAATACCCCACGCATTGAGACGTTGCTCTAGCGAAGGGCCGATGCCGGGGATGCCACGCAACGGCATCATCTGCACA
Source organism: Bifidobacterium colobi (assembly GCF_018555455.1). Taxonomy (GTDB): domain Bacteria; phylum Actinomycetota; class Actinomycetes; order Actinomycetales; family Bifidobacteriaceae; genus Bifidobacterium; species Bifidobacterium colobi. The sequence goes on along the minus strand of NZ_JAFEJU010000001.1, from coordinate 2,124 downwards.
AACTCGGCGGAACGGGAGACGGGAATCAGCAACATGCCGTCCGGCTTGGCATTGGTGGATGCCATTTTTGCCACCAATTTGTTGGCAGCAATTCCAACGGAACAAGTCACATGGAATCGCTGCGCAACCTGCTCGCGAATCCATGCGCCTATCGTACTTGGCTTGCCCCAAGTGAGTAAAGCACCGGACACATCCATATAACCCTCATCCACCGAGACCTGCTCGAATCGGTCGGTGATGGTCAAGAACACCTCATGCATAATGCGATGCGACATCATGCGGTAATAGCGCATATCGACCGGCAGAAATATGCCGTCCGGGCATAGCTGACGTGCGCGGGCGGCTGGCATTGCCGAATTGATGCCGTACCGTCGAGCCTCATAGCTTGCGGCAGACACCACCGAACGAGGGCCGGTGCCGATAATCACCGGCTTGCCTTTGAGCTCAGGGTGGCGCGCCACCTCCAGTGAGGCATAAAACGCATCCATATCAATATGCAGCACCGTGCAGCCGGTCTCATCATGACCCCAGTCGCGTTTGGCGGCGGCAAGCCTCGGTGCGGTACTCATGCCATCCATTCTAAATCTTGCGTGGAGGCTGCAGTCTGATGCGGGCTAGCGTTGACTGCCGCAGATTTGCCGAATCGCAGCACAATGGTCAGCATTATGAATAAGCAGCATTATGAACAGTGTCCACTATGTGCGCATTGCCCTGCACATTCCAGCTTTCAGTCCATATCTTGGCTCGGTCCAGTCTCAGGCTGCACTGTCCCGACCGGGCGAGTAGCGTGAAGCCTATGAAGAAGGCAGTGGTCAGTATCCTCAATCGTGTTCCCGTGGTGCTTATCGTGATTGGCGAAGCCTTGGTCATTTATACGGCCACGGCCATCGCCAAGCTGGCGTTCACTCAGCTCGATCCGCTCTACTCGGTGTGGTATCGCGTGGGATTCATGACGCTGCTGCTGCTTGCCTGGCGCCGGCCATGGCAGCGGGCAAAGCGCGGGAGGCTGTTCCATCGCAGCGCTCGCAGTTGGGGATTGATTGTGCTGTTGGGATGCTCTCTGGTGCTGATGAACACCATGTTCTATGTGGCCATCAGCAACATGGATATGGGTATCGCCGTCTCCATTGAATTCATTGGGCCGCTGTCGGTGGCGGTGCTCACCGGGCGCAGTTGGCGTGAACGGCTGGGCATTGGCATTGCTGCAATAGGCGTGGTGCTGTTGGCCGGTATTTCACTCTCCAATCCATCCGACGGCGGCAGATTCCTGGTGGGGCTTATTGCCATTGTGATTGGCGGATCCATGTGGGGCGTTTATATCGTGACTGGTCGGCGAGTGGCCGAAGGAGGCAATTCGCTTGACAATCTATGCATTGCGGTGACGATAGGATGGGCGGCGCAATCCTTGTTCCTCGGTGTGCCGGCGGTTGAACATGTGCTGCACCCCAAGTCCGATGCCACTTGGGCGCTCGCGCCCGGAGGTCCGCTGAAACTGTTGGCGCTGTTGTTCGCCATCTCGCTGATGGCTTCGTTCATTCCCTATGTTGTGGAGCAGATTACGTTGCGTCGCACTACATCGGGAGCGTTCTCGGTGATGCAGTCCATTAATCCTGCGGTTGCCGTGGCGATAGGCCTACTGTTCGGTGAGATTCCGGGCATTGGTGAGCTTGTTGGTGTGGCCCTGGTGATTTTCGCGGTGATTGTGACCTTCTCCGGTGATGCCGCGCCTGCCAAAGGCAATTGATCAGTGCGGCACGCCGTATTCCGCGGTTTGTGGTACAGTAGTGTGCTGTTGCGCTCAATGTGCAACGTGGAGTCATGCCTGAGTGGCCGATAGGGGCACCCTGCTAAGGTGTTAGTCGCGTAAGCGGCTCGAGGGTTCGAATCCCTCTGACTCCGCCACCAAGGGTTTTGCGAGTAATCGCAAAACCCTTTTTTCATGCGCGAAACGCGCGGAATAACGCCGGTTTTAAGCCGTTCTGCCGTTCTGCTGATGATTGGGGTTATAGGAACTTTTGTGGTGTTTTAGGTCGGTCAGAATGGCCGAGATTTCGCGTGGCGTGGTTGCTGTTTATCGATTTCATGGATTTCGATGGCGTTGACGATTGCGTTGTCTAAGGCGTG